>CP130740.1:0-2507500 GCA_031222025.1 Eubacteriaceae bacterium ES2 | reverse complement strand
AGTGGGAAAGGATGTGCAACTGCATAAACAACCAGGATGTTGGCTTAGAAGCAGCCACACATTTAAAGAGTGCGTAATAGCTCACTGGTCGAGTGGTTGTGCGCCGAAAATAAACGGGGCTAAAATCTGGCACCGAAGCGATGGATTATAGTTTAGACTATAGTGGTAGGGGAGCAATGTCTTGAGGGAGAAGCTGACTTGTAAGGGTTGGTGGACGAAAGACAAGAGAGAATGTTGGCATGAGTAGCGAAAGTGAAGTGAGAATCTTCACCATCGAAAGCCCAAGGTTTCCTGAGGAAGGCTCGTCCGCTCAGGGTAAGTCGGGGCCTAAGCCGAGGCTGGATAGCGTAGGCGATGGACAACAGGTTGAAATTCCTGTACCACCTTTAATTGTTTGAGAGATGGAGTGACACAGAAGGATAAGCGAACCCGGTGATTGGTAGAGCCGGGCCAAGCGTTAAGGCTTACAGAGGAGGCAAATCCCCTTTGTTATAAGGCTGAGGCGTGATGGGGAACGAAAAATAAGTAGGGAAGTCGCTGATTTCACGCTGTCGAGAAAAGCTTCTATTGAGAGAGAAGGTGCCCGTACCGTAAACCGACACAGGTAGGCGAGGAGAGAATCCTAAGATGAGCGGGAGAAGTGTTGTTAAGGAACTCGGCAAAATGACTCCGTAACTTCGGGAGAAGGAGTGCCCCTTAAGGGGGGCCGCAGAGAAGAGGCTCAAGCGACTGTTTAGCAAAAACACAGGTCTCTGCTAAATCGAAAGATGACGTATAGGGGCTGACGCCTGCCCGGTGCTGGAAGGTTAAGAGGAGTGCTTAGCGCAAGCGAAGGTGCGAATTTAAGCCCCAGTAAACGGCGGCCGTAACTATAACGGTCCTAAGGTAGCGAAATTCCTTGTCAGGTAAGTTCTGACCCGCACGAAAGGCGTAACGATTTGAGCGCTGTCTCGACAACACACCCGGTGAAATTGTAGTACTCGTGAAGATGCGAGTTACCCGCGACAGGACGGAAAGACCCCGTAGAGCTTTACTGCAATCTGGCATTGGATTCTGGTAGTAGACGTACAGGATAGGTGGGAGGCAAAGAATTTGGAACGCTAGTTTCGAAGGAGCCGCTGTTGGGATACCACCCTTGTACTATTGGAATTCTAACAAGTGTCCGTAATCCGGACATTGGACCGTGTCAGATGGGCAGTTTGACTGGGGCGGTCGCCTCCAAAAATGTATCGGAGGCGCCCAAAGTTACCCTCAGGATGGTTGGAAACCATCTGTTAGAGTGCAAAGGCAAAAGGGTGATTGACTGCGAGAGAGACATCTCGAGCAGGGACGAAAGTCGGGCTTAGTGATCCGGTGGTACCGAGTGGAAGGGCCATCGCTCAACGGATAAAAGCTACCTCGGGGATAACAGGCTTATCTCCCCCAAGAGTCCACATCGACGGGGAGGTTTGGCACCTCGATGTCGGCTCGTCTCATCCTGGGGCTGAAGCAGGTCCCAAGGGTTGGGCTGTTCGCCCATTAAAGAGGCACGCGAGCTGGGTTCAGAACGTCGTGAGACAGTTCGGTCCCTATCCGTCGTGGGCGTTAGATATTTGAGAGGAGCTGTTCCTAGTACGAGAGGACCGGAATGGACAAACCACTGGTGCACCAGTTGTCCCGCCAGGGGCATAGCTGGGTAGCTAAGTTTGGTCGGGATAAGTGCTGAAGGCATCTAAGCACGAAGCCCCCCTCGAGATAAGATATCTCACCGCAAGGTTAAGGCTCCTGGTAGACGACCAGGTCGATAGGCTGGAAGTGGAAGTATGGCAACATATGGAGCGGACCAGTACTAATCAGCCGAGGTCTTGATCCAAAGAATATACACTATGCTGTTTTGAATGATCAAACTGATTTTTCAGAAGGAAAAATCATAGCGAGCTTAGAGCGTAAGCGGGCGAGCGGTGACAGACCTTCGGCATTTTTAAGCCTTCTTATCCCTTGAGGATAAGCAAAGAAGGGATTAAAAATACCAGCCAAAGAACAACAGAAAAACACAATAGAATAGTTAATTTGTCTCGTAACGATAGCAGAGGGGCTACACCTGTTCCCATACCGAACACAGCAGTAAAGTCCTCTAGCGCCGAAAGTACTTGGTGGGTGACTGCCCGGGAGGATAGGACGTTGCGGGGCTTAAATATTCCTCAGTAGCTCAACGGTGGAGCACTCGGCTGTTAACCGATAGGCTGCTGGTTCGAATCCAGCCTGGGGAGCCATTTGTCAAAAATGCGGATATGAAGTATTCGTATCCGCTAAAATTTAATCAGGCCCCTTGGTCAAGCGGTTAAGACACCGCCCTTTCACGGCGGTAACAGGAGTTCGATTCTCCTAGGGGTCACCAAAAAAATGCGGCCTGGTAGTTCAGCTGGTTAGAATGCCAGCCTGTCACGCTGGAGGTCGAGGGTTCGAGTCCCTTCCAGGTCGCCATTTAAGTTTTGTCCCAATTGCTTAAAGAAATTGGTCGGAAGTTGAGCGTAAGCGAAACGACAGTGACAAAACTGACTCATTGTAAATGAAAAGCACCAATACGAATTTAAGGGTTTTCATTTAAAATAAGATCAATAGAATACATATATTTTTAAGCTGATGTGGCTCAATTGGCAGAGCAGCTGATTTGTAATCAGCAGGTTAACGGTTCAAGTCCGTTCATCAGCTCCATTTTTTTGTTTAAAGACTGGGAGAATGCCCGAGTGGCTAAAGGGGGCGGACTGTAAATCCGTTGACAACGTCTACGATGGTTCGAATCCATCTTCTCCCACCAATGCTTTATCGCAATTTCTTTCAGAAATTGATCGGAAGTTGAGCGCTAGCGAAATAACAGTGATAAAGCTAACGCATTTTAATTGAAAACTTATCTAAATTTTAATGACCCATTAGCTCAGTTGGTAGAGCATCTGACTTTTAATCAGGGTGTCGGGCGTTCAAGTCGCCCATGGGTCACCATTTACGTAATCAACGGGCCGTTCGGCTCTGGAAATAAAAAAGATACCTGAAAACAAGCGAGTTTGTTTTCAGGTTTTTTTGCTTTATCGAAGGAAGGCGCCTTCTGGCGTATGACTTGACGAGGCGGAGCGCAGCGGAACCAAGTTAGCCGCTTGAGCGATTGACCGGATAGTACATTTAAAGGTAAAAGAAGATATTTATTGCTTTATAAAAGAAAAAACTCAGGAGAAGCCCGAGACGAGGCGAAGAGAATCGGAGCCGTGTACGCGGTTTGTTAACGGTGTGTTATAGGAATGTATATTTAGCGTAAATAAAAGGCGATTGATGCGACGAATAAGGTAGCATTTGACGCATATTCTTATTTCAATATACTCCTTTTTGAGTGAAATATACTCCTTTTTTGTTGAACATTTTATGTTATCATATTCTTGAATAATCACAAAGGATTGGGTAAGAAATGAGTTATAAACGGTTGCTTAATAATAAAAAAATAATTATGATAATTATATGTTTTCTACTTCTTATAGGGCCTCATACAGATGTAATTGCTCAAGATGGCATCATCGGTGTTGCCAGTCGAGGGCATATCCAAAATATAGGTGACTATCCAGTCGATGGTAGTTGGGTGGAGAGCCCTGAGATAATTGGAACCGTTGGTCAGTCAAAGCGAATTGAAGGTTTTGAAATCAAGCTAGACGGATCAGTCCCAGATGGTCTTGAAATTCGCTATAATGTTCATGTTCAAAACAAAGGCTGGTTGTATGATGAAACAGATATCATGCAGTGGCCAAAGAATGGAGAATATGCTGGTACAAGAGGTGAGGGCCTGCGCATCGAGGCAGTAAAAATTGCACTGGTTGATAGTTCTGGCAATCAGTCTTCTGCTTATAGCGTGGCCTATCGCGGTCATGTCCAGAATATTGGAAATCTCCCATTATCAAATGATGACTGGTACTCTGATGGTCAACAACTAGGAACGGTTGGAAGCTCGTTGCGCCTTGAAGCGCTTCAGGTAAAAGTTGTAAAAACCCAAAGCGGTTTGACCTCCTATCAGGAGATGCTAAATAAAATACAAGGTTTGCATCAGGCAGACTATACCCCTTCAACTTGGAGTAACCTTCAAGATGCACTTAACAGCAATCAGATCGATTCAAATAATTCAGAATCTGAGATTAATCAGGCATTTCTAGCCATCCAGTTGGCAGTCAATGCGCTGTTGACTAGAGGAGAGCTGGTGACTTATAATGAGCCTGGAATATTTAGCGCTAATTCAGATAATCCGAAAATAGAAAGTGACGTGGTAATTGCTGCAGATGGTGTGACACTTGAGAATATGATTATCGATGGCGATCTGACCATTGACGAAAACGTAGGAAATGGCACGGTTACGCTTAATAATATAGTAGTACTTGGTGATACCTATGTTCGTGGTGGCGGGCCAAACAGTATCCATATTAACGGTGGTCAGTATAGCCGGATTGTCATGGAAAGAACATCTTCCGGGCAGGTGAGAATTGTGGCCAAAGACGTTAATGGTCTTAGAATCGTTATTTCAGAGGATGCCGCAGGTGAGACTGTCATTCTGGTAGGTGAATTCGAAAGTGTGATCGTGGATGCACCGGGTATGATAGTGACGAGCCAGGGAAATACAACTATTGTCTCGATGGTGGTCACTGAGAATGGAAATGGAAGTAGTTTAAATTTTGATACTCAAACAAAAATCACGAATCTTGATCTTTTGGGACAAACAGATTTGCGGGGGCAGGGAACGGTTGAGAACCTGGATGTGGCGGCAGATGGTGTTACCTACGAAAGGCTACCCAATTATCAGCATGTTGAGGATAACGTCGGGATCCCACCAGTTTTGGTTAATCAGCCGAATAACGGCGGTGGAGGAGGCGGCTATTCACCGCCGGCACCGATAGCGGTAACTGGGGTAAGTCTTAATCCAGTAAGCCTTGACTTGATTTATCAGGAAACAGCTGATCTGACAGCGACTGTTGAACCGGCCACGGCAACAAATAAAGAGGTTAGCTGGTCCAGCAGTGATGATACAGTTGCCAGTGTTGACACAAGCGGTAAGATAACAGCTGTTCATGCCGGTACTGCAACTATTACAGTCACGACTGTAGATGGCAACAAAATAGCAACTTGCGCAGTGACCGTTCATGGCAAATTGAGTATTTATCAAAAAAGTGATTTTATGGCGGGATCACCTTATAATTCAGTTGTTCTGGATATTGAAGGAGATACGATTGGAGCTGTTAATGTTCAGGCCGGTGATACCGGTTTGACAAGCTCGCAGTCTGTTATGTCTGGTCGAGTTGTAGTTGAATTTAATAACGAGGCGAAACCGGGAACTATAACGCTTAAAGGAATCCAGACGGGCAGCGGGATCGACAGCAGCATGGTCGACATCACGGTTCTTACGCCAACAGACAGCCTTGCCTTAACTGACTATTCGGGAACGACGTCTACTTTCAGTTTTACGGCTCAAACGGGAGCGTCCTTAATACTACTTCAGAAGAAAGCTGGGACTGATGCGGATTGGAGCAACGCGACGATTAGTCCTGCTAGTCTGAATGAAAATTCCACTTCTGTGTCAGCGCTTGGGCTCTCAGCAGATACAGTATACACTTTCCGGTTACTGGTATATGGGGGTGAAACGCCGGGAGCATCAAATGTTGTGACTATTCAGCCGGTACTGGGAGTGACTCTGAATAAAACATCAACCACCCTTTCGGTAGGTGATACGGAAACCTTGACAGCCACCTTTAACCCTACTAATGCGAGCAGTCACGCGTACAGTTGGTCAAGTGACAATGCCTCTATAGCAAGTGTTGATGTAAATGGCTTAGTAACAGCAAATCATCCCGGTACTGCCAATATTATCGCTACTACAGCTGCAGGCAGCAAAACTGCAAGCTGCACAGTAACTGTCGAGGCGGTATCGTTAGCAGTGACCGGGATAAGCCTTGATCAGGAAAGCCTTGATTTGGTTTATCAGGAAACAGCTGATCTGACAGCGACAGTTGAACCGGCCGTTGCTACAAATAAGGGAGTCAGTTGGTCCAGCAGTGATGATACGATTGCCAGTGTTGACATAAACGGTAAGGTGACAGCTGTTCATGCCGGTATGGCAATCATTACAGTCAGTACTATCGATGGCAATAAAATCGCAACTTGCGCTGTGACCGTTCACGGCAAGTTGAGTCTTTATGCTGTCAGTTCTTTTGTAGCAGGAACAACGTCTAATTATGTAACGCTTTATCTTGAAGGCGACAGCTTTGGTTCTGTTTATTTTGAACCAGGATCAACAGGATTAACCTGTTCTCCGAATTTTCACGATAATATTCACTACAATGCTGATTTTTTCAACGAAGTAAAACCAGGTTCATTAATCTTAAAAGGAATTAATACGGCCAGCGGAATTGATACCAGTATTGTTACAATAACTGTGCCGACACCAACAAATAGCTTAGCAAGCACTGCTTGTTCCGAAACGACAGCCGAGTTCAGTTTTGATGCCCAGACGGGAGCAACGTCTGTTAAACTGCAGCAGAAGGCAGATGGTGAAACAACATGGTCGGATTCCACAACAGGCAGTTTAGATGCAAATTCTAATACGGCAACGGCAACCAATCTTTCGCCAGGTATCCAATACAGTTTTCGGCTAATGGTAATTGGAGGTGATACACCAGGGGGGTCCAATATAGAGATAGTAACGACACCTAGTGCGGGGTAAGTATTAATAAAACTAACACATTAGCCGGAAAAATCGATCTAAGCAATATTTAATTTGTTCTGACAAGCAGTCGTTCTTAAAAAATTTATAAGAAGGCTGCTTTTTGATTGTCTATTCATAAAAATAGTCGTTCGGTAAGATGGAAAATCACAAATATTAAAGGATTTGAATCAGCATTGACGATATAGGACAGTAAGCCCGCATTAAATGTCATAATGGTTATTAACGAACAAAAAACTTAACAGTAATTAACAATTAGGTTATAATAAACTCAACAAAATTTTATGTTGAGAGAGATGCCTGTGAAGCAGAAAATATTAAAACGACAACGCTTAATTACGCTACTGCGTGATGTTTTCGATTATCCTCTAACCGTTGTGGAAGCACCAATGGGTTATGGCAAGACCACAGCAGTACATCAGTTTCTGGAAATCGAAGGAATCCATCCGGTCTGGATGGCCTTTCACCGGGAATCGGAACTGTCGGAAAATGACTGGGAAAAACTGGCCCGGGAAGTTTCAAAGGTAGATGACAAAACCGGTGCGGCTTTACTGCGTTTAGGTTTTCCGGTCAACGCCAGCCAGATGGAACAGGTGATTGCAGTGATTTCCCAATTTAGCAGCAATCAGAAACGGATCGTGGTTTTGGATGACTACCATTGGGTTCACAGCGACCGTTTAAACCGACTGATTGAACTGATCGCTTATGAACAGATTGATAACTTACATCTTCTTTTAATTACGCGGAATACAGTTCAATTCAACTGTTCGGAGCTGGTGGCCAAAGGGCTTTGTCGACATATCACCCGGGGATTTTTCAAATTTTCCCATACCGAGATTGAAGACTATTGCCGTCTTCTAAGCGATAATATTACGCCCTATGATCTGGAAAAAATCTGCAGCTACGGTGGCGGCTGGATTACCCTGACCTATATGTTGCTTTTAGGATTAGAAAGGGGAATTCCTGTTGGCTTCAGTTTAACGATTGAAGAATTGATTGAACAGACCCTTTTCAGTGATTATGATCAGACCATTCAGAAATTTCTGATTGAATTATCGTTTATGGACGCTTTTACTGGACAACAGGCTAGCTTTGTAACGGGTTTTTCAGAAGCAGAGGAGACACTAAGGGAACTGGTTAGAGAGAATTCTTTTATTGTTTATGATGAATCACGCAAGCTCTACGAAATTCATGCCGTTCTCCTAGATTTTCTCAGAAAAAAGCAAAATTTTGATGAATCACATCACCAAAACATTTTTTGTCGTTTAGGCCAATGGTTTTTACAACAGCAGGAATTTGAATCAGGCTATCAGTTTTTATATCGGGCTGGGGAAGCCCAACAAATTCTTAGTCACTTGAATCGGCCGGAAAATATCCGCAACGAACTGGGAGAATTTGATGGTTCGGCTGAAATGTTTGAAAACTTGCCCCTTGAATTACTTCATCAGTATCCGATTGCTTACCTCCAATACATCATGGTTGATCTGCTGCGGGGCAATGAACTAAGATCTCGGGCAGCCTTTCAGCGTCTTGATGAGTTGGAAAAGTATTTTCTGTCAGTAAAAGATATTCCCCTCAGACAACGGAATCGAATTCTCGGTGAAATCTCCATCATTCGAAAATTTACGGTCTTTAATTATATTGATGAATCCACTGAATTGAATGACCGGATTATCCGTCTGCTAGACGGTGACCAGTCCTACCTGATGCATCGGGAGAATGAATTCACTTTTGGCTCACCCCATCTGCTTTACATGTATTTTAGAGAAGCGGGTAAAATGAAACATACAACCCAGCTGATTGTTGAAAAATTTCCGGTTTATCCCAAATATGCTGACGGTTGTGGAACAGGTTCTGAATATCTGGCTTTGGCAGAATATGCCCTGGAAACCGGAGATTGGGCCAAAGCGGCAATAAACTGTGAAAAAGCGCTTTTAAAAGCGGCAACAAAAGATCAGTACAGTGTAATTCTATGTGCCAATTTTGTTTTGATTCGTCTAAAACTGAAAAACGGCGAGATCGAGGACGCACTGGATTGTTATTCGCAGCTTGAAGAAAAAATTCTGGCTCGGAATAATCCGATTTATAACACTACTCTGGATTTGTGCAAAGGCTACATATACGCAATTCTGGGTCAACCGTCAAAAATTCCCTACTGGTTACAGGTGGGGGATATGAATGAGGGGGAACTCTTTTATCAGGGGGTTGCCTTTAATTATCTGGTTTATGGAAAAGCGGTTGCGGCCGCCAAAGATTATTTAAAACTGGATATTTTGAGCGAGACCTTTGTTGATTATTTTAACATTTACCATAATCAGTTGGGATTTATTCATAACGGAATTTTTAAAGCCATTGCCAAATATTATTTGGGTGAAAAGAACGAAGCAATAGATGAACTTTTTCATACGCTAAAAGATGCCCAGGCTGATGGAATCATTCTACCGTTTACAGAGAATGCGCAGATGCTCTTGCCGATTATGACTGATGTTATGAAATCAAATCCGGAAAATGATTATATAAAAAAAATTGTATTTGAAAGCGAAGCTTATTTAAAAACGTTGCGGGGTCAGTCGTTAATGAAAGTTGAACTGACCGAGCGGGAAGAGGAAGTGCTTTCCCTAACAGCTGAAGGGTATAAACGCGAAGAGATTGCCGAAGCATTGTTTATTTCAAGCACAACTGTTAAAACTCATTTGCAAAATATATACCGAAAATTGGAAGTTCGTGGCAAACAGGCAGCGATTAATACGGCCAGACAAAATGGCTTAATAAAATTGGTTAAAAGATCTGACACATAAATTATATAGTGCTTTTGGGGGTATAATATTTTTAATAGAGAAAATAAATGGAGTTGTTATGAAAATTCTGATGATATCAATAGGATCTCGCGGAGATTGTGAGCCCTTTCTCGGCGTTGCAGAGATGCTGCGTTCATACGGAGAAGAAGTTGTCTGTGCTTTTCCGCAACAATACCGAAAATTGGCGGAGGAATCAGATTTTGATTTTTATTCGCTGGGCTCAGAGTTTCTCGATCTTTTGGATACCGATACCGGAAGAGAGGCAATGGGAGGTGGAAAAAGCGGTTTAAAAAAGATTAAAGCCCTAATTGATCTTTCTAAACAGTCTTTGCCTATTCAGAGACGGATGATTGATCTGCAGTATGAAATTATTATGAAAATTGCACCGGATTGCATTATTTTTCATCCCAAAGTGACCGTACCCTTGCCCTGGCATTTAAAAACCGGTGGTAAAATAGCCATGCTTTCACCAGTTCCTTGTATGTTACATGACGTTAAAGGCTATTCAAATGTGGGGATCAATAAGAATTTGGGGAGTCTGATTAATCCATTAACTTACAAGCTGGCTAATTCGGGGACGGCCTCAGCTATTATGATGGCAGTAAAAAAACATTTTCCCAACGAATATACGAAAAAGCTGATTCTAAAGGAATTGCTGAGGATGAAAGTTTTTTATACAGTCTCGCCAGTCCTGTTTAAACAGCCTGACACCTGGCCGGATAATGCGATGGTGGCCGGCTTCTGGGAGCGTGACCAGATGACTGGCTGGCAACCGTCACAGGATTTACTGGCTTTCCTTGACCATCATGAAAAAGTAATTTTGATTACATTCGGATCGATGGTTAATCCGGAACCGGAAAGAACGACGGCGTTGATTTTAGAGGTTTTAAAAGAATTGGGCATAGCGGCGATTATTAATATTGCTGGCGGTGGATTAAGAAAAATTGATAGAAGAAAAATAAATAATATATTTTGGGTCGATGGGATTCCTTATGATTGGGCATTCCCTCAAATGTATGGGGTTATCCATCATGGCGGGGCAGGAACAACCCATTCGGCACTGAAAGCAGGCTGTGCGACGATGGCAATTCCCCATACAGCTGATCAGCCCCTTTGGGACCAACTAATTGCTTCGTCCGGGGCAGGGCCTAAAGGGATTCCAATTGGAAAGCTCAAAAGGGATATCTTAAGAGCTAAGCTACTGGATCTGGTTAGTAATGAAGCTTACAAATCAAGCGCTGAACAATTGGCAATAGCGATGTCGCAGGAAGATTATGGAGAAGAGTTATATCAGTTCATTGTTAATTAAATGAATATTTTATAACGCAAAAAAATAAAAGTGGGATAAGAAATATTTTTTCTGCTTAAATTGATGTAAATCTGCATAAAATAAATGTTTAAAACAAGAATTTTTAATAATTCAGTGACAATCAACCTTCAAAAATAATAAGAAAAGATCTGATTTGTGTTTCGAATTTATGAAATTTTGGGATAGCTTATAACGTTTTATCAGATAATAATTACGATGAATAATTATCTGCAAATAATATTTTGGGGAGGAACAATGGGAAGAGAATCTAATAACTATATTCGTACAATCATTAACATTATTCTGATCATTTTACAGCTGGCCATTTTTAGTTTTATTTTTATAAGGATTTTAAATTATGCCTATCAGGTTTACTGGGTTATTCAGTTAATCGCTGTACTGGTAGTTTTAAGCATTGTCTATCAGCGAAAAATTACGTCATTTAAAATATCTTGGATTATTTTTATTCTGACCCTGCCGGTATTGGGAATTATTCTGTATTTTATCTGGGGCAATAAACATCTGACTAAAAAGAATATCGAAGCTTGGGAGAAAAACAATGAAAATACCATCAATCAGCTGACTCAGAATCGAGAGCTTTATGATTCCATTGAAAACCCGGGGTTTATCAAAGAGATTAATTTGATTAATCATTTAACCGGACTTCCAGTCTGGAAAAATACCAGAACCACTTATCTGAAGCTGGGTGAAATTATGCATGCCGAGCATCTAAAACTGATCGGTTCGGCAAAAAAGTATGTGTTTATCGAATATTTTATTATGGCCAAGGGAAAAATGTATGACGAAATGATGAATGCTTTGATTGAAAAAGCAAATGAAGGAGTTGAAGTTCGGATTCTGGTTGACGAAATGGGGAGTTTTGGCGTTCTGCCAAAGGATTTTTATAAAGTTTGCAGTGCAAATGGAATAAAGTCGATCCCTTTCAATCCGTTGTCGCGGTCATTATATAAGTTTATCAGTTTTCGGGACCACCGGAAAATTACAATCGTAGATGGTAATAAAGCGATCGTCGGGGGGATAAATATCGGAGATGAATACATTAATGCCATTGTCAAACATGGTCACTGGAAAGATATGGCGGTCAAACTTGAAGGTGATGCTGTAAACTCGCTGGTTGCACTTTATCTTAACATGTGGGACGGTCTATCAGGGGAAACCAGCGATCTTTTTGTATATCGTGGTGAGCCTTTAAATATCGAAACTGATGATTTGGTCATGCCCTTTGGCGATGGGCCGATGAATGAAAAAAATCCTGCCGAAAATATGTATATGAGCCTTTTTGCTAATGCGAAAGACTATATTTATATTTCGACGCCTTATTTGATCCTGAACTCCGATATAATAAACTGTATTCAGATGGCGGCTCGGGCTGGCGTGGATGTCAGGATCATGACTCCAGGAATCGCCGATAAAGCCATTGTTCACAAGACCACCCGTTCATTTTATGGGGACTTGTTGGCCGAGGGTGTGAAAATTTACGAATATACCCCGGGATTCCTGCATGGCAAGGTGCTGGTCAGTGATGATGAGGTTTGTATGATTGGTTCCATTAATATGGATTACCGCAGTCTGACCTGGAATTATGAATCAGCCGCCTGGATAAACAGTCCCAGTACAGTTTTAGATGTTAAGGCCGACTTTTTTGAAATAATGGAAAAATGCGAAGAAATCAAATTTGAAAAGTGGCAGAAAGCTTCATTTTTCACACATCTGGGACAGGCTATATTACGGATAGTGGCGCCACTGATGTAAAAATAGTTGATTCTGCTGTGAGGGTCATTTTTAAAAAATTAAGAGGCATATGTGATTAACGGACTACTGGATTGATTGAAAACAGCGTTTTAATTACCTTTGAAATTAATGTTCAAATGAATGATTTCAAGATAAAAATAAGGGTAAAAAATATAAAACTGATAGTTCTTGACTGACTATCACAGAAGTATTTTAAATCAATCTATTTAGGAGGCACAATGAAAAAAGGAATTGGTTTAAGTCTAATCTTGTTATTAAGTTTGGGATTTTTGACTGGCTGCGCAGCGGACAGCAGCGACGAAAGCACTGATGTTGTGGCGGACAGTATCTCTTTTACCGCGACTATTGACGAGGTCAGTGAGACTGAGCTTTTGGTAACTGTGCTGGATAATGAAAATTTTGATCAGGCACGAGTGAACCTCGATGGCTTTGATGGGCTCAATTTTGAACCGCAAGTGGGACAGACCATTGCAGTTACTATTACCAGTCAGGTTGGCATGAGCTCGCCACCTTTTACGAATCCCATCTCAATTGAACTTAAAAAGTAAAAGAAGACCAGCTGGTCTTCTTTTACTTTTGATAGTATTTATCGAGAATCAGCATAATCTCGGCAACTTTTGCATCTCCTTTGCCTTCGAGAAAAGCATCTTTCACACAGTTTTGCAAGTGTTTTTCAAGAATTTCGAGATTTGCTTTTTTAAGGATGGCCATCACGGCCAGAATCTGTTTTGAGATATCGATACAGTAACGGTCATCTTCTAGCATTTTAAGAATTCCATCGATTTGACCACGAGCGGTCTTTAAAAGATTGGTCTCTTTCGTACGATCAATTGTTGACATTGTTACCCCTTCAAGGAAGTGGGATAACCAGCATCGTTAATTGCTTTAATAAGCGGAGTAATATCCGCTCCTTCTGCTGCCGTAAATCTTGCCTCAGCTTCGTCCAGTAATACTTCAGGATTTTGGACAACATCTGATTCCTGCAAAATTCCCATGACACGTTTAACACAATGCTGACAAGACATTTCCTTAACATCAAGTACATAGTTTTTCATAATTGTTCCTTCTTTCTGTATTTCTTCTTTTTTTAATAATTCACTTGCAGTTTCTGATTGCTTCAATTGTGAAATCAGCTCACCGCCTTCATCATCGGATTGAGTGACAAATTTAGCTTTAAACGTTTTTAGTGATAAAGCGTTTAAAACAACCGAAACTGAACTTAAACTCATAGCAGCAGCAGCGATCATTGGATTAAGGGTTAAACCAAGTGGCAGATAGAGAAGCCCTGCCGCAACAGGAATTCCAATCGTATTGTAGATCAGCGCCCAGAAAAGATTCTGCTTAATGTTTCTGAGAGTTGCCCGACTAAGTTGAATGGCAGAAACGATATTTAAAAGATTATCCTGCATTAAGACTACATCAGCTGATTCAATCGCAATATCAGTGCCATTGCCAATGGCAATACCCACATCGCTCTGAGCTAAGGCCGGGGCATCATTAATTCCGTCGCCAACCATGATTACTTGTTGTCCAATATTTTGCAGGGATGAGATTACTCCCGATTTTTCATCAGGTAGGACATTGGCGATCACATTTTCAATTCCAAACTGTTTAGCGATCGCGTTTGCGGTTCTTTCATTGTCACCTGTCAACATATGAATATCCAGGCCCATCTGTTTGAGTTCAGCTACTGCTCGTTTGCTGGAAGCCTTGATGGTATCTGCAACGGCGATGATGCCTTTGATTTCATGATCCCAGGCGACTAATAAAGGAGTTTTACCAGTGTCGGAAAACTGATGATAAGTAGTCATCATGCTGTCGGCTAATTTCAGACCATCGTTTTGGATCATTTTCGGGTTACCGATCGAAATTGTTGTTTGATTGATATCGCCAGTTATACCCATGCCGGGGACAGCCAGAAAATTTCTGACTTCCAGCAAGTCGAGATCTTTGGCAAAGTCTAAAATAGCTTCGCTTAGTGGATGCTCTGACATTTTTTCAACAGAGGCCATTTTTATTATGAGTTCTGTTTCTGAAATATTGTTATCAAATACTACCAAATCAGTGACCGAAGGTTTCCCTTCAGTAAGGGTCCCGGTTTTATCGAACACGATGACTTTTGATTTACCCAGTATTTCCAGTGCCGGACCGTTTTTAAAAAGAATTCCTTTTTCAGCTCCTTTTCCGGTTCCAACCATAATGGCTGTAGGGGTAGCAAGACCCAATGCGCAGGGACAGGAGATAACCAGAACGGTAATACCAATTCCCAGGGCAAAAGAAAAACCGTAGCCAAGCAAGAACCAGATTAGAAAACTCAACACCGAAATTCCCATTACGGCAGGGACAAAGTAGCGGCTGACTTCATCAGCAATTCTGGCAATAGGCGCCTTTGATGATTGGGCTTCTTCGACCAGTTTGATAATTCGACTTAATGTCGTATTTTCACCGATTTTTTCGGCTTTAAAATGAAATGCCCCT
Organism: Eubacteriaceae bacterium ES2; assembly: GCA_031222025.1. GTDB lineage: Bacteria > Bacillota > Clostridia > Eubacteriales > Eubacteriaceae > Acetobacterium. The sequence goes on along the minus strand of CP130740.1, from coordinate 2,492,418 downwards.
GTTTTATTAATGCTGCCGGCGATAACTATATCATTGATTTGTTTTTCAACGGGGATACTTTCACCGGTAAGTAGGGATTCATCAACACTTGATGAGCCAAAAACGATTGTGCCATCGACGGGGATCCGATCACCCGGCCGGATGACAATGGTATCGCCGACGTGGACAGCTTCTAACGATACTTCCTGCTCAACGCCATCTTTTAGGATTCGTGTTGTATCGGGTACCAGTTCAATCAGCTTTTCAATTGCCGAAGAGGTTCTGCCTTTAGCGCGGGTTTCAAAAAATTTCCCCAGAGTAATTAAAGTCAGAATGACAGCGGTAGATTCAAAGTAAAGAGAATGGGAATACTGATGAATCAGCATTGGGATCTGATATGAAAAACCATATGCAAGGGCATAGAGAACAATGATTCCATAGGCAAATGCTGCTGTAGTACCAACTGCCACCAGCGAATCCATGTTGGGAATTTTCTTAAGAAGCGCCTTAAACCCGTTGGTATAAAACTGCCGATTAACGATCATTACCGGTATAGCCAGGAACATTTGTGTTAAGGCGTTGATTAATAGATTTTCTTCACCAGATAAAAACGTTGGTACTGGCAGACCGATCATTGGTCCCATAGCCAGATAAAAAAGTGGGACAGTAAAAATGATAGAAATGATCAGGCGTTTTTTAACTTCCGTCAGCTGTTGATCAAGCGGTTTAATTTTGCTTTTTTTAGCTGGCTGGCTGGCTTTTGTTTCTGGATTTATCAGTGTTGCGCCGTAACCGAGATTGATAATGGCAGCAATAATGTCATCAGAACCTTGTTTTTCGGCATCAAAGATTACGACCAGATTCTCAGTGGAAAAATTAATAACCGCCGACTCAACTCCGTCCATTGACGATACTTTCCGTTCAATAGCGGCGGCACAGGCAGTACAGGTCATGCCTTCTATTTTAAATTGTTGCTTCATATTAATAGCTCCTTTCCTACCCCTGGTAGGGAGGGGTTGATCTAATTTTAGAACGATGTTAAAGGCTTGTCAAGTTTTTTAAAATTGTTAAGAAATATTTAATTAAAATTTAATAGAAATCAACAAAGTAAATTTCAATTTTAGATTGATTGAAATATTATTAGTGCTATAATGAAATGAAGAGATTTGGGTATAAATCTCTTTAGTAAAGGATCTGACAGAAAGGAGGCTTATATGTTACATAGTGATGATGCAGATATCAACAAAGTGATTCGCGAAATTATCGATCTTGATTCCAAAGCTGTTCGGATAAAAGAAAATGTAACGGCGCGGGCTGAGACTATAATCACACGTACTAAAGCGCAAGTGAAAGAAAATGAAAAAATCGAACTTGAACAGGCTCATATGATTGCAGATCAGAATTACCAGGCGCAGATTAGCAGTGCCAAAGAAGAGCGCGAAAAAATCGTTAATGAGATGAAAAAAGAAATAAAAAGCATTCATGACGGTTACGATGAGAAGAAAGACGAAAAAGCTGTTGAAGTACTGGAAAAACTGTTTAATATTTCACTGAGTAGCGAATCATAATTTTTAAGGAAAAGTGTGGAGATATGTCAAATAGTAAATTTTCCTGTGTCAATACCAAAGTTCTGGCAATGACTGCCAGAAAAATAAGAGAAGATCAGTATCAGGATCTGATTAAAACTAAAAGCCTGAGCGAAGTATTTATATATTTACGTGATCACACCTATTATGGCGAATTTTTAAAAAATATGGACCCTCAAAAGCTTCATCGAACGGAAATAGAAGCGCATCTTAATGATTTGAAAATCAATCAAATTGAAAAGCTGATGCACTATCTGTCCGGCAACGAGAAGCTCTTTTTAAAGACCTTTCTGGTTCGGATGGAAGTTGAGTCGCTTCGTGTTCTGATTAGAGGTTTGTCCCGTGGTGAGAATCTGGAAAATCTAAAACCCCTGATGGTTTACTCAAAAACGCACACCAAATTACCCTTTGAGCGGCTTTTTAAAGTTAAGGACTGGGAGAGTTTTAAAAAGCTGACCATGGGCACTGACTATTATCGGGTACTGGAAATCTATAAAAACATCACCGATGATGTCGAGTTGATTATGATTGAAAAGAACTTGGATCGCTATTATTATGATTTATTAAAAAATCGTCTGCTCAAGATTGATCAGAAAGAGAATAAAGAGCTGGTTCAGGTTCAAAGACGTAACATCGATCTTTTGAATCTGATTTGGGTTTATCGTGGGAAGAAGTTTTATGGCTTGTCCCGGGAAGAACTGATTGCCTATTCGCTGCGAGGCGGTTATGAGTTAAATGATGAAAGACTAAACGCGCTCATTATGGCCAAAAATGTTTCGGAGATGAAAGCCCTGCTCGAAAATTCGGTCTACTATTTCCTTTTTAATCATGAAAAAACCATTGATCTGTTTATGGAAAGAAGGCGGGAACGTTTTATGTATTATCAGTATATGAATCTTTTTGCCAAACGGGGCAATGGTATTTCTCTGGTAATTGCTTATATTCGGCTGTTGGATTTTGAAGTGGAAGATATCACCTCTCTGATTGAAAGCAAGCGGTATAAAATGGTGCCAGAGGAAACGAAAAAGTATTTAATCAGATTCTTTGAATAGAATGTGAAAGGAAGAGTTTTATGGCAATTGAAAATGTAATAATGATGGATGTTGTTGGTAAGATCTCCTATGTCGATGATTTTGCCAGAGACATGTTTCTTTTCAATGACATACAAATTGTGGATGCCATGCACGAAATTGATATCGGTCGGTTTATCCTGCCGATTCGCGAAGAGAACATTGGTGAGTTGTTAGGTTTTGCTCAACTGGTGTCTGGTGAAGCAATGATGGATGAAAAGAACTTTCTCAAAATAATTGACAAAATGGACAAACTCTATCAGAATAGTCTAAAATTGGATATGCTTGCTATTGCTGAGAAGCCCTGTGATCTGAAAAAGGCCATGGATAATCTAAAAGAGTTTGAAACAGTAATGGGAAAGGAATATTCGGCGCTTCAGGAAATGGAAGATACCCTGAAAGCCCTAGAAAAGAGCTGGACCGCTTATTCTTATCTGGATGGTCTGGAAGTCGATATGGCGGAATTGGATGGGATGGAAAATTTTTCCTATCAGATTGGTTCAGTAACAAAAGATAATGCCTCACGCCTAAAAAGTATTTATAATAGTGTGACCTCGATTGTTTTTCATGTTGGCAACACTAATGATGGGAATGAAGAGGTTTTTGTAATTATTTCGCCAAAAGATCTGGAAATTGAGTCAGATCGAATTTTAAAAGCGCTGAATTTTAAAGCCATCGAAGGCTTTGATGCCAAATATAATCGTTCGCCAATAGAAAATCTCAAGCTGATTAAATCGGAAATCAGTGAACTTGAGGTCAAATATCGCAAACTTTCCCACAGTCTTTCAAAACAGCTGGAAGAGAATCGCGATTCGGCTGTTGAGACTTACAATACGATTGGCCTTTTTGCAAACTTAAGTGTTATCAAAAAGAGCATGGCTTTCAGTGAAGAAAACTTTTATTTCTCCGGTTGGATTTCGGCAAAAGACAAGCAAAAAATGGAAAAAATGCTGTCACGATATCCGGATATTATCGTAATGTTCTCAGATCCTAAAGATCGGACCGGTAAAACACCGACCAAGTTGAAAAATAATTGGATGATTAAGCCTTTTGAAAATCTGGTAAAGATGTATGGGGTTCCCTCGTATCATGAAATTGATCCAACCCCGTTTTTAAGTATTTCATATCTGCTTTGCTTCGGATTTATGTTTGGGGATGTAGGGCAGGGAATGGTGATGGCACTGGGCGGCTTTATACTTGGCAGAAAAGGCGTGGAGCTGGGAAAGGTTCTGGTACGCCTGGGGCTAGTGGCCAGTTTTTTCGGATTTATGTATGGCAGTATTTTTGGCAACGAAGAACTGCTGACACCCCTTTGGGTATCACCCTTTCATGACGAAAACACGGTTTTATTAACCGGTGTCATCATTGGCATTGGTATGCTTCTGATTGCTTATGTCTATAGCATTGCCAACAAATTAAAAATACAGGATTACAAAGAAGGCATTTTTGGCAAAAACGGTGTCTGTGGATTTGTACTTTACACGTCACTGCTGGCACTGGCAGGTCTTAATCTGACTGGTATGGCAATTGCTCAAAATCTTAATCCGATTCTGATTTTTATCGCGATCGTGATGGTTTTTGTAGTTTTAATCAGAGAACCACTGGTTAACGCTTTTATATATCATAAACCGCTATACGATGAAGGTGCTTCTGATTATTATGTGGAAAGTGGTTTTGAATTATTTGAAATGCTACTGGCTATGTTAAGTAATACGCTATCCTTTATTCGAGTTGGCGCCTTTGCCCTTACCCATGTTGGTTTGTTTATGGCATTTCAGACTCTGGCCATTATGGTTCACAACCAGTTGATTGGGGCCGGGATTTTAATATTTGCCAATGTTCTGATTATTGGATTGGAAGGCCTGATTGTCTTTATTCAGGCATTGCGACTTCAGTTTTATGAATTATTCAGTAAATATTATACCGGAGATGGTGTTGAATTCATTCCGGTAAGACTTCAGATTAATTTATTTTAAGGAGAATGATCATGAGTGTATTAACATTAATTACTATTGGAACGGGTTTGTTGGTCTTGGGAACCATCGCCTGCGGAGTTTATTTTTTAGCTGCTGACTGTGACGAGAAAAAAGCTAAACTGAAACGTTTTTTAAAGCTGAATTTGTCAACCTTTATTCCCCTGGTTGCATTTGCCCTGATTATTCTGGCTCCAAATGCTGTTGCTGCGGCTACAACTGGAACAACTGGCGGTCTCTCTGATGCTGGTTTTGGTTACCTGGCTGCCGCTTTGTCAACTGGTCTTGCCTGTGTGGGTGCTGGTTACGCGGTTGGGGTTGTGGGTTCTGCGGCTTTAGGGGCAGTCTCTGAAGACCAGAAAATACTGGGTAAAACCCTTATTTTCGTTGGTTTGGCTGAAGGAGTTGCTATTTATGGTTTGATTATTGCAATTATGATTCTCGGAAGTCTCTAAGATGAAGTCCTTTTTAATCAGCGAAAACAGAGATTCTTTTTTAGGCATGCAGCTGGCCGGCGTTGATGGGGTTTATATCAAAAGCAAACCGGAAATTGAACAGGCTTTTAAAGAAGCTCTGCAAAATAGCGATATTGGAATTGTCTATCTGACTGAAAAAGCATTTTTGATGATTGAAACGATGGTGATGGAAGCAAAAGCGAAAAATTTTGTCCCGCTGATTACAGTGATTCCCGATCGACACGGGTATCAGCGTGATCAGGGAATGATAACCCGATACATAAAAGAGTCGGTGGGACTGTAAGGATGTGATGTGATGATTTCAGTAGAAGAGAAACTTCGGGTTTTCACCCAATATTTGATCAAAAAAGAACGGACCTGGGGCAAAGACATTATTCAGGACGCCAGAAATAAACAAAATGAACTGCTTGACCAATCTGAGGCCTATCTGAAAAAAGAAAAGCATGCCATTGAGGAGCGCAGCTACCGTGTTATTTATCGCGACAAGAATAAAATTATTGCGCAGGGAAAAAATAAGGCCAAAAATCTTGAATTGGCTGAGAAAAATATCATACTTAAAGATTTTAATGAACTGATCCTTAAAAAAGCCCAAGATCTGATTAAGGGTGATGCTTATAAAAGCTACCTGGAAAATTGTCTGAAGCAGGTTCCGGATGTTTTTAAAAACACCAGAAAACTGATAATCAGCTGCAATCAGAAAGATCATGACACGATCAAGGAAATTGCGGATAGGGAACTGACTGCTTATGAGATTGATTATCGTCTTGAAGAGTCTGAATGCTGTATTGGCGGGCTGATGGTTGAGGATGGTCAAGGTCGGATTCAGATTAATTTCAGCATTGAAAATCTAATCCAGGGCAATTACAAAACCATTGGGATGACATTAAACGGATTTATGAAGAAGGTGAATTAGATGGCAGTGATTGAAGAAAAGCAATTTGAAGGGATCATATCTGCCATTAACGGCCCGGTTATTAAAGGGAAGAATATGTCTTCCTTTAAAATGCGGGAAATGGTAATGGTTGGTGATCTGCGCCTGATTGGTGAGGTCATTGTCCTGGAAGGTGATATAGGTACCATCCAGGTTTATGAAGAAACAGAAGGCTTAAAAATTGGCGAGAAAATTATGGCTACCGGACGCCCCTTAAGTCTTAAACTTGGCCCTGGGATGCTAAAAAACATGTTTGACGGGATTCAGAGACCACTTAAACGAATCCAGGATCTGTCGCCGATTTTTATCCCAGAAGGTATCGGGCTTTTGTCCATTGATGAAGAAAAAAAATGGGTAACTTTTTTAAATGTTTCGGTTGGCGATGAGCTGTTGGAGGGGAAGATTTTTGGCACTGTTCAAGAGACAGATGTTATTGAAAATCGTCTACTGGTGCCGCCTGGTGTTTCTGGAACAGTTACTGAGGTAGTTCCAAATGGTGAGTATACCATTGAAGAGGTGCTGGTTAAACTAAAGGCTTTCGATGGACAGGTTTTTGAGCTTAAGATGGCACATGACTGGCCGGTGCGAACGCCCCGTCCAACTGCTTACCGCAGTGAAACACTAGTACCGTTGATTACTGGTCAAAGGGTTATCGATATCTTTTTTCCGATCGCAAAAGGTGGAACGGCCGCCATTCCCGGTGGGTTTGGTACTGGGAAAACAATGACTCAGCATCAGCTGGCCAAATGGTCCGATGCGGATATTATTGTTTATATCGGTTGTGGTGAACGTGGTAATGAGATGACCGAGGTTATTGAAGATTTTCCAAACCTTGTGGATCCACGATCGGGCAAATCCATTATGGAAAGAACAGTCCTGATTGCTAATACCTCAAATATGCCGGTTGCGGCTCGAGAAGCCAGCATTTATACTGGAATCACCATTGCCGAATATTTTAGGGATATGGGTTATGCGGTAGCGATGATGGCTGACTCTACTTCCCGTTGGGCTGAAGCATTGCGGGAAATTTCCGGACGTCTGGAAGAGATGCCTGCTGAAGAAGGTTATCCGGCTTATCTGCCCTCGCGAATTGCCGAGTTCTATGAACGCGCCGGAAGCGTCGAAACCCTTTCAGGGGCAGATGCTTCAATTACGATTATCGGTGCGGTTTCGCCTGCTGGTGGTGACTTTTCGGAACCAGTGACAGAAAATACAAAACGCTTTGTTAATGTCTTTCTGGCACTGGACAAAAGTTTGGCCTATGCCAGACATTATCCGGCCATCAACTGGCTGGAAAGTTACAGCGGCTATATAAAAATTTTGACGGAATGGTATGAAGACAATGTGGCTGATGACTGTATGACCTTGCGTAATAAAATGATGGAGCTTTTGTTTGAAGAAAACAAACTTCAGGAAATGGTTATGCTAGTCGGTGAAGATGTCCTACCGGATGATCAGCGTTGGGTTCTGGAAATTGCCCGCATTATCAAGGTCGGTTATTTGCAGCAGAATGCTTATAATAAAGATGACACCTATGTGCCATTGGAAAAACAGTACCGGATGCTTAAAATTATCGACTATCTATTTGAAAAAGGTAAAGAAGGTCTGGCTCTGGGGATTCCCACCTCGCAATTAAAAGATTCTGGGCTGATTGGTCAGTTTATCAAAATGAAATATAACATTCCCAATGATGATTTAACTGGTCTTGATCGGCTGCAGGAAGATGTAGACAGTTTTTATGATGCGCTGTTTGCAAGATACGGAAAGAAATAGGAGGAAACCATGAAAAAAGAGTATTTGCGAATCGATAAAGTAGTGGGACCTCTGATTGAAATATCCGACGTGGATGATGTTTTTTACGGTGAGGTTGTCAACATTGTTGATGCTGAATCGGGAAATATCAAAAAAGGCAAAGTCATTAAAATTGAAGAAGAAAAAGTGACGATTCAAGTTTTTCAGAATACTTCAGGTCTGGCAGCTGGCAACAGTATCATTAAATTTACTGGTGAAGCCTTTAATCTGCCAGTGTCGCTGGACCTTCAGGGACGAATTTTTAATGGTATCGGCGAACCGATTGATGATGGTGCAGATGTCTTTAGTGAGATTGAAGCCAATATAAATGGACGACCCATTAACCCCATGTCCAGGGAGTATCCCCGTAACTTTATCCAAACCGGGATTTCATCGATCGATACCCTGGCGACGCTGATTCGTGGTCAGAAGCTGCCAATCTTTTCAGGTAATGGTCTGCCACACAATGAGCTGGCCGCTCAAATCGTTAGACAAGCTCGTTTGGGTGAAGGTGTAAAAGAGGATTTCGCGATTGTTTTTGCGGCTATTGGCGTAAAACATGATGATGAAAAATTTTTTAGAAAAAGCTTTGATGAAGCTAATGTTATGGATCGAGTGGTCATGTTTGTCAATTACGCTGATGACCCCATTGCTGAACGTATCACGACGCCTCGCTGTGCTTTAACCGCGGCTGAATACCTGGCCTTTGAAAAAAACATGCATATTCTGGTTGTTATGACGGATATTACCTCATATTGCGAGGCGCTGCGAGAGATTTCATCAGCCCGTGAAGAAGTGCCAAGCCGTAAAGGTTATCCGGGCTATATGTACTCGGATTTGGCGGCACTTTATGAACGAGCTGGCATGCTTTCTTCCCAGGAAGGTTCGATCACTTTCTTACCGATTCTAACCATGCCAAATGATGATATTACCCATCCGATCCCTGACCTAACTGGATATATTACTGAGGGCCAAATTGTAATGGGTCGAGATCTCTTCCAACGAAGCCTCTATCCGCCGGTTTCTGTACTGCCGTCACTGTCAAGACTCATGAAAGACGGCATCGGTGAAGGATATACCCGAGGTGATCATGCTGAGGTAGCCAATCAGTTATTTGCCTCTTATTCCAAGGTGCAGGAAGTCCGAGATCTTTCTCAGATCATTGGGGAAGAAGATTTAAGTGATACAGATAAGCAATATATGGCCTTTGGGCGGGAATTTGAAGCCCGATTTATCAATCAGGGCTTTGATGAAAGCCGAACTATCATTGAAAGCCTGAATCTGGGCTGGAAACTTTTATCATTGTTACCGGTCAGTGAACTGGATCGTTTGAGTCCGGAAAATATTGAAAAGTATTTGCCTGAAGAAATAGAATAGGAAGTGATTGAATGGCTCTAAAAATAACTCCGACCAAAGCCAACTTGATCAAAGCCAAAGGAACACTTAGTTTTTCGGAAAAAGGATATGATCTGCTTGACAAGAAGCGTACTATTCTAATTCAGGAAATTATGCAGTTGGTTTCGGAAGCGGAATCTCTGGAAAAAGAAATAGCTACTTTGTTTAGTGAAGCTTATGAGGCCTTGCAACAGGCCAGTATCAGTATGGGACTAAATCACTTGGAAGAATTTGCCTTATCGGTAAAAAAAGAGGAGCCCTTCGATGTTTTGGCCAAGAGTGTCATGGGGGTGGATATTCCTGAAATAAACTATAATGCTGAATGCGAATTGACCCTGCCATATGGTTTTTATGAGAATAATCCGGCACTTGATGTGGCTATTCGTAAATTTGATAGCGTGAGATGTTTATCTTATCATCTGGCTCAGGTTGAATCCACGGCTTATAAATTGTCGCTGGAAATTAAAAAGACCCAGAAGAGTGCTAACGCGCTGGACAAAATTCAGATTCCGCGGCTTAAGGAGCAGATTAAGTATATTCAGGAAACGATCGAAGAGAAAGAGCGGGAGGAGTTTTTCCGCCTGAAGAAAGTTAAGAGCAAAAAAAAATAAATCTTTCGGGTTTGTTGCCACACTGAAAGAAAAGCAGGTGCCTTTCTCAGTGTGTAGACAAACCTCGCCCCGACCAATTGGATTTCGCAGTCTGCGCGCGGATTCGTACAGTTGCCCAATTTGAAATCGCTAATTATAGGCATTTTCCAGCAACTGTTCGCCCCGAGGCAGACAGCTGAAAAGCCAATTGTCGGTGCTCAGGTATTCAACATTAACTTTGTCTTCAGTCTGAGAAGAAAGGCAGGTGCCTTTCTTTTTTTATGTAGAAAATAGTTAATCGGCAAGAAGGTGCGTTTGTGAAAAATAATTTTGATTTATGAATAAATAGAAAATATTTTAGGCGATAATATGTTACAATATGTATTGCTGAACCACATTATTGTGCTAAAGTAAAAGGTATTGAAGAGTGAGAAAGGTTAATTTAATGAAGATTATTGTTTGTATCAAACAGGTTCCGGATTCGACAAACGTGGAAATCGATCCTGAAAGCGGAACCTTAATTCGAATGGGGCAAAGCTCGAAAATAAATCCTTATGATCTATATGCGATTGAAACTGCTCTGAGGCTCCGCGATCAGGTTGATGGGACGGTGACAGCGATCACGATGGGTCCTCCCCAGGCAGAAGAAATGATGAAGGATGTTTATATGATGGGTGTTGATGACGCTGTGATTATGTCCGATCGCAAGTTTGCCGGATCAGATGTACTGGCGACTTCCTATACTCTGGCTCAGGGAATTACACAGCTGAACAATGCAGATTTGATTATTTGTGGCAAGCAAACCACTGATGGAGATACTGCTCAAATTGGACCGGCGATGGCTGAGCACATGGGAATTCCTCATGTGGCATGGGTTTCCGGGATCGAAGCAATTGACGAGAATAAGATATCGGTTGAGCATAAACTAAGTGGATATATGCAGGTTTCTGAAATGGCATACCCTTGTCTGATTACGGTGGATAAAGATATTTTTGTACCCAGACTGCCATCTTTTCGGCTGAAACTGGCGACAAAAGGTAAAGAAGTCAAATTCATGTCTTTCTCCGATTTGAAAGATAAAAATCTATCACGGTTTGGCATTATTGGATCTCCGACACAGGTTGATAAAATGTTTTCGCCCGAAGGCAATACTGGACAGATTTTTATTGAGGGAGACAGCTTAGAAAAAGCAAGACAGCTGGTTGATCTTCTGACTGGGCAGAAGATAGTATAGGAGGAAAACGATGAATTTTATACATTTTGATGTGGATAAATGTACGCTTTGCCGTTTGTGTATTGAAAAATGCCCTTTTGAAGCAATGAGTATGGGTAAAGAGGGAATTGAAGTCAATGAATCCTGCCGAATGTGCAATGTCTGTGTCAAGGTTTGCCCTGAGCAAGCCATTTATTTTGAGCAAAAAGCAGGACAGGCTGATAAAAGTCAGTGGAATGGGATTCTTGTATTTGCCCAACAGCAGCAGGGTGAAATTCACCCGGTTACGTTTGAACTGATTGGAGAGGCCAGACGATTAAGCCAAAAAAACAGCTATCCGGTCAATGTGGTTTTGGTAGGCGGTAAAAAAACCGTCGAGTGTGCAGAAATTTTTAAATATTACGGTGTTGCTAAGGTGTTTGTTTATGAACACGAGGAACTAGCGAATTTTAGGGCCGATAATTATACCAATGCGATCGCTGATTGTATCAGCAGAATGCAGCCTTCAGTTGTTTTAATCGGTGCAACTGAGCTGGGTCGCTCTCTGGCACCAAGGTTGTCGACTCGATTCCACACAGGACTAACAGCTGATTGCACCAGATTGGAAATGAAAGAAAATTCCGATCTGGTCCAGATTAGACCGGCATTTGGAGGAAACGTGATGGCGCAAATTTTAACCACCGATTCCCGTCCACAGTTTGCCACCGTGCGGTATAAGGTGATGGACGCTCCTGATGTTGCAGATGAGCCTTCAGGCGACATTATTATTAGTGAAATAACTGCGGAAATTATCGCGTCCGGGATAAGCATTAAAAAGGTAAGCGAGATAAAAAAATCCCATAACATTGAAGATGAGGAAATACTGGTGGTTGCAGGCCGTGGTGTTAAAGACGAAAAGGGCATGAAACTGATTGAGGCGCTGGCCGATGCTTTAGGCGGGCAAGTCTGTTTTACCAGACCGATGGTTGAAGAGGGATTTGGTGATCCAGCCCATCAGATCGGTTTATCAGGAAGAACGGTTAGACCGAAACTGATTATTACATGTGGAGTTTCTGGCTCAATTCAGTTTACGTCCAGCATGAATCAGGCAGATCATATTGTAGCGATTGATTCAAATCCCGATGCACAGATTTTTAATTTGGCGCATTATTGTATCAATGATGATTTATATGAAGTCATTCCGCCGCTAATCGCAGGATTAAAAGAGCAAAAGGAGGAGAAAGTCAATGCCTTTTCCCTATCATAAAATGAATGAACAGGATTTCGCGTATTTTAAAACTTTTATCGATTCCGATCGGATCATTGAAAAAGATGATATCAAAAGTGAGTATTATCATGATGAGATGCCGGAGTACGGTGTTTTTGCACCGGATCTTTTGATTGATGCACAAAATAAAGAAGAAATTTCCAAAGTCATGAAATATGCCTATGAGAACAACATCCCAGTAACAGCAAGAGGAGCCGGCACCGGGTTAGCTGGTGGTGCGACTTGTAAATTCGGGGGATTCTGCTTTTGCTTATGAGGATGAATAAGATTTTTGAAATCGATATGGATAATCTGACCATTACAGCAGAGCCGGGAGCGCTTCTTAATGAGGTCGCAGCACAAGCCGATAAAGTCGGGCTATTCTATCCGCCCGATCCAGGTGAACGAACTGCCTCAATCGGCGGAACTGTTGTAACAAATGCCGGTGGCATGCGGGCTGTAAAATATGGCGTGACAAGAGACTACGTCAGAGAAATTGAGGCCGTACTTCCAGATGGCGATATTGTTAATTTTTCATCGAATGTTGTAAAAAATACCACCGGATATGATTTGAAAGATTTGATCATCGGCTCAGAAGGGACCTTGTGTATTCTGACAAAGGTAACGCTAAAACTAATTGCCAAACCGAAAATGACCTGGTCTTTAGTGGTTCCTTTTAATACCGTTGAGGATTGTATTCATACAGTTCCCAGACTCTTGAAAATGAGTTTCGTACCGACTGCCATTGAGTTAACCGAATCAGATGTTTTGGATATGATTGAAAAGCATTTAAATAAGCCATTCCCAGATCGTTCTGCAGATACATATCTGATTATTATGATCGATGCCAACAATAAAGAGGAAATGGAAAAAATGGTTGAAGAAGCGTCATTTGTATGTCTTGAAGCTGGTGCCAATGATGTACTGATTGCCAATTCAGCAGAAAGAAGCGCTTCTGTATGGGCTGTCAGAGCAGCAACTTTAGAAGGTTTAAAAGCAGACAGTGTCTCGCAGGAAGAATGTGATGTGGTGGTACCACGGTCAAAAATCGCCGAATATGTCATGGAAGCAAAGAAAATCAGTCAGAAACATGGCATTCGAATTGTAACCGTAGGACATGCCGGTGATGGTAATATTCATACGGAACTGCTGCGGGATGCTCATCTGACGGATGAATTCTGGAAAGAAAATACCCGGGCATGTCTAGAGGAGTTATACGCTGTTTCAAAACGATTAGGGGGGCAGTTGTCTGGTGAACATGGGATTGGCATAGGAAGAATTGAGTTTATGAGGGCCTTTATCGGTGAGCCGATGTATAAATTGTTCAAATCGGTAAAACTGGTCTTTGATGATAAAAATATTTTAAATCCAGGAAAAGTGATTGCTGTTGATGAAGCGAATTAAGCGACTATTCTGATAATATTTAAATGGAATAAGAGGAGGATATTTAATGGTTAATAAAGAGAAAATGCCCTTAGCAGTGGGCATTGCGTTTGTTGCGTTTACGACGCAGTTTGGAGGTGGTTTTGCCTCAGGTGCTCAGATTTATCAATATTTTATCAATTATGGAATCTGGACATTGATTATGCCTTTTGTGGCTCAGGGATTACTGGCATTGTTTTTCTGGTATGGCCTTCGCTATGCTTATGAAAACAAAACTTATGATTACCGGAGCTTTTCGGACAAGTTCTATGGCCGTTATAAAAACATATTTTCAAATCTTTATGAGTTCATTTATCTGTTCCTGATTTGTCTGGCACCGGCAGTTGCCTTTGCGACTGGCGGATCGACCTTGAATATGCTAACTGGAATGCCCTATATGGTTTGCACCCTGATTATCGGGCTGGGGATCTTTGTAATCGTCCTGTTTGGGACTGGGATGGTTCGAAAAGCGGCAGCGACAATTTCAGTTCTGATTATTTTGGGACTAGTGGTAGTTTTGGTACCGAATATTATTGCCCAATGGGACCAGATTATGAGTGCGATCAACAATCTTAATCAGGGAATTATGCCGGTTGCCTCAATCCAGGATGGTAGTTTTGGAAGTGCCCTATGGCGGGCAATTGTATATGCCCTTTTTCAATTAGCATCTGTTGGACTAATGTACCAGCATGTAAAACCGGCAACGGATATCAAACAGATTAATATGAGTGTGATTTATATGTTTATTATCAATGCCGCCTGCATGATGCTGGCAGTTTTTGGACTTTTGGCGGTTGCTTATGTTCCAGAACTTAAGGAAGCATCGGTACCGATGGTGCTGTTGGTTCAGACAGGGGTGGGTTCATCACTGTTAACACCAATTATTTCCATTTTGATTATTCTGGGGGCTGTGTCAACGGGTGTCAATATGATTGCCGGACTGGTTACCCGTATTGTTGATGCCCTCGAACGACGGGATGAAAATGAGGAGAAATCTGATGCTAATCGGATGAAACGCAATCTTGTTCTGGCTTTGGTAGTGACCATGTTTACCTTTGCCATCGCCCAATTTGGGCTGCTTCCATTAATTTCAAAAGGCTATGCTTATCTGGGGTATGGCACGCTGATTGTCGTGGGAATACCTTTTATTATTCATTTTGTTTATCATAAATTTGTCAAACTAGCTGACTAATTCAGGAGCAGTTAGTTTGAAAGTATATAAAAAAACCGGCATTGAGCCGGTTTTTTTAATGCGTATCAAATAAGTTCATTAGAGCTTATTTTTGCTGGTAAACATTTTCGCTGGGAATCAGAATGGCATCGGAGGTTTGCAAAATTTCAATGGCTTTTTCCTGATCATCGGTTTTCAGAATAATCAGTGGAGCGCCACTGTTGTTGGGCATCACAAAAGAATAAACGTACTCAACATTAATGTTCTGCTCATATAAAAGACAAAAAACGTCGTTTAAACTGCCAATTTTATCAGAGGGATCAAGAGCCAGTACCTGAGCCAGCTTGACAACATGACCGGCATTGCGAAGAACTTTGGCGCCCACTTCCGGCTGATCGACAACCAGACGAAGAATTCCGAATTCTGAACTGTCAAAGACAGAAATAGCCCGGATATCAACGGAAGCGTCTTTTAGTGAACTGGTGATATCACAAAGACGGCCTTTTTTGTTTTCAATAAAAACGGATAACTGATTAATAAGCATGATGGGCCTCCCTTAGTTTTCGTTTCTCAGATCAATAACCCGTTTAGCTTTTCCTTCTGAGCGGGTCAAAGATTTTGGTTCTACCAGATGGATACCGGCATGGATTCCCAATACGGTCCGCAGCTTATGGGAAATTTCATTATATAAAGCATCTAAAAGGGTGACAGAGTCAAGAAGATTGCTGTTGGCAACTTCCACATCAATTTCGATTTTATCCAGGTAACCTTTTTTAAGCACCCGGATCTGATAATTACAGCCGATGCCTTCAATGCCAAGAAGAACACCTTCAATTTGTGACGGGAAGACATTGACACCGCCAATAATCAGCATGTCATCGGTTCGGCCCGAGAGTTTAGCGATTCTGGTATTGGTTCGACCGCAGGCGCAGGGAGTTGAATCGAGACGAGTGATATCTTTGGTTCGGTAGCGGATCAGGGGTAGTGCTTCTTTGGAAATCGGAGTGATGATCAGTTCACCCAATGAGCCTTCGGGTAAGACTTCCAGGGTATTGGGGTCAATAATTTCGGCGATAAAATGATCTTCACAGATATGCATTCCAGTTAGCGCCTGGCATTCACCAGCCACCCCAGGACCAATCAGCTCGCTCATACCATAGTTTTCGGTGGCAAAAATACCCCAGGCCTCGTTTAATTTGTTGCGCATTTCTTCGGTAGAACCTTCGCCGCCAAAGAGACCGTATTTAAGAAATAGATCCTTTTTCGGATCAATCCCCATATCATAAGCTGTTTCTGCCAGATGAAGAGCATAAGAAGGAGTACCAATCAAAGCGGTTGTCTGAAAATCCTGCATAATCATGATCTGTTTTTCAGAATTACCTGAAGACATCGGTATAACCCCCGCTCCAATCTTTTCCAATCCCTGTTGCAGGCCAAAAGCGCCAGTAAAAAGCCCAAAACCAAAAGTAATCTGCGCTGTATCTTCGGCGGTGACACCGGCCATGGTGGCCAGGCGGGCAATCACTTCTGTCCAGACTGCAATGTCATTTCTGGTATAGCCAACCACTGTTGGTTTGCCGGTGGTACCTGAAGAAGCGTGGTATCGAATGATTTCGTTTTTGGGTTTGGCAAAAAGGCCAAAGGGGTAGTTTTTGCGTAAATCTTCTTTGGTGGTTAAAGGCAGCAAACGCATATCATCAAGACTTTTGATATCATCAGGATGGACGCCTTTATCGATAAACAGTTGTTTATAATAAGGAACATTATCATAAACCCGATGAAGTGTTTCTTTTAGGCGAGTAAATTGAATGGCTTTTATTTCGTCACGGGATAATGTTTCTTTTTCTGACCAGATTTTCATGATGCCTCCTTAATTTTGTGGTTTCCAGGAGCTTTTAAGCGGCACAATCTGGTTGAAGACCGGGGCTTCTGGTTTTGAATATTTGGGATCAGCTGAGAAATAACCGTTTCGGATAAACTGAAATTTTTCATAGGCTTTTGCCGAAAAAACTGCCGGTTCAGCCAAAGCCGTGACCACTTTTAAAGAGTTAGGATTAATGGCTGATAAAAATGTATCTTTTGTGATGGATTCAGCATCATCTAAAAGATAATCGTAATCGTGGATTTCCACTGCTTTGGCATGGCTTTTTGACACCCAGTGAATGGTTCCTTTTACTTTACGTTCGGTAAAGCCACTGCCGGATTTGGTTAACGGATCGTAGGTGCAAAGCAGTTCAGTGATATTACCGTCAGCGTCTTTAATTACATCAGTACAGGTGATGAAGTAGCCGCCTCTTAAGCGCACCTCATTACCCGGATAGAGCCGATAATATTTTTTGGGCGGGTTTTCCATAAAATCTGATCGTTCCACATAGATCTGGCGGCTAAAGGGAGTCTGATAGTCGCCCATTTCAGGATTTTCCTGGTTAAGGGGTACTGAAAGCCACTCCACTTCGTCTTCAGGATAATTTGTGATAGTTACCAGCAACGGGTCCATCACCGCCATCAGCCGGGGGGCTTTTAACTTCAGATCATCACGGATAAAATGTTCCAGCATGGCGATGTCCACAGTAGAGTTGGTTTTGGCAACGCCAATGGCTTCGCAGAAAGCCTGGATGGCTTCTGGTGTATAGCCGCGGCGACGCAGGCCAGAAATGGTAGATAGTCGGGGATCATCCCAGCCATCGACAATTTTTTCATCAACCAGCTGTTTTAAATAGCGCTTGCCAACAATAGTTTTAGTCAGATTAAGTTTGGCAAACTCGATCTGGCGGGGCGGTTCATTTTTAAAATCGTCGAGATGATTGAGAACCCATTCATAAAAGGGGCGATGATCCTCGAACTCCAGGGTGCATAAGGAGTGGGTAATGCCTTCGAGAGCATCTTCAATGGGGTGGGCGTAATCATACATGGGGTAGATAAACCAGTCATCTTCGGTGGAATGATGTTTGGTGTGAAGAATCCGATAAATGGCCGGATCACGCATGTTCATGTTGGGGCTCTTCATATCTATTTTGGCCCGTAGAACCCGGGAACCTTCCGGCAGTTGGCCGGCTTTCATTTTTTCAAAGAGTTCCAGGTTTTCTTCAACGCTGCGATTACGGTATTGACTCTCAGTTCCGGGTTCTGTTAAGCTGCCACGCTGGGTGCGCATTTCCTCGGCGGTTGAATCATCTACGAAAGCTAGACCTTTTTTAATTAGTTCAACGGCATAGGCAGCCATTTGATTAAAATATGCGGAGGCATAGAAAAGTCGATCCTGCCAGTCAATTCCCAGCCAGGAAAGATCTTCGATGATCGAATCAATGTATTCTGTATCTTCTTTAGCCGGATTGGTGTCGTCAAAACGCAGATTGAATTTACCATTATATTGTTTGGCAATGCGAAAATTTAAAAGTGATGCCTTAGCATGACCAATATGTAAATAACCATTGGGCTCGGGAGGAAAACGGGTATGAACCCGGTCGTCTGTATAGACCTTATTTTTGATGTCCTGATCGATGGCGCTGGTTATAAAATTTGAATTTTTTTCTGTAGATTCCATTTAATCCCTCCTGATTTCATATCGAATCATAATACCATAGAATGGGCTTTTTTACAATCACTGCCATGAGTTCTTACCACCATTTAATGGTTTACGCTAATGAAAACTTAGATAAGAAATTTACCATTGCGATAAAAGCATTGGCCATCAGCGTAGAGTTCACCGCCGGTTTTCATATCACAGAGCATATCCCAATGCAGCAAAGAGTCGTTAACGGGACCGCATTCTGGATAGGAACTGCCCAAGGCAATATGAATGGTGCCGCCGATTTTTTCATCGAAGAGCATGTTACGGGTAAAACGATCGATCCCGTAGTTGGTACCAATGGCAAATTCACCCGCATAGCGCGAACCCTGGTCGGTGTCCAAAAGCGCTAAAAGCAGGTCCTCCCCTCGGCCGGCAGTAGCCTCAATAACTTTTCCTTCCTTAAAAACAAGACGGATATCTTCGATTTCTTTGCCACTGTAAATGCCGGGGAAGCTGAAGCGGATATAGCCGTTAAGACTGTCTCGTAATGGCGCGGTAAAGACTTCACCACTGGGAAAGTTATGATGGCCATCGGAGTTGATCCAGATCCGGTTTTGGCAGCTGAGTGTTAAATCGGTGTCAGCTGCAACGATTCTAAAGTCACTTTTCTGATTGAGGAAATCAACCATCTTTTGTTGATCATCATGGAGCTTTTTCCAGGATTCAACTGGGCTGGAGTGACCAAGAAAGCAGGCATCGTAGACAAAATCTTCGTATTCTGAAAGTGACATGCCGGCTTCTTGAGCGCCGCTGTGGGTTGGAAAAAGACAAAGGGTCCAGTCCATCTGCCCCTGAGCAACCCGCTCCTTATAAATGGTGTTGATGGGTGCGGAAGCTTTTTTCTGGAAAGTGATCCGCTCTCCGGGTATTGAGGTCAGGGCCTTTAAATTCTGACTGCCTAAAATGGTTAAGACCTTGTCTGCTTTTTTATAGGCTTCAAGCATGATTGGTGAATTGAAGCGCAGCTGTTCATCACTGCCTTCCTTTAATAGTATTTCCGAAAGCCCTTCAGGTGTTAACATTACCGTGGGATGACCACCGGCTAACAGCACTTCTCGGTAGACTTCTGTAATCAGGGGCATGGTAATTTCAGAACCCCGGATGATGACCCATTCGTCCTTCTGAACGTACAGTGAATAATGTACCAGGGTTTTGGCATATTGTTTGAGTCTGATATCGGCCATTGTTTTCTCCTTTAAGTTAAATTGCGGACAGCTCATTAATAATTTATTTGCGCGGCAATAAAATTGGGCTGTATTAAACGTGACTAATATTTTGTTTATTCTCAGAGTTAGATTAAATTATGATCTTTCCTAAAATATTGGTCACTTTAAATATAAACGATAGTGTAAATTAACTCAACAAAAAAGACAAAAAAAAGATGACAAAAATAATGTAATCGTGTATAATGCATTTAGTATAGAAATTGATTAAAAATTCGTAAATGGGAACTACATTAAGACAAAACGTCCATGATCCATTTTATCAGAACTAATCAGGCCTGTACACAAATCTAATGGAGGTAACTCATGGAAGACAAGACTCTAATCTGTCAAGATTGCGGCGAAGAATTCGTATTCACTGTAGGTGAACAGGAATTCTATCAGGAAAAAGGTTTTGATAATGAACCAAAAAGATGTCGTGATTGTCGAACAAAGAGAAAACAGACCAGACGACCAAGAAATAGTAGTTTCTAAATGATGTAAAGTGTAAGATCCCTGCATGGGGGTCTTTTTTTAATGGCTTTCGTAAAAATATCTAAAAAAGGAAAAATGAAAGATGGACAAAGCCTATGTATATATCGTAAAATGTAGTGATAAGAGTTTTTATACGGGTTACACCAATGATCTAAAGGGGCGGCTACTGAAACATAATCAGGGCTCAGGCGCAAAATATACACGTGGTCGACGGCCGGTAGAACTTGTTTATTTTGAAGAACTGCCAGGAAAAAGTGAAGCCCTAAGCCGGGAGTTCGCCATAAAAAAGATGAAACGCTCGCAAAAGCAGAAATTGATCGAAACAGCCGATCAAAACGAACTTATCGAAGAAATAGTCGGAAAAGAATAAACCTTCGATAAAATCGACTAAGATAAAGTATTTTAAATTTTAGAAGAAAGTGGGGTTGAAATGGAAAATCTGATTACAGATTTGCCGCCAGATCAGAATCTGGCCAGTGGTAATGCAATCATCATTGCTTATGATATTTTTATTCTCTGCCTTTTTTTATTTGAACTCGTGCTCTATAAAAACAGAAACTATTTTCGTGAACAAATGAATAATAATCAGAAACTGAAATTGGGACCGATTCGGATGTTTTTTCTGAAGTTGGCAACTTCTTATCAGCGACGGGGAATGATCACCGTGACGGCGATTCTTTTTGTGATTTCGCTAATTGTTGTCAACAAACATCAGCTGATTACGATCTCGGAGCTGATAGCGATTGGCATATCTTATCTGATTTTTCTGGGCATTGTTTTTTTCTCGCAAAAATTTTTTGTCCGGATGGATCAGTTTCAGGATGATATTGTATCGCGGTATGTAGATCTGATTTTTTATATAATACTTGGTCATGCCTTTGTCCTATTCTCCCGGATGGTAATTCCGCCAACCCTTCCGATTGGCTTAATTGGTCTGATTTTTGCGTTAGGGTTGGTCTTTTCGGTGATGATTCGCGCCATTGCCAATCCTGCCAGTATTAGAAATACTGTTTCCATGCGACGAAAGAACTGGGAAACGGCCAGCATTTTAAAAGGTATGGTAATTCTGGTCCTTTGTGAACTGATGATCCTTTATCTGATGGTTTATAATTGCTACAAAATTGAACCGGGATTTTATTATTCCAATATAAATCGTGTACTGGATGCCTTTGATATGTTATATTATCTGATAGTGAGTTTTGCGACGATTGGCTATGGTGATATTTTTCCCGTTCCGGTTAACGGACAAATATATTCACAGATCGTAGCAATGATCATCGGGTTGTCCAGTCTCTTTAGTACTGCCTGCTTTGTTGGGGCAGTTGTTTCGGGAGCTGCTGAAATGGCTCGGGGTGTTTCCGGTGAGGATGCGATTGATCTGCAAAAAATCAGGTCTCATTTAAACAGTGAAAAAGAAAACAAGTCATAGTTTTGAAAGGAAAATCAATCTAAAATGAAATTTTATTTGGCGTTATGGCTGGCAAAAATCATTAACTTTTTAATCAATCTGGTCAGTCGCGAACGGGGTACCAATCTACCCGGAGAAAAGGCCTTGTTACTTGATCCGCAATTTGTTAAGCACTTTAAAAATGTCGACTGCAAGAAAGTGATTTTTGTAACGGGGACAAATGGGAAGTCATCGAGCACTAATCTAATTGTGCATATTCTTAGAAAAAGCGGTAAAAAAGTAGTTTCAAATTTGGAAGGCGCCAATCTTTTAGCAGGGATTGCCACTAGTCTGGCTAAGGAGGCTTCGCTAACTGGCCGTTTGGAGGCAGATTACTTTGTTTTTGAAACAGATGAACGGTATTTACCGCTTATCTATGCCCAGTTACCAGCAAAAAATATGATGATTACCAACCTGCAAAAGGATCAGGTACAAAGAAACGGCGATCCTGATTTTATTGTCCGTAAGTTAAAAGAAGTGATCAATTCTGACATGCGTTTGATTTTAAATAATGAAGAACCCCGGTCACGGGCCTTTGATCAAATTGCTAATGAAGTTGTTTATTATGGGGTTTCTCATCATGCGGAATCTTTTAAAAAGGGTGATGATTATCCGACACTGGCCTGTCCAGTCTGTTTTCATGATGTAGTATTTATGGAGTACCATGTTGATAATGTAGGACCGTTTAGCTGTCCTCATTGTGGCTATCAAAGTCTTACTAAACCGGATTTTCTACTGGAACATATAGATTTCGACAAAAAGCTATTTACAGTAGGCGACACGCTGTTCCAAATGCCTTATGATTTGCCCTTTATGCTTTATAACTATTCGGCAGCCGTAGCAGTTTGCGAATCGGTTTGCGGAGTCGCTAAAGATCTCCAGGCAATGGCCTTTGACAGCTTTAAAAATATTGGTGGTCGCTTTGAAGTCCTGAGTTACAAGGGTAAAACGATAAAGTATATGCGAATTAAGCAGGAAAATCCTGACACCTTGCAGAGCGCCTTAAATCTTATGGCATCTGACACCGAAGATAAAATGGTCGCTTTGGGGCTCTATAAGCTTTGTGATTTTGTACCCCACTATGCCAATACCTTTTATGCGTTTGACTGTGATTTTGCCCCACTGGTTAGTTCAAGGGTGGAGCGTTATCTTTGCTTTTCCGAACATGTAGCTTTCGACACAGCCAACCGGCTGATTTATGAAGGTGTTGACCGTAGGAGCATCACGATTATGAACAGTGATGAAATTCCGGAAATTTTTGCTGAAATTGAAAAAGCAAAAACAGATAATATTTACTTGATTACCTGGTTGTCGACTTTTGAAAAAATGAAAAAATATATTGAAGGGGGGATAAGTTAATGGCACTGATTAAAATTGGCTGGTTATTTCCCAATACATTTAATCTGCATGGTGATCGTGGCAATATTTTAGCGCTTGAATTTGAACTGAACCGCCGTGGTCATGAGCCGGTTATAGAAAAGATCAACCTGGATACCGATGATTTTAAACCACTGGACTACGATATTTTATTTTGTCCACCAGGGGAAATGATTCATTTCAAAACGGTGATTGATTACCTGATGCCAGTGCGAGAGGAATTATTAACCTTTATTGAAAAAAGTCCCCTGCTGGTGACAGGAACCTCTATCGCGATGTTTGGAAAAAAAATCAGCCGCGTCGATGGATCAAGTTTTGATGGTCTTCGAATAATCGACATTGAGGTGGTTGAAAATGATCGTGTTTACGGGGATGATCTGTATTTTTCCTGTCGCTATAATGGCAAGGAAATGGAAATTATCGGAAATCAGATTCAGATGATGGATATCTTATTAAAAGATGAAGCTCCTTTCGGTCTTCTTCATTACGGCTATGGCAATACCGGAGAAACCAGATTTGAAGGGGCTCATGAAGGCAAGGCGATCTTCACCAATACACTTGGACCGATCCTTGTTGGTAATCCTTGGCTCACTTGTGAAATCATTAATCTGGTGGAAGAAAATAAAGGACTTACGCCATTTTTAGATGAACGGGATGATCAGCTGGAACTGGCTTCGCTGAAGACTAAAATTGAACTGATCGAGAAAAAAGAATCTAACCTGATTCCGATTTCAGGTCGGCTTAAATAAACTGTGGCTAATAAAAAGGTGCTTTTAGGCATGAGCGGCGGCATTGATTCCACCTGCTCGGCCGTCAGGCTAAAAAAACAGGGTTATCAGGTGATCGGGATCAGTTTCGATTTTCTGGGGAATCCGCTTTTGGGTCAAGATGTGACAGCCATTGCCCGTACTATGGGAATTGAACATTATTTCATTGATTGTCAGCAGGGGTTTGAAGATCAGGTGATTACCCCTTTTTTAGAAAATTATCAAAGGGGACAAACGCCCAATCCCTGTCTGATCTGCAATCAGCGGATGAAGTTTCCATTACTTTTTAAGTGGGCGAAAAAACTGGGATGTGATTGGATTGCTACTGGTCATTATGCCAGGCTTGAAAAAAATGGCCAGCAGACCAGTCTTTTAAAAAGTCGAGATTTAAATAAAGATCAGTCATACTTTCTATATCACCTATCACAAGAGGAGCTGAGTCGGTTGCGGCTGCCATTGGAAGATTTTTCTGATAAAGAGGCAGTGCGCAAAGTAATCGAAAAAGATTTTCCCCAAATTGCCAGAGGCAGTGAAAGTCAGGGGATCTGTTTTATTCCTGAGAATAATCATGTCCGTTTCTTAAAGGAAAGATGTCTGGGGACTGGTCCAGCCAGAAAAGGAGCCTTTGTCGATTTGCAGGGTAACCGTTTGGGTGCCCATCGGGGTGCACTAGGCTATACACTGGGACAGGCTGTTATGATTGCCGATAAACATGGCTCTCGGGAACTTTTTGTTTGCGCGGTTGATTTAGATCGCAACTGGGTAATTCTGGGTCAGAATGAAGATTTATATAAACAAACGATCATGGTATCCGATATAAAATTAAGTGGTATGTCACTTGAGGAGCTGCATAAAGAAAGAGATCTGACTTTTAAGATCTGTTGTAAAGGTGAAAGTTATCATGGCAGAGCTGAGTGGGTAAACTCGGATCAGGAGAGGGCAAAAAGTCTGCGCGTCATAGCCAGAACAAGTTTTCGAGCACCGGCGGGCGGCCAGGCACTGGTTATCTATAAGGGAGAAAGACTTGTAGGCGGCGGGCTGATTTGTCAAGGATAAGAATTATATCCTCAAAATCTGGATGACCCGAGACGTTTTGCCCGACAATCGTATTAACAGCAATCATTAATAATTAGCTTGTTTTAAATAATAAGATATTTTTGATGATTTAAAACAGCCTTAATTTCAGGTGGAAATTTTGGGATTGTGCTGCTAAAAGTAGTAAAATCACGATACTAGATTAAAAAACAAGGAGTTAGAATGGGTAAATTATTTGGAACGGATGGGGTTCGCGGTGTTTTTAACGAGGAACTAACCTTGGATTTAGCCAATAAACTGGGACAGGCTGGAGCAAAAGTGTTGGGTAACAATGCCCATCAACCCAAAATTGTGATTGGTATGGATACCCGTTCATCAGGACCACTATTGGAACAGGCGCTGATAGATGGCATTGTAGCCGTTGGTGGTTTGGCGATTTCGGTCGGAGTGATACCGACACCAGCGGTGGCCGTTTTAACCCGTGAATTGAAGGCGGACGCGGGAATTGTCATTTCAGCCTCCCATAATCCGGCTAAATATAATGGCATTAAATTTTTTAATCAATATGGTTTCAAACTAGCAGATGAGGTTGAGAATGAAATCGAGCGGTTGGTGCTGGAAGAAATTAGGATAGAAAAAAACGCAAATGGTAAACAAAAACGACATCAAAATCCTGATCAGATCTACACAAATCATCTAAAAAAAGCAAATAGTGGTGAATTAAATGGCGTAAAAATGGTTTTAGACTGTGCAAATGGTGCGGCATCCCATATTGCACCGGATTTTTTTCGATCTTTAGGGGCTGAGGTGGTTGCGTTAGGTGATCAACCAGACGGTCAAAACATTAATCATAATTGCGGGTCTACCCATCTTGAAGGACTGATCAAGATGGTACTGGAAACTGGTGCTGATATTGGCATTGCCCTAGATGGCGATGCAGATCGTTGTCTAGCGGTTGACAATGCCGGTAATGCCATTGATGGGGATCAGATTTTAAACCTGATTGCCGGCCAGTTAAAAAGTGAAAACCGTTTAAAACATGATACCGCTGTTGTTACGGTAATGAGTAATATTGGCTTGGATTTAGCTTTTGAAAGTCAGGGTCTAAAAACTGTCAAAACCGATGTTGGTGATCGCTATGTTCTGGAACGGATGCAGGCTGATGATTACAATTTGGGGGGAGAACAGTCAGGACACCTGATTCTTTTGGATTACAATACCACTGGCGATGGCATGTTGACAGCCTTGGCACTATTGGAAATCCTTAAAAAAGAAGATCGGGATATGCAGACTTTAGGCCAGTTGATGACGGTTTTCCCACAGGTGCTGGTGAATGCCCGGGTGCCTAATACCCGCAAAAAAGATTATCTGACGGATGAGATCATTCAAAAACAAATCAGGGCGGTAGAAGCGCATTTTCATGGTAAAGGTCGAGTTCTGATCAGACCTTCAGGTACTGAGCCACTGGTTCGTGTGATGATTGAGGGGGAAAATCAAGCTGAACTGAATCAGATTGCCAGTGATTTGGCAGTATTAATTGAATCGCGGTTGAATTAGTGCTTGTCAGCCCGTAAATGTAATCAATGAAAAAACAATTCGAATAATCAGATTATTTAGTCAGGTGACTGATAAAAATGCCCGGAGGTCGAACCTTCGGGCATTTTTGCGGTCTTTAATTATGCTTTTAGTTTTCTGAATTAGTAGAATAAATATAATGATCGAATGTAATGTTATTCTCTTTAACTTAACGTCTTTTCTTAGAATTTATCTTCCCTAACATTAAATCTCTTCATTATTGATGATCAAAATTTTCTTTCAGTGCTTGGATGATCAAGTCCAGCTCTTTGCTTTTTTTTCCTGATTTCCAGACTGCCATTATATCGGAGTCTCTTGGCTGGATGGGTAGTTTATAAAATCTTACATTTTTATCGGTAATATTATCATGACAGATAGTAACGCCAACGCCGTTTTCAAGAGAAAGAATTAAAGAGTTTAAATTATTGACATACTTGATCTCTTTAGGTTCAAAGCCGCTAT
Source organism: Eubacteriaceae bacterium ES2 (assembly GCA_031222025.1). Taxonomy (GTDB): domain Bacteria; phylum Bacillota; class Clostridia; order Eubacteriales; family Eubacteriaceae; genus Acetobacterium. Next base: position 2,465,644 of record CP130740.1, on the reverse strand, counting down.
CACGACAGTTCTGCAGGATTTTTTCGACGCCTTTTGGAGATTCTTTTGGTGAAATCATGACAAATTTTTCATCGCTTAAATCGTTTACAGAAATATTGTCTCTTTGGCTCAAGGGATTGGATAAAGGGATGGCGACACTTAAGTCGACTGTAAGAATATGATGATAATTGATATCCGTATAATTACACAGTTCGAAAAAAGGAATGAAAATAAGATCTAGCTCATGAGCCTTAAAAGATTGACGCATGGTTCTGTAACCATAACTGCCAAAACTGATATCAATATCAGTATGGTTTTTATTAAAATCACTAATTAATTTACCCAGGATCGAATCTAGAACAAAGGTATCAGTATACCCAATATTTAATTGACCGATTTCCTGAGAATTTAAACGCTTTGCATTATCAATTGAAGTAGAAATCATTCTTTCGATGATATTCCATTCCTGTAGTAGTAGGCTTCCCTCTTCTGTTAATTCAACTAGTCGTTTATTACGCTTGAATAAAGTCAAACCGAGCTCTGCTTCCAGCGCTTTGATCTGTTTGCTCAAAGCAGGCTGCGAGATAAAAAGATGCTCTGCGGCTTCTGTGAAATTTAATACATTCGCAACAGTTAAAAAATAATGAATTTGCTGAAAGCTGATCCGTAGCATCGAGTAATCTCCTTTTTAGTTTTTAAATATAACACAAAAAATTAAAAATGCAAGCTCAAAATGAGTAATAACATTTTGTTATAACTGTCAGGCTAATTTGCTATTGGACGAAATAGATTGCAGAATTTATAATAATGGCATCGAAAGATGTTAAAGAATTAACAAATTTATCGTTCTAAGACGGAGGCAATTATATGAAACAGATGGAGACTGATGTAATCGTTGTAGCAGCTGGCTTATCGGGTTTAGCCGCCAGTATTGCGGCTGCTGAAAATGGCGCTCGGGTAATCACCTTTGAAAAAGCAAATACCACCGGTGGTGCAGCTAATATGGGTATGGGACCATTGGGCGTGGGATCTTCTATTCAAAAAGAACATATGATCTCATTAACACCCGGAGAAGCTTTTAGAAAACATATGTACTTTACACACTATACAGTTGATGCTCGAATGGTTCGTGATTATTACTTTAAATCAGGTGAAACAATCGACTGGTTAATGGACATGGGAGTAGAGTTTGTAGGTGTCCAGCGTGCCTTCAGCGCGCCTGAAGCAACTCGGCCATATTCTGATGGTGAATTTACCTGGCATGTCGTCAAACCAGAGGGCGGCGGAGCACCAGGCCCCAGATGTGCGACAACCATGATCAAACGAATGACTGAAAAAGCAACGGAACTGGGAGTTGAGATTCTGCTCGAAACACCAGTTACGAAAGTGATTATGGAAAATGGACACGCAGTAGGCGTTTTGGCCAAAGATAAAGATGGTCAGGAAATCGAAGCCCGAGCAAAATCGGTAATACTGGCCACTGGTGGTTTTGGCGACAATCCACAAATGATTTCCGAAGAAACGGAATATGAATTTGGTTCAACAATCTTTAATTTTGCCATTCCCGGTATGAAGGGTGATGGTATTAAAATGGCCTGGGAGGCTGGTGCCGGTCATACGCCATGTACAATGGAACTGATGTATCAGCTGCCGGATAATATGAATCATTTCATTGTTGAAGGCGCTTTTCGACAGCCCTGTTTGTGGGTTAATCGTAATGGCCAGCGTTTTATGCCGGAGGATCAGATCGGTAATACCACATTTACTGGAAATGCAATAACAGCACAGCCGGGGAAAGTTGCCTATGTCATTTTTGACAGTAAGCTACTGAAAAAATACAAGAAAAAAGGATCTGATATTATTTCTCATGTCCACCCACATGATCTTTTTGATCATTTTGATGAACAGTGGGCAAAGGACATCGCTGATGGTTATGAACCGGTTGCACAGGCGGATACAATTGAAGAGCTTGCACAAAAGGCCGGCATCGATTCGGTCGGACTTTTAGAGCAGATTGAAGAATACAATGATATGTGCGATGCAGGCTATGATGAAATTTTTGAAAAAGATCGTCAGTATATGCAGCCAATCGAGAAAGGCCCGTTCTACTGCTGTCGACAAAATGTTGGTGCTTACGGTTCATTGGGTGGGGTGCTGATCAATCATAAGACAGAAGTGATGGATCAAGATGCTAAAGTCATTCCCGGTTTATATTGCGTTGGAACAGATGCCTGTAATATTTTTGGCGACAGCTATCCATTTATTTTAGCCGGAAACACTATGGGTTTCTGTTTGAATAGCGGCCGTATCGCTGGTGAAAATGCTGCTGCCGGTTTGGATGAATTTTGAGCAGACAGTCAGATTTAAAAACTGCCTGTTCGTCAGGAGAAAAAATGGAATTTACAATAGATGGAATCACAATATCGGCCGAAGCTGGCCAAACAATCCTTGAAGCAGCACTGAAGGCGGGAATTTATATTCCGCATTTATGCGGACACCCGGATCTCACACCAATTGGAGGTTGCCGGCTCTGTTCCGTGGAAGTTGATGGCGTTGATGAGCCGGTTCCGTCTTGCAAAACGATAGTAGAACCGGACATGGTGGTGGAAATCAATGCGCCCAAAGCCGAACAGACCAGAAAAATGGCAATGGAGTTAATTTTAGCAAGCCATCCGGCTGACTGCACAGGTTGTCCCAAATACGGAAAATGTGAGCTTCAGTCAATGTATCAGTATATGGGCGTCGGCCCTGAGCGATGGCGAAAAAAATCTCGAACGGTTAGTAATGATAACAGCAATCCATTAATTGATCATTTGTTCACACGTTGTATCCGTTGTGGCCGATGTGTCAGAGCTTGCCGAGAACTTCGTGGTGTTAAAGTGCTGGACTTTCAGAAAACCCCGAATGGAATCCGTGTTGGAATTGATGGAGGCCTTTCATTAGAGGAAGCTGGCTGTCGTTTTTGTGGAGCCTGTATCGAGGTTTGTCCTACTGGTTCGATTATGGATACAATTGGTTTGATAAAAGAAGAAGGGTCATACACTGATTCTGTAGTGCCCTGCCGCAGTGCCTGTCCAGCCGGAGTTGATATACCGCGTTATTTGCGTTACATAAAAGATGGTGATTTTGCCAGCGCCACGGCAGTCATTCGCGAAAAAGTACCCTTTCCCGAAACATTGGGCTCAATTTGCAATCATCTTTGTGAAAGCCAATGTAAACGTAATGAATTAAACAGTCCGCCGTCAATATGCAAATTGAAACGTGCTGCCTCAGTCAGGGATGATCAGAGCTGGAAAAAAAATTCGCGACTGGAACCAGCTAGCGGCAAAAAAGTAGCTGTAATCGGTGCAGGTCCATCTGGTTTAACAGCTGCTTATTATCTGCAGAAAAAAGGTCATGATGTGACGCTTTATGAGGAAAATGAAAAAGCAGGTGGTCAATGTCGTTATGGGATACCAGCATACCGTTTGCCGGATATGGTATTGGATCAGGAGATTGATGTAATTTTAGAGACCGGAATTAATCTAATAACTGAAACGGTGATTGAAAAGCCTAAAAAATTACTGGCAGATGGTTTTGATGCAGTGCTGGTGGCAACCGGTACGCACTGTGGCAACCGATTGCCGCTGAAAGGTAATGACTTAGAAGGTGTTTATGTAAATGCTGATTTTCTCAAATCTGTGCGTAGTGACAAACCCTTGTCGATTGGACAACGGGTGATGGTACTAGGTGGCGGTAACGTTGCATACGACTGCGCAAGGTCAGCTATTCGTTTGGGGGCTAAAGAAGTCCATTTGGCATGTCTGGAGAATCGCAATATGATGACTGCTGATCTGGAGGAGATTGAACAAGGTGATGAAGAAGGCATTATTCTGCACGACGGTCAGTCTTTTACAGAAATTATTGGAGATGGACAGGTGGAAGGTGTCAAACTGGCGAAAATAAAATCCTTTAATTTTGATGAAAATGGTAAAGCGCTGTTGGAACTGGAGGAAAACGGCCAAAGCATGATTGCTGTGGATACAGTCATTTTTGCAGTCGGTCAAGGACCTTATCGAACGGAATTAATGGATCTGGAGCTACATCATCATAATTATTTAAAAACAAGCCAAGAAATGGAAACCAACCAGCTGGGGATTTTTGCAGCTGGTGATGTGGTAACCGGAACCAAATCCGTAATTGCCGCCATTGCTGCCGGTCGAAAAAGTGCCGAAGCGATGGATCGTTTCCTGGGAGGAAATGGTGATATTACAGAAATACTTCTTGAATTTGAAGAACCTGCTAAATATTTGGGAAAATGTGAAGGCTTTTCGAAAATTGAGCGACATCAACCTGAATTACTGGCAGCTGATATCCGTTGCAAGTCTTTCGCTGCAATCGAAGAACCTTTCACAGCAGAGTCGGCACAATCAGAGGCGGCGCGGTGTTTGCAATGTGATTTGCGATTAACCATTGACCGGCCCAAGCTCTGGAATGAGTATAGCAGTTAAGAAGGGGGCGATATCTGATGGGAAAAACCTTAATTCTAAACAGTATTCCTGTTTATAATGAAGCACCAGTATCTGAAAACTTGTTGCTGGAAAAGTTGGATGACTTCTTTGAACAACTTAACCAGCGTGACGAACGATCAAAAATTCTTTTGTATCGTTCAGAAAGAGCAGAATTAAAAAAAAGACTGAATGAAAAAAAATTTGACAGTGGTATGGTTGATCTGAAATTAATTGAGGTGCCAAATCCAGGTGCGTTTGTTTATAGCAATAGCAGTGCTGTGAACAATGTTGTGAATGGAGAAAAAGCAAAGCCGATTTACTGTGAATCAGATGAATCCGTATTAATGATCGAAGATCTCTTATACAGTGATCAAAAACAGGTCTATATTTCGTACAAGAAGCAGCAAGAGCTTCTGACTGTTTACAGGCAAACGAAACCAGCTAACATTTTAGCAGCTTTTGGCCAGATTGAATCATTCAAAGGCATGTATTTTGGCCATCCGATGGGATTCTTTGTTTCTAAAGAGCAACTGGATACTTCTATCACAGTGACAACTGATCAGATTTACATTTTTGATGAGTCGGACTGCATGCTTGATCGGTTGGCTTTTCTGGTAGCACGGTATGAATCTGAATCTTGTGGACAATGTACCTTTGGTTATGAAGGGGGTACTCAACTGCAGATGATCCTCTCTGATATATCACAAAAGAAAGGGAAATCGGAAGATCTGACTTTGCTTTATAATCTGTCAATGATGATGAAAGATCAGTCACTCTGTGAAATTGGTCGTTCGGCGGCTAATACGGTTTTAACAGCACTTGATCTTTATCGGTCCGAAATTGAAGCGCATATAAACAGCAAGGTTTGTCAGGCGGGGGTATGCAGTAAATTCTTGACTTATCACATTTTGGCTGATCGATGTACAGGGTGTACTGACTGTCTGGATGTTTGTGATGATGAAGCGATTCTTGGTAAAAAGCGTTTTATTCATGTTATTGATCAGGTCGAGTGTAGTCAGTGTGGAGAATGCCTGTCAGTTTGCGAAGATGATGCGATTATCAAAGCTGGTGCGGTTAAACCCCGAGGTCCTAAAAAACCATTGCCATGTAAAAATAGAGTTAGAGGAGTAATTTAAATGAAAGTAATGGGAGTTACTGCTGGAAGAAAAAACAGCAATTCGGAGATTTTATTGAAAGAATCGCTTCTCAGTTGTCAGGAAGCAGGCGCTGATGTGACTATGATTAATTTGAAAGATTATCATATAGAGTGTTGTAGTGGTTGCACTGCATGTACGCATGCCATGTCTCAAGGAAAATATATTGGCTGTACTATGGATAAAAAAGACGATAAAAAAGCGTTGATGGATGTGTTTATGGATCAGGATGCGATTATTTTTTCGGTGCCAACGTATGATTTGATGTCGACTGCATTATTCTTGAATTTTATGCAGCGTAACCTTAGTTATGAGACTGCCTTTTTAGAAACAATAGGAGCCATTGAGCATAAAGATCGGATTGGTGCACTGATTGCTGTTGGTGGATCAACTCGATCATGGCAGTCAATGGCGCTGGAAACGATGCAAGCAACAATGTTTACAACAGATATCAAAATAATTGATATGTTTCTGGCAACGCGAGTTCCTGCTGCAGCTCAGTGTTTGTTGCATGACGAAATGATTGAACGAGCCAGAGAAATTGGCCAAAATATCATGACATCGCTGAAGACAAAACCTGAGGATAGAGAATGGCTAGGTGATGAGGATGCTGGTTGGTGTCCAAATTGTCATTCCAATGCCCTCATTTTGGGTGAAGTACAATGGGACGGCCTTCATTATCCTGTTGAGTGTCAGGTTTGCGGCGCAGGTGGGACTTTGAAGCAAGCAGAGGAAAAAAAATGGAAGTTTGTAATTCAGGAGGATGGTTTGTTAAGAGATCGTACCACGGTTGCTGGACGAGCGGAGCATTTAAAAGAGATCGACCATACACAAGGCGGTTTTTATACGCCCGAAAATCTGGCAACTGTTAAATCAAAAATTGGAAAATATGAAAAATTAGCTTTTAAAACAGTAGAAATCTCAAAATAAAAGTAAGATCCTACAGGTGAAAGAGTAGCTTCTAACAACATGATGGATAAAAACTGTTAATGACAGTTTAAATGAGTAGGTAAGTAATGGCAACAGAGATCATCATAACTATGTTGAACATCGATGTTAATTGGTGCTTGACAAAAAACGACATAGCCCGTATGGGTGTACACAGACAAGTAAAAATCAATAGACTTAAAGGGCTGGAACGACAGCAATCAATTGCTTTGGGGTACTTGATTCGGCAGGTGCTAAATTATGATGAAGAAAAAGATATCTCTTACAGTGAGTTTGGTCAGCCTCAGTTAAAGGAAAATGATTGCTTTATCAGTTTTACTCACGGCGGCGTTTATGCGGCTGTGGCACGGGCGAATACACCTGTCGGTATTGATATTGAAAAGATCATGCCCTACAACGATCTGATATGCAAACATTATTTTAATCAGACAGAAATTGATTATGTGAATAACAGTCTTGCCAAAGATCGAGCGTTTTTTGAAATCTGGACTAGAAAGGAAAGCATTATGAAGGCGGATGGACGTGGCTTTGGTGTTTCTCAAGATGTAATCAATAATGTATGTGACAGCCAGTGGGTTTGCAAAAGTTATGAATTTGATAATCATTTATTGACTTGTGTAAGTCAAAGTGAATTTGAATTAACAATAAACAAGATAAACTTAAATAAGGAAAACAATGGAGGAAAAGTATGAATCAGACTAAATTAAAACCTTATAGTCGTAGTGTTTCGATTATTGGTGTGGGATGTACGCCGTTTATGAGAGTTTTGGACGATCCGGAAACAGAGGGACTGACAGAAGGGGAGTTGTTTGGCTACGCGGCGATTGAAGCAATGGAAGATGCGGGTGTGACCCCGAAAGATATTGAATTTTATTTTCACGGACAGGCAAACCCGCATAACACGTCAGATTACATCACGCCGAACATGCAGGTCGCTAACTGGTTTGGAATGAAAGGAAAAGCATCAGCGCATCATTCAGAGGCTTGCTGTACCGGTTACCATGCTCTGGAACTAGCGGTGTTGGCAGTAGCTTCTGGAAAATATGATGTAGTTTTATCGGGTGCTGCAGATATGGGAGACAGTCTCTTTGTTGAAGGTAAACCGGCACATTTTCGACGCAAATTGACTATGGAAGAGTTCAACAAATCTTTATCATCGATTTATGATCGGGCTTATACCAGAAGCATGCAAGCAGGGATGTACACTATTTTTGATAATACAGCATCAGTATATGCAAAATCCCACAATTTATCTGTTGATCAGATGGATGAAGTATTATGTATGATGGCCATAAACAATCGTCGTAACGCTTCAGTTACTCCTAAAGCGCTACTGCAGAACGAATTTGATCAGGTTGCCAAAGAATTCGGATTGGCAGATGCCAAGGCATACATGAAATCTCCTTTCAATCCTAAAGTTGGTGAATATTTGCGTGTCACGGGCTTAGAAGAGCGTGCAGACGGTGCTGCGGCGGTAATCGTTTGTCCGACTGAAATGGCATTTAGATTTAAGAATAAACCCATTGAAGTATTGGGAACTGGCGCCTCATCACTTGAATCATCTCAAGCACATGTAGAATGGCGGGCAACGATTGAAGCATGCCGACAAGTATATGAATTAACTGGGGTTAAACCCGAAGAATTAGATCTTTTCTATGCTAATGACTTTATTATTTCCTCGCATTTAGCGGCTGCTGAATTAGCTGGTTATTTGCCGGAAGACGGTTGGAAATATGTGCTGGAAGGCCGCACTGCTTATGATGGAGACAAGCCAATTAACACGAATGGCGGTCGTACATCGTTTGGACATGCGCATGCTGCTTCGGGATTGGCAGATGTTTATGAAGCAGTCATGCAAATGCGCGGCTTATGCGGTGAAAGACAGGTGAAAAAGTTGCCGAAAACAACTATGTTAAGAGGTTTTGGTGGCGCTCAGAATGTTACTGCGACAATTTTAAGAACAGTTGAGGAGAAATAATATGAAAATGGAACGAATCGTTAAAAGATTTTATGATTCTCTTGAAGAAGGAAAAGTGGAAGGACGTCGTTGTAAGGACTGTGGAGCTGTAGAATTTCCACCGGTAATTGCCTGCAATGCCTGTGGTTCAACTTACGTTGAATGGTTTGAAACTAGCGGCCAAGCTAAAATGACAACTTTTTTCATGCCGGGAATGATGACGGCTCAACCACAGAATAAGGATTTAGAGCCCTACTGTTATGGGGTCGTTGAGCTTGAAGGGGGAGCGCCCTTCAATACCCTGGTTTGCGGTGTGACCAATGAAAATAAAGACGAAATTGAGTTACCAGCACCGGTTAAAGTAAAAATAGTACAACGAGATGGTTTTAAAACGATTGTTTATGAATTAGTAAAGTAGAAGAGGAGAAAAATTATGGATAAAAATACGATTACAGATAAAATTTTTGAAATGTGTGCGACAACCTACCAGAAGGAAAAATCAGAATTATCGGTGGAAACCAGATTCGATGAAGATCTTTCACCTAACTCAATAATGCGGGTTGCATTATCGGCAAATGTTGAAGAAAATCTCGATGTCATGGTGCCCCTCCCGGACATGTCAAAAATGAAAACAGTTGGTGATCTTATCGATTTTGTTGATAATGAACTTAAAGCATGATCGATTGCATTGATAAGAGGTAAATGATGAGTGTATTAGAAAAAGTTTATAATAAGGCAAAAAAAAATCCGGCACGATTAGCCTTTCCAGAAGCTGAGAATGAAAAAATGCTTTTGGCTGCTCAGGAAGCTATCAGGCAAGGGTATATTACTGGCGTGCTTGTAGGTGATAAAGCAAATGTCTTGTCAGCAATTGAGAAATATGCAATAGATGAAACGCTATTTGAGATTGTTGATGTAACTAATGAAGACGCCCAAAAACAACTGGTTTCGGAATATTTTAAAACAGGTCAAAGTATGTATGGTGAAAAAGGACTAATGCGTCGTGCCAGCGACCCACTTTACTATGCTCTGATGTTGCAGGCGTTAGGAAAAATCGACTGTACATTTGCTGGTATTGAAAACACAACCGGGAATGTAATTTTAAGTAGTCAAACTTTTCTTGGCCTAAATCCGGAAGTAGCAACAGTATCCAGTTGTGGGATTGTTGATATTCCAGGCTTTAAGGGATCAGAAGGAAGTCTGATCGGATTTGGGGATAGTGCGGTCTGCCAAAATCCAACTGCAGAAGAACTGGCCAGCATTGCGATTTCTGTTTGTGAGACTTTTGCGGCCCTACTGGACTGGGAACCCCGATGCGCAATGTTGTCTTATTCTTCACAGGGGAGTGGTGAAGGCGTACTGGTAGACAAAGTCGTAGAAGCGGTAAAACTTGCGAATGAGAAACGACCGGATCTGATGATCGAAGGTGAGTTTCAATTAGATTCTGCATTGAATCCGGATGTTGCTTCAAAAAAAATTAAAGGGGACAGTAAAGTAGCTGGGAATGCAAACATTATCATCTGGCCGGATTTAAATGCCGGAAACATTGGGATTAAGTCGATTCAATTATTTGCTAATGCTGTTTCGTTCGGCCCTATATTACAGGGCTTTAATAAAACAGTTGCTGATTGTTCAAGAGGGGCATCAGTTTCAGATATATTAGGGAATATCGCAATTGCGTCTGTACGAGCGATGAACAACTCACATTAAACATTTTGATGGTTGGTGAATTGTTGGCTGCACAATCGGATTTTTGATTGTAAAGCCAATGATTGGCCGATTTAAAAAAATTTTAAAACGAATATAGTCAGATTAGAAATGCTATCTGAAATTTTTAGTTAAAATATTAGGACGTAGGATATTGGTTGGTTCCTTATGAGTAGACAATTTTGAATAGATTGTTCTTTTTTTAAAAAATTTAGCGTTAAACGAGGTGAATAGATTATGAAAAGCTATAAAATTATTACGATTAATCCGGGATCAACATCTACAAAAATTGCATGTTTTGAAGATGAACAGGAAATATTTTCAAAAAATGTCAGTCATGATGCTTCAAAGCTGGCTGAGTTTGAAGAAATATCGGATCAAATGGATTACCGAAAAGAAACTATTTTGAATACTTTGAGTGAGAATAATGTATCAATGGAAAACGTGGACGCTTTTGTGGGTCGTGGTGGCGGTTTATTATCGCTTGAAGGCGGTACTTACGAAATTAACGACAGAATGATTGAGCATGCACGTATCGGTGCCAATGGCGTTCAACATCCAGCCCAGCTCGGAAGTCAGTTGGCTAATGAATTCTGTCAGCAATATGGGGGGAGAGGATTTGTCGTGAATCCTCCTGATGTGGATGAATACGAACTTTTAGCCAGAATCACTGGCATGAAAGAGATTTTTCGACCCAGCCACATTCATGCTCTCAATCAGAAAGAAACAGCGATCAGGCATTCGGCAAACTTAAATAAGAAATATGAAGATTGTAATTTTATCGTTTGTCATATTGGCGGCGGTATTTCCATTGCCGCACATAAGAAAGGCAAAATGATTGATGGTACTGATATCGTCGAGGGAGAAGGTCCGATGGCTCCGACCAGAGCGGGCGCTGTACCTGCATCCCCTTTGATCAGGCTTTGCTTTTCAGGACAGTATACTGAAAAAGAAATGTTGGAAAAATGCACTAAAACAGGCGGTTTTGTCAATCATCTTGGAACTTCTGACGCCATTGAAATATGCAAACGAGCGGATAATGGCGATACCTATGCGAAACTGATTTGGTCTGCCATGATTTATCAGGTAACTAAATCGATTGGCGCCATGGCAGCAGTTCTGCAGGGGCAGGTTGACGGAATTCTACTTGGTGGTGGGATGGTTCACAGCGTAGAACTGGTCGAACAGATCAAGCAAAGCTGCTCTTTTATTGCGCCAGTAACACCTTATCCTGGTGAATTTGAAATGGAAGCGATGGCCAGTGGTGCCATCAGGGTGTTGAAAGGACTGGAAAAAGCCAAACAATATTCGGGTGAACCTCAGTTTACAGGATTCAATTTTTGACTACTTCGGGAGGAAAATGATGATGAAAGAAAAGAGCTTTGAGAGACAACTTAGCGAGACAGAAATTGCTAAAAAAGAATCAAGTGAAAAGTGGCTGTCAATAATAACTTTGGCATTTGGAATTGCTTTGTTACCACCAATCTGGGCTGTATTGGCGCCTTATGCGGGTATAACAACAGGAGCAGTCGCTTTGATTTGTGCAGCGATATATGTGGCTAATGGTAATAAAATAGAAGATAGTGTCACAATATCCGTAGGATTTCTGTGCGGGGATTTATGGGCGGTGCTGGCACTTAAACTGATGGCTGTAATGACTTTTAATCCGGATTTTGAACTGTTTTTAACTCTCTTTATTTTGGGTGGAATTGCAGTTATAACTGCCAGTCTGCTTTCGCGATTCATCTATTTACCGGCCTGGCTATGTGGTTGGGCAATTGGTTTAACAATTATGGCACCTGTCGGATTGGAAAAAATCGGCAGTTTACCTATCCAGATTGGGGTAGCAATGCTGGCTGGTGTCTGGTATGTGGGTGCGGGTGTGGACTGGTTTCAACGACTTTTGGTGAAAGCAATTAAGAAAAAGAAATGAAATCATTCTCACATTGTAATTTAAAAGATAATCTTATTTCAATCAAAGATCAGATGGGTTATGTGGCAACTCTTGTAATAGGCCAAGAGCAAGCTCTGCTTTTTGATACAATGGGCGGGATTGGTGACATAAGTGCATATTTAAAGACCTTGACTAATTTGCCAATTAATGTAGTTTTAAGTCATGCGCATTTTGATCATTTAGGTGGTGCTTTTTTATTTGATCACGTCTATTTAAGTGAAAAAGAAAAATGTAGTCTTGAGTGGTACATAGAGAATCATATCAATAAGAAGATTTTTTGTAATGCTCTAAAGGATCAGCAATTTGATCCTAAAGCAATTCATGGCATCAATCAACCAATAAAAACAGAATTTCTCGATCTGAAAGCAGGAATGTTCTTTGATTTAGGTGGGTTGACATTAAGTGTGTTCAGTTTACCTGGTCACACATCAGGATCGATGGGGATTTTAGTTGAGGAAATGGGAGTGCTTTTGTCGGGCGATGCGATGACACCAATTATGTGTTTGTTCTTTGAAGAAAGTTTATCCTTAAACGATTATTTGCAGACATTAGAGATGGTGAATAACTTAAATTTTGATTATTTTGTTACCAGCCACCATCAGCGGTTGTTTGAAAAAAAAGTCTTAACGCAATTCAAAGATTGTGCTCTTTTTAGTCGGAAAAATAAAGGAATGCATTTTCAGCACAGTCTGATTCCTGAGTATAAAGGAATGTTGCATATTTACTCAGGTAAGCATGTGGATGAGGATAATTTTATTGCAATTATCACAAAGTGTCAAGCATAGCTTGCATTTTCAAGGGAGAAAAAATGAAATTAACAAAAAAAAGATGGCTAATATTAATTGCCAGTTGTTTAATAAATCTATGTATTGGTTCACTTTATGCGTGGAGCGTTTTCGTGGCGCCGATGGCTGAGTATATAAACAGTGTCAAAAGTCTAGGCCTGACTACGGGAAGTATGGCGGTTGTTTTCGTAATTGCTAACTCAGTGGGTCCCTTTACAATGATTTCAGGGGTTATATCAATGATAGATTTGGACCTAAAAAAGTTATTTTTGCTGGTGGTATTCTTTTTGGGGGCGGAATGTTTCTATCTGGATTTGCACAAAGTGTTGGTTTTCTGATTATTAGTTATGGGTTAATGTGCGGCTTGGGTATGGGGCTGGTATATGGTTGTACAATCACGAATTCGGTCAAATTCTTTCCGGATCACCGGGGATTGATTGGTGGGATTGCAACTGCCAGCTATGGCTTAAGCTCTGTCTTGATCCCACCTATTGCCAATTTACTTATCAGCACATCTGGGGTGACTGCCGCGTTTAAGACAATCGGAGTAGCATTTATAGCTATTATCTGTTCTTGTTCCATAATGATAGAAAAGTGCCCTGAAAATTTTGTGCCGGATGGTTTTGTTCATGGATCAAATAATAAAAAGCAAGCTGTTGTTAATCGAGATTGGAAAGAAATGTTGAGAAGTCCAATTTTTTACAACATGATCCTTATGCTGATGTGCGGTGCATTTTGTGGTCTCATGTGTACTTCGCAGGCTTCGTCGATTGCTCAAAAAATGGTTGGGATGTCAGTGGGAGCGGCTGCAACTGCGGTTTCAGTTTTGGCTCTGTTTAACGCTTTTGGCCGAGTTGCAGCTGGTTTTGTATCGGACCGAATTGGACGGGTTAATACTTTGACAATTGCATATGTACTCGCAATTGCCGGGATGAGTCTGCTTTACGCAACTAGTTTTGGCGAAGTAGGGAAATTTTATTTGGGAATATCTGCGGTTGGGTTAAGTTTCGGCTCATTTATGGGAGTATTTCCGGGTTTTACTGCAGATCAATTTGGGCCTAAAAATAATGGTGTCAATTATGGAATTATGTTTATTGGATTTGCTCTGGCTGGCTTTTTTGGACCTACAATCATGAATCAGATCTATACAGCGACGGACAGTTATCATGATGCTTTTCTTGTGGCTATGGGCTGGCAGTAGCGGGAATTCTGATAGGGGTTTTGTATCGTGTTCTGAATCATAGACAGGAAAAAAAGAGTCTTACTTTTTCTGCGAGTGAAATTAATCAGTAAAAAAGCTGATCCCTCAGGGGTCAGCTTTTTTAATTACTGCTGTCCATCAGAAGAAAGGTAAGGCTTATATGGAAGAGCTCATCTTTATTTTTAAGATCAGTCTGACCTAATTCCTTAATCCGTTCCAGCCTATATACCATCGTAGCTCGGTGAATAAAGAGGTCCTTTGCTGTTTGTACAGCATTCATATTGTTAGCAAGGTAAAAACGTAAAGTTTTGACATAATCGGTCTGATTCTGATCATCGTAAATTTTTAGGCGCGTAACGACAGTTGAGAAAAGAGATTGTGCTGGTAGCTCCTCTGTGATTTTATTTAAAATGTAAGGCACTTCCATATCGCAAAATTTATGTATCCATTTTTGAGGTTGGAAGCGAATTCCCATATCAATGGCAATTTCGGCTTCACGAAAACTGATCCGTAAGTTATTCAAGCTGTCAGTATAGTGACTGTAGCCGACTTGAAAGTTACCATCCTTGACGATGCGGTTCACCCGGTTAAAATAGTTGTCCAGAATATCCTGTATTAAAGATGTGTTGAACACAACAAAAATGGTCTGATTAATTGAAAAGGCAAGACTTTCCTTAAATTCCTGCATGATTACATTGCAGAAATATGTACTGGTTGCATTATAAACATCCTGGCTGCTGGGATTGATTTGGGCAACACAATAAGTATGATTGACAGCCCAGTTTATTTTTTTAAATTCACGAATAATTTCTGTCTGGCTGAAAGACTGCCCGGTACAGACTGACTCAAGTAGAGCAATAATATGGTTGTATTTATTTTCGTGAAAAGCCTCCAAATAGCTTGTATCCTGTATTAAATATTGTGACATGTGTTCCAGTAGTTGTGCATCAGATGTAGTGAAAGGATGATTAATTTCAGACAAAATTAGTCGAAAAAGAAACTTTTGATTCAGGAAAATATTTTTGCATAATGTTCGAAAGGGCAACGAATCAGCCGTGTAAAGAAAGACATCTTTTTTATTTTTGATATCAGCATACTTGGGATCATTTTTAAAATGATTGACTTGTTTGATGGGAATTCTTCCTGATTCACCTAATTTAAGTTCTTCCTCTTCTTCGAGCTTTTCAAAACCGATACGGGCTATCATAAAGTAATCGGCATTCATTATTGATAAACCATTTTCAAAAATAGGCAGGGAAGTCTCCAGCAGTGTTTGCAGGGAGTGTTTATCTCGGATTCCTTGCTGAAGAGTCAGATCCCAAACTTCATATTTTGAAAAAAGTTCGTGGATAGAATTGCTCAAGTCAAAAATATCAGTTTCCGCATCGAGTATCAAGAGTTCAAGATTTTGATTGAAATAATAATCAGGTGGATTTCCGAGACAAATGAGAGCAGCACCCGGTTGGAAACGCAAATGATTAAAAAGTCTGCTTGCGTGAGATATGTATAGTATGTCTGAAATTAATACTTCTTCCTGCGCGTAAAATACTGGTCGTTGCAAATGAAAATAAGACTGTTTTAAATCAGTATTGTTATCTTTTTCAGTTACATTCAAAAAAGCCTTTATTATAGCCATTGATATTTTCATGAGTTTCACCGCCTTATACATAGTGTATATGATAACAAGGTAAAAATCAATATAGTTGTATAATTTACCAATTCGTAAAAATGTATTAAGATTATATAAAATCTAAATAAATCGGAGGATAAACTAATGGGATTAACACCAAAAGAAAATTATTTAAATGCGATCAAACACTTGGAAACTGAATGGACACCCGTTCATATTGTAGATTCGGCAGTCGTTGGGTTTGGAGCCTTACCAGGGCCATGGTTTGAAAAAGGCCCAATTGGCGGTGGCTTTGATGGTTTTGGTATTCGCTGGATTACACCGGCTTCAGGTGGTGGAGCGCCAATACCTGCACCAAATGAGCATATAATGGACTCAGAAACGATAACTGATTGGCGTAATATTGTTAAATTTCCTGATCTGGAAGCGGTTGATTGGGAAAAGATGGCAGCTGAAGAAATGCAAATGATGCCCTTTGACAGAAATGTTAAAGCTGTAGAATTTGGATGTGGCAATGGCGTTTTTGAACGGTTGGCAGCCTTGATGGGATTTGAAGAAGCGTTAATGGCATTGGCTGAAGAACCGGAAGCTTGTGATGAATTAATGGAAGCAATTACTGATTATAAAATAGAATTTGCAAAAAAAGTTAAGCAATATTACAATCCTGATCTGTTCACCAATTACGATGATATAGCAACAGAAAGAGGATTGTTTATGTCTCCCTCAACCTATCGAAACCTGATTAAACCACATCACAAACGCCTATATGATGCAGTAAGAGAACTGGATATGATTCCGGTGCAACATACTTGCGGTTTTTGTGAACCCCTGGTTGAAGATATGATTGAGATTGGCGTTGATGTTTGGACATCTGTTCAGCCAACAAATGATATTGCGAAACTGCAGGAAAAGTATGGCGATAAAATAGTTTTCATGGGTGGTTTTGATACGAATGGGGCACCTGGAGCTGCGGATGCTTCACTGGAAACCAGAATTGCGGAAGTACACAGATGTTTTGATTCCTATGGTCATAAACCTGGCTTTATCTTCTTTGGTTATGTTTTGGTAGATAGTTTAGATCCGGCAGAAATAGGCGCACAGATGGGACCGGTTTTAGGAGAAGCAGCTCGCTACAGCCATGAACTGGCCGCTAAAAAGACAGCATCTAATCAATAGTATGAAAATTATTATTCTTGGAGGCTTTTTAGGATCTGGAAAAACCAGTGTATTACTGCAATTGGCTGAATATCTTGTTAAGCTTGAAAAGGATTACCATTCCGAAACGAAAGTTGCGATTTTGGAAAATGAGATTGGAACAATCGGAATTGATGATAAATTAATTAGAAATGCGGGATTTAGTGTTGAGAATCTCTTTAGTGGCTGTGCCTGCTGCACGCTCACAGGAGAACTGATTGGAAGCATTAATAAGATTGAGAAAGATTTAAATCCTGAATGGCTGATTATTGAAGCAACCGGTGTAGCCTATCCTGCCGGTATCAGAAAAGCCGTATTAGAGGGAAATAAAATTGATTCAACAATTTTGATCATTGCAGATGCCAAACGTTTTCCCAGATTAGCCAACGCCATGGAGTCACTAGTATTCGGTCAATTAGAAACAGCGTCGATGATTCTTTTGAATAAAGCAGATCTAGTCAGCAATTTAGAACTTGAAAAGGTTACGAATTGTATATTAAATATCAATAATGCTGTGGAAGTTGTACCAGTGTCAGCGAAGGAGACAATCGCCCTGGAAATTTTGGGAAAAATCGCCATAAAAGCAGAGGTGTCATATGGAAATAAAGCATAAACATGACGAATCATGCAAACATGATCATTCTTTGCAGCATGACAATGGGATTACATCGTATAATCATGATAAAGCGCTGGTTTGCAGTGGTGAACGTAATATGGTTGGTGATCCAGAAGAAGTAAAGAAAAAGTTGGCAGACCAGATCAACCTTCTTGTCAATTGGATAGAACAAGAGGATGGGATTATTGGGCATATTAAGGCAATCGTTAAATATAATGAATGCTCAATGATGCTATCAACCACAGGAGACAATTTGACTATAAAAGAAATGATAGATCCCAAGGTTCAAGTGAGTCTTGTTGCAATTGTATTTAACATGAATGTAAATAGTCTTGAAAAACAGCTGGATTTGTTGTTTGATAAGTTAGAAAAGAAAAAATGGAGTAAATATGATAATAATTGGAGAAAAAATTAATGGCGCAATTCCCTCAACAGCAAAAGCCATTGCAGCTAAAGATGAGGAATTTATTAGAAACTTAGCCATCAAGCAAGCCGAGGCTGGAGCAGATTATATCGATGTCTGCGCCTCAGTGGATGATGACATTGAAATGGAAACGATGAAATGGCTGATTGATATCGTACAGGATGCCGTGGATACCCCGATTGCCGTAGACAGCCCCAATGTCTACACCTGTATTGAGTCGATGAAACTTTGTAAAAAACCGGGACTCTTTAATTCCGTTTCCATGGAAGGGGACAAAATCGATGCGGCTTTTAAAGCCATTGCTGATACTAAATGGGAATGTGTCGCTTTATTAAACAGTGATAAAGGGATTCCTAAAACCGCCAAAGACCGTCTGGACGTATTCCATGACATTATGGCCAAATGCAAGGAATACGGTATCGATCCTTCCCGTATGCACATCGATCCCTTGATTGAAATGCTTTGTACTTCAGAAGACGGCATTAACATGGTAACTGAGGTCATTCGTGAAATTAAGAAAGCCTACCCGACCATTCATGTTACCGGTGCGGTTTCCAATATTTCATTCAACCTGCCAGCCCGTCGAATTGCCAATCAGGCTTTCGCAGTCCTAGCTATGAACGCCGGTATGGACTCCTTTATCCTCGATCCACTGAACAAGGACATGATGGGAATGCTTTTCGCCACCGAAGCCATGCTGGGCGAAGATGAATACTGTATGGAATACATTGGCGCCTTCCGTGAAGGGATCTTTACAAAATAAGAGTAGCTCGTTAGCATACACCGTACCGACCAAATGGATCTTGCAGGCTGGTGCGGTCTCGTACACTTGCGACAGGTCATTCGCTTAAGCGCTAAACCTACTTTATGTAAGTAAAAATGGTTTTGTAGTATTTTGGGGCAAGTGTTCGCCCCGATGCAGCCAGCTGAGAAGCCAATTGTCGGTACTCAGTAGAAATAGTCGCGTTAAAGGTAATTAGAACTATAACAAAAAATTTGCACACACAAAGAAAAGAAAATAAACAATTTTAAGGAGAAAAAAATGTCAACAATTGCAGAAGTAAAAACTTTAGTCGAAACTGGAAAATCAAAAAAAGTAGGCGCTGCTGTTCAGGCCGCATTAGATGCTGGCGTAGCAGCTCAAGCTATCCTGGATGGCATGATTGAATCAATGGGCGTAGTTGGAGAAAAATTCTCAGCTGGCGAAATCTTTGTACCGGAAATGCTGATTGCCGCAAAAGCAATGTCTAAGGGTGTTGAAGTGTTAAAACCGGTTATGGCTGGCGACGACTCAACTTCTTTAGGAACCTGTATTATGGGAACTGTTGCTGGAGATCTTCACGATATTGGTAAAAACCTGGTTGTAATGATGCTGGAAAGTTCAGGATTCGATATGGTTGACTTAGGCGTTGACGTGCCAGCTGATAAATTTGTGGAAGCGGTTAAAGAAAACGAAAATGTTGTTTTAGTTGCCTGCTCAGGTCTTTTAACCACCACAATGCCAGCCTTAAAAGAAGCGGTACAGACCGTGAAAGCAGCTTATCCTAACCTGCCAGTGATTGTTGGTGGAGCGCCTGTAACCCCAGAATACGCATCTGAAATTGGTGCTGACGGTTATGCACCGGATGCTGGTTCTTCTGCGGCTAAAGCGAAAGAATTGATTAAGGCTTAAGAAATAAATTAAAAAAACTATCAGTTTATTTTCTCTAAAGAACAACTTTTACTTTGTAAAAAATGAAAGTAATAAGTTTACATTCATTGGGCTGTTTGCAATATTTCGGGGATAATAAAACGCTGTTTTTAAACTAAACGTTGCTTAAATGCAGCGTTTTTTTTGCGAATTATTTTGAGTTTTACCGGGGTTTGTGTTAAAATTTAGCGAATGTATTTGGACCATTTTAAAAGCGCCAGAACTCATGTGCGGTCCACACAGATTGAGTTGACGAGGTCAGGGAGTATCGAAAATTCGGCGGATGCCCTGGAGGTATGGTGTATAAAACCAGTGAGTGATCACCGGGACAAAGGCATCGTATAGAAAAACTAAGGAGAAAAATATGTGTGGAATTGTTGGTTACATTGGAGAAAAACAGGCTCAGGATGTACTGTTGTGCGGCCTTTCCAGGCTTGAGTACCGAGGCTATGATTCAGCGGGAATTGCAGTAAGAGAGACCGCTGGATTAAAAGTCGAAAAAAAGGCAGGCAGATTGTCAAATTTGTCCCAAATGCTTGAAGTGACACCTCTTAAAGGCAATCTGGGAATTGGCCATACTCGCTGGGCAACCCATGGAGAACCCTCGGATCGAAATGCACATCCCCACTATAGTAATGATCAGAAAATTGCCGTGGTTCATAATGGTATCATTGAAAACTATCGGGAATTAAAAGAACGATTAAAAGCAAAGGGGCATCATTTTATTTCGGATACCGATACTGAAGTCGTTGCTCATCTGTTGTCAGATCTTTATACTGGGGATTTGGTTGAAACATTGCAGTTGGCCATCAAGGAAATGGAAGGCTCCTATGCCCTGGGCATTTTAGCCGAAGATGAGCCGGATCGTCTGGTGGCCGCCCGTAAAGATAGCCCGCTAATAGTGGGATTGGGGGAAGGTGAGAATTTTATCGCCTCTGATATTCCGGCCATTCTTTCTTATACGCGAAAAATCTATCTGCTTGATAATGGCGAGATGGCAATTTTGACAAAAGATCAGGTTAAAATTATTGATGAAGCGGGCAACCCTGTTGAAAA
This sequence comes from Eubacteriaceae bacterium ES2, assembly GCA_031222025.1. GTDB lineage: Bacteria > Bacillota > Clostridia > Eubacteriales > Eubacteriaceae > Acetobacterium. The sequence goes on along the minus strand of CP130740.1, from coordinate 2,444,859 downwards.
AGATGTTTTTAACGTGGACTGGGATGCTGGAGATGCCGAAAAAGGCGGTTATGATCACTTCATGATGAAAGAAATTATGGAACAGCCCAAAGCAATAAAGGATGTTTTGACCGGTCGTTGTACCAGACAAGAAGTGGTGTTTGATGGCATCAATTTAGGTCAAAAGGTCATGAAGGGGATTAATCGAATTCAGATTGTTGCCTGTGGAACGGCTTTTCATGCTGGCATGGTGGGAAAATACTACTTTGAAAAGCTGGCCAGAATCACCGTAGAGGCAGAGGTAGCCTCGGAATATCGTTATAAGAATCCGATTATTGATGAAAACACCCTTTTGATTGTGATCAGTCAATCGGGGGAAACGGCAGATACTTTGGCCGCTATTCGACTGGCCAAACAAAAAAATGCCCATATTTTAGCCATCACCAATGTGGTTGGGTCTTCGATCTCGCGCGAAGCAGATGATGTGATCTACACCAATGCCGGCCCGGAAATTGCGGTAGCATCTACTAAAGCCTATGTCACTCAGGTCGCCTGCATGCTGATGCTGGCGGTTTATCTGGGCAAAATGAATGGTCAACTTGAGGAAGATTGTTTATCGGGATTCTGTGGCAATCTATCTGAAACCTCGAATCAGATTGAGGCTGCATTTACGTTTAAAGAAATTATTGAAGTCTTTGCCAATGAAATGAAGGATACTGAAGATGTCTTTTTCATTGGTCGTGGCCTGGATTATTATACCTGTATGGAAGGATCCCTTAAACTTAAGGAAATTTCCTATATCCATTCTGAAGCCTATGCGGCAGGTGAACTGAAACATGGACCGATTGCTTTGATTGAAGAAGGCACCTTAATTATTGCCGTCTGTACCCAGGAAAATGTCTTTGAAAAAATGCTTAGCAATATCAAAGAAGTGAAGGCTCGTGGTGCCTATGTATTAGCTGTGGTGCAGGAAAAAAATAAAAATATCGAATCCGAAGTGGATGCGGTTTGGACCATCCCAGATATGGATGATATCATGACCCCGATTCCAACCATTGTCTATTTGCAGCTAATGGCTTATTATTTGGCAGTAGCCAGAGACTGTGATGTTGATAAACCCAAAAATCTAGCCAAGAGTGTGACGGTGGAATGATGGAGATGCAAACTATTGGTGTATTCATAAAGTGAAGCAAAGTGGAATTTATCATAGAATAATAAGGAAGGTGTAAAAATTCTGGTAGCTAAAAAATTTAAGAATGATAGTAAAATCAATTGGATAGAGGTGTTCTGTGGCTTACAATTTTGATCAGGAAAGAAAAGAAGCGATTGAGGCTGGAAAGAGAGCTTTAAATAGCCTTGAATCAGCAAAGCTTAATTTAGACGATGCAAAGAGCTGGGGGCTATGGGATATGTTTGGTGGAGGTCTTATCTCCACATGGCTGAAGCATTCTAAAATGGATAAAGCGAAACAAAACATGGAAGCGGCTAAGTCGGATTTAAAAAATTTTGGCAAGGAGCTAGAGGATGTGAATATGAGTTGTAATCTTAATATTGAAACAGAAGATTTTTTGTCTTTTGCAGATTGGTTCTTTGATGGATTTTTTGTCGATTGGATGGTTCAGGATCGGATAAATAATGCTGTGGATCAGGTAGGTGAGGCGATAAGACGAGTTGAAGGTGTGCTTAGACAGTTGGAGCAGAGTTGATCAACTTCAGAAAATTTACTTTTTAGCCGCTTAAATAGTAGTGGTCTAGAAGTAGTAATTATAAAAGCAATCAAGGGTTTGAAACTGAAAAACAAACTAGTATATAATCAAAAAGAGAAGTAAATGTGTCTGTCTACACGGCTACTTCTCTTTTTTAGGGACTTTTCTTAATAGTGATGCTTTTACTCTTTATGGACAATTAATGATAGATAAAAAGCTCTGGAAATTATTTTCGCGCATCAATCTCTTCCTGATACATTGTAATTTTATCGCGTGTTAAGCGGTAACCAACGGTTAAAAGGACGCCACCGATGATAATGCCAATTCCTGGAATCAGGATGAATAACTGCGTAATACCAGCTTTTAATTCTGGTGTAGCAGCTGCTGGATTCAGGTCAGCAGAGAATGCTGCGGCCGCTAGGACAGCTGGAATAATAGCACCTTTAATCAGGTTAGCAATTTTCAAAGGAAAGTTCATTAAGCCCATAATTAAACCAGAAGCTTGAGAACCAGTTTTCCATTGGCTGTAAATAACAGTATCGCCGTAGAGTGCAGAAATTAGAGCATAGATAAAGCCCAGGAAGAACTGCGCACAGGACAGGAATACCAATACCAACATTGCGTTTGAGGTAAAGAACTGGCTGATCAGCAAGAATGCGCCAAGGGCAAAAAAACCAAAGATACTTGCAGTTCGGGTTGAAAATTTCTTAGCTGCATATTTACTGAGAAAAGATCCGACCAGGGCGGCAAAATTAGCCACCAGCAGATACACCGAGAATAATGCAACGTTGTTTAGAACATAAGTAAAGAAGTAAGCTGCCGAACCAGCCATTACAAAGTTGACGGTCCATCGGGTTAAATCGGCGATTAACAGTACCAGTAGATGGGGTTCTGGACCAACGATTTTCCCATATCTTTTAATGAAACTTGCTCTTTCTTCTTTTGGTCAGCCCCGGCTTCTTCACCGGTAGCTTCGTAACCATCAGTCATTTTGAAATGAGCAAAATAAGTAACCCAATAAACCAGACACATAGTAAAGGCCATAATGGTAAAACCAAGCACCGGATTACCAAATTTTTCGCCAATAAATGTTGCAGTTGTCAATCCAAGTGCTGAAAATACAATTTTTCCAGCGTTATTATAAGCGCCACGAGTCGCTGACAGCTGAGCACGATCTTCAGGAGTACTTGAGATCGTAAGAATCAAGGCTACGTTCATAACATATGAGAAATTCCAGGCAATATGTGCCACGATATATGCCGCACAGATAATGATCATTGGCGTCATACCTGCTCCAATACTTGTAAATTCAAGGGTATAAAAGATCGTAACAATTGGTGGGACCACTAACAGCCACGAACGGTAACGCCCCCATTTCATCGGTTTAATCCCATCAATTATGCCGCCATAAAATTCTCTTTTGGAGCTTCACGAATTAATTCAAGAAATTCTTATTGATTAACAAATCGATCTGGGCTTCCGCCTTTTATCGTTTCAAGTAAATTTTGGCGTTTTGTAAGCATAAATTCCTCCTAAACTGATTTTATTCGTTTTCAAAAGCTTTTCGGCTTTCCACGTAAACAGTTTCCATAAATAGCGGACTAACACCACGGTTTACGATGGCGACTCGTCCATCCTTGAAAGTATCCACAAATTCTTTTGCCCGGGCGATGATTTGATCATCAGTTTTATCTTCGGGATTTGGTTCGACTAAAACACCGAAAATAATTGGCGCGTCTTTATACTCTTGGGCCATTTTTTCGTAATTGTTCATTGTTTGTCCGCACCAGACATCGACACCGGCTTCGATTAATGCAGGCACCAACGGTTCAACCCGACCGCAGCTGTGCAGTTCGAAAATAATGCCGCGTTCATGGCAGGCATCCGTTACCCGCTTGAGATAGGGAACAATCATTTCGCGGCAGGTCTCCAACGAAAAGAATGGATTATTTTGGGTTCCCCAGTCATCATGAATTAAGAAACCACTGATATTAAAATGCGTGTAAAGCCGGTCAATATAATCAACATAAAGATCGGCACATCGATCAAATAAGCGGTGAACACCTTCCTGTTCATCTTCATCAACTAAAGCCATTGCGGCATTTTCAACGTCCATCAGAGACATTAACCGTTCCCAAAAACCGCTGAGCAATCCGGCTTGAACCAGTTTATCTGAATCTGTATAACTTTGATTTTTCTTAATGCAATCATCCCAATCTAGATCATCTAAATTAGGGAAAGGAACCTGTTCTTCCCATTTTTCAATATCAGTAACAGCGGGATTGCCAGGATGTACTGAAGCGCCACCGGCAATATCAACCCACTCCCAGTTCAGGCCAAACCATCCTTCTCCAACCGTACTTTTATAGGCGGGGACATCTTCGGCATCAAAGACTAATCGTGTGGCCATATTGTCTGGATGCATGCGTGGTCTGAATACCAGAACATCGCAATTGAACCAGCCTGCCTGGGGAATCCAATAGGGCTTTTTTCCATCAAACAGAAGTTGCCAATTTTCTTTAGGTGTGATAGGCCGGTTATACTTTTTTTGTACCGGTGCTTTCGGAAGAAGTGGCATAAAATGGGTCGGATAATCCGGATATTCTCCAATTATTTCCAATTCTTTCGGATCAAACTTTTCTCTCATCGTAATATTTTTACCTTTCATTGAATTGAATAAGACAAATATATAAATAACATAAATAAAAAATAATATACTCTTTGAATACGTTTTATATTTAAGTTATTTAACACAAAGTCTTATTTACAAGATAAATTTTATCACGTTTCAGAAAATTATCAAGCAAAAATAATAATTTTAAAAAATATACGAATAAAGTCCTGTTTATCGCTAATTGCTAAGGATTTCATTTATAAAATATCCGGAATTTCAATTTAATTTTTGAAAAACAATTAGTGAAAATTTTTCTGCATTCTAATTATGTGATATACTAAGGTAATATATTTTTGGAGAATAAAATGATTTCGCAAAAGAATAACAAAGGATTACTAAGAAAATTCAGTTTATTGCAGGCAGCAAAAGAACTGTTCCATGAAAAGGGATTTAAAGAGACAACCGCAAAAGAAATTTGCCATTTAGCTGGCGTTAATCATAAAAATTTTAATTATTATTTTAAATCGAAAGAGGTGCTGATTTCAGAGATCTACTCAGATTTATATATGAAATCATATTCGTTTATAGATTCGCACTATCAGCATAAAATGAATAGTATCGAAAAAAATACGGTTGTTGCTTTTGTTTATTATCCAGCAATTTTTGTTGATGATAACACTATCCGATTTCAGAAGGAAATATTTAAACAATATTCCAGTTTTGATTACATGGGTAGAAACTTTAAACATGTATATACACAATTTTTTAAAGATCTTGGTAGAAAAATCGACAAAGATGAGATCAATAATATCCAGTATGCTGAATTAGGCTTACGACGTGAGCTAATTTTGCAATTTATTGATAATCCTGATGGTAAAACAATTTATGATCTTGTAACAACCATGCATCTTTACCGGGGAAGACTGCTTCAAATGGATGAAACGCTAATGAAGTCATATTTATTTAATGCCCTGGAATTTGAACGTAAGAACGATCACTCATATATATGCTTATTGAAATAGATTGCAATTTATGATGGACTTGCTGAATAAAGCTAAAAGCATTAAAATTAGGGACTACAGGAGTTATTTGATATGAGTTTTCAATGACTATTTTTGGATTCGATAAAATTTTTGTGATAAGCTAAATTATGATTGCAAATTAGACGTCTAATCTGTTCGACAAGTTATAAATATTTACTCAATAATTGAAAATAAGAGAAGGATGTTTTATGAATTCAAAACATCTTTACAAACAGCTGATCTTGGTGTTCATTCATCCAGTCAAGCAAAAAACGTCTATATTTAAGGGCTTCAGCCCCAGGCGTTTTTTCTTTTTTTTGGACAACATAAAAAGTTTTGATCATGGTTTCACCGTCAAAAGGCAAAATTACCGTATCGGGGCGGGGATCAGCATAGGCCAGGTAATCAAGGGAAGAGCCAATGCAGAGATTAGCCTCAGCCATTTGGTGAATAATAGCGTAAGAGGAAGTTTCAATCGTCTGCTCCGGTTCAATGCCTCGTTCTGATAAAATATTCTGATGAATTCCATAAAGTGAGTATTCGCGGCCTCTGATAGCTAATGGCTCTTTATTCAAGTCCTCTAGACGGATACTGTTTTTTTGCGATAGATAATGAGCCTTGTTAATCACAAAACAGTAATGGCAGGAATAAAGGTATTCCGCAGAAAAAATTTCCGGATCAAGGGGGCCAGGCAACAGGGCAATTTCCACTTCTTCATCCTGAATCATTTGTTGTGCCAGTTTATCGGTTGTTTCGGTATAGATCGGCAAAATATCGGGATGGGCCTTCTGAAAGTCTTTAATAAAATCCACAGTCAGATAGGTCAGAACATCACAAGAAGTTAAAATTTTTAACGCCGTTTTGCGACTTGACGATAAAAACTGCCGGGACTGAATCAGCTCATATTCATCGAGAATTTTGCGGGCGTGATGTTTTAAAACGGTTGCGGCAGGCGTCGGTGTGAGATTTTTTCCTTTTCTTTCAAAAAGGCTTTCGCCCAGTTCCTCTTCCAGGGCCAGAATGGTTTTGCTGATCCCCTGAGGGGTGATATGCAGGGCTTCTGCCGCTTTACTGATGCTTTTATACTGACTGACTTTTAAAAAATATTCCAAATGTCGTTGATTGATCATACTTATTTTTGTCCTTTTAGCAATATTATATTCAACCATTTGGTTGAAGTCAACAACTATCTTTCTGTTTTACTTTTTTACGAAATTCGATTATCATAGGATCAAGATAAAAAAAGGCAAGGGCGCCGGAGATGATTCTCAGGTGTCTTTGCCTTTTTTACGTAAAGCTCAACAGATATGAGCAAGGACTATCAGAATTCTCTCGTTATCTAAAAAGTTGATTGGATAATAAGTGTAAAATCGGGAAACAGAAATATTTAAGGAGGACAGCAATGAGCAGAGTAAATTATTCATCAGGGGCACCACTGGAAGACGTGGTGGGATATTCAAGAATGGTAAAAGTTGGCAATACCGTTTTGATTGGCGGAACGACATCGGTACAAATGGATGGCAGTGTTTATGGCGAAGGCAGTCCTTATGAACAGGCTAAATATATTTTTGAAAAACAGGTTAAGCTTTTAGAAGAAGCTGGAGCCAAAGCCGATGATGTAGTTAAAATTGATGCCTATCTGACCAGTATGAAAGATGCCGGGGAAGTGGGCAGAGCCTTTACAGAAATCTTTCATGAGATTCGGCCATTGTTTACAGCTTTTGGGATCAGTGAGCTAAATCGACCGTCACAGCTTTGTGAGATTGAAATGATGGCAGTAATTGACGCATAAGGAGGAAAGCTGTGGATAGAATAGAACAACATCCGATTTTAGGAGAAACGCAAAAAGGGCCATTGGTCGGCTTTACTTTTGATGGTAAAGAATTGACAGGCTATGAAGGTGAACCTGTAGCTGTTGCCTTAAAAGCGGCAGGGGTTATGGTACATCGCTATACTAAAAAGGAACATGAACCACGTGGTATCTTTTGTGCCATTGGTCGTTGTACCGATTGTGTCATGGTGGTTGATGGAAAAGCAAATGTCAGAACCTGCATTACCCCTTTGGTAGCAGGGATGAAAGTTGAAACCCAGGATGGACTGGTAGCTAAGGAGGCGTTATGAAACGAGCAGATCTTTTAGTTGTTGGAGCAGGTCCCTCGGGTTTATGTGCTGCTATTGAAGCAGCCAGGCGTGGCCTATCGGTGATCGTTTTTGATGAAAATGAAAAACCGGGCGGACAGCTTTTCAAGCAGATCCACAAATTTTTTGGCTCCAAGGAACACCGGGCTAAAATAAGAGGTATTCAAATTGGTAAAGAATTGCTGGCTGAAGCCAGTCAATTAGGGGTTGAAGTTAAGTTGGGGGCGACAGTTATCGGCCTCTATCAGGATAAGGAAATTGCCGTGCGTTTTGGCCAAGTCATTGATTATTTCAAAGGCGATGCCATTGTGATGGCGACCGGGGCTTCGGAAAACATGGCGACCTTTGAGGGTTGGACTTTGCCGGGCGTGATTGGTGCCGGAGCAGCTCAGACAATGATGAATCTGCATGGTATTAAACCGGGTCAGAAAGTATTAATGCTGGGCAGCGGAAATGTTGGACTGGTGGTATCTTATCAGCTGTTACAAGCTGGTTGTGAGGTCGTTGCGATTGTTGATGCCGCGCCAAAAATTGGGGGATATGGGGTTCATGCCGCCAAGCTTTCACGGTGTGGCGTTCCCTTTTATCTGTCCCATGTGATTAAAGAAGCCCAGGGAGCTGATCGGGTCAGTGGCGTGACTATCAGCCAAGTGGATGCATCTTTTAAACCACTGTCAGGCACGGAAAAACATTTTAATTGTGATACTATCTGCATTGCCGTTGGTTTGTCACCGATGTCACAGCTCTTAAAAATGGCTGGCTGCCAAATGGTGGATGATCCAGCTAAAGGGGGAGAAGTACCGGTTATTGACCAGTATGGTGAAACCTCGATTAAAGGAATTTTTGCCGCCGGTGATGTATCTGGGATTGAAGAAGCCAGTTCGGCCATGATCGAAGGGGGAATGGCTGGTATCACAGTCGCCAGCCACTTGGGTTATATCAGTGAAGATGAAAAAGCAGCGCTTCTTAACGAGCGCGAAAAGGATTTAATTGCGCTAAGACAAGGTATGTTTGCACCGGAAAATCGCGGCAAAACCATCGATAAGACCGATGAGGGCCACCTGGTTTCCAAATCGCTGTTGCAAAAAGGTTACCTGGCTGATGAGGAAATCGATCGCTTTCCTGGTATTAATCAAAAGGAAGCGATTCATCCAGTAATGGAATGTACTCAGAATATTCCCTGTAATCCCTGTCAGGATGCCTGTCCCAAAAACTGTATTCAGATTGGCAAGGATATTACCGCCCTGCCAGCCATTGCTGGAGATAGCCAATGCAGCGGATGCGGTCTTTGTGTGGCAGCTTGTTCCGGTCAAGCAATTTTCCTGGTATCAGAAAATAGTGATGAAGGTTTTGCCGAGGTAACCCTGCCCTACGAATTTTTACCTTTACCGGAAAGCGGTCAAAAGGGAATGGCCTTGACAAGAAGTGGCCAGGATTGCTGTCCGGCTGAAGTGGTGGCGGTTAAAAGTCTTAAGGCTTATGATCGCACTAATTTGCTAACCATTCGTGTGCCGCTTGAAAATGCGATGAACGCGCGATTTTTTAAGTCTATTTAGAAAGGAGACCTTGATGAAAAAAACAGAAGATCGCTCAATAGTATTAAAGCCCTTTGTAGCGGAAGCCGATGACGATATGCTTATTTGCCGCTGCGAAGAAATTAGTAAAGGTGAAATCAGACAAGCCGTTCATGATGGCATGTATACCCTGATTGAAATAAAACGTTATTTAAGAGCAGGAATGGGCTTATGTCAGGGACAAACTTGTCAAAAGCTGATTAAAAGAATTGTCGCAAAAGAGCTTGAGCTTTCCCAGGCTGCTGTTATTATGGGAACCAGCCGAGCGCCCAGCCGCCCAATTGAAATGAAGGTTCTTGGCAATGAGAAAGGACGGTCCGGGATATGAAAAATACAGCGGATGTAATTATTGTTGGCGCCGGAATAATAGGCTGCGGGACAGCTTATTATCTGGCCAGGAAAGGCATTTCGGTGATTGTTCTGGAAGGATCAGACCATATTGGAAATGGCGGATCATCGCGAAATGGTGGTGGTGTGCGTCAGTCTGGTCGTGATCCCCGGGAACTGCCCATGGTCATGTGGGGGATTAAAAATCTTTGGCCAACCCTTTCGGAAGAATTGGGTGTGGATGTGGAATATACGCAAAAAGGTAACCTGCGCCTGGGCAAAACCGAGCAGCATTTGAAAATTCTTCAGGGTTTAACAGATCGGGCAGTGGCCTGCGGTTTGGATGTGAAAATGATTGATGGTGCGGAGGTTCGATCAATTAACCCCCACCTATCGGAAGAGGTGATTGGTGCCAGCTGGTGTCCCACTGATGGTCATGCCAATCCCTTGACGACAACCTTGGGCTATTATAAAAAAGCCAGAGAATTGGGGGTTCGTTTTATAACCGGAGCGCCAGTTATAGGCCTAGATAAAGTTAAGGGACAGCTTAAAAAGGTTAGAACCCCTGATGCCTGTTTTGAAGCAGACCAGGTTTTGATCGCAGCGGGAGCGGCAAGCCGTCGAATTACGGCAGATGTGGGAATCGACATACCCATGCATCCGATTAAAATGGAATGCCTGGTAACCGAAGCCGAACCCTACATGTTTGAACAGATGCTGGGGACTGCCGAAGCTGATTTTTATGGTCACCAGTCCAGCCACGGTTCTTTTGTTTTTGGCGGATCTACAGGGCTTGAACCCTATAATCGGGATAATGCGGGTCGCATGCTTTCAAGTATTGGGGCATCCTGTACCTGTCGGGCAGTCATGGGTTATTTCCCGGCGCTTTCTGACACCAAGATTGTTAGAAGCTGGGCCGGTTATATAGACGAATGTGCGGATAAAATTCCGGTCATGTCAAAAATTGATGAGGTACCGGGCCTTTATGTGGCCTGTGGTTTCTCAGGTCATGGATTTGGAATTGGTCCCGGCGCCGCCTATAATATTGCCGCTGAAATTGCTGGTGATCAGACCAGTGTGCCGATGGAAGAATTTCGGTATGACCGGTTTAAAGCAAAAATATAAACTGCCAGTTAATGACAATGATGTCGGCAGTTCAATTAAAAACAGAGTAAAACTTATGTTTTGACTCTATTTAATAAATAGTTACTCTGATATAATTTTTAAGACAAGGGCGTCTAACCGGTCATAACCGGCGGCGCCTTGCGTCGTTGTAAAAAAATATTAATTTAAAAATAAAAAAGGAGAAAAATCATGGAATTATCAAGGGTTGAAATTATTACCAGTATGGCAAAGGTGACAGCATTGCAGGAAGCATTCGGGCAGTTTGGCATTACCGGAATGACAGTGATGCAGGTGATGGGGTGCGGTGTACAGCTGGGTACACAGGAGTACGAAGTAGATAAAAAGGCCTGTCCTAGCCTTTTACCAAAACAGATGGTAATGGTGGTTCTGCCTACCAAAGAGGTAGATCGGTTTCTGGAATTTGTTAAAAAAGAGCTCTATACGGGCCATATCGGAGATGGAAAAATTTTTGTTTCTCCTGTAACCAACGCGGTTCGAGTACGAACTGGAGAAGAAGGTGAAGAAGCTTTAATTGAAGGAGCACTCTAATTAGATTAGAGCAGACAATGGCTATAGGATTGGGTTTAAAAAGAAATAACAATATATAGGTATAAAAAATGTAAATTGATAGAAACTAAAAGGAGGGCGAAAAATTGAAAGAAAAAAATCTTGGATTGGGAAGTGTCATTGCCACTGGCGTTGGACTGATTGTTGCAACTTCCTGTCTCTTGTCTTTGGGGCAGGGATCATCGGCAATTGGGACAACAATCATTATCTCTATGGCAATAGCTTGTGTACTGAATATTCTGACGGCTTTGTCGATTTCGGAATTGAATGCTATTATGCCTAATTTAACCGGTGGTCTGGCCCAATACACCCTGGCCGGATTAGGACCCTTTGTCACAGTTATTGCGATGGTTGGCGGCTATCTAGTCTGTAATACCATCGTCGGAAGTGCCGAAGTGGCCATGTTCGGTAATACTTTGAGCACTGTTTTGCCGAATCTTAACATTTCTGGAACAGCTTATTGCATCGGATTACTGGTTATTTTAATGATCGTCAACCTCAATGGTGTTGACATGTTTGCTAAAATTCAGAATTTGGTCGCCTATGGACTGATTATTTCACTGGTTATTATGGGCTTGGTTGGGGCTTTAAAACTGGGATCAGGTCAGGTGGTTTCGCAGCCGGCAGTTTTGTCTTCAGATTTTTCTGATATTGCGGCACTGTGTGGTTTGACATTCTTCTTGTTCATCGGCTGTGAATTTATTGTCCCGATATCCAATCAGGTCAAAAATCCCCGCCGAAATGTGCCACTGGGAATGATTCTGAGTCTTGTTATCGTCATGGTTATGCAGACATTTTTGGTATTTGGTTTTAAAAACTATACCGATTGGGCGGAACTGGGTGCCAGCACTACGCCTCATGTACTTTACGGAACCCTGCTGTTAGGGAATGCCGGAACCATTTGGATGGCCATAGTTTCAATTCTAGCGGTAACCAGCAGTATCAACACCATCATCGCTTCGCTGGCATATATTTGTGTCGGAATGGCTAAAATTAAGCTGCTGCCATCAATCTTTATGAAAACCAATAAAAAAGGCGCGCCATATGTGGGTATTCTGGCTGTAGGCGGTTCGATCCTCCTGATTGTAGCGACTGGTTTGTCGACCACTGAACAGCTGTCATTTTTAATTCTGACCGGTTGTGTTTTCTGGATGGTGACCTATATTATTGCCCATATTGATGTGCTGATCTTAAGAAAACGCATGCCTAAAGTACCTAGAACCTTTAAAGTGCCACTGGGGCCAGTCCTGCCGGTGGTTGGCATTATCGGTATTATGTGGATGATTTATAATATTGCTTTTGATCCATCTGTCCGGGTCGAGATTTATAAAACGACATCCGTGATTTTTACTGTTTTGGCTGTTTATGCGGTGGTTTGGATAAAAATGGTCATGAAGGTCAAATTGTTTAAACCTTTTGCCGTTAAAGACGTTATGGCGATGGAAAATGAATTGTATCATGCGGTTCGTGATAAAAACTACATATCAGAAGAAAAAACAAATAATGCTGCAAAAGCTGCAGCTGAATAAAAGGAGAAAAGAATGAATACAAAACTTGATTTTATTTATTTAAGTGAAGAGGATATGTTAAAGGCTAAAGTGGATGATGTGGTGCGCTGCACCGACAGCATGGAGGAAATGTTAAAAATTCTCAATAACGGTGATTATCGCATGGGTGGAGATAACGGAAATTCTCATGGTTGTATGATTACTTTTCCCGATGAACCAGCTTTCCCCAATATGCCTAGAAATACACCGGACCGTCGTTTTATGGCAATGCCGGCTTATGTAGGCGGTAAATATGATGTGGCCGGGATGAAATGGTACGGCTCCAACACGGCAAATCGGGATAAAGAACTGCCAAGATCGATTCTAATGGCGATGCTGAATGATAAGGATACCGGCGCGCCTCTGGCCTTGATGTCGGCTAACCTGCTAAGTTCTTACCGGACCGCTGGTGTACCGGGAGTTGGGGTTAAAAACCTGGCCTTAAAAGATGCCAAAGTATTGGGAATTATCGGACCTGGTGTTATTAACCGGACTGCTATTGAAACCTTTGCAGCGCTGCGCCCAAGTCTTGATACCTTGAAAATCAAGGGTCGGGGACAAGCATCGATTGACCGCTGTATTGAGTTTGTTAAAGAAAAATGTCCTCAGTTTACCAATATCATTATCTGCGAGACTTTGGAAGAATGCGTTCGGGACTCGGATATTTTAAGTTTTGCCACTTCTACTGCCATGGGTGTTGGTGTCAGTGCCTATCCCCATGTGGAAACAGAATGGATTAAACCGGGTGCGCTTTTCTGCTTGCCGGGTGCCGCTGATTTCGATGATGATTTTTTATTAAGTGGCAAAGCTAAATTGGTTGTTGACAATATCGAGCTCTATGAAGCCTGGGCGGAAGAATATCCTTATCCAACTTACGATATCATATACATTCTGGGTTCAAAGTTTATGGATTTGGCCCACGAAGGACGCCTGGATAAGTCGAAAATTCATGATTTGGGGGCAATTCTTAACGGAAAAGTACCAGGTCGGGAAAGTGATGAACAGATTATTTTATATTCAGTCGGCGGTATGCCGGTGGAAGATGTGGCCTGGGGCAAGGAAATTTATGATTATGCTATTGCCAACGGGATTGGAACAAAACTTCCCCTATGGGACAAACCAGCCTTATATTAAAACACAAAGAGCCGTGTAAGCGGCTCTATTTTTTTTGCCCGGGCTGATTGTATATGAAGTCGAGAAATTCATCTTCCGGGATTGGTCGGGAGAAATAATAGCCCTGCAGGTAAGTAATGTTCTGGGCAACAAGAAAATCCTGCATTTCTTTGGTTTCGATGCCTTCTGCGACAATTTTTACGTTTAATTCCAAAAGCATTCTGATCATATTTTTAAGGATAGCCAGTGACTTGACGTTGTCTTCAGAAAAACATGGCCAAATCAGGCTTTTGTCAATTTTGACCAGATCATAAACAACTTCGCTCATTTTGGAGAGATTGGAGTAGCCTGTGCCAAAATCATCCATCGAAAAACTACAGCCAAGCTTTCGCAAGTCAACCATGTTGCGTTTAAGCATTTCGCCTGATTCAACGGATGCAGTTTCAGTAATTTCAAGGTTTAAAAAGGCTGGTGGGATATCATACTTCTTCATGATCGCTTCAAGCTGTCTGGGTAGATCCGGGTGTACACATTGAATACCGGATAAATTGACCTCAATGTAGTCTAAGGATTCATTATAAAGCTGGTGGGTAGCAGAAAAGGCGCAAACTTTTTCAAACACAATTCGGCCAAGATCCATAATCAGTCCTATTCGCTCGGCAATAATGATAAATTCTTCTGGCGAAATAAATCCAATTGTCTGGGTATCTGTCAGACGAACCAGTGCTTCCGCTGAACGAAAACTCTTTTTAGCAACATCATAGATGGGTTGATAGACAACTGTCAAACCATCGTTATTGATGGCATCATGAAGCATTCTTTCGATTGTAAGATGACGTTGTTTCTGTGAAATAATTGCTTCATTGAGCAGGTATATCTTTTGCCCTTTAATCGACTGATGATGGGCAGTCATATAATTCATCAGTTCATAAATCTCGTCGCAGGATTCTTTGACTGTTTTGGTTTTGATAATATCAATATGAAATTTGGCAACGAAGCTATATTGAGCCACCTTGAACGTTTGATCCAGATAGGTTTCCAATTGCGATAGCTTTAGGTCGATTTCGTCGAGTGGTTCATGCAATAGCAGGCTCAAAACATTGCTGCGTGAATGATAAACAAAACTTGAAAAGATGATCTGCATTTGATTTGCCACCTGCTCTAGCAGCCGGTTGATATTGGCATGGCCGATCGAAGATTGAATCCGTATCAGATCATCCATCACAACGGAAACAATCAGCAATTGCTTGCTGGAGTCATACTGATCATTTAGCATCAGATGAAAAGCGCGTTTGTTCAGAGTGCCAGTATCTTCATCGAAGTGTTCTTTGGGGTTTTCAAACGAAAGGTAGATGAACAGGATCATCAACGTTACGGCCATAGCGGCAAGCAGTATGTCATTATTGAAAAACTGAATGATTGCAGCAATAACCCAGATCATTGTACCAGTGATGATTGAAATCTTTCGCTCACTCCTGATTGCATCGCCAGAAGTCAAGACTCTGACGATGGTTAGGATAATATAATAAAAGACGGCAAAATAAGTCATGATGCTAACCGGGCCGCTAGTATAGGTGCTCAGTTCACCGACATGATAGTCTATTTGTCCGAAAAAAACAAAAGAAAGCATGAGCAGTAACGGAACGAGAGTAAAGACTAGTCGCTTGTAGGATAAACGGCGATGATTATTTGCCAGAATCTCAACATAGAGATACAGAAGCATCATGATAATCAAGATCATAGAAATATTTAGTTGATGGACCGTCCGCAGTAAGATCGGAGATATGGCATCCATGTTTGCTCGAGCATAGACCCCAGCAATATCAAGCAGGAGGTAGAGACCGGAAAAAAACAACATGGCGCTGAAAACTTTGTTAGATAAAAGCGGCAGTTTCAAATTTTTAATAAAATCATAAAGAATGATAATAAAAAAAAGGAGCGCAGCGATTTGAAAGCGAGTGTTCAGTAAAAAAATCAATTAAATACCTCCCGAGGTGATCAGAAAATTTGAAATTTCAAAATGATAGACTCTACTAATTATACACAGAATTATAAAAAAAATAATCTAATATTAAAAGATTAGTGAAAAAATTATGCCATGAGTAATATATTTTTCTTTTGGGCTTTATATGAGGTAAATAGGTATGGACAATCACAAAAAGCTTTATGTGTGTGGATGATCTATGTAAACGAGGTGAATATTCATTCGGAATTACGATTAAACTTAACAAAACCTTAACTCACTTACCCTGAAACATTAAACTATTTAAATTATACTTTTTTTAGAAGCTTGCTCTTAGAATGTCCTTTTTTCTGTTTGTCAAAAGAAAACAGAAAAATAACATAAATAGCGCCCGATTTTGGGAAGTGGCACGTCGCTAATGCTAAAAAAGAGAAGAGGAGTTTTTATGAAAAAGGCAATTAAGAGAGGAATTGCAGGACTGGCTATGGCCGCAGTATTAGGGCTTCAGATGCCTTCCGGAGTTTTTGCGGCATCTGCACCGCTGGTTTTTGAAGGGAATTTGAGTTATCAGACTCAGATTCAAAATGTGGGCTGGCAGGATTGGAAGTCAAAAGCATCCATTAGTGGGACCACTGGTCAAGGTTTAAGATTGGAAGGAATCCGTCTTCAAGTCAGTGATATTGACAATGTTGGTGTGACCTATCAGACTCAGGTTCAAAATGTGGGTTGGACAGACTGGGTAAGCGATGGCCAGATGAGCGGAACAGAAGGTCAATCATTACGACTTGAAGGAATCCGCATTAATCTGACTGGAAGCGATGCTAACCTGTATGATATTTATTATCAGACCCATGTGGAAAATATTGGTTGGCAAGATTGGGTTAAAAATGGCGAGCTTTCCGGTACCGAAGGCCAATCTTTGAGACTGGAAGGGTTAAAAGTGATGGTTTTGCCTAAAGGATCTGAGGCACCAGTAAATACCGGAAATATCAAAAACGTTATTTTGATGATTTCTGATGGCTGTGGTGACAATGAAATATTGGCAACTGACTACTATACAGAAGGAAAATCAGATGCACAGGTTTATGAATCGTTTCCGACTGATCTGTACATGAGCACCTACTCGCATGTTGCTCAGGGAGCGGCCGATGATTTGATTAGCCTTTATAATCCGGCAACTGTTTGGGATGATTTTACGACACTTAAAAACAATCCGACTGATTCGGCTGCAGCGGCTACAGCAATGGCGACCGGAACAAAAACTTATGATGCAGCAATTGGCGTTGATGAAAGTGAACAGAATCTGGTTAATATCGTTGAAGATTTTGAAGCTTTAAATCGCTCAACTGGCGTAATTACGTCGGTCGAATACAGCCACGCGACACCAGCCGGTTTTGTAGCTCACAATGTCAGCCGAAACAGTTATGCTGAAATTGCCAACGAAATGATTAAAGACTCGGCTACTGATGTAATCATGGGCGCTGGTAATCCTTTATATGACAATGACGGACAGCTTCGTGAGACAGTAGAAGACAGCAACTATCAGTATGTTGGCGGACAGGATACCTGGGAAGGCCTGGTAGACGGGACAATTGGCAATGATTGTGACAATGACGGAGAAGTTGAGAATTGGAGTCTGATCCAGAGCAAAGACGCTTTTGAAGATCTTCAGACCGGCCAGACACCTGAACGTGTTGTCGGGGTCGCAGAAGTCTATCAGACTCTGCAGGAAAGCCGGTCAGGAGACCAGACTGTTGCTCCCTACGAAGTCGCTCTAAATGACAATGTACCAACACTTGAAGTGATGACAAACGGTGCATTAAACGTTCTTGATAATGATGAAGACGGCTTTTTCCTGATGGTTGAAGGCGGTGCTGTTGATTGGGCTGGCCATGGTAATATCATGGGTCGATTGATCGAAGAGGAGATTGACTTTAACAATTCAGTGGAAGCCGTATGTGATTGGGTAGAAACAAACAGCAGCTGGGATGAAACCCTGGTTATTGTTACCGGTGATCATGAAACTGGTTATTTAACCGGTCAGGAAGGCATTTATACAGAAGTCACAAGTAATGGTCAAGGCTCTATGCCAACTTATGCCTGGAACAGCGACAACCATACCAATCAGCTGATTCCATTCTTTGCAAAAGGTGCTGGGGCAGAGCTTTTTGATAATTATGCTGATGGAGTTGATTCTAAAAAGGGATCATACATGGATAATTCAGAAATCGTTCTAGCGATCAGAAATCTACTTCAATAATAAGGTTTAGGATAGAGGCCGGTTATGCTCGGATAACTGGCCTTTTTATTTATTTAAAAAAAGTAAAATCAGCACTCAAATAGAATAAAAAGCAACAGATAGCGTTTACAAATCATATACAAACGTTTACAAAATAGCTATTTACTTTTTTGTGGATCGTGCTATAATTAGTTTAAATCAAAGATCAACTAAAACTTTTCAGACAAGAACAGTTGCCAACCATATAATCTAACGAAAAAAAGCTCAGATTAAAAACCTGAAAGCAGTTTCGAACAAAGATTAACGGTAGAGGTTAATAAAAAAATAAACGAAGCTTATAAAACGAGAAGTGAAAGAGATCGATTTAAAAATTCAAAACATATAGAACGACTTGTTGAGAAAATTTAAAATCGAAATCGAGTAAAGTATAATAAGGTTAGGATATTAAAATTAATCAAATGGCAAAAAAGCAAACTGAAAAGATAAAGAAGGTTTTTGATAAAACTCAATAGGAGGAATCCACACGGATGACAACTGAAGAGATTTTAGGCTGAGCCGGTTCTGCAGATGAAAATGTAGGATCGGCTTCAGTCTGCGCAAAAGATGAAGCCGCGCGTAAAAAGACAGAGCCTAGTGGGTTTAAGGTTCCTTTAAAATCCATTTGGCGCTGTCTTTTCACATAGGGTGTAGCCCGCAGCCAGATAAAACAAAATGGAATTTATAAACTAAAACAAAGCAGAAAATAAATTCTTTTAATGCCTAAATTGTTAATGCAAACGTACTGCTAGAAATGAAACGGATATGTTTGAGGGGTTAAAGCATTGTTATAAAATAAAAAAAATCTCTATCTGTATAGGACTGAAAAAAACAAACGAAAAATAGATAACACAATGATCAGAGCTGATGCTGCAATGTAGAAAGCTAAATGTTGTCGAAGAAATCTGACGTCATTTTGTGAAAAATAAAAAACCTTTAATTAATGAGATTTTGTATTAAACAGCTAAATATGCTATAATAATTCATATTTGTGCGATACAGGAGATAGTGATAAAAAAATGAGATTTGATCAAGCAATAATGACTTTTTCGTCGAACATAGACGAAGAAATGAAAAACAGAGAAGTGATGCTTGATTTTTTTAAAAAGCACTCGGATAGTCTTAGACGTGAAAATAAAATTGCTCATTTGACCGGGTCAGCGATGATTTTTAATCAGGATTTATCAAAAACGCTAATGATCCATCACAATATCTATCAGTCATGGGGCTGGACTGGCGGTCATGCTGATGGTCAAGCAGATCTTTTAGAAGTGGCAATTAAAGAAGCTCGGGAAGAAACGGGATTAGGAAAGTTTGCTGTTTTATCGGATGAGATCATCTCGCTTGATATTCTACCGGTATTTTCCCATTATAAAAATGGTCACTACATCTCTCCACATTTGCATTTTTCACTTTGTTACGCCCTGCAGGCAGATGAAAAGGAACCGGTCTTTATAAAGCCTGACGAAAACAGTGGTGTAGCCTGGATTCAACTAAATGAAATAAAAAATTTTGTAAATGAAAGCCATATGCTGCCAATTTATGATAAAATAATCTGTAAGGTAAAAAAGTCCTGTCAGCAAGATTATACTTTTGAAAGCAGATAACAAACTTTAATCTAATCAATCAGGAGGTCTTATGTCCATCTTAAAAGCCATTGAATTTGCTGCCAACGCTCATCTGGGCTACTATCGAAAAGGATCGAAAGTACCATATATCAGCCATCCCTTTGAGGTGGCAAAAATACTGGCCACAGCTGTAGACACTGAAACCAACGAAGACCTGATTTGCGCGGGAATTTTACATGATACAGTGGAAGATACCGACACCAATTTAGCGGTAATCCGCCAGGAATTTGGCGATCATGTAGCAGCTCTGGTTTTGTCAGACTCTGAGGATAAGAGTTTACCATGGGAAGCCAGAAAAGAACATACGATTTCTTTTTTAAAAAATGAAGCCAGTCATGAAATGCGGCTTTTAGCCTGTGCCGACAAACTATCCAATATGCGCAGCATACACAATGATTATGAAAAAATTGGTGATGAGGTTTTCGATATTTTTGTCCGTGGAAAAAATAAGCAGGCCTGGTATTATCGGGGGATTGTTGAGTCTTTATCTTCGCTTAAGGACTATGCCATGTATCAGGAACTAAAATGTCTGACTGAGGAAATTTTCAAAGAATCGAAAAGTGTGATCTGGCAATGACAAAGGTCAAGAATGCCTTTATAATGGGTTTTTGTGTTAACTGGCCTAACTGAATTTAACAAATACTTAACATACTCTTTACCTGAATCGAACCCGAAAGGGTTCTTTTTTTGCTAAGATATGTCTGTCGAAAAGATACTTTGAAAATTAAGGAGAGAACAATGACAAAAAAATTTAAAACGGTTTTAGTGAGCCTGCTCGTGGGAGCATCGGTAATGGCTTTCGCAGGATGCGGATCTTCATCATCAGATTCAGCGTCTACTGATTCTTCAGCTGCTATTTCAGGTGAAATCAACGGTGGGGGTTCAACCTCAGTACAGCACATCATTGACGCAGCAGGATCAGAATTTTCTGCACTGAATCCGGATGTTACCTTCACTTATAGTGGAACTGGCTCTTCAGATGGAATCAAAGGTGCCACAGAAGGAACTTATTCTTTCGGTTGTGCTTCTCGTGATTTGAAAGCAGAAGAAGAAAGTGACAACTTAAAAACTATTGAATTTGCCTATGACGGAATTGCAGTTGTAGTCAATCCTGCTAACACAGTAGCAGGTTTAACATCAGAACAAATTACTTCTATTTACAAAGGCGAAATCACTAACTGGAGTGAAGTAGGCGGAGCTGATGCACCAATTGTTGTTGTATCTCGTGAAGACGGTTCTGGAACACGTTCTGCTTTTGAAGAGCTGATGGGCTTTGAAAATGAGCTGAAGGCTGATGCTACCGTAAAAGAAGGTAATGGAAATGTTCAGACCACTGTTGCCGGTAACGAAAATGCGATCGGTTATGTATCCTTAACCTATGTTGACAGTACAATCAAAGCAGTGACTGTTGATGGTGTAGAGGCAACTGTTGAAAATGTCAAGAGTAAAGCATATCCTGTATCTCGTCCATTCTTGGCAATGTATTTGGAAGATTCTGTAGATGATGCTACAATGGCCTTCCTTGACTTCCTGATGAGTGACGACGGACAGAAAATTGTTGAAGAACAAGGCGCAATCTCAGTAAACTAATTTAACTTAAGGCTCCTGCCGAAAGTCAGGAGCCTTTATTTTTGAGAAATCTTTTTAAGGAGCGATAGCTTTGGAAGAAACAAAAGTAAATAAGCTAAGAGAAAAAGTGATTGAAGGATTCTTTCTGATCTGTGCCTTTGTGGCAGTAATCAGTGTTCTGGCAATTACTTTTTACGTTTTTTATAATGGCCTTACGCCATTCCTGAATGGCAGCTATCCCCTCTGGGATTTTATTTCCGGTGTTGAGTGGCGACCAGGCAATAATCAGTTTGGTGTTTTCTATATGATCGTGGGGTCGATCTTTTCTACATTTGGAGCCATTCTTATAGGCGTACCAATTGCAATCTTAACGGCTATTTTTATATCCCAGATGGCCAGCGGACGAGTAGGAAAAATTATCCGCTTTGCTGTCGAACTGCTGGCAGGGATTCCCTCTGTGTTATATGGTATTTTTGGACTGGGAATTATCGTTCCCTATGTGCTTAAAATCTCACCGATGGCCCAGGGAGAATCTCTGCTGGCAACGATACTGGTCTTAACCATTATGATTTTACCGACGGTGGTCAGTTTATCAGAAACTGCAATCAGCGCTGTTCCGCGGGAATATAAGGAAGGTTCTCTGGCTTTAGGGGCAACCGAGATCCAGACCATCTTTAAAGTAATAATTCCTGCCGGAAAATCCGGGATCATTACCGGGGTAATTTTGGGAATAGGACGCGCTATAGGAGAAACCATGGCCGTCATGTTAGTTTGCGGAAACCCCATTGCTGGTATTCCCACCAGTCTCTTTGATCAGGTACGACCATTGACCACAAATATTGCCCTGGAAATGGGCTATGCGTCAGGTGTCCACCAGGAACTGTTGTATTCAACAGGGGTGGTATTGTTTGTATTTATTATGATCATTAATATAATTGTAAATAGAATCGTAAAATCGAAGGTAGGTAGCTGAAATGAGCCGAAAAGTCAAAGACAATATTTTAAAATCGTTGATCTATTTGGCCACCGGTGTGACTTTGGGTGTTCTGATTTTTATTCTCGGATTTATATTCGTTAAAGGTATTGGACTGGTGAATTGGGATTTTCTGACCAGAAACTTTAATGAAAAAGTTACATATATCTTTGTTGATACGGAAGAAGTTCCAACAACTGTAGAATTATCGGATATCAATGCTGAAAAAGAGCTGGATTCCCGTTATGAAACCCTACTTGATGGACCAGTTTATGTGGAGAACCTGGGAATTGCAATCTCCAAAGTTCAGTATGTGAATCAAAGTACGGACAGAGAGCAGTTTGTCATCTCCTATATCGAAAAGGATTCACCAATGCTTGATGCAGTTAATTCTAATGGCGCGGCTGTCAAAGTTGGCACAGATTATATACTACAGCAGGTTGGGGATGAGAGTTTCGAAGGATTAAGTCTTGACGAAGTGGCTGCAGCGATGGAAAGCCAGTCTGGTAATTTGAAAATTAAAATCGTTGAACCGGGTGGCGGGATTTACTCCAATATTATCACAACGCTTTATATGGTGCTTTTGGCCCTGGCGATAGCTTTGCCGATTGGTATTTTTGGGGCGATTTATTTGACTGAGTATGCAAAACCTGGACGGCTAGTTAATACCATTCGTTTTGCAGCAGAGACGCTGTCAGGTATCCCTTCAATTATCTTTGGGCTGTTTGGGATGGCCTTCTTCGTTGTCGCCCTAAAGCTTCAGATCTCGCTGATTTCCGGTAGTATGACTGTAGGGATCATCCTGCTGCCAGTTATTATCAGAAGTACGGAAGAAGCCTTAAAAACAGTACCAATGTCATTCAGAGAAGGCTCATTAGCCTTGGGTGCCACCAAGCTTCAGACTATTTTCAAAGTTGTCCTGCCATGTGCGGTGCCGGGTATCGCAACAGCGGTACTACTCAGTATCGGCCGGGTTATTGGCGAATCGGCAGCACTTTTACTGACAGCAGGTACTGTTGCGCAGATCCCGGAATCACTCTTTTCACCGGGCTCCACACTAACCGTGCAGGCCTATTATGTGGCTAAAGAAACGGGGAACATTAGCTTATCCTGTGCCATCGGGGTAGTAATTATTATTATCGTTATTGTTCTAAATATATTGTCACGACTGGCAACAGATAAGCTTGATGTATTCAATAAAAAATAAGGTGTAAAATGGAAAAAAAAATAAAGTTTAGCACAAAAAATCTGGATCTTTTTTATGGAGATTTTCAGGCGCTTAAATCCATCAACATGGATGTAATGGAAAATGAAGTTACTGCTTTTATTGGCCCTTCAGGTTGTGGGAAATCAACCTATCTCAGATGTTTGAATCGGATGAATGATTTAATTGACTCCGTTCGCATTCAGGGACAAATTATTTTTGATGGTCAGGATATCAATGGTGATGTCGATGTGATCAACTTAAGAACCCGAGTTGGGATGGTATTTCAGAAACCCAATCCTTTTCCCATGAGTATTTATGATAATATTGCTTATGGACCACGTTGTCAGGGTATGAAGGATAAAAAGAAATTGGATGGGATTGTCAAAGATTCTCTGGTTAAAGCGGCAATTTGGGATGAGGTAAAAGATCGTCTGGATAAATCGGCATTAGGACTCTCCGGTGGACAGCAGCAAAGACTGTGCATTGCCCGAACCATTGCCATGAACCCGGAAGTTATTTTGATGGATGAGCCAACATCGGCACTTGACCCTATTGCGACAGCCAAAATTGAAGACCTGATGTCGGACTTAAAGAAAGATTATACGATTATCATCGTTACTCACTCCATGCAGCAGGCTGGCCGAATCTCTGATAAAACGGCTTTCTTTTTAATGGGGGAAGTGGTTGAATTCGATGAAACCCCTAAAATATTTACGAATCCGAATGATAAGCGTACCGAGGATTATATTACCGGGCGATTTGGTTGAGAAAAGTAATTGATGAGAGGAGTTACTTATGAGAATAGATTATGAAAAAGAATTGACAGCGGTTAAGGATGCCATCCTTTTGATGACAACGGGTGTGGAAAAAATGGTGTCAGACTCAGTGCATGCGCTCAAAACAAAAGATGTGACACTGGCTGAGGATGTAATCAGACGTGATGACTTAATTGATCATCAGGAAATTGAACTGACCATGATGGTTGGTGAAATAATAGCCCGTCAGTCACCTGTGGCAACTGATCTTCGCCGCCTGGCATCGAGTTATAAAATTGTGACAAATCTGGAACGGATTGCTGATTTGTCAGTGAATATTGCTAAGAAAGTTCTCGAGCTATACAATGAGACCTATATGAAAGAGCTTGTTGATATACCTAAAGCCTGTGATCAGGCGCAAGAGCTTTTAAAAATCTGTATTCAGGCTTATATTAATAATGATATAACCCAAATTAAAAAGGTTATTGACCTGGAAGACGACATCGACGACCTTAATCATAAGATTCAGACTGAATGTCTTGCTTATATGATGAAAGACCGTAATAATGTTAAGCAAGGATCAAACTTTATCTTTGTCGGCTCCTATCTGGAACGCATTGGTGATCATGCCACCAATATTTTTGAAACAGTATTCTATATTTCGACAGGTAAAATGATTGACTTTAATGATCTCGACGAGGAAATTGTTAAAGGTGCTCTTAATATTCAGTAATGAAACAAACAAAAAACCGGAGATAAGCTCCGGTTTTTTGTTTGTTAACGGTAAAATCTTGCGGCCGACGTTTATAGATTAAAAGCTTTTGATGTTTTGGTAACAGCCAGCTCCCGGTCTTTTTTGGGAATGATGCAGCTGATTCTGATTTCTGAGGTGGTGATCATTAACATTTGGATGGAATTAGCTGATAAAAGTTCGAAGAACTGGGCAGCCACGCCAGATTGAGATCGCATACCAACTCCAACCACCGAAAGTTTTGTAATATCTTCGTTGATGATAAGTCCAATGCCAGGTTGCTTTTGTGAAAAGGCATCCAGTATTTCTTTTGCTTCGTTAAGGTCTTCGGATGGCGCTGTAAAGGAAATGTTAATCCGGCCATCAATGGGAGCAGTCTGACTGATCATATCAATATTGATGCTTTTTTGCGCAAATTGTGAAAAAAACTGCGCAGTGATATTGGTGTCGAAGGGAATATTCATAATCGTGATCATCATCTGATCATTATCAATGGCCAATCCTGTAATACTTTGTCCTTCCATGGGTTTTACTCCTTTTTTTATGATAGTTCCTGGTGCTTCACTCATACTCGAAGAAACTACCAGTTTGGTGTTATATTTGCTGCCAAGCTCAATTGCTCGGCTGTGCATAACGCCGGCGCCAAGACTAGCCATTTCCAGCATCTCCTCATAGGACACAGCATCAAGTTTTCGAGCTTGGGGATAAAGTCTGGGATCAACACCATAAATGCCTTCAACATCAGTGTAAATTTCGCAGGGAGCATCCAGGACGCAGGCTAATGCCACGGCACTGGTGTCCGAGCCGCCCCGGCCCAAAGTGGTTACATCGTCAAATTCATTGACGCCCTGAAAACCGGCAACTATAACGATCATGTTATCGTTAAGGGCTTCGAGGATTTTAGTGGTGTCGATGCCTTCAATCCGGGATTTGGTATGCATTCCCGATGTTAGAATCCCCACTTGGGGACCAGTAAAGGAAATAGCCTTATAGCCCATTGACTGAAGTGTCATCGATAAGAGCGAAATCGAGATCTGTTCACCGGTTGACAAGAGCCGATCCATCTCCCGTTTAGGGGGCGATGGATTGATCGCGTAGGCGAGTTCCACCAGTTCATCGGTGGTTTTTCCCATTGCGGAAACAACGACCACAACCTGGTGGCCAGCCTGATGTTTTTTAATAATTCTTTTGGCGACATTTTTAATGCGTTCCACCGAACCCACCGAGGTGCCGCCGTATTTTTGTACTACTATATTCATATCTACCTCATTATGCAAATTAGTTGACGAAAAAATGATCAGCAAACAGCTTAAACCTTTGTGCCAGCAACTTTGCCGGCACAAAGGTTTTTTAAAGTTGACTAAAAAATCAGCTTCTGATCGAAAAATGAGACAAGCTTTAGCCGACTACCATGGACATATCGTAGATCCCCGGTTTTTGCTTAACCAGAAAGTAAGCAGCTTTAACAGCACCTTCAGCAAAAACATTTTTACTCATGGCAGTATGTTTCACTTCGATGATTTCGTCATTACCGGCAAAGATTACAATATGCTCGCCTGGAATAGTCCCGCCGCGGATGGCATGAATGCCTAATTCGTTTTCCGTGCGCTTGGCGTCCCGGCCATAACGTCCATAAGTGTAGGTCTTTTTCTTTTCAAGACCTGAATTGACTGCATCAGCCAGCAAAAGAGCTGTGCCACTGGGGGCATCAGCTTTTTTGTTATGATGCTTCTCGATTATTTCGATATCATAGCCAGCTTCTAGAGTGGTGGACATTTCTTTTAAAGCCTTGGCCAGGATATTGATTCCCAGCGACAGATTGGCGGTTTTAAAAACCGGGATACTGGATGATGCTTCCGTTATTTTTGCCTGATCCGCTTCAGAGAGACCAGTTGTAGCAATAATAATCGGAATTTTTTTATCAGTCGCAAAACTGATAATAGCAGGAAAGGCAGAAAAATGAGAAAAGTCTATAATGACATCAATTTCCGTTTGACATTTGCTTAAATTCGTGTAAATCGGAAAAGGCAGATTATTATTCTCAATATGATCAAAACCGGCAACGATCTGAGCATCCTCGGCCTGACCAATAATTGTCTGCAGCTTTTGCCCCATAGCGCCGGAAACCCCTGTTATCATAATTTTCAACATAACTACACCAGTCCGTATGCTTTTAATGCCGTAATCAGTTTTTCTTTATTGTCCTCATCCATTTCAACCAGAGGCAGGCGCATCTCGCCAGTGTCCAGACCCATTAATCCCATAGCTGTTTTAACCGGGATGGGGTTGGTTTCATAAAACATAGCCAGATTAATCAGGTTGGTTTTAAACTGCAGATCACGGGATTTTAGATAATCACCGGCCAGGAAGGTATCAACCAGATCATGCATATCTCTTGGGATGATATTGGCAGAAACGGAAATTACCCCTTTACCGCCAACGGCTAAAACGGGCAGAACATGGTCATCATTGCCACTGTAGATATCCAGATCGTCGCCACAGACACGGGCGATTTCAGTAATCTGGCTGATATTGCCACTGGCTTCTTTGACTGCCGCCACATTGGGAATTTTACTTAGTGTCTTCATCGTGTCGATGCTGATGTTCATCCCGGTTCGGCTGGGAACATTATAGATGATGACGGGGATATTAATGGCTTCGGCAATTTTTGAAATATGGGTGATAATACCTTTTTGCGTCGACTTATTATAATAAGGGTTAATGATCAGAGCTGCATCCGCCCCGGCTTTTTCGGCTTCGATTGACAGCCAAACGGAGTAAGCAGTATCGTTGCTGCCGGTTCCGGCGATATAGGGAACCCGACCATTAATATATTTTCCGGCGTCTTTCAAAAGGGCCAGATGTTCTTCATCGGTAAGGGTAGAGGTTTCACCAGTTGTACCGGCTATCAACAAGGCATCGGTGCCGTTGTCAATCTGAAAATCGATGAGCTGGTGGAAACGGTCAAAATCAATTTTTCCATCCTTGAATGGGGTGATCAGGGCGACGCAGGAACCTGTAAAAATACTCATGGTTTTTCTCCTTTAAATTAAATTTCTCTTAATCAGTTCAAAAGCGATCTGAACAGCGTTGGAAGCTGCTCCTTTTCTGATATTATCGGCGACTACCCACATGTTAAGACCATGTTCGACACTGAAATCTCGGCGAATTCGACCGACATATACTTCATCATGGTTTTCGGCAAGACGAGCAAGGGGATAAATATTATTTTCAGGATCATCCTGCAGAATAATACCTGGTGAATTTGCCATCAGCGCCTGTACTTCCGGCACTTCAAAATCTTTTTTCAGTTCTACGTTGATGCTTTCACTGTGGCTGTAGTAAACGGGAATTCGCACTGTGGTGGCGGTGATACGCAGACTGTCGTCATGAAGAATTTTTTGTGTTTCATTAACCATTTTCATTTCTTCTTTAGTATAGCCATTGTCTAAAAACATATCGATATGGGGCAGGGCATTATAGGCGATGGGGTGGGGATAAAAAGTATTTTCCTCACCGTTAATACCATTTTCGAGGTCAGCATAGCCTTTAACTCCAGAGCCGGAAACTGCCTGATAAGTAGAGTAAACGATTCTGTCAATGCCATATTTATCATAAAGCGGTTTTAGGGCGACTACAGCCTGGATGGTGGAGCAGTTAGGATTGGCGATGATGTTTTTATGCCAGTCCAGATCCTCGGGATTAACCTCCGGCACGACCAGAGGCACTTCCGGGTCCATTCGCCAGGCACTGCTGTTGTCAATAACAATGACTCCCTTTTTAGCAGCGACTGGAGAAAATCGCTCACTG
The DNA here is from genome assembly GCA_031222025.1 of Eubacteriaceae bacterium ES2. Taxonomy (GTDB): domain Bacteria; phylum Bacillota; class Clostridia; order Eubacteriales; family Eubacteriaceae; genus Acetobacterium. The sequence goes on along the minus strand of CP130740.1, from coordinate 2,416,215 downwards.
GTGCCGCCGCCAGCAGAAAATAGGGCGATATCGATATCTTTGTCAAAGGCTTCATCGCAAAGCTCTTCAACCACATAGTTTTTACCATTAAAAGAAATCTCTTTGCCTGCTGAACGGCTTGACGCCATGGGGTAAAGATTCTTCACTGGAAATTTTAGTTCAGCCAGGACCTGAAGCATTTTTTGACCAACCATTCCGGTTGCGCCGACGACGGCAACATTATAAGTTTTCATAATTCCTCCAATTTTTAGATAATAAAAAAAGCCAGTACCAATTGACTAGCTAAAATTAAAAAGAAATCTCTATTGAGATCAAACTTTAGATAGCACCCCATCATGAAAATGATGACAGTCCGACTGTTATTCACAGTCGACCCAGAAGACTAAAGCGGCAACTTTAATCCCTTCGGCGAACGTTCCTTTTATTTACCATCATGCCATCTGCCATGGTCCGGTAAACGACTCATAAAGTTCGCACCTCTATCGAAATGATTATTGATTTGTAATATTGTATCAATTAATGACTCTTAATTCAAGTGCTTTTGTGAAAAAATTACATAAAAAACGCACGGTTTTACGTGCGTTTTTTAAGCCTTAAGCTTTTGTTGCATCAATTGCATCAAGTGCATCGTTTACTGACTTAATTAAAGCGTCTGGATCGATTCCATGAGCTAAAGCGCCTTCTTCAATGCTTTCAAATCGAGCAGCCATACAGCCGAAGCAATGCATTCCATAGGCTTGAAAGACATTGACAGAATCCGGATATGCGTTAACGGCATCAAGAATACCCATATCTTTAGTAACTTTCATTTTTTTCACCTCCCAAAAGAGTTCCTTAATAAATTAGTAATATCTTACATTATAAAGCTTAAATTTAGATTTGACAAGAAAAAGATAGGTTGAGACGATTAAATCTTACCAACAGCTTGATAAAAATGCACAATACCGTTATAATATAATAATAGGGGAATTCTATCGAAAGGGAGTGGATAAGTGTGATCGTAGATAAGATTGTGATCCAGAATAAAGCTGGACTGCACGCTAAACCAGCTTCACTGTTTGTACAGCGAGCCAATGATTTCAAGAGTGAAATTTACATTAAAAAAGAATCGACCCGGGTTAATGCTAAAAGCATTATGGGCGTTATGATTCTTGCTGTACAAAAAGGCGATGAAATTGAGATTGAAGCGGCTGGCGAAGACGAAAACCGTGCGGTTGAAGCTTTGAAAGAGATGATCGAAAATCGATTTGATTTTGTGGATGAAATGTAATCATTTAACAAAAAAGAATGATAAACAAAATTTAGGCTGTACGTTTGTACGGCCTAAATTTTTGTTGCCCTTAATTTTGGAGCAAAAGAGTTGCTTTAAGCGGTGGACATAAATAAAAGAAGTATTTTAAACCGCTTGTTTTTATGATATAGTTTTACATGCAATTTTTAATGAGCAAAAGAGGAGAGCTAATGAGAAAATTATTGATAGCAATATCTTTTTACACGCGCATCCCAATAAAATTAAAGGATGTAAGTGAAGAAGAATTTTATAATTCGATGATATTAATGCCGTTCGTTGGGGTATTTATAGGTATAGTGCTATATGCGGCATCTTTTCTGTTTTCACTGATTCATTTTAAGGAGCTGGAAGCCCTGCTTTTAATGATCACTTATATCTGGCTGACTGGCGGCCTGCATCTGGATGGATTTGCCGATACGACGGATGCCCTCTTTTCGTCCCGAGACCGTGAGAAAATGATGGTCATCATGAAGGACAGTCGTTTGGGAGCTTTTGGAGCAATTGGCTTAATTCTGCTACTTTTAACTAACTGGATGTCGATGACCCTGGTTATATCCCAGTATTCCCAGGCGCTTCTGGTCATGCCGCTTTTTGGCAGAACGGCAGCAATTATGTCGACTTGTTTTTGCACATATGCCCAGGGTGGCGGGGGTCTTGGCAAACGCCTGGTGGAAATGACCAAACCAATTCACTTTATTGAATATTTTGTAATGCTCTTAATTTATGCGACATTAATGACTGGTATCGCAGGCCTTTTAGTGGTAATGCTTTCTTACATCCCTGGTATCTTTTTAATGCTTAATCTCCAAAAACGAATTGGCGGGATGACTGGTGATACCATAGGAATGACGATAGAACTTAATCAAACCTTTTTTATGGTGATCTTTACCATCCTTCTGATTAACCTGCCTTCCTACTTCTCGTTTTTTACTGGGATTTTTTAGTTCTGCCGAAAGGAATTGAATGAATTTAACAAATGAAAATTTGGTCAGAAAATCTATAAACTATGACTTTCTGCCAATGTACAGGAAAGATTTAAAAGAAAAAAATCTGACGAGCTGTGATTTTATTATCATTACCGGGGATGCATATGTGGATCATCCTTCTTTTGGAGCGGCCATAATTGGTCGGCTTTTAGAAGGTCGGGGTTACTCGGTGGGTATCATTGCCCAGCCCAACTGGAAAACTGACAGTGATTTTAAGCGACTGGGAAGACCGCGGTTGGGATTTTTAATTACTTCGGGTAATTTAGATTCTATGGTGAGCCACTACTCGGTCAATAAGAAAAAAAGGCATGAAGATGTTTATTCACCGGGAGGAAAGACGGGTAAACGCCCTGATCGTGCGGTTATTGTATACAGTCAAAAAGTGCGCGAGTTATTTTCAGATATCCCCATTATTATTGGTGGGATCGAAGCCAGTCTTAGGCGTTTTGCTCATTATGATTACTGGGAAGACCTTGTTCGCAAACCCCTTTTAATTGATGCACAGGCCGATTTACTGGTGTTCGGAATGGGAGAAAAAGCCATCATAGAGGTGGCGGAAGCGTTAGACTCGGGCATTTCGGTTAAATATTTGACTTACATCAAGGGAACCGCTTATTTGACCAATGAATTGGACTCTGATCAGATGCAAGAGCTGCCTTCATATGAAACAGTCTGCCAAAGTAAAACAGCTTATGCTGAAGCAACCCGGATAATAGCTGGCGCTAACGATGCCTTTGATGAAAGGATTTTTATTCAGCCGTGTGGTGATTTATGGCTGGTTCAGAATCCGCCGCAGATGCCGCTGACACAACTGGAATTTGATGATCTTTATGAGTTGCCTTTTACTTATCGCTGGCATCCAGTCTATGATGAGATGGGGGGCGTGCCGGCTTTGGCTGAGGTGAAATTCAGCATTACGGCCAACCGCGGCTGTTTTGGTAACTGTAATTTTTGTGCGATAACAATCCATCAAGGAAAGCTGATTCAAATGCGGAGTACGGATTCGATTGTTAGAGAAGCAAAGCGGATGATAAATGATCCAGACTTTAAAGGGTATATACACGATATCGGCGGGCCAACAGCAAATTTCTCCCACTTAGGGTGTGAGCGACAGAAGACAAGGGGCGTTTGCAGAGACCGGGAGTGCCTAACGCCAGAGCCTTGTCAAAATCTTAATGCCAGTCATCAGCCCTATCTTGAGGCTTTGAAGGCAGTCAGAAAACTACCGGAGGTAAAAAAAGTCTTCGTGCGTTCCGGCATTCGCTATGATTACTTAAAACTTGAAAAAAATAAACAATTTTCAAAGGAACTGGTAGCCCATCATGTGAGTGGTCAGCTGCGGGTGGCACCGGAACATATTTCTGAACAGGCATTGGAGATGATGGGAAAACCGTCATTTAAAATCTACGAGGATTTTCTTCGGACATTTAAAAAAGAGAATGATCGTGCGGGTAAAAATCAATATGTGCTACCATATTTCATAACTGGGCATCCGGGAACAAATTTGCAGGACGCAATAAAACTGGCTGAATATATTCGAGATATGGGTTTTATGCCAGAACAGATTCAGGATTTTTATCCCACGCCGGGAAGCCTGGCAACGGCCATGTATTACACTGGTCTTGATCCCCGAACGATGGAAGCGGTATATGTTCCAAAGGGGCGAGAGAAAGCCATGCAGCGGGCACTTGGTCAGTATAAAATAAGAGAAAACTATAGACTTGTTAAAGAGGCCTTAGAACTTTCCTATCGGGAAGATCTGATCGGAAGCGGTAAAAAAACACTAATACCGGGTGATTTGAATCGTCCGCAAAATCAAAAAACGCAAAATAAAAAAAGAAAGAGTAGGAAAAGCCATGGGAAAAAAACTAACTGAATCAGTTGAAGATTATATCGAAGCTATTTATCTGGAACATCAAAAAAACAGCGGAGGCGTTAGGATTACCGATTTGGCTTTGACTATGAATGTCAGTAAAGCCTCCGCCAATGATGCGGTGCGAAAACTAAAGGAAATGGGACATGTGGAGCATGAACGATATGGCCAGATTTATCTGACCATAACCGGTGAAAAGCTGGCAATCAGCATTTATGAAAAACATCGAATGCTCAAACAATTTTTGCACGAAGTGTTGGGAGTGTCTTGTCGGGTCGCTGAAGAAGATGCCTGTGGTATCGAACATGTTATTAGTGAAGAAACCTTTAATAAAATGAAGGCTTATATGGAAAAGAGCATTGATGAATAATCAATGCTTTTATAGTTTGATAAAAAGGAGAAACAGATGATAAATAAAGAAATTGAGATTGGTTCAGTTCACCAGGTTGAATTGATTGATTTAACGCATACCGGAGAGGGTGTAGCTCGAATTGATAATATGATTGTTTTTATCGATGGCGGTCTTCCCGGCGATGTTGCAGAGATTAAAATTAAGCAGATCAAAAAAACATATGCAATGGGGCAGATGATAAATTTAATCACACCTTCAAGCAATCGGATTGAAGCGCCTTGCAACTTTGCAAAAGATTGCGGCGGCTGTCAATTGCAGGAGATGACCTATACTGGCCAGTTGGAAATAAAAGAGAAGAAAGTCAGAGATGCTTTAACCCGGATTGGTGGATTAGACGCGCTTTTGATGAATCCCATTTTAGGTATGACAAGCCCGATGCGATATCGTAATAAAGCTCAGTTTAAAGTTAGTAAAAAAGGTTGTGGATTTTATGCTAGAAAATCCCACGAGCTGGTTTTTATTAACGACTGTTTAAATCAATCGGAAGACACCAAAGCGGTGATACGCAGTATTAACCAACTGATTGAAGTGCTGGGACTCAGTATCTACAATGAAAAAAGCCATAAAGGTTATCTGCGTGGTGTTTTATGGCGGACTAACCTGGTGGGCGATCAGATGATAGTTTTGATTGTTAACGGTCGAAAGCTTAGCCAGAAGGATGCAGTGATTGATATACTACGAGAAGGGATTCCTAACCTGAAGAGCATCATTGTTAATATTAATGAAAACAAAGGCAATGCAGTATTAGGTAAGGAAAGTAAACATGTTTGGGGTCATAAGCGTTTGGTTGAAAGTATTGGCGATCTCAAATTCTCAATTTCACCTAATTCATTCTTCCAGGTCAACTCTAAACAAACAGAAGTTTTATATAATGTTGTCAAAGACTTCGCCCAGCTTGATGGCAGCCAGACAGTTGCTGATCTTTATTGTGGCACCGGTACGATTGGGCTTTATCTGGCCTGTCAGGCCAAAGATGTAGTGGGTATCGAAGTGGTGCGCGATGCGATTTTTGATGCCCGTGAAAATGCTGTTCTTAACCAGATTGACAATGCCCGTTTTATTGAAGGTAAATCAGAAATTGTTTTGGATGAGTTGGCTAAAAACGAAGGCTACAGACCAGATCTGATTATTCTAGATCCGCCGCGCAAAGGTTGTGAAGGAGAACTCTTAAAAAAAATCAGTGAACTTGAAACACCAAAAGTAATTTATGTTTCCTGCAATCCGGCAACTTTAGCCAGGGATTTAAAGATTTTATGTGAATCAGGTTACCAGGTTGAGAAAGTGCAGCCAGTGGACCTGTTTCCGAACACGACCCACGTTGAGACGGTTGTATTGATGTCACGAGTAGAAAAGTAGAAGTATGAAAAGTCCAGTGTTGCTGGGCTTTTTCGTTTTTTGTGCTATAATTTTAGTATGAAATAGTTAGAACATTGCTTTAAGTGAATAGTTTTTAGAAGTTTGTTTTGTATAGATTGAATAAGATGTTTATTCACGCGAAGCAAAAGGGATAATTGCTTAAAGATTGGAGATGACCATAGTGTTAGATATTAGGCAAATCAATAAATTTGCTGAAAAATGGAATAGAAAGTTCAATGATCCTCAAATAAATTATATTGAACTGGTCGATCATTTTATGGCTGATGACTGTGCTGCTTTAGGATTTGATATGGACTGTGGTCATTCTTTTGAAGAAATATATGGAAAAGCTGCCTATGATTGTGATGTACTTGCTATGGTTATAGATGAAATTTATGATATAAAACTGTTGGGTTCGGCTATTTACTCAAGGTGGAGGTATTTCAATCATTGGGCATACACTGGTGAAGAAATTCTCGAATATAAAAACCGTTCCTGGTTTATCTTAGCATTAAACAGACTGTTGACACTGACAGCAGAAAAAAGTACTTCATCAATTGGAAGGCCAAAAAAGATAAGGATCGTTTCTAATAACATTTGTTTTGGACCTCAGCCTCAATCAACTGATATAGTTGAACAGCATTTAACAATTAATTATGATGGCAGGATTCAGTTTTTGGCGTTTGAGTATGGCGAAGGTTGGGGGAGATATAATCAGGTTCAAACAAAAAAATTCAAGGTAGAAAAAGCTGTTGCTGAAAATATTCTGCAAAAAGTAGCATCCTATTTTAGCAATAACTTTGACGATATGACTGTAACAGACGTTGGAAGTTGGGAAATGGACATTACCAATGAAGAGGATAATACTTATCAATATAGCGGATCATTAATTGGTAGTTATGAATTAGATGGAGTAGACCTTTCGGATCTAATCCGGGAAGCTTTAGAAATTGATGATTTATTTGTTTTCGATGGCCGGGTTAGACTGGATATGATTAATCGAATAACTATCAATTATCACCGGGTTACAAGAATCAAACCCAGGCAAACTTTCAGCGAGGAGATCGAATATGTAACTTGGGATTATACTGAGCAACTGATAATTAACAGAGAAACCGAAACACTCGAACACATTCAGAAAATTGGGACTGGATGTAGGGTTTCACGCAAATATGAAATCGAAGGCGGGATTGAGAGCCTACTCGACGATTTTGATGCTGAGGATCTATTTGCAAATATTCAAGGAAATCCTGAAGACGTAATTGAAATACCGAATGAGACAAGGGACTACACGATAATTATTGATTATGAGAAAAGTCCCCAGCGTTCAATTCTTGGAACATTTGATAAAAATGGTCTACCAGATGATTTTGAGGAGTTTGTAGAATCGGTATATACTTTTATTAGGTTCTACGGATTGGGTGAGATATTCGATCCATCAGTTTATGGTAAGGTAAAGCGGCGCGAATCAGAATATATCTTTTGTAGCGTGACCTTTGATGAAGGATATAAAAGTTATTATTATCTGACCGATGATGACAGTATTAAAATTGGTGATCTGGTGCTTGTGCCAGCCGGAAAAGATAATCACACGGCAATTGTTGAGGTTGTAAAAATCGAATATTTTAGTGAGGAGAATGCTCCTCTTCCTATAGAAAAAACAAAGCAGATTATTCGAAAATGCACGGATGATGATTTCGATTTTTAGAAGGTAATAAGATAGTTTGCAAAACAACTAAAATCTGAGGAAATGAGGTGTTCGAATGCTAACAATTGAAGAATACATTGCTCGGAGAAAAAAAGAAGATAAACTAAATGAATTTTATCTTAAAGCCCGGACACAAAACATGAAAATATGTGCTGCTGACAGCAATTTGAGGGGTTTGGAAAATTAGCAATAGGCAATGACTTAGACTGATAACAATGCGAAAAGGATGATCTGATGATAAACTTAGGAAAACTGAAAGAGATCAAAGATTTGAGAAAAGTGTGGCCGCACGAAGCGCTGGATTTTACACCGTGGCTTGCTGATGAAGAAAACCTTGCTCTATTGTCTGATGCAGTGGGTTTGGAAATTACTGTTGACGAAACTGAGTCAAGTGTCGGCGATTTTAATGTCGATATATATGCAAGAGAAACTGGGACAGACAGGAAAATAATCATTGAAAATCAGCTGGAAGACACCAATCATGACCATCTTGGCAAATTGATTACATACGCCTCCGGGAAATCGGCTGATGTTGTTATATGGTTGGTAAAACGTGCGCGTGAAGAGCATCGCTCTGCGATTGAATGGTTGAACAATCATACCGATGAGAATATTGCATTTTTCCTATTAGAAATAAAACTTTATCAAATTGGGAATTCAGATATTGCGGTCAAGTTCGTAGTGATAGAGAAGCCGAATGATTGGACTAAGGAGATTAAGCGTCAAATAAGCAGTTCTCCTACAATGCATGATCGGCAGGAATATTGGATCGCTTTTAATGAATATGCATATGCAAAAGCAGAATTTGCTGAAAATTTCAACAAAAGAAAAGCCAGCACTGACCATTGGATGACACTGAGTGTCGGTTCATCAGCATACCATATCAGCTTGTTGCAACTCAGAAAAGATAAAAATATCGGTGTTGAATGGAATATTACAGATGACAAAGATATGTACAAGTTACTATATTCACATAAAAAAGAAATAGAAGTCGATGTGGGTATAGCATTGGATTGGCGGGAACTGCCGGGGAAAAAAGCGAGCAGAATTCTTTTAACACATCCTGCTGAGTTTTATAATAAAGATCAATGGTCCGAACAGTTTGACTGGGCAATAGATATTGCGATGAAGATGAAAAAGGCTTTTAAGAAGTATCTGTGATAAAGATAGTCTGAGCAGATATAATAATATCTTTGCACAAACTGTGGTATTACGACAATCGTAAATTATTGTATTCAAAATTATCAAAGAGACCAAATGATAACCTATTAAAAAGCAAATATGCCAAAAAGGCGAGAGATATATTAAAAAAGAATAGCTTCCGTGTAAGTTAAAATCAGAATTTAAATTACACGAGTTTTTCTTGTGCATTTTAATTTTGATATGTAATATAAAATTACATTTTGAATTACCCATCTATTGGATTTTGAAAGTCAAGTCCAAATTAGTGTGTAAATTAAAAATCTCGGTAGTTATAGTTAAGCAGCGGCAGATGGATGATCTGATGAAAGAGAATTGATAAATTCATAATACTCTTCCATATCAAAGTATTTTCTGCCAGACGACCATTTTTCATCCTGCTCCATTAGCAAAGCACCAAGTAATCGAATAACCGATTGTTCATTGGGATAAATGCGGATTACACGATCGCGACGTCTTATTTCTTCGTTCAGTCGTTCAATACTGTTAGTGGTACGTAGCCGTTTCCGGTATTTTTCAGGAAGGTCCATGACGGACATCACGTCATCAAAACCTTCTTCAAGTAATGCCATCGCTTTTGGAGCCTTTGATTCAAAGTTCGTCAGCGTCTCTTTCAACAGGCAACGGGCTTCGTCAATGCTGGCTGCATTGTACAGCCGATTGAGACAGCGTTTTAATTCCGGCTGCTGATTTTTGGGTGCTTTATCCAGTATATTTCTTGAAAAATGAGTTTGACAGCGTTGCCAGGATGAACCCTGAAAATGCTTTTTGATGGCATTTACAAGCCCTTTGTGATTATCAGACACGATCAGATCAACATCAGATCAACCCCGTTGTTTGAGTTCATTAAAGAAATCGCCCCAGCTTGTTTCAGATTCCGTATCACTGATCTGAAAGCCGATTACTTCACGATTGCCATTTTCATTGACAGCTGTTGCAATCAGCAATCCCTTTGATCGAACGCGATTGTCTTCACGAACTTTGATATACATGGCATCCACAATAACAAAAGGATAGTGTCTTTCAAGCGGCCGTTGACGGAATTCTTCAACAATCGGATCCAGATTTTCGCACAGCTTCGAAACCGTTGATTTAGAAAAACTCTGACCACACAGTTCTTCTGTGATGTTCTCAATTTTTCGTGTTGATACGCCATTAATGACCATTTCAATCATGGCAAGCATCAAAGCCTGCTCGCTGCGCTGGTATCGCTGAAACATCGTTGTGCTGAATTCGCCGTTACGATGGCGCGGCACCCGTAAGGTGATCCCACCGATGCGTGTTGTCAACTCACGTTCTCTAAAGTGCTGTTAGAATATAAATAGTACAATCCAAAATGAGAAAGTCCAAAATAGAAAAACATGATAAAATAAAGCTATCAGTAAACGGAGGATCTCATTATGGCAAAACACTTTGATAAACAGTTTAAACTCGATGCAGTTCAGTACTATCAGGATCACAGGGATCTGGGACTGCAGGGATGCGCATCAAATCTTGGTATCAGTCAGCAGACGCTTTCCAGATGGCAGAAGGAGCTGAAAGATACTGGCGACATTGAATGTCGAGGTTCTGGTAATTATGCTTCTGATGAAGAAAAAGAAATTGCCAGATTAAAACGTGAATTACGTGATACCCAGGATGCGCTTGATGTATTAAAAAAAGCCATCGGCATTCTGGGAAAATAACAGAAGCCATCTATCTAGAGGTTTCTGAAAAGGCAGAAATTACCTATAAGGAAGACCGCCGAGTTTCTGTCTCTGGAGTGCTGAAAATTTTAGGCGTTTCCCGGTCTGGATACCGGGCATGGCTTAAACACGTGCCTTCTGATTCACAGAAACGCAAGGAAGCCGTAAAAATCAAAATCAAAGAAATCTATCATGACTCCCATCAAAATTATGGTGCGCCTAAAATCAGGAAAGAACTGCAAAAGAGCGGCGCAACCATTTCAGAGCGTACCGTCGGTAAATATATGAAAGAAATGGGCATCAGAGCTCAATGGATCAAACCATGGACAACGACAACCAGGGATTCAGATTTTAGTCATGAACTTCAGAACATTCTCGATGAACGCTTCAATCCCGAACGCCCAAACGCCGTCTGGTGCAGCGACATAACGTACATTTGGACTATTGATGGCTTTGTCTATCTGACAAGCATTATGGATCTTTACTCCCGAAAAATCATTGCCTGGACGCTTTCAAAAACGATGGAAGTATCTTGTGTAATTGATACGATTAATAAAGCAAAAGCACGGCGTTGTACTGAACTGCCATTGATTTTGCATTCTGATCGCGGCAGCCAATTTGTTTCAAAAGAGTATCGAAAGGCAACGGCTAAAATGCAACGAAGCTACTCTAAAAAGGCATTTCCCTGGGACAATGCATGTATTGAATCTTTTCATTCCCTCCTTAAACGGGAATGGATAAAGCGCTTTAAAATCAGTGATTTCAAGCATGCCTATCGGCTTGTATTTGAATATATTGAATCTTTTTATAATACAAAACGGATTCACAGTCATTGTGATTTTATGTCGCCCGATGATTTTGAAAAACTATTTGCAAAATTGAACAAATCAGATTTGCAATTAGCTGGTTAAGATAAGGATAAACTTCTCATTTTAATTTGTACTAAATCTTGACAGAAGACCAAAGCCATTACGATAGGCTGTACGCTCTTCACACCGCTCATAAGGCTGTGCTCCAAGCTGTTCAGCTGATTGAGCTACAAGTACCTGATTCAGGATTGCTTCCAGCAACTTTGAAAATGCATCATCCCGGGAATCTTTTGTAAAAAGTCCGTGCAAAAGTTCTGTGTCCAGTGTAATATTTAATTGAGCCATTTGTTCATCTCCTCGATTAGGTATTTGGTGGTACTTATATTTTAACCGAGCTTTGAGCTTTTGGCTCCTTTTCTTTTTACACCATTATACAGACTTTATCGATTTTGAAGGAGTAAAGTGATGTTTATTAGATTCGTCTTTTGTAAAGTATCAATATCTGACGCATCAGTCACTTTTTCTGGTAGTTATGGTTGGTGGTAGTTACTATTAATAAGGAGGCCAGTGGGAAATGTCATATTATAAAGAATTAAGGTCAATAAGTCTTCACGATTACAAAGCCATGTTATTGGAGATGAACTTAATAAAAAGTCGTTTGATCTTAAGAGAAAACATAGATGAAAGATTTGCAATCATAAAAAATCAAGGGATCAGTGATTTAGAACAGCTAACATGTGTTTTGAAATCTAAGAAAAAGAAAGAGCAGTTTGCAGAAATCAGTGGAATAGATTTGGATTATCTAACAGTACTCATTCGTGAAGTGAATAGTTTGCATCCAAAACCCAATCTCCTTAGAGACTTGCCGTGCATTGATGAGCAAGTAGCGGAAGGGTTAGAAGCAGCTGGGTATAAAGATACCTACAGCATATATGAACTGGTTAAGGACAAAAGCAAATGTCAGAAAATAGTAGATAGGTTTTCGCTCTCAAATGATACGATGGGTATGATAATAAATTACGCTGATATTTCTCGGATTCGTTGGGTCAACCATACATTTGCATACATATTAATTAAGGTTGGTTATGATTGTGTTGAAAAGATTGCAAATGCCGATTGTAATCAGCTTTATCGTATGATAAAAGCGGCAAATGAAGAAGAACAGATTTATAAAGGGCGTATAGGTTTAAATGATATAGAAATATTGATTGAGTGGGCAGATTGGACTTATAGGCAAGATACAGCGGGAAATATTGATTTAGATGATTAGTGAATCTAGAGAAACCACTTTGATTATTTAAGGAGAAAGTGATGAAGGTAAAAGTGTTTTTAGTCAATGCATTCGCAAAAATGGATGAAGGAGGAAATCCGGCAGGTGTCGTTTTGGATGCCGAAGGTCTGCAAGAAGAGGACATGAAGAAAATTGCCAAAATTGTTGGATTCAGTGAGACTGCATTTGTCAGCAATTCTGATGTGGCAGATTTTAAAGTGCGATTTTTCACTCCGGTTGAAGAAGTGGATCTTTGTGGACATGCGACGATTGCGTTATTCCATACTTTGGCAGAACAGGAGCGAATAGATCCAGCTATATATACCCAAGAAACCAAAGCCGGGGTACTCCAAGTGGCGGTAAAGAAAGATCGAACGATCATGATGAACCAAAATTTACCGCAGTTTTTTGAGGCAGTCAATAAAGAAAAAATCGCAGATTCTCTAAACCTAAAATTGACCGACATCATGGAGGAACTTCCAACGCAAATAGTTTCTACAGGCTTAAGGGATATCATTGTGCCAATTAAGAAACGAGAAGTGCTTAATGCTATTAAGCCGGACTTGAATAAAATTATCGATGTCAGTCGTAAATATAACACTATTGGTTATCACCTTTTCACCCTTGAATCTCTGGGAAAAGCCTATGTTCATACCCGGAATTTTGCGCCATTGTATGGAATTCCGGAAGAATCTGCAACAGGTACTTCTAACGGTGCTTTAGCAAGTTATCTCTTCAAGTATGACAAATATAACAACAAAAAAGAGTCTCAATTGATAGTTGAGCAAGGTTATTCAATGTTAAAGCCATCAGAAATCATTGTTGAACTGGAAACACAAGAAAAAAACATAAATGGGGTGAAAGTTGGAGGAAAGGCCATTTCATTTTCTGAAATTGAAGTGTCGATTTAGATGCTACGCTATCAGGCGCAACGCGGAAAAAGTAATCATTTGATTATCACTTTAAGGGAGTAGATCAATGTATAAAACAGAATTTCACATTAAAGAAATGGACTGTCAAGCGGAAGAGCAGTTAATCCGAATGAAGCTGGCAGATTTTTCATCAATAAAAAAATTGAATTTTGAGATTGAAAATCGGAAGTTGACAATTATCCATGCTGCAGATATTTCTGAAATAGAGAATGCCATCGATTCGCTTCATTTGGGCTCAAGTTTAATCGAAACGATAGAAATTTCTAATGAGGATTTTTCTGAAAATACTGATGCTGTTGATGCTAAACTGCTTTGGATTGTTCTGGGCATAAACTTCAGTTTTTTTGTGATTGAAATGCTGTTTGGATTTCTATCAAACTCCATGGGATTAGTAGCCGATTCACTGGATATGTTGGCCGATGCTTTTGTCTATGGGTTAAGTTTATATGCCATCGCGGGAACTTTGCTAGTTAAAAAGAGAATTGCTGGAATCAGCGGAATTTTTCAGATGATCTTGGCGTTTTTAGGATTTATTGAGGTTGTCCGACGATTTATCGGGATGGAAACAATCCCTGATCCACTAATCATGATTGTGGTGTCTGTTTTAGCCTTGATTGCGAATTCTATCTCATTGGTGGTTTTAAATCGCTCGAAAAGTGAAGAAGTTCATATTAAATCCAGTCAGATCTTTACCTCAAATGATGTTATTGTAAATATTGGTGTCATTATTGCGGGTATACTGGTTTGTGTATTTAAATCAGGAATTCCAGATTTAGTAGTAGGTATTATTGTCTTTTCACTTGTTTTAAGAGGTGCAATCAGGATTTTAAAACTTGCAAAAAAATGATGATAATGGAAAAATAATAAGCACGCGAAAAACCTAATGATACGAGGCTTTTTTTTATGATACAATTTAATTATATAAAATAGGCAAATTATTTCTTGGTGTGTTTATGTTCACGAAATGAACGCGCTAACCCTCGAAAATATGTAGCAATGCTGAGGTCGATTTTGAACTAAAATTTGACGATATGAAGGAGATAAAACTATGAATGATAAAACGGTGGTATTAAATGCTGGTTTGGTCAATTATGATGGCAAGGTTGATTACTCACAAATTTCTTCTGAAGTGCTAATCTATGAGAAGACGTCTGAAGACGAAATTCTGGAAAGAGTCGACGGTTTTACAATTGTGGTAACCAAAGAAATGAAAGTTACGGGTGATATTATCAGAGAATTCCCTGATAGCGTAAAGATGATTTGTGAAGCAGGAACGGGATATAATAATATCGATTTGGATGCGATGCGTGAAAAAGGAATCATCTTATGCAACATTCCGGCATATAGCAGCGAGCGAGTAGCCCATACAGCGATCCTAATGATTTTGAATTTAGCAAGCTCAATGCAAAAACAGCTGAGAATGCTTTCCAAAGGGAATCACGATAATTTTCATAAACATTTAATGGTAGACCATGTGGAATTAAACAGTAAAACTCTAGGGGTTATTGGATATGGAAATATAGCCAAAGAAGTTATTAAAATAGCACAAGCAATGGGAATGAAAATTCTAGTATCCACCAGAACGCCCAGAGCAGATCTAGAAAATATACACTTTACAACACAAGAGGATGTTTTTAGACAAAGTGATTTTATTTCCCTTAATTGCCCTTTAAATGAAGCAACTCGACATATGATTAATAAAGAAAGCTTAGCAATGATGAAACCAACAGCATATTTAGTCAATACTGCACGGGGTCCATTGATTGATGAAGAAGCATTGATTCGTGCATTGCAAAATAATGTCATTGCCGGTGCTGGATTAGATGTTCAAGAGGTTGAGCCATTAGATGATTCAAGTCCATTATATACAATGGATAATGTTATCATTACTCCGCATATGGGATGGAGAGGATTAGAAACAAGACAACGTTTAGTTTCATTAATCAAAGAAAATATCGAAGCTTTTTGCCAAGGGCAGCCGATTAATAGAGTAGAGTAAAAGAAATATCAAAACCGAGTGTGTGAAGAAAAGTCTGTAAATTCAAATCTTCTATGATATAAAAATGAATTGATCTACAAAATTTTCAAGAGAAACTTTGTAGCTTTAAAACAGTTATATCCTATAAAAATGCGCATGTCAAGAGCAGGTGGCTTAAATCACCTGTTCTTTTGCGTATTATTCTGAGATACGATTTTCATACATAAGACTGAGCTCGCCGTAAACCTTGCCCCATTTATGTACGGGCATTGACCATTTTTTTGTTGCTTCAAAAGTCGCCAGATAAAGCGCTTTTAGAAGTGCCTTATCGCTTGGAAAAACACTTCTTTGGCGGTTCAATTTCCTGTACATGGCATTAAGACTTTCTATGGCGTTGGTGGTATAGATCACTTTTCTGACATCGGCTGAAAATTTAAAAATCGGCGAAATGGCGTCCCAGTTCTGTTCCCAGCTTTTCATACTGTTCGGGTATTTATCAGTCCATTTTTCACTGACCTGTTCCAGGGCTTCCAGCGCTCGATCTTCAGATGCCGCCTGGTAAATGGATTTCAGATCCGTCGCAAATATTTTACGATCTTTGTAGGATACATATCTCAGGGTGTTGCGAATCTGATGGACAATACATCGCTGATATTCTGTATTCGGGAAGGCTGCTGAAATGGCTTCTTTTATGCCGTTAAGGCCATCAGCGCAGATGATTAAAACGTCTTTTACGCCCCGATTTTTCAACTCATTAAAAACACTGAGCCAGTATTTCGAACTCTCATTTTCACCGATTCGAATGGTCAGAACTTCCTTGTATCCGTCAGCACTAATCCCAAGAATCACGTAGGCTGCAATTTTTCGGATGATACCATTATCTCTTACGGAATAGTGAATAGCATCAATGTAAAGTACCGGATAAACCGTTTCTAAGGGCCGATTCTGCCAGTCTTCAATTTCGGGCATGATTTTATCCGTTACATCTGAAATGAATCCCTCAGATGCCTCAAATCCATAAATATCCATGAGCGTGTCTGAGATTTGACGGGTAGTCATTCCTTTGGCATACATTGAAATGATCTTCTGATCGATATCAGAAATATCTTTCTGACGCTTTTTAACTACTTGCGGTTCAAACGTTGACTGCCGATCCTGAGGAACCTGAATTTCCATACTTCCATAGCTGCTGTTAACCTGTTTTTTCTTATAGCCGTTTCTGGAATCGTCGTTTTCGGACCGTTGCGATTTTTCATATCCAAGGTGATCTTCCATTTCTGCTTCCATCATTTCTTTAATGGTACCTCCCAACAGATCCTTTAGCGCATCCTGAATGTCAACTGCCGTTTCAATATCATATTCTTCCAAAAGCTGACGTATGATATTTCGTTTTCCTTCGGTCATTTCCACTTTGTGAACTGAGTTCTTCTTTGCCATAATAAAAAGCCTCCTATGATTTTTTAGTTTATCATAGAAGACTTGTTTTGTGCTATTTACAGAAAAACTTTCACAGGCTCTCAAAACCCGGGCACAGATTCATGATCTGTACGCGGGTTTGTTTGTACTCTAAATAGCAAGTATCATAATCTACCTGCTATTTTTTAATATTTTTAACAAATTTGGCTTCCAGATTCAGGATTAGCACTTTGATTGAAAATAGCAGTAGGTTTAAATATCCATAATCCGCTCATTGGTAAACCTACTTTAGCAAGTTCAGCTTTTACACCTTCAAACATTTCACCTTCAGTTTGTTTTTCAATAACTTCTGCCTCAATTAAATAGGATTCCATATCTTTTACAACTAATACTGCAACATTTTTGTTTTCTGCTAAATTAGCAGATGATTTTTTCATCAAAACTTCACCACAGCAAACAACTTCACCGTTAGGAGACATTCCGCTACCGACAACAATTGAATGTGGCATACCATCTTTACCTACTGATGTTAATACTTTAGTTGCCGCCTGATCGTTTAATAAATTTAATACATTTTGGGGAATACTCATAATTTTTCTCCTTTTTATTGAGTTTATTGTTCATTGACTTTGAACTAATGACATTATATAATCAAAGTACGAAATTGGCTAGTACAAATTTAAAACATGTATAGTATTAAAAAACATACCATAGGCTTGCAAAGGAGTCATTTGCAATATAAGGAGGTCATGATTTGGGAAAATATATAGCGATGTGTCAAGAAGACTGTAAAATAGAGAATAGTTTAAAACCGGATATTTGTACGGTTTGTATTACACAAAGATTAATGAATGGAAAATGGAAATGGTTAATCGTTTATTTATTAAAAGATAAGAGGATGAGATTTTCAGAAATTAAAAGAGCTATTCCCAAAGTGACACAAGCTTATTTAAGCAGTCAATTAAAAGAGCTTGTTGAGGATAGCATATTAGAGAGATATTCCCATAATGTTGTACCCCCAAAAGTAGAATATTATCTTTCAGAAGAAGGAAAACAATTTGTTGATATTATTGAGGGGATGGGAAGCTGGGGCGCTGGCTATTTAGGTAAACATTTTACAATGGAGACGGGAGATTGAACACAAAATAAAAAAGTTGTTACAATACAATGAGCATAGCTGGAAATTTTTATGACAACGCACCAATGGAGGGCTTCTAGAATACGATGGAATTTGTTTATCAGTATTCATTTAAAACTGACGAAGATTTGAATCGGGGTATTAATGAATACATTTTCGACTGGTATAACTAGCGTCGTCCCCACTCAGACAACAATTGTAAAAAGTCTTTCAAGTGAGGAGTTCAAATAGCTTATGGTATGACAATTTTGATAGAAAAATTTGAGCTTGAATATTGTAGCTTCTCTAAGGTTTTAAACGAGGATTGAATATGGTTGTGGAGAATAATAAATATAATAATTTATGGACTGATTTATTAAAAAGTAAAGGGCATTACCTTGATGAAGAAGATAATTCTTTATTTAAAAATATATTTGAACAACGGTTAGTTAATAAAGGTGAATTCTTTATAAAAGAAGGAGACAAATCAACTGAGATCGGGTTTGTGGCTGAAGGATTGTTCCGCGCTTATTATATTGATCTTAAAGGGAACGATGTGACCAAGTACTTTTATCCGGAGGGGAGGACTTTATTTTCCTATGTTTCGTATTTGACACAAAAGGCATCGACATATGATATTCAAGCGATAGAAAATAGTACTATTCTGGTTGCAAAAGCATCTGAGGTAGAAAAGGCTATGGATGGTAATTACCAGTTATTGTTGGTGTACAAAAAGTTACTTGATGAAGTACTGATCATGAAAGAAGAGCATGCGGGCAGCTTCAAATTGTTGGATAGTACAGAACGTTATATCCAATTTTTAAAGAGTAATCCAGGCTTGGAAGAAAGAGTAAAGCAGCATCAACTCGCATCATATTTAGGAGTCACACCAGTGTCGCTAAGTCGAATAAGAAAAAAGCTCAACATTATCAAATGATAATGAGAATAATAAACTGATATTTTATAATTGAATCAAATTAATTTGAGAGGTTCATAATTATGAAAAATCAAGAAGTAGTACTCGTCACAGGATGCTCTTCAGGAGTTGGCCGAGATATCTGCAAAATTCTGAGCAATATGGACTATACCGTTGTTGCGACAGCGAGAAATATTGATGCGTTGACAAATGTGTCTGCAGAATTAAAATTAGAGCTTGATGTTACGGATAGAGAGTCCATTCATAAAGCCGTGGATAGAATTATTCAACAGTTTCACAAAATCGATATATTGGTAAATAATGCCGGATATTCCGTAAGAGGGGCCATAGAAGAGATTGACCTTCAAGAAGTAAAAAAAATGTTTGATGTCAATGTCTTTGGAATCATGAATTTGGTTCAGGCAGTCTTACCGGAAATGCGAAAAGAAAAAAACGGAAAGATCATTAATATCGGTTCTGTTTCTGGTAAGTTTACACAAGCGGTAAACGGAGGTTACTGCGCTTCAAAACATGCCTTGGAAGCGATAAGTGATGCATTGCGATTAGAATTACAGCAATATCATATACAGTCAACAGTCATTGAACCTGGCCCTATGCAAACAAACTTCTTTAAGACACTGGCTAAGAATTCCAATCATCTCTTAGAAAAAAGGGATTCTGCTTATATCACCTTGCATAAGGCTGATTTGGAATATCGCAATAAGCAGAAGCGATCGGATTCAAATGAGTCAGCTAGGCGAATGTGCAAAATAATTACGAGCAAAAAGCTTAAACCGCGCTATAAAGTGGCGGTGCCACTTGCATTTCGGATTTTACTAAGATTTCCTGATTCGCTAAAGGAGTATCTTTTATTGAGGTATTAATATTTAACAAGATTTACAGTTGGCCATTAGGTTAATTAAAATCTGCCAAATTAGCATGATAGAGATTCAAAAATGATTTGAATCTAAGCTTCCTTTGATTGCCATTTTAATGACTTAGAAATAAAACTGATTTGACAACAAGACGATAGCAGCTATGGTTAAAAATATGCCTGAAAAAGATCACATTCAATTTCAATGATCGTTTTAATCGGGATCTTTGTTCCGTCCATCATGAGAAGGACTTTTTCAAATTCATCTATTTTTTTTATTGTACCAATTGTATTGATGTATTTGCCTCCGGTCTTTTTTGCATCAGCTTGAAAATAAGTGATCCCTACTTCTGGTTGATTAGAAAGCTCACCAGCTAGAATCTGCAATTTCATTTCCAAAATAGCTATTGAGTCTTCATCCAGCTCTACCGGTTTATCCGTTAATCGTGCCGTTTCTTTAACTGCGGCATCATAACCAGTCAGAGCAGCAAAGGGTGAAAATTGTGCTGCTCTTTCGAGGGTAGGCATGGGTGTGTGGGTTGTAGAAACATGATGCGGTAAATTGATAATATCTTCGTAAGACTTTTTCATGCCTTATGGCCTCCAATCTGCTTATTTCGATCAATAGTCGTAGCGCCTTCCTCAAGGTTAGTGCCTTTAAGGATCGCATTTTTTCCAAACTTTTTTTTGATTGTCAGCATGGTGCTTTGCATTCGCTTTTCCCGTTGAAGGGCTGTTTTTTCTATTTGTTCCTGTTCACGAACTGCTTTATAGTCGGTGAATAAATTAAGCTGTTCACAGACTGGTGGCTTTGATTTTGACGATTCATCTATCACATGGTTGGCTGTGATGTTAATTCTTCGAATCAGCAGTTTTTCGTTAACGATACGGTCATACAGTTCTAAAACTGCTTTCATAACTAATTTTGACGAGGATGAGTGTTGTTCAAGACGAGCTGAGCCATGGGCGTGTTTAGGTATAGCGCGTCCATAATAATCTGTGGTAACTTCACTATGATAGGACTTTTTCAGCTCCGGATCCTGGAGATTTTGAATATCATAACCGATTGTTAGAACCAGCTGGTCTGTCACAAGCGACTTTTTAACCAGATCAAGCACCAGCAGTTCGGTCATTTCTCGAACAATCAGCTTTGCTTTGTCAAATGAGTAAGGACAATGCAGTACCTGACCAGATCCGATGCTGTTTGTTTTGGGCTTATATGCCTTAATGTCGGCAATGGCGCACGGCTCCCAACCCCAGGCATGATCAATTAGTAACTCCGCGTTTACACCAAACATTTTATATAACAAGGCTTCATTGTAGTAATCAGTAGCTTTTCCAATTGAACATCGTGCTATATCGCCCATTGTATAAAGCCCATGCTGCTCAAGCTTTTTGGCGTAGCCTCTACCTACGCGCCAGAAGTCAGTGAGCGGGCGATGTGTCCAGAGAGAACGGCGATATGTCATCTCATTCAATTCTGCAATCCGAACACCATTTTTATCAGGCTGGATATGCTTGGCGCCAATATCCATTGCGATTTTACTGAGATAGAGGTTTGTTCCAATACCAGCGGTTGCTGTGATGCCAGTATTGTCAAGGACATCAAGAATAATCTTCATAGTGAGCTCACGGGCAGTGAGCTGGTAGGTTCTTAAATAGGCCGTAACGTCTATGAATACCTCGTCGATGGAGTAGACATGAATGTCCTCGGGGGCAACGTATTTAAGATAAATATTATAAATCCTTGTACTGTATTCCATATAAAGAGTCATACGTGGCGGTGCAACGATATAGTCAACAGAAAGGGTTGGGAAAACATTTAGCTCGGTATCGTGATAGGATGAGCCAGTAAAGCTGTTATCAAATAGCTTTTGTTGTCTTAGTGCATTGGTCTGCTTAATTTTTTTTACGACTTCAAACAGACGTGCTCTGCCGGAAATGCCATATGTTTTCATTGTGGGGGAAACCGCCAGGCAAATCGTTTTTTCTGTTCGGCTGGCATCAGCAACCACAAGGTTAGTGGTCATTGGATTAAGACTGCGTTCAACACATTCTACGGAGGCATAAAAAGACTTCAGATCGATCGCAATATAGGTTCTATTTGGTGATGTCATTCTTCGGTACCTCCTTTTAGGGCTTTCATTGAAGCAAGAGCAAATTTGCTATGTGGTTCAACTGCTCGTATTGTAAGCAATATTTCTCTTTTTGTAAAGTCGGAATCTAACTTTAGATAGACTATTTTTTAATGGGAAGAGTAATACATATTTGTAGTCCACCTGCAGGAGGGGTAAGCGCTGAAATTGAACCGCCATTTCCTTCGACGATTTGTTTGCAGATGGAAAGCCCAAGCCCAGATATATGCCGGCTTTGGTCAGAGGTATAGAAGGGTTCAAATATATGATTCAAATCCGTTTCGAAGATTCCTCGACCGTTGTCGGTGATAGAAATGAAAAGCTTATCTTCAGCAGTAACAAAATACACATCAATTCTCAAGTTTTGAACACCGGCATGACGAATACTATTTCCGATAATGTTGGCAAATACCCGACGGAGCTTTAGTAGCTCTGTACAAATGGTTGCATCAATGCCGCTTTGATTTTGAATCGTGAAAATGATACTCTGTTCTTCGAGACGGTGCTGGTATTCATCCTTTAACATAGTACAAAGATAGGAAACCTTGTATTCCTGTACTTGTTCTTTTTTGGGAGCAGACAGGCTCAGGTAGTCATCGAATTCCTCTACAATAGCTTCAATATCTCGGGATTGTTTGTAAATGGTTTTGATGTATTGTTTTTGTTTTTGCGGTTCAAGTTCTTTTTTCATTAGCCGCTCACTGTAACCAAGAACGGACGTAAGCGGGGTTTTTATATCATGGGAGATAGAAGCGATAATCCGATTCCCTGCTTGTTTTTCTTCCTCCAAAGATTTTGACAGTTGGGCAAAGCTTGACTGGAGCATGCCGATTTCATCTTTACGCTTTGTTTCTTTTAAGATCAGCTTTTTGTCTTTATACAAGTGCATTGATGTATTCAGATTTAATAGCGAAGATACATATCGAAAATGTATGATAATTCCTACAGCCATGAAAATGATGATCAGAATGGCAATCTCAAAGAAAAGCAGTTCCTGAAAGATACCATGTGTCGTGAAATCAAACAGATCCACCTGTTTATTTAGCTGAAGGACATAGGAGTTGTCGGATAGAGTTAACAAACTTATCTGCGAAAAACCGATTAAATCGACCTCTTCCTGATTCCACATGGTTTCTTGGCCAGTTTGAACATTGCTTAGAACAAAGGTAAGGTTTTTGGGATTATCATAGGCAGATAAATATTTTGAGGCGTAGTCGAAACTTTCTCCGTCAATTGCTGCAGCGATTTCTTCCGCGGCAGCCGACAAGGTCTGCTGCATATTATACTGATAAGTATTTACTCGGTCCGCCAGATAGAAACCGTAATAGCATAGTAAAAGGCTAACATTCAGAAGGAGTGCCGCCAGTATAATGAGGGGGATTTTAAGCTTGATACTCATGGTATCAATCCGGGACGAACCAGTTTATAGCCGACTCCCCATACAGTCTTAATCATCCGATTGTCAGGGTCCAGCTTGTCGCGTAGATTTTTAATTGTAACAGTCACACTGCCGATATCTGAATAATCCATGCCCCATATGGCATCAAACAGCTGTTCTCTGGTCAATACCTTTCCAGTATGCTCGGCCAAATAGACAAGTAGTTGAAATTCTCTGGTTGTCAGCGGAACAGGAATGCCGTCTTTCGAAACCTCAAGGCTATCAGAATGGATTTGCAAGTCACCGATAAAAATAGTTTTAGCAGAAGAAGCAGTGTGTCGTTGTTCTCGACGTAGGTTTGCCTTAACCTTTGCGATCAATTCTTCTACGATAAAAGGCTTGGAAATATAGTCATCCGCTCCAATTTCTAGCCCCAGCACAGTATCGAGGGTTCGTCCCTTAGCAGTTACAAAAATTATCGGACAGGATATGGTGTCACGAATTTTTTGGCACACCTCCAGACCGGTTTTACCAGGCATCATGATATCCAGCAGGATCAGATCAAAATCTGCAGATTGAGCCATCTGCAAAGCATTATCTCCGTCTGAGACAGTGACGGTAGAATATCCTTCATCCTGAAGACTGTCTGCCAGCAGGGATGAAATATTAGGATCATCATCGGCAATTAGTATGTTAGCCACTTGCGCTACCTCTCTTCCTCTAGAAACTGCTCCAGTAATTTGTTGTAGTTCTGCAACTCTGACAAGATATCGGTCAGAGTTGTTTTAATTTCATCGATATCTCTGTTTTGCTTTGCTTCCTTCATAATATCATTGAGTGCGCTTAAATTCAATTGGACTGACAAGAATTGTTCATTATATTCGGATAAATTTACCGACTCGGGAATTTGATCCGTAAGCACCAGGCATTCCGTAGTATATTCTGAGGCAGTCTCCGCTTCAGTTTTAACCTTATTCATCAGGTCTCCTAGGCCGACAAAAGAAATTGCACTGTTTCCAGACGATTTAATATATTTGGCAAGCAGACTGTTCGTTGTAATGAGTGTTTCGGAAACCGCTTTAACGTCAGTTGAAGCGGTTGATGCAGGATCGGATGTATCTTCAGGTGCTGTCGAGGGAACGGTGGAAGGAATTTTGGAAATCCCCACCTGTCGGTCACATGCAGTCAGTAAAAAAATCAGACAAAGAAGTATCAGTAGTATTTTGGGCATCATATTTTTCTCCTATTCTATACTTTTGAGCGCTTCTACCAACACTATTTTTTTGATTTTAGGATACAATAGCAGATTGGTAGTTAGCGCGAATAAAACTGTCAGTAAAAGTGTGGTGGCTGCCATCCCAGTATTGAAGTCGGTTGGAAGTTTCAAATTACTTTGGGAAATGACTCCTGCGAGATTCACAAACAAGTAATAGCCAGCCGGAAAACCAAGTAGACTTCCCAAAGCAGTGAGAATGATATTTTCCCGGAAAATCATCCTGTTTACTTCCTTTTTATAATATCCCAGCACCATCAAAGTGGCATACTCCCTTGTTCTCTCAAAAATATTAATGGAAGCGATATTATAAATTACCGTCATGCCCAGTAAAACAGCCGATACAAGAAGAATTAAAATGGTGGCATTTAATGTTTTAAGCATATCCTGACTTCGTGAGATCACATCTTCTCTGGTACTAGTGCTTTTCACGTTTTCTTGAATAGACAACATTTTAGCTGCATTTCCGGCATCTTCATTTGGGGGCAAAGTAAGCAGCAGTGAATGGGCACTAGTATCCATTCCTGCAGCTGCAGCACTATCAAAGGACAAGTACAATGTTTTGGAAGTGTACTGGGTACAAAAGCCGGTGATTCTAAGCGTATAGCTTTGATTATCTATGGTAATAGACAGGGGATCACCAACGGAAAGCCCAAATTCCTCTGCTATGGAATCCGGTAGAAGGACGCTGGATTCATCAAATTGGATAACCTGACCATTTTGGTCGAATGGGCGTATCATACTTGAACCGCTTTCTACCAATTGAAGATTGATATCCACATTATCTGAAAGTTCCAGGGTAGCCTTTTTTGTTTCACTGAGTTCGCGGCTGTCTACTGGAAAACTAAACGACAGGCTGTTGATATCAGCTATTGGATCCTTGTAGTTGATCGAAAGATCGTAACTAATGCTGTCGGTTGCGGTTTGGATAACCTGAGTTGCCGAGTTTTGCAGGGAAAGCCCTGTGAAAATCAACATGACACTTCCAATAACACCAACAGAGCTCAAAAAAATCCGTCCTTTATGCAGAAAAATATTACGGAGAATCAGCTTGCCGGAATAGTTTAATTTTTTCCAAAGCAAGGGGATACGTTCCAGTAGAATCGTTTTTGTTCCCTTTGGCGGTCTTGGCCGCATGGCCTGTGCTGGTATTTCTTGCAGGACCTTCTGCACGGCAAGAAGTGCTGCAAAGCTGCTGAAAAAAAGGGCTAGCGCCATAGGAAAGACAATGTACATCAGGTAAATCGGGACGTTAGGGGATGGCAGTGCAAAACGACTCATAAATACTCTGATCAAAAGTTTTGGAATCAGATAGTTTCCAAGTAGCGCAAAAGGAATGGCTCCGCTTAGAGAGGCTAGTGCGGCATAACTGAAAAAGTAGTAACGGATACGATTTTTTGATATCCCCAATGCTTGCATGACTGCAATCTGAGTTCGTTGGTTTTCAACGGATTTGGACAGAGAAATAAAAGCGACAATGGCAGCCACCAGAAAAAAGATCAACGGAAATAGGTAAGAGACAGAACGAATAGGATCAAGTGAACCGCTGACATTAACAAAGCTTGGCTGGTTTTCTCGATCAACATAAGATACATAGCTGCCCAGTTTTTCCGCCGCAACAAGAACGACCTCCTGCTGATCAGTTTTGAAGAGGATTTCCTGATAATTCTCTGCAGACTGTTGAAGCTGTGATTCAGCTTCTGCAAGCTGAGTTGGGGAGTTTTTTAGCTTTTCCTGTAATTCGGCTTCTGCTGCCTGATAGGAATCCGAAGCCTTA
This sequence comes from Eubacteriaceae bacterium ES2, assembly GCA_031222025.1. Classification (GTDB taxonomy): domain Bacteria; phylum Bacillota; class Clostridia; order Eubacteriales; family Eubacteriaceae; genus Acetobacterium. Next base: position 2,389,829 of record CP130740.1, on the reverse strand, counting down.
ATTAGGGTAATTGCCGTTTCTTTCGTGGTATAGGCAATACCGAAGTTACGGTTTATATTGTCAGAGGCACCGCTGTCCTTTTGTTTATAGGCATACTCCGGATTCATGAACAAGCCAGTAATCATCAGAGTTTCGCTGCCAACTTGCAGGGTACTCCCAGTGGAAAGGCTGTTTGCTTGGGCAAATTTATAGTCCAAAATGATTTCATTTGTTTTTTGAGGCAATACGCCTTCAGTTAAAAGAGGATTATTGATTTCAGTCAGACTGTGCAGGCGAAGTGTACAGTCAAGTCCGTTCACGGTCACCTGCTCATTAAGGGTATAGCGAGGCGCAGCACCTTCTGCTCCGGAATCTTGAATCAGTTGATCAGCATCATCTTGTGTTATTCCGTTAAAGTATACCCACAGATCGGCAAAATTTTGTTCTTCATAATATTGCTCTGTTGAAGTGTCCATTGCTGTTATAGCCGAAAACATTCCTGACATCAGCATAGATCCGATAGCGATGATCAGAGCGATTGAAAAAAATTGGCCAAATCCTGTTCGGATTTCCCTTAACATACGTTTGTAAAGTTTGCCCATTACCATTCTAACTCCTTAACATCTTTTTTATGAGGATTGATCTCAATGCTTTCCAGTTGTCCGCTTTTGACCCGGATCACTTTATCAGCAATGGGGGCAATTAAAGAATTATGAGTAATAAGGACCACGGTTTTCTGATAGGCTTGATTAACCTCTGCGAGCAGGGAAAGTACATTTTTTCCTGTCTGGTAGTCTAATGCACCAGTTGGCTCGTCACACAAGAGCAAAAGAGGATTCTTAGCAACAGCTCTGGCAATGGCTACACGCTGTTGTTCACCTCCGGAAAGTTGGGGAGGAAAATTCTGGGCGCGTTCTTCTAAACCCACTCGAGCAAGAACCTCTCCAGGATCCAGATGATGATTACATACCTCTGCAGCGAATTCTACATTTTCATAGGCGTTAAGGTTGGAAATGAGGTTATAAAACTGAAAGACAAAGCCTATTTTATCTCGCCTGTATCGAGTGAGTTGGTTATCGTTGTACAAACGGATATTTTCGCCGCCTACTATTACCTCTCCGGCAGTAGCGCTGTCCATTCCTCCCAGAATATTCAAAAGGGTTGTTTTTCCAGCACCAGATGCCCCAAGGATAATGACAAATTCACCCTCGGTTATGGTAAAACTTACCTCTTTTAGGGCATCAATTGTGATTTCACCGATGGTATATTGCTTTCCGACATTTTTCATCGAAATGAGTGTGTTCATGATTTCCTCCATTTCTACGCAAATCATCTGCGCATTTGAATTTTATTGATGAACTCAGTATAGGGATTAAAAATTAAGGGGTTAGAGGGAAAAAATTATAAAAAATTATCAGTGAAGAAAAGTGGTCGCTTGCTTGCAATATGAATACGGTTCTAGCAGGTTGAGTGGTTATCCATTACCAAACAAAAATTTTTATGTAGAATATTAAAAGTGCTGGATAAAAAAATGCACCTTGATTATCAGGAATAATATAGGGTAAAATGCAATGAAACAAGACTATAAAAGAATGAAAAATAATCGACTTGAAAAATAGATTACATAAAAATACTGAAAGGACTTATTAAATGAAAACGAAAAAAATACTTACATTGGGAATTATTTGTTCGATACTTTTTACGTTAATTGTTGCATGGTCAGCAACGGGATTAGGATCTTTTAGAGAGACGTTATTACCAGATCAAGGGGCATCGTGGTATTATTGGAAGTTACCCAACATAAGTTTGTGGGCAGCCATATCAATGTGGCTTTGTTATGGGCTTCATCAGATTCTAGCCTGGTATTTTATTTATAAACTACAGCAGGATAAACACAATTATAAAACAGATAAGATTGGAAAATATAATGCAGCCTTACTGATTGTTAACAGCGTTTTTATTTTTCTACATGTTTTTCAGACCCGCCTTTTTTACGATGGTCTGGCGCAATTTGTTCCAGTAGCCTCTTCTCAGTACTCCGTTATTATTATGTTGGTTTTTATGCTTATTTTACTGAATGGGCAGCGTGGTTTATTTTTTGGTAAAAAAGTACCGTTATCTACAATTGCCGTTTCAGGTGTAGCAAAAACCCATGGTTATTTCATTGCTTGGGCAGCTGTTTATACGTTTTGGTTTCATCCTATGGAAAACACTTGGGGACATCTGCTTGGCTTTTTTTATATGTTTCTTCTGATGCTGCAAATGTCACTAGCATATACAAAAATCCATACAAATTTAAAATGGGTGACAGTTCTTGAGGTTTTTGTCACGCTGCACGGCACTGTTATTGCCTTGCAAGCAGGACAAACTCTTTGGAGTATGTTCTTGTTTGGCTTTGCGATGATGTTTATCATTACACAGATGTATGGTGTTGTAAGATTAAGAGCACTGCGGATTATATTTACCGTTGTCTATATAGTTGCTGCACTTATTTTATATAGTGGTGTTTTGGGGACAGGACAAGAAATATCGCAAATTCATCAGATCTTTTGGATCCCGATCATTCTCTATGGACTCGTTTTTGCAATTATTGGCTTGTACCATATTACGATGAGAGCTCTGCAAAAGAATCAGAAAACTACAAAAAAGGAGATGAATTAAATGAATGAAGATTCACTTCGCTTTATAAAACTTACAGAGAATAAGATTACACCAAATGGAATAGCAGAGACATCCAATAATGCGAAAAAACTTTTGAAATTGCCTGGATTTTTACAAAAATTCATCATTGACCTTAATATCAAAAATAATGATTATATGGGGTTTGTAGTAGAACCCTACAGTTTTTTCTTAGCTTATGAAATTACCGAAGAAATGGTCAAGGATTTTTTACCAGATAACTACGAATTGGTGCCCATTTCAATATTCGACCATTCTGAAAGAAAACGCTGTGCAATTGTAGGCTGTTTTAATGTCCATACAAGTGTCTTTTGGGGTTCCAGATTTGAGTTGTATATCATTGCAAAAAATAAAGTAAATAATTTAGTATCCTGGCTGATTTGTGATTATGAATCCAACACCTTTCATTATGACCCAGGCAAAGGTTTTTTACCGGAAACATTAAAAAAGTCTGTATTTACGACTACATATGACGGACAGATTATCTGTGATATAGAAAGCAAAAAATGCAGCACAAAAATTGATCTGGTTGTTGATATAAATAATCATAATTGTATCTATTTGAATCAAAAGTTATGGATTGAAGGGAACTTATCCATTGATTATTCAGGCAAATTGCAAAATGGCGGAAAGGATCCATTTGGACTAATTTTTGATCCGATGGAAATGAAGTGTGCGCAACACATCCAAGTTGATCAGATTCAGATCAATCACCTTGAATTTAGTTTCATAAAACAAGGTATGAAACCTTATGAATCATGCTGTTTTCCATTCGCGCAACACTATCTGACAACCATTTTTCCAGAAGGGCATAAGATGACAGATGAAGACGATCTGAACAATAAAATCAAAGAGATAATCGGCAAAGATAAAAGTGACAAGCTATAAGCAAGATGAGATAGCAACTGTTTTACTCGATCAGAAAAATATTTAATTGTCGGTTATATTTTCCATTTCATTGAGCGCTGTTTTCAACGTTCATATATAGCCGCCATTTCACTTATTCTACGCTTCATTTCTGATCGGACATTTAACGGCTCCAAGCACTCGCATCTATTTCCGAAACCCAGAAGAATATGATAATAGTATTCATTCTCGATGAAAGGAAAACTAACAATATAGTGATCATGACCATCTGGTAAGCAGTATTTATCCGAGCAATAATCAAGTACCCTGTCCACGATAGATTTATGGATACGGATTTTAATTTTTATTTGCATGCTTTTTAAAATATCGGGAAATTCTAATTGTGGCTTCTGGTAGTCACGTGGCGTGAAGACATCCTCTTGTTTTTGCAGATTTGATATTCGTGATAATTTAAACAAACGGTAATCATTTCGTTTATAACAAAACCCCTGATAATACCATTGACTATTTTTAAGCACGAGCTGATAGGGTTCAGCAGTTCGGGAGCTTTTGTTTCCATGCCTGTCAGTATATTCAAACATAAGCAGCCTGTTTTCCTGTAGCGCAGTTTTGATAATTTCTAAATATGATTGCAGGTTCCGGCTGAATGTCCACGGTCTTAAATCGATAACTATTTGATTTGCGTTTAATTCGATTTCTTTAGCGCTTTCAGCGGGGATAAAACTTCTGACTTTTGCAAGAGCGTTAAGCAGTTCGTCTCCGCGCATCATGTTCGAAAGACTGGATAGCCCCATCAGGATAGCAGAAAGGTCGGTAGTCGAAAAAACGTTTTTATCGATCTTGTATTTCTCCATAATTTCAAAGCCGCCACCAACACCTGATGTTGAGTGAATAGGAATCCCCGCCATGTTGATAGCCTCGATATCACGATAGATGGTGCGGGGTGAGACTTCAAACAGGTTTGATAATTCTTGTGCGCTGATACGTTCTTTATCAAGAAGGATCATAATAATACTGACAAGCCTGTCAACTTTCATCTTTTAGCCGCCTTCCCAAATTTATGGTTATCATTATAAATTGTGGCCATACTGTTGTCAACAATTCCAAAGTATAATATAGAAAACAATGAAATTGGAGGAAATTTATGTTTACAATCTATGTTTATGTGCTTGATACTTTAGCTGACTGGGAATTGGGGAATGTCTTGCCAGAGCTGAATTCCGGTCGGTTTTTCAAAAAAGGCCAGCAAAGCCTGGCGATTAAAAAGGTTAGTAATTCTAATGACCCAATTATTACCATGGGCGGGCTGCCCATCGCTCCTGATTGCGGAATTGATGAAATTGTCATGAGTGACAGTAGTGTGTTACTTTTGCCGGGTGCAAACACATGGAGTGACCCTAAGCATGGTGCGATTATCGAAAAAGCCAGTGAACTACTGTCCTTGGGCGCAACAGTATGCGCGATTTGTGGGGCAACCGCTGCGCTTGCTGACTTTGGGTTCTTGGAGAACCGCTTTCATACCAGCAATGGTCCGGGATTTCTCGAAATGGCTGCGCCCAATTATAAAGGGCAAGATTTCTATATTGACAAGCCATCAGTGGCAGATAAAAACCTTATTACAGCAAGCTCTACCGGATTTTTATTGTGGGCAAAACTAATCATTGAGCAGTTAGGTGTTTTTCAACCAGACACGCTGGCATCCTGGTATGATTATTTTAGAACAGGTGAATCAGAACATTTCTTTGCCCTTATGCAAACTTTGCCCTCTGCAAATGTAAATTGATCGGTTTTCAGGAAACGATAATCGAATCATTGAGTTGTCTAAATACAAAATGAGAAATTATGCTCAAACCGAGACAGATAATGCATGCACCCCAAAAGATCATATCGATACTGGCTGACAGTCTCTCGAAAAGTATTCCGTAGCTGATCTGACCGACGGGGTTACCACACATAACAAGGCACATTAGTAATGCCATTACTTTGCCAATGATGAAAGGTGGGGTAATCTTTTGTACATAAGTGATCATTTGAATACTAAGGAGCGTTGAAATGATCATCATTAGTACACAAAAACCGGCAATAATAAAATAAGCTGTCATAGCATCGATGGGTAATCGGAGTGCCAGCGCAATTGGGATTAAAGTCAATGTGCATCCCAAAATCAATTTAGCACTATGGCTGACCTTAAGTTTATTGCCAATCATGCCGGATAGTAATCCCCCCAGCAATCCGCCAGTGGCCAGTGAACCTTCAGCATAGCCGTAAAGTTGATTGCCGGTAACTTGATCAAAACCTAGATGACTGGTTACAACAATGGGTAAACCAACGATTACCAGAGCAGAAAAAAACAGATTGATTGCGGCGAGCAGCAATCCTACTTGACCAATCTCGGGACGTTCATGTCGGATGAATTGCCAGCTTTCCCGCAAATCTGTTGCTGCTAAAGAAAGGACACTACCTTCGAAATGACGCTTTTCATAAGGAATATGAATAAAAATTTCCATAACAGCGGAGAGTGAAAAACAGATAATGCTGAGATATAAAATCGGTTTAATGCCATAGAATCCAAAGATCAATCCACCTAAAACCGGACCGATTACTCCTGCTAAAGAGCTGACCATATTGATAATGGCATTTCCAGCCATTAGTTTATCTGGCGGCGTCAGCAGGGGCAGCGAAGATTGAACAGTCGGCTGATAGGCACCTTGAATGCCGTAAAGCAGCATCAAAATGGTAATAAGTAAAGGTACTAATGGTAACGATTCAAAGCTGAGCGAATAAAAAAACATCAAAGCAGCAGTAAAGAAATCCAGAGCTACCATCACATTACGTTTATTTACCCGATCAGCAACAATACCTCCCACAGGAGAAAGCAGCAGCATCGGCAAAAATGATAATGCCATTACCAGGCCGTAAAGTGATGGGGAATGTGTTTGGTTAAGAAGGTAAAGTGGCAATGCGTAGCGTAGAATGTTATTGCCAAACAGTGAAATAATTTGGCCGATTACAACCATGGTAAAGTCCTTATGAAATAATTTAGTGTTCATTAAAAGCCTCCTTTAGATACCGAACGTTGGTATGTATATATGTGAAAATAAATGCCCCATATTGGGCATTATTTTATTGTTGATTTTGACTTGCCAAGATACAATAGCGGCGGTAAGACTGAAGCATTTGTTCATCCAGTAATTCTATGCCCATATTTTTTAGCATTAAATTGAAAAAGCGAACCCGATTTTCCATACTTTCAACATCTGTTTCAAGAACTAAGGGGTTTAGCCAAATGTTTGTTAGCATGATGATGACCTCTGAAAGTTCTCGAGGATATTCTGTCTGCAGCGAGCCATCTGCAACACCTTCTTCTATTATCGGTTGCATATAGTTAGGGACAATATCAAAAAAAATTTCACGAATCTGCATCACCAATAACTTTGGATTTTCTAACATATTGGGTGCGACAGTGAAAACAATATCACGGTCTGAGCTGGAAAGCGACAGACAAAACATATGTTTTAATTTTTCATATCCGGATAGGCTGGGATTATCACGAACGGCTTTTAATTCTCGGACGACTTGTTCATTATACCGGTCACCTACAGCGTTAAAAATTTCTTCTTTAGATTTGAAATGATGATATACAGCTCCTTTTGAAAGACCTCCCAAGCCATCAATGATATTCTGGATGGAGGTGTTCTCATAGCCTTTTTCCAGAAAAAGACGCTGGGCTACATCCAGTATTAACCGGATGGTTTCTTCGGGGTATTTATTTCGAGCCATAATACATCTCCTTATTCAATACATACCGATGGTATGAAAAAGATTTTAATATAGAATAGTACTTTTGTCAAGAGATTATACGCTGATATTAGATTGCCTTATTAAGCGCCAAATAAATAAAACTGAACAACATAACAATTTGAGTAAAATATCTACGTCATACGACATCAAAACGAATGTAGTATTCTAACATAATGAGAATTGATAAAAAAGTTAATAATTGAAGTTTCCAGCCCCTCAAAAGTGGTATATCAAATAAAAACGTGAAATGACAATATAATTTTTATATGATGTATCTAATAAACAGGAGAATTATAGAGAAAAAATGAAAACTATAATCGTATACCAATCCAATACTGGACATACCAGAGAATATGCTGAAATGCTGGCAAAAAAATTAAATTGTCAGGCGATACCACTTAATAAAGTATCAACGGCTACTTTGCGGGAATATGAGCAACTAGTATTTGGCGGATGGGTTCGGGCATCAGTGATTGTTGGCTTGAACAAGTTCATCAAGAAGATTCCTAATGGCATGAGTCAGATGCTTGTGATCTTTGCAGTAGGAGCTGACGGTTCATCAAAAGAGACTAAACGAAAGCTTATTGATAAGAATAATGAGATCAGTCTCTTTAATTGTCCCTTTTTCTATTTGCAGGGCGGTTTTGATCCTGAGAAATTAAAATTTCCAATAAGATTTATGTTGGAAGGCGTGGCAAAATCTTTGAAGAAAAAACAGACTATAGATCCGGAGTCCTTGACTCAAGATGATAAGGAATTTCTGGCTTTTTTTCAGAATGAACATAATGACGTTGATGATCAGAATTTAGCGGAGATTCTAGCTTGCCTTCAAGATATGAAAACAAATGATATTTATATTAGATGATTTAGAGGTGACATTAAACTGGACATCGAGGCCTATTCCCGTTACCTTTGATACAAAATAATATTTGTGTTAAAATATGATTTCTGGAATTTTACAGTATAATTAAATGGGAATGAAGATAAATTAAATATGTTTAAGATGACTGGACATAAGTTAAGTGCTGGAAAGGTAGATATATGGGACATATTACGAGTAAAAATGCTTATAAAAATTTAGAAGAGAGAATCAACTGGTTTACCCAGGGCGCACCGCCATCGAAAAGTTTATATAAAATTTTGCAGGTGTTGTACACAGAAGATGAAGCAAAACAAGTTGCTCTCTTGCCGGTTCGTCCGTTTACAGCTAAAAAAGCGGCAAAAATTTGGAATACCAGTGAATTAAAGGCTGAGACCGATCTAGAACATCTGTGCGAAAAGGCCTTGCTGGTCGACTCATATTATAAAGGACAGCGACAATTTGTTATGCCGCCGCCAATGGCTGGTTTTATTGAATTTGCATTGATGCGAACAAGAGGTGACATTGATCAAAAATATTTGAGTGAGCTATACTATCAATATATGAACGTGGAAGAAGATTTTGTTAAAGATCTTTTTTTTGCGACCGAAACATATCTGGGTCGAGTATACGTGCAGGAACCTATTTTGACATCAGACAATACAATTCATATTTTGGATTATGAAAGAGCCAGTCATATACTTGAGGAAGCGACCCATATTGGTCTTGGAACCTGCTATTGCCGACATAAAATGCTGCATACTGGAAATCCCTGCGAAATTGATGCGCCGTTAGATGTTTGTCTAACCCTTGGAAATGTTGCTCGGTCACTTGCAGAAAACGGCCAGCATGCCCGATTAATTGGCATAAAAGAGGCAATGGATGTTTTAGAGCGTTCTTATGCGGCGAACCTGGTGCAAATTGGCGAAAATGTTCGTGAAAGCCCAGCCTTCATTTGTAATTGTTGCGGCTGTTGCTGCGAAGCCTTACAATCAGCAAGAAAGTTTAGCCCGATGCAGCCTGTAGCAACAACAAATTATATTCCTGTTGTATCAGATGCATGTATTGCATGTGGTAAATGTGAGAAAGTTTGTCCCGTATTAGCTATTTCGATGAAAAATGTAGCCGAGGGTAAGGGCAAAGCTGAGATCGATCAGAACATTTGTCTTGGCTGTGGTGTCTGCGTTAGAAACTGCCCTAAAAATGCAATTCATTTGGAACAAAGGGCGGTCAAAGTGATTACGCCTGTTAATAGCACCCATCGGTTTGTGATGCAGGCAATTGAAAAAGGTACACTTCAGAATCTGGTTTTCGATAATCAGGCATTTGCCAATCATCGCGCTATGGCAGCCGTTTTTGGCGTGATTTTAAAATTGCCACCGATTAAACAGATATTGGCCAGCAAACAGTTTAAATCAATTTATCTGGATAAGCTGCTCTCGTCTTCCAAATAAAGGTAAGCAGCTCCAAAATTAAAAACGTCAACACCAAATTAGGTGTTGACGTTTTTTAGTGATAGATTTAATTATGCAACCTGTTTTTCATCAGGTTTTACATTTTTATCAGATTCTGATTCTTTCAATCGATTGAAATAAGACTTTGTTTCAGCTACAACCACGCCGGATAAGGCAAGAATTGCAATCAGATTCGGCAGAGCCATCAATGCGTTAAAAATATCGGCAATTGTCCAAACCGCGGATACAGTCATAAAGGGTCCAATGAAGACAGCCAAAATATATAGCCATCGATAAGTTAGGACCGCTTTAATGTTACCGTTTGACAGATATTCAAGGCATCGCTCGCCGTAGTAGTTCCAGCCTAAAATAGTGGTAAAGGCAAAGAATACCAGACAGATCATTAAGATAAATGAACTGATTTCCGGTGGTATTGGCAAGCCCATCTGGAAAGCATTCGTTGTAACTTCTACACCTTCCAGTCCAATATCCCAAGAACCGGTTAGCACAATTGAAAGTCCAGTCATTGTACAGACAACAATGGTGTCAAGGAAGGTTCCGGTCATTGAAACCAGACCCTGACGAGCTGGTTCTTTAGTTTGAGCGGCGGCAGCAGCAATAGGTGCGCTTCCGAGTCCGGCTTCATTTGAGAAAATCCCTCGCGCAATTCCCTTTTGCATAGCGACGATGACAGCTCCCAATGCGCCACCTGCTACAGCTCGCATTCCAAATGCACTGGCAAAAATTTCTGCGATTGCAGCCGGAATTTTACCGGCATTAAAAATTAAAATAAAAGCACAGCAAAGCACGTAAATGACAATCATGAAGGGAACAACGACTTGTGAGACACCGGCAATTCGTTTAATGCCGCCAATGACAACCAGACCTACAAGAACCGTCAGGATGACACTGGTAATTAATACACTAATGGAATAGTCCATTCCGAAAAGGTTGACAGTTGTTAAACTGTTGGGATCAAAAAAGTTTTTAACTGCACCGGCAATACCATTTACCTGAGTAAAGGTACCAATTCCCAGCAACCCAACGCCAGCACCAAAAAATGCGAAAACCTTACCCAGCCAAGTCCATTTTTTGCCCATACCATTTTCAATGTAATAAAAAGGCCCGCCGAGTACATGTCCATCCGGTTCAATAACACGATATTTAACGGCCAGCAGTCCTTCAGCATATTTGGTCGCCATTCCGAAAAAGGCGGCGATCCACATCCAGAAAAGTGCTCCTGGTCCACCAGCGACAATGGCTGTTGCGACACCGACAATATTACCTGTTCCGACTGTTGCCGATAAGGCCGTGCAAAGAGCACCAAAACTGCTGACTTCCCCGGTTCCACCTTCTTCATTCTTTACCATAAACTTTAAGGCTTTTGGCAAATGAATAATCTGAAGCCCACCAAGACGAATGGTTAAAATAATGCCGACTGCCAAAATAAAAATGATCAGTGGCAGGCCCCACACCAGGTCGTCAAACCAAACCAAAAAACTATTAATTTGTTGAAACATTCTGTTTCCTCCTTCTATTATTGTGAAGAGGAGAACAACATTGATGTTGCTCTGTCCTTTTGCCTGAGAGATTACCTGCCATTTTTGCAGGCTTACACCTTCGGCGCTCGTTTCGTGAGACTCTCCAGAGTGCTGATATTTTCACAGCGATAAAAATTCTATCAAAAAATATACTAATACGCAACAAAAAGTTAGTTTAAAAAATTGGTATATAAAAAAGTAGTATTAAATACGATGGATTTCAAATGAATTTAAGCAGCAGAATTTGCACCTGATCAGAAATTTCTCAAAAGTTATTAAAATAGATGAAGGAAAAAAGATCGTTAGAATAGTGGGGTTGATTTGTTAATTGAAAAGACAAAAAATGGATAAACGAGATTACCAGCATCGGATTCTGGTATAATATAACTAATAGAGAATTTCAGACAATTGTTTACTTAATTAGTTGAGTCATTTAATGGAGGCGCATTATGAAGAATGGTAAATATTGCATTGCTATTATGAGTGTGGGAAGTGGGGTAGGACAGTCGGTTATAACATCATGTAATTTATCAAAATTGCCCCTTTTTACTGTTGGTTTTGACATCAATCCGTTTGCTTTTGGAGCATATGATTGTGATGCTTTTGAAATGATACCCAGAATTACTTCCAATGGTTATATTCCAGAATTAATTAGAAAATGCCAGAAGCATAGTATTGATCTGATTATCCCGGGGCTGGATGGTGAAGCCCTGTTATTGTCACAGCATCAAAAAGCATTTAACGATCAGGGAATAAAAATTATTACTGCGGATGAACCTTTGATTGCTATGGTTAGAGAAAAGGAAAGAATGTGTCAGGACTTGAGTCAATACGCCGATATTTTTGTTGAGAGCTATACTTTAAGCGAAGCAAAAAAACTTGCCAAAGAAAATAAGATTAAATTTCCCCTTATTGCTAAGCCAAGAGGAGGTTCTGGCTCAGCTGAAATTATAATTCTTCTCGATGATCATGATTTTGATAAGGTAAGTGAATTGCAGATTGTACAGGAAATAGCTGTGCCCCAGCTAGGTGATCCCAATAGAGAGAGCTTTCTGGAAAGTATCAAGCGAGGACGCAATCTGCAGGTGTCAGAAATATCGATTCAGTTACTTGCGGGTCAAAAAGGTCAAATAATTGGAAAAATGATGTCTTTTAACAAGCTGAAATTCGGTGTCCCGACCGAAATTTCACCATACGTAGATGATTATATCTGGTCACAGATCGATTTGATTATGCCAAAACTAAAGGAATTAGGGCACAAAGGCCCCCTCAATATACAAGGGCGAATGACGGATAGTGGCTTTAAAGTTTTTGAAATGAATGCCCGATTTACTGGTATATCTGGTTTGAGAGCGGTGATGGGCTTTAATGAAGTGGAAGCCTGTATTAGAGAATGGCTTAAATTGGAAGCGGCAGAAACAATTAATATTAATTTAAACAGATTTGGAACGCGCCAGGTCATCGAAAAATCGCTTCGCTATGAAACAAAATTTCAGCAATCAATCTTGCCGTATATGATTAAAGATCAAATTGGTAAAATACCTAAAACGATCATGGTAACAGGTGCTAATGGTTACCTGGGACGCGAAGTGGTGGAAAATCTCAGCCAGAAGGGCTTTCAAATTTTTGCTCTGGGTAGAAATATGAATAAGCTGAAAGAAATGTTTGGACACAATGAAAGAGTAACCTGTGTTACCGTTGATGAATTGATAAATGGTGATTTTAGTTTGGGACATGTGGATTATCTTGTGCATTGCGCATTTGCGCGGCCTCACCGCTCATTCAGCGAAATTGCGGAGAGTTTGAACTTTACAAATTTTTTATTTTCTAGAGCCGCACAAATGCAACTTCCAGCGATTATAAATATTTCATCCCAGAGCCTGTATGGTTCCAATCATTTAACCGCCTGGTCTGAAAGTGATCAAGTGTCACCAGAATCGCCCTACTCCCAAGCAAAATACGCAAGTGAATTGATGCTTAATAGTATTTTTGCGACCAACCATCATTTTTGTGGGACATCAATAAGATTAGCGACTTTGTCAGGGGGAAAAAAACATGTTTCGGAAAATGAACTTGTGTTTAAATTGATAAAAAGAGTAATCAACCATGAAAAAATTGAAATATTAGACGGTAGCCAGCAAATTGAACGATTGGATGTCCGCGATGCGGCGAGTGCGATTAAGGCGCTGATCAAAATGGATAATCACAAGTGGCAACGCGTCTATAATATCTGCCCTGAAAAGACCTACACTCTAGCTGAATTAGTTGACCAAATTGTGGCGATTGGAAAAGACAAGTTCGGCTTGGATGCGACAGTTCTGACTAAGAAAGCTGACAACCAAAAATCTGCCGGGATGAATGGTGATTTATTTAAAAATGATGCTAATTGGCAAGCAGAGCATGGTCTAAAGACGATGATTGAAGATATTTATACCTACTATCTTAATTCAGAAAAATCCTGATAGACTGATGCTAGGGAGCAGTTTTGGTTTGACAGATAGTATCAATAAAGTTAGAAAAAATGATATATTTAAGGAGAAGTTATAACAATGTTGCAAGCCTATTTAAAGCGTATTAAATTCGAAGAAAAACCTGAAGTTTCCGTTGATGTATTGCGAAAATTGCACACGAATCATGTGCTGGCCATTCCCTTTGAAAATCTGACGGTCTATCAAAATGAACCGGTTTCTTTAGACTTAGATGATTTATTTAATAAAGTTGTGATCAATAATCGCGGCGGCTATTGTTTTGAATTAAATGGACTATTTGCTTCCTTGCTCGAAGAGATTGGATTTGAGGTTGATTATCATCTGGCGCGAGTATATCGCGATGGTTATGCTGAATCTGGAAAAACACATCGGGTTAATACAGTTTCACTTGAGGGAAAGCGCTATCTATGTGATGTGGGCTTTGGTGGAAATGGCTTGCAGGAAGCGCTTTTACTGGAGGAGAATGTAGAAGTCAAACAGAATGGTCTAAACTACAGGATTGTGGCATTAGATCAAAAGACCTTTCAATTAGAAACGTTCTCAAAAGATGGCGTGACACCGCTTTATGCATTTACACTGGAAACTTGTATTAATAATGATTTTGAAATTGCCAATTATTTTACCGCAACGCATCCGGAATCTTTTTTTCGCCAGGTTCTAATCAGCACTCGGCCGATCGAAAACGGTCGAATATCGCTCTTAGACAGAGAATTGACTATTCGTACAGGGCAGGAAAAAATAGTTAAAGCTTTTAATTCGCCTGAAGAGGCATGGCGGTATTTTGAAAATTATGAAGCGTTTTAGACGAAAAAAAGCTGGTGCACTCTGTGGTAATTATTGATATAAGATAAAAAGCGAGCGATGGATGAGATTGCTGAAAAAATTTTGAGCAAAAATGAAGTTTAGACTAATGGCAAAGTGGGTTTAGCGGTCTGAGCACGGACAATTGCTTTTTAAGTTGTAACGCCTGGTGAGGGGGTTGTCTACACACAAAATTCTGTGATAAAGTCACAGAATTTTTTTCTATATATCGATATAATACAAATATTAAATACATTTAAAAAGGTGGTAGTCAAAATGCCAAATATTATCATAATAGGAAATGGACCTGCTGGTATCTCAGCCGGTCTTTACACGACACGAGCAGGAATTGATACAACAATTATCGGCAAAGATTACGGAGCCCTGGAGAAAGCGGCAGAAATTGAGAATTATTATGGTTTTGGGGAACCAGTCTCTGGTAAAACACTGGTAACAAATGGTCTTAAAAATATTAGACGCCTCGGTGCTCAAGTCATTAACGATGAGGTATTGAGTTTTTCATATGATAGAAAAAAATAGTTAAAACTAAAAATAATGAATTTGCAGCAGATAGTATTATTCTGGCAACTGGTTCATCAAGGGCTAAGCCGGGAATCAAAAATTTAACGGAGTTTGAAGGAAGAGGTGTGAGTTATTGCGCCGCCTGTGATGGATTTTTCCATCGGGAAAATGATGTTGCAGTTTTAGGAACTGGGGATTACGCGGTGCATGAAGCCCTTGAACTTCTGGCAGTTGCACGTTCGGTTACAATTCTGACAGATGGCAAAGAAGTTACGTCAACAATACCGGACAGTATTAAAGTAAATACAAAAAAAATCCGTTCGCTGACGGGAAAAGGGGTGCTTGAACGTGTTGCGTTTGAGGATGATTCAAGCCTTGCTTTATCTGGCTTATTTGTTGCAATCGGTGTAGCGGGCAGTGCGGATCTTGCGGTTAAATTGGGTGTTATGACAGAAAAGCGACTTATTTTAACCGATGAAAATATGGCTACAAATATACCCGGGGTTTATGCCGCTGGTGATTGTACAGGTGGTTTACTGCAGATATCTAAAGCTGTTTATGAAGGTGCTAAAGCAGGAACCGGTGCAATTGAATATATTCGTAATTTACCAATTAAGAAAACGGCATAAGATAAGCGCTTAAAAAATTCTTGCCGTTTTCTTGTCAATCGGTGCCTAGAGCCCTAATCATGAAATTCATCAAAAAAAGGTTTCTGTTCTGATTGATCGTTTTTTGCATCATCTGGAGTTAACTCAATCTTAATAGCTTCAAGGATAGCTTCTACACCGGGAAATAGACTTTTAAATTTGGCGTTTTCATCAGGGTGTTCGACGAAAATAAAACCATCCTCTTTTAATTGAGCAATATTTCGCTGGACACTTTTTTTGCTATACATGGTTGGATTAATGTGGGTTGCCACCATAATTGGCGTTTTAGCAGAGAGTATGTTGGTGGACAGTAAATTATCAGCTATTCCGTTGGCGGCTTTTCCCAGAGTGTTGGCAGATGCTGGAGCAAGTAAGAGCAAGTCTGAGCGTGCGGCCACAGATTGATGATTGTTGTCGTATGCTTTGGGCAGTTCGAATTGCTCAATCAGGACTGGGGTACCAGCTTCTCGCTGAATTAAGAGGGGGGAAACGAAATTGGTCGCGTTGGGAGTCATAATGACATGAACCGAGGCGCCAAGTTTTCGTAATTCAGTTATCAGATCAAGTGCTCTGATGGCTGGGCTACAGGCGGTGATACCGAGGGTGATCGTTTTGTTTTTTAGCATAATTTTCTCCTTGTAACAAACACAACAGATAATTGTATATTATACATTGTAACTGATTTAGGTCAATAGCTCTAGCTTTTTTCGATTAGGAAAATGCGCCAGAAATTTTCGTTTTCTGGCGCATTGATACTTTTAATTTTCATCAACATCAAAGAATCCAAGACCATCCAAGGCTTTGATGGATTTATGCAAGTAAGTTTCGTTGGTAATTGGCCAACGATGCCCGATTCGGTATAGAACTTCGGAAGTAAAATGATTATTTGATGCAATTTCATATACCGTGTTTTCTGTATTGCTGGAAAGGTAGACGATTAGACCGGATATTGCCGGTGAGATTTCAGGGTTGTCCATCCCGGCCTGAAGAGCGACCTGGAAATCCTCGTCACTGACCACATCAACATTAAAACCATAGGCGTTCATTTCACTTAAAATATCGGCCATATAAATAGTATGGTTATTAAAAGGATGAAAAACGGTTAATTCGTGATTGGTTTGTGTCAGTTTTAAAATGGCATGTGCTGTCACATCAATGGGCGAAAACTCAACCGCCTGGCTTAAGCCACTGATGGGGAAGCATTGCAGAATTTTATAGCCTTTAAGGCTGCGCATAAAACCACTTCTTAGGAAGTTGATCTGGAATTCACCATCACTGTTGCGGCTCATCAGATTCCCAACCCGCATGATTTTTGCCTTCAAACCGTCTTCAGCGATCGCCGCCAATACTGCCCGCTCAGCTAAAAATTTAGAATGAACATAGGCGTTTTCAAGGCTCTGTCCAAAATAGATTTCGCTTTCCTCAATTCGTTTATCAAGTGGTGGCTGGCCATTCAGGCCTTCGCCAGCGATGCTGACAGTGGAAACCTGAATCAGTTTTTTATCTGTTTCGCAACACAGTTTGATTAGATTTTCAACCCCGTGGAAATTAATTCTTTCAAGGGTATCATCAGCAACAAAATGCTTAACGCAGGCCGCGCAGTTGATGACAGTCGAAGCATCTAATTCAGCCAGTGACATGACACTGTTGGGATTGGTGATATCACCTTCGACGCAAAAGATGCGGTTATCGAAAAGCTCTTCATAGTCACAGTCAAAATAGTAAATCAGCATGGTTTTAATTCGTTGCTTTAAAGAATGTGACCGACCCTTGCGGATAAAACAGGTGACTTTACCATCGAAATGATCAATAAATTCTTTAAGTACATGGATGCCGAGAAATCCTGTGGCACCAGTTAAGATAATATCGCCAAGTTCGTCTGTTTTTAGCAGATCCAGATTATTTTCTGTGTTTTTGGCTAGGACAGGCAGCAATTTTTCATAATCAAAATTTCTGATGATATCATCAGGATCAGTTGTTTGAGCCTGATGCTGCTCGATGAAAGCCACCAGATTTTTTACTGTTTTATATTCAAATAAATCAGCATAAGCCAGGGGAATATTCTGGCTCATACATTTCATGGCGACTTTGGTGGCCGAGATCGAGCTGCCGCCAATCGAGAAGAAATCATCTAATATACTGACGCGTTCCAATCCCAGGGTGGCTGCAAATATTTCACAGAGTTGTTTTTCCAGCGGCGTTTCAGGTGCCTGATAATCGGCAGATTTAAGACCGGTTTCAGGCTTTGGCAAAGCTTTCTTATCGACTTTACCACCTGGTGTGATCGGCATTTTGTCTAGCCGCATATAGAAGGCTGGAATCATATATTCAGGCAATTTTGAAAGAAGCAGGTGATGCCAGACTTTGGAATCTATCTCGCCATCGCTTTTGGTGTAGTATCCGATAATATACTGGTTGCCAGCCTGTTCCAGCACGGTAACAGCGGCTTCTTTAACGCCTTCAGCCGTCAGCATGGCGCCTTCGATTTCGCCTAATTCGATGCGGTAGCCTCTGATTTTAACCTGAGAATCAATTCGTCCGATGTATTCTAACAGCCCATCACCACGACGGCGAACCATATCCCCGGTACGGTACATGATCTGATCATCAAGACTAGTGCTAAAGGGATTGGGGACAAAAGCTGCAGCTGTTTTTTCGGGCAGATTGTGATAGCCACGGCCAATTTGACGACCGGCGTGGCACAATTCTCCCGGCACTCCCACCGGTACTGGCATCAATTGTTCATCAACAATATAGGAGCGAACGTTGATTAGTGATTTTCCGATGGGGATATTGCGGTATTCCTGATCAACATCGAAACGCGTGGTCTCGACGGTGCTTTCGGTGGGACCATAGCCATTTACGATGGTAAAAGACCGGTCATAATAATGTTTCAGCTTTTCACCGCCGACGACAATATGCGTTAGTTTTGAGTCTGCAGTCATACTGTCGATAATTATTTCGCCCATCTGGGTGGGGAAGATGACGATATTTATGGCTTCATCAATTAATATCTGGCAGACTTTGACGGCATCCTTGCGATCTTCTTCAGCATACAGATATACCATTGATCCATTGGCCATATAAGGGAAGATGCCGACGACTGAGGCATCAAAACAGAAACTGGAATACTGGGCACAGCGGGTAGATTCGGTAATATCAAGTTCGTCGGTCTGATTAAAAATCAGATTACTCAGGTTACTATGATTAATCATTACTCCTTTAGGTTTTCCTGTTGAACCAGAGGTGTAAATCATATAGGCCAGATTTTCGGATGACGGTTGGCTGGACATCCAGCTTTTATCAGGTTGAGGAAAACCATTGGCGGTTAAAGTATCCAGATTAATCATCTCTTTTTCAAAAAAGCGGGTCAGGTGCTGATGCTCATCCACGTATAAAAGAATATCAGCGGCTGAATCTTCCATCATATAGCGCAGGCGATCTTCCGGATATTCTGGATCAAGTGGCACATAGGCGCCGCCTGCTTTCATAGCAGCGACTGCACCAATAATAAATTCTCGACTGCGGCCAGACAGGACACCAACAAAGTCTTCCTTATGAAGACCAGCCCGTAATAGATCAACAGCTAAAGCATCGGAGGCAGCATCCAGCTGGGCATAACTGAGGGTGCCTTTTTTATCCTTGACAGCGGGTCGATTTGGATATTTTTCTGCCGCTGCAGTAAAAAGTTCCACAAAAGTACGGCCATAAAATCGTGGATCATCAACCATCTTCTTTTCTTCATCAAAGAGCAGCTGAATCTGAGACAGGTCATCAGACTTAAGTGTTTCTTGCGCGGCCAGAGCGATATTGTCAAGGAGCGCCGCCATCGAGCAGTCATCATAGCGGTTACTTTCAAAAGTACAGCGGAAATGGTAGCAGCCATCACTAACAGATACTTCTACCGAGATAGCGGCGATTACTCCTTCACTCATCACTTCCAGGGCTTGGGTGGGTAATCCTCCCAGAGTATCAAATTCAAAATCATCACCTTGATAAATGAACATGATATCGGCGGTGATGCCAAAAGCTCGGCTGATTTCCGCGAAAGAGTAAATATCATGATCCATGCTGTCCATCAGCTGTTTCTTCATGGCGGAAAAGAGCTGGCTGGCAGAACTTTCCAGTTTACAGTAAACTGGCAGAGTTTTTACGTACATCCCCATTGAACGGTTAATGCGAGAGTCACTGCGGCCGTTGTAAATTGTCGTGAAGACACTATGGTCCTTAAAGTTGTATCGCCCTAAGACGTAGCCAAACAGGCCGACGAAAAAGGCGTTGGGAGTTATTTTATTTGCTTCACAGAAGGCGGCTACAGCAGAGACATCCAGACTTTGTGGATATAGGTGGACTTCCCCCAAAGTTTTTTCGCTTTCATTTATATCCGCACCCGGTAAAAAATTCTGATCACAGCCAGAAAAAAGATTGGTATAATAAGACTTCGCCTCAGTATAGACGTCGCTGGAACGGCTTAACTGTTCATCTTCTGCAGCTTCAAAGGCGGTATAGTTTTCTGCTTCGACAGTCTCACCAGCATAAGCGCGATTGATATCTTCCAGGAAGATAAGCAAAGAAGTCCCATCACAGATGCAATGGTGGATATCAATAAAAAAATAATTGCCGTCATTTGTTTCATACAGGGAAGCATTAAACAGCCGACCATCTATCAGTTTAAAGGGTGTAACCAGTTTGTCCATATCAAGATAGTCTCTAATATGGAGGGTGAAGGGGCTGTCATCCCGGCGTCTTTGCATAATTTCGCCGGCATCGTCCATAAAGAATCTGGTTTTAATGTAGGCATGCGCAGAAATTGCCGTTTCAATCGCTGTTTTTAAACGGATCAGATCAATATCCGGATGGAGCTTGAATAAAAACGGAATATGATATAAAAGTTCTTTCGGTTTTGCCATGGATTCCACAAACAGGCCCATTTGCGTTTGCGAGAGGGGTAGGCCTCTTTTTTAGGTTGAGCAGGGGTCGCCTTCTCTTTCTGGC
The DNA here is from genome assembly GCA_031222025.1 of Eubacteriaceae bacterium ES2. GTDB lineage: Bacteria > Bacillota > Clostridia > Eubacteriales > Eubacteriaceae > Acetobacterium. The sequence continues at coordinate 2,369,195 of CP130740.1, read as the reverse complement.
TCAAAAAGGCTTCAAGTTTTACAACGCTGTTATGGGTCATCAGATCTCGGGTTTTAACAACTACACCGAAGAGATTCGAAAGCTTCACATTCAGAGAAACGGTGCCAATCGAGGTTAATCCGGCTTCTTCGAGATTGGTCGTGATCCCGAATTCCTCATGCCCCAGAATTTTTGCAATACAATCGAAGATTTTCTGCTGAGTGGGATTTTCTGGTGGGATAATATCTGCCAGTTTTTTAATTGGTTGCGGCAACGCCTTTTTATTGACTTTCAAATTCTGGTTAAGCGGGATTTCGTCAATCTGCATGGTTACCGCCGGTACCATATAAGGTGGCTTTTCAGCTTCGATAAAGCTATTCAGGGCAGCGATGCTGACGGGGCTGTCCGAGACGATATAAGCAGTAATATATTTCACGCCGCTGGGATCATCATAAGCTACAACGGTTGTATCCTTTATTCCTGGAAATTGTCGGATAACGGCTTCAATTTCCGTCAGTTCCACCCTGAAGCCACGAATTTTAATTTGGGCATCCCGACGGCCGACGAACTCGATGTTGCCATCGGGCAGATAACGGACGATATCGCCGGAGTAGTAGAGTCGATCATAGGGGGCTTGATCACAAAAGGGGTTTTTTCCAAATGCTGTTGCGGTTACTTCCGGCCGGTTTAAATAGCCCCTTGAGACATGCTGACCTGCGATACATAATTCGCCGGGAACCCCAATTGGCACTTGTCGCTTATGACTGTCTAAGATATAGATTTTTACATTATCAAGGGCTTTGCCAATGGGGATATTATCATATTTTCGGTCAACCAGAAATGAGGTGGCAATGACGGCTGTTTCGGTGGGGCCGTACAGGTTGTGAAACTGATAAGCTGGTGGATCGATGCTTGCCAGCTTTTCACCACCAGTTGATAAATGCTTAAGAGAATGATTGATCATGGTATCGGCAAATTGTCTTCCTACCTGGGTGGTCATAAACACATGGGTCACACCGTTTTCTTCAAAATAGTCATTAAGGCGCAGGAGGTCCAGACGGATTTCATCGGCAATAATATGCAGGGTTCCACCGATGGTCAGAACCGGATAGGTATCCATCATGCTGGCATCAAAACCAAAGCTAGCGTATGCAGCAACCCGGGAAGTCTGATCCAGGTCATAATAGCGGTGATACCACTGGCAGAAACAGACCAGATTGCGGTGTTCCAGCATAACGCCCTTTGGTACTCCGGTGGAACCGGAGGTGTAGAGTACAATAAAAAGGTCTTCGGGTCGGGGATCAATTAGTTCAACATTAGAATCCGGCAGTGAATAGATTGATTCAGTAAAGATAAGTTGTCCCTGATAATCCGGGATAAGATTCAGCAAAGCCTTATCGGCAATCATCAGGTGCGCCTTCGTATCAGAGATCATAAAGTTTAAACGATCAACCGGATAGCTGGGATCAAGTGGTTGATAGGCGGCTCCTGCTTTAAGGACGGCAATGGCGGAAAGTACCATCATTTCACTTTTGGGCAGTAAAATAGGTACAATGTCTTCGCGGCCGATATTAAAGCTTTTAATGTGTTTGGCCAGACGATCAGTAAGTGTGTCCAATTGTTGATAGCTAAGTGAAGTATCCTGGTAGATGATGGCCGTCAGCTCTGGTGTTTCTTTGGCTTGTCTTCTAAGCAAATCGACCATAGTCAGGCTGGCATCATAGGAAACATCTGTCAGGTTGAAAGTCTCACAACGCAGTCGGTCAGTATCGGAGATTAGGGTGATGTCGCAAAGCCTGCTATCACTCAAAAATCCCTTAATGGTTTTTTCAAAAAGATCGGCGAAGCTTAGAATGGTTTCTTTCTTATACAAATCATCACGGTAACAAATTTTCAACAGATAGCTGCTGCCTTTTGGAGAAATGATTGCAACCAAATTGGCATTGGCTAAATCGCAGTAATCTTCAGAAGATTCCAGATAGATAAAACGTAAATTAGGTTTTAAATCAAATTCTTGGGAAAGTCGGGAAAAGATAATTTGATTGTGGGATAGTGTCTCATGATAGTTTGTTTTGACCTGATTAAGATAATCAGTGACCATTAAGTTTTCGTCAATCTTTTGAAAAATGGGTAAAATTGAATCAAAATCAGAAGCTGGTTGCAGACAAAAGACGCTTTCGGTTTGGCCGCTGAATTTAGCTAGTGTATAAGCAAAAGCTGCGGTAAAAAAAGTGTCGGGTTTAATGTTGGCAGTTTTTAGCAGTGAAGTAATATCCTTTGGTGAAAAAACACGGGAAAAATCAGTTGTTAAAGATTCGGATGGGGAAGAAGTCTTTGTAACATTGTCGGGAAAGTCATAAATTGGGCTTGAATCAGTTTCCAGACCAGCAAAGATCTGGTTGAAAAAAGCCAAACTTTCTTCTTCAGTACTTGAAATAGTTGCAGAAACATTAATATCAAAATTTTTCATAGAGGTCAATCCTTTCTAAATAAAATAAATGATGGAAAAGATGTAAGTATTTATGCGTGTTTAAAGTTTAGTATAACACATTCGAAATAAAATCCGTAGACAATGGTAAGTATTTTACAGTCAAGTAAGAAAGATAAAGAAACATTCAATAAAATTTAAGTTTTAAGCAGGTATTTAAATGTAAACAAACTCCCGTTCATTGGCAAATAAAGTGGCTAGTAAAGTGAAAAGCATGGTATAATAAATCAATAAAAAGGGAACGATTTAACTGTTGAAAAAGAAATGTTTTGATTTAAGGTGAAAAAAATAAATGAAAAAACTAAACGATTATTTATACTCAGGCGATACAGTTCTAAAAATTTTACAAAGATACTCAGAAGATTTAAAACAGTCGGCTAAAGAGACAAATAACCAGATTGATCTGGTCCATTGCAATTTTTTACTGCAAATTGCCGAACTGCTTCAGCACAATGATTTTCTGACTTCCCAGTCCCAGCGGATTAAAGAGTTTTATAAGCTGATGGCAACTGATTACGACTATTTGGCCTTCACCTTTAAAGGGCGAATCAAATCACTGATCCGGGCAGAATCGAAATTCAATGGTTATATTGTTGAATATATTTACGATTACTATATAAAGCATGGCTCTTATCCATCCCTTCCGGAGCTTAAAAGTGCTTTGAGCTGTTTTAGAGATCTGATTGCATACAGAATTGTCATTTCTTTACCAAAATGCCATCTAAAGGAAGGGCAAACCATTGCTGAAGAGGAATTAAAATACCTTTATGAAGTTGCCAATCAGCTGCCGGGTTTTCTGGAAGAACGCGGATTTACAGCTGAGTTGGCATCCTATATGGGACAAGAGAAATCTCCGTTGTTAGATGAAAGTGTCAGCCCTTATTATCGTGATTATATAACCAATTTCGAGTCAAATGGTTATCAGTCGCTTCATATCACTTTTTATGATAATATTGCCCGCTGTTACGTTGAAGTTCAACTGCGAACTAAAGAAATGGATGACTTTGCCGAGATTGGCCCAGCGAATCATCTTGGTTATGAAAAGCGACAAGAAAGTGAAAGAACCAGACGCCATGCCATTCCTGAAGGCGAAAATATTTATTTTGATAATGCCTACGAACGGGGTATCGCATTACAGCAACTTGAATTATCGAAATTGGATGTTAATATGTTTGCGGCAATGGATAATTCTTTGATCAATGACGGTTGTGGTCTTTTTCGTGGTCGGCAAATCCTTCCGTACGAACATTTGTCGCGTTTTCAGAATGATATTGTAGATTAGCTTTAATATAAGTGTTTAAATATCAGCGTCGGGTTAAAAAACATGGAGACAGTAGTACTTTAATATTGTAGTTTATAAAAACTGCTTTAAAAAATAAGCGATTTTCACATAAACTTTATCATCGGCGAAAATTTTGTCGAGAAAGATAGGCGGGTAGCAGTCAATTTGGCGGTTATTCGCTTTTTATATTAAATTTTTTTTAGGATCATTTCGAAGATAACATATAAGTATGCATTTGAAGTGTTAAAAGTTTTAAATAGTACAAAAAAAAGCAAGATATTACCTATCATTTGTATACAAAATGGTATACGCTTAATATATGGTTATACGATTACATGCAGATTTCTTTGAAATAGGAGTTTATTTATGAAAAGTAAGACTAATCCTCAAAAAAATGTAAGTTTATCAAGCCGTGCACGATTGCTTCAATTGGTTGACAAAGAAGTTATTATCAAGATCCTGGACGCTTTTACAAAGGTTACTGGATTAACTGCAAATATTGTGGATGTAAAGGGTCATTCCATTTTTTCGAAAAAAGATGCTCAGAAGAATTGTGAGTTTTGTCAAATGATTTGGAAAATGGAAAGACAAAAAGGGATTAGTCGTTGCGTTGGGGCGTATGAAAGAGCTGGAAAGCAAGCGGCAATTTTTGATGAGCCTTATATTTTCAGATGTCCAGCTGGCTTGATTGAATGGGCAGCACCAATTATTTTTGATGAAGAGCATTTAGGAACAATAATTTGTGGACAAGTATTAATGTGGGAGCCTGAAGAATTCTTTTGGATAGAATTGGAAGAAATGAATCAGACTTTAACTGATGATTTTAAGATGTTATTCGAAGCGGCAAAGAAGTTGCAGGTGATTTCGGGTGATAAGGTTCAAGGAGCTGCGTCAATGTTACATGTAATTGCGAATTTTATTATTAAAACAGGTTGGGTGAACTTGCATCAAAAAAAAGAAATCGAGCTTCAGCAACTTTTACTTAATGAAGAAATTCAAACCCGTAAAAGTCTCGAAGATAAGTTGAATAGCCAGAGTCTTAATTTTTTTCTAGAAAAAGAAAAGGCATTGATTGGTAAAATAAAAATCAGCGATCTGGATGAATGTCGTAAATTGTTCAAAGTAATGTTGGCAGATATTTTCTCCAATATCGGAGAAGATAAGTTGCTGGTTATTAAAGGAAGAGTTTATGAATTGGTGGTTGTTATGTCACGCGCTTGTGTTGAAGCAGGGGTTGACATTGAAAAATCGATGAGTTTTAATGCAAATTTGCTACAGGAATTTAATAATTGCTATAGTATTCGAGAGATTAATATTGTCTCGACGTGTCTACTAGAGCGATATTTGAATGAAATTCAACATCAAAGTAAATCGAAAAATCGGGCAGCAGTAGAAGGGATAAAAGGTTTTATTCGAAATAATTATGACAAAAATAACACACTAGAGGAAATTGCCGAATCAGTGTATTTAAGTTCATTTTATGCCAGTAGGATATTTAAGGAAAGTCAGAATATGACTGTGATGGATTATGTTACGAAAGTTAAGTTAACTGAAGCAAAAAAAATGCTCAGTAATCCGCGATATAAAATAGAAGAAATCGCGATTTCTTTAGGTTATAGTAATGGATCATATTTTTCAAAGGTCTTTCGGCGTAACGAAGGTATGACGCCTACTCAGTTCAGACAAAATTTTTAGGTAAAACTAGTTATAAAATTAAGTAATAACAGTTCTTTGCATATATTAATCAGATTAATAAAGAAAGGATGATAAGGATTTTGACTTATCAAATTCTAAACGATGAATTGCTATTTTAAGACTATTCAGGAAGGAATGGAAGAAGGTAATGCAGAAATGGTTAAAAACGCTACTGAATTAGCTTTATCAGAGGGACTTGCAGCAGATATAATCATTTCACAAGCACTTCTGCCCAAAATGGAAGAAATTGGACGCGAGTTCAGAAGCGGGAACATTTTCATTCCTGATGTCCTTATGTCATCGCGAGCAATGCATGCCAGCTTGTATGTTTTAAAACCGCTGGTTATTGAATCGCTTGTGTTAAAGAAAAAAGGGCGCGTTATTATTGGAACCGTAGCTGGAGATCTTCATGATATTGGAAAAAACTTAGTATCAATGACACTACAAGGTGATGGTTATGAGGTAATAGACCTGGGAATTGATGTCCCTGTATCAGCTTTTGTGGCAGCAATAGAACGATATAGACCTGATGTTCTGGCAATGTCAGCACTTTTAACGACGACAATGGTAGAATTTAAAAATGTGATTAAGGCGATTACTGACGAAGGAATGCGCGAGCAGGTTAAAATTGTAATTGGAGGTGGACCAGTGTCACCAGATTATATTGATGAGGTTGGGGCTAACGGTTATGGAAAAGATGTTTTTGAGGCTCTTGCTAGTATCAATCGTTTGCTGGGAAACAAGGAAGGATATATTAATGTATAACGAAAATCATGAGGTCTTAAAAGCGCGGCCAAACATTATTTTATTTAGCGGTTTTTTAGGTTCGGGGAAGACGAGTTTAATGTTAAAATCTATTGAAATATTGTCAAAGGCTGGCAAACGATGTGCCATCATCATTAATGAAATTGGTGATATTGGAATTGATAATCGGCAAATGCGGATGTTGGGTTATAATGTTTTAGATTTATTTGGAGGTTGCGTCTGTTGCACGATGAAAGTTACTCTGGAGGCAACGATTAATCATCTTTTAGAAGAGGAAGAAGATCTTGATTATATCTTATTTGAACCATCTGGGCTGTCTAATCCCCAGTCTTTATATCCGGCCATTATCAACTGTGGATATGAGCAAAGTGAAATTCAAAATATATTTATTTTTGATGTTTCACGGAATGATTTCTATAAAAATAGAATGTCACAATTATTTGCGGATTCCTTGAAGCTGACAAGATGCGTGGTGATTAATAAGATCGATAAAGTGTCTCAGGATGAAATTGATGCAGCTAAGATAATGGTAAAAGAGACCAGACCGGAGATAAGTGTATTCAAAATGAATCTTAACGATGAACTTGATCAGAAATTTGCAGAATTTTTAGTTGGAGGTATGTAAAGGATATGTATCAGGATTTATTTTTACCAGTTGTTTTTGAGTTGAATTTGGGATCTGATCAGGCATGGTTTACATCAGAGTGGAAATTGTTGATCCATGAAATACTGCAACGTTATATTAATCTTCTTATCGAAAAAGAAAATTGCATGATTGGACATGTTAAAGCACTGGCAATGATTAGTGAACATGATTATATAAAATTCAGTTGCAGCAATGATGCAGGTCAAATCGATACCCAACATCAGGGAAAATCAAAAAAAGTTTCAAGCGTCAATGTTATCATTAATTCCCTAGTCGCAAATATCTGCGAAACTGATAGTTACCAAATGTTGAAACTCGTATGTCAGACATTTGAAAAAAGTGAAACCATTGATATTAGGGTAGAAATCAAGAAAAATTTAAGTCAGAGGCACGAACATCATCATGATGGAAGTGATTGTCCTATATGCAATGGTCATCATAGATAAAATACAAATAAATGCGTATTATACATTAATTACGATAATAAGTGTATAATACGCGTTTTTGATGCTAAATTATAAGTTGAAAGCAAGATAATACAATATTTTACTAAAATCAGCTAAAGACGAATTTGAAAACAGACGTTATGATAAAAGTATAAAATAATTTTTGAATTCTGCAGATACAAAATTATAATTGAAATTGAGGAGGGGGAGATTAGTTCTTTCGAGGCTATTAAAAATGGTTGATTATAAAGCTTTGATCTGTCATATTGAAAATTTAGATGATGAAAAAACGATGAGTATAATTGATGACTTTATTTCTGATGAACCAACACGGGAAGAAGTACTTATGATCATGAATATTTGTCAGGTGGGTACAAAAAAAGTTGGCATCTTGTATGAAAAAGGGGAGTATTTTATTAGCGATCTGTTGGTCGCAGGAGCATTATTGAAAGAGATAAAAGAAAAACTACAAACAGTCATTGAAGAAGATATCGGTTCTATTAAATCAGGAAGAATTACGCTTGTTTCAGCCAAAGAAAACGAAAACAAACAGGTGGAAGCAATTCTGGCTAAAATAATACAGATGGCAGGATTTAATATTATCCGATCAGGCACGAACATTTTTTAGAGGGTAATTAGAACGAATATAATTGGAGGCAGAAGATGACAAAAAAATTTACTGAGTTAGCTTATACAAAACTGGATGATTTTGTGTTTGGCTCTTGTCCCAACCCGGTCACAACAAAAAGTGGCATGGAAATTGGTGGAGGATTAGTTTATCCGGAAATAAATTTTACATTACCAGGTATGGATATCAATGATGAGACAATGCCAAAAGCAGCAACTATTTATTCAAATATTATTGAAGGAGTTTTAAAAAGGGCTGCAGAACTGTATGCACCGGGTGTCTTGGTTGAATTTGAGACTTTACCGGATTTTACTGAGCATCCAAAATACGGAATTGAAGTAAACCGAATTTTATTGGAGGGCATGAAAGAAGCCGCAGATAAATATGGTTTAAAAACTGCAATTCGTACTACGCCTAATGATTTACGGGAATTCAGCCGTCCACCTGTTATGCGGGGCGGAAAATATTGGGAAACAATGTTGGAACTGTATGAACAATGTGCTAAGGATGGCTCGGACTTTTTATCAATTGAATCTACTGGTGGTAAAGAAATCCATGATTCAGCGCTAGTTAAAGCAGATATTCGCTTGGCTATATTTGCGCTAGGTATCTTAGGCGTTAACGATATGGAATTCCTCTGGAATCATTTAGTGGCTTTATCAGATTCCAATAGTTGCTTTGCAGCAGGAGATTCGGCATGTGGGTTTGCTAACACAGCTATGGTATTAGCAGAAAAGGGCTTTATACCCCATGTCTTTGCAGCGGTCATTCGTGTTGCTGCAGTTCCAAGAGCTTTGGTAGCATTTGAACAAGGAGCGGTTGGACCGAGTAAAGATTGTGCTTATGAAGGGCCATATCTAAAAGCGATTACGGGAATGCCAATCTCTATGGAGGGAAAATCTGCTGCTGGAGCCCATTTAAGTCCATGTGGAAATATCGCGTCGGCTGTTGCAGATGTTTGGAGTAATGAATCAATTCAACAAGTCAAGCTTTTATCTGATATGGCACCTGTAGTGGGTATGGAACAATTGATCTACGATGTTCGGTTGATGAATACTGCGGCAGAAAAAGGCCAACAGATTTTGTTCAGAGATATTTTAGTTCAATCAGATTCTCCATTAGACGTTCAGGCATATGTGTTGAGACCTGATGTTGTGATGCGAATCAGCAGTGAACTTGTAAAAACACAGGATAATTTTCTCAGAACGAAAATAGCTGCTAAATTAACAGTGGAAGAACTTAAAAAAGCCATTGCCGAGGGAAAAGTCAAAAGTGATAAAAGAGATCTGAAGTGGCTGGATAAGATGGAAAAAGGAATTGATTCGATTCCTGATGATCCGGATAAGTTTTATGAGGAAATGAAAGCTGTATTGGATATGGATAAATTTATTCCAAGTGAATATGGTTTATAAGCAGAAATTTTTGTAACAAGTAAAAAAAATAGGAGGAATTCAAATATGGCAACTTTACAAGATGTATCTCAATGTGTATTAGAAGGCGACTTAGATGGTATCAAAGATTTGGTACAGGATTTAATTAATGAAGGTGTCGATCCTATCTTGATAATTAATGAGGGATTAATAGGTGGCATGAATATTGTTGCGCCACTTTTCAAAAGTGGAGAAATGTTTGTACCAGAGGTTATGGAGTCGGCAGATACCATGAATGAGGGAATGAAACTGGTTAAACCATTAATTACTGATGAAGATGTTCCCAGTAAGGGGAAAATTATCATTGGTACTGTCAATGGTGACTTACATGATATTGGTAAAAACCTTCTAGTCATGATGCTAGAAAGCCGCGGATATACAGTTATTGATCTGGGTGTGGATGTAAAAGAAGAATTGTTCACTAAAGCAGTGAAGGAACATCAACCTAATATTGTTGGTATGTCATCATTATTAACTACAACAATGATGAAAATCGAATCAACAATTCAACAATTAGTGACTGATGGGGTGAGAGATCAGGTTAAAATTATTGTTGGGGGAGCACCAGTTACTCAGGAATTTGCCGATGACATTGGTGCAGACGGTTATTCAGAGGACGCTTCTACGGCAGTAGAATTGTGTGATCGGATGATGGCTGAACAATATAAGCTGCAAGAATTAGGTGCATAATTTCGTAGTAACAAGAGGGAGACAGCAAATATGTTGACAATTGTAGGAGAATTAATTAATACTAGTAGGCCTGCAGTAAAAGAAGCTGCAAAAAATCGTAATCGCGATATGATTATAGATTTGGCTATTCAACAGACTAATGCAGGTGCAACTTTTATCGATGTTAACTGTGGGAATATGATCAATAATGAGGAAGAGACCATGGAATGGCTCGTCAATACGATTCAAAGCGCCGTTGAAGTACCACTGTGTATCGATAGCCCTAGTGCGGCTGCATTAGATGTTGGTTTAAGTTTATGCAGATACGGTAGGCCAATGATCAATTCGATTTCGGCTGAGGAGGAGCGTTATGATACAGTGCTTCCACTAATCAAAAAATACAACGCTAAAATTGTTGTCCTTTGTATGGACAGCACAGGAATGCCAGAGACAGCTGACGATCGAATGAAGGTTGTAAATCAACTGTATAAAAAACTAAATCAAGCTGGTGTTCTTGACGATGATATGTATTTTGACCCGCTTGTAAAACCCATTAGCAGCGTCGGGACTGCTGGAATTGAGGTGCTGGAAACCATCAGAAAAATAAAATCAGATTATCCGAATGTACATTTTATGTGCGGACTGAGCAACATTTCTTATGGACTTCCTAATCGGGCGATCCTTAACCGACTTTTTGTTGTTGAAACAATGACCCTTGGAATGGATGGCTATGTTCTTGATCCAACCAATAATAAAACAATGGCAGACATTGTAACAGCAGAAGCGCTACTAGGTAGGGACAATTATTGTGGTGGATATATTAAAGCCCATCGCAGCGGTTTGCTTGGCTAAATGAACAGAAATAAATAATTGAAGGCGGCGTTTTTAATGCCGTCTTTTAATTTGAGAATAATCCAGAATAAATTCAAAATTCTAACACCTATTGTTCACAGACTGGCGATATGATGGGGAGAATAAAAATCAGGAGGTCATTATGATGAAGCCGATTGTTGTTATTCCTGCTTATAAGCCGGATCAGCGACTAAATAAATTAGTTGAAGAATTGATTGTAAAAAATTTCAATCTAGTCGTTGTTGATGATGGCAGTGGAGAAGAATATAATATAATATTTAAGAAAGTACAGTTTTTGGAAAAGGTAGAGCTTTGTCGTCACCAGGAAAATCGAGGTAAAGGCGCGGCCTTAAAAACTGGAATTGCATGGGCGTTAGAAAAATATCCTGAAACATGCGGAGTGGTGACGGCTGATTCTGATGGTCAGCATAAGCCCGATGATATTGAAAAAATTGCTTTGGAATTAGAAAAAAACGGTGACCAGGTGATTATGGGAACGCGTGATTTTAGTGGGGTTCAGGTGCCTTTTAAAAGCCGATGGGGTAACCGGATTACTTCATTTGTATATTTTATCAGCTCTGGAAGAAAATGCCGGGATACGCAAACTGGATTAAGAGGTATACCTGCTGAAATGGCTAAAGTATCCCTTGAGATTGCTGGCGACCGTTATGAGTACGAAATGAACTTTTTGATGGAAGTGGGTAAAGCAAATTACAGAATTAAAGAAGTACCAATTGAAACAGTCTATATTGATGAAAATAAATCCTCTCATTTTCATGCGATAAAAGATTCTGCCAGGATTTATTTTAATATTCTAAAATTCAGCTTGTCTTCACTGATATCTGCTGCTATTGATAATGCATTATTTGCACTTTTCATGCTGACTGCTTTTACATCTTCATCAGCCGGAATTCTGGAAGCAACGATTTTGGCGCGCGTCATTTCAGGCTGTGTCAATTTTATTTTAAACAAACACTGGGTTTTTCAATCTGCACAACAAAAAGGTAAAGAATCTTTACAATATATAATTCTCTTTGTTTCACAGATGTTTTTAAGCTGGTTCTTTGTAAGCAGTTTTAGTGTCTATACCCAACATCTAAGTATTCTGAAAATTCTCGTCGACTCTAGCTTGTTTGTGGTCAGTTATTTTGTTCAGAAAAACCTGATTTTTGCAGAAAAAAGAAAGGAGATCCGTTTCCATTGAAAAAATTCCTTTCAAAACCATATTTGTGGGCAATTTTTTACAGCTTGTTGCTGACAGGCTGTTTTACATTTGTCATGCTTGACAGTTTCGTTGTTGAAAAAGCATATGCTGTTGTAGATTCGACAACATCTACAGTTGTTTCAACTGATGCAACACAGACAGCAAATGAAGTAAGTGAAGCTTCTGATGCTGTAATTACTGATAGTTCCTATCAGGATGATGAAATTAGTATCACCATTAAAACCATTGAAGAGTATGACTCGACCATCTATATCGCTGATATACAACTGGAAGATCCCAGCTTGTTAAAAACTGCGCTGGCCGGTAATATTTATGGTCGAAACATTAAAGCCACAACTTCAGAAATAGCTGAAATCGTTAATGCTATTTTTGCAATAAATGGAGATTATTATGGTTTCCGTGATGATGGATATGTTCTCAGAAATGGTGTAGTATATCGTGATGTTGCCAGAGATTCTGGTGATGATCAGGCACTGGTGATTGATGATGACGGTAATCTTTCAATTATCAGCGAAAGTGAAGTTTCGATGGATTCTCTGGATACAGATAATATCAGTCAGATTCTTTCCTTTGGACCAGGTTTAATTGAAGACGGCGAAATTATCGTTGATGCAAACAGTGAGGTTGATAAAGCCATGACAAGTAATCCGCGTACTGCGATTGGTCAGATTGAAGAAGGCCATTACATCGTCGTTGTATCCGATGGACGAACCGATGAAAGCGCTGGGCTAACCCTTTTACAACTGGCAACAGTTATGCAGGATCAGGGTTGTACAGTGGCCTATAATCTCGATGGTGGTGGTTCGTCAACAATGATCTTTAATGGAGTAGTGATCAATCAGCCAACGAGTGGAAAAACAATTGAAGAAAGAGAGGTCAGCGACATTGTTTACATTGGGTATTAAGAATCAGCTTGTTAAAACTATCCTGGTATATGCAATACTATCGGTATTGCTGGTTTGCGTTAACTGGATATATGGATTGTTTGGCCATGGTGTCGATTCACCTTATATGACTTTCATGTTTCTCTATTCTCTGCTTGGCGGATGTCTGTTTTATCTGGCCTTATATAAGTCAGTTCCACGATTAATTGAATCAAGGTTATTCCGGATATTTTATAATTTGTATAATTCTGGCCTTGCAGCATTAATCGTTGGAAGCCTTTTGACTGGAATTTTGGAGATAGCCGGAACGGGTTCAGATTATCAGAAATACTTTTTTATTGGTGGCTTTGGTCTGATCGGAATAGCAATAATGATCATGGCTTTTGCTATTGTTCTGCAGAAAAATGCAGATTCGCAGAAGAAAACTAAAAAGCAAGTTAAGAAGATTGAGATTTTGTGATTTCGCAATAGCTGTAAATTTGAGATATTAACTGGACTAAATTCTTGCAGGCTTTCTAGTTGATATCTTTTTTATTTAAGAAAGTTATCAGGGCTAAGCTTGAGTTCTATCGAAATTTTCTAGTGCGAGAATTGAATGTTTATCAATTGTTTATAAATTATTTACAATGGCGCACTTTAAAATTTATTCCGATATCTTATAGTATTAAAGTAAACAATAAGTAATCAGAATATTCTTAAGACAGCGAAAGCAGCTATTGAATTAATAACAAAAGAGTATTCAGTGCATGATCAACTTTTTGAAGATAAAGATGGGGGAAAATAGCATGATCAAACAATTCATAAACGGTATTTGCATGGCACTGGCTGATAGTGTGCCTGGTGTTTCAGGTGGAACAATCGCTTTTATTCTTGGTTTCTATGATAAATTTATCGGCAGTATTAATGATATTTTTTATGAAAGGGGAGACAAAAGAAAAGAGGCGATGGTTTTTCTTCTAAAGCTCGGGATTGGATGGGCGACCGGGATGGTTGCGGCTATTCTAGTGATTTCAAATGCTTTTGAACAGCATATTTATCTTACCAGCTCGTTGTTCTTGGGATTTATTATTGCCTCGATACCGATTGTTGTAAGGGAAGAAAAAAGTGCATTGATGGAGAAAAAAAGTAATTTGCTGTTTTCTTTGACAGGTGCACTTCTAGTAATTTTTATTACGGCATTTAATAATACCAGTTTTTTGACCGGTGTAAATTTATCGAATTTAAACATTTTCTTGGCTATATATATTTTTGTTAGTGGGATGATCGCCATTTCGGCTATGTTTCTTCCGGGTATCTCTGGTTCATCGTTATTGTTGATTTTTGGTTTGTATCTGCCTGTGATGAATGCACTTAATGAATGTTTGCATTTCAATTTATCATACTTACCCGGGATTCTAATTTTTGCTGCAGGCATAGTAACAGGAGCCTTTACAGTGGTTAAAGGTTTAAAAATCTGTCTTGACCAACATCGGTCAAAAACGATGTATTCTATTATTGGATTAATGATAGGTTCTTTATATGCAGTGATCCAGGGACCAACAACACTTGATGTTCCTTTACCCGAGATGTCCATAAATACTTTCCATCTGCTTGCATTTACTGTAGGTGTAGCTCTGGTTACAGTCCTACATCTAACTGGCAGGAAAAAATCAGAAATGCTGCGTAATATTTAAATAACTATTTTAAATACTTTTATTATCAGCTTTCTCTAAAAAGGTAATATTATGAAGTCGAATCTGAATTATTATGCCTACAGTTTTTGTGCAGATATGTCTGATGTTTAGAAATAAAATGTGAATTTAATGGTTTGATTTATCATAATGATCAGAGACTATCTACTAGGATGCGATTTGATAATTAAATTACACAGGTTTGACGTTTATCACCATTTCTTTTCTCAATATCGACTACTTCAATATCAATCCCAAAAGTCAGGCTTAAATCCTGGCTTTTTAAGATATCACGAACATTGCCATGATTGACTTTTTCTCTTCCGCTGATTAATAGGACGTTACCTGAACAATAGAAAACATGGTCAGGCGAATGAGTAGTCATAATAATCCCAATATCCTGATCACGGAGTTTTTTGACTTGTTCGAGAACCCGGATTTGATTGCCGAAATCTAAATTGGAAGTTGGCTCATCCATGATTAAAAACATCGGTTGTTGAGCCAGGGCTCGAGCGATTAAAACCATCTGTCGCTCACCACCGCTTATGTTTGTATAAAGCTTATCTTTCAGGAAAGAAATTTCTAATCGTTCCATTACTTCGAGAACGATTTGCCGGTCAATTTTGCCTGGTTTGCTACCATTTTTAAAGCGTGTGACTCTTCCCATCAGGATAATATCTTCAACCCGATATGAAAATGAAGGAATATGTGCTTGCGGGACATAAGCGATGATCTTTGCCAGTTCAGAGCGAGTGTAATCTTGTCTCCTACGCCCATTTATTATTATTGTTCCGGAAATTTCCGGCAAAAAGCCAAGTATGGTGCGAAAAAGTGTAGTTTTGCCAACCCCGTTGGGACCGAGAATACAGAGTATTTCACCGCTGTTAACAGTGAAATTCATGTCGGAGAGAACTGATTTCTGACCATATCCGCAGGTTAGTTGATCGATTTGAATTTGATGCTTCATTTTATTCCTCCATTTTAGAAAGGCGCACATCCCGAAAGAAGATTCCCAGAAAAATAGGCGCTCCCAGGATGGCAGTTAAGATACTGAGCGGAACTTCAGTTGACATGATATTTCTGGCCAGATCATCGATGATTAATAGAAATAATGCCCCACCAAACCAGGTTATCAAAAATTGATGTTCCCAGTGCCCACGCATTAGCTTCCGAACCATATGTGGAACTATTAGACCGACCCAGCCGATAATGCCGCAGGTGGCAACAGTGGCTGAGGTGAGCAGTGTTGCAATCACAATCATTTGCGTTCGAAGGTGTAGAACGTTGATTCCTAATGCTTCAGCTTCATCATCATTAAAGCTTAAAAGCTGAATACGAAACACATCATTTTTGAGAATAAGCCAACATAGCAGGGTGATGATTAAAAGAGTAATTACCTGTAACCAGTCCGCTTTGGATAGACTGCCCATTAACATAAAAGTGATAGAAGTTAGATCATCGTAGGGATCGGCAATGTATTTACTTAAAGAGATACCAGCATTCATAACGGCATTGACGGTTAACCCCAATAGAATAAAAACATAAACAGTGGGACGACCTTTGTACAATACTTGTCCGATAAAAAGTACCAGCCCAGTTGCTAACAAGCCGAAGAAAAAGGCTGTCATCTGAGTACCAACCAGATTAAAATGCATTAGTACGCCAATGGCAGCCCCAAAACCGGCACCAGATGAAGCGCCGAGAATGTCAGGGGAGACCAGAGGGTTTTTAAAAACCTGCTGATAGATATTACCAGCTAAAGCTAATGCGCCACCACATAAAAGTGCCAGAAAAATCCGAGGCAGACGTACTTTGAAAAGAACAATTTCGTTATTATTGTTGGAGAGTGGTATCTGATTGATAGCGGCAAGATATCCGGATTTCAGAGTTGTGACAATATCTTCAAAACTCATGGCATAACGCCCGATCATTAGAGAAAAAAGAATGGTTGACAATAAGATCAATGGTAAAACAAGAAAGATGGTTTTATTTTTCATTTCAGATCTCCGTATTAAGAATATCTGTTCGCAGTAAAAGAGCTGCGAAAAAAGGGGCCCCAATAATGGCGGTTAAAATTCCAAGTGGAATTTCAACTTGCGCAATATTTCTGGCCAGAATATCCATGATCATCATGTAATTACATCCCAATAAAGCGGTTACAGGCAGTAGCTCTCGATAATTTGATCCAACCAGCATTCTGGCAATATGTGGAATTAGAATTCCTACCCAGCCAACCATGCCACCGAGAGAAACTGCGATAGAACTTAAGAGGGTGGCAACAAACATTAGTTTTGACCGTTCCAGTTTGACATTTATACCAAGCATTGCTGATTCTTCATCACCACAACTTAGAACATTTAATACCCAGGCTTTATGTATCGCATAGAGACATAGCAGGATAACAATTGGAAGGATTACCATCGCTTCATTTTTTTTGATGTTGCCAAGACCGCCCATAAGCCAAAAAGTAATGGAAGGTAACTGGTTATCAACGTCGGCAAAATATTTTGTGATACTGATAAAAGCGCTAAACAAAGCAGATACTACCATCCCAACTAGAACTAGAATAATTTTCGATTCGGCAGTGCGATTGATCAGCTGGCTGATTCGTTTTGTTGATAAAACGGCAATAATTCCCAAAATAAATGCTGACAACTGTACAGCCAAGTCACTTTTTTCCCAAAGTAAAGCCAGTGCTGCCCCAAAGCCGGCACCGGAAGCTGCACCCAGAATATTCGGTGAAGCCATCGGATTGCCGAATAATCCCTGGTAGATGGCACCAGCTGTAGCCAGGGATAATCCGACAATTATTGCCCCAATGGTTCTGGGAATTCTGACATTCAGTACGGTAGCTGAAACATTTTTTGATACTTGAGTGACCTGAAAAAGTGTTTTTAAAATATCAGTTATGGCAATGTGATAGCGACCGATTCCGATTGAAATCAATGAAAGTATAATAGCCAGAACAAAAAGCGAGACTGCCAGTTTACGATTATTCACCTAGAATTGTTGTCAGGTCCTCATCACTTAAATTCAGATTATAGAATAATGAAAAGAACTCTTTCGCTTCTTCGTGGATATCATAATCAACATAGTTTGGATAAAAGAGATCGGCCAGCCATTTGACGCCTAACACACGGTTAACTGATGGCGCTCGATCTATCCAATTATTGGGAAGGGCTGGAGTCTGATAAACATTACCGTCTTTTACAGCCTGGATATTTGCCCAGTCCGGATTATTCATGATTTCATCAACAGCAGCCGTCGGATCGGCTTCGGTATATGTGCTGTTGCGGATGATAAACTGTGGATTCCAGGTGATAATTTGTTCCATTGATACTTCAGATTGACCGACCAGGCCATTCGTGGTATTTTCACTAATGTCGGCTACATTTACAGCACCAACAAAATCAAAGGCCTGTGTATGCATTGATCCGCTGGGGTCTGTTTCCATGCCATTGGTTCCTTCGGAATAAAAGACAGTAACTTTTTCATCATCTGGAACTTGATCAATCATTGCTTTGGTTTCAGCCAGACTTTCAAGACAATAATCTGAAAGCTCCTGGCCGCGATCAGGTTCTTCAAAAAGTGTACCTAATAGAGTATAAGCATCTCCGAGACTATTTAAATCTGAAGAAACAATTACAGTGGGTATACCGGTTTGGCTTTGGATATTATCAGCCATATCAATTACTTTCTGACTGACGATGGCAGTTACTAGAATGACATCAATATCGGCATTAACCAGTTCTTCAATGTTGGCCGTCGGATTAGCAGAAGACCAACCGCCTAGCATTGGTAGATCTTCATATTCATCTGGAATGTAGGCTTTTTCACTGTCTGACAATTCATTGGTCCAGCCACCGAGTTTAGAGATATCCATCGTTTCAATGTATAAAATGCCGATCAGATTTGATGCATAGGCTTTTTCGATTGGCGCTTCGATTGTTACCTCACGGCCACCCATATCGGTGATAGTATAGGGTTCGAAATCAGTCGAGGCGCTATCAGCAGCGGTAGCTGATGAGCTACTGCACCCTCCGCTGAGGAACATGGTTACCAATAATAAAATGATTAGTGCAATTGGTGCGAATCGCTGTTTTTTTATGATCTTTTGCATTTGCTTTTCTCCTTCGTTTTCTATTAACTTAATTTCTATCGATGAACAGCTACTTGTTTATTTCCTGATAATAATCCATCGGCTGTGTGAATACTCTTCGATAACAAAATTATCAATGCCGGCTTCAATCAGAGCTCTTTTAAAATCTTCAACGGGGTTGTTTTTAAACATGTTGATGCGCATTTCATTCCATCCCGGCTTAACAGTATCCATTTTTTTAATGACATCTTGAAGAATTTCATTACTAACAAATCCACAACCGATGATTGCTATACCGTCATCTTTCAGGACGCGTTTAATCTCCCTAAATCCCTGTGCTCGATCCTCCCAGAACCAGTATGAACCACGGCTGACACATAAATCGATACTGTCATTTTCCATTGGTAATGCCTGGACGTCAGCTGCAATGGCCTGGAAATTCTCTGTTTGTCCCATTTCTTTGGCGTTTTCCATAGCAATTTCAACAGTAAAAGGGTTAATATCAAGATTAATGACTTCCATGTCAGTTAATGCTTTGATATTAAGACCCAGTTGACCACCGGCACCGCCAATATCCAGGCAGATACCACTTTTTTTTCGGCTTTTTTCAATTAATTCTTTGGCCATTGCCGGATAGATTGGGGCAAATGGCCCTCTGGCAATTTTTTCCATTCCCAGCGCCTGATCTTTTGTCATCATTTCCTCCATTACATAGCCTGCTTAGAAATCAATAATAGATTTTATTTCATTATTGAGATAACACAAGCAATGTTTCGAATCGGTATTTTACAACATGTTATGTCTGTTTATTTTAATTAAATAATTGACATTTGTCAATATGTATGTGATACAAATTACGATTCGTTATGTTATAATACGTATTGAGCAATTGGTAATAGCTTGGAATTTTGTAAAATTATTAGTTCTAAAAAGATAAAAAGATGAAATAAAGGTGTCTTTTCGATATAATAATAGAAAAGTTTTAAATCATATGTTAAATCCTTAGTACGATTGATACCAGCAAATTTGATTTAAAGCTGAAAGGCGTAAGTTATAAAATTGAATGCCTGCATATTATATTGACTTTAATGAATTAAACCAAAAGAATTTGCAATACTGTAAATAATCTTTGTCTACATGATAGTGAGAAATCAAAAATTATATGTTTTGGTAAATAGATAGTCTTCAATGAAGTTAGGAGAAATTATGGATAATGTTATTATATCAATTAACAACGTTTCCAAGCATTTTGGACGGCGCATTATTTTAAATCAGCTCAATCTGGATATAAAAAAGGGTCAGTCGATTGCTCTTTTAGGTCATAACGGCACCGGAAAAAGTACGCTTCTTCGCATGATATGCGGTCTGGCCAGTGTTTCTTCCGGAGTAATTATGCACGCATCTTCTCTGAAATTTGCTTATGTTCCAGAGCACTTTCCCAAGATTGATCTGACCGCCCAAGAGTATATTAATGCGATGGGGGCTATCGAAGGATTATCTAAAGAAGCGATCGCGGTAAGAAGTCAGGAATTATTTCACGATTTTTTCTTAGATGAAATGTTGGATATACCGATTAAACATTTGTCAAAAGGTACGATCCAGAAGGTGGCGGTTATTCAGGCTTTAATTGAGCCACCTGATGTTTTGCTGCTTGATGAACCTTTATCGGGACAGGACAGCCAGTCCCAGAAAGTTTTTATTAACCGAATCAGAGATCTGAACCATCAGGGTGTGACTGTGATTATGTCTTGTCATGAGCAGTTTCTCGTTAATCAGCTATCTCAAAGCGCTTATGAGATAAGGAATCAAAGTTTGTATCCTGTCAATCTTATAGCTCAAAAACATATTAAATATGATGTGATGTTATTCGAGGCCGATCAGGGAGAAAAACTTAATGATGGTATATTAGAGATCATTGAACAATGGCATCAATCAGGCAATTGTTTTGAACTAGTCGTAAGACGCTACAGGACTGATGCAGTGTTGAAACTGATGCTCAAGAATAATTTCAGATTGCTTTCGATGGGAGCTGCAGAAGAATGAAAAATTTAATTTACTATCATTTTAAATTATATTTTAAATCGAACAGGCTGTTAATACCTTTTCTGGTTTACCTCATTTATCTTTTTTCGGCTTATAGTATTATGCCATATTCAATCGTTTCGAGCTTTTCGGAATCTGCCATGGTTCTGTTTTTTATTATGGTTTATGTCGGGTTTAGTTATTCAGAGCTGGAAAATCCTGTTGCTGAGCAATTGGTACTTTTAAAAATCAGAAATGAAAATTTGTATTATGTCAGTCGATTGACCGTTCTACTAATAGTTGGAACAATTCTAAGTATTATAGGCATTTTGTACCCCTTACTTGGTAATGTCTATAATCATGGTCAATTATTTACCCGAAGTCTGATGTTCTACGATATTCTGTTTGGCATCTTTTTGCATTTGACGATGGGATCTTTGGGGGCTTTTACGGGTTCATTTTTCCATCCGAGGATAATAAAAAATAGAAAACTTGCTATTTTGATGGCGTTTTTTACAGCTGTATGCGCCGTTTTGAAAGGCACCATAATCAAGAATATCTTATTGGGGAGTTTAATCACTTGGATTTTTCCACCGGTTTATGATGTATTGGTGATTTTTTCGGGATGCGAATTTTTCAGTTTTCAGGCAATAGCACTCCCATTTCTGTGGAGTTTGATTTATGGAATCGCGTTGGGCATGTTTCAGATATATTTATTAAAGAAAAACAAATTTTGAGTTCTAAATAGTCATGGGGGAATCGATATTATCTAAAAATATACTGCTGTTAAATCGGGAATTGGAAAATCTATAAATTAGTAGATAATTTTGACGTGAAGTTTGGAGGAAAATCTAATGCAAATATTTTACAATGGAACCATACTAACCATGGAAAAAGAAAATCAAACAGTAGAAGCCGTGCTGGAAAAAGATGGAAACATCATTGAAACGGGAACTCTTGAAGATGTCAAGAAATGGGCGGATCATTCCGTTGCTTATGTAGATCTGAAAGGAAAAACACTTCTGCCAGCTTTTATTGATGGTCACGGGCATATTCCAATGGTCGCCCAGTTGAGTACGGCTGTTGATTTAGGTGATTGTGAAGATCATCAACAAATTATTAATGCCTTAAAATCGCATTTAGACAGTTGTAATCAAGAAGCGGGAGATGTTATCTTGGGATATAATTATGATCATAATTTTTTGCCAGGTAATGAACACCCTGTCAAAAAGTATTTAAATCAGGTTTCGAAGACAGTCCCAATCTATGTGTTGCATTCATCTGTCCATATGGGCTGTGTAAATGATGCAGCACTAGCAATGGCTGATATAACTTGTGATACACCCGATCCGGAAGGCGGCATTATAGGGCGTGAAAATGGAAGTCGGGAACCAAATGGATACCTGGAAGAAAATGGTATGAAAGATTTGCAAGTAGTTTTCATGCCGAAGGTAAAATTTGATTTAAAAGAATCAATGAAAATGGCTCAAAACTTGTATCTGCAAAACGGCATCACAACAGTGCAGGATGGAGCAGCTACGGAGCAGACAGTAGAGATGATTAGGTCTTTTGCTGATCAAAAATTGCTGAAAATCGATGTAATTGCTTACCCTCTGGTTGATCAGGGCGGTCAAGAAGTCTTTTTAAAACATTCGGATTGCGACAATCAGTATGTTAATCATTATAAGTTGGCGGGCTACAAGCTGGTTCTTGATGGTTCACCACAAGGGAAATCAGCATGGTTGACTCAACCTTATGAGAACTCCGACGGATATTGTGCTTATTCCTGGTATACGGATGAAGAAGTCGCGGGACACATGAAGACGGTTTTCGATGATCATCGCCAGATCCTTGTTCATTGTAATGGCGATGCGGCTGGAGATCAATTTTTGAAGACATATAAAAATGCCCTGAGAGAAAGTGATAAAACATGCAATGATGATTTACGACCAGTTATGATTCATTGTCAGACGGCTAGAGCCGATCAGCTGGATGAAATGGTCAAGCTTAGCATGATTCCTTCGATCTTTGTTGGGCATGTTAACTACTGGGGGATGTCCATTATAAAAATCTTGGTCCGGAACGTGGATCAAATGTTAGTCCTTGCCGGTGGGCTTTTGATAGAAAACTGATCGTCAATTTTCACCAGGATACGCCAGTAACAAAGCCCAATATGTTACATTCTATTTGGTCAGCTGTCAACCGTATTACCAGAAATGGGGAATTGCTGGGTGAGAATCAACAATGTAGCGTTTATGAAGCGTTGAAGTCCGCTACGATCAATGCTGCTTATGCATATTTCGAAGAGGATATAAAGGGAAGTATCAGTAAAGGAAAACTTGCTGATTTTGTTGTATTAGATAAGAATCCTATGGAAGTGCCGGTTATGGAAATAAAGGATATTAAGGTCTTGCAAACTATTAAACAAGGGAAATTGGTTTATCACTCTTAGTTTTGTAGGGCTGTTTGGATCGCCAAAACTGACATTCGGAGTTTTCGGGTGCTGTTAACTTTATTATTTAGGATTATATACTCGAATTACATTATTGAATGATAGCGAGGTCATTCTCATTTTTGCAGACTGATTTATGGCATGTTACTAGATCGGTTCAAATCCATTTATTATAAAAAATGGATCTGAACCGATCTATGAGTGTCAACTAAATTTGAATGTAGCTTTAATAGCATTCGCATATGCTTCAACAGTTTTCTTTTCGATCACATCAATTTTTTCTAAATCAATGTCCGAAGGATTACCAAAATAACCGAGCGGTGTAAGCTTTTTAGCAACTTCACCACCTTGCGACCATTGAGAAAGTTCTTTAAGCCCAGTGTTCGATGGTTTCAAGTTATGAGCCAGAGGGATATTAACTAAGTCTCTATACCGATGAATCATCCAACTTGTTTCAAATCCGCCGGCATGAATGTCTAATGGTTCCAGCTTTTTATTTTCAGATTCGAAAGGCTTATCTAATAATACTCTAATAAAATAAGGTTCTTGTGAAGTATATCCCAATTTCATTAATTGATTAACTTCATTGGCAAAATAAACTGGCATTTTATATTCCACAGAAGCTTGTTTTGCTGCCTCGGCGATCGTTTTGATATGGGCGAAATCGCCGTGAAAGTTAATCAGAATAATTTTTTCAAATCCCCATTTTCTAAAATTCTCACATATTTCTAATATCAATGTGATCATCGTCTGTGGTTTGATCTCAAATGAGCCTATAAATCCGTTTGTCATGCTGTTGATTCCCCAGTAAAAAGGTGGTGCAATTATTGTTTCTAAACCCATTTCTTTTAATTTAAAACTTATTTTTTGACAGATTGCCTGTGTAAGATAAATATCTGTACCCGTACACAAATGCGGTCCATGTTCTTCGACAACTGAAATAGGAAACAGAACGCTTCCGCCGTTTGCTGCTATCTTTTCAACTTCATTATATGGCATGTCGACCATGGTGTGTTCAAATATTGAATAGCGCATATTTTTCCTCCTTTTTTCATAATAATAAAGGGTGCCCTAGGGGCAATGTCAATATGATTATTTTATTTGAACTTCAATTTCGGTCTGAAAGCTTTGAGTATTTGGTGTTAGGGCTTCATTAATATAAAATTTAAGGAAATAGGAGCCAATCCTATTTAATCCCATCACTTTTATATCTTTATCCAATTGTTTGAAGCGTTCTTCACTCAAATCAGGATATCCGCCCTGATAGATGTGACTTAAATATTCTCCTTCCTTAATTGGCTCAACGGTAAATCCATCGATGTTTATATCAGATTTGAGTTCGAATCCTAACTTCAAGTGGATTTTTTCAGGATCAAATAACTGAACAATTGCAATCGGAACGGTTTCGATATTTTCAAAATCAACGTTTTGCTGTTTTAATTCTTCAAAAATCAATTTAAAATAATCTCGAAAAATATTTTTGTTATATTTACCTTCGTAGGCTCTGTAAATAATTTTTCTGGGTTGAGCGACATATTTTTTATAATTTTGACCTGATTTTATTATCAGTTGTTCTTTCATTGAACTGCAAAATGTTTGTAGTGCTGTTATCTTTTTTTGTTTTGCTTGTAAGTTCAGTAATTGTTCATCAATTTTTGATTTTTGATTATTAAGTATTGTTTCGAGATTTTTAAGGACATCTTCATTATTGAATTCGTTCAAATAACTGTTGATATCATTTAATGAAATGTCTAGCGCTTGTAATTGCTTAATCAGTGAAACTGTTGAACTTTGTTGTTTTAAATAATAACGATATCCATTTTCAGCAGATACCAGAAATGGATGGATTAAGTTAATCGAGTCATAGTATCGGATTGTTTTTCGAGAAACATTACAAAGTTTGGCCAACTGCCCGACTGTTAATAATGCATTCTCTTTTATTGCTTGTGCTACATATGATGTGTCACTGTCCATACGTCACGCTCCTTAATATGTATGCCATCTTTTGTGTTCCATTAAATTTTTAGCTAGGCATATTATATCTGGAATTTAAGTTTGGATCAAATGTCAACCGTAATAACAGGAATTACAATAAGACCTATGTTTTATAAGGGAAAGCATGATTGCAATCAAAAAAAGTTTTATATTTAATAACTTTTTTAATCAGGAATACAAAGCATTACATCTTGATCTTCAATTTTTACCGGGTAGCTTTTGAGATTGTGAACTTTAACAGGGATTAATAGAATATTTCCACGTTTTATGACTTTGCCGGTCTTGATGTCAAAAACAGATCCGTGTTTGGGACAAACAACATTTTTCCCTTCAAGTTTTCCTTTACTCAAAGAGCCACCCATATGCGGACAAGTATCATCAATTGCGTAAAATGTTCCGTCAAGATTAGCAAGTAAAACCGGTGTGTCTAATAACATAATTTTTATCATCTTTCCTGGTTTTAATTCATTGATAGATGCGACTTTTATATAGTTCATATTAACACCTCCATTTTGTTTAATACCCAGGTGCTGAGAAAATAAAATAGAAACAAGGCGTTTCTTCGACAGAATTTTCAGATAAAACAACAAGTGTCAAAAGAAAATTTAATTTTCTTTTGACATGATTGAAAGCGCTCTTTAATTCTGCTAAACTTGAACAAAAGTATTGTAAAAAGATCAAATGAAAATTTAAAAAAAGAAGTCGAATATTTTTTGGATAGAAAAATGTGAAAGGGGAATATGCATGAAACCTTGTGAAAAATGGGATGCCTTAATTGAACAGACAGCTATTGCTATGCACGGAACTAACCGAGACTATCAGCCTGAGTGGGATGCCGTCAGATATTTTGTAGGCGGCCTGATGTTTGCTATGCGCGGCGAAAACAAAGGGGGGACGCTCTATTGACGCTTAAATTGCCAATTGGAGAAGGTGAAATTCTTCGCGCACGTTATACAGATATTATTCCAGGGTATCATATGAATAAACAGCACTGGAATTCGATTCGGATCGAAGGTGATGTTCCGGAATCTGTTTTGATAGACTGCATCCAATTGGCCTATCAGACAGTATTAAATAAACTACCCAAAAAGAAACAAAAGGAAATTATGGAGGCAGGCATGCACAAATAATCATAAATTGGAAGACATCACTTTGAACAAATATAAATGTGATGTATATTAGTTTTTATCATATACGAAAGGGAATAAAAAATTGGGTAAAAAGTCTTCAGCAATTATTATTTTGCATGAAATCTATGGGATTAATTCCTTTATTCATTCAATTTGTCGGTATTACCAAAACAAAGGATTTGATGTTTTCTATCCAAATCTCCTCAAAAGAGAAGTATTTTCATATCAGGAAGAAAAAAAGCGTACCGTTATTTTAATACTTACATAGGATTTGATAGCTTTACTGAAATTCTAAAACTTATACAAAATCTAAAGCAGTTATATCAGAAGGTATATGTCATAGGTTTTAGTGTAGGCGCAACTATTGCCTGGCGATGTAGTATAAGCGATTTCTGTGATGGTATTATTGGTTTTTACGGCTCGCGGATCCGGAATTATCTGGAAATCGAACCAGTTTGCCCTACGCTTTTGTTATTTGCTGATCAGGATTCTTTTGATGTAGATGCTATTACCACAAAACTTGGTGCCTTCCAAAAGGTGAGGACATTAAGTTTCTCAGCTAAACATGGATTCATGGATCAATACTCAACGCATTTTGATGAAAAGAGTGCGATCAAAGCCAAACGGTTGGTTGGTGAATTTTTAAATTTGTTAAGTATGAAAGGAGTAAATTCATATGGCAATCATAATCTATCGAATTGGGGATGAATCAATGCTGGATGAAATACGTCCACTTTGGGAAGCACTTAATCGCCATCATCATCAATCCTCGGAGAATTTTAAAACCTACTTTGAAAAGAATAGTTTTGAAACTCGCCGCATGTATTTATTAAAGAAAGCTCAAAATGGACAACTTCGTATAGAAATTGCAGTTGACAGAGAAACATCAAGAAATGTAGGCGTATGTATCTCCAGAATCGAATTTTCCGGAAATGCTGAAATCGAATCTATTTATGTTCTTGAAAAATATCGCGGGTTAGGTCTTGGCCAGAAATTATTTCGAAATGCCATTGATTGGATGGATGAAAAGGGTGTCCATACAAAAACAGTATCGGTAGCTGCTGGCAATGAACAGGCGTTGACTTTCTATGAACGTTTTGGTTTTTATCCAAAAAGAATCCAGCTTGAACAGCGTAAATAATATTGCATAAAATCAGGGCATTCTGTTGATGTGATTTTTTAGCCAAGAAAAAAAGTGTCTTGGTTTTTAAGGGCTGCTGTTTTGACATTTGCCTACAATAGAAATGTTAAATGCTATTCTAAGGTGAATATGTAATTTCGTGTAAAGAAAATATTACATGCTATGTTCTTAAGAGTAAAACAAAAAATTGACGGACGAATTCTTCAATGTTATAATTGATGTCGCTGACGAGTGTTTGAAAGTCAGTAAAAAAGATCATAAATCAACCTTCATATGCGCGAAGTGTTTAAGTTGACTGTCAATGGGGAGAGCCAGCAATTAGTTGAGCAGGAGATTATTTTAAATTCTCAGACAAGAACAGTTTATGTTCTTGTTTTTTTTTGTGTAGTGTATTTGGTCATATGTACTGAATGAGCTTATCAATGGGGATAAGTTAGCGGCTGCATAAGCGGCTTGAAATTGAGGTTGATTAATCGATCACTGAAAAAATGACGGTGATTAATATAAAGAAATAAAATCGGGAGGTGGTTGACCAAAAATAAGCTAGACATATCTTCGGATATGGCAAAACTGAATATTGAAATTGGAGGAAATAATGATAAATTCAGGTGATGTGACCTTTATTCTCATATCAACAATGCTAGTATTTTTTATGACACCAGGACTTGCTTTATTTTATGGGGGAATGGTTCGACGAAAAAATGTACTTAACACAATTATGTCGGTTATGCTTTTTTGTGGTTTAGCAACAGTAATGTGGTATCTGGTAGGGTATTCAATGTCTTTTGGTGCCGACTTGGGTGGATTGGGCATTATTGGTGATTTCAGTAATACTTTTTTTCACGGGATTAGCGTTTCTGATGTGGGTCCCTATGCCGATACGATTCCGGGACAATTATTTGCGATTTTCCAGATGGTATTTTGTATGGTTACCCCAGCTATCGTAGTTGGTTCATTATCCGGACGGATGAAATTTTCGGCACTATTTTTGTTTGTAACATTTTGGATGTTACTTGTTTATTTCCCAATGGCTCATATGGTCTGGAGTCCGGATGGGCTAATAGCCAAATTAGGCGCAGTAGATTTTGCCGGTGGTTTGGTAATTGAAGTGAATTCGGGGATTTCTGGATTAATTGCAGCCTTGATTTTAGGCTCGCGAAAAGGATATGGCATAAAATCATATCATCCACATAATATCCCGATGTTTGTCCTGGGTGGTGCCATTCTCTGGGTTGGATGGTTTGCCTTTAATGGTGGATCTGCGCTAGCGGCTAATGGTTTGGCTGTTCACGCAGTGATTACTACTTTCTTGGCTTCTGCAGCAGCAATGCTTTCCTGGATGTTCATCGAAATGCTGATTTACAAAAATGTAACAGTGATGGGAGCAGTGACCGGCTCTATAGTTGGTTTGGTAGCTATAACACCTGGTGCTGGTTTTGTACCGACGGAAGCTTCACTTGTAATTGGTGCAATTGCCAGTCCGATCAGCTTTTTCTTCCTGACTAAGGTTAAAACTAAATTTAATTATGATGATACGCTTGATGCATTTGGCTGTCACGGAGTGAGTGGTATCTGGGGTGTTATCGCTACCGGCTTATTTGCGAAAACCTCGATTAATGCAGCAGCAGAGTGGAATGGCCTTTTTTTTGGTGACACGCAACTGTTCGTAGCGCAACTGGAGGCATTGTTGATTACAATTCTGTTTACGGGAATAATGACGGCTGTCATCATGTTTACTTTGAAAAAAGTGATGAAAATCCGAGTTTCAGATGAAGCTGAAGCGCTAGGTCTAGATATCAGTGAACACAGTGAAGAAGGATATCCGGCATTTACAGGAATCGACCAATAGATTAGCTGAAGGTCATCAATATCATAAAATAAGATTTAGAAAGAGGAAGATGTGATGAAGCAAATTGAAGCAATTATTCAGCCTGAAAAACTGGAATCATTAAAAGATGCTTTCTTAAAGGCCAAAATTAATGGTATGAATGTCCGTCAAATTTTAGGGTGTGGCAATCAACATGGTTGGGTAGCCCATAATCGGGGAACATCGGTGATGATCAATATGCTGCCTAAAATTGAGGTTAAAATTGTAGTACCGGATGAAAAGGTAGATGAAATTGTAGAGCTAATTATCAATGTTGTTAGAACCGGTGAAATTGGCGATGGGAAAATTTTTATTAAGCCAGTTGAAGAATGTATCAGAATTCGTACCGGCGAACGCGGGGATGCTGCGCTATAGTTGTAGTTCCTAGCGAATTAAAAAAAACGGTTGTCTATTAGATGACCGTTTTTTTGTACCACGAATTCTTCAGGAAAAAAGATATGGCGTTAGTTCATACAGATTGTTCAAAAGTTTAGATTTTCACAATGTTTTTAATTTTGATTGATAAAGCTAGCCAATTAGAAGCAGGCTGATAGACATTAAAAACATTCCTCCAATCAGTCCATAAATTGAAAGATGATGTTCGCCATATTCTCTGGCGGTTGGCAATAACTCGTCAAAAGAGATAAAAACCATTATTCCGGCGATACCAGCAAAAAGAATGCCAAAAACCGTATCATTAAGAATTGGCAAAAGCAAGAGGTAGGCAACAATCGCGCCGACAGGTTCTGCCAAACCTGAAAAAAGCGACCAGCGCATCGCTTTACGGCGGTCACCGGTGGCACAAAAAACTGGGATCGCCACAGACATACCTTCAGGTATGTTGTGAATGGCAACCGCTATGGCAATGGCAATTCCCAGTGAAGGCTGCTGAATCGTTGAGACAAAAGTGGCCATTCCTTCCGGGAAATTATGAATAGCGATGATCAGGGCAGTCATAAGACCGACTCGTAGAAGCTTCTGACTGCCGTCAGTCGGGCAGACAGAAGCTTCTTCAATTAAATGGGCTTCGTGGGGATTTTCATAGGATGGTACCAGCTTATCGATAATGGCGATGAGAAGCATACCTCCAAAAAAGGAAATGACATTGAGCCAGGTTCCAGGCGTTTGCCCAAGATTTGCAATTAACAACTGTCTTGATTGAAAAAATAGTTCCACGAAAGAAACATAAATCATCACGCCGGCTGAAAAGCCCAGTGCAACTGATAAGAGCTTTGTGTTGGTTTTTTCGAAAGTCAAAACAATCAGACCGCCTATACCTGTTGATAATCCAGCCAGAACGGTCAGGGTGATGGCAATACCAATATTAGAAAAATGCATGATTCAAACCTCTTAGAAATATTGTTGATTTAATGCTTAACATTATTACTATAGCATGATCCCTGAAAAAATGGAATAGAAAAGGACGCTTTACTCAAGATACTATAGGTTAAAATAATTTTTAAGAAGTTAAGTGTGAGAAATACTATTGTAAACTGATTAAGGTTGGTTATAATTATTTAAAGATGTAATTGAAATTTTTTAGTTGTTGTGCTGAACACTGTAGGATAAAAACGATTGAGCATTTTGGAAAACGGAGGAAAGTAATTGGAAATTATTATTGCACCAGATTCTTATAAAGGCTCTTTATCAGCAATTGAAGTCTGCAATATAATCGAAGCGGCAATTTATAAAGTAATGCCGAATGCAAAAACAAAGAAAATTCCGGTTTCAGATGGTGGCGATGGTATGCTTTCGGCACTGATACAGGGGAATGGGGGAGATCTGACCAGACTGTCGGTACATGACCCACTAGATCGTCCTATACAGGCTGAGTATGGAATTGTAAATAATGATATTGCAGTTATTGAGATGGCAGCAGCATCGGGGCTGACATTGATTAAAGAAATAGAGCGAAACCCGCTAAAAACAACTACTTTTGGAACTGGTCAAATGATTTATGATGCTGTGGTGCAGCAGGGGTTGAAAAAAGTTATTCTGGGTCTTGGCGGCAGTGCCACAAATGATGGTGGTCTTGGATTAGCGGCCGCTCTTGGTGTACGTTTTCTAGATGAAAATAATCAGATGGTGCAACCGTATGCCAGTAATTTTGCTAAGATAAAAAAATATGATTTAAGTTTTTTAAATCCGCGATTATTTGAAGTCGATTTTCTAATTGCCTGCGATGTATCAAATCCTTTATGCGGGGAAAATGGGGCTGCAACAATTTACGGTCCTCAGAAAGGTGCATCGGCAAATATGGTAACTGAGCTTGATCAGGGATTAAAGCATTTATGTGGTTTATTTGAGAAAAACACTAAAAAATCTTTAATAAATATGCCGGGACTTGGTGCAGCTGGTGGAACTGCTTTGCCACTGCTTGCGCTTTTTAATGCTCAAATACAGTCAGGATTAGAAATTATTCTGGATGCAATTGACTTTGATCAACAAATTAGGGGAGCGGACCTAATTATTACAGGTGAGGGTAAAACTGATTGTCAGAGCTTAATGGGAAAAGTAGTTAGTGGCGTCGGTAAACGTGCTAAAAAATTAGGAATTCCGGCAATCATTATATCTGGGGCCCTTGAACCAGGCTATGAAACTCTTTATGATCAAGGCATTGTTGCTGCTTTTGATACATGTATTAATACTCTGGGACTTGATTGGCAGATGCAAAACGCAGCTAAGTTGCTTGAAAATCAGGTGGAAAATTTAATGAAGTTAGGATTACTATGTGATATTAAAGCATATAATTAGCTACTTGTCATAACGAATGAAAGATCTGAATTGTTTTTAAGACATAACAGTAGCATTACGAGAAAAATATATAAATTGATTTATTTGGGAGATCTCAGGTTTATTAATGATAATAAATTTGAATTAGGACTTGACTCTTACATTATGGGATACTTCATAATAAAGGTGAGCTCAAAATACACATATGTGAGGAAATAAGATGTTAAAAATTGGTGATTTTTCAAAACTATCAAGGATTAGTATTCGGATGCTGCGACATTATGACGAAATAGGTCTGATGCAACCAAGGATGATAGATCCTAACTCGGGATACCGTTATTACAGCGAAGAACAATTAACGATTGCCGGTCGCATTCAAGCTTTAAAAGATATGGACTTTAGTCTGGCAGCCATTATTGAAATTTTAAAAAAATATGATGATCCTGATGCACTAGCTGAATTTCTTTCGATTAAATATACAGAGCTTCAGGAACAGGAAAAAGAAACCCAGCAACGAATACGACTCCTTGAGACAGCCATTAACCGGCTAAGAAAGGATGAAACTGCTATGAATTACAATGTTACGATTAAAACTCTAAATCCCCGTTATGTCGCAAGTGTGAGAAATGTGATTCCAGCCTATGATCAGGAGGGAATGCTTTGGGAACTAATGATGAAAGAAACTGGTAATCTGAAAGTTGATGAACCCTGCTATAGCATGGCTATTTTTCATGATGAAGGCTACAAGGAAAATGATGTCGATGTGGAGGTTCAGATATCGGTAAAAGGGAATTATAAGAACACCGAACATGTGGTCTTTAAAAATGTTTCAGCTATTACTTTTGCTTCAGCTGTACTTAAAGGCAGCTATGAGCATTTAACTGAGGTGCATAGCTATGTAGCTCAGTGGGTAAGAGATAATGGCTACGAATTTGAAGGTGCAATGTTTTGTATCTATCATGTCAGTCCAGCCCAAACACACAATCCAGATGAACTGGTAACTGAGGTTTGCTATCCAATTAAACGAAAATAATAAAAGATAGATCTTGTCTAATCAAATTGAAAAAGTATAATACGATCAAAGCAAGTTTTAACGGATGAATCCAAATCTCCCACATTGGAGAAAATTTTGGATATTATAAAACCCAGAGCCATGTAGTCATAGGGTTCTGGGTTTATATGTTTTTCATCAAACTTCAGGTCATTTTTATGATTTGAATTTTTTCAGATTTGGTCTGAAAAGGCTAATTCTTCTTTTCGCCATTGGCGAATTCCTTGATCCATGAGGGGCATCATTTGTTCCATCATTACTGAAGTTTGTTTCTGATAGCCTGTATCATCAAAATGCTGATCACCTCGTAGGTAAGCACCTATCAATTGACCTAATTTTGAGCCTCTTTGATATACTGTTTGGTTTTCAACATCTAAGCAACTTGAGGCAGAGATGGGGCCATCTTCACCAACCTGCAGTTGCGCAAAAGAATTATTGCATTTTTCACCAAATCCACAGCTGAGACAGGGAACGCTACCGTTAATAACCAGTTGATCTAAAAGAATAAAACCTTCCATAACCATCTCCATAGCAATCTCTTGATTAATTTGTTGAGCAGAATTTCGGTTCAAGGAAGTCAATACAGTGACAGCAAATTTACCATTATTTAAGCTATTTATATGGCGCATAGACCAAAGTCGCTCTAAAAGGGCTTTTGAAAAAGCATCGATCATTCCATATGGAGTGTACGCTCCAAAAATAACTACATCGGATTCTTGGATTAACGCGCTGATCTCCTGAAAGTCATCTTTCTGAACACATTGGTTGGTTGTTACGCAGGCCTTACAGGCTAAACAGGGGCGGATTGTCAGTTCACTCAGTTTAATAAAATCATATTCAAGGCCGGAATTGCTGGCAATGTTTTTAAGCATTCGATCGGTATTACTGTCTTTGATCGGAGATCCGCTGATACATACTATTTTTTTCATTGTTGCCTCCAAAGTATTTTGAAATGATTATATTATGAAATCAGAATACTTTCTGTATAATAGGCTACAATTCTTTAAGGAATAATGTAGCGACGATTATTTTTTCCCAGCTTACCCATTTCGATTAGTTCATTAATGGAACGAGTAACGGATACCCGGGATGCATTGACTAAAAAGCCAATATCCTCATGACTTAAGTAACAGTCGATTTCCAGACCGTTATTGGTTTTATGTCCGTGACGGTCGGCGATCAGTTTTAAAACATTATATACTTTTTTTTGAACATCTTTCAATGCATTATTTGTCATTCTTTCTGTGTAGACTGTCATCTTGTTATTAATACTTAAAAATATTTTTTCTAGTATAACTGGATCTTTGATCAATTCAACCATTTCATTTTTTGAGCAGGCACAGATGAAACTGTCTTCCAAAGCGATACAACTAAACGGGTAACTAATTTTTTCGAAAATTATGTTTTCAGCGATTAAGTCCCCCGGTTTTAGAATATCAATAACGATTTTTACACCATCTTCAGTAAATTTTTGCAACATAACTTTGCCAGTTTGGATGAGAAAAACCTTATCACCCTCATCGCCCTGATTAAACAAAAATTGGCCTTTTTTAAGGCGATTACCTGTTGCCAGATCATAGACAGATAGTTTTTCTTCGGCTGTCAGAACATCGAAAATCTCCAGCTCCTTCATGCATGTGTATTTTTTATTGTTGTTTTTCATTGTTTTTCCATTCTTTGATAGTTACATTATTATCATATCGTTTTCGTAGATGCTTGACAACATTAATTTGGGATTCTAAAGAAATATTATTATTTTTAATTGTAAAGTAGAATTGAAATATATACAAATTCTATTTGATTTAACAGTCCAAAGGTTGCAATATTTTGCCTTAGTGAATAGATTAGTCGTAAAAAATACTCGAATCTGGATGTTTAATTAAATTGATCGGCGCGTTTGAATAACGTGGCTATTGAGGCCAGTTTAGTAATTAGACAGCAATAATTGTAGCGTAAATCTTATTCTGTAAAGCTTGGGTTTAAAAGCTTTTCTCAGGTTAATGAGTATAAATATATTAAGGATTACTAAAAATCAAGAATTTTATTTTTGCGCATCTTGACATATGATATTTTATGATTGTAAAAAGCAAATTAAATTAAAAGAACCAGATAGAAAAAATAAAGTGTAATTGACTGAAGTCTAAGGAAGCGAGAAAAATGGAGCCAGAAAAATTATTCCAATTCGATTGAAGTAATGCTATCTCATCAATTTGATCAAGGTGCAGATCTTGGACAACATCGGATCGTCGTTTATTTAAAGGATCACCCTTTTCAACATTGGAGAGTGTCAGTTATTTACTGGAACTGGGTATGAATCCTACTGAATCGGTACTTCAGAAAGCCGCAAGAATGATTCTTAGCACCTGGCAGGAGGATGGACGTTTTAAAGTTTATCCCAAAGAGGCAATATATCCTTGCCGGACCATCATGACAGCAAATACACTGTGTAAATTGGGATATGGTGAAGAAGAGATCGTAAACAATGTCGACTATCAAATTTTCTGCTCTATAAAATTATTTTTTGAAGTAATTGCAAACAAAAGGCGGTTTATTTGTTGTTAGATTAGTATATAGTTTCTAAGCTAAGTTGGGTTATGGGCCGATATAGAAACGATTGCACAAGTGAACTTCTTCGTTTATAATGGCTTCATAAAATATATTAAAATTTAAAATTATTGAAAGGATAGTACAAAGAAATGACTGGTTTATATCTGATGTTTGACCGTACTTGTGAAAAGGCATTAAAAACTTATCAAGATGCTTTTTCCGTAAAAGCAACAATGGTGCAGAAATATAAAGACATGCCACCAAATCCAAACTTTACCATTCCGGATAGTGATATGGACTTGATTTTACATTCCCGCATCGAAATTGATGGAACAGAGATCATGTGTGCCGACAGCAGCATACCTCGGATCGCTGGAGATAATATGTTTGTAAATGTGACTTCAAATGATAGCGAATTTGTGAAAAAAGCCTGGTCGGTTTTAAGTAATAACGGAAAGATTATCATGGATTTGAATCCAACTTTTTTTGCTAAACTACACGGACATCTACAGGATGAGTTTGGTATCAACTGGATGTTTACTGCTCAGTGACATACGAATCTGCTTTTTATATCAGTTTGTAGATTGATTCAATAGGAGGGAAAAATGCCACTAGCAAAAATTTACAATATGACTTTTGCCAGCGTCTATCTGCTCTATGTTAAAAAAGCTGAGAAAAAAGGTCGTTCTAAAGATGAAGTGGATGAAATTATATGCTGGTTGACCGGCTATGACCAGAGCCAGCTGATCCAACAAATTGAAAGTGAAAATAGTTTCACAACGTTTTTTGAACAGGCTCCGCAATTAAACCCCGACCGGCGTCTGATTAAAGGTGTGGTTTGTGGAGTGAGGGTTGAAGATATTAAAGAGCCTTTGATGCAGGAAATTCGGTACCTTGATAAGCTGGTTGATGAATTGGCTAAAGGCAAGGCGATGATTAAGATTCTGCGAAATGGATAAAGTTTGAATTGTAACGATTGTATATGATATTTTAGTATTGGGCCATTTTTCAACTAAAAATCTGTTGAAAATGGCCCAATATTAAAATATCATATACAGGCTTATTGACCGAATAGGCTTTTTCAATAAAGGTAAGCAGTAGCTGATCAAGTTTTTTAAGCATCTGACCATCAAAGTGGTTCAGGCACCGGGAAACAGTCGGTTGCGAGGCTAATGTTTTTTTACCCAGGATCTGTGTAAATGCAGGATCGAGACACAGGTGATCCGATGCGTCATCAGTATGATAGCAGGCAATGGTGGTGTACATAAGCTGTCTTAGAATAGCTGCAGTTGGATGGTGATGTTTGCCTGTAGATGGAAAAGCTTCTCCAATCAGCCGACTTATCCCAAGGTTTTTATCAAAACTTCTGGGAATCAAAAGCCCTGTATCGGATGAAAGATCACTGCCGTCAAAACTTACTTTTAGTTTTGTGTTGAAATTTACTAAATAATCTGTTGAATTTGTCATTGAAAGAACTTATTTTTCTGATGGTTTTTGATTAGTCACTTAAATTTTTTCAGAAATTCGGGTTCTTTTCTTTTGTTTTTTGATCCACCTATAGGGTGCGGTCATAATACATCTGAATCCCCTATTTTTAGGGGATCAGATAAAATTAATTTGTTATTGAAAATAATACGAGTTTACAATTATTAAAGAAGAAAGTCTTGACTTTATCGATTAGCTTAGTTTTTTATTGCAATACTGCTCGAAAATTTTTATTAAATTGCAGGGGATTTTTTTGATTCGTGCAACTAATAGGATGAAGGAGTTGATGTGATGAATGAGAATGCAGCGATAACCACTTGCAGTATTAGCAAGTACTTCGGAGATTTCAGGGCAATTAGAGATTTGTCTATTTCCGTACCGCAGGGTGAGATATTCGGATTTATTGGAAAAAACGGCGCTGGTAAGACAACCTTTATGAGAATAATATGCGGATTAATGAAGCCGAGCAGCGGAAAATTGGAGGTAAGAACGCCGGTAAGTTTTCTCCCACAGAACGTCAGGTTTTGTGATAATATGAATGCTGAAGAGATATTGCGCTTTTTCGGGCGACTAAGAAATTGTGATTCAGCAAAAAGTGAAAAATTTGCAAAAGAACTAGAAATTGATTTATCTAAGAAAATTACCAACCTTTCGCCAGGCCAGCAACGAAAGCTACAGCTTGTTATAGCAACCATTGGATTACCTGACATACTTATCTTGGATGAGCCTACAGCCGGGCTTGACCCGTCTGGTGTTCAACAGGTAAGAGGAATAATAAAAATACTGAATCAGCGTGGATG
Source organism: Eubacteriaceae bacterium ES2 (assembly GCA_031222025.1). Classification (GTDB taxonomy): domain Bacteria; phylum Bacillota; class Clostridia; order Eubacteriales; family Eubacteriaceae; genus Acetobacterium. The sequence continues at coordinate 2,331,214 of CP130740.1, read as the reverse complement.
TACCATATTCATTTCCTCACATGTCTTAATAGAGCTTGAAAATCTGTGCCATACTGTAGCAATAATCGAAAAAGGCGTACTACTTTATCAAGGAGCTTGTAGTAGTTTTTATGAGATAGAGACGGAACGTTTGGATAGAAAAATTATTGAGCTATTATCAGAAACGAAGAAGAAATCGTTTGAAGTGATAGGTGACTTATTGATTGCCGGAATTGAAAGATATGAGGTGCCTTTTGTTTTGAATTTTTTGCATGAAAAAAACGTTAAAGTATTCAGCGTGAGGCGGCAAGGTATAGAAACACTATATAATCGTATCATTAAGGAGGTCACTTAATTGCGGGACGTATTTGTTTTACTAAAGAGAGATTTAAAAAACAGCATTAATAAAAGATTATTAATCATGTTTGTGTTACTAGTGCTCTTTCAATTCTGGTTTATTTTGGCCTCCGACAGTACCTACCAAGTGAAAACTTCTGGGGTAATGCATTATATGGCGGTTGTTTTCTCTTTCAATTTCTTCGGTTCAATAGTAGCTCTTGCATTGAACTATGACGGAATATCTAGGGAAAGAGAGTCCAAACTTCTAGACTTAATACTTACTTCAGGCGTAACTAAAAAGAAGGTGTATCTAAGCAAAATTTTGACCAGTTTTATAATTTCATATATATTGGCGTTGTCATATGTATTGGTTCTGACATTGGTATATCTAGTTTTGTCTGGTGATGTTAGCATGAGTCTGCTGACACTCAGATATATCCTGCCTTTAACGACTTTTCTCTCTTTATTCAGCCTGATGGGATTGATGTTTTCTGTTTTTTTTAGGTCATCAAAGTCATCATTGATCACATCAATCATCATAGGCGCTGTATTTATGCCAAGACTGTTTGTTATGATCATCGATAGTTTGGGCAATCTATTGGGATTTAGTCAAAGAACAACCGAAATTCTTTACATGATTTCACCGGCGCTTATCATGAATGCCTTAAATGGGTATTCTGAAATGAGTTATGTTATCTGGGCCTTACTCTTCTTTTGTGTCTATCTTACAGTAGTTATAATAGGGGGCCTACATGTTTTTATGAGACAGGATGAACTTAATTACGGAGAATGAATTCATATGAATAGGAGATTTATTATGAAAAAGAAAACAGCTATAACTGTCTTAGTAATTATTATCATTGGAGCGATGTTTTTAGGTTTTCTGCTTGTGAATAAAGGGGACGGTCCCATCATGGGGATGGTGCTTGGAGACACTGCTATTGAAAGTACGGAAGCCTATGACAAAACTGTGCAAGAACTAGGTGACGGAATTTATCTGGTTTTGTCAAGTGCATTCAATAAGTATCAGGAAGACTTTTCCATGGTTATCCCGGAAGGTGATGATTTGTATGCTAACCTTCACTTTGTGGAGAGTCCTCAGGGCTCTGAATTTACCGGAAAGTGGATTAAAGATGGCAACATAATTGGAGAAGAAGTTGGAACACTGTCAACGGGACCGGAAGGTATAATATCTTATATGATTGACGGAAACGAAGTAGTTGAAGGCAGTTATGCTTTTGAGTTATATGATGGAGACGAAAGAATTTTTGAAATAACGTTTTCCATAGAATGAGTGCTTATGAGGCTAAATCCGGAAAAAAAGAGAATATATTTCACCGAACTATATAATCAGGACTTCAACTATGTTTATTCCTTTATCTTAGCTCGGACCGCGGGCAACAGTCAATTGACAGAAGATATCGTGCAGGACACCTTTGCCTCAGCGTGGATATCGTTACATAGGTTTGACCAAAAGAGCAGCTCTCGTACGTGGTTTTGTTCGATCGCTAAAAACAAACTCCGTGAATATTACCGTAGAACGATATATAGGGAAAAGTTTGAGCTTCCGGGTGATGACGGTTTGGCAGAGTATGCAGACAGCTTCAATCTCGAAAAAGTTGCATTTGATAATGAAACGCGACGATGTGTAATTGAAGTGCTGAGCGAAATAAATCCTTTATACAGGTATGCGCTTATCATGAAATATATGGACGGCTTAAGTGTAAAGGAAATTGCAAAAGTGTTGGGTAGGTCGACAAAGGCAGTGGATGGTGTTCTTCAGCGGGCCAAAATTTCCTTTGAAAAAGCATATTTAAAAATGGAAGGTTGTGATGGTAAACATGAATAGTAGAGAAATAGAGAGGCTCATCAAAACAACAGATGTCGAAGTGATCCCTCCAAAAGGCCTAAAGGAGAAGCTTCTTTATAAGGTGATACCCTTGGAGCATAAAACGGAACTTGTATTGACATCAGTTGAAAGCTTCTTTTTTGAGAAGCCATTAAAAGCTGCATGCTTGATTTCTATCCCTATATCAGGTGCTCTTTGGGTTGTTCTGGGCAGCAGCTTTGCACAACTATTATGCAGTGTAATAAGATAGGTGATGAAATCGATATGTTGAATGTTTTATACAAAGCAATATTTTCGCCCCTTAAAGTTTTCAATAGAAGCAATATTGAAGGTAGGCTTCGGGCATCAATTGCGACAATCTTTACAACCGTAATCATGGGATCGGTTATTTCTCCTGTCGTATACTATTATACGAATAGAGGCAGATATGAAATTGAACTGGACATTAGCGGTATGTTTATTAGGATAATCATATCTGTAATTACCTGGTTTACTGTATGTGCTCTGTTCTGGTTATTGTCGAAGATTTTTAAAAAAGGTCTTAGTTTTGAACAAGTCGTCACGACATGGAGCCTCAGTTATATACCTAATTTATTTTGTGTGGTTTTATACAATCTTCTACTGATAATGCCGGACACCTATAATGGAAGGGGATTTGCAGCTTTTATCATATGCACCTTGTTTATTATGTTGCTTGTCTGGAAGGCGATATTTTACTTTATTCTCATGAGATTCGTAGTCAATACGACGCTTCGTGAATTTGTGATTTACACAGTATTATCAGCTGTAGTGTTTGCTGTCCTGATGATTATTGGTTTCGTATTTGGAATTCAGGTGCCCATGCTATGAAACGTTATGAAATTAATTGATAGGCAGCTAAGTCAAATGGTAGGGACTCAAAACTAAAAAAATCTAGAAGCTTGACAAAAAAAGTCGGTACCTTGATAAGCTGGTTGATGAATTGGCTAAAGGCAAGGCGATGATTAAGATTCTGCGAAATGGATAAAGTTTGAATTGTAACGATCAGTCTTTCTTGCTACCATCATCAATAATCTCCAGCTCCAAGTAGTCAAAACCGATGGTTTCCATAAACTGATCCTGGCGAAAGGCCGTTTTAGAAAACCGTGCCAGTTCTTTTGTGTTTTTGTCTAACCAGATTGGTTTTTCAAGATCGAAAAACTGACAGAGGTTCTCTAAACCGGCTTGTATTTTATCATCAATACTGATGGAATGGTCATCAATTTCAAAAACAGAATCTTCAATAAATTTATTGCGCTTCATAATTTTCCCCCAAATTCGAAACATTTTTACCTCCTGATTGGATAAGTTTGATCTAATTGTCAGTCAAAAGACATAAGATGAGTATAAACATAATTCAGCTAATTGTAAAGAATTGCTTGATTTCTGTTTAATATTTTAACTTGATTTATGGTATACTGTATAATATTACTAAAAGCATGAGCAAGGAGAGCAAGCATGACAAATTATGAAATTAATGAAGTGATGGCACAAGAAATCGCCGAAACATTAAAAAAACATGATATATTCAATGAAACTCAAATTTTTTATAATCAGAAAATGATGACTTACGATCATGAAAACCAGGAATTCATGATTAAAGAAAATATTGAGTTAGCAGATTATGCTGACCACGGAAATCCGGATATGATTACGATTCAGTATCAGGGTGAAAACTCTTTATATATGATTGTAAATGGCTTTGCAGACGGCATTGATGAGGTAAAACGCTGTAACAAAATTGTTTCTGAACTGATCAAAATTGGTGATAGGTATAACCGTTGGTATGAGTTGGGATCAAAAATCAATCTCTATTATGTGTCAGATGAAGATGATGTTTATACAACGGATCGCTTTGATTTCACAAAAAAAGCGGATTTACTAAATTAATTGGCATGAGACGGAAAATGCATCACCATGGCAGTTGAAATAGATATGCAGAATTCGGGTCTGGCTGCATCTCTGGTGACTATCCAGTTTACCGCAGTTCCGATGCCCGCGGTTTCAACAGCTCTCTTCAGAGCCAGGAGTAATGTTTCGGGGGCTGCTTTTGTGGCAATTATGAAAATACGGGAATCGAAAGAATCAAATCAGGACAATATACAATTTTAAGGCCTTCACATCAATTGACAAATACAATGTTCAATGTGTAGACAACCCCGCGCCGACTAATTAACTAATTAATTTTTTCTTCAGTCAAAACACGACACACAGTTGTCGTGTTTTGTTTGTTAAAATTTCAATTGAAAGGGATATTATGAAAATTGATCGTCTGATAGGGATGCTGACTCTATTATTACAAAAAGATTGGGTTACTGCCCCTGAACTGGCTGAAAAATTTGAAGTTTCCCGTCGAACTATTAACCGTGATATTGAGGATTTGGGAAAGGCTGGAATTCCAATTGTCACAAGGCAGGGTGCTGGTGGTGGGATTTCGATTATGGAAGATTTTAAACTTGATCGTACCCTTTTGTCCAAGCGTGATTTGCAAGATATCCTGGCAGGTCTTAGAAGTCTGGACAGTGTTAACGGCAGCTCGCATTATGAACAGCTGATGGAAAAATTATCAGTTGGATCATCTGACTTTTTAACAGGTGATCAGTCAATTTTAATCGATCTTTCTTCCTGGTATAAGGAAACACTGGCGCCTAAAATCGACCTGATCAGGATGGCCATTGATGAAGGAAAACTACTTAATTTTCAATATTTTTCGGCAAGTGGAGAAGGTAAAAGGGAAGTTGAGCCCTATTTTTTAATCTTTCGCTGGGCTAGTTGGTATTTATGGGGCTGGTGTGAAAATAGAAAAGATTATCGTTTGTTTAAATTAAACCGGATGGAAGAATTATTTATGGCACAGCATTCTTTTGAAAAAAGAGATGTCAAGATTCCGGATTTAAGCAATCAAAGAATTTTTCCAGCCAATATTAAAGTCAAAGCCCTATTTGATGGCAGTTGCAAGTGGCGACTGATTGAAGAATTTGGAAGTAATAGTTTTACAGAACAAGAAGACGGAAAATTATTGTTTCAGTTTAATTATAGCGATCAGGATAATTTAATTTCCTGGCTTCTTACTTTTCAGGATAAAGTGGAGCTCTTAAAACCCGATGAGATCAGAGAAAAAATTAAAGAAATAATTGGCAGAATGCAAAAGAATTATTGAAAGAAGGTAAGGATGAATTATATAGAATTGACACCGGAAAATATTGACAGCGAACATATCTGTTGTGCAATTTCTAAAAACACAGATCCCCAGGTTGTTTCAAAAAAGCTATGGCTAAAAGACAGGATGGCAGAAGGTCTGGTATTTCTGAAGGCAGACCTGCGCGGCAAATGTTTTATTGAATACATACCGGCAGAAAATGCCTGGGTGCCGATTGAAGCAGCTGGATACATGCATGTCAATTGTTTTTGGGTGTCTGGCTCCTGCAAAGGGCATGGTTACGCCAATGATCTTTTAGAGGCATGCAAAATTGATGCAAAAGCTAAAGGGAAAAAGGGATTAACAGTGATTTCATCTCCTAAAAAAATGCCTTTTTTATCAGACCCTAAATTTTTGACGCACAAAGGCTTTGTTTCGGCAGATACTGCGGAACCTTATTTTTCTTTGATGGTCTTACCATTTGAAGATGGTGTAAAATTACCAGAATTCAAAGCGCAGGTTAAGTCGCCACAAATAGAGCAGAAAGGTTTTGTCCTTTATTATACCTATGGCTGTCCCTTTACTGTCAAATATGTCGCATTAATTGAAGACTTTGCCAGAAAAGAAAATATTGCCTTTTTAAGTATTTTAATCGATAACCTCGAAAACGCTCAAAAGGCACCAGCGGCATGGACGACGTATGCCTTGTTCTATAATGGCGAATTTATCACTAACGAAATATTATCAGAGAAAAAATTTATTGCCCTATGCGAAAAGTTTGGAGAGGTATAAAATGAAACTGGATGGATTTGGTATTTTTGTTGACAATATGGCAGTGATGGTTCGTTTCTATCGGGATGTACTGGGATTTGAGATTAAAGAATCGGAAGACACGACAAACGTCTATCTTGAAAAAGATGGCAGTCTCTTTTTACTGTATCGAAAAAGTGATTTTGAAGCGATGACAAGACAAAATTATTCGTATATTAAAGGTGGTTTGAACGGGCATTTTGAAATTGCCTTGAGTGTGGATGACTTTGCAGCAGTAGATCAGGCATTTGAAGCAGTCACTCTGGCAGGTGCAAAAGCGGTGATGCCACCGACCACTGAAGACTGGGGCCAGAGAACTTGTTATATAGCAGATCCCGAGGGGAATTTAATCGAGATTGGTTCATTTAATGAGGGGGAAAATGAGTAATAGTAGAGAATTTGCAGCCTATATGATGGAGCAGCTGGAACCCCTGGGAGATGTACGGTCTCGGGCAATGATGGGCGGTTATATCTTTTATTACCGGGAAAAAATAATTGGCGGAATTTATGAGCCCGGTTTTATGCTGAAAATCAACACGGTCAGTAAAAAATACTTTGCTGATGCCAGGATTATGCCACCCTATCAGGGTGCAAAAGTAATGATTCTGGTTGATGATGTCGATAATCAGGATTTGTTATGCCAGGCAGTCACTGAGATGTTTGATGAACTGCCCATGCCAAAAGCAAAAAAGAAAGGAAAGAAATAATATGGCTTTTGATTATAAAAAAGAATACAAAGAATTTTATATGCCTAAAAACAAGCCAGCTATAGTGGATATCCCAACTATGAATTATTTGGCGGTACGTGGCCAGGGTGACCCGAACGCTGAGGATGGGGAGTATAAACAGTCAATCGAGCTTTTATATGGAATCGCTTATACGATTAAGATGAGCAAAAAAGGCGATCATCAGATTGACGGTTATTTTGACTATGTGGTACCACCGCTGGAAGGTTTCTGGTGGCAGCAAGGGATCAAAGGCGTTGATTATGCGCACAAGGAAGATTTCGTTTTCATCTCATTAATCCGTGTGCCGGATTTTGTCAGCAAAGAAGATTTTGATTGGGCAATTATTGAGGCGACACGTAAGAAAAAAAGAGATTTTTCAAAGGTTGAATTTTTCACCTATACAGAAGGCTTATGCGTCCAAAGTATGCACCTTGGCCCTTATGATAATGAACCAGTCACGGTTTCCGCCATGCATGCTTTTATTGCCGACCAGGGCTATGAACTGGATATTTCAGATACCCGTTACCACCACGAGATTTATCTCAGTGATGTTCGTAAAGTAACACCGGAAAAACTAAAGACGGTGGTCAGGCACCCGATTAAAAAACGATAATGTTGGGATGGATTTTTAGCAATTCGAAAATTAATAAGGTAAAAGAACTGTCGCTATTTATAGCTGGCAGTTTTTTACCTTTTTTGTTTAATGGATCGCAGATGCTGAGGAATTACTGCGCCTCGTATTTTGGCCGCATTTATGAATATCAGGTTCTGCAAAGAAGCTTATGATTTAGGTCTGATCGATGAGCACCAGGCTTTTTCACGATAAACAAAAAATGAGCGTTGTCCGCAACGAGGACTTGAAATTATCTATTTTGAATTTTTGACAGAGATGCTTGGATCTTTTAATGAGAAAGCTGAAATTCTCAGCGCTTATATTTGACACGTTTGTCTAATGGTGATAGACTGATTGTGTCTAGTATTGTTAGACAAGGAGGCGCCATGGAAAAATATAAATTAGGAGAGATGGAACAGAAGTTTGCTGATCTGATTTGGGAAAATGCCCCAATAGCAATGCGTGATTTAATAATACTCTGTGCTCAGGCATTTGATTGGAAGCGGACAACAACTTACACAATGTTTAAACGGTTAAGTAGCCGGGGACTTTTTTTAAATGATAACGGGATCGTGAAAATCACCTTATCCAGGGAAGTCTTTTTAACCCAAAAAGGCCAAGAATTTCTGGAAGAGTCCTTTAATGGATCATTGCCCAGATTTATCACGGCCTTTACGCGACAACGTAAGCTAAGCGATCAGGAAGTCGACGAGATACAGCGACTAATTGATGCCTACAAAGAGGAAGTATAATGAGCGCCTTTATTGAAGTCCTCAATTTGTCCTATCTTGGAAGTATTGTTATTTTATTTGTATTGGCAGCCAGGCTTCTTTAAAAAAAGTGCCAAAGAAATATAGCTATATTCTATGGTTGACAGTACTATTAAGATTGACGGTGCCTTATTCATGTGCAAGTGTATTAAGCTTTTTACCAAGTAATTTGGTGCTAGAATATAAATAGTACAAATCGAAATGAGAAAATCCAAAATTAATAAAAATGTGGTACGATGAAAAAATCGTACTGAAGGAGGATCTCATTATGGCAAAACAACATGATAAGCAATTCAAACTGGATGCAGTCCAATACTATGAAGAACACAAGGAACTCGGTCTGCGTGGTTGCGCTGAAAATCTTGGCATTGGCTGCAGCACACTGGGAAAATGGAGCAGGGAACTTCAAAATTGAAAGTCGTGGCTCAGGTAATTATGCATCAGATGAAAGCAAAGAAATCGCGCGATTAAAACGTGAGTTGCGTGATACCCAGGACGCATTGGATGTCTTAAAAAAGGCTATCGGCATTCTGGGAAAATAACCGAAACAATTTATGTTGAGGTTACTAAAAAGGCGGAGGCAGCTCATCAAGAGAAGCGCCCGGTTTCCGTCTCCGGAATGCTGCAAAAATTGGGTGTATCACGAACCGGGTATCGTTCGTGGATCAACAGAAAACCATCGAATACTCAAATACGACAAGAAGTTATCAAATCAAAAATAAAGACCATTTATAACGACTCAAAACAAAATTATGGCGCTCCGAAAATCGCTAAAAAACTGAAACAAAGCGGTGAAATAATCGCCGAACGGACTGTCGGTAAATACATGAAAGAAATGGGAATCAAGGCCCAGTGGATCAAGCCCTATGTAATCACGACTAAAGATTCTGACTTCAGTAAAAAACTCAGAAATATCCTTGACGAACAATTTAATCCTGAACGCCCCAATGCTGTCTGGTGCAGCGATATTACCTATATCTGGACAATGGACGGATTTGTTTATCTAACCAGTATCATGGATTTGTACTCTCGAAAAATCATTGCCTGGACACTGTCAAAAACGATGGAAGTTTCCTGTGTAATCGACACCGTCAATAAAGCTAAATGCCGCCGTAAACTTGATGCACCCTTGATCATTCACAGTGATCGCGGCAGTCAGTACGTTTCAAAAGAATACCAGAAAGCAACAGCAAAAATGCAGCGAAGTTACTCCCAAAAGGCCTATCCATGGGATAATGCCTGCATCGAATCTTTTCACGCCATCATTAAACGTGAATGGCTCAATCGCTTTAAAATTCATAATTATAACCATGCTTACCGGTTGATCTTTGAGTATCTGGAAACCTTTTACAATACAACCCGTATTCACAGCCATTGTAATTATATGTCACCAGATAATTTTGAAAAACTTTTTACTAAAATGCAAAACGAAAAACTACGAATAGCAGGTTAAAATGTCAGCATTAAATTTCTCATTTTAATTTGTACTAAATCTTGACATAGGACCAATTCACATCCGATATCAACTGAGTTAGTTGGCGTCAATTCGTCGCAAATAGTCAATGAAACGATAGAAATGAGTTCACCGGTTAATACGGTGCCAATGACGGTTGGCACAGAAAATCTAACAAGCACAACCTTTTTTGACATTGCTTTGGCAATTTGGCTTGTAGTAATGCTTGTTCTGATGGCTTATGGAATCGTTTCAATGTTTAGAATGAAGCGCCTTTTAAAATGGTCTAAGCGTCAAGAAAAAGATATTTTCGTTTCTAAACAAATAGAAATGCCATTTGTCTTTGGCATAATAAAACCTAAAATATATTTGCCGGAGGAATTAAATGAATCTGAAAAACAGGTGATCATTTTGCATGAGCAAATGCACATTAAGCGATTTGATCCTCAGATCCGTTTTCTAAGTTATGTGGTTTTGTGTTTACACTGGTTCAATCCTTTGGTATGGTTAGCCTTTTGTTTAAGTGAAAAAGATATGGAAATGGCTTGTGATGAAGCGGTCGTCCGTAGGCTAGGAAACGAGATAAAAACAGACTATTCCCAGTCATTGTTAAAGTTAACAGCAAAAAAACATAATGGTCGTTTTTTACCTTTAGCTTTTGGCGAGGGTGATACAAAAGAGCGGATTAAAAATAATTTAAGAGCTAAAAAGCCGAAAACTTATGTCGTTGTTTTAACCCTTTCCTTCATCGCCTTAGTGTCAGTGGGGCTGCTTACTAATCCTTTTGATGGCAGTGTCTGGTTAACTGAGAAAGAAATTGTGAAGACCTTTAAAAGTGATGGTTTAGTACTTGTAAAAGATCAAGAAAAAGATCCTTCAGATTATCTATTGGGCGGGATCGCGCCGGATATTTATAAACTTGATGACTACCATGCTCATATGTATATTTATATTTTTAAAAATTTAAATGAGCGAAAGGTAATAACACAGTCCAGTCCTATGTATGGATTTAATAACAAGTTGGATGATTCAATTACTAACAGTTATTTTTCAAAGAACGCGCTGATTGTTTTGGCTGTTCCCAGCGAGTTTTTAAATTCGCTCGAATATAGTGAATATCTGGAAGTCGCAAGTGTATACAAAAAAATGAAAGACCTTGTTTCGGAATCAGTTTTAATCGATCTAAATGAAGGTGAAATTGGAGTTTATAAGGGTGAAAGCCAACACTGGATGGGAACCTATACTTATAGCTATTATAATCTTCCCCCTGAAGATGAGGATGGCAGGCTCCAGATGGATGCATATTTTTGGGATGGTGGACAACTGTCCTATAATGGCAGTGATCCGGAAAATGTTGGCCAAATTTCTTATGAAAGCAGTTGGGGAAATAGCGGCACTTGCTCAACGCTTGATGACGGTGATTTAAGTTTAGGAGGGAGCGGTGGCAATTTAGCTAAATCTGTATTGCCGAGTCAAGTAGAAGTAACAGTTAACTGGAATAATCAGTCAGAGACTTTGATTTTAAAACTAGAGACAGAATACTAAAAAACGCCGCGTTCGCAATTGTAGCAAACGCGGCATTTTTACTAACAAAAGAAAATAAAATGATTGACAGAAAAGGCAAAAGGCTATATTATACTAACTAACGGTAGTTAGTGTAATGAGGATAAAAATGACAACAAAAGAAAAAATATTACAGTCCGCCCTGCAATTATTTGCAGTTCAGGGCATTCGAGCCACGGCTTTAAGCGAAATTGCCAAGGAAGTGGGAATTGCTAAGCCTTCAATTTATAATCATTTTGCCAGCAAGGATGTCATTATTGAAGAAATGTATCAGTATTACAGAAGTCAGGCAGTAAACAATAATGATTTCACGATTCAGGATCTGGAAAAATTTATTATTGTTCATGATGCAGAAGAGATACTCAAAAGGGTGGTAGCATCTTATGAAAATATGTATGCAGAAAAGAATACGGTCTTGTTCTGGACACTTATTCACAGTGAAAAGCTGCATGATGAAACAGCCTATCAGATTGTCTGTGAGGAAACAGAAAAAATGATTGGAAAAACCCGGTGGCTGTTAGAAAAAATGGTTTCGTGCGGGAAGATGAGCAAAGAGAACCTTGATGGTAAAGTGATTTGTTTTGCTTATGCCATTGAAAGTTTGCAGATTGAGAAGTTGATGAACAAAAGACATGGGAAATCAAATCAGATTATTGATGAACGCATCGAAAAACTAGTTCAGACGATTGCAAGAGTCTTTTAGCAAGGATAATTTTATGATTAAAAAAATTGGTAACATTTTAGTTGGAGTCCTTTTATTTCTACACGCTTATTTAAGTTTGAGCATATGGGTTAAATTGAGTCCACCAGCGAGTGTTATTTTTACAATGCCAAAAATCCTAGTCCCCAATATCATTAATTTTATGGTGGTTTTTGATGCCTTGGTAATTGTGGGAATGATGATATTTTTCTATTGGTCTAAAAAGAAGCTTACGATTTTTCCTAAGATTACCCTGATCCTTTTTATTGCCTTTTTTATTAGCGGCTGCTTATATTTGATAATCATTAGTCAGGTTTCGTTGGGAATTACTGAGTCAGATTATTCAATTGATTCGGTCGATAAAAATGTTTCTTATGTTTATTATGATTATACTGAAGATGGAAAAATGATGGATTCTAACATTACATCGATTGAATTTTATCTACCTGAAGAAAATTCTAAAAACACATGTTTTATCTACTTTCCCTATGGAAACTATAAAATTCATGATGATATGGCTATGCATGAGCGTCTTCGTACTACCCTTTTAAGTGAAGGATATGGTGTCGCCTATATTACCGGGAGAACCCGGCTTAATGGTGATATTACCGACGTTGTCAAAGATCTGAAATTAGGAACTGCTCTTTTAAAACAATTGAGCGCCCAATATGGTTATCGTGAGTTTATCGTTTCAGGCGGGTCTGCTGGCGGTCATCTGGCTCAGTTGGTGGCTTATAGTGATCAAATTCCTTTATACACGAATGAAAGTTTGAATATTGATTCAACCGTTGACGGTGTGATCTCTTTTTACGGGACTTCAGATCTCGCCTATGATCTGAAATATTTTACCAGTCCGGATAAAATGAGTTTACTGGATAATATCGGTGATTTTACCTACAAAAAAAGCTCGGGCGGTTTAAGTCTTGAAGAATCGAATCAGGAGATGACCTATGGTGTCCTGGGTGGCCCGCCAGATGGGGAGAATATTCTTTACCAGCTGAGCGACACAAAAAACCTGGTGAACACTAATTCACCTAAAACATTACTGATTCATGGCAGCCATGATTCAATGACACCAATTGAAGCCGATTATCTTTTGTATGATAAAATGAAATCGTTGGGGTGTGATGTGACATTTTTAGAATTGCCATTTGTGGATCACGCTTTTGACAGTCTGGTGAACGAACATTCATTTGTGGTTGATAAGGCTTTTGAAGAAGCAATGAAATGGATTCTGGTTAATTTCGACTGACAAATAAATCAACATAAGGAAATTTGTCAAGAAATAGTGTATAATAAGAAAAAATAGAAAAGGAGACTTTTATGAAAAAATTATTGAGAAGTGTGGTAAACCGGGAGGTTTACACGAAATAATCTCGTTAGAACCTCCCTAATGTAAAATACATTTTAAGGAGGAGAATAAAAATTGAAATATAGAGAAAAAGCTGTTTATCAAAACTGCGCCTGTCATGAGAATTTTATTTGTAAAAACTGCGGCCGGATGGTTATACCAGACGGTGCTGGTAGCCAGCACCGCAATCATTGTCCTCATTGTTTAGTGAGCCTTCATGTTGATGACTGTCCTGGTGATCGGGCAGCTAACTGCAGTGGCATTATGGAGCCAATTAGTATTTGGGTTCGAAAAAATGGTGAATGGGCGATTATCCATCGCTGTCGACGTTGCGGGCACTTGTCTTTTAACCGGATTGCCGCTGATGATAACCCAGTTAAACTGATGTCCATCGCCTTAAATCCTTTGGCTAATCCGCCGTTTCCCCTTGAAACTATTGATATAAGCAAGGTCGAGAATTCGTCGAAGATAGATCAAGGAGCTGATCATGAATAAAATGAGTGATTATGGTCTCGATGACAAGATTTTACTGGAAGCTCAAAAATATCCAGATTTTTACCCGGGCAGAGTTCTTTCTCAGTCTAAAGGAATTTACCGTGTTATCACCGAACAAGGGCAATTGTATGCTGAAATTTCAGGAAAATTTCGCTTCGAAAGCCAAAGACAGACAGATTATCCTGCGGTGGGAGACTTTGTAATGTTAGACAGGGAAACCGATGAAAATGGTCATGGTATTATTCATCAGGTGTTACCGAGAAAAAGCATTTTTAGCAGAAAAGCGGCAGGAAAATTGACAGAGGAGCAAGTTGTCGCAGCAAATATTGATATCATTTTTATCTGTATGTCTGTTAACCAGGATTTTAATCTCAGGCGACTGGAAAGATATTTAAGTCTGGCCTGGGAGAGCGGTGCAAAACCGGTGGTGGTTTTAACCAAAATTGATCTGACCGATGACGTTTATCAGAAATTTCGGGCAGTTGATTCTGTGGCCATGGGTGTTGATATTCTGGGTATTACCAATTTTGAAAAAGACGGTTATCAAGATGTTAAAGCTTATTTATCACCAGGAAAAACAATCGCGCTTTTAGGATCTTCTGGGGTTGGAAAATCGACCTTGATCAATCGTTTAACTCAAAAAGAACTATTTGAAACGCATGATATCAGAAATGATGATAAAGGACGGCACACTACGACCAGACGGGAATTAACGCTTTTACCTGATGGCGGGATGATTATCGATACGCCTGGGATGCGAGAATTGGGTATGTGGAATGCTGATGAAGGATTGGAAAAAACTTTTGCTGATGTGGAAAGCTTTTTTGGTCAGTGCCGCTTTCGAGATTGTACGCATACGAATGAACCGGGGTGTGCAGTGGCAGCTGCTATCGAGAAAGGCGAGCTTTCACAGTCGCGCTGGCAGTCTTATTTGAAGCTTAAAAATGAGGATGCTTATACTGAAAACAAGGCCGACTACATGGAGCAGAAGAAAGAAAAATTTAAGAACATAGCAAAAATTAATAAAGCCAGAAAGAAACGATAAAATATGGATTAAAGATCTATTATTTTTAAAAATAATTTATTAATCATAAGAAGCCTGCAACTTGAGTCATTTTGAACGATTTTAGATGCAGGCTTCAATTTCGATTTTTTGAAGTTTAAAAATAATATTCAGTAGTGAAGTTGTTTAGAGAAGGAGACAGATTTGGTTATTACATATATAACATTGGCAATCGGTTTAATCATTCTGGTAAAAGGTGCGGACAGCCTGATTAGTGCAGCTTCTCGAATTGCTGAAGTGTTAAAAATGCCTTCCTTCATTATTGGTGTTTTGGTAGTTGCAATTGGGACAAGTGCTCCTGAGGCAGCCATTAGCATATTTTCTGGAATTCAGGGAAACAATCTTCTGACTTTGGGAGATGTAGTGGGTAGCAGTATAATTAATATCGCTTTAATTCTGGGTTTAACCGCACTGATTTTCCCGATAAAAGCCGATTCTCAAGTTTTAAAAAGAGGTCTTGCTTTGTCGATAGCCATTCAAGTCCTTTTATTGCTCATGATTCTCACATCAAATACCTTGTCAAGAATTGAGGCAATTATTCTTCTGCTCGGTATGATAGCCTTTTGCGGATACCTGATTTCTAAGATGTCGCAAATTTCTAGAAAAGAAAAACCGGATACAATTTTCGAAAAAGAGTTGTTTGAGTATATTGAAGATGAAGAAGTTTTATCAGGTGCATTTGATGAAAAACATCAACGCACACTAAAGAAAAATCATTTCATGCAAAAACAGTTGATTTTTCTAATTTTGGGCCTTGCAGGGATGGTTATTGGTGCCGAACTGGTGGTTGGAAGTGCCGTTGATATTGCTGTCGGAATGGGTTGGAGTGAAGAATTTATTGGTTTTACTGTGATTGCTTTTGGGACATCCCTACCTGAGTTGGTAACATGTATTGTTGCAGTCAGCAAAAAAAAGTACAGTCTTGCATTAGGTAATATTATTGGCAGCAATATTTTTAATGTTCTATTCGTGTTGGGAATCAGCGGACTGTTAAATCCTATTGTGATATCAGGGAGAGAAGTTTTTTATGATATTTTGGTGATGATCGGGGCATCAGTTTTATTATTGGGCCTAACATTGTATTATGGTAGACTTTCTAAAAGAGCAGGATTTCTTTTTATAGGATATTACAGTTTATATTTTGCCTTCAAACTGAGTGGCTTATAGTAGGATTTCACGTAGAAATTTTAAAATTGCAACTCAACTTTCTCAGCCTAATTGAAAAAACAAGGCCTGAACAAAAGAGGCCTGAGCTTTTCGATTCCCAACTCTCGAAAATGAGACGGTAAGCGTAATGCTTTAAAAGATTTCAAAATTTCAATTTCAACCTTTTCAGATGGGCTGTTTTGGTTTATTATTATAGTATGCACTTTTTCTGTCTGATTTTTGTTTGTGTAGTAACTTCATTACATCAGATGTTGGGTGCATTTTTCTGTCAACCTTCGTTTTTCAGAAGCTACGATGTATGTTTTGATGGGGTTTCAACTGCATTTTTCGGCTAGATAAGTTGAGTAATGGTTATAATATATAGTTAAAGTGATTGCAGAAATGAAGAAAAAGGAGTCTTGTGATGAAAAAGAAATGGGTTGGATGGCTGTTTTCTGTTGGGCTTTTGTGCGCTTTGCTTTGCGGTTGTCAGACAGCAGAAGAAAGTGAAAAACCGGCGGTTGAAGATGATTTTTATGCTTCTGTGAATTATGAAACATTTCAACAGAAAACTATTCCGGAAACTGAAGGATCATGGAGTTGGTCTTATGAAATAACAGAAGAAGTGGCGGATAAGCTTCAGGAAGCTGTCAGTTTGCTCAATACCAGTGGCGAAAACTTTGAATCCGGAAGCAGTGAACAAAAAATAAATGATTTATATGCCTGCGCTTTAGATCTCGAGAATCGTAATGAACAGGGGCTTTTGGCCGTTGAACCTCTTCTCCAGGAAATAAACGATATTGAGACACTGGAAGATTGCTCCAATGCTTTAATTGATTTGGCAGACAATGGGTTTCAGAGTATCATCCGTTTTTCTTATGCTCAGGACGATATGGATTCATCCCAGATGGCAGTTTATTTCGAATCTATTGATGATCTGATCGGGAAGGAATATCTTGATGATCCAGAGATGACTCAAGAATGTCAGGATTATCAGGAGTATATGACACAAATGTTTATACTTTCTGGTGAAAACGAAACAGATGCCAGAGCAAATACAACAGCGATTTTTTCTATGGTTTCCCAGGTTGCTGCAAAAGGGCTCACACCTGCTGAATTTTATGATCCCGATATTTATTATAATGTTTATACTTATAATGATCTGACTAGCCTTTATAGTGGGATTGATTTGTCAAAATTTCTTGAAAGGCGTGGACTGTCTGAATCAGATCAATATGTCGTGATGGAAAAAGATGCGATTTCGACCCTTAATAGCTATTTTACGGAAGAGAATATTCCGATATTAAAGGAATATATTAAATTTGTATTACTAAAAGATTTGGCACCCTACGGTTCTGTTGAATATCGGGATCTTGCTCTTGAAATGGAACGAAAACTCAATGGCGCAAGCCAGCAGAAAACGAATGAACGATTGGCCTACGATGAGGTCGATAGCCTGCTTGAGTGGGATCTGGCTAAAACTTATATAGAGAACAGTTTTGATGAAGCCCGGAAGAATGATGTCAAAAGCATGATCGAACAAATTATTTCCGAATATAAAGAAATCATTAACAGTCAGAACTGGATGAGTGAAGAAACGAAAGCAAAGACGATTTTAAAACTCGATAAGATGACCGTGAAGGTAGGTTATCCTGACGAGTGGCCAAGTATTTGTGAAGCACTAAGCGTGACTCCTTTTTCTGAAGGTGGATCAAATCTTTCAAATGTCGTCGCCATTCAAGCTGCGACGCAAGCCAACAAGGATGCCGAATATCAAAAAGGTGTTGATCGGGACTTTTGGTATATCACGCCTCAGACAGTCAATGCTTATTATAACCCGGCAAATAACGAAATAGTTTTTCCAGCAGCGATTCTGCAGGCTCCATTATATGATATCAATCAGAGTGACGCAACGAATCTCGGCGGTATTGGGGCCGTGATTGGTCATGAAATCAGCCATGCTTTTGATGAAACGGGATCACTCTATAATGAAAACGGAAACTACGAAATCTGGTGGACAGATCAAGAATACCAGAAATATGATGAAATGTCGCAATCGATTGTGGCTTACTATGATCAATACACGATTGCCAGCGGTGAACATGTTGATGGAGAGTTGACTTTAGGTGAGAATATTGCAGATCTGGGCGGTGTGGCTGTAGTTACCCAGTTAGCAAAAGATCAGGGATACGATCTGGATGAGGTCTATACTTCTTACGCGACAATTTGGGCTTATCTGACAACGGATGAACTGGCTCAGCAAAATCTGTTGACTGATGTTCATTCTCCCCGAAAAGTTCGGGTAAATGCAGTGTTGTCATCTATGGATGATTTTTATGAAGTCTATGATATTATGGAGGGGGATAATATGTACGTTGCGCCTGATCAAAGAGTAGGAATCTGGATGATTGAGGAATAGGGGTGAGGTGAAAATTAAGTATACAATTTGCATTTGAATACTATCCGCAAAGTGTTCATGGGATTTTTGAATTATGGGTATCGGTGGTAAAAGCTGAAGCCTAATTTTATGTGACAATTTAAATATATATGTACAAGGTCAATATAAAAGCCGACAACTTTGATAAATTCGAAGTTGCCGGCTTTTTTCTATCCAGCGACAGGTGCCAAAACATTTAATGCATGGTCCACGGTATTTGCCCAAAGAATTTGCCGTCCCTGATTGCACTCATAGATAAAATCATGTAGCGCCTTGCTTTGATAGTGACTAAAATCACCGATGATTGCTAATTGGACTCGATAGGTTGAAAATTTTTGTAATAACTCGCCAGCAAGTCGTGTTTTAAGATCAAAGAAATCTTCATTAAAACATTCTTTATGCACGATAAGGGCGCCAGAACCACCATGATATTGAGCTGAAGCCATCAGATCCAATGCGTCCTGTGCATTTTCAACTTTATAGCTGCTATCAATAAGCGCGATTTTGTAACCATTTTGATTAATAAATTGCATTAAGAAACTTCCTCCTTTAAAAACGGAATAATTTTATCAGCTGCACTTGTGATAATATGTTCGCCTTCGCTTAAAACGATATTTGCGTGGGGAACAAACTGAGCGAGACGATTTGAGGCTTTTTTTGTATCCATAGTAATATCGTTTTGACCAGCAATATAAAATACTGGCATTTGC
The DNA here is from genome assembly GCA_031222025.1 of Eubacteriaceae bacterium ES2. GTDB lineage: Bacteria > Bacillota > Clostridia > Eubacteriales > Eubacteriaceae > Acetobacterium. Next base: position 2,312,051 of record CP130740.1, on the reverse strand, counting down.
AGTGCGCGCATCTGATTATCAGTTAAAACCGGTAGTGCCCCTGTAAATGGAATGAAATTTTCCATGATCAGGGTCATAAATTCAAGTACTTCCTTAGGCAATTCGGCTTCGCCGATTACAGCATTATTTGTATCACTGGAAGTATCAGAATTGCTTGCAATGTCGCTAGTCTGATCAATAAAGTCCTGTTTAGGAAGAATCAGCCCGGAAGGAGCTAATAGTGCAAGAGCAGTCGTTCTTTCAGGGAAGGTGGCCGCAAATTGAAGTGCCAGCCAACCGCCCATCGAATTGCCAATAATAATTGCTTTCTTTTCTTCAAGCGCATCAAGGACTTCATTTAACCAGCGGGGGTAATCGTTAGAATTGAAATTTAGCCTTGTATCAATGCTGTTACCAGGTTCCCCGGGAAGATCTACTGCATAAACATGATAAAAACTGCCAAGCGCCGGTAAATCAGCCAGCCAGGCAGCACTGTTACTGCAGGATCCATGTAGAAGAATAACAGCTGGCGTTTCAGGGTTTCCTGCTTCCAGAATAAATGTCTGACCAAATGCCGTGTCTACATATTTTTGGGTGAGCGGCAAGGTGTTAATTATACTGTTGTAGTAATTTTGAATTTTTTCTTTTCCTTCTGTTGATCTAAAAACTTTCATTGCTTGTACTCCTTTTGTGCTTTATATTTCTAAAAGTTACTTAATATAACCTATAATGGCATTATAATTCTGAATATATGGTTTGTCAAGGAATATTTAGAAATAATTAATTGTTTTAAGAGGATTATTGTTTAAAAATAATTTATTTCGAAAAAGAATATTTTGAAATTGACAACAAATTAAAAATTTTATATAATACAAACAGACCGAGGGTCGGTTTGTTATTTTAAGCTTTAATGCGAGCCTTGGATAATCAAAAAACGAAAGGGAAACAATATGGTTTTGAAGAACTTAAAGAAGGCTGATAGTATTGTGTTAATGTTGTTTGTGTGTATCTCGGCTTTTTTGATGACACTGGCGGTAATAATCGTTGTCAATGTTTTTTCTGCGCTTGATGACTTGTATGAGACGGCAAATCCGCCGCATTTTATCCAATTACACAAAGGAGAAGTGGATGAAAATGCATTGGCTCAATTGGCGGCTGATGATAATCGGGTAACTGCTTATCAGATTGTTGAGATGATAGATATCGATGGTGGAGATATTGAAATCATTTCTCCGGATTCAACTTTCAATCTATCTGGTTCGGTTCTGGATAATGGTTTTGTTTTTAACCATCCCCAATATGATTCACTACTAAACAATAGTAACCAGTATATCGAAATGGAGAAGGGTCAGATTGGCGTTCCTTTAATTTATAAAGAAAGCTATGATATTGAACTGGGCGATGAATTGCGACTTCAACAGGGCGACTTTACGATGAACTTCGTTGTGACAGAATTTATCCGTGATGCTCAAATGAATTCCACAATGTGTTCATCGACCCGATTTCTGGTCAACAAGGCTGATTTCGAGAAAATGGAAGGTTATATTGGGGAGAATGAAGATGAAATTGAATATTTCTTCGATGAACCCGGTTATGCCACCACATTTCAGATAAATTATGAAAATAGTGGTCTGCCGGGAAATGGGCAAGCGATTACTTATCGGATTATGAGACTGTTAAGTTCATTTTCCTATTACATGATAGCATTGATTATAGGTCTGATCAGTGTTGGAGTTATTTTAATCTCACTCGTTTGTATTCGTTATTCAATACGCAGCAGTATGGAAGATGAGCGGCGGCAGATAGGGACATTAAAAGCAATTGGGCTATCTACTGATGATGTTTTAACAGTTTATCTAAAAAAATATCGGATGATTGCCGGAATAGGATCACTGCTCGGCTTGCTTCTGGCATTGATCGGAGGAAATGTTTTTTTAAGACAGAGTGCTGAGTTATTAGGAAAGGCCGAAATGACGATTCTGGAGGCTGTTGGCATACCGCTGCTTGGAGCGGCTGTGGTTTATGTGACGATTGTCATATCAGCTCGACGAATTTTGAAAAAAGATATGACGTTAAGTATTTTAGAATTATTGATGCGAACAAATTCTGAAACAAAACGAAATAAGAGATTTTTGATAATCACTTCGGCTGTCGCGGTAGTCTTAACTGTTATACCGCTTAACCTTTATCTAGCAGTGTCTGATTCATCTTTTTCGACCTGTATGGGCGCGGCATCTTCTGATTTGACAATCAGGCTTGCGACAGAGGATGATTTTAGAAAGAAAAATGATAAAGTATATGACGCGCTTCATTCCATTGAAGAAATTGCGTCATATGATTCCTTCATAGAGTATAAAGGTCAGGTGTTAAAGGAAGATCAGAGCATATCAGGGATTCAAGTATCAGTTGGAGATTTTGAAAAGACGGGGCTTTCCTATTTGACCGGGCAGAGTCCTACGAAAGAAGGGGAGATCGCCTTATCATTGTTAAATGCAGAGTTACTTTCTAAAACGACGGGAGATCTGCTTGTAATTAGCTTGAATGGTGAACCAGTTGTATTAAGGGTAAGTGGCGTTTATCAGGATGTGACCAACGGTGGCTATACAGCGAAAATGGCAGTGAATCCAGGATTTGATCAAGTAGTTGCCAGTGATTATTTGGTCACCCTAAAAGACAAAGAAAATTCAAAGATTGAAAATGTAATTCAACAACTTGAAGAAAAAACAGCTACCGGTACAAAAATAATGTCAACTGAAGAATATATCGGCAAAACAATGAGTTCATTAGTAAATTCTCTTAAGCTGGCATCGTTCACGATCTGGATAACAACGCTTTTGTTGGTTGGGCTGTTGACAATGCTCTATGTGAAATATAGGATCGTCAGGGAAAAGGATGGGATTGCGGTTAAAAAATCGATCGGATTCTCGGTCAAAGTAGTAATCAGAGAGTATCTATTTAGAATTATGGGAATAATTTGTGGCGCAGTTTTGATTGCGACAGTTTTTTCTAATCTTCTTGGTGATAAAGTGGTAAGTCTTTTGTTACGACTGTCAAATATAGGAATTGTAGATATTTCCTTTACAGGTTTTAATTTGCTTACCTGGGTGCTGGTACCCGTTTCGATTTTAATGATAAGCTTCCTGGTTGTTGCGGTAATGCTAACCGAGATTAATAGTTTTAAAATCGTCGGAATGAATTCTTTTTAAGAAATGGTGGAATAAAATGAAACGAATAATTGAAATCACGCAGGTGACAAAAAGTTACCAAAATGAAAGGGAAGCTGTGCTTAAAGATGTCAGTTTAACTGTTGAAGCAGGAGAGTTTGTGGTTGTAATGGGGCCTTCTGGTTCAGGTAAATCAAGTCTTTTATATGCAATCAGTGGCATGGATCAGGTCAGCAGTGGACAGATTCTTTTCAATGGACTGGATATTACCAAAGCCAATGATGAAGAGATGAGTCATCTTAGGCTTGTAGAAATGGGTTTTGTTTTTCAACATGCGTATCTATTAAAGAACAAGAACATATATGAAAATATCATGTTGCCGGGAATTCGGTTGAAAAACCGCAAAAAAGAAGTTATCATTAAAGAAACAAATGAACTGATGAAGAGTATGGGAATAGAAGGTATTGGCGATCATGCTGTTTCTGCTGTTTCCGGAGGTCAGTTGCAACGGGCGGCTATCTGTCGGGCACTGATTAATCGTCCGCAGATTATTTTCGGGGATGAGCCAACAGGGGCACTCAATAAAAGTGCTTCAACTGAAGTGATGGAGATTCTCTGTCGCTTGAATAAACAGGGGATGACGTTATTCCTGGTGACCCATGATGCGGCCGTGGCGGCAAAAGCAGATCGGATTATTTTTCTTTCCGATGGTAGAATTCAATCAGAATTCAGACAGGAGAGGTGGCAGGGTGATTCAATCGAAAGAATGGCTAAACTGAATCACTGGTTACAGAATCAGGGCTTTTAGGAGGCACGATGGCAGAAAAGAAAAAACCGGAGGAACGTAAAAATGAAATCCTGGATGTTTCGGAAAAATTGTTTAAGGAAAACGGTTATGAGCGGACTTCTATAGAACAGATTTTAAAGGAGCTAAAACTTTCCAAGGGGGATTTTATCATCATTTTAAATCAAAAGAAGAAGTGCTAAATGGGATTATTAAAAGATTTACTGATTTGGCAGCCGCCAGTGCCCAAGAAGTTGTAGAAAATTCTGACTGGGATGCCCGGCAAAAAATGACCCATTTGTTGGCAGCGATTCGAATCAATTCGGATGAACAACTCCTGACGGAAATGCATCGACCGGAAAATGATGTGATGCATTTGAAAAGTCTGTTGGAATCCACCAAAGTTTTAGCCCCTTATTTTGGCCAGGTTGCCCGACAGGGGATTGGGGAAGGTCATTTTCAGATGGATTATCCCGATGAGGTAATGGAAGGATTATTCTTGATTGCATCGATCTGGTTTGATGAAGGTTTTTTTGACTTATCAGATAATGAAAAATTTAAAAGAGCAGCAGCATTTATGGAAATGGCCGAGAAATGTACCGGAGATCATTCAGGGGTTTTTCAGCTGGATAATTTGATTCAAAAATAGCTTTATTCAATTAAGTAATTCGTTTGTCAAATAATTTTGACGATTATAATCGTTTGATTGCATTATTTTACTGATCAACGTGGCGATAGTTTTTAGTTTGGTAATAGCGCAATGCATTGGCTGCGATGTCAAGAAAGGGGAATCAGATGGAAGGATTGGAACGTTTTTTAAAGGCACAGGAGGGCGCATATGATCAGGCTTTGAGAGAAATTATAAGTGGTCGTAAACAAAGTCATTGGATGTGGTATATATTCCCTCAGATCCAGGGACTGGGGCGCAGCAGCACGGCAAAGTATTATGCAATTAGAGACCGGAATGAAGCAATAAAGTATTATAATGATCCAATTTTGGGTACTCGCCTGATCGAGATTTCCAATGCTTTGTTAAATCTGGAATCAAATGATCCGGAAGTGGTAATGGGCTGGCCGGATAATCTGAAACTAAAATCTTCAATGACCTTATTTGCATTAGTTAGCGATAATCCGATCTTTTCCCAAGTGCTTAATAAATATTTTGATGGTGAACAGGATTTGTTAACCGTTAAGTTTCTTTCAGCAGGAGAATGAGATGCATAGAGAAATGCCAACACCGCAATTGATTTAAAAAATTATTATTGTGTGGCGGAATATATTAATTGTTTAGAAAAACAAATGATATAATAACGTTAGCGTTGAAAAAATTAAATTTAATATTTGAAAGGATGTAACAATGAAAGTATTATTGATTAATGGAAGCCCTCATGAAGCAGGATGCACCTTTACAGCATTGAGTGAAGTGGCGACTAAACTAAAAAACAATGAGATTGAAACAGAGATATTATATTTAGGAAAAACACCGCTTAATGATTGCATTGCCTGTGGGAAATGTTTTGAAACGGGTGTTTGCGTCTTTGATGATCTTGTGAATGAAACGGCTCAAAGACTATCTGAAATTGATGGCATAATTGTTGGTTCACCAGTGTATTATGCTGGACCAACTGGCCGAGTGACTTCATTTCTGGATCGGCTTTTTTATTCAGCATCGAAAAAACTTGCTGGAAAACCTGGCGCCTGCGTAGTTTCATGTCGTAGAGGGGGAGCATCAGCAAGTTTTGATCGCCTCAATAAATATTTTACGATAGCGAAAATGCCGGTTGTTTCTTCGCAATACTGGAATCAGGTGCACGGAACATCTCCTGAAGATGTGTTAAAAGACGTAGAAGGACTGCAGATTATGAGAACGCTGGGAGAAAATATGGCTTGGTTACTGAAGTCAATTGAAGCTGGTAAAAAAGCGGGGATAAGTTTACCAGAATATGAAAAACCTACAATGACCAACTTTATCAGGTAATTATATTTGTATGAGTATTGAGCATGCGGAGAATCAAAAAAAGTTTTACTGATTGTATATACAAGCATTGACAAGCCTTTAAAAATAGTTTATGATTACTATTGTTACGAACATATAACATTTAAGTAAATGAATTTACCGTAAAAATTGATATTCTGCTGAAGCAGAGGTTAGTTTTTGCGGTTTCTTTTTTGTTAATAGTTTAATTTATAATATCGTCATGAAGGCGGTAGATATACTTAAATGAGATATTAATGTGTCTGAAGACTCTTCTTATGGGTCTTTTTATTTTTGGGAAAATTATCTATGTGAAATTCGCGATGAGGTTAAATAATGATCTTAGCGCATTTATATAATAAAAAATTTGAGGAGAAATACGATGAACAAAGAATTATGGGAAAAATCGGTAGCATTTCATGGACATCATTGTCCGGGATTAGCAATTGGGGTCAGAGCTTCGGAGGAGGCGATCAAAGCATTAAATATTCAGTTCTCTGAAGATGAAGAAGTTGTTTGTATCTCGGAAAACGATGCCTGTGGAGTCGATGGTGTTCAAGTGATTTTAGGATGCAGTGCGGGCAAAGGAAATCTGATTTTCAGAAATCGTGGCAAGCAGGCCTTTACTTTTTTCAATCGCACTACTGGAGAAAAAATTAGACTGGTATTAAAAGCTCTGCCAGAAATGGGGCGGGATGAAATGGAAGACTTTATACTAAGTGAGCCGGATGCAACAAAGGTATTTGATTTTAAAGCACCAATCTATGATTTACCGGAGCAGGCGCGAATTTTTAATAGCATTATTTGTGAAGAATGTGGAGAAAAAACAGCTGAACATATGATTCGTCTTGAAAATGGGAAAAAAGTCTGCATTGACTGTTCAAATCCCTATAGTCGTGGGATATAAACGTAGCTGCAGAATGGAAATTTCTATGAATATCGATGAAGTAAAAAAGGTAACAATGAGCTGGAAAGTGGCGTAATTTATTAAAGAAAGAGGAAAAGTAATGAAAAAGGTTTTAGTGTTTTTACTCAGTTTAATGATGATGATTTCAATGGCAGCCTGTGCAAATACGCAGGCAACGGACTCGAGTAGTGATAAAGCAACAACGCAGATTGTAACAGACAGTCTGGGTCGTCAGGTGGAAGTGCCAACAGAAATTACCAGTATCGGGTCTTTAGGGGTTATGCGTCTGCTGACTTATATGGGAGTAACCGATCAGGTGACAGGTGGAACAGATATGGATAATGTTCAGGTGTTGACCAGACCTTATACACTGGTTAATCCCAATTATGAGTCTATGGCACAAATTGGCCAGGGTGGCTCTGGTGGAATTGTGCCTTTTGACGAAGAAATTATCAATCTAATGCCGGATATCATTTTTGTCGTCGCTGATTACACTCAAGCTGATGAATTGCAGGAAAAAACCGGCATACCAGTGGTTGCTGTGGCAAATCCAGGTTTGTTTGATGGTGTGATGAATGATTCCATCACGCTACTTGGTCAGGTTCTTGGCAAAGAAGACCGCGCTGAAGAAATTAACAGTTATATGGACGCGGCTCAGGAAGATCTGAACAACCGAACTAAAGATATTCCGGATGAAAGCAAACCATCAGTTTATAATGGCGGGCTAAATTTCAAAGGTAAACACGGATTTGACGGAACCAGTGCTAATTATGGTCCTTTTGTGGCGATTAATGCTGACAATGTTACCGATCAGACCGGTCAGAGTGGTGCTTTTACAGTGGATTTGGAGCAGGTATTAGTCTGGAATCCGGATATCATTTTCCTGAATCCGGAAAATTTGGATCTGGTTAATGAACAGTATGCTCAAAACCCCGACTTTTTTAACTCTTTGCAGGCTGTTCAAAATAAACAAGTGTATTCACAACTGGCTTATAACAATAATTATACCAATATCGAAATAGCTTTAGCGGACGCATACTATGCCGGAACTGTTATCTATCCTGATGCTTTTTCGGATATCGATATTGATGAAAAAGCCGATGAAATTTTTGAATTTCTCTTAGGTCTAAAAATATATTCTCAGTATGTCGATGCAGGTCAGGGCTTTGGACCATTAACCATTGGTGAATAATGGAAATGGTAAAAAAAGCCGATTGCGGTACAGACTATGATCAATATATCCACAAAAAAATATTAACAATTATTGTTCTGGTGATTCTAACTGCAGTGACGGCGCTTTTTGCCGTTACTGCTGGATCAGCTGATATCCCAGTAACTGAAGTTTTAAAAGCTTTATTGGGAATCGGTGTTGAAAAAAGTGTTCTTGTGACGGTTAATATTAGACTTCCCAGAATTTTGATGGCTCTGGTATCGGGAGTAGGTCTAGCGTCTGCTGGCTGTGTCATGCAGAGTATTCTAAAAAATCCTTTGGCTTCATCTTCGACTTTGGGAATATCTCAAGGCGCTTCGTTTGGAGCAGCGATTGCCATCACATTTTTAGGCGGCGGAACAGTGATGGGAAATACCGCTGACGCTGTCACGGTCTCAAATCCCTATTTAACGAGTATTTGTGCCTTTATTACTTCGATGTTTGTTACCCTGGTTATTTTAGGGCTTTCAAAAATGCGTAATGCTTCACCGGAAACCATGATTTTAGCAGGTGTAGCGCTAAGTTCTTTGTTCGCTGGGGCGACAGCGCTCATTCAGTATTTTTCATCAGATGTACAGATGGCAGCGATCGTCTTCTGGACATTTGGAGATTTAGGCCGAGCCAGCCTTGAAAATATTGAGGTGGCAGGGATCGTTTCACTAGCGGCATTGATTTATTTTATGTTTAACCGCTGGAACTATAATGCTCTTGAGTGTGGAGAACATACAGCAATTGGACTAGGCGTGAATGTATCGCGAGTTAGGTTGGTAGGGATGACAGTGTCTTCACTAACAGCGGCAACCATCGTTTCGTTTGTCGGCATCATCAATTTCATTGGTTTGATTGCTCCCCATATTATGCGCCGCTTTGTTGGTAATGACTATCGTTATTTACTGCCGGCTTCAGCCTTAATGGGAGCACTAATGTTATTGGTCAGTGATACTTTTGCGAGACTGATTATTTCTCCAGTGATTCTGCCTATTGGTGCAATTACTTCATTTTTGGGTGCACCACTATTTTTGTATCTTATTTTTAAAGGAGTCAATCATGCTGGAAATTAATGGTTTGGATTTTGGCTATCGAACAAACCGGAAGATTTTGAATCAGGTAAAATTTGATGTGGCTAATGGCGAATTTGTGGCGATTCTCGGCAATAACGGGGCTGGCAAGAGCACCATGCTCAAGTGCATTAATAAGATTATTGCACCACAAAGTGGGAGCGTTTTAATTAATGAAACGGATATCTTAAAAATGAACAGGCTGGAGATTGCCAAAAACACTGCCTATGTAGCCCAGAAAAGTGAGGGGAGTAGGATTACGGCTTATGATGCGATTCTTTTAGGCAGAAAACCCTATATTAAACTGGCACCCAAAAAAGAGGATTACGATCTGGTTGAGGAGATTATCGAAACCATGGGTTTACAGGATTTTTCTTTACGCTATATCGACGAGTTAAGTGGTGGTGAGCTTCAAAAAGTAATGATCGCTAGAGCTTTGGCTCAGGAACCGAAAGTTTTGCTTTTAGATGAACCAACCTCTTGTTTGGATCTGAAAAATCAGCTGGAAGTATTAAAGCTGATATCTAACATTGCCAGACAAAACAATATTGCGGTTGTGATTGTGATTCACGATTTGAATCTGGCGCTGCGCTATTGTGACCGCTTCTTGTTTCTAAAAGATAGCCAAGTCTTTTGCTATGGCGGGATGGATGTGATGACGCCGGAGACCATCGGGGCGGTCTATCAGGTGCCGGTAGCCGTGGAATCTTATCAGAATAAAAAAGTTGTGATTCCTCTCACATGAGTTTGATTAAAATTTGTCACACAAATGACATAAATCATGTTTAAAATAACATCATCAAAAGAGAGGAGAAAACAACATGAAGAAAAATTTAATTTTAGCAGGAAGTCTGGCGCTGGTACTAATGACAGGAGGGACAGCAATGGCTCATGGTCATGGTAGTTATGACGGTAGCGGAAGTGGATACCATAGCGGCTATCAGAGTTCATATTGCGATTACAATAGCGATGGTGTCTGTGATGGCTCGTATGTCGATGCTGATGGTGATGGTCTGTGTGATAATTGTGATGGAACCCAGTCACATAGTGGTAGTGGTTCAATGCATCGTGGACGTCACAGATAACAAGTAGAATTAAAAATAGTCAAATTCGCGTTTGCCGGATTTGACTATTTTTTTTGTAAGTATTCGAAAATAGCTAAATGACTGAAGTAAAGTGAATATAGCCCAAAACAAGTGAATATATAGCAGACTGAAGATAAAGTAAATATGGCATCTTAGCATCGTCAATTGACTTTTCACATGGCTCATCGGGGCGAATACTTGCGTTGGCAGTTGCCAAGCACAAGTTTCTTGTGCAACCGGAAAAAGATTTTAATTTACATTTTTAAATTGGGCAACTATACGAAACCGCAGCAGCCTATGAAATCCAATTGATTAATGCGGTGTATGTCTAAGTGCAGACATATTTACGGATAGATAAGTTAATTGACTTTAAATGAAAACTAAGATCACAAATTGACGAAAATTATCGGGAATGTTATTATCAAAGGTAACCAAAAAGAAATGATATAGTCTTTCAATATTATTGGTGATTTTTAAAAGTAGTAGTATGAGGAGAGAAAAATGACATTAAGCTTTAGATATGCAAAAGAGAAAGATTCGGCATTAATCTGTGAATTTATTAGCGCTCTGGCAGAGTACGAAAATCTTCTTGATCAAGTGCTAGCGACAGAAGAGCTGATCAAAGAGTGGTTGTTTAAAAAGAATAAGGCAGAGGTTATTTTCGCCCTTGTTGATGGAAAAGAAGTTGGCTTCGCCTTGTTTTTCCACAATTTTTCTACCTTTGCCGGAAAAGCCGGTTTGTATATTGAAGACCTGTATGTGAAACCTGAATTTAGAGGAAAGGGCTATGGAAAAGCCTTACTTAAAAAATTGGCCCAAATTGCTGTTGACTACGGCTGTGGCAGAATGGAATGGGTATGTCTTGACTGGAACCAGCCCAGCATCGATGTTTATCTTTCTCTAGGCGCCAAAGCGATGGATGAATGGACGGTTTATCGGTTAACTGAAGAAAATTTAACAGAATTTGCAGCTGAGAGATAAATAAGAAGTATGCCTTTGAATTTCGAGAATTAGGAAAACCTCGCTTTTAATGATCGCTAAATGAGAGGATAATTGAATAGATATTAAATATAATAAATACAGGAGTTGAAAAATGGAGTGGATAGAACGATTAAATAGTGTGATTAACTATATTGAAGAACATTTGACTGATGAAATTGATCTGGCTGAAATAGCAAGCATTGCGGGATGTTCTTATTTTCATTATCAAAGAATGTTTTCGTATATGGCAGATTTATCTTTGTCAGAATATATTCGGCGCCGGAAAATGTCAAAAGCGGCAGTCGATCTGCAGGATTTTGAAAACAAAGTTTTAGATATTTCATTAAAATATGGTTATGATTCGCCAACTGCCTTTAATCGCGCGTTCCAACGCGTTCATGGGATCGCACCATCAGAAGTGCGAAAAGGATGTTGCGGATTAAAAGCCTATCCTCCAATCAGCTTTAAAATATCTATTAAAGGAGATTGTGTAATGGATTATCGGATTGAGAAAAAAGAAGCTTTTAGAATTGTCGGTGTGTCCGCACCTTTGGAAAAGGAAATTGAAAAGAATTTTGAAGTGGTTCCTGCTATGTGGGGTCAAGCGCTTGAAAATGGAACAATCGAAAAACTGGCAAGTATAATGGATGGAAGTTTAAAAGGACTACTGGGCGTTAGTTTGTGTAATGAAGTATCGGACTGGAAATATTTTATTGCGGTAGAGAGTCATCAGGCAGTTGAAGATGTATTTGAAGAATTGACTGTTCCTGAAGCAACCTGGGCAATTTTTACTGGCAGAGGATCAAATCTGACAATTCAGGAACTTGAGAAAAGAATTGTAACGGAATGGTTTCCAACATCTGGATATGAATATGGTAATGCACCAGATATTGAGGTCTATATAAACCCTGATCCCAATGACGCTCTATATGAAGTATGGATTCCAGTTGTTAGAAAGTAAAAATTGAGGTTTAATAAATGGCGATGTGGAATCCCTGGCGGGGATGTCATCAATATAGTGAAGGTTGTCAATTTTGTTATATTCATAAAGGTGATAAAAGACGGGGAATTGATACCAATGAAATAATTAAAACAGACAAATTCATGTCTCCGATTGAAAAGAATAAAAGGGGGGAGTATAAATTAAAAGCAGGGCAAGTGGTATATCTGTGTTTTTCCTCGGATTTTCTACTGGAAGATGCTGATGATTGGCGCTTAGAATGCTGGCAGATGATACAAGCAAGACCAGATCTGCATTTTATTTTTCTGACTAAGCGAATTGAGCGATTTGAAGCTTGCATTCCCGATGACTGGGGCAGTGGATATGAAAATGTGACAGTTGGATGTACAGTCGAAAATCAGACTCGAGCTGATGAGCGCCTATCGATTTTTAAGCAGTTACCAATCATACATAAAAATGTAATCTGTCAGCCCTTAATTGAAGAAATCGACATTTCAAAATATTTAAATGATGTGGAGCTAGTTGTAGTCGGCGGTGAATCTGATCAAAATGCTAGGCCACTTGATTATAACTGGGTTTTGTCGCTCAGACAACAGTGTATTCAAACAAATACGAATTTTGAATTTCGCCAATGTGGGACATATTTTATTAAAGATGGCAAACTGTTCAAACTGAATGTCAGACAGCTTTGTGCCCAGGCCAGAAAAGCTGAAATCAACTATTTTGTGGAAGGATGAATTTAAAATGGGTTAATAAGTTGTACTAGCAAATTGCCGACTTGAAAGATGAAGGCATTGGATTTTTTAAGATAGACTTTGTTGCCAAACAAAAAAATGTATGAAAGCGTCTAGCTTTGATTGCTCAAATCGAACAGGAGTAAGTAATGGATAAAAACTTTCGTTTATTACCGGAGCAGATAAATAAATTGGTTTTAATTCTTGAAGAGCGTTTTAAAATGAACATGAATCGGCATCCAGCGATCGGGTGGGAAAACTTACTTGAAAATCTTCAGCATGATCCCACAATACTGCAAATTATTTTTAAAATGGAGGAAACGGGTGGTCAGCCCGATCTAGTTAATTTAAGTACGGAAAAGAAAATATATTATTTTATGGATTGTTCACCCGAAAGTCCAGAGGGTCGAAGAAACCTATGCTATGATCGGGAGGCACTGGAAAAAAGAAAAAAGAATAAACCCCAAAACAGTGCTATGGACATGGCAAAAGAAATTGGTATAGAGATTTTAACTGAAGATCAGTATCGATCACTGCAACAACTTGGCCAATTTGACACCAAAAGCTCTTCCTGGGTAAAAACACCAGATAAAATCAGAAAACTAGGTGGTGCGACTTTTTGTGATCGCCGGTATGACACGGTCTTTATGTATCATAATGGGGCTGATTCATATTATTCAGCAAGAGGATTTCGGGGTTGTATGGAAATAGAAATAAATTGAGTTAGAAATTTCTAGTTTTAAAAAGAAAAAAATTCGAAAACGGAAATAATATGGGCGGTGGAATGAATATAAGATATTTTGCCGTTTCTGGGAGCAGGCTTCCAAAGGATAATGGAAGCCTGTTTATATCATATCAGTTCTTGCTAAAACCAGCATTGTTAGTAGTCACTTAAAATTCTTTTTGTAAGTAGATGATTAAGAACTAAAATGACTAAACTGGTCAATAGAGCATTTGTGAATCCGCCTATCGCAACGCCAGCTACTATAGAATCAGAAATTGAAATTAAAATGGCGTTAACAAATAGACTGAATAGGCCGAAGGTGAGAATGTTAAAGGGCAGGCTAATAAGTAATAAAATCGGTTTTAAAACAAGACTGATAAGAAATACAGTCAGACTCATAACGAACAATGCCAGTCCAGTCTCAACTTGGATAGAATCAGAAAAAAGCGTCATAATAAAAATGCTCAGTAGTATAATAATAAATTGTGATAAAAGTCTTTTCATGATTTCCTCCTGGCTTAGTGAACTTTGATCCAAATTTTGACTTCGTCAGTGGATACATTCACAAAGTCAAAGGTTTCACCGTAATTGAGATCATTCAAAAGTTTTAAGGTCTGAACGGTCAGTTCTTTAGCCGTTTTATTAAAATTGTAAGGGCTTGTTTTTTCATTAATAAATGGACTGATGATTGTCAGAAGATCTAGAAAGCAACCCAACAGATCTTCGAGGATTAAGATTGAAAATGGTAAAGGAAAACGAAAAAAGCGTCTATCCTTAATTTCGAGGCGAATCCAGAGAGACCGGAAACCCCTAATCGACATAAATTTTCACCTTGATCATTGATTGGCTGGCTTCATCCCAGGCTTCAATATCAATAATATTAGGGTCATCAACCATACCACTGACTAAATCATCAATTACCTTTTTAAAATCGATATTGGATAGATCAACCCCTTTTGCAGCCATCTCTTTGCGGGCATCTGGTGGAATAACCCCGGTCATATTGTCGGCGATTTCGCCAATCGTGCTCAGCAGGCTAATCGGGATATTGACATTGACATTGACTGTGTTGTTGTCAGAAGTGACGCGTACCCGGAAAAAACGGTAGTTATGACTCGTGCTGGTAACAACGTCTGTAACCTGAATCGGTAGAGTCTGCGCCTTTAAAGCTTCAAGAAGCTCCATGCCTTCGGCCGCTGTGACCTGCCCTTTTTCAATCATTTCCAGAATTTTCATTTGTTCTTCATTCATTTTTTAATTCTCCTTAATTACAAATTGTTAATGCGTTTGGTTGCTTCAGCAGCAGTGATTTCACCTTCAGATAGAAGACTGAGAATTTCAGTGCGAGCAGCTTTTTTTTCTTCGTTTTCTTTGACAGTTTCTTTTGAAGCCATTTCAAAACCTAAAGCTTTTATGGCGTTATCCAATTTACCGCGTACAGTAGGATATGAAATCCCCATTTCTTTCTCAACATCTTTAATATTGCCACGACATTTGAGGAAAATTTTAATAAATTCCAGATCCTCATCTGGCAGACGACAGAATTCACATGGATGGAAATGTCCCTCGATTGTAGTTGCACATTTTGCGCAATTCAGACGGGTGATTGACAGCTTTTCACCACAAACTGGGCATTTCCCCGGAGCTTTATAATGCATTTGGAAACCTCCTTGGTTATTTGATATTAATATACACCCTAAAATAAATAAAGTCAATTATAAAATTAAAAAAATTAATATCAAAATTAATAATATCAATTTATAGAATCAATAGTATTGATATTATTTAATTTGCATAACGAAATAACCTGGATGAGTTTAGGCATAATCCAGGAAGTTATTGCCTCGCTAAATCAAATATTTGTATTTTTATCGCCTAGACACTTATAGCAGGAGACAATGAATTATTAACTGCAGCCTTTAAAACCAACTGTCGGTGAAAACACATTTTAAATTTTACACTGAAGACAAAGTTATTCTTTAAATTATGGTAATTACCAAAGATCCAATTGTCAGATAAAGGATTTGTTTGTACTTATATTTTACTGCAAATCAAAATTATACGGGACATTTATGTCCCGTATAAAATTTATAATTTTAAAGACTGGTAAATACCGGCAAAACGTGTATAATTAAAGAGAATAATAATTTTGGAGGTACATAGATGGATTTAATAAAGTTTGAACGGATGAAGAATGACAAAGGTTTTATTGCAGCACTTGATCAAAGTGGTGGGAGTACGCCCAAAGCACTTGCAAGCTATGGAATCCTTAAAGATACCTATAATAGTGATGATGAAATGTTTCAATTAGTCCATGAAATGCGAACGCGGATTATCAAAAGTCCTGCCTTTACAAAAGATCGGATACTGGCGGCTATTTTATTTGAAAAAACTATGGATATGAAAATTGATGATGACTATAGTGCTGACTATCTGTGGGATAAAAAAGGCATATTGCCGATTCTCAAAGTTGATAAAGGTCTAATGGATCTGGAAAATGGGGTTCAACTGATGAAGCCAATCCCTAATCTTGAGGATCTGTTGTTTCGTGCTAAAGAACGGCATATTTTTGGTACAAAGATGCGTTCAGTCATCAAAGAAAATAATCAAGACGGCATCAAAGCAATTGTTGCGCAACAGTTTGAAATTGGACTTAAAATTTTTGCCGCCGATTTTATGCCAATTTTAGAACCTGAAGTAGACATTAATGCGCCAGACAAGAAAAAAATTGAAGAAACACTTAAAGCAGAAATTCTTAATCAGTTAAATAAACTGGATAAAAATATAACTTTAATGTTTAAACTGACGATTCCTAATATCGAAAATTTCTATGCAGAAATTATTGAGCATCCTAATGTATTGCGAGTAGTTGCACTTTCAGGTGGTTATTCCCGAGAGTTATCAAATGAAAAACTGGCAAAAAATCCTAAACTGATTGCCAGTTTCTCCCGAGCTTTGACGGAAGGCTTAAGTAAAAATCAGAGCGATGATGATTTCAATAAAATGCTGGATGAATCAATTCAATCAATTTACGAAGCTTCAATCAAATAGATTTTTATGATTAAAAAATATTTTTTAATATTGTCTATTCGCAGAGTAGAGAGTAGGCAATTATTACAGGACTAATATTAAATAATCAAAAAGTCCTTGACCAGCAATTTAAGAATGAAAAGCCCGAGATCAAAATATTTCATGATCTCGGGCTTTTTTATTAATGGTTGATTTTATACTTCAAGTTGATATGACTCAGTTTCAGGTGAAGTGCTATTGTTACTGGTGTTAGGTGTTGCCTGGCTGGTGCCGTCGGTTGGGGCTTGGCCGCCTCGATTACCACCTTTTCCACCACCACCCATGTCACCACCCATGCCGGTTTGGCCATTGCTTGTGACCATACCGCTTAAGGTGATTTCAGCTGACTGGCTGCCAGCGGTTAAAGTGTAGGTTTGACCATCGGCCAGTTCTGGGGTGCTGATAACAATTGATTGATAGGTCTTGTCAGGTGTGTAAGATGCGATCACATTTCCACTCGCATCAGTCAATTCGATTAAACCAGTGCTGCTGCTATCGAAGTTATAAAGCAGTGAATACTGAGTTGAGCTTTCAGAAAAACTTTGTGCCATGCCAGTACTGCCGACAATAACCACTGTTCCCCCGGAGATATCAGCAGTCCCATTATAGTCAAGGGCTCCATTTCCGCTGTTGGTTGGGCCGCTGACATAAACCGTGCCACCAGAGATGTAAAGTGAACCATTGCTGTCAACGCCATCACCAGCCGCATTAATATTTAGAGTACCACCGGAAATTGAAATATAGGCGTTTGCATCATTTTCCATTCCGCCACCTGGATTGCCGCTATCACTGCTGTTTGCGCTCACGGCATTTAAACCATCATCTGAAGAAATGATATTAATCTCACCATCGGCGATTACGATGGCGACTGCTTCAATGCCTTCAGAGCTAGTTGTAATATCGATTGAACCACCAGCGATATATACGTAACCTCGACTAGAATCATCTTCATTTTGGGAAGCAATTCCTTTTCCATTTGGCGCGGAGATTGTGATCATTCCATCAGCGATTTTAACGGCATCCTTACCGGAAAGGGCATTGTTTACGCTAATTATCTGGTAGTTTCCACCAGTTATTACCAAGTCATCTTTAGAAACAACGGCGTTTTTATAATTGGCATTAATAGTCAGAGAGCCACTTCCGTTTAAGGTCAGATCAGCCTTGCTGAAGATTACTGCATCAACACTATTGTCATCGATTTGGGTGTAAGAGCTACCATCAGTTAATGTGTTTTGTGTGTTATCAGCTAGAGTGATAAAAACTTTGTTGGCATTTTTAACATAAATCGGTGCAAACGTTGAAGAAGTAATATCGACACCATTTAAGACGATCTGAATCTTATCAGTATCGGTGGCGTCAACAATGATCTGTCCGTCAGTTAAGGATCCGGTCAGGACATAAATCCCTTCAGCACTGATGGTTAAGGTGCTGCCGTCGGCTGTGGCACCACTGCCATTAACGCTTATAACACTACCATTTAAGATGATATTAACGGCGGTGCTTTCATCATAAGAGGGGTCTAAATCCCGATCAGTAAAAGTAGTGTCAACCACAACAGTGGAGTCAGTCATAACCGCGGTGGTAGTGACTTGATCGGCATCAGTTTGTGGAGTGGTTCCTGCCGCGCTTTCAGTGGATAAGTTGCATCCGGCCATAATAACCATGCTGGTGACCAGCAAGGGTATTAATAGTTTTCTTCTTTTCATTATATTGTTTCCTTCCATTTTTGTTAAATTTTTGTTAAAACAAATGAATGAATCAATCATAATGGCTTTATGTGAAAACTGAATGAACAGAATGAAAATAGCAAATAAATTTAAGTTTTGTTTAATAAAAAAATAATGCAGCTTATTTCTCTTTATTATTTGGCGGACTTGAACTAGTCTGGTTTTCGTTTGTATTTGGTCTAAAAAGAACAATAATATGCTTTTTGATCCGTAGATCAAAACTCAATCATTTTTTTGAGTTCCTCTTGGGGAGTGACATGATTCATTGATTAATATAAAAAAACTGATTAGTGAGAAATTAAAGCGCATAAAGCACTTCTGATTTTTTCATTATGGTTGATAGTCTTCATAAAATCAAGGAGGCTTTAAAATAATTATTGCTTTTCCAGAAGCATAAAAAGTGCAAGACCGATCCAGAAAACCGTTTGCGGATCTGTCAGATCCATCCCAGAAAGTTTCTCTATTCGTTCCAGTCTTCTAATAAAAGTAGTTCGGTGAATAAAAAGTGACTCAGCAGCAGCTGAAATATTATTTCTTTGTTCCAGATAAGCTGATAAAGTCTTTAAATACTCAGTCTGATTTTTGAAATCTGAAACAAGAAGTGCTTGAAATCCCGGTGGCAGCAGCATTTCAGCTGAAAAATCCTCTGTTAATTTGCGTCGCAAATATGATAGCTTAAAATCAGCAAACTGGTAATACCAAAAATCAGGATTATGTTTTTGGCCAATTTCAAGGGCTGTAAGAGCCTGCAGATGATAGGTCTTTAGATTTAGCAAAAAGTCAAAAGGGTCGCTGATTCCGGCTTTACAGGTGTAATCTCGAATCAAAGGGGCCAGACGGGAAAGAAAGATCTTATTATCAGAAGGTTCTGAAAGGGACAGATTATTAATGATTAGAATGTTATCATTACTGCGCACAGCACAGGAATGGGGAAAAGCGCTTTCGAGTTGATTGCAGATGTATGTTATAACAGACTCCCAGCTTGACCCTTCAAAAAATTGCAGATGAAGGATTTGAAAAAAATGATTCAGTTCCCAGCAATAGGGGTCAAGAATGGGTCTGATTAATTCGCTGTTAGTTGAATCGTTACCGCTTATAAGTTGTTTTAAAAAAAGGTGCAAGCGATCATCCTGATGACGAATCGCTGAAATACCAGCGGGCGCAAGGCATACCTCCTTTAAGGCGGTAGAAAATAATTCGAAAAGTTTAAACAGGCCAGGAGCAGGTTGTTCTGGGGAGTCAGTTATTAGCAACAGCAGTCGGAAAACGAGTCGTGATTGTTCAAAAATATTAAAGCAGAGGAAACGTTCATGGTAAGGTTGTTGTGGAAATAGATAAGCACTGGTTTGCCATATCATCGATCGATATTCTGAATCTTCCAAAAGATCAGATACCTTGGTGTGAAAGATTTTATTATTATAGTTAGGATAATTCGGGCAGTCGCTGCTTAAGTAGATTTGATTGACATCATCAATTAGAAAATAGGGCGCTTCAATAATTGTGGCCAAATGATTGAAAACGGATTCTGGACTAGCTGTATGATATAACAATTCTTTAAGTTGCCAGTTCCAGTTAGAAAGTCGCTTTATAATATCAAGGGTTTCTTCAAAGATTTGACTACTTTGACAATTTTCAGGAATGGCAATAAATGTATGTTCTTGCGAAAATTCATGCGCATTGATTTGATGATTACCAATCAAAATATATAGAGAGTCAAGGCTAAATAGTGATTTGTTCGCAGACAAACTTATATTTTCATCAAGGATATAAAGACTAGCGGATTCAGTTTTTGCATAACGAAAAAATCTCAAATTGTCGACATTTAAAGCAGGGTTTACTAAATTGACATATGAATTCTTGTGAGATAAAGATAATAAATAAAAAATTATGGACGCATGAAAACTCATAATAATCACCTCGCTACATAGTGTAGCATATTTAATATGATAATTCAATGAAATGCGTATTTTACGAAAAGTATTTTCCTGTTATAATCAAAAAGAGAAAACGATAACAAAACATTTTTGGAGGAAAGATAATGAACGAGTTCATGACAGTAGCAGCTAACCGTGATTATTCGAAAGAGTGGCAGGCGCCGGGAAGTTTTCCCTGGATTTTTCAGCGCTCAAAACCTGCTATCGAATCCCGACCCATTAGCGTTAAAGATAATTACGCCCGTTGTGTAAGAGGAGAAAAGCCATACTGGATGCCAGCTTATTTTTATGAAGCAGATATTGTCTGGCCTGACGCTATGGAAGAGCATCCGGTTCCGGAAGTGGACGGCTATGACTGGTGGGGAGTCTATTGGCAGATGGTGGAATCGGCTGGTGGTATGATCACAAAACCGGGAACCAGAGTAATCAACGATTTTGCCAACTGGCAAAAGGAAGTGCCATGGCCTGATTTATCAGTTGTAGATTTCGAAACAGATGGTCAAAAGATCCAAAAAATGTTGGATCCTGAACGGGCTCATATTTATGAATGTGTGGAAGGTCTTTTTGAACGACTCCATGAAATGATGCCTTTTGAAGAAACGTTGATGGCTTTTTACGAGGAGCCGGAGCAACTAGAAGCCTTTTTTCAAAAAATGGCTGATTATAAAATTGAATCCTGCAGCAAGATTTTTAAAAACTATGGTCGTGTCGATGGGGTTTTATATCACGACGATTGGGGTACCCAACGAGCTGGTTTTTTTTCCAATGACATGTTTAGAGAGCAGATCATGCCGGCAACCAAGCGTCTTTTTGATTATATAAAAGGCCAAGGGAAATTTATTGAATTGCATTCCTGTGGCAAAAATATACAGTATGTACCGATGATGATTGAAATGGGTATTGATATGTGGACACCGCAACTGTTTATTAACGAGCCAGATTTTCTCTACGAGACCTATGGCACACAGATGACATTTACGATCCCTTTGATGTTGGCACCGGGCTGGAGCGAAAGTGAGATCCGCAAAGCAGTTAGAAAATTTGTAGATCGTTATGGCAAAACTGGTCGTATTATGTGCTGGATCATGACAGAGAACAATGACCAGCAAGCGGAAGCGATCGCTCGTGACGAATTGTATCATTACTCTTTAGATGTCTATAATAACCTTTTCAGTGTGTAGACAAACCCCGCACCGACCAATTGGATTTCGCAGTCTGCGTGCGGAAACGTACAGTTGCCCAATTTGAAATCGCTAATTATAGGCATTTTCCAGCAACTGTTCGCCCCGAGGCAGACAGCTGAAAAGCCAATTGTCGGTGCTCAGGTATTCAACATTAACTTTGTCTTCAGTCTGAAGCCCCCAAACGGGGGCTTTTTAGCCGTATTGTTTACGCTGCGGCCAGTTTGGCGCCTAGTTGTCTGCAAGCTGCGCTAGCTTCTTGATCCGGGGCATCCTGAGATATAACACCATTGTCAACCAGGATTGCACCATCGCTTTTGCAGGTTTCCTGCCAGGTCCTCATCCATTCGCCATCGCCCCAATCATATGATCCGAATAGGCCGACTGTTTTGTCTTTGAGAAGGGATTCAATTGCCGAGAACATGGGTTCAAATTCAGTGTCTTCCAATTCCTCGGAACCCATTGAGGGGCAACCAAAAGCGATTTTATCATAATCTTTGATGATGGTTGCTGAAAACTCATCTGGTGTAAAAAGAGTTGCTTCGGCGCCCGATTCTTTCGCGCCTTCGGCAACAAGTTTAGCCATCATTTCAGTATTGCCGGTTCCGCTCCAAAATACAACTGCGATTTTATTCATATTAAACCTCTCAAATTAAATTTTATTTATAACAGTTTTAAGGCCGCATTACAATCAATAATCTCGATTGTTTCGACACGAAAACTGCGATATGCTCTTTATCACGCGGCGACAGTCAATTTTTCTAGGCTGTGGCCATTTTTGAAACATTCAGAATATTTTTTAGTGCAGTTCTTGTATTTTTCAAAAAGTGCTTTTGTGTCAGCTTCGTTGTCATAAACTTTCCAATATCCACAGAACTTACAATTCTCACCTTTATTATTAATAAATCCTTTTACATCGGCTAGCGGGTAACTCAAAAATAGGCCAATTTCATGAGGAAATCCATCATAGTAGTTGATTCTTCGGGTTAAATAGCTGAGGCAGGCATCTGGATCTGGCGATTTATAGCCGATACTATTTAGAAATGTCCAAACACCTTCTTGATTTAAGTCTTTTATCAGTCGGCTTTGGCGATAGACATAGATTAAGGCGCGGTTTTTTGTGACCCGTAAAAGTCTCAGCGTAACACCTTTATGATTGAGTGAGATATTGATGAGTTTGAGCATCGTGTCTAACTGTTTTGGACAATTAAAGGCGATGTTTATCATACTCGCAGTTTTTAGACCTGCTAAGGTCGGCGCGCAATGGCTAACAAGTGCATTTTCCAGATTTTTCATAGTATTACTCCTAGTGGATTCGATGATTTGAACAGGTGTTTCTGTTAGGACATGATTCACAATAGTCTTCAAGTATTTCGCGGAGAGCATTGAGACTGCTGGTATGAGATCTGACGATTTCTGCCTTGCAGCGTTTTGCTTCGACGAGGGCGCAATTAACCATTTTGTGTGAAACTGTGCCGGTGAAAAGCACAAACAGATCAGGTGCTCCCAGCTTTTTCTTGAGGGCACCGTTCATTTGCGTAAATACTTTTGCCCGACAGCGATATTCTTTGCAAAGGTCTTTATATTGTGTGACCATGCGATCATTTCCGCCAATAATTACAATGCTCATTTATTCCCTCCTAAAGTTAAATAAAACTAACACAAAACGCCTAAAAAATCACCTCATAGGCAAGTTGCAATTATCTAACAATATGTTAGCACGATCTTACAAATGCGTCAAGTGTTTATCAGAAAAAAATATCAAGTTTGATGATGATTGCAGGGAGTAATATAAAACAATTGTTTTGTGGTCAAAATCAATAGTTTAATATAAAATAGAAGGATAAATGTATATTTTGAGGTTGATAATGAAAGAAATTGAATACTGGTTATGGTTATCAAAATTAAAAGGACTTTCCAATCTGCAGAAAAACAGGGTGTTGACATATTTTTCAAATCCTAGGTCGGCTTTTTTTTCTGATGAAAAAGATTTTAGCGAGGCGGCAGCTTTTAGAAATAAAAAACAGTTTGAAAAGTTTAAAAAAACCAATTCTCTTGAGGCGGTTGAAAAAGATATGCGGCAAATGGAAGCAGAAAGAATTGAATATATTACAATTGAGGATAGCTGTTATCCCGAGAATTTAAGAGAAATTTACAATCCGCCAATTGGGCTTTATTTAAAAGGCAATAAAAATTTATTAAAAAGGGAACCAGCTATTGCAATTGTTGGCTCGAGGAATGCTTCAGCAGCTGCTATGCGCTATGCAAAGGAATTTAGCAGTTCCATTTCATCGATGGGGATATCGATTGTCAGCGGACTGGCGGAAGGTATTGATGGATCAGCGCATTGGGGTGCGATTAATGAGCCGGGAAAAACGGTTGCTGTTCTAGGTTCGGGTGTTGATATCTGCTACCCTAATTTCAACGAAAAATTATATTTGGAAATTATCCGGGAAGGGCTGCTGGTGTCTGAGTTTAATCTTGGAGAAAAACCTTTGGCTTTCCATTTTCCGTTGCGTAATCGTATCATCAGTGGACTTGCCGATGGGGTGCTGGTCATTGAAGCGGGCCATAAAAGTGGTTCAATGATTACAGTCAATCACGCGCTAGATCAGGGAAAAAATGTTTATGTCATTCCAGGAGAGATCAGCAATCCGCGTTGGTCAGGCGGCAACAATCTGTTGAAAGAGGGAGCCAAACTGGTTACGGCACCTGAGGATGTTCTCGAAGATTTTATTATTAAAGCTGATGTGTCGAAAGTGATAAAAGTACCGCAATCTGTCAGTTCGGAATATCGGGTAATAACTGAATTGATCAGCAAAGGTTTCAATACAGTTGATGAGTTGATGACGGCAAGTGGTTCGCCGGTTTCTGAATTAAATCAAAAGTTGACGTTGATGGAACTGGAAGAAATCATTACGGTTAGACAAGGAAAAATTACACTGAACTAGCAGTTTTTTCTTAAACGGGACAAGGCCGCATTGTATTTAATGCAGTGTTTTGCTATAATGTGCCTGTTTACGAAGTTAAGTGAGGAGGACTTTATGGGTAAGAATTTGGTGATTGTTGAATCACCTGCAAAAGCAAAAACGATAAAGAAATACCTGCCGAAAGGCTTTGAGGTAGAGGCGACGATGGGGCATGTTATTGATCTGCCTAAGAGTCGGATCGCTATTGATATACAAAACGATTTTCAACCGGAATACATAAAAATTCGTGGTAAAGGAGAGCTTTTAAAAAAGCTTAAAAGCGCTGCCAGCAAGGCGGATCATATTTATTTGGCGACTGACCCTGACCGTGAGGGTGAAGCGATTTCCTGGCATATGGCCAATTTTCTGGAGATCGATTTGAAGGATGAATGTCGAATTGAATTTCATGAAATTACCAAAAGGGCAGTGAACGCTGCCATAGAAAATAAAAGAAGTATTGACATTGATCTGGTCAATTCGCAGCAGGCAAGGCGAATTCTTGACCGTCTGGTAGGATATTCTTTAAGCCCTTTTCTTTGGAAAAAGGTAAAAAAAGGACTTAGTGGTGGTCGGGTTCAATCGGTAGTTACGCGAATTATTGTCGACCGCGAACAGGAAATTGAAGCCTTTATTCCGGAAGAATACTGGAATCTTGATTTAACCCTTAAAAAAGAGGAAGATCCAATTGAATTTCTGGCAAAGTTTCATTCCGAGGATGGGAAAAAGAAGACTATTGCCAACGAAGAAGAGGCAATCCGCTTATCTAAAATTGTTGAGGAAAGCAGTATTTTGGTTGCAAAAATCAGCAAACGAACCAGAAAACAAAAGCCGCCCTTGCCATTCACAACCAGTACCCTGCAGCAGGAAGCCTATAAGATACTGGGGTATTCAACTCAGCGAACCATGCGGGTGGCACAGCAGCTTTATGAAGGAATTGATATAAAAGGCCGGGGGCTGACGGGGCTGATTACCTACCTGCGAACAGATTCCACTCGGATTGCCGAAGAAGCGGTTCGCGATAGTGCGGCTTTTATTGAAAAGAATTATGGGAAAGACTATCTTGGCGGCAATCAGACTGCCAGTAAAAAGAAAAATGTTCAGGACGCCCACGAAGCCATCAGACCATCCCTAATTGATTTAACGCCGGATGAAGCAAAAGCTTCTTTGGAAGCTGACCAGTATCGCTTATATAAACTGATCTGGGAACGGCTGATTGCCAGTCAAATGACGGCTGCTGAATACTTTGTTACCAGTGTGGATATTTCCGCTTCAAACCTGTTGTTTAAAACAAAAGGTGAAATACAGAAATTCGACGGTTTTACCCGGGTATTAAGAGCTTCAGGCAAAATTGAAGACAGCACTTTACCTGAACTGCTAGAGGGCGAAGAACTGATTCGTATCAAAACTGCTAAAGAGCAGAAATTCACCAAACCACCTGCTCGTTATACTGAGGCATCACTGGTTAAGATTCTGGAAGAAAAAGGGATTGGCCGGCCAAGTACCTATGCGCCGACAATTTCGACGATAAAGAACCGTGATTATGTTGTAGTTGAAGATAAGCATTTCAAACCCACAGAATTAGGTGTTACCGTCACAGAAATGATGAAAGAATATTTTAGTGATGTCGTTAATATTTCCTTCACGGCGGAAATGGAAGATCGTCTTGACAAAGTAGCAGATGGCGCCGTTAACTGGGTTGAAGTACTGCGTGATTTTTATACCAACTTTGAAAAATCATTGGCAACCGCATCTGAAAAAGCAGAGTCGGTGACGATTATGGATCCGGAATCCGATGTGGATTGTGAGCTATGTGGCCGTCGGATGGTCATTAAAAAAGGTCGCTATGGTCGCTTTTTGGCCTGTCCTGGTTTCCCCGAATGCAAAAATACCAAACCTTATTATGAAAAAACCGGTGGAATCTGTATGAAATGTGGCGGGGATCTGGTTAAACGAACTTCAAAGACCGGGCGGACTTTCTATTCGTGCAGTAACTATCCCGATTGCGATTATATGAACTGGGATCTGCCGGTTGCTGAAAAGTGCCCGCAATGCGGTTCGACCATGTTCCAGAAGGGGTTGGGAAAACGCAAGACAATTTATTGCGATAAAAAAGATTGTGGTTTTATTAAGCCCAATGAATGATAATAATAAAAAGTGACAATGTTTAAAGAAAGTGAGATAAAAAATGTTTCATGCAACGACGATAATTGGAGTCAGACATAAAGGGCAAGTAGCCATTGCCGGGGACGGTCAGGTGACAGCCGGGAATTCAGTCATTATGAAGAACAATGCCGTTAAAATCAGAAAAATCTATAAAGATCAGATCCTGGCCGGATTTGCCGGTTCGGTGGCGGATGCATTTACACTAATTGAAAAATTCGAACAAAAGATTGAAGCTTATAACGGAAATCTTAAACGGGCATCCGTTGAACTGGCTAAAGAATGGCGATCCGATAAAGTGCTTAGGAAGCTCGAAGCAATGTTGATTGTGATGGATCAGGACTTGACCCTGGTGTTGTCGGGAAGTGGTGAAGTTATCGAACCTGATGATGATATTGCGGCCATCGGTTCCGGCGGCAATTATGCGCTGGCAGCGGCGCGGGCACTGAAAGCGAATTCTGAGTTAACAGCTAAGGAAATTGTTGAAAAGTCTATGGAAATCGCTGCTGGCATCTGTGTGTTTACTAACGGACATATTACTGTGGAAGAAATCGGCTAAAGGAGATCCAATGAAAGAATTAACCCCTAAAAAAATTGTAACTGAATTAAATCGTTATATCATTGGTCAGGAAAATGCCAAAAAGGCAGTTGCTGTGGCGCTACGAAATCGCTATCGCAGAAGTCTTCTGCCGGCAGAATTTAAAGATGAATTTACCCCTAAAAATATCATTCTGATGGGGCCGACAGGCGTCGGTAAAACTGAAATAGCCAGAAGAATGGCCAAACTGGTCAATGCCCCTTTTATTAAAGTTGAAGCAACAAAATTTACAGAAGTGGGTTATGTGGGCAGAGATGTGGAATCGATGGTGCGTGATCTGGTGACGACTTCAATCAGGAACGTTCAGCAGGAAAAAATGAAGGAGGTCTACGAAGAGGCGGCTGCCAATGTCGATGAAATCATCCTCGATGCCCTGGTTCCCCGTCGCAAAGTTAAGGATGCGGTTAAGTCGCCCTTTGATGCTTTTATGAAACCCAATCAGCCTCAGGTCGAGGAGCTTGAAGATCCCCAGAAGGAAATGTCGCGCAAGGAAAAACGTGAAGCCTTCAGAAAGGAACTTGCTGATGGTCGGCTGGAAGAAACGATTATTGAAATAGAAGTGGATGAGGACAGTGCCAAAGCGATCGGTATCATGCCGGGGATGGGGGCTGATGATATGTTTATCAATATGAATGAAATTTTAGGTGATTTTTTTCCCACCAAAAAAACAAAGAAAAAATTACCGATCAAAGATGCCCGCAAAATTCTGATCAACCAGGAAGCTCAGAAACTGATTGATATGGAAGTGGTTAAGGAGCGGGGTATCAGAGAAGCCGAGCAAAACGGGATTATTTTTATCGATGAAATAGATAAAATTGTCGGATCAGGGGCTTCTCACGGTCCGGATGTATCACGAGAAGGTGTCCAGCGTGATATTTTGCCGATTGTTGAAGGTTGTACGGTCAACACTAAATATGGCCCTATTCAGACAGATTATATCTTATTCGTTGGAGCCGGAGCTTTTCATGTTTCCAAGGTTGAAGATATGATTCCTGAATTGCAGGGGCGTTTTCCGGTTAGCGTTTCCCTAGACAGTTTGTCCGAAAATGATTTTGTGCAGATTTTAAAAAGTACGGATAACTCTGTGATTAAGCAGTATCAAGCTCTTTTGAAAACGGAAGACGTTAATTTAATCTTTGGCGAAGGAACCTTAGAAGCAATTGCCCAAATTGCTTTTATAAAAAATGAGGAAGAGGAAAATATCGGGGCCAGACGGTTGCATACTGTCTTAGAGAAATTGCTTGAGGAGATCTCTTTCTATGCTTCCGATTACGAGCAGGAAGATTTTGTGATTGATGTCGACTACGTCAATAATCAGTTTAAGCTATCAGATTCCCGAAAGAATTATGATCGATATTTGCTGTAAAAAAACTTGCAATACTACTATGCATGTGTTATAGTATATCGGTATGTATTACACACATCTTCGGAAAAGCCGCAGGTGCCGGAAACGGTTAGACGGATATTTAATGATGAAGATGGAGGTTAAAACCAAGGAGGAAAAGTAATATGGCATGTGTTTCGATGAAACAGTTATTGGAAGCGGGGGTGCATTTTGGGCACCAGACAAGAAGATGGAATCCTAAAATGGCTCCATATATTTTTACTGAAAGAAATGGTATTTATATCATTGATTTACAACAAACGGTAAAGAGAATTGAAAAGGCTTATGATTTTGTTAAAGAACTGTCAGCAAACGGACAAGATATTCTTTTTGTTGGTACAAAAAAGCAGGCCCAGACAAGCATTGAAAAAGAAGCAAAAAGAAGTGGTAGTTTCTGTGTAAATCACCGTTGGTTAGGTGGTACATTAACAAACTTTGAAACGATCGGTAAACGAATCGATAAATTGCATGAACTTGAAGCGATGGAAGAAGATGGAACGTTTGATTTACTTCCTAAAAAAGAAGTAATTCGCTTAAAAAGACAGCGTGATCGTCTGCAGAAATTCTTGGGTGGGATTAAAGATATGAAAGGTATGCCTGGCGCAATCTTTGTTATTGATTCCAAAAAGGAAAGAATTGCCATTGCCGAAGCAAAAAAACTGGGTATTCCTATCATTGGGATTGTTGATACAAACTGTGATCCGGATGAACTTGATTATATTATTCCCGGTAACGATGACGCCATCCGTGCTGTAGCCTTGATTTTATCAGTAATGGCTGATGCGATTATCGAAGGTCGACAGGGTGAACAGGCTGAAATCGCTGAAACAGTTGAAGCTGATGCGTCTTCAGATGCAGCTGAAGCAGCTGAAACAGCTGAAAATGATGACAATATTGAAGTAGAATAATAAATTTTGGAGGGGTATTGTGGACGCAAAACTAGTTAAAGAATTACGAGAAAAAACCGGTTCAGGAATGATGGACTGTAAAAAAGCCCTGGTTGAAACTGACGGTGATATTGAAAAAGCAATTGCATATTTACGGGAAAAAGGATTAGCTGCGACCAATAAAAAAGCTGGACGCCTGGCTGCTGAAGGTGTAGTTGAGTCCTATATCCATATGGGTGGAAAAATTGGTGTTCTGGTTGAAGTCAACTGTGAAACAGATTTTGTTGCCAAAAACGAAGGCTTTTTAAACTTTGTAAAAGATGTGGCAATGCATATTGCAGCCAGCAATCCATCATATGTAAACAAAGAGGAAGTACCGACTGAAGAACTGGAGAAAGAAAAGGAAATTCTTCGTAACCAGGCTCTAAATGAAGGGAAACCTGAAAAAATCGTTGATAAAATGGTTGAAGGAAGAATCAGTAAATTTTACAAAGAAATTTGCCTGATGGAACAACCCTTTGTCAAAAATCCGGATTTAACCATCGAAGAACTGGTTAAAGAACAGATTATGACAATCGGTGAAAATGTGAAAATTCGACGATTTGCACGATTTGAAATGGGTGAAGGCCTCGAGAAAAAAGAGGAAAACTTTGCTGAAGAAGTTGCAAAACAGATGAATGCTTAAAATTTTCAAAAGAACACAAATGTGTTCTTTTTTTAAAGCGTTGTAAAAGTGCATTATATAAGATATAATACTATATTAGAGAAGGGGGAGATTTTTTGGAACCGAAATATAAACGTGTCATCATCAAACTCAGTGGAGAAGCCTTAGCGGGTGGATTGGATCACGGTATTGATACCCCAACGGTTGAAAGAATTTGTCGACAGATCAAAGAAGTTTTTGATTTAGGTGTTGAAATTGCAATTGTTGTGGGCGGGGGAAACTTCTGGCGTGGTCGTAGTGGTCAGGGGATGGATAAATCTACCGCTGATTACATGGGGATGCTGGCAACCGTCATTAATGCCTTGGGTCTTCAGGATGTACTGGAGGAAATTGGTGTACCAGTGCGGGTTCAGACCGCGATTGAAATGAAACAGATTGCCGAACCATATATTCGACGAAAAGCGGTTAGACATCTGGAAAAACGACGGATTGTCATTTTTGCTTCCGGAACCGGGAATCCCTTCTTCACAACGGATACTACCGCGGCTTTACGAGCAGCGGAAATTGATGCTGAAATCATTCTTCTGGCAAAAAGTATAGATGCAGTTTATGATTCAGATCCATTGCTTAATCCCGATGCCAAACGTTATTCCGAACTGACATATATTGATGTGCTTAACAAAGGCCTGAAAGTAATGGATTCTACTGCTACATCACTCTGTATGGATAATCATATACCGATACTTGTATTTGGACTCGAGGAACCCAAAAATATTTTACGCGCTATAATGGGCGAAAAAATTGGAACAATTATTCAGGAGGCTTAAGATGGTTAAAGAGATCGAAAAAAAAGCAAATGAAAAAATGGAAAAGGCGCTAAACAATCTACATGAAGGTTTAGGCGGACTGCGGGCTGGTCGAGCAAATCCCCGTATGCTTGATAAAGTAACAGTTGATTATTATGGTTCCGAAACGCCACTTAACCAGCTGGCTAACATCAGCACACCGGAACCGCGTATGATTACTGTACAACCCTATGATGCATCTGCGATACCAACCATTGAAAAAGGTATTCTAAAAGCAGATCTGGGCTTTAATCCTTCGAATGATGGCAAAGTGATTCGTCTTCTGATCCCTCAGTTAACGGAAGAACGACGTAAAGAGCTGGTCAAACTGGTTAAAAAATATGGCGAAGAGTGCAAGGTGGCCATTCGCAATATCAGACGACATGCCATTCAGGAAATGAAAGATGGCCAGAAAGATGGTCTGGTAACAGAAGATGATCTGAAACAGGGAGAAAAAGAGATTCAGAAAATCACGGATGATGAGATTAAGAACGTTGAACAGATTCTTAAGGAAAAGGAAGCAGAAGTCCTTGAAGTATAGTCTCTGAATTGATGATAATAGGTTTTCACTTAAGAGTGGGGTGACCCACTCTTAAGTATTTTTAAAAAAGAATTTGTGATAAAAATGGAGTTAGCATGAAAAAACAATCCAAAGAAGAATTCTTGGAAGCGCTTTTGGATCCAGTTGTTACTCAAGCTGGTTACGAGTTGTATGATCTTACCTTTGAAAAAAAGGGAAAGGACTGGGTATTGGTTTTGTTTATCGATGCCAGTCTACCGGTATCCTTAAATGACTGTGAAACGGTTAGTCGTCTTGTAAGTGATTATTTAGATGAAAAAGATCCCATTGAACAAAGTTATTTTCTGGAAGTTTCTTCGCCGGGTCTTGACCGTATGATTAAAAAAGAGAAGCACTATCTTGCCAATATTGATCAAAAAATTATAGTAAATCTTTTTGCACCGGTTAATGGAAAAAAGGAAATTAGCGGATTTTTAAAGAGCTACCAGACTGACTTTATTACTATCTTGAATGATGATGGTGATCTGGTGGAGCTGGAAATTGAAAAAATAGCAAAAGCAAACAGAGTGGATGAAATTGATTTCAATCCCCGGCGTGATGTGGAATAAGGAAGGTGTGAAAGAATGAATGCGGAGTTTATAAGAGCTCTCGATGTAATCCAGGAAGAAAAGTCTATTGATAAAGAAGAGCTGATTCAGGCTATTGAAGTGGCGATTTCAACGGCTTATAAAAAACATTATGGCAACGCACAAAATGTTGAAATCAATATTAACCGCGTTGATGGTGATATACAGGTTTTTACAATGCTGGAAATTGTCGAAATACCGGAAAACGATCAAAATGAGATTTCCCTTGAAAAGGCCAGAGAATTTGATCCCACCTTTGAGCTAGGAGATTTTTACAGAAAGGAAGTGAGACCTAAAGATTTTGGCAGAATTGCAGCTCAGAATGCTAAACAATTGATTATTCAAAGGATTAAGGAAGCAGAGCGAAATATCATTTTTAATACCTTTTTAGAAAAACAGGATGAGGTATTGACAGGAATTGTTAAGCGGATGGACAAAGGGATTGTCTATGTTGATATTGGGAAATTAGAAGCGGCGATGCTGCCCTCAGAGCAAGCTGTTGGCGAAGAGTATATGATGAATCAGCGGCTAAAAGTCTATGTTCTGGCAGTTAAAAAGACAACCAAAGGAACGCAGGTTAATGTTTCGCGAACCCATCCTGGTTTGATTAAACGGCTTTTCGAATCAGAGGTGCCGGAAATCTTTGAAGGTTTGGTGGATATTATCTCTATTTCAAGAGAAGCTGGGTCAAGAACAAAAATTGCGGTTAAAGCCAATAGCGATGAAATAGATCCTGTAGGAGCTTGTGTTGGTCAAAAGGGGATGCGGGTTCAGAACATTATTAACGAGCTAAATGGTGAAAAAATTGACGTCATCAAATACAGCGATGATATTGAAGAGTACCTGACCAATTCTTTAAGTCCGGCAAAAGTCCTCCGAATTATTCCTAATAAAGATGAAAAAACCGCAATTGCGGTGGTGGACGATTATCAACTGTCACTGGCAATTGGGAAAGAAGGCCAGAATGTTCGCCTGGCTGCCAAGCTGACTAGCTGGAAAATTGACATTAAAAGTCAATCTACTTTTGATGAGTCGAAAATTTCAGAAGCAGCGGAAACAGTGGCGGAACCTGTTTTTGAAGATGTGCTGGATGATGTATTAAGCGATTTGGAGATTGAAGAAGAGCCTGATGATGTTTTTGCAGATGATGTTTTAGAAGAAATCAAGGATGACTTGGGTATTCTGTAAAGCTGGATCTTAGTGTTTTACTGTGGTATAATAAATAATTGACTAAAAGAGGCGAGAGATGAAAAAAATTCCTCAAAGGACCTGTGTTATTTGCCAGGAAAAATTTGATAAGCGCGATTTAATGAGAATTGTTGCTGATAAATCCGGTGAAATATTTTATGATCCGACTGGCAAAGCGAATGGACGGGGTGCTTATATATGCCAGTCCCAGGCATGCCAGGAACAATTTTTTAATAAAAATTATTTGGAACGCACATTTAAACGGAAGGTTGAGAAAGAAGTTGTTGATCAGGTTCGACAGCAGATTTCAAATAAAATGATGAAAAGATAAATTAAATGAAGGGAGGAATAGTATGTCAAAATTAAGAGTATACGATTTAGCAAAGAAACATAATATTGCAAGTAAAGAATTCGTAAATATTTTAAATGAGTATAATATTCCTGTTAAAAATCATATGAGTGCCCTGACAGATCGTCAGATAGAAGAGTTTGAAGGTAAGTTTGACCCCAAAAAATATGCGGATCAAAAAGCCCAAAAAGAAAAAAACACTGAACCGGCTAGCGATCAGAATAATAAAAAGGTAGAGGATGCCAAGAAAAAGAACAGCAGCAATGCGAGTGCATCTAAACCTCAAAATAAGCAGGATCGTCCGAAGAGCAGCAAGGGACAGGCTCAGAATCAGGAGTCAGCTGACAATCATAAAAAAGCGCCTAAACCAAAGCGGGATAGCCAACCCAATGATCAGAAAAATGCCAAAAAAACTGACAAACCAGCAACACCTGATCAAAACCGTAAAAAAAGTCCAAACAAGAATAATAACACGCCTTCAAATGCTCCTAAAATGCGGGACCATAGTAAAAGGGAAAAAACTTCACGTAGTGTCTATAAACGGATGAAGGACGAGAAAAAGAAAACGGCACAAGAAAACCAGGTTTATGAAATTCAGGAAGTGCTAACAGTCGGGGAACTGGCTGATACCTTAGATGTGGGTGCTACTGAGATTATAAAAATTCTGATGATGGCTGGTACGATGGCAACCATTAATCAGGAGATCGATTTCGAAACAGCTTCTTTGGTTGCGGCAGAGCTCGGCAAAGAAGTTGAAGTGATCAAAGTTGAAGATGTCGTTTCAAAAATTCTGGAAGAATATGACGAGGAAGAAAGCGAAAATGCGATTAAACGGCCACCGGTTGTTACCGTCATGGGTCATGTTGATCATGGTAAAACTTCGCTTTTGGATCGAATTAGAAAAACGAATGTGATATCCAATGAAGCTGGTGGAATCACCCAGCATATTGGTGCTTATACGGTGACGATCAATCATGAAACCATCGCCTTTATTGATACACCTGGACATGAGGCCTTTACCGCAATGCGGTCACGTGGCGCTCAGATTACCGATATTGCGATTTTAGTAGTTGCTGCTGATGACGGTGTTATGCCTCAGACGGTTGAAGCAATTAATCATGCTAAGGCTGCGGGTGTTCCAATAATCGTAGCGATAAACAAAATTGACAAACCAGGCGCTAACCCTGACCGCGTAAAACAAGAACTCACTGAGCATCAACTGGTGGTGGAAGAATGGGGCGGTTCAACGATTGCGGTTCCAGTTTCGGCCAAAACAGGTGAGAACATTGATACGCTGCTGGAAATGATCCTGTTGGTTTCGGAAATGGAAGAACTAAAAGCTGATCCAAGCCGAGAAGCACGGGGAACAGTCATTGAAGCCCAGGTAAAACGTGGTAAAGGACCAGTTGCGACCCTTCTGGTGCAGGAAGGTACTTTACACGTTGGAGATTCGATTATTTCCGGAACGACCTGCGGTAAGGTTCGAACAATGATCGATGATAAAGGAAAACGTGTTAAAAAAGCCGGGCCTTCTACCCCGGTGGAAATTTCCGGTTTATCTGAAATTCCAGAAGCTGGTGATGATTTCATTGTTCTGGAAAATGAAAAAGAAGCCCGTCAACTGGCTGAACAGCGAAAAGAACAGCAGAAAGGTGAACGACAACGACGATCCAATGTATCTTTGGATGATTTGTTTAATCAGATTCAGGATGGGAATATTCAGGATGTCAATATTATTATCAAAGCTGATGTTCAGGGTTCAATAGAAGCGATTAAGCAATCGTTGGAAAAACTTGACAATGAAGCAGTTCGCATAAATGTTATTCATGGTGCTGTTGGTGCGGTGAATGAGACTGATGTTATGCTGGCTGCCACATCCAACGCCATTGTTATTGGCTTTAATGTCAGACCAGATAAAAACGCAACAAAACTGGCTGAAACAGAAGATGTGGACATTAGACTTTACCGGGTTATTTATGATGCGGTTGAAGATATCAAAAAAGCCATGGAAGGTATGCTGGAACCGGAATTTGTTGAAAAAGTTGTGGGGAATGCTGAAGTACGTGAAACGTTCAAAATTCCTAGTGGCGCTGTGATTGCCGGTTCATATGTCACAGATGGGAAAATGACAAGACATGATGAGGTGCGAATAATTCGTGACGGGATTGTTATTTTTGAAGGTCATCTAGCCTCACTCCGACGTTTCAAGGATGATGTCAAAGAAGTGAACGTAGGTTATGAATGTGGAATCGGTATTGAAAAATACAATGATCTTAAAGTCGGAGATGTGATTGAAGCATTCAGAATGGAAAAAATTGAGCGATCGTAATAATCAATTTGAGATGTTTCGGTAGATTTAGGAGAATAAAAATGGGATCACATCGAATAGAAAGAATCAATGGTCAGATACAGCGGGAGTTAAGCCTTTTGATCCTCCAGAAAATTAAAGATTCTAGAATTAGAGATAAAAATGTCAGTATCACCCAGGTGAAAGCGACTCCCGATTTAAAATCCGCGACTGTATATGTAAGTGTTTTAGGTGATCAAACGGAAAAAGATAGCGTTTTGGAAGTGCTTAATCATGCCAGCAGCTTTTTACGTTCGAATCTGGGTCATACCATTAAACTGCATTCGGTGCCGGCACTTACCTTTGTGATGGATAATTCGGTGGAGTATGGTATGCACATTGAATCAATCCTGAGTGATATTAAAAAAGAAAAAGAGATAAAAGACGATGATGCAGAGAATTCCTGATGCCGTTATATCATGTTTACAAGAAAATCAACGGTTTCTGATTCTTTTGCATCAGAAACCAGACGGTGATGCAGTTGGTTCGGCGATCACAATGGGCAAGGGGCTTAAAAGCTTAGGTAAAGAGGTTGATTATTTTATCGAGACACCAGTCGAGGACAAACTTCAGTTTTTTAATGAGGTAAAGACTTTCAATCAGAAGCTGGAAGATAGCTATGATGTGGTGATTATCCTTGATTGCTCAACCTTGGCTTACTGCCATTTGCCTGAGATCATGCCAGTCTATAAAACGCTTTTGGTGATTGATCATCATAAAAGCAACCTTGGTTATGGTGATTTGAATTTTCTGGAAATTACTGGGGCGACGGCAGAACTGGTTTTTAGGCTGATGAAAGCGATGAATGTAACTTTTGATGAAGAAATGGCGGATGCGGTTTTTACGGCCATCTCAACTGATACGGGAAGCTTTCAGTTTTCCAATGTGACTTCAGAAACACATCTGATTTTAAGTCAACTATATGAGTTTAAAAACAATTATTCATCCCTGTCTAAAATGCTGCATCATGAGAAAAATATTGATCAGATGAAGATGACAGGCGCCGCCATTAAATCGCTGGAAATTTTGGATGATATGCCGATTGCTTTTATGGTCTTGGATTATGATACGATTTTGCGCTATGGGGGCTGATAAACATTAGCGATGATATCGCAAATCTGGGCCAAAATACCATTGGGGTTGCCATGACGGCGCTTCTAAAAGAAGTTAAACCATCAGAATACCGCGTTTCATTGCGGGCGCGATATCCTTTTGATATTCATGAAATTGCTGTTAAATATGGCGGTGGCGGTCATGAAAGAGCTGCCGGTTTTAATTTTAGTGGTGATACAGAGACAATTAAGCAGGAGCTGATGGAGATATATCAGTCACAGCGTGATAGAGATGATATGTAAAGATGGCTATTTAAATATCATGAAAGAAAGAGGCATGACCTCCCATGATGTAGTGTTTAAAGCACGAAAAATTTTGGCTACAAAAAAAATAGGTCACACGGGGACTTTGGATCCGGAAGCTGAAGGAGTCCTCGTTTTATGCGTTGGCAAGGCAACAAAATTAGTTGAATATATCACAGATCTGGACAAGGTCTATGAGGCTGAAATCATTTTTGGCAAAGAAACGGATTCCTGCGATTTGTCGGGTCAGGTAGTCAGAACTTCTAAATCAATTGTTACGAAGACTGCATTCCAAGCCGCCTGTATGCAGATGACAGGCAAGATAAAGCAGCGGCCGCCGATCTATTCAGCCATTAAGATAAATGGTCGTAAACTTTATGAATATGCCCGAGCAGGCATAGAAGTTGAGATTCCTGAGCGTGATGTTGAGATCAAAGAGATTAAGATCAAGACATTTGATGCCTTTAAGCAGTCAGCTCTGATTGAAGTGAGATGTTCAAAAGGAACTTATATTCGATCTTTATGTCGGGACTTAGGATGCGCCCTTTCGTCTGCTGCGGTTATGGGAAAACTTTTGCGCAAAGAAGTGGGCGATTTTTCCTTAAATGAAGCGCTAACGCTTGATGACGCAAAAGTGCTGATGGCTCAAAACAAGCTGCTTTTAAAACCGTTGGAATATGGCCTCGAGGATTTAAAAAAGGCGACAGCCAGTGTTCAGGGCGAACGCTTTATGGCCAATGGCAACAAACTGATTGCCAGAAATATTCGGGAATCATTTAGTGATTATGAAGAAAACGAATTGATTCGATTATATATAAAAGGGACTTTTATTGGCGTCGGCAAGTTTATCAAAGCTGATGAAGAAATGTATATCAAACCGGTAAAACTATTGTGAGGTTGGCTTATGAATGACGATTATCAGGGTGAAGGGATTATCCTGGCATTGGGTTTTTTCGATGGTGTCCATTTGGGACATCTTTCACTGCTAAAAGAAGCCGTTAGAATCGGTAAAGAAAAGAAATATAAAACTGGCGTCATGACTTTTTCAGAGCATCCACTGGAACTGATTTTTCCCAATTACACACCATGGCTGATTACCACAAATGATGAGAAAAGAAAAATGATTCATGGGGCTGGGATTGACCATGTTTTTTTGAATGCTTTTAATGAACGTCTGATGAAATTATCACCAGAAAAATTTGTGACGGATTATTTGCTGAAACGCTATAATATAAAGGGTCTGGTCGTGGGTTATAATTACAATTTCGGTTATAAAGCCACGGGCACCACGAATACCTTAATAGAACTGGGTCGAATCTATGATTTTAGTGTAACGATTGTCCCGCCCTGTGTGATTGACAAACACCCGGTTAGTTCCACATTTATCAGAGAACTGATCAGCTGTGGTCAGGTGGAAGAAGTAAAAACTTATCTTGGCCGTTACTATCAGCTTTCAGGTCAAGTGGTCAGAGGCAAGGGTCTGGGACATCAGTATGGCATACCAACTGCTAATATAAAGCTGGATAAAAAAAGAATTTTACCCAATACAGGGGTTTATTTTACTAAGGTTACCTATCAGGGGAAAAACTATGATGGGCTCACCAATCTGGGCTTTAATCCTACGTTTGAAAAGCATCCTTTCAGTATAGAAACCTATATCTATGATTTTGAAGATGAAATATACGGTCATGATCTGAGTTTGGACTTTATAAAAAAAGTGCGTAATGAAATTAAATTTGAACATATTGAGGATCTGATTGCACAGATTCGTTCTGATATTGTTTTAATTGATCAGAACTTTCGGCATAAATCAGTTTAATCTTAAAGAAAATAAAATCCTGAAAAATTCATTTACTTAAGGATTTATATATGCTAAAATAATTAAGTTAGTAGCCGTTTACTGGGTTTTTTGGAACTCCAACAAATTACGCGGTTTACGGTCATTAAATAAAAATCTAGGAGTAAAAAATGATTACAAAAGAACAAAAAGCGGAAATTATCCAAAAGTTTCAGACAAAAGAAGGGGACTGCGGTTCCACAGAAGTACAGGTTGCATTGTTAACCGCACGCATCAACGATTTGAATGGCCATTTGAAAATTCACAAAAAGGATCATCATTCTAATCGTGGTTTACTTAAATTAGTTGGACAGCGTAGAAGATTACTGGCATACTTAAAAAATAAAGATATTTTAAAATATCGTGAACTGATTAAAGAGTTAAACTTAAGAAAATAAAAGAGGGCGGAGTATTCCGCCTCTTTTTTTTCAGGATATTTAGTATAGATTATAAATCTGATAGAAAGTGAGATGCCCATGAACGTATTTGAAACAGAAATTGCAGGACGATCATTTAAGGTAGAAATTGGTGAGGTTGCGCAACTTGCAAAAGGTTCGGCGATGATCCGATATGGTGAAACAGAAATTCTGGCTGTCGCTTCAGCATCAAAAAAACCGCGTGAAGGAATGGATTTTTTCCCTTTAAGTGTAGATTATGAAGAAAAGCAATATTCCGTAGGTAAGATTCCTGGCGGATTCATTAAAAGAGAAGGACGACCAACTGAAAAGGCGATTTTAAACTCCCGCTTAATTGACCGTCCAATTAGACCATTATTTCCTAAAGGCTTTAGAAATGATGTACAGGTTGTAGCCACGGTTATGTCAGTGGATCAGGATAATGCCCCGGAGATTGCTGCGATGATTGGATCGTCGATTGCGCTTAGTATTTCGGACATCCCATTTAATGGCCCGACCGGAGCTGTTGCAGTGGGATATATCGATGGCCAGTTTATCATTAATCCAAATGAAGCTCAGCGAGATATCAGTGACCTTAACCTGGTTGTTTCGGGCACGAAAGATGCAATAATGATGGTGGAAGCTGGCGCAAATGAAATTTCGGAAGATGTGATGCTGGAAGCAATTCTGACAGCACATGAAGAAATTAAAAAAATTGTTGCCTTTCAGGAAGAAATCATTGCTGCTGTGGGAGTTGAAAAGAAGGAATATACCCTCTACTTGCCGGCTGATGAATTGAAGGCTGAAATTGAGAGTTTTGCAGGAGATCGGCTCAAAATCGCTGTAAATACCGTGGATAAACTGGAACGACTGGAAAATATCGATGTTCAAAAGGCCGAAATAAAAGAGCATTTTATGGGAATTTATCCTGACTTGGGTAGTGATATTGATGAAGTGCTAAATGGTTTAGTGAAAAAGGAGATCAGACGACTGATTTTAATTGATCGTATTCGTCCAGACAATCGAAAAATGAATGAAATTCGACCGATTTCCGCAAAAGTGGACTTTTTGTCCCGACCTCATGGTTCCGGTCTTTTTACCCGCGGTGAAACACAGGTTTTATCAATAGTCACTTTGGGTGTGCTGGGCGATGTCCAGATGCTTGATGGTTTATCTAATGACGAATCCAAACGCTATATGCATCACTATAATTTCCCGGCTTACAGTGTTGGCGAAGCCAGACCATCAAGAGGACCGGGACGTCGTGAAATTGGCCATGGCGCTTTGGCGGAACGGGCACTTTTGCCTATGATTCCCTCAGAAGAAGATTTCCCATATGCAATTCGCGTGGTATCAGAAGTTTTAAGCTCTAACGGTTCCACTTCTCAGGCCTCAGTTTGCGGCAGCACACTTTCCTTATTGGCTGCAGGTGTGCCGTTAAAGGCCCCAGTTGCTGGGATTGCCATGGGACTGATTAAAGAAGATGAACATGTGGCGATTCTTTCTGACATTCAAGGGATGGAAGACTTCCTTGGTGATATGGATTTTAAAGTGGCTGGAACAGAAAAAGGAATTACCGCTATCCAGATGGATATCAAAATTCACGGTATCAATAAGGCTATCTTGACTGAAGCACTAGAACAGGCAAGAATTGGAAGACTTCATATTTTGGGAATTATGAATGCTGAAATTTCAGAGCCTCGGGCAGAAATTTCACCATATGCGCCGCGTATAATAAAAATGAAGATCAAGCCAGAAAAAATTCGTGATGTCATTGGATCGGGCGGAAAAGTCATTAATAAGATTATTGATGAAACTGGGGTAAAAATCGATATTGAAGATGATGGCCAGGTCTTTATTGCTTCTGTCGATACGGCATCAGCAAACCGCGCTAAAGAAATCATTGAAAATATTGTCAGAGAACTGGAAGTTGGCGAAGTCCTGACTGGAAAAGTTGTCAGAATCATGAATTTTGGTGCTTTTGTTTCTCTGCCTGGTGATAAAGATGGCTTAATCCATATTTCAAAACTGGCCCATGAGCGGGTTGAAAAAGTGGAAGATGTGGTTAACATCGGAGATGAAGTTACCGTTAAAGTTATGGAAATAGATAATCAGGGACGTATTAATTTGTCGAGAAAAGCGGTATTACCAAAAGATAAATAGGAGAAATTATGAAAACCTGTGTAATTAAAGTTTACAGTGAATCGAAATATCCGCTGCCAGAGTATAAAACGAGTGGTTCAGCAGGGATGGATATCAGAGCAAATATAACTGAACCCTTATATATGCTTCCCAAAAAGTATATAGTATTCCGACGGGCCTTTTTATTGAACTGCCTCATGGAATTGAGGCACAAATTCGTGCTCGAAGTGGTTTGGCTGTCAATCATGGCATTTCTCTGGTGAATGGGATCGGAACCATTGATTCGGATTACCGGGGGGAAATAAAAATACCGATGATTAATTTATTGGATAAGCCTTATCAGCTGCAGGCTGGAGAGCGGGTAGCGCAAATAGTTTTTGCCAGCTATCTGCAAGGCGAGTTTTTTGTTGTCGACAACAGGGAAGAAATGACAACGACAGTCCGCGGTGACGGGGGCTTTGGACATACCGGCAAAGAATAATAGAAGTTATCGGCAAATGATCTTATAGAAAGAATGTTTTTGTTAGAGGTGCAGGTAACTGCACTTTTTACAATTAGCGACTCTGCTGATGGGTAAAAAACAGTAAGAGGAGAAGAGTATGGCAACCGAAAAAAAATCAAAAACAAAATCTGCAGGCCCCAAAAGACAAACACAAAAAAAGAAGGCGCCTGATAAAAATCCGCGCACAAAAGAACTATTGATTGGCATTTGTTTGATCGTTGCCGGGCTAATCGGTGCTTATGCATACATCAGTTTCAGCGCCGGTGTTCTAGGCGATGGTATCAGCTTTGTTTTATCATATATTTTTGGTGTTGCAACCCTGATTATTTGTAGCTATTTAGCCTTGTTGGGAGTTGCTCTGACACTTCACAAATGGGAGTTTTGGAAATCGACTTTTCTGCTGTCAATTATTTTGCTGGTTAATTTTATGATCCTTTTTACCGTTAATGCGCCCAATTTGACAGATTATTCTGTTGCGGAACTATTTAGTCTGGCGAAATATGGGCAGTATGGCGGGATTATCGGTATTCTTCTGGCCCGGGTTTTAATATTGTTGCTGGCAAAAAATGGAACTTTTTTACTGGTAACGGTTGTTTCTATTTTGGTCTTAATGGTGATTTTTAAGGAAGTGCTTAAAAAATATCTGCAGAAATTCAAAGCTTGGCGGGAAAGCGGTCCGACTATCGGAGAGATGACTAAAAGTAAAATTGCCGACAAGAAAGAACAGCAGCGGATCAGAAGCGAAGCCAAAGCGACCAAAAACCGCACTTCCGAAACAACTTTCATCCCTCCGGTAAACGAATATGGTGAGGCGACACATCTATTTGATGCCATTGATGATGAAATTCTTGATGCAGCACAGGATTATGATACGGTTTCATTTGAAATTCCTGATGAGAAGCCGCAAAAGGGATTGTTTGAACCAGTTGCAAAGGCATCAAAAAAATCGAAAACAAAAGATCCATTTGGGTTCGATGAGGAATTACAAGAAAATAAGGCCGATAAAGCGAAAATATCGACAGCTTTTGAGCCAATTGAAGTCAATGGCCGAGAAGCTTCAAGTCCG
Organism: Eubacteriaceae bacterium ES2; assembly: GCA_031222025.1. Taxonomy (GTDB): domain Bacteria; phylum Bacillota; class Clostridia; order Eubacteriales; family Eubacteriaceae; genus Acetobacterium. The sequence continues at coordinate 2,268,744 of CP130740.1, read as the reverse complement.
ACCGAACTACTTAAAGCCGTTGAAGGGAAAGAAACTTATCATTTTCCGGAACTGGATCTTTTAAATCCACCAGCAGCAAAAAAAAAGACTAAAAAAGACGATGTCCTTAAAAAAGCCAGAATCATTGAAAGAACACTGGATAATTTCGGGGTCAAAGCAAAAATTATTGAAGTGAATGTTGGACCTAGTATAACGCGCTTCGAGTTGGCCCTTGATCCCGGGGTTAAAGTTAATAAGTTTGTTAACTTATCAAATGATCTGGCCCTGGCGCTGGCTACTTCTGATATTCGGATTGAAGCACCAATTCCAGGTAAAGCTGCAGTTGGGATTGAAGTTCCAAATGATGTGGCGGAAGTTGTTGGGATCAGGGAAATTATTGATTCAAAAGCGTTTACCAACGCCAAGAGTCCTTTGACTTTTGCTCTTGGTAAAACCCTGTCAGGAGATGGTGTAATTGGCGATATTGGGAAAATGCCCCATGTTTTAATTGCCGGCGCTACAGGCTCAGGAAAAAGCGTATGCATTAACAGTATCATTATCAGTCTATTATATAAATCATCACCTGAAGATTTACGCTTTATTATGATTGACCCTAAAATGGTTGAGTTAAACCAGTACAACAGCATTCCGCACCTTTTAATACCGGTGGTTACAGATCCTAAAAAAGCCGCTCACGCCCTGAATTGGGGGCTCAAAGAAATGACTGATCGTTACTCTATTTTTAAGGAAGCAGGGGTGCGTGATATAGAGGGCTATAATGCTCAGGCAAATAAAGAGGAAAAACTGCCGCGAATTGTCATTGTTATTGATGAGTTAGCAGATCTGATGATTACCTCGCCAAAAGAATGCGAAAATGCTATTTGTCGCATCGCGCAACTGGCACGAGCCTGTGGAATTCATCTGGTTATTGCGACCCAGCGACCGTCTGTCGATGTAATCACTGGCTTGATAAAAGCGAATATTCCGTCGCGTATCGCTTTTGCAGTCACATCGAATACTGATTCACGGACCATTCTGGATACTGGTGGTGCTGAGAAACTGCTTGGTAAAGGTGATATGCTTTATTTTCCGGTTGGTCAGTCGAAACCGACCCGGGTGCAGTGTACGTATGTTTCTGATGATGAAATCAATCGCATTATTGATGCAGTTAAACAGCCGGAAGTACAATTTGACGCGGCAATTGAAGAAGCTCTTGAGGTTGAGCCACAAGAGGAGAAAAAGCCGGAAAAATCTGGCGATGTTTTAACTGAAGAGGCTATGAATATCGCCTTTGAATACAATCAGATTTCCACTTCAATGATTCAGCGAAAACTCCAGGTTGGCTACGCCCGAGCTGGAAGAATTATTGATGAATTGGAAGAGCGAGGCCTTATATCTGGACCAAATGGAAGTAAACCGCGTCAAATTTTGGTGAATGAAGCGGATTATCGGAGGGGATAGTTTTGAAAAAAAACTTAGCGACTAAAATTCATATTACAACCTTGGGCTGCGATAAAAACACCATTGATTCGCAGTTAATGGCCGGACTTTTAAAGCAGGGGCAAAGAGAGTTGGTGGACGATCCGGAAGCAGCGCAGGTTATTATTGTTAATACCTGTTGTTTTATACAGGAAGCAAAAGAAGAATCCATTGATTATATACTGGAATATGTTAAACTTAAGGAAGTGGGGCTCTGTCACACCCTGATCGTGGCAGGTTGTATGGCACAACGTTATCATCAGGAACTGGCGGCAGAAATTCCCGAGATTGACGGTTTTCTGGGGGTTGGGCACTTTGATAAGATTATTAAAATTATCGATGAGAAAACAACGAAAGAAGCCTATTTCGAGAATATTGAGCATGATTATGCGGCAGATATAATCCGAGAACTGCCACAGAATAGTCACACCGCTTATCTAAGAATCAGCGAAGGCTGTGACCATGGCTGTACTTATTGTGCAATTCCCGCCATTCGTGGAAAGTATCGCAGCCGTTCTCTTGAAGCCATCCGTGCTGAACTGAGGCATCTGGAAAAAAGCGGGATCAAAGAAGTAATTCTGATTGGACAGGATATTGCGCCTTACGGTCAGGATCTTGATGAACAGATGTCTTTGCCAAAACTTCTGGCAACAATTGCCGAAGGATTTAATTTTAAATGGATCCGAATGCTTTATTTATATCCTGAAGGGGTCAGCAAGGAAATTTTGGCAGTGATGAAAGAACATCCGGCAATCTGCCATTATTTTGATATTCCGCTTCAGCACACCCGGACAGAAGTCCTTAAACGAATGGGACGCAAAATGACGACGGAAAAAATTGAAACAGTCGTTAAGCTAATAAAAAACACCTTACCTGATGCACTGTTACGAACAACTTTAATTACCGGATTTCCAGGTGAAACAGACGAAGAGCATCAGGCGCTACTTGAAGACGTAGAGCGATTCGAGTTTGACCATTTAGGGGTTTTCAAATATTCATGCGAAGAAGGGACGCCAGCAGCAGACTTCTTGAATCAGATTGATGACAATGTTAAAGAAGAACGCTATCATCAGATTATGAGTGCCCAGCAGGCTGTGTCCAGGAAAACTAAAAAGCGTTTTGTAGGACAAAAATTAGATGTCCTGATCGAAGAAGTTGAAAATGAGACCTGCTATGGGCGGTTTTATGGTTTTGCACCGGAGATAGACGGTCAGGTGATTATTGAAAGCCCGACAATTTCATTAACAGCGGGTAAGATGATTCCCGTTTATATAGTTGACAGTTTGGAATATGATTTAATAGGGGAGGTTTAATATGAATTTACCAAATAAAATAACGGTGGTTCGAATTGTGATGATTCCATTCTTTATTGCGGCCTTACTGATTGATTTTCCTTACCATCAGCCGATTGCCGCGGCCTTGTTTGTAGTAGCTGCATTAACTGACAGCCTTGACGGATATCTGGCCAGAAGCCGGAATCTGGTCACTGATTTTGGGAAGTTTATGGATCCGCTGGCGGATAAGTTGCTGGTCTGTTCGGCTTTGATTTGCTTTGTTCAGTTGGGATCAGTTCCCGCCTGGATGGTTATTATCATTATAGCCAGAGAGTTTGCCATAACCGGACTTAGAACCTTAGCGGCTTCTGACGGGATTGTGATAGCAGCCAGTAAATGGGGTAAAGCCAAGACGATTTCACAAATGATCGCAATTGTGATTATTCTTTTAAATAACTGGCCGTTTTCGATCTGGAATATTCCGATGGGAACGATTATGATGGTTATTGCGACGATTCTGACGTTGATTTCCGGGATTGATTATCTGGTTATAAACCGAAAAGTGTTTCGATCTATGTAAACCATAATGCAAATTTTAAGTCGGAAGGAAATAAATATGAGATGTGAATTAATTTCTGTCGGAACTGAACTGCTAGTAGGAGACACATTAAATACCAATGTTCAGTTTCTATCCCGTGAACTCTCCCTGTTAGGTATTCGGGTTCTTTATCATACAACTGTTGGAGATAATCCGGAACGCCTTAAAGATGCTGTAAAGATTGCCTGTGACCGCAGTGATCTGATTATTACTACTGGCGGCTTGGGGCCAACCCAAGATGATCTGACAAAGGAAATTATTGCTGAACTGTTTGGCCGAAAGCTAATTGAAGACAAACAGGTTAAACAGGATATTCTTTCTTATTTTGCGAATCGAGAGTATCCAATGACTTCCAATAATTTCAAACAGGCGCTTGTGCCGGAAGGGGCAACTGTGCTTCATAATGACTGGGGGACAGCACCGGGGATTCATCTTGAACAGGACGGAAGACAGGTTTTCTTGCTGCCTGGCCCACCCCGCGAAATGGTTCATTTGTTTCAATCGGCAGTTTTACCAATCCTAAAAAAGAGTGACAATCAGCTGGTCGTGTCCAGATATTATAATCTGTCAGATATTGGTGAGTCTGCGGCGGAAGATCGTCTGCTGGATCTGATTGACAAGCAGGATAATCCGACGATTGCCACATATGCTAAAATGGGTGAGGTCCAAGTTCGTATTACCGCCAATGGTAGTAATGAGCTAGAAATTAATACCTTGTTGGATCGCTATGAGCAACAGATGTTTGAACGCTTTGGGGATCATATCTATTCTTTAAATAAAGAGTCTTTAAGTGATGCTGTGTGTCGAATGCTAATTGAGAAAAAAATTACCATTGCAACTGCTGAATCGTGTAGTGGTGGTTTAATTGCGTCGCAGCTTACACGCTATCCAGGCATTTCTGAAGTATTTGGTATGGGGTTGGTAACATATTCTAACCAAGCCAAGATGAAACTACTGGATGTTTCATCTGATACCCTTGACAAGCATGGAGCGGTTAGTGAAGAAACAGCGCAGGAAATGTGTATGGGCTTAAAAAACAGCTCTGGAGCGGACTGTTGTATTGCAGTTACAGGTATAGCCGGTCCGGATGGGGGAACAAAAGAAAAACCGGTGGGATTAGTCTATATCGGAGTGTTATATAAAAATAAGTTGGAAGTTACGCGCTGGCATTTTAAAGGTGAACGTCAGGTGGTGCAGGATAAGACAGCGATCAAAGCGTTCAATTTAATACGTAAAGCAATAGATTAAACATTTTTAAGTTGAGGAGAACAAGATGGCGGAAAAAAACAAGAAAGCGGTTAAAGAAACTGAAGTTTCTGATGACAAAGCAAAAGCTCTGGAAGCTGCGCTTAAAAATATCGAAAAGAGCTTCGGTAAGGGTGCGGTCATGCGGTTGGGAGACGAAGGCGCAAAGCTTGATATCGATGTGATTTCAACCTCATCTATCGGTCTTGACATGGCGTTGGGAATTGGCGGTGTGCCAAGGGGACGAGTAGTGGAAATTTATGGCCCGGAATCGTCTGGTAAAACAACATTAACCTTGCATATTGTCGCGGAAGCTCAAAAAACTGGTGGTAATGCTGCGTTTGTGGATGCTGAACATGCCCTTGATCCGGTTTATGCCAAGGCTTTAGGAGTGGATATTGATAATCTGCTGGTAGCTCAGCCAGATACGGGTGAACAGGCGCTGGAGATTGTTGAAGCCCTGGTTCGAAGTAACGCCCTGGACGTTGTCGTTATCGATTCAGTAGCTGCCTTGGTTCCTAAGGCGGAAATTGATGGTGAGATGGGTGATTCCCATATGGGGCTTCAAGCCAGACTGATGTCACAGGCCTTACGTAAATTAACGGGGATTATAAAAAAATCGAATACCACAGTAATCTTTATCAATCAGTTGAGAGAAAAAATTGGCGTCATGTTTGGCAATCCGGAAACAACCACCGGGGGACGGGCGCTAAAATTCTATTCTTCTGTTCGTATTGATGTCAGAAAAATCGAATCTCTCAAAAAAGGTCCGGATATAATCGGTAATCGTACCCGAGCAAAAATTGTCAAAAATAAAATTGCCCCGCCTTTTAAGACGGCGGAATTTGATATTATGTATGGAAAAGGAATATCACGTGAAGGTGATCTTCTGGATGTGGGTGTTGAACTTGACATTGTCGACAAATCTGGCTCCTGGTTTTCTTATAAAGAGGCCAGACTGGGACAGGGCCGCGACAATTCAAAGGAATTCCTGGCGGCAAATCCCGATGTTGCCGGCGAAATAGAAGCAGAGATCCGTAAATTCTATGCTGATGCCAAAGAACCGGTACTGGAAGAGGAAGAAAGCATCGATAAAAATGAAATGAATGAACCCACCGAAGATGATTATTTTGAATCTGAGGAATTTTAAAGAGATATCTTGATCATTTGATAAAACCCTGCCAATTGGCAGGGTTTTTAGACTGAAGACAAAGTTAATGTTGAATACCTGAGCACCGACAATTGGCTTTTTAGCTGTCTGCCTCGGGGCGAACAGTTGCTGGAAAATGCCTATAATTAGTTGTTTCAAATTGGGCAACTGTACGAATCCGCGCGCAGACTGCGAAATCCAATTGGTCGGTGCGGGGTTTGTCTACACACTGAACCCTGCCAATTGGCAGGGTTTTGTTTTTACTTAAGTCTTTTATGTTAGAATGATTACATGTTAATAAGGTTCTAAATAGAATTTTTACTCAAATTTGACGCGTTGAAAACAAGGGCAATAGAGATTGCGACAGACTGTTATTTGTTTCTTGACACTATTTTTAAAAAAGTATAAAATATAAGTCATGATGAGTATATTGAATTATTAAAAATGAATCGATATAAGGAGGTGAATAATATCGACATAGTAGTAATAGGCTTGATTGTTGGCATCATTGCCGCATTTTTCGTAGGTTACCTGGTGAGAAAAAATATTGCTGAGGGTAAAGTACGAAATGCGGAGGAAGCTGCAACAAAAATTGTTAATGATGCTGTCAAAGAAAGTGAAACATTAAAAAAAGAAATCCTTTTTGATGCAAAAGAAGAAACTTTGCGTTTAAAAGAATCTCAGGAAAATGATAATCGTGAACGACGGTCAGAATTGCAAAAGTTTGAAAACCGTTTGATCCAAAAAGAAGAGAATCTGGAAAAGAAATCTCAAAGTCTTGAAAGAAATGAAGATTTATTAAGTAAAAGAAACAAAGATCTAGATAAAAAACAGGAAAAACTTGATAGTTTGTATGACGATCAGGTTAAAGAACTTGAACGGATTTCAGGATTGACCTATGATGAAGCAAGAGTTATTTTGCTTGAAGACGTCAAAAAAGAAACCCGTCATGAAGCGGCCTTGATGGTTAGACAGATAGAATCTGAAACCAAAGCGATTGCTGATAAAAAGGCGAAAGAACTGATTGCCCAGTCAATTCAACGTTGTGCTGCGGATCATGTAGCGGAACAGACCATTACGGTGGTTAACTTGCCAAATGACGAGATGAAAGGGCGCATCATCGGGCGTGAGGGTAGAAATATTCGAACCCTGGAAACGCTGACTGGTATTGATCTGATTATTGATGATACACCAGAGGCGGTTATTCTGTCAGGATTTGATCCAATCCGCCGGGAAATTGCCCGGCTGTCTCTGGAAAAGCTGATCATTGATGGAAGAATTCATCCAGCCAGAATTGAAGAGATGGTTAAAAAATCTCAAAAAGAGGTGGATACCCACATTAAAGAAGTTGGTGAACAGGCCTGTTTTGATACTGGAATCCATGGACTCCATCCGGAGATCATCAAACTGTTGGGACGCTTAAAATATCGTACCAGCTATGGTCAGAATGTTTTGAAACATGCAATTGAAGTGTCACATTTAGCAGGAATAATGGCGGCTGAATTGGATGCCAATATTAAAGTTGCTAAACGTGCCGGTTTATTGCACGATATCGGGAAAGCTATCGATCATGAGGTAGAAGGTCCCATGTTGAAATTGGTGTTAATTTATTAAAGAAATACAAGGAAAACAAAAATGTAATACATGCTGTTGAAGCTCATCACGGCGATGTTGAAGCCCGTACCATAGAAGCGGTACTGGTTCAGTCAGCGGATGCCATTTCAGCAGCCAGACCAGGAGCTCGACGAGAGACACTGGTATCTTACATCCAGCGTTTGCAGGAACTTGAAACGATAGCCACATCATTTGAGGGCGTTGAAAAATCCTACGCAATCCAGGCGGGAAGGGAAGTTCGGATCATGGTCAAACCTAATGAGGTAAATGACGATGAAATGATCTTACTGTCACGCGATATAGCCAAGAAAATTGAGGCTGAGATGGAATATCCTGGTAACATTAAGGTTAATCTGATTCGGGAAACCCGAGCCAGTGATTTTGCAAAATAAAAGGAGTGGTTCCTTCTTTCCAAAAGCTGGAAAAGGAACCCCCTTTTTTTCGGTTTAGAATAAGGAAAAGAATGAATATTTTAATTTTAGGAGATGTTTTTGGTCGGCCGGGAAGAAAACTTTTGAAAGACCGGTTAAATGAGTTGATCGTTGAATATGAGATTGATTTTACGGTTGTGAATGGTGAAAATGCGTCCGGAGGCAATGGTTTGACGACTAAAAATGCCAGAGAATTACTGACTTTACCAATCGATGTAATGACAATGGGAAATCATGTTTGGCAGCATAAGGATTTATTGGAGTCAATCGATTTGTTTGAACAAATTGTCCGGCCCTTAAACTATCCGGAACCCTGTCCTGGAAAGGGCTTTGGTTTTTACAAGTGTAAAGGCAAAAAAATTGCAGTCATCAATCTCTCTGGACAAATTTATATGCCCAGTATGAATTGCCCCTTTAACACATTAAAGCCCTTGATTAAGACACTCAAGGAGGAGGCCGATATGATCTTTGTGGATTTTCATGCAGAAGCTACTTCTGAAAAAATAGCAATGGGTTATTTCCTTGATGGTTGGGCAACAGCTGTGTTTGGAACGCATACTCACGTGCAAACGGCGGATGAGCGACTGCTGGAGAATCAGACAGCCTATATTACTGATCTAGGGATGACTGGCCCACTAGACGGTGTGATCGGTGTCGATAAAGAAATTATTCTTGAGACAATGTTGAATAAGCGGCCCAAGCGATTTGAAACAGCTGGTGGCGCTGTTCAGGTTAATGGGATAGTGGTTAGTGTTGATGAAGAAACGAATTCGGCTAAAAGCATCAGACGCGTTTATAAAGTATATGAAACGGTATAAAGTAAGGAGAAACAAATGATTTCCAGGCGAGTGAAAAACTGCAGGGGGTCGGTAAGACAACAACTGCTTGATAAAGCACAAAGTATAGAAGATGACAAACTAATTAATTTTGCCAGAGATGGCTTTGATTTACCGCAAAAGACATCAAGCTTAAGTGATTTTGGTGTAACAGATTTAAATGATTCAAGTGCGGGAAGTTTTGAAACGGATGATCTTAGAGCGTTATTGTCAGAAGAACTGAGAACTGAGCAGGGGCTGGATTATAATGTTGAACAAATTCTGATTGGACAAAGTGCGGATTCAAATTTTTCGCTGCTGCTGCAGACTATTTTGAATCCAACAGAAGAAATAATTGTTACGAAACCTTATCGTGAGCATTATCCGGATCTGATCAAACTTGCCGGCGGTCAACCTATATTTCTTGACACGGGCAATGACAAGCACTTTAAAATCGATATAAATGATCTGGAATCGCTCATAACACCCAAAACGCGAGCCATTGTTATTAACGCTTCCATGGGTCTTCTGGGTGGTAATTATACAATCAATGAACTGATCGAGCTGGCAGATTTTGTTGTCAGACATAAAATGCTTGTCATATGGGATGAAATGGATAATGAATATTGCTTTGATTCCAAACAGGCTTTAAATATTGCTTCAATCAATCAAAAGATCAAACACCTGTCTGTCTTGCTCTTTGGAAACGCAATTCCTATCCACGCTGATTCACACTGTTATATTGCGGCCAACAAAACGATTATCGGTGAAATGAAAAAAATTGGCGTCTATTTTAATCCGCCCATATTTTTCGATGGGACAGATCATCGGATTAATAAAAAATCAACACTAAAACTGACAAAATCGATATTGCAGTCACGACGAAATTTAATGATTGACTGTTTAATGCAGGATCAGGAGCTCGACATTCTGGTACCATCCGGTGGATATTATATTTATGTGGATATTACCAGGATTTTAAGTAACAAAAAAAATGGCAATCATTCTGATAATAGTATCGGATTTTGCGAAGCGCTTCTGATGCTTGAAAATGTTTTGCTGATGCCCGGTGAAATCATTGGTATGAGAAGGCTGATCCGGTTGTCTTTTCTTGGTTCGGAAGCAGAAATTAGAAGCGGTTGTCAGCGGTTACTGAGTTTCATCAAGAAATACTGATGTGTTCATTGGAAAAGTTAACTATAATTATACCCGACAACATGTTCGAAATGCTACATCCGTCAAGGTGATGCATTCGGTCGGTGTACAGTGCTGTTGCTGGCTAAAGAATTAGGCACCTGTGCAATAAAGATTAATTTGAGAGATGAAGGGAATATAAATGAAAACATATTATGAAAATCCGCTGATTGAGCGTTATTCTTCAAAAGAAGTTTTAAAGATTTTTTCAGCAGACAACAAATTTCAGACCTGGCGAAGGCTTTGGGTTGCTTTGGCAGAAGCTGAAAAAGACTTGGGGTTGAATATCAGCCAGGAACAAATTGATGAGTTAAAATCAAAAATTGAAGACATTGATTACGAGTTGGCTGCCCAAAAAGAAAAGGAACTTAGACACGATGTTATGGCTCATGTCCATACTTATGGGGCTCAGTGCCCTAAAGCTAAAGGAATAATCCATTTAGGGGCTACCAGTGCCTATGTAGGAGATAATACGGATATTATCGTCTATACTCAGGGACTCGTGCACATTAGAAAGCTGTTGATTAATTTGATCAGCCATTTATCCCGTTTTGCTATAAACAATAAAGATTTACCAACTTTAGGATTTACCCATTTTCAACCGGCTCAGTTAACGACAGTTGGTAAAAGGGCTTGTCTCTGGATTCAGGATTTGCTCATGGATTTATCCGATCTGGATCATCTAATTGAAAATGTCAAACTCCGGGGCGTTAAGGGGACAACTGGTACCCAGGCTAGCTTTATGGAACTGTTTGAAGGGGATCATGAAAAAGTCAAACAGGTTGACCAGCTTGTTGCTCAAAAAATGGGCTTTAAAAAGACCTTTGGTGTTACTGGCCAGACTTATCCCCGTAAATTTGACGCACAGGTATTGGCAGTTTTAAGCAGTATTGCGCAGAGCTTATCGAAGTTTGCCACAGATATCAGACTGCTGCAGAACCTTAAGGAAGTGGAAGAACCCTTTGAAAAAACACAGATTGGTTCATCGGCCATGGCCTACAAAAGAAATCCAATGCGAACGGAGCGAATCTGTTCACTGGCGCGCTATATTATCGTTGATGCTCTAAATCCGGCGATTACCGCTTCGAGTCAGTGGTTTGAACGAACTCTTGATGATTCGGCCAACAAACGTATCAGTATTCCGGAAGGATTTCTGGCTGCAGATGCAATCCTCCTGATCGCCATGAATGTCTCTGAAAATATGGTTGTTTATGAAAAAGTTATTCGTCAGCGAATTAATTCAGAACTGCCCTTTATGGCAACAGAAAATATTATTATGGAAGGTGTCAAAAGAGGTGGCGACCGCCAGGAACTGCACGAAAAGATTCGTGTTCTTTCTATGGAAGCTGGTCACACTGTAAAAGTTGAAGGAAAACCAAATGATTTAATGGAAAGAATTGTCAATGATCCGGCCTTCAATCTAAAAGCTTCAGATGTTGAAAGCTTGTTGGACCCAAGCCTTTATATCGGCCGGGCACCAGAACAGGTAGTCGATTTTGTAGCCGAAGAGGTTAAGCCGATATTGGATGCCAATCAGGATCTGCTGGATGTGAATAAAGTAGATCTAAAAGTGTAAAATTTAGGGCGGGATAAAATCCCGCCCTAAAAAGTCTTGACAGTGCATTCTAAATAGAATATAATATAGGAGTTGCTAACGCAGGGGTATAGCTCAGTTGGTAGAGCAGTGGTCTCCAAAACCACGTGCCGAGGGTTCAAATCCTTCTGCCCCTGCCAAATAAATGAAAACTTAAATCCATTTGATCGTATAATAAAGCGATTTGATGGTTTTTTTATATTCAAGCCTCTGAAATATGTAAATGCTGTTATAAGCTAGCGTTCAGATGTTAAGGCGAGTGATGTTCTTTATGATATGCCTGCAATGACTAAGAGCTTGGAAATTCTATTAAGTCGGCGAACTATAAGCAATTTGTTGTTTTTTTTATTTTTATTTCCTTGAATTTACGCAACAATGATGATAATATACCAATAATATAAATTGTTTGCAATTAATTTAATAAGATTTAGCAAACTTGTCGAAAGGCAAGGACGCAAAGCTATAGGGGTTTAACCAAATGGAAAGCCAGCCAGTTGCAATTTTGACAGGTATGGTGACATATCTGTTTTTTTTTAAGATTTCTATACAGGATTAAAGTATCAATACATTAATTTAGCATAGATATGTTTAAAAATAAGTCAGGAGGAATTTAATTTTATATATTTAAAAATGATAGCAGAGTATTTTTTAGCGCTTTTAAGAAGTTATTAAATAAGATTAGCGTTATTTTCCTGGTCTGTATGGTGTGGTTACGTTCTGCTATAAAAGAGTAATCTATAAATTTAAGGATGTTTATCCAGATAGTTATTGTTGTCATTAAGCTACTAAGGAAGATTATATGTCGTTTTGTTTCTGTATCTAAAGAATGGCGTTAATTTACATGTTTCGCTTGTGAGAACAGATTTATAGTGAACACGAAAGGATTTCATGAAAAAAATATTTTTAGTGTTGTTATTTACAGCTGTGCTTTTAACTGGTTATATTGCAATTAGTGCGAAAGAAACGAGTACATCCGTTAATGATCGTGATGCTATTATTATGACGGATAGAACTTTGACTAATACAGATCTGTTGGATTCCTTAGATGTTATTAGTTTAGATACAGTAAATATTGATGCTTTTTTTACTGAAGAATTGGGCGGATTTGTTTCGACAGTGGATGTTGTTCGACAAGATGGTTTTAAATACCTATATCTTATAAATAGTTTGCAAACTATCGAGTATATTTATGATGTTCAAGATGATTTAACATACACATTTGATGTTGATAACAGAAATGGGATGATACGAGCTGGTGATCATGCTAAATTAGGATTTGATGCAATCGGGTTGTCTTTGGCGGATTATTTGTCAAAATATAAATCTGATATCATATTTGCATCAATTGTTGAGTATATTGATGATGAGGAAGTGTTATATATAGAGGCCGAAAGAGAAACTCGATCAGATCACATGTGGTATTCTCTTAAATATGGTGAACTTTTAAAATTTGAGAATTATCATGGTAATGATTTAGTACTTACTCTGATTACAAATACTATAAATACTGAAAGAGTAGGGAGTAGTTTATTTGAAGTACCTGATGACGTGAGTTTCATGGATGCAACAAAACCAGAAAATGAGCAATAAAGTATATCTTTATGGACATTAATAAAGAGTATAATTTTTGAAATGCTGTTAGATTTGTATTCGAGCCCTTTATATTCACCTTCTCCATAACCACGTGCTGAGAGATCAAATCTATCTGCCCCTCAAACTTATGATCTATTAGAATCGCATTAAAAACGTTTCTAGTGGATCTTTTTTTAAACGACGGTGAAGAGCTGTTTGAGGGTATTTTAAATTAAGTTTAGTATTAAAGCTACATCGAATTAAAAACAAAACGGGTTGATAAATGAAAGGTGCATGAAATAACTTTCATTTAGTTGTTAATCCCATTGATATTACGCGTTGAAGATGGTTTTGCGTTTTTGCCTGCGGTCATGAATAGGATAAATACAACTTTCTTGCTGATTAAAATGTTATGTGTGAAATAGTCGATTATAATGCTGCGTTTTACCAGTAAAAAAATAAGATGACAATTAGTAATAAGAGTCACTATAAGAAGCATATCTGATTGTTTGTGAGAGCTAAAAATATTTTAATGATAGCTGGCAAAAAATACTTTCAAAAAAAGCTTTTATTTCAAAGAATTAACTTTTCTTATTTTAAAAAATGGGATATAATATTTAATAGTGAAAATATGAAAATAATTATAAAGGAGATGGAACATGAATCGAATCTTTTCAGAGCTGACTCCAGAAATTCTAGCTTACAGCGAATTATGTCAATCAAATAATTACATCGAGCCGGAACTATATAAAAAGTATAAAGTTAATCGTGGACTGCGTGATCTTCAGGGAAATGGTGTTCTTACCGGACTAACAGAAATCTCTGAAATTCAGGCTTTTAAATTTGTAGATGGTGAAAAAATTGGAATTGATGGCAAGCTTTTCTATCGTGGCATTAATGTCGAGGATTTAGTGAACGGATTCGAACGTGAAAGTCGGTTCGGTTTTGAAGAAGTGACCTATCTACTTTTATTTGGAGAGCTTCCTGACCGGGATCAGCTTAATGTCTTTTCACAAATACTTGGACATTACCGAACGCTCCCGACAAGTTTTGTCAGAGATATCATCATGAAAGCGCCGAGTGCGGATATGATGAATACACTGGCGAGAAGCGTTCTGACTTTATATTCTTATGATGACCATGCCAGTGATATTAGTATCCCCAATGTTTTAAGACAATGCCTGGAACTGATTGCATTATTCCCGCAATTGGCTGTTTATGGTTATCAGTCTTACAAGCATTACCATGATGGGCAAAGCCTTTTTATCCATCAACCACAGCCTCATTTATCAACAGCTGAAAATATTCTCCATGTATTAAGACCAGATAGTCAGTACACTGAACTTGAAGCGCGGATACTCGATATTGCCCTGGTTCTCCATGCTGAGCATGGTGGCGGGAATAACTCCACCTTTACAACACATGTGGTCTCTTCCTCGGGAACAGATACTTATTCAGTGATTGCAGCGTCTTTGGGGTCACTTAAGGGACCAAAGCATGGAGGGGCTAATATCAAAGTTGTTGAAATGTTTGAAGATATGAAACAAAATATCAAAGACTGGAGTGATGAAAGCAAGGTTAGACAGTATCTTGTTGATTTGCTCAATAAAAAGGCTTTTGATAACGCTGGCCTGATTTACGGAATTGGCCATGCTATTTATTCAGTATCCGATCCAAGAGCCAATGTCTTTAAAGGATTCGTTCAAAAATTGTCTGAGGAAAAGGGCAAATCTGAAGAATTCGAGTTGTATTCAATGGTTGAGCGTCTGGCGCCGGAAGCGATTGCGGAAACTCGTAAAATTTATAAGGGTGTTAGTGCCAACGTTGACTTTTACAGCGGCTTTGTTTACAATATGTTGGGTCTGCCGCCGCAACTCTTCACACCGATTTTTGCCATCGCGCGTATTTCCGGCTGGAGCGCCCATCGCTTGGAGGAACTGATAAATGCCGGTAAAATTATTCGTCCGGCATATAAAAATGTTTGCGAGCGAAATCCCTATATTCCCATTAATGAACGATAGAGATAATTGAGTCGTATAACCATAGCATTCACCGTTTATTTATGATAAAATGATGAGACGGTTTATGCTGTGGTTTTTTGTATTGACGAAGAATTATAAATATGTTTGGGTGAGGCAGTCAAAGCGAGTGAAACGAGGTTGCTAGATGAATTTTTCAGACATTGAAAAGCTGGTGGAAAATGGACAGAAACCATTTTTGGCGATTGCTGTTTCAGAAGAAACAAGATTATTAAAGGCGGTTGATAAGGCACTTGGAAAATCTCTTTCAGGAGCATATCTAATCGGTGATGGACAAAAGATAAAAGAACTGAAAAACAGATTTAATTTAGAACTCTTTGGAGCCGAAATAATATCTGCCGAATCACCTGAGGCGGCCTGTGAAATGGCAGTCTTGCTTGCTAATCAGGGTAAAGCTGATCTGGTGATGAAAGGACTTGTTGATACGGCTGTATTTTTAAAAGCCGTCATTCAAAAAGAAAAAGGACTAATGACTGGGCAGTTGCTAAGCAGCGTGATGGTTGTTGAATTACCAGCATACCATAAACCGATCATTACGACTGACGGGGGATGGTCATTGCCCCGGATCTGATCAAAAAACAGGCGATTTTAAAAAACGCCATTACTTTGGCTCGAGCGCTTGATCTCAGTCCGATTAAAGTGGCGGTGCTGGCCGCCAAAGAAAAAGTCAACCCCCAAATGCCAGCCACCCTCGATGCCTGCGAGTTAAAAAAGTTATCCATGCAGGGAGCTTTTGGTGAGGATGTACTGGTTGAGGGTCCGATGGCTATGGATATAGTTCTATCCAAAGAAGCGGCTGAAATCAAAGGCTTCAAGTCGGAAGTGGCCGGGGATGCGGATATTCTTTTATTTCCGGAAATAGAAACTGGAAATGCGGTGGTTAAAACAATGACGGGTCTGGCGCAAGCCAGATTGGCGGGAGTAGTGATGGGTGCATGTGTTCCTGTTATTGTCACATCCCGGTCGGAATCTGAAGATAATAAGCTTAATTCAATCAACCTGGGAGCCTATCTGGTTCAACGTACAGGAAATTGTCATGATAAACGAGAGGAGCAAAAAAGAAAGTATGAAGAAGCTGTTAACAGGAAATGAAGCAGTTGCAAGAGGAGCTTGGGAAGCGGGTGTGAAATTTGCTTCAGCCTATCCGGGAACACCAAGTACAGAAATTCTTGAGAATGTTGCAACTTATCAGGAGATTGTGTCTGAATGGGCGCCAAACGAGAAAGTAGCCTTGGAATCGGCAGGTGGTGCGGCTATTGCCGGTGTGCGAAGTCTTTGTTCGATGAAACATGTCGGTGTTAATGTTGCGACCGACCCCCTGTTTACTTTAGCCTATCTGGGGGTAAATGGTGGTTTGGTATTAATATCCGCCGATGAACCGGGAATGCATTCATCGCAGAATGAGCAGGATAACAGACATTATGCCCGTCATGCCAAGCTGGCTATGTTTGAACCATCAGACAGCCAGGAAGTAATAGACATGATTAAAGAAGCCTATGTTGTCAGCGAAAACTATGATCTTCCGGTTCTTTTTAGAATGACCACCCGAGTTTGCCATTCCAAATCGATTGTCACCTGTCAAGAGCGGCTTGAGATTGCAGATAAGGTTTATGAAAAAAACGTGCCTAAGTATTGCCCATTGCCGGCTAATTCACGACTGATGCAGGTCAAACTCTACGATAATTTGGAAAAACTGGAAGCCTATTCCAACACCACCCCTTTTAATTATATCGAAGATAATCAGTCGAAAATTGGTGTGATCGGTTCTGGGGTAGCTTATCAGTATGCTAAAGAAGTCTTTGGTGACTCTGTTTCATATTTGAAAATCGGTTTTTCCTATCCATTACCAATGGAAAAAATCAAACAATTTGCTGATGGTAAAGACACCATCTATGTTTTTGAAGAAAATGATCCGATTATGGAAACGGAAATTAAGGCGGCTGGCATTGAGGTAATTGGAAAAGACAAATTACCAACCATGGGTGAATTGACACCTGATCGGATTCGCCTGGCACTTTTGGGTGAAACCCAAAAATCGTTGGCGCCTAATCCGGAAATGATTTTGCCTAGACCGCCGGCACTTTGCGCTGGATGTCCCCACCGTGGTGTTTTTTACGAACTGGGCAAACGAAAAGATTTGATGATTTTTTCCGATATCGGTTGCTATTCTTTGGGCTTGATGGCGCCATATCACGCTACTGATGCGATGATCTGTATGGGTGCATCAATCAGCGGTGGGCATGGTGTAGCCAAAGCTTTTGCCATTAAAGGGCAAGTGGATAAAAAGGTGGTATCCATCCTTGGCGATTCCACATTTTTCCATTCTGGAATAACCAGTCTCTTAAATGTTTCTTATAATAACAGTAATACTTTAACGATTATCTTGGATAACCGGATTACCGGCATGACAGGACATCAGGAAAACCCGGGATCTGGCTATAACTTAAAAGGCGAGCCAGCAACCATGATTGATATTGCGACGATGGTAAATGCCTGCGGCATAAAAAATGTTCGGACAGTAAATCCTAATGAATTGGACACACTAAAAGAAGCAATTGAGTGGGGTATCAATCTTTCTGAACCTGCTGTTTTAATAACTAGATGGCCTTGTGTTCTGAAAAAATTATCGCAGGAAGATAAAAATGAATTCCCAGAAGCATTTAAACAAGTTGCACAAGTAGATATTGATACTTGTATTGGCTGTAAAAAATGTCTTAAATCCGGTTGCCCGGCTCTGGCTTTTGATCGGGAAAATAAGAAATCCGGAATCCTTGCGGATATGTGTGTTGGTTGCGGCGTATGTGCACAAATATGTCCAAAACAGGCGATCAAAGTGGAGGCGAGATAAATGGAGACAAAAAATATTGTACTGGTCGGTGTCGGTGGACAAGGAACAATTCTTGCGGCTAAACTTTTAACCACCGGTTTGATGGAAGCGGGCTATGATGTTAAAATGAGTGAGATTCATGGAATGAGTCAGCGTGGCGGATCTGTTTCTTCGCTGGTCCGTTACGGCAGCGCAGTAGCTTCGCCTGTCATTGAATTAGGTACTGCCGATATAGTTGTCGCCTTTGAAAAGATGGAGGCACTACGGGCTGTTGAGTACCTGAAGCCGGAGGGAAAACTCATTTTTAATGATACAGAGATTTTTCCATTATCGGTGATAATTGGTGCAGCTTCTTATCCAAACGATATCCTCGCCGAGCTTGAGAATAGTGTTAAAACGCTAAGATCGATGAAAGCAGGTCAGATGGCTGAGGAAATGGGCAATATCAAAGTTATGAATGTCATTCTCTTAGGTTCATTGGTCAAAGCTATGGGGTTAACAGATATTAACTGGGAAGAAATAATCAGCCAAAATGTGAAACCGCAATTTGTTGAGCTCAACATAAAAGCGCTAAAGGCTGGAATGGACGCAGTTTAATGGAAGATCAGCGCGAAAATTTCAAGTTTTTCCAGCATTTGGATTGCGAATACTTTCCCTGTCACGAGATGAAAAATTCAGAAACCTTCAACTGTCTTTTTTGCTATTGTCCTTTGTACGCACTGGGTAATGAATGCGGTGGAAACTTTTCCTATACCAAAAGTGGGATTAAAAATTGTATCAATTGCTCTTTTCCACATCAAAAGGATAACTATGATGCGGTGCTGGAAAAATTACTTGTTTTAATGGAAAAATTAAGAATAAAAATGTGATAAGGGGAAAAGATCATGTTATTTATATTTGGGATATTATATGTGATTGTTGCTTATCTGATTGGCAATCTGAATTTTGCCTATATCCTGGTAAAAGTATTTAAAAACGAAGATGTTCGTGATTATGGCAGCGGCAACGCGGGAACGACTAATGTCTTGCGGGTTATGGGAAAAAACTATGCCCTACCGGTATTTCTGTTAGATGCTTTAAAAGGCAGCCTGATTATTCTTGTCGGCAGAGCGATTGGTCTTAATGACTGGTTTATTGTGTTGGGTGGTATTGCTGTTATTGCCGGACATAACTGGCCGTTGTTTTTGCAGTTCCGGGGTGGAAAAGGAACGGCAACATCACTTGGTGTTTTTCTGGTTTACGACTGGCAGGTTGCATTGATTGCAATTGCTATCGGACTGATTGTTTTATATTTTTGGCGCATGGTTTCCTTGACTTCAATGGTTGGCATGACCGTTTTGCCGATCATTACCATCATAATGGGGAGACCGATCCATGAGATAATATTTGCCTTTGTTTTATGCTTTTTTAGTGTTTTTCAACACCGAAAAAATATTGGACGTATCATTCAAGGGCGTGAAAGCAAGCTGGGGCAGAAAGCATCAATGAAAAAAAATGGGCAGTCCAGTCAGAGACGCAGAAAAAAATAGGGGAAAGAAAAAAGTTAATGTTGGCACCTGAGCACTAAAAAGACTCATTTACGTGAGTCTTTTCTTTTCGAGGTGAAATAGAAGCCTTAAAATGGAAAATTAAAGGCTTGAAATATACACTATATATATGTATAATAGACGAGCGATAACAATATCGTGTATTTACTAGAGGAGGATACAAATCATTGAATGAAATTAATCAACTTTTTAAGCGGGTCTTTACCAAAGAGCTGGAAGATTCGAATAAAACAGTCTACGACCTGTTTCAATGGCAGACCGTTGATGTTGTTTTAAAAAATTATCAGACTGGTGAACTGATTTATGATATGAAGGATCTGGAATTTCCGATTCACTATTCACAAAATGCCTGCAATATTATTGCAACTAAGTACTTCAGACGCAAGGGTGTTCCCAATGCCTTTGGTTATGAACACAGCATGCGGGAGGTAGCTGACCGCTTAGTCGGATTCTGGGCTGATGCCTTAAAAGAAGAAGGACTTATCGAAACTGAAGAAGAGTGGCAGATCTACTATGATGAGCTTGTTTATGCTTTTTTAATGCAGATGTGGGCACCAAATTCACCACAATGGTTTAATACCGGACTTCAGAGAAGCTATGGCATCAAAGGTTCAAAAGATGATTTGTATTATTATGATGATATAAGCCAGACTGTTAAAGAAAGTGAAGATCGTTACACCCGAACCCAGGCTAGTGCCTGTTTTATTTTGTCTATTCAGGACAGATTGCTGGGTCAACATTCAATTTCTGAGCATTATGTCAGTGAAACCAAGCTTTTTAAAGGTGGTTCTGGTGTTGGAACAAACTTTTCCAGTCTTCGCGGCGTAAATGAGGAATTAACGAGTGGCGGTCAGTCATCGGGGATGATGTCTTTTCTGCTGGGTCTTGACCGTAACGCGGGAGCGATTAAATCAGGTGGAACCACCAGAAGAGCCGCTAAGATGGTTATCGTTGATGTTGATCATCCGGAAATTGATACTTTTATTAACTGGAAAGTCAAAGAAGAACGCAAGGTTCGTGATCTTGGGAAAATGGGTTACGATTTGTCCATGGACGGCGAAGCTTATCAGACCGTCAGCGGTCAGAATAGTAACAACTCTGTACGATTGAATCAGGATTTCATGGAGAAAGTGCTAAATCTGTCCAACGAACCGGATCAGCTGTTTACATTGAAAGGTCGTGTCGATGAGAGTGTCAACCGGGAGCTGCCAGTAAAAGAACTTTGGGACAGCATTAACAATGCTTCCTGGGAGTGCGCAGATCCGGGACTGCAGTTTGATGATAGATTTAATGCCTGGCATACCTGCCCTGGTGGCGAAAATGGCAATACAGACGAAAAGATTAATCGTATAAACGCTACAAATCCGTGTTCAGAGTATGCCTTTTTAGATGACACAGCCTGCAATCTGGCATCCATTAACATTTTCCGTTTTTATGATGAAGTGACAAAAAGTGTTGATGTCAATGCTTTTATCCACTTGACAGGTCTGATTCAGTGCGCGCTGGAAGCATCGATCTTTTGGGGGCAGTTTCCCACCCCAGCAGTGGCACGAAAAAGTTATCTATTTAGAACAACCGGCTTGGGGATTGCCAATGCTGCGTCACTGGTTTTAGCCCTTGGTTATCCTTATGATTCGATTGAAAGTCGAAACCTGATTGCGTCATTAACCGGACTGATGACGGGTGTATCCTATTTCGTATCAGCGTTAATGGCTGGAAAAGTTGGAGCCTTCCCGATGTTTTCTATTAATGAACCCTATATGATGCGGGTTATTAGAAATCACAGTCGTGTTGCAGGGGCCCGAACTGATGACTACGAAGATCTGAATTATGAGCCGATGCTAATCAATCATAAACTGTTAGCTCAGATGGGCTTTGAAAATATCAGCCAAGAGCTGATCAGCGCCTGGCAACAGGCTGAGGAAACTGGCACGATACATGGCTATCGAAATGCCCAGGTTTCGGTTATTGCGCCAACGGGAACAATCTCTTTTGCCATGGACTGCGGCGCAACTTCAGTGGAACCTTTTTATAATCATGTTGTCTTCAAAAAACTGATTGGCGGCGGTTCGATGGAGATTGTCAACCCGGTTATCGAAACAGCCCTTTTAAATCTGGGCTATCAGGAAGATCAGATTAATGATATTCTTGCCTATATGCTCGAAAAAGATGATCAAGGTTATTTTGTTCATGAGGGCATTTCCGGTGCGCCACATATCAATGATGAGCATTTAAGTGTTTTTGATACGGCCAACACTATTTCGCCGATGGGACACGTTCTGATGGTATCGGCCATTACGCCGATGATCAGCGGCTCGGTTTCCAAAACGGTTAATCTGCCTCATGAAGCAAGCGTTGAAGAAGTCGCCAATATTCACCTGCTGGCTTACGCTACAGGTACCAAAGCAATTGCGGTTTATCGGGATGGCTGCAAGGCATCTCAGCCACTTAGTTCAGGAATGGCTGATGATCATATCCGTCAGCTTGATGAATATTCTTATTATGAATTATTAGAACTGGCGAGAAAAGACAACTGTAAAGAGCCAATGCGCGTCCGTCCGGAGGGAATGCGATTGAGTCGAACTCACGCGGCAAAAATCGGGGATATAGAGTTATATATCACTATCGGTTTTTATGAAGATGGTGGCATTGCAGAGATTTTTGTTTCGACAGACAAAGAGGGAACAGTTGTTAAAGGCTTGTTGGCATCATTATCAAAATCAATTTCCAATATGCTCCAGTACCATATTCCACCGGACCAGATATCAAAAATGCTACGTGGTCAGAAGTATGAGCCGTCAGGCTTTGTTTCCCGCCATCCTTATATCAAGTTTGCTTCTTCAATTTCTGATTTGATCAGTAAAGTGATTGATATTGAACATGGTGATTTTTCCAACTGCCAGGTTAAACCCACAAACTTTACGGTTATGAATAAAGTAAATGGCGTTGACAGTGTCAGCAGTAAGGTAAAGGTTGAAGAAAAAAACAACAACTATAATCAGGATATTCAGGGGGAAATGCTTTATGGGGAAGTTTGTAGCCATTGTGGCAGCGATCGCCTCATGCGTAATGGAACTTGTAAGGTTTGTCTGGATTGTGGTACCACAACAGGCTGCAGTTGATTAAAAAGTGTTTTGCGCTTTAATGTTTCTTTGCTATAATAAAAGACTAGGATAATCATTCAGGAGAAATAGATGCGAAGTAAAGTAAAAGAAGCAAAACGAATCGTTGTGAAAATGGGCACAACCTCTGTTACCCATGAAAATGGGACCCTTGATTTGAGAAAGATGGAACGTCTGGCCAGAGTCCTGACGGATCTTGAAAATAGCGGCAAACGTATGGTTCTGGTTTCTTCCGGAGCCATTGGTGCCGGAATGAACCGGATGGGTCTAAAAGAAAGACCAAAAGTCACAACCGATAAACAGGCCGCTGCTTCGGTGGGACAAGGGCTTTTAATGCGTGTTTACCAGAAATTGTTTGATGAGTTTAATCAGACGGTTGGACAGATTCTTTTAACCAAGGATGTTTTTAAGCATGCCATCAAAAGAACTAATGCAACCAATACATTTAATGCTTTGATCGAAAATGGTATTATTCCAATAGTTAATGAGAACGACTGTATAGCTACTGATGAAATTCAGGAAGAATGTTTTGGCGACAACGACATTCTCTCGGCGATGACAGCAGATATTGTCGATGCTGATCTTTTGATTATCCTTTCGGATGTTGACGGTTTATATGATGACAACCCGGCTAATAACCAGGATGCAAAACTGATTCGCACAGTTTATCAGGTCGATCAGGACCTGATGGAGTCGGCTGGTTCAAGCGGATCAGGGCTTGGCACCGGGGGGATGATCACTAAACTGGGGGCGGCCCAGTATGCGACAGAGTGCGGTATTGATGTCATTATTGCATCAGGCAGTCAAAGCGATGTTTTATATGAGATTCTTGAAGGCCAGGAAATCGGAACGATTTTTTTAAGTGATGAAAATCCGGTTAGAAATTCAGAAGAACAGGTGGAGGTTTGAAATGTTAAAGAAAATATTTATGGGATCGTCAGTTGTAGCAGCAGCCATGCTGATGGTATTTGGGGGCTTCTATTTTGTCGAAAGAAGACAGGAAAAAGAGGTTGGTGGTAAGCTGGTACGGGTTAATTATCGGTTCAGCAGAGAATTTGATAATTAGGATGACCTATGGCAAAGGTTTATATTTTTTCAGCTTCGACAGGTGCCGGCCATAATCTGGCTGCGCATTCATTAAAGGAATCCCTTAACCAAGCGGGCTTGGAAACGGAGATCTATGACGCTTTTAAAGAAACCAGTGTAACCTTGGATCGGTTGATTTCAAAAGGGTACAAACAAATGGTTGCGACCGCGCCAAAACTGTATGAACAGATGTATAATCAGTTTAATAATATGAACAAGTTTCAGCAGGGAATGTTTCATGTATTGACGCGGATTATGAATCCGGATATTGTGCCCATGGTTGAAAAGGGTAAACCCGATCTGATTATTTCTACCCACCCCTTTGTAACAAATGTACTTGGCACAATTAAAGAGCATGGTGCCTTTGATATCCCAGTCTTGTCGGTTGTCACTGATTATAAAATACATACCCTTTATATTCAGAAAATGATTGATGCTTACGTAGTTGGCAGTGAGTATACAAAAAATACAATGATTGAAAAGGGTGTTAATCCAGACATTATTTATGCTTATGGGATTCCTGTGCGTCAGGCATTTTTGACCAATAATCATCTGGAACCTCAAAAATCAGAGACGGATTTAGCGGGAACAGTGCTTTTAATGGCTGGTAGCTTGGGCAGTCGGCAGATGGAAAAAGCCTTTTTATCACTTCTGAAAGTTAAGGAAAAGATTAGAATCATTGCAGTCTGCGGTAATAATAAGTGGATCGAGAAAGAAATGCGTCTTTTAAGTAAAGCCAAAAATTCAGATGGCAAGGCTGTGGAAATCTATGGCTTTGTTGAAAATATTTCTGATTTGATGGACGAGTCTGATGCAATCATTTCGAAGCCAGGAGGCCTGACAACCACTGAAGCGATCGTAAAAAATATTCCGATGATCATTCCGTTCTATTATCCAGGTCAGGAAGAGGAAAATGCTGATTACCTGGTTGATGGTGGGATGGCAATAAAAGTTGACAAAATAAAAGATTTGACTGATACGGTTAATTTTCTGTTTGAAAATAAATATATCATCAAACAAATGTCAGAAAACATGTCTGAGGAGGCTTTGAATCGTTCCATGGAAAAAACCGTGGAATTGTGTGAAAATCTGATCAGCAAAAAAACAGGAAATCAGCAGGTGATTGAATAATGAAAAAAGAAATGTCAAAAACTTACAGCCCTAAAGAGGTTGAGAAAAAAACATATCAGAAATGGCAGGAAAAGGGATACTTTAAACCGGAAGTACATCCTGACGGCAAACCATTTACCATTGTGATGCCACCGCCTAATATTACCGGACAACTTCACATGGGTCATGCTTTTGACGGAACATTACAAGACGTTCTGACCCGTTACAAGAGAATGGACGGCTATGCCGCACTTTGGCTGCCTGGTACTGATCACGCTAGTATTGCGACTGAAGTAAAAGTCGTTGACAAGCTCCGCGAAGAAGAAGGAAAAACCAAAAAGGACATTGGTCGGGAAGCTTTTCTAGAACGGGCCTGGGATTGGGCGCTGACCTACAAGGGACGGATTACCGATCAGCTAAAGGAGTTGGGTGCTTCATGTGATTGGAGCCGAGAGCGGTTTACCATGGATGAAGGTTGTTCAAAAGCGGTAAATGAAGCCTTTGTAAATCTCTATGAAAAGGGCCTGATTTATAAAGGCAGCCGTATCATAAACTGGTGCCCGGACTGTAAAACGGCATTATCTGAGGCCGAAGTTGATTATGAAACCAGACAGGGAAATCTCTGGCATATTCGATATCCCCTGGCGGAAGGTACGGGTTACCTGGTGGTAGCGACCACCAGACCTGAGACCATGCTGGGTGATAGCGGTGTGGCTGTTAATCCTGCTGATGAACGATATGCCCACCTGGTTGGGAAAAAAGCGATCTTACCCTTACTTGATAAAGAGATTCCAATAGTCGCGGATGCTTATGTTGATATGGAATTTGGAACAGGTGTTGTTAAGATGACTCCAGCCCATGATCCCAATGATTACGAGGTTGGTCTTCGTCATAATCTGGAACAAATTCGGGTTATGAATGACGATGGCACGATGAACGAACTTGCTGGTAAATATGCCGGCATGGATCGCTATGATTGCCGTAAAGCAGTGGTTAAAGATCTGCAGGAATTGGGCCTTCTAGAACAAATTGAAGAGCATGAGCACAATGTTGGTGAATGCTATCGTTGTTCAACAACGGTTGAAACCATGACTTCAGAACAGTGGTTTGTTAAAATGGAAGATCTGGCGGCGCCTGCTCTGGAAGCTGTGCGAAATCGGGAAACTGAATTTGTCCCCGATCGCTTTAGTAAAATATATTTCAATTGGCTGGAAAATATCAGAGACTGGTGTATTTCAAGACAGCTTTGGTGGGGTCATCGGATTCCCGCTTACTACTGTACTGAATGTGGGCAAATGGTTGTTTCCAAAGAAGTCCCGAATAAGTGTCCTAAATGCGGCAACTCCTCTTTTAATCAGGATGAGGATGTTTTGGATACCTGGTTTTCATCCGGGCTCTGGCCCTTTTCAACCCTGGGATGGCCTGACAATGCCGAAGATCTTAAAAAACACTACCCAACCTCGGTGCTGGTGACCGGTTACGATATAATCTTTTTCTGGGTGGCCCGAATGATCTTTATGGGGATTTTTGAGATGGGTGAAACACCTTTTAAAGATGTTTATATTCATGGCCTGGTAAGGGATTCTCAGGGACGTAAAATGAGTAAATCGCTGGGAAATGGGATTGATCCACTGGAACTGATTGCTGATTACAGCGCTGATGCCCTGCGTTTTACAATTATAACCGGAAATTCTGCCGGTAATGATATCCGATGGCAGGATGACAAGATGGAGTCCAGCCGTAACTTTTTAAATAAAATCTGGAACGCTGCGCGTTTTGTGCTGATGAATCTGGATGACGATATCATGACTAAAAAAATTGAGGCCCAGGCGAACCTTGAAAATACAGATCGTTGGATTATCAGTCGACTTAATAATCTGATTGGTGAAGTAAATCACAACATGGAAAAATATGAGTTGGGGATCGCCGCTTCAAAAATTTATGATTTTGCCTGGAATGAATATTGCGATTGGTATATTGAGCTGGTAAAACCCCGTTTATATGGTGATGATTCACCATCTAAGACAGCGGCTCAGGTGACTCTGCATGAAGTGCTTGACGGAATTCTTCGTCTTTTACACCCTTTTACACCTTTTATTACTGAAGAGATCAACAGCTATCTGCCAGGAACAGAAGGCGATATTATTATTGCTGCATGGCCACACGAAAAGGCTGAAAATAATTATCCGCAAGCGGAAAAGGAAGTTATTTTCCTGATGGAAGTAATTAGAAGCATTCGTAATATTCGGGCTGAGATGGATGTACCTAATTCAAAAAAATCTCAGCTGCTCTTTATTTCAGATCGTGATGAGACTGCTCAACTGATGGAGAGTTCACTCGATTACCTCATGAAGCTGGCATCTGTTTCAGCGATTAAGGCGATTGACAAGTCAGATGTAAAAGAAAATTATGTTTCAGCTGTTGTTAATGATCTGGAGATTTTTATCGATCTGGATGAACTGGTTGATAAAGAAAAAGAGATCAAACGGCTTGAAGCAGAAGAAGCAAAACTGCAAAAGGAAATTGATCGTGTTAACCTAAAACTTTCAAACAAAGGTTTTACTGATAAAGCACCTGAAAAAGTAGTTGAAGCGGAACGCGAAAAGAAACGTCAGTATGAAGAAACCATGGAAAAAGTTAAAGAACGCCTTAATTATTTTAAAGCTTAATAAAAAATGACTTTAAATTGTTTTAAAATTGTGTTAAAATAGTTCGTATAATGAAATACCTAAAGGGGAGTAGCTCACCGAAAGGAATTGTTTAGTCGTCAATACGGGTATATCCCCGGCTAAATGACAAGTTATCTTGGAGTCAGACCTTTATTTTCACAGCAAATTATGGTGTGGGGATAAAGGTTTTTTTGCGCGAAAAATGAAGCCGGGTGGACGCAGGTGCTTTGATTCCTGATGAAAGCTCGCTTTCAAGAAGGAATCAAAGCACCTGCGTCCAGCGGGTCAAGCCCGCGATGAGTCGAAGCAAAAGCTTCGATGAATGCCCGGCTTCATTTTTCGGCTTTATTAGTGGCTTTGGTGGTTTATTAAATTCAAAGAGGTAAAATTCCGGAATAATCCGGATTAAAGGGAGGGTGTCTATTGAAAAAGGAAGAGAGTTTTCTTATTTCCAGCGAAACATTAGAAGAAGCTTTTAATGTCAACCAGACAAAAGGTCTGGATTCGGAGGAGGTAAAAAAACGGCAGGAAGAATTTGGCAAAAACAAGCTGAATGAGGGTAAACCACGATCATTTTTAGAAATGTTCTTGACCCAATTTAAGGATTTTCTGATCCTGGTGCTGTTAGTTGCAGCCATTATTTCTGGCTTTGTAGGTGAATTAAGCGACGCTATTTTAATCATCATTATTGTTATCGTCAATGCCCTGATTGGAGCGATTCAGGAGAAGAAGGCAGAGAGTTCCATGGAAGCCTTAAAGAAGATGACGATTCCTGAAGCCAAGGTTTTTCGTAATGGCAAGCAGAAAGTGATTAAATCAGTGGACCTGGTTCCTGGTGATATTGTATTTTTGGATGCCGGTGATATTGTTCCAGCTGACGGGAGATTAATTGATGCCGCTTCACTAAAAATTACCGAATCATCATTGACGGGAGAATCAGTGCCGGTTGAAAAACAGCTGATTGATCTGACTGATCCGGATACACCCCTTGGAGATCGTGTAAATTCTGTCTTTTCCAGCAGTCTGGTTAATTACGGGCGAGGTCGTTTTATTGTCACGGCTACCGGGATGAAAACCGAAATTGGAAAAATTGCCGGTATGATCCAGGGAACGAAAACAATACAGACACCGCTACAGAAAAAGCTTGAGGAATTAGGAAAAATTTTGGCCATTGCTGCATTGATTGCCTGTGCCTTTGTCTTTGCCATTGGTTTATTTAGAGGCGGCGATCCTTTGCTTTTGTTTATGACTGCAGTAAGTCTGGCGGTTGCGGCAATTCCGGAAGGTTTGCCGGCCATTGTGACAGTTGTATTGGCAATGGGGGTTCAGCGTCTTGTTTCAAAACATGCAATTATCAGAAAATTACCAGCGGTTGAGACGCTTGGCTGCGCGTCAGTGATCTGCTCTGATAAAACCGGGACCTTAACCCAAAATAAGATGACCATCGAAAAAATCTTTGCTGATGATCAGGTTTCAGATGTAAGCGGTCTAACAAAAGACACTTTAAGCCCAGCTCAGAAATTGGTCGTTGAAATTGGATTACTATGTAATGATTCAAATATTGTAAAGAGTAAAAAGGGAACTCAGGAAATAGGCGATCCGACTGAGGTTGCCATGATTGCCCTAGCAAACCTCTTTGATTACCAGAAGGTAAATCAGGAGGAAAAGCATCCTCGAATCGGTGAGTTACCTTTTGATTCTGATCGTAAACTGATGACCACAGTACATCAAATTGGCGATGCTTATTACAGTTTTACAAAGGGTGCGCCGGATATCATTTTAAATCGCAGCTCGCATATTTTTTCCGGTGATAATATTATTGCCTGTGATGAAGCAACTAATGAAAAACTGCAAATGGAAAATAATCAATTGTCTGATCAGGCTTATCGGGTAATCGCATATGGCTATAAAAAATATGACCAAATGCCGGAAGTGTCAATTGAGAATCTGGAAAATAAATTGATCTTCTGTGGTCTGACCGGGATGATTGACCCACCCCGTGAAGAGGTGAAAGACTCGATCAGGAAGTGTAAAAAAGCTGGTATCAGAACTGTAATGATTACTGGTGATCATAAGAATACAGCAGTTGCCATTGCCAAGGAACTGGGGATTTTTGAAAAGAACAGCCTGGCTTATACAGGTGTTGAACTTTCAAAAATGAGCGATGAGGAACTGGAAAAAGAGATTGGAAACATTGCTGTTTACGCGCGAGTGGCACCGGAACACAAAGTCAGAATAGTCGATGCCTGGCAGCGAAAGGGTGAAGTAGTGGCAATGACTGGTGATGGCGTAAATGATGCGCCAGCTCTTAAAAAAGCAAATATTGGCTGTGCAATGGGAATCACTGGGACGGATGTTTCCAAAGAAGCCGCTGAAATGATCTTAACGGATGATAATTTTTCTACGATTGTGGCCGCGGTCGAAGAAGGCCGGGGAATTTATGCCAACATCAGAAAAGCGATTCATTTTCTTTTATCCTGTAATATTGCTGAAATTCTAATTCTTTTTATTGCGTCACTGGTAGGTTGGATGCAGCCGCTTTTACCAGCGCATATCTTATGGATCAATTTGATTACAGACAGCCTGCCGGCCTTAGCTTTAGGCGTTGAGAAAAAAGACGAAAAAATCATGAATGAAAAACCCCGACGTTTGACGGAAAGTATTTTTGCCCATGGACTGGGTGGTCGAATCATTTATCAGGGCGTGATTTTGGCTATTATCTCGTTAGTAGTTTTTGAAATGGATCTGTTAACTTATGGAATTGATGTCGCCAGAACCATGTGTTTTGCAGTTTTGGGGCTTTCTCAACTAGCGCATGTTATTAATGTACGCTCAGAAAAAAAATCTATTTTTGGTCCCGATCTGTTTACGAATCGGTATTTATGGGGGGCAATTGGTATTTCCTTGATTTTACAGCTTTCAGTTATTTTAATACCGGCGGCTCAACCAATTTTTGATGTTGTCAGCTTGACAGGAACACAATGGCTAATTGTTGCAATTGCATCGTTACTGCCAATCGTCATTGTAGAAATAACTAAACTGCTTGGTGGCATGATACGTCGTCGTTTTTTTGAAAAATAAACAACTTGAAACGGGTGAGCAATCACCTGTTTTATTTTGCCCATTAATGCTCAGATTGTAATTCTTGAACCCGATGATCAGCGAATGATGATAAATGATATCACTTAAAAGTATAAAAAAAAGGTCTATATTATGTAATATAAAAGGTTTGCAAAAAGACTTGATTGATAGTATCATAATATTTATACATCCTTTTTTTGAGATGTTTTATGCATATGATTGAAAGAAAAAAATTAAAGTAGAATCTAATTTAGGAGGAAGATCCATGAGTCTGATCATCATTGGTGTGATTGCATTTTTCCTTTTCAGTATTTATGATATCAATAGTATTATTCTAAAGAACCGGATTTTAAAGAATATGTTTTTTATTGGCTTTCTCTTGTTGGCTTTTTCAACAGTTGGACTTGTTTTTGTAGCTTGTCGAAATGAGGGGATCAATTATTTTAGAGTTTTTACTTTTGGATTTTTGTCAATTATAATGTTCTGTTTGCTAGTCTATTCATTATTTTTTGCATTGCCATTTAAAGCGACATACATAGAGGAGACGAATAGCGTTTGTCAAAGTGGGGTTTACGCGCTTTGCAGACATCCTGGTCTGCTGTTTTTTTCAGCCTTTTACTTTTTTCTATGGTTGACGTTTTATACCGAACAACTTTTTTGGGCTGGATTGATCTTCAGTTTATGCAATCTGATTTACGTTATCTTTCAGGATCGTTGGACTTTTATCCGATTATTTGATGATTATCAGACCTATCAGCAAAACACACCTTTTCTTATTCCCAGTTTTAATAGTTTGAAGCGCTGTTTTAAAACATGTCACCGGGAAATGGAGTAGATATGAGATTTGAAGAAAAATTGAAAAAACGTAAATCGGAAAAGCTTTGGAATGAGTATTGCGGTTTTTTAGACCTTGATATCAATGCATATATGAACATCCAAAACCGTTTGATGGAAGAACAGCTGGGGCTTTGGAGTAAATCAGAAATAGGAAAACAAATGCTTAAAGGCAAAAAAAATGTTTCTATTGAAAGTTTTAGAAGCAGCATGCCGCTAACTTCATATGGCGATTATGCTAATGTCTTGCTACAAAAAAAAGCAGAGATGCTTCCGGATCAACCATTATTATGGATTCAAACTACTTGGGAGGGCGGAAAACAACCCATCAAGCTGGCACCTTATACGAAAGGTATGCTTGATACATATCGGAATAATACTATGGCCTGTCTGATGCTGTCTACTAGTCGCGAAAAAGGACAATTTGACGTGAGTGCCTCTGATACGATACTTTATGGTTTGGCGCCACTCCCTTATGCAACAGGATTATTGCCACTGGTATTGAATGAAGAAATTGATATTGAGTTTTTACCGCCTGTTAAAGAGGCTGAAAAAATGTCCTTCAGTGAACGCAATAAAAAAGGTTTTAAACTTGGTCTTAAAAAGAATATCGATTATTTTTTCGGATTGGGCAGTGTTACTTATTTTATCAGCTTAAGTTTATCGAAAATGAACAGTTCCAATAATAAAAATAATTCAGATGATGAAATAAATAAATTATTTGAAAAATACTCATTTTCAATGATCAGAAGGTATCTGCTTGCGAAAATTCGCTGTAAAAATGAAAATCGTGATATAAAGCCCAAAGATCTTTTCAAGCTAAAAGGTTTTATGGTCGCGGGCACTGATAATGAGTGTTATAAAGATGATCTGGAAGACCTGTGGGGGATACGTCCAATGGAAATTTTTGCGGGTACAGAGCCTACCTGTATCGGCACAGAAACATGGACCAGAGATGGTATGTATTTTTTCCCGGATGCATGTTTTTATGAATTTATCCCTGAGCAAGAAATGAATCGCAGTTTAAGTGATCCTGCCTATCAGCCTAAAACCTGTCTAATGAGTGAGGTACGAGAGGGGGAAAAGTATGAGTTGGTAGTATCTGTTCTTAAAGGCGGCGCATTTATGCGTTATCGGGTTGGTGATGTTTATCGTTGTGTCGGTTTGAAAAGTATTGAAGATCAGACGAAAATTCCCCGATTTAAATATCTTGATCGGGTTCCTACAATTATTGATATTGCCGGTTTTACAAGAATTTCTGAGCATTCTATAGGGACAGCAATTCATTTATCAGGGATTGACATAAAAGAATGGTTTGCTGTAAAAGAGTATACAGAAAACAATCGTCCCTTTTTACATTTGTATGTGGAAATGAGTAGTCAGTCGCTTGTAAATCATGCTGTCAGCAGGGATATAATTAAAGAACACCTGACGGTTTATTTTAAATATGTAGATCAGGATTACAAGGATCTAAAAAAGATATTGGGAATTGATCCACTTGAAATCACTATTTTAAAATGCGGAACTTTCGAAAATTTCAAAAGAAAAACTGGAAAAAGCGTAAGACGGATTAATCCGTTAGCGCATCAGATTAGAGAGATTTTGTCACTTGAGAAGCAAAACCATATAATTCAAGTGAATTTTGGGGGGTATAATGAATAATTATATTTTCATACCAATAGTCGCTTTATGCTGCTACAGTTTTTTGCTGATGGCTTTTATGGCTGCAAAGAAAACTAAACTGATCTACTCATTTTTATTTTTTTTATTGGCTATGATACTGTGGACGGGTGGTTCTCTATGTATGAGATTACTGCTATTGCCATCCTATCAATTTTGGTATCATGTTTCAGTTTTAGGTTTGACACTGACAACACTTTCATTTTTTCGTTTTATTGTTGCATTCATTGGCGGTCATGATCGACTTTTTTCAAAAATTTATCTCATCATCCTTGGCATAGTCAATCTGATTAATATAACAACAGGGTTTTTTTTGCCTCCCCCAGAGGTTGTGAGTTCAAAAATCGGGCAAACGGTTTTTGTCTATAATGTTTCATGGTCGGTATCGATTTTATTTTTTGTGTGCTTTGCCATAACGGTACATGCATTATTTTTAATTTTTCAGTTTGGACGAAAAAATCAGACTGCTCAAAAGCAGTTCAGACCAATTATTTTTGGCATTGTTATTATTGTACTTGGTCATGCAGCAATATTCTTTCCTTTGTTTAAAGGATTTCCAACAGATATTTTATCAGGTGTTATGTTTTCGTTTTTTCTATTCTATGCACTTTACAAACGAAATATATTTAAGCTGACTTTGTTGGTATCAAGAGGCACTTGTTATGGGGTATCTGCGGCTTTATCGCTGCTGCTTTTTTCCAATCTGGTTGGTCTTTTTCAGACTTTTATTAATATCTATCTAGACGCATATAAAGACCATAGTGTTCTAATTATTGCGGTTCTTTTTGCAGCTTGTACGACTGGGATATATTTTTTCATGAAGCAATTTCTTGACAAAGTATTCACTAAAGATGAACTGTTTTTTGCTGAAAACTTAAAAGATTACAGTTTAACCATTTCTAAAACGCTGAAGATCAAAGAAATTCTTGAAAAGACGCAGGAGGTCTTGCAGGCGGCAATTAAAGTAAAAAAGGTCTACATCTGTATCCAAAACAAGAACAATGACCATTATGTCATAGCTCATAGCACCAGTCCGCTAGACAATAAAAACTGGAGCATTCGGAGCGATAATCCTTTGGCCAAATGGTTTGAAAAGAATGATGGATGTCTTTGGGTTAAAGATTTTAAACAATCCACAGAATTTAGATCAATGTGGGAAACTGAAAAAAGGCAGCTTGATGATCTGAATATTGAATATATGGTTGCACTTAAAGACGGAACTGAATTGGTTGGGCTAGTATTATTGGCTGATAGAGAAACAAGAAGAAATTATTCGAATGATGAGATTAACTTTTTGACATCTATTGCATCCATTGCCTCCATTGCAGTAAAAAATTCTAGATTGTATGAGAAAGCCTGCCATGAAGCGCAAACGGATGAACTAACTGGTCTATTGAACCGGAAATACTTTTACGAGACACTCAAAGATGTTTATATTAAAAATTGCGATCAGTCATTAGCATTAGTGATGTTGAATATTGATGATTTTAAATTATATAATCAATTATATGGCAATAAACAGGGAGATCAGGCGCTACAGAGAATTGCTGGAATCATTAGAGCAACGGTAGGTGAAAACGGATATGTCGCTCGATACAATGGAAAAGAATTTGCTGTCATTCTTCCCCAATACGATTTATTGGGGGCAAAAAATCTGGCTGAGAATATCCGCCGACAAATTACGGAAATGAACAGACAGGAAAAAAATATTCGTTTAAAGACAGTTACCCTAAGTGGTGGAATCAGTGGGATTCCCTATGCCGCAAGTAATGTAAAAGAATTAATTGACAATGTCGAAAGAGCAATTTATTATATAAAACGTCATGGTAAGAACGCAATTATGATATATTCAGAACGCGACCCCATCGCCATTAAGGGGACTGCTGTGAATGTATCAGAAATCCGTGAAGATGTTTATTCTGAATACGAAGCGACCATTTACGCATTAACGGCGGCAATTGATACCAAGGATCACTACACCTTTAATCATTCGAACAATGTAGCATATTACGCTGTTGAACTGGCTTATGCCTATGGGATGAATGATGAAAGTGCTGAGATAGTAAAAGAAGCGGCATTGTTGCATGATATTGGCAAAATTGGAATTCCAGAGCAGATTCTTAACAAGCCGGATCAATTGACTGAAGAAGAATATGAAATTATGAAAGGCCATGTTGAGAGCTCAATCGAGATCATCAGACACTTACCATCACTTGATTATGTCATTCCTGCGGTAATTGGGCATCATGAGCGATATGATGGGTTAGGTTATCCCCGCCAGATATCTAAAGAAGATATCCCAGTGATGGCAAGGATTTTGTGTATCGTCGATTCTTTTGATGCGATGATTTCTGATCGTTCTTACAAAAAAGCCTATTCAGTTAATCGGGCTCTGAGAATTATTCAAGAAGAATCGGGACGGCAATTCGATCCGGAATTAGCCCATCTATTTATAAGAGCTATCCAAAATAAAACGATCGCAGTTAAAAACCCGGTTGAAAATGTTTCATGATACTTTGAGAGGTGACCATGAAAGAAAATATGATAGCACCTTGCGGGATGAACTGTAGCTTATGCATTTCACATCAAATCAAAAAGTATGATTTGAATAAAAAAGGATTCAAACGAAAAACGTGTGATGGATGTATTACGCGCGGCGAAAATTGTCTGCATATGGGTGATCGTTGTCAACTTCTGAAAAGTGGGAAGGTAAGATTTTGCTTTGAATGCCCGGAATACCCATGTAAAAGTCTGAAAAACCTTGATAAGCGTTATCGTTTAAAATATCATATGAGTATGATCGAAAATCTGGAAAGCATTAGAAAATCAGGCATTGAAGCATTCTTAAAAAATGAAACAGAAAAATGGGCGTGTCCAAAGTGTGGAAAAATGATTTGTTGTCATAATGGCTTGTGCCTATCTTGCGACGTGGAGATATTAAAAAAGAATCGTAAATACCGATGGAATGAGGAGTTGACTAGTAAAAATGAAACTGCGAAACTGGACAATGAATGATGCTCGAAGTCTGGCCTTGGTGATCAATAATAAAAAAATTCAAAATAACTTAAGAGATGGATTACCCTTTCCATATACTATTGAGGATGCCAGAAACTATATTGGCACAGTGCTTGAAGCGGAGGCAGATAAATCTTTTGTTTATGCAATTGTAGATGATCAAGATAAGGTAATGGGTAATATTGGACTTTTCAGACAAGATAATATTCATTTCCGGTCAGCTGAAATGGGGTATTTTGTTGGTGAGCCATACTGGGGAAAAGGCATTGCAACTGCAGCCGTGCAGGAGATTTGTCAAATCGTATTTGCCACGACGGATATTATCCGTGTGTTCGCTGAGCCATTTGCAACGAATGCAGCCTCCTGTCGGGTACTGGAAAAGTCAGGTTTTAAGCTTGAAGGTGTGCTGTTAAAAAATGCTTACAAAAACAATCACTTTTTAGATATGCGTTTATATGCTCTAATCAAAGCGCTCTAAAATAGTTTAAATCCGTTAGTCAGTAAAAACAGCTTATTAAGTGTCTGTTTTGAGCCAGCTTTGGCTCTTTTTTTTTGAAAATTCTTAATTGAATTAAATAATACTTGACATGGAGTGGGCTCCAGGTGGTAAAGTAATAGTGTAATAATTTGTTTGAGGGGTGTACGAATACTTTTTTCTGCAGTTTTTTAGATTTAAAATGAGAATGAAATGAATAATAAAAAACTGGGTTTTGGCTTTATGCGGTTACTGCTTTAAATCCGAGGATACAAAAAGTATCGATATGAAGCAACTTGAAAAAATGGTCGACACATTTCTGGAAAGAGGTTTCAGTTATTGATAAAACTGTTGAGATCATAAACGAGTCGATTGCGGTGCTCTGTACAGCTTGTCAGTATTGTGTTGAAGGATGTCCTCAGAAGATCGCAATTCCGGATTATTTTGCCTTGTATAATGCTGAAAAACAATCGATTCAACAGGCATTTTCCTCACAACAGGTTTATTACAATAATCTGATCAAATAACACCGTTAAGGCTCCGATTGTATTGAATGTGGTAAGGGTGAAAATTCCTGTCCTCAGCATATTGAGATTATTACTGCATTAAAAACCGTTGCAGCGGCCTTTGAGCAGCCGTTGACATTAAAAGAAGGTGATAACATGACAATTACAGAAGTCAGTAAACTATATGATATTTCGCAGGATACCTTAAGATATTATGAGCGTATTGGCCTGATTCCGGCGGTACCGCGCACAAAATCAGGAAATCGTGATTATGATGAAGCATCCTGTGCCTGGATCGAACTGGCAAAATGCATGCGTTCTGCTGGGATGCCAATAGAACCCCTGATTGAATATTGTTCATTAACGCAACAGGGTGATGAAACCATCGTGGCCAGAAAAGATTTGCTGGTGGAAGAACGTAATAAAATTCAGGAAAAAATGGAAGAAATGCAAAAAACGCTGGATCGGCTGAATTATAAGATTGACGTTTATACAGAAGCCGAAAAAACAGGGAATCTGGATTGGGAAAAGTAGCTTTTAGATTAACCATCATGATAATAGAGAATTAAATTCTGACGTTGATATCGTCAGGGAAAGAGGCGAAAATGTCTTATTTGGGAGAAGAAATTAAAAAGTTAGGTTTTGGATTGATGCGGTTGCCCAAGGATGGCGAAGTCATTGACATTGAGCAGGTTAAGTTAATGGTTGACAGCTTCATGGCCGCAGGATTTACTTATTTTGATACTGCCTGGGCCTATTCAGGCAGCGAAGATGCAATTCGTCAGGCGCTGGTTGAACGTTATCCCAGAGATTCCTATCAGTTAGCAACTAAGAATGCGGCCTGGATTAATTGTAAAACTCGGGAAGATGCCATTGCTCAGTTTGAAACATCGCTAAAACAGTCGGGAGCTGGATATTTTGATTTTTATCTGCTCCATAACCTGGGGGAAGGTAGAACTAAATCATTTGATGATTTTAATATGTGGGATTTTGTAAAGGAAAAGAAAGAAGAAGGTTTGATTAAACATATCGGTTTTTCTTTCCATTCAACTGTTGATGAACTGGAACCGATCCTTAAAGAACACCCGGAAATGGAGTTTGTACAATTGCAAATTAATTATGCAGACTGGCAGAATCCGGCTATTCAGTCGAAAGCCTGCTATGAAATGGCCAGAAAATATAATAAGTCGGTCATTATTATGGAGCCGATTAAAGGCGGGATGTTGGCAACACCACCTGATTCTGTAACAGAAATTTTCAAAGCGGCTGATCCTAAAGCATCACCGGCTTCCTGGGCACTGCGATTTGCGGCTGATCTTGAAGGTCTCATTACGGTGCTGTCGGGTATGAGCAATCTTGAACAGATGAAAGAAAATTTAGCAACCTTTGAAGGATTTAAGGGTTTATCTGAAGAAGAGAAAAAGACCTTAAAGAAAGCGCAGGAGGAAATGCAAAAAATCCCTCTGATTCCTTGTACGTCCTGTGACTATTGTGCCAAGGTTTGTCCTCAGGATATTGGGATATCCGGCTCTTTTACAGCCATGAACTCATTGACTCTATTTGGGAAAAAAGATATGGCGATCCATCAGGCCGGCTGGCTAGTTGGTGGACACGGCAGAAAACCAGCCTCGGAATGCATTGCCTGTGGTGAATGCGAAAAGGTCTGTCCACAGCACATTCAGATTATCGATGAGTTGAAAAAGATCAGCGAAACGCTTTTAAAATAGTCTTGATATGAATTATTATTAACAATTAAAGCTGACGCTTGATATTAACTAAATAGAATTTGCTTCACGAAAAAGCATAAAATGATAGGAAGGAAAGTTTTTAAACGGTCCTTCCTTTTTACTTGTTGAGATTTTTAATATTTTCAAACATAACAGCAAAAGTTTCATGCTTGGTCTGAGTGGGATCAAAACGCATAATCCGAAAAGTAATTTGGACACAGAAACCGATGGCGACAGCGGAAATAACTGTTCCGATACCAACCATTCCGCCCAGAAAAAAACCAATGATGACAACACTTACCTCTAAAATTCCGCGGCATAAACCTACGGGCCAACCGGTTTTTCGGGCAACAGCAACCATTAAACTGTCTCTGGGACCGGCACCAAAAGCTGACGAGATATAAAAGTAGGTGCCAAATGAAATAATAAACAAGCCAAGGATTAAAGTTGGCAGGCCGACAATAAAATGATTAAGGGTTGGTATAAAATCAAGATATAAAATCATATCCATAAATAAACCAATCATAAACATATTAAATATAGTGCCTAAACCAATCTTTTCTCCCAGTAAAAATACAATTAATACAATCAAAGCGCCAACACTGGTATTTATTAGGCCAATACTGATACCAAGTGTTTGACTCAATCCACTGTGGAGTACTTCCCAGGGGGCATAACCGATATTGGCTTTCATGGTTACAATGATGCCTAAGCCATATAAAAACAGGCCGAAATTTAGTTTAATAAAGCGAATAAAATAATTTTTCATGAACTGTCACCTTTAAAATATATTTATTGTCATGTTGAGATTCAAATCTTACTGAAATTGACTAAGCATTGATGAAAAGCTTTGTAAATTTTATCAATCTAAGATAAGAAAAGCAATTAAAACTTAAAATTTTTCAGAATTATTCTCTATAATGATAAAATTAGCAAAAAAAGGGAATAATATTACGTACTGACATAATTCCTTCAATGGATGCGTGTTAAATCATTAATTAGCGGTATGAAAGGAGAAAAGTTATGGCATTATCAGAAGTGCAACGTTTTATGAGGGCATTAAATGAAAACCGGCAAGCTTTGGAGGCTTATAATGCAAAGCTTTTAAAAACTGGTAGCTTTGCATATGGCGAGCCGATGACGGTCACAAACGTTTATTATGGCTTACCGATGATTCCTGAAACAATTGAAGATGAATTATTGCAAAAAATTGTCGAAATAGATGGGAAATCGGCTCGAAAGCTCGAAAAAATAAGTGAACAGAATGGCGAAAAAATCAGTCTAAAAGATCGGTTGGTTAGAAAATTTGATGAGCTGGTCTACAAAGAGAGTGTGGAAGAGCATGTTCTAAATCGTGAAGAGAGTAAAAGACATCAGCTGTTTGAACGACTGTCAGAGATCGCCAGGGAAGAAGGCTATAATATTTCAACGGATGACCTTTTATATTACATCGGTAAAGCGGTGCTGGTTATTATTAAAGAAAATCCGAATGATGATGAAGCGCAAGTTTTTGAAAAAGTGGTAAAATCTTTTAAATAATCTGATTGATATTTCACAAACTACTTGACATATTAGAATATTGTAATATAATAATTATAGAATATACATTTCGGAGGGGCTGATGGACAATAATCTTAATGAATTTGAGGAAAATGCGGAGCTGTTAAAAGCGCTGGCGCATCCTGTCCGGCTATGTATCGTTAAAGGGCTAATTTCAAAAGGATATTGCAATGTTTCCTATATGGAAGATTGTTTGGGAGTTTCCCAACCGACTATCTCACAGCATCTTGGCAAACTTAAAAGTGCAGGTATTGTTAAAGGTGTTCGAAACGGCAATGAAATTAATTATGAAATGGTCAATGAAAAAGTAAAAGATTTAATCAAAATTTTATACAGTGAGGTAAGCGAATGAAAAAGATTTTAATTGTGGGTGGCGTCGCTGGCGGAGCTACAGCAGCAGCAAGATTGAGAAGACTGAGTGAAGAGGACGAAATTATTCTTTTTGAACGTGATGAGTATATTTCATTTGCCAATTGCGGGTTACCCTATTATATCGGCGATGTAATTACAGATCGTAAAAAATTACTGGTTC
Source organism: Eubacteriaceae bacterium ES2 (assembly GCA_031222025.1). Taxonomy (GTDB): domain Bacteria; phylum Bacillota; class Clostridia; order Eubacteriales; family Eubacteriaceae; genus Acetobacterium. The sequence goes on along the minus strand of CP130740.1, from coordinate 2,227,989 downwards.
AGACTGTTGAAGGGATGTCCAAGCGTTTTAATCTTGATATCAGAAATTTCAGCGAAGTAACAGGCATTGATACGGAACTTAAAACGGTTGAAGTCAAGAATCATCAGACCGGAGAAGTCTATCAGGAAACTTTTGATAAACTTATTTTATCCCCCGGAGCAAAACCGATCGCACCACCAATCAAAGGTTTATCAGAGGCCGACAATGTTTATACTCTGAGAAATATACCAGATACAGACAGGATCAAAGAAATGGTTGTCAGCAAGAGACCAGGTCGGGCTGTCGTTGTAGGGGGCGGCTTTATCGGCGTTGAAATGGCCGAAAATCTGGCAGATCTGGGTGTTAATGTTACCCTGGTGGAAAAACTGAATCAGGTTTTAAAACCCCTTGATTTTGAAATGGCACAGATCATCCATCAGGAACTCAATGCCAATTGTGTCAATCTGATCCTGGAAGACGGGGTTGATCATTTTGAGAAAAATGGACACCAGGTAGTGTTGGAATCGGGACAGGTGCTCGATGCTGACCTAGTAATCTTAGCCATTGGAGTTGTTCCGGAAAATGGATTAGCTAAAGCGGCAAACTTAAAAATGGGACCGCGCGGCCATATCGTGACCAGCAAAAACTATGAGGTTTTAGATGGTGAAAGCGAAAAAATCAACCCTGATATATTTGCAATTGGCGACGCTGTAGAAGTAATTGATTTTATCTCAAAAGATCAAACTGCTGTTCCGCTGGCCTGGCCGGCCAATCGTCAGGGACGAATTGTCGCTGACTATATGAATGGCATGGAAATTGTCAATGACGGTATTCAGGGGACTTCGGTTTTAAAAGTCTTTAAAAAAGTCGTTGCCACAACAGGCAGCAATGCCGCTCAATTGGATATGAAAAATATTGACTACCAGATTATTCGTGCACATCGAGCCAATCATGCCGGTTATTATCCAGGTTCTTCTTCAATTGCCCTAAAAGTCCTATATGACCCCAAAACGATGAAAATTCTTGGGGGCCAGGCTGTCGGTCAGGATGGTACTGAAAAACGAATTGACGTACTGGCAACGGCCATGAAACTGGGGGCTACTGTCGAAGCTTTGCAGGATTTGGAATTGTGCTACGCACCGCCATTTTCATCGGCTAAAGATCCTGTTAATATCGTTGGTTATATTGCCCAGAACATAAACATGGGTGTTTATAAAACCGTTGAATGGAACGAAATTGATGAAATTGTTGAAAAAGGCGGATTCTTAGTGGATGTCAGAACCCCCATTGAAAATCAGGCTGGAGCAGTAAAAGGTGCAGTTAACATTCAACTGGATGAACTGAGAGAACGGGTTAATGAAATTACGATTGCTAAGGATGAGCCAATTTATGTAACCTGTCAGGTTGGACAGCGAGCATATCTGGCAATTAGAATTCTTGCCGGAAATGGCTTTACCAATATCTATAATCTGGCAGGGGGCTACAGTACCTATAAGGCGGCTCATTATAAACTGGCTGAACTTAATTTTACGCCGGGGGAATGCAAAATAAAGGTAGACGATGAAAGCGGAGATATTGATTCAGGTGGTAATGGATCACAAAAAAAAAGTAGAACATTAAAAACTGTTAATGTGGAAGGTCTGCAGTGTCCGGGTCCTTTAATGGCAACTTACGATGCCATACAGAATGTTGAAAATGGTGATCAGATTAAAGTGATCGCAACAGATTACGGATTTGTTTCTGATATAAAGAGCTGGTGCGAAACAAACGGTCATCAGCTGCTTTCGCAAGAAACTGAAGGTAACCGCTATATCAGCATTATAGAAAAGGGTGATACGGGAGAATCCTGTCAGTTGCTGGGAACCCCTTTAAGTCAGAAGAATGCCACTCTGGTCGTCTTCAGCGGTGAAATGGACAAGGTCCTGGCATCACTGATTATTGCCCAAGGTGCAGCGGCTCAGGGGAAAAAGGTGACAATGTTCTTTACTTTCTGGGGCCTCAATGCTCTGCGTAAACAGGAATCACATGTTAAGGATAAGACTTTTATTGAAAAAATGTTTGGGGCAATGATGCCAAAAGGTTCGAAAAAATTGCCTTTATCCAATATGAATATGTTGGGAATGGGACCGGCAATGATTAAAGGTATCATGAAAAAGAAAAAAGTTGATGATATTGATACCATGATTAAAAAGGCTCAGAATGCCGGTGTTCATATGATTGCCTGCACCATGAGCATGGATTTGATGGGAATCCGCAAAGAAGAACTGATTGATGGTGTTGATTATGCTGGTGTTGGAACATATATTGCCAGTAATGAAAATGTCGGAACCACGCTATTTGTCTAAACCATTGAAACGTCTGATTGATTAACCAATCAGGCGTTTTTTATTGAAAAATACTTAGGAGTCATTTCGAGTTGTTGACAATTTCTTAGTTGAGTATTATAATAAATAAATAAATTAATGGGAGTGATTCTTAATTATGAGAAATAAAAAAATACAAATGTATACTGATATGATCAGAGGAGCCGGTTTAAAGGCGACGCCTCAGCGTATCAGTGTCTTAAAGGTACTGTCAGAAATGGATACCCACCCCAGTGCGGAAATGCTGATGGAGGCTTTGGAAGACCAGGGGTATGTTATGTCGGTGGGAACTATCTATAATATTCTGGAAACTTTTTCTGAAAAAGGATTGATTCTAAAGTTGAAAGACAATCAGGAAGTTATGCGTTTTGATGCGACGACAAATTTTCATGTGCACATCTACAATCATGAAGATAATCGGATTGAAGATCTGTTCGATCCTGAACTCGAAGTCATTTTAGCTGATTATTTTAAAAAGAAATTATCGACAGATTTTTCATTGAATCGAATGGAAGTATCGCTTTTTACTTAAAACGACCAGGAGTTTAATAAAAGAAAACCTTTAAACAGAGTGTTTGCTTAAAACGCTCTGTTTTTGCTTTTATTTTTATTGATTTTGGTGTATAGTGATAAGGTAAACTTGAATATTGGAGGAAATTTATGAAAGTAAAATTGGAAATGGAAAACGGCCAGTCGATGGTAATTGAGCTTTATCCTGAAATTGCCCCTAAGACAGTTGAAAATTTTTTAAACCTGATCGAAGATGGCTTTTATGATGGTCTGATTTTTCATCGTGTAATTCCCGGTTTTATGATTCAGGGTGGATGCCCGCTGGGAACTGGTACAGGAGGTCCTGGCCATACAATAGTTGGAGAATTTGCCGCTAATGGCGTGGAAAATAATCTTAAACATAGTCGTGGTGTGATTTCAATGGCGCGTTCAGGACAACCGGACTCAGCTGGATCACAGTTTTTTATCATGGTCGAAGATTCACCACATCTGGACGGTCAGTATGCCGCTTTTGGCAAGGTGATCGAAGGAATTGAAGCTGCTGATGCAATTGTTTCTGTAAATCGTGATTATTCTGATAAACCCTCGAAGAACAGAAAATTAAAAGCATTTCAAAAATCGCTGAATAAATTAGCTGATTAATATCCGGATCAACTGGGTATATACAAATAAAAATTAAAGGAAGTGATAACCATGGCAAAATACTGTCCGAAATGTTATGCCGGTGTCGGGGATGATGATTTAATATGTGGCAATTGTGGTGCCTCATTAACCGAAAATATCCAAAGTAATCAAATTACTCTGGAATCAGAAAACCCTCTGGCCGAACCGGTAATGGAAGAAAGCAACTTTGAAAGCACAGAAAAGTCGGAACAGAATAATTCTTCTTACAAAGCGACATATGACACGCCACCACCGTCTTCGAAAAAGGATGAAAGCTCACCGGTGCTTTCACTTGGTGACTGGATGTTGACCCTTCTTTTATTGATTATTCCGATTGTTAATCTGGTTATGCTGATTATTTGGAGTGCGGATTCTAGCACTAACCCCAGTAAACGTCATTTTGCTCAGGCGCAATTGATTTTTATGGGAATTGGAATTGTCCTGTCAATCATTTTCTCATTACTTTTTGCGGCGGTATTTGTTAGTAGCATGAATTCGATGATGTATTATTAGACAAAAAAGAACTGCCCGTTAAGAGCAGTTCTTTTTTAGATGTTAAAAATTTATTCAAAGCAGAAAATGCTATGAATCAGATTAAATATCAGTCACCTGACCGTACTGTCGAAAGCGCTGATAACGCCGATCCAGAAGTTCGTCAACTGTGATCTTTGTGTTTTTTAAAAAAGTCTGATAGAGATTAACCTGAAGTTCACTAAAAATATACTTAAAATCCCGATGAGACTCAGTAATGATCTGATCAATTACCTTCAGTTCCTTTAAATCGGGAGCTGTAAGTTTAAGATGGGTCGCGGCTTCTTTAGTGTGACTGGCATCTTTCCAGAGAATACTGGCACAGCCTTCAGGAGAGATGACAGAATAGATTGCGTTCTCCAGCATCCAGACTTCATCCGCAACGCCAAGAGCCAAAGCCCCGCCGCTGCCGCCTTCACCAATGACGATGGATATAATGGGCACTCGTAGCGTCATCATTGCCATCAAATTACTGGCTATGGCATGCCCTTGACCTCGTTCTTCGGCACCAATGCCGCAATAGGCACCGGAAGTATCGATAAAACAAACGATTGGCCGGTTAAATTTTTCAGCCAGTTTCATCTGACGCAAGGCCTTTCGATATCCTTCTGGATGACTGGAACCGAAGTTTCTGCGAACTTTCGATTTAGTGTTTTTTCCCCGTTCCTGAGCAATAATTGTAACGGGCATATCCATTAAAAATCCCAGTCCGGTAATCATTGAAGGGTCATCGGCGAACTGCCTGTCACCATGGAGTTCAATAAAATCGCTAAAAATATGATCGATATAATCAAGACTGGTAGGGCGATTTTTTTTTCTTGCCAGCTGTACGCGTTTATAAGCTTCCATTAGCCCACCTCCGGTATTGAGTGGAGAGAAAGGAGCTGATTCAAGGTTGATTTTTGATCAAAACGAGGTACAATCCCATCAAGAAAGCCTTTTTCCTGCAAAAACTCAGCTCGTTGGAAGCCCTTTGGTAAACGCTGACGAATGGTCTGTTCAATAACCCGAGGTCCGGCAAAGGCAATCAGAGCACCGGGTTCAGCCAGAATGATATCTGCTTCCATGGCAAAACTGGCGGTTACACCACCAGTCGTAGGATGGGTTAAAACCGCAATATACAAAAGACCTGCATCATTATGGCGTTTAACACCGCCGCTGGTTTTGGCCATTTGCATTAATGCCAGCATTCCTTCCTGCATTCTTGCACCGCCGGAAATAGTATATCCAATTACTGGCAGTTTTTCTGCCGTGGCATATTCAAACAATTTGGTAATCTTTTCACCAACAACCTGTCCCATACTGCCCATCATGAAATTACCTTCCATAATAAACAGGGCTACTTTTTTACCTTCGATTAAAGCAGTACCGGTAATAACGCCTTCATCCTCATGACTGGTCAATTTCGCCTTTACTAGTTTATCAGAATATCCGGGAAAATCAAGAGTATTTTCGGAATTAATAGCTAAAAACATCTCTGTAAACGATTGAGAATCACAAATCAGCTCAATTCTTTGTCTGGCATTAAAGGGAAAATGATAACCACATTTCGAACAGATAAAACTGTTAATATCCAAATCAGTCGTAAAATTCAGGGTACCGCAGTCAGGACATTTATGACACAGTTGATGAGGAATAGTTGGATCGTTCTTGGCAATTGCGCGATTAGAAGATTCAAGCTCATTTTTCGGTTTCTTAAATAAGTTTCGGTTAATCATGATGCTTCCTCCTTAATTGTGTTCATGAGACAGGAAATCATTTTCCATAAAATGGGTAGTATATTCACCCGAGACAAATAAAGGGTGGCTTAATATCTCCAATTGCACATCGCTGGTATGATCGATCCCCTTGATAACCAGCTCACAAAGAGCCGCTTTCATTTTACGGATAGTCAGTTCTCTGGTTTTCGAATGAACAATCAGTTTACCAACCATGGAATCATAATAGGGCGGAATCTGATAGCCTTGATAAAGGTTTGTATCAAATCGCACCCAGGGACCGCCGGGAACATGAAGAAAATCGATTGTGCCACAGTTTGGTCTAAAGTCAAGCGCCGGGTTTTCAGCATTAATCCGACATTCGATGGCGCAGCCACGGATTCTAATATCTTTTTGCGTGAATGTCAGAGCCAGGCCAGCAGCGATTCGGATCTGCCACTTGACGATATCGATCCCGGTTACCATTTCCGTTATGGGATGTTCTACCTGGAGCCGAGTATTCATTTCCATAAAATAGAAATTGCCATTTTGATCAAGCAGATACTCGATTGTGCCGGCATTTTCATAGCCGATAAACTGCGCCGCCTTAGTTGATACGGCCATCATTTCTTGACGGATTTCATCGGATAAGCTGGGGGCGGGGCTTTCCTCGAGGAGTTTCTGATTTTTACGTTGAACGGAACACTCCCGCTCTCCCAGAGCCACCACATTTTGATGCTGATCGCAAAGCAGCTGCACTTCGATATGTTTGACATCGGTCAGAAATTTCTCCAGATAAACACCGTCATCGCTAAAAGAGGCTTTGGCTTCCTGGCGAGCCATATCAAAAGCATTTGAAAAACTTTCCGCATTTTCTACCAGACGGATTCCTTTTCCGCCGCCGCCTGAACGGGCTTTAACCAGCAGGGGATAACCAATGGCATCAGCCATTTTTTGCGCCTGGTCGGGGTCGGAAACAATATCGGTTCCTGGAACAACGGGGACGCCAGCTTTTTTCATGGTCGTGCGGGCCTGATCCTTATCACCCATTTTTTCAATTAATTGGGCTGAGGGGCCAATAAAGGTAATACCGCATTCCTGGCAAAGTTTGGCAAACTTGGGATTTTCTGACAAGAGCCCGTAGCCGGGATGAATCGCTTCAGCACCGGTTAAAACGGCAGCAGAAAGAATCGCGGAAATATTCAAATAAGAATCAGAAACACTGGCAGGGCCTATACAGATACTTTCATCGGCCAGACTGACATGAAGACTTCTGGCATCTGCCTTGGAAAAAACAGCAACCGTGGCGATTCCCATTTCCTTGCAGGCGCGAATAATTCGCAGGGCAATTTCACCACGATTGGCAATCAAAACTTTGGAAAACAAAAAATCCCTCCTATTCCATTAAGGCAAAAGAAAACTCACCGGATACAGCAATTTTTCCGTTTACGCTGCCCACTCCCTTAGCAAAATAAAAAGGCGGTTTAGAAGCCGTAATCGTACAGGTAATTGCTAAAGTATCACCGGGTAAAACTTTTTCGCGAAATTTTACTTTATTCAAACCCGTAAAGTAGGGTGTTTTCGGATTCTCTGAATCGGCAAAAAGAACACAGCATGTTTGTGCCATCATTTCACAGAGAATAACACCAGGAACAACTGGGTTGCCGGGAAAGTGTCCCTGTAAAAAGAATTCATCGCCTCTGACCTGATATTGTCCGGTCGCATTCTCCGCATCGACTTTCTCAGCCTGATCCACTAAAAGCATCGGCTCGCGGTGCGGAAGAATTTTCTTAATTTCTTGACGATCCATAGTTAGCTCCTTTCGACACGGAATAGTACCTGGCCAAATTCAACTACCTCTTCATTGGCGACACAGATTTCAACGATCTTACCGTTATATTCGGCGGTAATTTCGTTCATCAATTTCATCGCTTCAACGATACAAAGGGTATCACCTTCCTGGAAATTCTGGCCAACCGAAGCAAATGCCGGTTTGCCTGGCTGGTTGCTTTGATAAAAAACCCCAACCATGGGGGAGGTGATTTCAATTAGATTGGCATCAGCCTGGACAGCGGTATTTATTTCCGGACTTTTTTCAACAGTTGCAGATGGTGTTGCAGTAATTTGTTCGGACACCGAAGTTTGTGAGGGTGACGCTGTTGTTGCTATTCCTTCACGCTTTATTTCAATTTTTAAATGTCCCTGGTCAAGTGACAAGCTGGTCAGCTGATCTCTTTTCATAATTTGCGATAATGCGTCAATGGTTTCTATTGTCAGTTCCATATTTTATTCTCCTTTGAAGGCAGTAAAGGCCAGACAGCCATTGTGACCGCCAAAACCTAAGGATGTAGAAAGGGCAAAATCCAGTGACTGGACGCGCTTTTCATTGGGGACATAGTCCAGATCACAATCAGGATCTGCTTCCTGATAGCCAATTGTCGGCGGAACTAAACCGTCTCTGATAGCGAGGATCGAAGCAATGGCTTCCACCGCACCAGCAGCTCCCAGCATATGACCGGTCATGGATTTGGTTGAAGAAACCAGCACCTGGTCGATATTTGGGCCAAAGGCATTTTTAATGGCTAATGTTTCTGATTTGTCATTAAGTGGAGTTGAGGTACCGTGAGCATTGACATAGACATTGTTGAGATCAATTCCTGTGCTGATTGCCTGGTCGATTGTTTCTTTGATGGCTCTTGTGGCACCAATCGCTTCCGGATGGGGAGCGGTGATATGGTAGGCATCACAGGTATTGGCGTAGCCGACGATTTCGCCATAGATCTTAGCGCCTCTTTTGAGGGCTGATTCCATATCTTCAAGAATCAGAGCACCGGCGCCCTCGCCCATTACAAAGCCACTTCGTCTTTTATCAAAGGGAATAGAGGCCTGACGCGGGTCACTTTCGGTAGTTAAGGCCATACAGTTGGTAAATCCGGCAATCGACAGGCGATTGATTGATCCTTCAGTACCGCCGGCAATGATGGCATCGGCGTAACCATGGTGAATCGCTCTGTAGGCTTCACCAATGGCATGGGTTGATGTGGCACAGGCGGTGACCACCGGTAAACAGGGTCCTTGGGCATTATTTCTGATGGCAATTGATCCAGCCGCAATATTTGCGATCAGCATTGGGATAAAGTGCGGTGAAACTCGCCCGGGTCCTTTCGTGCTTATCTTTTCACATTCCGAAACAAAAGTATGAATACCGCCAATTCCGGAACCCATGTATACACCGAATCGGAATGGGTCAATTTTCCCAATGATCCCGCTGTCAGCAACTGCCTGAGCAGCAGCAGCGATGCCATATTGGGTAAACAGATCGTTTTTTCGGACTTCATTTTTTTTGATATAATCAAGCGGATCAAATCCTGCAACCTGAGCAGCAACAGTCACTTTCAGATCGGAGGTGTCAAAATTATCGATCGTTTCGATTCCGCAGGTGCCGTCTAAAAGGTTATTCCAAAAAGTGTCGACAGTACTTCCTATGGGTGTTACGGCTCCCAGGCCGGTAATTACAACTCTTCGTTTCATATTTACTCCTAAATGTAGAGACCGCCATCTATTTTAATGACTTCTCCAGTAATATATCCCGCCAGATCACTGCCCAGGTAAACACACATATTGGCAATGTCTTCAATGGAACCAAAACGGTTCAGAGGGATATTTTTTAAAATTTCTTCAGTTATTTCCGGTTTTAAGGCATCGGTCATATCGGTTTTGATAAATCCCGGCGCAATGGCATTGCAGGTTACACCCCGCAGGGCCATTTCCTTTGCCGATGATTTGGTCAGGCCGATCAGCCCGGCTTTAGCGGCCGAATAATTGCATTGACCAATATTGCCCATCATACCTGAGATGGAGGATATATTAATAATGCGTCCCTGTCTTTTTTTGAGCAGATGGCCGCCGGCATGCTTGGTCATATTAAAGGCGCCTTTTAAATTGGTGTTGATCACGGCGTCAAAATCGTCTTCTTTCATGGCAATCAGCAGTTTGTCCCTGGTGATACCGGCGTTGTTAACGAGAATTTCAAAGGTCCCAAAATCGCTGACGACATCTTTTACCAATTTTTTCGTCGCCTCAAAATCGGCTATATCACATTGGTAAATCTCAGCTTTCACGCCCAGATCGGTCACTTGTCGCCAGGTCTCTTTTGCCTGATCCTGACTACCCCGATAGACAAGGGCAATGTTTGCACCGTTTTCTGCCATTTTAAGAGCAATGCCGCGACCGATTCCGCGCGCGGCGCCAGTAATCAGAGCAGTTTTATTTTTGAGCATATGCTTTCCTTTCAATTTTTAAAATCTTTTAACAGATCATCAGCATGATCGCATTGAACAGTGGCATCAATTTTTTTCATAAAGCCGGACAGGGTTTTACCTGGTCCTACTTCGATAAAATGATCATAGCCGTCGGCAATCATCTGTCTGATTGTTTTCTCCCACAGAACCGGATGACTGATCTGATTCTGAACGGTTTTTTTGATCAGTTCAGGCTCTTGAGGGTAGGGCAAAGATTTTGTATTGCCGTAGAGCGGCAGCTCAGGTTTTTTGAATGAAAAGGCCTGCAGTGAGGCTTCAAAAGGGCCCATGGCCGAAGTCATAAAGGGCGAATGAAAACCACCGGAAACTTTTAAGGGCATGCCTCTGCCGCCAGCTTCCTTGACCATTTTCAGAAAAGTCGCTTCATCTTTTCTCAGCAGTGAGACAACCAGCTGACCCGGACAATTGTAATTAACCGGATATGCCATCTCAAAGGCTTGGCAGATGGATAGAACTGTTTCATTATCAAGTTTTAAAACAGCGATCATCATGGCATCAAAATCAGCAGTCGCGCCAGACATGGCAGCACTGCGTTTTTCGATCAGCTCAAATCCCGCCGATAAATCGAGTAAACCGGCAGCGACCAGGCCCGTGATCTCACCAAGGGAGAAGCCGGCAAACCCAGAAGGGGTGATGCCGATTTCTTTTAACGCCATTAAAGTGGCAATTTCAACGGTAAAAATACAGGGCTGAGTGTTAATAGTCTGATTTAATGCTTCAATGGGACCATTAAAACATAGCTCTGAAATGCTATTTTGAATGGTATCGGCTTGGGCAAAAACAGCCTCAGCTGATTTAAAATTTGCCGCCGCTTCTTTGCCCATCCCGACAAACTGTGCCCCCTGACCGGGAAAAAGGAAAGCTATTTTACCCATTGCAGGCCCCCTTTAAGGCTTTGCTCGGTCTCAATGATTAAGCTGTTTATAATTTCGGCTACTGGTTCACGCTTAGTGACCATGCCGGCAATCTGACCGGCCATAAAACAGCCTTTGGCGTGATCACCATCCTGTGCCGCCATTCTTAAAGCGCCGCGACCATATTCTTCAATCACCTGAGCTGGGGTATCGGGATCATTTTCAATTTTCACAAAATCCTTGGAAAATGGTGTTTTTAATGAGCGAACCGGATGTCCCAGGCTGCGACCAGACAGAATTGTGTCAATATCTTTGGCCTTGATGATTTTTTCTTTATAGTTTTCATGGATATTTGTTTCCTCGGCGACCAGAAAGCGTGTTCCTAGCTGAACACCGATTGCGCCCAGCATTAGAGCAGCGGCAATACCGCGCCCGTCACCAATACCGCCAGCAGCAATAACGGGAATGGATACAGCACTACAAACCTGAGGGACCAGTGGCATAGTGGACAGTTCACCCACGTGGCCGCCGGATTCGCCACCTTCAGCAATGACGGCAGTCGCTCCGGCCCGTTCAGAAAATTTGGCCAGTCCGCTTGAGGGCACGACCGGTATAACCTTAATCCCAGCTTGAATCCAGCTTTTGATGAATTTGGCGGGATTTCCAGCACCGGTTGTCACAACCGGCACTTTTTCATCAATTAAAACCTCGGCAATTTTATCAACATGCGGATTCATCAACATTACATTAACGCCGAAAGGTTTTGTGGTTAATCGTTTGGCCTTTTGTATTTCTGCCCGCAGCCAGGTTTCGTCCGCATTCATGGATGAGATAATGCCTAAACCGCCAGCATTTGAAACCGCTGCAGCCAGTTCGGCATCTGAAATCCAGGCCATGCCACCTTGCAGAATGGGGACTTCGATGCCTAAAAGTTCGCATAAAGGTGTTTTGATCATTGGATCACCTAGGCAATGGCTTTTTCGATTAAAGTAACGACTTCGCCAATTGTTTCTAAAGAACCGTCCATTTCAATACTTGTATCAAAGGCTTCTTCGATTTCCATAACCAGCTCAACTGTGTCTAAAGAATCAAGCTCCAGCTCTTCAAAGGTCGAGTTCATTTCAATTGCCAGTTCCGGTTCATCCTTATAATTTCTTAAAATTTCAACAACTTTTTCAAATACCATTTTTGTTTCCTCCAAATTATTTTATTATTATTTTGACCATTGTATAATACAGGCTCCGGTTGTCAGTCCCCCGCCAAAGGCGGTTAAGCCTATTAAATCACCGGGCTTTAAAGCACCGGAACGATTTAAGAAATCAAGTGCCAGCGGAATACTGGCGGCTGAAGTATTGCCGACAGTTGAAACCTGCATGGCAAACTTTTCGAGGGGTAGTTTAAGTCTTTTGGCTGCGCCTTCAATGATGCGGGCATTAGCCTGATGGGGAATAATAAGATCAAGATCCGAAAGTGTCAGACCAGCCATTTTAGAGACGGCTTTGAGGTCGGTACAAATCGCCGAGACGGCAAAGCGATAAACTTCGGCGCCATCCATTTTCAGGTAGGGAAGGGGTAAACCCGTCTGATTCAGCGGGTGATTGCCTTTCATCCAGGGAATGGACAGGGCGTGGGTATTACCGGTTGATGTAAGACGAATCGACTTTAGATCATGACCGCCTGATAGAACTGCGGCACCGGCACCATCAGCAAATAGGACAGCTGTTGCCCGATCTTGCCAGTCAACCAGCTTTGACATGGCATCTACTGCTATAATCAGAATTTTCTGATCAGGATTGCGGCTAAAATAAGCATCAGCTATATCTAAACCGTAGACAAATCCGGAGCAAGCAGCATTGACATCAAAACAGGGACAGGCAGCTTGTAAAACTTCCTGAATCTGACAGGCAAGAGATGGCGTGATTGTGTCACCGCCCAGTGTCGGACAGATGATCAGATCAAGCTCGGAAATCTCAAGATTGGCATCGTCAAGAGCTTGTCGGCTGGCTTCTACCGCCAGGTCTAAAATACTTTCGGTGACACAGATGTGTCTTGATTCAATACCGGTTCGCGAAAAAATCCATTCATGGGAAGTATCGAGAAAAGCGGCAAGATCATCGTTTGTTTGCACAGTTTTTGGCAGAGCAGAGCCCGTGCCGATAATTGAAAAGGACATAATTCCTCCGTTTTGAAAAACTATTCCTGGTTATGGATTTTTGACAGCTTTTTATTAAAAAAAGCGTTTAATTTTTCCATCCCATGAATCAGCACTTCTTTTTCGTGAGCGCTCATTTCCTTTGCGACCTCATCGACCATCCGACGGTGAAAATACTGATGGATGCGCTCAATTCGAATACCTTTTTTGGTCAGCCGAACCAGAACAACCCGTCCGTCGTGAGGACTTTTTTCTTTAACCACATAATCTTTTCGCACGAGCTTGTTGATTGCAATGGTCATCGAAGGCAGGGTAACATTCTGGGCCTGGGCAAGATCACTGATAGTTTTTCCGTTATTATTGTTTTTTCCCACGGTCTCAAGTAAATGCATTTCACCAATCGATAAATCGATGTTTTCGGAATGCTTGATCAGATCCTCCTCATACTGCAGGATATGATTAAAAGTTTCCACAAGTATTTCATTGAGCTGGGAACTGAAAAGGTCCAAGCTTTCACCTCCAAATTAATTAGATAGTCTAACTAATTATATGCTTAAAAAAATATTTGTCAAGAAATTAAGGCAAAAGCAGGTGAAATCATCAGCTGATTTAAGAATTCTTTTAATCAAGTTTAGCGACCAGCTCATTCATCAGATCTTCAACATGAACAATTTCGTGAATGGCATGAGCATTGGCTCCAGAAAAGACATAGCCATTATCAAGATCACCTTCCTGACCGGCAATCAGCGCATTACCAATGCAATATGGTGTAGTTTTAAAATCACAGGTCTTCAGACAGTTCATGGGGCAGCTGGTGGGATGCTTCAGGCCTTTTTTAACATCTTCCAGAAAAGTGTTTTTAATGGCGCGACCAGGTAGTCCGGCCGGACTGTCAATAATGATGATGTCTTCCTTTTGGGCATTAATCATCGTCTGTTTGAAAGCATGGCTGGCATCACATTCAAAGGTTGCCACAAAACGAGACCCCAATTGAACAGCGGATGCCCCGGCATCAATCACCGCTTTCACATCGTCGGCCGTCACAATGCCACCGCCAGCGATTAAAGGAATGCTGTGGCCAATTTTATCTTCATAAGGTTTTAATTCTTCCAGAACACCAGGGATCAGACTGGTGAGGGTCAGGTTTTCAAGACTTTCCGGTGTCAGTTCATCTCGTTTAAAACCCAGATGACCGCCGGCTAATGGGCCTTCCAGGACCAGCGCATCGGGCACTAAGTCATAATGGCGTCCCCAGTGTTTAAGAATCAGTTTGGCAACTCTTTTGGAAGAAATAATCGGGGCAATTTTGGTTATCGAGTCGCGGGTCAGTTCCGGCAGCGTCAGCGGTAGTCCGGCCCCGGCAAAAATAATATCAACGCCGGTTTGCACCGCATTTTTGACAATTTCTTCATATTGCGAAAGAGCGACCATAATGTTAATGCCAATAGGACGGTTTTCAGCAATTTCCTTAGCTCTGCTGAAATGCTTTTCCAAAGCGCGGCGATTGGCCTGTTTTGGATTTTTTTTATAATCTGGTTCTGCATAACCCATTTCCACGCCGGAGAGCACACCTAGACCTCCGAATTTGGAAACCGTTCCAGCCAGGTTGGAGAGTGAGACGCCAATGCCCATTCCACCCTGAACGATGGGTTTTGGAAATTCCAGATTTCCGATTTTAAAGTTCAAAAAAAACCTCCTGTATCAATAATACGATTGGAGGTTATCATAGCATATTTAGCCAAAGGGTGTAAAGAAAAGTAAAAATTCTTAAGAATTATGGTGACTGTCGCTTACTTCTGAAGGCGAAGTATTGACCGGCAAATCAGCTTTTTTGCGCAGAAATTCCCATTTTGTTTCGGCCGTTATAATGCCCATGAAAATAACCAGACATCCAACCAGCATCATCAGGGTGAAGGATTCCTGCAGAATCAGAATGGATAAAAGGGTGCCAAAAACGGATTCCAGACTCATAATTATTGCCGCGTGGGTGGATGAGGTATATTTTTGAGCGACAGTCTGGCCGAGAAAAGCCAGAAAAGTACAGAATAAGCCAAGATACAAGGCATTCATGAGTCCGGCAGGGGCAATTGAAAAAGTGAACTGACCGGAAAAAACTACAAAAACCAGTGACAGGACAGCAGCAACAGCCAGTTGAATCACTGTCAGGGCAATGGGATCATGGTCTTTTGAATAATGATCAATGCTGACAATCTGACAGGCATAAAGAAAGGCGCAGATCAGCGTCAGAATATCACCCGGGCTGATACCAGAACCGGCAGTGGGGTTGCTGGTCAGCAGAGCAATTCCGGCCAACATGACAAAGGCGGCGACAAAGTTGTAGCGATCCGGCCGCTGCTTTTTAAAAGCCCAAAAAATAAAGGGGACCATAATTACATAGGTGGCTGTTAAAAAAGATTGCTTGCCAGCCAGCATAAACTGCAGACCGATCATCTGCGTGGCAAAAGCCGAAAAGAGAAAAAATCCGATCACAAATCCAGCCTTAAGTGTTTCTCTAGACAGGTTTCTTAAATTTTTGTGGAAGAGCAAAATTGAGGCCACAGTTGCAATCGTAAACCGAATGGCCATCAGCATCATGGGACTCATATAAGAGAGCGCGGCCTTGGATGAAACAAAGCCGCTGCCCCAGATAAAAGCGACCACAAATAATGTCAGATCAGCTAATAGTTTTTGTTTTTTATTTTTTTCCATATTGAGCTCCTTTTTATGGATAATTAACGGTTAAGATGTTATATTATAACGAATAATACGCAATAAATCAAAAGATTTGGCTATTATTATAAAGTAGGATATAATAGATAACGGATTTAACAAAATTTAATGAAATACCTGAGCACCGACAATTGGCTTTTCGGTTGCATTAAAGGGGCAGACCCTCTGTCTCGGGGCGGGGGTTTTCTACGAAGCCATCAATTTTAAGAAGGAAGACAATATGAAACTGGTACTAGTGAGACATGTGGAGACTTTCGGGAATGTGGAGCGGCGTTTAAACGGCCATACCGAGTCTGATTATACTGATAAAGGCGAAAAAATGAAAGAAATTCTGGTCAATCATCTGGTTGCACTTGATCAGAGGATACAGTTTGATAATATTTTTACCAGTCCGATTTCCCGGGCATATAAAATTGCCCAGTCAGTCGGCAGCCAGCTATCAAAAGACGTGATCGTCGATGAACGTTTAAAAGAATTCAATTTTGGCATTTTTGAAGGCAAGACCAGAGATGAAAGCATTCGTGATCATCAGAATGAATGGGATGCTTGGATGGCGGATTACCTGGATTATAAGGTGCCCAAGGGTCAGAGTCAACGGGAATATCAGGACATGTGCCGCAATTTTCTGGATGATTTGGAAAGTGGCAAGAACTATCTCATTGTGGCTCATGGCGGAACCATTCACAGCCTGATCACAAATCTAATGGAACTGCCGATTGAGAGTAAATGGCATTTTGACATTAAACTGGGCAGTATTACGACCCTAAACGTGTTTGATGGATTTGGTCAATTGACGCACATGGATACTCCGCCATATGATGAAATGATTGTAGAGGTGAAAAATGCTAGTGACGATCTTTGATAACCGCAGTGAGACAAAAGTTGATGAGGCCATGTTAGAAGAAATCGAAGCCTATATGACCCGAACGCTTTTGCATGAGGAAATTGGTGTTGAATGTGAAATCTCATATTCATTTGTTAATGCTGATGAAATCAAATCGTTAAATGCCGAATACCGCGGCAAGGATCAGGTTACCGATGTACTTTCTTTTCCTATGTACGAGGATTTTCTTGTGCATAAGGAAGAAATTTTAAAAACAGCTGGTGAGCATCCGATTCTTTTAGGGGATGTCATTATCAATACCGATCAGGCCAAAGCCCAGGGTGACGAATTCGGACATGGCTTTGCCAGAGAAATCTGCTATTTGTCGGTGCACAGCGTACTGCATTTGCTAGGCTATGATCATCTGGAGGATGATGACAAACTTGAAATGCGAAAAGTGGAAAAGGAAATTATGGGTGACTGAGAGAAGGCTGGTATTCTATGAGACGAAAGCTAAGAAAAAGTTTTTCATTTGCGATTCAGGGGATTTTATACACCTTAAAAACGCAACAGAATATGCGAATCCACTTTTTAGTCGGGGCAATTGCCGTAATTGCGGGATTTATTTTTAAAATCTCGGCTCCGGAATGGCTGGCTCTGGTGATTGTGATTTCATTTGTGCTGATTCTGGAAATTTTAAATACCGCGATTGAAACGCTGGTTGATCTCTATACCGAGGAATATCACCATCTGGCAAAAGTTGCCAAAGACACAGCTGCCGGGGCAGTTCTGGTAGCTGCGCTCATGTCTATTTGTGTGGGACTGATTATTTTCGTCCCCAAATTACTTGAATGTTTTTGAAAGGGAGTAAAGTATGGCAGAATATAAATCTGGCTTTATCAGTGTTGTAGGACGGCCCAATGTTGGTAAATCAACCTTACTGAACCACATTATGGGTGAAAAACTCTTAATTACGTCAGATAAACCGCAAACAACTAGAAACGCCATCCGCTGTATTTACACGGATGACCAGGCCCAGATGATTTTTATCGATACACCGGGTATGCACCGTCCTAAAAACAAATTGGGCGATTACATGCAAAAGGCCGCGGAAAATACTGTTTCTGACGTTGATCTGGTTTTATATCTGGTTGAACCGGAAACAAAAATCGGCCCTGGCGACCAGTTTATTCTGGAAAAGCTTAACTCGTTGGGAACACCGGTAATTCTGGTCATGAACAAGATTGACCGTTTACCAAAAGAGGAACTGCTGGGCGCGATTAAGCTCTATGAAGACTATGATTTTTTAAAAGCGATTATTCCAGTTTCGGCGCTTAAAGGTGATGGCGTTGACGTGCTGGTAAAGGAAATTAAAAATCTCCTTCAGCCGGGACCGCAGTTTTTTCCCGACGATATGATTATCGATCAGTCTGAGCGCTTCATTGTTGCTGAACTGATTAGAGAAAAAGCCTTGAATCTTTTAAAAGATGAGGTACCCCATGGGGTTGCCGTTGAGGTGACATCCATGAAACCGCGAAAAAATAAGGATCTGATTGATATTGAGGCGACTATTTTCTGTGAACGCAAAACCCACAAGGGAATTATTATCGGTAAAGGCGGCTCTATGCTGACTAAAATTGGTTCACAGGCCAGACGCAATATCGAATTCTTTTTAAAAACCCAGGTTAATCTGCAACTTTGGGTCAAGGTTAGAGCCGATTGGCGAGAGAAAAATTTTGATCTAAAGGATCTGGGCTATTTTGAATAGGCAAAAAAATGGGACTGATTGAAACGAAAGGGATTATCATCAAAGAGATGCCTTACCGCGATCAGGACAAAATCCTGACGGTATTTACCGAGCGCGAGGGGAAAATTCAGTGTATCGCCAGAGGGGTGCGCAGACCCAAAAGTCCGCTTTTGGCTTCTACCCAGGTTTTTGCTTATAGCGACCTGGTTTATTATCCCGGCAAAACTTTTGGCAATATCCAGCAGGCACACCTGATTGAGTCCTTTTATGCCCTGCGCAATGATTTAAACAAGGTGGCTTTAGGCTCCTATTTATTGGATTTAGTCAACAATTCTTTTGAAGTTTACCAGGAAAGTCCGGAAATTTTAAAGCTGTTGCTGCATTGTCTCTATTATTTGTCAGAAAATAAAGCCAAGAACGATTTGGTGATTGTTGCTGCTTTTCAGATAAAACTAGTCTCTTTTTTAGGCTATCGGCCGGGTTTATCGGCTTGCATGCATTGTCAGAACCAGCAGGATCTTTTCTATTTTGATATTGAAGCGTCTGGTTTAGCCTGCGGGAATTGTCGCCAGCCTGATCATTATACATATCGGATCAATCCGAAATTGGTAAATTTTCTGAAAGATTTACTGGCCTATCCAGTCAAACAATTAAAAGACCTTGTGCCTGAAGAAGAGCTGGTTGAAAAAGCCATGGATATTTTGGAACATTATATTGGCAATTGTATTGGAAAAGCTTCAAAGGCTTATGGTTTTTATAAGGATATGAAAAATTTAACAATTTAGAAGGAGAATAAAATGGGAAAATATCAAATGGCACACACTATGATTCGGGTCCTGGATCTGGACAAATCACTGGCTTTTTACAAGGATGTTCTGGGATTTGAAGAAATCCGCCGACGGGATGAACCGGACTATCAATTCACGCTGGTTTTTCTGGGAGATGGAAGCGGCACCCATCAGTTGGAGCTGACCTACAATTATGATCAGGAAAAACCTTATGATTTGGGTCAGGGTTATGGACATCTGGCTATTTTATCGGATGATCTGGAAGCTTCGCGGGAAGAACATTTAAAAATGGGTCTGGAACCGACACCACTAAAAGGTTTAAGCGGCGATGGTAAACCACGATACTATTTTATTTCCGATCCGGATGGCTATAAGATCGAAATTATCAGAAAATAAACTTTAGACAAACGCTGCACCGACAATTGGCTTTTCAGTTGACTGCATCGGGGCGAACAGTTGCGGGAGAAGGCTGATAATTATAGCTTTCAAATTGGGCAACTGTACGAATCCGCGCGCAGTCTACGAAATCCAATTGGTCGGTGCGAGGTTTATGTGCAAAAAGAAAGGTCAGGAAAAATCCTGACCTTTTTTGCATTTTTAATATTTATCAAAACTGTCTGCTTCGAAGTCATCCAGCATAATGGTTGGTTCTGTTGCTTGGAATGATTCGGCGACTGGCTGAGCCGGTTTGGCTTTAGGAACTTTTGCAGTAAAGCTGCCTGACGCTTTTTTGAGTTTAAAGGCATTAACCTTATTCTGCAAAAGCTCTGCCTGACCGGATAGTTCCTCGCTGGCAGCAGCGCTTTCTTCCGCAGTGGCTGAGTTGGTCTGAACTACTTTAGAAACCTGTTCAATACCCTGGTTGATTTCATTAATCTTGGTGGCCTGCATATTGGAGGCAGTGGCAATTTCATTGACCAGACCAGTCATGGTTTCGATCTTGCTCTGAATTTCTTCCAGACTTTCAGCCGTGTTGTTGGCAATGGTGGTTCCGATTTCGACTTTACTGATGGAGCCTTCAATCAGCTCGGTTGTTTCTCTGGCGGCATCAGCAGATCGGGCGGCCAGGGTTCGCACTTCTTCGGCAACCACGGCAAATCCTTTACCGTGCTGGCCGGCCCGGGCGGCTTCCACAGCGGCGTTGAGAGCCAGAATGTTGGTCTGGAAAGCAATATCATCAATAACTTTGATGATTTTCGAAATGTTTTGAGACGACGCATTGATATCCGCCATGGCTGAGACCATTTCATTCATTTGAGCATTTCCGGTTTCTGCGCTGGATTTTACATCACCAGTCAGTTCATTGGCGCGGTTGGCATTGGTCGCATTACGTCCGGTATCACTGGCCACTTCATCCATGGAGGCGTTAAGCTGTTCAATGGCGGCGGCCTGTTCGGTTGCTCCTTGAGAAAGGGCCTGACCGCCGTCAGAAATCTGGTTGGCACCGGCTTCAACCTGACCAGAGGCATCGCCAATATCCGATAATGTTTTACTGAGTTCGGCGGTGATGCGGTTGAGTGATTCTTTGATAGCCTGGAAATCACCCAGATAGTCGTCGGTAATTTCGAGATCCAGATTCCCCTGACCAATTTCGGTGAGGGTTGTGGTAATTTCGTCCACGTAATGTTTCAGGAAGGTAACGGTGTTGTTCATGTCATCTTTGATCTGGACATAGGCGCCATTGTAGTCACCAGTCATGCCGGTATTCAGATTACCTCTTGACAGCTCATTCAGGGTCTCAGATGCTTCCTGAATTGGTGCGCTGACCGCATCCATAATGCCGTTGAGACCAGCAACAACTTTGGCAAAATCGCCCTGGTGCAGTGTTGCATCGGCCCGGCTTTCAAGCTGTCCGGCAATGCCGGCATCCGCCAACATGGTAGCATCATTGATCAGACGATCCATGGATTCTTTAACATCGGACAGGCTGTTTCTGATTTCAGCAAACTGGGCGCTGACTTCCTGAGTGAATTCATTGGATTCGCCCAGGGCCAAATCGAAGTCAAGATTTCCCTGTGACAGGCCTTGCAGATTGGTGGCAAGTCGGGCTACTTCTGCATTGGTGTAATTGCTGACAGAAATCATTGGGGTCAGGTCAGTGACGGTTTCAACGAAGCCGACGTTATTGCCATTTTTATCTTTGAGATAAGCGGTATCCTGTTTATTATAACGGCCATCCCATTCGAAGTAGCTGTCAGTCAATCCCTGATCTACCAGGCGTCTGATCCCACAGCCCTCGGTCTGACAGATATCAGCATTGGCATTGTAGCAATCCATTCCGTAACCTGATTGACGGTTTTTAATGACATTATTGCGAATCATGGTATCTTCAAAAGCCGCATTCATAAAGGTCCATTTCATATCGTTGTCGGTGACATGGATAGGGAAAGGAACTGAATCAAGAATCGCTTCATACCAGAACATTTGGTCAACCACTGTATCCAGAGTATCGTTAAAGCCCTGCACGATTTCTTTAAAACCGCCGGAAAAACTATCTGCATTGCCACGTTTTTCCCACTCACCGTTTTTGGCGGCGGCAACGAGTGCCGTTGATTCACCAATCAGTGAACGAATGGTTTCGACAGTATGTTTAAGCGCTGGTGTAATTTCGTCCTGTTCATCGGCGACATCAAGCGTGGCCGTGACATCACCCTGAGAGATTTTCTGCATTAAGTCAACAACTTTGTTTTGCAGATCATCAGCCAGCTCATTGAGCGATTGACTCATTTGCCCAACTTCATCACGGCTTGTGACTTTCATCCGATGGCTAAGATGGCCAAGCTTGATTTCCTTGATCATCTTATTGGCAGAAATAATTGGTGTTGATAATTGTCGGGCAATGAGATAGCAGACAATAATGCTGACCAACAGGATTAGAATGGAAATAATAATATTGGTTCGAATCAGCGCCGGAACAGCGGATAAAATCTCATCTTGCTGGACTTCAACCATGACAATCCAATCCATACCTTCAACGGGTGCAAAACTGGTGTAGAGGTCGGTGCCATTATACTGATAATTGATCGTACCAGTTCCTTCTTGCAGGGCACTGGAAACGGTTTCAGACAAAGATGTAAAAGAAGCGTCACTTTCGGCTGCTGTAATCGGATTAAAGGCGTTTTCAACCAGCTCACGTTCCGGATGCGAGATAACGGTCCCGGTTGAATCGATAATATAGGTATATCCAGTATCGCCAAAAACCATATCATCAGTCATATCACTTAAAAACCAGGCGTTTGCCACAGCAACCAGCACACCGGTGATCTGACCATTTTCATAAATTGGTACAGAATAAGCCATGATTAAAGCGCCATTATCATCGGGATTGACACTGATAACCGGATTCATTATGCCTCGGTCACCATTAGCGGATACGTGAAGATAATCCCGGGCGGATATATCAACAACTGATCCTTTTAAGCCATAAGAGTCTGATAAATAAAGATTTCCTGCCAGATCGGATACTCCGATGCGAATAAAACGATCAGAATTCGCAACTTCATCGAGCAGCACAGTCATTTTTTCATCGATGCTGACAGCTGACGATGAAATAGAATTTCTGGCCGCGATGCCTTCCAGATAAATAAAATTCTGTTCATTTCGGCTGCTGATAATTTGAGCTGAATCATCAGCTTTAATTGCCAGCGACTTTTCTACCTCGCTGGTAACCGCTTTTGAAATATTGTTTGTCGATACCGCCATAAAAATAGCGCAGACAATGAACACAATTGCTGAAAAATATACAATAAGTTTAGTTCGAATACTTTTCATCTCAACCTCCTGTTTTCGAAATTTTTAATAAGTCTATGTGATTTTCCACTTGAGAGCTTTATACCCAATAATTGCTCATCTAAATGTAAAAGACAAAAATTATAAAAAAATAACAATAATTTCATAAACTTACAGTGATGGGCAACAATTATATGGTGAGAAGCATCTTAAAGCACATGACAAAGGGGATCATATGTGATAAACTAATAAAAAATAATAAATATAAATAACAGGTGTCGATTGCATTGATGACGATTGCAAATCGGTGAAAAGGGAAGATGGGTGAAAATCCTACGCGGTCCCGCCACTGTATGAGAAGAGTTGCTCCAGGAATGCCACTGCTTATTGGGAAGGCAGGAGTAATGTTGACGCTTGAGCCAGGAGACCTGCCTGTTTACGGACCAGATACTCTACGAGTGATAGGGAGGTTGTTTTTTGTGTGTTTATGCATAAGTCAGCTCCTTTATTCGTAGAATAATGGAGCTTTTATATTGCGGAGGTAGAATGGCAAAAGTATTAGTAATAGCAGGAACAGCAGATGCTATGCAGGTGATTAATCGGATCATGGAGGATCACCATCAGGTATTTGTTTCGATCACCAATCGAATGAGTCTGACCAGTCTTGATCAACCGGAAAAACTGCAGGTTCATCAGGGCAAAATTAACAAACAGAATTTTACGGAGTTAGTCAGCAACGTCAAGCCGGACTATATTATTGACGCATCAAACCCCTATTCTGGTGAGATTACCAAAAATGTTATGACGGTTTCAGAGGAACAAAAGCTTCCCTATATTCGTTTCCTGCGGGAACAGCCGGAATTTAACGATCCGGACATTATTAAAGTTGAGTCGCATCGTCAGGCCTGTGACTATTTAAATAAACAGGAAGGCAACATTTTATTGACGATTGGCAGTAATCGGATTGAGACTTATACCTGCATCAATGATTATAAGGAACGAATTTGTTTACGGGTGTTGCCGGATTCAAGCGTGCTTTTGAAATGTGAGAAGATTGGCTTTAACCGAAAAAACGTGGTGGCTATGCGGGGACCCTTTAATGAGGCGCTTAATCGGGAGATTTTTAAATTTCTCGATGCCAGATTTCTCGTGACAAAAGAAAGCGGCAACATTGAGAGTGTTATGGAAAAAATAAAAGCCGCTAAAAGTTTGGGCATGATCGTTGTTTTAATCGAAAGACGTGACGTGATCGCTAAAAATCAGACGTCATCGATAAAAGCGGTTTTGGATTTTATTCAATAGTAAAGTATTTTCAATAATCAATGTCGACAGATGGTGTTAATAGTGACAGATCATAAGCTAATTGCCAAAATATGTTTTTTTATCGAGACTTTCAACCGGAATTTTTTCCGCTGCCTTTTTTTTATACACAATTCATGATATAATATTTTCGTTTATGATTGATAAAAGAAGAATAATATAAATAAAAGGAGCGTTTAAATGGAGATTAACAAGAATTTATCAGATGACAAAATGGTCATTGCTCTGGTTGGTCGTTTGGATACGACTACTGCGCCAGAGTTGGAAGAGGCATTTAATGGAGTGCTGGATGAGACTAAAAATGTAGAGTTGAACTTAAAAGACATGGATTATATTTCCAGTGCCGGCCTCCGAGTGATTCTGATGATTCAGAAAAAAGTAAATGCCGTCGGCGGCAGCCTTGTAGTCAAAGAAGTTTGTGATACGGTAATGGAAATTTTTGAAATGACAGGTTTTTCAGATGTTCTGACAATTTGCTAAAGATATCTTCGGATATCTTTTTTTATGTGCAATATTTTTTCAATCGCTTAGCCTAATTACCGGGATAGTTAATAGTATTTGATAACTAAAATTATAAAAATTAGCCACAATCACTGTTTAAAAACTGTGCATGTGGTTTTTTTAGCAAAAAAAATCAACTTATAAATTGTATAAAACGAAAAAATGTTAAAACATTCAAATGTCAAGAAAATATTCATAAATTTGATCGAAAATTTTAAAAAAAATATGTCACACTGCATGTCACACCTTGTTATTAAATGAATTACGTGTTAGAATAAATGAAAAATATATATATATCGACAAACATACGAAAAACTTTAATTACACAAACGCATCTATTCTATTTACAATGAATGTTCAGAGAAGAACGAACATCGCATAGATGCTTACATATCCCTATTTCAAACAACTCTCGAGTACTAATTTTCAATTGACCGATAATTTTGTCTAAAATTAATATTTTTATAATATCGTAATTAAATACGATTTTAATATAAATGAGCATAATCATTCTAAGACGTGAAATGATAACTAAGGTTATTACTGCTGATGGATGGCAATAAAAGCTTAAAAAATACTTAATTATTGGATACGGTTATAATTCTCAAAATAATTTTCGCAATCATTCTATTTATATAAATTAAATATATTTGAAATCTTATTTAAAATATTTGGATAAATTCTAATCAAAATTGACCAGAACGACAAAGTGAGGAGAAGTTATGACAAACAATGTTGAACAAGATGACGAACTGGAAATTGACTTACTGAAACTGCTAAAAGCACTGTGGCATCGCGCCTGGTTGCTGGTCCTAACAGCTATTATCGTTGGCGGTGGCGCGCTGGCCTATACCAATTACATGATCGATCCACTTTATGAATCGAAGGCGCAAATGTATGTCAACAATAACGGCCTCTCTTTTGATACATCCGCGCTCAGTATTTCCAGCACAGATATTACCGCATCTAAAAGCCTGGTGGATACCTATATGGTTATTCTTAAGTCAAGACAGATGCTTAACAAGGTGATAGCCGATGCCCAGCTGGATTTGACCTATGATGATCTGGTTCAAATGATCACGGCAGCATCGGTGGATTCAACAGAGGTGTTTGAAATTGTGGTAACTGACACAGACCCTTATCGGGCAGAAAAAATTGCCAATACCATTGCCGAAGATCTGCCGGAAAGAATCAGCAACATTGTAGAGGGATCATCGGCCAGAATTGTTGATTACGCGGTTGTACCGGCATCTAAAAGCAGTCCCAGTTTTTTCAAAAATTCGCTGATTGGGGCGCTGGTAGGCTTTGTCCTGGCCGCTGGCCTGATCATTATCATTGAACTCAGTGATACAGTCATTCGCGATGAAGACTATCTGATGTCAAATTATGGGGAGATCCCGGTGCTGGCCATCATACCGGACATGGATAAAGAAGAAAACAATAATAGCTACTACTCAAATTATAAATAATTGATTTTAGAGATTGGAGGATGGTAATGGGTTTTTGGAAAAAAAAGTCTAAGAAACGAGCTGATCGCAACAAGAAAAGCGAAGATCAGAAAATTGGCAGCAATCTTAATTTTCAATCGACTGAAGCCTATAAGCGACTAAGAACTAATCTGGAATTCTCTTTTGCTAATGATAAAAAATGCAAAGTGATTGGTATCACCAGCGCTGTAACCGGGGAAGGCAAGAGTTTGTCCACCATCAATTTAGCCTATTCGATCGCATCAAACAATAAAAAGGTTATTATTATCGAAGCGGATTTCAGAAAGCCGACTGTTACCAGTAAGCTTGGTAAAAAAGTGAAATATGGACTAACCGATTTACTGGTGGGTCAGGATGTGCCAATCGGGGATATCCTCGTCACCGAAAATATGTCAGAGTCGGTGGCCTTTGATCTGGCTCCGGCTGGCTCTATTCCGCCTAATCCGGCCGAGCTTCTGGATTCACAAAAGATGAAAGAATTTCTAGACAGCTGTGCCATGGCCTATGATTATATCATTATCGATTTACCGCCGGTTACTGTTGTGGCAGACGCTGTGATCGCGTCAAAATTTATCGACGGAATGGTGGTGGTGGTCAGGCAGGATCGCAGCGACCAGAAATCGCTGACCGAAACGATCAGGCAGCTGAAATTTTCGAATACAAAAATTCTGGGTTTTGTTTTTAATGGCTACACCCAGCAGCGATCCGGTTATTATAAAAAATATTCCTATCGGTCTGAATATTCGACATCCTATGATACTTCTTATTCCAAGTCCGATACGACTTTAAGCGGCGGGTGATTGTATGATTGATTTACACACCCACGTCCTACCGGGGATGGATGATGGGAGCAAGAGTGTTGATGAATCCATTCAGATGATGGATAACAGTTTTAAACAGGGGGTAGAAATACTGGTGGCCACACCGCATTTTTATCCCTGGCTGGAGGAGCCGAAAAGTTTTTTAAACAGGCGAGATGATGCTGTTAATGCATTGCCCTTTCCCAAGGCAAAGTTTCGTGTCGGCGCCGAGATTGCCTATTATGATGGCATGGATCATACGGAAGAGATTGAAAAGCTTAAAATTGAAGGGACTGATCTTTTATTAATCGAGATGCCGATGGCATTATGGACAAAAAGAAATCTGGAAACCCTCCACAGCGTTGAAAGGAGAACAAACCTCAAGTTGGTTATCGCTCACCTGGACCGTTATTTTAAAAGCCAAAAGGGAACAGATAACATAAATTATGCATGTGAACATTTTCTGACCCAGGTTAACACAGACTATTTTCTCAACCGTTGGACGCAAAGAAAAGCCCTCAATCTGGTAAGAGAAAACAGAATCGATTTTATTGGTTCAGATTGTCATAATCTGACAAGCCGACCACCGAATGTAACAGAAACATATCACTTGATAATTAACAAAATGGGCTGTAAAAGCGTCTCTGCTTTTTTAGATAAACAAATAAAATATTTTAAGGAAGGATCTAATTATGAAAGGTAAAAGAAACTGGAAAATTATACTTTTAGCAACCATAACAATCTTAATGTTAATATCGTCGCAGGCTTTTGCGGCAGTGGCACCAAGTATTGCCGGTACCTCAGGGCCGACCCTGGTCACATTTACAGCACCAGATGGCACCCTGGCCATTGGCTCCTATGTCGATGCCAATGGCGTGACCCACTATATACCGGCCGGTGATGGATCAGTTGTCATTACAAGTGACTCTGATTATGAGGCAACTCTAACCGGTCAAGATCTGGCAAATTATATCGCGGCAAGGGATCAGCTGTTAAACACCGGCTCTGATTTCTATACCGACTTGGACAGTTTTATTGCTGAAAACTTTCCTGATTACTCCGGTGACGACTTTGCCGTCAGAGATATTATTGATGTAGGCATCAGCGACGATCTCCGGGCAGCAACTTTTGAACAAGGATACGACTTACAGTTAACCTTTGATACTGATTATACCGAAGGTGATGTCATTGTCGTAATTGTCTACAACGCTGAAACCGGCGGTTGGGACTTTATCGCATCTGATGATGTGGTGGTTAATCCTGATGGTACTGTTACGGTAACCTTCCCGCATTTATGTCCGGTTGCTTTCTTAGCAGCCAGCGTGGAAACCGCATCTTACACCGAAGCTACGACAGCGGAAGAACCCACTAATACCGCGAATTCATTAGTGATTCCTATTTTGGCTGGCATTGGCGTTCTGATTATAGTTGCCTCCTTAGTCATTTCAAAAATGAAAAAATCATCTTAGAAGATAAATGCTATGAGAATGAATAATAGAATTAGCAGAAACATTATTTTTCAAGCGATAATTATCTTAATCTTCAGTGCTATTCTGGTCGTTTCTGCTTATCTGTTAATTTCTTATTTAGGGCATGAAGATGAAATCGCTTATGCCGGGCAGACCTTAACAGATTATAATGAGATGAAAGCAATTACCATCGACGGTGTCAAATATCTGCCCGATCCTGATGTTTATACAGTACTACTGGGCGGGGTGGATAAATTTGGTGATGTGGTTGAGAGCGGCTCATATAAGAATGATGAACAGATCGACTTTATATCACTGATCGCCTACGATACAGAAGCAAACACCTGTAAGATTCTGATGATTAACCGTGATACCATGACGGATGTGCCAGTTCTTGGTCTAGGCGGCAGAAGTGCCGGAACAAGCTATGAACAGATTGCCCTGTCTCATACCTATGGCACCGGCACCAAAGATTCGGCTGAGAACACTGTCAATGCCGTAGAGAACCTGCTGGGCGGCATAACCATCGACAACTATGCCATTATGAAAATGGATGCCATACCCATTTTAAATGATCTGGTTGGCGGGGTGACAGTAACCATGCCAGAAGACCTGACACAAATTGATCCAAGTTTTACAGCTGGTTCACAAGTGACATTAAAGGGAGATTTATCGCTGCAGTTTGTCCGCCGCAGAATTGATGTCTCAGATGGGACAAACCTTGCCCGTATTAATCGACAGCAGCAGTATATCAATGGTTTCTACAATAATTTAAGAGCCTCGGTGAGCCAAAGCTCTAATTTCTTAGCAACGGCCTTTGGCGAAATTGATGACTATCTGGTTACCAACTGCGATTACATCCAGATAGAAGAATTTGAAAATTATATTAAATCCTATCCGGAAGCGACTGTTTACAGCTTATCAGGGGAAGCCATCCAGGGGGATAACCTCTATATTGAATTCTATCCGGATGAGGAACAGTTACAAAAGTTAACAGTTGACCTATTTTATGAGAAAGCTGAATAATACGGTAATTCATGTTTTTTGGAAGTGGGGATCCAAATGTATAAAATTTATGAAGACGACTGGTTAAAATACTATCGGTTTACAATAAGCGACTTCATCTGTATGCAGCTGGCTTTTCTATTACCGCTTATTGGGGGGATTATTACAGCAAAAAATTTTTATTCCTATTTGGCACTGCAGTTGATTTTAACTTTATGTTTTATACTCTTTATCTTATTTAATGAATCCTATCGGAGAATTTACTGCCGCGGTTATTTTGATGAAGCCTCATCCGTTCTGATGCAGGTCAGTACAGTTTATGTTTTGGCTATTTTCATCACCTTTTTGGTTAAAACTTCGTCTGATTATTCTCGTCTTTTTATTGGTTTGATGTATGTGTTCACGCTGATAATAACTTTTGCGATCAGAAATGGCGTAAAGACATATGATAAAAAACATATGGACAGACATATGGAAGTGAACAAGGTGGTGGTTTTTACCTATAGTGATAAACTCGACCAATTGGATGAAGTGATCAAATTTATCAAATACAATGATTGCGTTATTTATAAATTCGACCGTGTTTTTCTCCTGGATGATGAGCCAGTGAGCGGCTGTGAAATCGAAAACTTTCCGACCAAAGAAGCGACTTTTGAATACATCAAAGAAAATGTGGTTGATGAAGTCTTTATCTGTGCCAACGGATTTAATGATTTTATTTCAGAAATTGAAGACACCTGTGTTTCCATGGGTGCGGTTGTTCACTTTGTACTGGGCGAGAAACATAATAAGTTCCCGGTTAAAGAAGTGGTTGAGGGCGTTGGCAATTATAAAGTGGTGACCGGCGGGATGAACGTCGTCAGTGCTCGAAAGCTCTTTATCAAAAGAGTGATTGATATTTGTGGATCGCTAGTTGGTCTTTTGATTACCGGCATCTGTTTTATCTTTGTGGCACCGATCATCTTTATTGCCAGTCCCGGGCCCATCTTTTTTTCACAGACCCGGATTGGGATGAATGGCAGGCATTTTAAAATTTACAAGTTTCGGTCCATGTATATGGACGCCGAAAAAAGAAAAGCTGAGCTGATGGCTCAGAATAAAATGAGTGGCCTGATGTTTAAGATGGATAATGATCCACGCATCATCAAGGGGATTGGCCACTTTATCAGAGCAACCAGTATTGATGAATTTCCCCAGATGTGGAATGTCTTAAAAGGGGATATGTCTTTGGTGGGAACCAGGCCACCGACGATTGAGGAATTTAATCAGTATGACTACCACCACAAATCGCGGCTGGCAATGAAGCCAGGCATTACCGGTTTGTGGCAGATCAGCGGACGCAGCGGCATTACTAATTTCGAAGATGTTGTTGAGCTGGATAACAAGTATATCAGCGAATGGCGAATACTTTCGGATGTGCAGATACTGTTGAAAACGGTTGTGGTGGTGTTTAGCAAGGATGGTGCAGTGTAAGATCGTAAGCGTAAAACTTGACAATTGAATAGGATCGTCGCTATCATTTTTAAGAAAAAGGTGACTGCATTGCTTAGGACATGAGTAAGTAACAAAACCTAAAGGGATTAAGCTGGTTAAATCCACTATGCAGTGAAGTATAGTGGATTTTTTTTAAAAAAATTTTGGCGAAAATTAGAATTTTAAGTACGTAAAACTGAAAGTATTTTAAGACATGGAGAAGTAAAATGGGTAAATTTGAAGTTGAAAAATGCCCGATTGAGGGTTTGTATATTATTAAACCTACAAGTTTTAGCGATATTTGGAATTATGATATTGAAACATACAATGAAAAGGTTATGGAAGAGAATGGTTTAAAAATGGTATTTGTACAAGACAATCAATCAATGAGTTTAAAGGGGGTACTTCGGGGATTGCATGTACAAGTAAAGTATCCGCAGGTAAAACTTGTACGTGCTATCAAAGGTTCAGTATTTGATGTTGCAGTAGATTTAAGAAATGGTTCTAATACCTTTGGAAAATGGTATGGCATTGAATTATCAGAAAAAAATAAAAAACAGTTTTATATTAGTGAGGGATTTGCACATGGATTTTTAACATTAACAGAAAGTGCTGAGCTTTGTTACAAAGTCTCTGAATTTTGGCATCCAAATGATGAGTTAGGGATTCCTTGGGACGATCCAGATATAAATATTGATTGGCCAATAAAAAAGGGGCAAATTCCTTTTTTGGCCGAAAAAGACAAAAACTATGCAAAATTAGCGACGCATAGAGAATTATGGTGATCCAATGAATATTCTATATACATGCGACAATAATTATATTTGGTTAATGGGTATTTCTGTTATTTCTTTATTTGAGAATAATATGCAAATTGAGAATATAAACGTATATTGTCTAGGTGAAAATATCGATCTAAATAATAAAAACTTACTTCAAGAAATAGCAAGGAAATATAAAAGAAAAATAGTGGTTTTGGATGTTCCAAAGTTAGATATTCCTGAGATTCTTACTTCAACTAGATGGCCACAGAGTGCATTTACAAGGTTGTACTCAGGTCAATTATTGTCGAAAGATTTACATTCTATTTTGTATCTTGATTGTGATACCATTATATGTGGAAACATCTCAGATTTAGGAAATTTTGATTCATCAAAATATGTGTGTTACGGTATAAAAGACTGTATTAGTAGTACTTACAAAGAAAATATCGGATTAAAAAAGGATAGTATTTATGTAAACGCTGGTGTATTAGTATTAAATCTTGATAAGATGAGAGAATATAATATCAAAAATGAGATTGATGAATATATGAAACGGTATCTTAAGCTGATTAATTATGCAGATCAAGATATTCTGAATGGTATTTTTTTTAATAAGATAGGTGTGTTAGATCCTAAATATGATGTGATGACTATTGTTGTAGCGCATAAGTATGATGAAATAATCAGTCTTCGAAAGCCAACTAATTATTATAGTGAAGAGGAATTGTTACTTGCAACTAATAAACCTGTTATTATTCATTATACTACAAATATGCGAATTGTAAGACCTTGGTATAATAATACAGATCATCCGTTAAGTAATGAATTTAGGAAATATTACCAAATAAGTCCATGGTCAAATCAGGTATTAGAAGAAATGGTGTTCAATTCGAATATAGATAGTATTATTGGGTTATTTGAAAAATTCCCAGATAAAATAGCTTACAAAATACTTGGTATAATTCATTCAATAATTAAACCACTATATGTCCGTTATAAGGCGAATAAATCGTTTGTGATTAAGGGAGAATAAAAATGAATATTTTAGTTACTGGTGGAACTGGATTTATAGGAGAATATTTTATACCACAATTGCTTGAAAAAGGGCATAAAGTGAGACTACTAGTTCGTAATATCCAAAAAGCAAAAAAGCTTTTTGGGGAGGACTGTGAGTATTTTGTTGGTGATGTTACAAATAAAGAAAGCTTGAATGGATGTTGCGAAAATATAGAAATAATATATCATATGGTTGCGAAAGTAGGCAATGAAATACCATCTGAAGAAAATTTAGAAGCATTTAGAAAAGTTAATGTTGAAGGAACGAGAAATATTATTGAAGAAAGCACTAAAAATGATATTTCACGTTTTATTTTTATTAGTTCAATAGCGGCAATGGGAATTGTAAAAGAGCATCCTATCACAGAAGTAAGTAAATGTTCCCCCTATTTACCTTACCAGATTTCAAAATATGAAGCAGAACAATTGGTTAGAAATGAAACAAATAAAGGCAAATTGAAAGGGGTAATAGTTCGACCTACGAAAGTTTATGGTATTGGCGAACACGAATATTCATTTCTAACATTGGCAAAATTATGTAAAAAAAGGGTATATCTAAAGGTTGGTAAAGGGGAAAATTACAATTCGAATATTTATGTTACTGACTTAGTGCAGGGATTAATGAAATTAATAGGTAACGGCAATATTGGTGAAACATATATATTGACTTCAGAGGCATCAATTTCTTTTATAGAAATTGGAAAGATTATTTCGAAAACAATTGAGAAAAAAATCGTGTATATACAAATACCTTCAAAGTTAATGGTTATCTCTGCGGCTATTGAAGAACGAATATGCAATATATTAAATAAAAAACCAATAGTTACAAAGAGGAATATTGAAGCGACTATTAACGATAGAATATATGATATTAAAAAAGCAAAAGCAGAATTTGGTTTTAAACCAGAAGTATCAATGGAGGATGGGATAGTAAAAACTGTAACATGGTACAAAGAAATAGGTTTGATATAGTTTTGGTTTATAAATATAAATGATTTCAATTGATTAGGGGAATTTTTAGATAGAAGTAGTCTCATTCATTACATTCAAATGTATTTAAATTTGATTATTACTATTTCTATAATGCGAATAACATACTTTAATTGAATATATTGACAAATTAATATGAATCGCATAGGAAGTTTAGATATATTTTCATGCGAAAAATTGTAATTATGAAAAACCCCAATTGCATTTGTTTTATGAAAGGATATATGGAGATGAAAGTTACGATAATTATTCCAATTTATAATCAAATTAAATACTTACAACAAAGTATAAACAGTGCAATAAGGCAAACTTATTCAGATATTCAGATTATACTTATCGACGATGGATCTACTGATGGGTCAAGTCAAATTTGTGACAAATATGAAGCTATTGATCAAAGAATACAAGTTATTCACAAAAAAAATGGAGGTCTTTCATCTGCGAGAAATGTAGGTCTAGATACCATGATTGGTACATATGTAACATTTCTGGATGGAGATGATATTTTAGCTAGTGATTTTATTGATAAAGCTGTCGAGTTGTGTGAAAAAAACTCTGCTGATATAGCTATATTAGATATGAAGTATTTTACTGACGAAATAGATAATGAAAAAAATCAAATGGAAGAAGAAATTGAGCATATTTATGAACCTGAGCGAGCAATTGAAGAATCGTTATATCAAGTTTTGTATAGTTGTTGTGCACCTGGTAAGATATATAAATCTGAGATATTCAAAGAAATAAGATTTCCGTTAAAAAAGTTAGCTGAAGATTTGGCAATATGTCATAAAGTGATTAACAATGCAAATAAAATAGTGTATTTGAATAAGATAGGTTACTATTATAGACAGCATAATATGAGCATAACTCATGTGTTTAATCCTAATAGAATGGATGCGTTAGTATGGGCACATGATATACAACACTTTTGCAAACAAAACTATCCAAATATCATTGAAGCTGCACAATGTAGACTTTTTAATGTTGCAGTACATTTATTGCTTGATATATCAGCAAAAGATGAGTTGGATAAGGTTTACAAGCCGATAATATGGAAAGATATAAAAAAAACACGATTTGTCGTAATCCGAAACAAAAAAATTAGACTCCGAGAAAAGTTTGCTGCAGTACTAACTTTTGGCGGTACGACTTTATTAAGAAGTGTTTGGAATAGCAAATTAGCAGTAAAACGGAGCAAATTTTAAATTGGTAGGTGAATAGTATCAGAATTTATATAGTAGTTACAATTATGACGTTATTATTATCTGTGTTGTGTCGAGTAAATTTTAAATTAAGAAAAAATCAATATATGGATGGTGAACACTTATATTTGTTAGTGATGTTTGTTTTCTTTACGACTATTATGGCACTAAGATCTCCGGAAGTTGGTGTGGATACATCGCCTTACACAAGAATATTCGAAATTATTAGAGATGCAGACTCCCTAATAGTTGCTTTTAATATTGCTCCATTAACAGCACCTATTTATGTTTTGCTTTGCAGGAGTCTAGCTGTAATTTCTCAAAATCCACAAATTATGATAGTTTTTTCAGCTTTTTTTATTAATATTGGGGTCTTTATATACATAAATAAAGTTTCACATAATGTAGTTCTTTCTACATATTGTTGGATTGGATTAACCTTATTTTATTGTAGTATGAATGGAACTAGGCAGTGCATGGCTGTTGTCTTAGTATTGAATGCGTTGTATTATCTAGCAGATAACATTAAAAATCTACGTGGCTGGATAATGATTTTTTTAGCAATAGGTATACATCTAACAAGTTTAATTGCGTTAATTGCTGTTATAGGATTTATTATAGAAGATAAATTCCGTGATAAAAAAATTGTTTTTTTAATTAGCGTTTTTATAACCATAGTTTGTTCTTTATCTCTTAATGGAATTATTATTTTATTTTTGAAATTTTTTCCAAGTTATTCAATGTATGGAACTGGTGAATTAAGTTATTCTATTTTTAAAAGTACTGGTGGAGGTAGAATAATATACTTATATATTTTTTTATTTTTGATTTGCATCTTATGGATAATTAAGAAAAGTACAGCCGATAATTTTTCTGATAGATTTCATTATCGCATGATCCCGGCTTTAATTTTCGGTTTAGTTTTCGGTATGATTAATTGTAAAAATATATTAATAAGTCGAATGTTATGGTTTTTTTTGGCTTTTTTTATTAGTTTCATACCATCAACAGTGGAAAGCTACAATGGCAAAGTAAAAATAATATTACATGTTTTTGTTATTGCGATTTTAGGAGCATATAGTATATTATCGTTAATCGAAAATCAAAATGGCATTGTACCGTATTCTTTATTTTGGAATTAGTAATGAAGTATAGCAATTAAACGCATTAAATATAAAAATTTATGTTGAATAATTTGGATGTCAAGTAGAGTATTGTGTGATTTAGAAATGAACTGGCTAAAGTTATTTAATTTCCAAATTAATGTTTAGGAGGTTGGGTGAAATAGGTTTTGTGCATAAAATAAAAGTTTTCTTTATAAAGGGAGTACAGATTTCTTCATTTATTTGGAATAAAAAAATAAAAATACCTACCGAGAACTTAAGTTCAACATATTTCCAACTAAATGGTGATAGCACATTTTCTGGATTTTTGAGATTACCTAAAGGAACTGCAAATATGTTTTCGAAAGGGTTAAATGTCAATAGTAGGTATTCAGCAGGACTAAAGTTATGTTTTAAGACTAATGCAACTAGAGTGACATTTCGCGTTTTATTTCGAAAAAGAGCTATTTTAAATCATATGTCATTAAAAGCGATCAGCGGCATAGATGTATATGTAAAATATGATAAAGAGTTGATTTGGTTAGAATGTTTTTCTTCAGAGTCTAGTTATTCTATGATTGCTAAAAGCGTTATAAATCTATTTGAAGGTGAAAAAGTTATTGAAATATTTCTCCCACCTTTTGCACAGGTTGAATCGTTCGAGGTGGGGATTGATAATAATTTTTCGTTCGAACAAATTTATTCATCAAATGAAAAAGTAGTTTTGATTTATGGTTCAAGTATTACACAAGGTTGTGCAGCGTCAAGGCCATCACTTTCATATACTAATCTCATTTCTAGAAAAACGGAAATGAAGGTAATTAATATGGGCTTTTCAGAATCAGCAAAAGGAGAAGAAAGAATAATAAATTATTTATCAGAAATCCAACCAACTGTTTTTGTTATGGAATACGATCATAACGCAACTTTGAAGGAATTGGATAAGACCCATAAAAAAGCATATACAATATTCAGAAATAGCAACCCGAATTGTTTGATAATAATGCTAACACGGCTTTCCGGTGGATTATCTATTGATAGTGATGAAGAGGAAGAGCGCATTAAGATTATACGAAAAACTTATGAGTGTGCAATTAATAACAATGACAATAATATTGAGATAATCTATGGAAATAAGTTAATAAATTGTAATAAAGAAGATTTTTTCGTTGATGATAGGCACCCAAACGATAGGGGTATGTTTGAAATTGCAAATGCTATTTGTTTGGTTCTTAAGAAAAGAGGTTTATATAAGTAATGAATAGTAGAATGAAAAAAAAGTTAAAAAATGTTATACCTGAAAGATTATTACTTATTATAAGAATGAAATCTGATATATTGAAATTCTCTCAACTTATGAAAAGTATTGAGAATCAAACTGAAACACATTCATTTATTTTTGGCACTCCAATTCATACTAATTTAGGTGATCATTTAATAACCTTATCTGAAAGATGCTATTTAAATAAAATTGGTTATCCTCATAAAATAATTGAGGTGCCAACAGAGATGTTTAAATTTTACCGAAATCGGTTAAAAAACGCTATTCCTTCAGATGCTACTGTTTTTATAAATGGTGGCGGTTGGATGGGAAACTTATGGCCGGAAGAAGAAAAGATAATACATAATATACTTTTAACATTTTGCAAAAATAAAATAATAATATTTCCACAAACTATTTTTTATGATAATCAAGTTTTATTTTATGATGAGTTGATTGGAGGTTTTAAGATGGCATCAACAAAGTGTGAAAATTTGACAGTTTTTGTTAGAGATCGTCAGTCATATGAATTTGCAAAAAAAAAATTTAGAGATGTAACCATTCAGCTGATTCCTGATATTGCTTTGTTATATTATAATTATGCAAGTTGGAAGAGTTATGATGAACGCAATAATGAAGTGGGTATATGCTTAAGAGGTGATAGGGAAAAATATAGAGATATACAAGTCGAAGAGTCAGTTTTAAATACTATAGAAAAAATAGGGTATAGACTAGTATCGATTGATACTATATCGAAAAGGAGAATTTCTAGTTGTAAAAGAGAGGAGGCTGTTGAAAAAAAGCTTAGTGAGTTTTCAGAAAAAAAATTAATTGTAACTGATAGATTGCATGGAATGATTTTTGCCTATTTAACTAGAACACCTTGTATAGTATTTGATAATTTGACGAAAAAAGTATCTGGTGTATATTTTGAATGGCTTTATGAATGCGAATATATTTTACCTCTTTTTGGTGAATACGAAGAAAGCAAGTTAAACAGTTTCATAGCTATAATTAGCGATCAAAAGCAATCATTTGAGTATTGTATAGATGAGAAATTTGATTTTCTAAAGGAGGTAATTATTAATGGCTAAAATAAAACGGCTCGTACTTGGCTTAATACCAAATCAAAAGTGTAATCTCAAATGTGAGTATTGCTATATTTCGCAAGTTGAAGCTTGGGAAGAGCCAGAACATTTTAAGTTTTCACCAGAACATATTGCAAAATGCTTATCAAAAGAAAGGTTAGGAGGAGTATCTTTAATTAACTTGACAGGAAATGGGGAAACAATGTTACAGCCAGACATTGTTGAATTAATTAGTGCTTTGTTAAAAGAAGGTCATTTTGTAGAATTGGTTACAAATGGTACGGTAACTAGGCAAATAAATAAAGTATTAGATTTA
Organism: Eubacteriaceae bacterium ES2; assembly: GCA_031222025.1. GTDB lineage: Bacteria > Bacillota > Clostridia > Eubacteriales > Eubacteriaceae > Acetobacterium. The sequence goes on along the minus strand of CP130740.1, from coordinate 2,189,266 downwards.
CCAGTAGAATGGCGTTCGCATCTATTTTTTAAGATATCTTTTCACTATAAAGAACTAATTAGATTAAATATGATTGATAAGTTTTTTGATAATGTGAAATCAATCCATAAAGCTGGTGTGTCTTTTACATTAGAATTATTGGCATATGATGAAATTGAGAGTGAGATTGAATATATCAGGAAGGTTTGTATTGAAAATGTGGGAGAAATATGTCATGCAACAATTTGCAGAAATGATAAAAGAAAGGATAAAACTCTGTTATCAAAGCATGAAAAGTCGGAATTTCGTCAGGTGTGGAGTTCTCTAAATTCTGAAATGGTTGAATTTAAATTGGATGTAATTGATATAAAGAGAAAAGAATTTTGTTATGCTGGAGCTTGGAGCTTCTTTGTTAATCTCTACACAGGTGAATCTCAACCTTGTTATTGGCAACCATATAATCAAAACATATTTAATAAACCTAATAAACCTATCAAATTTGTACCTGTTGGTCATACATGCACACAACCGTATTGCACAAATGCTCACGCTCACCTGACATGGGGGCTGATACCTGAATTGGAAACTCCCAAATATGCAGATATGAGAAATCGAGTTTGCGAAAATGGGGTTGAATGGTTGACAACGGAATGCAAAGAATTTTTCAGTTCTGAATTAGCTCAGTCGAATTTTCAATACACGAAAAGCGAAAAAATTATACACACAATTTTATATCCGTTCAGGTTATTGAAGTGGTTTGTTAGAGATTATAAAAATAATATACATAGGTTCAAGAAGTATATGTATAGAATTGGACGATAAAAGGAATACTATGATAGACAATAAGTACATGCGGCTGATTTGGGATATGTTAATTTTTGTAGTTGGTACTGTATTAACTAAATTTGTTCAATTTATGTTAATGCCTTTATATACGTCTTATATGACAGTAGAAGCGTACGGAATTGCCGAATTAACTAACAATATGTCGGAGTTGCTGTTTCCGATTGCTACATTATGCATTTATGAAGCTGTATTTAGATTCGCAGTTGGTTCAAAATATTCGAAAGAACAAATAGTTACAGCGGGTTTAAAAGTACTCATATTTTCTTCAGTTTTTGGAGCTGTGTTAGCATTCATTACCAATATTTATTTTATGTATGAGTATATTGGATATCTTTATTTTGTCTTATATACCTATTCTTTTAGAATGTTTGTAGCATATTATGTAAGAGGAAAAGGATATAGCAAATTATTCGCAATGAGTGGTATACTAAATGCGATAGTCCTATCTTTTTTTAGTGTATTATTTCTGGTAAAATTTAAATGGGACGTAAAAGGATATTTACTTGCAATAGCATTTTCGTATTTTTTTTCAATGTTATTCTTATTTTTCGGGGGGAAACTATATAAGGAAATAAAATTTAGCATTAGGACGGCAGAAGTCAATAAAGTACTTTTGCATTATAGTAGTCCGCTTATAATCTACAATGTAGGTTATTGGTTAACTGTCATGTCTGGGCGTTACTTTTTATTATTATTTTCAGGTGCGACTAATGCTGGTTTATACGCTGCAGTAATAAAAATGGCTTCAGTAATCAATATGTTTCAACAAGCATTTTACGCAGCTTTCCAGTTGAATACTGCAAGAGAATATGAAAGCAAGGATAAAGAAGAATATTTTACAAATATTTTTAGTTTATATGCAGCATGTATACTTATGTTTGGTTCTATTGTTTTGTGCTTCTCACCAATATTAGCTGAATTTACGCTGAAAAATGAATTTTATTCTGCAAAAATATTTTTACCACTGATTTTATTTACTGCTATTTTCGACTGTTTATTTTGTTTTTTTAAAACAATGTATACTACTTATAAATTAACAAAACGAGCGGTAGTAAGTATGCTCATAGGTGCAGTTGTGAATATTTTTGTTTGTTTATTAACGGTTAATAGATTTGGAATTTGGGGTGTTTGTATTGCAAGTTTATTATGCTATATTTCTCAGGCTGTGTACCGAATAATTGATGTGAAAAAATTTGTCAATATCAGTTGTGAATGGAAAACTATTGTGCCATGTTTAGGTGCGTTATTTATTCAAGTCGTATTATTAACAATAGATAGCACACTGAGTATTATTTTTGCATGTATGATTTCAGGTGTAATTTTAGTATATAACTTAGTATATTATAAAAATGAGTTTACTTGGTTGATTAAATATTTTTCAAATAAGAATAAAAATCAGAATGTAAGATGAAATAGTGTATAAATAAATACTTGCAATAAAAGGAGGGGAAATATGTCAATTTTAGTGACTGGTGGAGCAGGATATATTGGAAGTCATACTTGCATAGAATTACTAAATGAAGGATATGAGGTAGTTGTAATCGATAATTTTGTAAACTCAAGTGAAGTTTCAATAGCTAGGGTGAGAAAGCTGACAGGAAAATCTATAAAGTTTTATAATTTCGACATAAGGAATAAAGAATTGTTAGGTAAAGTATTTGAAGAAAATCGAATTGAATCTGTAATACACTTTGCGGGTCTCAAATCGGTTGGTGAATCAGTTTCAAAACCTATTGAATATTATAGAAATAATCTAGTGGGAACTTTGGTGCTTTGTGATGTTATGGAAAAATATGATTGTAGAAACTTTGTATTTAGCTCATCTGCGACTGTTTATGGCACTCCAGCGTTTGTACCTATAACTGAAGAGTGCCCAAAGGGTATAGTTACAAATCCTTATGGACAGACTAAAAGTATGTTAGAGCAGATTCTAACAGATATTTATCATTCGGATAACCGGTGGAATTTAATTATATTACGCTACTTTAATCCTATTGGCGCGCATAAATCAGGGGAAATTGGTGAAGATCCCAATGGAATTCCGAACAATTTGGTGCCCTATATCTCACAGGTAGCAATTGGAAAACTAGAATGTTTAAGTGTATTTGGAGATGATTACGATACAATCGATGGGACAGGTGTCAGGGACTACATTCATGTAGCGGATCTTGCACAGGGGCACGTTAAGGCGATAAAGAAATTGGATGAAAATAAGGGGCTATTAATCTATAATTTAGGAACAGGTCAGGGTTATAGTGTTCTTCAAGTAATAAAAGCGTATGAAAAAGTTTGCGGAAGAAAAATAAATTATAAATTTGTTAAAAGAAGAATTGGTGATGTTGCGTGTTGCTATGCAGATTCAAGTAGGGCAAAATGTGAATTAGGTTGGGAAGCGATAAATGGAATAGAAGAAATGTGTGAGGATTCATGGAGATGGCAAACTAAAAATCCAAATGGGTATAAATAATTCTACGTAAGAATCTTGGTTATTTTTAGAATCCATAGATATCGGTGCCAGGCCAAACGTAAGCGCTCAAATATAGGGTGCCACAAAAAATAAAAAGAACCGGTAGCAAAAACTAACCGATTCTGAAAAAATAGGTTTACATTTTAAAATCTGACTGGATCTGTTCATACCATGGCATCAGTACCTCCAGCTCTTCAGGCTCATTACGGTAATCCAGCCCTGGTATGTATAAAAGCAGATGATTCAGGTAGGCATAAACATTCAGACCATTTGCTTTGGCAGTTTCAACAATACTGTAAACTGCGGCACTGGCAGAAGCTCCTTTGGGAGTATCTGAGAAGAGCCAGTTTTTTCGACCGACGGTAAACGGCCGGATACTGTTTTCGGCCAGATTATTGGAAAAAGAACATCGTCCGTCGAGGAGATAGTTTTCCATATAGGGTCTCTGGTTCCGGGCATAAATCACCGCCTTGCCCAGAGCGGAACCCGGTAAAGTTCTGACGGTTTCCAGCCAGCACCAAAAGGCCTCCAGAACCGGTTTTTCCAGTTCGGTAGTTGTCAAGATAGTTGGCGGTTTTTCTTGAATTAACCGACTGACTTATTGGTTTCATTTATTTCATTTGATTCATCTTTTTCAGGATTTAACCATACTTCGTTTTCCAGAGCCCACTTGCGAATATTTTTAGTCCAGCGGTTTGGATTATTCTGCCGTGCGGCCTCATAAACAGCTGTGCGGTTTGAAAAAATCTCTTTATCCATTCCGTTATGCCGCTGATTTGGGGTCAGGAAATTAAGCCCACTGTGGCAGTGTTCAAAATTATAGTAATGCGCAAATTCCAGAACCCATTGTCTTGCTTCCAGGATTGATTTAAAGCCCTTGTAAGGGTAATCAGGGCGATATTTACAGGTTTTGAAGATGGATTCGGCATAGGGATTGTCATTACTGACTCTCGGTCTGCTTTTGGATGAAACAATTCCCAGTTTCTGAAGGGTTTCCATCAACGAAGCTCCTTTCATCGGACTACCGTTATCGGAATGCAGAACCAGCGGCTGTTTAGCGGTTGAAATCGTTTCTGAAAGCGCTGCTTTTCGAACAAGTATGCTGGCATTTTGTGCGGATTCTTCCGGCCAGATTTCCCAGCCAACGATCTTTCGACTGTAAAGATCCAGAATCAGATAAAGATAATAGTGAAAACCCTTTACCGGACCCGGCAGCCACGTGATATCCCACATCCAGACCTGATTCGGCCCTGTTGCTTTGTGGCTTGTGATAGTTCGCTTCTGAGGTTTTGATGAACGACCCCGATGATTATTCATGCCGGCTTCTTTCATCACACGGTATATGGAAGATTCGGATGCAATATAGCGCCCCTCCTCATCTGCCAGACGGGGAACAATCTGACTGGGTGGCAGACTCTGATATTTTTTCGAATTCACGACTTTTATTATCTCTTTCCGTTCTGCTGGTGTCAGTTTATTGGAGGGAGTTGGCCGAATCGCAACGGGACGCTGATCTTCCAGCGGTGTTGCCGGATTTTTCCAGCGTGAAAAAGTACGTTCGCTGATATTCAGCTCACGGCATGCCATAAATTGGCGGGCTCCGTTTTGAATGGCTTCTTCGATTAAAGCAACAGCGATTTTGCGATCTGAGGTTGGGATCATTCGTCCTCGGGCTCCCCCCAGATCGCTTGTGCCTTTTTTCTGAGCACCAGTAATGCTGCTGTTTCAGCCAATGCTGCTTCCTTTCGCTTCAGTTCGCGATTGAGTTGGGTCACCTGTTTTTTTGATTCGCTTAGATCTTTTTTAAGTCTCTTTGATTCATTGGCAACACTCCCATTGGCATTGATGCAGGCATCACGCCAGGCTTCGATTTGTTTTCAGTGCCAGGCTAAACTTAACTTATTATTTAACTTATTGCAGTTAATAAAGAGTGGTGAAGCAGATTCAATTTGCAAATACTCTTTACAAGTTGCAAGTGAAAAATAGAGAATGTTGCAAAATAAAACTCGCGAAAACTAAAGGAGGTCCAGCCATGCTAAAAACCCACCATCCCCGAAAACTCGATCAGAATACCAAACGTCAAGCTTTGGATCTTACCATCGGCGCTGAATATGAATATTTCTTAAATGGCATCTTTAGATTTAATACACTATGTGTTAGGATAGTTGTCAGGTGATTGAATTTACTATATTATAGTAAATATAGAAAAGGATAGGAGTATCACATGACACAATATAGCGATGAATTCAAAGAACATATTATACAGCAGATGTTGCCGCCGATCAGCAAATCAGTTCGTCAGCTGCATAATGAAACCGGTGTTTCAGAGCAGACACTTTTCAAGTGGAAGAAGCAGGCAAAAGCGTCCGGAATGGCAGCACCATCGGGAACAGGAACTTCAGAAGACTGGTCCAGTGAGGATAAATTTCTGATCGTCCTGGAAACAGCCCGTATGAATCAGGCTGAGCTGGCTGAATATAGCCGTGAAAAAGGCCTTTATGTTGAACAAATCGAAGCCTGGCGTGATGCCTGCATCAATGCCAATGGGAGTGTTGCCAATGAATCAAAGAGACTTAAAAAAGATCTAAGCGAATCAAAAAAACAGGTGACCCAACTCAATCGCGAACTGAAGCGAAAGGAAGCAGCATTGGCTGAAACAGCAGCATTACTGGTGCTCAGAAAAAAGGCACAAGCGATCTGGGGGGAGCCCGAGGACGAATGATCCCAACCTCAGATCGCAAAATCGCTGTTGCTTTAATCGAAGAAGCCATTCAAAACGGAGCCCGCCAATTTATGGCATGCCGTGAGCTGAATATCAGCGAACGTACTTTTTCACGCTGGAAAAATCCGGCAACACCGCTGGAAGATCAGCGTCCCGTTGCGATTCGGCCAACTCCCTCCAATAAACTGACACCAGCAGAACGGAAAGAGATAATAAAAGTCGTGAATTCGAAAAAATATCAGAGTCTGCCACCCAGTCAGATTGTTCCCCGTCTGGCAGATGAGGAGGGGCGCTATATTGCATCCGAATCTTCCATATACCGTGTGATGAAAGAAGCCGGCATGAATAATCATCGGGGTCGTTCATCAAAACCTCAGAAGCGAACTATCACAAGCCACAAAGCAACAGGGCCGAATCAGGTCTGGATGTGGGATATCACGTGGCTGCCGGGTCCGGTAAAGGGTTTTCACTATTATCTTTATCTGATTCTGGATCTTTACAGTCGAAAGATCGTTGGCTGGGAAATCTGGCCGGAAGAATCCGCACAAAATGCCAGCATACTTGTTCGAAAAGCAGCGCTTTCAGAAACGATTTCAACCGCTAAACAGCCGCTGGTTCTGCATTCCGATAACGGTAGTCCGATGAAAGGAGCTTCGTTGATGGAAACCCTTCAGAAACTGGGAATTGTTTCATCCAAAAGCAGACCGAGAGTCAGTAATGACAATCCCTATGCCGAATCCATCTTCAAAACCTGTAAATATCGCCCTGATTACCCTTACAAGGGCTTTAAATCAATCCTGGAAGCAAGACAATGGGTTCTGGAATTTGCGCATTACTATAATTTTGAACACTGCCACAGTGGGCTTAATTTCCTGACCCCAAATCAGCGGCATAACGGAATGGATAAAGAGATTTTTTCAAACCGCACAGCTGTTTATGAGGCCGCACGGCAGAATAATCCAAACCGCTGGACTAAAAATATTCGCAAGTGGGCTCTGGAAAACGAAGTATGGTTAAATCCTGAAAAAGATGAATCAAATGAAATAAATGAAACCAATAAGTCAGTCGGTTAATTCAAGAAAAACCGCCAACTATCTTGACAACTACCGAATATCAGCAAATTAAATGAATATATCACCATGTATCCTGGAGAATTTGAGCTCGTGCAGATCGCTGTGGCGGATTATAGTCAATTAATTCTCAATATAGACCTCAATCCGGAATATGTTGAATCGGCAGATTTAGCCAAACCCATCCTCTTTGCTGAAATTGCGCCGGATCGGGTTGGGCTAACCCGCATTCCGGAAGATTATTATTCAAGGGGTTATAATCTCATTGACGGTCATCACCGTTTGAACAAGGCAAAAAAATATGAAGTAACTGCTTTGCCGGCATATATCATTCGTATGGAACAGCATATTTCCTTTATGACAGAAGGATTTGAAGCTTATGTTGGGTATTGAAACGGTAAATTGCAATCACAAAATACGCTAATTTCCTTGTAAGAGGAAAATTATACAGTAATAAACGGTATGAAAACGTAAAGATATTTTTGCGCTTTCATAGCGCACCTTCATTATAATATAATTATTACAACATACAGAATGTAACCGGTAAGACTTTCGTAATTGTTAAGCTGCGGAGATAAGATGGAAATCGAAGATTTAAGAGTAAAAGCAATTGAACGAAAAATAAAATGGACAGTTATCCAGTGCCTGACACCAACATATAAACATATAGATTATTAGTTTCAAGTCCAGACACAAAAACCTGTTGCTTGGCTAATTCAACTAATTTGATAAGCAATCCTTAGCTTTCGATGAGCAGATCTGCTTCGAGAATTTTAAGCATTTGCAAAAGCTCGTCTTGCTGATAATCTTTTTCAAGAATTCTGAAACCATAATTCTCGTATAATTCAACAAGAGAAGTGATATTTTTGCACTCAAGCATAATGATACGTCCGCCTAAACTAAATTGACCTTCTAAGATTTTGGAGAGACAATAATCTAAAATTTCAGAACCGGTAATTTTGTTCGGGTATAATTCGTTTTTACCGAGTTGGCCGATTAGAATTGCCGGAAATTCAGTGATTCGGTTTCCTCGAAATTTAGAACTGAGCCCATCAAGTTTTTTTACTTGATTCCCTGAAATTAAATCTTCAGGAATTTTAAGCACTTGTAGTGCGATGGTAAAATAGGCGAGAATTTCAAAATCGTTACTATCTTCATCAAAAATAAAAAAGGTTCTGCTTTTGCCCAATTTTTCAAATTTTATAGCTTTGTCTTTTAAAAAGACCTCGATATCCGGATCTTTATGACAAATAAAAATAGAAATAAGTTCTTGAGCACTGGACTCATCACTTATTTCTATTAACCTTTTGAGCGAGATAAGATTTGTTTTAATTTTTCTTCACCACGTCTCTCTTTTTCAGGAGATATTAAGTCAGTTTTTATCCTCACACTTTTTACAGGTGTTGAAAAAAGTTGCTCAAATGATTCAACGGCTTTTTTCGTTTTTAACGTAAAATCTTTATTAAAAGATGTCGTCGCCATTTTAGACCTCCTATTTAGATTTCTTGAAAATATAGATATACATTTCCTAATTTATTTTATCATCATTATTGTATAAACTCAAGTAAAAATACTTTCCTCTTGAAGCTTTCTGTATTTATAGCTTACACAAAACACTTGTCCTCGCTGGACCATTCCTCTGATGTTGTATTGCCTGATGGGGCTGCTATTGATTTAGGACGCAAGGGGACGCTTCTTTTGTGTCCACAGTATGGCGGGTTGCTATTATATCCTTAGTATCTGTGCCAGGCCAATCTTAACTTATTATTTAACTTATTGCAGTTAATAAAGAGTGGTGAAGCAGATTCAATTTGCAAATACTCTTTACAAGTTGCAAGTGAAAAATAGAGAATGTTGCAAAATAAAACTCGCGAAAACTAAAGGAGGTCCATCCATGCTAAAAACCCACCATCCCCGAAAACTCGATCAGAATACCAAACGTCAAGCTTTGGATCTTACCATCGGCTGTGAATACGAGTATTTCTTAAACGGCGTTTTTAAATTCAATATCAGCAAATTAAATGAATATATCACCATGTATCCTGGAGAATTTGAGCTCGTGCAGATCGCTGTGGCGGATTATAGTCAATTAATTCTCAATATAGACCTCAATCCGGAATATGTTGAATCGGCAGATTTAGCCAGACCCATCCTCTTTGCTGAAATTGCGCCGGATCGGGTTCACTATGTGTTAGGATAGTTGTCAGGTGATTGAATTTACTATATTATAGTAAATATAGAAAAGGATAGGAGTATCACATGACACAATATAGCGATGAATTCAAAGAACATATTATACAGCAGATGTTGCCGCCGATCAGCAAATCAGTTCGTCAGCTGCATAATGAAACCGGTGTTTCAGAGCAGACACTTTTCAAGTGGAAGAAGCAGGCAAAAGCGTCCGGAATGGCAGCACCATCGGGAACAGGAACTTCAGAAGACTGGTCCAGTGAGGATAAATTTCTGATCGTCCTGGAAACAGCCCGTATGAATCAGGCTGAGCTGGCTGAATATAGCCGTGAAAAAGGCCTTTATGTTGAACAAATCGAAGCCTGGCGTGATGCCTGCATCAATGCCAATGGGAGTGTTGCCAATGAATCAAAGAGACTTAAAAAAGATCTAAGCGAATCAAAAAAACAGGTGACCCAACTCAATCGCGAACTGAAGCGAAAGGAAGCAGCATTGGCTGAAACAGCAGCATTACTGGTGCTCAGAAAAAAGGCACAAGCGATCTGGGGGGAGCCCGAGGACGAATGATCCCAACCTCAGATCGCAAAATCGCTGTTGCTTTAATCGAAGAAGCCATTCAAAACGGAGCCCGCCAATTTATGGCATGCCGTGAGCTGAATATCAGCGAACGTACTTTTTCACGCTGGAAAAATCCGGCAACACCGCTGGAAGATCAGCGTCCCGTTGCGATTCGGCCAACTCCCTCCAATAAACTGACACCAGCAGAACGGAAAGAGATAATAAAAGTCGTGAATTCGAAAAAATATCAGAGTCTGCCACCCAGTCAGATTGTTCCCCGTCTGGCAGATGAGGAGGGGCGCTATATTGCATCCGAATCTTCCATATACCGTGTGATGAAAGAAGCCGGCATGAATAATCATCGGGGTCGTTCATCAAAACCTCAGAAGCGAACTATCACAAGCCACAAAGCAACAGGGCCGAATCAGGTCTGGATGTGGGATATCACGTGGCTGCCGGGTCCGGTAAAGGGTTTTCACTATTATCTTTATCTGATTCTGGATCTTTACAGTCGAAAGATCGTTGGCTGGGAAATCTGGCCGGAAGAATCCGCACAAAATGCCAGCATACTTGTTCGAAAAGCAGCGCTTTCAGAAACGATTTCAACCGCTAAACAGCCGCTGGTTCTGCATTCCGATAACGGTAGTCCGATGAAAGGAGCTTCGTTGATGGAAACCCTTCAGAAACTGGGAATTGTTTCATCCAAAAGCAGACCGAGAGTCAGTAATGACAATCCCTATGCCGAATCCATCTTCAAAACCTGTAAATATCGCCCTGATTACCCTTACAAGGGCTTTAAATCAATCCTGGAAGCAAGACAATGGGTTCTGGAATTTGCGCATTACTATAATTTTGAACACTGCCACAGTGGGCTTAATTTCCTGACCCCAAATCAGCGGCATAACGGAATGGATAAAGAGATTTTTTCAAACCGCACAGCTGTTTATGAGGCCGCACGGCAGAATAATCCAAACCGCTGGACTAAAAATATTCGCAAGTGGGCTCTGGAAAACGAAGTATGGTTAAATCCTGAAAAAGATGAATCAAATGAAATAAATGAAACCAATAAGTCAGTCGGTTAATTCAAGAAAAACCGCCAACTATCTTGACAACTACCGGGTTGGGCTAACCCGCATTCCGGAAGATTATTATTCAAGGGGTTATAATCTCATTGACGGTCATCACCGTTTGGACAAGGCAAAAAAATATGAAGTAACTGCTTTGCCGGCATATATCATTCGTATGGAACAGCATATTTCCTTTATGACAGAAGGATTTGAAGCTTATGTTGGGTATTGGAACGGTAAATTGCAATCACAAAATACGCTAATTTCCTTGTAAGAGGAAAATTATACAGTAATAAACGGTATGAAAATGTAAAGATATTTTTGCGCTTTCATAGCGCACCTTCATTATAATATAATTATTACAACATACAGAATGTAACCGGTAAGACTTTCGTAATCACTATGTGTTAGGATAGTTGTCAGGTGATTGAATTTACTATATTATAGTAAATATAGAAAAGGATAGGAGTATCACATGACACAATATAGCGATGAATTCAAAGAACATATTATACAGCAGATGTTGCCGCCGATCAGCAAATCAGTTCGTCAGCTGCATAATGAAACCGGTGTTTCAGAGCAGACACTTTTCAAGTGGAAGAAGCAGGCAAAAGCGTCCGGAATGGCAGCACCATCGGGAACAGGAACTTCAGAAGACTGGTCCAGTGAGGATAAATTTCTGATCGTCCTGGAAACAGCCCGTATGAATCAGGCTGAGCTGGCTGAATATAGCCGTGAAAAAGGCCTTTATGTTGAACAAATCGAAGCCTGGCGTGATGCCTGCATCAATGCCAATGGGAGTGTTGCCAATGAATCAAAGAGACTTAAAAAAGATCTAAGCGAATCAAAAAAACAGGTGACCCAACTCAATCGCGAACTGAAGCGAAAGGAAGCAGCATTGGCTGAAACAGCAGCATTACTGGTGCTCAGAAAAAAGGCACAAGCGATCTGGGGGGAGCCCGAGGACGAATGATCCCAACCTCAGATCGCAAAATCGCTGTTGCTTTAATCGAAGAAGCCATTCAAAACGGAGCCCGCCAATTTATGGCATGCCGTGAGCTGAATATCAGCGAACGTACTTTTTCACGCTGGAAAAATCCGGCAACACCGCTGGAAGATCAGCGTCCCGTTGCGATTCGGCCAACTCCCTCCAATAAACTGACACCAGCAGAACGGAAAGAGATAATAAAAGTCGTGAATTCGAAAAAATATCAGAGTCTGCCACCCAGTCAGATTGTTCCCCGTCTGGCAGATGAGGAGGGGCGCTATATTGCATCCGAATCTTCCATATACCGTGTGATGAAAGAAGCCGGCATGAATAATCATCGGGGTCGTTCATCAAAACCTCAGAAGCGAACTATCACAAGCCACAAAGCAACAGGGCCGAATCAGGTCTGGATGTGGGATATCACGTGGCTGCCGGGTCCGGTAAAGGGTTTTCACTATTATCTTTATCTGATTCTGGATCTTTACAGTCGAAAGATCGTTGGCTGGGAAATCTGGCCGGAAGAATCCGCACAAAATGCCAGCATACTTGTTCGAAAAGCAGCGCTTTCAGAAACGATTTCAACCGCTAAACAGCCGCTGGTTCTGCATTCCGATAACGGTAGTCCGATGAAAGGAGCTTCGTTGATGGAAACCCTTCAGAAACTGGGAATTGTTTCATCCAAAAGCAGACCGAGAGTCAGTAATGACAATCCCTATGCCGAATCCATCTTCAAAACCTGTAAATATCGCCCTGATTACCCTTACAAGGGCTTTAAATCAATCCTGGAAGCAAGACAATGGGTTCTGGAATTTGCGCATTACTATAATTTTGAACACTGCCACAGTGGGCTTAATTTCCTGACCCCAAATCAGCGGCATAACGGAATGGATAAAGAGATTTTTTCAAACCGCACAGCTGTTTATGAGGCCGCACGGCAGAATAATCCAAACCGCTGGACTAAAAATATTCGCAAGTGGGCTCTGGAAAACGAAGTATGGTTAAATCCTGAAAAAGATGAATCAAATGAAATAAATGAAACCAATAAGTCAGTCGGTTAATTCAAGAAAAACCGCCAACTATCTTGACAACTACCGTAATTGTTAAGCTGCGGAGATAAGATGGAAATCGAAGATTTAAGAGTAAAAGCAATTGAACGAAAAATAAAATGGACAGTACGTAGCCCAAAGAATTCAGGAACGCGACATCAGCCGTCTAGATATCATTAACTGCATATCATCAGGTGAAATGATTGAAAGTTATCCTGATGATTATCCCAACCCCAGTTGCCTTGTTTTGGGTTTAACCATTGATGGAAAACCGATACATGTTGTAGTTGGATCGGATGGAGAGTATATTTTTATTATTACGGCATATTATCCAAACCTTAATAAATTTGAAGCAGACTATAAGACAAGGAGAAAATCATGAAAATGTGTTTTTATTGCAAAGGTGATTTAATTAATAGCATCACGACACACGTTGTGAATTATAAAAATTGTATAATCATTATAAAAAATGTTCCTTGCGAAGAATGTGAACAGTGTGGTGAAAAGTATTTTAGTGATGAAACCATGGAAGTACTTGAAAACATCGTAAATGCGGCAAAATCACTAGCTGGTGAAATATCTGTTATCGATTTTCATCATAACGCTGCTTAGTTTTCGGTGCCAGGCCAACCCTAACTCTATGACAGAAAGATTTGAACCTTATGTTGAGTATTAGAACAGCAAATTAAAACAAATGAAAAATAAGATAGCGGACACCAAACTATCAGCGCCTCTGGCCCGATGAATAGCCTTTGTTATTCACAGGGCCAGAGGTGGTTCACTTTTAAGCGTGCGTTTGGTTTTAAAGTGGCTCACTTTTAGATGAGCATTTGAACCACGGAAGATACCATTTCAAGTAAGATTCCTGTCAAGAGAAAATATTTGCTTCAAAAAAACATGAAAAAATTCAAAATTTAAGTGTTGCGCAATATTTTCTAATCCGAATATGCTGATACTTGTATACGTTTTCCGTGTATAAAAGGATTTGGAATGCTGTAAACAAAAAATTCATCAATGATAGAAGTATTGGTTAATTATAACTTTCATACAAATATTCGCAGGACCTTTTTAGCTAAAAACCGTACGCTGCGAACGGAAAGTGCTTGAACGTATTGTATTTTTATAGAAATAGGGATGATGACAGGGATGATCAAATGGGGTCTCAGAAAAATCTCCCAAACGGCCAATCTATGAGATCTGAGCTGATTGATCCGACGCTGTCGGTTAATCAGACGGGGGATCAAAAGGGGCATGAAGCGGCTTATGAAATGGGGGACCAAAGGGGTCACTTATATAAACTAAATAAAAGCAAAGAAAAGAAAAATATAAAAGACACAGATAATCTTTTTAATGCAAAAGAAAACGAATCATTAAAAACATCCTCAAAGAAAAAAGCCTATGGTGAATTTAGGACCGTTCGGCTGACTGATGAGGAAATGGACAAGCTCAAAGAACAGTTTCCCCATGATTACAAAAAATGGATTAAACGGCTGGACATGGGCAAGGTAATGATGGGCTACAAGTATCAAAGCGATTATGCGGCTATACTCAAGTGGCACCTCAATGATCAGGATCAGGAGCGGGACAAGTCCTTTCAGGAGCTGATGGATGAAACGCTGACAGTCAGTGATGGTTGGCAGAACTAGAAATTTTGAAAGAGAGAGTAAAAATGACAGAACAGGAATTTATAAATAGTAACAGAAGCCTGATTGATCAGGTGATTGGCGAACGCTTAAGGATTAAAAACGACGAGCAAGCGCTAAAGGGGCTTAAGGGCCAGCTGCAGGGAATCCTGATGGATGCGGGCCTTGGTGGTGCCGAAGACGACACCTGCAAACTGAAAATTGTGGCCGACAGCAAGACCCTGCGGATTGACACGGGCAAGCTGGAAAAAGACGATCCGGCCCTTTATACCAGCCTGTTAAACACCTATCTGAAAGTTGATACCCGCACTGGATACCTGATGGTTAAGGGGAAAAGCGAATGAAAAGTGAATTTAATGTGCCGGGCATCCCGGTAAGCGGATTAAAAGGGCTTGGCAATGAGCAGAAGATTAAGGCGGTCTGTCTGGCTGATTGTCAGTCATTGAGTCCGGATTATTCCGGCTCGCTGGCTATTGATATCGTCGATTACGTGGTTTGTCGGGGCCTGACTGATTCGATCAGAAGAGATCCCCGCCGAGCCTCGCTAAAGGAACTGACGGCCAGGGTAAGCCGGGCGCTGAAGGATGTTGCCTATCAGGACGGGGAACAGGTAGTCATGCTGTCGGCGACCAGGCGTTATGGCGAGGCGGATGGTCTGGTAATAAGCGTTTCATATTGGGACTAGTGGATGGCGAAAAAATTGATAATTGATCGTGTTATTTTCAACGCCCTTCACTGGGGAACCTATGAAAGAGATCAGGGGATTATGATCGCTTCCGAAGAATTTCCCTATGAACTCCGCTATGTGGTGCGTAAAAATGAATTGCTGATCATGGGTGGCGGCAACGGTGCTTTCTGTCTGGATCTGACAGCTGGCCAGCGCTTTGCTGACGAGGTAAAGAGTATTGCCGATTGCTATAATCTTAGTGTTGGGTATCTGGGACCAAAAAATGGTCTTGGTGGAGCGGAACTTTTTGAGCAGATTCAGGGTAAAAAAACAAATTGTGACAAATGTTAACGATCTACGAAATTTAATTGTTGGTGTGAGGCTTATCTGCACTCTGAGGGCATGTTTAAGGACATGTCCTTTTTATATTAAATGTTTCTTAAGTCCAGACCCCGTTTACCCCAAATCTTTTGTCATCAAGTATACTGAGTGCGAGTCAGGAAAGGAGAGGCCATGGAAACAATCAAGCAATGTGGGATCTGTGGTGGGTCATGCCATGTGAAAAGCCTTGTGGCTGGCAAAAAGCAATATTATGTCAGCTGCGAGGACTGCGGCAATGAATCGGACCAGAAATCTTCCCGGGCGGCAGCGGTGGCAGCCCACAACCGGGTGAGCTACACGGCGGTCCGTTCTCTTTTTGCGGGTGCACCGGATGCAATTGGGCATCGATTAAAATAAAGTAGTGAAGGAGAAAAAATGGCAATTATCGGCGAAGTAATCAGTACGAAAATGGTGACCAGTCTCAACTACGGGATGGTGGATGGCAAAGAAGTGATTAAAAACAAAAGCTATTCCAACCTTCGGGAGACGGCGACAAACGACAGCATTTATCAGATTGCCGGGGTGATTGGGGGGCTGCAGGAGCCAACTTTGGAAACTGTGACCAAATCCCAGACGACCCGGTTAATTGATGACGGACAGTAAAATTGCCGGTTGGCGAAAAAGCCGGCCGAGAAAAATAATAGGAGAGGAGGCTCGCTATGCCTGAATACAAACTAGTAATGATCTTTAAAAATTCCCTGGATAAAAAATCCAGCATGACCATTTCCGAGGCCCGGTCTGATTTGACCCAGGCCGAAGCAGTAGCGGCTATGGACGCTATTATCGCGGCGGATATTTTTATCCCCAGCGGGGCGACCCTGCTGGAAAAGGCGGACTGCCAGCTGCTGGCGACCACCACCAGCGATTTTTATGACGCAGCCTAAACAGCTGCGGGGGTTTGGCCGCCTGTTTCGGCAGGCGGTTTGATACTGAAAACTGAGAAAAAATACAAACCTGAGCAGCGACAATTGGTTTTTCAATTGTTTGCCTCGGGGCGAACAGTTGCTGGATGACGTTGATAATATATGGGACAAAAATAGCAACTGTACGAATCCGCGTGCAGACTATGAAATCCAATTGGTCGGTGCGGGAGTTAGGGAAGATACTGTGGCCGCCTGTTTCGGCAGGCGGCACTTTATATAGGAGGAATAGATGAAAATTACGATAATGACAGCCACTGGGGCGGTGGGTGCAGTGGTGGCAGGTCTTTTGGGTGGCTGGGATGCTGGCATCCAGTCCTTGTGTCTATTTATGCTGGTTGACTATCTGAGCGGACTAATCGTTGCCGGGCTTTTTCTGAGCAGTCCTAAAACCAGCCGGGGCGCTCTGGAGAGCCGGACGGCCTGGTTGGGACTGTTAAGAAAAGGCGCGTCATTAGGGGTAGTTATGATTGCCTGCCGCCTGGATTTAATGTTTGCCACCAACATGATTCGTGATGGCACCGTGATCGCCTACAGCTTAAATGAACTCTTGTCGATTGTGGAAAATCTGGGTTTAATGGGTGTGCCTCTGCCCAGACAGGTTAAGCGGGCCATTGAAGTTTTAAAGGAGCAGAATCAATGAATGAATATGTCAAATGGATACAAAAAAACTTGATCGCCCTGGGCTATGATCCGGGGCCGGTGGATGGGATTTACGGCTCTCGCAGTCGGGCAGCGGTGTGTCGTTATCAGCAGGATCAGGATCTGGCGGTTGACGGACTGGTGGGAGGACAGACCCATCAGGCAATGATGGCAGATTTAAAAAGTCTAGTTCTGGTGCCAGATGATGAGGAATCTAAGCAGCAAACCAGTGATCTGACGCTAAAGAATTTTACCACTGATGAATTTAAGTGCCCATGTGGTTGTGGTCTGGATGTGGTTGACCAACTAAAAATTTTTGCCCAAGAGATCCGTGATCATTTTGACTGGCCCCTGACCATTTCCTCGGGCGGTCGTTGTCCGCCGGTTAATACCGAGGCGGGTGGCGTACTCGATTCCCTGCATCTAAGCGGCCGGGCTTTTGACTGCTACTTTGCCGGCAATATGACAGCTGATCTGCTGGCGCAAATGGCAGATTTTGCCGTGGCCAGGGGAATTGGGGTCATCCGCTATCCGCAGAAACTGTTTTGTCATTTCCAGACGGTTCCCCGCAATACCACTAGTAATTAAAAAAGAGACGAGGAATCGTCTTTTTTTATGGGTAAAAAATCAAGAAAAAACTGGCTTTTTTATAGGTTCTGTTAGATTATTTGTGTTAAACTATATTGCGCCGGATTGGAGGTTGTGGCAGGTCATGTTATGCTTAGAATTTTGTATCAGGCCTGTTAACTTATTATAATGAAAAAGAAACAGTTAATCACAAGCATTAAGAATGAAATTATATTTCTGTTTTTGCTTTGTTCGATATTGATATTATCAGGTTGTGTTAATCAGACTGGGGAGCTTGTTGGTAATTGGGAATTAGTGCCCAGCAGTGGAGACTTAAATGATACGGCTATGTCCGGATATTGCTTTCATGAAGATGGCACCGCCTTTTTTTACAATGGCTATGATGGGGAGTTGACGATTTCAGAAGGTAAGTGGCAGATTGACGGTAACGATAATAAGTATCTGGACTTGTATTTAGATACTGTGGATACGCCAGAACGACGAATTCGGTTTGAGATAGCGGACCAAACCCTGTATCTATTTTCAGATTCAGGACAAGTAAAAAGTGCCTATGATAGCCGTTATCAAAAAACATCCCAGTTCAGTTTTGATAGTTTGATTACAGCTGCACAAATACAAAAGGATAAAGAAAAAAGGGATGCACAACTGTATTGCACGCTATCACCGCAGGAGCTCATTGATCAGCTAAAAGCAGCAGGTCTGCCGATTGGGATAGTGGTGGTTTATACCGATCCTGATTATACAAGTGGTTTATTAAAACAACCTAATCTCCAACTTGCTCAGGGAGCCCGCTTCGAAGATAAGGCCGTGGAACAATCGGAAAATCAGATTGAACCAATCGGAGGATCGGTGGAAATTTATCAGGATTATGCGGTAGCAAAACAACGCTATGACTATTTAACGGTTTTTTCTGATATCGCCGGAACCGCCTATCAAGCCGGAAATGTACTATTGCGGTTGGATAAGGAGGTGCCGCAGGATCGGCAAACGCAGTATGAAACAGCACTGTTAGAGATTGTTAAATAGTTAATGACAGGGGGCGGGATCGTTTGTCATTCCCTTGCCATTGATTACTAGAATAATTATCCTATATGATCGGAGCAGCAGTGACAGCTAAAAAACCAAAACAAAAAGACTATCAGGCAATTTTCGAAAAAGCTTATCAGCTGATGGATCAGGCCATCATTGCCGGTAATTGCGGGGAATTATGCGGCTATCATTGCTGCCGCCGTTATGATACCGATGGCAGGCGATTGGGTATGTATCTGCTGCCCCTTGAATATGAATATATGCAGAAGGCGGTGGTGACCGAGTATGAAGTTCACACTTATCAGGACTATGACATCCCGCCCAAAATTAAAAAATCCTATTATATTTATTGTCATCTGAGCGAAGGCTGCCTGCGGGATCATCGGCCGATTCAATGTCGAACCTATCCCTTTGAACCCCATTTGGAAAATGGTAACCTGACTTTGGTAATTGAAAAAGAGCAGATTCACAACTGCATCCTGATCGACCGCATGCCAGAGTGGCGAAAGGATTTTATTGATGGCGTTTATCAGGCTTGGCTTGAACTGATCAAAATCCCTATTATTGAGTACTACGTCGATTATTTTTCAAAAGAGCGAATAGCAGATGCTAACATCCTGATGCGTTATTCTGTTGAGAAATCACATAATAATATATAAAGAGGTGAGAAAAATCACCTATTTATATGTGGTATTTAACTGGCATCAACCAGGTATAAAATGGTATAATTAAAAACAACATTTAAGTCAACTCGGAAGGGAAGAAGCGATTGGAAACGATGATCGAGAAATTCAAACAGGGAACTTTGTATGTCAATATCACTAGAGCTGTGACGGTAGAACAATTAACTCAAATTAACCAGGTTGATGATGCTTATCTGGATCAGGAATGTCTTAAATTTATTCCCGCCAGTGGCGCT
This sequence comes from Eubacteriaceae bacterium ES2, assembly GCA_031222025.1. Classification (GTDB taxonomy): domain Bacteria; phylum Bacillota; class Clostridia; order Eubacteriales; family Eubacteriaceae; genus Acetobacterium. The sequence goes on along the minus strand of CP130740.1, from coordinate 2,169,544 downwards.
GCGACCAGAATGTTCAAAGACTTGTATCAGTATCTGGAGGATGGAATTGAAACGGATTTTATCAAAACATTTTTTGAAAAGCTTGACCGCTTTGCTTTTTACAATGATCTGAAACCTTTTATCGCAGTAAACACGGTTGATGATCTGATGCAAGAGGAGAAAATGGCGGTAATAAAAAGCTTGCTGTCAGATGGACTCAACTATGGCAATTTGCCCAAAGCGCTTTTAAAGATTCATGCTTACGGGCCAACTTCGGTGACACCCATTGATGAACACATCTATGAAGGCCAGCAGTACGCGGGTAGGGATACATGCAAGCTGCACTTTACCATTTCCCAGGAGCATGAGGATTTATTTAACAACTATGTCAAAATGGCGACAGCGGGTAAAGATGGTGTAAGGATTACTTACTCTTTCCAGAAAAAATCCACCGATACCATGGCAGTTGATATGGATAACCAGCCCTTTTTAGACGAGAATGGTCAGGTCCTTTATCGGGCCGGCGGTCATGGTGCTTTAATCGAAAACCTGAATGATCTGGATGGGGATATTGTTTTTATCAAGAATATTGATAACGTTTGTCATCGTAATCATGTTGAGACGACGATTGACTATAAGAAAACGCTGGCGGCGACGGGATTCGAAGTTAAAAAGAAGATTGATGCTTATATTGTGGATTTGCTCGCTGGTAAGGGCGATTTTGCCGAAATTTCAGCCTTTATCGAAAATACATTAAACATCAGCTGTAAAAAGGCTTTGACAGAAGAAGATGCCCTTGCTTTTTTAAACCGCCCTTTGCGGGTCTGCGGTGTCGTCAAAAACCAGGGCGAGCCGGGCGGCGGGCCATTCATTGTTGACAATGGCGACTATGAGGATCTGCAGATCTGTGAAATGTCGGAAATTGATCTCAGTAATGCTCAAAAGAAGGCGCTGGTTTCGGAGTCGCAATATTTTAACCCGGTTGACCTGGTCTGTTTTATTACGGATTATCAGGGCAAGAAGTTTGATCTCTTGAAGTTTACTAATCCTGACCGCTACTTTATCAGTGAAAAAAGTTATCATGGCCGTCAATTAAAAGCTTTGGAGCATCCGGGTTTGTGGAATGGTGCCATGCATAACTGGAACACGCTCTTTGTGGAAGTCCCCCTGGCAACCTTTAATCCCATTAAAACGGTTAATGATCTGCTGAGAAGCGGTCATCAGCAATAAAGTTCCGTTTTATGAAAATAATATGCGTCTTTGCCAGCCTGAAAAATTTTAATGCCACACTAAATGTCACATATTGTTATATAATAGTTTATTTGATATAATCGCACTTAAGAGTTTTTTTCCTTTAAATGATTCACTTTGTCGATTAGAAAGCCTTTTGAATTTGTGGAAGGGAATAATATGTGTAAAATAAAAAAATTTTGTGCATGCTAATGTTGCTGCTTCTCCTGTTGACTGGCTGTGTAACTGAAGCGTCCCAGACGCTTGCCACAGAAGGCCAGCTCGATTTAACAAATATCGATTTTCATACGCAGACAGTTTCGCTTTCCGGAGATTGGGAGTTATACTGGGGTCAGCTTTTGTCGCCCTTTTTTGTTGATCAGGGTGAGTTTAGCGGCTACGTTAGTTTCCCTTCATCATGGAATCGATATGTCATTGATGGCGAGAATTTGCCGGGGGAAGGCTATGCCACCTATCGGTTGACATTTTTGTCTGCTGAAGAGGGTATTTTAGGTGTGAAAATCCCCAAAGTTCGCACGGCTTATAAACTTTATATCAATAATCAACTGGTCGCCTCCGCTGGTACCGTTGGCACCAGTAAAGAAACAATGGTTGCGCAATACCTTCCGCAAATCGCTTTTTTTAATGCCGATGAAGGACAGAACGAAATTGTCCTGCAGGTTTCCAATTATTATATGTCCAGCGGCGGTCTTCTCAGTGATATTGAAATCGGCAGTGCCAATAACATCCAGGCCCTGCGGGAAAAAAAATTAAATTACTCGATTTTGCTGTTTGGCGCATTGATGATTATGGGTTTTTATCATCTGGCCATGTTTTTGTTCCGCAAAAATGACTATTCTTCGCTGTATTTTGGTCTCTTCTGCCTGATGACGGGCGTTCGTACCCTGATGACCGGGGAAAGCTATTTTTATACCCTCTTTCCTGATGCTGATTTTACTTACTTTAGAAAAATCCAAACCATTCTCTTCTATTTAGGTTCACCGATGATTATCTGGTTTTTCAGTTCAATTCTAGCGGACTATTTTCATGAAAAAATTGTGGATCTTTCACTTTATGTTGCCCTGATTTTTTCATTTTTGATTTTATTTGTTCCGCTGGATCAATTCTCGACCTTTAATACAATCTATCAAGTCTGGTGTCTGTTTTTAATGACTTACATGTTAACACGACTGATCGTGGTGATCAGTCATCAGAAAAAGGGGACATATCTGGTTGTGTTTGGCGGTCTGGTGCTGATCTTTACAACTTTTGTCGACATTATATCCTTAAGTGTATTTGTCAATGACAGCTGGCCCGCATTTTTGAGAGATTTCTTCCAAAATGATGACTACAGTTCAACCGGTCAATTGATCTTTGTGATTTCCTATTCTTTGCATCTGGCAAAAATGTTTTCTGATTCCCTTGAATATAAGACCCAGATCAATCGTGATTTGGATGAAATTGTCCTGAAAAGAACTGAAGCCTTAACCGTGGCCAATGCCCTTGTAGAACGGCAGAAAGTCAAACTAGAACAAGCCAATGCCGATCTTGAGCGGCTATCAACACATGATCCGCTGACGGGCCTCTGGAATCGGCGCAAGTACGACGAGGTGATGGCGATTGAATGGAAACGCTGTCTCCGTTACAATCACCCCATTTCTGTAATCTTTATCGATATAGACTATTTTAAAAATTATAATGATGCTTATGGGCATCTGGCCGGAGATGACTGTCTGGTTCAGATTGCGGATATCCTAAAGTCATCTTTGTCGCGTTCCACTGATATGGCGGTGCGATATGGCGGTGAAGAGTTTGTGATTCTATTGCCGGAAACCAATAAAAATGAAGCGCTTAAAACGGCCCATATGCTGCTTGAAAAAATTGAAGGCCGTGGGATACCCCACTGTCAGTCATTGGTCAATGATTATGTGACGGTCAGTATTGGTGTTTCCAGTATGGTGCCATCACTGCTGTCCTCGCCGGAAAAACTGGTTGCCGAAGCCGATGCTGCCCTTTATCAGGCGAAAAATAATGGGCGTAATCAGGTTCAGTATTCTTAGCTTGCTGAATTAGCCGAATCGCAGGCTGAAGACAGAAATATAGCCTACTGTGAAAAGAGGGGAAAATGAAAAAGGTTTTTAAAAGCATATTAATAGCCGCTAATCTTATTCAGCTCTTGCTGTTTTTTTCGCTGATTGGTTTTGGCGCCTACGTTTTCCTGAATCCTGATACCGTGGTCGATTGGCTGGCGCATTTTTTGGTCAAAGAAGATCCCCTCCAAAACGCCGACGTGATTGTCGTTATTGGTGGTGAGGAAAATAAACTGAGGCTGGCTTACGGGGTATCGCTGCTGGAGCAGGGTTATGCCCAAAAGATTGTTTTTTCGGGTGTGGGAAACGAAGACTTTGCCGGTGATCTGTTGGCCGAAAAGGGAATAGGACAGGATCAGTACTATTTTGAGCAGACGGCCACAACAACCTTCGAAAACGCTTATAATTTGATTCCTTATGTGACAGAAAATAATATTCAGTCGATGATTCTGGTTTCTTCGCCGGTTCAGTCCAGGCGGGCGCGCTTTATGTTTCAAAAGGTGTTTCCCGATCAGACCATTATCAGCACTTATTCACCCGATTCTATTTATGATCCGGACCTGGTTTTTGATGATAAGGCAATTCGGCAGCAGATGTCAACAGAAGTCACGAAATCGCTTTATTATTATATGAAATATGCTTTTTACAGGCAATAAAGCCCGCTTGGATTTCGCAGACTCGTACAGTTGCCCAATTTGAAAGTGTCTTCGATGAAAAGTGAAAAGTTGTGAGGATTTCCGACAAAACCTTGACAGCAAACATGGAATCATGTACTATTCATATAAATAAATATTTTGGCAAACTCATTGAAAAGTGAGGACGCAAAACTTTAGGGCCTAAGTAATTGATATGGCAGCCAGTTGCAGCAAGTTAGTTTTTAAATATTCGTGCGACCTGGATGCGGCCGCACTTTTTTTATTTAAAAAATAAGGAAGTTTTACTGAAATATTTTTGAGAATGGACGATATAAATAATAAGAGAATATTTGGCAAACCCATCGAAAGATGGTGGCGCAAAGCTATAGGGTCTAAATAATTTTTATTATAAGACAGCCAGTTGCAAAAAAAGTTTTTATGAGACTTATTCAGCAGCGTGGTGAGCGCTGCTTTTTAATTGTAAAAATGGAATATTTGGCAAATTATAAGTCTGTGATCTAGTCACAAAAAATAGTAATATATCTCAATATATACAAAAACACATCAAAATCTGCAAATAATGGCGATTTATTGTAAAAACTTAATATTTGGCAAACTCATCGAAAGGTGGGGACGCAAAGCTATAGGGTCTAAATAATTTATTATATGACAGCCAGTTGCGCATTAAAGCATGTATATGACTTATTTGAGCAACGGTTGAACGTTGCTTTTTTATTTTTGCAATATTGGGATATTGGCAAAAAAGAATAAATTAGTTATGTGACAAAATTACAGATAATACTAAAAGAAGCGGTTAAAATATCCTCATAAAGCACATTTGATGTTATTGAGGAAAAGATACAACTCAATATTTGGCAAACTTACTGAAAAGTAAGGGCGCAAAGCTTTAGGGCCTAAGTAATTTTATATGGCAGCCAGTTGCAAATTATCTTTCCACAAGATTGAACGTGCAATTTTGGCCCAGCCCAAAGCTTAAAATCTGGAAGGAGAGATAAAAATGAAACGCAGTCTTAATCAGATAAAAAATACAGGAAAAAAACTTTTTAGAAAGATGATTGGAACCTCTGTTGCAGCAATTTTAGCCCTAAGTTTTTCTTCAGCTGGCTTTGTATATGCAGCTGAAGGCGACAGTCAGCCGAATGATCCTTACCTTGGTAATTCCTGGCAGTTAGAGCAAATCGGGATTAATAATACCTGGAACGCAATTAATACAGATAATGAAATCGTCGTTGCGGTACTAGATACCGGATTGGATATCAATACCCAAGATTTACAGGGGCGGATCACCAATGGTTATGACTATATCCTTAATACCGCTGACATGACAGATACTGACGGTCACGGCACAATGGTCGCCAGCGCCGTTGCAGCTGTTGCCAATAACGGGATCGGGATTGCCGGTGCCGCCGGAACCGCTAATGTAAAAATTGCTCCTTATCGGGTTGGCGAAGGCTCGCTGGACAATGACAGTGTATATAATGCCATTATTGATGCTTCTAATCGGGAAGATGTACGAATCATCAACCTGAGTTTTGGCTCGAATGTCTATAATGAACAACAGGCTCAGGCAATTGCTTATGCCGTCAGTAAAGGCAAAATTATTATTGCTGGTGCCGGTAATCACGGCGAAGAAAAAGATGGCCTGGATCCTTACTATTATCCCGCTTCTTATCCAGGCGTAATTTCAGTTGGATCAGTCGGAAAGAATGGTAATATTGCATCTTTTTCTCAGACTAATGATGCAGTGGACCTTTATGTACCAGGTGAAAGCTTGACTTTAATTTCCTTGAACAACCGATATGTCTGGGAAAGTGGCACCTCCTTTTCATCGGGGATTGTGTCTGGTATTGCAGCAAGTTTGTTAGCTCAGAATCCTAATCTAACCGCCGATGATGTACAGTCAATCCTGAAAGAAACAGCCAAAAGTCTTGGTGATTCTGAACTGGCATTTGGAGCTGGTGAAATTCAGGCCGATCAGGCGCTGAATCTTGTTAAGAGCCGCATGTCTTTTACCTATATAGCAGCTCAGGAAAGTTTAGCCTTGAGTCAGTCTTTATAAAATAGAAAAGTAATTAAATAGTAGTATATATTTCAAAATATCCAAATCGCTTTTAATTAGATTCCTAATTAGAGGCGGTTTTTATGTTGCTTAATTAGTATATTCGAATGTGACACTGAAGCCGTTTTGTCACATTATTAAGATTGAAATAAGCTTTAGACTCTGATAAAATACTGTAAAAACCTCTCAAATGATAGTTAGATAAGTCATTATTGTATAATACTTACCAAAACGATGAAATTGGGATATTCTGGGAGGACAAAACTTGTTAAGCACACGAATTGAAGAACTGATGATCGAAAGTGGCGAAACCGTTCAATCACTTGCGGAAATGATGGATGTTGACCGAACAACTTTGCAGAAGATTAAAACGGGCAAACGATTACCTACGCGCGAGATTCTAAATCGCCTGATTGCAGTATTGCGGTTATCCAAAGCGGAAGAGAATGAATTAGTAAAACTCTTTGACATTGAGAAAAACGGCGCCAGGAAATACAAAACGAGAATGATGGTTAAAGAATTACTGGAGATGATTTCAGAGCTGACTGAGTATAAAATGCCGGTTCAAAAGCAGGTGGATACAAAATCCCTGGATTGTTCTGATGGCGATAATCAGGGGAATGAAAAAATCGTTAAGGGCAGAGAGAATGTCATTGCTTTAATGCATCAGGTAATTGACCGGGAGATTTACTTTCAAGAGGAACCGCAAATCAGCATGCTGACTTCAAACCGGCAGGATTATTTGTACCATTATATTTTTCAGGAAATGATGGGCAATAAGAAAAAATTGCGACTTCAGGATGTGATTGCTTTTGATAAGGAAAGCTATGAGGACGACATGGCATTATCCTCGCTTAAATTTTTAATGGGCATCTCACTACTTGAAAATGTTTCTTATGATTCAAACTATTTAACGGTTGAAAATGGCCAAAACAGCTCTGGTACAAAAAATAATGCTTATTTTATTTTAACAGCAAAAGAAGTTTTGGTCATTTCAAAAGATTTGAAAATTGGGGTTCGGTATCGAAACCAGGAAAGAATCGATTATTATAGCATGCAGTTCAGAATGCTTTCTAATCAGTCAGAACAGTTTATCATTGAAAATGATAATCCCTTGTTTTTATATACTGAATTTGATACCGAGTATAAACCCTTAATGGTTTTGGAACCAATTCCCTGTTTTGCCAATTATTTTACTGCCCAGTTTGTTGAAAATAAAATCCGTAAAGATTTTCCCTTTTATCCGGCGCTGTTGCCATTTGCCATCAAGTTTTACGGCAATCTAAGAGAAAATGCAAAAAACATGAAAAATGTCTTTTCTTATAAATATCTGGAGCAGTTTATGGAAATTGGCGAACTGTATTTGCCGGAAGTGGTAACCGATCGCGTCACGCCGCCGGAGCGGCTGGCCCTGCTTAAATTGGTCAGACAGGATCTTGCCAGTGGCAAGCACCCGATTTATATGATTAGGGATGATGCCATTTTTATGAATGATTCTTTTGAGTGTTCTGATGCCAAAGCGTCGATTCAGATAATATTTCATTACCGGATTAGGGGCCACCAGATTTTTAAATCGATCAGTCTCAGGAAAACAACGATTCAGGAAGCTTTCAAGGATTTTTTTGATCATTTACCTGACAGCGACCTGGTTTTAAGTGAACAAGAAACCCTGAAAAAGCTTGATATCCTGATAGACCGTTATGAAAAGATAGCAGAATACAACAGTTTCATCGATCCTTTTCTTTTGGGCGGAGCTTTTAATCAGCCGGTATCCGAATTAAAGACAAGCTAAGTTTGGGGGAGAAAAGATATATTTAAAACGTGTCACAGTAAATGTCACATATTGCCTTTAAAACAGTTGCCTGATATGATGGTTAAAACTGTAAAGGAGGCAACATATGACACAACTGAGTGAGCGCATCTCTGAAATCTTGGATGAGAACGGGGACTCACTGGATTATATTTCTAAAACTTCAAATATTGGACGGATAACACTTAATCGGATTAAGGCAGGGGAGAAGATGCCATCAAAGGAACAGCTGAACAGTTTATGCGATGCCCTTAGATTGTCTCAGTCCGATATAAAAAGTCTCAAAAAGCTATATCAGATTGAAAAGTTTGGAGAGTTTGAATACCGTAAGCATTTAAGGATAAAAACTGCACTGGAACAGCTTTCCGGTTTTACGGATAAAGATGAATACGTCAACAGACAAAACAACAGCTTTAATCAGGAAAAATGTCAGACAATTTTGAAAAAAGAAAACAGTGATTCAATTATCCTATCCGGCGAAGCTGAGATTCGTTTCTGTATTGCATGCATGATCGAGAAAGAATGTCAGCATTCTAATTCGGAAATACGGTTGCAAATTTCGAAGGGTGTTTTGAATATCAATCAGCTGATCAAAGCAACACTGTCCGATCAGGATAAAATGGTCAAAGTCAGCGAAATACTTTGTCTACCAGGGCGCTCTGACAATGAAATATTTGCAGAATTGTTTGCTGAATTACCGAATATGCTGGATATATCCTTGCTTCATTCTGTTCAATTTGAAACGCACTATCGCTATGAACAGGGGCAAATGCATACTATCCGTGAAGCTGGGCTGAGAAATTGTCTTCTCACGAATGATGGTTGTCTTTTATTTGCTGATGACTGGGAATCAGCAGTTTGTCATTTTGATCATAATTTAATAGAATTTTTTGGCAAAAAATTTGATGAAATGTTTCGCCTGAGCGACGACTTATTTGAAGTCAGAAATTCAGAGCGTGGGCAAAATTCATTTGACGGCCTGTCTAAAAAGAATATTGGTCAAAATGAGCAGGGGCTTGTTTCAAAAGCCTATTTAAAAACATATCAGGATGAGAATGAGCAGCTAGTTTTTTCCGAAAACGAATGGGTAAACGGCCTGCTCCAGGAAACAAGTGATGAAAACAGAATGGTATATGTTAATGATGATCACCATTTCAATTTAATTGGCGCAATTGGCGTCTTTTCTACGCCGGTTAAATCATGGGTTCATCTGATCTATCAAAATTCCGAGACTTTCCTGATTTTGCTGGAAGAAAGACTGATCAAAAATACAAATTCTTTTCTGGCCTCACTCACAGAATGTGAACTGGCTTCAGAAATGGCTTCATTTACAAAGAATAAATCAAAATTAAGTGACTGAAAGCTCATTAACAAGAGGCTTGAAAGTGGGTATCAATGAAACAAAAACTTTCGAAAGAACTAAAAAAACTATTAACTAAAAAAGGCTTAAGTGTTTATGGTCTATCAGAGGAACTGGGTATTGAAAGAACAACTCTGCAGAAATTTCTCTCGGGCAGCCGTAATATGAGCCCGGATATTTTCAGACTGCTGCTAAAGACCCTCAACCTGCCCCAGGAAAAATGCTTGGAGCTTTACGACTTGTTTGAACGGGAAAGTATGGGGGAGCTAGTTTATCAGGAACATCAGAAATTTCTGGAAATCAACAAAGAATTTAATCATTTCCAGAAGGGGAAAGGCTATTCTTTAAAAAGCAGTAAGATGATGTTCGATTATGAAATTGATAATTTATCGCTGAAGTTTGTTGATGGCAATGCGCATATTCTGACCACGATTGAAAATCTTTTTATCCGGGAAATGAAAAAGGAAAAGGATGCGCACGTCATTATGTCGCTGCATTGGGATTATGCGATTTTAGATCAGCTGATGATCCGGATGGATCATGCGGATCTTTCCGGCGGACTTATTCAAAATATTATTCCCATTGTCAATAAAAAAAATGTTGATAACAATCTGGATGTATTAAAATCTGTCTTTTATTTAGGTTGTTTAAACTGTCTTCAATATGAACCCTATTATTACTACACTTCTTCAAAGAAAGATGATCAAAGCGTTATTTTCCCCAATTATTTTATTACGTCGTCAAACCTGCTTTTGATCGATCAGGATTTTAAGTCGGCAGTCGTTATCGATCGGCAGGAAGTGATTAATTTTTACAAAAACAAAGCGCTGGAGATTATTGCTGATGCAAGACCACTGGTGAAAAAGTCGATCATTGAGGGCGCCTTTTCAAAACTTGATTCATTTGTCTATAAAGGATATGATCAAAGGGTTGAATATATTCATGCTCAGGTGGCAATTGATTTTCTGAAAGCCAAGAATCCAGAGATGAAAGCGGCAAGACAAGAGCTCTTTCACCGATTTTTGCCGGAAGACGATCGTGAAGCTGATGTTTTTTTATTGCGTGATCAATACTTTTCCAGCGAGAATCTGGTGCAATTTATGTTTTCTGAGGATGCTTATACTTTTGATATTGTATTTGAATGTGAGGCATGTCAAAAAATCATTTCTCTGACCATCGAAGAGCTGGGGATTGTCAAATCCTTCCAGGATTTCATCAAATATCTGCCGAAAAGCACCTATGTTTATTCACAGGAAGAAATTCAAAAATGGTTTAAAAAAACTCCGTAAGCCTTCTTACGGAGTTTTTTGTAGATTAGATTTGAAAGTTTAGAATGCCGACTTCATTTCGACCGTATATTTTTGTTTCAAATTTTCAACTTTGCCAAGAAAAGCGCGGTTCTGTTTTTCGCGAAGCAGGTAGTTACGGGCATTTTCTTTGACAACATCGAAAGGAATGGTTTCGGAAACTTTGCGGTCTAGTACTTTAATAATATGGAAACCGAATTGGGTCTGAACTGGTGTTTCGGTCATTTCATCTACTTCCAGAGCGAAAGCAGCGGTTTCAAATTCCGGAACCATTTTACCTTTGGAAAAATAGCCCAGATCGCCACCCTGATCCTTGGAAGGGCAGACAGAGTATTCTTTGGCGGCATCTTCAAAGCTTTTGCCGTCTTTGATTTCATCGATAATCTGAGCAGCCTGCTCTTCTGTCGGCAACAACACATGTAGGGCCCGGATGCTATCGGGAGCAATAAACTGATCTGGATTTTCGTCGTAGAATTTTTGCACCTCTTCATCAGGGACGGTCACATCCATCATGAATTGAGCGATCATATGGGTTTTTAAAAGCTTTTCTTCGGCGTCTTTGACCATTGCCTTAAATTCTTCCGTTTCGTCAGCTTTTGCTTCTTTACCTTCTAAATAAAATAGTTCCTGTGCAACTAACTCCTCGAGTAGCTGTCGTCGGCCTTCACGGCTTTGAAACTGATTGGCCTGTTCGGGCGGTAGTTGCTTGATCAGGTTATCGAGATCTGTTGAATAAATTTCTTTACCTTCAACAGTTGCTAAAGGGGTTTTTTCCATTATATTCTCCTTGAATTTCAATTTAGATTTGACTCTATTAAAATCATAGCCTGCAAGCAGGTTTTTGTCAACAATAAACCCACTAAGCTTAAGTTGGGTATGGCGGTGTTCGGAATGATTATTAATAAATGCTTAAAAAAAAACGCCAAAATCCTACAGGCTTGACAATTCATACAAAGGTGATTATAATTAAATCAATAGTTAGGTAAGTGCTAACTAAATAAAAGGGTGAGATCATGATATGTAAAAAAAACGATTTGTATGAAGTTTATCAGCGACTGCATGAGCTTGAAGCGCAATTTCTCCACACCGAAAAAACATGTTGCCAGGCCCAGGAATTGACAATGAATCAGATTAAATATTTAAAGATTATCGATGCGAGATTTCGAGTGACATTTAGTGAGCTGGCTGAGGAAACTAATAATTCCAAACCGACAATAACTGAAACCATTAATCGATTCATTACACAGGGATGTGTATATCGTGAACGTTCCGCTGAAGATCGCCGAGTCTATTATATATATCTGACCCCAAAAGGGAAGTCAATAGCCCGAGCCCAAGAAAAAACCAAACTGAGACTCATTGAACGCATTCAGGAAAATTTAACTGATGATGAAATGAAGCAATTTATTACCTTGCTGAACAAAGTTCTCAGCTAGGTTATTAAGAGGAGGAAGAAAAATGAACACCTTTGAAGTAAAAAATGCACCACTTATTCCCATTACGGAAACAGTGATTTATCCGGGAATTTCAAACCGGATCTTTGTAAATGATGAAATTGGCAATAATATAAAAGAATTGATTATAAAAAATAACACCCTGGCGATTGGATTATCCACTAGCGACTACAAAGGACTGGTTCAGTTGACCGCCGACTCCTTTTATCGGATTGGGGTATTAATGAAGTTTGATAATATTCAGAAATCTGATAATGGTTATATAATCGATATTACGACGATCAACCGTGTTAAAGCACTGGATTTCAAATTTGAAGAAAAACAGATTACCGCTTCCTATGTGGAACAGCCGGACATTATTGATGTCAATGATGATGAAGAACAGGAAATGATTGTCTACATCAAAGGTCTGATGAAGGAGCTTGGCCATAATTTTAAGGGCGCCGAGTATTTCCTGAACATCATCGACGGACTGGGTTCACTGGAAGAAATTATGGGATACACCGTTCCAATGATGGGAATTTCATTAAAGAGCAAACAAGATCTGCTGGAGATTGATTCCCTCAAAGAAAGAACACTGAGCTTTATCGATTATATCATCCGGGAAAAAGATTCCGTTCATCTGCAGCTGGAAATCAGTCGCAAGTACGCTCAGCGCCGAGATAAATCTTATCGTGAAGCAATGCTTCGTGAGCAGTTGAAAAACATTAAAGCTGAACTGGGTGAGATGGATGCGGAACTGGAAGAAGAAATTGATTACCGCAAACGGGTTGATGAAGCTGATTTTCCTGAAGAAATCCGTAAAATTGCTTTAAAAGAAGTGCGAAAGCTGGAGAACTCTCCACCAAACGGCGGCGAAAGCAATGTCATTATGAACTATCTTGATTTGCTGCTGGAACTACCGTGGACATCAGAACATAAAGAAATTGATATCGACAATGCCCGAAAAGTTTTAAATGATCATCACTATGGGATTGACGATGTAAAGAAACGTATTATTGAACATTTGGCAGTAATGAAACTTAAAGAAGACAAACAGGGATCGATCTTACTGTTAGTGGGACCTCCGGGAACTGGTAAAACCAGTCTTGGCAAGAGCATTGCAGAAGCTCTTGATCGAAAATATGTTAGAGCAAGTCTTGGTGGCGTTCGTGATGAAGCAGAGATTCGCGGACATCGAAAAACTTATCTGGGGGCAATGCCGGGACGTATTATAAAAGGTATCAATAATGCTGAATCAAAAAATCCGGTTTTTATCCTGGACGAAATTGATAAAATGGGCATGTCTCATCAGGGTGATCCGGGTGCAGCTTTACTGGAAGTCTTAGATCCGGAACAGAACTCAACCTTCTCAGATCATTATCTGGAAGTGCCTTACGATTTATCAGAAGTATTTTTCATTGCCACAGCTAACGATTTAAGCACGATTCCGGCACCACTTTTGGATCGCGCCGAAGTCATTCAGTTATCAAGTTACACAAATGGCGAGAAACTTCATATCGCCAGTGACCACTTAATTCCCAAGGTTTTAAAGGATCATGGTTTAACAGATGATATGTTGAAATTTGATTCAAAAGCGATTGAATTGATCATTGAAAACTATACCGCAGAAGCTGGCGTTCGTGGCTTGACCAAACAATTGGCAAAAATTGCCCGCGTCGTATCAGAAAAAATTGTTTCTAAAACAGTTGAGCTGCCATTTGTAGTATCTGACAAAAACCTGGGTGATTTGCTTGGCAATAAAACCAGACGGCATGAAAAAGCCGGTGAAAACAACAAACCTGGTGTTGTAACCGGAATGGCATGGACAGCCGTTGGGGGCGAAATTCTCTTTACTGAAGCCAGCCTGATGCCTGGCAATGGCAAGCTGACATTAACCGGACAACTGGGAGATGTGATGAAAGAAAGTGCCACCATTGCAATGAGTTTGATTCGTGGACGATTAGGTGAACTGGCGGGTGGTTTCGACTTCTTTAAAAACGATACCCACATTCATGTCCCATCAGGGTCAACACCTAAAGACGGTCCGTCAGCCGGGGTGACCTTAACAACTGCATTAGCTTCACTGATTTTAGGAAAACCGGTAGATTCCAAGCTGGCAATGACCGGTGAAATAACTTTAAGCGGTCAGGTATTACCAGTTGGCGGCATCAAGGAAAAAGTCATTGCCGCTCACCGCAGTGGTATTAAAAAGGTACTGTTGCCTAAGGAAAATGAAAAAGATGTGGCTGATATTCCAGAAGAAGTTAGAAATGAACTGGAAATCAAATTTATGACATCAATTGAAGATGTGTTGAAAGAAGCGTTGGATGTTAATTTGCCCGAACCAAAGCTTATCTTCAACCGACCTGAAGAAGATAAAAAACTCGAATTAAGAGATTAAGAATAGTATTGAGAAAAATGATTAATTAACTGTAGTGTATAGACAAACCCCGTACCGACCAATTGGATTTCGCAGTCGCCAAATAGTAATAAATTCTACTTGGCTCGTTGCCTTCGCCAAGATGCGTACAGTTGCCGAATTTGAAAAGACTAATAATAGAGTTATCTGAGCAACTGTTCGCCCCGAGGCAGAATGCTTCCAAGCCAGTTGTCGGTACTCAGGTGTTTAATACACGCTCCTCCGTTTTAAAATGAAGCCTGAAAGATGGCTTCATTTTTTATATGAAAAATGCACACCGCCAATTGGATTTGCAAATTTTTTTTAGAGAATTTTAATACTTCGTGTTATAATTTATGTCATGAAAATAAAAATGTTAAGCGCGGAGACAATTAATAAAATTGCTGCTGGTGAAGTGATCGTCCGACCTGTTTCGGTGGTCAAGGAACTGGTGGAGAACGCCATTGACGCGGGGGCGACAAAAATTGCGGTTAAACTAATTGCTGGCGGCAAACTTTTAATCTCGGTCAAAGACAATGGCTGCGGGATTCCCTACAAAGAAGTGCCCCTGGCTTTTAAACGCCATGCCACCTCTAAACTGATCAAACTCGAGGATCTAGATATCCTCTCTTCACTGGGCTTTCGCGGCGAGGCCCTGTCAAGTGTAGCGGCGGTTTCCAAAGTGACAGTCGTCACTCGGAGTGAGGAAGAGGAAATGGGCAGTATCAGCGATTTTGCCGATGGACAAATGCTTGATCAACGCGTCTGCGCATATTCCCGGGGGACGGAAATCCGAATTGAAGAATTGTTTTACAATACCCCCGCCCGTAAAAAACATCTGGCTAAAGATCAGAAAGAAGAGCTTTTGATCAGAGATTTAATGCAGAAGCTGTCACTTTCCCATCCGGAAATTGCCTTTCGCTTGATTGCCAGAGACAAATCGATTTTGGATACCACCGGGGCGGACAGCCTCTTACAGGTGATTAGCTTGCAGTATGGCGAAATGCTCACCAAAAATCTGGTCAGCTTAAATTATGAAAATCAGCCGATGGTGCTGACTGGCTATATTGGCAATCTACAAACCATGCGGTCCAGTCGTGAGGATCAGATTTTTTTTATCAACCGACGTTTTGTCAAAAGCCGGGCATTATCTGAAGCCTTTGAAGAGGCCTATTCCGGCTATCTGATGAAGAACAATTATCCCTTTGGGATTATTTTTCTGGACCTGCCCAGTCGCATGCTTGATGTCAATATTCACCCGGCTAAAACAGAAATCAAGATACTTAACGAAAGTCTGATTAAGATTTTGTTTAAACAGGGCATCCGTGAGCACTTAAAAAAGGCTAATCTGGTGGTGGATGTGGCGGAAGTAGCAGAAAGTGAGCCGCAGATAAAAACGGAAGCTAAACCGCAGCTGCTGCAGAATAATTTTTTTGAGCAGGCGGGAACCGAATCGCAGACCAAAATAGCAGTAGAACCGCAGCTGGAAAAGAAGCTTTTTTTTGTCCAGTCGAGCGCTGACCAGCCGATTACTTTAGACCAGCCAACGATCACGGATCAGCCGGACAGTTTGGAAGATCTTCAGACAGAAAACGCAGAAAAACCGATCAGTCAGGCCGTGAGTCATTTTTCCGAGACAGATAGAATTGCTGAAAAAAATCGCTTGTATGAAAAAACTGACCGTCAAAGTGATTTCGCAAAAATAAGCCAAAGCATCAGTGAAGCAGCGCCGAGACCAGAATCACCGCAGGCTAAAAGTCGTCTGCCCAGGCCGGATTTTACCAAAATGAAACTGATCGGCCAGCTTTTTAACGTTTATATTTTACTGCAGTTTCAGGACCAGGTTTTTCTAATCGATCAGCATGCGGCCCACGAGGCTTTTCTGACCGCAGAACTGGAAAAAATCTTTGCCGATACAAGCGCCATTCCGGCCCAACAGCTTTTAACACCTCTGCCGCTTAAATTTCGCCCGAAGGACAGAAAAGCCATCGAAGATAATCTCGATCTTTTTAGAAAAATCGGTTATGAAGCCGAAAGCTTTGGTCAAGATTGTTTACTGGTTAGAAGTGTTCCGATTCTTTTGGGTGAGGAACTGGATTTGTCATTTTTAGAAGCCTTTATTCAGGACTACGCCGGAAGCGGCTTTTCAAAATGGGATGACAGTCATCCCTTAACCGGGCAGATCAAAAGCCGTCTCATTACTATGGCCTGCAAAGCGGCTATTAAAGGCGGCCAAGTCTTATCGGATGAAGAAATAAAAATTTTATTAAATC
Organism: Eubacteriaceae bacterium ES2; assembly: GCA_031222025.1. GTDB lineage: Bacteria > Bacillota > Clostridia > Eubacteriales > Eubacteriaceae > Acetobacterium. The sequence goes on along the minus strand of CP130740.1, from coordinate 2,152,946 downwards.
GGCTGATGGCTCTTGATAATCCTTTTACCTGCCCCCACGGACGGCCGATTATTTTGCGACTGAAGGAATATGAGCTGATGAAACTCTTTAAACGGGTGGTGTAAAATGAAAAACAAAGCAGATGTCATTGTCATTCTGGGGCCGACCGCCAGTGGCAAAACTGGTCTGGGAGTCGAATTAGCCAAGAAAATCGGTGGCGAAATTATCTCAGCCGATTCCATGCAGATTTATAAATTTATGAATATTGGGACGGCAAAAGTTACGGAAAAAGAAATGGACGGCATTGCCCATCATCTGATTGATTTTGTTTTTCCCAATGAAGCCTTCAGTGTGGCTGACTTTAAGACAGCGGCGATCAAAAAAATCGAAGAGATTCTTGGTCGTCAAAAAACTCCGATCATTGTTGGCGGAACCGGTCTTTACATCAACAGCCTTACCCTGCCCTGGAGCTTTGAAGAAAAGGCCGGCGATGAAGAAGTGCGGTGGCGGCTAACAGCGGAAGCTGAAGTGATGGGAAGTGAGCATCTTTATGAACGGCTGCTTGACGTCGATCCTGTCAGCGCTCAGAAGATTCATCCCAACAATGTCAATCGGGTGATTAGAGCGCTGGAAATATTTGAAGTGACCGGTAAACAGAAATCCTATTTAGATGAACAATCACAACATCAGGAGCTGCCTTATAATTACATGCTGATCGGACTTGATTGGCCCAGGGAAATTCTTTATGAACGCATCAATGAACGGGTCGACCAAATGATTGAAAAAGGTCTGATCGCCGAAGGCGAAATGCTTTTGGATCGCGACTACAATTGGGATATGGGTGCTATGAAAGCAATCGGATATAAAGAACTGCGCCCTTATTTTGAAAAGCAGGCATCCCTTGAGGACGTTGTCGAGATTTTAAAAAGAGATACCAGACACTTTGCCAAAAGACAGATGACCTGGTTCAGAAAAGATGCGCGTATTCATTGGTTGAAGATGGATGCGTCAAAGTCGGCGGATGAACTTACAACTGAATGTCTGGATTTAATTCATGACGCGGGTATTATCATCAACAAAGAGACAGACTAAACCGCCAATAAAGTTGGCGATGAATAAATCAACATTATATTAGTGGAAAGAAAGAGACAAATTTGAAAAAAAAGACAATTAATGAGACCTTAAAAGAACAATTTGCAATCGATGAAAGAGTTTGTCAATACGTTGACAGGATTGAGGAACAAGTCGCAGCCATGACCAAAGAGATCGATGATCTGGGTCAGTTACACCAGTATCGGGTCATTGCCGCCATGCAAAAGCACAAACTCAGTGAACGTCATTTTGCGGTGGCCACCGGTTACGGCTATGATGATGTGGGACGAGAAGCGGTGGAAAGTATTTTTGCGCATGTTTTCGGCGCTGAGGACGCTTTGGTGCGGCCGCATATTTCTTCGGGAACCCATGCAATCTCACTGGCCTTGTATGGGGTTTTACGGCCGGGGGACCAGCTTTTGGCCATCTCCGGTGTACCCTACGATACCATCCAGACCGTGATTGGCCTCAATGAAAAATCGGCGGGCCATGGGACCCTTAAAGAGTTTGGCATCGGCTATCAGCAGATTGATTTAGATGGGGCTGGAAAATTTGACCACGAGGCGATTCTTAACGCCATCAACGACAAAACCCGGATGATTTACATTCAGCGTTCCACCGGCTATGGCTGGCGTCCGGCCATCAGCCTTGATGAAATGGAAGCCATCATTGACAAGATCAGACAAAAGAAAAAAGATCTGATTGTTTTTGTTGATAATTGCTATGGTGAGTTTCTGGATGTTAAAGAACCGCTTTCTGTTGGTGCGGATTTAATGGCAGGGTCATTAATTAAAAATCCCGGCGGTGGATTGGCACCGACTGGGGGCTATCTGGCCGGACGTAAGGATCTGATTCATTTAGCAGCCTGTCGTCTGGCGGCTCCGGGAGTTGCCCGGGAAACCGGCGCGACCCTGGGCATTAACCGAACAATCCTGCAGGGGCTTTTTCTGGCCCCAACGGTGGTGGCCCAAGCATTAAAATCTGCGGTTCTGGTTGCGGCAACTTATAAACAGCTGGGGTATCAGGTTTGTCCGGAACCCAATTCATATCGCAGTGATATTATCCAGAGTATCAAACTGGGAAGCCCGGAAGCGGTTAAAATATTTTGTCGGGCTATTCAGGAGGCTGCCCCGGTTGATTCCTTTTTGACCCCGGAACCCTGGGATATGCCGGGCTATGCCGATCCGGTCATTATGGCGGCGGGTGCTTTTATACAAGGTTCGTCCATCGAACTATCTGCTGATGCCCCAATGCGAAAGCCCTATATTGTCTATTTTCAGGGCGGTTTAACTTATGCCCATGGCAAGCTTGGTTTGATGTTAACCTTGTCGCGGCTATTGGATGAAAAAATAATTGAAATAAATAATTGAAGTAAAAGGTGAAGAAAATGATAACCAAAGAAATGATTGATCGCATCAATGAACTGGCCCGAAAAAAGAAAGCTGAAGGTTTAACTGAAGATGAGCTGGATGAACAAATGAGTCTGCGGGCTGCTTATCTGGCAGCGGTTCGCAAAAATTTTAAAGAGCAGATCAGTCAGATTGAAATTGTCGATTGACAGGGAGGTAAAAATGAGTCACAAAGAAAAATCAGCAGGAACACTGTTAAAAGAGAAACTGGAAAAAAACTGGGAGTCGGCCTGGAAGGATTTTAGCGAAGATGATCAGATGCAGGTGTTTAGTGATGACTACCTGGGCTTTTTAACCAATGGCAAGACTGAACGTCAGTGGACCAATATGAGTGTTCAATTAGCCGAAAATGCGGGCTATCGGCCGCTGGAAAAATTTCAGAAAAAAGAAAAGTTAAAAGCTGGCGACAAACTTTATGCTGTTCATAAAAATAAAACAGTCATTCTATTCAATATCGGCAAACAAGCGATTGCGGAAGGAATGGCCATTATTGGCGCTCACATTGATGCGCCGAGACTGGATTTAAAACCCGCTCCGCTTTATGAGTCTGAATCTTTGGGTTTGTTTAAAACCCATTACTACGGCGGTATCAAAAAATATCAGTGGGTAACGATTCCCTTGGCCATTCATGGTCGGGTAATGAAAAAGGATGGTGGGGCAGTCGATATTACAATCGGCGAAGATGCCAATGATCCTGTCTTTTGCATCACTGATCTGCTGCCGCATTTAGCAAAAGAGCAAAACGGCAAAAAACTTGATGAGGCGATCACCGGCGAAGGCTTGAATCTTTTAATCGGCAGTCGGCCGTATCCGGAAAATGAATTAAAAGATGGGGTTAAAACCAACCTCTTAAAAATACTCAATGACAAATACGGAATTGTCGAGGAAGACTTCGCTACGGCGGAACTGGAAGTGGTGCCAGCTGGAGCGGCGCGAAATGTCGGTTTTGACGAGAGCCTGATTGGCGGCTACGGACAGGATGACCGGGTCTGCTCTTTCACGGCCCTGCGGGCGATTCTTGATCAGAAAGATCCAGCCAACCGCACCCAATGCGTCATTCTGGCCGATAAAGAAGAAATCGGCAGCGTCGGTAATACGGGCATGCATTCCCGTTTCTTTGAAAACACCGTGGCTGAGGTGATTGATCTACTGGGTGAGAAAAAGGCCGAGCTGGCTTTGAGAAGATGCCTGATGAACTCAGCCATGCTGTCAGCTGATGTAACGGCTGGCGTTGATCCTAATTATTCAGGAACTCATGATAAATTGAATGCGCCTTATCTTGGTAAAGGGATTGTTTTGTCCAAGTATGGCGGAGCCCGTGGTAAATCAGGTTCCAACGATGCCCACGCGGAATTTATGGGTAAAATGCGAAAACTGATGGATGATGGCGGTGTCGTCTGGCAAATGGGTGAATTAGGCCGCATTGATTTGGGTGGCGGCGGTACCATTGCCTATATTCTGGCTGAATACGGCATGGACGTTTTGGATTGCGGTCCGGCGCTTTTAAGCATGCACGCGCCTTTCGAAATTTCATCAAAAATTGACGTTTATATGACTTATAAGGGCTATCGGGAGTTTCTGAAAAGTTATTAAAATTAAGAAAAAATGGTCGTCGTTGGCGACCTTTTTTTGATTTTGGGCAGGAAATAGCTGTTCTTATGAAATCATTCTTGTAAAAAAATGAAAATTATTATCTTTTAAGCGGCAAAAAGGTGGTCGGACAGGTGTTTAAAAAGCTTCTATTCGCTCTGATGGCTAAAAAAATGGGCAATAATTTGCACTTTTAACAAATTTGAAAATATTTACGAGAAATAAATTAAAAATGCGACAAAATAATCCCCTTATGAGTTGACATAGTATCAGTTGGCTGGTGGTAGAATAGATCAGGGTAGAATTTTAAACAAATTTTTTAATAGATATAGAAAAGTTGATGATTATATGATATGATACAACTCATATATACAAGTATATCTATATTTGTATGGAAAAATAATTTTGAGGGGTGTTTGACGTAAGATGGATGTAAAACATGGAACCTTTAAAGGAGGAATCCACCCGCCTTATGGGAAAGAGAGCACTGCAGGTGTTCCCCTGGGCTTTGGCAATGCGCCAAAAGTGGTAACAATTCCAATGTCCTTGCACATTGGTGCACCTTGTACGCCGGTGGTCAAAAAGGGCGATCAAGTTTATCTTGGCCAGAAAATCGGTGAAGCAAATGGTTTTGTTTCCGCTCCAATTCATGCCAGTGTTTCCGGAAAAGTCATTGCTGTGGAAGAAAAACCGCATCCTAATGGGGATCTGGTAATGTCAGTTGTAATCGAGTCCGATGGACAAGATACGGTTGATCCGGCAATTAAACCATATGGAACACTTGCGGACATGGAGCCAGATGCGATCAAGAAAATGATTCTTGAAGCAGGTATTGTAGGTCTTGGTGGGGCAACTTTTCCCACTCATGTAAAGCTTGCCATTCCGCCAGATAAGCATGTGGACTGTATTGTTTTGAATGGTGCTGAATGCGAGCCTTATTTAACGGCCGATCATCACCTGATGTTAACTAAACCTGAAAAGGTTGTCATGGGACTAAAAATTGCCATGAAATCTGTGGGGGTCAGCAAAGGTTACATCGGTGTAGAAGATAACAAAAATGATGCCATTGAAGCGCTGGTAAAAGCAGCTGGCAATGATTCTGGCATTGAAGTGTATTCACTGCACACAAAGTATCCGCAAGGGGCTGAGAAACAGCTGATTACAGCCGTAACTGGCCGTGAAGTGCCTTCCGGCGGACTGCCAGCGGATGCCGGCGTCGTAGTTATGAACGTGGGCACAGCAGCTCAGATTGCTGAAACCATGGAAACCGGGCTGCCGCTGTATAAAAGAAATCTGACCTGCACAGGTGACGCTATAAAAAATCCGCAAACACTGGAAGTTCGTGTCGGTGTTGAACTGCAATCGGTGATCGATCAATGTGGTGGATTTGCATCAGACCCTGGTAAAGTAATCATGGGTGGTCCAATGATGGGGGTTTCCCAGTTTCAGACCAATGTCCCGGTTATCAAAGGAACTTCTGGCATTCTGTGTTTAACGAAAGAAAGTGCTAAAATTCCTGAACCTTCGAACTGTATACATTGTGGAAAATGCATGACTGTCTGTCCGATTCATTTGCAACCATTATATCTGTCTGAGTATTCTCAGCGTAACCGTTGGGATAAATGCGAACAGAACAATGTTATGGATTGTATTGAATGTGGAAGCTGTTCATTTATTTGTCCGGCAAAAAGAACATTGATTTCGTCAATTCGTGTTGCGAAACGTGAAATTATTGCCCAAAGAAGAAAAGGAAATTAGGAGGAGAATTGATGAACGAATTAAATTTAACAGTGTCCTCATCTCCACATATTCGGGCTAATCATTCAACAGCCAGTATTATGCAGAATGTTATTATTGCGCTTTTACCGGCACTGGCAGTGGCGGGATATGTGTTTGGTGTCTGGGCCCTTGCCTTAGTGGCTATATGTGTTATTTCGTGTGTTGTTACCGAAGCTATTATTCAAAAATTATTAAAAAAACCAGTAACAATCAATGACTGGAGCGCTGTCGTAACAGGCGTTTTGCTTGGTTTTAACTTACCGATCGGGGCTCCCTGGTGGATTGCGGTAATTGGATCAGTTTTTGCCATTGCCATTGTTAAACAGTGTTTTGGCGGATTAGGACAGAATTTCATGAATCCGGCTTTGGCAGCCAGAGCCTTTCTGTTAGCATCATGGCCAACAAGAATGACCTCTACAGCTTATATTCCGGTTTCTGATACGGTCACAACAGCGACACCACTGGCACTTTTAAAATCAGGTGAGCTGGCAAGTATGCCAACAACCCTTGATCTGTTCACCGGTCTGAACGGTGTTTATGGCTGTATCGGTGAAATTTCTGCCCTTGCTTTAATTTTGGGTGGTGTTTATCTGATTATTCGCGGCATTATCAGCTGGCGAATTCCCGTGGTCTATATTGGTACCGTGGCAATTTTTGCCCTTTTAGCAGGACAGGATCCGCTGGTACATATTTTTTCCGGTGGTTTAATGCTGGGTGCTTTCTTTATGGCAACTGACTATGCGTCATCGCCGGTTACAGCTAAAGGCCAGATTATTTATGCCATTGGCTGCGGTTTAATTACAATGATCATTCGACTGATCGGGGGATATCCGGAAGGGGTTTCTTACTCTATCCTGTTAATGAACTTAACGGCTCCTTTGATCGAGCGATTTACCAAAGATAAGGTCTATGGCGTTACAAAAGCGAAAAAGGAGGCCAAAGCGTAATGGAAAATACAGAAGTAAAAGTAAAAATCGAGTGGGGCGTTGTCATTAAGCTTGGCTTGATTCTCTTTGTAATTTCTGCTGTGGCAGCATGCTTACTGGCTCTGACCAATTATGTGACAGAAGGTACAATTGCGGCCATGAACGAACAGTCTAATATTGAAGCCCGTCAGGAAGTTTTACCGGAGGCAACTTCTTTTGAAGCAGTTTCCGAATCTGATCTGGCTGATATTATTTCCGCTGCTGGTATCGCCAGTGCCGATGAATTACCGGAAGCCTATGTGGGCATGAATGGTTCAGAAATTGTTGGTTATACTTTTAAAACCATTCCTGGAACAGGCTTTAGTGGCGATATTGAAATGCTGACCGGGATTGCCGCTGATGGCACTATCTCAGGTATTACCATTTTAACCATGAACGAAACACCTGGACTTGGTGCCAATGCGACAAATCCTGAATTTAAAGATCAGTATCAGGGTTTATCAGCAACTGAAGAAGTTGCAGTCTCAAAAACGGGTGTCAGCGGTAATGAAATTCAAGCAATGACCGGTGCGACCATCACATCGAGAGCAGTTACTGATGGGGTTAATATTGCATCCGCAGCCTATCAGCAACTGGTGAAATAGGAGGGAAATTATGAATTTTGGAAAGAATCTGACAAGAGGAATCATAAAAGAGAACCCTACTTTTGTACTATTGCTTGGAATGTGCCCGACTCTGGCGGTTACCACATCGGCAGTAAACGGCATGGGGATGGGACTCGCTACCATGGTGGTTCTGATTTGTTCAAATGTAGTTATTTCGGCAATGCGTAAAATCATTCCCGACAGTATCCGTATTCCGGCCTTTATCGTTATTATTGCTTCATTTGTTACGATTGTAGGCATGCTTTTAAAAGCTTACTTGCCGTCTTTAGACGCGGCGCTGGGGCTGTTTATTCCTTTGATTGTTGTTAACTGTATTATTTTAGGACGTGCTGAAGCCTTCGCTTTTTCAAACGGAATTGCGGATTCTTTCGCCGATGGCGTTGGAATGGGCCTTGGTTTTACCCTGTCCTTAACCGTGCTGGGATCGATTCGAGAAATCCTGGGCGTTGGCAGCATTTTTGGCATGACATTATTTGGCGCATCCTATGAGCCAGTTTTACTGATGATTCTTCCTCCAGGCGCTTTTTTAACGCTGGGGTTATTGATTGGATTAATTAACTTCCTGTCAAAAAAGAAAGCATAAGGGGGATATAACAGAATGAATTTAGTTATTATCGTTATTGGCGCAATTTTCATTAACAATGTTATTTTTTCACGGTTTCTGGGAATCTGTCCTTTCTTAGGGGTTTCCAAACAGGTTGAAACAGCGGCCGGTATGGGCGCTGCGGTTACTTTCGTTTTGGCGATGGCATCAGCCATTACTTATGTGGTTCAATATGCGATTCTTGATCCTTTGAATCTTGGTTATTTGCAGACGATCGCTTTTATTCTAGTCATCGCAACACTGGTTCAGTTAGTTGAAATGATTATTAAAAAAGCCAGTCCTTCATTATATCAGGCATTGGGGGTTTATTTGCCGCTGATTACTACTAACTGTGCGGTCTTAGGGATCGCACTGCTAAATATTCAGTATGAGTATAATTTTCTGGAAACTGTTTTCCATGGAATCGGTGCAGCGCTTGGTTTCACACTGGCCATTGTCTTATTTGCCGGTGTGCGGGAACGTCTTGAAACATCAGCCGTGCCAAAAGCCCTGGAAGGCTTCCCAATTGCCCTGATTACCGCCGGATTAATGTCTGTTGCCTTTCTGGGATTTTCCGGAATGCAACTGGGTTAAGGGAGGTTTAAATGTTAAATGCAATTTTAGTACCAGTCGGTGTGATTGGTGTTTTTGGATTAGTTTTTGGCGTCGGCCTGGCTATTGCTTCAAAAGTATTTGAAGTCTACGTTGATCCGCGTGTGCCGGAAGTTAGAGCTGCCTTGCCAGGTGCTAACTGTGGTGGGTGCGGCTTGCCGGGTTGTGACGCTTTAGCGGCAAATATTGTCGATGGAACAGCAGCGGTTAATGCCTGCCCAGTTGGTGGACCTGACTGTGCAGCTGCTATTGCAGCAATCATGGGCATCGAAGCGGGTAGCTCGGTCAAACAAGTGGCGACAGTTATCTGTCAGGGATCATGTGAAAATGCGCCCAACCGCGCTGAGTATTATGGCGAGATGGACTGTCGTGAAGCAATGGTGGCTTCCGGCGGGATTAAAGGATGTCGTTATGGTTGTATGGGACTAGGTACCTGTAAAAATGTCTGTCCTTTTGATGCCATCGTGATGGGACCTGACGGTTTGCCGGTTGTTGATCCGGAAAAATGTACCTCGTGCGGTCAGTGTATTGATGCTTGTCCAAAAGCCATCATGAAACTGGTGCCGGAAACTCAGGAAGTCAAGATTCTGTGTAATAACCATGATCGTGGTAAAAATGCCCGATTGGTTTGCAAAACGGCCTGTATTGGATGTGGTGCCTGTGTTAAAGCCTGTAAGTTTGATGCTGTCAAGGTTGAAAACAATTGTGCCATTATTGATTATGACAAGTGCCGTCAATGTTATGAATGCGTTGATAAGTGTCCGATGAACTGTATTTCTGGTGACGTGGAGTATGGTAAAACAACAGCCTATATTATTGATGAAAATTGTATAGCTTGTGGACTTTGTGCTAAAAACTGTCCGGTCGAAGCAATTACTGGAGAAATTAAAAAGCCACCATATGTCATTGACCATGATATGTGTATTGGTTGCGGTATCTGTTTTGATAAATGCCGCAAAAATGCTATCGAAATGAGACCTAACAAGGTTAAATAGTTTTCAGTCTGGCCTCTGTCAGCTGGCTTGAAGCCAGCTGCAGGTGCCATTTAATGGATTGCTTAGAAAAAATCCTTGTCCCGATCAAAAACTGATCGTGACAAGGATTTTTTTTAACAGTGAGATTTATTATATATTTATGGTTTATTAATTGAAAAAACTTTAAATTAATATTTTTTTTAGGAAAGCTGTATAAAATAGCAGCTAAATCTGTTAAAATAAATAATGCTATAAGAAAAATTTAAAAGTTGCTTCATCACAGATGTGATCAATTCTTTTTTTAGTCACTTTTTTCTTGAATAGGACAAATGATTAAGGTGTCAGCTTTCAAATTATTTGGAGTCTTGACATTTTAATATAGGAGGATAAATTATCGGAATAAAATACAATTACAGCGTTTCAAAAGATCACGAAATTCTTTTAAAGGATGAATTGATAAAGCGATATGACTATTCAAGTCGTCTGATTCGTGAAATAAAGCGAAATGGCTGCATGAAGGTGAACGGGGAAGACGTTTGGGTCAATCGTGAATTGAAAAAAGATGATCAAATAGAAATTGTCATGCCGAGAGAAAAAATTGATGGGATTCCGACGCAAGGCGAAATAATGATCGTTTATGAAGATAAAGAAATTTTAGTCGTTAATAAGTCTCCCTACTGCATAACTCATCCAACGGGCAATCACCAGGAAAATACTTTGGCTAATTATGTCAGTTTCCATTGGCAAAAAATAAATGAGCCCGCTAAGGTTCGTTTTATCAACCGCCTGGATCGAGATACAACAGGTTTGATTGCGATAGCCAAGAATAAATATGTCCATCACTATGTTCAAAAGCAGATGTCAGATCAGCGAACCCTGAAGCGTTATCGGGCATACGTTTTTGGAAAACCTCAGTTTAAAAAAGGGATCATCGAGGCGCCGATCGCTTTATTACATGAAGACTCATTCACCCGGGTGGTGGATGATTCGGGGCAGGAAGCTGTCACTCATTATCAGGTAATTCAGGAGTTTGAAGATGCCTCTCTAATGGAACTGGAGCTTAAAACTGGACGGACGCATCAAATTCGTGTTCATATGAAGCATTTAGGCACTCCGATCATTGGCGATCCACTCTATTACAGCGAAGCGTCAAAAGCATTCAGTGAAAAAATGGATATGCCACATCAGGCACTTCACGCGGCAGAATTGAAAATTCAACTGCCCATCCAGGGAGCAAAACATTTTAAGGCAGCGATGCATCAGGATATGTTAGAATTACATAAGAAGCTATTGAAAAATGATTAAAGAGGTATGGAATGAGCGTTAAAGAGAAAAAAGGAATTAAACGAAAAAAGAAGAAAAAACATATTTTAGTCACCATCTTATTGGTTTTTCTGGTATTAGCTCTTGTTGGTGGCGGATTTATGTATTCAATTTACGCGGCAAACAGGATGGATATATCTGACTATGAATATACAGCAAAAGATAAAACATATGTATATTCCTCCGATAATGTTGTAATTGCAGAACTCTATATCAAAAATAGAACCAATGTTACAATTGATCAAATTCCGCTCCAGCTGCAACAGGCTTTAGTCGCGGTAGAGGATTCGCGGTTTTACAGTCATTCGGGAATTGACCCGATTGGGATTGCCAGGGCTTTCTTTTCCAATATTTTAAGCAATGGCATTGGCTCAGGTGCCAGTACCATTACGCAGCAGCTGGCGCGAACCCTGTTCTTGCCGGATATTGCCTCGGAGCAGACCTTTCAGGACTCCTTGCTCAGAAAATTGAAAGAGATTTCAATCTCGCTGCAACTTGAGGACAAATATACCAAGGATCAGATCCTGGAGATGTTTTTTAACGAAACATATTTTGGTTCTGGTGCCTATGGGATTGAAGAAGCGGCAAAAACCTATTTTAACAAGAGCGTTTCTGAAGTAGATCTGGCTGAGGCAGCAATGCTGGCTGGCCTACCCCAGGCGCCAAGTGCCTACGCGCCAAATACGGATTTTGAAGCGGCGAAAGCACGACAGCTTGAAGTTCTAAATCGGATGGTAGATGAGAATTATATTACCCAGGAGGAGGCAGATGCGGCTTATGCTGAAGAGCTGGTAATCAGAGATCCGGAGACTATCAGCAATGAGGATCAGATTGTTGATGGCTATGAGGCTTATGTTAATATGGCCTTACAGGAGTATGCCGAAAGTCAGGCAGCTTCAGTCATGCAGCAGCGAGGGATTTCTGAAGAAGATGCTGTTTCCTATATCCGAGAAACCATTGCCAGCGGTGGCTATAATATTTATACAACCATTAATACCAATATGCAGGCAGATGCAATCAACTCCCTGCAGGTTGGATTGGATGACTATGGTTTAACAGATAATGAAACAGGCGCGGTGGTAACAGTTGACCTTGATGGCGCCGTGATGGCTTATTATGGCGGAAACACTCAGATTGATATGGCAGACACACCAAGACAACCAGGGTCGAACATCAAACCGCTTTATTATGCTGCCGCCATGGATATGGGCTTGATTGGCCCCAGCACAACAATATCTGATACCAAGACAACATTTTATGGTACCTATACCCCGAAGAATTACGATGGCAGTTTTCACGGTAATGTTTCAGTAAGAACAGCCCTGGTTAATTCCTATAATATACCGGCGGTAAAAGTTTTTGATAAAGTTGGTGCTGATTCGGCCATTTCATTTATGGAGCAGATGGGGATTACGACCTTCGTCGATACAGATTATAACCTGGCGACTGCCCTTGGCGGGATGACTTATGGGATTAAACCTTTTGAGATGGCGGGGGCCTTTAACTGTCTGAATAATAATGGCGTTTATAACCAGCCGTATTTTACTAAATCGATTGAATCGGTTAATGGGGAAGTCATTTATTCCAAAGATACGGCCAATTTAATAACCCGTAAAGTTATGTCTGATACAACGGCCGCAACGATGATGGATATTCTGGAAGATGTTGTTAATTACGGGACTGGTACTGCGGCGGCTCAGATTTATACAACCGCTGGTAAAACCGGTACCACCAATGATAATAAGGATTTATGGTTTACTGGGGTCACAGGAAACTTGTCAACGACAGTTTGGATAGGTAGTCCGGAAAATACTGTTCTGACAGGTGGTTCTTATATCGCAGCCGGAATTTACGGTAATTATATGGGCATGGTGATTGATCAGGATCTACTGACTACAACGGAAATGACTAGGACATCTGAGGAAGGCTCAGTCTCCGATGTCTCGTCAATTGGTAGCGGAACAACGACAACCACCGAAGAAGAAAAAACAGATGAAACGACAACCACTGAAGATCAACCAGCGACTGATACGGATACCAGCACGGATACCGGTGAGGAGGATGTTGTAACACCGGAAGAACCGGAAGTTCCTACTGACCCCGATGAAACAGTTGATCCGGAAGAGCCAACGACACCTGAAGAACCGACCACCCCAGATGACACAACTGGTACAGATACTGACACACCAATTACCGAAACCGATGACCCGATTTCAGAATAAGAGGTAGCGATGATTTTCAAAGAAGCAGATTTAATAAAAGAAAGCAGAAGCAACATGCGTGGCGGCAAGGGAGATATTGAGCTGACTCATTTAGTCACTGAGGATCTTTTAGGCCAGTCCAGCCGTTTGTTTTCTGTTAATAGAATCAAGCCGGGTGACTCAATTGGCGATCATCCGCATCACGGCGAAAAAGAAATTTATGTCTTCCAGCAGGGGCAGGGGACCGTAACCGACGATGATAAGCAAGTGGCTGTTTATCCGGGAGATGTGATGGTAACACCGGATGGACATGCTCATAGTGTAACAAATACTGGTGATGAAGATCTGGTCTTCATTGCTCTGATCCTAAAGGATTAAGTTGACAAGTAAAAATATAAATGCTGTGATAGCCACATTGGAACGTCTCTATGGGACGGAAAAATGTGGCTTGAACTTTAAAACGCCCTTTGAACTGCTGATAGCCACCATCCTGTCAGCTCAGTGCACTGATGTCAGGGTGAATATAGTGACTGAGGATCTTTTTAAAATAGCGGATTCACCTAAAGCCATGCTGTCAATTGGCCAGACCCAGCTTCAGAATATGATTCGCACTTGTGGACTTTCCAATACTAAAGCCAAAAACATCATCTTGACCTGCGATAAACTGCTGCAAGATTTTGACGGTATAGTCCCTCAAACGATGGCGGAATTAACCAGTCTGCCCGGCGTCGGCCGAAAAACTGCCAATGTGGTTATGAGCAATGCTTTTGGCATTCCGGCGATTGCAGTTGATACCCACGTCTTTAGAGTCTCCAAAAGGATTGGCCTGGCCCAGGGTGATAATGTTGCGACGGTTGAAAAAGAACTGATGGAAGTCTTGCCACGAGAGATCTGGTCGAATGCCCATCACTGGCTGATCTGGCATGGCAGAAAGTGCTGTACAGCCAGAAATCCTAAGTGCCCAATATGCGATTTAAATGGAATCTGCGAGTACACAAACAAAGAAATGCGCTGAAGCTGACTTAATTATTTCTTGTATTTTTCTTAATAATAGTTTATGATTAACGATAGATATTTTATTAGGAGGAAAAAGAAATGAAAAGAAGAATTTTTAGTTTGTCACTTGTAGCAATGTTAGTACTTTCAGTATTTACATTAGCTGGATGCTCGTCATCAACCAGTTCTGATGATGTGATTAAAATCGGCTTCATCGGACCATTGTCTGGTGACGCGGCGATTTACGGAACCTCTGCGTCAGAAGGTGCTCAACTGGCGGTTAATGAAATTAATGAAGCTGGCGGCATCGATGGTAAAACCATTGAACTGATTGCCTATGATTCAAAGGCAGATCAGACAGAAGCGATTAACGCTTATAATCGTTTGCGTGATCAGGACGAAGTTGTTGCCGTAATTGGCGGAACATTGAGTGGTGAAACACTGGCAATGAAAGACTTGATGGTTGCCGATAATATGCCTGTTTTATCACCAACAGCTACAGCTGTTGATGTAACCGTTGATGCGCCAAATGTTTTTAGAGCCTGCTTCCTGGATGATTATCAGGGAAAAGCGGCAGCTAATTTTGCGACAAATGATTTAGGGTCGAAAACGGCTGCTTTATTAGTTGGCACAGGTAACCCATATTCTGAGGGTGTTAGTGCTGCCTTTGAAGAAGTTTTCACTGCAAACGGCGGAACAATTGTGGGCTCTGAATCTTATGGTACAACCGATAAAGATTTCAGTGCGCAGTTAACAAAAATTAAAGAACTAAACCCTGATATCGTATTTGTACCGGATTATGTTCAGACCGTTGGACCAATCCTGCAAAAAGCGGCAGAAATGGGCATCACTTCTACATTCATGGGAGCTGATGGATGGGACGGTATCCAGGAAGAGTACGCTGACGCGGCTCAGGATAATTTCTTTACCAATCATTATGCAGCCGATTCACCATCTGAATTGGTCCAGAGCTTTATTACAGCCTACCAGGATGAATACGGCAGTGTTCCAAACTCATTTGCAGCTTTAGGCTATGATGCAGTATATGTTATGACAGAGGCCATTACTAATGCTGGTTCAACCGAAGCAGATGCTATTATTACTGCATTAGGAGCAACTGATCATGAAGGTGTAACTGGAACCCTTAAATTTGATGAAAATGGCGATCCAAAAGACAAAGAAGTAACGATCATTAAAATCGACCAGGGTGAGCTGAAATTTGAAACTCAGGTTGTTAACTAATTTCACTTACGATGTTTTACTGTAAACAGATCGGATATAGAAGATGCAAGTCTTCTATATCCCAGATTGTCAAAAAGTTACTTAAAAAAATCTGAGCACCGACAATTGGCTTTTCAGTTGTCTGCCTCGGGGCGAACAGTTGGCTAAAAAATGCTGATATTAGCACTTTCTAATTTGTCAACTGTCCGAATCCGCGCGCAGACTACGAAATTCAATTGGTCGGTGCGGGGTTTGTTGGCACACTGGGATATAGAAGATGAAAATCTTCTATATCCATTTTATTGTTTTACAGATACATAAATTGAATGGGTAATTATCTATTCGAAGTATTAAAAAGGAGGAGTCAATGTGAATTTATTTCTGCAACAGCTAATAAACGGGCTAAATGTAGGAAGTATCTATGCGCTGATCGCAATTGGCTATACAATGGTTTATGGTATCATTAAACTGATTAATTTCGCGCACGGTGAAATTATGATGTTTGGTGCGTATTTTGCTTTTATTGCAGCTACCAGCTATAATATGCCTGTTTGGGCAATATTTTTAACATCAATGATTATCATGGCTGTTTTGGGGGTGGCAATCGAGTTCATTGCCTATCGCCCGCTTAGAAATGCGCCGCGTTTATCTGCTTTGATTACAGCAATTGGTGTCAGTATTTTCTTGCAAAATCTGGCCCTGTTAATTTTTAAAGCTGATCCGAAAGTTATGCCAAAGTTATTTCCGGAAAAAATATTTTATCTGGGTGGGATTGAGATTAGCTCGACTACTTTAATTACAGTGGGGCTGGCAATTGTTTTTATGATTTTACTAGATTTATATATCCGCAAAACCAAGCAGGGTCGTGCCATGCGTGCCGTCTCCGAAGACAAGGATGCTGCGATTCTTATGGGGATTAATGTCAACCGGACGATTTCATTAACATTTGCACTTGGGTCGGCACTTGGTGCCTTGGGCGGTGTATTATACAGCGTGGCCTATATTCAGGTTTTTCCGACAATGGGGGTTATGCCCGGCCTTAAGGCTTTTATTGCGGCGGTGCTTGGCGGGATCGGAATTGTTCCGGGAGCCATGCTCGGAGGATTTATTATCGGGATGGTTGAAACAATGACAAAAGCCTATATTTCAACAACATGGGCCGATGCCATCGTTTTTGCGATTTTAATTATTGTGCTCCTCTTTAAACCGACTGGCATTCTGGGTAAGAACACAAGAGAGAAGGTGTAAGGATGGATCAGAAAAAGAAGAAATCTTATCTTATTAATACAGCTGCCATTGCTCTTTTGTACTTACTGTTTTTCGTATTGATCCAAACAAAAACGATCAATAATTATTTTGTTGGTATTATGATTATGACCTGCATCATGATTATTATGGCTTTGAGCCTCAATATTGTAGCTGGCTTTCTTGGTCAAATGGCTTTGGGACATGCTGGCTTTATGGCAATCGGAGCCTATTCATCGGCAATGGTGACCAAGTCGATTGTTGACGCGGGCATCGAGATGCCGGGGATTCTATTACTGCTTTTGGCTTTGCTGGTTGGCGGCCTTGTAGCTGGTATTTTTGGTGTCTTGATTGGCACTCCGACCCTTAGACTGCGTGGCGATTACCTGGGAATCGTAACCATCGGTTTTGCTGAAATTATCCGAATCTTTTTCATTAATTTCGGCCCAACTGGCGGGGCCGCAGGTTTAAAAGGCATTAGCAAACTCGTCGATTTTAACAGTGTCTTTTTTATTACGGTTATTGTTGCGGTTCTTATTTTTACATTTGGACGATCAAAACACGGTCGCGCCATTATTTCCATCCGTGAAGATGAAATTGCCTCTGAATCAGCTGGGGTACCGACTACTATTTATAAGGTGCTTGGCTTTACCATGGCGGCTTTTTTTGCCGGTGTTGGTGGCGCTTTGTACGCACATTATCAGTCATTTCTGGAACCCAGCAAATTTGCCTTTATGTTTTCAATCGAAATGTTTGTCATTGTTGTTTTAGGTGGGCTGGGAAGTCTGACTGGTTCCATATTGTCGGCGATTGTTCTGACAGTCCTGCCGGAAATGCTGCGTGAGTTTTCCGAATATCGGCTGCTGATCTATTCTCTGCTGCTAATTATCATGATGATTTTTAGACCTCAGGGAATGTTGGGCCGTTCAGAATTCTCTTTGACAGAATTTATTGACAAACTGATCATGAGAAAAAACCGAAAAACGACAACGGATGGGGGTGAAGAGTAATGCCAGTAATGGAAGCGAAGGACATAACAATGCAATTCGGCGGTTTGACAGCGGTTGACAAGTTTAATCTGACTCTTGAACCCCACGAACTGGTTGGCTTAATTGGCCCAAACGGAGCTGGTAAAACGACGATTTTTAATATGCTGACAGGTGTTTATGTTCCGACTCTTGGAACAATCGATATCGAAGGTAAAAGCATCATTGGGAAAAAACCAAATGAGATCGTAAAGATGGGGGCCAGTCGAACTTTTCAAAACATCCGCTTATTCAAAGATCTTACGGCAATCGAGAATGTTAAGATTGCTTATCATAATTTCATCGATTATAACTTGGCTCAAGGGATGTTCAGAACTAAGAAATTCTGGACCGAAGAGAAAAAAGCCCAGGACGAGTGTTTTAAATTGCTGGAAATCTTTGACATGGGCGAGTATGCCAATACTTTAGCCAAAAACCTGCCTTATGGACAGCAGCGAAAGCTCGAAATTGCAAGGGCTTTGGCAACAGAACCGAAGGTCCTGATGCTGGATGAGCCGGCAGCTGGTATGAATCCGAATGAAACTGCTGAATTGATGAAAACAATCCATTTCATTCGTGAAAAGTTTGACATTACCGTTTTATTGATCGAACATGATATGAAATTAGTCATGGGCATTTGTGAACGAATCATCGTAGTTGATTATGGAAAGACCATTGCCGAAGGAACTCCGGCAGAAATAAAGAATAATCCCGACGTTATTCGGGCGTACCTGGGAGATTAGGAGGTAAGGATGTTAAAAGTAAAAGATTTACACGTACATTATGGCAAAATACACGCGATCAAAGGAATCAATTTCGAAGTCAATCAAGGCGAAATTGTAACCTTGATCGGGGCCAACGGTGCGGGAAAGACGACCATCTTACAGACAGTCTCGGGTATTTTAAAACCCAGCGAAGGGGTCATTACCTTTGAAGGGGAAGACATTAATAAAGTTCCTTCCCATCAGATTCCAGTGCTGGGGATTGCGCATGTTCCCGAAGGACGGAGAATTTTCGCGGAAATGACAGTTCACGAAAACCTTTTAATGGGGGCCTACATTCGAAAGGATAAGGTCGCAATTCAGGAAGATATGGAAAAAATATTTGTTAACTTTCCGCGGCTTAAGGAACGAATTAAACAGATTGCCGGAACTTTAAGCGGGGGCGAACAGCAAATGTTAGCGATGGGACGAGCCTTAATGACCAGACCCAAACTGATTTTATTGGATGAACCATCAATGGGACTGGCACCACTTCTGGTTGACGAAATATTTGATATGATCCAGACAGTTAATAATGAAGGAACGACAGTCTTATTGGTAGAACAAAATGCCAATAAGGCCCTGCATATCGCCAATCGGGCGTATGTTCTGGAAACGGGTGTTATCAAACTCGAAGGTAACGCCAGAGAACTGATGGAAAACCCTGAAGTCCAGGAAGCCTATCTGGGCGGTTGATATCATAGCATAAAGTCACTTATGAAAGCTCAGGCTAGTGTCTGAGCACAGACTGAAGACAAAGTTGATTTTTAATGCCGAGCACTGACAATTGGCTTTTCAGTTGGCTGCATCGGGGCGAACAGTTGTTAGAAAACGTTGATATTTAGACAGTTCTGAAATAACAACTGTACGATTCCGCAGCAGACTACGAAATCCAATTGGTCGGTGCGGAGTTTGTCTACGCTCTGAGCTCAGGCTAATGTCTGAGCTTCAACTTTTAAATTTCTTTAAGATATTTCAGAAAAATTGTCGTATTTAATTGAATATGATAAAATTAATCTAGTTTTTTAATAAGCACAGTTTTCATTATTGATATGGAAAAATTTCCATGTTATACTGTTAAAATTGAATATAAACAATAATTTTAGATAAGGATACGGAGGAAAACATGAGTTCAACATTAGAAAGTATTGAGAAAAGCACCGCCACGATAAAAATCGAAGTAAGCCCTGAGGAATATTCTCAGGCAGTTCGAAAGGCATATGAAAAAAGCAGAAAAAGATTTTCAGTACCAGGCTTTAGAAAAGGGAAAGTGCCTAAACAGGTAATTGAATCACATTATGGAAAAGGTGTCTTCATGGAAGACGCAATTGACATTGTTTTTCCACCTGCATTCACAAAAGCACTGGAAGAAATAGATATTAATCCGGTTACTCGTCCAGATCTGGAACAGATTGAGAAAATCAGTGAAGAAGAAGGCGCAACTTTTATTGTTAAAGTTGGCGTTAAACCGGAAATTGTTTTGGGCGATTATAAGGGTGCAGAAATTGATTCTCTGGAACCAAATATTTCTGATGAAAAAATTTCTGATGAATTAGCTAAAATGCAAGATCAGAACAGCCGTCTTATTACCCTTGAAGAAGGCGAAGTGAAAGATGGTTCGACAGCAACAATCGATTACGAAGGATTTTTAGGAGATGAACCATTTGTTGGTGGAAAAGATTCTGATTATGATTTGAAAATCGGCAGTAACACCTTTATCCCAGGTTTTGAAGAACAGTTAATTGGTGGTAAAATCGGTGAAAGCCTGGATGTTAATGTGACTTTCCCGGAGGAATATCATGCTGAAAACTTAAAAGGCAAAGATGTTGTTTTCAAAGTGACAATTAAGGGTATTAAAGAAAAAGAGCTGCCGGAACTGGATGACGAATTTGCCAAAGATGTCAGCGAATTCGACACTTTAGCTGAACTTAAAGAAGACATTTCTAAAAAATTATTTGAAACTGAAAAAGAACAGCTTAAAGGCAAAGCGCAATCTGATGTTATAGAATTTGCCTTAAGTGCTGCTGAATTTGATGTTCCTTATCTGATGATTGAAGAAGAAGTTGATCAAACAATGCAAAACTTCGAAAACCAGATGAGCCAGCAGGGTCTTACTCTGGATGACTATTTCAAATACACTAACACCAATCGCGAAGATTTCCGCAACAACTTAAAAGGCGATGCAGAAAAGAATATTCGGATAGAACTGGTACTGGCTACAATTGGCGAAGTTGAAAATATGGCAGTTTCTGAAGAAGAAATTGATGAAGAAATTAAAGTGTTCGCTGAAGCCTATGGTAAAGATTTCGAAGAGTACAAGAATTCTATCCAGGATCGTATGAAAGAGTATATCGAAGCCAATGTTAAAAGAAGAAAAACTGTTGATCTGTTAGTGGATGCGGCAGTGGTCAAAGCATAATTAAATAGAAAGTTGAGATAACTGCTCATGTTAAGGAGTATAACAGATCACAGGGAAATAACGGGTAATCTCGTACCGATGGTGATTGAACAGACTGGGCGGGGAGAACGATCCTTTGATCTGTTTTCTCGTCTTTTAAAAGAACGGATCATATTTTTAAACGGAGAAGTCAATGATGCCATGTCTTCACTGATTGTCGGCCAGCTGATTTTTCTGGAATCAGAAAATGCTGAAAAAGATATTCAGGTTTATATAAATAGTCCTGGTGGCTCAATTACTGCCGGCATGGCAATTTTTGATACCATGAATTATATTAAATGCGATGTATCTACAATTTGTATTGGCATGGCCGCATCGATGGGAGCGTTTCTTCTGGCGGCAGGCGAAAAGGGAAAGCGTTTTTCGCTGCCAAACAGTGAAATTATGATTCACCAACCATTAGGCGGAGCCCAGGGGCAAAGTACTGATGTGGAGATTCATGCTCGTCGGTTAATTCAAACAAGAGAAAAATTAAACAGTATTTTAAGTGAAAGAACAGGCCAGCCGCTGGAAACTATTGCGAAAGATACAGATCGTGATAATTTCATGACAGCGGAGCAGGCGAAAGCCTATGGCTTAATTGACGAGATTATTGTTAAAAGATAGGAGGCTTGAAAATGACGAAAAAAGATGATGGATTTGATTCAGCTAGATGTTCATTCTGCGGAAAAAGCCAGTCTCAGGTAAAACGAATGGTAGCAGGACCAGGTGTATATATTTGTAATGAATGCATCGAATTATGTCAGGAAATTATTGACGTTGAGAATATTGCTGCTGATATTTCCATGGAGTCCGTTCCCAAGCCGAAAGAGATAAAAGAAAAATTAAGTGAATATGTTATTTCACAAAACAAAGCCAAACGTGCTTTGTCCGTGGCTGTTTATAATCACTACAAGCGGATTTCTTCAATTGTTGAAAATGATCCGGATGTTGAACTGCAAAAAAGCAACATTCTGTTAATTGGTCCGACGGGGTCAGGTAAAACACTTTTGGCGCAAACACTGGCTAGAATCTTAAATGTTCCCTTTGCCATAGCAGATGCAACCTCATTAACAGAAGCCGGATATGTCGGCGAGGATGTTGAAAATATTCTTCTTAAACTCCTTCAGGCTGCCAATTTTGATGTGGAGCGGGCTGAAACTGGGATTATCTATATTGACGAAATCGATAAGATTGCCCGAAAAGGTGACAATCCCTCCATTACACGCGATGTCAGCGGAGAAGGTGTTCAGCAGGCGCTGTTAAAAATCCTCGAGGGTACAGTTGCTAATGTTCCGCCCCAGGGGGGAAGAAAGCATCCGCACCAGGATTTCATTCAAATTAATACGAATAATATTCTATTTATTTGCGGCGGTGCATTTGATGGCATGGATAAAGTCATTGAAAACAGAATTGACAAAAGTTCAATGGGCTTTGGCGCCGATATTAGAAACAGTACTCAAAAACTTGAGGACGATGACTATAAGGATGTACAGCCTCAGGACTTGTTAAAATATGGCCTAATCCCAGAATTTATCGGACGTATCCCAGTCATTGCTTCGCTGGAACATTTAGATGAGGATGCCTTAATTGAAATTTTGACAGAACCTAAAAATGCCTTAGTTAAGCAATATATTAAGATGTTTAGAATTGAAGGGGTTGACCTTGAGTTTCAACAAGATGCTCTAGTTTCGATCGCCAAAAAAGCATTAGATAATAAAACTGGCGCACGTGGTCTGCGAGGGATCATTGAGACCATTATGCTTGATATTATGTTCGAAGTACCATCCAATGAAAACATTGAGAGAGTCATTATTACCAAAGAAGTGGTCGAGAATAAAGTTGAGCCGATTCTCATTCTAAGTAATAATCCGGTACTTGAAAAAAGTGACGAAGTCTCTTAAATATTAAATTTTGGCTGTCCGCAGGTCTAATGGTATTCTTTTCATTAAACTTCGTACAGCCTTTTCCTGTCAAATGGCTAAATGTGAAAGGGGAATGACAATGGGAGAAAGTTTTGATAATAGTACTATTTCAGAAGATGTTTCAGGACAAGCAAAGCTAGCTGATTCAGAACTGATGTTAATGGAAAAAGAAGTTCTGCCACTGATACCACTGCGTGGCATGAGTGTGTTTCCAGGCATGGTCATTCATTTTGATGTTGGTCGACCTAAATCGGTAAAAGCACTGGAAGTGGCAATGGAAAGAAATCAGATGGCTTTGCTTGTCACGCAAAAGGAAATAAAAAAGGAAGAGATCACGGTAGATGATTTCTACCGAATCGGCTGTAAGGTAAAAGTGAAGCAACTGCTTAAAATGCCTGATGGCTTAGTCCGGGTGCTTGTTGAAGTTCGAGAACGGCGTGAGATTGTTGATTTCGAAAGTATCGATCCATTTTTTATGGTTAAAACAGAAATTGTTAAATCATTATACCGAGATACCAAAGAAAATCGAACCCTGATTCGGATGATTCGGGAAACTTTTGCCAACTATATGAATATTACCAGGAAGGTGGCTACCGATCTGGTAATTTCGGTTGAATCAATCGAAAACCCTGATCAGCTAATCGACACTGTTGGCGCTAACCTTTTTCTGGAAGCTCAGGAAAGTCAAAAGCTGATTCAGGAAAAAGACATCAATAAGCGTTTGCGTTTGGCTTATGAAATTTTAGTCGAAGAAGTTGAGTTAATCAAGATTGAAAACAACATCGATGAAAAAGTTCGCAATGAGATGTATAAGCACCAGCGCGAGTATTATCTCCGGGAACAGATCAAAATCATTCAGACTGAATTGGGTGAAGGTGATGTTCAGACGGATGTTGATAAATATAAAAAACGCCTTGAAGAGCTGGACGTTGAAGATGAAGTCAGAGACAAAGTTCTGGGTGAAATTAACCGCCTCAATAAAGTGCCTCAAGGTTCATCAGAAGCTGGCCTGATTCAGACTTATGTTGAATGGATTCTAGATCTGCCCTGGAATACGATGACTGAAGAAACCGTTGATGTTTCTGTCGCCCGTAAAATTCTTGATGAAGATCATTTTTCACTAAAAAATGTCAAAGAACGTATTCTTGAGTATATCTCAGTTCTGCAGCTTTCCAGTGGTCTTAAATCACCAATCATTTGTCTGGTTGGACCGCCGGGGGTTGGAAAAACGTCTATCGCCAAATCAATTGCGCGAGCACTAAACCGAAAATACATTCGAATGTCTTTAGGTGGGGTACGAGACGAAGCTGAAATCAGAGGTCATCGTCGTACTTATATTGGGGCCATACCTGGCCGCATCATCTACAGCCTTAAAAAAGTCGGTAGTCGTAACCCGCTTTTCCTATTGGATGAAGTGGATAAGTTAGGTCAGGATTTTAATGGTGACCCAGCTTCAGCGCTGCTTGAGGTGCTGGATCCGGAACAGAATAATTCTTTTACCGATCATTATCTTGAACTGCCTTTCGACTTATCGCAGGTGCTATTTCTGACAACAGCCAATTCACTCAACACCATTCCTCGACCGCTTTTGGATCGTATGGAAATTATTGATGTTAATGGTTATGTAGAAAGTGAAAAACTGGAAATCGCTAAGCGCTATCTGATTCCTAAGCAGTTTGAAATTCATGGTTTGAAAAAATCAACCTGTCGTATCAGTGAAGGGGTTATTAAAAGTATCATCGAATACTATACTCGTGAATCTGGCGTGCGTGAACTGGATCGAAAAATTGCCCAGATTTGTCGCGTCGCGGCGAAAGAAATCGTGGAAAATGATAAAAAATCCATTAGTATCACCCAAAAGAACCTGTCTAAGTTCTTGGGCAAGCACCGTTTTTCTTTTGATATGGCCGAAGATTCCAAAGAAGTCGGCCTGGTTAATGGATTAGCCTGGACACCAGTTGGTGGCGATACTTTGCAAATTGAAGTTATTGTGGTTGACGGTAGCGGTAAAATTGAAATTACCGGTCAGCTGGGAGATGTCATGAAGGAATCTGTCAAGGCTGGGATTTCTTACATCAGGTCTCAGGTGCAAGCCCTTAATATTGACAAAGAATTCTATACTAAAAAAGATATGCATATCCACGTTCCAGAAGGAGCCGTGCCGAAAGATGGCCCATCCGCAGGGATTACAATTGCGACGGCGCTAATTTCAGCACTGACGAATCATGGTGTGCCGCAAAATTTAGCAATGACTGGCGAAATCACTTTACGTGGGAGGGTTCTACCGATCGGTGGTTTGCGGGAAAAATTGACTGCCGCTCATCGTGCTGGAATCAAGGATATCATTTTACCGAAAGAAAACGAAAAAGATCTTGAGGACGTGCCAGATATTGTTCTGGAAGCTTTAAACATTAACATGGTTTCCAAAATGGATGAAGTGATCAGCATTGTCTTTAAATAACAGGAGAATTCAATGAATGTTTCGAAAGCTGAAATTATTATCAGCGCTGTATCACAGGCCCAGTATCCCCAGGACGACTTGCCGGAAATCGTCCTGCTGGGACGTTCCAATGTTGGGAAATCCTCTTTTATCAATACCCTAATCAGAAGAAAAGCATTGGCGCGTACCAGTTCACAACCGGGAAAAACCCAGACAATGAATTTTTATCGCATCAATGAACAATTCTATTTTGTCGATATGCCCGGTTATGGTTACGCTAAAGTCTCAAAAAAAGAACGTGAAAAATGGGGTATGATGATTGAGGAGTACTTAAGAGAGCGAAAAAATATTGTTCAGATATTTCAGCTGATTGATTCACGCCATCAACCGTCAGAGGATGATCGCTTAATGTATGATTGGTTGTGCTATTACGGACTGGATCCAATCGTGGTTGCCACAAAATCAGATAAAATTTCTAAAAATGATGCAACGAAAGCATTGAAAAAAATCCGCAATACCTTATCAGCCAGCCAGCAGCAAAAGGTTATTTTATTTTCTGCTGAAACGCTGTTGGGTAAAGAAGAGGCATGGAAATGTATCGAAGAGCAGCTTTAAAGGGCATATTGCCCTTTTTATTTGGAGAAAAATGGTAACAGAACAAATAGTAAAAGATTGCGCTAATTTGCTGGGTATCGACAAGATTGGCTTTTTTACGGTTGAACCTTTGCAAGAGTGTTATGAAAAATTGGCTGAACGTTATCAAAAAGGTCTTGTGACAGGATTTGAAACAGATGTTCCGGAGAAGCGCATTGATTATCATCAGTATTTTGCAGACGCTAAGATGGGAATCGCCTTTGGCCTCAATTATTATCAGGGCTTTAAGGAGCCGGAAGATATAAAAAGCAGATTAAAATTATCTTCAATCGCCTGGGGTCAGGACTATCATAAAGTTTTGCAGGAAAAGGGCTGGGCTTTGATGAAAGCACTAAACGAAAAGCTAAGTGAAGCTGAGCAAATTCAATATAAAATCTTTGTTGATAACAGTGGCCTGGTCGATCGTGGTTCGGCTTACCGGGCCGGTCTGGGATTTTTTGGGAAAAACAATTGTTTGATCAATGAAGATTTGGGATCTTTTTTCTTTATCGGACAGATCCTCCTTGATCAGGAAATTGAATACCGGGTAAAAGAAGTTAAGGAAAACTCTTGTGGCCCTTGCCGTATTTGCATTGATGCCTGTCCGACAGGCGCGCTTGGCGAAAACTTTTCTTATGACCCCCGCAAATGCCTTTCATATTTGACCCAGAAAAAAGAAATCGATGAGTCTGAAGAGCAGTATTTTAAAGACTATTTATACGGCTGCGATCTCTGCCAGCGTAACTGTCCCTTTAATCAAGATTTAGCCAAAACAAAAGCAGCGGCATTTTATACTCAAGATGATAATAAGTATCCGAGCCCTGAGGCAATTCTCAGTATGACCAATCGAGAATTCAACGAGAGATTCAAAAGAACTTCGGCTGGTTGGCGTGGTAAAAAAATATTATTAGAAATGCAAAACTTATTATGAAAAATAGAGCGATAGTGATATAATAAAAAAGTTAGAAATCAATAAATGGAGGATTTGATGATTAGAGATCGTTTTGCGCCTAGTCCGACTGGGAATGTTCATGTCGGAAGTCTTAGAACGGCGTTGTATAATTATATATACGCAAAAAAAATGAATGGCAAGTTCCTTTTGCGACTTGAAGACACTGATCGGACCCGATTGGAAGAGGGAGCAACTGAAAATTTATTAAAAGCTCTGATGATAACGGGAATAGCAGCGGATGAAGGCTTAGTTTTAAGAGATGATGAACCGGATCAGATTGGTGATTTAGGACCGTATATTCAATCGCAGCGCTTGCCGATTTATCAGGAGCATATCAAAACACTTTTGGATAATGGCTTTGCCTATTATTGCTTTTGTTCTAAAGAACGCCTGGATACTCTACGGGCACAGCAAAAGGAAAATGGGCAAACGCCCCGATATGATGGTCATTGCCGCGAATTGAGTCCGGCTGAAGTAGATCAGAGAATTAAAAATGGTGAATCTTATACCATTCGCTTAAAACTGCCTGCCAATCATCAGATTGCCTTTGATGATGTCGTAAGAGGCCATATCGAAATAAATACTGATGATTTAGATGATCAGGTTTTAATGAAGGCGGATGGTTTTCCTACATATCACTTTGCGGTTGTAGTAGATGATCATTTAATGCAGATCAGTCATGTAATCAGAGGTGAAGAATGGTTGCCTTCCACACCAAAACACGTGTATTTATATGAGTGCTTTGGCTGGGAAAAACCGCTATTTGTTCACCTTCCCAATATTTTAAATGATGACCGTAAAAAACTGAGTAAACGACAGGGTGATGTTTCAGTAGGAGACTTCTTGAAAAAGGGTTATCTGCCAGAAGCCCTGATCAACTTTTTGGCATTGCTCGGTTGGAGCCCGGACAGTGATCAGGAAATTTTTTCTCTCGATGAACTAATCGCTGCTTTTGATTTTTCCAGAATCAACAAGTCGGGGGCGGTTTTTGATCGGGCTAAATTAAACTGGATGAATGCCCATTACATCAAAGAACTGACGACAGAAAAGTTTGTTGAAAATATGCTGCCGTTTTTGCTGGCATCAGGAACCTTGACACCTGATCAAATATCTGAAAAAAGTGAGTGGCTCAATAAAGTAGCCGAGCTTTTAAAGGAACGAATCGAGTATTTTGCTCAGATTCCCGAAGAATTGGCACATATTTTAAATGACAAGTTTGAAATTACTGACCCTGAAGCGCTCGAGCTTTTTGCTGAAGAATCTACCAGTCGCTTGTATAAAGTTCTGACTGAAAAGATTGCCAGCTCAGAAAATCTTGATGCCGAGCGGGCAAAAGCAATTTTAAAAGAAATTCAAAAAGAAGAAAAGATAAAAGGAAAAATGCTCTATATGCCGGCACGGATTATGATTACCGGTGAAATGCACGGTCCTGATCTGACTTTGATCATGGATGTACTGGGAAAAGAAGCAGTACTTTCGCGGTTAGCAGCCGTTAAGTCAATGATTGCGCAATAAGAGAGCGATAAGGAGGTAAAAAATGGCTAAAACTAAAAAAGGATCTAGTAAAACAAAAAGCTCACTGCTTTTAATTGGCATCATCGTTTTAATCGGTCTTGGAGCATACGTTTTATTTAGCGGTTTCAATGTCGGTATTTATAATTTTGGAAACATTGGTTCAAAGATGAATTATGGTCTGGATTTGACAGGTGGCGTTAACGTTGTTTTGGAGGCCACGGCAACTGATGGCGGAGATGTAACTTCTGAAGACATGCAGTCAGCAATTTTAACGATCAGTCAACGAATCGATTCAATTGGTGTTTCGGAACCAACCATTACCCAACAGGGAGATGATCGTATCCGGGTGTCGATTCCTTCTGTCAGTGATCAGGAAGAAGCCTTGTCGCTGATTGGCGCGACAGCCCAGCTGGAATTTCTGGCCCCTGATGACACGGTTATCTTGACCGGCGAGGATGTGGTTGATTCAAAAGCGGTCATGCAAAACAACAGTGCTGGCATTGAAGAACCGGTTGTTACCCTTGAGTTTAGCGATGCTGGAGCACAACTGTTTGCTGAAGCGACACAAACCTATATTGGTCAAACTATTACAATCAAACTGGATGATGAAATCATTTCAGCACCGACTGTTAATGCCGCAATCACAGACGGTCAGGCTGTCATTGAAGGGATGGCGGATCTTGATGAAGCCGGTAATCTGGCTGCATTGATTCGTGGTGGGGCGTTGCCGGTTAATCTGAACCCTATTGAAATTCGAACCATTGGACCAACACTGGGTCAGGATTCACTGGATAAAAGTATCATGGCTGGAGCCATCGGGATAGGTCTTGTGCTTCTCTTTATGCTTCTGTTTTACCGAGGTCTGGGTTTTATTGCTGATCTGGCATTAATGATTTATATTTTACTGTTTTTAACAATCATGGTGGCTTTAAATGTAACCATCACCCTGCCGGGGATTGCCGGTCTGATACTCTCGATCGGTATGGCGGTGGATGCCAATGTGATTATCTTTGAACGAATTAAAGAAGAAGCCAGGCTTGGTAAATCACTCCTGACGGCGATTGACTCAGGATTCTCAAGAGCTTTTACAACAATTCTTGATTCAAATATTACAACTCTGATCGCCGGATTTGTTCTGTTTTTCATGGGAAGCGGGAGCGTTCAAGGCTTCTCGGTTACTTTGATAATCGGGATTCTGTTAAGTATGTTTACTGCGGTTGTTATTACAAAACATCTGATTACGCTATTGGTTAGAACTGAATTATTTTCGAATCTGAAGTTCTATGGCATAAAGGAGGGAGAATAAATGAAGAATATCAAAATTGTTGAAAAAAGTAAAATTTGGTTTATTCTTTCAGCTGTTTTAATTGTCATCAGTCTTGGATCACTGATGATTCAGGGACTCAATTTTGGGATTGATTTTATTGGTGGAACCATTATCACCATTGATCTTAAAACGCCATTCGAGACCAGTGATGCCCGAACAATCGTTGATCAGTATGATACTGATGCTGACATTACTAATGCCGGAGATGATGGATCTCAGATCATTGTGTCAACAAAAAAAGATTTATCAACTGATGAACGGACAAGCCTGTTCGCGGCTTTCCAGGAAAAATATAATCTTGAAAGTACCGATCTTTTATCGATTGACACAGTCAGTCCGTCGATTGGTGCTGAGGTGACACAAAGTGCAATTATTGCCTGTATTGTAGCGGTTGCTTTAATGCTTGCCTATATTACATTCCGTTTTGAGTTCTTCTTTGGACTGACAGCGGTTATTGCCCTTTTGCATGATTTAATTATCGTACTGGGAGTATATTCTATTTTTCAGATTCAGGTTAACTCACCTTTTATTGCTGCCATGTTAACCATTCTGGGATATTCTATCAATGATACAATTGTTGTCTTTGACAGAATTCGCGAAAATAGAAATCGTTTCGGCAAATTCGATTATGTGCCATTAGTTGATACAAGTGTTTCACAAACTTTACAGCGAAGTATCAATACGTCGTTGACCACCTTGTTGGCAATTGGGACCATCTATGTTTTGGGCGTTCAGTCGATTCGTGATTTTGCTTTGCCGTTAATCGTCGGAATTGTCAGCGGTACTTATTCTTCGATATTTATTGCCAGCACGTTATGGGTTAAAATTAAAGAGAAGCAGGCCCAAAAAATCAACACGAAAAAGAATATTGTTAACAACTAATAGCTAATAACAACAGCCTCAATTAAATTATTTAATTGGGGCTGTCTTGTAAAGAAAAGATTGGAGCACTTATGATAAAGACAAAATGGATCTACCGATCAAGTGCAGAAATTGAAGCTGACGAAAGTCAAGAAAGAGTAAAGCTGTTTTCTGACAAGCTTAAAATTCATCCAATTGTGGCTGAAATTTTGGTTGGACGTGGTTTTCGTTCACTTGACGAGTGCAGAAAATTTTTGGCACCAGAGCTTGAAGATACACATGATCCATTTCTCTTGCCAGATATTAAAAAGGCTGTTGATCGCATCCTGAAAGCGCAAAAAGATCAGGAAAAAATTATTCTATATGGTGATTATGACGCCGATGGCACCATTGGCGTATCAGTTTTATACATGTTTTTACAGAAAATAGGCTGCAGGGTTGATTATTACATTCCCAATCGTTTAAAAACTGGCTACGGTTTACATCTTGACCCCATTGGACAATTGCTCGCTGATGGAATGCAGCTGTTAATAACCGTGGACAACGGTATTTCATCAATTAGTGAAATAAATGCTTTGAAAAACGCTGGCGTCGATGTGATTGTGACAGATCATCACGAATGTCATGGTCAATTGCCGCAAGCATTGGCAATAATTAACGCCAAGCGGGAAGACTCCCAATATCCTTTTAAAGAGTTATGTGGGGCGGGGGTTTCCCTTAAACTTGTTCAGGCACTTATCAGCGAGCTGGGTCTTCAGGAGAATATTGATGAATTCTTCGAATGTGTTTCCCTGGCAACAGTTGCTGATATTGTGACTTTAAAAGATGAAAATCGCTTGATTGTAAAAAAGGGCTTGGAGTATCTCAATACTCAGCCGAGAAATTTGGGCCTAAAAAAGCTGATCGAAGTGAGTGAACTGGAGCAGATAAAAGCCTGGCATTTTGGTTTTATTCTGGGACCAAAGATTAATGCGGCTGGTCGATTGGGCGAAGCACATAAAATTGTTGATCTGCTTACAACGAAAGATGAAAGGCAGGCGCTTGCACTAGCCGAATTTTTAAGCGAGGAAAATAAAAAACGACAAAATCTTGAAAAAGATATTCTCGAAAAAGCAATGCAGCAAATTGATGAGAATAATTTACATGAGCAGGATCTGATTTTAGTTTCAGGTGATCATTGGCATTCAGGTGTAATCGGAATTGTTGCCAGCCGTATTCAGGAAAAGTTTTATCGGCCAGTAGTTGTTATTGGGGTTGAAGACGGTGTCGGCAAAGGATCTTGCCGCAGCATCGAGGGTTTTAATATTTTTTCAGCTTTAAGTTCTTGTGGTGATATATTTTTGAGTTTTGGTGGCCATGCACAGGCAGCCGGTTTGAGTATTGCTCAAAATAATATCGAACTGTTGAATCAGAGACTGGCCGAATACGCTCTTAGCGTTAATTTAAAGAGCCTTTTGATTGCGCCGGTTTGTTATGATCTCAAATTAAAAAGTGACGATTTTTCATGGGAATGGTTTTCTGAGCTGGGAGACATTGAACCCACAGGAATCGGGAATCCCGGCATCAATTTTTTGATTAGTGGTGAAAAAATCTCGAAATTTGGCAGGATGGGTAAGGAAAAAGATCATCTGTGGGTTGATTTTCAGGGCATTCGTGGAGTCGGCTTTGGCATGGGGAAATTTCATGAATTGCTGGTAAGCACGTCCAATTATCGCGAGATAAATTTCATTGTCAAGCCGTCTATTAATGAATTTAACGGGACCCAAAGTCTGCAGCTGCAAATTAAAGATATTAAAAGAAATCCACTGGAAAATCCTTTGCAAGCCCGATCTATTTTAACTGCTATCGTCAATGATGACATCAAAAACGAAAGACATTTGATTGAAGAAATTAATGGGACAAGTCCTTGTGAAATGGCCGTATCAATTTCTGAACTACGGGTAATTTATCGTTTACTTAAACGCTATGACAAGAACTGGATAAATTTAAGTGTATTTAGAAACTATGATTTTTCCCTTTTTAAAATTTTCTTTTGCATTGAAGTCTTAATCGAAAACGAATTACTGACGATTGAAGAAAATGCTGATCAAATAAAGATGGCATTTATACAGACAAACAAAAAAAAGGATATTCAAAACTCACATCTAATGATAAAATTAAAAAAAATCACAAGTTAAGGGAGTATAATATGGAATTAAAAAGTGTAATTGGAATCTACGAGGATTTTCCCAAACAGGGAATCAGTTTTAAAGATATCAACAGTTTAATTGCTGATCCAATGGCATTTAAACAAGCTATTGACGAAATGACCAAGGTCGCAAAAGCGCTCGATGCTACACTGATTGCGATTCCAGAGTCCAGAGGCTATATTTTTGGTGCGCCAATTGCTTATCAACTGGGGGCCGGCCTGGTTCCAGTGCGTAAACCAGGAAAACTACCAGGTGAAGTAGTTTCAGCAGAATATGATCTCGAATATGGCTCTAATACGATTGAAATTCAGAAAAAACTGATTAAACCCGGTGATCGCATCGTGCTTGTTGATGATCTCTTAGCGACTGGCGGAACAATGATGGCGGCAGTTAAACTGATTGAAAAACTTGGTGGGCAGATTGCCGGACTTATAACACTTATTGAATTGACCGAGCTAGGCGGACGAGAACTCCTAAAAGACTATTTTATTCATTATCTGGTGACTTATCAGTATTAAATCTTAAAGAAAGCAGATACAATATGGAAAATGACGCGGTTAAAGGAAAAATTGACAATGTAATAAATCTGGTGAAGTCACACAACAAAGATGCGGATACTGACATGATTGTTAGAGCCTATGAACTTGCTCGCAGTGCGCACAAAGATCAGAAAAGACTTTCTGGGGAAGATTATGTGATCCACCCGGTTTCGGTAGCCTATATCCTGGCGGAAATGGATATGGATATCGAGACTATTGTAGCTGCTATCCTTCATGATGTTATCGAAGATACCGAATACACCTATGAGTACATAAAAGAAAACTTTAGTGAAGCCATCGCGAATCTTGTCGAAGGGGTCACAAAAATTGGTCGAATCGGTTTTCAGTCAAAAGAAGAAAGTCAGGCGGAAAATTTAAGAAAAATGATTCTGGCCATGTCAAAGGATATCAGAGTTATTTTAATTAAGCTTGTGGATCGCCTCCATAACATGCGTACCCTTGAATATATGCGTGAATCCAAGCAAATTGAAAAAGCCAAAGAAACGTTGGATATCTATGCCCCCCTGGCAAACCGTTTGGGTATTTCGACAATCAAGTGGGAACTTGAAGATTTGGCCTTGAAATATATTGATCCGGCTGGCTATTACGATCTGGTAACAAAGATTAAAATGAAAAAACATGCCAGAGAAGAGTATATCAATGATGTCATTGAAATTTTAAAAAAAGAAATTTCTGCAGTTGGAACCAATGCTGAAATCTATGGCCGGTCCAAGCATTTTTATAGTATCTATCGCAAAATGAAATCACAAAATAAATCTTTTGATGAAATTTATGATCTAATTGCGGTTCGTGTCATAGTGGATTCATTAAAGGATTGTTATGGCGTGCTGGGGGTGGTGCATTCTCAATGGACACCAATACCAGGACGTTTTAAAGATTATATTGCGATGCCAAAACCAAACCTCTATCAGTCAATCCATACAACGGTTATGGGCCCAAGAGGTGAACCCTTTGAAATTCAGATTCGAACCAGAGAAATGCATGAGACAGCGGAATATGGAATTGCTGCTCACTGGAAATATAAAGAAGGTCGAACGGATTCAAATGATATGCGCCAGGAAGTGCAGATGTCATGGCTTCGACAGATGCTTGAATTGCAGCGTGAATCGGAAGATGCCGGAGAACTGCTTGAGACAATCAAAGTAGACTTACTAAATGAGGAAGTCTATGTTTTCTCTCCTAAAGGAGCCGTAATTCCTTTACCGGCGGGTTCATGTCCCCTTGATTTTGCTTATCGGATTCACAGTGATATCGGCAATAATTGCGTTGGTGCTCGCGTCAACAATAAAATTGTGCCATTAAACTCGACCCTTAAAAGCGGGGATATTGTTGAAGTGATGACCTCTAAAAACTCAAATGGACCAAGTCGCGATTGGTTGACTTTTGTTAAGAGCGCACATGCCCGAAATAAAATTAAGCAGTACTTTAAAAAAGAAGAAAAAGATGAAAACATCCAGAAAGGCAAATTAATTCTGGAAAAGGAAATTAAACGTGAAGGGCTTCAAAACACTGGGCTCTTAAATCAGAATAACCTTGAAATCCTGGCCGAAAACTGCAACTATAAAAACATCAGCGATTTTTATGCAGCAATTGGTTATAACGGGATCAAAATCGGTACAGTTTTCCAGAAAATGAAAATGCTTTTTCCCAAAGAATTTCCGGAAGAAGTCGAAGAACTGGTTATAAAAAAGCCTTCAAAGGATGGTAAATCAACAGCCAGCACGGTCATCGTTGCCGGTTACAATGAGATTGACGTGCATTTTGCAAAATGCTGTAATCCAGTGCCAGGAGATAATATAGTTGGTTATATTACAAAAGGAAGAGGGATTTCAGTCCATCGGGCGGATTGTTCAAATGTACTCAACTTGACTGATCCAAATCGGATTGTAGAAGTAGAATGGAATAAATATAGTTCAGGTTCTTTTACGGCAGAAATCCATATTAAAGCGACCGAAGCCCAAGGGACAGTTATTAAAATTTCTAAAGTGTTTTTAGAGATGAACATCCCAGTAACTGCTCTCAATGCAAAAAGTGAAAAAAATGGTTATGATTTTTTCTCAGCAACATGTGAGGTCAAAAGCCGGAGGGAACTAAACCTCTTGATTAAAAACTTATATAAAATTAAGGAGGTCAACCAGATTTATCGGGTTTAAATAAATGAGAGCAGTTGTACAGCGAGTAAAATCATCCAGTGTTACCATAAATGAAGAAATAATTGCTTCAATTGGTTTTGGATTAAATGTTTTGTTGGGCATTAAGGACGACGACACAGAAGTCGACATGGACTACCTGATTGGTAAAATTCTGAACCTGCGCATTTTTGATGATAAAGACGGAAAAATGAATGAGTCTGTCCAGGATGTTGGTGGTGAGATTCTATTGGTTTCTCAGTTTACCCTTTATGGAGATTGCCGAAAAGGACGGCGTCCCTGTTATTTTCGCAGTGGACCGGTTGATCTTGCTGAAGAAAAATATCATCGATTCGTCGAAAAATTTTCCAAAGCAACCAATCTGTCAATTAAAACCGGTGTTTTTCAAGCTGATATGGCTGTTTCGTTGGTTAATGACGGGCCGGTGACTTTACTTTTGGATAGTGAAAAAACGTTTTAGGAGGAAAAATGGAGATAGAAAAACTTAGCCTTGGCAGTATGGGCACTAATTGTTATATCGTTTGGGATGAACAGAAAAACGGGGTGATTATCGATCCCGGATTCATGGATTCACGGGTTGAAGCACTCATAAACAGTAAAGACTTAAAAATTGCGTATATTCTTTTAACCCATGGCCATTTTGATCATCTGGGAGCAGTTGAAAACTTACGTCAACTGACAGGCGCACGTGTGTTAATACATCGATCTGATAGTGATTGTTTGACCAATGCTCAGCGTAATCTCTCTTACTTGGGGGGGATGAACCTGGAATGCCAAAAAGCGGATGGCTATCTGGATGAAGATAAAAGCCTTAAAGTTGGGGATCTTGAGTTTAAAATTATCCATACGCCCGGTCACTCTAAAGGTGGCGTCAGCTTGCTGATCGAAAATCATTTGTTTTCCGGGGATACCTTGTTTAACACATCAATTGGCCGTACTGATTTTATGGATGGTGATCTAAACGAATTGTTGACAAACATCCGGGAAAAACTATTTGTCCTGACTGATGATACGATTGTTTATCCCGGCCACGGTGAGAATACGACAATTGGCTATGAAAAACTTCATAATCCCTTTTTACAGGGACGATATTAGGAGATGACTCAATGAGCGTTCTCCTTTTTAGTTTGGAAAAACCGGAACTGGAGTATTATTTCCATGAGATGGTTCAGGCCTTTAAGCCGGGTATAAAAAATGTTATTGATACAGAAGCTGATTGGGATAAAAAGCTGTCCCAAAGAACGCTTGGTCTTACTATTGAGTACTCTATTGAGCAGCAGGGCAAAGAGTGTTTTGTAAAAACATATAAGCTTTCAGATAAAAAAGATCTGGGGGACAAGGGGATCTACAAAGGATATCTTTATGATTTTTTAAGTGATTACTATAAAAAAACGCTTATGTGGGGAAGTCTGACTGGTATCAAACCGGTGAAGATCGTTCAAATACTTGAGCGCGAAGGACTTTCTGAGCAAGCGATTAAAGAGCGCCTTGTCGGTTATTATCGTCTGAGCGATGATCGCAGTAAACTTTTAATAGATCTTTCAAAAAAACAGCTACCATTTATTGCGGCAGGACAGAAAAAAATTGGGATTTATATAGGAATTCCACTATGTCCATCAAAATGCAGCTATTGTTCATTTGTTTCGACTCTTGTTGACCGGAAAAAAGAAAATCTCCGGCAGTACTTTAATAACTTGTTATTGGAAATTGATGCGATTGCTGGTTTACTCAAACAAAAAAGGCTGGTAATCGATTCTATCTATATTGGCGGCGGTACACCAACAGTGCTAGATACAGAACAACTAGAAAAATTATTTTTTATAATTAAACAAAATTTTGATATCAACAACTTACGTGAGTTCACCCTGGAAGCCGGACGAACGGATACTTTAACGGTTGAAAAACT
Organism: Eubacteriaceae bacterium ES2; assembly: GCA_031222025.1. Taxonomy (GTDB): domain Bacteria; phylum Bacillota; class Clostridia; order Eubacteriales; family Eubacteriaceae; genus Acetobacterium. The sequence continues at coordinate 2,115,670 of CP130740.1, read as the reverse complement.
GCGGATTGCTAAAGATAATGGCGTTGATCGAATTTGTCTTAATCCTCAGTCAATGAATCAGCAAACATTGGATGCAGTTAAACGCCCTTGCCAGGTTGAAGACATAAAAAACTATGTCAGTATCATTCGTGAGCTGGGCTTTAAAATTTTAAATATGGATCTGATTATAGGGCTGGGTAATGAAGGTGCAGATGATTTTTTAAATAGTCTAGATCAGGTCATAAGCTATAGCCCGGAAAATATTACGATTCATAATCTCTCAATCAAAAAAGGTTCGAAAATTAAAAATGATTTTGGCATCAGTGTCGATGATGGATATGGCGAAGACTTTTATCAAAAGGTCAGGCAAATCTTGCTGAAGGCAGCATACGATCCTTATTATCTCTATCGATTAAAATACACTGCCGGAAATAGCGAAAATATTGGCTATGCAAAATCTGGTGCAGAAGGAATTTATAATATCATGATGATGTCGGAAAAGCAGACCATTATTGGTATTGGAGCGGGAGCGACGGGAAACATCTACTTTGAGAAAAGTGATGAGATAAAAAAAATATTTACGGTGAAAGATATTAAAACATATAATGATCGCTTTGAAAAGATAGTCGAAAAAAAGTGCCGGATGATTTCTGAAGCGCTATAAAATATTTCTGGTTCAGGTTTTTTCTTGACATTTTCAGGTCATGATTATTATAATATAAAGGTTAAGAATGATAGTAGGTGGAGGTATAATGAATACATTTTATAGAAACTCTCTTTGTGGAGAATTAAATGCGTCTAACGTATCGGAAACGGTCAGAATTTGTGGATGGGCCGACAATCGGCGAAATCTTGGTGGGGTTTTATTTATCGACCTCAGAGACCGTTCAGGTAAAGTTCAGTTAGTCGTCAATGAAGAAAATCAGGAAGTGTTTGCGACTGCAGAACGAGTGCGAAATGAATTTGTCCTGGCTGTAACCGGAAAAGTAAAAAATCGTGACGAGCAAAATATCAACAAAGCATTAAAAACCGGTGAAATTGAAGTTGAAATCAGTGAGATAAAAGTTCTGGACACTGCGGCAACACCGCCGATTTACATAGAAGATAATGATCAGAGCAATGAAGCGGTTCGTTTAAAATATCGCTATCTTGATCTCAGAAAACCAAAATATCAGAAAATGCTGCGAACCCGTCATCAGACAGCCAGCATCGTCAGAAACTATTTGGATGAAAAGGGATTTTTAGAAATTGAAACACCGATTCTGGCTCGTCCTACACCGGAAGGGGCCAGGGATTTTCTGGTTCCCTCCAGAGTTCAGAAAGGCAAATTCTTTGGACTCCCGCAGTCTCCGCAATTGTATAAGCAGATTTTAATGATTTCCGGTGTTGATCGCTACTATCAAGTTGCCAAGTGCTTCCGAGATGAAGATTTAAGACAGGATCGTCAGCCCGAGTTTACACAAATTGATATGGAGATGTCATTTATCGACAAAGATGATATTATTGCCATCAGTGAAGAAATGATTGCGCGTGTCATGAAAGAAGTAAAAGGGATTGATATCACCCTGCCAATGCCTAGAATGACCTATCAGGAAGCTATGGATCAGTATGGTTCTGATAAACCGGATACCCGATTTGATCTTAAATTGATTGATCTGTCGGATATTTTAAAAGACTCTGAGTTTAAAGTTTTCTCGGGGGCTGTCAAAAAAGGCGGCAGCGTGCGAGCAATCAATGCTAAAGGCGCCCAGGAAAAATTAAGTAAAAAGGCCATTAAAAATCTGGAAAAATATGCCCAGATTTATAAGGCAAAAGGATTAGCCTGGATCGACGTTTCTGATGGTGAAATGAAATCGCCAATTCTTAAGTTTATTTCTGAAGCTGAAAAAGAAGCGATTTTTGAAAAAACCAATGCGGAAGCCGGGGATCTGATTTTTATTATTGCTGATACCAATGAGATTGTTTGTACAGCCCTCGGACAGTTAAGACTGGAACTTTCCCGGAAACTGGAATTGGATCTGGCTGATATGTATAATTTCTTATGGGTAACAGATTTTCCACTGCTTGAGTACGATCCAGAAGCTGGCCGCTACACAGCAAAACATCATCCCTTTACAGCCCCTCTGCCAGAAGATCTGGAGTATTTGGAGACAGATATCGAAAAAGTCAGAGCAGATGCTTATGATATGGTCATCAATGGGGTAGAACTTGGTGGCGGAAGTCTTCGAATTCACAATCAGGATATACAGGAACGGGTTTTTAAAGCCCTTGGTTTTAGCACTGAAGCCGCCTGGGAACAGTTTGGTTTCCTGCTTGAGGCATTGAAATATGGAACCCCGCCGCATGGTGGACTGGCTTTTGGTTTGGATCGATTAATTATGTTGTTAACAGATTATGATAATATCAGAGATGTTATCGCATTTCCGAAGACCCAAAACCACAGCTGTCTGATGATGAGCGCACCAGCAGAAGCCAGTTTAGATCAGCTGATTGATCTGGGGATCAGTCTGGATGAATTATAATGAAAGAAATAGGAATCATCAAAAATAAACAGGGCAATGACGCGGTTGTAAGTATTAAACGACATGCGGCATGTGGTGACTGTGGCGCCTGTCATATCGGGAAAGATAAAGCCAGTGTTGAAACAGTGGCAAAAAACCCGATTCATGCATCAATTGGTGAAACGGTTGAAGTTGAAATGGCTTTTGTCAGCGTTTTTCGCGCGGCAATGATTTGTTATGGCATTCCACTGCTGTTTTTTCTAATTGGCAGTGTTCTTTCCTATGCCTTGATTGTTCAGCTTAATTCAAGTCTGGATCCCGTTTTAACGCCGTTTTTTTCAGGGATAGCTTTATTGATTGTTGCCTATCTGGGTATTCGTGTGCTTGATAAAAAGGGGCTTTTTCAAAGTCGTTATCAGCCAGTTATAACTGCAATAACAACTCCCTTTGTTGAAAGTTGCACTCCGTCCCAGAAAAAAATGGGAAACTGATGACTAAACCAGCAGTTGCAATTTATTTTGCGATTGCTGGTTTTTGCCTTTTAATTTAAAAATGCTAAGCGCCTGTTAATAATTTTACAAGGAAAGTGTGATAAATTAATAAAGTTGTTTGAGAAACAGCTAAGAAATAAAAAAAAGTCTTGATTATTTCGAAAAAAATCTTTATAATATAAACATTGTCTGGGTGTGGCGCAGCTTGGTAGCGCGCTTGACTGGGGGTCAAGAGGCCGGAGGTTCAAGTCCTCTCACTCAGACCATTTAAAAAAGGTGATAAAATGAAGCGATTTAAGAAAAAAAGTCCGAAACGGGTCAAGTCTATGCGTAATCTGATAATTGGCATCGTTTTTTTTTTATTGTAGGAATTCTGGCAGTATCAAGTTATTTAAGCAATATGAGTATGTTGCTTGATAAAGAGAGATATACTGAATCAGTCACAACGGATTTGTATTTTTTCAAAAATATCGATTATCGTGAAATTGATGATTTTCAGACAAGTGATCTTACCTTAGCTGAGGGTGAAAAGGCAAATGGTTATACAAATTTAACCAGCGGTCCCAAGGTTGTAAATGTTGAATATGTCAGCGAACAGATTCAAGTAATTGATAAGCTTATTGAAGATGAATATTACAACAACTGGAGTCGGATTGTCGGCGAACTGGTCACAAAATATGAAGGTATGAATAGCATTACCAGTCAAATTGAAGAGACAGAACGCGAACAACAGGATTTTCTGGTTGAAAGTGTTCAATATATGGGCTATACCCTCGAAGAATTACAGGAAGCCCGGTTATCATTTGTAGATTTAACTGGCGGTTCCTCACGAAATATCACTTTAAACGATCTCTATATGCATTCAAGCGGTTACATTTTCACTAGTATTAAACCGGTTGAAAAAGTGCTGAATCAGGAAATGCTGCCCTATGTCACCGTAAACTTGCTGGATTCCATTAGTAAAATTGACCAGGAATCATCTAATCAACTAAAAGTGGTCAATAACGATCACCTTTTTATTGCTTTTACAGTTGATAAAGACGAAAGCATTATGGGTGAGGATGAAATGCTGGCCTTGAAGGAAGAGTTAATGGGAACCACCGATAAGGGAATTAACCAGGAGTATTATGACTTTCTGGTGCGTCGAATCGATCAGCTGCTTTATTATCCAGAATTACGTTTTAATTACAACAATCAGGATTATACAAGTTATTTCATCGATGAGGTTGAAGATGGAGATCAGAAAATTATTATATTGATGTTAAAGGATTATGTCAATGAATTTTCGCAGATGGTATTGGCTGATGCGGATGTTTATCTGCAAGATTATGATGCCTTTGTAATCCCAGAAACTGCCGTTTATCAGGAAGATGACGAAAATTATATTCAGACTGTCTCAAAAGGTTACTTTAATGATCCCTTGCCGGTAGAAATTGAAAAAACAATTGATGGTGATGTGGTATTAAAGACTTCTGCAAATCCTTCATTAAGCAGTGGAACGAGGATCCGGATTTACCCATAAGGAGATATGAATGATTGCTAAAAATATTGAAAGATTAAAAGAGGAAATTCCTGAAAACGTGACATTAGTTGCGGTTACAAAATATCATGATCTCGAAGAGACTAAGGCGGTAGTAGCAGCTGGTATTAGAGACTTAGGTGAAAGCAAAGTTCAGGATTTTTTAAAAAAATATGAAATGATTGATGATGTAAGGTGGCATTTTATCGGACACCTACAGAAGAACAAGGTCAAACAGATTATTGGGAAAGTCTATTTAATACACTCCGTTGATTCCCTTCAATTACTTGAAATCATAAATCGGGAAAGTGAAAAAGCTGCTTTGGTGACAGATGTCTTATTGCAGTTAAATCTTGCTGAAGAAGAGACCAAGTATGGATTTAAAAAAGAGGATTTTGACCATCTTTTGGAAAAAGCAATGGCTTATCAAGCCATTCGGATTAGAGGATTGATGGCAATGGGACCCCACACAGAAAATAATCGTGAAATTCGAAATATTTTTGTAGAATTAAAGCAAATTTATGATAAAATAAAAGAGCATTACCATGGAGAAAACCTGAACATGGAGATTTTGTCAATGGGAATGACTGATGATTATAAAATAGCAATTGAAGAAGGCTCGAATCTGGTAAGGATTGGGCGAAAAATATTTAGTAGCGAGGAGATTTAGTATGGCAGCTGAAAAATTCAAAGATAAAATCATAAAAGTTTTTGGTATGGAAGTCGATAATGAAGATGATTACGATGAGGTGTACGAAGACGACGAATTTGAAGATCAGACCAATGAAGTAGAGGAAACAAGAAGTGCTTTTGTTCCACCAAAAGCTAAAAAAACAACGCCGATCAGACACAATGATTTTCCCATCGATGATGGTCCAGAAGTACTAGTGCTTGAGCCGGAAGTATTTAAGGATGCACCTGGTATCTGTAACAAGATCAGATCTAACAAAACAGTCGTTTTAAATCTTAAAAATACTGATTATGAAAACGGCAGAAAAATCTTTGATTTTTTAAGTGGGGCTTTATTTGCACTTGATGGATCAATTAACAAAATCGCCGACAATGTCTTTATCTTAGCACCCAAACAGGTGGCTGTTCTGACAAATCCCCAGAACGAAGAACTTGATTTTAACACACCAATACTTGAATGGGATGAAGATCTGGAATAGGCATGATACAAAGTATTCTACTAAGAGCGGGGTTTTATTTATTTGAGTTTGTTTCCTTCCTGATTCTTATTAATGTTTTATTAAGTTGGGTAAGACCAGATCCGAATAATGCGATTGTAAAAATTATTTACGGATTAACAGAGCCAATGCTGGCACCACTTCGACGTTTTGCTATTATTGGACCGGTAGATTTATCGCCCTTTGCGGCACTACTGATTCTTCAGTTTTTGATTTACCCTTTTTATCAGTGGATTGTTACCAGTATATTTTAAACTGATTTAGAAGGAGTAGGAAATGACTGATAAAAAAGAAAACTACCGTTTGTCACGAGTTGAAGAGGCTTGCGAGAATAATACATATCCAGTCTATTTCGATTTTTTTGATGAACGGCTTCAAATGAAGATTGAGGACATTATTAAACATTATAGTGTCCAATATCTTTTTTTTGGTGGCAATGAAAATGCTCAGCGTCAGATGCTTTGTATTTATCCGGACTACATTGAGGAATCAGCGCTGGAATGGCCGATTTGTTCTTTAGTCTTTGAAGTAAAGGGAAATATAGATCATCGGAATGTACTGGGGACTTTAATGAGTCTGGGAATTTCACGTGATTTGCTTGGCGACATTGATGTTTCTGAAAAATGGTCCCAGATCATCGTCAATGAAAGAATTGCAGACTTTATTACAGCAAATTTGAGACAGATAAATCACACAAAGGTTGATTTGAAAGTTAAAAAAATCGAGGAGATCCTGGTTTTCGAACGTCATTTTGAGCAAAAGGAGATTGTGGTTGCCTCCAGCCGTTTGGATGGCATGATAGGCAAAATATTCGGACATTCCCGTCAGGCGAGTCTGGAAATGATTCGTCAAAAAAAAGTGCGTCTAAATTACCAGGAAGTGACAAAAAAAGATTGTCGGATTTCGGGAGGGGATATCATCTCGTTAAGGGGCAAGGGAAAAGCTAGAATTGTCAGCATGGATGAAAAGACAAAAAAGGGCAACATTAAAATGATCGTTGAGATTTATAAATAGTTAGAGGAGAATATGGAAACCTACGAGTTGAACATCGAAAATCAAGCTGACATGCGTCTGGATCTATTTTGCGCCAGTCAATTTGGAGAGTTATCACGGGAATTTTTTAAGAATTTGATTAAAGATGACCAAGTGATGGTGAATGGAAAAAGTGCTAAAGCCAGCTATCGTTTAAAAACCGGTGATGTGGTGATGGTTAATATTCCGGAGGCAAAACCTTGTGATATTGCAGCGGAAAAAATGGATTTGAATATTGTTTATGAAGATGACGATGTTTTGATTATAAATAAGCCACGAGGGATGGTTGTTCATCCGGCACCGGGTAATTATTCGGGTACGCTGGTAAATGGGATCATGGCTCACACTGGCCATTTATCGACAATTAATGGCGTGATGCGTCCGGGGATTGTTCATCGTATTGATAAAGATACATCTGGACTGTTGATGATCGCTAAAAACAATAAAGCGCATCAGAGTTTGACTTTACAGTTAATGGAACACTCGGTTATAAGACTTTATTATGCAATAGTAGTTGGCATTGTTGATGTTAATGAAGGCAAAATAGATATGCCTATCGGCAGAGATCCTAGAAATCGTCTCAAAATGGCAGTTGTACCCGAAAACTCCAAAGAAGCCATTACTCATTTTAAAGTGATTAAACGTTTTGCAAAACATAGTTTGGTCCGATTTCAGCTGGAGACTGGTCGAACTCACCAGATACGCGTTCATATGGCAAAAATTGGTTATCCAATACTGGGTGATTCGGTGTATGGAAAAGATAAATTTAATAAGGCATATATAATAAAAGGCCAATGCCTGCATGCCCAGGCATTGGGGTTTGTTCATCCGGAAACGCAAAATAAAATGTTGTTTAAAACAAGAGTTCCCGAGGATTTTCTTCAAGTTTTAAAGCGATTAAACGTCGGTTAAGCATCTTCTTCCGTGATGCGTGTAATAGTTTCAATTATTTCAGAAGCTGGCGAGACATACATGGTGTTCTGGTTAGTAAAAGTGACCATTCCCGGTTTGGACTTAGGCGGCTTCTTCAAATACTTGTATTCGACGTAATCCACTGGAATGTTGTTTGAACCCTTAAGACGACTGTACCAGGCAGCCAGAGCGCCTGCCTCCAGCAGAGTTTTTTCCGTGATAAACTTGCCTTTGGCAACGATCAGAACATGGGAACCAGGAGCATCTTTTACGTGCAGCCAGCAGTCCTCATCTTTGCCGAATCGGGTAGCAATTTCGTCATTCTGGTAATTATTTTTACCAACATAAATATGGAAACCTTCCGACGATATAAAATGCATGGGTTTTGAAACCTTTTTTTTCTTTCGGTCTTCTTTTGAGACAGATTTTTTATTGAATTCAGAGTTTAGATATTCGTGACGAATTTCTTCCAGCTCATTAAGTTCTGTAGACTGTTCCAGGCTGTTTAATAACGATTCCAGATAATAAATTTGTTGTTCGGTCGTTTCAATATAGGGGTTTAAGTATGCGATAGCAGATTTACTTTTATTGTATCGTTTATAATAGGACTGGGCATTCTGAGCAGGACTCAAATTAACTTTCAAAGGGATCTCAATACTTTCCTGGTCAGGATCATAGTAATTAACTAACGAAGCGGATTTCTGCCCCAGAGAAATCTGATAGATATTTGCAGTAATCAGATCGCCCCAAAGACGGTATTTTTCACCCTTTTGAGCTTTGTTTAGGTCTTCTCTAAGGTTCTTGAGTTTTTTAACATGTTTTTTGAGCAGCGTATCCAGTTGTTGCGACAGACTGGCACTACGCGACCTAAAACGAAGAATTTTGTCTTTCTGAAAATAAAATTCTTCTAGCATGATTGATACAGTGGGAAAAGACTTTACAAGTGTATTTTGCGCCATATAGTGATTGGCGGTCGTCGAAAAATCATCGGGCTTGCGATGAACAAAATAAATGACGGGTTGACATTCTTTTTCAACCCGATCAGTCAAGGAAAAAAACTCCTGATTGAGATATTGCTTTTGTTTTGCAGTCAGGCTGCTGATGGCTTGCGAATCGTCAAGTCCTGACCGATAAGCAACATCTTTAGCAATCGTGGGGCTTATCCCCAGAAATGACTGGAGCAGAAAGTCTTTGATTGTCAGTGGCTGTTTATCATCTAATAATGCAGAAAAGACTGCTGGTGTGACCTCCCAAAAACTGAAGCGGTCGTTTTCTGGCGGGTATAAATAAGTCTTGCCAGGCAGGATTTGACGAAATCGGCTTGAAGATGTACCGACTTTTTTCAATGAATCCAGGATATCCATTTTTTCGTTGAGTAGGATAATATTGCTGTTACGTCCCATAATTTCGATAATAAGTGTGCGTACTACCGGTTCATTAAATTCATTCTTCTGCTGAATCTTTATTTGGATTAACCGGTCTGTCTTATACTGTTCAAATCCAATAATGCTGCCATTTAAAATGTATTTTCGCAGAGACATACAGAAACTGGGTGGGGCGGCAGGATTTTCTTTAACATTCTGAGTTATATATACACGCGGGTTAGCGCTATTCGCGGATAAGAGCAGATGATGTTTTTCTTTGCCATGATTAATCAGCAAACGAATCTCATCTGTTTCCGGTTGATAAACTTTTCGGATTCTGCCATCAACTAAATAGTCATCGAGTTCTTTAGACAAATGATAAGTGGTAATACCGTCAAAAGCCATATTCGTTCCTTTCTTATGTCATATTCTAGGTTTTTAATTCTATCATTAATCTGAAATGAAAGAAAGTAATACTTGTATCAAATTAAAAAAGTCCTGAGATGCATTGACTTTTCTATAAGAATTCGTTATAGTGAAATGATAAAGTTTTCTAGATTTAGGAGTTGCGGATGTCCCTTTTTTCAATTCCAGATTTGGAAGCAGTACTGAACGAATTCAGATTCAGGAAGGTGTGCATGATGAAAAGTATGACAGGATTTGGACGCAGTGATTTTCGGGATGATCAGTATGATCTGGCTATAGAAATCAAGACGATCAATCATCGTTATCGCGATTTTTTTCTTAAGACGCCTAAGCTGTTAAATCCCATCGAGGAAAAAATGAAAAGCCTAATCTCGAAAAAGGTGGCGCGGGGTCGAATTGAAGTTTTCGTTAAATTTAATGAACTTGACGGCAAAAACCGTAAAATTGTTTATGATGAAGAGTTAGCCAGACAATATTTGGCTGTCCTCAACAATATTAAGCGATTAGATTCAATGATCTCAGATGAGATAGATTTACCCCTGATTTCAAAGTTTCCTGATGTTATCATGGTTGAAGAAAATCCGGCCGATGAGGATGTCATTTATAGTATCATTGAACCGGTTCTTGCGCAAGCGCTGGAAAAATTGGATAATAGTAGGACTCATGAAGGGGAAAATCTTAAAGCGGATATTATTTCTAGAAATGAAATAATTATTGGCTGCATCGAAAAGATTGAGGAACTAAGTCCAGTTATGTTGGAGAAATATCGTCGCGATTTAAAAGAACGAATTGCTTCATATACCGAATCACTTGAAATCGATGAAAAACGGATTTTGACTGAAGTGGCAATAATGGCAGATAAACTTAATATCGATGAAGAGCTGACGCGTTTAAAAAGTCATACTAGTCGGCTTGCTCTAATCCTTAAAGAGGATGAACCAGTTGGTCGAAAACTTGATTTTCTGATTCAGGAGATCAATCGGGAAATCAATACGATCGGTTCAAAAGCGAATGATCTTTCGATCACGAATCTTGTTGTCGATGTAAAAAGCGAAATCGAAAAAATTCGCGAACAAATTCAAAATATTGAGTAGAGGTGTAAATTTATATGAGTAGTTGTCCTATCAACACGCGGGAATTAAATGATACAGAAATGAAGGAACCCTTTTTCAAGAGAGAAAAAGGAATACTAATTGTAATATCGGGACCCTCCTGTGCAGGGAAAGGAAGTGTTTGTCGGATTATTTCCAAAAACAATCCGGATCTTCGGTTATCAATATCCGAAACAACCCGTCAGCCGCGTAATGGCGAAAAACATGGCAGAGATTATTTCTATATAACTAAAACTGAATTTGAAGAAAGAATCAAAAAAGGACAATATCTGGAATATGCATCTGTGTATGAAAATTATTATGGGACACCAAAAGATTATGTTGAAAATTTACTGGAATCAGGTTATGATGTAATACTGGAAATTGATATTCAGGGTGCGGCAAAGGTGCGAACTGGGTATAAAGAAGGAATTTATATCTTTATTGTGCCACCTTCAATGAAAGAACTGAGACGTCGAATTGAAGAACGTGGCACAGAAAGTAAAGAGCAAATGGAAATGCGCCTTAGTTGTGCCAGTGAAGAAATTAAAAATGCTGATGACTATAGTTATATAGTCATTAATGATGATTTAAATGTGGCAGCAAATAAGGTTCAGTCGATAATAACGGCTGAAAAATGCAGAACAGAAAGACTTAAAAACAGAATTGAAGAAATATTAGGGAGATAAACATGAGAGAACCAGGATTAAATCTATTAATTAGCAAAGCAGGCAATAAGTACTCGTTGGTTTTAGCAGCGGCAAAAAGAGCGAGAGAAATTATTGAAGGAGATGAACCCTTAGTCAAAATTACAATTGATAATCCTGTTACAATTGCGACAAATGAAATCGCTCATGATCTAGTTCACTGTGTCTTTGTGTCAAGTGAGCTGCAAAGTGATCTAATGATAGAAGAAGCTGAACAGGATGCCGTTGTATAGCGGCATTTTCTTTTGAAGGGTCTATAAACATTGAAGGTCGCAGAAGTTTACTTAAAGCAAAATAACAAACGCCTCGATCAATCATACTATTACTATTTTGATGATGACACAAAAATAAAAAGCGGGATTAGAGTAATAGTTGCTTTTGGACGTGGAAACCGCGAGCTGGAAGCTTTTGTTGTTAGACTGCTGGAAATCGAAACATCACCATATCCGTTAAAACCGATTCTGGAAGTGATTGACGCCGTGCCGGTTTTAAATAAAGAACAGATAGAGTTATGCATTTTCATGAAAACCTATTATTGTTCAATGTTTTATGAAAATCTAGCCTATTTTGTGTCAGCTCGACCGGTTAAAAGACAATCTTACCTCAAGCTTGATCTGCCAGAAATGCAATTTGAGCATGAGCAATCAGAAATTGTATCAAAATATTTCGATCATGGTTTATTGGAAATTCCTGAAAGCAAGGTCTTAAAAACCGATCGCGGGGTTATCAATAAAATGATTGCCCGTGGATATATCAAACGAAAGAATATTCTGATATTGCCTAAAACGATTGATGAAAAACGTTATTTTTTAAAATCAGTGCCAGAGTCCTTTAAAGCTGGTAAGATCCAATCGGCCATAATTAAACTGCTTGAATTTAAGTCAATGAAAGAATCTGAATTAAAGCAACTGATTCCCGGTTACCGGGCAAGCCTGTCCGGATTAATAAAAAAGGGATTGGTGCAGGAAGAGATTCCCTATCCCGGGCAACTCTATGAAGACAGTGATCAGATAAGAAACACCAGGAATGTTTTGTTAAGTGCTAACGAAGAGGCCGTTTTTCACCAATACAAGAAAATGATAGTAAAAGGTTGCTTTTTAAAAAATAATGATTCAGTTTCAAAATTTCGCCTACTGTTTAAAATAATTCAAGAAAAATTAGCAACTGGTAAATCGGTAGTTTTGCTTTTTCCAGAGATCAATCTTAGTTATCAAAAGTTTGAATTATTTTTTAAGTATTTTGGTGAGTATGTAGGACTCTATCACCACAAACTTTCACCCAAGGAACAAAGAATCTTCTGGGAAGACGTAAAGAATGGTAAAATCAGATTGGTGCTGGGTGTTCAGGGAGCTTTATTTTTGCCGTTTAGACAACTTGATCTTATTGTAGTTGAGAATGAAAGCGACCCTGCTTATTATACAATTGGCGTTTCCAAGTTTCATTTGCCAGATCTGGTCAGACAGTATGCGGGGATATTAAACTGTCAGTATCTGCTGATCGATGAAAGTCCAGACATTAAAACATTTTATCAGATTAAGAATAAAGAGCTGGAATATATAGAAATTGGCAAGCGTTCAAATAGTAATAAGCCACAAATTATTAATATGCAAGTGGAACTCAAAGAGGGCAATTTGACACCAGTTAGTCGCGTCTTAAACCAGGCGATATTAAAATCATCGACGGACCGAAAGCTGACGGTTATTCTGGCCAATAGAATAGGATATACAAAAGCAGTTGTTTGTAAAGCGTGTGGTAAGCTGCAAAAATGTCCCCATTGTCAGGTCGCTTTAACCTATAATGATAAAAATAATTCACTTGAATGTTCTTATTGCGGTTTTCAGGAAAAAAAGCTAGACCATTGCCAATATTGTGATGGTAGAGACCTTAGATATCAGGGAAGTGGCGTTAAAAATCTTTATGAGTATTTAAAAAAAAGATATCCACAGCTTAAAATTGTTCTGGTTTTAGGGGGTATTAGCAGCACTGAGATTAAAAGCGTTAACAGCAAAATTAAAAATAAGGAGATCGATATCCTGATTGGAACGCAGGTTTTAGCTAAACATTTTGATTTTTCAAATGTTGGAGTTGCGGCCAGTTTTTTTATTGATCGCGATATAAATTTAGGAACATATGACGCCGCTGAGATTAGTTATAATATTTATTCGCGTTTTTTTAAAAAAGCCTTAAACGCTGGTGGTGTGGGTTTTATTCAAACAAGTGATCCACAAAATGATTTGCTTTTGTCAATCCAGGAAGATGATTATGAGGCTTTTTATCAAGGTGAATTAATATTTCGAAAAACGATGAATTACCCGCCATATTTATATATGGTGGTGTTTAAAATCAGAAATTGCTATCAGGAACTTGTTAAGAATGATGCCATGCGACTTTATATTTTACTAAATGAAAAGTTTGGAAAAATGGAAGCCGGCAAAGTATTTTTATATAAACCGGTTCATAGTGACTATACTGACGAAGAGAATTTTATAGGACAAATTATTTTAAAAATAAAAGATATAGATTTTTTTCAGCAGAAGTATAATGAAATTATTAAAAAGAAAGATTTGGAAAAGATAAAATCAAAGATATCTTTAGAAGTCAGAACTTAGGAGGACTAAATGGCTATTAGACAAATTAGAATTGACGACGATCCGATATTAAGAAAAAAATCCCGGATCATCGACGAGATAACGGATCGTGTACGTGAATTAAATAATGATATGATTGAAACCATGAATGCGGCTGATGGTGTGGGTTTGGCAGCACCTCAGGTTGGGATTTTAAAACGGATGGCTGTTATTGACGTTGGTGAAGGTCCAATCACCTTCATTAATCCCAAAATTATTGAGCAGGATGGTGAAGCCCTAGATGAGGAAGCCTGTTTAAGCTTACCTGAACAATCTGGCTTGGTGAGACGACCAAAGCATCTGGTTGTGGAAGCCACAGATATTGATGGAAATCGTTTTGAAATGGAAGCAGAAGATTTGCTGGCCCGTGCAGTTTGTCATGAACTTGATCATTTGGATGGCGTGCTTTTTATTGATCGAGTTGAAGAATTGGAAGAAGATGAAGACATATAAAATAATTTTTATGGGAACAACTGATTTTGGAGAACCGGCTTTGAAAAGGTTAATTTCTGATGGACATACTATTCTTTCAGTTTTTTGCCAGCCTGATCGGCCAAACCGACGCGGGAAAAAGATTGAATTTCTGCCGATTAAGAAGCTGGCCCTCGAAAATGATTGTCTTATTTATCAACCTGAGCAGATCAATGATCAGGAGATTGTTACAATGATCCGTGAAATGGCTCCTGATTTTTTGGTTGTTGCAGCTTATGGACAAAAACTGTCACCGGAAATCCTTGCTATTCCGAAGTATGGAGCACTTAATATTCATGGTTCATTATTGCCAAAATATCGTGGGGCAGCTCCAATACAGCGTTCTATTATTAACGGAGATAGACAAACTGGCGTCACTATTATGCAAATGGGTGAGGGAATGGATACTGGCGATATGTTTATCAGTGCGGAAGTTGAAATAACTGAAAGAACAACTTATGGTGGTTTACATAACGATTTATCAGAGTTAGGTGGCCAACTATTGTGCGATAATCTGGAAGAAATTGCTGAAAAGCGTTTACTTGGGCAAAAACAGAATGATGCCGAGGCCACTTATGCCGAAAAGATTGATAAAGGACTAGGGATGCTGGACTGGTCTTTACCAGGCCAAGTGTTAGTTTCTTTAATCAACGGGCTTGATCCTCATCCTGGGGCTTATTTTTATTTGAACGATCAAAAAATTAAATGCTTTTCGCCAATATTTGAAAAAAAGGATGTTTCACTTCAAGCTGGACAGGTGGTTGAATCTGATTTTCAATCTGGTTTGGCTGTTTCGGTCAGTGATGGTCTCTTGTGGATTGATGAGATTCAATATCCGGGAAAAAAGAGAATGCCGATGAAAGAGTTTCTTAGAGGAAATGCAATCGCTCCGGGATCATTTCTTGGATAGACTAAGCAGATTTTTAGGAAATTAATATATAATGAAATTGGTTTTAAGTATCAGAAAATTACTTAAACATTTCAAAAGCGTTTACGGGAGGTAGAAAATGTATTTCTTACCATTTGATATGACTATTCTGATCCTGATTCCAGCTGTGCTTTTTACGATTTATGCCCAGCATCAGGTAAGTAGTGCTTATAAAGCATATAGTAAAGTCAGGACAAAAAACGGTTTAACTGGTAGTGATGCGGCTAGAAGATTATTAAATTCGAATCAGTTGGGAACGATCCAAATTGAGAGTATTTCAGGTAATCTGACGGATCATTATGATCCTCGCAGTAAAACCATGCGATTGTCTCAGGGGGTCGCTAATGTTGCCAGTGTCGCAGCTGTTGGTATTGCCGCACATGAAACTGGACATGCAATCCAGGATAAAGAAGGATATTTCCCTTTGCGATTCAGAAATTTTATTGTTCCTATTTCTGGATTCGCATCTAATTTAGCTTGGCCACTATTCTTTATTGGTTTTATTTTCGGGAATTCCAGTTGGGGTTATGCTTTAATGGATTTTGGCATTCTTTTATTCATGTTAGCATTGCTGTTCACAATCATTACGTTGCCAGTCGAATTTGACGCAAGTCGACGGGCGGTTAAGGGCTTGGTTGCAAATAATCTTATTGATCCCACTGAAGAAGCAGGTGTTAAAAGAGTTTTGCGAGCCGCTGCGCTAACTTATGTTGCAGCTGCTTTGACGGCTCTTCTAACCCTGCTGCGATTAATTATTTTAAGAGGATCAAGAGATTAATGAATATTCGAAGAGAAGCTTATAAAACTTTATTGCGAATTAATTATGAAGGCGCCTATTCAAATCTTGAGGTAAAGAGCATTTTAAGAGATGCGACCATCAAAGATGAGGATCGACGCCTTTATCTTAGTTTGGTATATGGAACCTTGCAGAACCAGATGGGAATTGATCATTTAATCAAACAGCAGATTGGCCGACCGCTGCAGAAAATCCAAACTGAAGTTCTGATGATTTTAAGGATTGCCTATTATCAGCTGTATTTTCTGGACCGTATTCCAGACTATGCAATTGTTAATGAAGCAGTTAAACAGACCCAGAAGATAAAACCTAAAGCAAAGGGCTTTGTTAATGGTGTTTTGCGTAATCAACTGCGAAAGATTGAGCAAGAAGGCCGAGCTTGGGAATTTCTGGATATTAAAGATCCGTTGAAAAAAATCTCTATTGAGAATTCATTGCCTTTTTGGATAGTAGAAAAGTTTTTTGATGTTTTTGACAAGGAAGCTGAAAATATTGTTAAGCTGATGAATAAAAAACCTCCTTTTACGATTCGAAGTAATAGTTTCAAAATTGGTTCGAAGGCACTACAAAATGAATTTATGCAAGCAAATGTTCTAGCAAATGCTGGAGAATTCACAGACGTTGCTTTAAATCTGGAACAATTAGAGGCATTTCATCACCAGATTGAAAACACAGAATTCTTTAAAAATGGCTTATTTTCTATACAGGATCAGGGCGCAATGCTTGCTGTTGAGGCATTAGGGGCGCAGGAAAACGACGTGATATTAGATATGTGTGCGGCTCCTGGCGGAAAAACAACTTATTTAAGTCAGATCATGAATAATAGCGGGACAATTATTGCCAGAGATATCTATCCAAATCGATTGAAGCTTATTGAAAATGATGCAGATCGATTAGGATGTAAAAATATACGAGTTGAAGAAAAAGATGGCTGTTTATATGATGCGAATGATCGGCAAAGGTTTGATCGCATTTTATTGGATGCTCCTTGCTCGGGTCTGGGAGTAATTAGACGCAAGCCTGAAATTCGTTATCAGATTACCGAAAACAAGATAATCGATCTTATTGAAATTCAAAATAAACTTTTACAGAACGCGCAAAAATATTTGAAAAAGGGCGGATATCTTTTGTATTCAACTTGTACAATTAATGAGGACGAAAATGAAAAACAGATCGAGAATTTTTTAAAGCAATATAAAAATATGCAAATAATTCCTTTCAAAGGGATTGATTTTCATTATACTAATCCACTAATGGATGGTTGTGATGGCTTCTTTATGTGCTTGTTAAAAAAGAGTGAAAATCAATAAATTAATTTAGTTACAATAAAAATACATAGTCAAAATTGTTTTCAATATAAAAATTTGATATAATATATGAATCTGTGTGAGTAGTATTGTATACAATCAGGGGAAATAGATGATGAGAAAAAATATCTTTGGTATGGATCAATTAGAACTAGGTGCACTGATGGAAGAACTGGGACAGAAACGTTTCAGAGGAAAACAATTGTTTCACTGGTTATACGAAAAACGGATTCAAAATTTTGCTGAGATGACTGACTTTTCAAAAGATCTCAGAACCCTGCTAAATGATCACTTTTTAATTAGTCATGGAAGTGTCCTAAAGATTCAGGAGGATGCGGATGATTTTAGTAAAAAGTTTTTAATTGAGTTTTATGATCACGAAATGGTAGAATCAGTTTTTATGCGCTATGACCACGGCAACTCATTATGTGTGTCTTCTCAGGTTGGTTGCCGTATGGGGTGTGGATTTTGTGCTTCAACGACTGATGGTTGCGTTAGAAATCTTGAGGCCGGAGAAATGCTCGATCAAGTATTTTTAGTTGAGCAAACTCAAAATGAACGAATTTCGAATATTGTCATAATGGGCATGGGAGAACCCCTTGATAATTATGAGAATGTTATGAGATTTATTAGAATTGCAAATACAGGCTTTGCGATTGGACAAAGAAAGATAACACTGTCAACTTGTGGTCTGATTCCGCAGATCAAGGTCCTTGCTGGAGAACATCTGGCGATAAATTTAGCGATTTCTTTGCATTCTGTTTTTCAACATAAACGTGAAAAGATCATGCCAATCGCACGCAGATATAAACTCCCGGAACTCTTAGAAACCTGTGATGAATATTTTCGAATTACAGGAAGAAGAATTACTTATGAGTATGCGCTAATCAAAGGCTTTAATGATCAAAACGACGATATTGAAGAAATAACCCGTTTGTTTAAAGGAAAACCGCACCATATTAATCTGATTGGCCTTAATGAGGTAGCTGGTTTGCCATTTGAAAACAGCCTCTCAGGCAATCAGTTCATGAGGCGGCTTCAAACAAATGGAATCAATGTGACGATGCGACGAAAAATAGGGAGTGATATTGATGCAGCATGCGGACAGTTACGAAAAAAAAATAGGGATAAGGTGATTATATGAAATGTGCCTACGGTTCCAATGTAGGAACACAAAGAAAAGTCAATCAGGATGCCTATTTAGCGGCAACGATCAAGAATGTTGATCGAATATCCTATGTATTTGCGGTAGCAGATGGTTTAGGTGGTCATCGCAGTGGCGAAATCGCCAGTCAGACGGCTGTAGATTTCATTAAAAATAATTTATCGCGAATTAGAGACTATTTTGATTCAGAAGAAATGATGACATTTGTAAATGACATTAATCTCGAACTTAAAAAGGTGAGTGATGATGAGCCAGCTCGCCTGGGAATGGCGACTACCTTGACAATGTGTATCGTGGATGGCGATGAAATGTGTATTTGCCATGTTGGTGATAGTCGTACCTATTTGGTGTCTGATCAGGAAATCCTGCGTTTGACAAAAGATCATTCGCTGGTGCAGATTCTGGTTGATGAAGGGAAAATAACTCAGGCAGAGGCAGAAATCCATCCTCAAAAAAATGTTATTACCCGAGCTTTAGGTACTGATTCTTCAGTTAACGTGGACATTTACCGCTATCCCATTAAAGCGGGAGCAAAGTATTTAGTTTGTTCAGATGGACTTTTTAATATGGTATCAGATGAGACAATAAAGAAAATTGTCAATCAGAATAGCCTGGAAGAAGGTGCCAAATTACTGATCGATACAGCAAATAAAAACGGAGGGAAAGATAATATCACCGTAGTATTATTTAGACCCCTAGAAGGAGTGACAGATGCTCAGTAGAACATTGGGAAAACGGTATGAAATCGTCGAATTGATTGGGCGTGGTGGGATGGCTTACGTTTATAAAGCCAGAGACTTGAAACTCAATCGGTATGTGGCGGTAAAAGTGCTGCGCGAGGAATATACGGAAAGCGAGCAGTTTATCAAGAAATTTGATCGGGAATCTCAGGCTGTTGCCTGTTTATCTCATCCGAACATTGTCGGGGTCTATGATGTAGGTGTTCAGGATAATATCTATTATATCATTATGGAGTATGTTGATGGTATTACCTTGAAACAGTATCTGTTAAGAAAAGGAAAAATCGATTATGTTGAAGCCACCCGCTTTTTAGTTGATATTTCAAATGCGTTAAGATGTGCGCATGAAAATAAAATCATTCATCGTGATATCAAACCGCATAACATTTTACTGACCAGAGATCTGGTTCCCAAAGTGGCTGATTTTGGTATTGCCCGTGCAATTACCAGTTCAACAGTTACCATGACAAATCAGACAATGGGATCTGTTCACTATATTTCTCCAGAGCAAGCGCGCGGTGGTTTTGTGGATGAACGCTCAGATTTGTATTCGCTGGGTATTTTATACTATGAATTATTGACGGGCAAATTGCCTTTTGACGAAGAAAATACCGTTACGATCGCAATTAAACATATTCAAGAAGATCTGATTCCCCCAAAAAAGATTGAGCCTAAAATTCCAGAAGTTGTGAACCGCGTTGTAATGAAGCTGACTGAAAAGAAACCGGATGACCGTTACCAGAATGTTGACGAATTGATGGATGACCTGGATCAGATTCTTGAAGGAGCGGGTTCTTCGGGAAATGATAACTATAATAATAATCGTGCTGATACGCATGTTTATCGTGAAGGATTGTTTCATGTCGAAAACACTGGCGACTTTTCGGTTGATGAACTGGAAGCCCAGGAAAAAGAATTGCGAATACAAAAGAATGGCAGAAAATCAAAAAAGCCCTTGATTATCGCCATGGCAATCGTTGCAATGCTGGCAATTGGATTAATTGCCTTTGCCTTTATGCGAGGAACAACCGTGACTGTCCCTGATATAACGGGAATGACTGTATCAGAAGCAACGACTGCTTTGCAGGCTCTTGATCTGAATATTCAGGTTGAAAAGGAAGTTTATAATTCTGAAGTTGAAGCGGGTAAGATAATTTCTCAATCGCCAGAAAGTAAACAAGAAATAGAAGCGGGTAAAACAGTTAGCGTGACTGTTAGTCAAGGAATAAAGACTGCTGAAATTCCCAATGTGGTTGGGAGTAGTGAGGCAGATGCAGTTAAAGCGATCGAAGCTGCCGGTTTTTTAGTTGGTGAAATCAAAAGGGAATTTAATGCTAGTTATGCGGCAGATATTGTTTTTCAAATGAATCCGGCAGGTAATACTTCTGCTAACGAAGGAACAAAAGTCACGATTTATGTCAGTAAGGGGCAGGATCTGGCAACTGTCCCTGATGTTGTGGGAAAGGCTGAAACTGATGCTCGTAGTAGCATCACCAGTGCGGGATTGACTGTGGGAACAATCACATATGAACCCAGTGACACTCTTGCTGAGGGGCTGGTGTCGGAACAAAGTGTTTCGGCCAATCAGTCGGTTGAGCGCAATACAACCGTTGACCTTGTCGTCAGCAGCGGCATGATTACGACACAAAAATTAACAATCGATCTGACAGAGTATTCATCTTTATCACCAGCTGAATCTGTAGAAGTAAAAGTAATTCTCTACTTCAGTGATAAAACTGAAACGATTGTCTACGAAGGCACCAATATGTCTGATGACAGTTTCACGGTAAAAGTGGAAGGTTATGGCAGACAGGTTTATGAAGTCTTTATTGACGGTAGCAGCGCAGGTACCGGATATATTGATTTTTAGGAGGCGCAAAATTAAAGGACGTATTATTAAAGGAATCGGAGGTTTTTACTATGTAAAAACCTCCGATTCACATGATAGCATAGAATGTCGGGCTAAAGGTATTCTCAGACATCAGAAAATCACTCCGACAGTTGGTGATTGGGTGAATATTAATTTATCAGAATCAGAAAACAGTTGGGTAATTGAATCTGTTTTAGAAAGAAAAAATCTGTTGATTAGACCGCCTGTTGCTAATGTTGATATAAGTCTGATTATGTTTGCTCTGAAGAGTCCGAAACCGGATTTATTACTGGTCGACAAGCTTATACTTCAATCGGAGCTGAGTGGGGTAGAGCCGATTCTCTGTTTTACTAAGAAGGATTTAGTGTCAGCGGAAAAGGTCAACGAAATAAAAGCTATTTATCAGTCTACGCCCTACAAAACGCTGTTCTTAGATCAAAAAAATGAATCAATGCAGGCTGCGGTTCTTGACTTGATCAATGGAAAAACTGCTTTTATGGCCGGCCCTTCAGGAGTTGGAAAATCGACCCTGGCAAATTGTTTTTTTAAAAACATAGTTATGGAGACCGGCGGCCTGAGTGAAAAGCTTAAACGGGGCAAACACACAACCCGTCATGTAGAACTTTTAAGTCTTGAAGACAATACCTATTTGGTTGACACGCCTGGATTTTCTTCATTTAAGGTCCCAGGAGGCATCGAACCGGTTGAATTGCAGGAATATTTTCCGGATTTTATTAAAGGACAGTGTCGATTTGCCAGCTGTGTTCATGACCAGGAGCCGGATTGCGCAATAAAAAAAGCGGTTGAAAACGGGCAGATCAGTGAAAGTCGTTATCAGCATTATTTGTATTTTTTGAATGAATTAAAAAAAGGAGGGATAGTATGAGGGTTATTATCTTTTCTAATGGTGAGTATCACGATCCGGAATTTTATCGCCGAAAGCTTATGGAAAATCATGGTTCGATTGTTATTGGTGCTGATGGTGGTGCAAATTTTTTAAAGAATATTGATGTTTGTCCAGATTATTTGGTTGGCGATATGGATTCAATTTCAGCAGAAGTCTTGAGATATTATGAACAAAAAGTAACCATCGAAAGATATCCTGTTGTTAAAGACCAGACTGATACAGAGATTGCAATTGAAAAGGCAATTGATCTGGGTGCGGATGAAGTGATTATTTACGGTGGGACAGGTGATCGGATTGACCACAGTTTGGGTAATATCTATTTACTTTCCCGTCTTTTGGAAAAAGGCATCAGGGGCTGTATTGTCAATGAAAAACAGGAAATCTATATGATTGACGATGAAATCAAATTTTCATATCCAATTCAAACGGTTATTTCGCTCTTACCGGTTGACGGTTTGGCACAGGCTATTTACATTGACGGATTCCTCTATCCAGTCGAGAATGGAAAAATGACAATTTTTGAACCCTATGGGATTAGTAATATGACAAACGCTGAAGAACAGTCCATCAGAGTTGGTTCGGGCAAGTTATTAGTTATTGTTAATCGGTTTGAGGCATAAAAAAAGAGCCATTAGGCTCTTTGTCGTAGATGACTACGCGCGTTCAACTTTACCGGATCTCAGACAACGTGTGCAAACATTCACGTGTTGTGGTGTTCCATCGACAACAACTTTAACTCGTTGCAAATTAGGTTTCCAAATTCGTTTATTGTGTTTATTTGAATGACTAACCGAGTTGCCAGATACAACGGTCTTTTTACATACAAAACATTCTTTAGCCATGACATTCCCTCCCTTACGCTACCTTTTATAAAACAAGGTGTATTATATCATAAAAAAACAAAATAATGCAATAGAAATTTTGACTTCGTGGAAAATTTTATGTAAAATAAGATGAATAATTTAAAGGAGTAAAACAGTGAAAATAAATACTGAAGCGGGATATATTGATATTACCAAAAAAGCAATTGCAGATATTGCCGGGAATGCGGCAATGGAATGCTATGGTTTGGTAGGAATGGCGCATAAACGCGGCAAGGACGGATTAATTGAAATATTAAGTGGCGACCAGGCTAATAAAGGGGTTGGGATTTTTATAGAAGATGATCAATTGATTATTGATTTATATGTCATTGTTGAACAGGCAATAAAAATATCGGTTGTAGCAGAGAATATTATTTCAAATGTAAAATATAATGTAGAGAAACAGACATCGATAAAAGTCAAACGGATTAACGTTAATGTAGTAAGTGTACGTATATAAATTGGAGGACAGCATGAACAATCAGAAAATTGAAGGAACGCTATTAAAAAAAATGTTTGAGTTTGGTGCCAGAAATCTGGAAATCCATAAAAAACTGGTAGATGAATTGAACGTTTTTCCTGTTCCTGACGGTGATACAGGTACTAATATGTCACTCACATTTAGTCATTCAGTTTCAGAATTTAAAAAAATCGATAACTTAAATATTTATAATGTTTCTAAAACAGCATCCTCAGGAGCGCTGATTGGCGCTCGTGGTAATTCAGGGGTTATTCTTTCTCAGCTCCTAAGAGGCTTTTCAGAAGCTTGTAAAGGGATTGACGAGTTAGACGTCGAAAAAGTCTCAAATGCGCTTAAATTGGCATCTGATGTGGCATATAAGGCAGTCATGAAACCGACTGAGGGAACGATCTTGACAGTAGCACGGGAAATGTCAGAGTTTGCAGTAGAGAATCAGTTCAAATTTGATGATCTGGGGACCTTTATGCAGGCAGTAATTGATCATGGTAAAGAAACTTTAAAACGGACCCCGGAAATGCTACCGGTTTTAAAGGAAGCCGGTGTTGTAGATGCAGGGGGGCAGGGACTGATCTTTATTCTTGAAGGCGCACTGAAAGCTTTTATGAATGAGGAACTGGAATTTGATTCAGTTGCAGTTGTTCCGAACAAATCAGTCATGTCATCATTAGATAAATTTGTCGATGATTCACATATGCGACCAGAAGACATTACCTTTGGATATTGTACCGAATTTATCATTACAGACGCTAAAGCTGTTGATGAATCTGAATTGCGGGAATACTTGAATTCACTTGGAGATAGTGTTGTTGTTGTTAAAGATGAAGAGATTGTCAAAGTACACGTCCATACTGACCACCCTGGTCTGGCGCTTGAACGGGGGGGTCATTAGGCAGTTTGACAAGGATGAAAATTGACAACATGCGTGAGCAATTTGCGACAAAAGGGACAAAATCTCAAGAAAAATTGCTACCCTACGGATTTATCGCGGTCTCGCCAGGGGCAGGACTAACCGCATTGTTCAATGATCTTGGTATATCACAGGTTATTTCCGGTGGTCAAACAATGAATCCCAGTACGCAGGATTTTTTAAACGAAATTGATAAAATGAATGCTCAAACGATTTTCTTATTTCCAAACAACAGTAATATTCTTATGGCGGCAAAGCAGGCCGCTGAAATTTCTGATAAAAATGTCTTGGTGATCAGCAGTAAAACGATTCCTCAATGTGTCGCGGCAATGATCGCTTATTCACCGGAAGAAGCGGCGGAAAGTAACTTTGCGGCAATGAATGATGCCCTTGAACATGTCATGACTGGTGAGGTGACATTTGCTGTCAGGGACACTAAAATAAATGGCTTAAAAATAAAAAAGACAATGTGATTGGTATCTTTAATGGCGAAATAAAAGAAACTGGAAAAGACATTAACCAGGTTACAGAAAAACTGCTTGATTCAATGGTGGATGAAGAGTCAGAACTGATTACTATTTATTACGGAAAAGATATCAGCAAAGACCAGGCTGAAGAACTAGCAGAAGAGCTTGAGGAGCGCTTCGACGAGTGTGATATTGAAATTCAGCATGGTGGACAACCGCTCTATTATTATATTCTCTCTGTTGAATAAAATGGTGTCAAATGGATTTTAATCAGTCCGTTAAAACTGTTAAAGGGATTGGCGCCAAACGCGAAAAAACTTTGAAAGAACATGGCATTTCAGCGGTTAAAGATTTACTGAATATATTTCCCCGAAAATATATAGACCGCTCTTATTTTTTGTCGGTCGAGAATCTTGATGAAAATGATCTTGGAACGCTAAAGGCAAAGATTGATAAGATTTCAGCCAATCAGTTTATGAAAGGGCGGCAAAGTTTTTTTACGTTAAAAGTTAATTGGCAAGATGTCGTGGTTAATATCAGGGTATTTAATCAGCCTTATTTAAGAAAAATTTTGATGATTAACGAAAGCTATTATTTTTATGGGGTCTTAAAAAGAGACAACGGACAATATAAAATGATCAATCCCCAATTTGTAATCAGCAAAGATCCAGGTGCGTTTTTTGAGTTTGAGCCTGTTTACCCTTTGATAAGTGGCATTCCAGCCAAAAGTTTGGCAAGAATGATTAGAGAAATTCTTAGCCATGACTTATGGGTGCCAGCTGATTTACCAAAAAATATACGCGACGAAAACAAGCTTTGTACAAAAGCAGAAGCCTACCGCAAGATTCATTTACCGCAAAACTTTCAGGATGCAGAATTGGGGATTCGACGATTTAAGTTTGATGAAGCCCTAAAAATAAATATGGGCATTCTTCAATCAAGAAATCTTAATCGAATCTCTGATGTTGAGCTCTCATATTTCAACGGTCTTGAGATATTTATCAACTCTTTGCCCTTTGAGCTGACCGATAGTCAAGACAGAATCATTCATGAAATAACTGATGAAATGAAAAGTAGAAGAGTGATCAATCGCCTGATTCAAGGCGATGTTGGGTCAGGGAAAACTGTTATAGCCGTTGCTGTCGCCTGTTTACTGGCTCAAAATGGCTATCAGATTGCTTATATGGCACCAACTGAAATCTTGGCCAGACAGCACTATCATACCTTTAGCAAATTTTTAAAAAATACAGGTATTTCTATCAGTTTGTTGACTGGCAGTGTCAAAGATTCAGAAAAAAAAATAATTTTCAAAGGTTTGTCGGCGGGAGAGATTTCAATTGTCATCGGAACCCATGCTTTATTTCAGGAACACGTCGAGTACTATAATCTGGGATTAATCATTACTGATGAACAACACCGTTTTGGTGTACGACAAAAAGGACAGTTATTTCTGAAAGGGAAAAATCCCCATACATTAGTGATGAGTGCCACGCCAATTCCCAGAACCCTGGCGCTGATTCTTTATGGTGATCTTTCTGTTTCGGTTGTCAGTGACAAACCGGCGGGACGAAAAGCCATCAAGACGCATTGTTACAATGAAAAAAAACTTGCACAAATTTTTGAATTTGTTAAAAATGAAATAACCAAAGGTAATCAGGCCTATGTCATTTGTCCCTTCGTTGAGTTTTCGGAAAATATGGAAAATATTAGCGACATTGCTACTGTATATGAAAATTTAAAGAATGCCTTTGAGCCTCAGATTAAGGTCGGTTATCTGCATGGTAAAATGACAGCTGAAGATAAAACGGAGACCATTACACAATTTAGTGATGGAAAAATATCAATATTGGTTGCTACGAGCATTATTGAGGTGGGAATCGATGTTAGCAATGCCAACACGATTGTGATCCTTAACGCTGAGCGATTTGGCTTGGCTCAGCTTCACCAGCTGCGTGGGCGGGTTGGCCGTGGGGATAGCCAGTCATGGTGTTTTCTGGTAACCAATGCCACTAATGAGGATACAATAGAGCGGATGAGGATTATTGTCAACCATCATGAAGGTATTGAAATTGCTGAAGAAGATTTAAAACTAAGAGGGCCTGGTGATTACTTTGGTTATAAGCAACATGGATTGCCGGAAATGCGATTTTTAGACCCAATCACTGATCTTTCGGTAATTGAGGAGACTAAAAAAACTGCAAAATTACTGCTTGAATCTGGAGATCAGGAGATGATGATTTGTGCTGATGACATTTTACATTCATTTTATGAATCTGTGAATGAAATTGCTCTGAATTAGGAGATTAGATGAGAATTATAGGTGGAGAAAAACGCGGAACAAAACTGATGCCTGTCACGAGTGCGGGAATCAGGCCGACCGCAGATAAGATAAGGGGGGCTATTTTTAATAGCCTTCAGTTTGAACTGAGGGATGCAAAAATAGTTGTTGATCTTTTTGCCGGCACTGGTGCTGTTGGAATTGAGGCATTGAGTAGAGGCGTCGAGAAGGCATATTTTTTTGATATTGCTGAATCTAGTTTGCAAATCGTCAAAAAAAATCTTGCCAAAGTTGCTTATCTTGATCGCAGTGAGGTCTATAAAAAATCGGCTGAAGAAGGTTTGGAATTTTTAAAGAAAGGCCAAATAAAAGTTGATTTTATCTTTATTGATCCGCCGTATATTCAGGGCGACTCAATAAAACATCTGCTTGAAGCAATCGAAAGTAAAGAAATTTTAACGAAAAGTGGAAAAATAGTGATAGAAACAGAGAAATCTGTTATAATGCCATTAGAAAAAAATACATTAGTTTGTTACAAAAAAAAGACATATGGAAATACTTTAGTTTATTTTTACGGTAAGGAGACAAGTTGAAGTCAAAAACAGCCATCTACCCGGGGAGCTTTGATCCCATCACCCATGGTCATCTCGATATTATTGAGAGAGCATCAAAAATATTTGATCGTGTAATTGTTTGTGTGATGTACAATAACGCGAAAAAGTATTTGTTTTCACTCGATGAACGAGCAGCCTTAATACGTGAATGTGTTACACCATTTAAAAATGTGGAAGTTGACTGCTTTGATGGCCTTCTGGTAGAGTATGCGCGGCAGCAAGAGTCCAATATCATTGTCAAGGGGCTTCGCGCCTTTCTAGATTTTGAATATGAATTTCAGATGGCTTTAACCAATAAGCATCTTGATAATGATATTGAAACTTTTTTTATGGTGACTAATAATAAGCATTCATATATCAGCTCCAGCTTGGTGAAAGAACTAGTCAAGCTAAAGGGGGACGTATCAGATTTTATTCCCCTGAATGTGGAAGTAGCGATGCAAAAAAAGTTTGAGGAAGGATGTATTTAAGCATGATACAGGAATTGTTGGCGGATCTGGAAACATTAATCGAAAGTGGGAATACGCTCCCTTTTTCATCCAAATCTTTAATTGATCCAGAAGAAGCCATTGATTTAATAGAAGAAATCAGAGAAAGATTGCCGGAAGAGTTATCTGAAGCAAAAAAAATTGTCTCTGAGCGGAAACGAATTTTACTAGCGGCTCAGAACGAGGCGGATCGGATTAAAAAAGAGGCAGAAAAAAGGTATCGGGAACTCTTAGATAACAATGCCATGACAAAATCGGCGACAGGCCATGCAAATGAAATTATGCGCAATGCGAATAATAGCGCCAAAGCCTTAAAAGTTGGCACCCAAAATTATGCCGACAAATTGTTATACAATGTGCAGTTACAGCTGCGAGAAATAAATGAAGAGATCGAACAGAACCGTAGAGAAATCAAAAATATGAAATAATTGAATGGGTATGTTTCGAAACATGCCCTTTTTTATTAAGGAACAGGTGAAAAAATGATAGAATTAGGTAAGTTTCAGGAATTGAAAATCGATCGAATTACTCCCCATGGTGCGTATTTGACTGACAATAACGATGAGAAAAATGCTGTCTTGCTGCCCTCAAAAGAACTTGGGGAAAGCGATCAGAAAAATGAAATAGTTTCTGTTTTTGTATATCGGGATTCAAAGGACCGGCTAATTGCGACAAAGAAAATTCCGAAAATACAGCTTGGATGCTTTGCGGCACTAAAAGTGGTTGATATTACTAAAGTTGGCGCCTTTTTAGACTGGGGTCTGGAAAAAGATCTGCTCTTGCCCTACAATGAACAGATTGTTAAAGTTCATAAAGGTCGAGAGTACCTGGTAAACCTCTATATTGATAAAAGTGATCGTCTTTGTGCGACCATGAAAATTTATCCACTTTTAAAAACCAATTCTAAACATCAGGCTGGCGATTGGGTTGAGGGATATGTTTATCAGATAAATCCAGAGATTGGCGCTTTTGTGGCAATCGAAAATGAGTATCATGGATTGATTCCTACACAAGTGATGAATGAAGACACGCATTGTGGCGAAAAAGTTAATGCGCGGGTGTTGGAAATCAGAGCTGATGGAAAACTGGTTTTAAGCCCCAACCGCAAAGCTTACAAAGAAATACCAGGTGATGCTAAAACAATCTTAAGTGAATTAGAAAAAAACAACGGAGTTCTTCCCTTCGACGATAAAAGTGATCCGCGTATTATAAAAAAAGAATTTAATATGAGTAAAGCATCTTTTAAACGAGCAATCGGACATCTGCTAAAGACAAAGAAAATCCGTTTAACAGAAAAAGGAATTGAAAGAAATGGAAAATAAGCAATCAAAAGTGGTAATTATTGGCTGTGAATCTTATGATCGAGATCTTGTTTACAAGAGATTAAAAAAGGGAATTGACCTATTGGGGGGAATAGACAAATTTATTGATAAAGATGAAAAAGTACTGTTAAAACCCAATCTATTGCGGGGCAAGGATCCTGATGCTGCTGTCACAACCCATCCTTCTGTCTTTGAAGCGGTTATAAGAATTTTACAGGATTCAGGTATTGAAGAGATTACTTATGGGGACTCGCCAGGAGTAGGGACGCCGGCTGGCGCGGCAAAAACTAGCCGGTTACAGGAAGTTGCAAAAAACTTCGACATTCCATTAGCGGATTTTAAAGATGGACAATCAGTTGATTATTATGCCGGTCAGGTGACGAAAAAATTTGCGATTGCCAATGGTGTTTTGGAGGCAGACGCTATCATCAGTATGCCGAAAATGAAAACACATGGTTTGACAAGAATAACTGGAGCGGTTAAAAATAATTTTGGTTGCGTGTATGGTTTAAATAAAGGGATGTCCCATGGTCGTTATCAGGATGCCGGCAGTTTTTCCAAAATGCTGATTGATTTAAATCGTTATTTAAGCAATAAAATGCGTTTGACAATAATGGATGGCGTTTTAATGATGGAAGGGAATGGACCAGCTTCCGGCAAACCGAGAATTATGGAAGTACTGATGATTTCCGATGATCCAGTTGCACTGGATGCTACGTTTGCTCGCATGATCGATTTAGACCCTGATTATGTACCTACAATTAAATATGGACACGAAATGGGGCTGGGAAATAAAGACCCTGAAAATATACTACTCCTGGGCGATGATGCTACGTTATTTTTTGATCCTGAATTTGACGTGGTAAGAAAGCCAGTGGATACTGATGAACGCTCAAAGCTGGCAAATTTTGGCGTATTAAAGGGTCTCTTGCTTCAGAAACCAGTAGTTGATAAAGAAAAGTGTATTGGGTGCGGGATCTGCCAAGAGGCCTGTCCTCTTGAAAAAAAAGCGATCAAAATGGTTGCCAGAACGAGAAGGACGTATCCCCTGTATTTATATCATCACTGCATTCGTTGCTACTGCTGTCAGGAAATGTGTCCAGAAGGAGCAATATCTGTTAAAACACCATTATTGGGAAAATTGATGATTTAATCGTTGTTTAAAGCAGTTCGTTAAATTGTTGTCAAATTCAACGTCCGTTTTTTATCAAACCGTGTTTATTTTGGTTTGAATTCAAAAGTGAACACAATATATTGTTAGTTATACACAAATTTCAACCATTTAAGAAGAAATATGTTGACAGATCTTTATGATTTTTATATGATATAGAGAAATATTTAAAAAGGGAGTGATTCCACTGTTAGCATCAAAGTTGATTTTAAAATGTCTTGAAAAGGAAAATGTTGAGTATGTATTCGGTTACCCAGGTGGTGCTTTACTGCCGCTCTATGAAGCTTTCAGATCTTCTAATCTGAAACATATCCTGGTCAGAAATGAGCAAACAGCGCCTCACTATGCCAGTGGATATGCACGAGAATCTGGAAAGGTTGGAGTATGTTTGGCAACATCAGGACCAGGTGCAACGAATTTAGTTACTGGAATTGCGACAGCATATTTAGATTCCATTCCAATTGTCGCCATTACCGGTCAGGTCAATCGTGATCTAATTGGTACAGACGCTTTTCAGGAAGCAGATATTACCGGCGCTACGGCTCCCTTTACCAAGCACAGTTATCTTGTAAAGGAAGCAAAAGATCTTCCTAAAATTATTAAAGAAGCCTTTCATATCGCTTCGACTGGTCGACCGGGACCGGTTCTGATTGATATCCCGCGGGACGTACAACTTGAAAATGTCAAAAATGGATCGGAATATGAAAATATTCATATTTTAGGTTACAATCCGACAACAAAAGGGCACACTGGGCAGATTAAACGAGCAATCAAGAAAATAAAGAATGCTTATCGACCCGTAATTTATGCCGGTGGTGGCGTTCTCTTAGGTGATGCCAGAGAAGAGTTGATTAAATTTGCAGAAAAAAACGCCATTCCCGTTATTACATCATTGATGGGAATTGGTGCATTTCCTGAGGATAATCCGCTTTATTCTGGGATTGTTGGCAGTCACGGATATGAGTATTCCAATATTGTAATGAATCAATCAGATTTGATTATCAATATTGGCGCGCGTATGTCAAATCGCGCTACCTTTAAACTGAAAGATATTGGCGAAGAAATTGATTTTATTCATATCGACATCGATCCAGCTGAAATTGGCAAAACGATTGAAACAAATGTTCCGATTGTCGGTGATGCCAAAAACATTTTATCCGATTTATTGGAACAGGATACATCGAATGATCATCAAAAATGGCTCGATCAAATTGCTGAAATCAAAAAAGAAAATCCCTTGGTTTATGATGCGGCACCGCCGTGCAGCGATTTAGTCAATCCAAAAGTTTTGTTCCGATCTCTGTCAGAGATGACTTCAGATGATACGACCCTGGTAGCGGATGTCGGCCTTAATCAAATATGGTCAGCTTTATATTATCATGTTAATAAAAATCGCAAGTATTTTACATCTGGTGGATTGGGAACAATGGGATATAGTATCCCAGCTGGAGCTGGCGCTCGTTTTGCGACAATCAATCAGGAGCGACAGGTTTTTATTGTATGTGGTGATGGATCTTTTCAAATGAGTATGGGTGAATTGGGTGTAATCGCAGAGCATCAGCTGGATGTGAATATTATTTTGATTGTCAATCATAAGCTTGGTATGGTAAGGCAATTGCAGTGTGATACTTACGGAAAAGGTCACTATAGCGGAACTGATATCAATTACGACATCGATTTTATGACACTAGCTAAAGCCTACAACATAGAAGCGTTTGAAGCGAAAACAAATGATGAATTTAACAGTATTGTTCCAAAAGCACTCGCGCATAAGGGCCCAACGCTGATTATTTGTCAGGTACATCCTGACTTTATAAGAATTTAGGGGGAAGAAATGGAGAAAAAAACCTGCTTATCATTACTGGTGGAAAATAATTTTGGTGTACTAAGCCGAATTTCCGGTCTATTTGCCAGAAGAGGTTATAATATTGACAGTTTGACAGTTGGCACAACTGAAAACGCTGAAGTTTCAAGAATAACCATTACCGTTACAGGGGATGAACAAATTCTGACTCAAATTAAAAAGCAGTTAAATAAACTGATTGATGTGATTACTGTTATTGAACTAAAACCGGAAGATTCAATTACCAGAGAACTAGTTTTTATTAAGGTAAAAGCTGATGATACCAATCGTACTCAGATCGTTCAGATTTGTAATATGTTTAGAGCAAACGTGGTTGATGTTGCCAGGGAAAGTCTGATCCTTGAGATTACTGGAACCCGGGATAAGATTGACGCCTTTTTCAACATGATTGAACCATATGGAATTCTAGAATTTATTCGTTCCGGGGACACAGGCCTTCAACGTGGCGCTAATGTTTTGTCTTATTAAATATGAATCGAATTTACATACGAGTTGGTTAAATATCATTTACACCAGCTCGTATTAATTTAAAATATCCGCTGAACGGGTTATAAAGATAACTCAGAAAGCGGTTTTATTTTGCAAATTTGAATTTTATTTTACAAAAAACAATCGGTTTTTTACAATAAATTATTGAAAATTTAGTGTATAATGAAAGGTAGAAAACTTTAGGTATTTTGAAAGGAGTTTCTAATAATGAGTAACGAAAAGAATGAGGCACTTTGTTCCTGTTGTCAGGGTAACGAAAAAATCCAGTTTGAAGAACTGGAGGCTGTAATTAAAAAGTATCAGGAGATTCCGGGAAGTCTTATTTCGATTCTCCAAAAGGCCCAGGAATTATATGGCTATTTATCTGTTGATTTAATGCGCCATATTGCTAATAGAACCCAAACCAGTATTGCAAAAGTTTATGGGGTAGCAACTTTTTATACCCAATTTCGTTTTGAACCGGTTGGAAAACACTTGATCATGCTGTGTCAAGGAACTGCATGTCATGTTAATGGTTCGAAAATGATTGAAGAAACCATTTCTGAGCTTCTTAATATAAATGAAGGCGAGACGACTGAGGATGGCCTCTTTACACTTAACAACGTGGCTTGTTTGGGTTGTTGTAGTTTGTCACCGGTAATGATGATCAATGATGATACTTATGGACAGCTGACCAGTGATAAAGTGAAGAATATTCTGAATGAAATCAAGCAAAATAATCTTTCACAGGAGGCAAAATCATGAAAATCATCATCGGAGAAGGATCTTGCGGAATAGCAGCCGGCGCCCATAAAGTTGAAGAGCGATTTGAAGCGCTGATTAATGAAAAAAAAGTTGCAGTAACTATCGAAAAAACTGGTTGTATTGGAACTTGTTATTTAGAGCCAATTGTTGATGTGATTGATGATCAGGGTCAAAAACTGACTTTTGTCAATGTTTTAGAAGATGATGCAGAAGCAATTTTTAATGATTATATTATAAATGGCAATGAACTCAGCAGTCTTGCGATTAAGAATGAAGATCTGGAAATGATTGACTCGCAAGAGAGGATTGTCTTAAAAAACTGCGGAAGAATTAATCCTGAAAGTATTGATGCTTATTTAGATGTTGATGGATACCAGGGCGCAAAAAAAGCGTTAACAAAGATGAGTCCGGAAGAAGTTATTGAAGAAATTAAAATTTCCGGCTTAAAAGGACGTGGCGGAGCTGGTTTTCCAACCTGGTTTAAGTGGGATGCCGCCAGAAAATCTCAGGATACTCCCAAATATTTAGTTTGCAATGCTGATGAAGGGGATCCGGGAGCTTTTATGGACAGAAGTGTTCTGGAAAGCGATCCACATGCTTTAATAGAAGGAATGATGATTGGTGGATACGCTATTGGTGCGAATGAAGGCATTATTTATGTCCGGGCAGAGTATCCCCTGGCCATTAAAAGGCTAAACAATGCGATTGCTCAGGCGGAAGAAAAAGGGATGCTGGGACAAAATATTTTTGGCAGTGGTTTTGATTTTACCATGCGAATTAAAGCCGGAGCTGGTGCTTTTGTTTGCGGCGAAGAAACCGCTCTGATTGCTTCTTTAGAAGGAGAACGTGGTATGCCTCGACTGAAGCCTCCTTTTCCTGCACAAAAGGGTTTTTTCAACAAACCGACCAATATCAATAACGTTGAAACTTTTGCCAACGTACCATGGATTTTCAGAAATGGTGGTGCAGCATATGACAAATTAGGGACTGAAGGCAGTAAAGGGACTAAAGTTTTTGCCCTGACGGGAAAAATTAAACGTGGCGGGCTAGTTGAAATCCCGATGGGTTTAAGTTTAAGGGATGTCATTTTCAAAGTTGGTGGCGGCATCAAAGAGGATAAAGCATTTAAAGCGGTTCAGATGGGTGGCCCCTCTGGTGGTTGTATTCCGGAAAGCTTATTAGATACGCAAATTGATTATGCAGAAATCACAAAAACCGGGGCAATTATGGGTTCTGGCGGAATGGTTGTCATGGATGAGACCACCTGCATGGTTGATATGGCTAGATTTTTTCTGGAATTTACCTGCAAGGAATCCTGCGGTAAATGTACCTATTGTCGAATTGGAACGACCCGAATGCTGGAGATTCTGGAACGGATTACTCACGGTCAAGGCCAGGATGGTGATATCGAGCTGCTTGAAGAGCTTTGCTACAAAATCAAAGAAGGTTCAATGTGCGGCTTAGGTCAGACTGCGCCAAATCCGGTTTTAACAACACTGAAATATTTCAGAAATGAATATGAAGATCATATCTATCATAAAAAATGTACCGCTAAAAGTTGCAAACCTCTGTTGACCTATTCTGTCATTACAGAAAACTGCGTTGGCTGTGGTGCCTGTCGCCGAAATTGCCCGGTAGAAGCGATTTCCGGTGAGAAAAAAATGCCTCATGAAATTAATCAGGATCTGTGTATTAAATGCGGTAAGTGCCACACAGTCTGTAAATTCGATGCTATTAATGTAGAGTAGGAGGGAAATATGAACAAAATTGAATTAATAATTGATGGTCAATCGGTCACTGGTTTTCCTAAACAGACGATTCTACAGGTGGCCAGAGAAAATGGGATCAAAATTCCAACTCTATGTTATGATGACAGGATGGATACATATGGTTCCTGCGGACTCTGTGTTGTAGAAATTGAAGGAAACCCGAAAATATTTAAATCTTGTGCGACTGAAATTGCTGATGGAATGGTTGTTAAAACCGATAGTGACCGGGTTAAAGAATCTAGAAAAACCAATCTTGAGCTTCTAATGTCTAAACATATTGGGGATTGCGTGGCACCTTGTAAACGCGCCTGCCCAGGGACGACAGACTGTCAGGGATACGTTGGACTAATTGCCAATGGCGAGCATGAAGCGGCGTTGCAGCTGATTAAAGAACAATTGCCTCTGCCTGGATCAATAGGCCGGGTTTGTCCGCATCCTTGTGAGACAGCCTGTCGAAGAGGGGAAGTGGATCAAGCTATTTCAATCCTGGATTTAAAACGTTTTGCTGCTGATTATGATATGATGGTCGACATGTTTATGCCGGAAATTAAGGAATCTACGGGCAAATCCATTGGTATTGTTGGTGGCGGTCCGGCTGGGCTCACAGCTGCCTACTATCTGATTCAATCCGGACACTCAGTGACAATATATGATAAGATGCCCAAAATGGGTGGTATGCTGCGCTATGGGATACCTGAATATCGTCTGCCAAAAGGTGTGGTAGATGAAGAGACTGATCTGATTGAACGCATGGGTGTTATCTTCAAAAATAATGTGGAGATTGGTAAAGAAATTGAGTTTGAGACCCTGCAAAAAAGCCATGATGCGCTATATATCGCGCTTGGCGCATGGGTCAGTAGTGGCTTGCGTTGCGAGGGTGTTGATGCAAAGGGCGTAATCGGCGGAATTGATTTACTGCGTCAGGTAACTAATAATGAACCTTTTACAATTGGTGAAAAAGTTGCAATTGTCGGTGGTGGTAATACGGCCATGGATGCCTGTCGAACGGCAGTTAGACTAGGCGCAAAAACCGTTTATAATATTTATCGTCGAACAAAAGCAGAAATGCCAGCAGAAGAGATCGAGATCATTGAAGCTGAAGAAGAAGGCGTTATCTTTAAAAATCTGACTAATCCGCTGGAGATTGTTAAGGACGAAAATGGGGCTGTCACAAAAATTAGATTGCAGAAAATGGCTTTAGGAGAACCGGATGAAAGTGGCCGTCGTCGTCCTGTTGCAATTGACGGAGAAGAAGAAATTCTTGATGTGGATACTGTTGTTTTAGCTATTGGCCAGGGCATCAATCCAGATGGTTTTAAAGCTCTTGAACTGACAAAATGGAACACGATTTTGGCAGATGAGAAGAATTTTTCAACCAATATCAAAGGTGTTTTTGCCGGTGGTGACTGTATCAATGATGGCGCTTCCATCGCCATCAAGGCCATCGGTGAGGCAAAGAAGGCGGTTGCTTTTATAGAAGCATATCTCGTAGGGGATGAGATTGAATATCATGAACCATACTATGTAACAAAAGAAGGACTGGATCCTGATGATTTGGAAAAAATCAAACAGCACAAACGACCGGCGATGAATCACCTTTCTGCATCTGATCGAAAAGATCATTTTTTAGAAATTGTTAAAGGGTTTACTGAGGAACAGGCCGTTGAGGAAGCTGGTCGCTGCTTAGAATGCGGTTGCCAGGATTTCTTTGAATGCCAGCTCTTTGATTATGCTAATCAGTATCATGTTGAACCACAGCGCTTCAAAGGAAAAAATAACAGGGAAGAGATACAGGATGATCACCCCTTTGTTATTCGAGACAATAATAAATGCGTAACGTGTGGTCTTTGTGTTCGGGTTTGTGAAGATATGATTGGTGTTTCAGCACTTGGTTTAGTAGATCGAGGTTTTGAAACACTAGTTGAACCGGCGCTTAAGCAGCCACTCTCAAAAACTGGCTGTATCAGTTGTGGTCAGTGTATCGCACTTTGCCCGACTGGTGCACTACAAGAAGGTCCGCAGGGAATTAAACCAGTTCCCTATGATACCATCAAAACCGATTCAACTTGTGGCTATTGCAGTATGGGCTGCCAGATTACAATAGAAACGATGGGTAATACAATTGTTAAGGCGGTTCCTCAAAAAGCAAATGTAAATGGCTTTGATGGCATAATGTGTGGCCGCGGGCGATTTGGTGCCGGTTTATCACAGCAAGGTGATCGCATAACCGAGCCTTTAATCAGGAATCAGGATGGACTTCTTGAAGCGGCGAATTTTTATGATGCTTTTGTCTATCTTACTAAAAAAGTACAGGGACTGACTGCCCGATATGGCCAGGGGGCTGTAAAAATGTCAATTTCTCCTAAGTATAGCAATGAGGAAATTGATGGTTTAATTGAATTATCAAAAATACTTCAGACAGAAACATTCAGTTTTTCCAATGTCGTTCGTGGTGAGGAATCTGTGTTGGGTGGCAGCAATCCACCTGAGTCGGTGGATGCTTTATACGAAGCTGATGCCATTGCAGTGTTCGGGGTGCCAGCTAACCCGATATTTAGATATCAGTTAAAAAAAGCCAAAGAGAATGGTGCTGAAATTTTTGCTTTTAACCCACAAAGTACAGGATTAGATTCGATAGCAGAGGAAGTTGTACTTGATCAGGATGATTTACGTTTTTTGGCTGAAATGGCGACTTATATATTAAACACTCAGGAACTTAAGAATGCTGAAACACTCAAAGAATCGTTAAAAGGTGTCATTTCAAATACTCAAAGTGAATTATTTGCGGAATTCCTGATGGATCGCAAAAATATTATTTTTGTGATTGGCGATGAATTCGTGAACACGCAGGCAGCTGGAGAAATGCTAGGTAATCTCTTTGCATTAGTCAACACTAATCCCCAAAATCCTGCCAGCGGGATCATTCGCATTCCGGTACAAAATAATGGAAACGGATTGAATCTTCTAGGAGTCAAAAATACATCGGCTGTTTTGGAAGATGCAAAAGGATTATTAATTTTTGGTGAAGACACACAAAAAGTACTTGATAATTTTGAATTTTTGATGGTACAAGACACACATTTAACCGAGACGGCTTTGAAAGCGGATGTTGTTTTACCGGCATCTTCATATACGGAGGCAAATGGGACTTTTGTTAATTTTGAAAACCGATTCTTGGAATGCGTTCAATCTGTAGATTCGCCAATTGCTTATTCAAACTATGAAATGGTGGCAGCTATGGCAGAAATCATGGGAAAACCGTTTATATTAGATTCAATTGAAGATGAAATTGGTATAAAAGACTTTAATCAAAAAATTAAATTAGCAAAAAGTGACAAACAAATTATTTCCTTTCAACCATTTAGAGATGAAATTCTATTTAATGAGGCAGAAAATACAGATTATCTCATGAGAATGATTGAAAAGCAAATCGAAAACGAAATAGAATAAAAACCGTTCTAAACGAAAACAGCCGCTCTTACGAAAACAGTAAGAGCGGCTGTTTAAATGCTATTTTTTTAGAACATCGATGATATCCTGAATGATTGTTTCAGCATCATCATAGGGAACCTGACAGGTTCCAACCATTTTATGACCACCACCACCATATTTAAGCATCAGTTGACCGATATCTGTATCACAACTGCGGTTTAATATGCTGTATCCACAAGCGATTGAAACGTTTTGCTTTTGCTTGCCGTCAACAACCCAAAGCGAAACATTTTGTTCTGGAAAAAGACTGTATACGATAAAGCGGTTGCCGGTAAATATTGGTTGAACGTCTCTTAAATCGGTGACAATAACATTGTCATAAATCATGGTGTATTTCTTTACCATCTCAGAAAACTCAAGAGATTGTTCGCGGTATACATCTACACGTTCCTTAATATCCGGTAAAGCAAGTATTTCCTCGATTGGGAGATTTCTGAAATGATTGATCAGCTCTTCCATTAACTGATAGTTGCTAATTCTAAAATTTCTAAAACGGCCTAAACCTGTTCGAGGGTCAGATATGAAACCCAGCAAAATCCAGTCAGTTGGATTTAGAATTTCTTCTTTGGTAAGATTGCCAGAATCTACTTTATCAACAGCTTCAATCATCTGTTTATAATTGGGAAACTGTTGAGCTCCACCGTAATATTCATAAATAATATGAGCGGCGGAAGGAGCCTGGCGACTTTTTCCTTT
This sequence comes from Eubacteriaceae bacterium ES2, assembly GCA_031222025.1. Lineage (GTDB taxonomy): Bacteria > Bacillota > Clostridia > Eubacteriales > Eubacteriaceae > Acetobacterium. The sequence goes on along the minus strand of CP130740.1, from coordinate 2,076,005 downwards.
AACACCAAGATGCCAGCCAACTCGTTCTTTTTCAGATGTATGGTGATCAAACCACATACCACATCCGGGTATATAGGGAACATTAGCCAAAACATCGTTTTGTGTTGGTGTAAAAAGTCCATCCTGTAAATCTTTGGGATGAACAAAAATCCAACTGTCAATTATATCAACTTCTTTTAGAAGCATCCCACAAATTAATCCATCAAAGTCTGATCGTGTAACTAAACGCATCTAGCATCCTCCTGATATAAAGAAATATTCCGAATGAAAATTTCCTGCAATTAAATATTAGTATACCATATCTTTTAAATTTTAACCACGAAGAATAAAAAAATTACTTTTTCTGCACTTAATAAATGCACTAAAAATTTTGAGTAGACGATTGCCAGCTAAAGTTTTCATAAAAATGTTCTTAATCGAAACTTTTTCTTGAAAATTTGTGTAAAATTCGCTATTATGGGTAAATATACTAAACATCTTTAAACTTGGTAAAAGTAAGAATAAGTACAATTATTTGTTTTCAGACAAAAATATGTTATAAAGGCGGTGTAATATGAAAAGTGTTAAAGTGTTGATTGTGGATGATTCCACTTTTTCAGTTAGTGTGTTGAAAAAGATGATTCAAAAAAGCGGTCATGAGGTTGTTGAAACTGCTCTCAATCAAAAGGATGCAATTGAAAAGGCGAAACAAGTAAAGCCTGAACTTATCACGATGGATATGACCCTCCCTGATGGGAATGGTATTGAATGCTCTAAAGAAATTCTGAAAAATGAACCAGATATAAAAATTATAGCGATCAGCGCGATGATGGATGATGAAATTGTAGAACAGTCTAAAGCAGCTGGTATTCTTGGCTATCTTCAAAAACCAACAGATCAGGAATCACTTGATGCGGAGATCAAACGAATCTTTGCAGGTGACGAATTATTTACCCTGATTGAAGAAAACTATCCCGAAGCATTTCGTGAGTCAATTTTCAGTTTTCTAAAAAATCAGATTGGTGGCGAAATTTCGGTTAATGATGATGATGCGGAAAATGGAAAAGTGCGAAAATCTTCGGGTGTTTCAGTTTCAGTTGGGATTATTGGCTGTCATGATGGTCGGTTTATCATTGATATGAGCGAAGAAACTGCGCTTGCGATGACCAAGCAAATCCTAATGGATGATGAGCCAATATTAGATGAAGCGATTCAGTTTTTAAGCGAACTGGCAAATATCATAGCGGGAAATGCTTGTTCGTTATTGAATGGAATGAACCGCTCATTGGGTTTGCGGGTTTCTCCACCAACCGTTATCCGAGGAGAAGATGTTAAAATTTCAATTGGTGATATGATGAGCCGTTCATTTTTAGTAGATACTTCACTAGGAAAAATATTTATGAATATCGGCTTTCAAAAGGGGGTTGGAACATGGATGTAAAACTTTTGAATCCGTTTATTGAAGCAGTCAATGCTGTTCTACCACAATTGGGTTTTCAAAATATTGAGACCAAAACTGTTACACAAAAGACTGGTAAACTTGCCTTTCATGGTGTTGTCTTAACTTTGGGTATCGTTGGGGATAAAAAGGGAAATGTTGTTTATTCAATCGATTTGGAAGGCGCAAAAAATATTGCTTCGATAATGATGATGGGGATGCCAGTTGAAGAGTTTGATGATATGGCTCAAAGCGCGCTTTCGGAGTTATCAAACATGCTCACCGCTAATGCGACGATAAATTTTTCAAACGAGGGTATAACTGTCGATATTTCTGTACCAACATTAATGCATGGAGAAAGAATAGAATTAAGTCTGAATAAAGAGGAGATTTTGGAAGTAACTTTTGATATTGATGGGGTTAACCTATCAATTAATCTGGCTATGGATTAAAAAAGGATAGGTTAATCCTATCCATTAAGTTATTTTTCTTTTATTCTAGCAACATAATGAGTGTTCTGACCTTTGCTGGTTCTTCTTGCTTCAACCGTAAAATGGTTGAGAGAGAGCAGTAAGGGTCTTAATTTTTGATGCCCATAATTTCTGGTATCAAAGTCAGGATAACGGTTATTTAAACGAGAACCGATTTCCCCTAAATTTGCCCAGCCATCTTCATCTGAGATTTCGTTAATAATGGTTTTAATTGATTGAATAAGTTCTCTTTTGCTGGCCATGCCGTCCTTGTGCGTGCCAGTTTTTTCTGAAGAATCTGCACTTTCAGGTTGCTCTGACTGATTGGCGAGAACTTCCAGATATTTAAATTTTTCACAAGCTGAAATAAATGGTTTTGGTGTCTTTTTTTCGCCCATCCCAATAACAATCATTCCAGCTTCCCGAAGTCTGGTTGCAAGTCGAGTAAAATCACTGTCGCTGGAAACAATACAAAACCCATCAATATTGCCGGAATAAAGAATATCCATGGCATCTATTATTAACGCTGCATCCGTAGCATTTTTTCCAGTTGTATAGCTATATTGTTGGATTGGTGTTATTGAATAATTTAAAAGGACAGTTTTCCAGGAAGACAACTGTGGTTTGGTCCAGTCACCGTAGATCCGTTTAAAAGTTGGCATTCCTATATTTGAAATTTCATCAAGAACGCACTTAATGTATTTATCTGACACGTTGTCTGCGTCGATCAGGACTGCTATTTTTATGTCGTTACTGTTATTTTCGCTCATAATACTCCTCACTAAGTTATTCTATGCTTTTTTAGTATAAACCATAATGAATACAATTTCAAGGATATCCCATCTGAAAGAAATAAATAAAGTATTAAGCTCCTTAAAATGTTCTGAATAACCATCCGATGCTAATTTTAAATGTGAAGTGAGTAGAATTACTGATTTGTGTTAAATTGCGAAAAAAAAGAACCCGTTGAAACGGGTTCTCAAAATCTTTGCATGAATAAGCAGCTATTTCTGGTAAACAGATTTTTTAATTACTACAGCTGATCCGATTAAAACAAGTAATCCCACTGAAGCGATCAGCGCTTGCATTGCAGAACTTTGGACACCAGTTTTCGGATTGTCAGACATTATTTTTGTAGTACAGCATAAATGTAATTCTGATGCAGAAGTATCAACATCGCCGTAACAAGGATTGGTGTAAATGCCGCCGTTGCTGTAAAGTGCCAACGGATCTTCGCCACCAACTGCAACCAGATCAAAACAGCCGTAACGCAGTGCTAACCAGTCAGAACCCCATAGACAGGTAGCTGTACCGGTTTCAGTTTCAGAAAGTACGTCAACATAGCCACCGTTGAAAATCAGGTCTTCCATTGCAAACATACCTGTACTATATCCATTTTCAGAATAAGTATAAATATCAAAAGATCCTCCGTTAACGATTGTATCATCTGTCGAATAAATACCGGTAGCGTCACCATCGTCAGCGGTAATGGCATTAATATTAAATTTTCCACCGTTAATAACAATTTCCCCTTCAGTCAGGACATTGTTGTCGGCATCAGTAGTTCCGGCTACAATACCGGTAGTGTCAGAACCATCATCTTGATAAGCGAAAATATTGTATTCACCACCAGTAATTGTAATATCACCAGTTGCTGCAATACCCCCGTCACCGAAAGTATTAAGTTCACCACTGCCACCAAGTTTTAAGTCACCGTCAACATCAATGGCATAGCCGGTATCTGTTGCTAAGGTATTACTTCCTTGTAAAATAATAGACAAAGGAGTACCAAAAACCATTGCCAAGAGTTGTTCACCAGTGAAATCGGTCAGCGTCAGCTCATTAGCTGCAACATCATAAGCGTAGCCTTCACCAACATTTTCTGCTAAAACATTAATCTCAATGCCGCCTTTAAAAAGGGCGAGATAAGCCGTTCCTGCAACTTCAACGATCGGATCTTCTTCTACTTCCACGACCGCTATATCAGCAGTTTCCAATACCACTCCCTCAACATCAATCGGTTCCTCACTAACCGGATTTTCTGAAGTGGGTTCTTCAGCTGGCTGTTCTTCTGCAGGTTCCTGTTGTGCCGGTTCTTCTATCATAGGCTCAACTGCATAGGGATCTTCAGCAACTGGTTGTTCAAGTTGGAGAGTTTCTTGACTCTCCGCCAAACTTTCATCGATCTGAACCTCGCCATTGCCAACATTTTCACTTTCCATAGCCATAGCTGAGATTGGCACCATTGAAAATACCATGAGCACTATCAGCAATACAGCTGCGAATTTGGACATCTTCCTCACTTTAAATATCTCCTTTCAAAAAAGTTTGATTGCACGGCACCTTAATGAACCGGCATTCATATGAGAGTGCCATGATCTAACTTGAAGTTAGCACATTTATATAAAAATGTCTAGTGCATAAAGGGGTAATATATGGCTGCGTAAGTAAAATATATGGTTATTTCAGGGGTAAAATTGAAGAATGTTGTATTTATGACCAATATGTTTAAAATAGTAACTAATTTATTAATTAGATTGCAGTATAAATGTGAATTATTTCGATAACAATTAGATTCAATTGAATACTAATAAAATAGTTTTAGAATGTGTTGTACGTATTCACGAATTTAAATACTGAATACATTATTTTCAAAGTGTACTTTTGGAAAAAATAATGATATGTTTATAAAAAAATAATTTGGGTATTCACTGAATAAGAGATGGGTGATCAAAAGAAATAAGAGTTGTGAGGTTGGTTTATAATGGATAATGAAAGTCCTATCCGTAACACTTTTAAACATATAATATCATGGAAACGCTGGAAAATCACCTTGATTATTTTGGCGTCTATTTTTGCGTTGATTTTTGTAGTTTTCTCTCTTCTGGTAGGTATGTTTTTGTTGACTGGAAATGGGAATGGTGACATGGCAAATGATAGCGAGAATGTTTATGATAACTCGGAAGCCTATGATAGCAGTACATCTTCTGTTACATCAGAATTGCAGAACCAAAGCATATCATTTGAGGATTATTCAAGTAGCGTCATCTATGCTGGAAGTATTCGTTTGTACTCAGAAAACTATAAAAAAACTACAGAACAGATTATTGCGTATACAAATACTGTTGGAGGATTTTTAGAATCCTCTCAAGCATCTTATATTGATCAGGAGCAAGGAATCGAAAATAATTCTGGCTCATTAACCATTCGTATTCCAACTGACCAATTTGAAGAGGTAATGATGGAACTTGAGAATTTTGGGGTGCTTGCATATTCTAATACTTCCAGTGTCAATATCACAAGAGAATATCAGGATGTAGAATCACAAATCAGTAATCTAAAAGTCTTTGAAGCTCGCTTACTTGAATATTCTGGAAACTCTGCGAGTCTATCTGATCTTTTGGCTGTCGAAACTGAACTTAATCGCATTAGAACTGAAATAGATTCATTACAGTCTTTAATAAACAACTGGAATACAGAAATTGCCTATTCTAGAATAACTATTAATATTGAGGAAAAGGCTTTATCAACAACAACGGTTAATTTGCCGTTTTCCAGATTACTTATTAAAATACAATCAGCTTTCATAGGTTCAATTAATCTTCTAATGAGACTGATTTCAGGGTTGCTTATTCTGATTGTTTGGCTTTTACCTTTTTCTTTTCTGATTGGACTAGTATTATTTGTGATACGAATAATCATGAGAAAAAGTAAAAAAGAAAAAAAAGTAACGCGTTAATGTCTGCTACAAAATGCGGACAAATTTATTCGATGTAATAGATCAAAAATGATCTTCAAATGAAAAATAAGGCTTATCGATTCTATACGATGGCCTTATTTTTTGCGCGTTTATTTTATATTAAATAAATGAAGAATGGCTTTTTATGTTTCCTGATAATTTAATTGCCACTCTACACCGTAACGATCAATCACAACTGCATAAGCCTTGGACCAGTCAGTTTCGGTAAATGAAGTTTCAATATAGCCCTGATCCTGTAGTTTGGTATACAAGCAATTAATCTCATTTAAATTATCACTCATGATAACAAGCGTTAGTTTTTCTGCTTTAGGTTTAAGTTCTTTTGGAGGAAGTTGTGTATAAGTAAATTTAGTTTGTTCTTGATTTATGGGTAACTTTTTTTGAGCTTGGATAGGATTGGAATTACGCAAATGCATTTCTCCAAACAATTCGAGTTCGGGAAGATCTGTCCCAAAAATATTCTTATAAAAATTGACGGCTTCTTTACAGTTTCTGTTAAAAGAAAGATAGGGTTGTAAAACCATTATAACACTCCTTTAAAATTCAAAATTTCAAGTAGTAAATTGATTCTGCAATATTGTTTATAGCCATTAAACAAAGATCTAAACAGATAGTTGGTTTTATTTTACATTTAACAATCAGGATAAATAAATTTAGCTTAAAATCATTTTTGAAGAGGCAACTTAAGTTACAAAAAAACAAATCCTCTAGTGGGGAACCAAAGGATTTGTTTTATCACTGCTTTCGAACAGCTTTACTTGAAATGATTTTAAGGGGGGCATTTCATAAAATAATAATAGACTCAAAAGCTTAAGAACAACAAAATAAAGATTAAAATGCTTTAAGAAAATGCTATGGTAACGGTTACTTTTTTAATCAAACACTTTTTTATAACTGCAGTATAATTAATTTTTTAAAAAGATCATTTTTAACAGAACAATATAAAATGCAAAAAAGCTCAAGTTTAAATTATTTTGGTATGACAGATACCTAAACTTCCACATTTTCACATGTTCTATTTATATTAAATCGTGCATAGTTCTAGGGAATAACAAAAAATGATTCGCTAAAACTTATTCATTAAAGTATCATTATATACTAGACAGATAAAAAGAGTTATAAGTTAAAGCCTTACACTGTTAAACTAATTGAGACTTCTTACGAGCGTTGTCATAGTTTATAATAAAGGTAACGATTGAGAAATGGTGATATATATGAAAAAATTCTTGGAACCGATCTAAAAGTTTCCGCACTTGGTCTGGGCAGAGTATTTCCTTTTTTAAATACAGTGAATGAAGTATTAACGGAAAAATGAGTCGAGCTGCCTCTCCCGGGTCAAGCGACTACGACAATTGAAAATCGTTTGGAACAGGGGATTCAGACGCAGGTTGATATTTTCGGCAAGCAGATGAAAGATTATTATCAGTCCAGTCCTGAAGAATCCAGACATATCAATCATTAGTTAGCTGACAATTGTTTTGGGGACTACTATAGGCGAGAAGGTCTTGACTACAAGCAGCAGGAAATGATTACTTTTTGTTTTTTATCTGCCCAGGGTGGTTGTGAACCTCAGCTTACCAGTCATGCGGCTGTCAATATGAAAATTGGTAATAGCAAAGAATTTTTGATTAAAATCATGTCTCAGTGTCTTTCATACATCGGTTATCCTAAATCACTTAATGCCTTGCGATGTGTCAATGATGCAAAAAAATGATGTGAGTCAGTTTTACAAGTAAAGAGAGGGTATATAAAATGGAAACAAATAAAAACGTACAATTTGGTTTTGGCTGCATGCGATTACCTGTTACTGATTCTACAGATCAGACAACTTTTGACTATCCCAAAATTGAGAGTTTATTTGATGCTTTTCTGGACCAGGGTTTTACCTATTTTGATACTGCTTATACCTATCATGGCTATAAAGCAGAAGAAGCAGTTAGAAAAGCCTTAGTGGAACGTCATCCCCGGGAAGTTTTCGAGTTGGCGACTAAAATGCCGCTGCGGGATTTCAAAGATGCCCAGGATCTAGAAGATATTTTTAATGAACAGTTGAAAAACTGTGGTGTGGAGTCTTTTGATTATTATCTGCTTCATAATATGGGGCATAATGTTTATGAAAAATGCAAAAAATATGATGCCTTTCATTTTGTTCAGAAAAAGAAAGAGGACGGTAAAATAAAATTAGTCGGAATGTCTTTCCATGATGTTCCTGAACTGTTGGAGGAAATTTTATCTTTATATGGTGACTGCATCGATTTTCTGCAGCTGCAGATTAATTTTGCGGACTGGGAACAGCCCAATGTTCAATCACGACGATGCCTGGAGATAGCTAATCAGTATAATAAACCGGTCACCGTCATGGAACCCTGCAAAGGCGGAACTTTAGTGAACGTTCCAAGTGAAGCAAAAAAATTAATGGCGGAAACTTTGCCTGAGGCTTCTGTGGCAAGCTGGGCTTTTCGTTTTGCAGCCAGCCAGGAAGGTGTGAATCGAGTCTTAAGTGGAATGAACAGTATGGAACAAGTATTGGATAATGTAAAGATTTTTAAAGACTTTACATCACTCAACGACGACGAAATGAAAGTAATTGAGAAGGTTGTAAAAATCATTGGAGCTGATACAGCAATTGCCTGTACGGCTTGTGAATACTGCACCCATGAATGTCCAAAGAAGATCGCCATCCCGCAGTTTTTTGCATTGTACAATAGTATTATGCGGACTTCCGGCAGTTTCTCAAGTCAAATGGTTTATTATAATAACATTGCCCTAAACGGTCATGGAAAAGCCAGTGACTGTATTGAATGCGGAAAATGTGAAGAGGCCTGCCCACAGCATCTAACCATTAGAGATTATTTAAAAGAGGTTGTCGAAAAATTTGAGAATAATACCATTATTCCAAGCAGAAAATAAATTGGAGTTTAAAATTTAAATAAAGCAAAAGGAAGAATAGATGAAAGTAATTTTAATCAACGGCAGCCCTCATCAAATGGGATGCACTTATACGGCATTATGTGAAGTCGGAAAAACCCTTAACAATTCAGATATAGAGATCCAGCATTTTTGGATTGGCAATAAACCGCTTTCCGGTTGCATTGCCTGTGGAGGGTGTGTTAAAAACGGCAAATGTGTAATTGAAGATACAGTCAATCAATTTTTGGACTTAGCCCAGAATGCAGACGGATTTATTTTTGGTTCTCCGGTTCATTATGCCGCGGCATCTGGAGCCATGACATCTTTTATGGACCGGACTTTTTTTTCTGATTTATGCGGTAAAAGAAATAGCTTTTATTTAAAACCGGCGGCAGCTCTTGTTTCTGCACGCAGAGCCGGGACGACAGCCACCCTCGATCAGCTTAACAAATACTTTTTACATGCCCAGATGTTTGTCGTTCCTTCCAGATATTGGAATATGGTCTATGGCAATTCACCGGAGCAGGTAATGGAAGATAAAGAAGGCTTGCAGATTATGCGCACGATGGGCAGAAATATGGCATATATTTTAGGTTGTCAGCAAAAAGGCTCGGAAAATGGCATAAAGCTCCCCGAAAAAGAAGAAAGAATCGCCACAAATTTCATTCGATAATATTATCGGGATGGTAATGGCATTTTCGCGAGCGGCTGATTGCCAGCAGTTTTGAAGATAAAAACATTACAAAACACTTTGGTTTGATGATTGTCTGCAATAATTTGAATTTATTTGTAAGTGGTTAAGCGTCAGATCAAATTGAACTGACCGATTAGGAGGAAAAGATGAAATATTTAGATGAAAAAGAATTTAATTCGGTTAATGTTTTTGGAAAAGGGCAGGAAAACTCACTATTTGCTCAGTATTTTATTGGTGAATCTTTCCTGAATCCTCTCACAGAATTTGGGAAAGCGCCAATGTTTCTAGCAAATGTAACCTTTGAACCTGGATGCCGCAATAACTGGCACATCCATCATGCTTCCCAAAATGGTGGTCAGGTATTAGTTTGTACCGCTGGAGAAGGATGGTATCAGGAAGAAGGCAAAGATCCTGTCAGCTTAGTTCCCGGAACGGTAATCATGATTCCCTCGAATGTTAAGCACTGGCATGGTGCTAAAGCAGATAGCTGGTTTTCCCATATTTCGGTGGAAGTACCAGGCGAAGATACCTCTAACGAATGGCTTGAGCCGGTAACGGATGAATTGTATTTTAATATTAGAGGGTAATTATTATTTGCAAATTTTCTTGATAATTCTTTAATATAATAAAAGCCGCCAGAAGGCGGTTTTTTAATTTTCAAGTTATCGTTTATTATTATATAAAAAATGCTGGGTGATTGAAAAATTCAATTTTAAATCATATAATAAACTTGTTGATGTAATAGTCAATTGTATTGCAATTCGGTATTATAAGATATGACAATTTCATGGAGATTACAGACTAGTGGTTCATAATAAACCATAAGTTCATTTATCAATTAGAAATATCACTCAATTCGGTAAGCAGCATTTTAAAGAGAAACCTGCAAGCGTTATGGCTTTAATGGTATCATTTTAGCATTTCATTATGTGCAGTTGGAAGGGAAAAAATGCAAAAACAGAATGTTTTACTGATCATAAACTCTGTTGCCGGAAGAAAAAAGGCAAACAAAAAAATGTATCAGATTGTCAGTACGCTCAGCAAAAATAATTGTAAAACAACAATTTTCACAACCACAAAAAGGCATGAGGCAACAGAACTTGTTATTCAATACGGCAATGAATGTGATAAAATTATCTGCGCTGGTGGTGATGGGACCTTGAATGAGGTGATCTCTGGACTCGTTCGCTTGAATACAAAAAAGCCAGTCGGTTATATTCCAACGGGAACAACTAATGATTTAGCCAATTCTCTTGGTTTGCCGACAAAATTCAATCTTGCCATTAATACAACAATGGTCGGACACATACAAAATTACGATATTGGTACATTCAATGAAGACCAATATTTCACGTATCTAGCTTCCTTTGGAGCCTTTTCAAAAGTATCCTATTCCACACCACAATGGTTTAAAAATTCATTTGGCTATCTTGCCTATATTTTACATGGAATCATTAGTCTTCCGAAAATCCACTCCTATCCGGTTACGGTAACTGTCGATGGGCACAAAATCACTGGTGATTTTCTATTTGGATCAGTCTCTAATACGAAAAGTATCGGCGGTGTTGTAAAGTTTCTGGATTCTGAAGTATCCTTCGATGATGGTAAATTTGAGATCCTGTTAATTAAAAATCCGACACATTTAACAGATCTGAGAAGGATTAACAAGGGCCTGTTCGAACATTATTATGATAACCAGAATATTATTTTCCTAAAGGCTGACACCGTCTCTTTTGCTTTTGAAAATAGTGCATCGTGGACAATCGATGGGGAATTTGCTGGCAAGTTTTGTAATGTTCAGATCAAAAACCTGCCGAGTATGGTGCGGTTTATCACTTTATAAAAATTAACCCTGATAATCAGATAGACTAGGATTGCGTAATAGCAATTTCATTAGTTTAAACAATCTCAATGCAATGCATGTTTAATAGTGATGAAATAAAATAAACGGGTATATTTGAAATAATGAATCGCCGAACCAAGCTTTGCCAGCATGTTTCGGCGGTTTGTTTTGAAGTCAAATCAATTGTGTTTATTCTATTTAATATATTGAGAAAATTTAGTTTTTTTAGTAGGTTAAGCTATTGAAAATATTTTGTTCTTGTAGACTATTGCATATCAAGGTATACTATTCTCAAAGGAATTGTTTAGATAAATTCAACTTGCAGATAGAAAATTAGCAATAAATTTATGATTGTTATAATTTATGAGTGAGGTACAAAAGATGACAAAAAAAATGACAAAAAGAGAAATCGAATCACAGGCAAAAAAGAAAAAAATTTTTGAAGTATCCATGGAACTATTTAAAAAATATGGTTTTGATAAAACGACTATGAGCGATATCAGTCGCGAAACTGGTTTTTCAAATGGCTCAATCTATCATTTCTACACAAATAAACAAAGTATTTTGATACAACTGGTACTGGAGATTTATGAAGATGCTCAAAAATATCTTAGCCTAACGGATGAACGTTTGGAACATCCCAAAGAATCTATTAAAAAATATTATACAAAACTCATTGAATTGCATGATCAATATAGCGTGGATATTATCAGAAATATGGCTGAAGCGTGTTCCGAGGAGTATCGATTGGGAATGAGTCGAAAATATATGGATTTTTCACTGTTCTTGATCCGTGATTTTCTGAAAGCAGTTCAAAATAAATCAAAATTAGTTTTCTCTGAGGATCCGGAAAAATTGGGCGAAATGTTGCACCTTCTCTATATGGGATGTCTTTTTACATGGATTTATTATCCAATTTCTACAACCTTAGTAGAGGTTTTCGAACGAAATTTTAATTTCCTATTCAATGAGTTGTTGGCGAAAATGGAATAATAATAAAAAATAATCTAGATTATAATCTAGATTATTGACAAGTTTATATCAAGTATGTTAAATTTACTACATAATAGTTATGGAGGTATTTTTAATGTACGAAAAATTGTGTCAGTTGGCTAATATGATTGACGGAAATTCGCCGGAGTTCAATGGAAATCGAACTCCAGATGATGCTGGTGTAAGATTGCTGGCATCAGTTATTGACGATCATGAAGCTGAAATTGCAATGATGTATCCAACGGTATTGACTACTGTGGATGAGGCTGCTGCGGGAGCCGGAGTAGATCCCGAAACAATTCGTGAAGCAACAGCGATTATTGCCCAAAAAGGGGTGCTTTTTTGCGGCCAAGTTGACGGGGTGATGAAATATCGTCGAGTACCCTGGGCACCAGGAATTTGTGAATATTTAATTTTAAATAAACCATCCCAGGGTCCTCAGGTTGCCAATGCTTTTATCGATTATACCCGGGATATTGTTTCCATTATTGGTGCTAACTTTACTATTGGTCGAGGAAACCTGCGAACCATACCAATTGGTAAAGCGATCAAGGCCGAATCGACTACAGCGTCCTATGAAGAGCTGAAAACTTACCTGGATCAGAGTACCGTTTTCTCGAAAGCTGATTGCGCCTGTCGTCTTGCGCAACGGATTGTTGGCACACCATGTGAACACCCCGTCGAAGACATGTGTATTCAGGTTGGTCACGAGGCCGAATATTATATACGGACTGGTCGAGCAACCCAAATTACCAGAGAAGAGGCTGAAGATATAATTCTCAAAGCGGAACGACTGGGATTGGTACATCAAATTTTCAACAATGAAGGGATGAATCAGTCGACTTTTATCTGTAATTGCTGTGGTTGTTCCTGTGCATCATTACGGGCGGTTTCGCTGTTTAAAATTGCCGATGCGAACCGATCGAATTTTGTAGCCGAAGTCGATCCCGAAAAATGTGTGGGATGCGGTTCCTGCGTCGAAAACTGTAATACAAACGCCTTGGCATTAGGTTCAGCGTTCTGCAAAGACAATCAGGCGCCTGTTTATGAAGTGCTTCCAGGCGATACGGATTGGACTGAAGAATACTGGGATTTAGATTTCCGTAAACGTCGGATGGTTAACGGTTATGGGACAGCCCCATGTAAAACGACCTGCCCGGCACATATTTCTGTACAGGGTTATATTAAGAAAGCTCATGAAGGAAAATATGATGAAGCGCTTCAACTGATTAAGCGAGACAATCCATTCCCGGCAATCTGTGGTCGCGTTTGCCCCCATAACTGTGAAAATGAATGTACCCGAAATGTACTTGATGAAGCGATTGCCATTGATGATATCAAAAAATACATTGCCGATAAGGAATTGGACGAAAAAAATCGTTTCATTCCCGAAATACATGAAAAATTTGATGAAAAGATTGCGATAATTGGTGCTGGTCCAGCGGGTTTATCATGTGCATATTATGCATTACTAAGTGGTTATCAGGTTACGGTTTTTGAAAAGCATGAAAAGCTGGGTGGAATGATGACCCGGGGAATCCCGGAATTCCGATTGGAGAATGATATTATTGATGCCGAAATTGATGTCATGCGACAAATGGGTGTTGAATTTAAAACTGGTCTTGAAGTTGGAAAAGATATTACGATCAATGCACTACGCGACCAGGGTTACAAAGCATTTTTTATTGGGATTGGTGCTCAGGCAGGACGCAAACTGAATATTGAAGGCGAAGACCTCGATGGCATTGAGCTGGGGGTTGAATTCCTTTCAAAAGTTGCGCTTGATAAAAATCGGAAACTGACTGGAAAAACAGTCGTCATTGGTGGCGGAAATGTTGCCATCGATGTGGCCAGAACCTCAGTTCGACTAGGATCAGATGATACGGAATTATATTGTCTGGAAACCCGAGAAGAAATGCCGGCTCTGGCTGAAGAACAGCATGAAGCGCAGGAAGAAGGCGTTAGCATCAATAACTCGTGGGCACCAAAAGCCATTATTGGTGAAAACGGTAAAGTAAAAGCCGTTGAATTTATGCGCTGTGTTTCTGTGTTTGATGAAAACAAACGTTTCAGCCCTAAATATGATGAAAGCGAGATCATTACAGTTCCTTGCAGTAACGTATTGATATCGGTAGGTCAGTCAATTGTTTGGGGTGACTTGCTCAAAGATACTAATGTCCAGATTTCTGAAAGAAATACTCTAATCGTTGATGAGATGACGCTTCAGTCCAGAGAAAGTGATCTATTTGCTGGTGGTGATGCGATTACTGGTCCTAAGTTTGTAATTGATGCGATTGCAGCCGGAAAATCAGGGGCAACTTCGATCCATCGATTTCTACGAGGATATGGGATGAAAGTCCGCCGTGAACGAGAGTATAAATCATTGGATAAAGCCAATCTTGATCTAGCTGGATATGATCAGCTACCGCGTGAAAAAGCGAAAGAAATTAATTTTACAGAATCAAAAAATACATTTAAAGACTTACGGTCGGATTTAACTGATCAACAGATCATGAAAGAAACAAATCGCTGTCTGGGCTGTGGTATTTCAATTGTTGATGAATATCAGTGTATCGGTTGTGGCGTCTGTGCGACTAAATGCGAATTTGATGCTATTAAATTAAAGCGAAAATACGATGTAGCTTCTGCTGAAACAACCGAACAATGGGGGATTGATTTTGTCACTTATTCTCGGGAACGGGAAAAGCGTATCGCAGCTAAACAATCAAAATTAGGAGAATAAAATGCACGAAATGGGTGTTGTTCTGAATATAGTGAGAGAAGCTGAGAAACAGGGCAAGTACTATAATATAAAAAAAATTGGTAGTCTGACCCTTCAAATAGGTGAACTGACTGGTGTAGAAACACACTTTGTCTATTCCTGCTGGTCACCGGCAATTAAGGATACAATTTTGGAAGGTGCAGAACTTAAAGTTGAAGAGGTTGAAGGCTTGGTCAGCTGTCAAAATTGCGGCTGTGACTATCGTTTTCTTGACAACCTGATTGATAATCAGCCGGTTTGTCCTGAATGCCAGAGTTCAAACTGGCAGTTGAAACAGGGCAGAGATGTCATGATTAAGGAAATTGGCGTATTTGACGAATAAATAGGAAGGTTAAGAAATGGATAATTTTAAAATCATTGAGGTTAAGAGAAGTGTTTTTGAAAACAATAACCTTGATGCAGATAAGTTACGTGCTCAGTTGAAAATAGAAAATACATTTTTGCTGAACCTGATGTCTTCGCCGGGATCAGGAAAAACAACAACGCTTAAAAGAACCATTGAAGCATTAAAAGATGATGTTAGAATTGGTGTGATGGAAGCGGATATCGATTCAGCCGTTGACGCAGAGAAAATTTCAGCACTCGGGGTACGCACGATTCAGCTTCACACTGGTGGTATGTGTCATCTTGATGCTGACATGACTCGACAGGGGATTACTGAGCTGGATTCAAAAGATCTGGATTTTGTTGTTCTGGAAAATGTCGGTAATCTTGTTTGTCCAGCTGAGTTTGATACTGGCGCAACCAAAAATGCCATGATTTTAAGTGTTCCCGAAGGCGATGATAAGCCATTGAAGTATCCATTAATGTTTTCGATCGTAGATGTTTTACTGATAAATAAAATAGATTGTATGGATTATTTCGATTTTGATCTAGATCGTTGCATCGGATATGTGAAAAAATTGAATCCGGATATTAAAGTGTTTCCAATTTCGGCAAAAACCGGAAAAGGAATGGAAGAATGGATTAGCTGGATAAAAAATAATCTAGCGTAATATTTTGACCTTAATAAATTTTCATGTACAGAATCTGGCAGGTAAATGTAAAGTAAATTACTGAAAATTATACTCGGCTGGAAAAAGGCAAGCATATTTAATATTTGGCAACCTGAATTAAAATAGGCCCTCTTTCGGAAAAATCTGAAAGAGGGCCTTCTTATATTGAATATCTAAATGCCTTTTGACTCTGTAAAAAAATAGTGATGCTTGACAATTTAATTGTAATGTTAGATGATAAAGACACGTCAAAAAAAGATTATTTTACAGGATGGAGGTAATTTATTTGATATATAATCCTCAGATTGATACCTTTATAAACGTTGCTGACGCGGGCAGCTTTAATAAAGCGGCAGAAAAAGCATATATTTCTTCTTCCGCTGTTATCAAGCAGATCAATTTATTAGAAGACGATCTTGGAATAAAACTGTTTGATCGAACCCACCGGGGAATAGTGCTTACGAATGCAGGTAAGTCTTTATACAGTGACGCAAAGTATATCATAAATTACTGCAACGGTACTGTTAATCGGGCAAAGAATGCGATGCGTGAGACTGATAATGTTATCAGAATTGGAACTTCCCCCATGACACCGCCACAGTTTCTGATTGAATTGTGGCCACAAATACATAACTATAATCCAGATTTGAAGTTTCAGTTCATTACGTTTGAGAACACTCCAGAAAATGCTAAAGAAATTTTAAAAAATTTAGGCCAAAACTATGATGTGGTGGCAGGAATTTTCGATGATCGGCTGCTTCAAATACGAGAATGTGCTGGAACTGTACTTGCTAAAGAACCGCTTTGCTGCGCGGTATCGATTAATCATCCTCAGGCGCAAAAAGAAAGACTGACAATTTCTGACTTATATGGTCAACATCTGCATATAATCGGACGTGAAAGAATGGATTCTATGGATCGATTGCGCGATGAAATAGAGACATTTCATTCACCAATATCGATAATTGATTTTGAATTTTATAATACTGATGTTTTTAATCAGTGTGAAAACAGTAATGATATTTTAATTGCAATACAAAAATGGGAAAATGTACATCCACTCCTTAAAATTATTCCAGTTGACTGGTCGTTTTCAATTTCATTTGGTCTGCTTCACGCACGCGAACCTTCTGAAAAAGTGCTCAAATTCATCGAAGCAATTAAAAGTACAATCAAATAGCATGCATTAAGAGTGGTTTCAGCAGAAACCATTTTTTTTAATGAATTTTTCTTGGTGCCAGTAATAACTTTTAGGTTATAAGTGAAGGTAAAATTGAGACTTCTACATTAAGAAAAAATCCTTTAAAATAATGACAGAACAAATCTGAGAGGCCAAAATGGAATATACAACATTAAATAATGGAATAAAAATACCGGTTCTCGGATATCGGTTAGATCAGATGGTAGACTCTGAAACTGAACAATGTGTACAAGCTGCCATCAGTGTCGGCTATCGATTGATTGAGACAGCCCAAGTCTTTAATAATGAGGAAATAGTTGGTCAGGTAATGGAAAAATGTGGTGTTCCACGAGAAGAATTTTTCATTACTCTAAAATTATCGATTTCGAATAGCGGATATAAAAAAACCAAAGCTTCGATAATTAAATCCTTAGAAAAATTCAAAACGGAATATTTTGATCTTGTTTTAATGGATCAATCAATTAATGACTTTTACGTAACTTATTGTGCAATGGAGGAAGCATATAAAGCGGGTTATATCAGAGCTATTGGTCTAGCAAATTTTAATTCGGATTGTTTTATTGATTTGTGTCAGATTGTAGAAATTACACCAGCTGTTAATCAGCTGGAAACACATGTATACCATCAGCAAAAGTCTACTCATGAAATGATGAAAAGATTTGAAGTACAGCATGAAGCTTGGGCACCATTTGCTGCAGGACGAAAGAGCTTTTTTACGAATCACGATTTAATAAAATTGGGTAAAAAATATGGTAAGAGTGTCGCCCAGGTAGCACTTCGTTTTTTAATCCAAAATGATATTGTTGTCAGTTCAAAGTCCAAGCAAAAGATACGAATGATTGAAAACTTTAATGTTTTTGATTTTACCTTGAATAACAAAGATATAGAAGTCATATATGAACTTGATGAAAATGAAAGTCTGTGCTGTACGCATTATGGTCCAGCAACAGTGTCTACACCAACGGGGGCTGAAAAAATCTAGAATAATACTGATATAAAGTTGGTTCTATGAAAGAAAAATATTCATCAAAAATGGTGGTACTTATTATAAATAAAGTATTTACGGTAAAAACAATTGATGAAATCAAAATGTTAATATAGAATCTACAGGTTAAAATTTTATTTAGGAATTTATTTAGGAGGAGAAATATGAAAATTTTATCTATCAACAGCAGTCCGGAAAAGAATGGCAATACAGCAGCATTGGCTGATGTGCTTTTGCAGGGGAATATATGAAACATTGAATCTTGCTGATTACAGAATCATCGCTACGGACAGGAGCTTTCAGGAGATCAGTTTGATGAACTGGAAGTTGATAAAGCAGACTATTCCATATGGGGTGGGAGTGCAGGTGCAAGAATGGCTGCCTGGTCAGGTTCATATGGCACAGAAAGTTTTGGCTTACGGGACTTGCCTCATCCAGCTGCGACTATTATGCAATAAACAGCTTTAACTGATGTCGATGGTAACGAACCGCCTACTTATGATTGTGTTGGGACAAATGATATTATTGCTAGTTTTAGAACGATGGAAAATCGCATTGCAGCAATTAAAGCAAATGGAACCGATGCAGAGATTGAAGTTTTTCCTGGTCTCTCACACGGATTTGGTCTCGGAACTGATACAGTGGCAGAAGGATGGCTTGATCATGCAGTCACATTTTGAGAAGACAGATGAATTGATGTTAAAGATGTCGCAAATTTGAAATCTCCGTGCAAATAAACACGGAGATTTTTTCAAAGAATACATTAAATTATAAACTTAGAAATCAATTAAGCACCTTTAACATCAGTTGATTTTAATTATCACTTTGGTAACCGCGTAGAAATATCATCATAAAATCATAAAAATCACCTGCAAAATTATTTTCTAATACCGGCAATCCAGCAATTTTCATGGCTTCAGAAACAAGCGGGTTTATACTACAGACGTTATTAAGTCCATTGGCATGAAATAAAAGAGCAAAGTATAGTTTTGCTGCATGATCTTCAGAAAGCATGCATTGTTTTGACAAAATCTGATTGATGACTTCAAAATCATCGTTTGATTTTTTCTTAAATTCAACTAAACGCTCCTGCGAGACATTAGTTTCGATAATTGTTGTAAGTATACTATAGTAGTGTAGCAGATCAATATTTTCTACAAGTAAATTGGTCCATAACTCGGCAAATGCTTCAGTTGAAAGTGGATTTTTATCAGTAAAAGCAGCTTCTATTTCAGAAAAATATTTTTCCTGTTTTCTTAGATAAAGCTCCAAAAATATTTCTTCTTTTGTTGTGACATATTTATATAAATTACCACGGGACCAGTGTAATGCCTCTGCGATAGTGGTAAGCGTAATTTCATGATAAGTATGCTCTAAAAAAAGTTTCTCTGTTGTTTCCATGATTTCATTTATCCTAAGTTGTTTTTGTTCTAAGCTTCTGGCTCTTATAAATTCTGCCATTGACACCCCTCCGTTTCTTGAAGTAAATCTAGTATAGCATAAAAAAATACACTTGACAAGAAACGTTGCGTCATTTATAATCAAAATATAAGAAACGTGACGTTGCGTTTTATATGTTGCATGTGGAGGGAAAGAATGGAAGTTTTAAATTTACGAATATAGGTATCAGAATGAAAGTGATTTTACTAAATGATAGTTCAAAAACATAGGGATGTACTTATACGATATTATCAGAGATGGAAAAATTAAAAAAATAGTCAAACGGAGGATTAAGAATGTTATTTTATTTTACAGCTACAGGAAACAGTTTATATGTGGCAAAACAAATTGAGGAAAATTTGATTAGTATACCACAAGTGATACAAAACAAGGATTTGACATTTAAAGATGAGGCAATTGGGATTATATTTCCCGTTTTTGCCGCTGAGCCGCCTAAAATGGTCATTGATTTTATTAATAAAGCAACGTTTCAGACGGATTACTTATATTTCATTATGACTTATGGAATGAGTCAGGCGGATGCTCCTGAATTTACGAATAATTTGGCAAATCAATCAGGTAAAAAAGTAGATTATATTGGATCTATACATATGGTAGACAACTATCTCCCGGTATTTGATATGAACGAAGAAATGGCAATGGATAAACATATTGAAGAGCAGATTGAGAAAGTAAAAAAGGCTATTAATGATAGAAAACGAGAAATTCCGGAGGCGACTGAGGAAGATAGAAAATTACACGCTAATGTTGCCAGAATGAATAAATTCATACCTTCATTCAATAATGGCAAACAAATAAAAGTTACAAAAAAATGTGTTGGTTGTGGTATCTGTGAAAAAGTTTGTCCGGTAGGCAACTTTTTCATGAAAGACGATGTTGCAAAACGAACACAAAAAACATGTGAATTTTGTCTAGCATGTGCTCATAACTGCCCACAAAAGGCAATTAAGATGAAAATTAGAGATAAAAATCCCAATGCAAGATATCGAAATGAACATATAACATTAAAAGAAATTATTGCTTCTAATCATCAAAAGTAGTATTTATGAAAATTGTTTTTAGTCTAATTAAGCAAAGGGAAAATGGATTAATGAAAACTAAAAAAAAAGAGAAAAACAAATGGCTGTTTTTGATGATGATTTCTCTGACATTACTTTTAACCGGGTGCGCAGAAAGAAACGCAAGTTCTGATGAAAACAATTTGACATCAAATAATTTAGTCCAACATGTTGAAATTTATGCTAATCAAACATCCGGAAAGGAAGCGTATGTTTTGAAAGAATTAGTGATACAAAATGAAGGTATGAAAATTTATGGGCAGTTATACCTTCCAGAAAATGGAGTAGGGCACTATCCAACGGTTATTATTGGACATGGCTTTGGCGGCAGTTATACAGATAACATTGAAAACGCAAGAATATTAGCACAAGCTGGTTATGCATGTTACATATTTGATTTTTGCGGTGGTAGTCCGTATAGCAGCAGTGATGGGAGCATGCTTGAGATGTCTGTTATGACAGAAGTTGATGATAATGAGGCGGTTTTGGAGTATATTAAATCACAAAAATTTGTGGATAATCAAAATATTTTTCTGATGGGAGAAAGCCAGGGTGGACTTGTTGCAGCTTTAACCGCTTCAGATTATATTTCTGAAATAAAGGGATTGATTCTTTATTATCCTGCTTTTTTAATTCCGGATAATGCAAGAACACAATACCAGACAATAGAAGATATACCCGATAATGTGAATATATTTGGAATGAGAATAGGGGGTAAATATTATGAGGATGTGTTCGATTTGAACGTCTATGATACCATTAATAGCTTTACAAAAGATGTTCTAATTATACATGGCGATAAAGATAGTATTGTACCAATTTTTTATTCAGAGAAAGCGGTAGCAGCGTATCGCGATGCTGAACTAATTACAGTTCAAGGGGCGGGTCACGGATTTCATGGCAATGACGCAGAGTTTGCTCTTCAAAGTACAATACATTATCTTAAAGAACATACCGATTCCTGATAAAATTTTGCTGGAGATTTGGATATGTTCAATGCTGATAATTATCAGGGGGTAACTTAGCAAATCAGAGAAGAATAGCAAAACAATGACATTAAATGATGTGTTTTTGAAAAAGCTTAATGCCTTTCGCATCTCTGATGTTAATTATTCAATTTACAACAAAATATTTTATTATAATATCAATATACGAATTTGGAGGCAAAAATTGATAAAAAAATTTATAGCATTATTTTTGATGTTTTCGATGGTTTTTACACTAGCCGCTTGTGGAAGCTCACAGATCAGTAACAGTGGACAAGCAGAAGAATCTGACGTATTAGAACAGACAGATAATACAAATAGTGAAGAAGCGCTGGAAGCTTCGCAGGAGAATGATTCTGATAGTACCGTACTGGTGCTATATTATGATTATAGTGAAAATATGGGCGATACCAGTGGAATGGATGTCGATGCGATCACTTCAGCATCTCTAGCGGGGGAGAGTCCGACTGGTGTGGACATAGGAAATTTGCTTGTGATTGCTGATGAGATCCAAAATAAAACAGGATCAGATATCTTTTCTGTCAGGGCTAATGAGACTTATGATCCATCTTTCGGTGAGATGGTTGATGTTGCCCAGGACGACCAGAATAATGATAAGCAATTTACTTTTGTAGAGGATATCCAAGATCTGTCTGGATATGACACGATCTATATTGGTTTACCTGTCTGGTGGTCGAAAATTCCTCAGCCAATGAAAGTATTTCTCGAGCAGCACGATTTTAGCGGAAAAACCTTAATCCCATTTGGTATTCACCGTGGCAGCAGATTTGGCCAGATGATCGGTCAGCTTTCAGAATTGGCTCCAGGAGCAACGGTTGTGGAGGATGGATACACCGTGAATGCGACCACAGCTAATGATGAAGTCCGCGATGAAGTAGACAGTTGGATTCAAAATATGAACTAAAAGAAGGAGAGGATATAATATGAATACATTTACTTACAGTTACCCGGTTAAGGTATATTTTGGAGAAAACACTGCAGAGAAAAATCTCATTGCAGAACTTGAAAAAGTGGGGTCAAATGTCCTTTTGGCTTATGGGGGCGGTTCCATAAAAGGCAACGGTATCTATGAGGAACTAACAGGAATTTTAAAAGCCGCTGGGAAAAACATCGTGGAATTCTCAGGAATCATGTCCAATCCGACTTATAAAAAAGTGCAAGAAGGTTCCCGAATCGCTAAAGAGAACAATATCGATTTTATTCTTGCAGTTGGCGGAGGATCCGTTATCGATTGCTGTAAAGTTGTTTCTGCGCAAGCAAAACTGAATGATGACATCTGGGATTTTGAGTATTCTCAGCATCAGATGCCAACCGATTTTATTCCCATGGGCGCCATTGTAACAGCGTTTGGAACCGGTGCGGAAATGAATAATGGTGCAGTAATCACCAACGAAGAAAAGATGATGAAGTCCCCGCTGTGGGGAGCCTTTTATGATTTTACCATTCTCGATCCGGCTTATACGATGACCATGCCGATGAAGCAGGTCATTTCAGGCGCATTTGATGCTTTAAGTCACAGTATGGAAACATATATGGGCTCTCCTCGTGAGGTGAATCTTACGGATGAAATCAATGAGGCCACCCAACGCAACATTATCCGTAATATCCGCGCAACACTGGCTAATCCTGAAGACATAAAAGCCAGAAGTGAATTGATTTGGGCGGCAGCAATGGCTGAAAACGGTATTCTGAAGATCGGAAAAGTAACGGATTTTCAGTGTCATATGCTTGAGCACCAGGTCGGTGCATATACCGACTGTAATCATGGACAGGGCCTGTCAGTAATACATCCGGTTTTATATCGCCACATGATTTCTGATGCATCTGTTCAATTTGTCCGTCTTGCGACAGCAGTATGGGGGATTGACTCAGTCGGAAAATCAGATGAAGAACTGGCAACTGCTTTTGTTGATGCGTTAGCGGCATTTATTAAGGAAATTGGTTTACCAACAACTTTTACAGCGATGAACATCAAAACAGATACGGATTTTCGTGCAATCGCAGATTCCACCATGCTCATGGGCGGATGCGCGAAGAAGTTCACGGCGGATGAATTATATGACATCTTAACGGAATGTATTTAATAGAATGGCATCAAGGATAAAACGGATTATTACAATCAGTATCACCATGGTTATGCTTTCAATAATTTCCGGCTGTGAAACAAATCAGATCACTAATTCATCGGAAGGGCAAATAACAATGAACTCAGATGCAACAAACATTACTATGGACCCGAAAGCAAAAACGAATAGTCTAGAAGATATTATTATTGGGAGTGATCGTTCTCGTGGTTTCATTAATGACAATGTATATAATTCAGCAGAATATGGGGATATTCATTTTAGCAGTTATATCCCTGAAAATTATGATGGCAGCAAACCCTATGCGCTGTTTATTACCTCACCAGGTTGGGAGGGACTTTACTTTCAAGGGGCCTCCGCGAATATGGTAGAGGACTTTGGGGTAGAGGCGATCAACTACAATAGTGAGATGATTGTTATTTCCACGCAGTTAAATGACTGGGGCGAAACATCAGCAGAGGAGACAATTGCATTGACAGAGTATTATATCAGTCATTTTAACATCGATCCAAATAAAGTTTTTTTACATGGCTATTCAGCTGGTGGAGAGACGGGATCTTTAGTCATGGGGATGCGTCCTGAGTTATACACAGCATACTTAATGACCAGTTCCAAGTGGGATGGTGATCTGAATGTGCTGGCAGATGCTAAGACGCCTGTCTATCTGGCAATCGGCGAGAATGACAGCTATTACGGATCGTTGTCGATGAAACAGGCTTACGAAAACCTTGAAAGCATATATTTTGAACAGGGTCTGTCGCAGGAAGAAATATCAAAGCTGCTAGTGCTTGACGTTAGAGATCAGGATTATTTCACTAGCGCAGGATTCAATGATCAACATGCAGGTGGGCAAGCATTTGCACATGACGAACAGATTATGGGCTGGCTATTTGGAGATCATTAAAGAACCAGTTACAGGTCAAATTGTCCTGTGAAGTGAGAGCTTTTTATGGATAAATATATTAATGAGGAAGGTTTCAGAAGATAGGCACAACGATCTCTTAGAATAGGAGCTTACTGCAAATGTTTATGAATATCAAATCCTCGAGTCGCTAATTGAAATGAACATTGAGCATTAAAATTTTAAAAATAAGGGTTAATTTTTAACCTTTACCCTAACACTATTTGATAAGGAGTTTAAACTTATGAGTAAAAGTCTGGTAGTTTATTTTTCAGTATATGGGACAGCAAAAAATCTTGCAAAAGAGATTGCTGTTCAGACTCATTCAGACATTCTAGAAATTGAGCCAGAGATTGCCTATGATGGTAATAGAGCTCATTATGATACTCTAGCTGAACTAGCGAAGAGCGAACACGACAATAGTGTACGTCCGATGATCAAAAATACAATTAAAATAGGTGATTACGACAACATATTTGTTGGGTATCCGATTTGGTACTATACCTTTCCTATGATCATGTACACATTTTTTGAAGAATATGAATTTAACGGAAAAACGATCATTCCATTTAATACACATATGGGCTCTGGTGAGGGTGGCACTTATAAAATAATCAAAAAACTGCTGCCGAATGCTACTGTACTTCCTGGGCTTCCGATTAAAATGAAGACAGCTGAAAAAGGAGCATCCAGAGAGATTGAAAAGTGGTTGAGAATATTAAATTTATTACAGGATTGACAATTACAAAAAGTAAAAAATATTGAAATACAGACTTGACAAGAAACACAACGTCTCTTACAATTGAAATATAAGAAACGTTATGTCGCTAAATATTAATAGGAGGAATAATATGGAATTTGCTACTTTAAACAATGGTGTGAAGATGCCCCTCGAAGGTTTTGGTGTATTTCAGATCGCAGACCCTGAACAATGCGAACAGGTTGTGCTGGATGCAATTGATGCAGGATACCGATTAATTGATACCGCTGCCGCTTATTTTAATGAAGAAGCAGTTGGATCAGCAATTAAAAAGTGTGGAATTGCAAGAGAAGAACTGTTTATTACAACTAAGTTATGGGTTCAGGATGCCGGATATGATGCAACCATGAAAGCATTTCAGACTTCTTTGGAGAAATTAGACCTTGAATACCTGGATATGTATCTGATTCATCAGCCGCTAGGCGATTATTATGGTTCCTGGCGGGCAATGGAAGAACTTTATAAGGCAGGAAAAGTAAAGTCAATTGGTGTTTGTAATTTTTATCCCGAACGACTGACCGATTTATGTTTAACAGCAGACATCAAACCTGCAGTAAACCAGATTGAGCTGCATCCATTCTTTCAGCAAGAGAATGCTTTGGCAACAATGAAGGAATTTGGCGTTCAACCGCAGGCATGGGGTCCACTTGCCGAGGGTAAACATGGTATCTTTACCAATCCGGAATTAACTGAGATTGGTCGAAAATATGGTAAATCGACTGCCCAGGTAGTTTTGCGATGGAATACCCAAAGAGGTGTTGCAATCATTCCTAAGTCTGTCCACCATAATCGGATGTCCGAAAACATTGATATTTGGGATTTTGAATTGTCTCAGACTGATATGGAACAAATTTCAAAGCTAGATTTAGGTCACAGTGAAATTGTAGATCACAGCAGCCCTGAATTTGTAAAATATCTTCATGGAGCTAAAGTTCACGAATAGAGAAACAGTTACTGAATATAGAATATTTGCGCCTGTTAATTAATAACAGGCGCCTTCTTATGATTTTTTTAGTTGCCAATGAAAGGATTGAAAGTAATGAAAGTGCTATTAATAAATGGAAGTCCCAATGCAAAAGGATGTACCTTTACTGCTTTAACTGAAGTGGAAAAAATTCTTAATAAAGAAAAAATTGAAACTGAAATTGTCCATGTTGGACATAAGGATATCAGGGGTTGCATTGGGTGTCGAAAATGCCGAACCATTAAAAAGTGTGTTTTTGATGACATCGTTAATGAAACGGCAGCAAAATTTGCCGAGAGTGATGGCATTATTATTGGTTCGCCAGTTTATTTTGCTTCAGCCAACGGAACATTAATATCTTTTTTGGACAGATTATTTTATAGTGTAAATTGTGATAAAACGATGAAAGTCGGGGCTGCAGTGGTGTCGACGAGAAGAGCTGGAACCACTGCGACTTTTGATGAGTTGAATAAATATTTTACCATATCTAATATGCCTATTGTATCCAGCCAATATTGGAACATGGTTCATGGCTATAAACCGGAGGATGTTTATGAGGATAAAGAAGGTTGTCAGATAATGCGTACATTAGGTAAAATATGGCTTTTTTAATTAAAAGCATCTATCTGGGCAAAGAAAAATTCGGTTTGCCGGAAAAAGAAAAAGAACATATGGTTACAAGTTTTATTCGATAACGAAACTTAAAACTGAATAAGCAGTAGTATCAATGATACAGCAATTTTACTTTCTTTAGAAATTTTTTTAAGTGAATAAACTTTTAAAAACTGTTGTTAAAGAACAATATGGATTTCACAAAAATTACACAAATTATTGATATTATCAACATCGTAATGTGTTTGTCAATATGGGCGTTGAGAATGAAGACTATATTTATGCACTTTAAATTTTTTAATCGCTTGATATTGCAGTCAATTTCGATGAAGATGAATGATTGAAAGGAATTAAAAATGAAAAAAATTGTTGTGAGAAGTCTATTAGGTGTTTTGGCAGTTGTGTTGATAGGTTTGGTAGTTATTTTATATAATATATGGCCAATGTTAAGTTCAAGCGGAAGTGTTGAACTCACGGAGCAACACCGATCCCATCAGCTATCTCAAAATGAGGCGGAACAAACTGGTGCTCCTAATGTATATATGACTAGTGCAATGACAACTGAAGGATTAATGAACGTTTATCAGGCTTTAGAAAAGCAACTCAATGGCGATAACATTGCAGTGAAACTGTCAACGGGTGAACCGGGAAGCAACTATTTGGATCCGCAATTGATAAAAGAACTGGTTCAATCCGTAAACGGTACTATCGTTGAGTGTAACACGACTTATGGTGGCCAAAGAGGTGAAACTGAAATGCACTATCAGGTTGCAGCTGATCATGGCTTTACTGATATTGCAGAAGTAGTAATCATGGATGAAAATGGGTCAGTGAGTATTCCGGTTGAAGGCGGCAGCAGATTGAGTGAGAATCTGGTCGGAGCTCATTTCCCCGAGTATGACGGATTTTTGGTATTATCTCATTTTAAAGGCCATGCAATGGCAGGTTTTGGCGGTGCGCTTAAAAACATTTCGATTGGTATAGCATCCAAAGAGGGAAAATGTTTGATCCATACTGCCGGAGCCAGTAATACCAGTCCTTGGGGTGGGGAGCAAAACCCATTCCTGGAGTCCATGGCAGAAGCAGGAAAATCAGTATCTGACAGCTTAGATGGCAACATTCTTTATGTGAACGTGATGAATCGACTATCAGTTGACTGTGATTGCGATCCCAACCCGGCAGAACCAGATATGCATGATATCGGAATCTTGGCATCCACAGATCCTGTCGCATTGGATCAGGCCTGCGTAGATCTTGTTTACGAAGCAGAAGATGGTGCATCACTGGTTGCTCGTATGGAATCCCGCAACGGTGAGCATGTTTTACAACATGGGGAAGAAATTGGACTAGGTAGCCGCAGTTACAACCTCGTTTCGATTGATTAGAAGCTTCATATTTAAGGAGTAGACTTTGGAGTTATTACAACACGAATGGATTTATATACGATACTATTTTATGGTTCAACTTCAACAGATTGCACCATATTGGGTGTTAGGCATCATTCTTGGCTCAATCATTTCGGTTTTTGCCAAAGATACGATTCATAGTTGGTTTGCAGGCCTTAGAAATGCTAAAATAGGAATTTGGGGAATCATTCCTGCCAGTTTTTTAGGGATAGCTTCTCCATTATGCATGTACGGAACAATTCCCTTGGCAGCATCTTTTTCCAGACAAGGGATGCGGGACGACTGGCTTGCTGCTTTTATGATGAGTTCGGTTTTGCTCAATCCGCAGTTGATCCTTTATAGTACCGCACTTGGCCCGATAGCATTGACAGTTCGGATTCTATCCAGTATTTTTTGCGGAATCTTTGCTGGGTTAATAGTTCATTTCTGCTTCTCCCAAAAGCAATTTTTTAATTTTGATGGCTTTGAGCCTCGTGCCAGCCACGATACTGATCCAAATCCGGTAATGCGGTTACTAAAAAATATTGGCCGAAATTTAAAGGCGACTGGCGGGTATTTTCTGTTTGGCGTTTTATTGTCTGCAATTTTTCAGAGATATGTACCCAGCGATGCCTTTGCGAATTTATTTGTGAATAATGAAGGCTTTGGTGTTTTAATGGCAGCAACGATTGGCGTTCCCCTATATGTATGCGGTGGCGGAACAATTCCATTATTGCAGCAGTGGTTGGTATCAGGAATGAGTATGGGTTCCGCAGCAGCCTTTATGGTTACTGGACCAGCAACTAAAATTACCAATTTGGGTGCGGTGAAGATTGTTTTGGGAATCAAACATTTCATATTTTATTTGATTTATGTTATGTTATTTGCCTTGATCGCTGGATTACTTGTAAATTTGATAGTATAATTTAACCTGGAAAGATCCATTTTGAAAGACTATTTACTGAATGATTTAACGTGAAAATAAAGATAAACCGAAGTCAAAATGACTTCGGTTTATCTTTATTATACTATTATAAAAAATTTACATTTTCTGGGAAAATCATTATCCCCTTTATTTCTCATGAAGGCAGTAGTGTTTCAAATACGCTAAAGAGCTATCTCGAATTCAACCGGGCACAAATCTTACATAAATAATATAGTCCATCAAAAACGAGTTTGAAAAATAGGCAGAAGCCTAAAATCTGAAATTTAGATGAGTTGGCAAAAAATATGAACTTGAATAATTAGGCATAATAGCAATAGCTTTGTTTAATTCCAATAAATAATGGTATATCAAATTACAAGGAGAAAAGATCTGAAAAATTAATTTTAATAATTTTTCAAATGAATTTTTGAATAAAAATGAATATAAAAATAACGGTGGATATTTTAATGACATTTATGCTTTTTGTTGTAATGTCATACCAATATACTGGTGGTGATCGACATGAAATTGCTGGGACTATTATGCTGATTTTATTTTTGGCCCATCATTTTTTAAATCGAGGCTGGTATAAAAAACTTTTTAACGGAGCCTATACAGGGGCTAGAATTCTTATGATAATTGTGGATCTGGCCTTGTTGATGGTGATGCTGCTACAAATGATCAGTGGCATCGCATTGTCTAATAAAGTATTTAACTTCATTGAACTAGGGCTTTCTGTTTCTACAGCAAGAAATTTGCATATGATTTGTGCTTATGCAGGATATCTATTGATGAGTTTTCATATTGGACTACACTACCGGATGATCATTAATATGTACAAAAAAATATTCGGGTTCAAGGATCAGAATAAAATAAGAAACTATATTTTAAGGGGAAGCGCAATTTCAATCGCAGGTTACGGTGTGTATGCTTTATTAAAAAGAGATTTTATCAGTTATATACTCATGAAAAGTCAATATGTTTTCTTTGATTATCAAGAACCCGTTTTTTTCTTTATATTTGATTATCTGGCCATAATGGGATTAATGATTTTTATCGCATATTACTTGCAAAATGGTTTTATTATTCTTTCTCGTCGTAAGAAATCGAAAGATTCAATTATTTCCTAAGTGTATAGCGAAAAACAGAATGGAGCGATTTGCATGAGACAAATTTCATACTGTATTACCACGATTCAAGATTTAAAAAATATTACATTGAAAATTGAAAAAGAAATTATTACAACACAGCCCAATTCGGTTTTGTTACAAGTTTATTCAGCAAATTCAGATCCTAATTTTCTTGAAAAGGTGATTTTTATCATTGTTGAAAAACTCCCTGAGATTAATATTGTTGGGACAACAACCTGTGGTGAAGTATTCAATTGCGATCTAAGCATGGAAACTACAATACTGACGTTTTCGGTGTTTGAAAAATCAGAAATCATCATTGAAGAATATGATTTGGAAATCATGAGTGAAGAAAATGCTGGCGAACGATTACTTCAGACTATTTCAAACACAAAATATGTTAAAGGCATACAGATATTTTCGGCTTCTGCTTCAAATAACTTACCTAAATTTCTCAACACCATTACATCTACAAATGAAGAGTATCCGATCTTTGGTGCAATAGCAGGTGTCTATAGTGATTTTAACACAATCTTACCTAAAATATTTACCAGGCAAATCTATAAAAATGGCATCATTGCGGTTATTTTTACAGGTAACAATCTTACAATAAAAGTTGATTATGGGCTTGGCTGGATTCCTCTAGGTAAAGAAATGGTTGTTACTGAAACGGATGGTGAATTATGCATCGCAAAGATTGATGGCTTACCGGCTGTCTCAATTTATCAGAAATATTTGAAAGTTTCACCAGATAAATTTTTTATTGAAAATACCTGTGAATTTCCCTTAACGATCATGCGAAATGGTCATGTCATAACCCGCGCGCCCTACGGATACGATGATGATGGGAAATTGTATTTTACAGCAGATATACATAAAGGCGAAAGTATTAGATTATCCTATGGGAACCCCAGAAATATTCTGCACGCTACGAAAGAGCTAAGTGCAAAAATGAGAATAATGGATGCACAAGCACTTTTTCTCTTTGCATGTGGAAACCGTCTGGCATTGTTAGGAGCCGAAGCCATAAAGGAAGTGAGTAGTTACAAAACGGTTGCCCAGAATGTTAATGGTTTTTATGCGTTCACAGAAATTGCCAGATTTGGAGGAAAAGGGGGGATCCTTAATACGGCGATTGTCGCAATCGGAATGCGGGAAGGTCAGTCAGATAATAATTTTAACTCAAATATAGCAAGTGAACAAGCTAAAAATTTGGCGGAGAATGCTGTACCTTTTACAGAAAGGTTGTTAAACTTTCTGGAATCAGTTACAGAAGAGTTGAATCTGTCAAATGAAAGGCTGAAAATACTTTCAACAATTGATTCATTGACAGGTCTGATCAATCGTCGAAAAATTGAGGAAGTTTTTGATTATGAAATGAGCAAGCGTTGTCGAAGAAAATTAGCTGTTATCCTGATTGATATTGATCATTTTAAAAAGATAAATGATAATTTTGGTCATGATATTGGCGATTTAGTTTTGAAAAGTGTCGCTAATAAACTTTTAAAAGCCCTACGCCAAGGTGATTCAGTAGGACGCTGGGGTGGAGAAGAATTTATCATGCTCTTACCCGAAACAAATCTAAAATGCGCCAGAGAAGTTGCAGAAAGGGTGCGGCAATTAATTGAAACAAGTATTTTTGAAAATGTTGGCACATTAACGATTAGTCTGGGAGTAACTGCAGTTATAGAGAACGAAGATAAAGAAACGATTTTTAAGCGCGCAGATCAGGCACTTTACCTAGCAAAAAATAATGGTCGCAACAGAACGGAGATCCTGTGATTATTTCTATTTTGATTTTTAAAAGATTTCATTTGCATTTAATTTTAAGTTGAATGATAATATCATTTTAATAAGTAGAAATGAAATGTTGGATGTTTCTTGACTTTTACAGATAGAGATAATTAGATCAGGAGGAATATTAATGGAATTGGCATTATGCATTTTGATGGATGAGCTTGCGTCATTCAAACCAGTAATTATAAAAGCACTTTCTGATAAAAAAGAATTTGCACAGGTCCGCTTAATTAGCAATGACTGCTCAGAAAGCAATGAGGGAACTTTATATATTATTGAAGCAGATGACCTCAGGTGTCATACGAATAAGTTGCCTGCCAACTTGATTTTAATAGGAAACGAATGCACGTCTTTAAAGCTTGAAAAGTTTAATACCTTGATTCAAATCTCTGAAGATATTGAGCTTGAAGCAGTAATTCAAAAGATTTTTGATATCTTCACAAGCTATAATCAATGGGATCAGCGGCTATTGACAGCCATCATCGAGCATGTTGCCATTGACGATTTTTTAAATATCGCTATTGAAAAGCTATTGAATCCAATTGCTCTTTTTGATAATGGACTGACTGTAATTGCTAGCGCAGGTAATTTTGAAAGATCCCCAAAGGGGACGATTTGGGAAAAAATCAATCTGCCAGGATACCCGTTGGTGGATTTTTTCACATTACAGGAGCAAACCGAATTGTCATTAAAAACAATGAAGCAGATAGATGCGCCATATCTACACCAACCGGTTCTTGACCTGGTTCATACCTATGCATCGACGCATATCTGGATCGATGGAAAATTGTGCGGTAATATCGGCTTGGTGGATATCAATACCCCTTTTACATCAGGACAACTGCGGATCATTTGGCACATCACTCTGCGACTGACTCAATACTTTAAAACAAATGAAATTTATTTGAGTCTGGCTGAAAATCAGACCGGCTTGATTAAACATCTGATTGAAGATTCAGTGATTCAAGATAAAAATATCGCTTACCATTTGAATAGATATAGTTGGGATATTACTGATGATTTCTATTTACTCACTTTTATTGCATCTGTTGACGCTATATCAATTATCGAAGCTAACGCCTATATCAAGCGAATTTATAATCATTATCCCAATGCCATGGTAACAGTTTATGAGAATGATATCATTTTGGTTATCAGAAAAAACGACTATTTGATAGAGGCTGAAACTGAACAAAAACGTCTAAAAATTTTGTTGGATAAATATGAAATGAAATGTGGCATCAGTAATTGTTTTCAAGATTTTCTTCAACTCAGACTCTTCTATATTCAAAGCAGTTTTGCTGCCAAAATATGCGCTCAGGACAGTGATGTATCATTTTGTTTTTATGGTCATCATGTAACAGAACACTTACTTGAATGCCTTGAGGGCAATGTTGACCCACGGGTTTTCTGTCATCCTAAAATATTGGAAATTCAAAAATCGAATGATGAACAGGAAAAAGAGTTACTCCGCAATTTACGCATATATCTTCTATTTGGACGTAATTTGTCATCAGCTGCTAAGGCCTTAAACCTTCATCGTAATACATTAATCTATCGTATTGATAAAATATCTCGTCGATTTGACCTGGATTTTAATACCTTAGATGAGACTGAAATATTTTCGCTGATCTTTTCTTGTATCATAGCAGAAAATCTGGAGGCAAGAGCTTAAGTCTTCAAAACTTTTCAATTTATCATCTGCTTTAGTCAATAATGACGAAAAGAGATTAATTTTTCTCATGAATTAACCGATTACAATTCGATACCAAAGACATATAATGAACCTAACAAATTGTTTTATTAATTTAGGAGGAAAAATATGAGTAAAGCAGTCAAGGCAGATTTTAGTTTTGGTGGCATGGATGAAAACGACGTTCTTAGCGGTGGTTCAGGAATGATGAGCAACCCAGCCGTTGAACAAGCAACTTTATTGTTTCAAATGGCTCCAGGAATGAGCATTCCTTACGAATATGGAGGAGTTAAACAGGAGATTAAAGGTTATCGAGACAGTGCTTGGATCGGAACGACATTGATGATTTCGCCAATTTATGACGTTGTCGGTAAGGATGCCGTCAAATTTCTTAACTCCATTTGCATTAATGATTTTAGCAAACTAGGAATGGAGGGTCTTCGTCATGCGGTGATTTGTAATGAAAAAGGACAGATCATGACCGATGGTGTGGTAATCCGTATCGATGATAATCGGTATCGAACCTATTGGTTGAATCCACCAATTGACTTTCTGTTAAAAAATTCGGGTATGGACGTTACTGGAGAAGATAAAACTGGAACCGAGTATTTTATTCAAATTGACGGCGAAAAATCGCTAGAAATTCTTGAAGATGCATTCGCCGCTGATCTTCACGACATTAAGTTTGCCCGTCACCGTAAAGTAGAGATGGATGGTAAAATCGTTGAAGTGATTCGTTTGGGAATGTCTGGTAATTTAGCCTATGAAATTCATGGTCCAATTGATGATTATGATGCTGTTTACCGCAAGGTATGGGCCAGTGGTGAGAAATTTGGGGCCACCAAGTTAGGTATGCATGCTTATAACTTATTTAATCATACAGAAGCCGGGTTCCCCAATATCAGCCTTCACTATCCATTGCCATGGTTTGAATCAGAACAGGGTTTAGCCGACTATCTATACCAGAATCCAGCAATGGGTGGGATGAATATTAATCGACGACTGGCAGGCAGTGTAGGCAATGATTTGCAGACGCGCTTTGTGACTCCCTATGATGTAGGTTGGAGTTTTCTGGTTAATTTTAATCATGAATTTACAGGAAAGGCAGCTTTGGAAGTGTTTGCCAAAAATCCACCCAGAACAGTTACTACCCTGGAGTGGAACGCTGAAGATGTTGCAGCAGTCTTTGCTACAATGTTGCAACCGGGGACACCTCCTTGTGATGATATTACTAAGCAGAGCGACCTGCCTTTGGTCGAAAACTCATTTAACGGATATACTGAATATCGATCTGATAAAGTTATAGTCAATGGCAAGGAAATTGGTATTTCATCTGGTCGAATTATTTCTTACGCCTATAACAGCATGATTTCGTTGGCATTTATAGCCCCTGAATACGCTGTTGAAGGTACTGAAGTGAAGGTTATCTGGGGAACTCCCGGCACTCCTCAAAAAGAAATAAGAGCAGTTGTCGCCAAATATCCATATAATAAAGATCTGATTCGTAATGAAGATCGGGACGTTAACGAGATTCCCCGCAACCAGAAATAAAACAACAAGCAATCTGACAATTAAAGGAAGATTTTACCCTCAAGAGAAAGAATTTAATAAAATTAAGATTTTAAAAATCCCTGTTTCTTAAAAGGAGCAGGGATTTTTTAAGAGTTTAATGAAAAACATTGACTTAGAGCAAACTCAAGGTGATATAGTAAAATAAATGTTTATAAATAGAGAATACTAAGACATAAATGTGAAACTGTGATTAATTTAATATTGATCACAGTTTTCTCACATTTGTTCTTTATGATGAAAATTTAATATAGGCTACTTGAATAAGCTAAAAACGCTTTCGAGTAACTGGCGTATTGAGAACAATGAAAGGACGGAAACTGGATGAAAAGATTATTAATTGTTGATGACGACGTTCATCTGCGAAAATTGGTACTAACTTATGCTCGGCTGGATGAGTTTTTTTGTGAAGAAGCGTCAACTGGCCAACAGGCAGTTGATATCCACGAAGATAATCCTTTCGATGTGATCATTCTGGATGTGATGATGCCAGGTATTAATGGTTTTGAAACACTTAAAAAAATACGAGAAAAAAGTGATGTACCCATCATTATGCTGACATCAAGAGATCAGGAATATGATAAATTGGAAGGATTTAGTCTGGGGGCAGATGATTATGTTCCTAAACCATTCAGTCCCAAGGAACTGATGGCGCGAGTTGGAGCAGTCCTTAAACGTAGCCGCGCGAATTCTTCGTTAGAAAAGATTGAATTTGGCAAAATGATTATTTTTGCCGATTCTCGCACAGTCACAGTAGATAATGCAATCTGTAGCTTAACGCCTAAAGAATTTGATCTGCTTTATTTTTTAGCCTGTCATGAAAAGCAGGTGTTTACACGAGAACAGTTGCTTAATCAGATATGGGGATATGATTATTTTGGTGATATTCGAACCGTTGATACACATATAAAAAGTCTGCGTGCCCGACTGGGCGGATATAAGAAAAACATTCTAACGGTATGGGGGACAGGTTATAAATTTGAAGATAAATAAACAAAATCACAAGGGCTTAAAAAAAATCAACAATCCCTTTCGGTCAAAAATTGCGGTAAGGCTTTGGATGATCATGATGTTGCTTGTTATTTTGGCAATCGCATTTATGTGGCTTGTGCAGATTTTTCTGTTTGAGCATAATTATGTAAATGCGGCTGTGGCAGACCTTCAGGGACGCATAAACCCGATGGTTGAACAGGCCAAAATTGGAGATCTGGCTGAAAACACAGAATTAATGAGTGATTTGAGTAAAGAAACAAACGGAAAAATGATTGTGATCAGCGAAAATGGCGAAATTCTGGAAATGTACAGCGCTGGACACCAATTAATTAATAATTCATCAGCTGAGTTGCTTGCTATGATGTCTGATTATATTAAGCAAAGTGAAGAATATCAGAATATTTCGCAAAATGGTTCTTATGAACGGATAGTTCGATATGATTCAGAACCTATTGCCTTGGAAATAGGGATTGCGGTGACCTACAATGAGAAACCGGCGGTGGTCATTCTTTATTATACCCTCGATCAGTTGCACACGGTCCTTGAGATTAATCGGAGTCAGCTGATCCGGCTTAGCATTATCTTAACAATTATAGCAGGTATTTTTGCGGCAGTGTTGTCAAGTTATTTTCTAAAACCTATTCGAATTATCAAGAAATCGGTTGACCAGTTGGCGCAAGGGGAATTAACAGCATCACCGGGGCTTTTACAAAAGGATGAGTTAGGACAGTTATCCGATTCAGTAGAAGAACTCAGCCAGGCATTGCAGCGTGTTGATGTACTCAGGAAAGAAGTGATTGCCAATGTTTCTCATGAATTGCGATCTCCGCTGTCATTGATCCGTGGTTATGCGGAGATGGTTCGGGACATCAGCTGGCAGGATGAAATAAAGCGAAGTGCTAATCTGAATCTGATTATTCGAGAAGCAACCCGGATGAGTGCAATGGTCAGTGATATTCTTGACTATTCTCAGATACAGTCTGGTTATCTCCAGTTGAAGAAAGAGAATTATAATTTAGTCGATATCATCGAATCGGAAATCGAGATTAGCCAGCAGACCGCTGTTGATTATGATATAGCAATTTGTCTTGAGAGTAGCGATTCATTATTTGATGTTAATGTCGATGCGATGAAAATTTCGCTAGTTATGCGTAATTTATTAAATAATGCGATCAATCACACTGCTGATCACAAGACCGTTACTGTTCGGATTGATCAATGGGGTCAGAAAATCAGGGTTTCAGTCTGCAATCCAGGAGAGCCGATACCAGCTGAGGATCGGGAACTAATTTGGGAGCGTTACCAACGAAGCCAGCATCATGGTGGCCGGCATAGTGGTACCGGTATCGGCTTGTCTATTGTGGCTACGAATTTGAAAGCTCATGGTATGGCTTATGGTGTTAATAGTGACATGAATCAAACAAGCTTCTGGTTTGAACTTGATCAATCTAACTAATTAGGCATTCTGATGCATTTTTATGAAATTGAACTACATTTTCTCACAAATTCCTCACATTTTTCTTTTAGGATAGAATTAATATTGTAAAGGAGGGTTGAAGAATGAAAAAACGGCTTGGTTGGATTATACTTCTGATATTGTTGGCTGTGGGAATTTATACAAATGTTGTATTTGCACAGTCTGATACTGAAGTTAATGCGGAAACAGTGGGGGGGAATACTGGGGACATATCCAGAATTATGGGGATTCTCCCGCGGATGGAAGTGTTTTGCAGGGACCCAGTCTGCTGGGAACTAAGGGAGAGGGACTTCGATTAGAAGCCTTTTCAGCAAATTTGACTAACAATCCATCAGGGATGCATATTACCTACCGGGTTCATGTTCAGGATATTGGTTGGATGGACTGGGTCGTCGACGGCGAAGAGTCTGGTACGCGCGGCCTGGGATTAAGGATTGAAGCCATTGAAATGAAACTGGTTGATGATGGCGGAGAAATATTCTCCGGCTATTCGTTACAGTATCGTGGTCATGTGCAAAATCAGGGTGATCTCCCTTCTAACGGCACATGGTATGAAAATGGAGAGACCTTGGGCACCACTGGACAGTCTCTACAGCTGGAAGCAGTCGAATTGCAAATAACTGCGTCAAAATCTGATCTGACCACTTATAATGAGATTGTTGCTGAAGCTCAATCACTTTCGGAAACTCAGTACACTGTGGCTTCGTGGACAGCGCTTCGAAGTGCTTTAGAAGCTAATACTATGACTGAGAATAATAGCCCTGAAGAAATAAGTATTGCAACAGCAGCGATCAGAGCCGCTATTGATGCGCTTCAGGCAATTGGCAATACAGAAGCTGCAACAGTTTATATGATAACAGATATTAGTCCCGAAGGCTTGCAAGCTGTGTACAATGCATTAAACTGGACACCGGAAGGAAATGTTGCAGTCAAACTAAGCACCGGCGAACCTCCAGCGAGCAACTATCTGCGACCGGAATTAATTAAAGATCTGGTTCAGTCTGTAGATGGTACAATTGTGGAATGCAATACGGCTTATGGCGGATCTCGTGGAGAAACAGAAATGCATATGCAGGTTGCCAGGGACCATGGCTTTACGGATATTGCAACGGTGGATATATTGGATGCCGATGGGTCTATTAGTCTTCCGGTTGATGGTGGAACGCATTTGCAGGAAGATCTTGTGGGAGCACACTTTGAAAATTATGATTCCTATTTGGTTCTTTCTCATTTTAAAGGTCATGCGATGGCTGGATTTGGTGGTGCCATTAAAAACATTTCTATCGGTCTGGGCTCCCAGGAAGGAAAATGCCTCATTCATACAGCTGGAAACAGTCATACCAGCCCTTGGGGTGGAGATCAAGATGATTTTCTGGAATCGATGGCGGATGCCGGGAAGGCAGTTTCAGATAGTCTGAATAATGGGGAAAATATCGTATACATCAATGTTATGAACAGGCTAAGTATTGATTGCGATTGTGATGGAAACCCTGCTGAACCGGACATCCATGATATTGGTATTTTAGCGTCAACTGATCCAGTAGCGCTTGATCAGGCATGTATTGATCTTATCTATAGTGCTGAAGGTAATGAGTCACTGGTTAATCGAATTGAAGACAGAAACGGAATTCATGTTCTGGAAAGTGGCGAAGCAATTGGACTGGGAATCCGTTTATATCAGCTGATAAGTCTGGATGACTGATCATGCACAACATTGTGTCTTATGAGAAACAGGCTCATTAAAATTTGACCTGTATCTTCATTTTATTTAGGATTAAAATTCGATAAATTGCTAACATAGAAATACTAGGGGAAATAAATTTTCCTTTAGTATTTCTTTTTATTTGGGTCTATCTTCACCTAGATCTATCTGACCTCCATATGGCAATTTAAAAGTGGTCTTCTTAATAGAAAGTAGAAATAAATACTAATTCAATAATGTGAAAATTAATATTAACCTGTAACTAGATAAATACTGTTGTTTGTTTATGCTAGCAGTTTTTGTAGAGTTTCATCGAAAATTTTGGCTATTGTTTCAGGCGATTCTGAGCATCCGGAATTAAGCCAGCGTTTGATAATTTGAAATCCGCCATAGAGAATAAAGTCTCGAATATAGAGCATTTCAACGGCATCTTCTTTGGCGAATTTTTGTTTAAATTTATTTGTGATTGAAGGCAGATAAAGCAGTCGTTTGGGAAACTCGGGATCAACATTAGAGTTGATCAGTAATTTGCATAAATCATAGTGAGATTTAAGGTAAGATAGGCTTTCTACTAGTCTATCTGAAGAAGTAACGACTTCGCATTGGGGCGTTAGTTCTTTTTCAATTTGATCTAAAAGATTATCTACCATTTCTTTAAGTAAATCGTATTGACTTCCATAATATTTATAAAATGTGGAACGGTTAACATTCGCATGCTGGCAAAGCGTGCGGATTGATATCTTTTGGATTTCCTGCGTCTGGAGCATATCAAGAAGACTGTTTTGTAAAAGTTGTCTGGTCATTTGGACGCGCCGATTATTTTTGTGGTTCATAAAAACTCCTCTATTAATTTAATTTTTCTAATAAAAAAGCCAGATTAATCAAAAGTGTTGCGTTAATAGCCATTGGATAAAAACAGTCGGTTGAAAAAACAACACATGTATATTATATTGGTTAATGTCAAATATGTCAATAAACTTACAAGGAGTACTTAAATGAAGAAAATCGCAGAATTTTTGGTTGAAAAACGCCTATGGGTATTAGTAGCTGCACTACTAATTACTATTGGTAGTGGTGTTTTAATGCAAAGAGTAACCATTGCAACCGATATGACAGAGTATTTGCCGGATGGCTCGAGTGTTAAGCAGGGGGTGGAGATAATTGAAGATGAGTTTCCAGACGCATCTGTTTCCAATACCATCCGTGTCATGTTTAAGGGATTGACAGATAATGGTAAGCATACACTAAAAACTGATCTGGAAGAAATTAAATATATTGATTCAGTAGATTATGTACAGGATGATGCCGAATATAATCGGGATGATTATACTTTGTATGTACTTAATATCCCTTATGACTATGGTTCAGATGAAATGAATGCTGTGGAATCGGCAGTAACGGAAAATTTTAGAGATACTAATAATATGATCTATGAAGTGAACAGCTCAAGCGAAGGAGATCTGCCGTTATGGATTGTAGAATTTGCCTTTATTGTAATGATGGTGATTTTGTTTTTAATGTGTAATTCTTGGGTGGAACCGTTTCTTTTTTTAGCGATGATTGTAATGGCGATTATTATCAATAAGGGAACCAATTTATTTTTAGGAAGCGTATCAGAAATAACTGATTCGATTTCAGCAATTCTTCAGCTGGTTTTATCAATGGACTATGCCATTATTCTGATGAATCGTTACCGTCAGGAATTAAAGAAATACAGTAATCGGACGGAAGCAATGAAAAAGGCAGTATTAGGAGCCTTTTCATCAATTACTAGCAGTTCACTAACAACAATTGTTGGACTTTTGATGTTGAGCTTTATGAGCTTTAAGATTGGGGCAGATTTGGGAATTGTCCTTGCCAAGGGAGTTCTAATCAGTCTGTTGTGTGTTTTTGCAGTTTTACCGTCCCTGATTCTACTTTTTAATAAATGGATTGATAAGACGGCTAAAAAAGTCTTAAATATTCCGATGGAAAAGGTTGGTAAATTTAGTTATCAATTTAAATATGTGATTTCCGGAGTTTTCGTGGTCATTTTCGTTGCTATGTTTTTACTTAAAGGAAGTACTAGTATTCGATTTTGTATGGCGTCTGCGAATGAAGTTAATGAGATTTTTCCCAAAGCCAATAAGGTTGTGGTGATATACGACAACCAGGACGAAGATACAATTCAGGAGCTTATTCCGGAAATTGAAGAAAAAGAAGGTATTGACCAGGTTACAACTTATGTCAATACTCTGGGAAAACGATATACAGCAGCTGAGATGGATGAAAATTTACCAAAGCTGGGTTCATCGATGTCAATTGATTCAGGTATGATCAATCTGATTTATTATGAATATTATGGTAACGGTGAAAAGCCTAGTATTAAGTTATCGAATTTTCTTGCCTTTATGGAAAATGATATTGCTAAAAATGCAATGTTTTCTGATAAGCTCGATGATTCTATGAAAACCCAGCTGGAGATGTTAAAACCTTTTAGCAGTAGTGAAGCTTTGCAGATCACAAGAAGCAGTGAAGAAATTTCACAGTTATTTGGAATCGAACCAGCGATAATGGAACAGATCTTTGCTATGTCAGGTAGTGAGAGTATGAGTATTGTGGAATTATTGCAGATGATGTCTGCAAATTCGACAACTTTATCAGCCAATATGGATGAATCGGCAATTGCCAAAATGCAAATGCTAAAGATAATTATTACTGGTGTAATGCAGGAACAGGAATACAGTGCAGAAGAGATGACGCAACTGTTTACCGGCTCAGCAATCGATGAATCGACCATGGAACTGTTGTACACTTTGTATGAAAGCGAAAAGATGGCCGATGGAAACTTTACATTAACGATTCCGGAAATGCTTGAATTTACGATGAATACTCTAGCAGTAGATGACAAATACAAGGCATTGATTAATGAAGACACGCTTAATACTTTGGCAGAAGCAAATGAAGAAGTTGAAAATGCAGCAAGCCAGTTAATTGGTGAAAACTATTCAATGATGGTAATTTCATCTTCAATGGCAGAAGGAACGGATGAAATCAATGCTTTTTTAGACGATCTGAGTGATCAATTCGACCAACACTTAACCGGGGATTATTATTTGGTCGGGAATTCGCCGATGTCTTATGAAATGTCAAAAACGTTTGACGATGAACTGAATAAAATAACAATTCTGACAATGTTAGCAATTTTTCTGGTAGTTCTGATTACTTTTAAAAATGCTTTAATACCAGCAATTTTAGTTGCGTTAATCCAGACTGCTGTTTATATGACCATGATTGTAATGAATTTATCCGGATCGGGAATCTATTATCTGGCCTTACTGATTGCTCAAAGTATTCTGATGGGGGCAACTATTGATTACGGGATACTCTATACCAGCTATTATCGGGAAAAAAGACAGACAATGAATGTCAGGGAGTCAGTTACTGCTGCTTATCAGGGGTCAATTCATACCATTCTGACATCTGGAATGATAATGACAATAGTGACAGCCATTGTTGGCTTTGCTTTCGATGATCTTGCCGTCAGACAGATTGTCCAAGCCATTTCAAAAGGAGCAGCCTGTTCAATTTTACTAATTGTCTTTATTTTGCCGGGCATACTGGCTGCTTGTGACCGTTTTATTTGTAAAAGGAAACAAGTGGCCGAATCGCAAGACGGGATTGATAAAGAAAGTGATCTTTTTATTGAAACAACGGAGATCGAAAAGTTTTAAAGGCTATAGATGTTTATAATATTTTTATATTGATTTCCAGCACAATTTTTTTGAAGACGAGCTAATTTGAATTCATTCCCCTTAGTCAATACTGAAAGAATCTTGAGGCAAAGCTAGCACAAAATATGTTTTAGTATACAATTAATATTAATGAATTCAAGCCGTTTTCAAGTGTTTTTTAGGACGGATTTGTCTTGATTGTTTTAAGCTTTTAGTATAATATCTCTATTAATCGATAGTGGCGATATAATTTAAACTTCTGTAAATATGCAAAGGGGAAAAATATGGCTAAAGAAATACCAGATTGTCCATTGGAAATGACGTTGCAACTGATTGGTGACAAGTGGAAGGTTCTCATTAATAGGGATTTGATGTTTGGCACCAAACGATTTGGTGAATTGATGAAATCAGTAAACGGTATTTCCCAAAAGGTTTTGACCAGCCACTTGCGAGCCATGGAAAGATGTAACTTGGTGACTCGAAAAGTCTATC
This sequence comes from Eubacteriaceae bacterium ES2, assembly GCA_031222025.1. Classification (GTDB taxonomy): domain Bacteria; phylum Bacillota; class Clostridia; order Eubacteriales; family Eubacteriaceae; genus Acetobacterium. Next base: position 2,032,232 of record CP130740.1, on the reverse strand, counting down.
CTGAAGTCCCTCCACGGGTTGAATATACTCTCACTGAAGTTGGCTATAGCCTGGCCCCCATTCTTGATTCGATGATTGTCTGGGGAACCCAGTATAAGGAACGATATTTATAAAAACGGATCTGAAAGTACATGCTTTCAGATCCGTTTTTAAAATTAGCTTGAATTTTTGGCCACTTAGTCTGGCGAAGAATATATTCCTTTGTAAACTTCTAAAGAATAATTTGTTCTAAAAACTGAATGTTTTAGGTGGTTCTCCTGGAAAATCAGCAATCACTGCTTTGGCATCTTGTAGATAAAACACTTTAAAAATTGGATTGTCCGAGCTGTCATACTGTCCTTTGACAATCGGGTTCTGCATACAGCCTTCTTTAACAGTCATGTTATTTTCGAAAACGACTTTTCCATTAAGGCGGATCAGAAATTGACAACTCAACATCGGAGTTTGCATGCATTTCTTCATAAACATCTTTGGTGTTGTTGGTACAAAACCATAATTTTCCATTTTTTTCAAAACAGAACATAAACGGACGGCATTTGGCCTTTCCGTCGCGAACCACTTCCCAAATATTGTATAGGATTTGCCTGTAAAAATTCAACAACTTCATTCATTTTCAACTTCTCCTTTAGAGCATTTACTTTTATTAATATCAGAAAGCGCTTTCTGTACCTATATCTTAAACCATGGTGACTAATCTGTGAAGTACGCACTATAAAACTGTGAATTGATCCGCTATTAAAGAAAAGTATGAATCCTAAAGTTTTATCGGATTGTAATCGATATACCGGCCATTTTGGGCGCTTTTGCAAAACTACAACTGCGGTCATCTTTGGATCGATTTAGTTCGTCGTGCGAACTATCTGTCGGAGCGGAATTCTTTTCTGACAAGAGACGGCAGTAATTATTAATTCACTATAAAGGAGGGCATTCTCATGCAGCATTGAGCAAACGAAGCAGAAGTTTTATTGAAGCCAAAATGAAACTATTTGTGATATGAGACAGCAATATCCTAATCTGATTGTGTGAGCAGTAATGGCTTCGCTGCAATATATGAATTTTCAGAACAGTTTGGTGTTTCATAGACAGGAGAATACATCAGGGTTGAAAAAGATTAATAATGCTGTATTAAATGCAAAGTTTCAAAAGTACAATTTTTAGTTTGATTCATATATTGAGATGCAGGATATAATCCGTTATTATTAGTCCATCGATCGATAGAAAATATACAATTTCATCAAAGAAGTATGAAAAGAAACAAGTTGAAAATTAAATCTGTGAAAATATTTTAAATTTTGTTTTCACAAGGAGGACTGCAGCTTGTTGATTGAAGGAGGATTATAATGAAGAAAAGATTGGTAGTAATTTCTGTCATATTAGTAATAGTATTGAGTTTGTCCGGGTGTGGCAAGCAGGAGCAGGATGTTCTTAGAGTCGGGATGGATTTACGGTTTTATCCTTTTACCGGAGCTGATGAATCAGGCAATCCAGTCGGTATCGAAGTTGACATCGCTAATGCTTTAGGTGAATATTTAGGCGAAGAAGTGGAAATCGTTAATACAGAGTTTTCAATGCTGATTCCGGCACTACAAAATGATGAGATTGATATTATTATCGGTTCGATGAGTATAACTGATGAAAGGGAAGAAACGGTTGATTTCAGTAATCCTTATCTGTATGGTAAAATTGTGGCCCTGGTTAATAAAGATTTTGCGCAAAGCCATCAAATTACAGATGAAACGCCTGTTGACACCTTTTTCAGTTATCCTGATACCCGTTTTATCGGTATTAACGGATCAATTGCAGTTTCAATACCACAGTCCTATGGTTATGAAGTAAAAAGCGTGACTGCCGATGCCGTAGCAGAGCGTGAAGTGGTGACAGGAATGTCAGATGTTTTAGTCGGCTCCTATACCTTGTATGGAATGAATGATACCAATAAAGACAGTACGGTGATGTATAAGAACCCAATCGAACTTTCAGAAACCGGAATGGCGGTTAAATCTGGCAATACGGAGCTTTTAGAAAAGGTCAATGCCTTCATTGATCAAATGGAGAGCAGCGGACTAAATGCACAATTAAAAACCGATTGGGATCAGGCCATCAGAGATAAGCTTTTTGACGATACGATGAGTCTGGATTACTATTTATACAAAAATTAATGACGAAGAAACAAAATATACTGCCTGGAATAGTCGTTGGCGTTTTCTATATTGGCTGCATCTACCTGATCCTGTTTCAGGTATCCGATGTTCTTAATTTTTCCCAACTGCTCTTATACAAAGAGCAGTTGCTGATGGCTTTTGTTACAACAATCATCATTAGTCTTATTTCGCTTGTTGCCAGCATCATCATCGGCTTTATTACATTCGTTCTTCAAACATTTCCCAATCGGTATCTGAAGTATCTGATTGGCACATACAAAGAAATTATAATGGGCACACCACTGCTGGTAATGGTGTTTGTTGTAGTATACATCATCGGCCTTGCCTTAAATATTCATGACAAACTATTATTAGGACTGATTGCGATGACCATGTATATGAGCCCGTATATGACTAATGTTTTTGAAGCAGCATATAATACGATTGATAAAAATCAGTTTATCATGATGGATTTTTATGGTTTCAATTTATATCAGAAGTACCGATACATTTTGTTGCCACAGATGATAAAACCAATTATACCAGGCTTAATCAATAATCTGTCTGGGATAATAAAAGGCACATCTATTCTTAGTACCATTGCCATTCAGGAGATTTTTTATACCATAAGTATTATTTCCAATAACACCTATAGGTATATGGAAGGCTATTTTGTGCTTTGGCTGGTTTATCTGCTTATAACAATTCCCCTGTCAAGACTGGCACAGTATTATATGAAAAAGTGGAATGTGTAAAGGAGCGCAAATTGGAACTGATTATCAATAACTTATATAAAAAATATAACAAAGAAATTTTACAAAATATCAGTATAAATGTTTCAGGTGTTGAATCCATCGGTATTATTGGCAAAAGCGGTTGCGGAAAATCAACACTTTTAAGAATGCTGACCGGTCTGGAAAACCCTGACGGCGGGGAGATCAGCATGAATGGCTTACTAATAATTAAGGCAAACATTGAGGCGTATCAGAAAAAAATTGGTATGATTTTCCAGCAGCATAATTTATTTCCTCATATATCGATACTTGAGAATATTACTTTGATTTTAGAAAAGACAAGAGCATATAAGCCACAGGATGCGATGACGGTAGCAACTGGATTGCTGGAAAGATTTCATCTGCATGATGAAATGCAAAAACGACCTCATGAAATTTCCGGAGGACAAGCCCAGCGGGCTGCGATCGCACGGGCTTTGTCTACAAAACCGAAACTGATTTTCATGGATGAGCCAACCGCAGCGCTTGATCCAATATTGACAAAGGAAGTTTTAGATTCGGTCAATGATCTCAAAGCAACGGGCATAGAATTTATCTTTGTTACCCATGAACTTTCTTTTGTTCGGGAATTTGCAGATTATATATTATTTATGGATGAAGGTAAAATTATTGAACATGGACCCGTTAAAATACTCAATAATCCCCAGTCCCAGGAATTAATTAATTTTTTAAACCATGAACGGTAAGGGAGAAAAAGATGAACATAGCAGAGATTTATAAATTATTTGAAAATATTGGGGTACTGACATTTTCAACCATTGCAAATGATGAGGTTTCCAGCCGGATTGCACACTTCAATGGCTATGATGATGAAGGTTTTTATTTTCGCACCATGTGGAATAAGCCGTTTGCCAGACAATTAAAAGAAAACCCGACAATCACTGTATGCGGTGTGTCTGATTCAAGAATACTGTCTCATGATGAAAATAATGTTCCCGAGTTTCCCCCGGGTTATTCGATTCGGTTGATCGGGAAAGTTAAACATCAACCGGAAGCGATCATTCGGGAGAAAGCCAAAACAAATGAACAGTTAAAATTGGCGGTGCATGATATGGATAAGTATCCAGCTATGAAAGATGGGAATTTTATGATAGATGCGGCAAAAATTGAGATCTATGATTATGATTTTTCCTGTATTCACAGAGATCATAAACTGCTGAGAAAAAGATTCAGTTTTGGTGGTTATCCTTATAATGAAGCCGGTCCTAGGATTACGGATAAATGTATCGAGTGCGGTGAGTGTTACAGGAATTGCAGCTTCAAGGCGATTGAAATCGGATCACCTTACAAGATCAACGGCAGCAAATGCGATGACTGCGGAAACTGTGTAATGGCTTGCCCGGTAGCGGCGATAAAACTTTCTGAACCCTTTTAATATGATTGAGATTTGAATCAGAAATTCTGATATAATGAAAGAATCGATCCTCATAAGGTGGTAAAAATGAAGCAGATTGAACGGATTCAGTATCAAAAATCAATTAAAGAAATGCAAAATTTTGAAATTGTCGACTTGCAGCTCTTTTTTTCAACGCGGCCGAGACGAATGCTTGAGAAGGACTACAGACTGGATTTCTGGTCTATTCTATATATTATTGATGGGAATGGAGTCCACTTTATAGACTTCAGGCCATTTAAATATCAGGCTGGCAGTGTTATTTTCATCCGAAGGAATCAAGTGCAGCATTTTGAAATTAATTCCCGGGTAAAAGGATATATTATCCACATCAATGAAGCGATGATGTTGCAGTTAAATGATCTTAATACCGATTTTTTATGGGATGTTGTTGACACTTCATATGGTTCTCCCGTTGTTCAGATGGAATCAGGGAAAGCCAGTACTACAAGGCTACTTGTCGACCTGATTTACAATGAGTACAATCAATTCAGCGAACGAGACAAGAGTGCTTTTATTAAATCACTTTTTGAAAGTTTTATTTTATCGATCGAAAGAGAACTTGATTCAAATAAAGGCCAGTCGAATACTACTGATTATATCGTTTTTAAGAAGTTTAGAAAACTGGTCGAAAATCATTATACGGAAAGGATGCCGCTGGAGTTTTATGAAAAAAAGATTGGACTATCAAAAAAGACCATCAATCTTGCTACTCGCCGGATGGTGGATATGTCCGCAAAAGAATACATTAATCAACGGCTTCATTTAGAGATTAAACGGTATCTTAGTCAAGGGGAGCTGATGATCTATGAAATTGCAGAATTGTTGGGTTTTGATGAACCGGCAAATATGACCAAGTTTTTTAAACGTTATGAAAAGATAACCCCAAAAGATTTTAGAAAAGTATGTATAAAAGAATAAGAAAGCGTGATGAGTATGAAAACGAAAGAGTATCTAAAAATACTTAAGGAGGAAATCCATTCAACAGTTATTGCGACCAAGGATGATCGAGGATTCCCGGTAACTCGGGTGATTGACATTATGCTGGTGGATGATGTAGGGCTATATTTTCTGACTGCTAAGGGGAAAGCCTTTTATGAACAGTTAATGACGCAAAATTATGTTGCTTTGACAGGGATGACCAGTGGAACAGACTCGATGAAAAGGAAAGCCATCTCGATTAGAGGCAGGGTAAAAAATATTGGCGATCAAAAACTGACAGAAATTTTTGAAGGCGATCCATATATGGCAACCATTTACCCGTCAGAAGTAAGCCGTCGGGCGCTTCAGGTTTTTTGCTTATATGAGGGAGCGGGTGAATACTTTGACCTCTCGACAAAACCGATTAGAAGAGCAAACTTTGTCATCGGAAAATCAGTAAATGAATCCGACCTGACATCATATGGTTACACGATCAATAACCAGTGCACCGGCTGTGGCGCGTGTCTGGAAGCTTGTCCTCAAAACTGTATTATAACAGAAAAAATACCTTTTACCATTGAACAAAGTCATTGTCTTCATTGTGGCAATTGCGTGGAGATATGCACATTTGGTGCGGTTGAATATGGAAAGAAGGAATAGCATGAAAACAAATAATATGGATAAAACCGGGTCAATAGCCGAGTGGTTGAAAGAAGCTGACGTTGTTGTCATTGGGGCTGGAGCGGGTCTGTCAGCATCGGCAGGTATTTTATATAGCGGATCACGCTTTGAAGAAAACTTTCCTGAATTTATCAAACGATACGGCATGACGGATATGTATTCGGCAGGTTTCTATCCCTTCAATTCGCAAGCAGAAAAATGGGGATATTGGAGTAAGCATATCTGGCTTAACCGCTACGAGATAGGTTCATTACCAACCTATCAGCATCTACTAGAATTGATAAAGGATAAAAATTATTTTGTAATTACAACAAATGTGGATCATCAATTTTTACTTTCCGGTTTCGATGAAAAAAGGTTTTTTGCAACACAAGGGGACTATGGTTTGTTTCAATGTGCAAAAGCCTGTCATCATCGCCTATATGATAATGAAGCGGCAGTAAGAAAAATGGTGCAAATGCAACGGGAGTGCATCATTCCTGCCGAGCTCGTTCCCACTTGCCCGGTTTGTGGTGGCGATATGGAAGTGAATATCCGAAAGGATGGTTTTTTTGTAGAAGACGAAGCCTGGCACGAAGCTGCAGAACGGTACACAAAATTTTTGGAGGATAACCATAATAAGAAAATACTATTCTTAGAACTAGGTGTTGGTATGAATACACCTGTCATCATCAAGTATCCCTTTTGGCAAATGACCATGAAGTGGCAGAACGTCAGGTATATAAGTGTTAATCGGGATGAAGCCTATGTGCCAAAGGAAATTGCCGAAAGAGGCATCGGTATAGCTGCCGATATAAGTGGCTTGTTATTAAGATTGGAGGTATAAATATGACACAGGATGAACGCTTAACTTATCTGATTAAGTCATTATTGGCGGAATCTAAGGAGCTTCCAGAAATCAACACGAAAACAATTGCTGCTCCGGTTGTATTAAGAAGCTTGATGAATCGGCGTATGCCAAATGCGATTTCTGAAGAATTTGTTTTAGTTCAGGACGCATATCTACAGGAAGAATCTGTCAGAAAAGGTATTGTTGGCTTGACAGAAATTCCTGTAATTAATGAAGAGCTGGAAATTGACTATCCTTATGGCGATAAGATAGCGATTTGGCAGGGAGATATCACTAGGCTTAAGGTCGATGCTATAGTTAATGCAGCCAATAGTCAGATGCTCGGCTGTTTTGTGCCAAACCATGGCTGTATTGACAATGCGATTCACTCAGCAGCAGGTATTCAACTTAGGAATGCTTGCTTTGACTATATGAAAAAAAAGCGGATGACAATACCGGAATATGAAGAACCGACCGGGCAGGCGATGATTACCGATGGATTTAACTTACCGAGCAAACATGTCATCCATACAGTAGGTCCGATTGTTTATGGCACATTGACGGATAAAAATAAAAAGGATCTGGCGGCCTGTTATGCGTCGATATTGGAAGAGTCGCTTATAAATAAGATTAAAAGTCTGGCTTTTTGCTGTATCTCGACAGGAGAATTCTGTTTTCCCAACGAAGAAGCGGCCAGGATTGCGATTGGTGTTGTTAAAACCTACATGGATCAATGGCATGATCGATTTGATAAAATAATTTTCAATGTTTTCATTGATAATGATTTGAATATCTATAAAAAGTTATTAAAGAGTTGACTATTGTAGAGTCATCGCTTGAACATGCAGACGATAAAAATCTTGATTAATTTCAGATTCCAGTAATGGTGTTTGTGCGTGAAAGGAGAATTACATTATGGAGAAAACGAACTGGCGAATTCCACCAAATGAAATCCCAAATCAGAAGATTATAAAAGAAGAAATAGCTGATATTATAATTATCGGTGCAGGTTATGCTGGTACTTGTGCGACCAGAGCGGCTACCGAGATACAGGGTAGTCATGTAATTGTGATTGAAACTCAGTCTAATGAAAATCAGCGAATCATTGGAAGTGGTGAAGTGGGTCACATTAATTCAAAATGGCAACAAAAACATCAGGTGCCAATTGTCGATGTTGATGAATTTACTAATGATTGGCAACTTCGAACGAATAATAAATCTGATTATCAGTTAGTGAGGACTTTTGCCGAAAAATGTGGTGAGGCATTTGATTGGTACATTCAGCCGTTAGAGAACGATTTGATTAGAACAATCTATCCGATGATGACACCTGCAAGTCCCAATATGCCAAAATCCCTAAATGGGATAAAATCCTGGCCGGGTACTGCGAAAATGCCAATTGCCACCCAAAATAAAGCGTTAAAAATCAATCAGCAGGTGGCAAAAGTGGAAAAGCGGGTAAACTTGGATCGTTCCGGATCGAATGCATATTAATCTCTGCGTCATGGTAGATCAAAGCAAAATAGTGGTATTAATGATTCTGAAGCAGTTACATTATATTAGAAATAATCAATTTCGACAATTTGGCTAGAATCTGACAGAATTTTGAGATTAATTTTTAGACTTGATTTTGAAGTGGGGTTTTCTCACCTCTTTTAAATTATTGTTAGAAATAACAAAAAAAGTCGCATGCAAATTTATCAAAATTAGTTGCGAACTTATATATAATATGAATGCAAAATAAAAAGAACTTAAAATAAAGTTCTTTAGTTATATACATTCAATAATATTGTATAAAATGGCGTGCCCTGGGTGTATCCAACTGTATGTACGACACTTAGGAATCATATAAATTGATATCGTAAAGAGTTAAAAGATTGTCGACATATTGGTTATCTAAGCTAATAAATACTTTAACCTTAAAAAATGCATCGTTTTCTATATTATGAAGAACAACCAATATCCTGGATCAGCAAATATCGATAAAATAAGATTAACAAAGTGAGGCCAATTTTGGGTGGTGAATCGATAGCCTATCCTAATTTCTTTATCATTTAGAATACGCTTGATTCTGAATTGGAAAAAGCCCCACTAAAATAATTAGAGGGCTTTTTAAAATATTAACTAATCATTTTTTTAATCGTAGTGAATACCGTTCCAATATACGGTATTTTTAATAATGGTGTGCTCATCTAGTTCAACCCCATCGAGTGCCCATTTTTTAAACTCGGCAAAACCGGTTCGATCGATTATGTAGCCGATGTGTTCTTTTCCGCCGGGTGCTTCCCGGTCAATATAATTATTTACAAAGGCATAGGTGTTTTTAATGACTTTAATAATCGTAGCTGCGCTTGCCCAGACTAGGAAATCTTCGGCAAGACGAGGGTTTCGTTTTCCCGTCCGTCCCATAATGACCAGACGATAGTAAGTTTCAAGGCTTCTGGTCCATGCTCTGGTTGGACAGTTAATGACACATTCGCCACAGCCGACGCACTTCTCAGTATTTCGGACAATCCGATAGTTCTCAACAGATAAGGCATCAACCGATTTTTTCTTGCAGGCTTTAACACAGGCCTGACAATTAACACAGCGTTCCTTTTCGTATTGAGGTTCGGTCATTCCGATAATTCCAAAATCGTGCATTCGAGTCTTAATACAATCGTTGGCGCAGCCGGTAAAGGCCACTTTAAAATGCAGGTCGTTAGGGAAAATTTCCTTCTCCATTTTTCTGGCAAATTCAGTTGTATTATAGGTAGCAAAGGGACAGACATTACTGCCAATACAAGCCGAGATATTTCTTGTTCCGGCAGCGGTATATCCCTGTCCCGGGATTTCCTGATTAATTTCCAGTTTTTCAATAATTGGCTGGAGAAGTTCGTTGACAGCAGCAATGTCTTCGTAGCGAATTCCAGGGATTTCAAAACCCTGGCGCGTGGTCAGGTGAAGTTTGCCATTACCGTAAGTCTGCGCAATATTTTGGATTAACGGCAATAAATCCGCAGTTAACATACCACCGGGAACTCTTATGCGTGAAGCGGTTTCGCCGCGTACTTTAGTCACCCGATAAGCATTTTTCTTGATTTTTTTAGTATTTAAATCCAACATAAAAGCCTCCTAATCTTTCAAATATTTTCCCTTAGTATAATTAAATACCGGTCCATCGAGGCAAATATAAGTATCATCAATTTTGCAATGACCACACTTACCAATACCACAGCACATTTTTCTTTCCTGGGAAAGCCAAAGATTTTCTTCTTTAAATCCTTTAGATAAAAGATCATTAATGGTACACTGCATCATAAAGGGTGGTCCCACCACAATCCCAACGGCCTCATTAAGATTTTTTACGGGTAATTCGGGAATGAACTGGGTGACAAGACCGCAATGACCGTCGTAGGATTCATCCGGATAATCAACAGTTAAAACAACATTAATATTTTTTTCCCAGTTCTTAAAGTCTTGTTTAAATAGGACATCTTTAGGTGATTTAAAACCGGCCAGAAGTGTAAAACTTTGGCAATCCTGAGGATTTTTGGAAAAATAATCGATGATTCCTTTAACCGGAGAAAGTCCAGTCCCACCTGCAATCAGAAGAATTTCTTTGCCTTTATAATTTTCAATATCAAAGCCGTTACCATAGGGTCCACGTAAAAAAAGCGTATCGCCAACATAATTTTCAAAAATTTCATCAGTAACACGACCGACTTTGCGGATGGTCAAATCGATAGTTTTATCGCCAATACCACTGACAGAGATTGGAGCCTCGCCAAATTTGGGAAGAGATACCTCAAAAAACTGGCCGGGTTTGACGCTGCCTTCATAGCTCATCCGAAACGTGTATTCAATTTCAGTATGTTTAATGACTTCGTTGATAGTAGAAAGAAAGGGAACATAGGGATTAGTCATGTGATTGATCCTCCTTTACTAAAGCGTTAAGTTTGTTAATGCAGTTAGAAAAAGAAATGTATTCCGGACAGACGTCGTCACAGCGGCCGCAGCCGATACACATATGTTCCCCAAAGCGGCGTTTGTAATCATTAATTTTGTGGAGTACCTTAAAACGCATCCGTTGGCTTTTGTCTTTTCTAAAAGCGTGTCCACCAGCCATGTCGGTATAGCCATCAACGTGACAGGAGGCCCAAACACGGCGACGTTCACCAGCTTTGCCGTTATCGGTGTAGAAAAGATCCTGCATGGTAAAACAGGTACAGGTTGGACAAACAAAATTACAGCGGCCACAGGCTATGCAGCGGTTCTGGTAATCATCCCAAAGCGGGGAGTCGAAAAGCGCTGGCGAAATAACTTCGGGAATTTCAACGACTGTCTGGTTTTCAGAAACAAAATCAGGTACTACTTCTGTTTGACTTTCATTAGCTAGAACGGTGTTGAGTCTGTCCCAATGGCTGTCGACAAAAACAGTTTGATCGATAATTTTAAGATAAGCGTCATAGTCGACTGATTCTTGCGTACCCATAGAAACACAGAAGCAGTTTTCAAAAGATGTCTCACATCCCATTAAGATAAACTTGACATTATCACGCAGTCGCTGGTAAAAAGAATCCACCGGACCGTTTTTCAGGTAGATTGTATCCAGTCGCTTGAGACCGTGAAGATCACAGCTGCGTAGAAAAACAAGGGCGCTTTTTTTAGGTGGATCAGATTCCTTGATTTCATTTTCGGTAAAATAAAAGAGCGTTTCAGAGATGGGAAGTAGGATTTCTTTAAACGAATAATCCGATTTCTGAGAAAATTCTATTTCTGAAAGATCAGTAATTTCGCCGTAGCGGATGGTGTCTATATCAACAAAAGTTCCGTCACCTTTAAAGCGCTTGGGTGCGTAGATGGTATAGTCTTTTGCAAGCGAATCAAAAATAGTATTCATTATTTTAAGACTGGTTTGATAACCCATTAACAAGTCCTCCTTGATTTTTTGCATGAAGAATGAAGTCTGTTAGCCATTACCGAATGAGTAATAGCTGACAGACTTCTTTAAAAAGTTAATTAAAAAAAGTTTTAATTAGGCCAGGCATTTTGCCATGTCAGCTTCAACAGTGGTGATTGGTCCAATGTTATAATTTTCAACCAGGACATTTAAGACATTTGGTGAGACAAAGGCCGGCAGTGATGGTCCTAAAAGAATATTTTTAATGCCTAAGTGCAGGAGGGTTAAGAGGATACAGACCGCTTTTTGTTCGTACCAGGATAAGACCATGCTCAGAGGCAGATCATTAACCCCGCAGTCAAAGGCTTCGGCCAGGGCGACAGCCACCTTGATAGCCGAATAGGCGTCATTACACTGGCCCATATCCATCAGACGGGGCAGGCCACCAATGGTGCCCAGATCGAGGTCGTTGAAACGGAATTTTCCGCAGGCAAGGGTTAAAACGACCGTGTCATCCGGCGTTTTTTCAACAAACTCGGTATAGTAGTTACGTCCGGTTTTAGCGCCGTCACAGCCGCCAACCAGGAAGAAGTGTTTAATCGCACCATCCTTAACCGCATCGATAACCTTATCGGCAACCCCTAAAACGGTTCCGTGTCCAAAACCGGTCAGAACCTTTTTACCGCCGTTAATGCCCGTCATTTCGTGGTCTTCCGGATAACCGCCCAGTTCAAGGGCTTTTTCAATGACTGGGGTGAAATCTTTTTCTTTGCCAACGTGAATCATATCCGGGTATTGAACCACATCAGTGGTAAAAATACGATCGGAATAACTGTCTTTTACAGGCATAATACAGTTGGTCGTGAAAAGTACTGGTGCGGGAACATCGGCAAATTCCTTTTGCTGGTTCTGCCAGGCGGTTCCAAAGTTCCCTTTTAGCTGGCTGTATTTTTTAAGTTCCGGATAAGCATGGGCAGGAAGCATTTCACCGTGGGTATAAATATTAATGCCTTTGCCCTGGGTTTGATCCAGAAGCAGTTTTAGGTCGTGCAGATCGTGACCGGTAATGATGATAAAGGGTCCTTTTTCAATGGTTAGAGGCACTTCAGTCGGTACCGGTGTTCCGTAGGTTTCGGTATTGGCCTGATCCAGCAGAGCCATGCATTTGAGATTAATCTCGCCGGTTTTTAAAACCAGTGGCAGCAGCGTATCCATGCCCAGATCGGAGCCTACAGCGGCAAGGGCTTCATAGAAGAAGGCATCGACTTCGGGATCTCGATAACCGAGAATTTCTGCATGGTGGGCATAAGCGGCCATTCCCTTAATCCCTAAAAGAATAAGCGTTTTCAAAGAACGGATATCTTCATTGTCATCCCACAGATCCGCCATGGTGTAGTCTTTAGCAGTCGGGTCCAGATCGGCTTTCATTTGATCGACGCAGTCAACCATAATTTTAAGGCTTTCGCTCTCAAAACTGACGTTGGTAACCGTTGTGAACAAAGCTTTCTTGATGCAGGCATCAGTGGCTTGGCTGGCGCCTTTTTTCTGAACAGCTTTGGCCAGGCCAATACAGGCTCCGACTAATTTATCCTGAAGACCAGCTACAGGAGCAGTCTTTCCACAAACCCCTTTAACCTCACAGCCGGTTCCTTTGGCTGTCTGCTCACATTGAAAACAAAACATATCTTTCATTCTAGTACCTCTTTTCTCTAAATTTTAATGGTTTATTTAAGGCGAATACATAAGTTTATTTACCCGAAACGTTTTTATTAAACCGTTAATGTAAGGAAAAATAAAATCAATCGGGTTTCTGTTTATAATAATACAACTTTATTATTATTTTTGCGGTTGCATTTGCAACAAAAATAAAAAAATTAATTTTTATTTGAAAATTAGGATGGTAAGAATAGCGATTATTATAAAGTGTTACATGAGTAACACCTTTTTTTGAAACTTTCCGGTATGATTGAGAAAAAGAATCGGAAAGGAGAAGAAATGGATATCTTTACCATTGGCTTCTGGATTGTCGGACTGATCGTTTTTATATTAGCTTTTGTCCGCAAGAGAGCAGAAACAAAAGAAGCCATGAAGAAAACACGCGGGATGATGAAAAACATGCTGGGTGATATTGTGGGAATTATCTTTATGATTGGTCTGATTTTAACCCTTATTCCGCCGGATACCATTAAAAATGTATTGGGTTCTGGCAATATTCTTTTAACAACGGTGGCGGCGGCGATTGTCGGAAGCCTTACTTTAATTCCGGCATTTGTCGCTTTTCCGCTGGTGGGATCACTCGTTGATTCCGGTGCGAGTATCGTACCGGGGGTCGCTTTTTTGACAACCCTTACCATGGTTGGCGTTGTGACTTTTCCACTGGAGAAAAAAGAATTTGGAACCCGTTTTGCTCTTTTACGGAATCTGCTCAGCTTTATTGGTGCTGTTTTAATTGCGATATTGATGGGGGTGATTTTAGCATGATTTCAGTTCTAAGAAAAAACAAATTGCTTTTGATTGTGGCAGGTATTTATTTGTTCTTGCTTGTCTTGAACAGGGATATTGCTAAATTAGCGTGGGAAAACACCACTTATTATTTGATTGAAATGGCTCAGATTCTGCCGGTGATTTTTTTACTCACCGTAGCAATTGAGGTATTGGTACCAAAAGAGTGGATTGTTAAACGAATGGGAAACCAGTCCGGTATCACCGGTATGATTCTGGCTCTGGCTTTTGGCAGTCTATCGGCAGGCCCTATCTATGCGGCTTTTCCGATTGCTAAAACCCTGCATCAGAAAGGGGCCAGTGTTGGCAATGTGGTTGTCATTTTAAGTGCCTGGGCAGTCATTAAAGTGCCCATGCTGGCAAATGAGGCTAAATTTCTGGGCCCGGAATTTATGCTGGTGCGCTGGATTTTAACGGTTATCTTTATCCTTGGGATGGGTATCATGATAAAAAGCGTCGGGATTAAAATTCAGGGGGAAGATAGTCCTAATGAGCAGGCAATTGCAATACAAAAGGACTATTGTATTGGTTGCACTGCTTGTGTGCGGTCAATGCCTGATGTATTTGAGATGAAAGACGGGAAAGCGACGGTTATCTGCTCAGATAAGCAGGGTGTCGAAACCCTTGTTACAAAGCGGGAAGAGCTGGTGACAACCGCCCAAAAATGTCCGTCAAAAGCGATTATCCTCAAAGAGTAAGATTAATCCTGAATTAGCTCTTTAGCAAGCAGCGTGATCGATTTTGAATCAAAATCAATGAGTCCTTCGAGTCGCATTTTCTGTAATTCCCGAGAAAGCGAGGTGCGGCTGACACCAAACATTTCCGCCAGGGCTTTTTTAGATAAGGTCAAGCGGATGGTGGTGGTGTCCTGCAGCTTAGACTGACGGGCAAGGTAAGTGATAATGCTTTGGCGGATTGTTCGACTGACCCGGTTCTTCATTTTTAGTCCAATGAGGACCGATAAATCGGAAATGATTTTGATATAAGCCATCATAAAATCGGGATAGTCTTGGCAGAGTTTAAGCAGAAGACTTTTTCCAATGCTGAGCACCTTTGTTGGTTTTCGGGAAGTGATGGTCATGGGGTAGTGTTCAGTACTCGAAAAAATAAGATTGGCACCAATAATTTGGCCTTTATGAAAATAACTGACGGTCATCAGATCGCCGGAGATGCCGATGCGTTCGATGACGATTTCACCACTTAAAATGATTTCGATCTGCTCACAGGCTTCGCCTTCAAAATGGACAACTTCATTTTTATGAAAAGATTTTAGCACAAATGAGCCGTTTGAAAGACAATTGGCGATGAGCTGGGCTGGCAGCTTGTCTAGAATAGTAGACTGATAGGGATGGGTGTTTGCTGACATGGGATTTACCTCCGATAGTGAAATTATAGCGGATAGGGGTAAAAGAAACAACGACGATTGAGAAGGTTTGAATAAAATAGTTTAAAAAATAAAAATAAAAAATAAAAAATTTAAAAATTGAAAGTGAGGAACAAACAATGATTGAAAAAGTACATCAGTACAGTACCACCGATGACAAAAAGGTTGAAAAACTGATTATGGATGAAAATATTAATTACATTCATATGGTTTTTGGCCAAGGCGAGGGCCTGCCGGAACATTATTCCAATTCCAACGTATATATGAATGTAATCAGAGGGGATCTGACCATCAGGCTTGATGAGCAGGAGGCACATGATTATCCGAAAGGGTCACTGTTGGAAATCCCCTACAATATAAAAATGAATGTCGGCAACAGTCACCAAGAGACGCTGGAACTCGTTGTGGTTAAGGCGCCGGCACCGAAACACTATAAAGAATAATAGAAAATGATTATCAAGTTTCTAAGTATATCGATAATTTTGATCACAAAATTGTTACATTGAATTTGTTAGGATTACCGCAGCGATATTGAATTAAATGCATTTTCTTTAACAGCTGATTAGTAATAATCAGTTGTTTTTTATATTCTGTCACACGTTGATATAAATCAAATCAAAGAATAAAACTTATTCAAAATAAGCTGCTAGCTTGCAGTACTATCAATTTGTTTGACTAGAACGTATATTAATAGTTATCAGTTGGTTATAAAAAAAGAACTTCATAAGAAGTTCTTAAGTTTATTAATATTCATATAAATTGAAATAAATGGCGTGCCCTGAGGGATTCGAACCCCCGACCTTCCGGTTCGTAGCCGAACGCTCTATCCAGCTGAGCCAAGGGCACGCATATCGTGACCTAAGAAACGTATTTCTGTTGGCCACGAAAATTATTATAACACAATTTTAACATAATGCAAATGTTTTTTTGAAATAATTACATTATATTGAATATAGTTGAAAATCTATGATTAACCATTTAGAAAATTACCACTTGGAAGAAAGTTATTTTAAAGAATCAACCAGATCAATGACTTCATAAAGAGACATATTAGAAGCTGTTGCAATCTTTTTGAGATCTTCATATTCTGGACTTTCACGGTGAATATTTCCATGATCTACAACTTTTAACTTTACATCTCCATACGGTGTGTTGACTGTACGAAAAGTGCGGTTCATACAGGTTCGGGTAACGGGATATTTTCTGATACCAATTGTTGATGTTTCTTTTAAAATCAGTTCCTCCAATAAATCAAGCTTGGTTTCGTGACACAGTACCGTTAAATGAATACCCGGCCGGTTTTTTTTCATATATACAGGTGTATAAAAAGCGTCCAAAGCGCCAGTCTGCATTAATTTTTCAAGCACATAACCAGCCATTTCACCAGTCATATCATCCATGTTAGTTTCAATTACTATGGTTTCCATGGGATCAGATTTTTCCCCTTGAATGATTCGAAGGGCATTTAAAATCCCAAAGTCTTTTGTGCCAAATCCATAACCGGTTTTTTGAGGAATAAAAGCAGGTGTTTGAGCAGAATAGGTTGCAAGTTCAGCAAGAATGGCAACGCCTGTTGGTGTTGCTGATTCGCCATCGATGGCTTTTGAATAGATTTCAAATCCTGAGTCGCAAAGAATTTCGGTTGTTG
Source organism: Eubacteriaceae bacterium ES2 (assembly GCA_031222025.1). Classification (GTDB taxonomy): domain Bacteria; phylum Bacillota; class Clostridia; order Eubacteriales; family Eubacteriaceae; genus Acetobacterium. The sequence goes on along the minus strand of CP130740.1, from coordinate 2,015,057 downwards.
CTGGAGCAGGCACGGGGAGTAGGCCGTGTGCACATCGAACCCATCCGCTGCCAACATTAATTTTTGAACCATAAACCAGGTCTGGTTTTAAATGGTGATAGCAAATAGAAGCCCCGACAATATCAATGATTGAATCCAGAGCACCGACTTCATGAAAATGTACACGTTCCATCGGAACATTATGAACTTTCCCCTCCGCATGAGCAACTCTTTTAAAAATTGCCAGGGCAGTTTGCTTCACAGGGTCGGAAAGAGATGAATTCATGATAATTCTTTCTATATCTGAAAAATGTCGATGATGATGGCTGTCATTGACAATGTTCACGTGACAGTGGGTTCCGCTTATGCCTTTTTTTGTAGTTTTTTCAGATCGGATTTCGAATCCCGAGAGATTAAGTTTGGCCAGTTCACTAACTAGCAATTCTAGGTTCATTCCTAAGTCGATAAAAGCCCCAAGTACCATGTCACCACTTATTCCTGAAAAACAGTCAAAATATAATGTTTTCATTGTCAAAACTCCTCGTTGATAAATTAGAGTATAATTTATATTTTATTAATCTTAGAAGCCATACAGGCAGCACCAAAACCGTTATCAATATTGACGACGCCGATACCACTGGCACAGGAAGTTAACATTCCCAAGAGCGCTGAAACTCCGCCAAAATTTGCACCATATCCAATACTGGTAGGAACGGCAACAATTGGTCTATCAGTTAATCCGCCAACAACAGAGGCTAAAGCGCCTTCCATTCCAGCAACAACAATAATCGTTTTAGCTTCATTAATGATAGAAACATTATTCAATAATCGGTGAATGCCTGCGACACCAACATCATAGAGTCGTTTAACCTGATTACCCATAACAGTCGCTGTAACAGCGGCTTCTTCGGCAATTGGAATATCAGCGGTGCCAGCAGAAACAACAAGAATATACGAATCTGTTGTTTTATATGGCTGACGTTTGACAACAACTGAACGTGCTTCTTCGTAATAAATGGCATCATCGGTAACTGACTTAATTGCATCATAAACTGATAAGTCCGCCCGCGATGCCAGAATATTTCCCTGGGAACGTTTAAGCATGTTTTGCACAATTCCCTTAATTTGATCGAGCGATTTCCCGGGACTGTAAATGACCTCCGGGTATCCATTTCTAAGTTCTCGATGATGATCTACCTTGGCATATTCTAGATCCTCATAGGGAAGAATTTTCAGCTGATTGAGAGCAGTTTCAATGTCGCATTGATCATTTTTTACTTCTAGTAGCAGGTTTTTTAGTTGTTCGATATTCATAAGTCACTCCAATTCTGACTATAACCGCTAATTATGGTTAAGGAAGTCGTTCATTTCTTGCAGTGTGAGATAGTCTCTGAAAGATTCGAAATCATATTCTTTCTGATATTTTTTTTCTAAATGCCCAATTAAATCAGAAAAGTATAGAGAATCTCCACCCAAATCATTAATAAAATGACTTTCACTGCTTATATTGGTAACAGGTATCTTTAATATTTGACTCCATATTTGAGCCAGCTCCTGGCAGGAAGCATCGATTTCCTGATTCACTTTTGGTGTTAATGAATGGGCGGCGCTTTCATAAACACCTTTTTCCCAATTAACGCTAAGTGTTAAACGATCTGTCTTACCTGATGCGTTTTTTGGAATAGCTTCAATTAAAACGCCAAAATCGATCGATAAATGCCAAGTTCTTTTGATCGCTTTTGAGGCTTCTACAAGTGAATTTAGATCGTTGGTATCAGAAAAAATTACCAGCTTATTTATTTTGCTTTTTTTGTCTTTAACTTGAACGATTACCTGTTTCCCACTTAAAATATGACTTTGAGCGGTTCGCTCTAGATCATTGACCAGATAGTTTTCACCATTTACAATAATAATATCTTTATAGCGACCGTAAACGGTCAACCATCCCTGATGAAAAAAACCAAGATCGCCTGTATTAAAAAATCCATTTTGGTCAATCGCCCGATTTGTGGTCGCGCTATCAAGGTAATAACCTTGCATAACATTTGTACCTCTAATGTTGATAATGCCCAGAAATTCCGGAGGCAAATCGTTACCTTGAAGATCGCGAATTACGACTTCATTGCATTCATCCAGTACGCCGACAGAAACACGGCTTATTGTATCTTCGTCAGAATCACAGAAAAAAAGTTTTGCACCGATTTGTTGATTTTCGCTCAGAAAATGCTCAACCCGAAAGCTTTGACCTACTGGCGTATAACTAACCCCCATTGTTGTTTCGCTTAGTCCATAGGCAGGTTTTAGAGTGTCATTTTGCCAGCCAAAGGGTAAGGCGGCTATTTCGAAGTCTCTCAGAGTATTGGGATTTACGTCTTCACCACCACAAAAACAGATATAAACACTTGACAGATCAATGGGTGAATGTGGCTTGATACCAGCATTTAAAAGTAATTCCAAGCCAAAAAGCGCAGCACCTGTCATAGTAGCTTCGAAATCTGAAAGCTTCTCAAGCCAACTGACCGGATTCTTAATAAATTCCATCGGATGCATTAAGTATTGGGGGAAATCATTGACTAAAGGAACCAAATGATACCCCACAAAACCAAAGCAATGAGACAGGGGAAGCCAGCTTAGATAGCGTTCAGTTTTTCCTTCGCGAACGACAATACTGCTGGCAAGTCCGCCTTCATAAAGATTCTTTTGGGTTAATATTGCTCCTTTTGGGTTACTGGTCGTGCCCGATGTAAATTGAATCATTGCGGGATCACACTCAGAACAGTTTTCGATTAAACCTGCTTTTGAATTTAATAAAACAGGATACATCAAAGCATTGATGCCTTTAATGGTACTTAGACCATCAAGATCGGTCAGAACTGATGGTGAATCCAAAGTATTCAGGACGGATTTCAGGTTTGTACGGGATTTTTCGTCTTGAGCGATGGGAAGGATTGAAAAAATGATCCCTCCCAGCATTGCCGCCCAGCTTGCGGTAATTTGTGCTTGAACGCTTTTAAGTTGCAAAACGAGCGGATCATTTTTTTTCAAACCATGACATTGAAGTCCACCCAGTAGCTTAAGCGCATTCTGGTAAAGTTCAGAATAGGTTAACGAAGTTTCAACTCCATCCAATTCACAAAATGTTATTGGTGTCCGGCTGTTTTTTAGTGTAACTATCGAATCATTAATAATCATTGAATCTCCTGATCCTTAAATCATAGTATAACCGCCATCGACGGCAATGGTTTGACCGATGATAAAATCACTACTGGCAGAAGATAGAAAAGAAATTACACCAAAAAGATCCTCTTCCTGCCCAAGTCGTCCCGCTGGTGTGTTTTTGATATGTTCGGTTAATGCATATTGGGGAAAATTTGATTTGGCCATATCTGTTTCGATAACCCCTGGAGCGATTGCATTGACTTGAATATTCAGTCGAGCTGCTTCGCGAGCCAGTGCTTTTGTGAAAGCAATAACGCCGCCTTTAGCGGCAGAATAATGGGTAAAACCAAGACCGCCAACGCGACCTGCTATTGATGCGACATTAATTATTTTACCACTTTTCTGTTTTTCCATAACCCTATAAACTTCATGTGTTGCCAAAAAGGTTCCATTTAGATCAATATCAATTACTGCCTTCCAGTCATCATAAGTCATGGCTGAAAAAGTTTTTACTGGAAATACGCCAGCGTTATTGATTAATACATCAATTTTACCATATTTATCAAGCACCATTGATACCATATTTTTGACTGCATCCTCTGATGAAATATCACATTGAACTGCGATGGAGTCTGTGGGCAAGGCATCGGCAGCGGCCTGAGCTGTTTTTATATTGCGTCCTATAATTACGATATTGGCACCTTCATCAGCAAGATATTTAGCAATGGAAAACCCGATTCCTCTTGATGATCCGGTAATGATGATAACTTTATTTTCGTGGATTTTTTCCATTTTAAGCCTCAATTTCTCCGATAATCTGACCAACCAGAACGCGGTCACCCTCTTCTGACAGTAACACTGTTAAGGTACCGTCTGCCGGAGCTTCAATGTAAATTGATATTTTGTCGGTAGCCGCTTCGGCTATATTATCACCCTTTGCGACAGTCGCGCCTTTTTCCACGAGCCATTGTCTTAAATTGATTTCTTCTGCGCCTTCGGCAAATTCTGGTACAATAATTTCATATTTCATAATAGTCTCCTTAATTATATAATTTAGTAATCTCTACGGTTTCTGTTCCAAACATTTGATTGAATTCTTCAATAAAGGCATTACGCAATGTCTTTATCGACGGTACAGAAACTCCTGCATTTTCAAATGAGGTAACATCACGATCTTCTATTCCACAGGGGATGATTGTTTTAAAATGATTTAAATCAGGATTAAGATTGATGGAAATACCATGAAAGGCAATTCCATGTGCGATAGCAATCCCTAAAGCGGCAATTTTTTTTTCAGAATTGCTGCTTGGATCGCTAATCCAAACGCCGCTTTTACCTTTAATCCGCAACCCCTTTAATTCAAATCGTGACAGCAGATTAATCACAATTTGTTCCAGGAGTCGGACATACTGATGAGCGCCTTTAACATAATTTTCCAGATTAAGAATAGGGGAAACAACCAATTGTCCGGGACCATGATAGGAAATATCACCACCACGGGATACATCAGTTATTTTAATGCCCATTTTATTAAGCGTCTCAGTACTTTTTAAAAGATTTTCAGGGTGGGACCCTCTTCCTAAAGTAATGATTGGTGTATTTTCCTGAAATAATAAGGTGTCATTCATTTCGCCGCTTCGTATTGAATTGATAATGCGTTCCTGTATTCCAAAAGCATCATGATAGTCAATGAGACCAAGATCAAGCCAGTTTAAAGTTTTTTTCAAATGTATTCCTCCAGATGATGAAATCTCATTTTTCGATATAGCGTGCTTCTTGAGATCCCCAGATACTCGGCTGCTTTTGTCTTTTGAGGATACAATTCAAGTGCTTTTTTAATGGTTTTTAATTCCAGATCCTTCAGATCAATTGATGTTTCTTTTAAATCTATTTCTGATTGATGAATGACTGGTTGATGATGGGTATTTGAGAAAAAATCGGTTATAAAGAACTCGTCAATGCTGTTTGTTTCAGTAAAATTCACCGCTCTTTCAATGGCATTTTTAAATTGTCTGACATTGCCTGGCCAGTCGTATTTTTCTAGTAGAGCGAGTGTTGAAGGGCGCAAAGGTTCGATGTTTTTCTGATATTCTTGATTGATTTCATTAAGGATATAATTGGCCAGTACAGGAATATCATGAAGTCGAGATCGCAGTGGCGGAATATTGATCTGTAAAACATTAAGCCGATAATAAAGATCTTGTCTGAATTTGCCATTTTGCGCTTCTTCGGCAAGATTTTTATTAGTTGCAGCAATAACGCGCACATCAATTGGAATATCCTTTGTACCGCCAATTCGCTGAATGATTCGTTCCTGTAAAACGCGAAGTAGAACAGTTTGAACATGAAGCGGCATTTCACCAATTTCATCTAAAAAAATGGTTCCGCCTTTAGCTAATTCAAATTTTCCGATTTTACCATGTTTACTGGCACCTGTAAAAGCACCTTCTTCATAACCAAAGAGGATACTCTCGATCAGGCTTTCCGGGGTTCCGGCACAGTTGACGGCAATAAACGGTTTATCAGACTGATGAGCATTATGAATCGCTTGCGCAAACATTTCTTTCCCGGTACCACTTTCACCTTGCAAAAGTACAGTTGAGCTGCCTTTGGCGGCTATTTGCGCTAGATGGACAGAACGCATCAGTTCGGAGCTGACACCGATAATATCATCAAAGGTAAACCGCGTACCTTTGCGGCAGTGTTTATCTTTCTTGGAAGAATTGAGATCCTTCAAGGTAGCTACTGCGCCGGCAACCTGACCATTTTCATGAAGAATCAGTTTACGATTAATCAGGCAGTTAATTTTATTACTTTTTGTGACGATGTGTTTTTCTGTTTCAGCCGGCAAAGGATTGCCCTTTTCGTCAAGAATTGTTTCACCTTCCATTATATCAAGAATATTTTTCCCGAATGAATCAAAGGTAGTCGTCTTGAGAATTTTAGCACCGTTGGAATTAATACCAATAATTTTACCATTTATATCCACAGCGACCACACCATCAGAAATTGAATCGATTAATGTACTTAAATAATGATTTGTCAACTCAATCTGACGGTTTGAAGCAGCGATACAAAGTTCTCTGCTAATAGCTTTTGTAACGGCGACAACCATACCCAAAGTATGAGGATAAGTAAGTTCTTTTGGGCCAGTCATATCAAGAATACCAATCAATATACCGTGATCATCAAAAATCGGTGATGCTGAGCAAGTCAAATCGTGGTAGCATTCATAATAATGCTCTGCACCGATAACCTGAATTGGTTGTTTTAAATCAATGGCCAAGCCAGTAGCATTTGTTCCGGCCTGATCTTCATTCCAGATACTGCCGCGAACCAGATTTTTGTTAAATGCTTCATCAAGAATACTCTGATCACAAATCATCTCCAAAATCACACCATCTGGATCATTTAGAGTCGTAGAAAAACCGGACCTATTGACAAATTCCTGCAATTCAACCATAAAAGGGATACTTGTTTTTAGCAGAAGTTGATTTTTTTCAAGCCTTTTTTTAAAGTTATCTTCGCTGACTGACGGTGTACGGTTTAGAGAACGGGGATTCATTTTTCTCTTTTGACAACGGATCCATGAGTCAAGAATCGGCTTTCTTAAATTAGTGCCAATAACGTCATGGTCTACAAAATTTAGCCAATCATTTTGGATATCGTCAAAGTCTGAATGAATTTTCAAAGCTTCACGCTCCTTTTTAAAATTTATGTTCATCCAGACAAAATAATCTATAGACTGATGCGTGACGGGAAAATCCCACCACACATCAGTTTATTGAGTAATGATTATTTTCCGGCAGCCAGCTTTTGCAGATCATTATTCAGCTGAGCAAAGATATAAACTGGGGCACAGCCTGGATAGTAGGTTACAGATTTAGCCATTGCGGCACCTTCACGTACCTTATCGGCAGATGGGAACAGTTCCCAGCAGTCGCCACAGATAAAAATATGTTTATCCTGACAAATTGCCGGGTCTAAATCGGGGACACCGCCAGCGATGACGACGATTTCACCATTTTTATCAAGGAATTTATTCATGTCAATTCCACTAATTGCAAATGAGTCCAGTGCGCCACGAACATTGACAAAGCAGCCTGGACAGGTCTGCTGCATTACACAGGTTAAGCCTGCATACATTCCGATCGGATCGCCACCCGGACGTTTAAAGTGCTTCATGACTGATGCAATTGGCGTACCAACTACTTCAATCTTATCAAGATCCAGTTCACCTTGTCCTTCTGTTCCGGCACATCGAATAGCTGGGATTTCCATTGGTTCAAAACCCATAATTGAACATGCTACAGAATCGACAGCAACAGTGTCAGCACCGGCAACGATCAGATTCATTTCGATTGGTGTACCAGCATGCGGGCCTTGGCCTTCCATACCAATAACTGAATCGACAATCGTCAAATCAGCTTTTCTAATACGATACAGGTCAGCCATTTTTTGTCCCAGATCGATTCGGTGAGCGCCCTGCTGTTGATCATTCGGATGACAGTTAGGAATAATACCGTTCCAGTTTTTGAGTCCTAATGTAACAGTTCCAGCTAAATGGACTTTCATTTTAGGCAGATTTATAACAACATCAGCATCCATAAATGGTTTAAATACAGTAGCATGTTTAAAAAGTTTTGCCCCTTCAATTTCAACTGGAACAACATCATGCTCATCAAAATAGATTACTTCATCAGCTCCGCCAAGGTAAGCGGCTTCTTCCATTTTTGATTCTTTGAAAGCTGGTTTTGCGCGGCCAACATGCATACCCAGGGAAGGATTATCACCGACAAATACTTTGGATGCCTTTGAGTTTTCTTTAACGTAGGAAACAACAGCTTCGATGGTTCGAGGATCGACAACTGCAAAACTTTCAGCTGGTGCTTGAAAAGCCAGGTTCGGTTTAATCAGAACAGTTTGACCTTCTTTAATGATTGTGTCCAGAGAGCCAATTGATAATTCGACGGCCTGAGCAACAGCAGCTTTGATTTTTTTCACATCTTCTTCAATACGAACATACTTTCCTCCCATAAATGAGGCATTGCCTTCCGGCTGTTCCACTTTTGCAATCGCAACTTTTGGTTTACTCATGATATTCTCCTTCTAAATATTTATTCTGTTCAACAACTGAACATATAAATAATCTATGCAAGAATTATGCCAAGTAAATTAATTGTTTAAATCTGATGAAAAGTGGTATTATCTTTATGGAAACTGTTTCATGTGTCATTTAGACACACGAAATGTGTGTCTAAATGATACATAGAAAGTATGCTATTTATATTTGTACCCAGAATGAGATGTTTAATTAATCATTTCTCTCTGTTAAAAAAAATAATTGTCTGATATAATCGGGGCATACACTTGGAAAGGAGATTTATATGCAAAACGTTTTGGTATTAAACGGAAGTCACAAACAATATAAAAGCTACACAATGAAAGTTACAGATGCTTTCCTTTCAGGATTAACACAAAATGACGATAGCATTGAAACGGAAATTATCAACCTGTGTGAACGAAATATCCTGCCCTGCATCAGTTGTTTTAATTGTTGGACAAACACCCCAGGCGAATGTGTTCATCAAGATGAAATGGCGGAACTGCTTGTGAAATATCAGGAGGCAGATCTGGTAATCTGGTCGACACCTTTATATCATTATGGCATATCAAGTACTACTAAAAATTTTCTTGAGCGTACATTGCCACTATTGTTGCCTTTTATTGATCCAGAAGGAGGTGATGTTTATGGCCATCCTTATCGAGATCAGGAAAAGATGAAAGCTAAAAAACATATGCTGATCAGCACTTGTGGACTACCAACGCAAAAAAATAACTATGAGAGTGTCTTTGCTCAGTTTGATAATCTATTTGGAAAAGACAAATGGGAAAGAATTATTTGTGTTGAGGGAGAGCTTTTAGGTGTTTCTCAGCTAGATGTTCATACTGGTCCTTATCTTGATCTGGTCAAATTGGCTGGAGAGAAATATGGTGAATTAAATACAATTCCATTTGATCTGCAAAAAGGTTTGGATAAGCCATTTGTTGAAATACCAACATATTTAAAAACAGCTAATCTTAAGTGGGGGGTTGATGACACTCGATTTAAAGAATCCGATGGTGGATTGTTGGGATGGGAAGTGTTTAAACGTATCGAAGGGGCCTTTAATCCCAGAGTCAGACCAGGACTTAATGCGGTCTTGGAAATCGAACTCACTGATGTGAAAGAGTGTTATCAGCTGATCGTAAAACACAATCATTGCAATTTGATTGCCAATGACTTACAGAAAGCGACAACGACTGTTAAAACACAATTGACGACGCTTGAGCGTATTATCGATGGAAACTTTGATTTGGGCCAGGCGATTATTGACAAACGTTTTGTTGTGAATGGGGATTTCGCTATTATTAATGCGATGATGGATGGTTTGTTTGGAAATCTTATCTTTCATAGCGAAAGAAATAAAAAAATGATTCCAATTTCATTCAAAAACACACCTTATTGGTTTATCCTAACCATGATTCCCTGGTTTTTCTGCCAACTGATTGTTGATACCAATCCGGTTGTGGCGGTTGTTCTGGCCTTAATGATGAGCGGCTTTTTATGTGCAATAAAGAAAGGTCAGGAATTGGTTTTTTTTGACAAAGTTACGCTATTGTATTTTTCGCTTCTGGCAATTGTAACAATTCCTGACCAATTGATGATCGATGAGTCGATTATAGGATCGATGACATATATTGTATTGATGGCGATTTTCTTAGTTTCCATTTTTAAGACAATTCCTTTAACTGCAGATTATACCCATTTCTTAGTGGGTAAAAATGCTCTGAAAGATGTCTTGTTTATTCGAACAAACCGCCTGATCAGTTTTGTATGGGCGATGGTTTGTCTGATTCAGGGGATTATGGCAACATTACTTTCAACCATGTTTTTATCAGCCTTTGCTACAATGATTCCGCTGATTTTGTGGATTCCGGTTGTTATATTTTCGTTATGGTTTATAAAATGGTATCCAGCGAATCTGGCTAAAGCCAGCACTCGCTAATATAAGAAAAAATTCTGATTAAAGGATCATCAGGTAGAATGTTAAAAAAACAAGGAGGACGATTATGTTAACGAGTATTGGAGAAGATTTAAAAAAAGTATTTTTAGCCGGTGTTGGCGCAGTCGCGACAACAGCAGAAAAATCTCAGGAACTGATTAACGAGCTGGTTGAAAAAGGAGAGTTAACAGTTGAGCAGGGGAAAGTTCTGAATGAAGAATTAAAACACAACATTAAGGAAACACTCAAAAAGAATGTAACCGTAAAAGTTGAAAAAGATGGCGAACCGCTTTCAGCTTCAGATATCATGGATGATTTGGAAAAGATGAGCGCTGAGGATCTGGAAGCTATTAAAGAAAAAATTGAAGCCGTTAAAATGAATGCTAAAAAAGAACCCACTGACGAGTAAAATAAAAGGTGATTGATGAGTAAAGCAAATGTTTCTGAACCATCATTGGAAAAATCAAATACTAATTCAAAAAGACTGAGAAAGATTGTTTCTATTCTTGTCAATCATGAAATTACTCAAGGTCTGACCCCGGAAAAACTACGAGCAATTATCGAAGATCTGGGGCCGACCTTTATTAAGGTTGGTCAAATGATGTCCATGCGACGGGACATTCTCTCGAATGAATACTGCGAAGAGCTTCAAAAGCTCAGGTCACAGGTCAAACCGATGGAGTATGAAATGGTAATTGCAACCATCGAAGAGGAATATGACGCCTTGGTCGAAACTGTCTTTAAAAAAATCAATCAGGAACCATTGGGATCTGCATCAATTGCCCAGGTTCATGAAGCTGAACTGATTGATGGATCGAAAGTAGTGATTAAGGTTCAGCGTCCAGGAATTTATGCCATGATGGAACAGGATGTTGCTTTACTGCATCGCGCAACAAAAATTTTGAATTTTGCCAGTATCAGCAATGTGGTTGATTTTAAAATGATTGTCGATGAAATGTGGAATACCGCTCAACAGGAAATGGATTTTCTGATTGAAGCTAAAAACGCCCATGAATTTATAGAGCTGCAGGAAGACATAAAGTATATCGACAGTCCAATTATCTATGATCAATACACAACTTCTAAAGTGTTGGTCATGGAAGCAATCGAGGGGATAGAAATTGATGATCACAAGGCATTATTAGAAGCGGGATATGATCTTGAAGAAATTGGTTTAAAACTCGCGGATAACTATATTAAACAGGTCATTGATGATGGCTTCTTTCACGCTGACCCGCATCCGGGGAATATTTTTATTCGCGATGGTCAAATTGTCTGGATCGATCTGGGAATGATGGGTCGGTTGACAAAACGAGAAATGAATCTCTTTAAACGCAGTGTCAAGTCGGTAGCATCTAATGATGTTGAGTCATTAGAAAATGTAATCCTTTCATTGGGGATTCACAAAGGCCGGCAAATAAACCATTCAAGGCTTTATGAAGGTATCGACCGGATGCTCGAAGACTATGCCTCAGATGATATCAGCAATATCAATATGGGAAAATTCCTAGAAGAAATTTTAAAAATTGCCGGTGAAAATCATATTGGCATGCCGAGAGGAATTAGTATGCTAAGTCGTGGCATTATGACCTTGGAAGGCGTAATCGCTGATTTGTCACCACGGAAAAACGTTGTCAGCATCATGAGCGGACACATGGCCGGACGATCAATAACGGAATTCGACCTGCAGCAGTTTTTAATGATGAACGGTAAGAAAATTTTAACATCAGGCGGCAAAGCTATTAATGTTCCGGGACAGCTGTCTGATTTTTTGAATCTGATCAACAAAGGCCAGGTCAAAATCAACCTGGAGTTGATTGGGTCCGAAGAGCCGCTTCATGAAATAGACCGGATGGTTAATAAAATTGTGATCTGCATCATTAGTGCCGCTCTTTTGATTGGCTCGAGTTTTATTGCTACGACTGATATGACACCAAAATTTCTGGGAATCCCTGTTCTTGGGACAATTGGCTATATGAGTGCGATACTTTTAAGTAGTGGACTGATGATTTCGATTTTGAGAAAATGGCGACATCGATAGCTTGACAGTGATTTGCAATTATTAAAGACATTTCCAAATTTTGACGGAAAGGTCTTTTTTTTTGTGTTTAAAAATAATTTGGTATCGTTAAATGGCTTGACATCATAAAAAGATTAAAATAATTTCTGTAAAACACTTGACAAATAAGTCGAAATAAACTATTGTATTAATAAAGTAGTACAATAATACAAAAATAAGGAGGCCACAATGAAATGGAACATTGATTCTGATCGACCGATTTACAAGCAATTGATTGAACAAATCGAATATCGTATTGTTTCAGGACTGTATAAACCTGGTGAGAAGATATTATCTGTCCGGGAGCTGGCAATGGATGCTGGTGTAAATCCTAATACGATGCAAAAAGCATTGGCAGAATTGGAGCGTAGTGGGCTGGTTTTTTCGGTAAGAACCAGTGGTAGATATATTACGAAGGAGATAGACGTGATTGAAGAAGTAAAAAAAACAATGGCATTTGATGAGATTGAGCGATTCTTTGAAAAAATGCAATCTCTTGGGTATACAAAAAATGAAATTATCGCACTAATTGAAACTGACAAAGAAAGAGGCAAACAAAATGACGAACATCCTAACAGCAATTGATCTGTCAAAAAACTTCGGCAAAAAAGAAGCCTTGAAAAATATCACGCTTGAGATCCCGCGGGGTAAAATAATTGGCTTGTTGGGGCCAAATGGTAGTGGGAAAACGACATTAATAAAACTCGCTACGGGGCTTCTTGTTCCTAGCTTCGGGGAACTAAAGGTCAATAATTTAGAACCGGGAGTTGAATCGAAAAAAATCGTTTCTTATCTGCCAGAAAGAACTTATCTAAACAGTTGGATGAAAATTGATGATGTTCTGAGATTCTTTGAAGATTTTTATCACGATTTTAATCGTATCAAAGCACAGAATATGATGCAAGATTTGGAATTAAACAGCAACGATCGTCTAAAGACGCTTTCAAAAGGGAACAAAGAAAAAGTGCAACTGATCCTGGTTATGAGCCGTGATGCTGAGTTATATTTGCTGGATGAACCTATCGGCGGTGTCGACCCGGCAGCTCGTGATTATATCCTTAATACGATTATTACAAATTATCAGGAGAATGCATCAGTTATTATTTCAACCCACCTTATTGCTGATATCGAGCAGATTCTTGATGAAGTTGTTTTTATTTCAAAAGGTCAAATTGCATTAACAGCTTCCGTCGATGAAATCCGTGAAGAGCATCATCAGTCTGTGGATGGATTATTCAGAGAGGTGTTTAAATGCTAGGAAAATTATTAAAACATGAGCTTACAGCAACCGGCCGGACATTTTTGCCTATTTATGCAGTTTTATTGTTACTGACGATTGTCAATAAACTGGTTCTTTCATTAGGGATGCCTGATTTTTTCAATGAAGAAACGGTAAGTCATCCAGTTATGGAAATGATTTTGGGTATCACGTTGCTTTTATATGTTGCGATTGTTGTTGCTCTCAGCGTTATGACACTGGTTGTAATTGTGCAACGATTCTATAAAAACCTCTTCACAGATGAGGGTTATCTGATGTTTACCCTGCCTGTAAAAACCAGTGATCACATTATATCAAAACTGTTAATAGCAGTGCTTTGGACTTGTGTTTCGGCGGTTGCAATAACGATAACGATCCTGATTTTATCCTGGGGGTCTTTTACCTGGATGGATGTAACCCAAACTTTCTTCTCGCTAGCTCAGGAGGTTGAGACACAGTTGCACTTAAGCATGGGACTTTTAACTTTTGAAGGAATTTTAGCCTTAATAACGCAGATAACTGGATCAATTTTAATGATTTATATCTCTATTGCGATCGGTCAACTGTTCAGTCAACATCGAATCATTGCTTCTTTTGGGGCATATGTGGTTCTTTCAGTAGCCTTGCAATTTATCTTCTCTATTGCGTTACTTTTGATTCCGATATTTAATCTCGATTATACTTTTTTAAGTTTAGCTGATCCTACTGATGTTATTCAATGGTTATTGAACGGTACTACAGCTGTCAATTTAATTCTCTGTGCGGCCTTTTATTTTGGGACGCAATATATCATAAATAATAAATTAAATCTCGAATAGTGTTTTAGCCTGTGTTATTATAATTATAATTTTATGAAGCGATAACGCTGGAGGTTTTTTATGGGAATCGGAATAGACCTTGGTGGTACTGCGATAAAGGGCGGGATTGTCAGTGATGATGGAAAAATTATTGAAACACTCGAATACCCGACAGTGCCTGAATCAGGTTATAAAAATATTGTTCGAAAGATCAGTCACATGATTAGCGAACTTTTAGATATTTCTGAATCAGTAAATGAAGTCGGGATTGGAATACCTGGGATTGTTGATGCTAATTCGGAAAGGATTTTATCTTGTCCAAATTTGGGATGGAAAAACAAAAATTTCAAATTTGATCTCGAAAAAAAGCTTTCTGTTAAAGTAAATTTGATTAATGATGCAACGGCTGCAGCAATGGGAGAATTCTCGTATGGTAGCGGAGTCGGGGCAGGTTCAATGATTATGCTGACACTGGGAACCGGTATTGGTGGTGGTATTATTATCAACGATCAAATAATCAGCGGGGTTCATGGCGTGGCCAGCGAAATTGGACATATGATAGTTGGTGAAAACTTTTATGATTGTGAATGTGGTAAAAATGGTTGCCTGGAAACTTTTTCATCAGTTACAGCGCTCAAAAAATATATTGACAGACAACTGCAAAATGGTGTTCATTCTAGCCTTAGGCAATATAGTAATATAAATGGTGAAATCATATTTAATGAGGCGCAAAAAAATGACCATCTGGCTCATGAGGCAGTTGATCGTATGTGTCACTATCTGGGAATGGCCATTTCTAATCTAAACGATGTTCTTGACCCTAATATTTTTGTAATTGGGGGAGGACTGTCAGCATCAGGAGATTTTTTATTGAATAGAATCACGGAAGCTTTATATAAATTTTTGACTTATAAAGATTTAGTTAAACCTAAACTTGTTTTGGCGAGTCTGGGAAATGAAGCTGGATTGATTGGTGCCGGTAGTCTTAAAAATTATCATTGATTTTTTAATCAGAGTGGTTATAATTAATAGAGAATCTATTTAGAGGAGGTATAAAATGGAAAAATATGAATGCGATGTTTGTGGATATGTTTACGACCCGAAATTAGGTGATCCTGATAATGGAATTGCACCTGGAACTGCTTTTGCGGATATTCCTGACGGTTGGGAGTGTCCTACCTGTGGTGTGGACAAAGATTCATTTAGTGTATTATCTTAATTTAGAATGTAAAATCTAAGACATCTGTTAACAACCAGGGTTTCCTGAAGTTGTTGCAGGTGTCTTTTTTATGATCAGGATAAAGTTTAATGATCTTTTAACAGTTTTCATTGAAAAATATGTTAAAATAAAAGATATGTTCATAGAGTTGAGGTGTAATTATGATAAAACGATTTTCGGTTATTTATATTGGTTCAAGCAAATGTGAGCTGATTATTGGGCAACGCGGAAAAGGCAGTATAAATATCTTGGATCGGGCAAGTTATCCAATTCGTTTTGGTTCTCAGAGTTTTACGAAAGGTTTTATTGATTTTAAGCTAGTATATGCACTATGTCAAACGATTAATGATTACATCAGTATGTCAAAAACTTTTGATGTAGAAAGTATTAGAATAGTGGGAACGACAGCCCTGCGAGAGGCTAAAAACCAACTTTATATTCTTGAACAGATTCGCATTAATACAGGCGGATATCGGGTTGAAATATTGGATCAGGAAGAAGAAATTCATCTGATTTATCGGCATATGGTTTTAAAATGTGAAAATGAGTATAATATTATCGGTTACGAGAATAAAGATCAAATGTTAGCCGCGATATCCAGTGGTAATCTTTCAGTTGCACTGTTAAAAAATGGGATCATTGATTATCATCAGACCGCTGAACTTGGCTATTTAAAGATGCGGCATTTCCTCCGCTCAATCGAAGAAAACACTGAACGATTTGAAACGCTGCTTAATGAATTTATCAGCATAAATACTAAGGAAATCACTGAGAATATACGTAAAAGAAAAATCAATCGACTTTTTGTTTCATCGCATGAGGTGGCAATGATTGCTCGCCTTTACGGGTGCAATGAGATAAAAGATTTTTATGATTTGGAAGTGGAAGGCTTTGCTGCGCTTTGCAGCGAAACAATCAATTTGACAATGAATCAGCTAATGCGTAAATTTCCATCTCTCAGACCGAATGAAGCTGAGACGCTCAATCATACGCTGATATTATACCTTAAACTAATCAATGAAACGGGAGTTAAAAAACTGACGCTGATTCCAATGAGCATTGGGGATGCTATAATGGATGATCATTTTCAGGTAATGCGTACACAGCGACTAAAAGAATGGATTGAAAAGGGTGCCTATCAATCAGCAATTAAAATTGGTGAAAAATATCAGGTGTCGTTAAAGCACGCTAAACAGATCGATATGCTTAGTCAAAAGATATTTGATGCCCTAAAAAAGCATCATGAAATGAGCAAACGCGAAAGAATGCTTTTGTCAATGCTTTCCTATCTCCATGGTGTTGGGATGATGATTAATTCAAAAGATTATTGGATTCAAAGTCGTCATATCATCGAAAACACTGATTTAATCGGAATCAGCGGATACGAAAAAGAGGTCATGGGTTTAGTCAGTGAGCTCGTTAAATCACAGGTTATTGAGCCGGAAATACATTTAAAAAATAGTGAGGCAGACAAATATTTGCAGGTTGCAAAACTGACTGCAATTTTGAAATTAGCTCTCGCGCTGGATCAAAGTGATCAACAAAAGGTGAACAAAATTTCGTGCCGAGTTAAAGAAGAAGAACTGTTGATTGAAATATCAACAGGAATCAATTTTCAACTTGAAGAGTACTTCTTTAAGTACAGCGCATATACGATGGAAAAAATTTATGGAATCAAACCAATATTAAAAATAAAGAGAGTTGAATTATGAGTGAAAAACATATCATTAACAGGGAAGTCAGTTGGTTGGATTTTAATTATCGCGTCCTGGAAGAAGCATATGATAAATGCAATCTGGTAATGGACCGTCTGAAATTTTTGGCTATTACTGCATCAAATCTGGACGAATTTTTTATGGTACGTGTTGCCGGTATTATGGACCAGATCAATGTTGGATATGAAAAAAGAAGTGCCGATGGCTTGACACCAAAAGAACAACTAGAGATTCTAACCAACCTGACTCACGAATTTATGTCACGTCAATATACATGCTTATCAAAGTCAATTATTCCAGAACTGAATCAAAACGGCATTTACTTTAAAAATTATCCAGAACTCAATCAATCAGAAAAATCCTTTGTTAAACACTACTTTGAGCAGGAATGCTACCCGGTATTGACACCACAGGCCATTGACAACAGTCGACCATTTCCATTAGTTAAAAATAATCAGGTTTATATTTTGATCATGCTTCATGATAAGGAAGCAAAAAATCGAGAACAAAAGGAGTTTATGGCAATTCTTGAGATCCCCAAGGTCTTAGGGCGTATTATTCACCTGCCTCATTCAGATACTTCGCAAGAAGAACATTATATTTTTATTGAAAATTTAATCATTCCATTTGTGAATGAATTATTCACGGGTTATGAAATCAAACACGCCAGTGAATTTAGAATTACCAGAAATGGCGATTTGGCCATTGATGAAGATGAAGCTGAAGACTTATTAATTGAGATTGAAAAATCGATTCAGCAACGAAAATGGGGTGCCTGTATTAAGCTTGAAATAACCAGAGATACCAGTAAAAAAATGAAAAAATGGTTGTTGAAAGAGCTTGATATTAAAGAAGATGAGGTTTTTGAGCTAAATGGTGTATTGGATTTAACAACTTTTATGAAATTTCAGGGACGACCTGAATTTAGCGACCTTCGGGAATCTAAATATCGACCGGTTTTATCAGCTGAATTTTATGGAAGGGATGATATTTTTAAAGTCATCCGCGAAAAAGATCGACTGTTGCATCACCCTTATCAGTCTTTTGAAACAGTTATCGATTTTGTCAGACAGGCAGCTGATGATCCGGATGTACTAGCTATCAAGCAAACACTTTATCGAGTCAGCGGTGATTCCCCTATTATTGAAGCTTTAATCAAAGCGGCTCAAAATGGCAAACAAGTTACTGTTTTGGTGGAACTAAAAGCACGATTTGATGAAGAGAACAATATCATATGGGCAAAAAAACTTGAAAAAGCCGGTTGTCATGTAATTTATGGTTTGGTTGGACTAAAAATCCACTGTAAAATGATTCTTGTAGTGCGCAAAGAATCTGATGGTATTCGTCGCTATGTTCATCTGGGAACAGGCAATTATAATGATGTCACAGCTTCACTTTATACAGATATGGGTCTGCTGACTGTTAATGAGGGAATTGCCTCAGACGTAACAACCTTATTTAACCTTTTGTCTGGTTATAGCCATTATACTTTATGGAAAAAAATTGACGTTGCACCAAAAACAATGAGAGAAGCTTTCACAAAAAAAATAGATAGAGAAATTGAAAACATTAAGATGGGGGATAAGGGCAAGATTATTGCGAAAATGAATTCACTAATTGATAGTGATATCATCAAAAAGCTATATGAAGCCTCTCAGTCTGGTGTTGAAATCATTCTAATTGTCAGAGGAATGTGTTCACTGATTCCGGGTATTCCAGAATTAAGTGAAAATATTACGGTACACAGTATTGTTGGAACTTTTCTTGAACATAGTAGAATCTACTATTTTTATAATCAGGGTGCTGAGGACTATTACCTTTCGAGCGCAGATTGGATGGAACGTAATTTGAATCGAAGGATTGAGACTCTGTTTCCAGTGGAAGATATTGATTTGAAAAAGAAATTGGAGAAAATTCTGGACACTACGATTCGTGATACCATCAAAACACGTGTAATGCTGAGAGATGGCCACTACATTAGAGTAGATAAGCGCGGGAAAGAACTGCTATCTTGTCAGCAGTATTTTTGTGATGAAGCAGAAAGAGAATTTGAAACAGTTAAAAATCAACAAATGAATTAAAACTTGGAGGAATACAGAATGGATCGACGAAATATTGGCGTCATCGATATTGGATCAAATAGTGTACATCTTGTGATTGGGGAATATTACAATAATGAATATTTTCAAATTATTGATGATGCGAAGGTAAATGTCAGATTAAGTGAAAGTTTATCAGAAACAGGTTTTCTGCAAGAAGATCGCATGCAATATGGTTTGGAAACGCTGATGATGTATAAGAGTATGTGCGAAGCCTATGGCATTGAGCAAGTAATCGCAGTTGCTACTGCAGCTGTCAGAAAAGCCCAAAATGGTGAAGAGTTTATCAGGCTAATAAAGGAAAAAACCGGGATTAATGTAGAAATTATTTCTGGGGAAAAGGAGGCTTCACTAGATTATCTGGGTACCATTAACACCCTTGACATTAAAGATGCCTTGCTTATGGATATTGGTGGCGGTAGTATGGAATTTGTTTTAATCAGAAACCGGCAGAAGATAAAGGTTGTTAGTATACCGGTTGGTTCCTTTGATTTATCCGAAAAATTTGATTTGTCCGATGAAGTTACTGGAAAAAAGCTTAAAGATGTTAATGCTTATTTAAATGAAATTTTTGCTTCGGTATCAATTTTTGAAGAGGCGAAAGGATTGCCTGTAATTGGTGTGGGAGGGACAATCAGAAATGTCGGGCGTATTCATCGTAATTTGATTGATTATCCACTTGAGATCGCTCATAATTATCGGATGAATCATAAAGATGTCAACCGGGTTTGTGAACTTGCTTCCAGCATGAATTATGAGCAGCGGATGGAATTAAAGGGTTTGTCTAAAGGACGCAGTGACATATTTGTAGGTTCCAGCTACGCCTTAGAGTTTGTGATGGATTATATTAATGCCCCGGAACTGATCATCAGCAATGCTGGTATTCGCGATGGAATCATCTTTGAGTACTTTGGTTATAATGAAAAAAATCTGGTTTATGATATATTTGAAATGTCGCTGGTTGATATACTACTCAACTATAATGTAAATATCCCCCATGCATATCACGTGTTAAAACTTACGCAAACTATTTTTGAACAGTTAAAACCGCTACATAATATTACGGAAGATGTCAGTAAAGTTTTAAAAGCTAGTGCTATGCTTCATGACTCAGGAATAAAAATTCAATTCTCAAATCACCATGAACACAGTTTTTATATTATATTAAATGCCGGTCTTAGAGGAATCGAACAGAAGGATTTATTGTTAAGTGCCTTTATCGCTCTTAACCACCGAACCAATAAAAAAATCAGAATTTCTGAAGAATATGTCGGTTTGCTGCAGGGAGATGAAAAAAAGTTTATTGATAAAATGAGTCTATTCCTGCAGATAGCAGAATATTTAGATCGCAGTATGGATGGCGTTGTTAAGGATTTGCATTGTGTGATTGGGGAGAAGACAGTAGAGTTAAATGTTTTAACCACTGCCCATTCAGTATTCGATGACATGATTGTTTCAGAGTGTGGTAAAAAATTTAATCGTGTCTTTAACAAGGAATTGTTGGTTAAAAATAAAGTGATCCTTGCAGAACGTTAATACGATGAAAAGGGCGGAAAGGCAAAGCTTGAAATTTAGCTTTGCCTTTCCGCCTTTTTTAGGCTTAAAAACTAATAAACCCGATAAAATAAGCAAGATTAATGTTTTTTACTTTTACCCAAATAGGCTTCTTTGATTGTTTCATCAGCTAAAAGTTCTGTTCCAGTTCCCTGTCTGGTGATTGTTCCGGTTTCCAAAACATAGGCAATGTCAGCGATTTTTAGAGCCATATTGGCATTTTGCTCTATCAAAAGAATTGTCATACCTTCATCATTTAGCGTTTTAATAATATCAAAAATTCCTTGGACAATTAATGGCGCAAGGCCCAGTGATGGTTCATCCATCATTAAAAGCTTCGGTTTGCTCATCATTGCCCGGCCAACTGCCAGCATCTGTTGCTCGCCGCCAGAAAGAGTACCGGCTGCCTGCCAAGAACGTTCTTCCAGTCTGGGAAATAGTGAATAGATATGTTTAATATCGGCATCTAAGTTGTCTTTGCGCATGTAAGCACCAATTTTTAAATTTTCGAGAACCGTCAGGTCGGGAAAAACATGACGACCTTCGGGAACTAGCGTAATACCCTTGTCGACTATTTTGGTAGTATCAAGTCCTATAAGTTCTTCTCCATCGTAGCTAATGCTGCCAGATTTAGCTTTGACGAGATTGACAATGCTGCGTAAAGTCGTGCTTTTTCCAGCCCCATTAGCGCCAATAAGAGTAACGATCTTACCATCAGGCACTTCCAAATCAATGCCTTTAACGGCCTCAATACCCCCATAAGCGACTTGAAGATTATTAATTTTAAGCATCAGCATCCACCCCCAGGTAAGCTTCGATAACCTTTGGATTATTTTGTATTTCATCAGGTGTGCCTTTGGCTATTGTACAACCGAAATCAAGCACGTAGATATGGTCTGAAATTTGCATAACTAAATCCATGTGGTGTTCAATCATAAAAATCGTTAAGTCAAAATCTGATCTGATCTGGTAAATAAAGTCCGTAAGTTCATCAGTCTCTTGTGGATTCATACCTGCGGCCGGCTCATCGAGTAGTAATAATTCTGGTGATGTAGCTAGGGCTCTGGCAATTTCCAGATGTCTTTGCTGGCCATAAGGAAGTGATGACGATTTTTCATCCTTAAGATCTATCAGTCCCAGTCTTTCAAGCAAAAATTCACACTTTTCTTCTGCTTCCGCCTCACCTCGTCGAGCTTTAGGCGTTCTAAAAATAGCAGATAGGAAATTATAATCAACATGCTGGTGAGTAGCAATAAGTACATTTTCCATGACAGATAATTCTTTAAACAAGCGAATATTCTGAAAAGTTCTGGCTATTCCCAGACCAGTGATAAGATCTGGTCGTTTTCCGGTAATGTTGAGTGTGTCTTGTGCTTTTGCAGGTGACAGATAGACTGTGCCTGAAGTGGGCGTGTACACACCGGTGATAACATTAAATGCAGTGGTTTTACCTGCCCCATTTGGACCAATTAATGCTGCTAACTCACCTTTTTTGATGTCAATGTTTAAATCATTAACCGCAACAACACCACCAAATTGCATAATAACATTTTTTGTTTTAAGAAGACTCATTTTTTCTCACCTCTGTCGATAGAAGTTTTCCTTCCAAGTCGGGATTGAATTGATTGTATTTTTTTTCTGATAAAATCCCAGGTTAGTTCATTGGTACCCATCAACCCTTTGCGATAGAAAAGAACTATAATCATCAAAAGCAAAGAAAAAATAACCATTCTAAATCCTGGTCTGAAAATAGGTAAATCGAGTCCAAAGGCCATTGGTTCATCCAGGAATCTTAACCATTCCAGGCCAATTGTAACAATAAAGCTGGAGATAATCGTGCCTGATATACTGCCCATGCCACCAAGAACAATAATTAATAGAAAATTATAGGTTAATGTAAAATAGAATTGTTTAGGATCAACGGTTCCCAGTAATGAGGCAAATAAACCGCCGGCAATACCGGTGAAAAAAGCACCAATCATAAAAGAGGTCATCTTAGTTTTAAAAAGACCGATCCCCATTGCCTCAGCAGCTATTTCGTCTTCACGGATTGATTTAAAAGCACGTCCATAACTTGAATTAATCAAGAGAACTGTGGCAACAATAATCACCAAAGCAATTCCATAGGTCCACCATAAATTACTGATAGTTGGGATTCCTTTTATTCCAAGGGCACCATTTGTAATTGTTTGGGTATTGGTAAATATGATTCGAATTATTTCTGAAAATCCAAGTGTCGCAATAGCAAGATAATCACCACGTAGTCTCAAACAAGGATAACCAATAAGAAATGCGACTAAAGCAGAGAAAATACCACCTAAAATTAGTGCGCCAATAAAAGGCAATTCGATATTGGCTAGAAAAGGAGCCATCGGTTCCAGATAAAAAACACTGGCGCGCATTTCGACTGGCACGGTGAATATAGCTACAGTGTAAGCACCAATTGCCATAAAACCTGCTTGGCCCAGCGAAAATTGACCTGTAAATCCATTAACTAGATTCATTCCCAAACTGACAATCGTGTAAATTGCACAAAGGTTTAAAATTCGACGCATGTATGAGTCAGCAAATTCGTTTGCCAGTGCAATAGCAATTAGAAGCAGGCCTAAAAAAACAATGGTTTTCCAATGCAATTTAACAAAGGAGGAGACAGTCATTTTTTGTGTGTTCATAAATCCTCCTATACTTTTTCAACTTGTTTTTGACCAAGCAAACCATTAGGTAAAAACAAAAGAATCACGATTAGAATAACAAAAGCGATTGCATCCCGGTAACCAGTAAGAGCAGGAAAGAAAGCAACCATCAGAACTTCTGAAAATCCCAGAATTAATCCACCAAGTAAGGCGCCCTTAACGTTCCCAATTCCTCCGATTACGGCGGCGATAAAACATTTAAGTCCAGGAACAACTCCCATTAGAGGAAGTACTGAAGGATATTTCATACACCAGAGAATGGCTCCAACTGCCGCCAGTCCAGATCCAATCCCAAAAGTGGAAGAAATCACATTATTAATTTTTATTCCCATCAGCTTTGCCGTATCATAATCTTTGGCAACAGCTCGCATAGCCATACCAACTTTTGTTTTATTGATAACAAACATAAGAATCAACATTAATGCAAATGCAATGATCGGAATAAGAATTGATACGGGCTGAATACTTAAAGCCCCAATATAAAAAGGTGTTGTCATTGTGGGGAACTCTGGAAAAGCCTGGGGCTTACCGGAAAAAAGATAGGTTGCAAGATTTTCCAGAAAAAAAGATACACCAATCGCTGAGATTAGCAGTGATGTTTTTGGTGCCTCTCGTAATGGTCGGTAAGCAACTCGTTCGATTAAAATCCCTAAAAGCATCGTTAGCGTAATGGTGATTATAAATGTCACATACCAGGGTAATAAAAAACTGCAATCCCAAAGTAGGCAAAATAAGCGGCCATCATAAAGATGTCTCCATGTGCAAAATTGATTAGTCTCAAAATCCCATAAACCATCGTGTAGCCAATGGCGATTAGGGCATATAGACTTCCTAATGAAAGTCCATTAATGAGTTGTTGTAAAAAAGTATCAAGTGTCATTCCGACAACCATAGTTTAACCTCATTATCCTTTGAATTGAAATTGAGGGTATTTGCAATCAAATACCCTCATCGATAAAATTAAGCTTAGCCATAGAATATCTAACTATTCAACCGTAACTGAATCTAGATATGTGAATTTTCCGTCTTTGACAATTTTGATGATCGCTTCAGTTTTAGTTGCATCACCGTTTTCGTCAATCGTAATAGCACCAGTAGCACCCTGGAAATCAACTGTTTCTGCTAAAGCATCTCGAATTGCCTGTGGATCTGCAGATCCAGCCCGTTCAATCGCATCTAGCAGCAGGTTATAAGCGTCATATCCCAGTGCTGATACAGCCGCAACATTTTCACGTTGCGGATAAGCGTTTTTGTATTCCTGAACAAAGGTAACCCCTTCTTCAGTCAATGGATTGGTATCATCAAAGAAAGTAGACATAACCGCACCTTCAACATCAGCACCACCGACAGTGATAAACTCGTTAGTTTCCCAAGTATCGCCACCAATAATTGGCACAGTAATACCCAATGCACGAGCCTGTTTAATAATCAGCGCTGATTCGGTGTAATTTCCTGGAGCAAAAATAACGTCAGGGTTAGCAGCTTTGATGTTAGTTAAAATACCATTGAAGTCCTGATCTCCAGTATTATAGTTGCCAGTTTCAACAATTGCATTTTCATCACCAGTTAATTCAATAAATGAATCACTAAAGAATTTCGCCAGACCGACTGAGTAGTCGTTTGAAACCTCTTGGATAATAGCAACTTTTTTAGCATCAAGATTTTTGTAAGCATAGTTTGCCATGACAACACCCTGGAACGGATCAAGGAAACAAACACGGAAATAGTAATCGTTTCCTAAAGTTACCTGCGGATTTGTACAAGACACACCAACAGCTGGAACTTCATTGCTTTTTACAACATCACCAGCTGCAATGGAGAGTGAAGAACCCCAAGAACCTAATAGGGCAACAACGCCATCTTTTTCAATTAGTCTGGCCGCAGCAGTCGTCGCTTCAGCTTTATCAGACTTGTTATCAGCAACAACCAATTCAACTTTTTTACCGAGAACTTCAGGACGAAGCTGGTTTGCCAGTTCGATCCCTTCAACTTCGAGCTCGCCACCTGCCGCGTTGGCACCTGTTAGCGGTTCAAAGACCCCGATTTTGATCACATCACTATCTTCACTTGAAGAAGTGGAAGATCCACCACAACCTGAAAGCATGGTAACTGTCAGCGTAAGGCAGAGTAATAAAGCAAATACTTTTTTCATAAATCCTCCTTTTTCTCTCATTCCCTAATTTTATCTGGAGTCATTATATCAAATTAGATGAACATTGCGCAAGGTTTTGTTATTGAGAGTCCGATAATTTATGGATATACAACAATGAGATGAAAAAAGAAGCCGTTGTAAACTTTTACGGCTTCTTAGCAAAGAAAAAAAGTTGAATTTAGGGAAGAACAGGAAAACGCTGATACAGGCGATTCAAATTATAAAACCAGTCATGATCGATCATTGCAAGGGCATCCTCAGTTATTCGAAATGACCAGTTCGTTTTAACCGTGCCAGGTTTATTGATAATCGTATCACTGCCAAAACCGCAAAGATCTTGAATGGGCAGGATGGTTAAATTGGCATGACTTTTCCATATCGTTTCAATCATTGCCCGACAGGAAGCACTTTTAAATCCGCCAATCGTCCAGTCATTTTCAGTAAAGGCCTTATACTGGCAGTATGATAGCGCATAATTGCGTTGCTCGTCTGAATATTCGAACAAAGTGCCTAGTAAAGTATTGTTATCATGAGTTCCCGTATAAGCGATCATATTTTTTTCATAATTGTGAGGCAAATGAATATTATTTTCGAAGTCAAGAAAGGCAAAGCTCATGATTCGCATGCCGGGAAATTGCGTTTGAGAAAGGAGTTTGTTCAGATCATCATCCTGAACACCAAGATCTTCAGCTATGATTCTGTTAGCACTATTTTTCTTTTGAAAAGACGCAAAGAAATGAAAGCCTGGTCCCTCAACCCACTTGCCGTTTTTAGCGGAGTTTGCGGTTGAAGGAATCGACCAGTAAGCCGAAAAAGCCCGAAAATGGTCAATTCTGACCAGATCGAACATCTTCAATTCTTTGTTAAGTCGCTTAAACCACCAGGAATAATCATCTGATTTTAGTTTATTCCAATTATAAAGCGGATTACCCCACAATTGACCGTTTTCAGAAAAGTAATCAGGTGGAACCCCGGCAACATTAATAGGCTGGAACTGCTGGTCTAGCTGAAAAAATTGGGGATTTGCCCAAACATCAGCACTCTCATAAGCAACGTAAATTGGTATATCACCGATGATTCCGATTCCCTTACTATTTGCATAGCTTTTAAGCGCTGTCCACTGTTTATAAAATGCGTACTGCAAAAAAGAAAGAAAATTAATTTCTTCATAGTATTTAACTTTAAGTTGCTTGATCGTCTCGATATTATGGCCTAAAATAAGGGGATCTGGCCACTTTGACCAGTTAGTACAGTTGAATTTTTTTGCCAGAATAGAATACAGGCAGTAGTCAATGAGCCAGTCAGATTGAGTTTCCTGGAATGCGATCATTTCATTGCGAATTTTTGGTGTCAGATTTAGATACGCTTTTTTAAATAAATCTTGCCGATGTTTGTTTACTTTTGAGTAATCGACTTGATATGGTTGTTTAAAATGGTCGGTGATTAAAAGGTCCTGGTGATCCAGTAATCCCCATGAAGAAAGGGTTTCCAGATCGATATAAAGGGGATTACCGGCAAAGGCAGAAGCACTTTTATAAGGTGAATAGAACTCATCCACCGGACATAAAGGAAGGATCTGCCAGTATGAAAAGCCCATTACTTGAAGTAAATCAACAAATTGTCGGGCTTGTTTACCAAAGCTTCCGATCCCATATTCTCCAGGTAGCGAAAAAATGGGAAGGAGAACACCACTACGACGCTTTGAAATCGGCATAATACACCTCTTAACTCTTTTCAATCTCCTGAGCAATAGCTTTTAGTTGATCAGGTGAAAAAGGGTAATTCGTTTCACAAAAATCACAATGCATTTCAATGGTTTTCTTTTCAATAATCATGGCTTCAATTTCTTCAAGACCCAGAGAGATCAGTGCCTTGGTAACTTTTTCCAGTGAACAGTTGCAATGATATTCAATAGCTTGTGTTTCGTTAACTTTAAATCCAAGATTTTTGAAAAGATCAGTAAATATTTCTTCTGGAATTTGACCAGCTTCAAGTAATTTAGTCATTGAAGGCATTTGTGATAAAGCTGTTTCCAGCGCTAAAATAACGCTTTCTTCTGTATTAGGCATCAATTGGATTATAAAACCGCCAGCCTGCTTAACCTTTTGTTCCGTTTCGAGCAAAACACCCAAAGATACCGAAGTAGGGATTTGTTCTGACTTCGCATAATAATAAGTCAGATCTTCAGCAATTTCACCAGATACCAGT
Source organism: Eubacteriaceae bacterium ES2 (assembly GCA_031222025.1). Classification (GTDB taxonomy): domain Bacteria; phylum Bacillota; class Clostridia; order Eubacteriales; family Eubacteriaceae; genus Acetobacterium. The sequence goes on along the minus strand of CP130740.1, from coordinate 1,987,119 downwards.
GGCGAGTAACCAACATAAGGTTCCTTCAAGCCAATATCTTTAATCACGGTTAGTGAACCATTGCCGATCGCTGAAGAAACACTAATTGCCGCAAATGGGTCAGGCCTTAACTGCTTAACATAAGGATAACCCTTTACTGCGCCTTTTGCATCAGCAGTGACAAGAATTCCTTGTAAATCTCCCTCTCCCAGAATTTTTAAAGTTAGCAGTTCATCGCTGCCTTTCATCATTGAGCCCATTAAAGCCCCCGCTGTCAGCAATCTTCCCATGGCGACTGAAACAGTGGGTGAAGTGTGATGGAGATCAATTGATTTCTGAACCAAATTTGTGGTAACAGCCCCAAATAAACGAATTTGATTATCAGCGGCTGTTCCTTTAATTAAATAATCTTTTGTCATTAAGTTCCTTTCAACAATTGTTACTTGTGATATGTTTCATTATTGATGATTTTAAAAGCGCGGTAAATCTGCTCAAGTAACATGACTCGAAACAGTTGATGGGGGAAAGTCATCTTAGAGAATGAGAGTTTAAGATCAGCCTTACTTTTAATTTCTTCAGAGAGACCAAGGGAACCACCAATGAGAAATACCAGGTTGCTTTTTCCTTGTATTGCCAAGTTTTCAAGATGCCGTGAAAACTCGGAAGAATCCAGTTGTTGACCCTCAAGATCGAGACAAATCACATAAGCATTATTTTTAATCTTTGACAAGACTCGCTGGCCTTCTCTATTTAAAACTTGATAATGTTCAGAAGGACTAGCTTTATCAGGAATCACTTCATCCTTTAATTCGATAATTTCAAGACGACAATAAGCCGAAAGTCGCATAACATATTCTTCGAGAGCCTGACGTAAAAATTTCTCTTTAAGCTTGCCAATACAAATAATTTGAATAAACATTAAAATCCGCCGTATACAACAAGCATACTTAAAGAAATGATAGCAACCAGAACAAGAGCACCGATGCGATGAGCTTTATTTTTTTTATGCATTTTTTCCCTCCAGAGTATTGATATTTTTATGATTATAGTTTACAATAGATAAGTCAGAAATGCAAACAAAATTCGGGGTGTGGCTCAGCTTGGTAGAGCGCATGGTTCGGGACCATGAGGCCGGAGGTTCAAATCCTCTCACTCCGACCATTAAATGCGATAGGAATCCGTCAGGGTTTATTTTTTTACCTTTTTTCAAAGGACTTGTATTACTATATTTTCTGCGGCACTTTCAGTTGCTGGTTTTTCCCCAAATATATTTTCAGATAAAAAGCTAACCAGGAAGTGTTTGAAAAACAACTTCATGATTAGCTTTATTTTTAACATAATTATTTAGGAACAGCATTTTGCGACTGATTTAAATTGATAACTGCAATCTTTTGGGGCTTTCGAACCAGCAGATAAACCATTGTAATCAATACTCCAAATGCAACAATTGTCCAGAAACTGAAAATTCCAAGAGTTATTAAACGACCAAACTGATAAATCATCAGTGAAATCGCATAGGCAAAACTTGTCTGATAGATAATTGCAAACCAGGTCCATTTAGCATTGCCCATTTCTCTTTTAATAGCACCAATTGCCGCAAAACATGGAGCGCACAATAGATTAAACACCATAAAAGAAAAGGCGGAAATTTGAGTAAAAGCCAGCTGCAACTGTGGCCATATTTCTGTACCATCCTCGGCAACTTCTGCGAATCCATACAGTACACCAAAAGTACCAACTACATTTTCTTTAGCAATCAATCCAGTAATAGTTGCCACCGCAGATTCCCAGTTGCCAAAACCAAGAGGTGCAAAAATCGGGGCAACAAGCATTCCCAGTGAAGCCAAGATTGAATCGGAAGTATCAACCATTTCAAATGACACATTAAATGAACTCATAAACCAGATCAGGATACTGGAAATAAATATGATTGTTCCAGCTTTTTTGATGAATGATTTACCGCGTTCCCACATATGAATAAGAACAGTTTTAGCGCCAGGAATATGGTATTTAGGTAATTCCATAATAAAGGGCGCCGGTTCACCGGTAAATCTTTGCATTTTTTTGAGAATAATCCCGGAAATAATTACTGCGGCAACCCCGATAAAGTAGGCAGATGGTGCAACCCACACCGAACCGGGGAAGAGTGCGCCAGCAATTAAAGCGATGATTGGAAGTTTTGCTGAGCAGGGGATGAAGGATGTTGTCGTAATGGTCATTCTGCGATCTCGTTCATTTTCAATGGTTCTTGAAGCCATAATTCCAGGTACACTACAACCGCTTCCTATCAACATCGGAATAAAAGACTTGCCGGAAAGGCCGAATTTTCTAAAAATTCTATCCATAATAAAAGCAACTCTTGCCATGTAGCCGATATCCTCAAGAATTGCCAGAAAAAAGAACAAAACAAACATTTGTGGAACAAAACCAAGAACTGCTCCAACGCCGCCAATAATTCCGTCAACAATCAGAGAATTGAGCCATTCAGCAGTCCCGGCATTTTTGAGAAACACTTGGACACCGGGAGCAACAATCTCAGCGAAAAGCACATCATTAGTCCAGTCAGTCACCCAGGCGCCAACTGTTGTAACAGATATAAAATACATCAAAAACATCACTGCAGCAAAAATTGGTAGCGCCAAAAACCGATTTGTAACAACACGGTCAATTTTATCAGAAGTGTTTAGTTTATCTGATTTTGTTTTTTTGATAGCTAATTTTGTAGTGCGGCTAATAAATTCATAACGTTCCATAGTAATGATACTTTCGATGTCATCCTCGTAGTGATGTTCCAACTCACTTATAATAGTGTCAATTTTCTGACTTTGATTATCAGTGAGCCTGAATACCGATTTTATTTTTTCATCACCTTCTAACAATTTAATCGCTATAAAGCGGTAATTGTCAGCGTGTTGACTAAAGTTAATAAATGTTTTGATTTCATTTAATGATGCTTCAATTTTATCAGAGAAATTAACAGCAGACTGGGACATTTTGTGAGTCTCAGCAGCTTTTATTGCTGATTCAACAACCTGCTTACAACCATCACCTTTTAAAGCTGTTGTTTCGACGATTTGACAGTTGATTTTATCTGTTAGTAATGGAACATTAATTTGATCACCATTCTTCCGAACAATATCCATCATATTTAAAGCGATCACAACTGGGATTCCCATCTCCAAAAGCTGTGTGGTCAAATAAAGATTTCTTTCAATATTTGAGGCATCGACGATATTAATAATGGCATCCGGCTTTTCAGTTAACAGATAATTTCGTGAAATGACTTCTTCAAGCGTATAAGGTGATAAAGAATAGATACCTGGCAGGTCAATAATATCAATTTCTTTATCAGATTTTAGTTTGCCTGATTTTTTTTCGACAGTGACTCCTGGCCAGTTCCCAACGTATTGAGAGCTGCCGGTCAAACTATTGAACATAGTAGTTTTGCCGGAGTTGGGGTTTCCGATTAGAGCAATTTTTAATTTCATAACATCTCCTGTGTATTAGATTTGACTAACTTAATGGCAAAAAAATTCTATTGCACTTCAATTAGGTCCGCATCAACTTTTCTGATACTTAATTCGTAATTGCGAACGGTAATTTCAATTGGATCACCCAAAGGAGCAACCTTTTGTACGAAAATTTCAACACCTTTCGTTATACCCATATCCATGATCCGTCGCTTTACTGCACCTGAACCGTGTAACTTTACAACTGTTGCGGTCTTTCCGGATTGTATCGATTTTAATGTCTTCACTCTATCACCTCCTTAAACTAGTATATGCGTAGCCATTGATTTATCAATGGCTACCCGTGAGTTACGAATATCAACAATGAAACTTCCATTCAATTCCGATATAATTGTAATTTTTGCCCCAATAGTAAATCCCAGATTTGCCAGATGCTTGTGAGTTGCTTCTCTGCCAGTGATTTTTTTGATAGAATTAGACTCGCCCGGTTGAAGCATTGTTAGTAACATCATAAAACCTCCTCAATCTCGTGGTTAGAATTATATAACAAAGTAAGACGATACTAACATGCGCGTATGGATTTGTCAATGGTTAAAAATAAATTTGCAGTATAATCTGGATGAACTTTGACTCATATTCCATAAAATAATTATTGAATTGATTTAATTTGTTTAAAAATTAGCATATGGTATAATAACTCTAATTGAAAAAAAGTAATCGCAAGGAAGGCATTATTATGATCGATCGATTAAAAAAAATTCAGCCTAATATTATACTTAAATCAGGAGTTGGGCTGGAACGTGAGAGCTTAAGAGTTACGCATCAGGGGCATCTTGCATTGTCAGAGCATCCGCAAGTATTTGGAAACAAATTGGAGAACCCCTACATAACAACAGATTTTTCTGAAAGTCAGGTAGAATTAATCACACCTGTCTTTGACTCGTGTGACAAAGCCTGTGATTGTCTTGAAGCTTTGTCAGATATCGTTCTTGAAGAGATTTCAAATCAAGGAGAATGGTTGTGGCCGCAATCGATGCCTTGCATCATTGATGATGAAGAACTTATTCCCATCGCGGTTTATCAGGGAAAAGAGGGCGAAAAGGCTGTTAAATATCGAGAAAAACTAAAAAAAAAATACGGCGGAAAACGTCAATTGATATCTGGTCTTCATTACAATTTTTCTTTTGGGGATGAACTGCTTGAATTTTTATGGCAGGAATATGCTCTTGTAGAGTCTTTTCAGTCCTTTAAAAATCGCATCTATCTGAAAACGGTCAGAAATTATCTAAAATATCGATGGTTAGTAATCTATCTTTCCGGTGCTTCCCCAGTCATGCATCAGTCATATGAGTCAGACAATGTAATGCCGACAATTAAAATTTCAGATGATAGTTATAGCCTAAAAAATAGTATATCACTTCGAAATGGCAGTAAAACCGGATATAAAAATCGCATTGACATGTATCCTGATTATACGACTTTAGAGACCTACATCGATAGTGTACGAAAGTTTATTGAAAATGGTGAAATATCAGAAGCTAAAGAGCTTTACAGTCAAATTCGTTTAAAGGCAAATGATCCGCAACATCCCCTCACTTCACTAGAAAAAGATGGGATAAAATATTTAGAAATTAGAACGCTTGATCTAAATCCATTTGAAAAGTGTGGTATTGCTAAAAGTGATTGTGAATTCTTGAATCTATTAATGCTTTTTTGTTTACTGGAAGGAGAGGTTCTTTACCCGACCTGGCAACAGGAAGCAATGATTAATGAAGTTGCTGTTGCGGAAAACGGTCTCGAAGATAAGCTTGAATTGCTCGACCATCAGCAGTGGACTTCACGGAAAGATTGGGCTTTAGATATTCTTGACAAGATGATGGAAATCAATGATTATTTAAACTTGGAAAAAGACCTTGTAATCAATGAGATGATTCAGCGGACTAAAAACTCAAAAATGACCTATGCCTATCGATTAAAAGAAATCATGACGACTGGATTTACAAGTTCACAGCTTAATTTAGCGGCTGGCCATTCATCAGATGCACTAAAAATGAATTATCGCCTGAAAGGCTTTGAAGATTGGGAATTGTCTACTCAAATTTTAATCAAAGAAGCGATCACTAGGGGCATACGCGTCATCCCACTGGATAAAAAAGAGAATATTATCTGTTTGGAAAAAGATTCACATCAGGAAATTATTAAACAGGCAACAAAAACCAGTGCGGATACTTATATTACACCAATAATAATGGAAAATAAACAGGTGACTAAATGGGTTTTAAAGCAGCATCATATACCAGTTCCAGATGATATTGCAGTATCTGATCTTGATGAAGCTAAAATTATTTTGAAAAAATATATAACTAAACCGATTGTTATAAAACCCAAATCCACTAACTACGGTATTGGTATCACTGTTTTTGAAAATGGTGCTGATTATGAAACACTATTAGATGCCGTAGCCTTTGCGCTTAAACATGATTCTGTGGCAATGATTGAAGATTATGTGAAGGGGCTTGAGTTTCGTTTTTTGGTGATTGGAAACGAGGTGGTTGCTGTATTACATCGCCGCCCGGCTAATGTGGTTGGGGATGGGGAAAAATCAATTTCCGAATTAGTGTCATTGAAAAACAAACATCCATATCGTGGTGACGGAAAAACAACACCGCTCAAAATAATTGAAATGGATGAACAGGAAAAATTATTTCTAACAAACCAAGGCTTAAGTACCGATTATATTCCGAAAGATGGCCAGATAATATATTTAAGGGGCAATTCAAATATCAGCACAGGTGGTGACAGTATTGACTTTACCGATTTGATCAATGAATCTTTTAAACAGGTTGCACTTGATGCGGCCTTGGCAGTCAATGCGGCATTTTGCGGAGTAGACATGATTATTGCGAATCATGAAGATGAGAACTCAACATTTTCTATTATTGAAATGAACTATAATCCAATGATTTCCATGCAGGCTTTTCCTTTCGAAGGAAATAACAGGCGTATTGGATATAATATCTTAAAAGTTCTCCATTTCATCTAAAAATTTTGAAGATCAAAAATCTAACAGCATTCAATACTTTAGGTTTTCTACAGATATTTGATCAAAATATTATCGGTAATTTAAGATTTGTTCAGATATATGCGCAATTAACGAACTAATAATTAAGAAAACTTGATTTTTATCACTTCTTTTATTAAACCAATTGAATTTTTGACAAAAAATGCATATAATGATAGTGGTTACAAATAAATAGATTTAGGAGGAAATCAAATGTTTGGTTATATGGGAAAAATTCTGCGAGTAAATTTAACGACTGGCAGTATTACAACTGAAGCGCTTGATTTTGAACTGGCTAAAAAGTACATTGGTGGTCGTGGTTTAGGAACAAAACTGTATTTGGATGAAGTAGATCCACAGGTTGATCCTTTTGCCGCTGAGAATAAGATTATTTATATCAATGGACCCTTATCTGGAACGGCAACCCCAACAGGTGGACGTTATATGGTGGTCACAAAGTCACCACTTACTGGCACCATTGCTTCTTCAAACTCTGGTGGTGAGTGGGGAGCATTTTTAAAGTATGCTGGCTATGACGCAATTATTGTCGAAGGAAAAGCTAGCCTGCCGGTATATATTAACATTGTAGAGGATCAGGTTGAAATCCTGCCGGCTTTGGATTTATGGGGTAAATACACCTCTGAAGCCAGTGCAATGCTTAGAGAAAAACATCCAGAATCAAAAGTTCTGACAATTGGTCCTGCTGGTGAGAAGCTGTCACAAATGGCCGCTATCATGAACGAGAATGACAGAGCAGCTGGTCGATCTGGTGTTGGAGCTGTTATGGGTTCGAAAAACCTGAAAGCCATTACTGTTTTTGGTAAGCAAAAACCAGTTATTGCTAACCCTGACGGTTTAAAAACTGTCACCAAAGAATGTCGTGGTTTAATTAAAGAAAACGGTGTAACAGGTGGCGGTTTACCAACCTATGGAACGGCTGTTCTTGTAAACATTATCAACGAACACGGTATCTATCCGACAAATAACTTCCAGGGTGGCTATGATCCAGGAGCTGAAGCTGTTAGCGGTGAAACCTTAACAGAAGAATACTTAATAAAACGATCTCCTTGTCATCATTGTCCGATTGGATGTGGTCGATTTGTCAAAAGTAAAAAGCATCCTGATGGAATTGGTGGTCCGGAATATGAAACGCTTTGGGTATTTGCCGGTGATTTAGGTATTAATAATATGGAAATTGTTATTGATGCTAACTATTGGTGCAATGAATTAGGTCTTGATACAATTTCAGCTGGAGCTACTCTTGCAGCAGCAATGGAACTGTATCAGCGTGGATTTATTTCTGATGAAGATCTGGACGATGAAATTAAACTGGAATTCGGCAATGAAGAATCAGTTGTTCACTGGCTCATGAAAATGGGGAATCGTGAAGGATTTGGTGATATGTTGGCGAGAGGTTCTTATCGTTTGGCTGATTATTACGGTGTGCCGGAATATTCCATGTCAGTTAAGAAACAGGATTTACCAGCCTATGACCCACGTGGGGTTCAAGGACAGGCACTACAATACGCAACTTCAAATCGTGGTGGATGTCATGTCCGCGGTTATCTGATTTCACCAGAAATTTTGGCTTTACCTGAAAAACTTGAACGGTTTGATCTTGAAGGAAAACCAGTATGGGTAAAAATCTTCCAGGATTTAACTGCTGTTATTGATTCGCTAGGCTTATGTTTGTTTACCTCTTTTGCATTAGGTGCGCAACAATATGCCGATATGGTTAATGAGGTTTTAGGAACAGAATGGTCTGCTGAAGAACTGCTGATGGCTGGAGAAAGAATCTGGAATATAGAAAAACTCTTCAATTTAGAAGCTGGAATCATGCCGGAAGAAGATACCCTACCGCCGCGTTTCCTTGAAGAGGAAATGCCAGAAGGTCCTACGAAAGGTTGGGTTGCCAAGCTTGATGAACTGCTACCTTTATATTATAAAGAACGTGGCTGGGATGAAGACGGTATTCCTACTGAAGAACGACTGGAACAATTGGGGATTTTATAAAAAATCCGGGGGCGAGCTTTCGCTCCCTTTTTTTTGGGTATAAAATTAAAAAAGGGTTGAAGGAGGTCTTATGGCCATAACTGTAAAATTATTTGCAACTTTTAGAGTTGGGAGAGGAAAGATAGTCGAAATGGACTATGTGCCGGGAATGACCGCACAGACAGTCATTGATTCACTCGGAATTACCGCGCCCGAGATTGCAGCATTAATTGTTGATGGCGTTGACGGAAAAGTCAACGAGATGCTGAAAGTAGCTGTTAAGGAAGATGGCTATTTGGCAATTTTTCCGCCGGTGGCGGGAGGTTAATCTGAATTTTGAACACAAAAACCAGAGCTGGTTGGTTATTCCAACTCTGATCTAAAAGGGATGTCCCGTATCATTTTGCGGTTACAAAGAAATAGATTTAGGGACGGGAAAAATAAAAAGACCACTCCTGGGAAGAATGGTCTTTTTAATCTGCATTTATAAAATGCACTAAAATAAAGGGTGTTTCCCTTAGACCCTTTCCACAATGGGAGATATAATCGTTTCCGAATATACCCTAACGGTTTAAATTTCATAGCATGCCTTAGAAAATCAAACTTCAGGTGAATTTATTATACATTAATTGATAATATATTGCAAATAAAAAACAACGAAAGATACTCGTTGTTTTTTTATATTAGGAATGAAAAGAAAAAGGAGAGATATTTAAATCTCACTAGTATAATAAAATTCTAACCTTTAGAATTACTTTGAAAGCTAATTAACTGTGCAATTCTAAAGGATTCATTCAGAATTATTTATGACGTTTAGTTAACTCTTCAAAAATCGAATCAAGTGCTACATCCTGATTGTTCAGCAATACCAGCAAATGATAAATGAGGTCAGATGCTTCATAGGTCAGTTCGATTGGGTCTGTGTTTTTTGCAGCAATGATCGTTTCTGCCGATTCTTCACCGATTTTTTTACAAATTTTGTCTACGCCCTTTTCAAATAAATAATTAGTATAAGAGCCTTCTTTAGGATTTTCACGACGGTCTTCAAGCAGTTTCGCTAGCTGATAAAGAATTTCTACATTGCCTTTTTTTAATTCCTGATTTGCTGATAGGGTTCGGAAGAAACAACTAATATTGCCGGTATGACAAGAGGGTCCGTCAGGGTTGACCTGTAAAAGTAGTGTATCGCCATCACAGTCATATTCAATGCTAACAATCTGCTGCGTATTTCCTGAAGTTGCGCCTTTAACCCAGACCTCCTGACGACTGCGGCTGTAGAAAGTTGCGATCCCTGACTCAATACTTTGCTTTAAAGTCTCTTCATTCATCCAGGCCATCATCAAAACTTCACGGGTGTGATAATTCTGCACAATTGCTGGTACTAGGCCAGCGTTATTAAATTTAATTTCATTAAAATTCATTTTTAAACCTTTCTCATTAAAATGCCTTGATCGGATAAATAATTTTTTAGCACTGGAATCGGAATTTCTTTGTAGTGAAAAACTGAAGCAGCTAGAGCTGCATCGGCACCGGCTTTTAAGACCTCAGAGAAATCTTCCATTTTTCCGGCTCCACCTGAAGCAATGATTGGAATGGTTAGAAGACTCGATAATTTGTGATTGAGTTCAATATCATAGCCCTGTTTGATGCCGTCTGTATCAATTGAATTGATGCAAATTTCTCCGGCACCTAAATCTTGTCCGCGTTTTGCCCATTCTATCGCATCGATACCGGTATTTTCACGGCCACCCTTAACATAAACATCCCATGATCCAGCGTTGTTTCGTTTAGCGTCAATTGATAATACAACACATTGGGCACCAAATTTAAGTGCAGCGTCTCTTATCAGCTGAGGATTTTTGACGGCAGCTGAGTTAACGGATACTTTGTCCGCCCGGCCATTAAGACCTTACGGAAATCTTCAACTCGGCTAATACCACCACCAATTGTGAAAGGAATGCGTATCGCTTCTGCTACTTTTTCGACAATGTGAATAAAAATATCTCGTTCTTCGCTGGATGCGGTAATGTCATAGAATACCAGTTCATCCGCACCTTGGTCAGAATAATACTTACCCAGCTCTACCGGGTCAGCAACATCCTGAATATCCTGGAATTTTTTACCTTTTACAACCCGGCCATGATCAACATCAAGACAAGGAATTATTCTTTTAGTCAGCATTTTTCAAATCCTCTTTTATAAGTTTTTCCAAGTCGATAGTCTCTTCGTAAAGGGCCTTCCCAATAATAGCACCATAAAGATCCATTTCTTTTGCTTTTAATACATCTTCTGTAGATGAAATTCCACCTGAGGCGATAATATCTATATTCAAATGACTATTTAACACGTCAAGCATCTCAAAATTTGGGCCGGACATCATCCCGTCCTTAGAAATATCAGTATAGACAAGAGTAGAAAGTCCCAGACGTTCTAAACTGCTCGCCAGTTCCAGCGCTTCTAAATTACTGCTTTCTACCCAGCCTTCAGTGCAAACCAAACCATTTTTGGCGTCAATTGAAACACAGACCTTTTCATCATAAAGGGATAAAAGGGTCTCAATAAAGGATAATTCTTTTACAGCTTGAGTTCCAATAATAATCCGGCTGACCCCAGCATCAATATAATCCCTGGCGATATCCAACGTTCTGATACCGCCTCCTAATTCAACGGGAATATCTAAAGCATCAACTATTTTTTTGATCAAGTCTTTGTTTTTAGGTGCGCCATCAAATGCACCATCAAGGTCAACGAGATGCAAATATTCAGCTCCCATAGACTGCCATTTCAAAGCAACTTCTACAGGGTCGTTAAAATAAACTGTTTCAGCGTTTTTTTGTCCCTGCAGCAATCTGACACACTTTCCGTTTTTAAGATCGATCGCGGGTAATATAATCATTTTATCATCTCCTTTAAATTACTCAGTAGTTGTTTGCCAACTCTGGCACTTTTTTCAGGATGAAACTGCATACCAATCACATTATTCTTTTGGACAATTCCCGGCACTTTCACTCCATAATCAGCATAAGCGATTACGTCATTAAAATCAAGGGGTCGGCATAATAAGAGTGAACAAAATAAACATAATCATCGGCACTGATCTGATTAAGGAGAGGAGATTCGACGTTTTTAACCAGATTGTTCCATCCCATATGGGGAATTTTCAATTCAGATTCGGGGATTCTGATAATCTCGCCGGGAATATAGGATAAACCTGTAAATTCGCCATCTTCATAGCTTTTATCAAACAGAAGCTGCATCCCGAGACAAATGCCGAGGAGCAGTTTTCCTTTTTTTACGTTTTCATTGAGACTTTCGACTAAATCAAATTCCTTCAGTTTTTTCATTGCATCAGAAAATGCCCCAACGCCGGGAAGAATGATGGCATCTGCATCATCGAGAATTTGCTTTTCACGGGTGATAACCCCATCAAGTTCTACATCTTTAAGTGCAGTATAAACATTTTTTAAGTTTCCCACATCATAATCTACAATTGCTATCATTTTTAACTCCTTTATTCAATAATTCCTTTGGTGGAAGGAATTTCGTTAGCATACTCGCCAATAACACATGCCTGTTTCAGTGTTCTGCCTAGGCCCTTAAAGATTCCTTCAACAATATGATGATTATTTTTGCCATATAAAGATTGGATATGTAGTGTCATTCTACTGTTGGTAGCAAAAGCTACAAAAAATTCCTCGAGCATTTCAGTTTCGAAGTCCCCAATAAACTCCCGATCCAGGCTGACATCAAACACTAAAAAGCTTCGACCACTGATATCAACGCATATCCGCGATAAAGATTCGTCCATGGGGGTGTAGGAAAATGCATAACGGTTAATTCCTTTTTTATCACCAAGTGTTTGGTTAAAAGCTTTACCCAACAAAATACCAATATCTTCGATCACATGATGATTATCAGCTTCATCACCCTTTGCCATTAATGTTAAGTCAAAGCGGCCATGCTTTGAAAAAAGCACCAGCATATGATCAAAGAAACCGACACCGGTGGAAATTTCACTGATGCCAGTGCCATCGATATTTAAAGTCAGATTGATTTTAGTTTCTGCCGTTTCCCGACTTAAAGTAACTTCACGCATTAGCAGTTACCACCTTTTTGATAATTGACAGAATTTGATTATTTTCAGATGGTTTGCCAATTGAAAAACGAATGCTGCCGGGGTGTCTACTGGTATCCTTAAACCACTTTATCAATATATTGTTATTAAGCAGTTCCTGATAAATTGCTTGGGCTAAAGGTGTTTCAAAGAATATAAAGTTTGAACCAGATGGATAAATTTTGAAAGCATCGAGAGCCTCAAGTTCGCTTATAATAAATTCACGCTGAGATTTGATTTCATCAAGGTGTGAAAAAATTTTATTACGGTTTTTAAGCGCCAGTACTGCAATTTTTTGTGTCATTACATTTAGATTATATGGCCCTTTAACTTTGTATAGAACATCTATAATGTCTTTGTTACCCAGTGCATAACCGCACCGAATTCCAGCTAGTCCAAATGCTTTTGAAAAGGTTCTTAAAATCATCAGATTAGGATATTTTTTTAATAAATCAACTGAAGATTCACCAAAAAATTCAATATATGCTTCGTCCAAAATAAGTAAAGAAGAAACTGAATCAAGAACTTTAAGGATTTGTTCACGGGTAAATGTGTAGCCAGTCGGATTATTGGGGTTGCATAGGTAGATGATTTTAGCATCAAAATCATTGGCCTTTTGAATTATTCCCGCTAAATCCGGGATATGATCAGAAAGATCAGGGACCGGAATATAATTAGCATTGGCAATGGATGACCAAATTTCATACATGCTAAATGAAGGGGAGTGAGAAACTATTACATCACCTGGATCGACAAAAGCCTGATTAATAAGGGCGATGACTTCATCAGATCCAGATCCGCAAATAATTCCGTCCGTTGGAACCCCGGTATATTCGGATAGGGCTTCAAGCAGTTCGGGAAAACAGGCCTCTGGATAACGATTTAAATCAGTATTACATATGTCGTCACAGAATTGACGCTTCAAAATCATTGGGAAATCATATGCGCTCTCGTTTGCATTAACAATGATTTCATATTGTGGAGCATCAACTTTATAAGCAACAAGATTTTTGATGTTTTCGCGGGTAAAGTCTTTCATTAGTTTTCAAACCGCCTTTCTACAGCTTTAGCATGAGCATCTAAACCTTCAGACCGCGCAAATGCGGAAATTTTCTCAGACACGGCTTGTAATGACACCGAATCATATGAAAGAATGCTGGATTTCTTTAGAAAATCGTACACGCCAAGTGGCGAAGAAAACTTTGCCGTCCCGGAAGTTGGCAAGGTATGATTGGGTCCAGCGAAATAATCACCCAAGGGTTCCGGGGTAAAAGCGCCCATGAAAATAGCACCAGCATTACGGACTTTTTCAAGTGAATCCATTGGCTTTTCGATAAGTAGTTCAAGATGTTCCGGTGCAATTTCATTGGATAATGAAAATGCCTCATCAAGATTTTCAACAATAAAGACAAAGCCAAAATCATCTACTGATTTTTTGGCAATTTCTTTGCGATTTAAGTCTTCGCTGATCTGGCGGTAAACTTCATCGATAACGGCTTTTCCCAGCACTTCCGATGGGGTGACAAGAATAGACATGGCCATTTCATCATGTTCAGCCTGAGACAGCATATCGGCAGCAATATAAACTGGGTTAGCCTTTTCATCGGCGATGATTAAAACCTCGCTAGGTCCGGCAATCATATCAATATCAACCGTTCCAAACACTTCTTTCTTCGCGGTAGCCACATATATGTTTCCCGGTCCGACTATTTTATTAACAGGTTTGATAGTTTCAGTTCCATAGGCAAGAGCCGCAACGGCCTGAGCGCCGCCGACTTTATAAATCTCAGTAACTCCTGCTATTTTAGCGGCCGCCAAGATGTTTGGATTGATTTGTCCGTCTTTATTTGGCGGCGTGACCATCGCTAGGGACTCAACACCTGCAACTAAAGCGGGAATAGCATCCATTAAAACAGTTGAAGGATAAGTAGCTTTACCGCCTGGTACATATAAACCAACGCGTTGAAGCGGTGTGATATGCTGGCCAAGAATAACACCGTTTTGAGGCGAATAAGTCCAAGTCTTTTCCATTTGTTTTTCATGAAAACTGCGGATGTTAATTGCCGCCTCTTCCATGATATTTAAGAGCTCAGGGGAGACCGAAGCATAGGCTTTTTCAATCTCCTCAGCAGAAACTTGGATATGACTAAGTTCACATTTATCCAATGCCTGAGTATAGTACATAAGCGCGGCATTGCCATCTTTTTTTACGCCCTTTAGAATCTCCAGAACTGCGTTTCGGATATCTTCACGATCATCAGCATCACGTTTCAATAGTCTTTCAATATTTGAATTTTTTTGATAATTAATAAGTTTCATAACAGTCCTTTCTAAACGTCAGTCGTTAACTGTGTTTCAAATGCTTTGATTATTGGATCTATCGATGCTCGTTTTGTTTTGAGACTGACCTGGTTGACAATCAGGCGAGAACTAATTTGGCAGATTTCTTCGAGGACAGCCAGTCCGTTCTCTTTTAATGTACTGCCGCTTTCGACAATATCAACAATACAATCTGAAAGTCCGATAATCGGGGCCAGTTCCACTGAACCATTTAGTTTAATAATATCAACTAATTGCTTTTTTGTCTGGAAAAAATTCTTCGCAATAACAGGATATTTTGTTCCAACCACTAATTTCTTACCATAAGGTAAAGGGCGATCTGGATAACCGGCAACGCACATGCGGCATTTCCCAATGTTTAAATTTAACATTTCATATACTTTTGCCGGGTGTTCAAGCAAAACATCTTTACCAACAATACCAATGTCCGCCGCGCCTTTTTCAACATAGGTTGCCACATCGGGAGATTTTACCAAAAAAAATGCGATTGCGCCAGTGGTATCTTCAAAAATCAACTTACGGCTCTTCTCGGAGTAGTCTTCAAATACATAGCCTAACGTTACCAGCAGTTCAATTGCTTTTTTTGCAACTCTTCCTTTTGCCAGGGCAAAACGTATCGTCATCTTCTTACCTTCTTTCCAGTTCTACAAATTGCTGATTTTCAAGATTATAAATTTGATCATTTTTTAGATAATAAACTTCAATATTTTGGTAAAGCGGATTGCTTTTTAATAGCTTGATCTGTGCAATAACATTATCTTTGGCGATGAAAAGCTCCGTTACCTTACCCTCTTTTCTGAAATTTTGACCCATATTATAAGCTGATGATTTTTGATCTGCTTCATATAAAATGATGTTTTTTGAGTTTTCGCGCTGGGGCAGAAAATTGTTCTGATCCATGTAGTTTATGATTTTCATTAAGTCAATGGCAAACCCGCATGCTGGTCGCGAAAGCCCGAATTTTTCTGATAAATTATTATAACGGCCACCACTAATAACTGGTTCTCCCCAGTTGTTGATATAAACTTTAAATATTGTATCAGAATAGTAATTCATCTGATTAGTAAAACCTAAATCTAAATTAATATATTGATCAAATCCCATAGTTTGCAGATGATTGTATACTTCGGTGATTTGGTTAACAACGCTCTCCATTTTTTCATTGATACAAATGGATTTCATTTCACTAATTACTTCAATTGGTTTGCCGTAAAGGACTGGAAGTTTAGCGATGATTTCCCGAAATTTTGGATCAATTTTTAGCTTTTTCAGGTAACTTACAATATCACCGATATTTTTATTCTCAATGAATTCGAAAAGCTTAAGACGCTGTTCGTCTGAAAAGTCCAGATCTTCTAAAAGGTAATTAATAAAACCGACATGACCCAAATCAATATGAATGTCACTGATTCCAGTTTTTAAAAGTGATAATATTGATAAAGCAATTATTTCACCGTCGCATTCAGGGCTGTCATTACCAAAATATTCAATTCCAATTTGATTGATTTCTTTTTTTATGCTCTCTGGAGCAGAAAAATTCCGGTAAATACTAGCTTGGTATGAAAATTTGATAATTTCTTTTGGATTGGGATGATTGATTGCTACCATTCGAGTGATGGGTAGAGTAACATCCGGTTTAAGCGTCAGTACTTTTCCCTTATGACTGACTAGTTTAAAAAGCTCATCAGAGGGAATAGAATCCTCATGAACATAAAGGTCATAGGATTCAAAGGTTGGAATAAAAGTTTGCTGATAGCCGTACAAATCATATAAATGAGTAAGTTCAGAAACAATTTTAGTAAAAGCAAAACTATTTTGTGGTTGTATTGTCTCAAAACCTTCGATATTGTAGTTAAATAACATAAAACCTCCCGTTACTTTATTACGTTAGCATGATGAAGTGGTGCTTTTAGTTTAACATATTACATTGGATTGTCAAATGTTTTTTTAATATTATGTAAATATTACTTTACAAATGCGAAATATTCTTTACGAAAAATTAACTCCTTTAATTTCCTTAATTGCGCAGAATCGGTTATAATGATTCTAAGTAAAAATCTATCATAATCCGGGGAGTAAGATGATAATTCAAAATTTCAACCCATGGCTTGTTGTTATATTGCTTAGTATCATATTTAGCGGGCTTGTGGCTTTTATTATAACACATTTACGAATAATGACACTTGAGAAAAGCAACCGTGAGTTAAGTCTGTTGCGTGAGTTAATGAATCAAACCAACGAGTGTGTATTGCTTTTAAACGATCAGGGAATAATTATTGATGTGAACCAAGCGTTTATAAAAATGATTGATAAGTCGAAAGAACGTCTGATTAACAAAAGTGTACTACATCTTCAATCAGATTTCGACTTTCACGAACACCGGCCACAGATGCTTAGAAGTTTTGCAGACAAGGGCTATTATAATTTATCACTAAATCTGTTTGTTAAAAAAGAGATTCTTATGCCGATGCAAGTCCGAGTCAGCCTAATCCAAGTCGATCAAAAACGCTACTATGGCATTACTGCCAGCAATACAAAGATATTATCTGAAAAAGAATCTATAATCAGTGAAAAAAATGATGAATTGTTTGAGATTCAACATTTGGCTAACATCGGATACTGGGAAATGAATTACCAGACAAAAACAATATATTGGTCAAAGGAACTTTATCGTTTGCTCGGCTACCAGGAAAATGAAGTGGAACCAAATCTCGATTTCATTCATTTTATGGCTCATCAGGATGATCAGAGTCGTGTGTGGAAAGCGTTTTTAAACGCTTTCCAGGCTCAGGAAAAGGTAGATATTCATTATCGGCTTAAAAACAATCGAGATGAAACCCTGGAGATATTTTTGCGGATAAGGCACTTTTTTTCTGAGACCAATGAACATATTCGTACCATTGGAATGATTCAAGACATTAGTGAGCAGATTGAATTAAAAGAAGAACTTGATTTGCAACAGATCTATACGGAAGCAATTTTAAGCAACAGCCATCTTATTTTCATATCATTTACCAACCGTTTTGTGATTGTATCGGTTAATAAGTTAATGACAGAATTATGCGGTTTAAGTGAAGAAGAGCTAGAAGGCGACTCATTAATGAGAGCCTTTGGTAATTTAAGTCGTCGCCATCGCAAATTAATTAATGAAAATCTTGATTTCAAGCGACCTTTACCACTTAAAGATCACACAGGAAAAATTCATTATATTCAATGGGATCACTCAACAATTAACATGAAAGATGGGCAGATGTTAAATCTTTTATTGGGGTTGGATGTGACCGAAACAATTATTCAGCGTAAAGCTTTAGAAGAAGCACTTCTTACCGATAGTATAACTGGGCTTCCCAATCGTCGCAAGCTCAATGAATTATTAGTTAATTATTTTTTTCATAATGGAGAAAGAACTGATAAACCATTAACGTTATTATGTATTGCAATTGACCCAATAGCCGAAATTGGCGACTTATATGGTCAGTCAATTGAAGATGAAGTCATGAAAAATTTAAGCCAGGGACTGAATAAACAGATTGGGAAATTTGGATTGCTGGCAAAAATAGCAACCAACCAGTTTTGTTTTTTTCTGCCAGATGGGGATGAAAAGAAAATTGACGATATTTGCAACAATATTATTAAAGTATTTAATGAACAATTTTATAATAAGCGTTATAATGTGAGCTTAAGACCTTTTATAGGAATAGCAAAATTTCCTCAACATGCAACAAATCGAGAAGATTTATTGCGTTTTGCAAGTGTCGCTATGCATGAAGCAAAAAATAAAAATATTGATATATTAAATTTTTCTGACATATCTCCAAATAAGAATGATAGAAAAATAGCGACGCTAAGAACATAAATACCAGAAGGAGGCTTACATGCCGTATAAGTGTGTTATTTTTGATTTTGATGGAACTCTAGCCGATACTGAAGAAAAAGCATTTGAAATATATAATCGATTGGCTGAAAAATATCAGTACAGTCAGGTTACAATGGAAGAATTGCAGCACATCAAAAATCTACATATTAAAGAAATACTTGAGATAGTTGACATTCCTTTACACCAATTTCCTAAAGTGATTAAAGAAGGTCAAAAAATGCTGAAATCTGAATCCTCTGAGATTCATGCATTCAATGCTGATATTCACGACTTTTTCGTAGCAATGAATAAAGAAGTTGAATTTTGTGGAATTTTGACTTCCAACATAAAAAAAACCGTTAATCAGTTTATAAAAAAATATCTTCTTGATGAAGAGATAAAATTTGTAAAATGCTCTGCTTTAATGTCAAAGGCTGATAAAATTAGAAAAGTCTTAAGATGGTCCAGGATCAAACCAAATGAAATGCTTTATGTCGGCGATGAAACGCGAGATATCGAAGCATGCAAAAAAGTTGGGGTTGATGTTGTGGCAGTAAAATGGGGGTACAATACTCCTAAAGCGTTAGAACAATGTGATCCAACCTATATGATCGATAATTTATGGGAGTTGATAGCTATTGTAAAAAAAAATCAAAAAGGTTTCGATGTTGAGCTGGAGGCTCCCAATATTAAACTGGAATATGAAGAGAAGCTTTTAGAAGGATAGCAGCTTTTAAATTTAAATTGCATTTGCACCCGCAGATGCAATTTTTTATGATGTTATAATTGTAAATAATTTGTAATTAATTACATAATAGTCTTCAATACTGCGAAGATTAAAGGTATAATATAGGACAATTGAGCTTCAGACCCAAAGTAAATTCTGAAAGGATAACAATGGAAAAACTGACGTCACCGAGTGTGATAAAATCTATTTTGAATAAATATGAGCTACATTTTAATAAGCGATATGGTCAGAACTTTCTGATAGATGAAAATATTGTTAACAAAATTGCTGAAACAGGAGAAATTACGCAAAATGATTTAATCCTGGAAATAGGCCCAGGCATTGGGACACTTACAAGCGCGTTATGTAAAAACGCCGGTAAGGTTATCAGTGTTGAAATTGATAAAAAACTGATTCCTGTTCTGAATCAAACATTGAAAGAGTTTGATAATATTGAAATTATTCAAGACGATATCCTTAAAATTGATATAAATAAAATTTTAGAAAAAGAAATATTCAGTAATTTAAAAATTGTTGCCAATCTTCCTTATTATATAACGACACCAATTATCATGGGTTTTTTGGAAATGAATCTTGATATCGAAAAAATGGTTTTTCTGATACAAAAAGAAGTAGGGGAGCGTCTTTGTGCGGTGCCAGGCAGTAAAGCATATGGGTCTTTAAGTATAGCAGCACAGTTTTACGCAGATGTCGAGATCGAGTTTTTGGTTCCAGCGCAAGTTTTTATGCCAAAACCAAAGGTTGATTCGATTGTTGTCTCGATGAAGAAAAAAAAAGAACCTGGCATAATAGTAGATAACCGAGAAATGTTTTTTAAAATTGTTAAGGCTGGATTTAATAATCGGCGCAAGACATTAATAAATAGTTTAACAACAAATACAGACTTTTCAAAAGATCAAATTCTTCAGGCACTTAATCATTGTGGGATTAGTGCTGGTATACGAGGGGAAGCGCTAACGGGACAAGAATTTGCTCATTTGGCTAATTATTTAAATAATCAGGAGAACTTGAGGTGATAAAATGATTGAAGCACAAGATTTGACTTTGAAATACTTGAACGGAAATGGTGTTTTTGATATGAATTTCAAAGTGGAAAAAGGAGAAGTGGTTGGCTTTATCGGTCCTGATAACGCTGGTAAAACAACAACTGTTAGAATTCTAATGGGATTTCATAGAAGCAGCCGAGGTCAGGCACTCATAAATGGCATGAACACTTACTTGAAAGCACCGGCTATAAAAAAATCGTTGGGTTATATTTCGGATGATCCGGCTTTTTTTGAAGGAATGCGGGTTAAGTCATACTTGAATTTTATGGGCAGATTGCGACATTTAAATTCTACCAAACTTGAAAAAAAGCGTAATGAGCTTGCAGAAATTTTCAGTCTCAACATTTCAGGAAAAATAGATCGTCTGAATAGCGAAGAAAAACAAAAAATATCAATTGTTTCTGCCTTTATGCATAACCCTGAAGTTTATATTTTAGATGAGCCTTTTAACCATTTGAATCCTGCATTACAAAGCCAACTAGCAAATCTAATTATTGAAGAAAAGAAAGAAGGGAAGACATTTTTTGTCACTTCACAAATGTTTTCTGAAGTTGAAAGAGTAGCGGATCGGATTGCCTTAGTTCGAGCTGGTCAAATGATTGAAATTGATGATGTAATCTCACTTAAAGCGAAGGAAGTAAAATCATATCGGGTTAAATTTGCGGAACCGCCGAATCTAGAGCAGTTTAAAAAATTTGGCTTTGGCTTTAAACGCATTAATACAAAAGATTTCGAAATTTATGCCCCTGGTAACAGAATTGATGCACTGGTAAAAGTTCTATCACATGAGAAAGTTTTGATTTTTAATTCTAACGAACAAACCTTGGAAGAATCATTTCAAAAATTTTATTCTCGGAAAGGCGAGGCGATTTAATGAGTTTACCTTTATTTCTAAAAGATATAAAAGATCATTTTCTTTTTTTATTACTTTTCGCGTTCTTAATGAATGTTTATCTTGCTGTTCTGATCTATATGTATGACCCATCAGGAATGGGAGCTTTCAATGATATTGTTTCTTTTCTACCAAATCGTTTAGTGGTATTTTTAGATCTTGCAACAATCGATAGCAGTATGTCAGGTTTTTTGGGTGGTTTATTCTTTGGATTACCTATTTATATTTTCCCAATGATCTACTGTATAGTAATGGGGAATCGGCTTGTAACAAAGTATGTTTATGACGGTTCGTTCGCCTGCTTTTTAGAAACACCCAACAGTCGGATAAAAATAATAACAACTCAGGCTGTTTACCTGATCGTATCAATCAGTCTTTTATTTTTAAGTGTTCAAATCATTGGAACCCAAATGAGTGATATGATGTATCCTGGAGTATTGGATACCGCATTGTTCACCCAAATGAATGTCGGTGCCGCTTTTATGACAACGGCGATTGCAATGATAAATTTCTTCTTTGGATGTATTTTTAATGATTCGAAATTGACAATGTTTTTTTCGACTGCTTTTCCAGTTTTGTTTTTTACGTTGACTTTTATAAGTGGGCTTTCTGAGCGGTTTGCATCACTTAAAATTTTTTCGATCTACAGCGTTTATAACGGTGCTGCGATTGGGATTGGTCAAGCAGACGTCTCATCGGTAATTGCCTTTTTTTCAGCAGCCATCGTGTTATCTTTAGCCGCTAGCCTTGGTGTGTTTTTTATGAAACGCCTGCCAATATAAAATTTTATTCGATGGTGTTTCGAAGAATTCCCAAAGCTTCAATTTCTGCCTCAATAATATCACCGCGTTTTAGAAATTGCGGCGGGTTCATAGCAAACCCAACACCTGCTGGGGTACCAGTCAAAATAATATCCCCGGGAAGAAGTGTAAGCCCCTGCGACAAATCGCTAATAATGGTTGGTATGTCGAAAATCATCTGACTGGTATTGGAATGCTGACGCAATTCACCATTGACTCGACTGCGTATATCCAGTGATAATGGTAGAGGGAAGTCTGACTTGTGAATAATCGCGGGGCCCAAAGGACAAAAAGTATCGAGACTTTTCCCCTTATACCATTGAGCGTGTTTTTTCTGCAGATCACGAGCAGTTATATCATTCGCAATCGTATATCCAAAGATATATTCTTCAGCAAGTGATTTTGGAATGTTTGAGCCGGCTTTACCGATAATAATTGCCAGTTCGACTTCATAATCAACCTGTTTTGTCGTATTGGCATGAGATAAAACAACAGTATTGGGACCGGTGACTGCAGATGGCAGCTTTGAAAAATATATTGGATTTTCAGGTAAATCGACAAGAGTAGGAATATTCTTAATCTCTTTTGCGTGTTCAGCGTAGTTTTTACCCAAACAGAAGATATTGCGTTTTGGCTGAGGAATAGGAGCCAGTAAACGAATTTGTTCGGTTGAAATACCGAGGTCAGGATGCTCTGACAGCGTTTTTTCGATATTTTCAATGAGATTTGTGGAAGCTATTTCAATAAAATCAGCTAACTGTTCGGGAAAACTGCTATTTAAAAGTTTTCCCACCGATTTAAGGGGGATGACTTTTGTTGAATCAGCATTTAAAATGCCGCCTTCTTTGAACGCATTATATTGGTAAGTTATAAATTTCATAAGAATCTCCTTTTTGCTTATCATAACATGATTTGAGTGGATTTCCAAATGAATGTTCGGCAAAATAATATCTTCAAAAGACGGTATCTTACAATGAAAGATTGTTGACAAAAGTGCTGATTTAAATTATGATTACACTAATATTAATATGCATGCTTAGTAGCGTGGCGTAGAAGTATAGCTATAAATGACCTGATTTGGAAATGACACTGACGATGTATGCCGCTATAAGAGCGGCTAGTTTTTTGTCCGAGAATAAAAATAGGAGGAAGTCCATGTTAAAAGGTAGACATTTGATTGAGCCCGGAGATTTTGAAATAGATGAAATTGAATCAATTATGCAGCTGGCTGATAAGATAATTGCAAATCCAGAAAGTTATTCCATGGTTTGTAAAGGGAAATTATTAGCCAGCCTTTTTTATGAGCCATCAACGCGAACGCGATTTAGTTTTGAGGCAGCCATGCTTCGACTTGGAGGGCAGTTGATTGGTTTCGATGACCCCAATACTTCTTCTGTTTCAAAAGGTGAAAGTCTTGGAGATACGATTAGAACAATTGCTTGTTATGCGGATATTGCAGTTATTCGCCACCCGCGCGAGGGAACCGCAAAATTAGTATCAAAATATGCCGATGATATGCCGATTATAAATGCCGGCGATGGTGGACACGAACACCCCACACAAACACTAACTGATATTCTTACCATTAGAAACTATAAAGGTGGCTGTACTAACCATGTTGTTGGCGTTTGTGGTGATTTGCTGTTTGGACGAACCATTCATTCTTTGGTTAAAACACTCAATCGTTATGAAAATATTCGCTTTGTTTTTATTTCTCCAAAGGAATTAAAAATGCCAGAGCATATCCTTAATCATCTCAGTCCTGATTGCTTTACAGAAACCAATAGTCTTGATGAAGTAATTGGCGATCTTGATATTCTCTATATGTCAAGAGTTCAGCGGGAACGTTTTGTTAATGAAGAGGAATATCTGCGTTTAAAAAATTATTATATCTTAGATAACAAAAAAATGAAAAAGGCAAAGCAGGATATGATTGTAATGCATCC
The DNA here is from genome assembly GCA_031222025.1 of Eubacteriaceae bacterium ES2. Classification (GTDB taxonomy): domain Bacteria; phylum Bacillota; class Clostridia; order Eubacteriales; family Eubacteriaceae; genus Acetobacterium. The sequence continues at coordinate 1,962,875 of CP130740.1, read as the reverse complement.
GCTTCCGAGGGTTAATGAGATTGCACAGGAAGTAGATGATGATAAGCGAGCTGTCTATTTTAAACAGGCAAAAATGGGAATGTATGTGCGGATGGCTTTAATTGCCAAATTACTTGGTGTGGAGGATAAAAATGATTAATGTTTCAAAACTGAAAAAAGGAATTATTATTGATCATATTGAATCAGGTCACGGTTTTGAGATTTTCAAGGCACTTCATTTGAATGATATTGATGATGTAGTTGTTCTGCTCAAAAAAATTCCCAGTAAAAAAATGGGGCAAAAAGACCTGATCAAAATTGAAACAGATATGGAAATTAACATGAATGTTTTGGGATTAATTGATCCGAATGTAACAATCAATTTTGTAAAAGATGGTGAAATGGTAAAAAAAATAAAACTATCGCTACCTAAAGTGGTCAAGGGTATTATGACCTGTAAAAATCCTCGCTGCATCACACAATATGAAGAGATTAAAGATATTATGTTTTACCTTGTTAATGAAGAAAAGAGACAATATAGATGTGAGTACTGCGATGCTTATACCACCTTTATTGAAGCGGACTGAGAGCAAAAATGATAAAAGGAGAAATGAATGAGAACGCTCATCACAAATGTTGAAATCGTAGATGCAAACGGTAGACGCCCCGGAAAAGTATTGATTGAAGATTCGCGAATCAAAAAAGTCTACAAAGAAAAAGGGATGGTTAAATCCAGCTATGATCATGAAATTGATGGCAGCGACTTAATCTTAATGCCAGGTTTTATTGACATGCATTGCCACTTGAGAGAGCCGGGGTTTGAAAATAAAGAGACCATTGAAAGTGGAATGAAAGCGGCCTTAAAAGGCGGTTTTACAAGTCTAGTCGCAATGGCAAATACGAAACCAATTATGGATTCTGCTGAATTGATCAAACAAAATCTCGATAAAGCGGCAGCGCTTAACCTCTGCCAGCTAATTCAAGTTTCAGCTCTGACAAAATCCTTTGAGGATCAGGAATTGGTTGACATTAAGAGTATCCGTCCATTGACACCAGTTTTTTCAAATGATGGTGTTTCAGTTTTTTCTGAAAAGTTGATGATAGAAGGACTACAGGCTTCGACGGAAGAAAAATTCACGCTTTTGACCCATTGTCAACCCGAAACAGAATTAGTTAAACGTGATCTTAAACTACTTGAAAAATATGATGGACATCTTCATATCTGTCATATCAGTAAAAAAGATACCCTTGACCTCATTCATCTTGCTAAAGATAAAGGTCTGGATGTGACCTGCGAGGTAACGCCTCATCATTTGTTTGCTTCTGGTCTGGATTATAAAGTTAATCCTTCATTTCGCACATATCCTGATCGACGAGCGTTAATAGATGGTATTAAGGATGGTATTGTGGATATGTGTGGAACTGATCATGCGCCGCATACTTATGAAGATAAAATAAAAGGGGCTCCAGGAATCAATAATTTTGAAATGGCTTTTTCAATGTATTATACTGTTTTTAAACAGAATGATATTGCCATTGAAAAACTGAGTGAAATGTTGAGTTTTAAACCGGCTAACCGATTAGGAATAAAAGCCGGTCTGATAAAAGAAAATTATCCGGCAGATCTTGTTCTGGTTGATCTAAACTGGAGTGGGAAAATTGATCCTAAAGCATTTATTTCTAAAAGTAAAAACAATCCTTTTGGAAGTGAAACGCTTCACGGACAAATTAAAATGACGATTGTAAGGGGGGAAATAAAATATGATCATAGATCGTTTGTATAATGAAGGCCTAAAAAAGGGACCGATATGTGTTGGCTTAGATTCAACACTAAAGTTTTTGCCGAAATTTTTACTGGATCAAGATTTTTCGGATGGAGATAAGCTATTATTGTTTAACAAAAGAATAATTGATGCAACTACCGATCTTGCTGCCTGTTATAAGGTCCAAATTGCTTGTTATGAGGCATTAGGATTAGATGGGCTTAAAGCGTACAGTGAAACTGTTAAATATGCGAGAAATAAAGGAAATATTGTTATCGGCGATGTAAAACGAGGAGATATTTCCTCTACTGGTCAACAATATGCAAAAGGTCACTTCACTGGAGATTTTGAAGTGGATATTATGACAATCAACGCCTATATGGGAGAAGATGCCGTTTCACCGTATTATCCGTATTTGAAAGAAAAAGGGTTATTTATTCTGCAAAGAACCTCAAATCCATCAGCGGCTGATCTTCAAAATCGGGATTCCGAGGGAAAAACTATCTATGAAGTAATGGGAGAAAAAATCGAAAAATGGGGCCAACCATTTAGAGGTGAATCAGGATTTTCAGCAATTGGGGCTGTGGTGGGTTTAACTTGTCCCGAAGAATTTGAGAAAATTCAGGAGCTATCTCCACATACTTACTTTTTAGTGCCTGGTTATGGTGCCCAAGGCGGTACTGGTCAAGATATTGCCAAAATTCTAAAAAAATCATCCTGCGCTGTCGTTAATTCATCTCGTGGTTTGATTACAGCTCACCAGAAAATTGGCTGTGAAGGCGAATTATTTGCAGATCATATCAGAAATGCTACGCTAGCCATGAAGGAGGATATTCTTAAATGGCTTTAATACTCGAAAATCAAGAACTACAGCCAGGGATTATGAAAATGACATTGGCATATCAGGAAAAAAGCGTTCTTCCGGGACAATTTTTCATGCTTCGGGCCTGGGATAAAGACCCTCTTTTATCAAGACCCATAAGCGTGTATGATTATCAACCAGGAAAACTTAGTTTCCTCTATCAGGTTGTCGGTAAAGGGACCACCATTTTACAGGGACTTATGAGTGGAGACACAGTGGAAATCCAAGGACCATATGGTAACGGTTTTCCTCAAATAGATACTGATCTAGTAATAATAGGTGGTGGGATCGGCGTTGCACCACTTTATTTTCTAGCTCGGGATTTCAAGGCCAATAATCCCAATAGAAAATGCCGCGCATATTTAGGGTTTCGCGATAAGCCTTATGGAGTTGATGATTTCAAAACAATTTGTGATGATGTCGTAATAAATATTGGTGGCATAATAACCGATGATGTGAAGACTGGTAATTTTGAAACAGTAATGACCTGTGGACCTGAAATAATGATGAAGACTGTTTCGAAAATTATTCCCGAGAGTACAATTGTTTACGTCTCCTTAGAAGCTCACATGGCCTGTGGTATCGGCGCCTGCCTGGGATGTACCTGTCAGACGAAAAATGGAAACAAAAAAGTTTGTAAAGATGGTCCGGTTTTTTTAAGGGAGGTGGTCTTTAATGTCTAATCCGTTAATTACAAAGTTCAATGACATTGAATTTAAAAATCCGGTGATTCCTGCATCAGGGACTTTTGGATTTGGCAGAGAATATGAAGCCTTTTATGATTTAAACAGTTTGGGTGGTTTGTGTACAAAAGGGTTGACACTCGAAGCGCGACCCGGGAATAACGGTATGAGATTATGGGAAACTCCGGCAGGTCTAATGAACAGTATTGGACTTGAAAATCCGGGAATTGATGCTTTTATTAAAAATGAATGGCCACATCTTAAAAATTTGGACACGGTGACAATTATTAATGTTGGTGGAAAAGATGAATCGACCTACCTTGAAGCGATTGAAAAACTGAATGATTTGGATGTTCAGCTGATTGAACTAAATATTTCTTGTCCTAATGTCAAAGCGGGTGGAATGGCTTATGGTATTAAAGCCACTATGGCTGAAGATATCACAAAAAAAGTCGTGAACATCTCGAAACATTCGATTATGGTTAAGCTCTCACCTAATGGAGAATCCATTGCTGATATTGCTAAAGCATGTGAAGCGGCAGGCGCGATAGGTTTATCATTAATCAATACTGTACAGGGAATGGCAATTGATTACAAAAGAAAGAAAGCTGTCTTTGATAATCTTTATGCTGGACTATCTGGTCCTGCTGTCAAGCCTATTGCTTTGCGAATGGCACATCAAGTCTGCCAGGCAGTAAATATTCCTGTCATGGCAATGGGTGGAATATCAGATTGGCAAGATGCCTTAGAGTTTATTATGGCTGGTGCAACTTGTATACAGATTGGAACCGCTAATTTTAATAAACCTACTGCTGCCATAAAGATAATTGAAGGACTGACAAAGTATTGTCATGAAGAAGGGCTTAAAAATATTTCGGCAGTCCGGGGAATTATTTAATAATTTAAGAAAAATTCAGAAAAGAGGATTACAATGAACCAAGATATATTAGAAATTTTAAAAGAAACTGATGCTTTTTTGGAAGGACATTTTTTATTGTCATCTGGCAAGCACAGCGACCAATATGTACAATGTGCAAAAGTGCTAAGATTTCCAGATCAGGCAGAAAAAGTATTAAAGCCAGTTGTTGAACAACTAAAAAATTTACAGATTGATAAAGTTGTTGGACCTGCAATGGGTGGTGTTATCGTTTCTTATGAGATAGGCAGACAACTTGGTAAAGAATCAGTTTTTACCGAACGAAAAGACGGAGTCATGGAACTTAGACGAGGTTTTGAGATCAGACCAGGCGAAAAAGTAATTATTACCGAAGACGTTGTTACAACAGGTAAATCAACCATCGAAACTAAAAAAGTTTTAGAAAGCCTTGGCGCTGAAGTACTGGGGGTAGCCTGTATTGCAGACCGACGAGCTCAGGGCGTTGAAATCAACATGCCTATCTATTCAGCAATTAAACTTAAGATTACAGCATGGAATCCAGAAGAATGTCCAGTCTGTAAAGAAAATAAAATTGCTTTGATTAAACCCGGTTCTAGAGGGAATGCTTAATATTTACCATAAATGCTTCAAATAAGTTGATTGACAATTGCATCAATGGATTGAAAATGTCGACTAATGTATCGTGTTGATCATATTTAATCGTAATGCGGAAAAATAATCAAGGAGGGAAAAATGAAAACAAAAAAAATAATCGCTCTAATCAGCAAGGATTTTGAAGATCTGGAATTATGGTATCCTGTTCTTCGTTTGCGTGAAGAAGGAGCAGTGGTCCATATAGTTGGGGACGAAGCGGGTAAAACGTATATTGGAAAATATGGTGTGCCATGCGTTTCTGATTTTTCATTTACTGATGTCAATCCAGATAATTATGACGGCATTTTGGTTCCTGGTGGTTGGGCCCCAGATGCCCTTCGGCGTGTTCCAGAGGTAATTGCTTTAGTAAAAAATATGAATTCTCGTAAATGTGCCATTGGTCAAATTTGTCATGCTGGTTGGGTTCTAATCTCTGCAGGTATTTTAGAGGGTAAAAATGTTACTAGTACCCCAGGCATAAAAGACGATATGAAAAATGCCGGAGCTACCTGGCATGACGTACCATCCATTATTGATGGACACATTATTTCCAGCCGCCGGCCACCTGATCTCCCAGAGTATATGCGAGATTATATTAAAGTTTTGAGCGAACAATAGCAGTTAAAAGATCTGATTTATCAGGTCTTTTTTTTATACTAAAATCTATTCAAATTAACAGTTATTAAAATATTTCTGTTGACAGATTAAACAAGATAAGATATCATTTCATTAGTTAATTACTTGAGTAACTAACTAACTTTCAGGAGGTGGCAATTTGAAGTTGAATTTTGACGATAATAGACCAATTTTTCTCCAGATTGCTGAGGGAATAGAGGATGGGATTCTTACAGGAGTATTTAAAGAGGAGGAGCAAATTCCATCAATAACAGAAATTTCTGTAACTTATCAAATTAATCCAGCGACAGCATTAAAAGGTATTAATATTTTAGTTGACGAAGAAATAATATTTAAAAAAAGAGGAGTTGGCATGTTTGTTAGAAGTGGCGCTGTTTTAAAACTTGAAGAGAAAAGAAAAAATGAGTTTTTCGAGAATTATGTAAAAAAAATGATTACTGAAGCTGTAAAGTTAAAAATCAGCAAACAGGAAATCATAGCAATGATTGGTAGGGGGTATTTAAATAATGAAGATTGAATTAAAAAATGTTTCTAAGAGATTCAACGATACTCAGGCATTAAACTGCGTTAATCTTGATTTTAAAGAAGAAAAAATATATGGCCTTCTAGGTCGAAACGGTGCAGGAAAATCGACAATTTTAAATATTATAGCTAACCGACAGTGGGCTAGTGATGGTCAAGTATTTATTGATGGTGAAAACGCATGGGAAAATGGTGTTGCACAGAAAAAAATTTATCTAATGTCTGAAAAGTGTTTGTATCCGGGATCGATGAAGGGTGAAAAGGTACTAAAATGGAGTGCTGATTTTTATAAGGAATTTGATTTGGATTATGCAAAATCACTGGCAGATATCTTTGATTTGAACTTGAATAAGAAAGTATCAAGTTTTTCAACTGGTTATTCGTCAATTTTTAAATTAATTATAGCAATGTCAGTTAATACACCTTTTGTTTTTTTTGATGAGCCAGTCTTAGGATTGGATGCCAATCATCGTGAGATATTTTATCAGAAGCTGATAGAAAAATACAGTGAAAAACCTTTTACAGCGGTTATTTCCACACATTTAATTGAAGAAATTTCGCAAATAATAGAAGAAATTATTATCATTGATAGTGGAAAAATTATTTATAATGAATCCTGCGAAGAACTCTTGCAAAAAGGATACACTGTTTCCGGACCGATTAAAGCTGTAGATAGTTTCGTCGCTGGCTTGAACCAGATTGGCTCGGATCAGCTTGGTGGACTAAAAACAGTGACTATATTAGGTGAACAAAAATATTCTGATCTTCCAAATGGGGTTGAGATTGGAAAACTTGATTTACAGAAGCTTTTTATCAAAATAACGACTAACAAAGGAGCTAACAATGAACATGAATTCAATGCTTAAATATCAGTTGAACGATTATAAAAAGCCAATCCTATATTATTACATGATTTTTATTGCAATTTTCATTTTATCCACAGGCAGTGCCAACATTACCATTAATGGTTCTGAAAGTTCTATACAATTTGCCGGCATTGAATTTGCATCAATGATTTTTCTATTTGTTACAGGATTAAATAGTTTTAAAGATAATTTTTTTCTGGGAATTCAAAATGGCGTCACGAGAATTGAGATGTTTAAAACACATTTGCTTAAAACTGCTATAATAGCGGCTATTATGTCGGTTGCTGATCAGATTATTCTGGTAATTGGTGGACAAATTGCAAATGCCATATCAGCTTTGGAATTTTCGGGTTTAATGCAGATTGGATATCCGGAATATTTTTTAAATAATGGTCTTTTGTCACTGACGCTAACAAACCTTGTTTTCAAATTTAGTTTATATACAGCGGCTATATCAATTGGATATTTTATTACAATATCTTTCTACCGGATGAGCAAAAAACTGAAAACTATTGTTAGTGTCGGGATTCCGGTAACTTTATTTATGTTATTACCGATGTTGGATGAATTACTTTATTCCGCAGGAATAGTAAATATTCCAATTTCTAGTAGAATTGGTAACAGCTTACTTACTGCAATGGGCATTACAGCTGGCATTCCTTTGATAGGGTGCATTTTCTTTTTAGCGGTTACGGCAATAATGTGCACGCTAAGTTGGCTGTTGTTAAGAAGAGCAACGATTAAAAATCGTTAAAAAAGGAAGTGAAAAACTTCCTTTTTTTATTTGATGATACCGTCATTTGTTAGGAGAACCTGGTAAAGATCGGGGCGACGATCCCTAAAAAGTCCCCATTCCAAACGTTGTTCCATAAGTGCTTCAAGGTCAAATTCCGCTGTCAAAATCGTTTCAGTTGATCTGTCTGCTTCTTTTAAAATTTCACCAGTTGGTCCGGTAATAAAAGATGAACCATAAAATTTTATAGTCGAATCATCAATGGTTTCAGTCCCGATTCGATTGGAAGTAATTACCGGAATTAGATTGCAGGCAGCATGACCTATCATGCATCGCTGCCAGTGATCCTTCGAATCGATTTCAGGGTTGTCTGGCTCTGAACCAATAGCAGTCGGATAAAAAAGAAGTTCAGCGCCCATTAAAGCCATCGCTCTGGCAGCCTCCGGGAACCATTGATCCCAGCAAATACCAATACCGATTTTTGCGTATTTTGTTTCAAAAACCCTAAAGCCCGTATCACCTGGTGTAAAATAATATTTTTCTTCATAACCTGGACCATCAGGAATATGACTTTTTCGATAAGTTTCAGAAATACTACCGTCGGCATCAATCACTACGATCGAATTGAATAAGGCATTATTTTGACGTTCATAAAAACTGATCGGCAAAACTACCGATAGTTCTTTAGCGATATTCTTTAAGTAATTAATTGCTGTATTGGTTTCTGCTGATTTGGCATAAAGATAAAACTCCGGCTTTTCCTTTTGACAAAAATATAAAGTTTCAAATAACTCCTGAAGGAGAATAATTTGAGCACCTAAATCTGCTGCTTTTCTGATTATTTGTTCGGCATTTTTTAGATTCATTTTTTTATCCAAGGTACAAGACATCTGGGTTGCAGCGATTTTTACATTACGCATTTTGTTTCCTTTCAAAAATAAAAGAACATATGTAAAATATAAGAAATCCGCTTAAAAACAGCATCTTTATTAACAAATGTCTTTTAGGATTTTTCTAATGAAAAACAGAATTATCATTCTGTTTCAAATTGAAGAAAAAGTATATTTAGCAACTAAGTATAGACAATTGTCGTCTCACCTGTAACAAAAGAGACGATAATTTGCCAGAAGCGAACTAGTTGAAAAACCATTTTATTAGCTCTTTTAAATTAAGAAATGCAAGAGATTCCTAGAGCTTAGATTCAGTATTTTTAGTTTTTTTTATTCTAGATGGGATTTGTTGCGTGATACAATGTATATTCCCACCTTCTTTAATTAAAGCCATCCCGTCTAATGTCACTATTTTATGATCGGGAAACTGTTCACCTAGTATCGAAATAGCATTCTCATCATATTTTTTTGCATCTCCTCCGAAAACTGGAAGAATGATGCCGCCATTTACGATATAAAAATTCAGATAGCTGAGGGGAAGAAGTTTTTTCCTGTAAACTCTTGCTGGTGGTTGGTCAATGAAAACAATTTCCGGAAGGCGCCCGTTTGCGTCACGAGAACTATTAAGAATACTTAAGTTTTCCATGGTGCGGCCGTGATTAATATCGCCTTTATTAAAGCTTGTCTGGAGGAGAATCGTGCCAGGCTTAGAAAAACATGCAAGATTATCTATGTGGCCATCTGTTTCATCACCGAATAAACCACGTTTTAGCCAAATTATTTGGGAAATGCCAAGCTGATTTTTTAGTTCCCGTTCAATTATATTTTTGGCAAATAGTGGATTCCGATTTTTATTTAATAAGCATTCTTCAGTAGTTAGAAGTGTCCCTTGTCCATCGACATGAATAGACCCCCCCTCTAAAACCAAGGGTGAATCTAAGCAGTCGATGTTGTAATTTTTAAGAATTTTTGGCGCTACTTCATTATCAAGATCAAAGGGATGATACTTTTCACCCCAAGCGTTAAATTTCCAATTAATTCCCCTTCGCTCGCCATTATTATTAATGACAATTGTAGGACCATTATCTCGGCACCAGCCATCATTATGAGAAATAATAACATAGTCGATCTGATTGCCGCATCTTGATTTCGCTTCTTTAAAAGCATCATGATTAACAATTAATGTAACCGGTTCAAATTCTGATATTGCTTGAATGGCTGATGTATAACCATTTAAAACTTCATCATAATTATCTGGAAAAACCAGTGATTCTTTGACTGGCCATTCAATTATTGTACTTTCATGAAGAGCCCATTCAGGTGGCATGTAATACGAAGCATTCTGTTGCATATTGGCTCCTTAATAGTGTTTAGTATTAAAATTATAGCATATAAGAAATGCATGTAGTGAAAAAAACATTCTTGAAATGATATTATTTTTTTCGATTGACGAATAACTTGAGCAAATGACTGTCCAATTGTTTGCCGTCATGAATTAGTAAATCGGCTAGCGCCTTCTGAGAATTCATCTTGTTTTTTTTCATATAAGTACAGTACATTAGATTAATTAGCATGATTCTTGATAGAAGCGGTATTTCTTCACCCTTTAAGCTGTTTGGATAACCACTGCCATCAATATGCTCATGAATACAAAGAATTTCATCAGCAATAGATGATAATTTCGGCAATTGTTTAGCAATGCGGTAACCAGCCTCCGGATGGGTACGATATATCTGCCAGTTTTCATCTGAAAACTGGTGAGTACTCTTGTTTAGTAATTCCTTGGGTAAAGTAAGTTTTCCAATGCTATAATAGTTGGCCAGAAGTTGTAGTTTTTGCATCTGGTGCTTTGTCAAACCAATCGATGAACCGTGAAGTTTTAAATTTTCTAACAGATAGGGTAGTCTTTCCTGATCCGAAGGCACCAGATCAATCAGATTTTGTGAGAGTTCGAGAAAAATTTCGCTTTTAACTTGTTCACTCGTTACAATCTTTTCGTGATACATGCGATCTTCAGCCCGTTTAATAACACTGTCGATGTTTTGATCAGATTTCTGATGCCTTGCCATACCCATCGAAACACTAACACAGATTTGAAAATCGTCGACAGTCTTTAAATCCTGTTTAATTTTTCTCATTAATAATCCGGTATCTTTAGGATTGTTTCGAACTAATATTAGGAACTCGTCACCGCCCCAGCGAACTGGATAATCTGAGTCACTACAATTCTTTTTAAGCGTTTCACCGACAATTCTTAATAAATTATCGCCTTCCTTATGACCAAAAGCATCGTTCGTAAGTTTTAAAGCGTTGACGTCTACCATAATAATTGAATATTCTACCTCATTCGCAGCTTTGAGATCATTAAATACACCTTCAAGATATTTGCGATTTTGGAGCTTGGTAACAGGGTCGGTCTGTAACAAATAGATGATCTCTTCGCTTTTTTTCTTTTCTTGTGTAATATCCAACAAGCTGGCAATCCAACGTGTCGGTGCTCCTTGCTTATCGAATGAGACAGACTTTCCGCGAACCATTATCCAGGCAAAATGTCCATCCGATTTTTTGACCCGCACCTCAGCATTAAAAGCATTTGTATTATCATGCCAGTAAACAGCAATCTTTTTTTTAAACTCAATCATGTCAGATGGTTTAATAAAACTGCTGGCCTGTTGATAATCAAAGATGTTTGACTGAAAATCGTAACCTAAGTGCTGAAGGAAAGTGTTACTGACAATGACGAGCTCGGAGTCTCTGTAGTAATCGAGATAACCATCACTGGTAGCTTCTAAAAGAAGATGAAGTCGTTCGTCATTTTCCATCAGTTTATCGAAATTCTGATTAAGCATTTTGAGCATCCGATTTAGATCATTTGCTAAAGCAGTTATTTCATCATCACCAGCAGTTTCAATCCGTAAGGTTAAATTATTGTCGTGAATCACGCTATCTAAAAATTTATTTAACTTTAGTATTCGAGAAATGACGATTTGATTTAATGAATAATATGATACTAAAATGATGAATATAAATATAGCTGCAAGAGCGATCGCGACAAGTTTTAACGTATTAAATGCGTTGATAAATGAACTTCGAACGTTACTTGAAGTAAAATAGATTGCCCGGCCGGTTAAAACATCTTCTAAATAGGTTGTTGTAGTGAGCTTAAGTTCATTACGTTCTGAAGACGCTAATTGCAGGTCATGAATTGATGGCTGTATTACTAAATCATCGGAAATCTGATAATCCATATCTGAGGATAAAAGATTTTCTACGTCCAAAAGAAACTGATCTCCGATGGGTTGAATAAAGATCAGATAACCATTAGCACTTTGACTTCCTTCAGATGTAGTGATGCCATTGGCAGAAATAAGATAAAGTTCATTATTAATGGCAGTTACACCCGTTTGCAGGGTATCTTTATCGACATTTGATAAAAACCGTTCGATTGTTACCTGGTCATTCAAAAGCGGTTCGATCAAATTTTTCTGAGATTCGTCAGAAAAGCTTATATTTTTGACCGAATAATCATTATTTAGAAAAATCATTGCCGTAAGATCATAATTTGAGAGTGTTTCTGGCCCTAAATTTATTTCGATATACGCTTCATTGCCATCCTTCATAAACTGAAAAGAGTCGTCCCAATGCGACCAGTCAACTAATACAGATTCGATCATATTAATACGCGAAGAGAGAATATAATTGGCATTTTTAATATTCTTTTGGACACCTGATTCTTCTTCCTGATGAATATAAGAAATTGACAATAGAGAGACAGTGAATGTAGAAATAACTGCTCCAATAATCAAGCTGACTAGTAAATATACAAGAATTTTAGATTTGATTTTCAATAGCTATACCTCTTTGCTAACCCCATCGACAGATTGTTAATTGATATAGTTTATATAATACCCTTAAAATGATAATAATTTCATGTGAAAATATATTTATGAAATTATTACTTAATTATTTAATCCAGCAAGAGTAACGCGAAGTATTTGACGAATTCTCCACGTTCTGATAAAGTTTTTAAAGTTTCATGGTTGTTTCGAACTGTTTCAAAAACATCGATACCAGATCCTTCCATTGATGGTCGGCGGTTTTTAGTATTTTTACAGGGCTTAAAAAGATCACAGTCGCTACATATTGAACAGGGACCTGCCCAGAAAGCAAAGGCCTTATGAAAACCCTTCTTAAAGGCAAGTGCTTCAGCCTTTAGGACTTTCCTTTGAAAATCACCTGTTCCAGGGGCACCCTTCAGTAGGATAGCCCGCTTATAGGAAGAAATCAGTCTTTTGGTTTCTTCAAGCGGGATATGGTTTTCATCGCAATGTTTTAGATTAGCTGATGAGCAACCAAAAGTACACTTGTTTTTAGCAAACTCTGTAATCACAACAGAATCTGTTTTTATTTCGATAACATCGTCAAATCCCAGTTCAATTATTGGATGCTTTATTTTTTGAATCAGTGAAAGATTTAGCTCCATAAGTGCCTGATCTGATTTAGCTGCAAAAAATACTGCAGTGTCCGATTCCAGCGGGACTAGATTAATAGTGTGAAATTTATTTGCTAAAAACTGCCCTTCTACTTCCTTAGCTGATTTTGCCGGAACAGCATTATCTAACACCTGATTGAGGGAATAAACACTGGATCTCACAGGTTTATGCTCTAGAAAGTAATCATGTACCATTACAAGCCCGTTATCGGTCAAAAATGAATAATAATTTTTGAGTTGAGAAGGATCAATCCTTGCGTTTGAAAGAATTATCAACTCAAATTCATTGTGATATTCATTCTGAAAATCTTTAAAATCAATTCGCGTTTTCAGCTTTTTAGGAATAATCGCTAAATCAAAATAGGGATCAATAACCGTTATGCTACATTCATGAAAGCTGGTCAGGAATTCCAAAACCAACGCCGAGGAATTATCGCCTATGAATAAAACTTTGCCATCAATATTGTCAAAAAAATCAGCAAGCCGTTTTGCAATATGATGATTAACCATTGCATTAAACTTTATATCTTGAACTTGTTTTTCCATATCGTCATTAGTTGTTTTTGTGATCATTAATGCATTTTTCAAATTATTCCATTTAAGACGTTTAGCTTCATTGACATGGACCAAATCCGCGGCGTAGTCAGGACTTTCTGGCAAAAGGTATTGTTTTGTAAGTAGTGAATTAGAGTATGATTCTTTCCATTCAAAGAGAAAGCCTAAATTTTTTAGCAGTCTCATGAATTCTTGAAGGCTAATTAGTGGAAGTTCAAGTTTTTTACTAAGCGTTTCAATGTCAATCCCAGATTCATCATACTCAGAAATCAGCATGAAAAGATTTAAAGAGAGTGCAGTGTTTAATACGTCGGAAAGAACATACGCGGTAGAGATTTCATTTATATAATTAAAACCGTCTGATTGAGGGTCATAAGCGCAGAGCTTTAAGTTTGTTGGAATCATTGTTTTTCCTCATTTCTAGAATTTTCAATGGCTATATTATAACCAGCAATTAAGGATAAAGCAAAGAAAAATAACCTATTAAACTAAATAATCTATTTGCACCGAAACGAAAATATGTATTGACATGCTAGAAAAAAAACGTTAATATAGTCTCAGTAATAAATAAAAGAAGTTATGGTGCCTCGAATTGAGGAGAATAGGGAATCAGGTGCAACTCCTGAACGAACCCATCACTGTAAATCGTTTTGTCAATACATTGGCCACTGGAAACGGGAAGGCGTATAGACAGATAAACGTAAGTCAGGAGACCTGCCATAATGAAATTATGATTCGAAATGACGGTAAAGTTTCGGCTATCCATAGGGATAGTCGGGACTTTTTTAATATCTGTTAGAAATCAAAGAGTACACTAAACACTTAAGAATATTGATTAAAACTAGCCCAGAAAGAAGAAATCAATTTATGCAGCCTGACATACAAATTAGAATCGAAAGTTTAATTTTTCCGGATGCTGTACAGCCAGCACTTAAGAATATCAAGCTGGATATTAATCCAGGAGAAATGGTTGCAGTTACCGGTGGTGCCGCTTCCGGAAAAACGCTTCTGCTTCACACCATAACCTCGGCGGCACCAAAGTTTTTCCCATGCCAAATTAATGGTTATGTAAAAATAAAAGGTCAGGATATTAAAGATATTCCGCTTACCGAAATGTCTGATCACATTGGCTATATGATGCAAGAGCCTCAACATCAGATACTTAATCGCAAAATAGAAGATGAACTGGCATTTGGTATTGCTAACTTGAATCTTGATCCTTGCGAAATAAAATCACGGATTAAAGAGGTGGTTGAATTTTTAAATATGGACAATTTCGTCAACCGGACTACAGATTCTTTATCAGGCGGTCAAGCTCAAAAAGTAGTACTGGGAAGTATACTAGCACTGAAAACACCGATTATAATTTTGGATCAGCCTACGGCAGAATTAGATCCTAGAACCAGTAGTGAATTATATCAATTCTTGCGAAAACTAAATCGTGAAAAGAACTTGACAATTGTTGTGGTAATGGATCGTTCCAGCGAAATACTTGATGATATCGATCGGGTCCTAGTTATGGAAAATGGTCAAATAATTGATGATTGCCAACCAGATTCTTATCGTGAAAAATATAAATCTCAAAAACCCAAACAAGCGTTTTTGCCAGAAATTGATTCACAAAATGAGTTGATTTCTTTAAAAGAGGTTTCACATATCTATAAAAATGGGATTGTTGGATGTGACAAGATCAATTTTTCGCTAAAAAAAGGCGAGTTTACAGCATTGATTGGACAGAATGGTGCTGGTAAGTCAACCATGTTAAAACTGATAGAAGGCTTGATAAAGCCAACTATGGGTGATATAGAATTGTTTGGCCAAAAAATCAATAAAAAAAATATTGGAACACTTAGGAGGCGAGTCGGTTTTTTATTTCAAAATCCCGATGATCAGATTTTTTTAAGCTCAGTTTATGATGAAATTGGTTACATTTTGAGAACAAGCATTTTATCAGATGAAGAAAAACGGTCAAAAATACTCGACACTATTGAATTTATTGGCTTGAGTGGTCTTGAAGAGGTTCACCCTCAAAGACTCAGTCGCGGACAAAGACAACTTTTAGCACTAGGGTCAGTAATTGTGGGTGATCTTGAAATGATTATTGCCGATGAGCCAACTTCAGGTTTACATGAAGTTCAAGGTCAGCTTATAATGGAAAAGCTATCAGAACTTTCAAAACAAAATGTTAGCATATTACTTGTTACACATAATCTTGAAGAGGCGCAGAATTATGCAAATCGTATTGTGATGATGCATAATCACCAACTAGTATTGGATTGTGCGGCAAAAGATTTAATGAACTATAAAAATGAATTAATAAACTATGAAATTATGAAAGGGGAGTCGTAAATGCTTAATTTAAAAGACTGGGATCCTGGTTTAAAATTTATTCTTTGTCTTGTAACTATTGTTGTTGGCCTAGCTTCTAAAAATATATATCTGAATACCTTGCTTTTGATAACAATCGTTTTTATGGAAATAGTTACCAGTAAAACGCTTCAGGCATTCAAACCAATTGCTGTCTTAATAATAATAGTTGCAACTCAGGTACTAGTTATTAATCTATTATTTGGAAGTTCCGGGTCATTAATTTATTCACTTGGATTCCTGCAAATTTATAGTGGCTTTTTTCTAAAAACCTTGCAGGGAATACTAAAAGTATCGATTATATCATTTTCTGCATTTCAGTTTGGTATACATACTGATTCTATGGAAATGGCTCAGACCTTAGTCAAGTGGCATGTACCTTACCGCTATGCAATGTTAATTCCAATGATTGATCGTTTCTTTCCAGTGATGGTTAATGAATATAGATCCATCGCTAACAGCCAGTCAGCAAGGGGTGTACCTAACGATTCAGTACTTGAAAAAATTAAAAACCTGCCAGCCTCAATTCTTCCACTTATTTATAGAGCACTTAGAATATCAAATGACGCAGCACTTTCCGCAGAATTACGTGGTTTTGGGAGATATGAGACAAGAAGTTTTTCACAGGAAAGAACACTTGATATATCAGTTGATTATGGTGAATTGTAGAATTATAAGCTATTTTGATTTTGAATTATCAAAATCTAAATATAAAAAGCAATTTTAAATGGATCGACTCTTAATCAAAGAATGGCATATTAAGTCAACACCTGAAATATTAATTTATAAAAATGCCAGAGTATCTTTTATTATTTGAATCATTTAAAACAGATAAAATTGCAAAATTTAAGGAGAAAAAATGGAAAAAGAACAAGCTTTAGAAAAAAATCAGTTTTTTAAAACCGATACGAAGTCATTAATCGGTTCAGTGGTAATGGGAATAGTTTTTGTACTGGCCTGTCAGATAACAGGGCAGATTGATAACCTTTTACCTTGGGGAAAAGTAGGAATTTATCTGATCAATGGAACAGTTTGGGCCTTTTTTACTGGGCTTTTGACACTACTTTATAAACAACCGGGTGGATTAATAGCTGCAGAAGTTGAAGCTGTGGTTTCAGTCCTTTACTCGCCTCTGTGGATTGCATTTATTTTTGCCAATGGTGTTGCGTCCATCTGGGTATCATTAATTGCCTCAAGATGTGATATGACAAAATGGTCGCATCACATTCTAGCTCAAGGGGGGTATGCGTTCTTGGAAATATTATTGTTGCAGTTGGAATGGTTTTTCTTTTAGGTATTCCGATAGATGCTACAATACCGATTTTTGGAATGGATTTTAACCTGGTAATTGGTGGAACATTGATTTTGATAGCAGTGAACTGGTCTATTTCAACTATTGCGACAAAATTTGCCTATGATGCAATTATGAAATCAGGCTTGATAAAATAATACAATCATAATAAAATATAAACAATCTATCGCTTTGGCATCAGATTTTCAAAAATCTGGGGCCAAAGCCTTTCGATTTTCTAGAAGAAAAGTAAGGAGAACAATAGTGAGCCAGGATTTAAGAGATTTTTTAAAAGAATTAGATAATAATGGTGAAATCAGCCATGTCAGTGAAAAAGTCAAGCGCGATTATGAAATAAGTACCTTTATGATGGAGTTAGAAAAAAAACATCAGTTTCCAGTGATGTGGTTTGATGATGTTGAAGGCAGTGAATTTCCTGTAGTCACGAACATTTTGGGTACTAAAGAACGTTTTGCCAAAGGCATGGGTGTAAAAGTTTCTCAAGTATCAGAAGCTTTTGGGGAAAAAATAAAAAATCGTTTTGATGATCTCAAAGTAATTGAAAATCCCCCCTGCAATGCTAACTTTGTTGAAGGTAATGATGTCGACTTGACTAAACTTCCAATCCTAAAACATTTTCCGATTGATGCAGCACCTTACATCACCTCGGGTCTTTGTGTTGCAAAAGACCCGGAAACTGGCGCTGAGACCCTCGGCTACCACCGGTTGCAGTTAAAGGGCAAAAACAAGCTGGGGATTTCCTTCCATTCCCGTCAACGGATGTGGGAATATTTCAGACGCAGTGAAGAACGTGGTGAAAATATGAAAGCTGCTATCTGCATTGGGGTACATCCTAATATTTCTCTGGGATCACAGGCCTCGGTTCCTTATCATTTGGGAAAATTTGGCGCCATTGGAGGACTATTTGGCGAACCGCTTGAAGTTTCTCCCTGTAAAACAATCGATTTAAATGTACCCACATATGCTGAATTTGTTTTAGAAGGGGAAGTTTTGGCAAATGTCCGAGAACCTGAGGGACCATTTGCCGAGTACACAAACTATGCCTGTTTTCGAAGTACCGAAAATGTCTTCCAGGTCAACGCCATAAGATATCGGGAAAAAGCTATCTTTCACGACATCACTCCAGCTATGAGCTCTGAACATATTACGATTGTATCAATCCAGCGTGAAGGAGATATTGAAAAGTTTCTTAAACAAAATCTGCCCAATATCAAAGCTGTACATTCGCCACTTTCTTCCTGCGGCATTTTTCACTGCTATGTTTCAATGAAAAAAACTGCTGAAGGACAAGCCCAACAGGTCATTTTAACAACGCTCGGAATGGATCATCATATTAAGATGGTAGTCGTGGTTGATGAAGATGTGGATGTCTTTAATGAACAGGAGGTATTGTGGGCTATGGCGACAAGGCTTCAAGCAGATCGCGGAGTTATGGTATTCCCTAATATGATGGGTGAAACACTGGATCCCTCGACAGATGAACTGAGCCGAACCGCTAAGCTGGGGATCGACGCCACTAAACCACTTAGTGGGTTTTCTCCTAAAATTGATATCGACGGAAATGTAATTGAAGATGTTCAACGTTTATTTAAATATGTAAAATAGCAAAATAAAGAAGGGTTAGAAATGATAAAAATTGCAATAGATACAGGCGGAACATTTACGGATTTTACCTCACACGGAATCTTGAAGGGGAGACAGATACAAAAGGTTTCTGTCAAAAATCCAACCAATCATCTTTTTCCAGCAAAAGGTATTTTAGAAGGATTGCACGAGCTGGCAGAAGCCTGGGGAACAAACCTTCCTGATTTGCTTGAAAGAACTGAAAAGATTTCATTGGGCACAACCCTGGCTCTCAACGCACTTCTTGAAAAAAAGGGAGTTAAAACTGCCCTTTTTACAACCGAAGGTTTCCGTGATGCTTTGGAAATTAGACGTTCACAATTATCCAATCAATGGGATCTGACAGCAGAGACCCCTGCAATTTTAGTTCCTCGTCGATATAGATTCGGCATTAGAGAACGTCTTGATTACAAAGGGGATGTTATCACAAGTCTTAACGAAAATGCTGTTATTGAGGCATGTCAAGCCTGTAAAGAAGCAGGTATTAAAGCTATCGCTGTATCCTATCTTTTTTCATTTCTAAATCCCGATCATGAAAAACAGACTGCCGAAATTATCAGAAGAGAGTGTCCAGAAGTCTTCGTCTCACTGTCTTCTCAAGTGTCGCCCCGAATTCGAGAGTATGAAAGAACCACAACGACGGTTATTAACGCTTATTGTACACCAGTTTTATCGGATTATTTATCGGAAGTCAAAAAAGAATTAAAGGTATTTGGATGGAATAGACCGCTGTTTATTATGAAAAACAGCGGTGGCTTGTGTGATACAGCCGATACAGAGGAATTTGGGGTTACAACGCTTTTATCAGGTCCAGCTGGCGGTGCAGTAGGAAATGAAACTTTGTCGAAAATGCTGCAGCGAAGCCATAGCGTATTGGCTGATATGGGGGGACAAGTTTCGACCTTCATGTGGTCAATGATGAAACAAATCAGCTGGTTTCTCAAACTGATTTAGAAGGATATCCTTTGACAATCCCTATGATTGAGATCCATTCAATTGGCGCAGGCGGTGGTAGTATTGTTCATGTTGCAGAAGGCGGACGGGTTAATGTTGGGCCAGATTCCGCCGGCTCTGTTCCAGGGCCAGCGTGTTACAATCTTGGGGGCGAAGAACCGACCGTAACCGATGCACTTGTGGTTTTAGGACTCATTAACACAAATAATTTTCTGGGTGGAAAGATGAACTTGTCAGTAGAAAAAGCTGAAGCAGCATTAAAAACAAAAGTTGCCGATCCGCTAGGAATTTCCTTAATTGAGTCGGCCCGTTTGATCTATGCCATCGCAGCAGAACTGATGGCCGATGCCGTGCGTCTGGTTACCACTCAAAGGGGAAATGATCCGCGTAAATACAGTCTGATTAGTGCTGGGGGGCATTTGGCCTCTTTGCAGCAAGGGTTATGACTTCGCTAAATATGCCGGAAGTTATTTTCCCAACTCAGGGACCGGTTTTTTGTTCATGGGGAATGCTTGGAGCTTCCTGTCGAACAGATCTAACGGCATCTGTTATCATGGAAAAGAATAATTTTAATGCACAGAGATTAAATGAAAAACTGCAGGTTATGAGATTTGATGGCGAAAACTACTTAACCCGTCTTAATGTTCCAAAGGATCGACAAAAAATGCGTCTGACAATGGAAATGCGTTATGTCAGCCAACACCATGAGATAAGTGTGCCCTGGGATAAAGATTTCTTTGAGGAAGCTGATATTGTAAATGTGGAAAATGCTTTCTATAATGCCCATCAGAATATTTATGAATATGCTGAAAGGGATAAAGATTGGGAGATCATTGATCTTCACCTGGCTTGTTCGGAGGTGGAAAATGAAAATGTTCTTTTTCCAATTTCTCAAACAGTTCTTAAACAAAAGAGCAAAACAGTAGCTGGAGAGATATTCGGTCTACACGGTCAAATTAAGGTAAGAACATTAGAAAATACAGATCTCAAAGAACGATGCTTTGGACCAGCGCTTATTGATTTATCATACACAACTTTGCTTGTACCTGAAGGATTTTCCTGCCATCAGGAAGCTGAAGGCGTTATTGTGATGAAAAAGGAGACTAAAAATGGATCAACGAACTGAAGCAATTCTTAATCGAACAGTGATCATTAATCGTCTGGACAGTATTACTAAAGAAATGGGGATCGCCCTTGAGCATTCGGCTCATTCACCGATTTTTGCAGAAGCTTGTGATTTCGCTTGTTGTATCTGCGATGCAAAAGGAGAACTTGTATCACAATTGAATGGTATTCCGATTTTAGCAACTGCAGGATCGTTCAGCGTAAAAGCAGTACTGCGAAAATTTGGAGAAAATATTTTTGATGGTGATGTGTTTATCATCAATGATCCTTATGACGGTGGTAATCATTTGCCTGACATTGGTATTATAACACCGGTATTTGCACAGGGTGAATTACTTTTTTTCTGTGTCAGCCGGGCACATCATGGTGATATTGGTGGATCAACTGCTGGCAGTTATAATCCCAAAGCAACGGAAATTTTTCAGGAGGGAATCCGGATTCCCCCAACTCGTTTAATGAAAAACAACGAAATACTTGATGATATACTGGATCTGATCCGTATTAATACCAGAAATCCTCAGATGCTCACAAGTGATTTTCTGGCCCAAATTGGCTCAAATAGACTTGCTGCAAGGCGAATTCAGGAAATGCTTTTATCTTTTTCCCCGGAAATTGTAAAGAATGCTGTCAGCGTATCCTTGGAAATGGCGGAAACACTGACCAGAAAACGCATTAGCGAAGTACCGGATGGCATCTATAGAGCTTATGACTATATTGATGATGACGGATTCCAGCAAGAACCAATTCGGATTGAAGTTGCAGTGAAAATTTCCGGAGATCAGATGTTGATTGATTTTGAAGGAACTGATGATCAGGTTACCGGTTTTATCAATACTTCAGTAGTAACAGCTACCTGCGCATCAGGTATTGCGGCGCTTTGGTTTTTAGGCAAAGACATTCCAAGAAATGGTGGTGCTTTCAGCTGTATTGATGTCAATTTACCGGAAGGTTCACTTGTTAATCCGCATCTTCCGGCACCAATGACGCTCTGTACTTTGACACCCGCCAGTGAAATAATCGGAACTATTTTTAAAGCGTTGGATCAGGCGGAATCAGGTCGTGTTTCGGCTGGTTATCATCGTTATCTGGGTCCCTCCTTTTATGGCGTTGATCCCAGAAATGAGCGCTATTATGTAGGATTTTCCTTTTGTTCATTGGGCAGTGGAGGGGCCATGGAAGGTCATGATGGTAAACCCTATATGGCAACTCTTTCGAATTTCGGCGGTGTAAAAGCTCCTAACATTGAATCTAACGAGGTTCAATACCCTCATATCACTTTATATCATGAAATGGACACAGATACTGCTGGTGCCGGCGAATTTCGGGGCGGCTGTGGTATGAAATATGCTTTTGAGGTAACCGCAGATCAGGCTGATCTGGTTAATTTTGGCGATGGCATTAAACATGCGCCTTTTGGCCTGCGTGGCGGTGGAGCGGGCAGTCTAAATCGCAGTGTTTTTGTCAGTCAGGGGCAAGAAATTGTTATGGAAAGCAAAGAAGCGCCCAGAAAAGCGGTTAAAGGAGATAGCATTCATCTAAACACCAGTGGTGGTGGCGGTTGGGGAGACCCACTTAAACGACAAGCTCAAAAAGTTTACGAAGATGTTTTGGATGGTATCATTTCCACGGAAACAGCTGAAAATGTTTATGGGGTAATTATTGAACCATTTGGTATTAATTTTGAAAAGACTGAGAAACGGAGAAAATCTTAATGAAAATTGCGGTTGGCATTACTGGTGCTTCAGGGGCCATATATGGAATTCGCCTTTTACAAGCACTACAGGAAACGGATCATCATGTTTCTCTTGTTATAAGCGATTGGGGTGCTAAAACCATTGAGATTGAGACCAGTTATTCTGTCGACTCAATACTATCACTGGCTGATACAATTTATCAATGCAACGATATGGCTGCCGCTGTATCAAGTGGTTCTTACGGGGTTGAAAAAACGATTATTGCTCCTTGCAGCATGAAAACATTGGCCGGAATTGCTAATGGTTTTAGCAATAATCTGATAGTTCGTATGGCCGATGTCGCTTTAAAAGAAAGAATGCCCTTAGTATTAATGACACGAGAAACCCCTTTAACCAGTATCCATCTTCGCAATATGACAACTGTAACAGAAGCGGGTGGTATAATACTTCCACCTATGCCAGCATTTTATCATCAGCCGCAAACCATTGACGAGATAATTAATCAAAGTGTTGGAAAGGTATTCGATTTATTAGGCATTTCGCATTCATTATTTAAAAGATGGGGGCATAGTGAATGAAATTCTCCGTAGGATCTGGTGACACTGCTCTGAATTATGAGGTTAAAAAATTAGGTGATGATTACTTGGTCATGTTAACTGGAGGAGATATTCATATTGGTTGCACCGCTATTGGTGACGATGGACGGATTGTCAGTTATACCCCCCTTCATCATCGCGATGACACCCTGGCGATTCCATTAGCCCAAAAAATATCACAGGAACACCACTGCATTTGTACAGTAGTAGCGGGCTTTCATCTTGATAATATTTCAAAAGAGCAGATTTTTGAGGTTGTAGAAAATTCTAAAAAAGGCATAAAGCAATTACTTGAAAATATTAATTAAATAGTGGCTTGCATTTACTTTTAAGTATATCAAATGTATCAACCAAGTAGAATAAAAAAATCGTTAAATAGATGTACGGTTGTTTGAGCTTCCCAGGAGGCTCATTTTATTATGTTTATAAAAGAAATAATGCAAATCAATATGAAAATGTGTATAATAAATCGAATCATAATTGTTAAGAATCGAGGATCGAATGCAAAATTATCAGATCAAAAATCATCAACTTAGTGATTGTATTAATGAAAACAATAGGCTTTCTGAAGAAAATTGTCATTTATGTATTTTTGATTTTGAGAATTTTTCAGAAGTTTATCATAATTATGGTGTTACAGATCATGTTATTGAAGAATATAAAATAAGCAATGGTACAAAATTCGAAAGCCACGATGGGTTTGATTTTATTATTCTCAATCTTCCTGATGCAATTGCGTTAGACGAAAAGCCAAGAAAAATTGGTATTTTTTTCAAGAGTAATTTATTGTTGTTTTTTTCAGAAAATCCTCGATACATTATCAAAATTGCTCAAATGACCTCGCAGGAAGAGATCAAAGTTTCTTCTCCAGGAAAATTTTTGCAAATCTTTTTCGACAAACTGACCTATGATGACCGTGAAGTTTTGATAGCTATTGAAGAAGAAATTTCAGGACTTGAAGAAGAGTTTATAATCTCAATTAAGAATAATTTAGTAGATTATCTCGTTAGTTTTAGAAAAAAAATGCTGATATTAAAGCAATATTATGAACAATTATTAGAAATATCTGAATCAATCGAGGAAAATGATAATAAGCTGATGGCGCAGGAAGAAATAAAATACTTCAAAATTTTAACCAATCGGATCAATCGATTATTTACAAATGTTTTAAATCTTCGCGATTATGGAACTCAGGTAAGAGAAGCCTATCAGGCACAACTCGATATTAATTTAAATAATGTCATGAAGCTGTTTACCGTCATTACATCAGTTTTTCTACCGCTTACCCTGATTGTTGGATGGTTTGGTATGAATTTAATGATGCCGGAATTTAAGTGGAGCTATGGTTATCCATTTGTTATTGTTCTGTGCATATTGGTTGCATCGCTAACGTTGTTCTATTTTAAAAAGAAAAAATGGTTTTAAGAATAGAATTAGGAGGAAATTGTGTTCAATCGAAGAATTTTTATAATTGTGATTGCTATGAAAGCGCTTTTTTTGTGTAGCTGCACTCAGGAGATTTCGGCACATGCTCAACCGGATTCTGAGCTCTATGCTGTTGTGTGTTCATTTATAAATTCAAAAGACTAACAGTCTATTCATCACTGTTACTAATTGAAAGTTACAGAAATTTCATCTTCAAGAAAGATCATGCGATGAACAGACTGACAATATATTAGAATTTATTATACTTCATTTATGACTTTCTCAGTGTCAATAGTATTGTGTATTTTAAAATTAGAAAGTCCTGAAATTTTATTTTTCAATTCATAACTCAGGATGAAAAATCCTACTAGAAACCCAAATGCTTCTGCAATCGGAAAACACCACCAAATAATATTCTCGGCATTTGGAAGCAGGCTAAAGGCATAAGCAAGGGGTAGCGTAACAACAATTAAACGAATGAGAGATACCCATAATGAATTTAGTCCATTTCCCAATGCCTGAAACGTTCCTTGGAAGACGATATTTGCACCTGCAAAAATAAAGCCAAGTGTTACAATTCGAATAGCTTGAATACACAGATCTAAAACCTCTTGCGATAAAGAGAATATGCTACAGATTGGTTCAGCGAATAGCTGCAATAGAATTGTTCCAAAGACCATTAAAACAAGTGTGTAAATTAACCCAAATTTTATGCCATCTTTTACTCTTTTTTCATCTTTTTTTCCGTAATTAAATGCTACAATCGGTATTAATGCATTATTAATGCCAAAGGCAGCAAAAAACACGAATTGTTGAATTTTATAGTAAATTCCAAAAGCTGTGACTAAAGAAACCGAAATCATTCCAAATATGATATTAATTCCGTAGGCCATGATAGACATTAAAGCTTGCATCAAAATAGCTGGTGCACCAATCTTATAGATTGCTTTTATAATTGATGGAACCGGTTTAATATAATGAAAACTTCCGTCAATTTCCAAATTGTGGCGATAATGAAAAAGCATACCCAGTAAGAGCGAACAAATCTGCCCGGCAACAGTGGCAATCGCTGCACCCGTGACGCCCATGGCTGGAAAACCTAAAAATCCAAAAATAAGTATTGGGTCCAGAATAATATTTACAAGAGCTCCCGCTAATTGAGCGATTGTCGAGGCCATTGTTCTGCCGGTGCTTTGCAAAAGTTTTTCAAAAATCATAAATCCGATCGCACCAAAGGAAAGAATGGAACAAATGGACAAATAATCAACGCCCATTTGAATGATAATCGGGTCACTTGTTTGGGTCTTAAAAAAGGCTTCAACACCAAAAATTCCAAAGATCAGAAAAACGATGTATGTGCAGATTCCTAGAAATATTCCGTTTCCAGCGATACTGCTGGCCTTTTTGTGGTCGTTTTCTCCCAGACTATGGGATAATAGTGCATTAACACCTACTCCGGTACCAACACCAATGGCAATAATCAGAATTTGAATTGGAAAAGAAAGAGTCAATGCATTAATTGCATAATCGCCAATATTCGAAATGCCAGAAGCTTCCTGCATATTACTGACAAAATAGCTGTCAACAATATTGTAAAACGCTTGTACAACCATCGATAAAATCATCGGTAAACCCATTGAAAACATGAGCTTTTTAATCGGGATAATACCCATTTTGTTTTGTGTAACTTTTTTTTCCATCATTCACCTCTAGATAAAATTTCAATAAAAAAACGCAGGCCGTTTGACCTGCGCTAAAAATACGCAAGTCACAATCGGACTTACGCTTTTGCTACACATTGATAGATAAATTATAAAATAAATATCTTGAGAAAGTCAAACAAAAAAATATTTTTCGTCAATTTTTTAGTAATCGTTTAATCGGAATTCTAAACTGAATATTTTTTTACAATGTTATATGAGTGTATAAATTATAGACAAATACAGACAATTGTATAAATACAATAGATCTTTTTAATGCTATACTCCCAAAAGAACAGAAGGGAGTTAAAATGAAAGAAAAGAAATTATCTAAAAAACGTGTCTTACCGATGATTGTTATCATTGGTGTCATCATCATACCATTGATGTACAGCTTTTTTTATTTGAGCGCATTCTGGGATCCGTATTCAAAATTGGACAATCTTCCAGTTGCTTTGGTTAACGAGGACCAGGGGGCTCTCCTAAATGGGGAAAATAGGAATCTGGGAAATGAATTTATTGATGAATTAATCGATGACGGTACTTTTTCATATGTCGTAACGGATCGTGTTGATGGAGAAAAAGGAACTGAAACGACCGAATATTATGCAATGATCTATATACCGGAGGATTTTTCTGCTAATATTGCTTCAGCTGGGGAAGAAAAAAAGGAAACTGCCGCTGTCATTTTTTCGCCAAATGAAAAAAAGAATTATTTGGCAAGTCAAATTTTAAGTCGTGCCGAACTGGAAATGGAATCAAGTCTACGTGAAAGTGTTTCCGCCGAAATTGTTGATAATTTAACTGCCAAAATTGAAGAAGTACCAGAACAGTTAGAAACGCTTAATGATGGTTTAACAGAGCTATCAGATGGATCTTCTCAACTTGTTACCGGTAGCAAAGACCTTGTTTCCGGAACAGAAACCTTGGAAACAGGCGCGTACCAACTAGCAACCGGTACGGATGATCTAGAATCGGGTACCTCTGAATTTGCTTATCAGTTTTCATTGTTTAATGATGGTGTGTCTAGCCTTGAAAATGGATCAGATCAAGTGAATTCTGGAGCTCAAAGCTTGTCTAACGGGAGCGCACAACTTAGTTCTGCTATCGAAACATATAGTTCTGGGGTTAATCAATTGATCAGTAGCGTCGATTCAACTGCATCATTTATCGAGTCATTTGTGTATAGTCATCCCGAACTAATGAATGACCCACAGTTTGCTGCATTTATCGCAAATCTTTCCTCCGATGATAGTGCTGCAAGCATTGCCCAACTTGAAAGTGCTGGTTCACAGCTGACACAGGCTTCTCAAGAACTGTCAGTTGGTGCGAGTTCTTTAGCTGCTGGAACTGAAAGTTTAAACAATGGAATTATTACTGTTAAATCTGCATCAAATCAGCTTGATACAGCAGCAAGTCAAATATCTTCCGGGGCTTCACAGCTATCTGATGGTGCAAATACATTGGCAACAGGCGCAAGCACACTAACAAATGGAGCATCAAGCTTAGCTGATGGTCAAACACAACTGGATAATGGGATTAATACAGCTCAAAGTAGCGTTGCTACAGCGGTTACTGATGCTAATGCAGAACTGCCTAAACTAGATGGGATTGATGAATTTGTCAGTGAGCCAGTGACAATAGAAGATGAGATTATTGAACCGATCGATAACTATGGGACATACTTTTCACCATACTTTATGTCTTTATCACTTTGGGTTGGTGCTCTAATTATTTTCTTTGGCATTTACTTTGACGCTGACAAGAAGTTTTCAATTTTATCGCGTGAATCTGAGAATAAAACAGCTAGAAGTATATTATACTTACTTCTAGGGCTATGTCAGGGGATTTTACTTGGAATAATAATTAAATATGCGTTAGGTTTGGAAATTGAACACACTGGTTTGTACTTTGTATCTATATGTCTTGTCTCAATGGTATTTTTATCGATTGTTCAATTTTGTATCGTTCACATGGGAGATCTGGGGAAATTTGTGGCTCTTTCGCTCTTGATACTACAATTAACTTCCTGTGGTGGAACATTCCCAATTGAAACAGTTCCCCAATTTTTCCAGACGCTTTATCCTTTCATGCCTATGACTTATTCCGTGATCGTTTTTAAAGATACTATTACAGGCGCAATCAGCAACGAATTTTGGCAGGCATTTGGAATATTAATTGTATTTTTGACTTTATTCTTCGCCGCAACATTGACTCTTTCCTACATCAAAAAAAGAAAAATTGCAAGAAAGAGTTCAAAATCGCTTTTTAATGAAATATAAAATTTCTAAAAACCTCAGTTGAAATTTTCCTTTAAAGCTTTATAGTGCTATTTGACATCGATTTTCTAAATGTTATAATAAATTTTGGAAAAATCATCAAGAGGTGTGCAGATGTCAGATACATCAATAACAAAGAGAGCTTTAGCTGATGGATTTAAAGAATTGTTAAAAATAAAGAGTTTTGAAAAAATTACGATCACAGACATTACTTCAAAATGTGGCTTAAACCGCCAAACATTTTATTATCACTTTCAGGATAAATACGATTTGATCAACTGGATTGTCTATCAGGAAGGAATTTTAATGGTTAAAAATGATTTAACAATTGATAACTGGGATCAGAAAGTTTCCAAATTATTATCCATAATGAAAAAAGATAAACTGTTTTATCAAACGACCTTAAAAGATATTGAAGGAACGGAGTTTAGTAATTATCTTTTTTCTGTGACCAGAGATATTTTTCTTGAAATGATTGATCATATTAGTCTAAATAATCATAGTGATCATACAATTGACAATAATAAAAAATATTTTGTTGCCGAGTTTCTTTCCCATGGGGTAGTCGGAATGATTACTTCATGGGCCAAAAATGGGATGAAACAGGATCCCGAGGAAATTACTGAAAGTATTCGGGATATTATCAGTGAATCAAGATTCTTTTTTATGACTCGATATTTTGATGAGATAAAATCGTGTTGAAAGAGATTTTAAGCTCATGTTTTTAGGGATTCTTTTCCATTATATGAATCCATTCAGCAGGGAAACTTTGCAGTTCGTTTAAAATAATATTGTAAAAATCTAAAGCTGCTTTTTCAGAGTAAGTTTCAGTCTTTGGACGCGCAGCGTTTTGTTTAAAAAATTTCGTGATCGCATCCTTTGAAAATTTTGAAAGACAACGTTCTGCGGTGATCATTCCTTTTTGAATTAACAAAAGCCTAAAACGTTTATCGACAGGAATACATAAAACCAGGTCATAACTCATCAGTTTATTTAAATCAAACAAAAGTCTGCTCATGCTATGCAGACTTTTTATTATGTCTTTAAACAGTTTAGCTCTTTCATAATGGAGTTCATGTGATGCTCGATACATCTCTTCACTTAAAGCAGTGATAAACTGATCCATTTTTGAACGATTAGTAAGTACTGATAAAAGAGTCTCTCGGTTTTTCATAAACTCCTGCCTTTCCAGTTTATCAGGGAACAGGTGGTAAGTAATTAAAAGATTATTATTATTTTCAATTAAAATGGGGAACAAATGTGAAATATTATCAATGAAATTATTCATTGATAATTGACTCCGAAAAGGGCCAAAACAATTTTCATCGCGACTACTTGTGATAGATAATGGGACCTGTTCAGGATTAGTGTTTAATTTCAAATAGACATAACGGTGATCATTTTTAAATTGCGCATTATAGGGAGGTTGTATTAATTTAATCAGACGGCATTCTAGAAGACAGGCCTCCAAATGAGTTGCAGTAATAACATAGGAGAAGTCCTTGACTAGAAGCATCATTCGCACTATCTTAATTTTTTTGGGGGACTTAGAAAAATATGAATGTATGCGATTATTCAAGTCCTTGCTTTTGCCGATATATAAAATTTCTCCCTTATGATTAAGCATTTTATAAATTCCCGGCAAATGTGGAACTGTTTTTAACTTTTCATATAAAGCTGTCACTTTAACTCCTATTTTAAAACTATTTAAACTAAAAATCTCTTTTTATCATTTTAAACTAAAAATTTTCTTAGCGCCATAATAATACCTATTTATTAAAAGAAAATATTTTGTTTGATTAGCTTGACAAATAACAAAAAATCATATATAGTAGTTCTAAACAGAAACACTATAAATATCAATCAGATATTCGAGGTGAATGATTAATGAAAGCAATTGAACAATTGATGCAGTTTGGCTTAACCCGCCATGAAGCTGCAATTTATCTGGCGTTGCTGGGAAATGAACCTCTCAATGGATATGAAGTAGCAAAGGTTACCGGAATTGCCAGATCAAATGCATATGCGTCATTGTCTTCATTGGTTGAAAAAGGCGGCGCTTATACGATTGAGGAATCGGCAGTTAAGTATTGCCCGGTTTCAATAAAAGATTTTTGCCAAAATAAAATTCTACGGCTGCAAAAAATTGAAGCTGATTTAATTAGAAGTATCCCAGAAAAAATTGATAATAGTGAAGGTTATATTACAATAAAAGGGGAAAACAATATACTGGATAAACTTCGCAACATGGTATCTGCTGCCAAAGAACGAATTTATCTGTCAGTATCCGATTCTATTCTAGAGTTGTTACTCCCTGAGATTAAGTCAGCAATCAGTCGTAATATAAAGGTTGTTCTAATCACTAACCATAGTCAAGGAATTATTGGAGCAATTATTTATGAGTCAATTGAACCACTAAATCAGATAAGACTGATTGCCGATTCAACTAATGTGTTAACTGGTGATCTCAACAATGGCGATCAGTCCACATGTCTCTATTCAAAAAAGAAAAACCTGATTGATCTATTTAAAGATTCAATGAAAAATGAAATAAAACTAATTGAAATAATGAAAGGGAACTAAAATGAAAAAACCATTTGTGACGAAAGAACAACTTGAAGCTATAGTAAGTGATTATCCTACACCGTTTCATCTATACGATGAAAAAGGGATACGCGAAAATGTCAGAAATCTTCAAAAGGCTTTTTCCTGGAATAAGGGCTATAAAGAATATTTTGCAGTTAAAGCTACTCCCAATCCAAGAATTCTGGAAATTTTAAAAGAAGAATCTTGTGGCGTGGACTGTTCATCATTAACGGAATTGATGTTGTCTGATATTGTTGGTTTCAAAGATGATGAAATTATGTTCACATCGAATGTTACACCGCGAGAAGACTTCGCATTAGCACGTAAACTTAATGCGCTAATTACACTAGATGATATTACTCATATTGAATATCTTGAAGAAATCGCAGGACTTCCGGAAACGATTAGTTTAAGGTTTAATCCAGGCGGTAATTTTGTGATTGATAACGCCATAATGGATACGCCTCAGGATGCCAAATACGGATTGACCCGTGAACAAATGAGTGAAGCCGTAAAAATACTAAAGGGGAAAGGGGTAAAACATTTTGGAATTCATGCTTTTTTAGCCAGTAATACCATCGCTAATGAGTATTATCCGGCCTTAGCAAGAATTCTATTTGAAACGGCTGTGGAATTAAAAAATGAAACGGGTGCTCATTTCTCATTTATCAATTTATCTGGCGGGGTAGGGATTCCTTATCGACCTGATCAGGAAGCCACAAATATTTTTGAAGTTGGCGATGGTGTTAAAAAGGCATTTGAAGATATTCTAGCGCCTCAAGGGATGGGGGATATAAATATTTACACTGAATTGGGACGTTATGTTTTAGCGCCATTCGGACATCTTGTTGCCAGAGTGCTTCATGAAAAACATATTCATAAGGAATACATCGGCTTGGATGCTTGTGCAGCTAACCTGATGCGACCTGCTATGTATGGCGCTTATCACCATATCACTGTTATGGGCAAAGAAGATGCTCCACATGATCATGTCTATGACGTTACTGGCGGTTTGTGCGAAAACAACGATAAGTTTGCAATTGATCGTGAACTTCCAGAAATTGAAGTTGGTGATCTTGTAGTTCTTCATGATACCGGTGCCCATGGCTTTGCAATGGGTTATAACTATAACGGTAAACTCCGTTCTGCTGAAGTTTTGTTAAAAGAGGATGGTACTACTGAGCTGATCAGACGGGCTGAAACGCCAGACGACTATTTTGGAACGCTTGACTTTTCAAAATGGGGAAAATAACATTATTAATGAATTGAGAGGATAAGAAAATGGCACATATTAATGAGAATTATTTAAAACTACCTGGCAGCTATTTATTTTCAGAAATCGCCCGACGCGTGAATGTCTTTAAAGATGAAAATCCAGAAGCCGATATTATTCGACTCGGTATTGGCGACGTCACCAAACCATTACCAGAAGCGGTTATAAAAGAGTTACATGCCGCTGTTGATGAAATGGCTGATGCATCTACTTTTAGAGGATACGGACCCGAACAGGGCTATGATTTTTTAATTGAAAAAATTATTGAGTTCGATTTTGCCCCTCATGGTGTTAATTTAGCAGTTGATGAAGTTTTTGTCAGTGATGGCTCTAAAAGCGATACCGCCAATATTCAGGAAATTTTTGGGAAAGACAATATTATTGCGATCACTGATCCTGTTTATCCTGTTTACGTGGACAGCAATGTTATGGCCGGTCGAAGCGGGACACTTGGAGCTGATGGAAAATGGTCAGATATGGTTTATATCCCATGTACCGCGGAAAATGGCTTTGTTCCGCAGCTACCAACTGAAAAAGTGGATCTAATTTATCTTTGTTTTCCAAATAACCCAACAGGAACAACAATTTCAAAAGAGCAACTTAAAATATGGGTTGATTTTGCTAAAGAAAATCAGGCTGTTATTCTTTATGATGCCGCCTATGAAGCCTACATCACTGAGGATGATGTGCCTCATTCCATTTATGAAATTGAAGGTGCTAAAGAAGTCGCTATCGAATTTAGAAGTTTTTCAAAAAACGCTGGCTTCACAGGAACGCGTTGTTCATATACGGTCGTTCCAAAAGAATGCATGGGCTATACTGCATCTGGTGAAGCAATTTCTTTAAACGGTTTGTGGAACAGAAGACAATGCACTAAATTTAATGGGACCCCTTATATTATCCAAAAAGGAGCAGAAGCTGTTTACACAGCTTCTGGTCAGGCACAAATTAAAGCCCTAATTGATTATTATATGTATAATGCCAAACTCATTCGTGAAGGCGTTAAAAGTACCGGAATTGAAGTCTTTGGTGGTGTAAATGCTCCATATATTTGGCTGAAAACGCCAGAGGGACTCGATTCATGGTCATTCTTTGACAAACTGCTTAATGAAGTGCATATAGTTGGAACACCTGGCGCCGGTTTTGGTCCCAGTGGAGAAGGATACTTCAGACTCACAGCATTTGGGACAAAGGAAAATACCGAAAAAGCAATTGAAAGATTTACTAATAAATTTAAACTTTAAAAAAGAGGCTTCATCTAGTCCTGGGTGAAGCCTCTTTTTGGGTGCGCCCGGCATGTGCGCAATCTAACGGGTGAAAGTCCCGAGCACGGGTAGGTAGTGCCAAGTGCATAGCCTAAAGCAAGGGTGTCCACGGCGACGGAGAATCTGAAGGAAGCCGGCGGCAAATCTCTGGTCTTACGAACAGAAATTATATCAGTCGCAGGTTGGTGGATAAGTTTGCATAACGAACCGAAGTCCGGTAATTACGGGCAAATAATTCAGAAAGTCAATAAAGAAACTGATAAATGGCTTCGCAGAAGGCTGCGCATATTCATATGGAAGCGATGGAGGAAAGTCACAAAAAGACTGAAACAACTTGGATAAAACCACTCGCATGCCATTAAGTATGCGAATACAAGAAAAGGCTACTGAAAAGTAGCCGGTAGCTAAATACTTAATTGTGCGATTACCTATAACCGCTTGAGAAAGCAGGGCTATCAGTTCTTTTCGGATTATTACAAAACTGTATGTACGTAGACTTGGAAGCACTGTATACGGATCCGGATGTACGATGCTGTGGGA
This sequence comes from Eubacteriaceae bacterium ES2, assembly GCA_031222025.1. Classification (GTDB taxonomy): domain Bacteria; phylum Bacillota; class Clostridia; order Eubacteriales; family Eubacteriaceae; genus Acetobacterium. Next base: position 1,928,624 of record CP130740.1, on the reverse strand, counting down.
AGTCGGGAAAGTTATTTAACTTTCCCTAGCATCTTAAATCCAATTGCTGTAGACAGAATTTTCTCACAGAGTGATAAATTAGTTTTTATTCTGTAGTTATTAGTTGTGCTTCAAGATGGGTCTGATATATTAGTGAATGACCTATTGTTGTTGGATGAGGATCTATCTGACCCATTGTCCAGTTGAAATTAACAAGTGGTTCTGACCCTTCATAGTTGTTAAATGCTGAATAAACATCTGCAACCAGATAACCAGTATCAGGGGTCAAAATGACAACGTTCATTTGTTCGATAATTTGTTCAAACTGGGAATACAATGGATCATTAGTACTGAGTGGGTTATAAAGTGTTGCTACATAAATATTTGCTTCCGGGGCCAATGTACGGACAGCGGCAATTATCTGTGGAAAATCGGAGCTGAATTGTGTTGCTCCTGCGATAAGATTGGTCTGAAGTTGTGGTAATACGGCATTTATGGTTGCCTGAGCATTTGGATCCTGTAAAGCGATTACTAGATCAGACGCAAATGTCTCCGCGGTGGGGTCTAGACCAAATGCTTCGGCTACGCCTGCGATTAGCGGTTGGAGAAGATTGTTGCCTCCGATACTGATGGTTACCACTTCAGCATTTGCCAGTTCCTGCATTACTTCAGGGTTAATTTGAAGTTGAGTTAGTAATTCTGATGACGTTATACCGGGAATTCCTTCATTATATAAAGTCAAAGATTCATTCCCTTCAATGGTGCTTAAATTGTTATAAAAGAGATCTACATAGCCCAATCCAGGATTGGCACTCATGCCGTAAGCGATTGAATCGCCTAAAGCCACATCATTATTCTTTTCGACAATTTTGATTTCAATAGCTTCTAAACGTAGACCTTGACCTGTGGTTCCCAGCTCTTCACCATTCTTTGCCCATAACCATTGACCATTTTCAGTAGGCTGGTTGCCTTCATTCTGGATATGACCGCGATAATAAACGTCATAATTATCTAGACCTTCAAGATTGATTTTAATAGCTTCAATTTGGAGACTTTCTCCAGTAGTTCCGGCCAGTTCACCATTTGAAACGGGCTCCATCCAGCCCTTGTTTTGCACGTGCACCTGATATGTGATGCTTGCACCAACTGGTACATCGCCGGATAGTTCAATGACTATACCTTCAAGTCTTAGTCCTTCTCCAGTACTTCCCAGTTCTTGACCTTGTGCCATAAACATTCCTGAAGTTGCCGGCACATCGCCTTTGTTCTGGATGTGTCCGCGATATTGTGCCTGAATTTGCTCGCTAGAATCGGTAACGATTTCACCAGCAGCAAAGACATTGCCCGAGAGAAACAAGGATACAACCATAAAAACTAATAGAAATCCAATTTTTGTAATGCTGTTTTTTTTCATTCTCTTTCCCTTTCATAAATAAATTTGATGATATAAATATACACCTTTTTGAATCTTTAGGGAAGAGACATCTTATTAAATTCTTAAAAATTTTATTATCATTGGTTCGAAGAGGTTTTTGACATCAAATTGACATAGTAATAATTTAAAATTAAACCAATAAATAGTTGGTAATAAATTTACATGAAAGGAGCATTATCATGAAAAAGAAGTTATTAGTTTTACTCGTTTTATTATCCCTTGTACTTAGTAGTGCGGGTTATGTTTTTGCTGGAGGAAGTACCTATGGGGCAGAGGGAGCTTTAGCCGATCAGAATCTGACTCTTGAAGAGATGCTTACTTATTCTATTCAGGATGAGTATATTGCCCAGGCTGAATATGCGAGAATTATTTGCATTTATGGTACAATCAATCCGTTTGCAAATATTATTAAGGCAGAAGGTCAACACATCGCAGCTTTAGAACCCTTGTTTGCTAATAACGGTTTAACAGTGCCTGTAAACGATGCTGCGTCACGGGTCGTTTTACCGGCGTCACTTATGGAAAGTTATCAGACTGGAGTTACAGCGGAAATAAACAATATTGCCATGTACGATAAATTTTTGGCAGAAGATCTTCCTGATGAAGTCCGAACTGTTTTTGATTCATTGAGGGCAGCATCGGTCAACCATTTGAAGGCATTTCAGAAAAACTTGGATAAGACAGCAGAAAGAGACAGAAAATAAAAAACTTATAAATCAAGAAAAATCTGAGAAAACCTGGTCTTTTCTTGAGCTAAAATTTAAAGAAATCATAATAGTCGCGAAATTGTATTTCGCGACTATTATTTTTTTTAACCTAGCTTATTCTTCCGGGTCAAATTGCGCCAGTGGATTGTTGTTCATCGTTTCTCTTAATACTTCCTCGTTAGTGTGCGTGTAAATTTGAGTAGTTGAAACATTTTCATGGCCAAGGATTTCCTGAACAGATCGAAGATCAGCATTACCATAGCGAAACATCAGGGTTGCTGCTGTGTGGCGCAGCTTATGGACACTAATTTCTTCTGTATTTAGTCCGCATTCGGCAAGATGTTTTTTTACCATATGTTGAACAGCACGATTACTGATGGGGCCATTCTTTTGGCTAAGAAAGAGAAAAGGTGAGTCAGATTCTGGTCGTACAGCTAAATATGAATTAATTGCTTTTAAACAGGCACGGTTTAAAAAAACAGTTCTTTCTTTATTGCCTTTTCCAATGATTTTTAATGAATCATTTTTTATACTTGTAGTTTTAATTTGAGTCAGCTCGGATAATCTCATGCCACAGTTTAAAAATAGGGTAATAATTGCAAAATCGCGTTCTTTATGTCGGCCATTAATGCCTTTTAAAAGATCCAAGGCTTCGTCCCATTCCAAATATTTAGCATGACGTGCAGGTAACTTAGGCATTTCAAGATCAGTTACCGGGTTGGGGGAAAAGTATTTTTGTTTATTGCACAAATAATTAAAGAATGAGCGCAGGGAAGAGACCTTGCGACTTCTAGCATAATCGGAATTATGACGCTCTTTACTGACAAAAGATAGAAAGGCATAAAGAACACCAAGATTAATGGGTTTTAACTCATCTAATGAGATATCATTGACGGGAATTTGATCAAAGTTCTGTGACTGTGGTACTATAGCATAGTAGCGCTTTATAAATCGGAAAAAAATAATCAGGTCGTATTCATATGCTTTAGCAGATCGTTCAGAATAACCTTTTATCGTTAACAAATAATTCAAAAATTCGTCAATAATTGAATTTTTGAGATTCTCATGGTTAGAAATTTTTTCAGACATCGGCATTAACCTCGCAAAATTATTGTTTAAGCAGAATTGGCAGTAATCTGCTTAATTTAGGTATTATAACATAAAGTAGATATAATGTCACGAAACTTACATTTAGCGACAAAATTAGATCGCTCGGATCGACATATTTTAATTGTCTTTTTTAAAAACTTGTAATTATTAATTTACATGTTATAATTATCTTATTATAAAGACAGATGAAACTGACCGACGTATAATAAATGAAAGGAGAATGAATATGGGAATGGAATTATTTCAAATGGATGCTGTAAAACTGCAGCCTAATTCGAGCACTTCCAATCAAGTTGGAGTTAATGAGCTTAAAGCTGATTCTGGTAACCGAGAAAGTCTAACTTCTACGACTGAAACCAATAGCTATTATAGATATGACACCTTAGATCTGAGTCAAGGATATTTGAATTTCAAAACTAAAGGCGATAATACTACCTCAGACAATGATGCAAATTTACAGAATTCTAATCAGGCGCCACCTGAAAAACAGGAATTATCTGATGAGATAAAAAATGCTTTGGATCAGATGACTTCAGGTAGTCAAAAAAATGATGACAGTACTGAATACAATGACTTATCTTCCTACACAAACTCCGAGTTAAGAGCACTTTTCCAGGAAGGGATGATAACAGCTGCACAATATACTAAAGAAGCTGACTCTCGTCTGGAAAATTCTACAGCAACTGAAACAACAAAAGTGGTTACTACCCTATCTCAAGCTGAAAAACAGCCGTCGCTACCACAATCGAATCAATTATTTTAAGCTAAAAAGAACAGTGAAAACTGTTCTTTTTTGTATGGTATTAATTAATTGTGGTTGACAATTTAAACTGTTTTTGCATACATGCAGGAATCGAGAATCTCACCATTTTTAAAGATACTTTTCTTGAATATCCCCTCAAGCTCGAAACCGGCCTTTTCCAGTGCTTTTCTGGCGGCTACATTTTTTTCAAAGGGTCGGGCGTAGATTCGTAGCATACTAAAATCTTCAAAGCCTTTGTCACAAATTTGTTCGATCGCTGAGACCATAATACCTTTACCCCAATAAGGTTCTCCCAGCCAGAAGCCTAGTTCCCCACTGCGACAACTGACATCATCCTGAGATAGAAGACTGATGGATCCGACAGCACTATCATCAACTACTACGGCCTGGTTTAGTTGTTTACGTTTATTAAGCTGAATGCTTTTAGTGATAAAAATATGTGCGTCATCCAGTGTATACGGATACGGGAACGTGTTTCTAAGATTACCTGCTATTTTTTTATTGTTAGCTAGTGGAACAATGCTTTCTGCATCACTTAGTTTCCATGGTCGTAAAATATAATCCATATAATCCTCCTGATTTTAAAAATTTATTCAGATCTGTTTTAGTGTTATCTGGAATCTTCAAATATAAATTGAAAAGCTTTACAAAGGATGACTATTCTATACCTTTGATTTTAAATTAGCATCTTTCGAAAGATTTTAATAAGAGTAACATTAATAAGATAATATGTCAATATATTATCGTTTTGCAACAAAATAATTTCATATTTGTTTGATATTTCTCAAACAATTCAAGTCGCGTTATTTAAATAATGATTACAATCCCATTAATATGCCTTTTATAGCAAATGATTAAAATATATTTATACCATTAATAATGATACTTTTTTTTATTAAAAACATTGTTTAATGCTACTACTAAAAATATAAAGAATAACATTAATATTAAACAAACCTATTCAATTGATATTTCTCATGCTATTTAATAAATTTGATCTTTAAATATCAAATTTTATATTAGAATATTCTGACTTAGTTTTTAAAAGCTAAAGAAGATAAAATTTGCATTTTAGTAAGTTCAGAAATGAATTTAGTTAAGAATTCTTTAAGGTTGTTTGCACTATATATTTTAAAACAAACTGGGTTTGTAAAAAAATACGTTTAGCCATAACTGACTAAACGTATTTTTCCTGGTAAAGATCCAAAATAGATTTTAATTATCAAAAATTAAACAGAATGGAATTCAGCTTAATATTTTTTATCGGCGTACCCTACCCAGCCGCCTTCTTTTATCAATGTTTGATCAAATCCTCCAATAGTAAAATTGATGACTTCTTTTTGGCCTTCTATGCTGAAAGTAATTTGACTGGAGTCAACATCAATTTCAACAATCACAGCTTTGCCACTGTATTTTACAAAAAGACTATCAATTGTTTCTTTAGGCAGTTCAATGGCAAACATTCCGCAATTGTACATATTTTGTCTAAAAATTCGCGCAAAATTCTCAGCAATGACGGCATTAATACCATTAACTTCCAGTGCCCAAGGCGCATGTTCACGGGAAGAGCCGCAACCAAAGTTTTCACGGGTAACAATCACAGCCTTGTCTAAAACATCATTTTGCACGAATCCATCGAGAACCAGATCTTCTAGTAAATAAGGTTTTAAAGCTTCTTTTGTAATTTCGGTCAAATATTTAGCCGGGATAATTTCATCCGTGTTGATGTCACTGCGATCTAAAAAAAGGACTTTTCCTTTAAAATTTTTCATGTGCTTCTCCCCTCTTATCCTTGGTATAATTCAGAATTGGTTACAACTCCATTTATTGCGGTTGCAGCAGCAGTTGCCGGACTCATTAAATGAACCATACCACCTTTTCCCATACGACCATTAAAATTTCGGTTGGTGGTAGAAGCACAGACTTCACCTTCGGCCAGTACGCCATTACTCATACCCAGACATGCACCACAGGTAGGATTTGTCACGCAAAAACCAGCATCCTGGAATATTTCGATAATTCCTTCTTTTAAAGCGATAGAGTATATGCTTGGTGTTGCAGGGCTGACAATTGCTCTGACATCAGAAGAAATAGTTTTACCTTTAAGCACTTGGGCAGCGATGCGTAGATCTTCTATTCGACCATTGGTACAGGAACCGATGTAGATCTGGTCAACCTTGGTTCCTTCCATTTCGTTTACGGTTTTAACCTGATCTGGCTTGTAGCCGACGGTCATCATCGGTTCAAGTGTTGATACATCATAGCTAAGGATACGCTCATACTCAGCATCAGGATCAGATACCCATTTTGAATAATCGTTTAAGGCAGCTTCCTTAGAGTCAAAATCATCTTTTATGAAATTCCATAAATAATTAACTGTTGTCATATCCGGATAGCAAATGCCGCAGGTTCCGCCTGCTTCTATGGCCATATTACATAAGGTCATTCGAGATTCCATAGACATGACGTCAATTGCTTCGCCAGTGAATTCAATCACCATATTGGTCGCACCATTGACGGTTAATTCCTTTATAATGAAAAGAATCAGATCTTTGGCATAAACGCCGGGTTTTAACTTACCTTTTAGTTCTATTTTAATTGTCTTTGGGAAATGAAAGGCGCAAACCCCTTTTAAAATTCCGACCTCGAGGTCAGTAGTACCAATACCAGCGGCAAAAGCGCCAAAAGCACCATGGGTACAGGTGTGTGAGTCTCCCATGATAATGGTGTAGCCGGGGCGAACAAAGCCTTTTTCAGGGAAAATAGCATGACAGACCCCATTCTTTCCGATATCAAAAAAGTCTTTTATGTCGTGTCGTTTTGCCCAGTCGCGTAGAATTTTTCCCTGAGTAGCGGTTTTAGAATCTTTAGCTGGTGTAACATGATCGATAACAGCCTTTATTTTAGTGGGATCAAAAACCCGATCCATACCTCTAGCCATCAGATCAGTGATCGCAATTGGTGTTGTAATTTCGTGGCAGAATACCCGATCCAGTTTTAAAACGTGGGTATCGGGAAAAGGTTCTTCCACTCGGTGTGCATCAAATATTTTTTCTGCAATAGTTTTTCCCATTTTAATCTCCATTCTTCTTCTTATTTATACGTGACTATATTATGACATAAATAGCCTTAAGAAATCAAATTCTATCCGCTATTAAATAAATATTTTTATCGCGCTTTTTGTTATGTCTGGTATCGATCGAATTAAAAACTAATTTTAAGGAAGATGCCTGCTGTTAAATAGAAAATAAAGGTATAGCTTAATCGGTTACTAAGTCCTTAGTCACAAATTATTTTTGAGAAAAACAGTGTTTAACTGCTTATGCAAGAAAAAAGCGTCGAAAGTTCATTCTGAACTTTCGACGCTTGATAATTTAATTTGAAAACTAGGATTCTGTTCCCTCAGCTGGCGCTGAGGCACCACCTTTTAATGGATTTACAAACAGGTAAATAACAAAGAATACAGCGATAACAGCAGTTCCAACCATGATTGGAGCAGTTACAGCATCACCAGTAATTGAAGCGATGGCTCCAATCCAGTAAGTTGACAGGAATCCGAAGAGATTCATACCAGCCATGAATATAGATACGCCTAATGGCATTTGAGCCGGTTTGACAGTCATACTGATCAGCATCATGCTAGCTGGAATAAGAGTTGACATCGCAAAACCTTCAACAAAGACACCAACTGATAGGATGGCAATATTGCCAGCGAAAGATACTAGTGCCAAGCCTATTGCGCCAAGTCCGTAACCAACGGCCATGATGAAACGACCTGAAATTTTAAATACTTTACCAAAAATCGTACCAGCAACCATTCCACCGATGGTTAAGAGAGCCAGCACTACACCAGCTGTAGCGGTTGTACCCAGACCGCGATCAACGATTAAAGTCGACATATTAACCAGCATCGGGTAAATTGAGAGTGTATAAATACCGTAAGCAATAACGATAATCCATAATTTCATGGGTAGTTTATCTTTTGGTGCCGAAGCGGATTCGCTAGTTACCGGAGCTTTTGGTGGTTCAGGTAAGAAGAAAATTACCATTACTAAAGAAACAATACCTAGAGCATGTGGCAGGAAAGCGTAATTCCAGCCAATACCAGCCAGGTAACCACCTAAAAATTGAAGTACCATTCCGCCTATATTCATCGATAAAGTAACAATCCCAGTCATGGTGGCAACTTTATCACCTTCGTAAACGCCCATAACCAGTGAGTTTGCAAGTGGTGACATAATTCCAAGGCCGATTCCGAAGATAGCACGTTGGATTAGAATGTTTGTGAAGTCAGTCATAAAATAAGGTGCGACTCCACCAATCACAAAGAGTGCCATCCCGATGATAGCCAGAATTTTAAAACTGACTTTGTTGCCGGCAATTGAGCCAGAGATGATGGTTGCTGGAATTACAGTTAGAGATGGTAATGTAGATACCAATAAGAGGGTTGTGATAGGCAAGTCAGAAAATTGAACGAATATTGCGTTTAGAGCTGGGGTAATGGTCCCGACACCCATTCCAAAAAAGGCCATGGCCAAAATCGTAAAAGTAGAGATAGGTTTAACAGATTGATTCATTTTTTCCTCCTGTTTAAATAAATACAATATTTACGAAGTGGTAAAAAAGTATTTATTACTAATTAAAGTCATTTCAGCAATCTTAATAAATTAAGATTGCATTCAAGCTTAATCTGCATGTGAGAGCAGATCAATCAAATTTAAAAACATGATCATTCCTACTTAACCGGTTCAGTAAATGTATTGTAATCGGTTTTTTACGAATTGTCAAGAACTTAAACTGATATAATTTTGTATTTGATTAAAATAATTGCTGTTTAAAATATGAGAAAATTGTTTAATCAGTTGGTAGCAATCAGCAAAAAGTATTAATTGAAGTTAATTAAATTTGCTAATAAAGAAAGTAATAAAAAATAATTATGCTATTTTTAAATGAAAAACGGTAAAATATCTTAAGAATCATGACAGCCATTCAATATTTTGATAAATTATGTATTGAATTTGTTAAAAAATTAAGCGATAATTACAATTAAATAATTTTATTAAAAGCACCAAGCTTGTCTCAGAGAAACTAAAAAACAGCTAAATCAAAATAATTTGATATCAGCTGTTTAGAAGCGATTGTTTATTTAACGATATAGGCAATATTTCCAGACTGAGCCCAGGCATTAGAAAACTGATCAAGGCGGTAATAAACTCGAACACCGGCGTCGGATCTAGCAGCTGGATCATTGACCACAACATATTCTATCCCATTGATAAAAGTAAATCCGCAAACGACAATTAAATGACCAGTGGTCGACGTAATGGGTGCTCCGTCAACAACTGGCAGATTACCGGAAATACCAGCACTGTTTTTATAGGCTACGGCAACAGCAACGGGATGACCGGCCAAGATTTCTCTTTTAAGACCTTCAATAGTGGTATAATCAACGTAAGCCTGATATCCAAAGCTTCCGGCATAAGCAGTATTAAAAGACCAGTTGCCAAAATCTTCAAAATCATAGTCATAAATTCCCCAAGCTGCTGTTTCCGGTGAGACATTCGTGCCATAATAATTGATAATCATGGACATGCTGGTAGGACTGCAGATTGAGTCGGCGATGGCTGGGTCACGCATCATTTGCGAAAGCAATGGTACTGTCAAAATAGGCAGATTTGTCAGATCGGGATTATCAGTGTAAGTTTTACCAATGGGCGTAACAGTGTTACGAAGCGCAGCAGCGACTAACGAGACCGTTGGCGTGATACCCGCCCGCGGTGCCAGTAGAATTACCCGGTATTGAAGACCTGTAGCTGTAAGTCCATTTTTAACCACTAGGGTATCAACATCGACACTGGCAATGGCATCACTCATAGTTCCAGTGCCGGAACGACGTTCGATATTACTCCCCCATTGCCCCCAAGACAACCAATCGGACCAACCTGAACTGGTAAATACCCGAGCTTCCAATTGAATCAGGGAATTTTCCGGCGTTGTGACGTTCCATGAGCAGACCATTTTATTAAAAGCGCTAGTTTTCATCTCTTTTGATGTATAAACACCAATGGTTGAAGTAGGGTCAAGGGTGATTCCAGCATCAGTCAGAACGATACCATCAAGCCCAAGAGCATACTCGTCAAATACTTCAGTATTGTCATGAAGCATCAGATTACTGGAGACCGATTTTTTTTGGAGAAAAGCGCTTTCATTATTGATTGTAGTTGAAGGTGGATTTTCTCCTTTAGGAACAACCACAATACGGATGCTTTCAAGTCGATAGGAATAGCCAGCGGTACCTGAACTTTCACCGTTTTTTGCCCAGCCCATCCAGCCGACATTCTGAGCGTGAACCTGATAATAGATGTCAAATAAATTTGCATTATTACCAGTAAGCTTGATTTGGATAGCTTCAAGGCGATATGAGAGGCCTTCAGTACCGCTCATTTCGCCATCATTTTTCCAGCCACTACTGTCTTCTTCCCAGCCGATATTCTGGATATGGGTCTGATAGGAAATAGCCAAATCATAGCCACTACTGTTCAGATTGATTTTTATTCCTTCCAATCGAAGACTCTGGCCACTAGTGCCACTCATTTCGCCATCTTTTTCAAGAGCCTGCCAGCCGACATTCTCAATATGGGTCTGATAAGTAAGACTGGGAGTGTTTTGTGCCGAAACAGCGGGAAAGATGCCAATCATTAAAATTGACAACATTACTATAGTTATAAATTTTTTCATAATTAATAAAACTTGGTAATTTCAGCTGGATTTTTGCGCTTTGGCCGCTGTGGTTCAGCACTTGAGTAGCCGAGGGCAATTACTGAAACAATTTCTTCTGTTTCATCAATCGTTAGAAGTGCTCTTATTTTAGCCGCATTACGAATTCCCATAATCAGACTTTTTAAGCCTAATTCGGAGGCTTTTAAAAGTAAATTTTGGTTCGCTAGCCCCAGATCATAAAACCCCCAGCCATTACCACATTCATTAACAGCTTCCCCACTTTTTTCAAAGCCAGAATGATTTTTAACAAAGGTGGTGACCAGTATAACTGGCGCATCAGCAGCGTTTTTTTGATTAAAGGTTGGTAGACAGTTAGCTTTAAAATCGGTTAGAATTGATTCGGTCAGGATGAAATAATAACGGGCGGTCTGAGAATTCTTCCATGATGGTGCAAGCTGAGCAGCCTTTACCAGATCCTCAAGTGTCTTTTGTGATACTTTGGTTGTCGCGTCGTAAGAACGCACACTAACACGGCTTTCCATTGATTTTTGTAATTCCATAATAACCTCATTTCTGTACATGTTGTACTTGTGTATTTAGGATTTTCGTGAACGGCAATAATTTCTTGTTTGAAACACTATTATAACAGTTTAATTTTAGCATTGTAGGAAGTGTTTAACAAGTCACCTGATTAAAATAATATACTGATTAAGCCGAATTAAATACGCTAAGATATACAAGTATCGTATAATGTTTTATATTACGATTGTAAAATACAAAAAATAAAATATCAAATATTTACAAAAATATATTGACGAATGTTTCGTAAAAGGATAGAATAATAAAAATTAAACACGAATAAATTTCGTTTTGTGTTTAATTGTATCAGATGATGGCTAATGAGCAGATGGCATAGTCATTATGTAATCGTTTGTGAAAATCATTTATGTGACAATTTCCAGTAGTAAAAACGATTCACACAAATCGTTTTTAAATATATTTTTAAAGGAGCTTAATAATGCAGAAAATTCCATTCGAAGAAAAAGAATTAAAAGTTGTTGCTGAAATCCCAAATTTTTTTGGTACGACAGATCCAATTTTTGACTCCCCTGTGAGCATGCGTGAGAACTATCAGCTGATGATGAAAAAGGAACCCGTTTGGGAACTCATGGGAAACGAAGGTGCTTTATTCTGTCCGTCCGTAATTCCTGACAATATCGCTAGAGCTTTTGTTTTTGAAGCCAACATGTTACCCCCTCAGGATGCAACAGATATGTTTGGGATTCCCTGGGAATACGTACCTGATGCTCAGGGCTCAATGGTAAGACCAGGTAATCATGTACTAAAAGATGCTAACGACTGGAAAGAAGTCATCAAATTTCCAGATATCGACAGCTGGGATTGGCAAGGCAGTGCAAAAGCAAACAATGGTACTTTTCTAAATGGAAAAGCATTTATGTTAGCCTGGATGATTAATGGCTGGTGGTTTGAACGATTAATCTCTTTCATGGGTTTTGAAGGTGCTGCCGAAGCATTAATTGATGAGGATCAGCAGGATGCGGTTAAAGAAATTTTTGCAGCGACAACAGATCTGGCTTGTCGTATTGTCGACAAAGTCGTAGAACATTACGATTTTATCGATGGCTTCACCGTTCATGATGACTGGGGTTCTCAGCGTTCACCTTTCTTCTCTGAAGCTACTGCACAGGAAATGATCGTACCATATATGCGTAAACTGACTGATCACATTCACGCAAAGGGTTTATGGGCTGATCTGCACAGTTGTGGACATATTGAAAGCCGAATCCAGTGCATTATTGATGCTGGTTGGGATTCGTGGAGTCCTCAGGATATGAATGATACCATGAAACTATTTGAAGAATATGGCGATCAGATTTGTATTGGTCTGATTCCACCAGCCTTTAATCCGGAAACGACAAGCGAGGAAGATCAGCGAAAATCTGCTCAGGCATTTGCTGATGCTGTTTGTAAACAGGGTAAATCATCGATGATCAGTATTTATGGACTGATGCAAGGGATTATGACACCAGCTTATCGTGAAGAACTCTACAAACAGTCGCGCATAATCTACGCAAATTAGTGCTCTTGGCCTGGCTTTACATGTCTTTTAGTGTGTTGATTAATCTAAATGCCTAAAAATCAAAACGGATCGAAATCATTTTTCGTTCCGTTTTGCAATATCAATTATAAATTTACGACTTGTGGATTTGCAGAGTTAGTTTAAATTCATAGTACAAATGAAAATCCGCAGGCATAAATGACACTAAATAATATTTCGCGACATATATGCCTACGTTTAAAATTTTGAAGATATCTATGACAGGATGTTTTATAAAAAACTGCGATAACGGGTTACATCATAATCTTCGACCGATTCAGTCAGCCATTTGTTTTTATTATTGACGGTCTCATCTTCGGGATCGCCGAACATCCAGCCATCAAAAATGTAATTGCCACCAACCAGCAAATCATCAATAACATCATTGACAGCAGTTTTAAAGGTTTCTTCGCTGCAATCAGGATTAAGTAATTCCCCACTGGGATCCCATCCGCCAATAACAATTAAATCTTTTCCGTATTTTTCTTTAATGCCATGTAAGTCATTGCAGGTTTGTGCCGGTTCCCAATATTTAACGCCGATATCCAGCCAGTCTTCGATAAAAGGTTCACATTTACCGCAATCATGCATGGCCACCGGCAAACCCCGATCAGTAGCAAATTTGGCCTCTCGTGCATGACAGGGTTTAAAAATCTCACGGTATTGTTCTGTTGAGATAAAGGGGGCCCCCCATGCTGCTGTGTCATCAACTATTTCGACCATATCCGGTGAATAATAATCAAAGGATTTAGTGGCGATTTCGGTATAAAAATCGCACATGTATTCCATCAGGGCCTTAACTTCTTCCGGTTCTTCGACAATGGCGCAGAGACCTTCGGTAAAGCCCATAAAGGACATTAAGAGCTGGAAATAGCCAAAGTGCATGCTGTACATCATGGCAGTTTCCTGAGGATTGATTCCCCAACCAGCTAGCATGGCCAGATCGTCTTGAGCCATTTTTTCCCAGTTAATACCGGAAATATCAGGCGCTTTGATAACATCCCGCCATTTTGTTATATCTTTGAGAATAAAATTGTTGGGTTCAGGCATTCCTGAATAACCAGTATCTCTGGTGGTGACATAATTAACACCCCAGATGTCTTTTCCACCTTCAGGACTGCGATGCTGATTTAAAAATCCAGGTCCACAGAACATACTCATTAATGGGCGGCGGGAATATGGATTGGGGCCATAAGCAAACTGAAGTAGATAGTCAGAAGGAATGCCTTTAGACATATCCAAAAAGTTTTCTCTTGGTGTTCGTACAGATTCCATTTTTATACCTCTTTTCAATAATTTAGTAAAAAGTTTATTTAATTGGTGAAAACGACAAATTAACTTTAAAATCAGTATAAAACTTAATAGACTATTTGTAAATTATAAGAATGCATCAAAATGTTGGCTCTCAACTTATATAATATTGATAACTAAGTGAATTTTAATTTGTAACCAACTAAATTCCAGCGTAAAATTTAGACAAGTTTTGAAAAGCAATTTTCCAAATGATTGCAATTGTATAAAAAGGAAAAATCAAATAACAAAATTTGCCTTTGATGAACTGCCCAAAAGCTGTTATTACACTTAGGGCCATTGAATCATAATCACCAAAAGCACTAATAAAATGTTTGTGAATAAGCTAATCATGGAGAATACTATGAAAATATCTCAGGAACTGCTGGTGCAGGAATTATCAATCAATCAGAAAATTCAGGAAAAATATCATGTGACTTTTTCTTGTGAAAAAGATTTTTCAAAAATGAAGTACGGCGGCATATGCAATTTTGAAAAGCAGATTGAGTTTTATGGTGGCACCTTGTATTTGATGAATGCGAAAAGCGATGAAATGATCGCACCGATATCCAATCAATCGAAGGATTTGTTATTTTGTCTGATAAATGGTTCAGAATCCCAAATAAGAGATATTCAATACCCTGTAATCAATTTAGTGCCAAAAGCAAAAGATATGAAAATTGTTTACCATCAGATTTTCGCAATCATTTATGGGATATTTCAGAAATATAGCAATTGGCAGGACCAGATGAATCAGGCTGTCGAGAACGAAACTTTACAGAAACTGCTGGAAATATCTTATCCTATATTCAATCGCTCCATTTATGCCGCTGACGACAAGCCTGAATATCTGGCGGCAGCTGGTCCTTGTCTGGATTATCGGGGCAGTGGTTCACAAATCCCTTTAGAAATTTTTAATTATCTAAAAAATGATCTTAACAACCGACCACCAAATCCGGAGCAAAAGCCTTTTATTTATCCCCGAGGTATTTTGTGTGCGGATTCTTTATGTCTTGATATTTTTATTAAACAGGATTATTTTTGTCGTCTTATTTTGATTGATGAGATTGGCAAATCTGCATTTCTGGAAAGTGATTATTATTTACTGGAAATTTTGGGCAGAAGCTTTACTGATCTTATTAATCGAGGTGGCCTTTATTCTAAAAAAATAAAATCAATCAAGTCTCACAAAACCTGATTGAAACTTTTAAACACTTGCTGGATGGCCAGATAACTGATATCAATTTATTGAGCCCTCTGTTTATAAGAAATGGCTGGAAACCGGAAGAGCAACTCCGTGTTGGTTATCTCTTTTTATATCCCTCAGAAGTGCAGATAAAAAGTGCAACTTATTATTGCCGCTATCTTATGGACCATTTCCCTGGAATTGTTCCGCTGAGAAGAAACGACCATCTGATCATGATCATCCGCGAGAGTCTATATTTTGGTAGAGATTGCACAGAAAATCATCTTGCTGAATTGATCCTCTTTATTAGAGATTGTAATTTTCGGATTGGCTTAAGTAACAGCTGTCGTGATTTCAAACAGCTCCGCTACTATGTTCGGCAAGCAGAAATTGCTCTGAACCATGGTCTACTTCACGATGAAACAGTTTGGTGCCATCAGTTTTCTGATTGTGCCTTTGTGTATCTTCTGCAGGAAGCCTGTCATAGTATGCCCGTCGAACTTCTATGTGCTCAGGAGCTGATTTTTTTAAAAAAATACGATGAAGCGAAAAAAACAGAATATCTTGCGACACTTAAAGCCTATCTGAACCACCAGATGAACGCCAGCCAGACGGCAAAAGCCTTGTTTATCCATCAGGCTACCATGGTCTATCGCTTAAAACGGCTGCAAGAACTGATAAATATTGATTTTTCCAATGCTGATCAGATGCTTTTCTTGCATCTTTCATATAAACTGCTGGAATACAACGGACTGGCAGAATTTTAAACTAAAAAAGGGCGGAAATTCGCCCTATCCAAAGATCAGGGATTATAGCTGTAACCCTTAGAATTGATAGAAATCATATTATCGCCCAGCGGCTCACAGTTAATATTGATGGTACTGGAAATGCCATAACTGCTGGATGTGTTAAAGACTGACAAAGTTCCGATGGTACCGCTCTGGTTTACGCCTGTAATTGTGTAGTTACCGCTATAGGAATAGGTAGTTCCACTGGAAGAGGTATAAGAATAAGTTACATATCCGTCACTGAAATAATACTGATACAGATATGATCCGGAGCGTGACGACCAAGAACCGGAGATGTTATTTTCAAATTTAACTTCGCTGGTTTCCTCTACAAAATATGTTCCAGTGACGGTTTCACTGGCATAGCCATTGGCACCAACTTCTATAGCTTTAACAGTCGTTTCACCAGGATTCAGGGCTATGGTACTGACATATTCTACTGAACCGGTTGTGGGTTCGGAACCATCCAAAGTGTAGAAGACCCGGTCGGCTCCGTCGCCTTTGATAATATCGACAGACTGAGCACCCTGATAGGAGCCAGGGTTGAGATTAAAGCCCGGTGCTTTAACCATAAATTCGCCTTTACGCTTAATATATGCCTCATCTCCAGTTTCTTTAGCGGCCCTTTCCATCAGGGCAAAAAGGGTTTCTTCAGCAACCTGAGCACTGACTTCAGAATCAATATAGGAATTGTAAATCACTTTCATGTCCTCAATTTCAATGTTCTGTTTGAGAGCTTCTTCATAGTAAGTTCGAGCGTTGTTATAATCGGCCATCGCAGTATACGCCATTGCTTTGCCGTAAATTGCTGCAGAGTTGTCGGCATCCAAAGCCCTGACATTTTCATAGGCAACGATAGCATCACTGTATTGTCCCGATGCCATGAGGGATGAACCTGTTTCCATACCTGCGGCTATTTGCTCGTCAAGCTGTTTTTGTTCATACGCCGAATAACCTACCACAGATCCACCGATTAAAAGCATTCCCAGAATAACGGAACCGATTATGAGGGCTGTTTTTTTTCTTTTCCCCGGTTTTCGCTGGCTGTTGATTAGCGATTCAGTTCTTTCGATGACGTAAGGATCAGTCATGACCAGCGCTTCTGTTTTCTCGTCAATTAAAGCTGCGGTTGTTTCAATGACCAGGGCTTCAGTTTCCTCGGAAACTAAAGCCTCAGTTTCTTCACTAACCAGGGCAGCAGTTTCCTCATCTTCAAAGTCAGTAGTTTTCTGGTCATTAGTTTCAGTAGTAGTAAGACTCGATGCTGGATACGAATTCGTAATATTTTCTGCTGTGGGGTGATCAGCTAGTTGCGAGTCTTCCACTTGTTCATACTGATTTGTCTGCTCATGATTGTTTTCAGGTTGGAGATCGCTCTGCTCTACCTCATCAGTAATCAAAGTTTCTGTTGCTTCAACATCGGCCAAAGCACCAGTTTCTTCCTGGCTGGAATCGCATGATTCACTACCGTTTTTTTCGGAGCCAGCCAGGGAATCATTCTGGTACTCATCGGTCTGAGCTTCAAATTCTTCTGTCTTTTTCATCTTATCCCTCTCATATCTTAAATTTCAACATAAAACTGATTAATACCAAGGCTGATCGAATCGCCATTTTTGATCGGATAATGGTCATTGGGTTTGAGCTGTTTCTTATTTAAGAAAATGCCATTGATCGAACCCAGATCGGTTATATGATAGGCCCCGTCATGACAACTGACCAGGCAGTGGGATCGACTGACACCCTTGGCGCTCAGGACAAAATCGACATTATCCGGTCCGCGTCCAATCGTAAAGGGGATCTTGGTGACAGGAATTTCCTTCCACTCCCCTTCTACCTTGACAGGATGGAAAACTGGTAATTTTTTGGGAGCGTTTTTGGTAGTTGTAGGCTGTTTTTTGATCGGGGAAGGAGGTGTTGGAGTCTGAACTAGCTTCTGTACCGGGCTGCTTTCGCTAATGATTTCAGCAACAACATGGTTTAACAGTCGGCCGTCGCCATTATATAAAATGATCGAATCAATTAGCGCGCTCAAACGGTTCAAATTTTGGGCATCAAGATTTGCTTCCGCCAGAAATTGGCGCAGGTTAGACCTAACCAAGTTGATTTGGTCAGCCGAATTACCAGTTTGAGGCTCAGTAGATGCGGTTTTAAGGGTAGCATTAGTATGACTCTGTAGTATTATAGTCACGTCAGAGAGTTCCAAAAAATCTCCAGCGACGATTTCGAGCTTACGTCCAGGATCCATCTTGACCCCATTAAGAACGGTGCCAGCACTGGAATTAAGATCCTCCGCATACCAGCGTCCATCGGTGCAACTTAGTTCTAGATGTTTTCGACTAATAGTTTTTTGGTTCAGGCATAGGTCACTGGCCAGAGGATCGCGACCCAGCACAAAGGGGCTAGACTTTAGAGCATTTTCTTTTCCATCGACAACCAGAAATAAATCGGTCTCAATTTGATTTTCTTTCATAATTCACCATTCTCTCTTTTATAATGTAGTCAGTCCAATCAAGAAAAGGACTGTTACGATGATAAACAGGGCGCTGGCCCTGATGTTTTGAATTTCCTGTTCAGGGCTTAAAATCTGATCAGGATGATTAAGATCCCAAAGTAAAGCTGTGAAACTTTTATATCTCCCCTTTTCATTAATCTCCATAGCTTTGCGAATCACCAAGGAAATGTCGGGTGGCACAGTATGGGCAAGCTTTTCTGTCATTATATAGATACTTGTCTGGGGATCGGTTTTCATGTTTTCGGGTTTTATACCGGTCGCCAACTGATACATAGTTGCGCCATAACCGTAGATATCGGTTTGGACGGTTGCCGGTTTACGGTCAAACCGTTCCGGTGCCGTGTAAGAAAGTGTGCCAAAAACTCGCTGGTCAGCTTGATCAGTAACATCGATTTGACGTGCCAATCCAAAATCAATCATTCGAATACACTGATCCTCTGTCAGCATCAGATTATCGGGTTTGATATCTCGATGAATATATCCTTGCTGATGGAGATCCCTTAAGATCTCAGCTGTGCTTTTCATCCAAACTAAAAGACAATCGGGTTCAATGATTTTTTTCTTTCGTAAGATCTGGTTTAGAGGTTTGCCACTAATATATTCCTGCAGCATATAAATGTAATCTTCATCTTCGGTGATTTCAAAAATATCGGGAATGCTGGGATGTGACAGCTCTTGCAATGCAGTAATTTCACCCATCTTATTTAAGTTGTTTTTTCTATAGGCGGCTTTTTCCAGCACTTTCAGGGCATAAAAGGTCTGATCTTGATGGCGTAGGAGAAAGACGCAGCCCATTCCACCCGAACCAAGTTTTTTTTCGATAGTGTATTTATGAGCAAAGAATTTTTTGACTTTTGTTTCGATGGCAGTGATTTTTTCTTTTTCCATAAATTGTTCTAATATCCATTCCAAAAGTTGTTAAGGTTTTATTGTATTTTATTTGAGCTATTTGCTTAAGATAAACTTAAGTTATTTTAACATTTTTTATGAATAAAAACAATGTGTGACAGTAAATGTGGCAAAAGAATTTTATTGTAAAAGCGAGTGGGACCTGGATAATAAGCGATTGGCATCTGCAATAGAAAAAACCGCCGTCAGGATGAAAGATATCATCCCATCAAGCGATTTTATTCTATGGAGATGTCCGGCTGTTTTAAATTGGGAAGTGACCCTAACAATTTTGTGCGATAGTGACCCGGTTTCGACCCTGTCTCTTAGACTGATAGAGGGCTTGATCAGCTCGGTTGATCAGGCTGTCGTAATTGTCATCCGCTAGACAGGAGGCGACGCCGAAACTGGCGGTTTTATTTTTGATCTGAAAGGGAAAAGTTGCTATAGTATAGCACAGTTTTTCGGCTAAGTTGCAGGCTTCATTAAGTTTCGTTTCCGGGCAGATGATCAGAAATTCCTCTCCTCCCCAACGACCTAATATATCCGTTTCCCGGATGTAGTTTTTAAGCACAGTAGCAAATTCTTTGAGCATGGTGTCGCCAGCCACATGTCCATGACCATCGTTGACTTCCTTAAAGTGGTCAATATCGATCAGGATAATCGAAAATTGATTACGGTAGCGGTTTACCAGCTGAATTTCTTTTTTTAGATCTTCTTCGATTCTGTTGCGATTAAAAATCCCCGTCAACTTATCGGTTATTGCCAATTTGCTGATCTCTTTTAAAGCTTTGTTTAGGCTTTGGGTTTTTTCTACGACCAGCTTTTCCAGCAGCTGGTTGCGTTCTTCAAGTTCTTTAATAGGATAGGATTCGTCATCATCGTGGGCATCAGTGGGGAGTGAAATATGCATATGATGAATCAACCAGGTATGATCGATTTTAATAAAAATTAGGCTGAGTCTTAAAAAATTTAATTTAACATCTTGATTCATAATGCGGGTTTTAATGTTTAATTGACAGGCAGCGGTGGCGACTCCCTCATTAAGAAAATGAGTAACCATTTGAGTGATATCATATTCAACTTTTTCTGGCGCTTCTTCAAAATCTCTATTAAAAAGCCGAATAAAGTCATCATAATGATAAGCATTTTCGCTTAAGCCAGTTCCAAATCCAGTAATCGGTTTACCAAACAGTTTCATTGTATCATTTAGGTTCCGATTTAAAAAATAAGCATCCAGATAATTAGTTACAAGTAAACTTATTTCGCTGTGACATTGTTGCATTTAAAACCTCCAGACTAGCATCTAATGCGGGTTGAGAAAACTCGGAAATAATACGAATAATTAAGTCTTACTAAAGCTTATAGATAGCATTTTAATGTAAAAAAACTAGCCAATAGATAAAATATTGCAATTTTCTTAAGTATAATTTATTTTACTGATATTTTCAATCACTTTTCCCTATCATATAGCGGATATATAAGTGTTATCATAATTTTAGAATCATATCCTAAATTGTACTTTATTGCAAAATATAATTATAGCTAGTTTACTTTTGTAGGTTGTTTAAAGAATCCTTTAATATCCATATGAATGGTAATTCTGAGCGCCGTTTTCACTTGAAATTGAATTATTTTGGTGATAAAATACGGAATCATTATAGTTTTCATCTTTGCAATAAATTGAATTTTAGAAGGAAAAACCTATGAAAGAATATTTTGAAAAAAACAAAGAAACAATCAAACCATTGTCAAAACAGATTCTGTTTTTTACAATTTGTCTGATTTGCAGTCTGGTAATTAATTATTTGTTAACTACTTATGTTAGTCCGCGTCTTGAAAGTATTCCCCTCCTTCTGTTTTTCGTGATTACCGTTTTTATTATTACAAAAAGAGAATATAGATACCTGACTGTTGAAAATCCGGGAAAAGTATCACTAAAAAAATTTAAAGAAATTTATGAAAAATATGGTTACTCCATTCTTTTATCTGGTTATGTAGAGCATCAAGAAGACGAATGCGTTGTTGCTTATAAAAACGACCAAGAAAAGGATCGTGTGTTAGGGACCAGCGCCTTTTGGATTTTCAATCGATATATAAAAATCCCTTTCGTTTTTGATTATACAAAAGATCGCGTGATCATTAAATCCCAGAAAGTTGTGCTCAATCTGGATGAAATTTCTAAAGACGATCTGGAAGAATTTAATCCCAATATTTCAAATTTTTTAAGACTGGAATACAAACTTTCGTCTGATAAGAAAAAAATAGAATTGAAGGTTTCAGATGGCAGTAAACTCGATATGCGATTAAACTATAAAAATTTTGAACAACTAAAAAACGAGATTAGTTCCTCTGCTTTTTAACTGAAATGTCCCCCCTCTTTTATAAGAAAGAAATAAGACATAGCGCTTATTTCTTTTTTATTGCATTCATGTGTCGGTGATCGAATTCAATATTAAGAGTTTGTTTATAATCAATTTGGATTCCAGTGGTCTTAGGTTGTGAGATGTGAAGATCAGTTGTCCTTTTCCGCCCTTCTCCAAAGCCTCCAGCAGTTCCCCAAGCAGTTATTCATAAATGCCGGCATCGAGCTCATCAATCGCGACGCAAATCCCAGGATCATTGTAGATGGCAATCATGTGATTCAAGACCGATAAAATTTTTGTTGTGCCTTCCGACTCATATCGGAGCGGAACTAGGTGATTGTTGTGTTGAGACAGAATTTCAAAGCGAATTCCCTCATCGCCATCCGCAGTCATTTATTGTCCATAATTTTTTATCATTAAGGCCATATCCGGGACCAGCGCTTTATGACTAGATAGATGCTATCAAGCATCTGCACTAGCAGTTCAAAAGTATTTTTTGCAAATACAGATGTTTCGATTAATGAGACGGGTAGACCACCAAATACATCCTTGGTGATCAGAATATTTTTTTTGCAATCCTAGATTTTAAAAGAATAATCACATAAAAAAATATCTGTTTTGTGGCTGCTCTAGAATGAGAATCGGCATTCTGCCTGATTAAATACCCAAGATATCTGCTTTCATTTCATCAGGTGGTTCGGTCAGATTGCCCAGATATTCAATTTGCCATGCCGGATTTTTTTATATTGTTAATCTCAATTTCACACATTCTGAGAATGATATCCTTCATCGGATTCCTCCCAAACATTATGTACCTTACACTATCAAATTCCATCGAATAACTTATACTATCGCTCTGATCTTTGAACTTAGATGTTATTTTGGAAGCTTCCCATAATAGCATTTTGACGCGAGATGAAGTCCTGTTTTCATTTTGTTGACCAGGTCTGGTTCGGTAATAAAGGGACGGGCCATGGAAACAAAATCACATCCTCCTGGTTCTATGATGCTTTTTATTTCATCGAGACTTCTGATACCTACGACGACAATGACAGGTATTTTTCTGCATTTTTTATTTGTTTCGCAATCTCAAGATTATATAAAGTATAAGGAAACGAGCTTTCCATTCTTTTTTTCAGATAGAGTTTTACTATTGGGTGAAGAAAAGCTGGTATATCTTGAACGCGAAAATTATCTTTTTTAATGATTTCGAATGGAAATTGACCACGAGTCGTCCAGAATCCATCTTCACCAATACCTGATGAAACATCAATGCCGTTACAGCCATATTTTTCCAGTAGCATAGAAATTTTAATCGCTTCCGATGTTTTCATTCCATCAGAGGATTTTTCAAACGCATTTATTTTGGCAAAAATCGGATAATCACCAACCGATTTTCGACAGCGGATCAAAATTTCGTGAATAATTCGGAAGCGGTTGTGAATACTTCCGCCCCATTTATCTTTTCGTTTATTCATATGTGGCGAAAGAAATGAAGAAAAAAGGTAACCGTGCGCCAGATGCAACTGAACACCATCAAAACCGGCTTTCTTAGCTCTTTGCACAGCAGCTACAAAATGATCAATGACCTCAATGATTTCGGCATCAGTTAATTCATGGGGTTGAACTTCATTATACAAGCCGTCCCGAATTCATGATGGAGCAACTATTTGATACCCGGTTATTTTTGAGCGGGTTTGCCGTCAGCAATGGGCAACCTGGAGAAAAATCGGCGTATTCAGAGCAAGGATTATTTAGCAAAAATATTTGCAACTAAACAATACATTTGAAATTATTTAGACGAGGCTAATCAGCGAGTTGATAAATCTATTCCTTATTTTTAATCGCTGCCGACAATTCAATTTTGTTGATATGGCTAACGTGAAATCGGTTAATCAAGAATGACTAAAAGTCTTTGTTAAGGTGGCTGGATATTCTAGCCGCTGGAATCATGATATTTTCTTAAAAAGAAGCTATCCAGCTCTCTTTCGATAGGCAAGTTATATGTTCTGTTCTTATATCATTCATTAAAGGCCAGGGAATACCTTTATCTGTATGATGATAAACGAAACCACATTTTTCTTGGGCCCGCCTGGATTTTATGTTACCGTCGAAATAGCCGCACCACAGTTTTTGCAAGTTTAAATCTTCAAAACTATATCGGATTAATTCACGCGTTGCTTCCGGAATGAGCCCTTGTCCCCAAAACGGTTGGCCAATCCAGTATCCGATTTCGCCTTCGTTATCTAGTAGATCAATATTGCTGTATTGGCCCATTAATAGACCAATGCTTCCTACGGCATGGTCCTCACTTTTTAATATTACAGCGTAAGTCTCGGGATTCGATAAGACGTTTCTTATAATTCCTAAACTGTCTTCAAGACTGGTATGCACCGGCCATCCAGCGATTGGTCCCACTTCCGGGTTACTGGCGTATCGATATAAATCCTCAGCATCAGATTCTTTCCAGGACCGCAGTAATAGTCTTTCCGTTTCTAATTGCATAAAGTCTCCTCCATATTAGATTTTTTTACTAAAGGTATAGTTGTCCTTTTTACAAGAATTCGAACTATTATGAAAGCATCCTTTCGACTGGGGATTACATTTATTTTTTTTAAATTACCGGGAAACTAAATTCGATGAAATCTCGTTCAGTTTTTCCATAGGTATGAGCCCGGCAAGACTTCTGATTGACACTTCCCTTTTCGATTGCTTGAACTGGACAGGAATCGATGCATTTTTGACATCCGTCAATGCAAATATTTTCACACAGCGGATCTTCTTCCAGTTCCAAATATGATTTCTTTTATGTTGTCTTCAATCCTCATGCGTTAACCTTCCTAATTTTATAATTACGGTCTGAAAATGACTCCTATAATTGGGCCAAAGCGTACTTGTCAATTTTATGGTTTAATAGCTTCATGATCATTAATTCATCGATAGCATCTGTCAGGGCGTTGTGTTGCTCGTAGTAGTGATGTTTCCGGCTTA
This sequence comes from Eubacteriaceae bacterium ES2, assembly GCA_031222025.1. Lineage (GTDB taxonomy): Bacteria > Bacillota > Clostridia > Eubacteriales > Eubacteriaceae > Acetobacterium. Next base: position 1,903,770 of record CP130740.1, on the reverse strand, counting down.
ACAAGCGATAGATGTTTTCAACACCGTAACCGCGCTTCAATCTGCCGGTGCCATAACAGTCGGCACAATCAGGAATGCTGGGATTGTGTTGACGATAGGCTGCGATTTTCATGATGTCAAACCAGTCAAAATGGTTTAATTCCGGCAGATGACGGTAATCAAAAGTGGCGTTGTAGGCAAACATCGCCTTCGCCTCATAATCTGCCAGAAAATGCTGCAAATCGTTCATGGCTCGATCCCGAGAACACTCAAGATCAGGTTTGATGCCGTTGACATACAGCGCAGATGTGTACATTCCACCGTGGTCCCTATATGGGGTCAGGATGTAATAGCGTTTGTCAATCAAATTGAAGTTCTCTGCATCTCCGATGACAATTCCAACAGACATCACTGCATCTTGCCAGGTAGTTTCGGTATCGATTACGGCAAACTTAGACATTGCTTTCTCCTTTGATAATAGTGTTAAACTGATTAACACAACGTTCAATGATATCCTGACTAAGATTCAGTTTCACAATTTCCCCGCTTTTTAGGGTAACGTGACAATAATAGTAATCAAAATAATGTTTCTTTCGGTCGATATTAGTAATTTGCGAACCCTCAACGATCCTTGAAAAGCCTAACACCATTCCTTTATCGCCAAGATAGGTAATGTTCATAAAACCAATCGAATTAAAGATGAAAATCAGAAAAATCAGAGTGGCTCGAGTCTGTCCTTCGACGATAATAAAATTAACCATATACACTAAATACAAAAGTTTCCCAGTGATTAATCCAAAATATTGCAGCTTTTCGCCAACACTGGCTTTGCTTACGACCGGAATTTTTAAAACTATGCTAAAGCGCCTGTTTATTACCAGCGATAAAATTAAAAATATCCCTAGAGTAATCCAATCAAGCACGCGTTCGATATGACCAAAAGCCAGTACCGTTGTAATTATCATCACTATCAGCAAAACTGTATCAAGATAGTATTTTCGTTTCATTTTTTTCCTCTTTTTCACTACTAACAAATCTTACACGCTTTTATAAAAAATTATGTATATAAATTAAATTCTATCAAAGAAATACTGGATAATCAACAAACAAATGGAATAATGACCGTCAAATAGGCGTTTTGTCAACCTGATACTAGCCTTTTCAACTACAATAAAGTCCCCGCCTTACGTCTATAAAGCGAGGACTTTTAGTCATGCTATGTGAAATATGGTTCTATTATAAGTTACCAGTCAAAGTATTGTCTTTTTAGTTGTTGGCATATTCTCACATCTGTTGAAAATAAAGCGGTTTCATTCCGCACAACATCATCACTTATGGTATCATTCTGTGCAAGATCATCGTTCATAGCTTCATGCATTACAGTATCATCCTGTACGAAATCATCATTCACAGCTTCATGTGTTGCAGCATCATCATGTGCAGTTTCAACGTTCACAACTTCATCGATTGCGACATTGTCTTGTAAGGCTTCATTATCATTTCCGCCTAAAGATATTACATTTGTACTGCCTAAAATAAAGCTTTTGTCATCAAAAATAATAGCTCTTGCATATGTATTGCCTCGTTTAGTCATTGCATTTTTGCCTAATCTGAGCTCTAGTTTCGAAGCTTTTGTATACTCATCTTCAGAATCATTCAAATTCGCTTCTTGGTCATTTCCCGGTCTCACCTTTACACCATATAAGAGCTTCACTTTTAAATCAGGATGACGAGATTTAGCCGCATCTAAGTTATTAAGCAAATTGTTAAACTGCTGGTCATTCATAAAAGGAGCGACTATATATATATATTTCCGTGCCGCTTCAATCTGATTATACAATTCATCATATATACCCTGATTGGTGAGTAATTTTGCCGTAATTCCTTCTGATTCATTTTTTAATTTGACAACTTTCTCTTTTTCCTCGTGAAAGAAATTTTCAAATTTCTTCAAATCCTCCTCTATAATATCAATATTTTTTCGTTGCACTTGGATGGTTTCTTCTAACTCTTTTTTCTCCTTTTTCAGTAAAGCAATGTCTTTTTTTAGATTTTGTGCAATTTCCTTTTCTTTTATTTTTTTTGTTTTCATTTTATCAAGCAGGCGAGATTTTAAATAAATATCCTGATCTTTTTGTTTAATATCCAGTTCTTTCTGTTTAATTTCCTGTTTTTGATTTTCTAGATCATTTTTAAATTCTATATTTATTTGTTCATGTTCAAATATTTCTTTTTCCTGTTTGTCGTACTCCTGTTGCAGTGCCTCTTTTTGTTTATTCACATACTCGAGATCTTCTAACAGTTTATTATTATCAGCTATTTTCACTTCATATTTGTGCTCCAATTTACTTAGCTCTTCCGTTTGATCAGCGTGTGAGATACTAAGTAATTCAGATTTCGGTGTTTTTTCCAGCAGTTTATGCAAAAGATCACAATCTTTTTCTTTTGATACAATCTGATTCTGTAAGTCGTCGATTTTATCGTAATTAAATTTAATATCTGACAGCAATTTTTCTTTTTGGTTCTCGAGAGCATTTGATTGATCTTTAAGTTCCTTTCGCTCTATCTCCCATGTATTTTGTTGCTGTTGTAAATCTGTCATTTGAATTTCATACTCCGCCAGCAAATCCTTACTTTTATCAGAACCTGATTTTTCATATAAGCTAATTACCTGTTGTAATTCCTCACGAGATAAAGGCGTTTCCTGAAGTGAAACGGCTCTGTCAATTTTTATAAATGTCGGTGCTGATGAATTATCCAGGCTAAAGATTAAGGTTGCAAGATCCATATGATTCGTTAAAAATGAAAGTGAATAACCTAATGAAATCCGCTTTGCCAAAGATTTTGGTGAGGTCGTGTTGCAAACCTCAAATATTCTCTTCTCAACAAGTCTGAAATCTTCCAGGGAGAACTTTCTGATCAGATCAAGGATAAAGTCTTGAGAAAATTCTGCTGTACTGAACATTTTTTTCCACATGCCAATGATTGTATTGGCGGTATCTGTTTCGATTACATTTAACAAGTTCTGGTATTTTTCAAGGTCAAGAGATTTATTTTCAAGACTTTGCTGCAAACCAACCTTTTCCTCAGTAAGTGACTCGTTTTCGATTTTTTTATCTTCGATGATTCGAGTCGCATCACGACTTTCTTTTGCAGAGTTATTGTAGCTAATAATCTTACTATTGGCGCTAATTTGACGATCAATTTCGGCTATTCGCTGATTGATGTCATCTTTCTCAGCCGTTAGATTCTTGACCGATCGCCAAAGATTATGAATCGTGCGCACGTCTAAGAGCATTTGTCTTCTAGTATGTTTATTGATTAGATCTAGTGGCAGTTTACCTTTACTCTCGTTGAAACCACCTGCACCAGATGCAGCAAGCCAGACAAATCTTGCCAGTTTCCATGTCGAAAGCCTTGTCTTAATCGAATAATAGATAAGCGGTTGAACTACGAAAAAATAGCAATGAACAATAACAATGGTAAATTCCAATACACTGTTACCAAGAACAGTACAATCACGAGTAATGCTTCACCGATAATCGCTCCCAATAACAGGTCCTCAAAGTCCGGTTTTGATAGATTGGGATATTTGTGAAAAAGCAGATCATTTATCTCATAGATTGATTTTCCCTCAATATCTTTTTTACGAAGGATCCGTGATGCTTTTTGGGTAACGCTTGCCAACAGTTCATCATCACTTTGTGAGTCATTTCCCCGGACAGCTTTTTTTAGAAGTCTTTTATATTCTTCTAACAATGCTGCCATTGGACGCTCTGAATACTCGATTTGTTTTTTTTCATAACGTTGCTGGATTGAATCTGGTTTTAAAAGATCACTTTTCTCTTCTAATCTTGAAAAAAACAATGCCAAAAAATTAATAATGATTCTTTTTATATTATACAGTAAGACGTTGATATAAGTATCAGCATTATAGGTGGCCAATTCCGCAAGTTGATTGACCGCTTCGGTTTCACTAATATTTTGAATGCCATAAAACAATGTTTTCACAATTATTTACCTCTTATGTAACCAGATAACTCTCGGTTTATTTTGTTTAAAAAAATAGCCTTTGTAATTTAATCGTCATTTTGGCACATTTCTTTAGATTTGTTTTCTTATTTTAGGATTCGCAACAAATTGATTCTAAAGCACGAAAAACGTTCCGGATTTCAAAAAGCCGGAACGTCAATAAATTATCCTATATAATAATTATTTATTAGTTAAGCATGCATGACATCATCCCCCTCCAGCTTATACACTTCAATTCTTAAACTTTATAATAGGCTTCTACCTTTTTAATATTTTGTCGAATGACATCGGCTGACTGTTTAAACTTTTCCTGCTCTTCATTTGTCATATGAATTTCAAGAATATCAGACACTCCTGTCCGGTTAAGAATTCCCGGTACCCCCGCATAAACATCAGATTGGCCATACTCGCCTTCCAGTAAGGTTGAGATCGGAATAATTTTGTTCTCATCATGAAGGATTGCCTTAATGATCCCTACACAGGCGGTTGCGATGCCAAAATAGGTCGTACCCTTGCGATAATAAATTTCCCAGCCTTCCCTGGCAGTCTTAGACACAATTTCATCCAAATCCACATCTCCGACGATCTCCGGATTATCCATAATAATATCCTGAAAGGATTTGCCCGCTACGGTTACAATCGACCAGGGAACCATCTGCGAATCCCCGTGTTCGCCCATGGAATAAGCATAGATACTTCGGGGATCAACGTTGACAAGCTCGGCAAGAAAATTCTGCAAACGGGCAGTATCTAAGGATGTGCCGGTACCGATCACCTGATTTTTAGGCAAACCGGAAAGTTTATAAATCAGATAAGCCATGATATCAACGGGATTGGAAATCACGACAAAAATTCCCTGAAAGCCACTTTTCATAATCGGATCAACAATCGAAGCCGCTATCTGAGCCGATAAATCAAGGCTATCTAGTCGTGACTGGCCAGGTTTTGGCGGTGGTCCAGCCGTTACTACGATAATATCAACATCGGCACAATCCTCATAATCACCACAGACAATTTTGACATTACGTTCCAGATACTTGATGGTATTTTTTAAATCCAATACCTCTCCCAGGGCTTTTTCCTTGTTGATGTCAATCATCAGGATTTCGTCACAAACGCCCTGAGTGATCAGACTGAAGGCAGTCGTTGAACCAACCAGGCCGCAGCCGATAATGGCAATTTTAGATTTTTTGATAATCATATGCGACTCCTTTTTATTTTAGCTAGCAAGCAGTGTCTGACACCATTACTTTTGGAATAACTTACTTATTTTATATCATAAGTATAACAGCTCAGACACTGAATTTAAAGAAAACTGATCATTGAAACGGATATTTCATCAGTCAGATTTCAAAATTGACACACATAGGCATTGAATTTTGATCACAACGGCAACACATTGTTACAGTACAATATGATCAAAATATAATTTAAGAGGGATCATTATGTTAGAAAAATTTAACGAAGAACAGAAAAAAATTATAAAAGATGGTTTTAACAATGGCCTTGATGCATCCATTTACGCTAACCCTGACTATTCCGCCAACTACATGCGACAAATGTACATTGCGATGATGCTTAACTACTATAATAGTCGTAATAAAAGGACTTCGAAATATCACGAAAATATGGCTTTATTTACTGATTAGACAATCAATTAAATGTCTCTCATTATCGCAACAACATTTTCACGAAAAATAAAAAGAATCATCACCTGATATAGGTTAATGGGATTGGTTTTATAAATCAGTAATGTTAATCAATAAGTTGAGGAAGTCCGTGACTGGAACTCACAGTCACTGGATTTTCACACCCGTCATCAGGAGCTGAGATCCTTTTTTTACTGCTGAAATTTCTTTAAAGTTGCCCTTTTTATAAAAATCAGTCAGCTCCTTTTGGCTGTAACATTTAACATCCCCCATTTTTAATAAAGGCAGAATCAGATTTTCAAGTTGCCTTACAACGGGTGGCAGGCAGGGATCGGCAATCAGTAGTTGGCCACCCGGCTTGATGATCCGATAAGCTTCGGTCATAAAAGCTTCCGGCTGAGTAAAATGATGAAAAGCGCAACAAACTGTCACCAGATCAAAATGATCATTCTCAAAAGGTAGCACATCGGCTGCAGCAACTTGAAAACTCATTTCTTTATTTGCAGCACTCGCACTTTTTATCATTTCTTCTGAAACATCAACGCCATGAGCATTAACCTTTGCTTGCTGAGCCAGCATCTGTAATAAGCGACCATCTCCGCAGGCTACATCTAAAATGGTATCACCGTTGCCAAGTCTAACCACCTCGCTAATTAAGTGATTATAGGAAAGTGTAAATCGGCCTTCTGGCGTATTCGGATAGTCTTTTGCTTTCTGATTATAGGATTGTCTCGACTCTGCTGTTTTTTTATCCATTAATAACTCCTTATGATTTTTGCACTGATAGCTCAGTTGTCAGGTTACCCCTGAAACTATTTCTTTGTCTCCTATTATGCTATAATGAATAAAACATTTCAATAAAAGGATGATATATGAACGATAATAAACTTGACATACTCCGTTTTCTCGCCCTTAATGGCGATGAAGAGGCCCTGCTGAAATTAGCTGATTATTATTATTTTGAAACCAACAAACAAAGGCTGACACCCGAAATCCAGCAAAAGGTTTTAAATGCTTATCAGCTCTTGGCCGAAACAGGTAACGATCACGCAATGGCAACTCTGGGCGGTATCTACTATGAAGGGCTGCTTGTACCCCAGAATTTTAAAAAAGCTTATGCCTGGTTTGAAAAGGCCGCTGCTAAAAACAATCTGCTGGCTATCAATTATCTGGGCTACTGCCATTATTATGGCCGCGACATTCCCGTCAACCATCAAACTGCTTATGTTTATTTTGCCAAAGCCGCTCAAATGGGCCATCATAACGGCATGTATAAGCTTGGTGATATGTATTATAATGGTCATTATGTAGACCAAGATCCGACTGCCGCTTTCTTCTGGTTTAATGAGGCGGTCGCTGTCATCACGTTAGATTGTCCGGAGTATCCTAACATTGCCTATCGTATTGGTCACTGTTATCTACTGGGACAGGGCGTTGGCAAGGATCTGCTGCAAGCTCTTTCCTGGCTTCATCAAGCAGAATCGGGCTGCTATCAGCTCATTCAAAACGGCGACGCCTATGCCGGCCTGACTTTGGTTCGGGTGCAGGAAGATCTTGACATCCTCAGACATACTCTGGAGACCACCAACACGACTCGTCAGGCCGATCTGGGCTATCATAATCCCTTGCATCTTTCATAGGTGCGCTAATGTAAAGTAGACCTGGCATTGGAAATTTTAGAATATCTTTCTTAAAACCCCTAACTTTTTGCCATAAATAAGTGAAGCAAGCTCTCTGCATATATAGGTGCCACCTGCTCCACTAAGCGATAATAACTGGTAGTTTACACAATCATTGCTTAAAACAATTATGCTCATGTTGTCAACAATATATTTCTCAAAATGAGAAGTATAACCAATTGGCATTGATCCGCCGTGGCAGATGCTTTGACTAGCAAAATGGTTTTTCACCAGTAATCCATATCCGTATTTGACAAGTTTACCGTCATAGTGAGGTTTTTGCATTGCCTTTAAACTTTGAGCGTTTAAGAGTTTACCATCCTGAATCGCGCGATCAAGCAAATATAAATCACCGACTGTTGAAACCATATCACCACAGGCAAAGAAAAGTGACGGGTCCATATAGGAACCTCTAATACCATTAATATAATTAGTGGCAAGATTTTTCGGCACTTCATCAATAAAACCTGAATGAATCATTTTGGCAGGTGAAAATAGAAATTTTTTTACATATTGATGATAAGGCATCCCGGAAAGCATTTCAATAATCAGACCAAGAATAAGAAAATTGGTATTACTGTAGGAGAATTTTTTGCCAACTGGAAATTTTAGTTTATAATTTTTAACGATTTGTAGGATTTCCTGGGGCTTATGACTTTCACCCCATTTTATCCGCTTTTTTAACATCAGGTAGTTTGGTATTCCGGAAGTGTGAGTCAGCAGATGATGAATGGTTATTCCCTGACCCTGATAGAAGTTGGGAATATAATTATCAATAATCTCTTGTGTCGATAATAGTCCACGATCTAAAAACTGCATAATACATAAGGCAGTGATTGTCTTTGTCATCGAGCCAATCATGAATTGTGTTGCAAGGGTATTTTTTATTCCTTTTTCCTTATTTGAAAAACCGTAGGCTTCACTGAAGATAATTTCATTATTTTTTGACAGCAGGACAGCTCCGCTGAATTTAATCTGTTTTTTAAAGTAGTCTTTTAAATCAGTTTGTATCATAATCATTCTCCAATATATCATCCATTGTCATGGCAAAATAGCAGCTTGATTTCGGCTCCTACCTTGCCCAACTGCTTGAATAATCCTCGGACGGCGTATCTATTAATAAATCAGCAATTAGACCTAGAATAAGTGGAATGAGCAGAAACAATATTCTTTTCATTAATTGCTCCTATAGCATGTTTCGTTTTTATAGCCAAGTCCGTCGAAAATAACAGAAAGAAAGCAATCGATGGAATCTATCCAAATTCGATGCAACTTCGGGTTCTTCTGCAGCTGCAATAAGACATACTTGCCCGTTTTACCTTAAAAAATTGGTGTTGACAACGGAATGTATATTCTATTTATAAAAGTTGTCTATCGAGATGTTCGTAAAATTTAGAAAGTTCAAGTAATTTCATAAAAGCTCCCCGACTTATTAGCAGTAAGTTTGACTAGGAATTACCTGTACATCATTGAGAGATAGTTCATTCTCTACACGAGTACTTCTTTAAACGCAGAAAAAAAGACATTTATGTCTCTTTTTTCTGCGTAAGAATCATTATTTGCTACGTGTCAATTTGACTCAAAGTCAAACGATTATTCTGTAGGTTTCCATTCAGAGTTCATCGACAATTTGAAATTTTCCCACATAAAAGTGATTGTTTTCCAGGAAACTTCTTTGGGAATTATTTCGGTCATGCCAGCACCATAAAACTCATAACTCGATTCACCTTCGCTGTTTACCTTAAATTCATTCTGCAGATAGTCCTGAAGGGTGCCCTCTGAATACAGTTCATCATTATAAATATTCTTTCCGACTTCAGCAATATCACCATCATATAAAATCGTACCGTTACTGTCTGTCAGCATGAAATTGACATTTTGGCCAATATCTTTGAGACTTGAAAGATCTGCGGCAAGATCATACAGGCGGGCCTGGACAAGAATATAGCCAGCAATTTCATCGTCTTTTACGACCGGCGTAACAAAACCCAACTGCTTTAATGCAGAAGTCTGAACATCGGAAAAGTTTACTTCAGTAATGAAGGGCTGTCTATCAGAAGTTACAGAAGGAATATCCAGATCATATAAATCAAATGAAATCCCCTCTAAATAACTAGGGAAAGATGTGACGATCATATTGTCGGTGTTAACAAAAACGACATTTTTGGCAATTAAACTATTCTGAGAAATTTGAGCCAGAGCCGTTGAAAAAGCTTCACTGTCCTGACCGGACTCCTGGTAAGCGGATACAGCTACATCCGTTAAAGTTTCAAGGTTGGTGAATTCATCATTAATGTAGTCAGAAGCTTCATCAAGCCAGGTTAATTCTTCAGCAGAAAAAGATCGTAATTCCGAAACGCTGGTGTCGCTTCCCGGTTCTGTATTGGCATAAACGCGAAGTTCCTGGCCAAAAGCGGTGACCGTATCCCATTTAATTTCTTTTTGAACTGGTTCACTTGTACCGGTAGCATTGTAGGTGTATGAACCCTCACCCTGTGCATTCGGGATGATTTGGTTCTGGACAAGGGTCTGCATTTCAACAAAAGAATCATACATTGGGTCTGTTAATATATTTTTTCCGATTTCGATCATGTTATTGGTATAGATATTAGTGCCGTTTGTATCCATGATGCCAAGATCCAGATCCTGTCCAATGGCAAACTGACTGAATTCAGCACCAAAAGAATAGGGGTCAATATAGGCAATAACCCATCCCCCATTTTCGATTGGGACAGACACATAGAGAAAAGGTGTATTGTCAGAATTGGAATTCTGTTTAATGATCAGCATCGGAGTGTCAACAAAGAGTTCATTTAATTGGTTGATGCTTTTCAAGTTCAGGCCGATAAAGGGCGCATCAACTTTTGTAGCGACTTGTGTCACATTTGTCTGTGCATCGGTAACCAGGATATCGTAAAAATATGTTTTTGAGTTGAGTTTCTCATTGAGTAAAGCATAGAATTCTTCATCGCCAGAAGCCGCATCCCCGACAGAGGACCCGATATCTTCAAGCATCGATCGCAACGAGTTCATCTCATTCTGTAAGTAGGTCGTTCCATCGGTAAGGGGGTCGGTTTCACTGGTATCTGCATTACTTGAATTTGTACAGGCCGATAACAACAACACGAAACTAAGCATAAGAGGTAGTATCTTTTTGGTCATTATATTTTCGCTCCTTCAAAATAATATTTATTAAATATTTTAACATAATGATGAGCGATAAAAAACAAAATAGTTAAGAAAATTGATAACGTTTATATGTATCCACAAACAGAATGATTTGAATTTCATCGTCCGTCAAACCTATTAGATTGCTTCACGATCTTACATACATATTCACGCTTTGTTTCTCATGCTTTTATCTCACTACCGCGTCTTTTTAACCAAAACTGATAGCCACTGATTCCCAGCAGCAGAACAACCCCGATTAATGTAAAAATTTGCAAGAACGGCAAGTCATTCATCGACTTCAATGACATATAAATCCCGAAATAGCCCAGGCAATTGGTAAGGGGATGACAAAATTACGGGTAAAATGGGCAACCAGAAAGGCCAGTATCACCGCAACAGCCAAGGTAAGAACCGACCAGATTTCTGCTCCAATTCCAAAACCCTGCCAGTTAATGCTAATTAGAAAAGCGGCGATATTCACGACCGTTGCAATCAGCAGCCAGCCGGCATACATCCCGAAGGCTGATGGCAGCAGCCAGCTATCAGCAATCCTTATTAGGCTGATCCTTTTGGCAATCAATGATAAAACGATGGCAAAGCCTAAAATCACCGCCGCCGACAGACCGATCAGATTAAAAGAAAAACAGATGATCCAAACCATATTAAGGCCTGATGAAATCCAAAACAAGGGGGCGATCTGATCAATCGCTTCACTGTAAATATCATCTTTGCTCTTAATAATCATGGTGATGGCTGCACCTATCAGCAACAGGTATATGATACTCCAAATGCTGAAGGTAAAGGGGGCTGGTGTAATCAGTGTTGGGTACATATCCGAAATGGCTTTCTGCGACATACCGTTGAAAAATCCATAAGCGCCTAGACCGTTGATCACCAGCGTAGCAATCAGCAGATCCAGTCCAATGATCGCTTTAACTAATTGATTCATATTCGTTCCTCCTGATAACTTTTATAGATTAGATACCCCATTTACCAGATAATCTCAATGCACATTTGCGTATTTTATTTCTGAAGAAAATAATGATGTTTCTTGGGAGGCGCCATAATCACTAAAATCCATTTTCAAATGCCTTTTCATATTTTCAGACGAAATGGTGACACCGCCATTAAGCATGGTTGAAAAAGTATAGTATTGGCAAAAATTCTGGTCAGCGAGAAGTTCATCTGTATAAGGGGTGGTGTTTACTGTGCCGGTATAAAGATAAACTGTTTTCATGAAATCACCGGCGTAAAGATTTAAATAATCTGTTTGCATGTCACTTAAATCTAATATGGTATTCTGGTGAAAAAGAATATTGATATCCTGAATACCATCAACTTTCACAACCTGATAAACGTCATAGGTCCGCCATTAGACAATCCAGTGATCGAGGTTATCCCTGCAGAGGGCTCACTGAGCGATAAATAGGTCATCGCAAGATCAAGATCATCAAAACTTACAGTATAAATATTTTGGATGGAATAGTACCATTTGTCTCCGTTAGTAAAAAGATATTGGCCTGCTGGTAAATCAGTGATTTCCCCATCACCAGCAGTGCCAAAAGAACCATCAGCCAGAATGACCGTCGCTTCTTCTTCCTCCTTAAAATCAGAATCGCGCTTTACAATTTTGATCTCTATTTGTTCCAGACGCAGTGATTCCTCAGTTGTTCCGAGAGTTTCACCATTTTTTACCCAGCCCCATTCATCGTTGGTTTGAGGCAGATTTCCATAGTTCTGAACATGGCCCCGATAGTAGACATCATAATCTTCAAGATTTGTTAACGATATTCGGATTGCCTCAATCTGCAGGCTTTCCCCGGTTGTTCCCGCAAGCTGGCCGTTGTCAACCGGATCCATCCAGCCTTTGTTTTGGACGTGGACCTGATAGCTAATGCCAGCGCCATTGGGCAAATCGCCGGTCAGTTCAATCCATAGCGCTTCCAGCCGGAGTCCCTGACCACTGCTGCCGACCGTTTCTGGACCAGTAACAAAGCTATCTTCCGGCACTGGGATAGAGCCAAGATTTTGCACATGCGCCCGATAGGAGATGGCGATTGTTTCCTGATTCGTAGCTGTTTCATTTACACCAGAAGCAGAAACAAGGGGAGCTAGTGCTAATATAAATACCAGGACAACAAACCAAACAGATATTTTCTTTAATTTCATTTTACACCTTCTTTATCTTTACTAATTCGTTTATATTTATAAAACTATATTTTAAGAGAGATTCCGTGGCCCTCAGTTTTTCATCATGGTGTCCCGAGGGATGGTGTTTCTGTGTCACCCACTTATTTTACAGTTTGTATTAGAAAAAAACAAAACCGTTCCTTTGTTTATCAGAAAGTCAATTGCGCTGATACTTTTCTTGATGCCAAGCACCTTTCTGTCATTATACCTAAATATAGCATTTTGCGCATCATATTTTGCGTTTTTTCCACTCAATTAGGGTATTTAGTCAGTATAATGCAATCGTTTTAGTTTAGCATACCAGTTGCTTATTGGTCGGAAATATGCAAGAAAGAAGATATGATGTAATAAAATAATTTTATAAAAGGAGACGAAAAATGAAACGTAGAGAAAAATTTCTTTTCATTCTGATCTTTGCCTGCCTCATAGTGCTCTCGGGATTCTTCACTGCCACTCAGGCTGCAAGTAATTTTGCAGCAGCTTCGGTAATACCAACCTTAAACTACCGCACACATATTGAGAACATCGGCTGGCAGAGCTGGATGACCGATGGTCAGACTAGCGGGACTTCCGGTCAGAGTCTACGTCTTGAAGCAATCGAAATTACCACCAATAATCAGGGCTATGATCTGGGCGTTGAGTATCAGACGCATGTTCAGAATATTGGCTGGCAGGACTGGAAATCCGAAAGCGAGACCAGCGGAACTTCTGGACAAGGGTTGCGGTTGGAAGCGATTCGCATCAGTCTGACTGGAGCTGATGCGTCAAATTTCGATGTTTACTATCGTGTTCATGCTCAGAATCTGGGCTGGCTGGGCTGGGCCAAAAACGGCGAAGCATCGGGATCAGCCGGCTTTGGTTATCGGCTGGAAGCCATCCAGATTGTGGTCGTTGCTCATAGCGCAGCAGCACCAGGCTCCACCCTGAGGTCTTATGTCAGTCGCTACAGCATGGAAATTCAGCAAACCCAGTATTTTGAATATCGCGATGTTTACTATCACACCCTGGTTTATGAATCATGGTATCAGCGACCGATTTTTACCGACAGCAGTGTCTATAATTCTAATTTTGCGACTGTCTATGATAATCTGGAAGCCGCCTGGGTTGGAAGCAATCATACCGATATGGATACCTTCATCTATTCCTATACCTATGATCCAAACTTCCGCAATAACCTGATCGGCAAGTACGAAAACACGGTAACCGCTACGATCACCTATAACAACAATAATGTCTTTAGTGTCGTCCAGGAACAGTATACCTATTCCGGCGGAGCGCATGGCAATACCGAAACAAGCACCCATACCTTCGAGTCCAAATACGGCGCGGAATTATCACTGGGTGATCTTCTGTCGATCCCTGATGCGCAGATCTCCACGCTGATCACCAATGAATTCCAGACTCTCAAAAATACCGATCCTACCTACGCCGATATCGATTTGACTGCTATTTCAGCAAGCTTAAATGACAACTCTGACTTCTATTTAAATGATACCGGTCTTGTGATCTACTTTAACCCTTATGAAGTGGCGCCTGGGGCGGCCGGTCGTGTCGAGCTGACACTTCCCTACAGCCGCACCGATTTGCTCAATGACATTGAAACACTGGTCTGATGGAAGAGAATGATTTTTTGCCAGCCAGTAAATCTAAAAAAACCTGCCAGGCAACTGACAGGTTTTTTGATGACACGACACGATTGATTATTTATGATTTCAGTGTGTATCTTTCTAAAGTGGATTACAAACCGATTACCGGTTTTTCACGCTTCTGCCGGCACAATATCACGACTGATCGTATCGCAATCCATTTAAATTTCCGTATGACTTTCACAGATATCCTTCAGATTTTCTAATGCATGGTTAACTGTATTTTTGAACGCTTTGTCAAAAATAAGAGCTGCCAGTTTTCCAGACGCCAAATCGTGATGATGAAATTTTAGTTCCGTTCCATCACCTTTTGTATGATAGGACCAGGTTTCTTCGCCTTCGGTGCTATCAACATCCGTACTCCCACTACCTATAAAAGCGCAGTGATACGTTGCTTCATCATTATCAAGGTGGTTTTCAACCACTTCCAATTTCATTGGAACCTTCCAGCCGAGCATTTTGAAATCAAAATCGTAAATGCTTCCTTCTTCACCTGCAACTTTTTCTAATACTACATCAGACATATTCATATACTATTGAGGCATTGTGACGGGATTGGTCGCATATTTGTAAACTTCGTCGATGGGTGCATTGATATAAATGCTGCTATCAACGCTGGTTTCAGTTTTTGACATTTTTCTCCACTCCTTTAACATGTGTTTTCAATTATCATAATTGCTTTCCATGTGTCAGCAGATTCATTTTGTCAACACTTGTATAACATACGTGCTCGCCTAAATCATAAACAATCGTCGCCTATATTTACCCAATTTAAAAAAATTCTATCATTTTTATTAAAATTTATAGTACTATTTGTATTTCTGAATTTGTTATATCAAGCTGGCCTTATATTAGTTTTGGAAGAAATGTATAATGTACACAAGAGGTTGGACACATAATCCTAAAAATAAGTTATAATAATCGTATGAGAAAAAAGAGAAGAACATGGTCCGCCCAGGAAAAATCGGAAATCGTTCTGGAAATTCTTAGAGAAGACCAGACGTTAGCCGAAATTTCTAAAAAATATGAAATAGCCCAGTCTGTGATCAGCCGCTCGAAAGCCGATTTTATTAATAATATGGCTGCCGCATTCGACAAAAAAGGTGAAAATGTCGAAAAGATCAAAAAGCAGCATGAAGAATAAAAGGAGGTTCTCATCAAAAAAATCGGCGAACTGTCAACGGATGTCGACTATCTAAAAAAAAAAGCACGAGCAAGTTTCTCAAATGAGGAAAAGAAAAAGCTGATCGACTTTGAAGGTTCAAAGCTTGCGGTTTCCAGACAGTGTAAACTACTGGGGCTGCCCCGTTCCACTGCCTATCACAAACCGGTTGAACATAAACCTGATCCTGTTGAAATCAGCATCAAAAATGCAATTGATAAAATTCATTATCGGGAACCTTCCTATGGTGTGAGAAGGATTCGTAATGAACTGCTGAAACAGGGATTCAAATTGGGTCGAAGGCTGGTTAAGCGCTATATGGCAGAAATGGATATTGCCGCTTTTTATCCCGGTCCCAACTTGAGCAAACGGGCAAGGGACGCGAGAACCTACCCATATCTGCTTCGTAATCTTGACATCAACAGACCAAATCAGGTCTGGTCGATCGACATCAGCTACATTGGTACCCCCAACGGATTTGTTTACCTGACCGCCATTATTGATTGGCATTCCCGTTTTATTGTTGGCTATACCATCAGCAATACCCTTCAGGCGGATGTGGTGACACGGGTCGTAAAAAATGCGGTGCACAAATATGGGAAACCTGAAATTATTAATAGTGATCAGGGGGTGCAGTTCACTTCACAAGCGTATATTGAGCTGATCCAGAGTTTTAAAACAACCAAAATCAGCATGGATGGAAAAGGCCGTGCTACAGATAATATTGCCATTGAAAGGTTCTTCCGGTCGTTTAAATGGGAACGCCTTTATTTGATGTGCCCGGAAACCGTCATGGAGGTAAAATCAATCACAAAAGAGTACATGAATACCTACAATTATCACCGTGACCATCAGCGTCATCAATACAAGACACCGGCTGAGATTTTCTTTAATCATGAGAAAAAAGTGGCCTGATTTTGAAAGGAGTTATAACTAACGTTTTTTCATTTTGTGTCTTGACAAGCGTATACATTATAGAAATTGCATTTTAAATTTTTATACTGGAATGAAAAATCATAGTTTCGTTCACAAAAAAAAACAAAAAAAGCCACCGCAGCAGTTTCAGGCTAAAGACAAATTGGATTTAAAAATTCAGTACCAGAGATTTCCGGTGAAAAATTTGTCTGCAGACTAAAACCGCCGCGGCAGCTAAAGATGGGGAAATTTTTGTAGCGATAAGTACTACTTATCTATTAATCACTAAATGGTAAGTGAGAAATAAACTAATTAACTTTCAGTTGTGGTTGCAGCATCAGCTGGCTGTCCGCCACCGCCCATAATTTCAATCGTTGCAATTTCATCGTCAGATTCTAACGTGATTTTGACGGTTGCGCCAACAATCAGATCCGAAATCGATCCTTCGGTTGAAGATGAAGAGATATCATCCGGATTACCGGCCATGGTAATAATGGTGGTGGCATCGGTAATGGTTAACGTTTTTGTTTCTCCCGTCAGAGTAATCTGTGACATACTGCCACCACCTTGTGAGGACTGGGTTCCATCAGTTGAGCCTTCAGGTGCTTCTGGTGGGGTTTCACCTGTCTCTGTTGCTTCTGTCGTGGCATCGGTTTCCGCATTATCCGGTGGTGTGGCATTGTCATCGCCAGCCGGTTGCTGGCCAGCATCGCCAGAAGGCTTAGTCATTTCGCCGACTTCAATGGTTAGGCTGGTATCATCCACGGCGCTGATCTGGCCATAAATCGCCGAATCCTCTGTTTGCGTTGTTGTAGCGGTTTCACTGGCTTCGGTACTGGAACAGGCCGTCACCACGCTAGCCATTAAAACAATTGATAAAACTCCAAGTATAAAACGATCTTTTTTCATTCAATTTTGCTCCTTAGTTGTTATGTTATGATCGAATTATAACGGTTTAATATGAATTTTTTGTGATTTTTTTCCCAAAAGTTTGTGAACAATAAATCGGGCTCGCCCTTTATTCCTCTCCCAATTTTTCAATGGCACGGGTAAAAGCTTTCGGCAGAGGAACACCGATCATGCCCAGATAATCGATGGATTTAACTTTTTCTGATAGCAGCGATTCAGAACCGCTGTAATCGAGTTTATTTTGAACGGCAGCTTTGAATAATTACGTGCCTGCGTCTCTCGCCAATGGCTGTTTTAGACCGCCAACAATCATTGAAGATAAATTCTAAAAATGTTATTATTTACGCGATAACGTAAAACAGTGTGAAGACAATCTCCTGACGATTATTGACCAGTAAAGGCTATCGTTCTTTTCCACTTGCATTTGGAGTTTGCAATGGAAGCCCATGCAGAGGGTTGACTAAAAGCTTGGCTAGCAGGTCTTTTGTTGTCACTCAGTTTAACAAATTGTCTTCAGGCTGTTTGAACAAATTTAGTATTCGGAGGAATTATGAAATTCGAAATTAAAGGCGGGAATCTTCCCGTTGTGATTGTCGACCTGGATGCTGGTGAGTCAGTTTTCACTGAATCAGGCGGAATGTCTTGGATGTCTGATGGCATGAAAATGGAGACAAATACCAAAGGCGGCGTGTTAAAAGGGCTAAAAAGATCACTTGCTGGTGACTCGTTCTTTATGACGACTTATACAGCTGATAAAAGTGGTGGACATATAGCTTTCACCTCCTCTTTCCCCGGTGAAATAAAAGCCATCGATTTAAGTGGGGGTAAATCACTGATCTGTCAGAAAGATTCTTTTTTGGCGGGCACTGAAGGCTTGGATGTCGACATGTACTTTAAGAAAAAACTGGGTGCTGGTCTTTTTGGCGGCGAAGGTTTTATTCTTCAGAAATTATCTGGCTCCGGTACAGCTTTTGTTGAGCTGGATGGTTCGGTGATTGAGTATGATTTGGCTCCTGGCGAAGTTATCAAAGTTGATCAGGGTCATATCGGTATGTTTGAAGAATCGGTTGCCTTTGACATCACTACTGTTAAAGGGGTTAAAAATGTTTTATTAGGTGGTGAAGGAATGTTCTTGGCGACCTTAAAAGGACCTGGGAAAGTCTGGCTGCAGACCATGCCATTAAGCCGACTGGTTGGTCTGGTGGCTATGTCCATGCCGACTAAAGACTGATTTTAATAAATATGTTTGACAGCAAAAACCCGCCTGATTCTTGAGATTCAGACGGGTTTTTGTGTTTAATTTATTATATGTTTGCGGTTTATCTAGTTCTTATTAGCAAGCTATTAGTTTATTTTCGGTATAATTGGACCAGTTTCTGATGATACCAAATCATGAAAATAACAGGTATTACTAATCCCCCACAAAATGGGATCAAAGAAAATATTGAATCGCCAATCAGGCTGCCAATAAACCATGAAACAATGATTATAATGCCATAAATCAGCCACATCATGCCATGTTTCTTATTCCAGGATTGAACATCTCTTATTTCATCTTCGCTTGGAGCTTGTTCTCCAGAATAAAAACCGACAGGTTTTTTACTTCTTAACTGCGTAATTCCAATGGCGATCATAATAATTGCAGTAATTCCATATATGATAAGCATTAAGATTGATTCATTCATTTATACATCCCTCTAAGTTGGTCTAATGAAAATAAAAAGTATCTGAAGTAGACAAATCACCACTTCTATTTCAAGCATTATTTCATTTCCAGAAGGCCTGGTTTTAGGAGATCCTGGCTGTAAAGGCCAGTGTTTTCCCAAATGTAGCCGGAGTCAGAGTTGGCTAGCTGATATAATTTATAGTATCCAATCGCTCGATCACCATTGGAATCGAGTTTCAGGACACCGCCCAGGCCATGGAAGCCGGCATTGACCAGATAGGAATTGATGGTGGCGGAATCAGCGCTGGAACCTTGGGTCAGGTAAGCACAGCCCAGCAGCCAGATGCCATCAAATGAGCTGACTAAGCTTTCTTTAAGCGGTGATTCAGTGCCAAGTTCAGTATTGATCACACAATATAACGGATCAAACTTTTCACCGTATGGCGAGAAAT
This sequence comes from Eubacteriaceae bacterium ES2, assembly GCA_031222025.1. Classification (GTDB taxonomy): domain Bacteria; phylum Bacillota; class Clostridia; order Eubacteriales; family Eubacteriaceae; genus Acetobacterium. Next base: position 1,884,320 of record CP130740.1, on the reverse strand, counting down.
CGATTGTGGTATAAGCTACCGCAGCAGCTTTGGCAGCGGCATCAGAATCTGATTCCAGTTCTTTGATTTGTGCCGAACTGTCCGTTCCAAACCATTTTATATGCAAGAGTGGACTGGCAGCATCGATCTGGCCGAAAATATTGGCAATTTCATTATAAGATACGGTTAGGACAGCAGTTTTTTCTGGATCAGTAATCATCGTTTCTGCCTGAACCAGAGCGTTGTCAATGGATTCGGTTGAATCGGGGTCATAGCTGACATCATTGACCGTTCCCAGGTAGGAACTCGAAATCAGGTCTGTCATTTCATCACCGTAAGAGTCATCGGCATGGAGGACAATCAGAGACTCAATCCCCTCCTGGCTAAAGAGTGATAACAAAGCTTTGGCTTCAACACTGTCATTAAGTACTAAACGATATATCTGATCTTTCTGAGCCAGCGACATTACTGAGGATAGCGGCGAGATCACAACGGCACCAGAAACGTCAGCAACTGGTTTGACCGCTGCCAATTCACTACTATTAATGGGTCCGATGATGCTGGTAATGCCCTGATCGACAAGTTCCTGGGCAGCAGCAGCGGCAATTTCGGGATTACTTTCGGTATCGGTCACAAGTAAAGAAAGCTGTAAAGTGGAACCCTGGGATTCGGCGTAGGCATTAAACTGTTCTATTCCGTAATTAAGAATCGACTCAATTTCTTCCCCATTTTCCGAGTGGTTGCCGGTTAGTGGCAGCAGCGCGCCAATTTCTACCGTCTTGCCATCACTGGCGATCTGCTCATTAATGGCTTGGACAATTGGCACGCCTGCTCCCAGGCTGACATAATGTCCCAAACATTGCCATGACAGATTATCCCCCTTTTTAACGGCTTGATAATGCATGAATTTTGCGCCAAGGGTATCACCATTAGCATCAAGGGTATCAAAGGTGCCAAAGGAATTTCTGAATGTGCCAGCCTGACTGACCAGCGTCTGGGCAAGATCCTTGTCACCAGCGTTGGCATAAGTATCAGCCAGTAGCCAGAGGGCATCCCAAGTGGTAATGGCGTAGGGTGATTGGGCAGTGGCGCCATCCAAGAGTGACGCGATATAAGGCAGGGCATCCAGAGAAATCCCTTCAGTGCCAATGGTCATTCCTTCCATTTGTGTCGATTCCATAAAGGAAGCGACTTGTGTGTCGGCAACCAGCGTCTCATTTCCGATGATATCAGCACTACCATACCATTTCATACTGGCAAGGCTGCTATTATCTGCTACCTTTTGAATCAGCTGTCCAGCGGTTTCTGCGGGTGCGACTAGAAGAATGGCCGAATTGGCTGTATCGATGTCTTTGTTCAGATTGGTCAATTCATCTGCCGCAGCGGAAATGTAACTAGCATCAAGAGCTACATAAGCAGTTGGCGTGATGCCGTATGTCGGGGCGATTTGATTGACCAGATCATAATAACCCTGGCCATAAGAATCATCCACATAAACCGTGATCAGACTAGTGGTTTGCCCACTCATGACCCGGGACAGGGCATCGACCTGAGTTTTATCGGAAGCGACCAGACGGTAAAAGTTGTCCGGCAGTGATAAATCACTGGAAGTTGCCGAGGGACTTATCAATAGCAACCCGTTTTCGTTGGCATAGTCAATTACGCCGAAGGCTTCATCACTGGTCATCGGCCCGATTACCGTCGTGATCCCCTGTTCCTTGAGTGCTTCTAGGCCGGACAGAGCCAGGTCAGGATCACTTTGAGTATCTTTCACGACCAGTTCGATGGATAAACCGTAGTCCGACAAAAAATCATTGACATAAGGCAAGGCTGCGTTGAGCGCCGTTTCAGCGGCTGTTCCACTGTCCTGCCAAATACCTGACATAGGCAGCAGGGCACCAATTTTTATCACTTCGGTGTTAGTTTGAGCTGTGGAATCAGGGATCATCAGATCCAAACCTGTAGTGGCAAGGAGTAACAGCAATAAGAAAATTACCGATTTTTTCATCGTTTTCTCGCTTTCTATATTTTATTATTATGTACAATTATGAATAAAGTATACAGCTATTTACAGCCCTTGACAAGTGGAAAATTTCTTCGAAAAATCTAATTTTTCACAGTTTTGTATTGATCCGAAAAAGGCTTAATTACCGAGTAAAAAGATTTAGGTACAAACAGTATTCGAAGATCAAAGGAGGATTATTTTTTAGTAGCTGTAGCTTGGATCAAAAGACAGATTATGTTATAATTAAGCAAACGAATTAAATAACAGTTTGGCATTTGATTATAATGTAAGAGATGCTAAAATAAAGATAAGCGCATCTTCAAAAATGTTATTTTTTCAATAAACGGCAATAATAAATTTCACATGCTAAATCTACATTACTAATTAGATGGTGATAATATGATCAAACGACTGTTGGATGTTTCCTTTCATAATAAGCTGGTAGCCAATTTTGCTATCATTCTGTTGCTGGCAACGGTTATCGTTGGCTTCACCAGTTTTTTTATCGCCCAGCATTCGCTCAATCAAAAAGGCCGCCAAATTCTTACAAACAGCACTGAGCAAGCACTTGATGTGATCAAAATTGAATATCAAAACTGTCAAAACGGGTATAAAACTGAAACCGAGGGTCAGGAAGCGGTTAAGCAAATTTTATTGGGACCCTTAAAGGACGATGGTACACGAAGCAAGGATAACCCCATCAATTTAGGAGAAAACGGCTATTTTATTATTTATGATAGTCTTGGCAACGAAGTCATGCATCCTAATCTTGAAGGGCAAAATGTCTGGGATATTACGGATGCCACTGACAGCGATCGCTATATCGTTCAGGAGCAGATTAAGCTGGCTAAAGAAAACAGCGAGGGCGGCTTTATGACCTACAATTGGTACCTGCTAAATTCAGATCAGGTGGGTGAAAAATATTCCTATGGCCATTATTTTGCTGAATGGGACTGGATTGTAGTAGCCTCCGCCTATGCAGTCGATTTTAATTCTGATGCCAATCAAATTCTGTTAACAACGCTATTGTTAATTTTATTTTTGGTCTTTATCCTAGTACATCTAATTAATATATATGTCAATTCGATAACCCAACCGATTACCCTTCTGCTGGGTGGCATGGAATCCCTGGAAGATGGCCAGTATCAGCAGGTTAAGGCCCAGAAAATTGATAAAGACATGGCCTCGTTAGTGGCTGGTTATAATAGAATGATCGGTCATCTTCAGGAAAATGAGGAAAATCTACAAAATAAAAATAAAGAGATTACTTATTTGGCCTATCATGACGAGATGACTGGCCTGCCAAATGTTTACGGGATGAAAAATCACATTGACAGCATGATCCATACAGAAATATCGTCTGCGGCCTTTGTTCTGATCAATATTCGCGGTTTAAAAACTATCAATGCCTTGATGGGCTTTGAAAAAGGCAACCAGCTGATTAAGGAAATTGGCGATTTTTTGGTTTTTAATTATTCAGCCAACCATTGTTCAAGAGCCAACAGCAATGAATTTGCCATCTTTATTGAAATTGGTAATGATGATGCCTTTCATGCTTCTATTGAAAGTCTGAAAAAGTCTTTGTCTAACTTTATTCAAAACAAAGGCTATGGAATTACATCCGATTTTCGGATGGCTATTACCATTTTCCCCGACCATGGTAAGAATTTCGAAGAATTATTCGAAAAATCAACCTTGGTGATGAATCTGATCAAGGATTCACCAGGCATTTATTCTCAGATTTATCAGGATAAGATGAAAAAAGAAATGGCTGAAAAAATCCAGCTCTATCAGGAATTGACGGAAGCCATTCAGAATCATGAGATCATTCCCTATTATCAGGCCAAGATTGATCATCGCAGTTGTAAAGTTGTCGGTGTGGAAGCGCTAGCCCGGTGGCAATCACCAAAACGCGGTATGATCAGCCCCGCCATTTTTTTGCCACTGATTGTGGAGATGAATTTGACTGATGATTTTACAAACTACATGATTGATTCGACACTGGAACAATATCATGACCTTTGTACAAAATATGGTGAGCAGATCGAACTGTCAATCAATGTGACACCCTCAAGCTTTTTGAAGGCAACTTTTTTTGACCGAGTCAGCCAGGCTTTGAAATTCTTCTCAGTTCCTTCCAGCAAGCTGATTCTGGAAATGACCGAAGATGTATTTGTGCAGGAACTGGAAACTATCCAGAAAATTGCCCGTAATCTTCATCAGATTGGCGTGCGTCTGGCCATCGATGATTTTGGTACCGGCTATTCTTCCCTTAATAGCTTGGTGCAGATTGAATTTGACGAGCTAAAAATCGATAAGTCTTTTATCGACAAAATTCTGATCGACGAAAAGGCCTTTGAAATGGTCAAACTGCTCTGTCAGATTGCCGGCCTCTATGGCTATGAAATCGTAGCTGAAGGCGTTGAAAATCGGGAGCAACTTGAACGCCTAAAGGAAACGGATCTGCACATCATTCAGGGTTATCTTTTTTCCAAACCGGAACCCCTGTAATTTAGACACAAAAATTTGTATAGTTCCTCCTCAGTTTTATCTGAAGTGTTTTTAATATTCTAAAAATAATAGATTGGTCATTAAATCGTTGAGAATGATGATGATCAGGATTATTCTTTTTGACTTCATATATGTTCTTTCATGGCGTTTTGGAATTTTTAGCAATTATAACAAAATGATAATGTGCCGGAAAACATAGGACAATAGAATTATTTTTAACGACTTTTGCAAAGAAAAACCTCATTGTGTGCGTTTGTACACAATGAGGTTTTTCTGAATTAAGGATTGGCATTTATTCAGTATCCTCATTCTCCAAATCACTAAAATAATCTTGGATAATCTGATAACTGCTTTTTTGGCGCTCCTGATAATCGGGAATGTCCCAGTCTTGCCAGATAAAAGCAGACTGATTATCAAGACCGACCGAAGACAGGGTTTCTCCGCTTTCACGATCCACGATAATGCCATAAACCAAAATTCCCTCAGTTGTGCTTGTCTGGATTTCATCAGCTGCTGGGTATAAATTAATATTAGCATCATATAGCACCTGCTGACTTGAAGGGTCACTGACATTCAATAGCGTCCAGGGGATGCGAATCGCAATCGACTGATTATCAAAAGCAATTTGATTAGCAGAATTGTCTGCCAGGTCTCCCACTGACAAGCTACTAAAGTCTTCATAAACAGGTGCGATAATCTGTCCACTTTTAAGAGTTGTTTCTTTATTGATCAGGATGGACATCATTTCAAAGTCTCCGCTTTTTGCTGCAAGCGGCAGATAATGACCGGTGGTGAAATTATATGCAGGTTGAACTAAAAGTTTCGCATCCTCTTTGCTGTTAATGGCAATAACAAATTCCATTCCAGAAGCAGTGACTTGACCAATATCAGAACTGAATTTCAGATCACCAAGGCTTCTATCAACAGTATCCAAGCCAATCACCAACTTGTCTTTAGAATAATCAATGTTTTTATTCAGCTCAAGTTTCAGATAGAGGTAGCTTTCATCGGCAGAAAGCACCAGGCTTTGGATATTCCCATCCCCGTCTAGTGAATATGGCTGAGATTTTAAAAGTGAAGATTCCATTGCCAGAATACCGTAATTTTGTTCCGGATCAAGACTGTTATGCCATAAAGCCTGCCGATGATAAGGTATCATGTAGGGTTCGGTAATCCAGGTCTTTTTAGCCCACTCATCGGACCATTCAAAAATAATCCCGCCAGCATAGCCTTCCCGGTCGATGGCCTCCATCATCCTGACGATGTCTTCTCCCTGCTCGGTTTCGGTCACACCACCATGATTTAAACCATCTGGATTGGCGTGGGCAGTCCCCATTCCAGTTGCCATACCAAATTCGGCCACGACTGCCGGATATTTGGAATGTCCAGCAATAAACTCTTTTAGATAGCCACCATATCGGAAAGATCCGTATTCATCGCTATATTGGGCATAGGATTCTTCATTATTCATAAAGTCGGGATAATTGGGATAGATATGATAGCCCCCGAAAAATCCGGCCTGCAAGTTTTCCTGCATGGCAATGTGGTTGATATCGACGGACACTTTGTCATTATATTGAAGACTTTTGTCACCCGTTTCATTCCATTCAGAATCGTGTTCTGCCGGATCAAGGGTTGGCCAGCTGACAATCCCTACCGGATGCTGCCACTTGTAAGTAGTTTCCTCATATTCCGCAACAAAATCACAGCTCATGGCCAGCCAGGCTTCGGTGGGACTGGCATCTGCTGTTGTATACAGATAAGTACCCGAAAACTGCTGTCCAGCATGCAGGGTGTTGGTACTGATCACTTCTTCCGGTTCCAGTTCCCGCCCAACCAGATAGCCGATAATATAGGGTGACACATCAGCCGTATAATAGCCATAGGCCCGACCGCTGCGTTCTGGGATATTGGCTTGACCGTGGATGGCATCCAAATCCATTTTGATCTCGCTTTGATAATTCGTATTGTAATCTTCTTTTAGATAATCATGGTCTTCAGGATTTTCTTCCGGCCAGATTTCCTGGCAAAGCCACAAGGTCTGATTCGGATGATGCTCATTAAAATAAACCAGTGCTGAGTAAAACTGCGGCGGCATTAGGGTGTAGACCCGTAGCGTATTAGCGTTCATATTGGCGATTTGTTCAAACCAGTTCAGATAAAGATCTTCATCGTAGGTGAATTCAGTAAACCATTTTCCGGGCACAGATGACCCAAGATTAACCCCTTTGATAAAAAAGTCCTGCCAGACACTATCTTTAAAAACCTGAAAATTAGTAGCGGAAGTCCGGGCATTCATCTGAATTTCCGCATTTGCTGTTTCTGGAACAACGATTGCTTTCTCTGTTTCGGCCGCACTTAAAATTTGCTCAATCAAAGGTACATAAGCTCCCCAATAAAAACGCGTTTCGGCATTCGGATTAATCTTTGATAACAAATATTTTATCTGGGCAAAGCCATAATAATTCCACAATTTTCCAGAAAAGTCCATATTGGCGTAATCTCCGCTAAAATAGTAAGCTGTATAGTTAGAATTTCTGGTGCAGCTAATGGCCGCATATTGGGTTTGTAAACCGGCATCTTCCAGTAATTTCTGGCCGCTTGCGCTGACATCCAGATCAAAGGTCGCCAAAACTTCTGATGAAGCATCTGCAATTGTCAGGTCGAACCATTTTTCATAGGAAAACGTCCCTTTTAATCCGCTTGAATTATTTCCGGCAAAATTAATCTGGACTCCCTTTGATGCTAATTCGGCCCCATCGCGAAGAACCAGGATTTGGTCGAGATCGGAAACTAGGATCAGACCACTTCCGACAAAATTCCATTCTTGACCGGTTTGCTTTTGATAGTTTTCAACAATCAGATCAGAAACTTCCTCACCTTTTTTTAATTCCTGAAAATAACAGCCTTTCCAGCCAATATTGCTTACACGAAATATTTCTTCCAAGTTTTTTCGGTTTTGGGCATTAAATATATCATATTGACCAATAATAGTAGCTTCATCGACTAGATAGTTTTTCAGCCCTTCAACTTGCTCATTGGTCAAGCCTTGTGATTGCCCAATCGGATTGTTTGCGGAATCACTAGCTAAATAAAGTATGTCAGGTTGACCCTCTCCTGTGATTAGATTTTCCATAAAATTGTCATTTTGTTCGCCTGTAAATGTCCCCTTCTGGTCAGAAATAATTTTCTGACTATTGATGATCCAGGTCAATCCGTCTAGGTTCTGATTATTACGATCACTTTCACTCTGATCCACTATCCAGACATTTAGTTTTTTGGCATCAATGTGACTCCAGATAAGAAAGGGAAGCAATAACAGGGCCATTGCGAGAATCAAATAACCCATCCACCTCATGATTAAAGTTCTACTCATGTGCCCACCTTTTCCATTTTTTCTGAAAAGCCTTTTCTTTCCGCTTTTTGCCAACCGGCTGATTTTTTAAACATATTGAGATATCCGGTAAAACGCCAGAAACTAAAGAACTGACGAACGCCAAAGTTTTCAATCGTCGCATAAGCAATCATTTTAAGCAATTCTTTTCGGGTGAAATTAGCACCATTTCTTTCAGCGATAAGCAAGGATGCAGTAGAGACCAGAATGCCCATTAAAACCATGGTAACAAATAAAATAATGGCAATCTGGGCATTAAAAATACCGAGAAAAACAGCTATCAAAATCGAACAATAGCCTTGGAATTCGAAAATCGGACCCATCATTTCGAAGATAAAAAAATACGGTAAAGCCATCATACCAATTCTTCCGTAACGCGGATTAAACAGCATTTTTTGATGAAAAATCAGAATTTCAATCAGGCCGCGATGCCAACGATAGCGCTGTTTTTTTAGCGAAGCAATATCTTCTGGCACCTCAGTCCAGCAGTTAGCATTGTAGGCATAGAGAATTTGAAAAGGATGTTTGAGCCTTTTCATTTCTTCACAGATTCGGACAACCAATTCCATATCCTCGCCGACGGTATCGGTTTTAAATTTTCCACTGCTGGTTAAATAGCCGCCAACATTAATCAGCCTTTCTTTGCGGAACAAACCAAATGCTCCGGATATAATCAAGAGACAGTTAAAATAGGACCATCCCAGCCGGCCAGACATAAAGGAGCGGAGGTATTCAACGGTTTGGAACATAACCAGTCGATTATCTGATAATTCTTTTTTTGTTATTTGTCCCCGAACAACCTGGCATCCGTTGATTGGCAGAATATTTCCACCCAGTGCCGGGGTTTCAGTTTCTTTGTCAAGGGTCAAGGAGGCCAGCTTAATCAAGGCATCATCTTCTAATAGAGAATCTGCGTCGATACCACAAATATATTCTTTACCGGCAATATTAATACCAAGATTTAATGAGTCAGCTTTTCCTCCATTGACCTTATCAACCACAATTAGATTGGGTCTGGAGCGGTTAATATAGACCCCGCGAATTGATTTTGTAGCCAGTCTTTTTTCAAAAGGAAAATCAACCCTTCGCAGATCGAAATAACGAATCAATGTAGCTAGTGTCTGATCATTTGATCCGTCATTGACAATAATCAGTTCATAATCAGGATATTTAAGGTTTAATAGTGAATTGGCACTTTCAATAATGGTCTTTTCTTCGTTATAGGCTGGTGCGACAATGGAAATTGATGGCAGCATCTTCTTTTTAAATAAAAGTGACATGTCCTTGATATTCCACATGCGTTCCTGCTCTCTAACACTGACATATGAAAAAATGAGCAAAAATAAATAAATCAGATTTACTGACATGGCATAAAAGGCAATATAATAATTAAAATCAATAACAAAGGTTTTGAAAATCTGATAGGTCGGCAGCTGTGGAATAATTGGCCAGTAATAGACGAGAAAAGCAATGGGCAGGGCGAAAAAGCTGAACGTTAAGAGGATGATAAGCAGATTTCTCTGTTTTGTATCGTGATTCTTTTCAACTACTTCTGCTTTTTCTTTATAACGGGTCAGCTTACATTTTTCAAGTAGGCGATCATTCAGATAACGTTCGAAGGGCTTTCTGATCTCAGGCCTTATCATAATGACTGATCTAATGATTGCGATCAGCTCATTTTCCAGATTGATATCACGATTTTTATTGAGAAAATCAATCGACTCACTCGTTCGTCCAGTCAGTAGGATTTCTTTGATAATTTCGCCAGTGGACTGACTATTTTTACCCTGCAGTTTCATAATAAAATACTCAATCCGCAGTGAAAGAATCTTAGCCAGATTTTTCTTGATTAATGGATCATTCTCCATCTGAAAAATATTAATCAGTCGGGTGAAATATAGAGGATTATTTTCAATGGCTTGTGAGAGCGCATTCACTGCCCCCGCTGCAGTTTCAGGATCTCGTAAAAAATTCATCAGCCGATCAAAACGTTGTGGTGACTTATAGTTTGAAACAGCCAGGATTACTCTGTTTTTTATTTCCGCATCATCAATTTTAAAATATTTTTCCTGATTCAGCTCGGCCGGATAAAATTCTGCTAAAATATCACAGGCACGTAAGACTAAATTGTAATGTGCCGACTGACTATTGACACTGGCTGGCAAAACCTCAAAGCGATTACAATGATAATCTTTTTTGACTGGACCATGGTATTTGCAGATTATCTGGTCTTTGAAAAGCTCACTTTTTCCATGAACACAGGAGATGCATTTATTTTTACCCGTTCCATAAAGATATTCCAGCCGTTCTATTGCCTCGTAGCGATCATCGATAACATCCAGCAAATAGGTTTTTAGTTCCTGAGAAAAATAAACTGAAGAAAAATCGACAATCAATTCCTGAATTTCAGTACGTCGACTGGCTATAATGTTGGGTAAATACTGATGAAATGCTTCGCCATAATCAGCTATCAACATGTTAACCTTTTCCTTATAAAAACGGCTCATATTGGTTAGCGAATGAATCAACACCGGCAATGAGGCCGGATTTTGTATGTCCGCCAACCCATTGGCATAATAAAGTTTAAGCGCAGTATTTTCTTCCTTCGCTAATGCCTGCTCCAGAGCAAATCGCGCCGATTCTGTTCCAATTGCGCCTAAATAAAGGGCGGCTTCAGCTTTTTTGGACATGCTCCTGATACGGAGCTGTTTGAGCGCACGCTTTTCCAGTGTGTTGATATCGACTGAATCCTGAATATTTTTCCGGTAACCCTGATCATTTCGAACCGTGTTCGAGATATCAAAATAATTTTTAATATCAATTCTTTTTATGGGTTGTGTTTCAAGACCATTCGCTCTATATAACAAACTAAAGCGCTGATTAACGGCAATGATACGATTTCTTTCATTTTCTTTTCGTCCATTTAAGAGGCGTAAAATGACAGTGCTATTCAGAATAATCAACATGATTCCTATAATAATCCAAATTTCATAGGGTTCGATCATATTAAACGCGCTCCTTTAATTTGTTCTGAATAATGCCCAGAAGTTCTGATAACATAAATGGTTTTTTCAGATAGTGCTCAACTTTTAAATCAGTCGCTCGAACAACTGATTCATTTGTTTTAAGGTAGGATAAAAAGATAAAGGGAATATTTTTTGTAATAGAATTGGCTAACAGTTCTTCTCGCAAAATAAAGCCATCCATTTTCGGGATCATAATTTCCGAAATTATCATTAGTGGTTGAATTTTCTTGGCTATCTGTAAGGCTTCTTCACCATCCTGCGCAATCTGAACCTGATAATTTTTATTTTGCAAGGCAATACTCAGCATATCCAAATTTATCTGGTCTGAATCCACGAGTAAAATATAATTTGATTTTCTGGCTGATTGAGCATCGTAATCACTGGAGATAACAATATCCTGACCTCTGATTTGCGCTGTTCGCAGACGTTCAAATGTCATTCGCATGATTTCTTGATCGGGATTAAGAACATCTTTTTTCAGAACTTCATCAAAAGTGGTTATACCGATTGACACGGTCACTTTCTCGATAAACTTTTGCGAATTGGCGATAATATTTCTGATATTTTCGGCTTTCTTTAGCAGGTTTTCCCGGCTGCTGTTCGGGATATAGACGGCAAATTGATAGCCATCTAGTCGAAATAAAATTTCATTCTGATCAAAAAAATCTTCCAACTGAACCCGAATGGTTTTTAGAACGCCATCCACTTCATCCTGTCCGTAATAAAAATGAATTTTATCCATTTGATCTACTGAGATGATCATAATTCCAGGGTTTTGATTGGACAGATCTTCAAGAATGCCATTAATTTCATTAGTAAGATAAGTTTTAAAAAAATTTTCATTATATAAACCGGTCACCGGACAGCGCATCAAACGCGTTTCGGTTTCCACCAGACTTTTGTTGAGGCGGTCATTGATTTCTTTTAATTGCCGGTTTTCTTCACTTAAACTGTAGGCTTTCTTTTCAGCCTGCTGTAGATGTCCCGAAAAAACATCCGGCATCATAACATCATATTCCTTTGACAGTTTTTGAGTGAGCGGTTCAATGACCATCAGCCATAAAAGGCCTTTCTTTGATAAAATTTGTTCAAAAAGCAAGTTCCATAGCTGATTGCCAGTATAATTATAATCAAGAATATTGAGATCATCATCAAAAGTAATTTCAAGATCACTAACGACATCCTTGACATCCTGCATTCCAAATGTTACAAGGAGACGTTGTAAAATAATACTGCAAAGGCCCATATATCCGCCTGACTCTAGGATATCATGTTTTACCGAGTTGAGTAACTGGCCACATTCGAGATCCCGTAAAATTTTGATGTGTTCTTGAATGTTTTTGTCAATGATTGAACCATGCTGAGGAGCAATCATTTCGATTTCCATATTTAAAAAAGTCTCCATTACTGGACGGATAATTATATTGGATGGCATATAATGCTCATGAAATGTTTTCATTTTTTCAGAATAATCTGCACCGGCATATAATGTCCAATCTAAGGAAAAGGCACCAAACAAGTCGCTGGAAAAAAGTGTTTTTGTTTGAGCTTCAAAAGTAGTGAACGCGCCAGGAAAATGAAGATAAGGAGTCATGATAAAAGATAGTATTCGACCAGAATTTAATCGCAGCTGATAGTCATTTTCATTGATCATATAATAATTTGAAGTAATACCATAATATTTCAATAGGGTCTGCGTTCGCCAATGGGTCACAATTTGAAAATTTGCTCCGGCTTTTTCAAAGAGCGGAACAGCTGAACATAAATCAGGGTCCTGATGATGAAGAACGATATATTTCAATTTTTCAAGCGGAATCAGGCTTAATACATTTTCAAAAACAGCATCAAAATCAAGAACTGATCCAGCATCAAAAAGTACTGCCTCATTCTGATCGATAATCAGATATGGGTTACAATTTAAACCGCTTTCTTTATCATGTTTACCGACCCAGAAAATATGAGGTTTTAATTCTACTGTTTCCATTTTATTTATCCTCTCTGTAATGAATCCAGTCTACCATTAAAACAGCATCCGCGCTAGGGGCGATGAAGCAAGCCAATTTGGATACCAGGCATTCACCATCAGTCGCATAGGTTCATTCGAATAACCAGTGGTAAATGAAGCTGCCATTAGTTTGTCGACATAAAATTTCAACTGATCTGATTGAAAATAAAAGCCATACATGTGGAAATCAGCCGTTGGATCAAAACCCAGATAGCCGCTAAATTCATTTTGTACATTTCCGTCTGCATAGGTGGTCAGTAGATATTTTCCGTCAGGCTGATTAAAAATCTCAATATCAATTTCGTGATAGTAATCTGGTGGCTCGTATAGAAAAAAACCAGTTATCGATGAGGGGGCATCAGGAAGCTTCATTTTTACTTCATATTTGCCAAACTGTGTTTTTGGAATCGCGGAAATTTCTCCGCCCTCAAGAAGATTTGCTGGCAACTTAATTTGTAGTTGGCCATTATTAACATCAATATTATCCGGATTCAAGAAGGTATTACCAAGTCTTTTGTCCGAAATTTTCCATACTGAAAGATCAAGTTCATCAAAATTTTCTTCTATTGTATAAATTTCCCCATTAATTGTTAGAATTAACATAAAAATAATTGCTGGAAAAATAATAACAAGGATTAAATTATAGATTTTCTTTTTCATTAAATTCACTCTTTCACATGGTATCCTTAACGAATTATTAACTTTTAAAATTTAAGCTTAAACATTATCGTAAGTATTAGCTGAATTTTTAGCTAACAAAGTCACATTCTAAAAGTGCCTTCTATAATTTTTGTCCCCCATTGTCACCATTTTAAACAAGCAAATGTATAATTACTTCATCTTCTGTATGTTGTTCAAAATTGGCATGCAAAAAAGCCATTGCACATCGAATATTAAAAACTTGAATTGAATGTGTAATGACTTTTTAATGGTTTAAATTAGATAATTATTTTCGCAACTGGAACTGATCAATATTATTCTGAAGTAGCGTTGCCTGGCCTGATAATTCCTGGCTGGCCGCTGAACTCTGTTCTGCAGTGGCGGAATTCTGCTGCACAACATGAGAAACCTGCTCAACACCAATATTAATCTGGGCGATCTCTGTAGCCTGATTGCTGGTGGCTGATGCAATGTTTTCAGTTAAGTTACTGACTTTTTCCACTCCGTTAACAATATCAATTAAAGCTTTTGCAGTGTCATCTGCAATTTTAGTTCCTTCTTTCACTTTATCAATGGAACCTTCGATTAAAGAGGTTGTCTGTTTGGCAGCATCGGCACTGCGTGCAGCCAGTGTTCTTACTTCTTCGGCTACGACAGCAAATCCCTTGCCATGCTCACCGGCTCGAGCTGCTTCAACAGCCGCATTAAGAGCAAGGATATTAGTCTGGAAAGCAATATCATCGATGACCTTAATAATTTTCGAAATATCATTGGATGACTGGTTAATGGCTGACATGGAAAGCTGCATTTCATTCATATGACTATTGCCAATTTCTGCATTCTTCATAACATCAAGAGCCGTCTCTTTGGCCTGATTAGCATCCATAGCATTCTTTTTGGTCTGATTGGCTACTTCTGAAATTGAGGCTGTTAATTCTTGAATGGAGCTGGCTTGTTCGGTTGACCCCTGGGCCAGCGCCTGACTGGCTGAAGAAACTTGCTCTGCGCCAGAATTAACTTGTTCGGCGGCAATTCGGATGTCTTTCATCAGTTTATTAAGCGAATCCAAAATAACATTCAGAGATACCGAAACCGCTTCAAAGTCACCCCTAAACAGTTCCTGTTGAGAAATATTAATATTCCCCTGACTGATCTGTCCCAGCAGATTCGTAATATTGCCAACGATTTTACTCATGGTTTGGGTTGTTTCATTAACAGAAACTTTCAAGTCTCCAAATGCTCCTTGAAAGTCGCTCGTAACCTGGATGTCGAGCTTGCCCATAGCCATTTGTGATAAAACCTCAGAAACTTCATAAATGGGCTTGGCTACATCCTTTAAGATTTGGTTCATGCCGCTGATCAAGTTGAGCCAGCAGCCACTGAATTTACTTTCATCGCGATGCTCATCCAGTTGACCTGCTAGCGCTGATTCTGTTAGGGCCGTCGCGTCATCAACCAACAGACCGATACTTTGACCTACTTCCGATAAACTATCATTAATGGACGAGAAAAGTCCAAAAATATCTTCGGTATACTCGCTTGCTGCTTCAATATCCAAATTAAAGTTAAGATTACCTTGAGCCAACTGTTTCAGATTATCTTCCAGGCGAGCCACTTCTTTTTTTGTATAAACATTGACGCTCATTGTTGGTGTGGTATCATGGGATATTTCTACATAGCCGATCTGTTTGCCGGATCGGTCTTTAACAAACTGAGAATCCATCCGATAATAACGACCATCATACTGGAAGGGATATTCCGTTAAACCCCGTTCGGACAGGCGTCTGAAGCCACAGTTCTCGGTGTTGCACATTTCCAGTGAAGTCTCATTGCATGGGTGGTTATAAATATCTTCTCTCGACTTGACCATGCCAACACTTGTCATCAGATCTTCGAGAATTTTGTTGACGAAAATAATTTTCATATTCTCATCCATCACGGTAATGCGATAAGGAAGCGCATCAAGAATACCAAGATATAATTCACTCTTTTGATTCTGGGCTTCAATGATTCTGATTAATGTATCGGAAATAGACTTGTAAATCCCGGTTTGACTGGTTGTAAAGTTTTCTGATTTAAAGCTACCATCTGTTACAGCCGTTTCGATTTTTTTTAAATCAGCATCTAGTTGCGTCAGTGAATTTGAAATATTCCCTAAACTACTCCCCAGTAAATCATCGTCGCTTGTTTCAGTAGTTAAATTCCCCAGGGCGATTGCCTGGGCAAGGCTGTTAAAAACATTTAACCTATTTTCATACTCAGACTTGACAGCCTCAATTTTTTCACTTTGATTGCTAAATAATCCCATTACCGAACTCCTTCTTATTTTGAATTTTGTATATAAATAATGAAATATAATGTTAGTGTGAAGGGACAGCACTCGCATTAATTTATTGGATCTCTTTGCCGGATGAGTTACGTATAGTTATCCAATAGTATACATTCTATTATTATTTATCGACATTTAGGATCTATAAATTAGACTTTTATCAAAAATAATCAATAAAAGAGAATTGCATATTAAAAACGCCACAAATAATTTATAAGACTTGTTAAAATAAACTTCAACGTATACAAAGTTTATTTTGGCCACCTGAGCACTGACAATTGGCTTTTCAGTTCTACTCAAGGGGGCTCCAAGAGTATGACCCCAAGGACATTTTTCGGTGCGGAGTTAATCAACAATTGATGGTAATATTTTAACCTTAAAAGCTGTTTTGAAAAAGCTTCCATATTTTTTGATTGACAAACATACGTTATATTTTTATTACCAAGATGTTTCATCTTAAAAGTTCGATAAAAAACGCCTGCACCATTTAAAAGTCAGACGCCTTTGCCATTATGAAAAAATTATATATTAAAAAAACTTGTCATACCCCAAAGTATATAATTGAGATCCTTTAGATCATTGCCTTTTGTATAGTATGATTCAATCAGCTTTCAATAAATGTTATTTGCGTGTCACCCGGTGCGACTTCTCCTTTTGGAACAACCACTATTCTGATCGCTTCCAGCCGCCAGCCAAATCCAGCCGTTCCGGCTTCTTCCCCATTTTTAGCCCAATTCAGCCAGCCGAAATTCTGAACATGAACCTGATAGTAAATATCATATCGGTCTGCATCATCGCCGGTTAGATTAATTTTAATCGCTTCCAGACGCAGTGCTTGTCCTTGTGTACCGCTCATCTCGCCATCTGCTACAAAATCCTGCCAGCCAATATTTTCAATATGGGTTGAATATTCTACGTCAATGTTTTCCTGATCTTCAAGTTCTATTTCAATCCCTTCAAGCCTTAAACTCTGCCCTTGGGTTCCGCTGATCTCACCATTCGATACAAAACCCTGCCAGCCGATATTCTCAACATGGGTCTGGTAGGTGCAGGTGATTTCCTCACTGTCCTCGCGATTGATGGTCAGTTTATAGGATTGCGTGCTTGCATCCTGGGCAACGACCATCAGTTCCACTTCATTATCTCCAGGAGAAAGTGGGATTGTCTGCGAACTTCCTTGGCTTAAAAGGGCGCCATTTAAAAGCATAACGGCCTTTGTGTCAGAGGCTGCTGCAGTTAGCTCGATTGTATCCACATCACTGCCCACACTGGTGTAGTAAGTGGTGATCTCAGGGTTAAAGACCGGACTTAAGTAGCCGACGTTAAGCGACAGGCTGGCTAAATTGGCATTGATGATTAAATCAGCATCGTCGGCTGCTTTTTTGATGGAAACAACATAGGCTTTCTGGCTACCGTCCTGGGCAGTAACTACAAAGGGAATCAGATTGGCGCCGTTGTTAAGGTTAACTGTTACTTCGGTTCCAGAAGTTGCTTCCGCGCCGTTAGTGGTCAAGACTGCTTCGGGATCAAGAGTTCGGGCGGTAATACCGATACTGTCAATATCAGATACATCCACCCTGTAGACAGTTGTATCCGGATCAAAAGCTGGAATCAAGCTGCCCGTATTAACGGCAAGACTTAAAAGATCAGCCGTCGCTTTAGTGGAAAAGGAGGCACTGGCAGCTTTCATAGTTATATACTTAGTGTCTTTAAATCCGGAAATGTCTATGGTATAGTCTGTGTAGTAGGCTAAGCCAGAATAGGGAATGGTATAGGTTCGATTACCATTTGACCAACCCCCACCACTGAGAACAGTACCGTTAATCGTAACCGTGCCGGTTACTGTGGTATCCATCTTGTAGTAAAAGGTAATGACCACATTGCCGTCAACCGCTGCATCACTGTCAGCTGGACTGATGCTGTCGACCATTTTTGCCGTTTCAAGTGTCCAAATGGCGTACAGGGTTATATCTTCCATCAAAGTAAGTCCGTCGCCTGGTGCATAGCCTGTGCCGCTGCCGTCTGCTTCTGTGTTCCACTCTAAAGTATAACCCGGAATTTCAAAAATACTTGAATCTTCGATTCTTGTCGTTCTATCTTGAGGAACATTTTCGATTATAGTGCCCGTACTACCACCATCATATGTCAAAGAATATGCTAGAGCGTATATGCCGGCATCAGACCAACCATCTGGTAGGCTAAAGCCATAGAGTGGGTCTGTACTTGGAAAATGTTCATGGGTAGAAGTTTCAGGTGTTAAACAGTTATCGTTTGCTACAAATACTAGGGCATCACCGCTGATTGAAAGTTGATCACTCCAGTAACCTCCAAAAGGAGAACCAGGGCCAATATCAGAGCTGTATATTCCACCTTTGGCAAATACCATACCTCCTTTTATTGAGATTGTATCACAATTTCCGTCTTTGCCGCCGCCGATACCGGCACTATAATCGCTGCCTGTTGCAGTGACCGTACCTCCCAATATGGTAATCTTTCCGCTATCTCCCCCATTACCGCCGCCGATACCGGCACCATCCTGTCCGCCGGTGCCAGTGATAGTGCCCTGTCCGCCGGATGCAATGACCTTGCCATCGGTGATAGTAATCGTACCGCCACCTCCATTTTTAGCTCCGCCGATACCGGCGCCTTCTTTTCCACCGTTAGCAGTAACCATCCCGCCGGATATGGTAATCGTACCGCCACATGTATTGTTTCCTCCTCCACCGATACCGGCACAATATTCTCCGCCAGTTACATCAAGGCTGCCGTCTCCCTTTATTTCAAGTTTTGTATCGGCGATACCAAGATAATAATAACCGGCTTCAACCCGGATACCGGGAGAATTAATGCCGGCTTTAAGCGTATTCGTTCCACTTAAAATCAGGGTGTTACCGCTGCCTGAAAAAACAAGAGGACAAGTTTCAGGTGCAGCTGCTGTCTTATCAAAGTCGTTAGTTACCGAATCAAGCGTTAATGTTACGCTCTCGCCACAAGTAATTGGAATGTTTTTACTGCCAGTCAGCGTTACTGTTGACCCCTCTGCTACCTCAATTGCATCGCCATTTGATATTGTCAACGTTTGAGTCGTATTATCCGCTTTTGTTAAAAGACCGGTTTCAATATTCAGTGTTTCTCTATCTGTTACGGTATATGTTTCTGACGCCATGGCTTTCTGCGGTGACAGCCCGATAATCATAAACAAGCCGATAACAATAAACAAATTTTGCGGAATTCTTCTTTTAAAAAACTTTTCCATGCGGATCTTTTTCTCCCTCTTATTTTTAGAATATTAATAATTTCGCTGGCATAGAGCTAAGCCTTTCTGCTCTAGCTATAGTTCAACTAAATTAGCCTTCAACAAACGCTACTTGAGTGTCACCTGGTGTCGCTTGGCCTTTAGGGACAACCAATATTTTAATCCCTTCCAGGCGATAGCCAAGGCCGGTAGTACCTGCTGCTTCCCCATTTCTGGCCCAGTCCAACCAGCCAAAATTCTGTGCATGGACCTGATAGTAGATATCATATTGGTCTGCATTGTCGCCATTTAGATTAATTTTGATTGCTTCCAGTCTCAGTGCTTGTCCTTCGGTCCCGCTCATCTCGCCATCAGCTACAAAATCCTGCCAGCCAATGTTTTCAACATAGGTTGAATATTCAACACCAAGATTCTCCTGATCGTCAAGTTCTATTTTGATCCCTTCCATCCTTAGACCCTGTTCTTCGGTCCCGCTGATCTCGCTATCAGAGACAAAACCTTGCCAGCCGATATTCTCAACATGGGTCTGGTAGGTGCAGCTGATTTCCCCGCTGTTTTCGCGATTGATAGTCAGGCTATAGGTTTGAGTGCTAGCGTCCTGGGCAACAACCATCAGTTCAACTTCATTATTTCCAGGAGAAAGTGGAATTGTCTTCGAACTTCCTTGGCTTAAAAGGGCACCATTTAAAAGCATAACAGCCTTTGTGTCAGAGGCTGATGCGGTCAGCTCGATTGTATCCACATCACTGCCCACACTGGTGTAGTAAGTGGTGATCCCTGGGTCAAAATATGGACTTAACGAGCCGCCGCTAAGAGACAGGTTGGCTAAATCAGCATTGCTGACTAAATCCGTATCGTCGGCCGTTTTGTTGATGGAGACAATATAAGTATTCGAACTTCCATCCTGGGCAGTAACGACAACCGCAATCATATTGGTGCCAGCATCGAGGTTAACACTTGTTTCACTACCAGAAGTTGCTTCCACGCCATTAATGGTCAAACTGGCTTCGGGGTCAAAGGCCTGAGCGGTAATGCCGACTCTGTCAATGCCGGTAGCATCCACCTATAGGCGGCAGTAGCCGGATCAAAGGCAGGGCTTAGGCTGCCCGAATTAACGGCAAGACTTAATAGATCAGCCGTCGCTTCAGTGGTAAAGGAGGCGCTGGCAGCTTTCATAGTTCTATACTTGGTGTTTTTAAATCCAGAAATGTCTATGATATAACTTCGGTAGTAGGCTAAGCCGGAATAGGGAATTGTATAAATCCGACTACCGTTTGACCAGGCCCCACCACTGAGAGGAATGCCGTCAATCGTAACTGTTCCGGTAACTGTTGTATCCATATCATTATTAAAGGTAATGACCATATTGCCATTAAGCGGCGTATTACTGTCAGCTGGGCTGATGCTGCTGATCATTGCTTCCTCTGTGGGGGTCCAAATAGCATACAGGGTTAAATCACCTGCCATTGTTATGCTGTCATTAGGTACATAGCTTGTGCCGCTGCCATCGGCTTCTGTGTTCCACCCTTTAAAAGTATTACCCGGATTTTCAAAACCATTGGGGTAATCGACTGTAATTTTCCATCATGAGGAACATTTTCGTTTTTAGACCCTTACCACCATTGTTATCATATTTAAGAGAATATGCTAGAGCGTATATACCAGGATCAGACCAACCGACTGGTACGCCAAAGCCATAGTTTGGCCCTGATTTTGGAAAGTGTGTATGGGTAGAGGTGTCAGGTGTCAAACATTTATCGTTTGCTAAAAATACCAGGGCGTCACCGCTTAAAGAAAATGAATTATCATGTCCATTTATACCATGGCCAATGTCTTCGCAGTTTCCGATAGCTTTTGCGAATACAATACCACCTTTTATTGTAATTATACCGCTATCGCCCCCATTACCACCACCAATACCGGCACCATAACCAGCGCGTGCAATGACCGTGCCTCCCGAGATGGTAATCTTACCGCCATGTCCTTCAGTGCCTTGACCGCCACCGATACCGGCACCACCACCTCCACCGTGTGCTGTGACCTTCCCGCCGGTGATGGTAATCTCTCCGCCATCTCCATGATTACCGCCGCCGATACCAGCACCTTGAACTGCGCCGTTTGCATAGACTGTCCCCCCCGATACGATAATCGTACCGCCATGTCCTTGTGTGCCTTCTCCACCACCACCACCGATACCGGCGCCACCAATGCCGCCGTCTCCAGTTACCGTCCCATCGGTGATGGTAATCTTTCCGCCAGCTCCATTATAACCGCCGCCGATACCGGCACCATACGCTTTGCTTTCTGCATCAACCAATCCGCCGGTGATGGTAATCTCTCCGCCATCTCCATGATTGCCGCCGCCGATACCACCAGCATGATCTCCACCTCTTGCACACACACTATGAGCTGATATTGCAATAATGCCGCCATCTCCAGTGTTACCACCGCCGATACCGGCACCATACTGTCCGCCGATTGAATAGATCTTCCCCTCCGATATGGTAATCGTACCGCCATCTCCATTTTGTCCGCCGCCGATACCGGCACCATATTGGCCGCCGGTTGAATTTACCGTCCCTCCCAATATGGTAATTGTTCCACCATTTCCATATTGTCCACCGCCGATACCGGCACCATATTGGCCGCCGGTTGAATTTACTGTCCCCCCAAATATCGTAATCGTATCGCCATCTCCATTTTGTCCACCGCCAATACCAGCAGCATCTTCTCCCCGGTTGCATTGATTGTCCCCCCAGATATCGTAATCGTACCGGTATTCCAAACAGAACCGCCGCCAATACCGGCACCGTATTGGCCGCCATTTACATCAAGGCTACCAGTTCCCTTAATTTCGAGTTCTGCTTCGCCTTCAACCGCAACGCCTGGCGAGTATTGACCGCTTTTTAGCCTATTTGTCCCACTTAAAATTAGGGTGTTACCTCTGCCTGAAAAGCTGAGGGCATAATTACCGACTTTACTGACGTCACTTGTCACCGAATCAAGTGTTAATGTTACGCCCGAATCACACGAGATATGAACGTTTTGACTACCGTTCAGTGTTGCGGTTGCGTTAGCATCTATCGCAATCCAATCGTGTTCAGTGATCGTCAACGTTTGAGTCGAATCATCCGCTTTTGTTAAAAGACCAGTTTCAATGTTTAAAGTTTCGCCGTCAGAGACGGTATACGTCGCTGCTAGGGCCCACTGCGGCGTCAGTCCGACAATCATAAACAAGCCGATGACGATCAACAAGCATTGGGGTATTCTTTTTTTAATTGCCTTTTCCATATTAATCCATTTGCTCCCTCTTATTTTTTTATATCAAAGATTATGCCAGCATTCAGCTCAACGTTGTTGCACCAGTTAATCATCAACCATCCATTATGCATGAATAGTGCTTTTATAACACAAAAGCAGAAACTGATTTTTTAAAATTTGCTTTTTATTTGAGCATAATGCTACTGTTTCTAAACAATACTTCTAACTGACAGTATATCATGCCTCTTCGATTAATTGATACAATTAATTATATTTATACATTTTTTTCGTGGATATGGCCGGAAGTTTGAAAGAGCTATTGGGCTTTGTCAATATAAAATCCTCTGACAATAGGTTAGGGACAAATCAGCCACAATTAAGATATAAAAAATCATCGATGATAAAGCTAATAGGAAATTACATTCCATTTGAGCATTTTATCGCGTAGGTGGATTAGCCGATATTACTGGTTTTTAGTTGGAGAAAAAACTCTCACTTTATCTAATTAATAAATGAAAAAGTCGATTATAACCTTGACTAGCCAGAATCATCTTAGTTTATTTGTCAGACAACTTTCAAACAGCTTCATTAAGCTTTGCAAGCAAATTCTAAATTTAAAATGACAAAAAAATGAACCTCTCCAAAAATTACCATCAACCTGGAGGGGTTCACCTTTAGTATTTTAATTTTCCTTCTGCATATCTTTCATCTTATCGACCAGATCCGGAACCAGATCAACAATTTTCTCAAATGAATGGCCCTTGCTGATCGGCAGAATTTCCACTTCATCGTTTTTTACAACAATCAGAGCAGTTGGGGAAATCTTTGCTCCGATTCCACCACCTGACCCAATTCCTTTGCCGCCATTAGCGTCACTGCCATCACCGCCACCATTGCCCATGCCAAAAGAAACTGTAAGGGCTGGGATTAATGTGACCTTTCCCATTACGATTGGTTCGCCGATCACCGTTTTTTCCTTCAAAAACTTTTCGAATTTTTCGAACATAATGTCGATGTTCTGTCCAGCATTAAAATCCATTTTAATCCTCCTTTAAGAATTGTTTAAAATCATCTTTCTGACCGACTTGTTTAACATCAGTTTTATGGCTATATAGGCTATGTAGATTAGACGTATTTTCCCTTCAAGGTAAAACTTACCCTCGTAAACTTCTTCATAAAATACATATTGGATCTGGATATCGTGAAGTTTATATCCTCTAAATATTTCCATTAGCATACAAAATATGCTGGTATGGTATGGATCGTCAAATCCAATTGTCCCACTGGCTTCAAATTTCTTCGGCATTAAATGTTTTAACAGCTTATTGAAATCATACAAGATATATTTAACTATATCCCGGTTAATCAGTCCAACTGGGATACCCCTTTTGGGTTTCTTACCCTGATTTTTAGTTTTCCTATTTGAGATTCTTTTATTTTTGATTTTTTCTATTCCATGAACCCTATCTTGATTCATTGAAAAATTTATTCCAAAAACTGAAAGCGTATCGTTTATGCCTTCCCGAAATTTATAATTTCGGGAAAAGCAAATTAGGTGAAAAAGCCAAGAAACTTTTATTAAAAATTTCTTTTCCCCACTGGTTGCACTGACTTGATAACTAAAAGACACCAGCAGGATCAGCATCAAAAGGATAAAAACTAACAACACCAGGGACAAAAAAATCTTTAACAGCAGCATTTTGGCAATCCCCTTTCACAGCACAGTTCATTAGTCTTTATACCCGAGAGAAAAATCAATGAATCAAATGTTACTGATTTTTCAGTATGCCACCTTTTTATAGGACTAAAAATCTTTTAAATAAATAACTGTAAATCAACAATTTTTTAAATAAACTCCTCAATCAGACCCTCCAGTTTTCCAGTGTCAACTTCCTTATTTAATGGTAACGGGCCATTTTTCAGCACTTCATTTTTTTCATTGAAGGTGCTCATCGCTTCCTTGTAGAGGACACCAATGGGTATCTGGTCGCCAAACTCCATGACCTTTTGCATGGCGCCCAATTTGTCAGTTGCATCATAATTGTCAGTCAGCTCATAAACCCGTTGATTGTACCACTGGAAGGTATTGATTTTATTAAAGCTGACACAAGGTTGCAGGATATCGATTAAGGCATAGCCCTTAAACTCAATGGCCTGTTTCATCAGGGCAACCAGATGTTCTTTGTGTCCGGAAAAACCCCGAGCGAGGAAACCGGCGCCTGCTGCAAGAGCCATCAGCAACGGATTTAAAGGCGTATTGATATTACCGGAAGGCTGGACCCCGGTGACAAAACCGAGTTCCGAGGTTGGTGAAGACTGCCCTTTAGTCAGGCCATAAACCTGATTGTCATGAACAAAATGGGCAATGTCCACATTGCGGCGGACGTTGTGAATAAAATGATTGCCCCCTTCCCCATAAGTATCCCCATCTCCGGTACTGACGATGACGGTTAATTCCTCATTGACCATCTTGGCTGCCACGGCCGGCGGCAGGGCACGTCCATGCAGACCGCAAAAAGCATTGGCGTTAATATATTGGGGGATCTTGGCAGCCTGGCCAATACCAGCCACCATTAAAACTTTGTGGGGTTCCAGTTCCAGTTCTTCTAGGGTTGTTTTCAGGCAATCCAGGATACTGAAATTTCCGCAGCCCGGGCACCAGGCCGTTTCGTATGTTTGATACTTAGTCAATTTTTCCACCTCCCAATACCTGATCGGCAATTTCCTGACCAGTGAACTGACGACCATCATATTTTAAGACACTGGCTGAGCAGTTAATCCCTGTTTTTTCACGAATCAGTTCAGCAAGCTGGCCGTTATAATTTTGCTCAACATTAATGATTGTTAGGGCCTGGTTGGCCACCGCTTTCAATTTGCTTTCCGGCAGCGGAAAAACATCGCCGAAGACCAGCGCTCCATATTTCTCTTCCCGACTGTTTAGAATATCCAGAGCATCAACAATAGAGCCATACATTGACCCCCATCCTAGCAGTAGAACCTGGGGATTTTCAGCGCCGATTAATTCCGGCTCCTGAAGTTCTGCTTTTAATAAGTCCAGTTTGCCCATTCGCTTCTTCATCATTTTGTTTCGCATCTCAGCTGATTCAGTGATCTTCCCAGTTTCATCATGCTCGTCACTGTCGATGGCGACTAAATTTTTAGTCTGACCGGGAATCGGTCGTGGCGAGATCCCGTTTTCCGTAAGCTGATAAGGCAGGTAATCGGCGGAAAATTCAGCGGTTGGCTTTTTCGGCGGCAGATTGGATAGATCAAAAGCTTCGACGGTGGCCGAAGCGTCCCCGAGGAACTGATCCATCAGCAGAACGACCGGAATCTGATAGCGATCGGCGATGTCAAAAGCCCGGATTGTCTGGTAAAAAGCATCGTCATGGTTGCGGGGCGCAATGATTAGTCGCGGGAATTCGCCTGGTGCCGCGGAGATCATAAATTTTAAATCCGCCTGTTCAGTTCGGGTCGGAAAGCCGGTTGCCGGTCCCGGCCTTTGAACATTGACCAGAACTAAGGGGATCTCAGCGATGCCGGACAGACCAAAGGCTTCAACCATCAGGGCAAAGCCGCCGCCCGAGGTCGCGGTCATTGCTCTGGCGCCTGCGTAGGACGCCCCAAGGGCCATATTGATGGCGGCAATTTCGTCTTCAGCCTGCTCCAGAACGATGCCCATCGCTTCGCTTTTTTCTGCGACATAGACCATGATCGGGGTTGACGGTGACATGGGATAAGCGGTATAGAAATTGAGTCCGGCCGCAATTGCGCCTAAGCCAACGGCCTGACTGCCCTTTATGATCATCCAGTCTTTACAGGCACCTTCCAGTTTGGGATATCTGCTCTCAACTATTTTCTGTCCTTCTTTTATAGCAGTCATATTAATATCCAGATATTTCGCATTCAATGCACTTTCTAAGACCGATTCTGCTTCATCAAGACTGCAGGAAAAGATTTTCATAATTGCACCGACACCGATAGTGCCAGCGACCCTCGAGTTTCCCAGTTCTTTGGCCATCTCATCCATGGGAATTTTGATGGCCCGTTGATCATCGGTAGAAATTTTACTGTCACAGAGAATAAAACCTTTTTCATTAAGTTTGCTTTGATGAATATCAATGGTTTCTTCATTAAAGGCAATAATTCCATCCAGTTCATAAGAGTGTGAGAACACTTTTTTCGCGCTAAAGCGGATCAGCATAAAATTATGACCGCCGCGGATCCGGGACATAAAATCCCGAGAAGTAAAAACATTGTAGCCGGATTTTTTTAACAATTTCTCCAGGATATCAGACATGGTGTCCAAGCCCTGTCCGGCGGCCCCTCCAATTAGAATATTGTACATAGCGACTCCTTTCTTGAAACGCGTCAATGGTGAGTATTTTTAGTATATTGGATTTGAGTGATCAAAATACCTTGAAATGATAACAATAATAAGGGTCTATGCAGAATTACGATCGGTCTAAAAGATTTCAGACCTATATGACTAAGTACCACATAAAATCGGAATTAAACACTAGTTCTAAAAGGAAAAACTTATACAAAAAAAACCACCTGATAATCAGGCGGTTTGAATCGTTTTGAGTGTTATAAAAATAATATCTATTTCCAGTTTTCAAAGGCTGTTTGCGCAAAGTCCAGATTGGGAAGAACCAAGTTTTCCATCATCATTTTCAACACGTACATAGCCTGCTGATATTGAGGATCATCCTTAGAAACATCTGGATTTAGTCTGGTCCCTGCCAGAGACGTTGTCCGAATAGCACCATACATGGCTGCCAGACGCAAACGTGAAGCCATTTCTTCTTCACTCAAATTCGCAAAATAATATGTTGCAAAATTATTCCACAATCTCATCCCTTCATCTTTGGTAAGACCGATCAGCTGCATAAACATCTCATCAGAAGGATTAGAACTTAAAAATCCCGGTAGGGCATTATATATGCCGGCCAGTTCCCATATTGGGTGGCCATATCCGAAATCATCCATATCAATCAGGAGCAGCTCGTCATCCTGAAGCATAATATTTCGGCCATGGAAATCACCATGAACGGCTGTATGGCGATCTGGCACAAAATCTATTGCCTTATTATATGCATCGATCCATTCTACCGGAAAGATTTTTCTGAATGGTTCCAAAATATCGATGAATTTATCCCTGACGTTCTTGACATCTGGTGAATCGAGTTCTGTATTGGCTAATAAAAGGGCTAGTTCTGCATACTGTTTGGCTTTTCTGTCAAAATCTTCTGGATTCATATGCAGATATCCGCTCAGTGAGTCTGATATGATCAGTTCATAGATCACCCCTACGCCGTCAGGTGTCATAACGGTTTCAAACGGCATTGCAGTTGGGATGCCTTTTACAAAGGCCGCTCTGGTGCTTTTGAGACCTTCTTTAAGACCATCATCGGTATTCTGGCCAAAAAATGTTTTCAGAATACTTTCATCAGTCAAGCGATAAACAGCGCCGAATCCGCCTTTGCCAATAAACTCAAGCCCTTCCGTATCAACAAATCGCAGTCGTTTCTTGACATTTAAAATCTCTGTGAAGCCGGTCATATCTAAGATATCATAGATTTCCGGAGATACATTTATAACCGATATATCCTTTTCAGCTTTTTTAAGTTTCATCAGAACCCTTAATCCCGCACTTGAAATGTAATCAAGCTTAAGTGCATCCAGGACAATGGCTTGTGTTCCCTCACATTGATCAACTATTTCTTGTTCGAATTGCAATGCATTCGTCGAATCAATTCTACCAGTAATAACCAGATTTCCGTTTTCTGCCTTTTCAACCATCAAAATTATATTCCTCCTAAGTTAGATTTTTTTTACTGTACCCATGAGATGCAGATAGTGTGCCAGTTATTTATTCTAGATATTAATATGTAGTCGAAGATTGTTAATCGTCATGGCATTGACATATTCAACTTGATCGCAAGATTTCATGACCATTCTTATACCAATGTGGGATATTTCGTCTTCTGGATTCAGCAGCTTTATATATTGCTTGGGATCAAACTTGACACAATCATCTCTGAAGCGCAAAATTGCCTCAGATTCTTTCAGAACCAGTTTAAAATCCATGTTGTGCGATTTACCATCGTTAAAGCCATAGCTGATGATATTTTTACCCATCTCTTCGACATAAAGTGAAATTAGATTGGATTCTCTTTTTTTAATACCGTTAGCCTCACAAAAATCCATGACCTGGCAGGAAACCGCCATAACCTGTTCATTATTTGTAATGGCACTTTCAAATTTTTGGTTACCTGTCACATCAAAATTCTGTTCGAGAAAAAGATAATTTTCAGTTTTAAGCGGTAAGCGATGCTCGTGTATATAGGCAAGGATAAAGACAACAATCAGGGTAAAAACCTCACCGACGGGAAAAGCCATCCAGACACCATTAGGTCCGAGGATGTTACCCAGTACCACCGCAATGAGGACAACAAAGCCAAAATTGTCTAGGAAACTGACAAAATTTGAAAGCTTTAGTTTATGTGTTCCCTGCAGATAGTTCATCACAACAATATTTATACTGTAAAGCGGCAGGCTGATGGCATAAAATCTTACAGCGTTGGTTGCCATCGTCTGAACTTCGGCAGAAGATTGGGCGCCATACATTTTGACTAACAATGGGGAGAATAAAAAAAGGATGATTGCAATTGGCAGAACAATCAGCAAAATCTTTTTTAGGCCGGCCTTTACCAAATGATTTAGTGAAGTGGTGTCTTCTTCTCCATAAAACAAGCCTGCCAGCATCAGAGTCGCAAGTCCGATTCCGGTACCAACAGAGCCGAAAAGACCAACCATGTTAGATTGGATGGATAGTGCCGCTACCGCACCGCTGGATGCCAGGAACAGCAGTAACTTATTCAAGCAAAGCGTTCTCATGGTATTGCAGACTCTGGATACCGCTGTCGGTATACCTATACTGATCATAGAAGGAACCTGCTTCATGTTTGCATGACGAAAATCAGGGCGGAACATAATATCCTTTTTTAAGAAATGCAATAAAAGCACAATCAATGCGGCATAGTAACTGATCGAGGTAAATAAAGCCATGCCGAACATTCCCCAAGGCAGTACAAACGCCACCAGCATATCGCCGGTAATATTGACTGCTGTCATACAAATGGTTGCTTTCATGACTTGATCTCTGTCATTATCAAGCTGCATGATCGGAGTTAGAAGATTCATAATTATCATCCCGGGAATCCCCAGCCCTAAACCAAACAGATAATCCCTTGTTGGTTCATAAAGCTGTGAACTGTCACCAGATGCGCCTAAGGCAGTCGCCAGCCATCCGGAAAAAATGGATAAGATCAGCATAAAGCTCAGTCCGGTTATCATTCCGGTGATAAGCATGGCCGAAAAACTCTGTTTGGCTTCATCGATCTTGCCGCCACCCAAAAGCTTAGCACAGACCGTTTGAAGACCTGATGAAAAAACTCCGCCAACAGCAGCAATGATGACAAAAATAGGCGTGGCAAGGCCATAGGCGGCCATGGCATCCACCCCCAGAAAGTTACCAATGACAAGTCCGTCGATCAGCATCCCAATCAGGCTGATCATTGCGCTCATCACCATAATCAAAAGTGTGCCACTAAATAAGTTATCTACCAAATTCCCTTTTTTATGCATCTATTAATTCCCCATTCCTAAAAAAGCAAAAAAAAATCTGTTACAGGAAAGAGTGTCATCAAAGTACGCCGCCAAACAAATGAGCTCTAACTTATATATTTGGGATACTTGTAAAAAAGTCGAGGCATTGCTATTTGCCTGCCAAGTCAAGTTTGTAAGTCTTGTCACAGCATTCTTACCCCTTTCATTAGATATAATATACATAAAAATCGTTTGCATAAATTATAGATAATCATAGCATAATTGGGCAGAATTTACAATGATCATCTTGCCTAACTTTATTTGCTCTTGATTTGTCAGACAATGCACCGGCAAAATTTATCTTAATCACCAAAAGTTATTTAGACGACTGACTTTTATGGAAAATGATCGTATTGTGTTTACCTGTATGTAGTGTAGTTGAAACAACTTGAATTTGATGGTGTGCAACAAAGAAATCAAAATGAATAGGACTCAAATTTGCAAAAATTGATTTCTAATATCAATAACATCTCCATATTATAAAAATAAATGTTTCAAGAGCAAATGCCAGTAAGCACCTGCTTTTGTACGTGTTATTCTGGGATACGATTATCATATCCCAGTCAAATTAATTGTTTGTGTGTCTTGTTGCAAATGCAACTGCACATATAGCTGTTTAGATGTATTATTATAAATACAAACCTGCATTATTTTCTTATAATTGGCTATTTACGGTTTAATCAAAAAATGTCGGGTAAATATTTAATGTTCGATTTAGCGAGCAAATTCTATTAAACAGAAAGAGGCATGAGATAAAAGATAGTTTTACTTTCAATGTAAACAGACGACCAAAGCAGTTCAAAATTCAGGTACTACTGAGGCTACCGAACTATTATAAAGATTTTGTTAAAAAAAAAGTCACGATGACACTATTTTCTTACCCTTGCCTGTGGAAAATTCTGATTTAATGATCTTGATCTGGGTACCATTGTCGGTCTATGGATACGGGATAATGTAATGACGCTTATTTTGCCATTAAGGTAGCTGTGACTCTAGCCGAAGCCTTCGACTGCGAGGTTAATGATTTACCACTGAGTATGGTTTTATCCTGGTAGGAACAAAAAGCGGTTTGTATCTTCTTAACCTTCCTGCATTTAAGCATTAAGAGCATTCTTTTGGAACCATCACTGCCTACCTTTGTCTCACTAACTGATTAGTTGAAAATTATAACATCGGTCCACTCTCTACTAACGAAGCTGGCATGGCTAAATGTCTGGCTTAATTAAATCTTTTTTAAAGTCTGCTGCCTGATAAATTTTAGCCAATAGACTTCAATATTTTAATAATAAACTGAAGGAGGACTTGTTAATGGGTTACCAAACTAGTCTTGAAAAAATGAACACTTTCTTTTCCACACTTGTTAAGGACTATACCATCTACGCCCCCAAGCGGTTTGTTGGAGATGGCACATTTGCGAATACTGACACTATCCGTTATGGCGAAATTACGGATCTTTCAGAAATCGAATTTTCACAAAAATCTGATTATTCCTTTAAAGAGATCATTTTTCCAATCTCCGAAACGCTATTTTATTTTACTGAAAACGAAATGAAGGAATCAGACGCACCCAAAAAAGGTGCCATTGTTTTCCTGCGCAGCTGCGATCTTCACGGTCTAAAAAGATTGGATACAATCTATCTGAATAACGGTCCCGTTGATTCCTTTTACCAACGATTGCGAGATAATGTCAAATTTATCCTGATGGGATGTGAAACGTCTTTTGAAAACTGCTTCTGTGTTTCCATGGGCACTCAGAAAACAGACGACTATGACGCATATCTTAAACTTTCCGGTCAATCCATTTTCGTTGACAGTCATTGGGAAAAACTTGATTCTGCCTTATCTGGAGAGATACAAACAGACGTAATTCCAGATTCAGTTTCAGAAAATCCCACCATCGTTGAAATACCTGAATCAGTTTCACCAGGCCTTTTTGACGCGCCACTATGGGATGATTATCAGAATCGTTGCATAGCCTGCGGTCGCTGCAATTTTGTCTGTCCCACTTGTACCTGCTTCACCATGCAGGATCTTTTCTATACAGACAATGGCAAAGTCGGTGAACGTCGCCGTGTCTGGGCCTCCTGTCATGTCGACGGTTTTACCGATATGGCTGGTGGACATGCTTTTAGAAAAAATAAGAGCCAACGAATGCGATTTAAAGTGCTACACAAAATCAATGATTACAAGCGCCGCTTTGGTGAACATATGTGTATTGGATGTGGCCGCTGCGACGATATCTGTCCGGAGTATATCTCCTTTTTGAACTGCATTAACAAACTCAATGATTTAGTAAAGGAGGATCAAGCTCATGCCTAATCCCTATATTCCCTTTCTTTCTACTATTATCGAAGTCATTAAACATACCGATATAGAATACACCTTTAGGATGAGCTATGAAGGCAGTGTCAAACCCGGCCAGTTCTTTGAGGTATCCATTCCCAAATTTGGCGAAGCGCCAATCTCTGTCAGTGGGATCAGCGATAAGACTATTGATCTGACGATTCGAAAAGTTGGTCGGGTAACGGAAGAGATTTTCGAAAATTATGTTAGTGATACACTCTTTTTAAGAGGACCCTATGGTAACGGTTTTGATATTGAAAATTACAAAGGCAAAGAAATCCTGCTCATTGCTGGCGGAACTGGTCTTTCTCCAGTTAAAGGGATAGTCGATTTCTTTTCCCAAAATCCTCAGGACTGCCAAAGTTTTACACTTCTGGCCGGCTTTAAATCACCCAAAGATGTTCTATTTAA
This sequence comes from Eubacteriaceae bacterium ES2, assembly GCA_031222025.1. GTDB lineage: Bacteria > Bacillota > Clostridia > Eubacteriales > Eubacteriaceae > Acetobacterium. The sequence continues at coordinate 1,851,466 of CP130740.1, read as the reverse complement.
ACAAGACTTTAGCATATGGGAAAGAAATCTTAATGTAGTTTTGACCGTTGATTATCCAGATGAATCTTATGACGGATACTGCGGTCTGGTTACTCAATTTATTCCTGAGCTCCCAGTGAAAAATCTCAATGAAGCCGTTGGTATCGTTGTGGGGCCACCAGTTATGATGCAATGCACAATAAATGACCTTTTAGCTAAAGGTTTTAAAGAAGAAAATCTGTGGATCTCTCAGGAACGCAAAATGTGCTGTGGTCTTGGTAAATGTGGTCATTGCAAAATTGATGATACATATATTTGTCTTGAAGGTCCGGTTTTTAATTATACTAAGGGCAAATTTTTAAAAGACTAGGAGGCTTTTATGTTGGATTTAAACACTAAAAAAATCAAGAAAAATGCTTTTCGGGTGACAAAAGTACGCGGTGAAACTGCTTCTCGCATAAGAATTCCCGGTGGTGTGTTAACTGCGGATTTATTACCATTAATCCAAAATATTGCCCAAACCTATGGCAATGGTAAACTTCATCTGACAACTCGTCAGGGATTTGAAATCCCCGGAATTCATTATGAAGATATTGATGCGGTTAATGCGCTACTCCAGCCAATTATCGAAAAACTGGAGATTAATCAGGAAATTCCGGGAAAAGGATATACTGCTGCCGGAACTAGAAATATCTCCGCTTGTATCGGCAGTAATGTCTGCCCTTTTGCGACTTACAATACGACCGAATTTGCCAAAAAAATGGAGAAAGAAATTTTTCCCAATGACCTGCATTTTAAAGTAGCCTTTACCGGCTGTCCAAATGACTGTATTAAAACTCGCATGCAGGATTTTGGCATTATCGGAATGACCGAACCTCAATACGAGAAGGAACGCTGTGTCAATTGTCAGGCCTGTGTTAAAGCCTGTAAGAAAAAATCAGTTGATGCCCTGTCCGTTGAAAATTATCGGATTGTCCGAAATACGGATAAGTGTGTCGGTTGCGGCGAATGCGTCATCAACTGTCCAACTAGAGCCTGGACTAGAAGCGATGAAACCTATTATCGACTAGCCATTATGGGACGGACTGGCAAACGAAATCCACGACTTGCCGAAGATTTTTTAGTCTGGGCTACGGCAGATGCGATTATTAAAATCATCAAAAACACCTATGCTTTTGTGACTAATTATATCGATCGAGAAGCACCAGGCGGTAAAGAGCACATCGGCTATATTATTGATCGAACCGGTTTTAAAGAATTTAAAAAATGGGCGCTTGATGGATTAGAACTGGACGAGCGCACAGTTGTTAAAAATCCGGTATACTGGAGCGGCATCCATTACGATTAAAAAAACACAGACTTAGATTTTTTACAAAGCCCTTTTATATCTAAATCGGGCTTTTTCCCCGTATAGGAAGTCGCCAGCGAAATGCTAATTAATTGGTAAAAGGACACTAAAATTTAAAAAAAGCATCTTAATTGAGACTCTTCGAGTTTGCCTATTTTATTCCGTTGAAATCAGATTGCTGATATAATCTATCTCCCCGATCATTACACCCTCATAAAAAGCCTGTTTCCAATCAATATAAGCAATTGAAGCATTGATCTCGTCAATTTGTGACAGTAATGCTGCTTTTTTTTCACCTAACCTGTTCTGGCGAATGGGGATTGAAGATTCTCCTTTAAGGCATAAATCAAGGTATTCTTTCATATCGGCAATACTCATCGAACATTTCTTTAGACATGTCAAATCTTTGATCCACGCTAAATCTCTGTCATCAAAAACACGGCGATTATTACTATCACGTTTAACATTTGGTATGAGCCCTTTATTACAATAAAATTTAAATGTTTCATAGCTTAATCCGGTGGCTTCGCAAATTTGTTTCATTGTATACATAATTTTGCTCCTTGTAGCTTAACAAATAATTAAATTTCAAAAAAAGTTTGACCGGTTGTAACAACCGATTGATACAATCGCATTATATCAAAGTGAGTACAAATGTTCAAGGAGGCTTTCAGATGTTATTTTATTTTACAGGTACGGGAAATAGTCTTTATGTGGCTAAACAAATTAATGAAACACCAATTAGCATTCCTCAGATTATTAAGCAGGGTAAACTTTTGTTTAAAGACGATCGAATTGGGATTGTCACGCCAGTTTATGGTCATGAAGTTCCACCGATGGTCAAAGAGTTTATACAAAGGGCTACTTTTGATACAGAATACTTTTATCTGGTTTTAACCTATGGATTTCGACACGGTGGGGCCGCTGAACTGGCCAAGAATCTGTGTAATGAATGCGGGATTAAGCCAAGCTATATCAACACAATATTAATGGTTGATAATTGGCTGCCGGCGTTTGATATGAGCGAAGAGATTCTACTCGATAAAAATATTGATCGGCAGATTCATGAAATTGTGGAAGACATCAAAAGCACAAGACAGATGATTTCTCAAGTGACAGAATCAGATCGCGAGGTACATCAACAATTCCTTGCCGGCATAAGCCAAATGCCAACGGATGCATGGCAGCATTTGTTGGTGGTTGGAGATAAATGTAATGGTTGTGGTATCTGCACAATGGTCTGTCCGTCCAGCTCAATGAAAATGGTAAATGAAAAAGCTGTGCCAATATCAGGTAATTGCCAGACCTGTTTGGCTTGTGCCCATGCCTGTCCACAAAAAGCGATTGGACTTGTCATTCTTGAAAAAAATCCTGACGCTAGATTTCGAAATGAGCATATTGAGCTGAAAGAAATCATCGAAGCAAATAATCAGTAAATAATAACACGCTTTAGCTTAGATTGTATATTGAGGCGAGAACGCCATGAAGATTTTAGGCTTTCATAATTCACTAGCGGCTGATAAGTCGCTAGTAGCCTCAACTCATCACGTTTAAGCCAGATTCAGCTTACACTAATATTAACAATTTACAGAATCTGTATGATTACATTTGCCTGATCTGCAACCCATATTTAATAGCCGCTAGTTAAGGGAATACGCAATGAACAAGGCAGATTCACCATACATTTACCACAAGTATCACCGACCCCATTGGCATAGACCGGAACATTTTTATTGATCTGTCCATTGCATTTGTTTCGCTCAAACAAAACCCGATTCTCGGATAGATCCAGCGCATCAGCCACACACTGTTTATGACATTTTTTACAGCTGCCATTAAACTTGTACAGGCAATACTCTTCTTTTGGTCGTTCTGTCGGGACTAATGGCATATCTGTTATAACGCTGCCGATTCGACCACAGCAGCCGCTCTTGGTTATCAGCATATTATTGATTCCAAATGTCCCAATCCCGGCGATGTATGCAACACTGCGATGGGACCAGTCGCTGATCAGTTTATCCTCATCATAATTGTAGGTTGCCGGCAGTAGGGAGGCCTTATAGCCTCTTGCAATAATCTGCTCATAGAGATAGCGGTTCAAATCTTCTATTAAAAGGTTTGTTTCTATTTTAGCCATATCCCAGGCTCTTGATCCATTTTCGCCGGAAATATTGCTTCCGATGATCTCCTCTGAAAAAGGAAGGAAAAAGACGATAACCGACCGGGCTCGGGGGATAATATCTGCTGGCACTGAATGCGCAGGTCCAATAATTTCTTTTAGTTTTGGGAATAGATCATCCTGAGCATCGGCAAATCCAATGATGGGATCACGCCATTCGCTTTCTGTGTTTTTTAAGCCCTGATAGCCTTTAACATATTCGGTAATCATTTCAATCATTTTTTTATTCATCCCAAACGACTCCTCAATCAAATTATTATACGTTTCGCTATTATCGCTGGCTTTATGTTACCTTATTATCCATTATTTTTCAAACGGTTTTAGCTCACTTGATTTTGGTACTTTTCTGGGCGTTTTATGCTTCAGAAAGTGATACTAAATACCGTTTCTCTAAATAATTACCCTATCTCATTGTAACATCTAATGAAAGTGATACATCAGTAAAATTCACCTGAAGCATCACTTTTAGTACTATCTTTATTATAATCCCTCCTTTGGATCAATATCTGTTTCCTTTGTATGAATTTATTATCTAACAGGAATATGTTACAAATATGACTATTGCAAAAAATAAAAAAGAGGTCGGTGTAGCTGATTCATACACTCGAACTCTTCCTATTTTTCCTAGTTTATCTCAAAAGCTTTAGATTAATTTTCTCATAGTAAAGATCTCTTCCTTATTCCGGCGGCTTCGTCGATCATAAAATCTTATCGCAACAAATGTAAGAGCCAAGAAGCAAAAACCTACAAATGCAGATAAAAATTCATTTGGACTGATGCCAATGCTATTCATAATTATATTTGTCAAAAATACGCCTAAAAGCATCATCATTAGTGGAACCAGATATACCAGAAGAGCTGCTCCCAATACCATTTGGGTGGATGTTTCTATTTCCACACGATCGCCGATATGGGCATCTAGACTATTTTTTACTTCGATTTCAATCATTCCCTGATTGCAATGACCGCTGCAGGAGGCACACTTATCCCCACATGCCGTACTTCTTGGGACCTGAAGAATCGCGTTTGCGTTCTTTAACGCTACAATCTTTCCGTATTTTGTCATTGAACTCACTTCTTTCTTTGTCTAGTTAACCACTTGAAATTGGCCCATCATACCGGCATCTTCATGCTCAAGGTTATGGCAATGATACATAAATATGCCTTCTAAAGTGAATTTAACTAATATTTCTACAGTTTCACCCGGTTTTAAAAATACCGTATCTTTCCACCCTTGTTCTCCTTCAGGAGGCAATGAGCCATTTCTGGAAAGAACCTGAAACTGGAGACCATGGACATGGAAGGAGTGTTCTGCTCCACCACCCATCATCCCCATACTGCCAGATGAATCACTCACATTGGAAACGATCCATTTTTCTAGCGTTTCAGTAGGCAGTGAGAACGCCACACTGTTCATATCAAAAATTTCTCCGTTAATGGATACCATATGAGCCATTCCCTCCAGATCGAAACTTCTTACATTCACGATATCTTCGGGATCCCATCTTTCAATATTAACCAATTGGTCAGTTAAAACATATTCATTAGTAGATGTACCATCACTGATCAACGCCAGACTTTTTATGTTTGATACCATTAATGATACAGTATTCCCCTTAACTAAAGCTTGTAAATCAACAAGAATCTCAGCCCGCTCACCAGGCGCTAATTTTATTGATGTCATTTCAAGGGGCACCTCCAATAATCCGCCATCAGATGCTATTTGATAGAAAGCTCGACCCTCAGAGAAACGCATTTCATGCTGGACAGAATTACTGCCATTCAAAAGACGTAATCGAACCCAGGAAGAAGGGACCTCAAGATATGGATCAATGACGCCATTAATCATAATGACATTACCGACTGCACCATTCATCATATTGGAGTTGTAATACAATGAACCATCATTATTGAAAGCCCGGTCTTGAATAATGATAGGAATATCATCGATCCCATATTGTTCTGGTAATCTCAGGGAAGCAGATATTTCATCATCATGAATCCACATACCAGCCAGTCCCTGATAAACTTGAGTCGCCGTTTCATCCATCAAATGGGGATGATACCAGGCCGTTAAAGCCGGTTGATTCAGGACAAACTCTGGCGTCCAGGTTTCACCGGATTTAATAATCTGCTGGGGCCCGCCATCCATTTCTCCAGGCACAATCATTCCATGCCAGTGAACGGTTGTGCTGTCCTGGAGTTCATTATTAACATGAATGATGACTCTTTCACCATTTTCTGTATGGATTGTTGGTCCTAATATGTTTCCGTTATAGCCCAATGTATTCGTACTGATACCCTGAATTATCTCTGAAATTCCATAATCTGCAGTTAGTGTAAATTCTGCGACTGTCGGATCAGGGTTTGTATCTTCTAAAAGCGGTGGAATAGGCAAAGGGATGAATGAATCTGTTGATGAATCTATACTTTCTGTCTGCGACGGCATAAAACTGCAGCCAGTAAATATTAATGTCAGTAGAAAGCTTACCAATATTACTAACCATTCTTTTCTCAGCATGCAAATCACTCCCGTTCTATTCATGCTATCTTAATACAATGATCTTTTCAACCGATGCTTCGTTTAAAAATTCGTTTCGCAAGAATCATCTCCAATTTTAGTTTAGTAGAGGATATTTTTGCGCAGGGTTTCAGCCTCATTTTCACCAGCTAAAGTCGCCACCAGCTCAAGGGCAAAGTCGACAGCCTTTGCCGGTCCTCGAGAAGTGATCACATTACCGTCGTGAACAACAGCTGTTTCCTGATAAATTGAATTAGGCAGATCTTTTTCAAAACCCGGATAAGAGGTTACTTTTTTTCCATCAATCAGACTTGCCTTTTCCAGAACAATAGGCCCTGCACAGATGGCGGCTACCACTTTTCCACTCGCATTCATTTCCTGAAGTACCTTGATCACCCGCGGATCATCTCTAAGGTTTGCTGCGCCTGGCATACCTCCAGGTATTATAACAGCAGCATAATCTTCAAGTTTTTCCAGTTCACCGATAGTTTTATCTGCTTTAACTTCAATCAGATGACTGCCAGATACCATCGGTCCGTTAGCAATGCTTACCATCTCCACTTGGATCGATTCAACTCTTCTTAAATAATCTACCACCGTCAAGGCTTCCACTTCCTCAAATCCTGGCGCTAAAAAAACTATGACCTTCATGTTTTCCCCCCTTTTTTATAGTTATTCTACCTTTATTTTACCAGAATAATCATCCGTGTATAATATCCACAAGAGGTTGGACATTATAATCACTTTATTTTTTTCATAATCTTTTTTTATATTTTTGCTTACTGCTATTTGGTTTATCTGGAATTGTCATTTCAATCAGCCCTTTTTCCATTGCCGGCAATAAATAATTATCTCTAAAGGTTTGCCGATGTTTTAAACCTAATAATTCCATCAATTCTTTTGTCGAATAAGCGTTGTCACCGATCACATTTAATAATCTTTCGACTTGTTCGGTTACTTGAACGGTTACTTGTCCGGTATTCGAGACATCTTGCAGCGCAACGTAAATTGCTTCTAATAAAAATTCAACAAACTGTCCTGAATCTGCTCGATGATCGCATTCTGCAAGTACTTTGTAATATTCATCCTGACGTTCCCTAATAAGTGTTTCGATAGGTAACCAACCAAATAGTGGTTTCCACTTGTAAAGTAGTAAAGTTTGCCACATTCTCCCCATTCGTCCATTTCCATCGGCAAACGGATGAATAAACTCAAATTCATAATGGAAAACACAACTTTTAATTAACGGATGCACTTCTGCTTCTTTAGCCCAGCTAAACAGATCTTGTATCAAATGCGGAACCTGATTAGCCGGTGGAGCCATATGAACAAGATGATCTCCTGCAAATATACCGACACCACCATTTCTAAAAATTCCGGATTCTTTTGATAAATCATTCATTAATATTTTATGAGCTTGCAATAAATCATTAATTGAAAATGGATTCATTTTTAAAAGTATATTATATGCTTCAAAAGCATTTTTCACTTCACATATTTCGTCTGGCGCACCGAGAATCCTTCTTCCATTAATAATATCTGTTACTTGATCCAAAGATAATGAGTTGTTCTCAATTGCTAAAGAAGCATGGATAGTTCGAATTCGATTATCTCTTCTCAGTCTTGGATTGCTATCCATATTATCAGCAATCGTAATATGCGTAATTATTTCCGTTATCTTTGAAACTAAATTAACAGTTTTATCTGTTATCGTATACGGCGGAATATAACCCATTTGTTTGTTTTTCCTCATAAATATTATTTTTAAAACACTTGTCTATTATTATACCGTACAAGTAGAAATTGTTCTATGAAAATTTCAAATTAAAATATTATTATAGGACAGACCTACAAAATTACTTTTAGTAGAAAAGACCGTACCGAACCCCTGTCCGCAAAATATTATTTATTTTCAATATTGTTTATATATTTTTACACATCATAGTCATTTAATCAAAAATACAGCTGATTATTACTAATCAGCTGTTAAGTAAATTGCATTTAATTCAACAATGTCTAAGCACGAACATTTTAATACAATTTAGCGTAAATGTCAATTACGCTAAATTGTTTATTTCGCTAAAAAGTTCAAAATGTCAATTACTCTATTAATAGCACTATTTTCCAATCGGCCCAATTTGTCCAGTGCGGAACGCTTTACTGTATTTACGACAATGTTTGTCTTGTCCCATCAGGGCATAAGTTGCAAAAATAGTTTCCATTATTGCCCGATTCATTGGATCCATGACGGCTGAATCCATGCCGGCTGCAATGGCAAATGCCATGGCTGTTTTGTTTAACAAGGCTCGTACTGGCAGGCCAAAAGAAATATTACTGATGGCTCCGGTCACATGAATTGTTGGATACAGTTCTTTAATCGCTCTGATCTCTGCTCCAAAATCCAGCATGGCACTATTCTGTGTGGATAAAGCCATAACGCAGGGATCAATATGGATACGATCCGGTGTAATTCCCAACTTGTCCGCCTTTTCCACCATGGTTCTGGTAATACTCAGCTTGGTTTCAAGATTATCCGGTATTCCGTTGTTATCACAGGTCAATCCCACAACTTCCCAGGTATTCCCCTGCAACAAGGGCAGCAACACTTCACATTTGTCGCCTTCCTCCGAAATGGAATTCAGTAGACCAGGTTTATTGGCATATTGAAATACGGCTTCAATTGCTCGGGGATTTGGGCTGTCGATACACAACGGCGTTTCTGTTGCATCCTGGACGACTTCCATCAGCCATTTAAGCGTTTCCACTTCCTGTTCCGGCGCTGTGCTGGCACATACATCAATAAAGTGAGCACCGGCTTGTGTTTGCTTGACGGCCCGGTCAGCTATAAAAGCCGCATCTCTCTTTTCAATGGCTTCCTTGACGACTGGTATGGTCCCGTTAATTTTCTCTCCAATTATAATCATGAATCCACCTATGCCCAGCCCTGGCAAATCTTGACACCTTCTGCTGCATTAGTCGTAAAAGCATCCGCTCCTATATTTTCACAAGCTTCTTTTGTGACAGGATTTCCGCCAATAATGATTTTTGACTCAATTCCAGCTGCCTTAAGTGCCTCTGTCGTATCTTTCATGGAATCAAGAGCTAAGGTCAATACACCACTCATACCAATGATTTGTGGCTTAATTTCTTTGGCCTTAGACACAAAATCTTCGATTTCAACATCGATCCCAATGTCAACTACATTAAAGCCAGCTGCTTCTGACATACTTTTAAAGATGTTTTTACCAATATCATGTAAATCACCATGAACAGTGCCCAATAGAATTGTTCCAATTACTGTAGAAGCACCTGCACCCAAGGCCGGTTTTAAAACATTAATCGCTTCAGTTAAAAGTTCACCGGCAAAAATCAAGTCTCCAACAAAATAATCGCCATTTTCAAACCTTTCTCCAACAGTACCCATCCCCGCCTGACATGCTCCAACTGCTTCCAGGGCTTCTGCCTCACTTGGATTCGTTGCAGCAAATTCTTTTAGCATGTCCAAAACCTGATCTTCTTCTAAATCACCAAGCACCTCTGTTAAAACTTTTAAATCTAGCATTATTTTCTCCTTAAATAATAAATTTTTATTTTTTGCCCTTGTAAAATAGATCACAACAAAATTAAAAAACTTTTCAAACTTTTAATTTTCTTTTGAAAAATTCTTCATATAAAAGTATAAACTCATAAATCCACCCATAAAGCCACTGATCAAACCACTAATGCCGTTACCTATCGCATTTACGAAAATCGTTTCGGGTACTGATACAATAAAATAATTGATTAAAAAGCTCATTATAAGCCCAATCACGCCACCAATGATACCTGCCTTAATCGCTTCTTTCATAATCGTACTAACTCCCATTTATTATTTCAACCGTAAAACTGCTATCATTTCTTTGTCAATATTACGAAATAAGTGTGAATTCAAAACCAAATAGATATCCTTCTTTTATGGCATCAATGTCAGGCAAAAACACTAATTCGCTCTTTAGTTCTTCGAATAATTCTTCTACTGTTTTTTCATTATTTTCAGACATTTACTTCCTCCTAGTATTTTCCAAATTCGCGGACCGCTTTATTGACAGCAATATAATTTTCGATCCTGACATCTCCTGGCGATAATAAAGATTTGTCAGTGGTGAAGATAAATCCACCACCTGGCGCACATTGATCAATTACCGACTTGACATGATCGACACATGTTTCCACTGAGGAGCTTCTTAACATTCCAAGCTCAATTCCGCCTGCCAACGTAACAGTATCTCCGATTTCCTTTTTAGCCTTAGCCATATCATCTTTCTCAATAAAAGTAATTGCAAAGTCCTTTGGAAAATCATTTACAAAATCATACAGATGCGTCCAATCACCTTCCAGAGCAATCAGAGCCTTGCCCCCCAATTCTTTGACCTGATAAAGAATTTTTCTAAATGAAGGCCAGTAAAGGTTTTCAAATTGTTTAGCATTCAGGAATGTCGGAGCATGGAGTGGAAAGAACACATATGGAAAGGATTCTAGACTTGGTCTTCCCTGCATAATGCTTGCCATCATGATCGGGACCAAGGCTTCACAGGCTTCCTGGATTTCCTTCGGCCGTCTTCTCATGTCTGTCATGATTCCTTTGAAACCACGATAATAGTCCATTATCATATCGAAAGGGGCCTGACCTACTCCACCAGTTAAACAAGGCACGTCATATTTGCGATGGAATTCAATCCCTTTTATCAACCGTTGAAGATGTCTGTTGTAGTAACCAAAAGATTTTTTTAAAGATTCCAAATTTTGCGGGTATGGTTTGTTTAACTCCGGATATTTTCTGAGAAAAATTTCATTTAATGTGAAACCCATGGGATTGTCAATCAGTTTACTATATTCGTTATCTTTCATAAAAACAGATTCTTTATGTTGAATGGTTACACCATCACTGGAATAAAAGTATGCACCGCCACCAAGGGTATCATACATTCTCACTTCTCTTGTTAAAGACGACGTCGCAATGGCATCAACATCCAACACCTCATAGGGTTTGCAAAAACTTTCGAATTCCTTTTGCATATCATTTTCAATTTCAGAAGCGGTCACCCCAGCATAATTGAGATTCCATGTTTCTGCCACATGAAGAAACGGAACACAATCTGGCTCCTGATGGGCAGCAGTTGTTGTAATTCGATCTAAACGACTCTGATACAAATCATCCATTATTCTACTATCCTCCTAGTATAATTTCTAACTTCAAAACACTGATGATACGAACCAGGTGCACTCCGATTCATCATATTGTCTGCTATAGCTAGACACATTATATTACCATGCTAATGTCGCTGTCAAGTTTTTATTAGCGCGATAATATAATTTATGCGTAATTTAGTCATAATTTATTCGACAATCATTCCATTAATCGGTATAATAATTATATTATTTCCTATAAAATCTTAATTATTAGCTAAGGAACGTTGATGAAAAACAATCCAAATAGAACTCTAATCTTAAATACCGCCCGTAAAAGTTTTTATATGCGTGGTTATAAAAATACCTCCATCCGAATGATTGCTTCCGATTTAAATATGTCAAATGTTAATCTTTTCAATTATTTTAAAAACAAACGAGAAATTTTGAGAATACTTTTCGATGATTTTTTAGACAGTATGTATTGTCCCCTAAATCAGATAACACAATATTCCGAACACCCAGTTGAAGCTATGCTTGTCGGTATCTATGTTTTTCAATATTCACTTTCTTATAATAAAAGACTTTCTGAACTATATAGTGAAGCACTAGAGGAAGATATTATTGTTAAAATTTTTGTTAGGAATTTGTATCCCTTTTGCAAAGAAATTACTGAACTTTTTTCGCAGCAAAAAATTTCAGATAATGAGTTAATCTACACATTGTACAGTTTTTATGAAACTATGATGTCTATCAATAATCGGGTAGCAAAAAAAGAGCTCTCATTTGCTCAGGACTTTTTGAGAGATCAACATGCGCGATTATTCTATCGCCTTTTTTATTTGAACAAACATGATTTCGAAACTGAAGAGAAAAAAGCACTTGCAATCTCCAGAAAATATAATTATGGTGATATCTGTAATTATTGGACTACGGACTGGATTGATTATGATCAACCTGTCAATAATTCATAATGTACTTTTTTGATATTTTAAGATAATTGAAAGTGCTTGTGGAAAATATAGTTAAATATCCCCTGTTTTAAAATAAGTTTTGGTGTAATAAATTGATATTAAGTTCGATTAAAATAATGGTTTATGCTTCAAATTTTAAAAAAGGCTATTGGTTTTAAACCGGTAGCCCCAGAGCGAGACAAACCCGATTACAAAACACAAAATCTGTAATCGGGTTTAATATTTTTCTGGGAAAACGGATATTGGTAGTGAAGGTACCGGTACAGACACACGAACTGTTTTCTTTGGTCACTGTGTTTCCGCCAATGATGATTTTGGCATCGATACTGGCTATTTTTAGGGCATCTATCCTGTCTTTCGTGAAGCCAATGGCTAGGTATTAAACAGCACTCATGCCGGTAATCTGAGGTTTAATTTCCTGAGCTTTTTTGACCAATGTATCCACTTCAATATAAATACCAAGATCGATTACTTCAAACCAGCTGCATCCGATTTGCTTCAGAAAATTTTTTTGCCAATATCATGTATCTCCCCTTTTTCATTTTTTTAATAACTCAACTTTCCCAGCTAAAAAATGTAGCTGAGACCGCATCAAAAGAAACTCCGCAGCTTCTGGAAAACAGAAGTTGACAGAAAAATGCACCTAACATCTGATATAATGAAGTTACTACACACACACAAATCAGACAGGAAAGGTGCATACCATTATGATAAACCAAAACAGCCCATCTGAAAAGGTTGAAATTGAAATTTTAAAGGCCTTTAAAGCATTACGCTTACCTTCTCTTTTACGAGAGCGAGGAATTCACCGGTTGACCCATAGTGATAATTGTAAGCCGAATTTTCCTGATGGCCGTGGATATCAATGTGGGTCGAATCAACATCCAGCACCACGTACTCCGGCTGATTCGCCGCATAGGCTTTTTCCACAAAATCAAGGAGCAATTGGTCGAGTGTCTTAAGCATTTTTGCATCAAAATGATTCAGGCATCGGGAAATAGTTGGTTGAGAAGCCAATGCCTTTTTATTCAGGATATGTGTGAATACCGGATCTATACGCAGGCGGTCGGATGCATCATCGGCATGGTAACCGGCAATAGTTGTGTATATCAGCTGCCGGATAACATCGGCTGTTGAATGACATCGCTTAGTCGCTTGTGGGAAACACGCTTCAATCAGTCGACTTAAACCAAGTGCTTCGTCAAAGCTCCGGGGAATCAGCAGACCTGCATCTGATGAGAGATTTCCACCATTAAAACTCACCTTCAGGTTTTTGTTGAAACTTACTGTGTAATCCGTTAAACTTGTCATTGAAAGAACTCCTTTTCTCTGATGGTTTTTTGTTTAGTCACTTAAATTTTATCAGAAATTGGTGTTTTTTTATATTTTTTCGTTCTCACCCAATGGGTGAAATACCGAAATCGCTGAAAGCTATGGTTTCATCAGCTTTGACGGGTTTTGTTATGTTTTTATGAATAATATGGGTTTAAATATCTTGGTAATTTAATTAAAAAAACAACTGATTATCACTAATCAGTTGTTAAATGAGTTGTAATTAATTCAATAATGGCATCCAACGAAATTTAATATTACGATTGGTCGAAGATGTTGATTTTTCCCAAGAAGAGCTATTTGATATATTCTTTGGCGCTTTTCTCTGGGCTCTAAACCTGGATCATACTGATTGAGTATTCTGCCAATATAGAGCCACTCAATCCGATATACAGAGCCATACAATCCGAAGTTGAGAGCCACCTGTTTAAAAAATCAAATCCGCTATAGAGAGCCACTTTTGTAAGTATTAAAATGAAGGTGCGGGATAACCGTTATACTTACGGAAGGAGGACATAATTATGTCCAAAGAAAAACAAATTTTGCAGCTTCGTTTTAAAGGATTCAGCCAGCGAAGAATTGCGGATACTTTAAAAGTATCCCGAAACACGGTGTGTAAGGTAGTCAAAGCATGGGAAGCTCATCCAATTGAAGATCCTGAATTCCAGACAATTGATGAATCAAAGTTACACAGTCATCTATTTCCGGAAGAAGAAAAGATTCCAGTGATGGTACCACCTGACTATGATTATATTCACAAAGAATTGCTGAGAAATGGGATGACCTTAAAACTGCTGTGGGAAGAATACGTTGATAACTGTCGACAGATGGGCAAACCACCTTATATGTATTCTCAATTCTGCAAGCTATATCAGGATCATGTCAGTCAGAACCGCCTAACGATGCACATCACCATAAGCCAGGTGACAAAATCATGGTAGACTGGGCAGGCTCGACCATGCCGCTATATGATCAGGTTACAGGTGCAAGCTGCAAGGTATATCTCTTTGTTGCAACGCTGCCGTTTAGTATGTACTGTTTTGCAAGAGCCTGTCTGACGATGAAGGAAGAAGACTGGATTAATGCCCACGTCAGTATGTATGACTACTTTGGAGCGTCAACACGGCTGCTCATACCCGACAATCTGAAAGTTGGAGTGTTGAGCCATAAAAAGCATGAAGATCCAGTCATCAACCGGGCTTATCAGGAACTGGCGGATCATTATCATACGGCTCTGCTGCCAGCTCGGATCTTATCGCCAAAGGACAAAGCTGCTGTGGAGGGATCAGTTGGTCTGCTGACCAGTCATGTAATTGGAAGACTCCGTAACCGTCAGTTTTTCAAACTGGAGGAGATGAATCAGGCGATTGATAAAGAACTGAAAGAATTCAATCATGCCGATTTTCAAAAAAGGAGGGTTCTCGCCACTCTGTCTTTGAGGAAGAAGAACTACCTTTTATGCAGTTGCTTCCCAGATTTCCCTTTGAATTTGCCCAATGGAAAACAGCAACGGTGCAGATGAACTACCACGTTTCAATTGACCATCAGTATTATTCGACGCCGTATGAATATGTCCGAAAGAAAGTGGATCTCCGTTACACCAAAAATATCATTGAAGTTTTCTACAAAGGAACACGGCTTTGCAGTCACAAGCGGCTATACGGACGACGAGGCCAGTATTCAACAAATGTGGATCATATGCCGATCAACCATCAGCTTTACAGTGAATGGGATTCAGACCGTTTTTTAAAATGGGCCGAAAGTATTGGTCCGTCAACCAGAGAAGTGGTCCAAAAGTTGTTTGCTTCTTATCGTGTTGAAGAGCAGGCTTACAAGGGGTGTCTGTCTCTATTAAAACTAGCTGATCATTATACAAACATTCGTCTGGAAAATGCCTGCAGCGTTGCACTTGAACATATTCCCAATCCCCGCTATAAGAACATCAGATTGATTCTGGAAGCCGGGCAAGATTCAGCAAAAGATAAAAATCAAACCAAATCTGACCCATCATCTTCTGAAACGATCAACAAATATGCTTATGTTCGTGGCTCAGCTTATTATGGAGGTGACCATGATGAATAACGATACGCTAAGAAAGCTGAAACACATGCGTTTGCCGGTTTTTGCGCAAATTTACCAGGACCAGCTCGAAGATGAAATGGCCTATCTTTCGATGTCTTTTCAGGAAAGACTGGCTCTGATGGTTGATGCGGAGTTTGATTCTCGACATAATAACAACATTAAACGGCTTATCAAGGAAGCGAAATTCAATAACTCTGCGGCATTTCTTGGCAATATCGAATATCTGCCGGATCGCCATTTAAACCGCGAATTGCTGGAAAGTCTGGCCACCAATGAATACATCCGTCAGGGGCTGAACGTCATTCTTGTCGGAGCCACCGGTTGCGGAAAAACCTATATTTCCAATGCCCTCGGGGTAAATGCCTGTCAGTCCGGTTACAAGACCCGGTATATTCGTCTGCCGGATCTCTTTAGCGCCTTTGAAGCTGCCCGTATTCAGGGGAAATATCATCATCTTCTCAATCAGTTTAAAAAATGTTCTCTGATGATTCTGGATGAGTTTCTGCTAGTCCCAACGACAGATACTGAGCAGCGGGATCTTCTGGAACTGGTGGAATGTCGTTGTGATCAGGCATCCATTATTATCTGTTCACAGCTAACTGCCGAAGGCTGGCATGAACGTTTAGGTGGTGGTGCGCTGGCTGATTCAATTCTTGACCGCATTGTTCCATCTGCTTATTCAATGATTATTGATGGTGATGTTTCAATGCGCTGGCGAAAACGAACCATTAAATAATCCAACTACCAGGGAGCTCTCATTATAGTGGCTCCCTCCTTCAGAGCACTGGCTCTCGATAAAAGATTACCTGGCTCTATCTCAGGAGATTGACTGGCTCTGTAACTTCATAATATTCACTGATGGAGAGATACTTCAGTTGAGACAAAAAGTAGATGAAATTACTGCAGTTCTTTATAAAAATTACCCCGATCTTAAAAAACCCGAAATTTATCTGTTTCAAGAGAAAAAACTTAAAAATCTTTAAAATAAACATCCTTTAAAAATTCTGGTATTTTTATTAGAAAAAAGCACCTTCTTTGCAATTTAATGAATGAAGATGCTTTTTCTAAATTGAAAAACTGTATCTTAATTGTTAAAAATAAATTCGTTCATTCTTTTGATACTTTCCTTACAGCCTTCCAAAGTTTCATTTATAATATTCAATGTGGGTTTCTTTTGATTAATTAATGCTGTAACTTGACCTACCATTACGGCACCGTTCTCTTCAACATCCCCCTCAATAACGACTGCCCGCAAAGAACTTATTGCAATCTCTTTCAATTTTTCAGCAGCTAACTGATAAGAATACTCAGCCTCCAGTTTTAACATCCTATCTGACAATTTATTTTTCAACTGACGACAAGGTTATCCAGTACATGTTCCTGTAATAACTGTATCCATATCTTGTGATTCAATAATCGCCTTCTTCGCATTTTCGTGAATATCAGTCTCTTTGGCCGTCATGAACACAGTACCCATTTCAATTGCCTCTGCTCCAAACGCAATTGCTGCCGCCATTTCTCTGCCGTGACAGCGTCTTTAATTGTAGAAGCTTTTACGATCACTTTACTTCCGGCTTCATGCCACAATACAATGTACTTGGCGGATAGCTCATATGCCAAATCTACAAGGGTATCTGCATATACAACAGGTGGTTTTTCCTCTTTAATCACTTTTGTAACACTCTCGCATATCTGGAATCATAATAACATTGATCCCAAATGGCTTATCTGTTAATCTTCGGGTATCTTGGATCTGAGAAATGATAAATTCTATTGGCGCAAAACCTACTCCCAATATTCCAAGTCCTCCTGCATTAGATACTACTGCTACTAACGGTGGTGTTTAGATCCAGGCCATTGATCCCTGAATGATTAGTTTTTCTACATGGGATATCTGACAAAATCGATTGGTATTCATTGTACTTCCTCCCAATTATGTTATAATTTCTTATTAAACAACTACTGATTTTTTTCAAATCATTGCATTTCATTTTGATGGATATTCAACAACTTTATTCAAAATGTTGGATATCTTATTAAAAAGCATCCATAGCAGGGAGAATTTTAGTATGAAAAAACAAACTGACTTGCGCGTATTAAAAAATAAACAATTAATCAAAAGTGCTTTTTTAGAATTGCTAAGTACTAAACGATTCGAAGATATTACAGTAAGTCAAATATGCCAAAAAGCACTAATCAATCGATCAACGTTTTATTTTCATTATGAGAATAAGGTTGAACTTCTTGAAGTCATATATATCGATTAAACTTCTGAACGCAAATAAATTAATTCCTCGCAGTAATCATTTGGAATTAAATCTGGTTGCATCGACATTATTTGTCCTAATTTTATATAAGTAGGACCTAATTCCTCTAATATAATGCGAAACTTTTGCGGTGCCATATCATGCAAAAAATCGTTCTTCTTTTTAAAATCTTTGCAATCTGCAAAACTCGATAGCTTTGCTTCTCATTTTCAGATACCATTGTTTCTCCATCCCAAGACAATCAATTTATAGCAATTCTGTTAGACTTATCTCAATCTGACTCTTTCTTCCCCTATCAGTTTGGATTTTTGTCTTCACACCCCTCGCCTTCTAACGGTGTCTCCAATATTTGTTCTACGTTCTGTTCTTTTAATGCATCAAGTTTATCTCTTAATAACTGAATTTCTTCAGGACTCATCTGATCAATGTATTCTGAAATTGTTTCCGCTGATTCTTTTGTCTTTATTACCGAGCCGCATCGTTTATCTTTTCTCTTAACTCTCTTTTTAGCTCTTCATTTAATACTTTTCCCTGCTCTATGGTTATTTCCCCCTTTACTACCAATTGATCAACTAATTCTTTTGATTTTTCAGCGGTTATGGCAAGCGCACCAACACCTCCTAAAAAAATGTTTTTGAAAGCATTACTTAAATCTGACTTCATCTTGATTCTCCTTTCTTTATTCCAAAATGCTTCTGCATCATTGGTACATCTTAATTCATCTAGATCTTTGAAATATTTATAAAAACCCCCATTTTATCGTCATTTTCAAAATTTTCACATCTCCAATTTACATATAATTTCTTGAAATTTGTGCAATAGGTTCAATAGATAGTAAATAGTTCCCCTTAGTGCACTACAAATTTAAATAGTTCGCAACCTTTTCAAAATATTTATTATCCCAAATGCTTGAGTTCTTTAAACTAGCCGTTCTCAAGTCGACCAAACTCATGACTGATTTTGTTGTATCGATGAAAAAATATAAGAGAACAATAATTGTTGCCCATATCTTCATCTTTAGTGGTATAGCTATGGCTAATATTAAAATTGACGGATGAATTACCGCAATCGTCAGAAACGCTAACACTCCCCATAGTAATGAATATTGCAAGCAAATATAACCATGGAAATTTAGCAACTTATCGCCATAATCCCACCATTTACGATTCATTAATTTCTCCAGCATTGCTCCTACAATCATTTCCAGTAACGTCGTCAGAACAATCGCCATGATGATACTGATAATCAAAAATGTTAGATTATTTTCCAAAAACCCCCTTAACCATGCAGAACATAGGATAATCAGCACTGCCCCAAACCCATAAATCGGACAAAATGGACCGATCAAAAAACCTCTATTTACAAATCTTCTCTCAATAACGCCAGCAAAAGCGGTTTCCATCAGCCATCCCATAAAAGAATACACTACAAAGTATAATATTAAATCAATAAACTCCATTTATTTTCACCTTGCTTATTTATTTTGATTCCGGTCGCAATAACATAAGTATGACGATTATTAAGCAAATCATTACTGAATTCATCTTTGCTTTACCCTTCCCTCTATTAAGTTTTAGAGTTCGATAATGTCAAATTTAACCCGCCCGCAATTTGACTATGATGTCTTATTTTTTATCTATACTGAAACCTTCCAGAGTTGTTCTGCTTTAGCCGCCCACTTTTCTGAAACAGTTTTACATTTACCACATAAGTGATGAACATTTTCCGGGTGCAGCATTTCAGTTGATTTCGCACCGGAAACAAGCAGCATTTTTTCAAGTTTTTCGGGATTATCCAATAACGGACACGGTCTTAAATGGTTAGTGTTAAAGGGTTGGTTTTCTTTGTACTGCATAAATAAAGGATTTTTAAAGGCCTCAATTAAAGATTGTTCGTGGATATTGGAATCTGAATAATGAATAAATGCACAGGGTTCAATATCTCCGTTTGCATTGATGTGTAAATAATTTCGTCCGCCTGCTATACATCCATTTACATATTCACCGTCGTTCCAGAAATCGAGTGTGAAAATGGCCTTGCTATCCCTAAATTTGCGTATTTGATGATACATAAACTCACGTTGTTCAGCTGTTGCCATTAACTCTGGTACTGCATCTACACCAACCGGCATATAGGTAAAAAACCAGGCGAATTTTGCCCCCTTGGCAATCATATCGTCAAAATAAATTTCGCTGCCAATAATTTCTGTATTCTTATTGGTATAACAACATGAAATACCAAACGGCAGTTTTTTTCGTTTCAGCAGTTCCATTGCTTCCGTTACAGCAGCATAGGTGCCCTTACCACGACGAAAATCAGTTTCTTCCTCAAATCCCTCGACACTAATGGCAGGAACAAAATTCTTTACTCTTAGAAGTTCCTCAGCAAAGGATTCATCAATTAATGTTGCATTGGTAAAGGCCAAAAATACGCAATCACTGTGTTTTTCACAAAGTTTTAGCAGATCATCTTTGCGAACCAAAGGTTCACCGCCGGAATATAAGTACATATATGTCCCTAAAGCTTTTCCCTGTCCAATTATATTATCGAGTGTTTCATAACTCATATTCATTTTATTGCCATAGTCTGCAGCCCAGCAACCTGTACATTTAAGATTACATGCCGAAGTAGGATCCATTAAAATTGCCCAAGGTACATTGCAATTATTTTCAATTCGAGATTTTTCCTGCCTTTGACCTCCAACAATTGAAGCATTAATAATAAAATTCTCAAATAATTTTTTACGTACACCGTCATCGATATCGTTCCAAAGACTTTTTGTCAGCTGATACCAATTACTATTTTTATCTGACAACACCTCGCGCGTTTTTTTTATCTGATTATCCAACATGCCATTTTTATCATATTTTTCAGCCCAGTTTATAATCTTGGGAATATTCCTATCAGGATCAGAATCAAGATAGGTAATTACCTTTTTTAATCCATATACCTTCGCATTTTCAACAATTGTCTTTTTATTCATCGTTTATCACTCCATTTTAAAATATTTTCTTGTTGATGTACTTTATAATTCGTACGTCCGTATTAATTTGATTGTAAAAAAAATTTCCTACTAAACAACATGATTATTTTTTTGTATACAATCTATTTTTTGATGCTTCAGTTCTCAGCAAATTTCACTGGCTCTTTTGGGGGAACCATTTCAGTTTTCACCTCGTCCCCCTCGTTTCACTACTTTAAGTCGAAAGATCTGTAAAATAAAATTTCATCACTCGTCCCCGCTTTCAATCACTAAAATAATAATTCAATTGCATTTAAAGCTTCTGGAAGTTCTTTTTCCTGAGGATCTAAAATAACCTGTATTGCCGTTCCAAACATAGCTCCCAGCAGCATTCTTGCAATAGATTTCGGTGAATATTTGCGCAGATTGCTTTTTAATGGTATGTCATTTAGAATATATTTTTCAATCAGATTTACCAAATTATCAAAAAGATTTTGAAGCAACTGGCTAAATTGAGCTGACCACAGTGACATACTCGTAAAATCAAAAAACATTTTAAACAATTTGGGATTTTCCTCTAACATTCCCTGGAAATATGCAATCAGTTCAGATAATTTTTCTTTTGGTGTCGATCCTTTTTTTAAATGCTCTTCTACTTCAAGCAGGTATTCCTGAATCATCATTTTTATTACTTCTGTCAGCAACCCATCTTTATTTTTATAATGATAGGTCAGTTGGCTCAGCGCAACCCCTGCCTCATCAGCAATATCACGCATTGAAACGGATGCATAGCCTTTTGATGAAATACACTCAAATGCAGTTTGTAAGATTCTCTCTGATTGATTTGTTCTTTTCATTTCATTCCTCATAACGTTGCTCCAATCCATGTTTCGTACAAGCGTCCGACAAATACTATTATATTGTTTTGTCAACCTTTGTCAAGTCATTCTTTGCATTTGAGAAGAATCTTTATTTATTTATTTAATACTTTATTGTTATCTGTTGACAATAAATTCTTTTACGCCTATAATTTAATATAATTCGGACGACTGTATTATTTTTTCACATCCAAAATATTGGAGCTGCGAGAACAAAGAACATTAAACAATTATTTAACCGATTCCATTGTACATTTACTTTTAGCAGAGTCATCGCAATGATTATTCAGCTTTAACTGATTGGAGTACTTCAAGCGACTAAATTAAATTATATTTATGACAAGACTATTCCTCATGATTGTTAATTTTTTCTAGTTTTTAGTACAGTCGTCCGTTTTTATCTTTTCTTTTAAAATCAAACAAACTAATGAAACTATGGAGAAAATTGTTTATGAAACCGATCATTATTACTGATTCTAACTGCGACCTTAGCCAAGAATATCTTGAATATAATAATATTATTTCCATACCCTTTCGTTTTCAACTTAACGATAAAGACTATGAAGATATTTATGGTCAGTCCATAACCCATCAAAATTTTTACCATTCCCTTCGCTTAGGGGATTGGGCTACATCAACTCAAATCAATCCCTATCGCTTTGAAAAAGTCTTTTCAAAATATGTCACTCTCGGATATGCCATTATTTATATTGGTTTCTCATCTGGTTTAAGTGATACTTATAATAGTGCGCTTCTTGCTAAAAAGGCCATCCTTGAGAGGAATAAATCCGCAGATATTTCTGTTATCGATACAAAAGGAGCAACTTCTGGACAAGGTTTACTTGTCCATTTAGCTTGCAATATGCTAAAACAAGGGCGGTCCAAAGAAGACATTGTTCATTGGATCGAAAAAAACAAATTAAACGTGAATATCTGGTTTACAGTTGATAGTTTGGATCATTTAAAAAGAGGTGGTAGAATATCCCCAACGAGCGCTGCACTGGGGTCACTCATCGACGTAAAGCCGATCTTAATGGTGAATAAAAATGGCAAGCTAGTTGCCGTGAAAAAAGTTAGACGAAGAAAAAAAGCTATCAAAACATTGGCCGCCGAGATCAAAGAACGCATTATTGATCCCCATAACCAGGTTATCTTTATTAATCATGGTGACTGTGCAGAAGACGCCTACCTTTTGAAATCAATCATTGAAGAACAAAACAAAGTGAAGGATGTAATCCTAAATTTCATCGGTCCAGTAATTGGTGCTCATTCAGGACCCGGTACTTTAAGTGCTGCTTTTATTGGGCAAGCACGAGAACTATAAACGATGGCACCCATACGCATGTCATCTTTGAGTTTTTCAATAATCTGCAGCGGGTATTGATCTCCGGCACCACAGATGAAGAACAAAATGCAGATTTGCAGAAAACCATCACTTATCTTCATAAAAAAGGCTGGCAGATCGCTCTGCATGCCTGCGGTGACCGCATGGTTGATAATACCCTGGATGCCTATATTGCTACGATGGAAGAATTCCCTCGTGAAGATCCGCGCCACTACATCATTCATTCTGAACTGATTACTTCGGCTTCAATTAAGAAAGCTGCCCAGCACCATATTGGCTTCTCTATTCAGCCCACCATTGACGCCCTTCTTCATCCTGCTTATGAAGATATCAAGCTTGTTTGGGGCAAAGACGGCAGTCTCGGCGCCGAAGATATGTCCCCCTACAAGGCGCTTTTCGAATCAGTAGCCAACGTCGCCGGCGGATCTGACTGTCCCGTGATTGAACCAAACTGGAGACAATCTGTACAAGATGCCATTACCCGAAAGGATGTCCTCGGCAAACCTTTCAATGTATCAAATGCGATCTCTGTTGAAGACGGCATCCGGATGTTTACAATTAATGGCGCAATCCAGGAAAAAATGGAACACGTCAGAGGTTCAATTGAAGTTGGTAAATTTGCAGACCTGCAGGTGCTTCAAGAAGATATCTTAACTGCCGATATCGATAAGATCGGTCAAATTGAAATCACGATGACAATTGTTAATGGCGATATTGTTTACTCTGTTTAAATATTTTTTAGTTGAACCAAATAATATGAATCATTAGGATTTTTAGCTGTTTTGAGGATAAAATTTAATGTAACAAAAAGATAACCCAGCAATTGGAAATGCCGGGTTATCTTTTTTTAAGCTTTATAAATTTGCAACGGCTGATAATTTGTTGATCTCGCCGTAAAAATATAATCTCTTCCACGAAATAGGGACATTTCGATCGTCAAACTTCTTTTGCTCCACAATCAAAACAGCTTCTCCATCAACTTAAATCAAATAAATTCCATAACATAGCCTATTCCTTAATGATAAATTCATCCACCAGGTATTTCAGCATCTCAGCTTGACCTGAAAGCTCCTCCGAGGCAGCCGCACTTTCTTCAGCTGTTGCTGAATTAGTCTGCACAACCTTGGAAACCTGATCAATACCCAGTGTGATTTGTGCTATTTCTGTTGCCTGTTCATTGGATGCGACAGCGATCTTTTCGATCAGATCACCGATCTCTTCAATATTTTCTGAGATCACTTTTAATCCAATAGCCGTCTCATCAGCAATCTGAGTTCCAGCTGTTACTTTCTCGATTGAACCTTCAATCAGCAGGGTTGTCTCTTTTGCTGCTTCTGCACTTCGTGCTGCCAGTGTCCGAACTTCTTCAGCTACCACTGCAAATCCTTTACCATGCTGCCCAGCTCTGGCCGCTTCCACTGCTGCATTCAATGCCAGAATATTTGTCTGGAAGGCAATGTCATCGATGACTTTAATAATTTTGGAAATATTGTTAGATGATTTATTAATTTCAGACATGGCTGCGATCATTTTGCTCATTTGTTGATCTCCCGTTTCAGCATTGTCACGAACTTTGCCGGTGAGGCTATTAACTGTGTTGGCATTTTCCGCATTCTTCTTAGTCTTGTCTGATACTTCTTCAATCGAAGCGGTTAGCTCCTGAATAGAGCTTGCCTGTTCTGACGCTCCCTGTGCCAATGCTTGTCCACCATCCGAAATCTGTCGTGCTCCGACTTCAACCTGACCAGTTGCGATATTAATATCCGATATGGTATGACTTAAATTGCCGGTGATATGATTTAGTGCTGTTTTGATTGCCAGGAAATCGCCCTGATAATCCGTTGTTATTTCCAAATTCAGATTTTTTTCACTGATTGCCTGAAGCGTATTGCTAATTTCAACAACATAACGTTTTAAAAACGTGACGGTATGATTCATGTCATTTTTTATTTTCCCATTTTGTCCTTTGTATTCACCCACCATTAAAGTGTTCAGGTTTCCCAGTGACAACTCATTCAAAACTACGGAAGCTTCCTGCATGGGCGCAATAATGGCATCCAGGGTATGATTAAATCCTTCAATGATTTTTGCATACTCACCTAAAAATTTTGACGAGTTACCGCGATTATCCAAGTCTCCTTCAACGGCAGACTCTGACATTTTCTTCGTTTCTTCCACCAGCATCCCGATGTTCTCAATCAACTTGATCAGGCTTGGTATTAATTCATCATTTTCGCTGAGTTTACCGGATTCTAAAAATGTTTCCAGATGGTTACCCATCTCGCCATTGGCCATATCATTATTAAACCGGATTATATAACTGATATTAAAATGAAGCCGATTAATTGATTCTGCCATTTCCCCATAAATCCCCAGATAATCGTTGACCATCTTTTCCGAGTAATCATTTCGGCTCATCTGTCCAAGGATTCTGTTTCCCTCTTCAATGGCACCTAAGCCTTCAACGCAGGCATTGATGCTATTTTTAATTTTCACATAATCGCCGTTTACATGTCTGTTAAACTTTTCTGGGATCTCGCCTTTTCCGATTCGGTCAAGGTAATCAGCCGACGCTTTTAGTGGTTCAACCAATGCATCAATAGTATTGTTTACCCCTTCGATGACTTCTCTGTAGCTTCCCTGAAAGGCTTTTACATCCCCACGCTTATCAAGTTGGCCATTAACCGCAGCCTGAGAAAGCATGTTTGCTTCGACAATCAATTTCCTGATATTTTCAATTGTTGTTTTCAAAACTGGACTAACTTCGTCCCGCTCATCAATAATTTCGATTTCAGCGGACACATCTCCAAGTGAAATTTGTTTCATAGTCTTGATAAGAGTATTCTGAAGACTATCTGCAAAACGATCCAAAACCGTTGCCATTTGGCCGATTTCATCAGTTGATTTCAAGTTCAAGCGCTCACTCAAATGACCCTTACTCATTTCTACGATCATATGTTTTGCTTTTTTAAGGGGTTCTTTAATCGAATAACTGATAAATATACCAAAACTTACCGCAACGATCATTACAATCGCACTGACAAAAAACATAAATAGATATGCTTTTCGGACGAGTTCATCAAATTCAGCTTTATTTATTTCACCATTTTCAATTTCGTCGGCAATAATTTTTTTGATTATTTCCGCTTCTGTAATCAATGCTTGCTTCGCCGGTTCTGTTTGCGACATCATCACAAGCGCTTCTTCATCCTTGTTTTCTTTTGCAAGTTTGATAACCAGATCGAGCTTATCCATCGCTACTTGATCAGCCTCAAGTAATTCATCGTACAAGACGCGAATCGCCTGATCATCAATATCTTTTTCATATTCTGCCAATAAATTTGTCATTTTAACTTTGTTTTCATCAATCCTATTTATGCAAGTATTGATGCTCTCGGCATCATTCACTGCAATTAAAAAGACAGTGTCGGCTGTGATCTCCTGAAAGACACTTTGCAGCTCTTCGGCTATCCCGACTGAAACCGTCACTTTCCTGTACAATTCATTGGTAACTGTGTTTATTCCTTCAATAAACACAATTCCCATGAGTGCTACCAGTCCCAGTCCCACTGCGCCAAAGACAAAACCACTGATAATTTTTGTACCAACTTTCATATTATTAAACCATTTAAACACTTACGTACCTCTTTCTAGTCATAATTCATATTTAGCTATATCATTTATTTTCTTTAAATAGCTATCTTCATAAAGCGATTTCATTTTATATTCTATTTTGTAGTGCACAAATTTCCAATACTAGTATTTTACTAGTATTAGATGACACATTCCCTAATTGCAATATCGATATTAGCATGTTAAAATATGATTATTAAGTACGCTATGCTTTTGATTTACAACATGTTCCTAAAATGCAAACGTTCACTATTCGTTGAAAATCATACCAAAGAAGGTGTTTAGATGAATTCATGCTCAATTTCTTCATTCGACTTAACTGCTAAATCTTCCATTCAAAAGATGCTTGCATCTGAAAAATCACCGGTATTTACAGGTGTGATGGATGCTGTTTTTGATTATGTTGCCGTTCTTGATAAACATTTGGATTTAATTGACTGTTCAAAAAGCTGTTTTGAATTGCTAAAAAACAAAAACAACGGCAAAGATTTTGCGGTTGGAAAAAGTTTGAATGTATTTGTACCTGATTTTGGCAAAAGATCCCTCTACCCGGAATTTAGACATGCCAATGATCGTAAAGGGTATTACGAACAGGATAATTTTCCGCTTCATAATCCGTCGATCTATTCCGAAACTTCTTATGTCCGCTTTAAGATGTTTCAGCGAGACTCAATCATCATTTACGCGGCTGAGGATATCACGGTCAATATTCAATATGATATGCTCCGTCAAAAATATTTAAAACTATTAGCTGAAAATGAAAAACTGGAAGCGCTTCTATCAACCAGTACTGACAGGCAACCGACAAATTTCAAAAACAGCGATATAATTATTTCTAAACTACTTGAAAAACAAAACGATTTTACTGAAAGAGAAATTGAAATATCAATGTTGATCATCGAAGGAAAATCGACTCATGAAATCGCCGAGCAGTTATATCTCTCATCCAAAACTATTGATTTTCATCGAGCAAATATCCGCAAAAAATTAGGACTCACCAATTCAAAACGAAGCTTGTCTGCCTGCCTGTTAAATCTATAGAATTCGAAAGATAAACAACGAGTCGTTAAAGCGACTCGTTGTAAATTTCAGATGAAACGAGTGATTTATTATGCCTTCTCAAAAACCTTTAAAAAAAGCACCGCTATCAACAGCTCCCCCAATAAATGTATCCCAGGATTCGCGGATGCTTGTCAATGTTTTAGAAGCTGTTTATGATTTTGTCGCAATTCTTGATGAAAATCTCATTTTTCTGGATTGCTCTAAAAGTCTTTCCGAGCTATTCAGGGCTGGCGGTGATTTTCCGATTGGAAAGTGTTTATCTGATTTATTTCCGGAATTTGAGCGCAAAGACCTCTTCTCTGAGTATCAATTATCAAGCGATCGCATCGGTTATTATGAACATGACAACTTTGCCTTGGATGATCTCTCAATCTATAAGCATCCCTCTTACGTTCGTTTTAGAATGTTTCCGCGTAATCCATTTATCATTTGTACCGCAGAGAATATTACCATTCGCATTCAATATGACATCCTTCATCAAAAATATTTAAGACTGTTGGCCAAAAATGAAGAATTAGAAGCTTTGTTGTCATCCTCAAATACTAAAGAACAAACATTTAACCATTCAACAATCAAAAAAGACACCATTGACCTGGTTGATTTTTTAGAAAATCAAAAATGCTTTACTTCCCGTGAAATTGAGGTTTCTTTATTGATTATTCAGGGCAAATCCACTAAAGAAATTGCTGAAAAACTTCTTGTCTCAAAGAAAACCGTTAATTTTCATCGTTTAAATATTCGTGAAAAATTAGGACTGAAAAACTCGAAAAAGTCGGTTCGATCCTGTCTGCTGGATTTGTGAGACGGCAGTATCCTGATCAAAGATTATTTTTGGTTTTGAGGTTTTCTTAGCAATTCTTTTCGTAAATACCAAACATGGAGCATATCCCAGGTACCCCAGATTGCCATTGGTATATAAAATCCAAGAACGCCATGATAAGCAAAAGGACCACTTTGGAAAAAAGCCGGCCCGCCAGCGGTTACCAGTAACATAGCGCCGCAGATTGAAGCTTTT
The DNA here is from genome assembly GCA_031222025.1 of Eubacteriaceae bacterium ES2. Classification (GTDB taxonomy): domain Bacteria; phylum Bacillota; class Clostridia; order Eubacteriales; family Eubacteriaceae; genus Acetobacterium. The sequence continues at coordinate 1,822,723 of CP130740.1, read as the reverse complement.
GCTAGCCAACGGGGAATGGCCGGTACGGGACGCTGATCAGATAGCGCCACAATTGCTGCAGCCACCATTTGTAATGAGAGAAAAACCCATCCTAAAAGAAAACCCATCCAAGAGGTATCATTGAGTGCAACGACGATATCAGCACTTGCCTCTGGTCGATAAGCAGCACCAATCCAGAAACCAGCATTGAGAAACACTATTACCGCAATTAAAATCCCTCCCATTGCCGTAGTAATCGACCATATTGGATACTTACCTTCAATTTTTGAAAGCGACAAACCAAACTGTATTGATCCTGGTACTAAAAATGCACTCCCTATGATGAAAATAGAATTTCCCAGTAACATGGGAAATCGATACGTTTGGGTAAAAAATTCTTTTGTTGCTTCAGCTCCAAGGTCAGCTGGAGCTGGCATCCAGAAATGGGCAATGCCAAACCATCCAATCGCAGTCAGTAAAAAGAAAATAATCGAACACCACAGTCCCATTTTTTGATTTTTAAGATTACCAGTTTCTATCATTAGATCCTCCTTGAATTATGTAAAACCTACTCTAAATTGGCTTATTTAGCTTTCGAAGCATAAAATAGGACATCCCGACAAGCCAAAGTCCCCAGCAAACCATCGGCCAATAATACCCTAATAGCGCACCATAGGCAAAGAGACCAGTCGTTGTAAAGGCCGCACCATTAGCCGTTAGACCTAAAATCCCGCCGGCAACGCCATACCAGGCAAACCATCGTGGCATCCATGAATCCGGATCGGACAGACCAATCACCGAAGGGGCAATCATCTGCAGTGACAGTAACGGATACGCCAAGACAAAGCCTAACCAGGCCGCATCGTTAAAGGCAACTGTGAGATCTGGCGATGCTTCTGGCCGATAACCGGCACTGATCCACAAGCATGCAGCCAAAGTACAAAAGAAGACCACACCAAAGCCACCACATAATTGTGAAATTGCCATCACAGGTGTCCCTCGCTCTGATTTTGCCAACATGGCTGATAGCTGTGATGTCCATAGTCCAAGAAAAGCACAAGCGATCAACCACATGGTCATGCCAATTGCCATATTTAACTGATGTGAGACAAACCAGTCTTTCATAACCTGGGCTGGTGTATCTGCAGGAACCGGACTGTAAAAATGTCCAAACCCGAAAAAGCCGATCACGGTCAGCACTACAAATATTATTCCAGCCCAAGCACAAAATTTTTGAATTTTCAAACTTGATCTTTCTGAAATCATCATTTTCTCCCCTTTTTAATGCAATAAAATTCATATCACATTTTTACTTTCCCCTATTTAAAACGCGGGTGCTGCATATTTTTTTACGCAACACCCTTTTGGATTGTTTCACTTTATAATACTACTGCGCAACATCGCTCAGCTTCTAAGATTCTTTTTGTCTCACTTATAAGCCCATTGACTTCGCAACCAATTCGGTCATATCCATCACCTTGATGTCGGCATCCAAATTTCTGGCCGCGTTGTTAAAACTCCATTTACAGAATGAACAGGCCGTCACCAGTGTTGTAGCGCCTGTCGCCTGAGCTTCTTTGACCCGTTCCGTGCCCGCCAATCTTGTCGTTTCAGGTAATTCCTGGGGATAGTGTCCACAACAGACAGTGTAATCTTTGTTCCCTTCCATCTCCACCAGATTAATGCCCGGAATGCTGCCAATCACCGTTCTTGGTTCCGCGGTAATTTTAGCGATTCTTGACAGCTGACAGGGATCCTGGAAGGTTACGGTTTCCCGGTATTCTTCTGATAAGGTGATCTTCTTTTCTTCAAGCATTCGGGCCAGCAGCTCAGAGCTATGGACGACGTTGAAGCCTAAATCACCGACGATCTTGGGATAATCAAACTTCAGGGTTTTGTAGCAATCAGCACAGGTTGTTACCACTTCGGTGGCCCCCGTCGCGCGGATGGCTTCAACATTGTGTTTGACCTGTGCTTCAAACTGCTCAATCAAACCCGCGTTTAGGAGTTGCGGACCGCCGCAGCACCATTCTTCTTCACCCAGAATGGCAAAATCAACGCCTGCTTTGTTTAAAATTTTGGCAAAGCTAGCAGCATTTTCTTTATTCTTTAAAGAAGCCACACAGCCCACATAGAAAAGCAGCTTGCCTTTATTGGGAATTTCCATCCCCTCAGGAATCCATGCCATCCGGTCAGACTGTTTTCTGGCAAAGCGGTTATGGCCTTTTTCGATAGCTGCTGCTACTTTCATAACATCATCAGTGGGGCCGACACCTGCTTCAACCAGATCTGCTCGAAAAGCTCTAACTACATCAGGTACTTTCACACCGTGACCGATGTCCTTGCCGACAATGGTCCGGAGAAAATTAAACACTTCGCCACAGCTGGTTTCGCAGTGGCCACAAAGCACACAGGCATAAATCGCATCGACTAGCTTGTCAGAAATCTCGATATCGTCCTCAATCACAGCTCTGGCAATGGTGTTCATGCCGGCTCCGCTGTAAGTCAGGAAGCGGTCTTTTTCGCGCATCGGACAGGTACGGTTAGGCATGTAGTCTGAAAAAACCACATTGGGGCGAAATGGATCAACTGGTCCCTGGACACATTGGCCGCAGATGCTGCATCCATAGATTTCGTCTTTAATTTTTTTAAGATTATCGAATGACATTATTTATTCCTCCTTGTATAGGGTATAACTTTCGGATTCATGATATTATTCGGGTCGATGGTGTCTTTGATACTTCTCAGCAGGGCATGATGGGTCGGTTTGAGGGGATCAAGGTTCCAGGTCGTCGGGCTTGTTACTGACATTCCCGGAGCGGAATTTGGTACCGAGAACCAGGCTTCGCAAATTTCTTCCCAGGCTTGATTCATGGCATCCCGCTGTTCCGGCTCTTTATAAGCAACAACCGGGAAGGAGCAGCCGACACCCTTCATAAACCAACCAAAGATACAATTCTCATGGAGGCCGTACTTGGCCAGAATTTCCTTGAAGGTTTTGTATAGATGCGGATACGCTTCCAGCGAATGCCAGTACGAGTCAATAAAGACCAAATGGCCATAGCCTTCTTTTTTGTAAATATAAGCAGTCAGTGCGCCACCGTAGTAAATCAGCTCGGCAACTTCCGGACCTAAGTCAAGGCCGCCGGTTTCAGCGCAGATCTCCTGACATCGCTCTACTTTTCTGGCAACCTCATCCGGGTGACCGGCAATCGTCATTGATATCATATGCGGAAGCGGCAGGTCCATCCCGATGATTTTACCGACGCCGTCGTCGTTAATGTCGATGGTATCGGGAATATCATCACGGAAGATCAGGTTTACGGCTTTTAGCAGGCCATCAAAATTATCGTGATCATAAGCAAGTGTGATAAAACCATTGCTTTCCGGCTTGGGATAGATGCGGCAGCTGACTTCTGTGACAACGCCCATTGAACCCCGGGCTCCGACAAAAATACCGGTCAGGTCACTGGTATGGGTATAGCGGCAATACGGATCACAATTTTGCAGACCATTGACTCCGGTTCGGACGATTTCCCCGGATGGTAGGACGACCTCAATCCCAGTGACGCTCTCGGAAAAGTAGCCGTAACGGGCACAATTACCGCCGATGCCGACAGTATTGACCCAGGCACCGATGGAAGCAACTGGACCGAACATGGGGCGACCGGCGAGCAGAAATCCGCGTTTATCCAGTTCTTTACTGATCTGATAAATTGAGGTGCCGCCCTGGGCAGTCAAATATAAACAAGCGTCTTCATCGATTTTAGTAATTTTGTTCATCCGATTCAGGTCCAGAATGATGCCTTCTTTAGCCGTACACAGAGCCGCTGTGGTGGCACCGCCGCGAACGTTTACCGGTGTGTCGGTTCGGGTTGCCAGACGCATAATTTCAGCAACTTCTTCGGTACATCCGGGCAGAACGATGATGTTGGCTTTCTCCGGTGGCAAAGAACTGTAATCCCGGGAGTAAACAACCAAAGAAATCGGATCATCTGAAACGTTTTCAGCACCGACGATTTTTTCCAGCAATGGCTTTAATTCTTTAATATACATGAAAATTTTTCCTCCTCTTAGAGTAATACATTAAGATTTACGCACAATTTTTATTCGTTTGAAACAACTCTCTTTTACATCGAATTTAACCAGCCACGATAAGCACTTACCATATTCGACACCTCCTTCTGCGAAACCCTTTTACAAAGCTTGCTTAATTATAATGTCAATCCGGTTGCTTCAACAATACTTGAAAAGTACCTGCATCCTGGTATAAAACCTGGTATTTTCTGGTTGAAATTAGGTATAACTTTCGAACTGTCACGATGCTGGGCGGCTTTGTTAAAGAATTTTTTCGGAAATAAAAAACACGCTGTCAATGGTTTTGATCTTCCATTGACAGCGTGTTTTTTTATCAGTAATTATTTTTGATAACTGTGAATCTCCAAAACATTCCTAGCATATATATCATCAAGAGATTCATCAAATAATTCCCCTGGTGTTTTATAACCTAGAATTTTTCTTTGAAGTTGGTTGCACCAGTCTTCGATAAAGGCGATATCTTGAATAGAAAAGTTTGATATTGCCGCACCTTTAGGGATGAATCGCCTGATTAAGCCATTATGGCGTTCATTAGTACCACGTACATGAGAAGAATAGGGATGTGCATAATAGACTTTGGTAGCTGTATCTTTCTCAAGTGCTGATAATTCAGCAAACTCAAGTCCATTATCACCAGTAATGGTTTTAAAGACCCGGCTGAATTTAGAACCGAAAAAAGCGATGATCTCTTCAAATGCCGTTGTCACAGAATCCGCCGTTTTATCAGGAATGAGCTGGATAATAGAATGGCGTGTTTGGCGTTCGGTAATCGTTAGAAGGACTTTGTCTTGATGTTTTGAAATTTGAAACGACTTTCCTTCCTGCATAAAATCCCCCCATTTCTGGTTGTTCTATTCCTGAAGTGTAGATAACAGAATCCCTTCGCTCCATTTCCATTACAGAACTTTCATTACTACTACGGATTTCCGCACCTGAATGATTCATCGCTACTTTCATTCTTGTCATTTTGTCGCTTGGATTTTTCACTTAACATTATCATTCAGGATTCTCCTGTTCCTCATAAGAGCCTATGCCATGCTCCTGGAGCCTTTACGCCGACAGCCATCTGACCAGTAATCAGGTTTCCGTCAGACTTATCCCAGTTGTGCCCAAAAACAGCTGGTTTTGACTGTATTTTGTATTGGAGTGTTATCATAAAAGTGCAGTCCCAAATTGCAAGGAAATGATGTAAAATAGAAATAAAAAGGACTGACTAATAATGAAAAAAATATATAGTGCTGAAGAACGCTATGAAGCGTTGAAACTGGCAAATGAGATTGGCAACAAAGCGGCAGCAGAGCGATTAGGTATAAAAATCGATACATTATACACATGGATCAGCAAAGCTAAAAGTGGAAAGGTTGGTTTTTGTGATGATCCAGGGAATATCCCTCCAACAGATCCCAATCGTTTAAAGCAGCTCGAAAAAGAGCTACGGGAAGCAAAAGAAGAGATTGAGATTCTTCAGGATGCGCTTGGTTTTTTTGTCAAGCGCCGAAAGAAATAGCAAAACAGCAGCGGATGTCATATATTACCGACCGCCGGGACCGTTGGCCGGTTGCCCTGCTCTGTCGTACGCTTGGTGTCAGCGAATCAGGTTACTATAAATTTCTGCGATCAAATAGTAAACCAGATAAGCATGCGAATCTTTTGGCGCAAATCTATGAATTAATTCAGGAAGACGAAGAAAACGCCAATTATGGTGTTCGACGTATTTATGATTATCTTCGATTAAATCGGGACTATCATGGGAGTTTAAGGACGATCTACCGGATCTGTAAAGAAAATAATCTGATGATCTGCATGAAGCGTAAACCCAATGGGATCACGAAAGCCGATGCCGAAGCGCAAAAGTCTGAAAACCTCATCAAACAGGATTTCACAGCGGAAGCGCCGAATCAAAAATGGCTTACGGATATCACGGAAATCCCCTGTAAAGATGGAAAACTTTATCTGGCACCCATTTTTGATTGTTATGACGGCAGTATCCGGGGCTTCAGGATGGATGACAACATGCGGGCAGACCTTTGTGTTGAAGCGTTTCAGAAGGCCTGCAGAGATGATGGTGCCGAAGGAATGATCCTTCATTCCGATCGAGGCACGCAGTTTACCAGCCAACGCTTTCGAAATGTATTGAAAAAAGCAAATGCCATCCAGAGTATGAGTGGCACCGGGCGTTGTTATGATAATGCCCGGATGGAAAGTTTTTTCGCAACGCTGAAAAAAGAGAAGCTCTATAAAATTAATACCAAAAGTATGCCCATGGTTGAAGTCAAAACGGTTGTTTACCGCTATATCCATTATTATAATCGACGACGAATTTACAGCACAAATAATGGGAATGTTTCAAGTTTTGTGTAAACTCTAAAAACTGATATAGTGGGAATTAATCATAAGGGATAAATGTTGACAAACAGCCATTTATCCCTTAATTGCATTATACATCGATTTTCCGGCAAGTCAATAAAAAGCACAAAACAGACGATTTTCTGCCTCAAATGAAAGCGAATGGAATAATCTTCAGTCTAAGCGATCCGCAAAGTAAATCTCCAGCTGAGAGTGGATTTTCCCCCAGTCTCTGCGACTCTGGGTCCATTTTTTTGTCACATCAATCATGGCCAGATACAGCATTTTCATCAGACTGTCATCGGTTGGGAAAACATACTTGCTTTTGGTGACTTTTCGCATTTGACGGTTGAACCCTTCGATGAGATTGGTTGTGTAGATCAGCGTCCGAACCTCCTGTGGATATTTGAAATAGGTGGCCAAATGTGCCCAGTTATTTCGCCAGGAGATGGCAATTTTGGGATATTTAGCACTCCATTTTTCTTCAAAGGTATCTAGCTCATACAATGCTGTTTCTTCAGCAGGTGCCGTATAGACGCGTTTTAAATCGGCCATCAGAGGCTTTAGATCTTTGTAAGAGACAAAGCGGGTGGTATTTCTGATCTGATGAATCACGCATTTCTGGAGCTCCGTTTTCGGATAAACGGCGGCGATGGCTTCCGGAAAACCGGTCAGGCCATCAACAGATGCGATGAGAATATCCTCGACGCCGCGGTTCTTAAGATCATTCATGACTAAAAGCCAGAACTTGGCACTCTCATTTTCGCCCACCCACATCCCCAGGACATCCCGGAATCCTTCCATATTAATGCCAATGGCGATATAAACCGCTTTTTTAATAATCCGGCCTTCACTTCTCACATGAAAATGAATCGCATCTAAAAAAACAACAGCATAAATTTCTTCCAGCGGGCGTGACTGCCACTCTTTGACCAGGGGCAACACTTTGTCGGTAATCCGGCTGATGGTGGAGTCCGATATATCCAGGCCATAAAGATCTTTGACATGATCTTCAATATCTCCGGTGGACATGCCTTTAGCATACATCGAGATTATTTTCGACTCAATGTCCTGGGTCAATGTGTTCTGGTTCTTCTGGATCAACTGAGGCTCGAATTCGCCTTTTCGGTCTCTAGGCACGTCAATCGGCATATCACCAAAGCTTGAATGGACAGTTTTCTTAGAGTATCCGTTGCGGCTGTTGTCTGTTTCCTTATTTCGGTAATCATACTTTGTATAGCCCAGTTCATCATCCAATTCACCTTCCAGGCTGTTCTCAACAACCTGAGCAATCAATTCTTTGACGAGATCATTAATGTCATTGCCATCTTTGATCGGGTTTTCCTTTAAGAATTCTCCAATCAAAGCCCTTCGTCGTTTCTTCTCAGGACTTTCATCTCTTCTTCCCATAAAAATACCTCCAAACTGATTTTATTCTACATCAGTTTGGAGGTTTACACAAATTTTGAAACGGTCTCTAAATAATGGCTATCCACCGCTGGTTTATCGGAGGCTTTTTATCGACAATCAACAGCTCGCTGCATAGCATTTAAAATTGTGAAGGCTGTTCCCGACGATGAGGGCTGGTTATCCTATAGGGACTCGGATAATTCCTTGCAGGTTTTGACTGAACTATTATTGACAATTCCAATTAATATTTTTCCCATATACCCTTTCAAATCACATCACCTCAATCCTTGTTTAAACGTTCATCTTTATTTTGGTCATGAGAATGGTGATGGCCATGATTATGGCTGTGAGCATGACCATGATCACTTCCACTTACATGTGTATAATCACCTTTTATTTTATAATACTCCCCGAATCTATGACTTTCTGATTTAAGAACTCGCTTTATTTGCTCCATCATGTTTTCAACGTTTTCATTACTAGTCCAAGGCACATTTTCTTTTTTCTGATCCAATTCAAAATAGAATAAAACATCTTTTAACATGGTAAAACAATTTTCACGCATCAATTCCTTTTCCATGTCTTTTAATTTCTTTTTAAGTAATTCTATTTCATTGACTTCTGGTGTAATGCTCAAATCCGTATTGTCTTCCAAAATTAACCTCCTCGTAAATAGTGTTCGGGTAGGGGTTAAAAAACTCACCCGAATTTTCTTTGTTTATAAATTCCCTTTACAGTAAAACGGCTTTACAATAAACCATTCTTAATTTTTTTAGATATTGTAGCCGATTTTAGTGATCGTTTTGATATCTCGATTTTCAGCCATCTCATATTCCTTTCATCGGCCATTTTATCTCCGTGCCATCTTTAAACCGGAAGTTCACTTCTTCATTGGAGAGAACGACCATCTCTAAAATCGTCCGTCGCCAGAGGGTTTCATCAAACTCTGTGAGTAGCTGGTCGCGTCTTTCAAGAATATCCAGAAAGGCATGGATTAGGCTTTTTCGGGCTTTTCGTTTTCTGATTTCTTCGGTTAATGTCATATGGCGATTGCGAAGTTTATCATAGCGCTCAGCATAAGCGTTATAGCGGCGCTGGTACTCATCCTGGTCCATTGCAATCCGGGTGTTTTCGTTGACAAAGGCATCAACCATCATTTCAATGGAGCTGCATTCTTCATCCACTCGCTTCAGTTCGTCTTTTAAGTCCTGACAATCTGTTAGCTTCTCAATCATAAGGCGGTAATTCTCAAAAATCTCTGCTTTATTCTTGATGTGGTGATTCATAACTTCCACAAATAATTTTTTAATGGTCTCATCGTACAAGTGCGGCGTGATACATTTATCTTTTTGCTTAAATTTGTGATTGCACTGCCAGACTATACGTTTATATTTACTGCCAGCGTGCCAGACTTTGCTTCCGTATGCACTGCCACAATCGCCGCAAATAATTCGAGTGGAGAAGCAACTCATGCTGCTTGTATAACCGCCTTTTGATTTTCTTCTAATAAATTCCTCCTGCACCAGGCCAAAGGTTTCTGGTGGTATGATCGCTGGATGGCTATTTTCTACATAATATTGGGGAACTTCACCTTCATTTGTTTTCGTTTTTTTAGTCAAGAAGTCTGTCGTGTAGCGTTTTTGCAAAATTGCATCGCCTTTGTACTTCTCGTTTTTAAGAATGCTAATCACCGTTGAAACTGACCATTTTTGTCTTTTCGTTGGGCTTAAAATGTTTAATGCCATCAACTGTTTGGCAATGGATGAAGGGGTATGTCCTTCCAGAAAAAGCTTATAAATGAGTCGAATTGTCGTTGCTTCTTCCTCAACAATCTGTGGTAATCCATTCTCCCCTTTTACATATCCTAAGAAGCTCTTGTAAGGTAGGGAAATATTTCCGTCTGAAAAGCTTTTTCGTTTCCCCCAAGTCACATTTTCAGATATTGAGCGGCTTTCGTCTTGAGCTAAACTTGACATAATCGCGATTAATAGTTCACCTTTGCTGTCGAGGGTATAAATATTTTCTTTCTCGAAGTATATTTCGATGTTTTTTTCTTTCAATAATCGAACGTTTGTCAGCGTGTCAACCGTATTTCTGGCAAACCGTGAAACTGATTTAGTAACAATCAAATCGATCTTTCCTTCTAGCGCATCTTTTATCATACGGTTGAAGCCATCTCGCCTTTTGGTACTGGTTGCTGAGATACCCTCATCCGTATAGACTTCTACAAATTCCCACTCTTCCTTACCTTTGATATACTTGGTGTAATAATCAAGTTGAGCTTCAAAACTGCTTTGTTGTTCTTCTAGATTAGTTGATACTCTGGCGTATGCAGCCACCCGCTTTTTTCGGGAAATCACTTCTTCAATCTGATTGAATAACTCAGGTGTTGCCGGAATAACCGTTACGGATCTTACATTTCCTGCACCATTCAATTTGCCATCCCCCTTTTCATTATCAGACTTTGTCGTTCTCTGGCTTCCTGTTTTTTCTTCTCATCCCAGCTTTCTTTTCGTGATTTGTGACTCCAGGTTTTCTCTAAAATCTGGTTATCATGAAAGACAAAGATTAGCTTAAAGTCTTCAGGGACTCGTATTTCTTTGATCTTTTCGCTAAAAGCCACCTCATCGAAATTTTCCAATCCCAAAACTTCTGCAGAAACATCCATGAGAATTTCTTCTGGAATCTGAATGGTATGGCATACTGATTTTCCAAAGTGCAAATAAGTTCGGCAATTCCAATAGGTGTAGCCATGCGTCACTTTCCGGTTATAATGCTTACCGCATTTATCACAGATAATCTTTTGAGTAAAGGGATAAACGGGTCGTTCTTTTTTCCCAGAAGTCTTTCTTCTGCTTGCAAGGATCTCTTGGGCTTTATCAAATGTCTCCTGATCGATAATGGCTGGATGAGTATTTTCAGCATAATACTTGGGTAGCTGGCCCCAATTGGTAACCAGTTTTTTAGATAAGTGGTCTAAAACGTGTTTTTTCTGGGCAAGCGAGTTGCCAGCATACTTCTCGTTTTTGAGAATTTCTCCAACTCTCTCAGGCGTCCAGATTCCACCCCGAAGTTTTTCTACATCCATTTCTCTTAGCTTTTTAGCAATCAGATTGAAGCCCATGCCACTCAGATAGTCATCATAAATCATGCGTACAATTTCAGCCTGTTCTTTATTAATCTCAATGCCATCTTTACTAATCTGGTAACCGTACATGAATCGAAGATTAACCAGTTCGCCTTCCTGAAAGCCCTTTCTGATTCGCCATTTACAGTTCTCACTGACCTGCAGACTCTCCGCTTGCGCAAAAGAAGCGAGGATAGTGAGCATTAACTCTCCATCCCCGCTTAAACTATAGATATGTTCTTTTTCAAAATAAACTTCAATACCAAGACTACTCAGTTCCCGGACTACTTCCAAAAGGGTTAATGTATTTCTGGCAAATCGTGAGATTGACTTGGTAATAATCAGGTCAATCTTTTGATTTCTGCAATCAGCTAAAAGCTTTTGAAATTCTGCTCGCTTATCCTTGGTTCCAGTTGCGGCTTCATCTGCATAAACACCGACGTACTCCCAGCCTGGATGGTTTTGGATAAATTCACTGTAATGGCTGATCTGAGCTGATAACGAATGAAGCATTGCATCTTTTCCGCTACTGACTCTGGCATAAGCAGCTACCCGCTTTTTATCAGGAAGCTTTAATACTGACGGTTCAATTTTAATAATTTTTCGCATTATTCCTCTCCTTTCCAGCTGTGATGTTACCTCGAATGTTGATACAAATCAAGTTATTAAGCCATTATAAGCTGGAAATGATGGGACAATATTTTTCAATTAACCACTCTTTTATCTGTTTGAATTCATCATCGGTAAGCAGTCCTTCAGACAACAATGATTTTGAAATACTCATTGAAATATGATAATTCTTTTCTTGTGACAATTGATCCTTCGTCATTAATTACCTGGCCTTTCTCCAAATCGATGTTTGATATAACAGTCATGACTGCAAAACTTGCGTTTAGTGTTTCCATAGCTTTTAAAGCTTTTACTACATTCCTGACAAACCTGAGAATAATAGGATTTTCGTTTGATCTGTGATTCGTTGGTTTTCCACCAAAGCCTTCGGCAGTTTTCAGAGCAGAACTTTTTATGCCTGCCTTTGGATTCCTGTTTGATTGGTTTACCGCATTGCTTGCAGATGTCTTTTTCTTCCAGAACTCCTGTCGACTTTTTAATTATGTCTTTACCTAGATTATGACGCCGACAATATGATTTAACGGTATTTTCTGAAAGATTAAGATCATCTGCAATCTTAGAATAACTGATTCCAAGAATACGTAATTCATGAATTTGGTCCTTTTGTTCATTTGTCATCATAAGCCTCCAATAAAAAAAGAAGGCAGTGATTTAATTATCACAACCTCCTAAAGCGCTATTACTTAGAATCGTTTTCTCCATCTTTATTATCATCAATTGTTTGGGCACCTGTTTCATTCTCCATCTGGGTACGAATATTCTGAGTCAATTTTTCTAAAAAAGCCGGGAATTTGACATTCATATCTTTCATGTTTTCAAGAATACTGATGATTTCATTGCAAATGAGCCAGACAGCCACAAATGATGCGATAACAAAATTAACATGTGCATCGACACCAATATACTGACTGGCATAAAGAAGCGTGTAATCAAGAATTGCCCCAACAGCAATCAGATAAAATAAACAAACCTTTTTCATAATTCCTCGAAACCCTTTATAGCTGGAAACCTTGTCTCCCCGATACTTTGCGGCCATCAACCCGGTCACATAATCAAATGATGCCAGGACAAACAACAGTAACACTGGGATAGCTAGAATTCCAAGCCAACCGGATAAGGCTGTAAAGGCCAGCACTACAACAACTTTCATCTTTTCTAAATATTCCATTTTCATTCTCCTTGTAAAATTATTTTCTATATTTAAAAAAGAACCCGAAGGTTCTTAAATTAAATTCCATTGGTCGTTATCATAATAGTAGGCTTCTACTTTTTGAGCCTTGTTAGTTGAATCGCCTTTGAACACATCCGAAACCGGCATTTTAAGTTCAATCCCGTTTTGATTAAATAACTCAATCTTTTGACCTGATCGTAAACTTACAATCTGCAGATGGTTCTGTTCAAGCTCTACATCACAAGCCATTTTAACGACCTGGTTGGTCAGGTAATAGCCTCCGAACGAAAAAATATCTGGCCCATATGCGAGCATAAAACCCTGTCGATATCGCTGAACACTTGCTGTCGTAATGGTTGTCACTTCGCTTGTGACCGTATCAAATTTATAAATCGCGTATTCATAAAAGACATAAATATCAGTTCCAATACTAACGGCTTGACAATAAATAATGCTTGCAGGCATGGTCGCAACAGTCTGATAGGCTCCAGTTAAGGTATCATATTTAACAATTTTGGTAGATGTTGAGCCATAACCACCACAGATAAAAATATCTGTTCCGATCACAACGCAGGACATCAAAGCACTATCACCATAAGGCCATTCAGAAATTACTGAGAATACTTTTGTTTCCATGTCAAAGCAAAAGGCAGTTTCAACGATTGATGAGGAACTTGTGGTTTGATAGCCTCCGAAGAAATATATTTTAGTTCCGACTGTTGCAAAGCCAAAGCCATGATAACCAAAGCCTTCATTAAGCGGAACTGTTAACCCAGTATCACTCAAAGTGTTTGCAATCACATCAAAGCAATAAATTTTATTAGTAACACCAGAAGAATTCCGGCCACCGATCAGATAAATTTCATTGTCTATTCGCCCGGTAGCGTGCTGATAAATTCTATCGGTTGGCATACTAACACCGGTTGAAGTCGTCAGATAAGTGATCAGATCATAGATTAGAATTTCTGGGCTCTCATCATATCCACCGAAAAGATAGACTTTTTCATCAATTTTTTCTGCACTTAAATTCCGGCCACTGCAAATCACACTATCTGCTGTGGCTACAGGATTAACCAGTGTTGCCTCATTTAAAACGGTACTGATATCTGTATTAATAATAATATTGGGTGGAAGGGATGTTTTAACCCACAACTTTGTCAGATCTTCCGGAGCAGTATCGCCAAAATGAATATTAAATTCAGCACTGGCATTGGTTCCAATCTGTAAGCTGTCAATTATTCCTGAATAGCTACTCACAGGGGTTCCTGCAGGAATGGATTGACCTTTTCCGATTAGTGATGTTTTAATGTTTGAAAGATCAGTTATAGCCTGATTGATATTCTCGTTTAAGGTATTACTCGCCATTTAATGCTCCCTCCAGTTGGTCATTGAGTGTTCCAATTTGAGTCGTTATGGTTTCAAGACCAGTTTCAACAGTAGAGAGCCTGGTGCCAAGTGGATCAAACCATTCAGCCTTGTCTTCCTCAGTGAAATAGTCGACACCTTTAACCGGCGAATAGCCAGCTGGACCGGTATCACCCTGGTCCCCTTTTGGTCCTTGTGCGCCAGCTTCACCAGTAAGACCTTGCACTCCTTGAATGCCCTGATCACCTTGATCTCCTTTCGGTCCTTGCAAACCTGTTTCCCCCTGTGGACCAGCTTCACCGGTTAATCCTTGAAGACCCTGTTCGCCTTGGGCACCTTGTTCCCCGGTAGGGCCTTGAATCCCAGGATCGCCTTGATCGCCTTTCGGCCCCTGAAGGCCAGCTTCTCCTTGCGGTCCAGTCTCACCAGTCAATCCTTGAAGTCCTTGCTCGCCTTTTTCACCAGCAGGCCCTTGGATACCAGGATCACCCTGATCGCCTTTCGGCCCCTGTAAGCCCATTTCACCTTGCGGTCCAGTCTTACCAGTTAAGCCTTGAATTCCCTGATCACCTTTTTCACCAGCAGGACCTTGAATACCGGGCTCGCCTTGATCTCCTTTTGGACCCTGTAAGCCTGTTTCACCCTGCGGTCCAGTTTCACCTGTTAGTCCTTGGAGCCCCTGAATCCCTTGGTCACCTTTTTCACCAACAGGACCTTGAACACCAGGCTCCCCTTGATCGCCTTTTGGGCCTTGAATCCCCGGTACACCTTGCGGACCAATTTCTCCGGTTAGACCCTGTGGTCCCTGAATCCCTTGGTCACCTTTTTCACCAACAGGCCCTTGAACACCAGGCTCCCCTTGATCACCTTTGTCACCTTTGTCACCTTTTGGACCTATGGAGCCTTGAATACCGGTCTCTCCCTGATCGCCTTTAGGACCTTGTACACCAGCAGCTCCTGGTGGCCCGGTTGCGCCTGTTAATCCCTGAATTCCAGGATTCCCTTGAGGACCAGGCTCACCAGGTACCCCCCGTGGACCAGCATCGCCCTTTTCACCCACAAATTCTCCAGCATCGGCGCGCTCTACAATTTGGAGTGCTTCTTTACTAGCTTGTTCTGCAGTTTCAGAAAGGCTTACCATCTGCTGTTCCCATTGGGTCAGCAAGGACGGACCGATAAGTTCTTGTGATTCGCCATTAATGGATTGTGTTATTTGAATCAAGCCCTTTGCACTTTGCCAGACTGAAATGTCAGGATCTGTTTTACCTTCCAACTGGATTTCAAATGCCAAGCGTCCTGAAAATTGAGTAACCGCAGCTGTTAAAAGCCATTTAAAAATGATCACATTATCTGAGATTTCTGGCTGCATCAGAATCCGGTCAGTATGGCTGCCAATCTGAGTCTCGACATGGATATTAAAGTCTTCAACATTGAGTCCATCGTTTACTAAAGGGAACGAAAACTCGAGACACTGAACCTGATGATCATGCTGACTGATACGAATGGCATCATAAAAAAGTGCTTTATCTTTGACTGAGATTTTATATATTTTCATTTTCATCAACCTCCATTATCCATTTAATATTCCGGCCATTCCGGCCATTCAGTAACAGTTTCTACAACTTCCCAGTTTTTAATTGTAGCTATATTCAAATCACTCTGTGTAAGTTTTAAAAGATTAGTTGCTCCAAATCCGATTTGCAGTGTTTCCTGTCCGGTTCGATCCATTAATCCATGGAGGACATTTATTAAACTGGCTTTTGTTAAGTTTGGGCAGGGAGTCAAATCAATTGCTACATTTATATTGACTAAATTGAGTTCTCTTAGTTTACTTGTGGAATCAAACATTCCTATTCCCAAATAAGCATTTTCTAAATCTAGATAAGGAACAGAAATCAATGAATAACATCCTGAAAAAATAGCTTCTATTCGATAGGCGCTTAGCTTAAAATTAAATTCTTTGGGAATAGCTTGGAGTTTTTCACAACCAAGAAAAAATCCTCTCGGATATGCATCTAAGCTCGAATCAAAATACGGTGTTGCACCGTTTAACAAATCAAAATAGGCAATATCAGTCCATATCAAGCTTGTCCACTCGAAATCAATCCCATCAAAGCAAAAATAACTTTCACCGGTTTCAAGTTCATGAAGATACACATATGATTCGGCTGGAAAAAACATCGTCCAGACAACTTTTTTCTCGGGATATACTTCACTTTGACGGCTATTTGAATAATCCCAAATATGATCAGCAGGTACATTATCCCAATTAAGCTCATATGTAGAACCATCCGAAGTAACGACCGTTCCTACATCGAAAAATATGTCACTAATCAGATCTGTAGAATAGTGCATTCTGAGATAACCGGTTTGACCGCCTGACAATGCTTCCCATTGGCTTCTGGCCCAGATCATATCCACATTTGGCTGCCAGTGATATTCTTCTTCTGGCCAGACAATCCGCCCATTAATCATGGCTTCAATAATATTATGACCATTGGCATATAGGCTTTCAATTTCACGGTTGTTATAGCGTATTCCCATCAGGACCTCACTCAGAAACGTATTTTAAATACAGGGTATTGTCTTCCATTACTTCCGGGTATTCTTCTACACAGACCCATTTGCCGTAATGTTCCGAAATATAAGTATCAACTGCTTCCGGCACAGTATCATCCACGACTTCTTTAATTTCTTCATTTTTGAGCTTAGTGATAGTCGATTCAAAATCAGTTGAAATCCGGCCCAGCTCCGCTACATTTTTTTCGGGGGAATCCGGATAAGTAATCAGTTTAACAATCTGATGTTCAATCTCAATCCCTCGAATCCGGTCAATTAGCGTTACTTTATCGCCAATGGAGATAGATAAATCTCCATATTGATCTGGCAAGAGACTGGCCAGATCGACCACCGATGCGGTGTAGACCCGATTGGGAATTGATAAAGCTTCTATCTTTTTAATAGCTGCCGCCAGCAGTTCTTCTGCCACTTCATAACGCGTATCGACCCAGACCTTTGTGATCACTTTAGATGTGTACTGGAAATTGTCGACATAAGCACGACCGGAGTTAATCTCTTCAAAGGTGAGACCTTCTTTGCCAAAGGCATATAGGCGAGTCACCAGATCACAGCTGTCTCCTCTCAGCTCACATTCCTTGACGTTTAATTCATCGGAGAAATAAACCCCTTTATTGCTGTAGCCTGAAATGGTAGTAACCTGGATATTTTTGCCAATACAATCGTATCTGAAAACTACTCCATAGGCCTTTTCTACCTGCCCAAGCAGTTCCAGGGTTGTTCCGGATTCAAAAGAAAAGTTTTGAATTGTTGTAATATTAGCACCTGAATAACTCCAACCCAGACTTCCCAAAACTTGGGTTAAGACCATTGATAAAGTTGCATCTTCAATCAGAAACTGATAATAACCATCAACCGAAAGATCGGATAAATCCAACTGACAACCAATAATGGTGGTTTGGCCACGTTCATCAATGCTTTTAATCACATATCGATTTTCGTCAGTCAGAATCAGATTTTCCTCAACCAGATATTTATAAAGCGGGTGTCTGACATAAATTTCAAAAGACAAGGTATCTTGACCGGTCTCCAGAAGCTCAGTGAGATACAATTCTCTATACTGGCTTAATTCTCCGATTAAGAGACCGCTTTGATCATATAGATTCATAAATCGCTCCTTTAAACACTTGCTAAAATCAGACAATCAAAGGTAAAAATCACACTGTAATGAAATGTGGAGATGGCGGATATCTGCGTGCCGATTAACATACAATCAAACTGCCTGCCATCAAGTAAATGGTTATTGATAGTGATCACACATTTCTTTAATGCCTTTTTAAGGGCTTCAATATCTGAAAGCTTGGCATTCTTAAAATAACAGACTAATGTCAGCTGACTAAAATCTTCCTTTGAATCAAAGTAGATGGGAAGGTCTGCATTTTCTGGCCAGAAATAGGAAGGTTTGTAATCTCCCGGGGCATATTGGGAACTGGCATAGGAAGCGTTGTAACTTTCCAATAAAACAGCACCATTGCTATTTTCAATTTCACAAACAGCCATCAGATTTTACCTCCCCGTAAACTAAACGCCAGGTCTTTGGAAACGATCGGGGTCAAGGAATGCCCAACGGCTTTTTTATCCAGTTCCACAGTGGTGTAAATATAGATGGGTGGAACATTTTCAGTGGCACCTGATCCAATTGCCTGACTGCTTGACCTGCTTGATCCGGTTTGCATATTGACATCCAATGTCGTCGGGACGGCCTGGAGCATATCAGAAGCGACTTTATCCATAGCATTCACAAAACCTACTCCTACACCCGCGCCCATGTTTTCACCGATATCCTCGAACACCGTTGATGGCGAATGTATACCAAGAAGATCTTTGACGTTGTCGACTACACCACCAAAGAAGCCTTTCACTTTTTCTTTAATCCACTGGCCCATTGAAACAATCCCGTTCCATAAGCCTTTAACCAGGTTAATGCCAACATCATAAATGGCTTCTGCTGCCTGACCAAAACCTCGCACCAGAGCAATGATAATCTGTGGAAGGGCTTCAATCAGTTTAGGAATGGCGGCAATCAGGCCTGTAATTAAGGCGATGATCAGGTTAATACCTGTTTCAATCACCAGAGGAAGGTTGGAGACAAAATAGTTGATAAAAGATTCAATCAGCTTCGGTAGCGCTTCAATTAAAATCGGTAAGGCATTAATCAATCCCTGTGCCAAACCAGTGATGAGGGCTAAGGCTGCTTCAAGCAGTAAGCCAGCATTATCAATCAGGGTTTGGGCCATCAGCATGACACATTCAACAATCTCAGGTACCAGCTCCGGAAGCGCCTGAGCAATCCCCTCAATTAAGGTTGCTACCATCACCATAGCGCTTTCTAGAATTGCTGGCAGATTATCAAGAATCCCCTGAACCAGTGAGAGGACTAGTTGGAGTGCCCCATCCGTTAGCTGTGGTAAAGCTGATAACAATCCCTCTAGCAGAGTAAAGATTAATTGATTGGCGGTATCAATCAGCATTGGCAGGTTCTCGAGCATTGCCCCACCAATGGCACCGACTATTTCCATACCAACCTGAATGACTTGGGGCATATTCTGAAGAACCATGTTTGCCAGTCCACCGACTGTCTCACCAATGACTTCAGAAATTTTATCAAAATCGCCACCCGCTTCCTGGAGTCCTTTGGTAAATTCACCCAAAAGGGTTACGCCATCATCAGCAAGGAGTTGAAGTTGAGGTAGAAGGACTGTCCCAAGTGCATTTTTAGCAGCTGAACTGCCAGCGTTCAGGCGCTGCAGGGTATCATCAAATTTGCCAAGCTTAGCAATGGTTTCATCACTCATGACAGCCCCCATTTGTTTGGCTTCATCGGTTAGTTCAGCAATCCCCGCAGAACCTTGAGCAATTAGGGGATTTAATTCCTGGGCAGACCGTCCAAAAATCTCCATGGCTATCGCATCGCGCTCAGCGCCTTCTTCCATTCGACCCAGTGCATCAATGGTTTCCCAATAGACATCCTCACCGTTTCGAAGCGTCCCATCGGCGTTTGATACAGAAACACCCAAACGTTCGTATGCGGCAATCATATCGGCGGAACCATCACGGGCAGATGACATGGAACGTACCTGCTTGGCCATGGATCCAGTCAAAGTTTCCATGGAAACATCTACCAGTTCAGCTGCATACTGGTAGGCCTGAAGACTTTCAACCGATACCCCGGCAACAGTAGAAGTAGTGATCATTTCATCAGCATAAGCAGCAGCACCGACAGTCATATCCGTCAGGGATTTTGCCGATGAAACCGCCGCTGCGCCAACGGCGACAAAAGCTGATCCCATGGCAATGCCAACTCCTTTTAGGATACCGCCGAGAGAACTGAATTTATTTGAAGAATTATCGGCCTGATCGCCTGCCCGATCAATAGCCTTTTCAAACTGCCCAGCTTGGTGTTCGGCATCATTAAAGCCATCTTCGAGTCCATCCAGGGCTTTTTCATTTTTGTCGACTTCATTTTCAAGCTTATTAAGATGGGCCTTGGCATTGTTAAGCTGAATCACCCAGTTTTGTGTCCGGCGATCATTTTCACCAAAGGAGGTGGCGGCATTATCAAGTGCCTTTTCAAGGGTTTTGATCTTATCCTTTTGGGCGTCAATGGCTTTATTTAATTGCTCATTTCTGGCGGTTACTGCTTCAAGGCTTTGGTCCTGCTTGTCAAACTGGGATTCCACCAGTTTCATTTCGCTGCCTAATACTTTGAAGGTTCGATTGATCTCCTGTAGAGAATTTTTAAACTCGCGTTCTCCTTCAATGCCGATTTTTAAGCCGAAATTATCTGCCAATATCAATCACCTCCTTGATTTTGGGCGTAAAAAAAGCCATCAGATTGATGGTCGTTCATTATATTTCAGGAATTATTTCATCAATGGTCCATTCTCGTTGAGGTTTCTCGATTCCTAAGAACTGCTTGTGGCAGGTCCACAAATCGAGTAGCTGCCCCAAAGGCATCAGCCAGACTTCTTTTTCAGTACGGTTTAGATGTACTGTTCCATAATATAAAAGTCGAGTAAATAAGATTTCATCATCTACTCGACTTTGGCGTTTTTTAATTGCGCACCATCCGCTATGGGAATCTCACTTTCAATATTTCTTTTGGTTCCTTTAACCATGGCTTGTGTAATTGCATTTTTATAATCAGAAAGCTCCAAGGGTGTGGTTAAGAGTTCGACTGTTTCTTCAGTTAGTAATGTTTTCTTCTCTTCATTCTGAAGATTGTGAATCAAAATACTCTGATTGGCCAGCAAAGTGATCAGCCAAATCACTTCATCTAATGCCATCTCAAAGTTTTCAGATTTCATCAGGGTCTCACCAAGATTGGCAAGACCACCATAGCGTTTGGCGATTTCCTTAGTTGCTTTGGTAGTAAATGTCAGCGGATAGTCGACTCCGCCAATTCTAACTACTGCACTTCGATCATCGTTTATCATCCTTCAGTTCCTCCAATACTTGCCATAGTATCCAGCCAGGTTTTAGCTTCTGCTTCCGTTGGGAAAGTTGCTTCTTCTTTCCAGACATCTAATACATTTGTAGAAATAGTTCCTTCAATGGTTGGCGTCTGAAAGTTGATGGATTCTCCACGGGTTTCCATACTTTCTGAAGGGACACCAAACTTAACTTTAGTCAGCCAGATGGCCCGAAAGCCACGTATATTATTTTTAATACTGGTAGCATAAAAACCAACCCCAACAAAAGCGCCATCATCTGATCCTTTTGAGGTTAATTGCTTATTCGTCGTTGAATCAATGGTTGACAGGGTGTGGCCAAGAATCAAAGCCCTTGTTTCATAGTCCAGATGATCGCCATTTAGGGTCAGTTTCCCAGATTTGAATTCTTTGATATTCTCAATGATACGATCATCACCACGCAGCACCCCTTCATTAATCTCGATGTTCATTTCAGCCTTGATTGCATAAGCCATCACTCGGCCATCAGAATAAGTGGCAGCAGATTCGGTTTCTGTTAGCTTAGAACAAATGAGATATTTTAGTCCAATTTGTGCCATTAGTTTTCCTCCAATTCATAGTCTTTTGCCACATCAATGGCATAATGATAGTAGCCGGTGTCATCTTCATGACCGACATAATGCCGACTGGTAATGACAAAGTCAGATGTCAAAAGGCTTTTTAAGAGCCGGTTTTTTAATGCATTGTAATTCTCCTTGCAAAAAATGGAAATGCGCACCTCCTCAATGCTTCGAAGCGGCTTATCATCTCCGAAAAGTGCAAAATCATCTGTTAGCGGGGTAACGACCAGATATTCATATGGCGCTTCCTTTGAGAATTTCCCGGTTTCAGCTGAGATGTTAAGATCACTAAAAATCTGATTGAGTTCAATCAGTGCATTCATTACTTTGACACCTCGCTTTCAAGTTTTGTTTTCATCGCTTCGATACAGGCTTTTCGGGATTTTGATTTAGCCGGTTTTAAAAAGGGTTTAGGCGGCTGCCCACTTTTTCCGAACTCCAAAATATTAGCGATCTTAGCATTGCTTTCGCCATCTGATCGAGGTTCTGAAAAACCGATTTTAAGGTTATAATCCCCTTGATGATCTTTCTTGACCGGAGACATCCCCAGTGCTTTTTCCAGTTCTCCGGTTGAACGACTCTTTTGTTTAACCGCATCACCAACAACCGCACTGAGGTTTTGTTTAACTTTTTCAAGCACGACCTCGCCTCCGGCTTCTAAAACTTCTGGCAGAATTTCATCTGTCCTTTCTGCTAGTTTGGAAACCTTTAATAAAAAATCTTCCGGCATTTTAAGTTCAATCTTAGCCACTTACTTCCACCTTTTCACACAGGACTTCCAGATACATTCCCCGCCCTTTCACATTTTCTACTGAAATAATTTTATATCGATTGTTTTCACAGGTAATTACCATACTGGTTGTCACTGTAAGACTCGGAATGACTCTGAAGCGAAAAAGTGCTGAAGCTTTCGAGAATATTGCCCGATTTTTCCAGCTTTCATTGCCATGTCGATCCTCTTTGTAAGCTCTAACCGAAGCGACGATTGTTTCACCGGTTGTTACAAAACCTTGTTCATCTTTAATGGGTTCAAGAGTAATCAGATCAATCTGGTTTTTCATTTTCCCAAAGCTCATCTTATACCTTCCAGTCTTTATTCAGATCTAGGAGTCTGTTAACAACCGTCCAGACCTGATTACTGGCCTGGACATTATCCGAAAAGAATCCGGCGGTGCTGCCATCTCGACTCTCATAAAAGTGAGATGACAACATAATCACCGCCCGCTCAGTGGTGGGATGCATATCGTTTTGTGAATAATAACCATCTTCTTTTTTCTGATAGCTTTCTGCATAAGATACTGCAGTCAGAATCAGTTCTTCCAGCAGGGCATCATCTTCATCATGTTCAAGTATCAGATTGGCTTTAACTTTATCTAACAGCATCCATCCACCTCAATTCTTATTCCGTTTTCATTAGGCCAGCTGATTTTAGTTTTGCAAGAAGCGCATTAAAATCTGTTACCAGCTCAGCTATCGTTGCAGCGCTACTGTCAGCCTGAAAATCTGCCTGGGGCATTCCCAATAAAAGAGCACCCTCTTTGATTTCAAGGGTGCCGCCAATGACGGTCTTTTCGCCGCCCTGCTCAGTATAGTTTTTAGTTGTATAGCTCATTTTTTACGCCTTCTGTTTCAGGACTTTAATGGCTTCGGGCAGGATCAGTTTCCCGTCCACTCGCTGGGTAGCCATAAAGCCAACCTGTCCAGTAGTTGCGTAAAGTTCATTGAGTCGTTTGAAAGAACGACCCTGACGATCGGCTACCCAGTAATAACTAAAGTCCCCGAAAGCGACAGTCTTTGCTCCAGCTGCAATGGTTGGAACATAGGACGATGTTTTAACCGGGCTATTAAGAATGGTATCCGGTGTACCGGCAGTGATTGATGGTTGCCAGATATAATTGCCATTCCCGTCTTTGAGTTTCCGAATGGCTTTGATGGTAGCATCATTTAAAATGAAGTTTGCATTTTTTCGATAAGGGGATTTAAGGGAATAATAGAGATCCATGATCTCATCAACGGTGATGGCTGTTGCGCTGGCAGCGGTTACCCCTTCCTCGGCTCCACCTGTCGCATTAAAAATCCCGGTGGGTTTGCCAACACCATCTCCAATAAAGAAGGCTTCTTCTTCCTTAGCTCCAATTCGTCGTGAAAACTCTTTGGCGATATAGGCTTCCAGGTTAAAGATGGAATCATTCAGGAGTTCTTCAGACACTTTAAGCAATGTTCCCAGTTTATAAGCACTGATAGAAACCTGTCCAAAAGAATCGTCACTCTCTGGAGTTGCCCCTTCTTCTTCAATCCACGATGCGGATCCTTTTGAAGCAACAACTGGGATTTTGCGATCCCCACTGGCTGTGGTAATCACCTTGGCCAGGGTTCTAAAGATATTTTCTTCTTCCAGACCTTCCACCAGAGTCCGTTCGAATTCATCTGGAACCAGATATCCCCCTTCACTGTCACTCCCAATTTGCAATGCGTTAGTAATTTCAAAGCTCAGGCTTTTGTTGCGCATGGCATTCCAGAAAGACTGTGAATACTCTTCACTGCCGCGTCCCGTTTTGGCTTCTGGTAGTCCTGCAGGTTTTTCGGTAATTGGGGTATTAATCGGCTTGGCAAATTCAAGATCCAAGGCCTGTTGACGCTCAAGTCGGTCAATTTCTTTTCCCAGACTCACCACATCGGTTTCCATTTTTTCATAGATTTCAATATCAGCAGCAGCTAATAAGCCGTCCTGATTTCTTTTTTCATCCAGGAATTTCTTTGCATCTTCCCAGATTTTGGCTCGATTCTCTCGTAATTCTAAAATTTTATTCATGGTTTCCTCCATTTATTTAATTAAATTTAATCTTTTTTCAATGATATCAACCGGTATTCCTGTTTCATTTTGTGGTTTTGGTATCAACTTTTCGATCAAAGAATTGGTCACTGCCTGTCTTGAAAAGCTGTAATTCTCGACATTTTCGTATACCTCCCGTTCATCAAAGAGCATTTCATCCGCAAAGCCAAGCTCCAGAGTTTTATTGGCATTAAGCCATGTCTCACCATCCATTAATTTTGATAGCTTCGCCCGGGATTGCCCGGTCTTAAGCTCATAAGCGTTGATGATACTTTCCTTGACTTCATCAAGCATCTGAATGGCTTTTTTCATTTCCGCGCTATCACCAATGGCTACTGTTAGAGGATTGTGAATCATCATCAGACTGGTCGGTGATACTTTAACTGTTGTCCCCGCCATAGCGATCACTGAAGCAGCACTGGCTGCAATCCCATCAATCTTGACCGTGACGTTGCCCTTATAATCCATTAGCATGTTGTAGATCTGACTGGCGGCAATACAATCGCCACCAGGGCTATTTATCCAGATATCAATATCACCTTGGCCGGCCATCAGCTCGTTTTTAAACTGCTGCGGAGTAATGCTGTCATCAAACCAGCTTTCTTCCGCGATTGCGCCATTTAAATATAAGGTTCTTTGTTCATCTTCATTTTTAATCCAATTCCAGAATTTCTTCATTTGTTTCCTCACTTTCAATATTTGCAAAGGCGCCAGCATCTTGAAGTTTTGTCATGGCACCATTAATCAGGTATAAGTTCCCGCCCAGTTCTTCGGGGATGCGATTCAAGTTTTCCAGTTCCCGGATATCATTGGCAGAGAGCCAGCCGTTTTGTCGGCCTGTCGCATAACCAGCCATTCGGGATTCATAGTCGCCACGTAAAAGCCCATCCACAGAAAAGCGAATAAAATATTTCTGCTTATCCGTTTCACTAAGTAGTGCTTTCTGCATCGATTGTTCCCAGCGAATGACCCAGGGATCCAGAGTGTACTTCACGAATTCAAGAGATTGCTGTTCAATATTAGAGAAACTGGACTTCTCCAGATCTCCAATCATATGCGGAGGGATTCTAAAAATCCGCGCGATTTCATTAATCTGAAACTTCCTGGTTTCCAGAAACTGGGCTTGCTCTGGTGGGATTCCAATAGAAGTAAAGCGCATGCCTTCTTCCAAAACAGCAATCCGGTGGGCATTACCGCTGCCTTGATAGACAGCGTTCCAGCTTTCACGGACACGCTTAGGGTCTTTTACAACTCCCGGATGTTCAAGTACACCTCCGGGATTGGCGCCATTGGCAAAGAAAGCTGAGCCATATTCTTCAGTAGCAATGGCCATACCGATGGCATTTTTGGCCATTGCAATCGGTGAATAACCAATGAGACCATCGAAACCAAGGCCGGGAATATGAAGCACCATTTCTTTTCTAAGCACCACTTCACCCTTATCACTCTGATATTTGTAGAAAAGATCTCCATTTACAGCTCGATCAACCGTCATTTTGCTTGGTAATAAGGGATACAGCCCCACAACCTGTCCGCGGCCATCACGAATGATCTGGGCATAAGCGTTACCCCATAATAAAAGATGACTCATCAGCGTTTCTCGAAACACAAATGAAGTCATCTCATTATTTGGTTCTTGATATAATAAACGGTATAAAGGATGTTTCGGAGCCTTTTGTTTCCCGTCATCCGTGTACTCGTAAATATGAAGCGGCAGGCTGGCGATGGTTTCAGCCAGGATCCGCACACAGGAATACACGGCTGTCGTTTGCATGGCGGTTCGTTCATTGACAGTTTTTCCAGCGGTGGTCCCGCCAAAGAAAAAACTAAAGGGGTTGTTATCCAGATAATTCTTTGGCTTATCTCTTGAATGGAATAGATCTCTTAATCGACTCAATTGGGTCCTCCTTAAAAATGGGCGTTAAAAAAGCACCTCATGTGAGATGCATTGATTAGCAGTACCAAATGATGTATCAGTTATTTAATTTGTTCTTTAATATCTTCATATGCAAATAATGGTATATCGTATAAATCTCCAAAATTTTCATAGATAAGTTTCGATGCTTTCAGAATGCTTTTGGTTGAATTAATTACTGGTAAATAAAAACCTATTTCTTTGGCAGTGACAACTACTCTTTTATCTGGAACACAACAATATTTGCCAGGTATATTTGAAAAAATATTTTGGCATCTTAATTCTCTCAAAATTAGCGGTACCTTAATTTTCATTCTTTTTTCACCAAATCCTAGCCCTTTTATTTCACTGATATACATAATGAACGGTAAATAATCATTTTTTCGATTAGCTCGTTCCAAATTTAATATTATTTCATCCCAGTGTTCAACTATCACTTCAATGCTTGCAAAAATATCTGATCTAAAAGACACCTTTTTTCTTGGAACAATGCCTGTACAAGATTGTATCGTTTTTTTTGCGTTTTCTTTACAGTGAGTTGTTTCATACAAAACAAGTTCTTTATCTTTCCAGATGTTTGGAATATCGAGTTTATTTGCTTTTAGATAAGTTGTAAAAAAAGCAGCATTCTCCCAATTGGTTGATCTTGACCAAAATGATGCAAGAATAAACAACAGAAAGAGATCGTTTTCCTTAGACAAATCCAGAAACATATTTTTTTCAGCGTTTATTGAAATTCTGAAATCAGATGTCCAACCTCTGTATTTATTATCTTCTGTCAAATTGATATAAGGAATATGATTCTTGTTATTGATTACGGCCTCTATTAATTTATCCTTCATTACTTCTCCTAAAATTTAGAAATAAAATTTCTTTTAATTTTATCATATGCCCGTATAGTCGTAAATGTAAATACCGCATATCGAGATTTTTGTAGCAAAATTATCGACCATTTAATTAATATTACAGTATTAGAATCCCTCTCTCATCATAAACACTCCCACCAGTAACGCCGCCACAGCGAATCGCCCGATCGAGCGCCATAATCGTAGCCACGGCACCATCAATCCGCTCGGTCGATTTTTCTTTATCAGGTTTGATGTTTCCAGCTGGATCAGTCCGGACAAAAATATTGTCCATCATCCATCTGAGAACGGGTTGACCGCCATGGGCAAGGTTCCCCTCCAGTGTCAGCTTCATCAGTTCTTTGGTTGATGGCGACATATCTTTAAAACCCTGTCCGAAAGGAACAACGGTAAATCCTAGCCCCTCAAGGTTTTGAACCATCTGAACTGCTCCCCATCGGTCGAAGGCAATTTCTCTGATATTGTACTTGGTGCCCAGATCTTCAATGAAGTTTTC
Source organism: Eubacteriaceae bacterium ES2 (assembly GCA_031222025.1). Taxonomy (GTDB): domain Bacteria; phylum Bacillota; class Clostridia; order Eubacteriales; family Eubacteriaceae; genus Acetobacterium. The sequence continues at coordinate 1,794,878 of CP130740.1, read as the reverse complement.
AATATACCCGTAATGAACCACATTTCCTTCGGTGGTTTGCATGTAACCCTGCTTTTCCCATACATCATAAGGGACATGATCTCGCCGTACTCGTTGTTCGATGTTTTCTTCTGGGATCCAAAAGAAAGGCACAATCACATACTTTTCACCATCATATTTTGGTGGAAAGACCAACACAAAGGCAGTGATATCAATGGAGCTTGACAGGTCCAGACCACCATAGCATTCTCTGCCGAGTAGTTCATTCGGATCAATTGCTTGATCACACAAATCCCATTTTTCCATTGGCATCCACCTGACGGACTGCTTCACCCATTGATTTAGTCTTAGCTGCCTGAAAAGATTTTCTTCAGCCGGATTAGCTTTAGCATTTTCACAGGCGATTTGGATTTTTTCTATATCAACTGTAATCCCCATTGAGGGATTGGCTTTTTCCCAGACTTTGGGATCCGTCCAATCCTCGTTTTCTCCAGCACCGTAAATAACCGGATAAAAGGTTGGGTCAATCTTTCGTCCTGCTAGAATATCCTCAGCCTTTTGATGGACCTCCCAACAAATGGAATGGCGATCTGTTCCAGCTGTAGTGATTAAAAAATAAAGCGGTTGTTTTCTGGCATCGCCTGATCCGTGAAGCATAACATCATATAGGTTTCGATTAGGCTGGGCATGTAATTCATCAAACACTACCCCGTGAACGTTCAGACCATGTTTGGTATATGCCTCAGCAGATAATACCTGATAGAAACTGCCAAGTGGTTTATAAATAAGTCGCTTTTGCGAAAGGACCGGCTTGATCCGTGATTTGAGCGCTGGACACTGTTCCACCATATCAACGGCTACATCAAAAACGATGGACGCCTGTTGACTATCAGAAGCACAGCCATAAATTTCACCACCATGTTCAAAGTCACCGCAAGTTAATAGAAGTGCCACAGCCGCAGCCAGTTCACTATTGTGTGTTGGCAAAAAAGAACGCCCCACCAAATATTGATGAGACGGGCTATCTACTTGTATGCACTGCATGCCGGTATTGGTAATCGGCTCAATTTTGTCAATATATCTAAAGTGACTTCGTGTTCTGGGATTTCTATTGACCCGATTGACTTGTTTCCGCTCCAATCCACTAATTGTCATATCGCTAAAAGCGGTGAATTTTACATAATAAAGGGTTTCACCAGTTGCAACCCGGCCACATTCTTGACTCTTTTGGTTCCAGTCTCTTCTTTGGGTTGAAGGCGCAAAGGTTATCGCATTTTTAATACCCAAACTCCATAATAGTTCGCTAACACTTTCTGACAAAGCTTTTTCGGTAGAGGCATAGATTGCCTGGCCTTTGATGATACTGATCGACCCATCGGAATCCATCAGGCCACAAAGCAGTCGGATTCTTTGCTCTCTCGAAGCACGCAAATAATCAATCGGAATAACTTTGTCATGATAACTCTTTAATAAGATTGTCCGTAGTGCAGGTATTCTAAAAACCCGACTATCCCCGATATTTTTCCATGAACTGGCAATTTCATAGAAGGGCCTTATATTTTTTAACACCTCTGTGACGTCATCCGTTTTAATGGTGATTTCAGGTTTTATAGCATTACCATTCCCAAGCCAATACCCCATTAAATAAGGTTCGATTGGCAATTCGGTCTTATCACTTTTGATACAATCAGCAACTGGAATTCTAAAATGAATTCGCTCATGATTTTTTGGCAGCCGAAGAATCTCACCGGTTGTCATGATACACTGCTTGTATTTACCACAAGTAGACTCCCCTACCCATTGATGATTTTCTCCGGCTTCAATCACTTCGCCATCTTTAAAGGTAATGCGATAGGCTTGTTCTGAAAAATCGATCTTACTTTTGGCAACAACATGGCAAGGTGAACCCTTCTCGTCAAAAACTGTATCCCCAACAGAAATTTCACCCATTGTGGTATAACCCTTGGGTGTTGGAATAATTGTATCAAGCGCCAGCTGTTTCCCCTGCTTCTTAGCGATCTCAATATAGGCAGTATTAAACTGTCTGGCCTGGTTGGGTTTAATGATGCCAAAGACATCCCGGATGATCTGTTCCTGCCAATCGATCAGTTCAAAGGGCTGGCCATGCCATTGACCTTTGGTGTGCTTCAAACAGTTAATGAACGAAACCGCTAAATCTGCTCGGCTCTGATCATAGATCGATGTTGATTTTTTAAAAGGACTTTCCTGATAGGTTTTAAGCGGTCGCATGAAACTTGGCTCCTTTCTATGGAATGCGATTTTTCATCAGTTAAAATAAGCTAATATTCCCTCTAGTATGCCCTGGGCTTCCAGTTCTGCACCGCCATTATTAAAGAAATGGCAGTCACTCGGTGAAGTGGCAAACATAGCTTCAGTAATAACGGCTGGCATATCGGAATAGGTAACATCAGAATCATCCCTTTGAACAATTCCTCGATTAGATAATCCCATCTGGTTACACATCCCATTCAACACTAGCTGGGAAAGTTTCAAACCTTCGGTGCTGCCGGGATAGCAAATGACTAATGTCCCGCTGGCATTGGAATCAGATGCGCCATTGTGGTGAATACTGACAAAAATATCGGCATTGTTTTGATTGGCAATAACCGGTCGATCGCTTAAAGCCAGATGGCGATCATCGGTTCGCGTATAAACAACTTTAAAACCTCTCTCTTGAAGGAGTTGACCCAAGCGCAAGCTGACAACCAGATTCATATCCTTTTCCTGCAGATCACCACAGGCTCCCGGGTCGGATCCGCCATGGCCTGGATTGATACACACAATTTTGCCGTTTCCATTAACGACTGTATTGGGGTTTGATACAGGAGCAGCAGGTATTTGGTTTTGATACCCGATGCCGTTTAGTCCCAGTGCTTTAAGGGTTTCATCGCCGACAATACAATCAGCCGTCAAACCTTTGGCATTTTGAAATGCTGTCATTGCAGCTAATGTTTCATTGCCAACTGCCCCATCAACCGAGACGGAAAACCCATTTTTATTCAGCGCTTCCTGAATCAATTTAATTTCACTCATCAGAGCAGCATCAGACTGATCGCCATAGATACCATCCCGTTCCAGACCATGATAGGACTGAAGGGCCAGTACCGCCTTTTGGGTTTGACTCCCAAAGTCACCATCGACTTCTCCGGCATCATAAGCGCAGAAGTTTAGATCCCTTTGTAACTGGGCCACTTCACTGCCCATACTTCCAATTTTTAATAACATAGTTCTTTCCTTTCCTCGTTGTCCGCAAAAAATGGCCAACAAAAAAGCACCTCATCATGAGCTGCAGTAAAATTTTTGTATTTTGTTTATAAATCTGTACGAGAAAAAGGCTCTTCATTAGCCCTTTTCAAAAGTTTTTAATTCATTTTCTTACCGTATTCAAAGGCCTGAATCAATACTTCTTTAAGCCCCCAAACCGAAATGTCCAGGAAATCTTCATGATCGCTGTGCCTTGTTTCAAGGTCTCCTCTTTGTTCAATGCTGTAAAATGCTTCCTTGGCGATTTCTAAAAGCGCTTCGTAATCTTTCTTGCTAATTTTTTGTTCCTGCATGTCGTTGGCCTCCTTTTTTTATTGTGTACATATTAGCTCGATGTCACACTAATAGCAAGTTATATTGCATTATAAACACATTATATTATTTAAACGCTACTATCCAATTCGCCATTCGTTGAATCACTAACCGCCTGGCGCAGGATTTCGACGTCAAACTCGGCGGCCTTATAGCCTTCCAGAATGATGCTGTAGTAGTAACAGCTCGGTAACCCCAATGGCCGGTTCCCGTTCATGAGATAAACCATCGCAGGTACAAGACGCTTGCCGACAGTTACTTTGATTGTTTCTTTTCGATATAGGTATGGCCAGCCTTCATAATAGTCCAGTGCTAATTCATCATCAGGCTTTATTTCCCAGATAAGTACCGGCACTTGACTGTTTTCTTTTGCTTCGATCGTTGCGACAGCACTATCATGCGGACCCTTAAACAGCAGTTGGTATCCTTCAAGATTATAGGTTCCCACAACCTTAGCAGTAGGACAACGCTTAGCCATTTGGTCCAGATTTAAATTTGAACCGTAGGCCAGATATAAATTCGATTCCATATTGATTCACCTTGCTTTCACTTGAATTGGGGCAATTTATGCCACCCCATACCGCCATGCTGCTGAGCCGGTAAGGGCTGCGGTTAAGTGCTCCCGGCAGTTTGCAAATTCTTTACCAATAAAACCGATGCGATTTAAGTAGGTGCGCATGGCAAATTTTTCATTTTCAACCTGTGGTTTCTTGGCAGAAGCACACTTTTGAGTTAAAGCCTGCTGGTTGATGGCCAGTGCTAAAACAATGTAGCTTCTGATTTTACCGGCGTGGAGCACGCTGTTGAAGCCCCGTAATTCGACCGTATGATGGCCGGAAAAAAAACTGTGCAGGTTTAGGAAATGGTAGCGGCTGTTGTGGTAATGTGTTCGTCGGCTTTCATTGTAGCCATCGTACCAAATGTCCTCAATTTCTTTCATGGTGGTTGGCTTCTTCCTTTTTAAATTTTGAATCAGGATACTGTCCATTTTTTTGCAGTAGGTCATGCGTTCTGGGGCAATTTCTAAAGCCTTATAAAAAAGGTCGTTCTTGCTGGCAATGATGTTAATGAAGTTTCGAATGCTTCGTGGAGAGTGGCTTTTACCATCAAGGTGAATATGAATGCCGCAGGATGAGTTGGTAAAGGCTCCCGCTTTTCTAAGCCGCCTGACCAATTCCTGAAGGATTCCAATATCTTCCCGGTATGAAAGAATGGGGCTGACCAGCTCCACACTATAGGCTCGACTTGCACAAACCTTTCGCCCTTGCGTTTTACGTTGGCAATCAATACTGCCATCGCTCATAAACTTCCAAACTCGGCCATCCGCGGTCGTAATCTTTTTGGTGTCGTAGTAGGTACCGCCTTCTTCGTAAGTTGCGTTTAAAAATTTTGCAGCAACTTCAGCAGCCTTTTTTCTTGTAATCCCGGTAAATTCAATTTCTATTCCAAAGTTTGCTGTTAACATCGTTTTCTCTCCTTTTAAGTGTATTTGTTTTTTTATCATGTACATATATCACTCTAAACGACATTAATAGCAAGTCAATTTTACAGAAATACAGTTTATCTGTTTTGTTCTGTTTTAAATGCTGAACTGCCAGATAAGTTGGAAAGTAAAATCTTCCGGGTTGTTTTATACTCATCTCCAATAAAACCAAGCCGCAGCAGGAAACAGCGGAAAGCGTACTTTTCATTCTCAACAGTTTTGACGGTTGCTGAAATACGCTTTTGATTCTTGGCCATGTCACAAATAGCTACGATAAATTGTGTGTAAGCTTTGATGGCATCTGGTTCAGCATTTGCTGAGAACCATGGGAATCGAAGAGTATCCGGCGTTTTTTCAAGGTGTAATGAATCAATTCCAAGGGCTTTTTTAATCAGATGGCATTTACTAATAATTAGGTTTTCAAGGTTATGAATCGCTTCATCCGTGAATCCTTCTTTTGGAATCTCGATGATGAGTTCATCACTATCTTCGTCAGGAGTTTCTGGATGCTCAAAAGTAAATCCTTTTACTTGTAAGCTTTCCAGTAGATTGTCACTTGCAGACTTTTCAATGCTTTCAGGAATAATTAATCCTCCCTGTTTGTCAACTTCAAAATCGCCGATGGTGTACGAGAAGCTTGGTGTTCCTAGATAGATAGGTTTAGTCTCAAGGATTTCACCAATGGCTTGGATCAGAGCTTTACGATCATTATCGATTAATTGGAATCTTCTGGTCATGATCGTTCACCGTTTTGAGGGGCTTTTGAAAGAATTTGAAATCTTTTTTCTTCGATGAGTTCTTGCAGTTCGTCAGGTCCGTAAATTAATACCTGGTCACTGGCTCCACTTGTTTCGGCTAAAACTAAATCTTTACCCCAGAGTCCAACAATCTGATAAGTTTTCTTTCCATCTCCTGTTATTAATAATGTACCTTTTTTCATGATCCTTCTCCTTAGTGTAGTTTTTGTTGTGTCTATATATCACTGAAAATGGCTATAATAGCAAGTTGTTTTTTACATTAATCCTTAGTTTTTTTGCCTTTCTGAATATCATTTACGCTTCCTTCTTGAAAAGAAAGTTCTTCTGAATCGGGATTATAAACCACTGAACAATCAAGGGTCTTTCCATTTCTGATGACTTTGATATCATCAGTAGTTCCTTTTAGTGCAGCATACCGTTTGACAATTACAGAGGCATATTTGGGATCCATTTCCATCAAATAGCCCGTTCGGTTCATTTGCTCAGCAGCAATTAGAGTTGATCCGCTTCCACCAAACAAATCCAGGACGATTCCATTTTCCTGGGAGGAAAGTCCCATTGGATATCCAATCAGCGGTAAAGGTTTCGTTGTCGGGTGTAGTTTTGACTTTGTTGGCTTATCAAATTCCCATACGGTCGTTTGTTTACGGTCACCATAGAATTTGTGTTTTGAGGTATCCTTGAATGCATATATTACCGGTTCATGGCGCATCTGAAAATCCATCCGGCCAATCACCAGCGCATTTTTGACCCAGATACAGGTTGTCGAATAATGAAAGCCAGCATTGACCGTAGCATTAAAGAAGTTTACTTTTTCAGCATCCGAATGAAAAATATAAATCGGTGAACCATCAGCTAAATGTTGGTAAGCATTCGTAAGCGCATCTAAAAGAAACTGATAGAACTTTTCGCTGTCAGACCAGCTGTCATTCATAATTTTCATCCCGGTTCCGCCCTGATAACTGCAGTTGTATGGTGGATCGGTAATACACAGATTTGCTTTTTTGCCATCCATGAGTGTAGTTACATCATCTGCTTTTGTTGAATCCCCACACAATAATCGGTGACGTCCCAACAACCAGACATCACCGGATTCTACAAAACTTTGTCCATCCAGCGCTTCATCAACATCAAAATCATCCTCCTGGATTTCTTCATCATCTTCACTTTTGAATAAATCCGCAATTTCATTTTCCTCAAAACCGGTAAGGGATACATCAAAATCAGCACCCTGCAAGGATTCAATTTCAATTCTAAGAAGTTCTTCATCCCAGCCAGCATCTTGCGCAAATCGATTGTCAGCTATGATGTAAGCTTTTTTCTGCGCTTCAGTCAGATGATCAACGAGTACGCAGGGCACTTCAGTAATGCCTTCTTCCTGAGCAGCCATAACTCTGCCGTGTCCGGCAATTATCCCGTGATTGCTGTCGATGATAACCGGATTAATAAATCCGAACTCTCGAAGAGAAGATCTCAGCTTATTAATTTGTTCAGTTGAATGCGTCCGAGCATTATTCACATATGGGACCAGTTTATTGGTTTCGACCATTTGCATTTGAGTTATTGTTTTTTTCATTGGATCACCACCTTTTTATTTCCGTCCTGACAGCAAGCGCTCCATCATATCATCATGGGGAGTTCCACCGCTGTAGGCAACAGAGCAATTTTCTTTTACGACCTGGTGTATCTGATACCAGATCTGATTGGACTGCTTTAAATATTGTTGCGACATGGAAACGTAAGGACTGGCGATGGCATTACCGGTAGTGGGATGCTTGGCAAGAAAACCATATTCAGAAATACATTCTTCACACTGGATCCAGCGGGAAACGCTCATGGCATACTGCTCAATCAGATGCCTGCTGACCAGTTGATCACATTCCCGTTCTTTCAGCCATAGATAAATTTCATTGAAGATTTCTTCCGCACACAGGTTTTTACCATTTTTCTGAGTCGCTTTCAGATACTCTTTCACCGGCGGAACATCGGCTCCAATAAAAGAGGCAGGCTCAGGTAGCACCATTGCGCCATCCAGCCTGCCATCACTTATTTTTTCTGTAAGAGCCTTTGATTTCCGCCCGGCACCAATTCGAGCTCCGCCGCGGTTTGTTCCGTCCTTTGCCATGTTTTTCACCTGCCTTTTTCTTTCAGGGGTTAATACCCCCTTTGATTTCCGTTTTTTTCGCGCGTGCCCCCCTGCCCGTTGCATTTGCAACACGTTTTAGCGATTATTGCACCCCCCACCCGTTCGATAAATTGATTTCTATATCCGATAATGATATAATTAATCATTAATTTGTTGGTTTTAGTAACATTTAGCTTTCTTTTAGTTGGAATCCCAGTCGACGTCGTTTCTACCTTCTTGGTATTGATTCAAACATTAATCAGTTTAGGAAGTTTAAAGGAGGAGCACAAGATGGTAAAAGGTTATAACACGGTGGTTAGCGGCGCGCACGGAGCGGCCAGTTGTAGCTGTGGTGAATATCTGAAAGCTATATGCAGCTATTACAAGTGCCGAATGTAGGTTCGAATCCTACCCGCTCCGCCAATCAATGGACTACTTCTTGGTAGTCTCTTTTTTATTGTCCCACCGTCCTCCATCTCTGGCGGTGATGGTAGAGTGACAGCTGCTACACAACGCCATCAGGTTCTTTTCATCATGGGTACCACCTTTTGACAATGGCTTGATGTGATGCACTTCCTGCGCCGGGGTTAGCCGCTCTTCTTTTAAACACTGTTCACAAAGCGGATTGTTCTTAATGTATTTGTTTCTGATTTTCTTCCAGGCCCAGCCGTAGCGTTTCCGTGTCTCCGGATCGCGCTCGTACTTGTTGTAATGTTGGTCATGTAATTTTTGATGCTTCTCACAAAATCGTTCGTCCGTTAATTCACCGCAACCAGGATGGCTGCAAGGGCGCTTTGGTTTTTTTGGTATGATCATCACCTCATTTTTTGCAATAAAAAAGTCCTGCTGGATTGTTCCAACAAGACTCATATCTTTTGATATATTTTCTCTAGCATAATAATAACACATTACCCCCGTGGACATCCACTGATATCCACGGCACATTTCAAATTTTTGTGATTTTTTTTGGTATTTTTATATGATCTATTGCCAAATCATGCCATCGACGAATAGTACGCTCATTAACACCCATGACCTCCCCGATTTTAGCCCAAGTGAAGTTGTGAACATAACGATAATGCAAAACCATTTGTTCGTCCACATTGCTGACGCTTTCAATTACCTGTGGAACTTCTTTTTTGTATGCGACGAGTAAATCGATATCGGCGTTGATTTCATTTTCCAGATCAATGATCTTAATAACAATATCCTCCATCCGATGGGTTTTTCTCGAAGGACTACCTGGCATATCGCTGATCGTACTGGTCGCTTTACAAGCAAGTGAGTGGAGTGTATCAACCTGTTCAATTTTACTATTGATACGCTCATCTAAACGATAAGACTGTCCCAAGTATTCTTTTGCCGTCATCACCTCATTCATAATCCTTGACCTCCTCATTAAGTTTTTTAATCAGCATCTCGGGTGGAATATCTGTAATCGCAGAATATAAGCTTCTCCTGAAAAATCTCTCCACCTCTCGTTTGGTATACTTTGAGACTTCATCCTCTGGGAATTTTGTCAGTTTCTTCAATGCTCGGCGATAATCTCTAACCGCCTGTAGAATTATGCCATTGCAAAGTTCCCGATATATTTCTTCTTCATTAGCAGGTTGAACGTTTTTATGAGCGACATACATGATTTTGTACCTCCAATCTATCAAATCCAATTCTGGCTTTCACCGCTTCAATCAACGATGATTGTTGAATATCCTTGTTTTTTAAAGCTTTTATGACATCTTCATCGTGGGTTCCTTTTGTTATAATGTGCTGAATCACCACTGTATTCTTTTGACCTTGTCTCCAAAGTCTTGCATTGAGCTGCTGGTACAGCTCAAGCGACCAGGTTAATCCAAACCAGACAATCGTCGACCCGCCGTCTTGTAAATTTAAACCGTGACCAGCAGATGCCGGGTGAATCAGTGCCACTGGTATTTTTCCAGCATTCCAGTCAGCTATATCCTGAGACGAATCAATGCATCTGGCATTAAACCGTTTAAGAATTCGACTTTTATCGTGTTTGTACCAATAGGCCACTAACAAGGGCTTCTCATTGGCAGACTCAATCAGATCTTCCAATGCATCCAGCTTTCTCGGGTGTATCTCTAAAATGCGATCATCATCTCCATAAACCGCGCCATTAGCCATCTGTAAAAGCTTTCCTGTAAGCGAAGCGGCATTGGCTGCGGTTATTTCTCCATCCGGCAGTTGCAATACGAGATCTTTTTTTAGTTCCTCATATTTTTTCGATTCTTCTTTAGACAGCACAACCTCTGTTTGCGTACTGATCAGTTCAGGCATTTGAAGGTAGTCATTTGATTTCATGGAAATGGTAATGTCAGAGATTTTTTCATATATCTGCTGTTCAGCATTCGGCAGCGGTTTGTAGCTGTAAATAATTTGACCGTTTCGTTTATCTGGTGAGAAATAGGCAGTTCGGTACTGGCCAATAAATCTGCCAAGCTGAGCACCCATATCTAACAGTTTAAACTCTGCAAATAAATCCATTAGCCCATTACTGCTTGGGGTTCCTGTCAGACCCACTATTCTCTTTATTTTTGGTCTTGCTTTCATCAAAGCCTTAAACCGCTTGGATTGATGGTTTTTGAAGGACGAAAGCTCGTCGACAACCACCATATCAAAATCAAAGGGAAGACCGCTTTTTTCAATCAGCCACTGTACATTTTCCCTGTTGATAATATAAATATCTGCCTGAGCACTCAGAGCTTTCAGTCTTTCGGCTTCCGATCCTACTGCTACAGAATATTTCAGCATATGCAAATGCTCCCATTTTTTGATTTCTGAACCCCACTGGATTTTTGCTATTCTAAGTGGTCCTATAATCAATATTTTATGCACCTCAAAGCTGTCAAACAGTAAATCATTTATAGCAGTAAGGGTAATCACTGTCTTACCTCAACCCAAGCCCATATCAAGGAGGACAGCAGAAATCTTACGGCTCTTAATATAATCGACTACGTAATTCTGGTAATCATGTGGTATGAACTTCATTCGGCATCACCTCCAATCTCATCAAGCATTTCTCCAATCTGTTTCTCATCATCCAACACATACACTCGAAAGCCGAGGCGCTGTAACATACCATGCCTTGCCAGCTGCAGCGGTCTTGGCTTTTCTCCCGGTGCTTTTACTTCAACAAAGGCAAGCTTTCCAAAAGGAAGAAGCACCAAACGGTCTGGCATACCATCGAAACCTGGTGATGTGAACTTGGGGCAAATCCCGCCATTCTTTTTTACCGCCGTTACAAGTTTTTGTTCAATCGTTTTTTCTCTCATTTTTGCTCCTAAAAATGACAACATGACAAATATGACAACGAATCCTATATAATCCTTACGTGCAGACATACGCCTGTATCCTTATAACATAATATTTAATCTATATATAATAGTTGTCACAGTTGTCATGAGATGTCAAAAGATACTTTTTTTAAGCCATTTTACGATTATGACAACTTTTCATACATTCGTTGCTGACCATATAAAGAAATCTTTTTTCGTTTGCTGCTTTTTTCCCACCCATCAATTTTCATCATAATTGCAGCTATCGCATATGAGTCCGCAGTTTTTATAGCAGCCAAATTGTTGCCAAAATATTCGCACCATATCTCCGCATTGCAGACCTGCGTTCTTTCAACAGTTCCTGTCTTGGTTTCGGCGAAATCGTCGCCGTTTAAAAAGTTTTTTCGCTCAAAAAGACTCATGGACTCCCAGTTTTCCGGGAGCGTGGTGTTTAAGTAATCCTCCACCAAACCCTGTCTTTCATCAGTTTCCATTGCCTGTTTCTGCTGCTTTTCAGCTATTAATGCATCGTCTCCTTCAAGGTATAATTTCTCGCCCTGTTTGTATAAATAAATCGTTTCTGCCCAAATCTGGGATACATCATTCATTGTCATCTGCCATGATTTTTTAGCGGAGTCACTCCCTACATTCACAGGCCAAAAACGTCTATTCCCGGTAATATCGCGCAGGAAACCATTTTCAGCATTAGTAGAACCCACTACAATACACTGTCTTGGATGACTTTCAACAACTCTCCCATAAGACGGTCGGTAAATATCATCTGAACGGCTTAAAAAAGATTTGATGGTTTCAATATCAACCTTTTTCATACCAGCCATTTCACCTAATTCTAAAATCAGAAATCCCTGCAGTTTTTCCGCTCCTGATTTATCCTTCATATCGGTAAGAGTCAAGCTATCGGAAAACCAGCTACCTGCCAATTTGGAAAAGAAGGTTGATTTGCCGATTCCCTGTGTTCCTACTAGAATTAATGCGCTGTCAAATTTCACACCAGGATGATATGTTCTTGCCACTGCCGCAATTAAAGTTTTTCTCATCGCAGCTCTCGTATAGGTATTGTCTTCAGCACCAAAATAATCAATGAGTAGACTTTCAATCCTTTGCACTTTATCCCATTCAGGCAAACTGTCAAAATATTCCCGAGCAGGATGGAAGTGTCTGTCCTCTACCACCTTAGTAAATGCCACATCGTGGTTTCGGCTGGAAAAAGACTGATACTTGATGTCAATAAGGGCTTTCATTTGTGCCGTATCAGCGTCTCTCCAGAACCTATTGTCCACAGGGCGTTCCCATGGGACACTTCCTATTATTTCAATTCTGCCTGCCATCTCATTGAATGCAATATTGGCAAAGTCGTCGTCATTGTTTAGTATGAGCATCAGGTTCCATACGCTATTTTCAAGGCATTTGCTTCTCGGCATATAGCGAAGCTTCGTCTGCCAGTCGGTATCCTCGGCAAAATCATCTTCTGCCTGTTTTCTCTTTTCCTCAAGATCTGCCAGCTTAACCTTATCTAAGGTCATAACAAACTCGCACATATTCTTGAAGGATTTCTTATCGTCATCACCAAACTTGTGCAGACGGACAAGGTCAAACGCATTACACAGCTTCCCTCCCCCCGGATCGGTTGCATGATGGCTGTAAGTAAACTTATCATCATAAACTACAACACCAGACGAACCCTCACCCGGAAGATAATCGTACCGTTCGGAACTGCCTACGGTCGGTGCATAGATATCGGATAGAAATTCATCAATGGCAAGGCTGATAGGATAATAGACTCTGTTAAACAGTCCAACCACACCGTCCTTTTCCAACGGATCTTTCTGCTGTTTCACATTGTGTTCAGCCGCTTTGCTTTCTTTTGGTGTGGTGGGCAGCAGAGAGCAGTCCTTCCAGTTGGGGTGTTTGGCAAAAATCTCATCGGGGTTAAGCCAATCACCATCCATTTCGCCAAACAGGTACTCTCCGTTGGAAGGGCAGGTTGGCCAATACATCAGCTGATGCGGGGAGAATGAGCATGGGTCAAGCATGGTAATGAACCCATTATCCTGTGCATAATATCTCGCCGCTGCATTGAACTCATCGGGTGTCATATCACGGCTAACCGGAATAATCATTCTTGCTCTTGGATTATCAGCCGTATGACTGTGGGTGGTGTAATAGCAGCCGCGGTTATGCACCTTACTGCTGATGTCTCTTAAAAAAGCGGCTTCAATGCTGTCAAGATCATAGACCAGCATGGATCGGCATGCTACCTTGTTTGCCTGTCTGCGATTGCCACTCAAATGACCCGCCACAAAACCGCCCTTGTCCTTAACATCATCACGCTGACCCTTGGGGAGTTTCGGATATTCCTCCGCCGTTTCCGATGTATAAATCGGACTGCGCAGCCTGTCACATAATTCATCAAATTTTATGGTCTTGTTCGACCAGAACTTCGCGGTTCTACTGTTTCCGTATGCAATATTTAAATTACGCATGATTGATTACCTCCTTCAAATCACTGCTAAAAAATCGCAGTTTGATATTTTTTCTTCGGGCTCTTTTTATTTCAGCATCCATTCCCGCTGATATGATTTCTCCGAACACCCACACCTCACTGCAATGGTCCATCAGCACATTTCCAAAATGCAGGCCTAGTTCTCGTTCCTTCAAATCATTATCATTAAGAAACTGTGGAAATAGCAAATGCGGAGTAATTGGTATACATCCCCGATCCACTACAAACCGGCTATACTTTCGTGCATTTTCAATGTTCCGGGCAACATCCCCTGAAAAAGGGGAGCATACATACACCATCTGTCTGTACGCTTTTGTTATTTTTTCAAGACTGGTTAAACCGCAGGAAGTAGTCGGATCAGGATTGCCTTCGCGGTTATACATGCTCACAGCCACAAGCCCTTCCTCTCTTCCATTCGTTGCTGCAGTTGTCACAAAGTACGGATGTCCCGAAAAGGTCAATATCGCCATCAGCTAACACATCGGCCAAGTCGACTTGGACCTCCGAGCCACAGTGCGGACAGCGACAGAAAACATTCTCATCGTTTATTTCAATGGAAACCTCCATTGCATCGTTTAATTGTTCTTTTACATAAAACATTTTATTTGTCCTCCTCTAATCTGTTTTTGTACCATTCCAGATGACGTTTGCGGTCTTCATAGTTTGGAAAAGCCACGAGTAACCCCACATCAACCTTCTGCAAAATTTCCAGCATATCAATCTTTTCTTGGTTGAGAAAGGGTCTGATCACGATCCCTTTTTCAAGATTATTTGCAATTCTGTATTGCTTTGCTGACATTCCAAGCACAATGCGGTATAAAAGATTGCACTCGTTGCTATAGTGATAAGGCTTTGGACTGTCATGGAGCAGCTTAATATTAGCCGTAAGCAAAGGAAACTCCTGTCTCGCAGATGCTAACGTTTTGATGAACTTTTCCATCTCATTAAACCGGCGAATGTACAATTCCTTAAATTCCATAGCTTTTTTGCCAGTATATCCCATTGCCAACATGGTAAATCCGTCACGAGTCAAACAATAGCATGGCTGTTTTTTGTTCTGACTATTCGTGTATGAGGACGGCGCAAAATTGCGCTGTCGAAAATCCGCACTCAATCCAGATTCGGTGTCAGTTATCTTTCGAATATCACGTAGGACCTCTTTGTGATTTTTCTCGAAAAACTCCGCCACATACAGGCTGTCGACCCTTGCTATGTCATGGGTGTCAGCAAAAATTCCGTATTCATCTTTAGGTATCAATTCTTTCATTGAAATACCTCCGTTCATAAAAGTAGGGTTTTGCCCTCTAATAGTCAAAGGACAAAACCCAATGTTTTAAGAACCATTTTTCTAATCTTTTTGAAAAATATTTCTGAGATCAAATTTTGACATGTGCTTTATCATTTTCCTTCTGTTCTATTTTCACGGATCACATATTTGTGATTCGTTACCTCCCAATTTTTTAGAGAGAAATACATAGCCTTGGAGGGTAATGAAAGTTAATCTTTTTGATAAAATTGGCAAGTATAACCATCAGCTTGCAGTAAAAGACCTTTTGCCCAGGGTGGTGTTCTTGCCATTTGCTCGCAAACAGCAGAAAGTGACATGCGCATATCCGCCTCAATGATCACTTCATCATGGACATGAGCCACAATGAAGCAGTTTCTTAAAGTCTCCATGGCAAAGCATAAAATGTCTCGGCTAATTGCCTGAACGATATTTTCGACAAATTTAGGACCATAGCTCTCAATGCGCTCCCATTTCTTTGTGCCGCCCACCCCTTCATAGGTCACTGGCTCGCCACCAAAGCGGTTCTCTCCAATTCGGGGTTTAACATAAGCCAGTTTTCTGCCAGAAGGAAGGGTGATAAATAAAAAACCACTCTGATAAGAAAAGTAAATACCGTGAGTTTCTGTTGTCGTTTTTTGTTTGATACATTCTTTTACAGCACGATCCACCGCCCACCAAAAACGGACTATGTTAGGATTAGCCTGACGCCAGGCATCAACGAGTGGCTTTAGCTCATCCACCTGCATTCCGAATTCTAGAGCACCCATTGCCTTTAGCGCTCCGACTGATCCGCCAAAACCACAGCTAAGTTCGCATTGCTTCCCTTTCTGCCGTAATTCACTATTTTCGCCGTGTTTGACCACCTTACAATGAAACATTTTTGAAGCTGTTTCACAGTAGATATCTCCATTTTTTTCAAAAACATCCATCCGCCACCTTTCACCCGCTAGCCATGAAAGAACCCTTGCTTCTATGGCTGAAAAATCTGCAACAATAAACTTCATACCATCACGAGGGACAAAGGCTGTGCGGATGAGCTGCGAAAGAGTGTCCGGGATATCATCATATAAAAGTTCCATCGCAGCATAATTTCCAGATTCAACGAGACCTCGCGCCTGCTCCAAATCAGGCATATGGTTCTGCCTTAGATTTTGTAATTGAATCAGCCTTCCAGAATACCGACCTGTTCTATTACCACCATAAAATTGAAACATTCCTCTCGCTCTACTGTCCGCGCAGACAGCATTCTGCATTGCCTGATATTTTTTTACTGAGGATTTGGCAAGCTGCTGCCGAAGGCGCAAAACATCTGCCAGTTCTTTTGGAGCAGTTTTAACTGCCTGTGCCACTTCTTTTTTACCAAGGCTGTCCATTTCATGTCCGTTATCCGCCAGCCACTTCTTCATCTGCATCACAGAGTTTGGGTTATCAAGACTGGTCAGCTTCTTCATTTTCTCCGAAAGCACTGACTTAGATTTCACGTCAAAATCAATGGCATTCTTAACCACCGCCATATCAAGAGCAATTCCCCGGTCATTGATTTCCTGATCGAGGTGGTATTCCTCCCAGACAAAATCCGGCACTGGATATTTTTTCAATTTTTCTTGTATAGATATCTCCACCTCAACATCACGTTTGTTATAGAATTTAAAAAGATTCCATTTTTCCACATCATGTTCCGCCAAATTACGTGTTCTCCCGCCGTTAGCTTTTGTTGGTTTACAAGGGACACAAAAATTGCGAATGAGCTCTTTTCCTTCCTTCAGCTTCTGTTCCTCCAAACCAAGGACTGCGCCTACACCTGCTAGTGATAAGGGCAATCCCAAGTAAGCCGACCATATCATGGAGCATTTCCAAGCTGATGGATCAAGATAGTCTCCGACTGTATCTTCATCAATGCTGTAGCTGCTAAAATTTTCTGGATAATTCCGTCGAAGCCAAACTGATAAACAGATCCGTTCAAATGAGGCATTAAATGCCCATTTAGTTACAGAGTCATCGGTCAATGCTTCTATAATTGCCTGTGGAATTTTCTCTCCACAGGTAAGGTCAATCACTTGCACCTCACCACCATCGACAGAATATCCAAACAGGAGTATTTCAAATTTTGGAGATTGGGCATATTTATATAACCCGCATTTTTGCAAATCGACATCAGAAAAAGTTTCTAAATCCAATGACAGTGTCTCTATCTTTTCCATATTGTCACATCCTTTCAATCAGCAAAGCGGCGAAGGATTACCTGCGCCGCCCAATGATATTAATTAATCTTCTTTTTTCTTATTCTTTCTCTGTTTAAGCTTTTTTACTGCACCACAGATTAGAAATATCACATCTGCTAGAAGGTGACCCATCAATGCTCCAAAGCAGATCGCAAGCATTAAACTCTCAACTGTTGTCATATTCTGTTGCCCTCCTTATGCAAGAAAATCATCATCGAAATCAGTTGCAAAATCGTCCTCAGCACGGCTCTTTCCACCAAGTGGATCTCCGTCTTTAATTTTCTGAAGATTATTCAGGCCACAGGCGATACCTTTATTGCCATTGGAGTTAAAGGCATAAAAGTTGATCGACGCACGGCCATATACCCCACTATAAACTTCATTGCGATCAAGGATAGGTTGTCGGTCGGCATCAACAACACCAGGTGCGGCTGCACTATTGGCATTGATAAAATAGCAGTTTTCATAGGCCTCATCGTCTGGACGCTCCAAATCGCCGTCTCGCATCGGTGTTTTAAGAACCGAAAGTGCAGGTACAGTCTTTCCGCTGCCCTTTAACTTGGACTGACCTTCCTCATAGGCTGCCTGGATTGCCGCTTTAATCTTGTTTACAGTTGCAGTATCATCCTTGGAAATGATGAGAGATACACTGAACTTAGGTGTTCCCCTGCAATGCTCTTTGCATCCCAAATATTGGCATAAGACCATCTTGTGTTTACTCCGGTGATTACCTTGGTTGGGTTTGTATAATTTTTTGACATATTAATTGTCCTCCTTAAAATCATTTGCTGCTGTATTCATCGCCGGACGTTTATCCGACATGGGTACTAAAGTTGCCTTGCCCTGAGGTTTCATTGTTAACCTGGAGAGCAGTTCTTCGAATTCTTTCTTGCCGAGCATTTTAGTCATTGCAGTAATTCCCAGAACTTTGTGTTCATACGGATCATAACCGGCTTCCTTGACCGTATCTGCCACGGCTTCCTCATTGATATATTTTCTGTTGGAGCGCCCTTCGACGATCTTCCAGTCTTTCCATTCTTTGCCACTGATCGCCTGCTTTAAAGCATAGTCCTTAATATCGCCAGCCCAGGATACCAGCACGTCTACTTTTGATAAAATGGCCTCAATCTCATCATCTTCAAGGGTGGAAGGCATTTCAAAATCATAACGCGCTAGTTCAAGGTTGTATTCGGCTCGTTTACGGCAGGTCGCTTTAATCTTGCAGAATTGACAATGGTCTCCGGCTTTGTACTCGCCTTCGCCCTTAGCCGCAAGCTGTGCAGTCGGTGCAAGCACTTCATCGGCCCATTGCAGAAGTTCTTCTTTTGAAATGCTATAGGTGCTGACACTGTTTCGTCTAGGCTGAAAGATGGTCATGGATATGGTGTTGAAATCATAAATGTTTTCATAGAGCTGTAAGGCACCCAAGGCATAAAGCATCATTTGTGGATTTTTTTCTGCCTCAACTAAAATGCCAACACCGTATTTAAGATCTATGACTCTGAGCATCTGATCCCCTACAATCACAACGTCCCCAGTCCCCATTCCCCCCGGCACCCATTTAGAAAAATCAAGACGCTGTTCAATCAGAACAATGGGGTCCCTACATTTTTCTTTTGCTGTTGCAAGCTGCTCCAGCACATACTGGGCATACATATCCGAGCATTCAGCCATTTCCTCATCGAAATACTGCAACTCTGCCGTTGGGTCGTCTGACTTCTGACCCAGTGCGATTTTTAGCTTATGTTCGCATAGGCTGTGGGCATCGGTCCCCTGCAGTGCAAAGTCGCTTGATGTATCACCTATCTTTGAACAAAGAAGAGCCGATGGTGGGCATTCCAACCACCTGTGACTGGAGGATGCTGATAATACTGCGTGCTTATTTGGCATTGCCAAGCACCTCCACTTCGGCAAGGAGTACCTTATATTCTGCCGGATCTACTGATGACAGTTTATCTGCACCATGTTTGGTGAGAAGTGCTTTGACCTCTGCTGTAAAGCCGTTTCGGGATTTATCTGCACATATTGCTCTGACATCTTCAAGGGTCAGAGCCTTTTCTCCTTCCGCCTTTGGCTTCTCAGTAGCATTCTTTTTTGCCGGCTGTTTTTCTTCATCTGAGCTACTAAACATTTCGGACAGTCCCTCCGAGATATCTACCAAAGTTTCGCCACATTTCCTAAGTTCAAGGGCGAGCATGGATAATTCGCTTACTTTGCCCATTTTGATTGCCTCCTTCGCCTGATTTTTCTCCGCCACTGACTGTAGAAATTCTGTCAGCGAGTCGTCTTGACACGACACTTATTGCAATCAGTACATCAGATAACTCACGGTCGAGTTCCTGACTGATATTTGCTTTAGTGCCTGTTCTGCATCGGTTGTCCATACTTGACACCGTCCTTTCCGAGTTGCTTTCTTGCCCCTCTGAGAGTAAAAGGACATCTGCAGATGTTTTAAGAACCAAAATTTCAAAAAAAATAAAAAAACCTGCTCCATCATAAAAATGTGATGGAGCAGGTGGGTTTTACTTCTTATCTAAAATCATTTAGTCTGGTCTTCAGTTTTAGAAGAGCCTTGTGCTTACGCTTATTGACACCTTTTTGGCTCATCCCAATAGCTTGTCCAATTTCCGCCTCAGAATGGTCATGACTGTACATATCCATTATGGTTCGATCAATTTCTTCTAATTCATCGAGCGCCTTATGCAGCTCATCAATCATGAACTGCTTCATAATATCGGCTTCAAGATCATAATTATCCGCGATTTCGTACTCAGTTTCTTCGTGCATTTTATCCAGCGACGCCATAGTCTCCTGACGCTGTTCACGCTTGTCCTCACGCCAAATCGGACGCATATACTCGTAATACTGCTCCTTAGTTACAGGAACCATAATCACTTTCTTACGTTTGTTCCCGATTTTTGTCCATACCACATCCGCTGGGTTAATGCCGAAATCTTTAATGGTTTCTGACGATAATTCCATCGGAATGTAATACTGTTTACTGACGTTGTTTGTCTGTAGATTTTCACTTTTTTCCATTGTGAAGATCCTCCTTCGATTTTTAAATCGAAGTGAGAATTCACGCAGGACTTCCCATAATAATTGGCCATAAAAAATGAATCCTCACTTCTTAATGGCCAACCATCCCAGTAGGTTGACTGTAATTTTGTGTCCGTTTCGCCGCTCTGGGCACCGCTGATCAGGCGATGAACATTGAAACTTTGGTATAGCACGGCTTCTTTACTTCAGCCGAAAACTATCATTCAATTACACATTTTCTTGTCCATTCCTGTAAATTTACAGTCTTTTTATAGAAAAGAGTGCGCAACAGTGATATAATAGTTAAGTATGATTAGATAGGAACAGCAATGATTAAAGCTTCTATCTCATCCACTAATTACAAGACTATTGTTAATGCAGTTAATAGCAAGACACCTTTACTGTTAATCTTGTTAATTCAGTTAATTTTTGAAAATCAGAGGCAAACCATGGCAAATGAAAAAATCCCATATCTTTGTGGTGGCACCTTTCTGACCCAGGTTTTAAGGGCAAGACCAGACTTATCAACTGCCACAGAGCATACTAACGGACAAAAAGAAAACCTCTCTGAACAAGAAACGTTCAGGAGGCTTATTTCAATTTATCAACTTTCCGATTTTCCTAGTTGTACCAGTCTAAAGACTTACACCAGTAAATACAAAAAATGTACCGATTCATTGGTTTCTTTTGGACAGTTTGCTGACAATGACCTACACAGGGCATTTGATGAGGCTATTAAAAGCAGCAATTCCGCTGCCCTTCAAATGACAGTAGAATTTGTAAGGGAATTCATATCTGACGGAAAACAGCTGCAATTAGTCCGCGGTTTATTGGATATGATTGAACATGATCCCGAAATCTTAACAGAAGATGAATTCTACATTACATGCGCTAACCCAATTAAAAAGAAAGACATATTTGAAATTGACCACTTTTTCATCGAACCATTCCTGCTTGGCGTTTGGCACTATATTATTATGAATAGATCTGATGACAATAAAAAAGGTGCTGCAACATATAGGCAGTGGTATCCTCAAAACAAAGTTTACAGAGGAACTGTTGGAAATGCGATCACACGAGACATCACAGTTGAAAAGTTGCCTTTGATTACTTCAGACCATGAAGGCAATATGGATAATTCTTTTTCTGATGGAGACCCGCAAGTTGAAATGACTGATTCTGATGAAGAAACACAAGGAGCTTCTGAAGGTTACAATCAATATATAGAAAACGCTACCATCGTTAATCAACACGGCGAAAATAATATTCAAATCGCCCATGTTGATGTTTTAAATTTGTAAGCTAAGGAGATCTTTATGTCAGACGAATTACGATCAAATACTTCTTGTGGACTGACTACAGCAACAGATATGCCTGCAAGTTCTGTGCGACAAACCGGGGATAAAAATGTATATGCAAAACATGTAGATACGTTGAATATCTTTGTTCAAGGTGAGAACACCGTTGCTGAAACTATAGGAACGCTGTCTTTTAGCAAAGATTCTATTGATTTTGGAGACATTGAAATATCCCCTGAAGATTATCAAATCCTTGAAGAGTTTAGAAAAGATTATGCACAAATTATGGAATACACTATCAATACCGATTTCACGTCAGAATTGGTCGATATAAACTACAGTGACAACATATCCAATCTTTATAACGAAAAATGGCGATTCAAGTCCAAGGATTTCAAGAACAGTGACCTTCGCAAACTAAAAAACAAAATACTAAAAACACTTAATGAATTGACGTATTATGTTTCGGATGAGTTTATGAGATATCATGAAAGAAGCGGGATGATAATATTTAGAAATCAATCTTGGGAAGAAGGTTGCCGTTTACGGGATGATTTTCAACCAAACTCTCTCCGATTAAGGCAAAATATTGCAAACTTATACAGGGAATTGTATCTAGATGAGTTTGTAGACGAAGACGTATAGACGTGTATTATGAAAATCAATGAACTGGAGATCTCGGAATGTCGAATGAACCGAAACCAATCACTCCCTCCGAATTGTCTATGGCCTCTAAGAATTCAGCAAATATTGTACAACAAACTGGGGAGAAAAATGTATATGCAAGCCGTGTAAATAACATGAATATCACAATTCAGAATGCTAGCGTTGCACCTCAGTTATTAACCCAGAATTCTCAAGCAAGCGCTCCTACTGTAGATAGAACTCATTATAATCTCTTTGTCACATATGGAGTTGATTTCTCTCAAGATACGCCTTTTACTGTAGAAGCATCGCGTGCATTAACAGAATATATGGATGATGACCTAAAAGAAAAGTTTTCAACTTTGTCGGATGATGTAATAGATAAAATAAAAACCTTTCCCTGCATCTTTGCAAATGAAAATTTTAATTATGGTCATACTGATGAAGAACAAACTTTAGGATACGGGTATATCCGTCAAATCAAACTCAGAAGAGACGGAATAAAAATATATCCACAAATTGTATATTTGATTCCGCAGCAAAGATTAAACGAAGCGTTATTTGATCTGGATATTCGTGGTTGTTCAACTTTTAATGAATTTAATCGTATGCATTGGAGCATTAAGAAGATTGATTTGATAACTGAACTGCAAGAATTAGGATTTCAGGTTTAAAGTTAGGATAACAAAAAAATTCATAAAAAAAATGCACAGAATTAAAAATGGCTCAATTTAAAAGATGTAGCTGATTATCGCAATGATAGCAAAAGCGCCTTCGCACTTGGATTAGAGACAAAAAAATAGCTTTCTCCAAGACTGGAAAGCGTTACAAATTTAAAAATTTTAGAAATAGATGATTATACTAGAAATGGAAAGATAACAGAATAAATTAGGGGGACGAAAGTATTAATGGAAGATAAAATGCCATCAGTCATCGAGTCCATAACGCTTGATGGCCGAACTTATCACAATGTTACAATAACACCTACACTCATTAATTTTTTCTTCGGAAAGAACGGTGCAGGTAAGTCTACAATTGCACAACAGATATTAGATGGTGCGGGAATTACGCCGGCAACGTCTGATTATGATGTGTTGGTATATGATAGAAATTTTATTAACCGTAATATTCAAGAAGACGTCGGAATGCCTGGAGTATTCAGTGTAAGTGAAGGAAATATTGAGAAACAAAAGGACATTGATGCTAAAGAGGCCCTACTCAGTGAGCTCGGTATACAATATAGAGAAAAGAAATCCGAACACGATGAAAAAATAGAAAGCCCTGCAACTCTTCGCGCCACACTTGATGATGCTTGTTGGAAAGCAACTGCAAGTTTCCGTACTGATTTTCCGCTTGTAATGAAAAACAAACGTGGCAGTAAGTCAACTTTTGGCAATGAGCTGCTATCGATCAGTAATCCAAAAGAATATAATGTGTCTGAACTTAAAACGCTCTATTCCACAGCTTTCGGTTCTGATACAACCATTTACCCAATGATAAACCTTGTTTGTCCTTTTGCATTCGAAGATATGGCCGGATTTACTTTATTGGAAAAAGCCGTTATTAGCAGTGCTGATACTCCTTTTGCTGATTTTATTCGTGCTATTGGCGCAACTGATGGTGCTAGAATATAAATAGTACAAATCGAAATGAGAAAATCCAAAATTAATAAAAATGTGGTACGATGAAAAAATCGTACTGAAGGAGGATCTCATTATGGCAAAACAACATGATAAGCAATTCAAACTGGATGCAGTCCAATACTATGAAGAACACAAGGAACTCGGTCTGCGTGGTTGCGCTGAAAATCTTGGCATTGGCTGCAGCACACTGGGAAAATGGAGCAGGGAACTTCAAAATTGAAAGTCGTGGCTCAGGTAATTATGCATCAGATGAAAGCAAAGAAATCGCGCGATTAAAACGTGAGTTGCGTGATACCCAGGACGCATTGGATGTCTTAAAAAAGGCTATCGGCATTCTGGGAAAATAACCGAAACAATTTATGTTGAGGTTACTAAAAAGGCGGAGGCAGCTCATCAAGAGAAGCGCCCGGTTTCCGTCTCCGGAATGCTGCAAAAATTGGGTGTATCACGAACCGGGTATCGTTCGTGGATCAACAGAAAACCATCGAATACTCAAATACGACAAGAAGTTATCAAATCAAAAATAAAGACCATTTATAACGACTCAAAACAAAATTATGGCGCTCCGAAAATCGCTAAAAAACTGAAACAAAGCGGTGAAATAATCGCCGAACGGACTGTCGGTAAATACATGAAAGAAATGGGAATCAAGGCCCAGTGGATCAAGCCCTATGTAATCACGACTAAAGATTCTGACTTCAGTAAAAAACTCAGAAATATCCTTGACGAACAATTTAATCCTGAACGCCCCAATGCTGTCTGGTGCAGCGATATTACCTATATCTGGACAATGGACGGATTTGTTTATCTAACCAGTATCATGGATTTGTACTCTCGAAAAATCATTGCCTGGACACTGTCAAAAACGATGGAAGTTTCCTGTGTAATCGACACCGTCAATAAAGCTAAATGCCGCCGTAAACTTGATGCACCCTTGATCATTCACAGTGATCGCGGCAGTCAGTACGTTTCAAAAGAATACCAGAAAGCAACAGCAAAAATGCAGCGAAGTTACTCCCAAAAGGCCTATCCATGGGATAATGCCTGCATCGAATCTTTTCACGCCATCATTAAACGTGAATGGCTCAATCGCTTTAAAATTCATAATTATAACCATGCTTACCGGTTGATCTTTGAGTATCTGGAAACCTTTTACAATACAACCCGTATTCACAGCCATTGTAATTATATGTCACCAGATAATTTTGAAAAACTTTTTACTAAAATGCAAAACGAAAAACTACGAATAGCAGGTTAAAATGTCAGCATTAAATTTCTCATTTTAATTTGTACTAAATCTTGACATAGGACCATGACTGGATCAGAGTTGGTCGTGAAAAATTCAGCAACGCTGCTGGAGATGTATGTCCATATTGCAATCAGCCCCTTCCTGATGATTATGAGGAACAGATTACATCATGTTTTGATGCACAATACGAATCAGACCGCCGGACATTGCAATCATTTAAAAATTCCTATGAACGGGATGCTGATACCCTTATTAAGACATTACAGGAAAATACAAATAACACATTTCCGCGGAATAATTTTGAAGACTATAACAATAAGCTTGATAAATTAGTCGCAATCGTAGAACTCAACAAGAAAAAATTAGCAGAGAAGATATCTTCTCCGAGTACTTCTATTTCAATTGAAAATATTGATGATGAGCTACGAGAATTGAATGGAATTATCATCAATCTTAATAGCAAAATCGAAGAAAATAATAATATTATTTCGTCACGACAGGCAAAGCAGGAAGAATGTAGATCCGCCATTTGGAAACATATGGCATTTTTAGTTAAAGATGATATTGCCAGCTATAACACCAGCTTGGCCACAGTCAATACAGAGCTCCTACAATTGAAAGCAGAAATTAAAAAGCTTATTGCTGAAGGAAATAGCCTAAAAGCTGAAATTACTGAAATATCGAGCCAGATTGTAAATATCGATTCCACTATGAACAGTATTAATAAAAAATTGGCTGATTCTGGATTTCAGGGATTCAAAGTACAGAAAAAAGCGGATGAACCCAATAAATATGAAATCATCCGTGATGATGGCTCTCCAGCTCATGGTTTAAGTGAAGGCGAACGTAACTTTATTGCTTTTCTCTACTTCTACCATAAAGTCCTGGGACGAGAAAGTGCTGATAGTACCTTTAAAGATAGAATCGTAGTAATTGATGACCCTGTATCCAGCATGGACAGCAGTTCTCTCTTTATCGTAAGTTCGATAGTTCGCGAACTGATTTCAATGTGTTTCAATAATGGTTCTCCAGCAAAATCTGATGCTCCCCTATTTATAAAACAAATATTCATATTGACACACAACGCTTTTTTCCATAAAGAAGTCTCATACGATAAAATAAAGCATTTTCACTGTGTCAATTTCTACTTAATTAAGAAGTCAGATAATGTTTCAACGATCAAACTTTGTACAAAGAAGGACCCATTTTCAACGACTCCGTCTATTGTTCATAACTATACTCCTGTCCATAACTCGTATGCAGCCCTTTGGAAGGAATTCAAAGAAGTTACTTCTACTACAGCTTTGATGCGAATAGTAAGGCAGATTTTGGAATATTATTTTATTCAGATTAGCGGATATGAGGGGCAAAGTCTCACAGACCGTATTTTAAACCGAGAAGATGTTTTCATACAACAGAATTCCGATGGAAGTGAAAACCGAGATCTACTTCATTCCGTCAATGCCATGCTGCATTACATTGGCGCAGAAGCACAAGGCTTTAACGATGGGTTAAATTATATCGAAGGCTCTGAAGATGCTGAAAAAATAAAAGAAACATTCAAATGTATCTATATTGCTATGGAGCAGGAACAACATTATCAAATGATGTTGGAGACAGCATTATAGCAGGTATTCACGACTCAGACTTACATTACCTTGTACCTATTTTTCCCTGCACGGCTTGGAGGTTAATATTTTGATTTATTTATACAGATTACTCATTGCATTAATAAATTCACCCCACTCGGGGTTTATCATTTTTTCGTGGGAAGTTAAATAGTATTGATATTTGTAGAGCATCTTTAATGATTTTTTATCCCCATAATTATTACTATGTAAAAATATATTAACTCATACATATGGATAGCTTTAACGTTATCCAGTCCGGTTGACCATTGTTCAGCTTTTTCTATGAGCTGCAAGGCATTGTTATCATGCGCCGCAAAATACAAGAGCCCTTTTACTGCAATATACGAAAGTGATTTTACTTCACCACGATCATCTTTATTATCTAAGTTTGGATCATAATTAGTATGTGGATAAATTTTCTTTTCAATTGAATTGCGAAGGATTTTCTCAGCATCTGAAAGAGAAGAATCGGTATGAATAACAATTTTTGGTGGATCTTCGTTTTTTAATGCATCCACATAATTGCAAAGAGTTTCAGAAACTAATTCTTTGTAAACTGATTCGTGAATTGCAATCTTTGAAAAAGCTGAAAAAATTGGATCAAGCCAAATTTGTTTAAACAGTGGGAAATCAAATCCCCTTTTTGTGATATTACTTCGATCTGGGGGAATTAAGAAATTTGCATCCAATGTTATAATTTGGTGAGGATTTTCAAAAATACTGACTAAAGATAAATTTGTTTCTTTTAGATTAATCTTCATCGGAGTTTCCCCCGGAAAAGAAAGCATCAAACTCGTCTTCATCTTCCTGAGTCACCACGACTTTATATCCAAAGTCATCTGGTGATTTGTTAAAAAGATTTAAGGTATCAGCCAATTTATCTTCAGTAATTAATCCATCTTCAAAATTTCTAACAATTATATCGATATCCTTCATAGAGGTCCCAATTGTATTTGTTTTTGTATTAAGCTTTCTGAAAACCTCTTCATTTATAGCAATACCCATTCTACCATATTCATCATCGAGATTTCTTTCATCAATAGCATATAAATTTTTAAATTGATCTTCAGAAATAGCGCCAATTTCATACAATCGCTTAACTATTGAATGATATGGTAACCACCATGTACACTGAAGTCTTACAATAAAACGTAAAATTGTTTTTTCTGATAGCTTTTCTAATTTTGATGTTTTAAACTCATCAAGAATAATGCTTTTTAGCGCAGCTTCTGGAAATAAAAACTCAGCAGCAAATCGATTTGCTTTTGCTTCAATTAAAGAGTTTTCCTCATCATCTAATCGACTTAGATGAGAACCATTTTTTGTATAATAGTGGAACAGTTCATGGGCTATGGCAAAAAGTTGCTTATCAAAATAATCCGCTGTGTTTAAACCGATAAAAGCCAACTCACCGCCATTATCTTCTGAATACATTATAGCAGCAGAAAAAGCCGGACTACCACCTTCTGACTGAATAGGATATTCCAGCAATTTTATATCTAATTGTTCTAGAACTGTAAAAATGTCGTTAGCTATTGGCATTTCACCAATAATACTTAGAGATTGGCGTTTATCTCTAGCAAGCTTTCTTATTTCATCAATCTGAACTTCATTAAGCACTATGAACTGGCTCATTTTCGTATTTTCTCCTTAAGGTCACTTGTTGTCGAAGTGCAATCATCATTTTAAAAAGGATATCTACACCGTCTTTTTCAGTATCGTTTAGCGCCGCACTTCTAAGTGCTATGAAAGAATTAGTTTCTTCCTTTTCAATAAACATCTGGGTAATATCAAAATCTAAAACTTTTCCCAATGCTTCAAATTGAATAATCGATGGAACAAAATCTTCACGTTCTATTCTTCCAATCATGATTCTATTTATGCCTGTCAAAGATCCCAACTCTTCTTTAGTTAGTCGTTTTTCTTCTCTAAGCTTGGTTACAGTATCAGCTAACTTTTTGGCAGATAATGTTTTCATAATTCAACTCCTCTCTAATCAGCAAGATCTTATACTATTATGATACTCTCAATAACAAAGAGAGTCAATAATTTTGTTTTTCCAATTCTTTCGAAATATATAATAACAAATAATAATTAAATCGGCAATATTTTCTTAATGCTTCATTTTACAATAAAGTTAAAAATCTTTTTTTCGTTTTAGTTGTTTCATCTTAATTAACTGGTGATGCTTGTAACAATAAGATTTTGATAAATGCTCTTTCTGACAACCTGATCTAACCTATTTTTAACTGCTCATAAAAACGTTTCTGTATAAAGTCCGCAATTTTTATAATTTTCTACATCAATAAACCAGTCACGCACTAAATATTTTTTTATTTTTTTGGATATAAATCGCTCTATAACATATCGCCTTTTCCTAGATTACATTTTGAGCATAATGTTTGTAAATTTTCAATGACTGTCTCACCACCCTTTGTCCACGGAATGATGTGATCAACATGTAATTCTATTGATGGATCTTTTGCGGGCGAAACACCGCAAGCACAGCACTTGAAATTATCACGTTTCAATACTTTAAATCTTAAACGATCATTGACATGCCGGCTAGTTTTATGGCGCCGAGTAATATCCTCTGTGACATTTTTTAATAAATCTTGTTTTTTATTGTGACTATCGACTTCTGTTGACTCTTCTTGTATAACATTCTCGTTATCATCATTATTAATATACTCGAGAAAAGCTAACAATGTAGCTCTCCACCCACCAAACCTTCGACTATAAGTATTTAAGGAATATTTTGATAAACCATTCTTTACATCCGTAGTAGTTGGTTGGTTGCCCTTTTGAATCCAGATTCTTTCTATTTCATCAAATAAATCTTTATTGCTTATAATCTTGAAACCGGTTTGTTCGAGATCAGCTTTTTTCAAAGCTTCAGACCAGTTCGAAAATCTAGAAAGAATTGTTTGAACTTTATATTTTCCATAGTCGCTGTAATCTTTTGTAGAAATAGATTTAGAATTTAATCTTCTGGATACCATTAACATATCCTTCAATAATTCATCATCTGATATACGTTTGAAGTCTTCTTTGTTTCTAATTGTTTTAAGTCCTGCTCTTTCACAAGCAGCCAACCATGAACCGAAGTTGCTAATGTAAGGAGTAGCAGAATATTTACCATTTTTTTCGTAATCAGTTCGGGAAAGATAGCTTTTATTCAACTTCTTAGCCACCACACATAAATCCTCTATGAGATCCTCTGTGCTTATATTTTTGTGATATTCATTTAATTCAAACTTCATATTATCACCCGCCTTCTATAACATGATATGTTTATGCTGATCAACTGTGTGGAATCGCTTTAAGTTAAATATGGATAACCTTTGGCCCTTTTTTCCAATCACTTAGCTCAAGAGTCCAAAACCTCGCCCACTCTTTCATATTCGCATACTCCGGATGATCAGAGTTCATCATCACTTCTCGAAAATAAAGGAAACCTCCTACACCACCAACATCCTCAGGTGGTGCTTGTCCACTTGCTTCCAGTAAATATGGTGATTCCATATTATATTCTTCGATCACACGAATAAGTCTAATTTCGTGCTCCCAATTATCGCCCATATCGTAAGTATAAATCAATCGTTTGTATTTTGGTAAGAATTCGGATAAGGTATGCTGTTCCATTAAAATTGCATCTTCAGCATACTCCAAATCGTTCTCGAATGGAACAATTCTGACAACTGGTTCATCCTTGTTATCTCCGTAGAAAACAAAATCATAAAGGTGGTAGTTTTCCCATCCATACACTGACTGCAACACTATATGTAATTTAGAAAATTCAATTTTGGCTGGCACAATCAGCCTCCGTTCGGCCTTATATATTTCCAGATTGAGAGTTACTAACAATTCAAAAGCACAATATTTGTAAGGCTGTTTTCCAGTAAGTTCAGAAAGGGCAATAAGCATCTCCTGAAATGGGATAAATCCAGCACTTGGATTACCGGAACAATTAACAGGACTGTAATTTGCTATAGATCCAACCGTATCACTAAACATTTTTTCAACCCCATTGTATTCTCTTCCAACATGAAAAGCGCATTCCAATCCTGCTTTCGACACCCATGAAGCGGTTTGTCTGCTGCTGTTATTAACAAATTCCACTTCACCCGTTAAACTCATATATTCGTTCACCATTTCTGGATTTAAATTCAGGGAAAGAAGTGTGTTTGAAATGGCGATTTTCATCATTTCTGCCACATTTTTCAGATCTTTCTGTTTTACCTGATATATAGCAACCGTAAAACGGGTCGCATTGTTCACTAAAACAAGCATATCCTCTCTTCTCCGGTTATCCCATACTTTTGTCCAATTTGCAGTCCATGAAAACAATGGATTGATGGTTTCGTCTATGACAGGCAGCTTAAATTTTAAGGCATCCGCCAACTTTTTAGTCAAAGCAATTTGCATGATTCACTCTCCAACTCATTTATTCTGAAAATATAGTGTAGTAAACACGCTATTTACAGCTCTTTAATAATTTGAAAATTTTTGACATTTTTGTCTCTTATAAAAACTATTTATGTAATTTGTTATTCCTGATAAAATATTTGAACTGCTGGTAACGTGATTATATCACAAAGAAATAGCTCTGTGTAATAGGGCTAGACACATACTTTTCTACTCGAGCCACCAATATCACCTTCAAAAATCGCTCCGTCCGTTGTACCATTTAGAAAAGTATTCTAGCTACTGTAAACAATGTAATTAAATATTCACTCCTAAAATGCACACCCCTATCAAAAAATGCACCCTTTTGCACACCCCTACTCTGTAAAAATACTTTTCTACACTTTGGCAAACATTACTATTTTCGACATTCAATCGTTTTATTAATATCGAATTTATATCAGCTCTAAAACCGCTTTCCAAAGCCATTTGCACCATAATACAAAAAACCACCTCTTAACGAGGTGGCCTTCAATTGTATTAATTTTTACGTACGATTTTGTCTAAGAACGTAAATTATAATACAATTTAGCGGTATTGTCAATTACGCTAAATTGTATTATTACGCTAAAAAGTATAATAATTAAATATTTGGACCGGTATGTACCGACTTATGGGAAACATCGCGGTGTAAAATTGGTCGGAAATCTTAACTACGAAACCGGTGAAGTTTACTGCGAAGAGCATGAAACCTATGATGCAGCGGTTTTCCTCGGATTCCTTGAAAATTTACTTTCAAGGAATCCGGATGGTAAGACCGTTCTGATTCTGGACAACGCACGTATCCATCACGCAAAACTGCTGATTCCCTTTCTTACTGAGAATGCTGACCGGCTCCAACTGATTTTCCTACCGCCTTACAACCCGAATCTGAATCTCATTGAGGGACTCTGGAAGTGGCTGAAGGAACGGGTCGTTAATAATGTATTCTATCATTCTGTTTCTGAAATACGTAAGAATGTTGCTGATTTCTTAACCTCCATTCAGTCCGGGAAGCGGTCATTCAGAGACTGTGTTTCAAGTTATAGCTATTCAAAATCTTTAATCAATTATATATAGTTTTTCTGACAAAAAATTGTTGACTGTTTCAAAATCTGCTGGCATTAACTAACTGTTTCACTTATGGGATGTACAACCATATTGATACCTTTTTACGCTTACACCCTTCATATTTAATCATTTAATTAAAACGTCAACAAATATTTCATATACCTATAAAATTTTATCAAACAACTATTGAATCACTGGCAAATGCGCTTCTTTCGGTTTCCGGATAAAAAATGATGCAACTGTACCGAGTACAACCAGAATAATAACCATCTCAAGAATTGCGACACACGAATGCGTCAGATCAAATACAATACCCGCAGCCATCGATCCAAATGATGAAACCAGCATATTCATATTCACAACGGAAAGATTGATCGGATAGTTCTTTGAACCATAAAAACGATTAACATAGGCCGATCCTGTCGGGGTTATGCAGCCGTAAGCAAGCCCCGTTACGATATAAGCGACGATCAGTAATACCATCATATGACTTGTTAATGCGGTTATCAGCAATATTATCGCGATTATAAATATCACACTCCCAATAACCATTGTGAAAAAATGTCCAATTTTATCGAACAGTGTACCGAATACAATCCGTCCCACTCCATTAAAGACCGAAATAAGACCGACAACCGTTACTACAGTACTCATTGTGATTTCCGGACAAGCTTCCATTGCCATCGGTGCCCCCTGCGAAATGATGGCCAATCCCGCTGCTGAGAGCGACGTCGCCCAGAAAAGATATAACCAGAATGAAGGGCGCACTACCATTTCTTTTGAACAAATCTCCTCATAACTTTTTTCAGATTCTTTAACATTTTCTGTTACATCAACATCCCATTGTTTATCGTTCTTTACTATAAAAAAACCGGCAAAAGCCATGACGACAAAAATAATAAACCCAAATACTAAAAACGTTGTCCTCCAACCGCCATTGCTATCCATTGGCGTTACCGCAGTGTAGACTTTTCCAATAATAAAACCGCTTATCCCAAATCCCATTAGCAGAAGCCCTGAAATAAATCCCTGTTTATCAGGAAACCAGCTCGTTACTGAACTCATTACTGCATTATACACTAGTCCTGAAGCCAAGCCCGCCAATACCCCAAAACCCAAATAAAGGGTAATCAGTGAATCGGCAACTGAGGTAATACTGAAACCAGCCAGAAACAGCAGGGCCGAAATCCAAACAATGACTCGCGGTGTCAGTTTTTTTTTGCATTACTCCACCAAGGAAACCGCCCAGGCAAAAACAAAACATGATAATTGTAAACGTGACTGATAGCTGGCTTTTTGTCCACTCTTTATACATCATGGCGATTGGCGCCTGCAAAACAGTCCATGCATAAACAAGACCGGCCAACAACATAATAACAACTCCGACGCTGGCATATATCCAGCGATTTAGATGATTCATTTCAATAATTATTCCTTTCGTTTCACTCAGAAGACAAAATGTTCTGAAATATTTTATCTTCAAGTATTATTTTCCAAATGAGAAAATGCCACTAAAAGATCTACAGTTTGCCAACTAAGCCTTTCGTAATGGCATTTAAACAACTTATTGTCGTTTTTTGTTTTAATTGAAGTTGAGCTAATCTTCATTCTTAACATTTACGCTTAGTCTGCCGCTCTACCAATTTGTTCTTCATATAACAGCTAAAACTGTTTGGTGATATCGATGAAAAATTAGCACTTCCCATTCTTTAATTTAAATCGATATAGCTTATTTTTAAGCATTTCCGCTTGCCCGGACAGTTCTTCACTGGCCGCTGCACTTTCTTCAGCAGTCGCTGAATTCTGATGGACTACCTGTGACACCTGCTCAATGCCCTGGTTGATCTGAGCAATTTCTACGGCCTGTTGAGTTGATGCCGAAGCAATACGACCATTAATTTCGGAGATCTTACCGATCCCATCTACCATTTCATGAAGAGATATTGCAGTTTGATTGGCAATCTCAGTTCCATTTTTCACCTTATTGATGGTACCTTCAATTAGAAATGTTGTCTCTTTTGCGGCATCCGAACTACGTGCTGCCAAAGTTCGTACTTCTTCCGCTACCACTGCAAAACCTTTGCCATGTTGTCCAGCTCTGGCTGCCTCAACAGCTGCATTTAAAGCCAGAATATTTGTCTGAAAGGCGATATCATCGATCACTTTTATGATCTTTGAAATATCGATGGATGACTGATTGATTTTTTCCATAGCATGTTGCATGGTAGCCATTTGCCCATTACCAGCTTCAGCACCTAATTTGACATTCTTTGATAACACCTGTGCTTGATTTGCTGAATCCGCATTTGTTTTAGTCCGATTGGCAATTTCACTAATCGCAGCAGTCAATTCTTCAATAGCACTGGCCTGCTCAGTCGAACCTTGTGCAAGCGACTGACTACCACTGGCTACCTGACTGGCACCTGATAAAACCTGCTCAGCAGCATGGTTGATTTCTGATAACAGCTCATTCAGAGTTTCAATAATATCATTTAGAGCAGTGGAAATTTCAGAAAAATCACCATCAAAACTATCAATAGTATCCAATGCCAAATTTCCGTTACTGATTTCGCCAGTTATATCTTTTATTCGCTTCGTGATCCAGTTCAGATAAGTATTGGTCTGATTTACTGATTGTTTCAACTTATCGAAGTCGCCCTGGTAATCGCCTTTGACCATAACGTTCAGATTACCGCCTGAAACAGCTGTCATCACAGTAATTACTTCATCTAAAGGTGCTTTTATCCGTTTTAGAATTGCGTTAAGACCAATAATCAGCGTTTTCCACGCCCCTTCAAATCCTATTTCATCAGCGCAGGCACTTAGATTCCCTTTCATTATTTCCTCAATCATCCAAGTCGTGTTGTCAATCAAACCGCCAACTGATGCTCCTACCTGTCGCATCATCTCTCTGATACTTTCATATTGCTGATAGACTTCCTGCGTAAATTCATTCGGCTCACCAAGATTCAAGTCAAAATTTAGCTCTCCCCTTGCTAAATTACCCAAGTTCCCCACAAGCCGTTTTATTTCCGTTTGATTGTAAGCATTCACACTCATTACAGCTGTCTGATCTAGTGTCATCTCTAAGATATCCGTAGTGGGCTTCCCATTTTTATCAAGTAAATAAGCAATATCTTGCTTATAATATTTTCCTCTTGCATCAAAGTTTACAGTATTTATGCTTCTTTCAATCAACATTTTTCTGGCACAGTTTTCATTCCCACACATGCTCGAGCCGGATAAACTACAATCCATACCCACTGCCATTTCACGCGTTTCAATGACGCCTTTGCTAATAAAATAATCAGCCATGCCTTTATTGATATATTTGTATTTGTAATTATCGTCTGTAACCATCAAAGCATATGGAATTGCATCAAGGATTGCCCCGAGAAAATCCTTTTGTTCAGTTGCTTTTTTTAGCGCTTGCTGCTGATTTATAAAGACCCTTTGAAATCCTCCAGAAAGTTCCATAACACCAGGTATTTTTCTGTCTCCCTTATCGCATTGGGTTAATAGAACATTTTCTTCAGTTGTAGCTTCTAATACACTTAAGCACTCATTTATTCTCAATAATGCCAAATCAAAAGGAATGTTAGCTGATAGCAACTCGCTTTTAGGTGAAAAATCTCCTTCCGAAATTGAATGAACCATCTTATAATGGAACTCAATCTGATGCTCAACCATTTTGATTCGTAAGATCAGTTCATCCAACGGATTACCACCCTCACTTGCCAGAACGTTACCAACTCTGCTTTGTTCTGATATGTTAATTCTACCCAACATATCAGCCATATTGACAATTTTGGTATACCATTTTTTCATTGAAAGACAGTATACGCTGATTGCAGAAATAGAAAATATTAAGAAAATAACAGCCATTAAAGAATTAATTGTTTCGTTGATTTTATTAGATGGGTTAAATATTCCCAGTAATAGAACCAGTAGCATCAAAGTGATCAAAAACAATGGTGCACATTGATCAATAATTATTTTTTTTAATAGCCTTCTTTTGAATTTCATTTTTCTCTCCTTGTATCTCTACAAAGTGATACACTTACCAAATAACACATTCGGTAAATAAGTAACCTTTGCATAACCACCTGTTAAACGAAGCTGATGTCATACCGGAGCCCTTTTCACCTTTCCATAATAATCCGCTGTATAATAATCAACGGAATCGTATCGATGGCAAACCAGTAACTAATTTCCATGACACGATTCCAAAGTTATGTTCAATAAAGAAGAATTGACCTGTTATAACCACAAAACTGAAAATTTCCAACACCATTGGAACTGCGGAAATATAAATAAAATTGATCATCAAAATAAATATGCAACAAGCCCATCTAATCTACAGTTTTTAAATTTTCTGCCATGTTAAAATCGCTAAATTGTACAGTTATTATTTGCTTTTCTCATTCACTTCTGCAAAACACTTGGCTATCTTTTGTTTATTCACAACAAAGGTCATTAAAACACCCAAAAAGGTGCTGACTAATCCACTTATCCCATTATTGATCGCATTTGCTATTTCATTTTCAGGTATACCAATTACAAAATAAGAAATTATAAAACTCATTATAAACCCCATAACAATACCTGGTAATCCCATAATTAGAATATCTTTTACTTTCAATTATTTCACCTCTATTTATCGCTAAAATTTTCAAATCAATTGAACACATTATTTTATGACTCATCTATTAGCACTACTTTCCCGGCAGTGCCAGGTTGCGCCTCAGTCCTTTATTGTGTTTACCATGCCCATCTCTTGATCATGACCTGTTAAATAAAATCTCAAACGTTGAATACTGGATGGGGAATTTTTTCTACATCAAATGTTTCATTTCTATATTCTTCATTGTAATAAGGGAACTGTGCCACTATTGCCCGGATTTCCTTTTGAGGTGTACCCGGCGTTCCCCAAAGGATTTTGAGTTCTTTTCCTTCTATAGCGAATTCTGATTTGATAAACGCAAGAGAAATCATACGACGGTGGTAAAAGTCATGTGTTCTGCCTGAAGCCACACCGACAACACTCCCTTCACATAATACCTTGCTGATAATGAACGGTTCATCAGCTCCATCTCCTACCTTTGTAATTATGTCTAAGGGCTCTACCTCAGCACCCATGAACTGGCTGGCAAAAATCTCTCCAACATCTGCCGCATTCCACTCCAAAGTTACGCACTTTCTCGGACTTTTCTTTTCAATTTCCTGTAGCGCTTCTTTACCAACAAAGTCATGATCATAACTAATTAGATAATCCCACGCAAGGTCATGCGGTGTCACGAATGCATTCTGAACATCATCACTTGCACTTCCTGAGAATGGGTAGATTTTATGGTGAGGAGCAATATGTGGTTCATTAGTAACGAACTGTGCAAGCGCATCTCCGCTAGAAAGCCACGGATACCAGAAATGAATCCATTGATTCGGATAGCCGCCCTGAGTGTGATTTCTGCAGTATGTATTCGTGCCTTGCTGCTTAATACCAAATTCCTTACCTGCTTCCATGATGGTGTCAAAGACCAAATCGGCATTTTTTTCTTCACCATGAACTTCATAAGCTAAGCAACCCGACATCCCGAGCCGCACTACAGTCATATCTGTACCAGCGATCTTAACGTCCTTTTTGCCTGCGAACTTAATGTCGTGTAAATCTGTCTGGGTAGCTTTTTCGAGTATTTGAAGAGACTTTGGTCCATCAATCTGGAAAAAATATTCGTCTGTTATCCACTGGCCTTTTACATTCATTCCAAGTGTGTCCACATAAAATGGCAACGCTGGTGCCAACCAATAAGTACGGAATGTCTCATCATCGATTCTAGTTATTAATCCATCAGCAATAAGCTGTCCTTTCTCATTGCACATTAATGCATGTCGGGAACCGCTAATCTTTAACTTGCTAAAATCCCTATTTACGCATACGTCATTCAGTAGTTTTACTGCATCTGGTCCTGAGACATCATAGACCGGTGAAATATTCAAAAAGCATCCTAACCATGCGGTCTCTCTGCATGCAAGCAATTCCTCTTTAGGTGACGAAACCAAGAATGGATACAGCGATGGTCCTCGCTTATTCATAAGTTTGCAATCCCGATTAATCGAACTATCTACTGAAAATTTCATTGTTATATTTCCTTTCATAATAAAATTAATTTTATATTGATAGCGGATAACGCAAGCAGCAATTACTACGATGTTGGTGTTATCCGCTTTAACCTCATGACACCTTAAATTCATGTCTTTATAGTCAGAAAATTTTAAATCGTTAAGCTTTTAAACAAATGGATACCATCCCCCCACTGAAAAACCTTATAAAATTCAAATGACTTTACGCTACATTATCAGCTTTTTTTTGACTGGACTGTGAGAGTAGTGTACAAACTATCGACACAACAAAACCTATAAGTGCAATGACTCCAAACAACAAATACGAACCCCTTGCAGTTGTAACATTAAATAAACTTTCAATCATTGGGATGATATACGATGCTAAAAAATAAGCAAGCGAATAAACCACTCCAAGATATGTTATAGCCATTGTCGCTCTTTCTTTAGGCACCAATACAGCTACTCTTGCTGTAAAATACGGTTGGATCAGTCCTACCGCAGCACCCGCTGTAGCGCAGGCAAGATAAACGCCTGTAATACTGTACGTAAAATAATAAATAACATACCCTGTCCCCAATAGACAGCATCCCAACGCAATTGTATATCTCTCAATTTTAGTATATATTTTCCCAAACAGCATTCCCGATAGAAAACCTGCCACAAATACAGTCGCACTTCCAATCCCTATCTGCATGGGTGTCCCCAATTGCTCAGTGGTAACAAATACCCCCATCTTCAATTGGTTTATAACTAAGATTACCGATAGAAAAAACACAGCAGCTAGAAAATAGTAATATGAGGAACTGAATTTCTGCATTTTTTCTTCCTTTGCCGCATGTTGATAAAGTTTTTTTTCTGGTTCATCTTTAGGTAAAGCCAAAAAAGCCAACAGTGCGATGGGCAAAGCAATCAGATACAAGAACAACGCATAGTGATAATCAACGACAGCAATTCTTCCTGAAGCAAGTGCCAGTAGAACACCGATTCCACATGCTGTAGCCTGCATGATCCCTAACATACTTGCTCGTTCTTCGCCATCAAAGTACTGTACAGCGAGAGCTCTTGCAAGAGGATAAAGAATCCCCATTCCAACTCCAAGCAATGCTCTCATAGCCAAGACATAATAGATATTTTCAAATAAAAGAGTCCCTGCTCCAGCTAACGAAAAAATAGATAAGCCTATTACTAGAAGAGTCTTTTTACTAAACCAACTGCACAATTTTCCTCCTATAAAAATAAACGGAATAACTGTTAGATTGGGAATGAGATAAATCAAGTTGGTCATTACAGCGCCATTACTTGAATATGTTTTCACAATATTCCCGAAAACTGAAACAAAAATACCGATATTAATATATAGGTAAGTCGAAGATAGAGCAAGTGATGCTTTTACTAATTTTTTATTTTCCATAAAAAACCCCTCCTGTATTTTTAAGGTAATTTTAGCTGCTCATCATACAGCTATCTTCTGTGTTTTTCAAAATACGGTATATATATATCAGTTCGTAGATCTCTGATAGAATCCATGTTTCCAAGACCAAAAGTAGCAAAGCAGTTTGCAATTGCCGCCTTTGGATCAATCTCCGCAATCGCCATGTCTTCTTCCCAGCCAGTTGTAACAATAACATAACCTTCTGGACTATATATTCTTGCATGCCCTGCTTCAAGGCCTTCTTCCATGCGGGTAATATTTTCCGGGCTAGCTCCACAGCTATCTACAAGTACAACGGCGTTTTCAAGCGTACGGCAATAACCAGTACTCGTCCAGAGATTCAAAGTGAAATCATCCTCGCCTGTGCTTTTATCTGTTCCTGGCCAGGCGGACATTGCAAGTATTATTTCTGCACCCCCAATTTTTAGGCATCTTGCGATTTCTGGCCACCACCTATCAAAACAGATCATCATACCAATTCTACCGATTTTTGTGTCGAACACCGGTATCTCGTTACCAGGATGGAAGAAAAGCCGTTCTGTACCGGGTTGTTGAATTTTTCTGTATTTCCCTATAAATCCTTCTGGCCCAACCAATACACCACAATTGTAGAATCTGTCACAATACTCCTTGTCTTGTTCTGACATGGTCCAAGAGATATAAATATTACGCTCTTTCGCCTTTGCAATCAAGGCCTGAACTGAATCACCCTCGGGCACATACTCCGCTGCATTCACCCAATAAGATGTCGCATCAATGTTGGTAGACATCATAGTAAATGTAGTTGGAATACCTGGAAGACAAAATTCAGGAAACGCAATAAGATCAACCCCTTTTTGGGCTGCTTCATCAATAAAACACAACATTTTTGCCAAATTTACCGCCTTATCAGGAACACTTACCATTGCTACGGATGCAATTTTAATTTTAGACATTACTTTTTCCTCCTTTAAATTGTTTTCTTAAAATTGTAGTTTTTGTTTTTAAAGCGCTCAGTCTTTATTAATTCCTCCTTACAAGATTTGGTTATAATTACAGCAAATCTTGTGCCAAGTTTTTTTCCGCTTTTGCCACGTTAAATCAGGTTTCCGTTTCATTATGCGTCGCAATGTCTCAAGTTGAGAATATAAAAGATGCGCATTTCTGACACATTTCGAGACACTTTGGATTTCTATATATTATATCAATAGAAAGTTACTTCGATTATTCTGCGAGTGCTTCTTTAGCGTCTTTCAGAGCATCTATCACTTTTCGTGGTTTTCTAGCGTCGCCAATTACAACCATATCTGCAATTTTCCCTTTTAATTGCTCTGCCAATTTATTTTCGGCTCGAGATCCAATTGCCAAAACAACTGTTTCTGCAGGTATAATCTCCCTTGTGCCGTCGGAACGTTCTACGGTAACTGAATTTTTCTGAATAGAGATAACTTTTGAATCAGGATGTTTGTCAACATTGTATCTTTCCAAATTTGTCATCATAATCCACTTGGAAGAAGGTCCAATATCCGATCCAATTTTAGGCTGCATTTCAACAATGGAGACTTTTTTGCTGCCATGAGTCAATAATTCATATAGCATTTCAGGTGTTTCTGCACGATTCAGAAAGAGAAATTTAAGCGTATCTGCACTGATAGTTCCTTCTTCAGCAATTTTTAACGCAGTTTCTATACCAACCGCTCCACCCCCAACGACAACAACCTTTTTTCCAATAGATGCTTTCCCACGCAGAACATCCCACGCTGAAACTATATTTGCACCTTCCTCTTTTGGAAAATCAGGAAGTAAGGGTTGAGCTCCAGTTGCTAAAACTACTTTGTCAAACTTTCCACTTTCAACACAAGATATAATCTCCTCTGCCGTAGCTTCATGATTGAAATCAAAAGTTACACCAATATTTTTGCAGGCGATGTATTGGAAAGTAGAAAGCTCAGCAAAACTTTCGCGTCCTGGAGGTGAAGAAACTAAATCCATCTGTCCGCCAGGTTCATTTTCCTTTTCCCAAACAGTAATTATGGAGCCATCAGATGCAGCACGCAGGGCAAATTCCATCCCCGCCACACCAGCACCAATCACAAGAAT
The DNA here is from genome assembly GCA_031222025.1 of Eubacteriaceae bacterium ES2. GTDB lineage: Bacteria > Bacillota > Clostridia > Eubacteriales > Eubacteriaceae > Acetobacterium. Next base: position 1,752,950 of record CP130740.1, on the reverse strand, counting down.
TTTCTTGATCAAGGAAGACGCAGATTCAGACTCGAATCCTGCATCACTATTTGCAAGACAGGCCAGTGGTTTTGACTTGAAAACGTGATCCATACATCCTTGATTGCAACCAACACAAGGCCGAATTAAATCAGGACGTCCATCCTCTAATTTTCGCACCATATCCGGGTCAGCTATAAAAGCTCGACAAAACCCTATAAAGTCTGCATCTCCTCGGATTACGACTTCTTCTGCAGTCGAAATATCAAAGCGATTACATGCGTATACAGGAATAGAAACGGCCTCTTTCACGCGTTTTGACAAATAGCTAAAGGCACCTCTTGGTACATCCATAGTAAGCTGTGGCACCAACGTTTCATGCCAACCTCCCGTTATATTAAGTGCAGCTACGCCAAGTCGTTCCAATTCCTTGGCAATGATAATGCAACTGTCATTATCATTACCATTGGGTACAAACTCATTTCCAGCTAATCGTACGGTAACCGGAAAATCGGAGCCCACAGCTTTTTTTACTGCAACGACTATATCACGAAGAAAATTCATGCGGCCATCTAAAAATCCGCCATAACGATCAGTGCGAAAGTTTGTAGATGCTGATAGAAATTGTGCAATTAAGTACCCAGCACTAGCGACCAATTCAATACCATCAAAACCAACATCTTGTGCCCGTTTTGCCGCTGCAGCAAAATTACAGATAATTTCTTCTATTTCTTCTATTTTTAATGCACGTGTCTGGGCTCGATTAAATTTGCACTTATAATCAGAAGGGGCAACAGGGGTTTGACCGTTGTACTCTTCAGGTTTAGCGTAAGCTCCAGGATGCCACAATTGCGGGAATATTTTCCCACCTTCCTTATGAACGGCATCTACCAATTCCTTCATACCTGGCATATCGTTGTCACGCGAAAGTTGCATTACACCTGCAGTGCATATACGCATAGGATCCACACCTACTGCCCCAACAACAATGAGGCCAGCACCGCCTGCAGCACGCCGACGGTAAAATTCTATTAACCTGGGTGTAGGCTTGCCATCTTGTGTTGCATAGGAAAGCTGAACAGGAGTCATTACAAAACGATTTTTAATTGTTATTCTACCTATTTCATATGGTTGTAACAAAATATTAGACATATATTAGCACTCACTTTCTAATGTAAATTTAAAACAATTTTTCTTTTAATTTTGAATTTTAAAATCAAAAAATTCATGATCCATGATTTTAACATTTTCTGCGATCAATGGTACAAAATCCATATTTGCCAGTATATCACGCTCTATATCAATCCCAGGAGCAACTTCTGTTAATAATAATCCTTCAGGGGTCAGTTTAAATACACAGCGCTCTGTGATATAGGTAATATCTTGATTATTCTCTATGGCACCATCTCCTGAAAAGGATATTTGTTCTACTTTATTTACAAATTTTCGATTAGTACCCTCTTGAATAATGCGAAGTTTATTCTCTTCAAATTTTAGCTCCATATTCTTTCCATCCATAAAGTTTGTCATGAAGACAACTTTATGTGATGATTGTGTCAGATTGATAAATCCGCCTACTCCGATAATTACACTACCTACTTTGCTTACACCAACGTTTCCCTCTGATGATACCTGTGCAGCACCAACATATACACCATCCAGATTCCCACCATCATAAAAATCAAACATGATGGACATTTCTGTAATCATCTCAGCATTAAGAGAAGCGCCAAAACCAGGACGAGGCAGGGGAATCCCACCGATCAGGCCAACTTCATTGGTTAAAGTAATATCCTCCCAATCACCGCATTCAGTAGCTATCGTAGCAATGAGTCCTGGAATGCCAACTCCCAGATTGATTATGTCACCCTTATTGATCTCTTTATATGCTCTTCGAGCAATGATATATTGATCATATCTTTTCTTATTTCCAGGAATAAATGATACCATTCTTTCAATGTAAGGTACGATCTCTTCTGAATAAAGTATCCCATCTCCATTAATAGCTGGCTGGTTTTTTTCAAATACGCACTGCAACTGATTCGGGTTAACGATAATATAATCCACTGCTTTCCCCGGAATCTTTACCAATTTTGGATGCAATCGCTTATCCGATATCTGCTCAACCTGAATACATACTATTCCCCCATTAGCCTTTGTTGCTAATGCAATTGCAATCGCATCAACAAAAGCAGCCTCATTCTCAAAAGAAATATTACCTTTTTCATCAGCGATAGAGCCTGCAATAAATGCAACATCAATCTTAGGTGTGAAAAACTGAAGATATTCCTTCTCAGCAATATTTACGACTTGGGAAAGCGGAGGTTCATTACGAGCTTTTTCATTAAGACACGCACCGTCGAGACGCGGATCAACCGAGGTATTTAAACCAATTCCACTAATTATTGCTGGTTGTTTTCCTGCGGCAGCCCTATACAAATGTGAAACCACTCCTTGAGGGAGATTGAAACCAGCTATTTTGTTTTCAGAAATCATTTGGGCAAGAGTAGGAGTAGAGTTGACTTGTCCCAATACCGCTTTTTTGAAAAGCCCTTCATTGTCTAAAAACAAACTATCTGCAAAGGCACCTTTTTTTGATAAGCCGAGCGCTGTTGCACCCCATAGAGTAAGTCCACTAGGGGTTTTTGTGTCTTGGTATCGTTTGCCAAGAGCTTGACAAAGCAGATCAGGGTTACATACTGTAGCTACGCCATTTACTGCTAAAACATCGCCATCTTTGACTAAGCGAACGGCTTCTTCTGCACTAATAATTTTTGCCATAATTTTATTTCTCCTATTCAATTCTTAGTAATTTCTTCTTACTATTTACATAACTCAAAGACACCTGCCGCTCCCATGCCGCCACCTATACACATAGTAATCAAGGCATATTGTCCACCAGTATCACTCAGATAAGACAACGCTTTTGACGTAAGAATAGCACCAGTAGCCCCCATAGGGTGGCCAATGGACATAGCACCTCCATAAGGATTAACCTTCTGCATATCCATACCAAGTTCGTTAATGCACGCTAATGCCTGTGATGCAAAAGCTTCATTTATCTCGATAACATCCATCTGTTCGAGAGATAAATTGCATTTTTTCATAAGCTTTGGAACAGCAAATAAGGGTCCCATCCCCATTTCTGTTGCGTCACAACCCGCTACAGAATATCCCGCAAACTTGGCAATTGGCTTTATGCCAAGCTCTGATGCTTTCTCCGAAGACATAATAACTACATATGCCGCCGCATCAGTCATTTGAGAGGAAGTAGCTGCCGTTACTTGACCTTCTTCACGGAAACACGGAGTCATTGCGGCCATTCTTTCCATACTCGTTTTAAGCATTCCATTTTCGTCGGCGAGAATCCCCTCATCTATCATGATCATGTTACCTTGATCATTTAAAACCGGGATGATACAATGAGCCAACTTGCCTTCGGTACGAGCTTTTGCGGCTTTTTTATGGGATTCCAAGGCCATTTTTTCCATGTCTTCACGTCTGATCATATAATGTTCTGCTACCCTTTCAGCCGTTTCACCCATAGACATATAACCACCAATATAATTTTCTTTAATCCATGGATTCATATACGAATCAGAATACGGAATAAAACACTTACTCATACTCTCTACGCCACCTGCTACTGCTACATCATATTCACCTGAAATAATAGCATTAGCCGCAGATGAAATCGCTTGTAAACCAGATGAACAAAAACGATTTATCGTTTGTGCTGGTACACAATCAGGTAATTCAGCTCGATTTACAATCAGTCGACTGATATTCATATGTGCCTCATTTATCGGCATAGCACATCCAGTAATTACATCACCTATTATTTCAGGATTGATTTGAGGAACCTTGCTTAGTACTCCCTTCAGTGTCTGTGCGGCATAATTTATCGGATGACTATTTGCAAACCCTCCTTTATTTGCCCGACAACAAGCGCTGCGTCCATATGCAACAATAACTGCTTCTTTCATTATTTCCTCCTTGTTAATTCTAAAAAATGCTTAATCCTCACAACTTCATAGACATAATTGCAAAAAGTATTTTTCATATCTTTCGATATTTTTACGCTTGACAAATAAACTATTTAGTTTATATTTATTTATAGTCATACCATCCATGGCCTGACTTTCTTCCTAATCGCCCCTCTTCAATTAATTTCTTGACACTATCGCAGCACTCCCATGTTGTAACTGGCAGTTCTCTTAATGATTCACAGGCATGAGGATATATATCCAATCCAGACATATCCATCATTTCAAACGGTCCCATTGGGTGATTAAGCCCCTGCTTCATAGCAGTATCGATATCTTCGATAGTAGCTATGCCATCTTCATAGCAGTGAAGTGCTTCCTGTAGAAAAGCAAACAAGCACCGGTTGACAATAAAACCTGGTGTATCAAACTTGCATTCAATAGCTGTCTTACCTATATAACTGGCCACTTGTTTAATTACTGAAACCGTAGCATCTGTTGTATCATTTGATCGAATCACCTCCACCAACTTCATGACTGGTGCAGGAAAAAAGAAATGCATGCCCGCGCAACGCTCTTTCATTGTACATTCACTCATAACCTGAGAAACTGATATCGTGGATGTATTTGTGCAAAGAATCGCATCAGGTCTGCATATCGTTCCGAGTTCTTTGAATATAGACTGTTTTAATTCTAATACTTCAGGCACTGCCTCAATAACCATATCGCAGATTCCTAACTGCTTCAAATCCTCAGTAGTATTAATCTTTTCTATGGTATTTTCTACTAAATCGGTTGTGATTTTTCCTGCCTCAGCACGTTTCTTTAAAGATGCGTATATCTTTTCTTTTGCATTTTCACAATACTCTTCCTTAATGTCGTAAAGAATGACTCTATAACCTCCAGTTGCAACAGCCTGCGCAATACCAGCTCCCATCTGTCCTGCGCCAATTACACCTATCGTTTGTATGTTCATAATAATATTCCTTCCTATTCCTTTTAAATTTTAATTATTAGTAAATACTGCAACTCTTTTTTCAAGCATTGCAGACATTCCTTCTTTCTGATCATCTGTATCAAATAATAAAGAAAATTCAGTCGTTTCAGCTGTCTTACCAGCTCGAATACTCTCGTTAGCTGCCGTATTGATTACAGCTTTTGCTGCAGCTAAAGCGCATTTAGGTTTTGATTTCAACAATTGCGCAATGTCCATTGCTTTTGTATAAATAGCCTCAGCTTCAGCAGCATCTGCTACTTTCTCTGCTGATCTTGCTCTATCTTCTGCTTGTTTTAATAAAACTTTGTTTTCCTCACAAGATTTTTGAGCTATCAGTGCAGTTTGAGCGGAGGTTACTTCTTCATCCAAGGTAGCATTTCCTGTAACATACCAATTAATCAGACCAATTTCATAAGCAAGCTTACCTGGTATCTTCTCATTAAGCATTATTAACTGTTTCGCCTTTGACGGTCCAATTATTGATGTTATGCGAGCACAGCCATGTGCTCCGGGGATAATGCCAAGACCAACCTCCGGTAAAGCTAAAAGTGTTCGTGAGCCCCCTACTCGAAAATCACATGCTAGAGCCAGTTCTAATCCTCCTCCCAACGCAAGACCATTTATTGCTGCGATAGTAGGGATTGGCATACTTTCCAATTCATTATTAATATCAATTGCTACTGTGCAAAATTCTCTTGCCTTGCGTGGCGGAAAATCAGACATTTCTTTTACGTCTGCTCCAGCCACAAAAGATCTACCAGTGCCGGTTACAATCAGTACCCGAATGGACGAATCAAGCTTTATTTTTTCAAGCTCATTTAATATTTCTTTGCTAATTGTGCTGTTTAACGCATTTAGAAATTTAGGTCGATTAATTCGAATTGTTGCTATACCATTTTCCTTTACAACAGTAATATTACTCTCTTCCATAAATAATTTCGTATGAAATACCCAAAGTGATAGTCATACTTTTCCTTTCATCTTATTCTTTTTTACATGGCAACAGTGCTTTATCTCATGCACATGGCGCTGTAACCTCACTTTATAGCAATTAAATATCTTCCCACATCGATCAAAAATATCTTTTTTACTCATTATTGAGCTATAACCATAATGACAAATTTTTTATTACATTCATAAAAATTACTCATTTCAGCTGGAATAGCGCTTTTTTCCGCTCACTGAACCTCCTTCTAGTCTTGATATATTAAAAACAAAGGGCTGTTACATCTAAAAATCTCATTTCTAAATAAAGCAATTTAATAATTAAGATATTTTCTTTTCCTCTTAGCGATTTGAAATAATAAATTCATTCAGTAAATTGGGATTGTATCTGTGGTTCACATATTTTTAACATTGCAATATGAAGTAATTTATATATTAGCAATTTATATGCCAACTTTTATTCAAAACTAAATTATGACAATGTACAATTTAATAATCCTGGAGCAAAGCGATTTATTTCGAATCTGCTCCTTCATAATGCTTTATTACTGTTTGCATATTTTATTTTTTATAAGACAAATTGATACACTAATGTCAATGCCTCTGAACGAAGTTGAAACAATTTGACACGCGTTCATGTCCCCGATTATTTTACGGAGATGCTGATATCACTATAAAATAACGATGATTTTCCACCAATCGGGTAGGAGGCTGACCATTAATTGATCAACCGACCTCCCACACCACCGTACGTACCGTTCGGTATACGGCGGTTCCAAAGTTTACACGGTTACTTGCAGATAATAATCATAAAAGTTGGGATATCCTGCCCGCTTCAAGCGGTCATTAGAAAGGGTTCTCAGTAAGATTGGGCTATGGGCGGTTCGCCAATAGCCTTTTCTTGTGTTTGCCCACATCCAGGCCCGTTCTTCATCCAGTCCCAATTTCTTGAGATTGATAAATCGGGTTTTCACTTTCTTCCATCGTTTCCAGACAACCATCCGGATCCGGCTTCTCATCCATTCATCCAGCGGTTTGAGGATCTTTTTCATATCCGCCAGCTTGAAATAATTGACCCAGCCCCGCACGATTTGCAGCAGTCTTTCTTTTCGTCTCTGAATTCCCATCCCATTACTGCGTCCGGTAATCTGTCGGATTTTATCCTTCAGCTTACCGATGCTCTGGGGGTGAACTCGCAACCTTCCCTGTCCCCGGTAGATATAGAATCCGTATCCGAGAAATTTTACTTTTGTGACGTTGGCCACCTTTGTTTTCTCCCGATTTATTCGAAGAAACAATTTCCCTTCGATAAACGGTGCGATGTTTTTAAGGGTTCGTTCGGCAGCTCTCCGACTTTTGCAGAAAATCATCAGATCATCCGCATACCGGACAAAACGGTGTCCACGACGTTCCAGTTCCTTGTCACATTCATTAAGCATGATATTACCAAGAATTGGGCTGAGTGGGCCGCCTTGCGGTACGCCTTCCTCACTTCTCTCGAACACACCGCCTGACATCACGCCAGCGTTTAAATATTTGTGGATCAGGGAAATGACCCGACCATCTTTGATGGTTTCAGACAGAATCTGTATCAGTCGACTGTGATTGACGGTATCAAAGTACCGCTCCAGATCCATATCCACGACGTATTTATATCCGTCGTGGATATTTTGCTGGCATTGTTTCAGGGCACCTTGGGCACTGCGCCCCGGTCTGAATCCAAAACTGTTGTCTGAGAATTGTTGCTCGAATATCGGCGTCAACACCTGCATGATTGCCTGTTGGATCAGTCGATCCACAACAGTTGGGATTCCTAATTTTCGTGTTTTCCCGTTATCTTTTGGTATTTCTACCCGTCTGACGGGGTGTGGTTTGTATTTACCACTTCGGATGGCTTCAATGAGTTCATTCCGGTTTTCTTTCAGGTAGGGCAGAAGTTCATCCACCTGCATCCCGTCAATTCCACCTGCACCCTTGTTTTTCTTCACCTGCTTATAGGCCAGGTTCAGATTATCCCGGGTTAAAATCTTCTCCAGCAGTCCATCCATCTGCTCGTTTGTGTTGGTGATTTCGGTTTCAATTATCTTTGGTGACGCACACACGTCTGCATATCTTTTCTGTTCCGCAGATATCTTTTGCAGATCGTCTTCATTTTGAAGTTTTCTGTGTTTTATTTTATCACCGTCAGTAATCTTCATTGATCTTCACCTCCTCTGGTTCAGCCCTTCCTTCGACATCTAGATTGTCTCCGTACTATGGCTTCGGCTGACTTCTCACGATAAATCTTATTTCAACCGTGTTTCATACTCTGTTTCCACACGTCCGTGAGATCTCCCTGGGTAAGAACGCAATCTTTCCTTCCATCTATCTGCCACATTTACACCATCAACTTCCGGGTAGTTTTAGGGCTTTGGTTTGCTTAGCAACCTTACCCAGTTGATAATGCCTGATGTGATTTCTGTTCGTCAGACCGGAAGTTTGCCGCCGGCTTCCTTCAGATTCCCCGTCGCCGGGGACACCCTTGCCTTAAGCTATTCACTTGGCACTACCTACCCGTGCTCGGGACTTTCACCCGTTAGATTGCGCCCATGCCGGGCGACTAAAAAAAGCTTGTAATGACAGTGAAGTCATTACAAGCTTTTTATGAGAATATCCCAATATTCGAGTTTATTTATTAATAGGGTGTTTTTTCAAACGACGATATAATGTGCTTCTCGAAATACCTAGTATTTCTGCCGCTATTGTACGGTTTCCACCGGCCTCTACTAACGCCGTAAGAATCTTATCGGACTCGATTTGGTTATATTTATCTATAACTGTATTTTCTTCCCATATCGCCTCATGATCTTGACGAGTGCCGATTGTAGTGTCTGCTACTAAAAAGTCTTCACCTTGAAGTAGTCTATTAACCATTTGTGCGTTAATAAGGTTCTCTTCTGATAACACTACCAGCTTCTCTACTAAATTACGTAGTTCTCTTACATTTCCAGGCCATGCATATTCTCTAAACAAATGATATGCATCTTCAGCAACTCTGTGATGACTACAATAAATCTTATTCAGTAGTGAAACGAAATGATTAACCAATGGAATAATATCGTCTTTCCGTTCTCGTAGCGGAGGAATATTAAGAAAAATGACTCCAATACGGTAAAGCAGATCCTCTCTGAAGCTATTATCCTTCACCATTTGTTTAAGATTCTTGTTAGTCGCTGCAATAAAGCGAACATCAAGCTCAATCGTTTTTGTGCCACCTACTCGCGTAAACTTGCGGTTTTCCAAGACACGAAGAAGTTTTACCTGCAGATCAAGCGATATATCTCCAATCTCATCCAAAAAAACCGTGCCACCATTAGCACTTTCTAACAAACCTTCATGTCCTGAACTTAGTGCTCCAGTAAAGGCGCCTTTTTCATAACCGAATAACTCCGACTCCATTAAGGCGGGTGACATTTGGGGTATGCAAACAGCAACAAATGGCTTTTCACGACGATCACTGTTTTCATGAATGACCTTTGCAATTATTTCCTTACCTACACCTGATTCTCCTGTAATCACCACACTAGCATTTGTTGGGGCAATTTTTACCGCATTTTTAACAATTTTACTCATACTTTTGTCTGCAAAAACATGAATGTTATCATTTTTAATAAGGTAATTATATAGCTGCTTATTTTCTTGCTTATAATATTCCAAATGGAGCCGCATTTTATCAATTTCTTTTAAAAGTTCATGAGGTAGCACACTATATGTTACTACATATTCTAATTCACCCTTAAAATCTTTTATAATTTTACTCTCGGAATACACCCATTGGTCATCGATCGCATGAAAAAACTCTTTTGCGTCAGTTCCTTCAGAAAATGCTCTTTCACTGGCTGATGATTCATATAATTTTTCCTGGATTAACTCTGTAGAACCTTTGCCCTCAACATCAGCGGGTTTTAGCTTTAGACCTTTCAAAAATTCTTCACTAACAAAAACAAACTTTTTATCCGGTCCACGGACTGAGATAGATATCATCTCAGAAAGACTTTCCACCAACATGCGATTAAACTGCTCAGAATCTCTATCACCAATATTATAATAGTTCATGTGATCACCGAGTAGAATACCCGACATTCCCCTCCTTTTGTTCTAAACCTAACTGTTTGCTTTTATTAATTTTATTATTCAGTCAAAGCCTTAAAAAGTGAAATTAAAGTCAAACCGTCGTATCTAATAAAGGGCAAAGGCTTTAATTTAACCTCTTGCCCCGTTGTTGTATAATCAGGTTAATAAAAACGGTGCTGAAAATTAACGACACATTTTGTTGTTTCAAATATCTGATTTTAAATTTGAATGAATAACCAGGTGAGTGGCTCAGTTAGCATTATTCAAAAACTGGATGCGGTATCTTTTCCACATCAAAGGTTTCATTTCGATACTCTTCATTATAGTAAGGAAACGGTGCAACCGTTGCGCGTATCTCAAGCTGTGATGTTTCTGCGGTACCCCAAATCACTATCAGTTCCTTGCCTTCAATTGCATAATCCTTCTCAACAAAAGCCAAAGAAATCATTTTTTGATGATAATAGTCATTTGTTCTTCCTGCGGTCATACCTACCATATTTCCGTTATTTAAAACCTTGCTGATCACAAAAGGTGCTTCCCCGCCATCACCGACACGCGTAATCTCTTCAGCAGTTGCTTGCTTTGTTCCATTAAACTGCGTTGCAAAAACTTTCCCAATATCTTCAGAATTCCATTCCAGTGTCACACATTTTTTAGGCGGATTTTTAGCAATTTCCTGAAGCGCTGTTTTCCCAATGAATTCATGATCATAGTTAATTAAATATTCCCAAGCCACATCAAACGGCGTTACAAAGGCATTTTCAGAGTTGTCGCTTGCACTTCCAAAGAATGGATATTGTTTGTGACCTTCAAAAATATATGGACACGTCTCAATATATTTCAACAATTGTTCGCCGCTGGAACGCCAAGGATACCAAAAATGAATCCATTGATTGGGATAACCACCCTGGGTATGGCTTCTACAATAATTACTGACGCCTTGGCGCTTTAAACCAAATTCTGCTCCGGCTGCTACTACTGCATCATAAACAGCATCAGCATGATCAGTGCTGCCATGAATTTCGTAAGCCAGCGCACCAGACATCCCAAGTCTCACTATTGTTACGTCAGTACCTGCGATTTTTATATTTTTTCTTCCTGCAAATTTTATGTCATGTAAATCAGTTTGTGAAGCTTTCTCCATAATTTGCAATGATTTTGGGCCGTCAATCTGGTAAAAATACTCGTCAAAAACCCAATTTCCAGTCACATTCATACCTAATGTATCGACATAAAATGATACAATCGGAGCCAGCCAATAGGTTCTAAAGGTATCTTCTCCAGTTCGGATTATTAAACCGTCTGCCAACAGCTGACCTCTATCATTACACATTAAGGCGTGTCTTGACCCACCGATTTTTAGTTTTTCGAAATCCCGGTTAACGCAGACATAGTTGAGTAACTTAACGGCATCCGGCCCAGAAATATCATACACCGGCGAACAATTTAAAAAGCAACCAAACCACGCTGATTCTCGACAGGCGAGCATTTCATCCTCACTGGATGTGAATGCATAGGGATAAATCCCGCCGTCTTTTCCCCAATTAATCAATACGGGGCAATCTTTATTTACTGCACTGTCAATTGTAAACATCGCACTTCCTCCTAAAATTGTTTTTATCAAAGTAATTACCTTTTATGCTTTCATTATAGTGCTTTTTTTAATTCTTGAGAAATACCAATATTAACGGGATTTATGTCAATAAAGCATAAATAACTTGCCAGTGCACTTTTTTACTGATATATTCAAAATAAAAACTGGAGGTACCACTTTGAAACTGCACTATATTGAAGAGTATCTAAAACTGGCTGAGACGCTTAATTTTTCAAAGACAGCTGAAATAATGTATATTACCCAACCTGTTCTTAGTCGACACATTGCAATCGTTGAAGCAGAAATGGGAGCCAAACTTTTGCAGCGCAATACCAGACATGTCGTACTCACTGAAGCAGGAAAAGTGGCATATGAAAATTTTACTGCTATGCTTACGCAATACCATATTGCACTTGAACAGATAAAACTTCTCACCTCCGGTCAATTAGGGAGCCTTAAAATCAGTAGTCCCTACTACTACACATCTGATTTTACCGAACCAATCGTCGAACGTTTCTCTTTGGCTTATCCAAAATGTGATGTGCAAATATTATCCTGTCAACCGATTGAAGGTCTTAAAAGTCTGCTGACGGGAAACAGCGATCTTTTTCTCACAACTAACACTGGTTTGACGGCGAATAGCGAACTTCGGCAAATACCTTTTGCTTCTGAAATACTCGCTGTTTTACTTCCTTCTATGCATCCACTTGCCAATCAGTCATTCATTAATCCGACAGATTTAGTCAACGAAACCTTTATTTTTTTAGACAACAACGCCGGATATCGAGATTTCAATGCTGAAATTCTCTCAATCTTTGTTCGTTTCGGCATTTCGCCAAAAAAGACTATTTTCACACAACAAGTCGATACACTGGGTCTTGCTATCCGTAAAACTGGAGGCATCAGCATTATGCCATATAGTGTACGTCATATGGATAGAGATTATATTAAAACTATTCCGCTTATAGGGCATGAATTTATCGTGAAAATGTGCTTATATTACCGCTATGACAACTCAAACCCTCTTATTCATAACTTTATCCAAACCGCAATAAAAACTTTTCAAAACAAGGAAGAATCGTGAGCCAAAAGAGCATCAATTTGGCGAAAAATTCAAAAGTTATCCATACAATCCTTTTTAATACAACTTATTATTTTAAGCCATTGTTACACAAAAATTATATGACTTTCCTTGCATAAAAGGTTATTAATGCCTATAATTTTTACATTTCATCACATAATAAGTGGTTTACTGTTTCGCGCGCTTTGCGTACGAAACAGACTCAAGTCTATAAGGAAAAAGACCCGGCAAAACCAGATCTTCCTCAGTATTTATCGCAATCTCTAAGTTGATTGGAGTTTCGCCAATCGTTCTTTGTTTTTCAAGCAATTAATCATTCGCTTCGTATGAACTTACTTTTCTTTGACCGGAAAAGTCAATGAAACATTAATCCATCCTAACACCCAGCCAAATAACCCCATTATTATAACCCATATCAGACTTGTGAAAATAACCCAGTATGGGTTTTCAATTGGTCCGACCTTAGTGTAGTAACCGGCCGTAAAATATACCCCCAAAAATAAGCTGAGACCGTTAAATACAGCTAAACCATGCTGGGACTTTATCCATCCAGTAACAAAGCAAAAACATAAATAGGGCTTACTGAACAAATCAAAAATCGCTTAAATGCTGACTTTGAGGCATATTTTTAGTATAATAAGTGCAAAGATAATTACTTTTTTACCATAAAACCCTTGCAGATGGAGGTGCCTTATGTATATCAGAAAGACGGACCAAATCAAGTTTTCGGATGATTTCTTTCTTCCTTTCGGAGGAAAACTTAACAAAGACAACCGCTGGGTCAAACTGGCGGAGATGATTCCGTGGTCTGATTTTGAGGATGCCTACGCCAGGAACTTTAAATCTTCAACGAGAGGCGAAGAAGCGTTCTCAGTCCGGGTTGCTCTGGGAACACTGATTTTGCAGACCCGTTTAAAACTGGTTGATGCTGAAGTGCCGTTACAGGTGATGGAAAATCCCTATCTCCAGTATTTTCTGGGCTTTGACGGTTTTGAAGATACCCGCCCGCCATTTGATGCATCACTGATCACGCACTTCAGAAAACGCTTTACGCCAGATATTCTCATGGAGATCAACAACATGATCGCCATGAAGGAGTTTGAAGCTGTAGAAGACAAAGGCGAGGATGATGATCATCACGATGCCCCGGCCCATCAGAACCATCCGATGAAGGAAGTCAAATCAGCTTTTCTAATATCCCGAAGAAAGGTAAACTGATTCTTGATGCAACCTGTGCGCCAGGTGATATCCGCTTTCCCACCGATTTGCGTCTTCTCAATGAGGCACGTGAAAAACTTGAAATGATGATTGACGTTCTGCATACGCCGGATATCGCTCTTGTTGCCAAACCCCGAACTTACCGCAATAGGGCCCGAAAAAACTATCTGTCCATCGAAAAGCAGCGCAAAAAGCGCAGCAAAACAGTCCGTAAAGCAATTCGAAAACAGCTGGGGTATGTGAAACGGGATCTGGAATACGTCGAGACTTACCTGAAAGACGCTGCCAGAGCCGAACTTCTGACAAAACGCCAGCACAGCGAACTCGAGACCATCCGAAAGCTTTATGAGCAACAGAACACCATGTATGAGACGAAAACGCACTCTGTCCCAAACCGGATTGTGAGCATCTCACAACCTCACATCCTGCCAATTTTCAGAGGAAAAGCCGGCTCAGACGTTGAGTTCGGGTGTAAAGTAATGACAAGCGTTGTTGACGGCTATACCTTCATTGAGAAGCTTGACTTTGAGAGTTTCAATGAAGGAACTTTATTGCAGGAAGCGGTTTTATAATACCTGATGCGCTTTGGCTGTTATCCGGAGGCGGTGTTGGCAGATTCAATCTTTCGTAACCGTGAGAACCTGGCCTGGCTGAAGCTTCGGGGCATTCGAATCAGTGGCCCGAAGCTGGGGCGCAAACCGAAAGTGGTATCTTCTGAAGTTAAGCAAGTGGAACGTGCCGATAATGGCGAGCGCAACGCAATCGAAGGCTCTTATGGTGTCACTAAACGAAAATATGGCTTTGGCCTCGTCAGAACTAAACTTGAGGACACAACCAAAAGCGCCATTATTTTACAGTTTCTGGTAATGAATCTGAACCGGAGGATGCGGTTCTTTTTGTCTCAATTTTGGATTCGTTTCATCGACTTAATGCAAGCTGTAAATTTGGTTGCTGGTTATGGATTTCAATCCGTTCAGTAAACCCTACTTAAATCTCATGGCCCAGTCGTCAGGCTTCTTCAAAAAAACCTTGATGAGCCGCATTGGGCGTGCCTGGACACGAAATGTAAACCATATAGCGGCCATTTCCTGCATACTGATCAATGCAGCGTTTAGCTTCAGCTGCTCCCTTTTCGTAAGTAATATCCGTTGAAAAAATTGGTGACTGGGAGTCAGCCCCACCGTGAATAACAAACTCCGGATATTTCTGCTGGATGGCTCGAAAATTATTGGAAGGCTGAGCTGGGAAGAAACTCTGGATTCCAATCTCAACAAAATCATCAACCAGAAGATCCCATTTTTCACAAATATGTTGTTTTGCAATCATTCCGTTATCTTTGATCGCCTGAATAATTCTGGCATGATGTTCTTTAAACAGTTCTCGGTAGGTATTAGGTGAGATCATCGGACTGATGACTGAAGCAATATCATCCATGTAGGTAAAAACATCAGGCATAAACTGAGCAGCTTGTGCTATTATGCGGTATTTAGAGATTTTGCGTAATGCCTTCACTATTAATTGGTTTAAAACGCTTGCCTTGCAACTAAATATTTCCTTTCATTGGCCATTTTATCTCCGCTCCATCTTTAAACCGGAAATTGACTTCATCCTTGGAGAGAACAACCGTCTCTAAAATAGTCCGACGCCAGAGGGTTTCATCAAATTCTGTCAGTAGTTCTTCTTGATTTTCAAGAATATCCAGGAAGGCATGAATCTGGCTTTTTCGGGCTTTTCTTTTTCTGATTTCCTCGGATAATGCCATATGGCGATTGCGAAGTTTATCATAACTTTCAGCATAAGCATTATAGCGGCGCTGATATTCATCCTGGTCCATCGCAATCCGGGTGTTTTCATTAACAAAGGCATCAACCATCATTTCAATGGAGCTGCATTCTTCATCAACTTGCTTCAGTTCTTCTTTTAAGTCCTGACAATCGGTCAGCTTCTCAATCATAAGGCGGTAATTCTTAAATATCTCTGTTTTATTTTTAATGAGATGATTCATGACTTCTACGAACAGTTTTTTAATGGTTTCATCGTACAAGTGCGGCGTGCTGCATTTTTTCTTTTGTTTAAATTTTTGATTGCACTGCCAGACAACACGCTGATATTTACTGCCAGCGTGCCAGACTTTGCTTCCGTATGCACTGCTACAATCGCCACAAATAATTCGAGTGGAGAAGCAACTCATGCTGCTCGTATAACCGCCTTTTGATTTTCTTCTGACAAATTCCTCCTGCACAAGGCCAAAGGTTTCTGGGGGGATGATCGCTGGATGGCTATTTTCGACATAATATTGGGGAACTTCCCCTTCATTTGTTTTCGTTTTTTTAGTCAAGAAGTCTGTCGTGTAGCGTTTTTGCAAAATTGCATCTCCCTTGTATTTCTCATTTTTAAGAATGCTGATCACCGTTGACACTGACCATTTTTCTCTTTTTGTTGGTGTAAGTATTTTAAGTTCAATTAACTGTTTGGCGATGGCTGAAGGGGTGTAGCCTTCCAGAAAGAGCTTATAAATAAGTCGAATGGTCGTTGCTTCTTCTTCAACTATTTGCGGAAGTCCATTCTCTCCTTTAACATATCCGAGGAAACTCTTGTATGGTAAAGAAATATTTCCGTCTGAAAAGCTCTTTCGTTTCCCCCATGTCACGTTTTCTGAAATTGAGCGGCTTTCATCTTGAGCCAAGCTTGACATAATCGCGATTAATAGCTCCCCTTTGCTGTCGAGGGTATAAATATTTTCTTTCTCGAAGTATATTTCGATGTTTTTTTCTTTCAATAATCGAACGTTTGTCAGCGTGTCAACTGTATTTCTGGCAAACCGTGAAACTGATTTAGTAACAATCAAATCGATCTTACCGTCCAGCGCGTCTTTTATCATACGATTGAAGCCATCTCGTCTTTTGGTACTGGTTGCTGAGATACCCTCATCCGTATAGACTTCTACAAATTCCCACTCTTCCTTACCTTTGATATACTTCGTATAATAATCAAGTTGAGCTTCAAAACTGCTTTGTTGTTCTTCTAGATTAGTTGATACTCTGGCGTATGCAGCCACCCGCTTTTTTCGAGAAGTCACTTCTTCAATCTGATTGAATAACTCAGGTGTTGCCGGAATAACTGTTACTGATCTTACATTTCTTGTACCATTCAATTTGCCATTCCCCTTTCCATTATCAAGTTTTGACGTTCTCTGGCTTCCTGTTTTTTCTTCTCATCCCAGCTTTCTTTACGCGATTTGTGACTCCAGGTTTTCTTTAAAATCTGGTTATCATGAAAGACAAAGATTAGCTTGAAGTCTTCTGGTACCCGTATTTCTTTAATATTTTTGTTAAAGACGACCTCATCGAAATTTTCCAATCCCAAAACTTCTGCAGATACCTCCATGAGAATCTCTTCTGGAATCTGAATGGTATGGCAGACGGATTTTCCAAAGTGCAAATAAGTTCGGCAATTCCAATAGGTGTAGCCATGCGTCACTTTACGATTATAATGTTTGCCGCATTTGTCACAAATAATCTTTTGAGTAAAGGGATAAACGGGGCGTTTCTTTTTACCAGAAGTCTTTCTTCTGCTTGCAAGAATCTCTTGTGCTTTATCAAACGTCTCCTGATCGATAATGGATGGATGGGTGTTTTCTGCATAATACTTGGGTAGCTGGCCCCAATTGGTAACGAGTTTTTTAGATAAGTGGTCTGAAACGTATTTTTTCTGGGCAAGCGAGTTGCCAGCATACTTCTCATTCTTTAATATTTCTCCAACTCTTTCAGGCGTCCATATGCCACCCCGAAGTTTTTCAATATCCATTTCTCTTAGCTTTTTCGCAATCAGATTGAAGCCCTTGCCACTCAGGTAGTCATCATAAATCATACGTACAATTTCAGCCTGTTCTTCGTCAATCTCAATCCCATCCTTACTAATCCTGTAACCATACATGAATCTGAGATTAACCAGTTCACCTTCTTGAAAGCCCTTTCTGATACGCCATTTGCAGTTTTCGCTAACCTGTAGACTTTCCGCCTGCGCAAAAGAAGCGAGAATAGTGAGCATCAACTCACCATCCCCGCTTAAACTATAGATATTTTCTTTTTCAAAATAAACTTCAATTCCAAGGCTGCTGAGTTCCCGAACTACTTCCAAAAGAGTCAGTGTATTTCTGGCGAATCGTGAGATTGACTTGGTAATGATCAAGTCTATCTTATGATTCCTGCAATCAGCCAGAAGCTTTTGAAATTCTGCTCGCTTATCCTTGGTTCCAGTTGCTGCTTCATCTGCATAAACGCCGACGTATTCCCAGCCTGGATGGTTTTGGATGAAATCACTGTAATGACTGATCTGAGCAGACAATGAATGAAGCATTGCATCTTTTCCGCTACTGACTCTTGCATAAGCAGCTACTCGTTTTTTGTCTGGCAGCTTTAACACCGATGGTTCAATTTTAATGATTTTTCGCATTATCCCACTCCTTTCCAGCTGTGATGTTACCTCGAATGTTGATACAAATCAAGTTATTAAGCCATTATAAGCTGGAAATGATGGGACAATATTTTTCGATTAACCACTCTTTTATTTGCGTAAATTCATCATACGTAAGCAGTCCTTCGGTCATCAATACTTTTGAAATAGAGAGTGAAATATGATAATTCTTTTCTTGCTCCAATTGTTCTTTTGTCATTGATTACCTGGCCTTTCTCCAAATCGATGTTTGATATAACAGTCATGACTGCAAAACTTTCGTTTAGTGTTTCCATAGCTTTTAAAGGTTTTGCCGCATTCCTGACAAACCTGAGAATAATAAGATTTGCGTTTGATCTGAGACTCGTTGGTTTTCCACCAAAGCCTTCGGCAGTTTTCAGAGCAAAACTTTTTATGTCTGCCCTTAGACTCCTGTTTGATCGGTTTACCGCATTGTTTACAGATATCTTTTTCTTCCAAAACACCTGTTGATTTTTTCAACATTTCTTTCCCAAGATTATGTCGTCGACAATAGGATTTAACCGTGTTCTCTGAAAGATTAAGATCATCTGCTATCTTTGAATAACTCATTCCTAGAATACGGAGTTCGTGGATTTGGTCCTTTTGTTCGTTCGTCATTATAAGCCTCCAATAAAAAAAGAAGGCAGTGATTTAATTATCACAACCTCCTAAAGCGCTATTACTTAGAATCGTCTTCTCCATCTTTATTATCATCAATTGTTTGGGCACCTGTTTCATTCTCCATCTGAGTACGAATATTCTGGGTCAGTTTTTCAAGAAATGCAGGAAATTTGACGTTCATATCTTTCATATTTTCTAGAATGCTGATGATTTCATTGCAAATCAGCCAGACAGCCACAAAAGATGCAATAACAAAATTAACGTGTGCATCTACACCAATATACTGACTGGCATAAAGAAGGGTGTAATCTAGAATCGCCCCAACAGCAATCAGGTAAAATAAACAAACCTTTTTCATGATTCCTCGAAATCCTTTATAACTAGAAACCTTGTCTCCCCGATACTTTGCTGCCATTAACCCTGTTACATAATCAAATGATGCCAGGACAAACAACAACAAAACCGGGATAGCAAGAATTCCAAGCCAACCAGATAATGCTGTAAAGGCCAGCACGACAACAAATTTCATCTTTTCTAAATATTCCATTTTCATTCTCCTTGTAAAATTATTTTCTATATTTAAAAAAGAACCCGAAGGTCCTTAAATTAAATTCCATAGGTCATTATCATAATAGTAGGCTTTAACTTTTTGAGCCTTATTAGTTGAATCACCTTTAAACACATCTGATACTGGCATTTTAAGTTCTATCCCATTTTGATTGAATAGCTCTATCCTTTGACCAGAGCGTAGACTTGCAATCTGCAGATGGTTCTGCTCGAGCTCTACATCACAAGCCATTTTAACGACCTGGTTGGTTAGGTAATAGCCTCCGAATGAAAAAACTTCTGGCCCATATGCGAGCATAAAACCCTGTCGATATCGCTGAACACTCGATGTCGTAATAGTTGTCACTTCGCTTGTGACCGAATCAAATTTATAAATGCCATATTCATAAAATACATAAATATCTGTTCCAATACTAACTGCCTGACAATAAATAATGCTTGCAGGCATGGTTGCTACAGTCTGATAGGCCCCAGTTAAGGTATCATATTTAACAATTTTTGTAGAAGTCGTGCCATAGCCGCCACAGAGAAAAATATCTGTACCAATCACTACACAGGACATCAAAGCACTGTCTCCATATGGCCAGTCTGTAATATCAGAAAACACTCTGGTTTCCATATCAAAGCAAAAGGCAGTATCAACTATTGAGGAAGAACTTGTGGTCTGATAGCCACCAAAGAAATAGATTTTTGTCCCAACAGTAGCGTAGCCAAAACCGTGGTAACCGTATCCTTTATTGAGCGTTACAGTTAACCCGATATCACTTAAAGTGTTTGCGATCACATCAAAGCAATAAATTTTATTGGTAACACCAGAAGAATTCCGCCCACCGATTAGATAAATTTCATTATCTATTCGCCCGGTAGCGTGCTGATAAATTCTATCGGTTGGCATACTGACACCGGTTGAAGTCGTCAGAAAAGTGATCAGATCATAGATTAGAATTTCTGGACTCTCATCATATCCACCGAAAAGATAGACTTTTTCATCAATTATTTCAGCACTTAAATTCCGTCCACTGCAAATCACACTATCTGCTGTGGCTACAGGATTAACCAGTGTTGCTTCATTTAAAACAGTGCTGATATCAGTATTAATAATAATATTGGGTGGAAGGGAGGTTTTAACCCACAGCTTTGTCAGATCTTCTGGAGCAGTATCGCCAAAATGAATATTAAATTCAGCACTGGCATTGGTACCGATCTGTAAGCTGTCAATGATGCCAGAATAGCTGCTCACAGGGGTTCCAGCAGGAATGGATTGACCTTTTCCAATTAGTGATGTTTTAATATTTGAAAGATCAGTAATTACCTGATTAATATTTTGACTTAAGGTATTACTCGCCATTCAATGCCTCCTCCAGTTGGTCATTGAGTGCTCCTATCTGAGTCGTTATGGTTTCAAGACCAGATTCAACAGTAGAGAGCCTGGTGTCAAGTGGGTCAAACCATTCAGCCTTGTCTTCCTCAGTGAAATAGTCGACACCTTTGATGGGCGAATAACCAGCTGGACCGGTATCACCCTGGTCCCCTTTTGGGCCTTGAATACCGGTTTCACCAGTAAGACCCTGTATTCCCTGAACTCCTTGATCTCCCTTTGGTCCTTGTAATCCGGTTTCACCCTGTGGACCAGCTTCACCGATTAATCCTTGAAGACCCTGTTCGCCTTGCTCACCTTGTTCACCGGCAGGGCCTTGAATCCCAGGATCGCCTTGATCTCCTTTCGGCCCCTGAAGGCCAGCTTCTCCTTGCGGACCTGTATCACCAGTCAATCCTTGAAGTCCTTGCTCGCCTTTTTCACCAGCAGGCCCTTGGATACCAGGATCACCCTGATCGCCTTTCGGCCCCTGAAGTCCGGTTTCACCGGTTAGTCCTTGGAACCCCTGAATCCCTTGGTCACCTTTTTCTCCAGTAGGACCTTGAACACCCGGATCTCCTTTTGGACCTTGTAAGCCTGTTTCACCCTGCGGACCAGTTTCTCCGGTTAGTCCTTGGAGCCCCTGAATCCCTTGGTCACCTTTTTCACCAACAGGACCTTGAACACCAGGCTCGCCTTGATCGCCTTTTGGACCTTGAATCCCTGATACACCTTGCGGACCAGTTTCTCCGGTTAGACCCTGTGGTCCCTGAATTCCCTGTTCACCTTTTTCACCAGCTGGACCTTGAACACCGGGCTCGCCCTGATCGCCTTTAAGCCCTTGTAAGCCTGTTTCACCCCGCGGACCAGTTTCACCTGTTAGTCCTTGGAGCCCCTGAATCCCTTGGTCACCTTTTTCTCCAACAGGACCTTGAACACCAGGCTCGCCTTGATCGCCTTTTGAGCCTTGAATCCCAGGCACACCTTGCGGACCAGTTTCTCCAGTTAGTCCCTGTGATCCCTGTTCGCCTTTCTCACCAGCAGGCCCTTGGATACCTGGATCTCCTTGATCACCTTTGTCACCTTTTGGACCTTGTGCACCAGTTTCTCCGGGTGGTCCAGTTGCACCTGTTAATCCCTGAATACCAGGATTTCCTTGAGGACCAGCTTCACCAGGTATCCCCTGTGGACCAGAATCGCCCTTTTCACCAATAAATTCTCCGGCATCGGCGCGCTCTACAATTTTGAGTGCTTCTTTACTAGCTTGTTCTGCAGTTTCAGAAAGACTTACCATTTGCTGTTCCCATTGAGTCAGCAAGGAAGGCTCGATAAGTTCTTTGGATTCACCATTGATGGATTGTGTTATTTGAATCAAGCCCTTTGCACTTTGCCAGACTGAAATGTCAGGATCAGTTTTACCTTCCAACTGGATTTCAAACGCCAATCGTCCAGAAAATTGGGTAACCGTAGCCGTTAAAAGCCATTTAAAAACGATCACATCGCCATAAATTTCTGGTTGCATCAAAATCCGATCGGTATGACTACCAATCTGAGTCTCGACATGGATATTAAAGTCTTCAACATTGAGCCCATCATTAATTAAAGGGATTGAAAACTCAAGGCACTGAACCTGGTGATCATACTGGCTGATGCGAATAGCATCATAAAAAAGCGCTTTATCTTTGACTGAGATTTTATATATTTTCATTTTCATCAACCTCCATTTAACTCTGGATAGTCCGTAACCGTTTCTACGATCTCCCAGTTTTTTGCAGAAACTGCCTGCAAATCACTCTGAGAAAGCTTTGCAAGATTGACACCTCCAAATTTGATTTGATAGGCAGTCTGTTCGGTCCGATCTATCAATCCCGCAATTACATTTTTAAGACTGCTTCTTGTCAGTGAAGGGCATGGTGATAAATCAAGACTGACATTAATATTAACAAGACCCAGTTCTCTTAAAGTACCCAAACCATCAAACATCCCCATGCCTGAATAAGCATTTTCAATATCCAGGTAAGGAACAGCTATCAGAGTCTCACAACCTGAAAAAATTGCCTGTAGCCGATAGCAATCTAATTTAAAAGTAAATTCTTTAGGGAGGGCCTGCAGTTTTGAGAAACCATTAAAAAATCCCATTGCTACACCATCCCAAGAGGAATCAAAATAAGGAGTCGCGTTATTCAGTAAATCAAAATAAGCGATCTCACAATACAAAAGATTGTGCCAGCCAATCGAGATCCCATCGAAACAATAATAGGTTTCACCGTATTCAATTCCCATTGGATATGGGTCTATAGAGTCTGGAAAACAGATAGTCCAAACAACTTTGGTGTCGCGATATACTTCACTTTGACGACTATTCGAAAAATCCCAGGTATGTTCGATCGGCATATTATCCATCGTCACTTCATAGGTTGCACCATCTGAGGTCATGAAGGTACCAGGTTCAAAGAAAAAATCATTGATCAGATCTTTGGAATAATGCATTCGTAAAAAACCGTATCGGCCACTTGACAAAGCCTCCCACTGGCTTCGAGCCCAGATCATATCCGCATTAGGCTGCCAGTGAAATTCTTCTTCCGGCCAAACAATCCGCCCATTAATCATGGCTTCAATAATGTCATGTCCATTGGCATAAAGGCTTCCAATCTCACGGTTATTAAATCGTATTCCCATCTGAACCTCACTCAGAAACGTATTTTAAATACAGGGTATTGTCTTCCATCACTTCCGGATATTCTTCTACACAGACCCAATTCCCGTAATGCTCAGATATATAAGTATCAACCGCTTCAGGGACAGTTTCATCCACGACTTCTTTGATCTCTTCATTTTTGAGCTTAGTGATAGTCGATTCAAAATCAGTTGAAATCCGGCCCAGCTCCGCTACATTTTTTTCGGGGGAATCTGGATAGGTAATCAGTTTGACAATCTGATGCTCGATTTCTATTTCTCGAATCCGGTCAATTAGCGTTACCTTATCGCCAATCGAGATAGATAAATCTCCATATTGATCTGGCAAAAGACTGGCCAAATCGACAACCGATGCGGTGTAAACCCGATTGGGAATTGATAATGATGCAAGCTTTTGAGTTGCTGCCGCCATCAGTTCTTCTGCCACTTCATAACGCGTATCGACCCAGACCTTTGAGATCACTTTAGATGTGTACTGGAAATTGTCTACGTATGCGCGACCAGAGTTAATCTCTTCGAAAGTAAGACCTTCTTTGCCAAAGGCATACAAGCGGGTTACCAGATCACAGCTGTCTCCCCGTAGCTCACACTCTTTGACATTTAATTCATCGGAGAAATAAACCCCTTTGTTGCTGAAATCCGAAATGGTGGTAACCTGAATGTTTTTTGTTATACAGTTATATCTAAAAATAACTCCGTAGGCCTTTTCTGCCTGTTTGAGTAGTTCCAGGGTTGTTCCGGATTCAAAAGAAAAGCTTTGAATTGTTGTAATATTAGTACCTGAAAAGCTCCAACCCAGACTTCCCAGAACTTGGCTTAAGACCATTGATAAAGTTGCATCTTCAATCAGAAACTTAAAATAACCGTCAACTGAAAGATCGGATAGATCCAGCTGACAACCGATAATCGTGGTTTGGCCACGTTCATCAATGCTTTTGATCACATATCGGTTTTCGTCAGTCAGAATCAGATTTTCCTCAACCAGATATTTATAAAGCGGGTGTCTGACATAAATTTCAAAAGACAAGGTGTCTTGACCAGTTTCCAGAAGCTCAGTGAGATACAATTCTCTATATTGGCTTAATTCTCCAATTAAGAGACCGCTTTGATCATATAGATTCATAAATTGCTCCTTTAAACACTTGATAACATCAGACAATCAAATGTGAAAATTGCACTGTAATGAAATGTTGAGATGGCTGATATCTGAGTACCGATTAACATACAATCAAAATGCCTGCCATCAAGTAAATGGTTATTGATAGTGATCACACATTTCTTTAATGCCTTTTTAAGGTCTTCAATATCTGAAAGCTTCGCATTCTTAAAATAACAGACCAATGTCAGCTGACTAAAATCTTCTTTTGAATCAAAGTAGATAGGAAGGTCTGCATTTTCTGGCCAGAAGTATGAAGGTTTGTAATCACCCGGTGCATATTGGGAACTGGCATAGGACGCGTTGAAACTTTCCAATAAAACGGCACCGCTGCTATTTTCAATTTCACAAACAGCCATCAGATTTTACCTCCCCGTAAACTAAATGCCAGATCTTTAGAAACGATCGGGGTCAAGGAATGACCAACGGCTTTCTTATCCAGTTCCACAGTGGTGTAGATATAGATGGGTGGTACATTTCCAGTAGCACCTGTTCCAATTGCCTGACTGCTTGACCTGCTTGATCCAGTTTGCATATTGACATCCAATGTCGTCGGAACGGCCTGAAGCATATCAGTTGCAACTTTATCCATAGCATTGACAAAACCGACTCCTACACCCGCTCCCATGTTTTCACCAATGTCCTCAAAGACGGTTGACGGAGAATGAATCCCTAAAAGATCTTTGACGTTGTCGACTACACCACCAAAAAAACCTTTTACTTTTTCTTTAATCCATTGCCCCATTGAGACAATCCCATTCCATAATCCTTTAACCAGGTTAATCCCAACATCATAAATGGCTTCAGCTGCCTGGCCAAATCCTTTCACCAGCGCCATAATGATCTGCGGTAGGGCTTCAATCAGTTTAGGAATGGCTGCAATCAGGCCTGTAATTAAGGCGATGATCAGGTTAATTCCTGTTTCAATGACCAGAGGAAGGTTGGAAACAAAATAGTTGATAAAAGATTCAATCAGCTGCGGTAGCGCTTCAATTAAAATCGGTAAGGCATTAATAAGTCCTTGCGCCAAACCAGTAATGAGGGCTAAGGCGGCATCTAGCAGTAAGCCAGCATTATCAATCAGGGTTTGGGCCATCAGCATGACACACTCAACAATTTCGGGAACTAACTCTGGAAGCGACTGAGCTATCCCCTCAATTAAGGTTGCTACCATCACCATAGCACTTTCTAAAATAGCTGGCAGGTTATCAAGAATTCCCTGAACCAGTGCAAGTACCAGTTGAAGAGCCCCATCCGTTAGCTGTGGTAAAGCTGATAACAATCCCTCAAGCAGAGTAAAAATTAACTGATTGGCAGTATCAATAAGCATCGGCAGGTTCTCAAGCATTGCCCCACCAATAGCTCCAACAATCTCCATACCAACCTGAATGACTTGCGGCATATTTTGAAGAACCATATTTGACAGCCCGCCGACTGTCTCACCAATGACTTCAGAAATTTTATCAAAATCGCCACCCGCTTCCTGGAGTCCTTTGGTAAATTCACCCAAAAGTGTGACGCCATCATCAGCAAGGAGTTGAAGTTGAGGTAGAAGGACTGTCCCAAGTGCATTTTTAGCAGCTGAACTGCCAGCGTTCAGGCGCTGCAGCGTATCATCAAATTTCCCTAGCTGAGCAATGGTTTCATCACTCATCACAGCCCCCATTTGTTTGGCTTCATCGGTTAGTTCAGCAATGCCTGCTGAACCTTGAGCAATCAGGGGATTTAATTCCTGGGCGGACCGTCCAAAAATCTCCATGGCCAGCGCATCTCGTTCAGCCCCTTCTTCCATACGGCCCAAAGCATCGATGGTTTCCCAATAGACATCTTCACCATTTCGAAGCGTTCCATCGGCGTTTGATACAGAAACACCTAATCGCTCATAAGCGGCAATCATATCGGCAGAACCATCACGGGCTGAAGACATGGACCTTGTTTGTTTGGCCATGGAGCCGGTCAAGGTTTCCATAGAAACATCTACCAGTTCGGCCGCATACTGATAAGCCTGAAGGCTCTCAACCGATACCCCGGCAACAGTAGAAGTAGTGATCATTTCATCAGCATAAGCAGCTGCACCGACAGTCATATCCGTCAGGGATTTGGCGGATGAAACAGCTGCCGCACCAACGGCGACAAAGGCTGATCCCATAGCAATCCCAACCCCTTTTAGGATCCCGCCAAGCGAACTGAATTTATTTGAAGAATTATCGGCCTGATCGCCTGCCCGATCAATAGCCTTTTCAAACTGCCCAGCTTGGCGTTCGGCATCATTAAAACCATCTTCCAGTCCATCCAGGGTTTTTTCATTTTTGTTGACTTCATTTTCTAGCTTATTGAGATGCGCCTTGGCATTATTAAGCTGAATCACCCAGTTTTGAGTTCGGCGATCATTTTCGCCAAAGGAGGTGGCGGCATTATCAAGCGCCTTTTCAAGGGTTTTGATCTTATCCTTTTGGGAGTCAATCGCTTTATTTAATTGCTCATTTCTGGCGGTTACTGCTTCAAGGCTCTGATCTTGTTTGTCAAACTGAGATTCCACCAGTTTCATTTCGCTGCCTAAAACTTTGAAGGTACGATTGATATCCTGTAAAGAATTTTTAAATTCGCGTTCACCTTCAATGCCTATACGTAGGCCGAAATTATCATTAGCCATAAGAAAAGTTATCCTCCCTTCTCCTGATTTCAGACATAAAAACTGCTACGAGAAAATCCTTTATATTTCAGGAATAATTTCATCAATGGTCCATTCTCGTTGTGGCTTCTCGAGTCCTAAAAACTGTTTATGACAGGTCCACAAGTCCAGAAGCTTCCCCAAAGGCATCAGCCATACTTCATTTTCAGTCCGGTTTAGATGAACCGTCCCATAATATAAAAGTCGAGTAAATAAAATTTCATCATCTACTCGACTTTGGCGTTTTTTAATTGCTCACCATCCGCTATGGGAATCTCACTTTCAATATTTCTTTTGGTTCCTTTAACCATGGCTTCGGTAATCGCGTTTTTATAATCTGAAAGATCCAAGGGTGTGGTTAAGAGTTCAACTGTTTCTTCAGTCAATAAGGATCTCTTTTCTTCATTCTGAAGATTGTGAATCATAATACTCTGATTGGCCAGCAAAGTGATGAGCCAAATGACTTCATCAAGAGCCATTTCAAAGTTTTCTGATTTCATCAGGGTCTCACCCAGGTTTGCAAGTCCACCATAACGTTTGGCGATTTCCTTGGTTGCTTTAGTAGTAAATGTCAGTGGATAGTCGACACCACCGATTCTAACTACCGCACTTCGATCATCATTTATCATCCTTCAGTCCCTCCAATACTTGCCATAGTATCCAGCCAGGTTTTGGCTTCCGCTTCCGTTGGGAAGGTTGCTTCTTCTTTCCAGACATCCAGAACATTTGTTGAAATGGTACCTTCAATAGTAGGTGTCTGAAAGTTAATGGATTCTCCACGAGTTTCCATACTTTCTGAAGGCACACCAAACTTCACCTTGGTCAACCAAATGGCCCGAAAGCCACGTATATTATTTTTAATACTGGTAGCATAAAAGCCAACCCCAACAAAAGATCCATCATCTGATCCTTTTGAGGTCAATTGCTTATTCGTCGTTGAATCAATGGTTGAAAGGGTGTGTCCAAGAATAAGTGCTCGTGTTTCATAATCCAAATGATCGCCATTTAGGGTTAGTTTTCCAGATTTAAATTCCTTGATATTCTCAATGATACGATCATCACCACGCAGCACCCCTTCATTAATCTCGATGTTCATTTCAGCTTTAATGGCATAAGCCATTACCCGGCCATCAGAATAGGTGGCAGCGGATTCGGTTTCTGTCAGCTTTGAACAAATGAGATATTTCAGTCCAATTTGTGCCATTAGTTTTCCTCCAATTCATAGTCTTTTGCCACATCAATGGCATAATGATAATAACCGGTGTCATCTTCATGCCCGATATAATGCCGACTGGTAATGACAAAGTCAGATGCCAAAAGGCTTTTTAAGAGCCGGTTTTTTAATGCATTGTAATTCTCCTTGCAAAAGATTGATATGCGCACCTCCTCGACGGTTCGAAGCGGTTTGTCATCTCCGAATAATGCAAAATCATCCGTAAGTGGGGTGACCACCAAATATTCATATGGCGCTTCCTTTGAGAATTTCCCGGTTTCAGCCGAGATGTTAAGATCACTAAAAATTCGGTTAAGTTCTATCAGAGCATTCACGGTTTTGACGCCTCGCTTTCAAGTTTTGTTCTCATCGCTTCGATACAGGCTTTACGTGATTTTGATTTAGCTGGTTTTAAAAAGGGTTTAGGCGGCTGTCCGCTTTTTCCGTATTCGATGATGTTGCCAATCTTAGCATTGCTTTCGCCATCGGTTCTAGGCTCTGAAAAACCGATTTTAAGGTTATAATCCCCTTGATGGTCTTTCTTGACCGGAGACATCCCCAGTGCTTTTTCCAGTTCTCCGGTTGCTCGACTCTTTTGTTTAACCGCATCACCAACAACCGCACTCAGGTTTTGTTTGACTTTTTCAAGCACGACCTCGCCTCCAGCTTCTAAAACTGCAGGCAAAATTTCATCTGTTTTTTCTGCCAGCTTGGAAACCTTTAATAAAAAGTCGTCCGGCATTTTAAGTTCAATCTTAGCCACTTACGTCCACCTTTTCACACAGAACTTCCAGATACATTCCCCGCCCTTTCACGTTTTCTACTGAAATAATGTTATATCTGCAACTGTCGCAGACAATCACCATACCGGTTGACACAATTATTCCGGGAATGGCTCTGAAGCAAAATAGCGCTGAGGCTTTTGAGAATACTGCCCGATTTTTCCAGCTTTCATTGCCATGTCGATCTTCTTTGTAAGCTCTAACCGAAGCAACGATAGTTTCAGCCGTTGTTGCAAAGCCCTGTTCATCTTTAATGGGTTCAAGTGTAACCAGATCAATACGGGTATTCATTTTTCCAAAGCTCATCTTATACCTTCCAGTCTTTATTGAGATCCAAAAGCCGATTCACAACCATCCAGACCTGATTACTGGCCTGGACATTATCCGAAAAAAATCCGGCGGTGCTGCCATCCCGGCTCTCGTAGAAATGGGATGACAACATAATCACAGCCCGCTCAGTGGTGGGATGCATATCGTTTTGCGAATAATAACCATCTTCTTTTTTCTGATAGCTTTCAGCGTAGGATACCGCTGTCAGAATCAGTTCTTCCAGCAGGGCATCATCTTCATCATGTTCAAGTATCAGATTAGCTTTAACTTGATCTAACAGCATCCATCCACCTCAATTCTTATTCCATTTTCAGTAGTCCAGCCGATTTTAGTTTTGATAGCAGAGCATTAAAATCCGTTACCAGCTCAGTTACAGTTGCAGCAGTACTGTCAGCCTGAAAATCAGCCTGGGGCATTCCCAATAAAAGAGCACTCTCTTTGATTTCAAGGGTGCCGCCAATGACGGTCTTTTCACCGCCCTGCTCAGTGTAGTTTTTAGTTGTATAGCTCATTTTCTTACGCCTTCTGTTTCAGAACTTTAATGGCTTCAGGAAGAATCAGTTTCCCATCCACTCGCTGGGTAGCCATAAAACCTACCTGACCAGTAGTTGCGTAAAGTTCATTGAGCCGTTTGAAAGAACGACCCTGACGATCGGCTACCCAGTAATAACTAAAGTCCCCGAAAGCGACAGTCTTTGCGCCAGCTGCAATGGTTGGCACATAAGACGATGTTTTAACCGGACTATTAAGAATGGTATCCGGTGTACCGGCAGTGATTGATGGCTGCCAGATATAATTGCCGTTTCCATCTTTTAGTTTTCGGATGGCTTTGATGGTGGCATCATTTAAAATGAAGTTGGCGTTTTTTCGATATGGAGATTTAAGCGAATAATAGAGATCCATGATCTCATCAACGGTGATAGCGGTTGATGATGCAGCGGTCAGGCCTTCCTCTGCGCCACCTGTCGCATTAAAAATCCCGGTGGGTTTGCCAAGGCCATCTCCGATGAAGAAGGCTTCTTCTTCCTTGGCCCCGATTCGTCTGGAAAACTCTTTAGCGATATAGGCTTCCAGGTTAAAGACGGAATCATTCAGCAGTTCTTCAGACACTTTAAGCAATGTTCCCAGCTTATAAGCACTGATGGAAACCTGCCCAAAAGAATCATCACTCTCTGGAGTTGCCCCTTCTTCTTCAATCCACGAAGCCGATCCTTTTGAAGAAACGACCGGAATTTTACGATCTCCGCTGGCAGTAGTAATCACTTTGGCCAGGGTTCTAAAGATATTTTCTTCTTCTAATCCTTCCACCAGGGTACGCTCAAATTCATCGGGGACCAGATATCCCCCTTCACTGTCGCTCCCAATTTGCAATGCGTTAGAGATTTCAAAGCTCAGGCTTTTATTGCGCATGGCATTCCAGAAGGACTGTGAATACTCATCACTACCCCGTCCGGTTTTGGCTTCAGGCAGCCCTGCAGGTTTTTCGGTAATCGGGGTATTAATCGGCTTGGCAAATTCCAGATCCATGGCCTGTTGACGCTCTAGGCGATCGATTTCTTTTCCCAGATTAACTACATCCGTTTCCATTTTTTCATAGATTTCGATATCAGCAGCAGCTAATAATCCATCCAGATTTCTTTTATCATCCAGAAATTTCTTTGCGTCTTCCCAGATTTTGGCTCGATTCTCACGTAATTCTAAAATTTTATTCATGGTTTCCTCCATTTATTTGATTAAATTTAGTCTTTTTTCAAAGATATCAACCGGTATTCCTACTTCTTTTTTTTGTTTTGGTATCAACTTTTCGATCAAGGAATTGGTCACGGCCTGTCTAGAAAAGCTGTAATTCTGGGCATTTTCGTATACCTCCCGTTCATCAAAAAGCATTTCATCAGCAAAGCCAAGCTCAAGGGCTTTATTGGCATTGAGCCAGGTTTCAGCGTCCATTAACTTAGAGAGCTTCGCCCGAGGTTGGCCAGTTTTTAACTCATAAGCATTGATGATGCTTTGCTTCACCTCATCCAACATCTGAACGGCTTTTTTCATCTCACTACTGTCACCAATGGCTACAGTAAGCGGATTATGGATCATGATTAAGCTCAAAGGTGATACTTTAACCGTTGTCCCGGCCATAGCAATCACGGATGCAGCGCTGGCGGCAATCCCATCGATCTTGACGGTGACATTGCCCTTATAATCCATTAACATGTTGTAAATCTGACTGGCCGCGATGCAATCTCCACCGGGGCTATTTATCCAGATGTCAATATCACCTTGGCCAGACATTAGCTCGTTTTTAAACTGCTGCGGAGTAATGCTGTCATCAAACCAGCTTTCCTCCGCAATGGCTCCATTTAAATATAGGGTTCTTTGTTCATCTTCATTTTTAATCCAGTTCCAGAAGTTCTTCATTTGTTTCCTCACTTTCTGTATTAGCAAAGGCACCAGCATCTTGAAGTTTTGTCATGGCACCGTTAATCAGGTATAAGTCACCCCCCAGTTCTTCAGGGATACGGTTTAAATTTTCAAGTTCCCTAATATCATTGGCAGAGAGCCAGCCGTTTTGTCGACCTGTCGCGTAACCAGCCATCCGGGATTCATAGTCCCCACGTAATAAGCCATCTACAGAAAAGCGAATAAAATATTTCTGCTTATCCGATTCACTGAGTAGTGCTTTCTGCATGGATTGTTCCCAACGGATCACCCAGGGATCCAGAGTGTACTTCACGAATTCAAGAGATTGCTGCTCAATATTAGAGAAACTGGACTTCTCCAAATCTCCAATCATGTGCGGAGGGATTCTAAAAATCCGGGCGATTTCATTTAGTTGAAACTTCCTTGTTTCTAAAAACTGGGCTTGCTCCGGTGGAATGCCGATAGACGTAAAGCGCATGCCTTCTTCCAAAACAGCAATCCGGTGGGCATTACCGCTGCCTTGATAGACAGTGTTCCAGCTTTCTCTTACACGCTTAGGATCTTTAACAACTCCCGGATGTTCAAGAACGCCACCAGGATTCGCTCCGTTGGCAAAGAAGGCTGATCCATATTCTTCAGTAGCAATGGCCATACCGATGGCATTTTTGGCCATTGCTATCGGTGAATAACCAATAAGGCCATCAAAACCAAGACCCGGAATGTGAAGCACCATTTCTTTAGCAAGCACCACTTCCCCTTATCACTCTGGTATTTGTAGAAAAGATCTCCATTGACAGCTCGATCGACTGTCATTTTACTTGGTAATAAAGGATACAGCCCCATAACCTGTCCGCGTCCATCGCGAATGATCTGAGCATAGGCATTACCCCATAATAAAAGATGACTCATCAGGGTTTCGCGAAATACGAATGAAGTCATCTCATTGTTGGGTTCTTGATATAATAAACGGTATAAAGGATGTTTCGGAGCCTTTTGTTTCCCGTCATCCGTATACTCGTAAATATGAAGCGGCAGACTGGCGATGGTTTCAGCCAGAATTCGCACACACGAATATACGGCTGTTGTTTGCATAGCGGTTCTTTCATTGACTGCTTTCCCAGCGGTGGTTCCGCCAAAGAAAAAACTAAAGGGATTGTTATCCAAATAATTCTTTGGTTTATCTCGTGAATGGAATAGATCTTTTAATCGACTCATGTGTTCCTCCTTAAAAATGGGCGTAAAAAAAGCACCTCATGTGAGATGCTAATTTCTATGATTTATTGAAAAACCAATCATATTTTCTTCTATTATATTATTGTTTCGCAAATTTTCGATTCCATTTAAAATATCATCGTCTGAAAATCTTTTTGCTTTGTCTTCTGACCATAATTTAAACTGTCGCAATATTTCGTCCTTACTCATGCTGTTTTTTTTGTCAATTAAAAATGTAATCGTAGATAAGCATTCTAGTTCATGATTTGTTTTTATAGTATTTACATAGCAAGATGCTTCCAAAATGAAAGGTTTTAGAGTTTTCATTTTCGTTTCAACTTTATCACTTACCATTTTTTTATACATGGCTTGATAAACATCTTCAACATCGCTTATACAATAATAATTTTGAAACTCTTTAATCTTTTTGCTGATTATAGCAATGTTATAGTCATAAGGACCATACCTGTATTTTTTAAAATTAAAATAGTTTTGATTTGAGAATATATCAATAAAGAAAGCAGTTTTTTGTAATCTTGTAGTATCAAATTTATCAAGATTCTTTTTTATTTCCAAAAGAACTAGTGCAGAAGGGCTCATTTTGGGTTCTGAAACAACTCTCTGCTCATAATTTTTTGAAGGTTCATACAAAAATATTTGAACATTTTCATCAAAAACTGATAACTTCGAAATAATTAACTCTTTTACTTCAGACCATATCAATCCTCCGTTTCCACTCCCCAAGGGAGGGATTGCCACACTTTTAATATTTAAATCAGTAATTAATTTCATTAATTCATCTAAGCCGTCTTCAATATATTCGATTTTTGAATTTGCTCTCCATTTATCTTTTGTTGGAAAGTTTATGATTATTTTGTTGTTTTCTGTGTAATAATGCAATTTTCCAACTTTCAATTCTCCTGTTTTACACGCTCTCACATAATCAAGATTATTTTGAGGAAATTTTTGTTTAAACTGGTATGCAATCCCTTTTCCCATATATCCCTCACAATTCACTGTATTAACTAGCGCCTGTGAATCAGATTTTAATAGATCACCAGTTGTAAAATTAATCACAGCTTCACCTCCTTTACTATATCAACTTTATTGAAAATTGCTCAACAAACATATTGATTAAGCCATTTTTAATAAGACAGCTTTTCACATCGTCTTGTCATACCAGAAAATTATTAAGTAAATCAAGTCATGTATTTGCTTATTTATTTCAGTTTTTCGATTCTAAATCATCTATGATTTCTCAATCAAACCAAGGCATAACATTAATATATGGCGGTGGAGTCATTATATCTAACTCAATTAGTCTTTGTTCAATAAAAGATTTAATTTTAATATTTCTTACAGCTATTGAATGAAAACAATCTACGGGAATAATAAAATTGGTTAAGCATTCAGCCATTTTTACATGTTTTGAGTAATCATCAACTGTACCGCGTGTATGCATTGTGTCCCAATCGATGTTTTCAAAACCTACATCATAATCCATTAAATTACATTCATCGATTGTAAGTGGATGTTTACATAAAATCTTAAACTCATTTTCTCTAGCTAATTTCCGGGTTATGCAAATATAAAAGAATTCTTCATCATTATATTTGTTCTTTACAGCTACATCAAATGCTGAATATGGATGAAAATGAAACGGAGTATAATTATCTAATTCTAACTTATTGCGTTTTGAAATGATGTCTGGATCTGCTACATCTGCGAACTTCACATCTTCTTCAATAATCAATTTTCTTGGAGCCAAACCATTTTCAAGAATAGAATCTAAATTGCTAAGTTTAGTTAAATGGTAGAGTAGCTTTCCAGATTTAATATTTTCCATTGCCATTTTTTATGCCTCCAGTATAAAATATAACTAAGCTTTTGTAAACAATACTAAAACTAACATTATATATTATATCAGAAAACACAAAATATTCATCTTTTTTATATCATCAATATCCCTCTCTCATCATAAACACTCCCTCCAATATTCCCGCCGCAGCGGATTGCCCGGTCCAGTGCCATGATCGTAGCGACAGCACCATCAATCCGCTCGGTCGATTTTTCTTTATCGGGTTTGATGTTTCCAGCCGGATCAGTTCTAACAAAAATATTGTCCATCATCCACCTGAGAACAGGTTGACCGCCATGGGAGAGGTTCCCCTCCAGTGTTAGCTTCATCAGCTCTTTGGTTGATGGCGACATATCTTTAAAACCTTGTCCGAAAGGCACAACGGTGAATCCTAAGCCTTCCAAATTCTGTACCATCTGAACAGCTCCCCAGCGGTCAAAAGCAATTTCTCTGATGTTATACTTGGTTCCCAGCTCTTCAATGAAGTTTTCAATATAACCATAATGCACTACATTACCTTCAGTTGTTTGCATATAACCTTGCTTTTCCCATACATCATAAGGGACATGATCTCGTCTAACGCGCTGTTCGATGTTTTCTTCTGGGATCCAGAAAAACGGTAGAATCACATATTTTTCTCCGTCATATTTTGGTGGAAAGACCAACACAAAGGCAGTAATATCAATCGAGCTGGAAAGATCCAAGCCGCCATAGCATTCTCTACCTAATAATTCATCCGGATCAATTTCTTGATCACACAAATCCCATTTTTCCATTGGCATCCACCTGACGGACTGCTTCACCCATTGATTAAGACGCAGCTGCCGAAAGAGATTTTCTTCAGCTGGATTCGCTTTAGCATTTTCACAAGCAATTTGTATTTTCTCAATATCAACCGTAATCCCCATTGATGGATTAGCCTTCTCCCAGACTTTTGGATCGGTCCAGTCCTCGTTTTCACCAGCACCATAGATAACCGGATAAAAGGTTGGGTCAATTTTTCTTCCAGCTAGAATATCTTCAGCTTTTTGATGCACTTCCCAACAAATGGAATGGCGATCCGTTCCAGCGGTGGTGATTAAAAAATAAAGCGGTTGTTTTCTGGCATCTCCAGAACCATGAAGCATAACATCATACAAGTTTCGATTAGGCTGGGCATGTAATTCATCAAACACTACCCCATGGACGTTCAGCCCATGTTTGGTATATGCCTCAGCAGATAATACCTGATAGAAACTGCCAAGTGGTTTATAAATGAGCCGCTTTTGCGAAAGTACCGGCTTAATCCTTGATTTAAGTGCTGGGCACTGTTCCACCATATCAACCGCTACATCAAAAACAATGGAAGCCTGTTGCCTGTCAGAAGCACAGCCATAAATTTCACCGCCATGTTCAAAGTCCCCGCAGGTTAAAAGAAGCGCCACAGCAGCAGCCAGCTCAGATTTGCCCTGTTTTTTGCTGATTTCTACATATGCGGTATTAAACTGCCTGGCCTGGTTAGGTTTGATGATGCCAAAGACATCCCGGATGATTTGTTCCTGCCAATCAATTAGTTCAAAGGGCTGGCCATGCCATTGACCTTTGGTGTGTTTTAAGCAGTTAATGAAGGAAACCGCTAAGTCTGCACGGCTATGATCATAGATCGATGTTGATTTTGTAAATGGGCTTTCCTGATAGGTTTTAAGCGGTCGCATGAAACTTGGCTCCTTTCTACGGAATGTGATTTTTCATCAGTTAAAATAAGCTAATATTCCCTCCAGTATGCCCTGGGCTTCGAGTTCTGCACCGCCATTATTAAAAAAATAGCAGTCACTCGGTGAAGTAGCAAACATAGCTTCTGTAATAACTGCTGGCATATCGGAATAAGTGACATCAGAATCATCCCTTTGAACAATTCCTCGATTAGATAATCCCATCTGGTTACACATCCCATTCAACACTAGCTGGGAGAGTTTTAAACCTTCAGTGCTGCCGGGATAACAAATGGCCAGTGTTCCGCTGGCATTGGAATCAGATGCGCCATTGTGATGAACACTGACAAAAATATCGGCATTGTTTTGATTGGCAATGACCGGTCGATCACTTAAAGCCAGATGGCGATCATCGGTTCGCGTATAAACAACATTGAAACCGCGCTCTTGAAGGAGTTGACCTAAGCGCAAGCTGACAACCAGGTTCATATCCTTTTCCTGCAAATCACCACAGGCACCTGGATCAGATCCGCCATGCCCCGGATTGATACACACAATTTTGCCATTCCCATTAACGGTTGTTTTGGGGGTTGAGACAGGAGCAGCAGGTGTTTGGTTTTGATACCCGATGCCGTTGAGTCCCAGGGCTTTAAGGGTTTCATCGCCGACAATACAATCAGCCGTCAAACCTTTGGCCTTTTGAAATGCTGACATGGCAGCTAATGTTTCATTGCCGACTGCACCATCAACGACTACTGGATAACCATTTTTGTTCAGCGCTTCCTGAATCGATTTAATTTCACTCATCAGAGCAGTATCAGACTGATCGCCATAGATACCATCCTGTTCCAGACCATGATAGGCCTGAAGCGCCAATACTGCCTTTTGGGTTTGACTCCCCTCGTCTCCATCGACTTCTCCGGCATCATAGGCGCAGAAGTTTAGATCCCTTTGTAACTGGGCCACTTCACTGCCCATGCTTCCAATTTCTAAAAACATATTTCTTTCCTTTCCTTGTTGCCAGCAAAAAATGGGCAACAAAAAAGCACCTCATCATGAGCTGCAGTAAAATTTTTATATTCTTTTTATAAATCTGTACGAGAAAAAGGCCTTTTATCAGCCCTTTTCAAAAACTTTTAATTCGTTTTCTTACCGTATTCAAAAGCCTGAATCAAAACTTCTTTAAGGCCCCAAACTGAAATATCCAGGAAATCTTCATGATCGCTGTGCCTTGTTTCAAGGTCTCCTCTTTGTTCAATGCTGTAGAATGCTTCCTTGGCAATTTCCAAAAGCGCTTGGTAATCCTTCTTGCTAATATTTTGTTTCTGCATGGCGTTGGCCTCCTTTTTTTATTGTGTACATATTAGCTCTATGTCACACTAATAGCAAGTTGTATTGTATTATAAACACATTATATTATTTAAACGCTACAATCCAATTCGCCATTCGTTGAATCACTAACCGCTTGTCGCAGGATTTCGACGTCAAACTCGGCGGCCTTATAGCCTTCCAGAATGATGCTGTAGTAGTAACAGCTCGGTAACCCCAAGGGTCGGTTCCCATTCATAAGATAAACCATCGCAGGTACAAGACGCTTGCCGACAGTAACGTTGATGATTTCTTTTCGATAAAGGACTGGCCAGCCTTCATAATAGTCCAGTGCTAATTCATCATCAGGCTTTATTTCCCAGATAAGTACCGGCACTTGACTGTTTTCTTTTGCTTCGATCGTTGCGACAGCACTATCATGCGGACCCTTAAACAGCAGTTGGTATCCTTCAAGATTACAGCTTCCCACAACCTTAGCCGTAGGGCAACGCTTGGTCATTTGCTCCAGATTTAAATTTGAACCGTAAGCCAGATATAAATTCGATTCCATATTGATTCACCTTTCTTTCATTTGACTTGAGGCAACTTATGCTACCCCGTATCGCCATGCTGCTGACCCGGTAAGAGCTGCCGTTAAGTGCTCTCGGCAGTTTGCAAATTCTTTCCCAATAAAGCCGATGCGATTTAAGTAGGTGCGCATGGCAAATTTTTCATTTTCGACCTGTGGTTTCTTGGCTGAAGCACACTTTTGGGTTAAAGCCTGCTGGTTGATGGCCAGCGCTAAAACAATGTAGCTTCTGATTTTACCGGCGTGAAGTACACTGTTGAAGCCCCGTAGCTCGACCGTATGATGGCCGGTAAAAAAGCTGTGCAGGTTTAGAAAATGGTAGCGGCTGTTGTGGTAATGTGTTCGTCGGCTTTCATTGTAGCCATCGTACCAAATGTCCTCAATTTCTTTTATGGTGGTAGGTTTCTTCTTTTTCAAATTTTCAATCAGGATACTGTCCATTTTCTTGCAGTAGGTCATTCTTTCTGGGGCAATTTCTAAAGCTTTGTAAAAAAGGTCGTTCTTGCTGGCAATGATGTTAATGAAGTTTCGAATGCTTCGTGGAGAGTGGCTTTTGCCATCAAGGTGAATATGAATCCCGCAGGAGCTATTGGTAAAGGCTCCCGCCTTTCTAAGCCGTCTGACCAATTCCTGAAGCTTTCCTATGTCTTCTCGGTAAGAAAGAATGGGGCTGACCAGCTCCACACTATAGGCTCGACTTGCACAAACCTTTCGGCCTTGCGTTTTACGTTGGCAATCAATACTGCCATCGCTCATAAACTTCCAAACTCGGCCATCCGTGGTCGTAACCTTTTTGGTGTCGTAGTAGGTACCGCCTTCTTCGTAAGTTGCGTTTAAAAATTTTGCCGCAACTTCAGCAGCCTTTTTTCTTGTAATCCCGGTAAATTCAATTTCAATTCCAAAGTTTGCTGTTAACATTGTTTTCTCTCCTTATGAGTGTATTTGTTTTTTATCATGTACATATATCACTCGTATCGACATTAATAGCAAGTCAATTCTACAGAAATACAGTTTATCTGTTTTGTTCTGTTTTAAATGCTGAACTGCCTGATAAGTTGGAAAGTAAAATCTTCCGGGTTGTTTTATACTCATCTCCAATAAAACCAAGCCGCAAAAGAAAACAGCGGAAAGCGTACTTTTCATTCTCAACTGTTTTGACGGTTGCTGAAATACGCTTTTGATTCTTGACCATATCACAAATGGCTGCGATAAATTGTGTATAAGCGTTGATGGCATCTGGTTCAGCATTTGCTGAGAACCATGGGAATCGAAGAGTAGCCGGAGTTTTTTCAAGGTGTAATGAATCAATTCCAAGGGCTTTTTTAATCAGATGGCATTTACTAATAATCAGGTTTTCAAGGTTATGAATCGCTTCATCCGTAAATCCTTCTTTTGGAATTTCAATAATGAGTTCATCACAATCTTCTTCAGGAGTTTCTGGAGTTTCAAATGTAAATCCCTTTGATTGTAAGCTTTCTAGTAAACTCTCACTTGCAGACTTTTCAATACTTTCAGAAATAATTAATCCTCCCTGTTTGTCAACTTCAAAATTGCCAATGGTGTACGAGAAGCTTGGTGTTCCTAAATAGTTAGGTTTAGTCTCAAGGATTTCACCAATGGCTGCGATCAGAGCTTTACGATCATTATCGATTAATTGGAATCTTCTGGTCATGACTGTTCACCATTTTCCTTCTTGGTCGTATTCTGAATTACTTCCCAATGATCGACTCCTGGAATTAAACCCAGTCTGCTG
Organism: Eubacteriaceae bacterium ES2; assembly: GCA_031222025.1. Classification (GTDB taxonomy): domain Bacteria; phylum Bacillota; class Clostridia; order Eubacteriales; family Eubacteriaceae; genus Acetobacterium. The sequence goes on along the minus strand of CP130740.1, from coordinate 1,712,341 downwards.
CCGGTATCCCATGCAACATGAATAGTTCCCATATCATCAATCAATTCGACGGTGCCAGTTTCCCCTTTAGTAAGACTTGAATAGGGATCATCCATTGATATGAGCCGTATTCGTGTACCTTTTTTCATGATATATCTCCTTTAATGTAGTAGTTTGTCTATATATCCCTCAAAAGGCTTATAATAGCAAGTTGTATTTTACATTAATCCTTTGTTTTCCTACCTTTCTGAAGGTCATTTACAGTTCCTTCTTGAAAAGAAAATTCTTCTGAATCTGGATTATAAAGCGCTGAACAATCAAGGGTTATTCCATTTCTGATGACTTTGATATCATCAGTGTTTCCTTTTAAGGCTGCATAGCGTTTGACAATTACCGATGCATATTTGGGATCCATTTCCATCAGATAGCCCGTTCGATTCATTTGCTCAGCAGCAATTAGAGTTGATCCGCTTCCGCCAAATAAATCCAGCACGATTCCGTTTTCCTGGGATGATAGTCCCATTGGATAACCAATCAGAGGAAGGGGTTTCGTTGTTGGATGTAGTTTTGATTTAGTCGGCTTGTCAAATTCCCACACAGTTGTTTGTTTGCGGTTTCCATAGAATTTGTGTTTTGATGTATCCTTGAAGGCGTAAATCACCGGTTCATGGCGCATCTGAAAATCCATCCGACCAATCACCAGCGCATTTTTGACCCAGATACATGTTGTCGAATAATGAAATCCTGCATTGACTGTGGCATTAAAGAAGTTAACTTTTTCGGCATCCGAGTGAAAAATATAAATCGGAGACCCATCAGCAAGATGTTGATATGCATTTGAAAGTGCATCCAGAAGAAATTGATAAAACTTTTCACTGTCTGACCAGCTGTCGTTCATAATTTTCATCCCGGTCCCGCCCTGGTAACTACAGTTGTAGGGTGGATCGGTAATACACAGATTTGCTTTTTTGCCATCCATCAGTGTAGTAACATCATCCGCTTTTGTTGAATCTCCACATAATAATCTGTGACGACCCAACAACCAGACATCGCCTGGTTCGACAAAGCTTTCACCATCCAGCGCTTCATCAACATCAAAATCATCCTCCTGAATCTCTTCATCATTTTCACTTTTGAACAAATCCGCAATTTCGTCTTCCTCAAAACCGGTAAGGGATACGTCAAAATCAGCACCCTGCAAGGATTCAATTTCAATTCTTAAAAGTTCTTCATCCCAGCCAGCGTCCTGAGCAAACCGGTTGTCAGCAATAATGTAGGCTTTCTTCTGAGCTTCAGTGAGATGATCAACCAGTACGCAAGGCACTTCGGATATGTCTTCTTCCTGAGCTGCCATAACTCTGCCGTGTCCGGCAATTATCCCGTGATTGCTGTCAATAATAACCGGATTAATAAATCCAAACTCCCGCAGAGAAGATCTCAGCTTATTAATTTGTTCCGGGGAATGCGTCCGAGCATTATTCACGTAAGGGACCAGTTTATTGGTTTCAACCATTTGCATTTCTGTTATTGTTTTTTTCATTGGATCACCACCTTTTATTTCCGTCCTGACAGCAAGCGCTCCATCATATCATCGTGAGGAGTTCCGCCACTGTAGGCAATAGAGCAATTTTCTTTTACGACCTGGTGTATCTGATACCAGATCTGATTGGACTGTTTCAAATACTGCTGGGACATGGAGACGTAGGGGCTGGCAATGGCATTGCCGGTTGTAGGGTGCTTGGCTAGAAATCCATATTCAGAAATACATTCTTCACACTGGATCCAGCGGGAAACGCTCATGGCGTACTGCTCAATCAGATGCCTGCTGACCAGTTGATCACATTCCCGTTCTTTCAGCCACAGATAGATTTCATTGAATATTTCTTCCGCACATAGGTTTTTACCATTTTTCTGAGTCGCTTTCAGGTACTCTTTCACCGGCGGAACATCGGCTCCAATAAAAGAGGCAGGCTCAGGTAGCACCATTGCGCCATCCAGCCTGCCATCACTTATTTTTTCTGTAAGAGCTTTCGATTTTCGCCCGGCCCCAATTCGAGCTCCGCCGCGATTTGTCCCGTCCTTTGCCATGTTTTTCACCTGCCTTTTTCTTTCAGGGGTTAATACCCCCTTTGATTTCCGTTTTTTTCGCGCGTGCCCCCCTGCCCGTTGCATTTGCAACACGTTTTAGCGATTTTGCACCCCCCATCGGCCGCCTTCTCTGGCGGTTATGGTTGAGTGACAACTGCTACATAGGGACATAAGATTCTTCTCATCGTGGGTACCACCTTTTGACAGGGGCTTGATGTGATGAACTTCTTGTGCCGGGGTTAGCCGTCCTTCTTTTATACACTGCTCACAGAGCGGATTGTTTTTAATGTATTTGTTTCTGATTTTCTTCCAGGCCCAGCCGTAGCGTTTCCGTGTTTCTGGATCGCGGTCGTACTTATTGTATTGTTGGTCATACAATTTTTGATGCTTCTCACAAAATCGTCCGTCCGTTAATTCACCACAACCAGGATGACTGCAAGGGCGCTTTGGTTTTCTTGGTATGATCATCACCTCATTTTTTTCAATAAAAAAGTCCTGCTGGATTGTTCCAACAAGACTTTGCTTATTTTGATATATTTTCTCTAGTATAATAATAACACATTACCCCCGTGGACATCCACTGATATCCACGGCACATTTTAAATTTTTGTAATTTTTTTTGGTATTTTTATATGATCTATTGCCAAATCATGCCATCGACGGATGGTACGCTCATTAACACCCATGACTTCCCCGATTTTAGCCCAAGTAAAGTTGTGAACATAACGATAATGCAAAACCATTTGTTCATCCATGTTGCTGACACTTTCAATTACCTGTGGAACTTCTTTTTTGTATGCCACGAGTAAATCGATATCGGCGTTGATCTCATTTTCAAGATCAATGATCTTAATAACAATATCCTCCATCCGGTGTGTTTTTCTCGAAGGACTGCCAGGCATATCGCTGATCGTACTGGTCGCTTTGCAGGCAAGCGAGTGGAGTGTATCAACCTGTTCAATTTTACTATTGATACGCTCCTCTAAGCGATAAGACTGTCCCAAGTATTCTTTTGCCGTCATTACCTCATTCATAATCGTTGACCTCCTCATTGAGTTTTTTAATCAGCATCTCAGGTGGAATATCTGTAATAGCTGAATATAAGCTACTCCTAAAAAATCTCTCCACCTCTCGTTTGGTATACTTTGAGACTTCATCCTCTGGGAATTTTGTCAATTTCTTCAATGCTTTGCGATAATCTCTAACCGCTTGTAGAATAATGCCATTGCCAAGTTCCCGATATATTTCTTCTTCATTAGCAGGTTGAACGTTTTTCTGGGCGACATACATGAGTTTGTACCTCCAATCTATCAAATCCAATTCTGGCTTTCACCGCTTCAATCAACGATGATTGTTGAATATCCTTGTTTTTTAAAGCTTTTATGACATCTTCATCGTGGGTCCCTTTTGTTATAATGTGTTGAATCACCACGGTATTCTTTTGTCCTTGCCGCCAAAGTCTTGCATTGAGCTGCTGGTATAGCTCAAGCGACCAGGTTAATCCAAACCAGACAATCGTCGACCCACCCTCCTGAAGATTTAATCCGTGACCGGCAGATGCCGGGTGAATCAGTGCCACTGGTATTTTTCCAGCATTCCAGTCAGCTATATCCTGAGACGAATCAATGCATCTGGCATTAAACCGTTTAAGAATTCGACTTTTATCGTGTTTGTACCAATAGGCCACTAACAAGGGCTTCTCATTGGCAGACTCAATCAGATCTTCCAATGCATCCAGCTTTCTCGGGTGTATCTCTAAAATGCGATCATCATCTCCATAAACCGCGCCATTAGCCATCTGTAAAAGCTTTCCTGTAAGCGAAGCGGCATTGGCTGCGGTTATTTCTCCATCCGGCAGTTGCAATACGAGATCTTTTTTTAGTTCCTCATATTTTTTCGATTCTTCTTTAGACAGCACAACCTCTGTTTGCGTACTGATCAGTTCAGGCATTTGAAGGTAGTCATTTGATTTCATGGAAATGGTAATGTCAGAGATTTTTTCATATATCTGCTGTTCAGCATTCGGCAGCGGTTTGTAGCTGTAAATAATTTGACCGTTTCGTTTATCTGGTGAGAAATAGGCAGTTCGGTACTGGCCAATAAATCTGCCAAGCTGAGCACCCATATCTAACAGTTTAAACTCTGCAAATAAATCCATTAGCCCATTACTGCTTGGGGTTCCTGTCAGACCCACTATTCTCTTTATTTTTGGTCTTGCTTTCATCAAAGCCTTAAACCGCTTGGATTGATGGTTTTTGAAGGACGAAAGCTCGTCGACAACCACCATATCAAAATCAAAGGGAAGACCGCTTTTTTCAATCAGCCACTGTACATTTTCCCTGTTGATAATATAAATATCTGCCTGAGCACTCAGAGCTTTCAGTCTTTCGGCTTCCGATCCTACTGCTACAGAATATTTCAGCATATGCAAATGCTCCCATTTTTTGATTTCTGAACCCCACTGGATTTTTGCTATTCTAAGTGGTCCTATAATCAATATTTTATGCACCTCAAAGCTGTCAAACAGTAAATCATTTATAGCAGTAAGGGTAATCACTGTCTTACCTCAACCCAAGCCCATATCAAGGAGGACAGCAGAAATCTTACGGCTCTTAATATAATCGACTACGTAATTCTGGTAATCATGTGGTATGAACTTCATTCGGCATCACCTCCAATCTCATTAAGCATTTCTCCAATCTGATTCACATCATCCAATACATACACTCGAAAGCCGAGCCGCTGTAACATATCATGCCTTGCCAGCTGCAGCGGTCTTGGTTTTTCTCCCGGTGCTTTTACTTCCACAAAGGCAAACTTTCCAAAAGGAAGAAGCACCAAACGGTCTGGCATACCATCGAAACCTGGTGATGTGAACTTGGGGCAAATCCCACCATTCTTTTTTACCGCCGTTAAAAGTTTTTGTTCAATCGTTTTTTCTCGCATTCCATTGCCTCCTCAATTGGATCTGCTAAGTCAAATGCTGCATAACACGCTGTAAGGAAATTATCAATCGGCTTTTCATGGTATTTCGATGTCCTCTTGCCATTGCAGGCGCAATTATAGCCATTATCTGTGTGATTGATAAATACATACTTGTCGTGGTATTTGACATAGTAACCACCGCCTCTCGACATCTTCCATTTCTTTCTCGGGAAATTCTGCTTGCGTTTGGCACGGTTTTTCATCTTCCGATCACGTTCTTTAGCCATCAAAATATCGCCCTCCATAACACCTGCACAGATACAGCCAACATACAATTTTTCAAAATACGCATCATGCTCCATCACATGAATATATCTAACACCTTCATAGCCGCACAGTTCGCAGGTGAAATTTGCATCCTCACCATCTATCAATTCTACGCAGTACCAGTTGTCTTGTGGGGCATTCCATTCTTTCAATTTCTTATGGCATTTCGCTAAATATTTCTCCATAGATTTTCTCCTAAAATTCACAAGACACAACTGACACAACAACCTCATAAAATTCCTATACGCGTGTATGGGCATACACACGCTCGCATACCCCTATATAAAATAAATTTAATTTATATAGTAATTCTTGTGATACTTGTGTCAGCTGATGCTTGAAAGCGCCTATTTTCAGAGCTTTTTAATGATTCACAACCTCTGCAAAAAACACAGCTGCAAAACATCACAACTTCTCATAAATTCTCTGTCTGCCATAGATGGGAAGCTTTCTGATTTTATCGGTTCTCTGCCAACCGTCCACTTTGGTCATAAGGGCGGCTATCGCATAGGAATCCGTTGGCCTGAGGTCGGATAAATTCCTGCAGAAACACTCACTCCAAATCTCCGCATTGCTGACTGTCTTTCTTTGAACCGTACCTTTAACAGCGGTATTGTCTGTCAAAAAATTGCGTCTTTCATAAAGGTCTTTGCTGTTCCAGTCATCCGGCAGCAAGGTGTTCAGATATTCCTCCACGATTCCCTGACGTTCGTCTGTTTCCATGGCATCAATCTGTTCACTTAGGGCTTCACTGCTTTCATCCATATTTAGATATAATGGCTCGCCCTGCTCATACAGGTGCTTTGCCTCTGCCCACATTTGCATGACTTCTTCACTAGAAATATCCCAAGATTTACGCTGGCTTTTACCAGTTACCTTAATTGGCCAGAATCTACGATTGCCCGTAATATCTCTGAGAAAGCCGGTCTCAGAATTGGTGGTGCCTACAATGACGCATTGCCGAGGGTGACTTTCCACCGTTCTGCCATAGGACGGACGATAAATATCATCGGTACGGCTAACAAATGCTTTTACAACTTCAATGTCTGCTTTCTTAAGACCAGCCAGTTCTCCCAACTCCAAAAGCCAATATCCCTGCAGTTTTTCCGCACCGCTTTTATCCTTCATGTCCGTCAAATTCAAACTGTCGGAATAATATTCTTTCCCCATTTTTGAAAAAATGGTAGACTTCCCACAGCCCTGTGGACCTACTAAAACAACTACTGAATCAAACTTTGTACCCGGCGCATAAATCCTTGCTACCGCTGCTACAAAGGATTTTTTGGTGGCTGCTTTGACATATCCGGTGTTGTTTGCACCAAGAAAATCAATATAAAGATTTTCAAGCCTCGTAATACCATCCCACTCTGGAAGATCATCCAGCCATTCTCGAAGCGGATTGAAATGCCTGTCTTCAACAACCTTGGTGAAAGCTACATCATGGTTTCGGCTGGAAAAGCTTTCATAGCGTATATCAATGAGCGCTTTCATTTGTGCCGTATCTGCATCTCGCCAGAACTTATTATCACTCGGCCTTTCCCACGGCACGGCCCCTGTAATCTGAACTCTACCCACCATCTCATTAAATGCAATATTGGCAAAGTCGTCGTCATTGTTTAGTATAAGCATCAGGTTCCATACGCTATTTTCAAGGCATTTGCTTCTCGGCATATAGCGAAGCTTCGTCTGCCAGTCGGTATCCTCGGCAAAATCATCTTCTGCCTGTTTTCTCTTTTCCTCAAGATCTGCCAGCTTAACCTTATCCAAGGTCATAACAAACTCGCACATATTCTTAAAGGATTTCTTATCATCATCACCAAATTTATGCAGACGGACAAGGTCAAATGCATTACACAGCTTTCCCCCTCCCGGATCGCTTGCATGATGGCTGTAAGTAAACTTATCATCATAAACTACAACACCAGACGAACCCTCACCCGGAAGATAATCGTACCGTTCGGAACTGTCAACGATCGGTGCATAGACATCGGATAGAAATTCATCAATGGCAAGGCTGATGGGATAATAGACTCTGTTGAACAATCCAACCACACCGTCCTTTTCGAGCGGATCTTTCTGCTGCTTCACCTTATGGTCAGCCGCCTTGCTTTCTTTAGGTGTAGTGGGCAGCAGAGAGCAGTCCCTCCAATTGGTGTGTTTTGCAAAAATCTCATCGGGGTTAAGCCAATCACCATCCATCTCACCAAACAGGTATTCTCCATTAGAAGGGCAGGTTGGCCAATACATCAGCTGATGCGGGGAGAATGAGCATGGGTCAAGCATGTTAATAAACCCATTGTCCTGAGCATAATATCTTGCTGCCGCATTGAACTCATCGGGTGTCATATCGCGGCTGACCGGAATAATCATTCTCGCTCTCGGATTATCAGCCGTATGACTGTGGGTGGTGTAATAGCAACCGCGGTTATGCACCTTACTGCTGATGTCCCTTAAAAAGGCGACTTCAATGCTGTCAAGATCATAGACCAGCATGGAACGGCACGCTACCTTGTTTGCCTGTCTACGATTGCCACTCAAATGACCTGCTACAAAACCGCCCTTGTCCTTAATATCATCACGCTGACCCTTGGGGAGTTTCGGATATTCCTCTGCCGTTTCCGATGTATAAATTGGACTGCGCAGCCTGGCACACAATTCATCAAATTTTATGGTCTTGTTCGACCAGAACTTCGCGGTTCTACTGTTTCCATAAGCAATATTTAAATCACGCATGATTGATTACCTCCTTCAAATCCTCTGAAAAATATCTGATTTTCTGTCTGCGCTTCTTTGCAATCCCAATCTCACGTGACATACCGTTTGAAATGATATCCCCGAATACCCACAGTTCCTCGCATTTTCCAAGCAGCACATAATTAAAATGCAATGCAGCCTCACGCTCAGTCGGATTCTCATCATCCATAAATTGTGGAAACAGCAAATGAGTGGCAAGAGGAATTGTGTTATGTTCAAATGCAAAGCGGCTGTACTTCCTTGCATTCATTGCATTTTTTGTGGTATTTCCTGCATACGGACTGCAAATATATACCAACGGACGATAGGCAGCCTTTCTCTCAGCTGCCATCTCGTCACGATGGATATTGGTAAACGCCGTATAAGTAGTTGGGTCATAGTACCCTTCAGCGTTGATCTTATCAATTGCCATCTGTTTACACCTCCTGTTCAATTAAAGGAACAATGCCCTCTGCTTTCAGCATTCCGTAGATGAATAATCTTCCCGCCTGTGTCCAATAGGTATGAACATGGTTGTGAAGATCACCATCACCGCCGGGAGTGCTGAAGGTCTTCGTGCTTGTGTATCCTTTTTCTGCATATTTTTGATACAACAGCCAGATTTTTCCCTGCTTGTACTGAACTCCATTATCACTGAGGTAACGGTTCATACGATTTGCACTCCAGCCATAGTCCTTGGCGATTACAGAAATTGCAACCAGATCCTTGCAGTTTAAGACCACATCGTAGTAGCTGACTTTCGGCTTCATCTCCGAAATTTGCTGATTCTGTACCGCCACGGTATCCAAAAGTCCTGCATTCTGATGTTTCATAAGCGCTAGCTGCTGATTGGCAAACTGCAATGCTCTCGCCATAATCGCTTCTGGCGAGTTCCATGATTCTTCCACCTTAATGAAATACTGACGGAACTGTCTGCCGATATCTGTGCGCTGAATCATACAGAGCTGCTTTGCCATATCAATGGTCAACTGGTGATCCATCTTGTTTTGCCCCCCATGCATCTCGCTTCCCAAATTTGAGAAGCAAGTTTGATAATCCATACCCTCTGCAAAGCCATAGTCACACATACGCTTAAACCAGTCGGCATATTTTGTACCTACTTCCAAAACAGCATGAAGTTCTCTCCCACTCACAGTAGGGAAGTCACTGTCGAAATTGATTCTGATTAATTCGTCCATTACGAATTCCTCCTTAAAATTTTATAGGCAGAGGAACATATGTCCCTCTGCCTATAAGCAAAAAATCCGAATCAATCGAACCCCATATTTTTAATCTTTTTTATAAAAGCTGCATTCGTACCCATCTGCCCTAAGAAGCAGTCCTTCAATCCAAGGCGGAGTCCTGCCCATCTGCTCACAAATTGCATCAAGGGAAACTTCCATACTACACTCAATGATCACTTCATCATGAACATGACCACAGATAAAGCAGTGAGACAGGGTTTTCACTGAATGAGCCAAAATATCCCTGCTGATTGCCTGAACGATATTTTCGACAAACTTCGGTCCGTAGCTTTCAATACGCTCCCATTTCTTTGCGCGGCCAACCCCCTCATAGGTTACTGACTCGCCACCAAAGCGGTTCTCCCCAATTCGGGGCTTGACATAAGCCAGTTTTCTTCCAGAAGGAAGGACAATAAATAAAAAGCCACTCTGATAAGAAAAGTAAATACCGTGAGTTTCTGTTGTCGTTTTTTGTTTGATGCATTCTTTTGCAGCACGATCCACCGCCCACCAAAAACGAACGATATTGGGATTAGCTAGACGCCAAGCATCAACCAGCGGCTTTAGCTCATCCTCCTGCATACCGGATTCTAGAGCTCCCATTGCTTTTAATGCTCCGACTGATCCGCCATAACCACAGCTGAGTTCGCATTGCTTCCCTTTCTGCCTCAATTCACTATTTTCGCCGTGTTTAATCACCTTACAATGAAACATTTTTGATGCCGTTTCACAGTAGATATCTCCATTTTTTTCAAAGACATCCATCCGCCACCTTTCGCCCGCAAGCCATGAAAGAACCCTTGCTTCTATGGCTGAAAAATCTGCAACAATAAACTTCATACCATCACGAGGGACAAAGGCTGTGCGGATGAGCTGCGACAGGGTGTCCGGGATATCATCATATAAAAGTTCTATTGCATCATAATTGCCGGACTTCACAAGACCACGAGCCTGTTCCAAATCCGGCATATGGTTTTGCGGTAAATTCTGCAGCTGTATCATTCTGCCCGCCCATCGCCCGGAACGATTAGCACCATAAAATTGAAACATTCCTCTCGCTCTACTGTCAGCGCAGACAGCATTCTGCATAGCCTGATATTTTTTTACAGAGGATTTGGCAAGCTGCTGCCTAAGGTGTAAAACATCTGCCAGTTCCTTTGGAGCCGTTTTAACTGCCTGTGCCACTTCTTTTTTACCAAGGCTGTCCATTTCCAGTCCGTTATCTGCAAGCCACTTTTTCGTCTGCATCACAGAGTTTGGGTTATCAAGATTAGTCAATGCCTGCATTTTCTCCGAAATCACTGACTTAGATTTTGCATCAAAATCAATGGCATTCTTAACCACTGCCATATCAAGAGCAATCCCCCGGTCATTGATTTCCTGGTCGAGGTGGTATTCCTCCCACACAAAATCCTGCACCGGATATTTTTTTAGTTTTTCCTGAATGGATATCTCCACCTCAACATCACGTTTGTTATAGAATTTAAAAAGATTCCATTTTTCTGCGTCATGTTCCGGCAGATTACGTGTTCTCCCGCCGTTAACTTTAGTCGGCTTGCAGGGAACACAAAAATAGCGAATAAGGTCTTTGCCTTCCTTCAGCTTCTGTTCCTCCAAACCAAGGACTGCGCCAACACCGGCAAGCGATAAGGGCAGTCCCATATATGCCGACCATATCATGGAGCATTTCCAAGCCGTGGGGTCAAGGTAATCACCAACCGTATCTTCATTGATGCTGTAGCTTTGGAAATATGCCGGGTAGTTCCTTTGTAGCCATACAGAGAGACAGATTCTCTCGAAAGCACTGTTAAAACTCCATTTTGTTACTGTATCATCTGTCAGTGCTTCTAAAATATCCTTTGGCACTTTTTCACCGCAGGCAAGGTCAATCACTTGCACTTCTCCGCCATCGACAGCATATCCAAAGAGGAGTATCTCAAAATTTGGAGATTGGGCATATTTATATAATCCGCACTTTTGCAAATCTACATCAGAAAAAGTCTCTAGATCCAGATTAATGTGCTTCATCTTGCTTTTTTCCATATAGTCACATCCTTTCAATCAGCAAAGCGGCGAAGGATTTACCAACGCCGCCCACCGATATTAATTAATCTTCTTTTTTCTTATTCTTTCTCTGTTTAAGCTTTTTAACTGCACCACAGATTAGAAATATCACATCTGCTAGAAGGTGACCTATCAATGCTCCAAAGCAGACCGCAAGCATTAAACTCTCAACTGTTGTCATATTCTGTAGCCCTCCTTATGCGAGAAAATCATCATCGAAATCTGTTGCAAAATCATCCTCAGCACGGCTCTTTCCACCAAGTGGATCGCCGTCTTTAATTTTCTGAAGATTATTGAGGCCACAGGCGATACCTTTATTGCCATTAGAATTAAAGGCATAAAAATTGATCGAAGCACGGCCATATACCCCACTGTAAACTTCACTGCGATCAAGGATAGGTTGTCGGTCGGCATCAACAACACCGGGTGCGGCTGCACTGTTGGCATTGATAAAATAGCAGTTCTCATAAGCTTCATCATCTGGACGTTCCAAATCGCCGTCTCGCATTGGTGTTTTAAGAACTGATAGTGCCGGTACTGTCTTTCCGCTGCCCTTTAACTTGGATTCGCCCTCATCATAGGCCGCCTGAATGGCTGCTTTAATCTTGTTCACGGTTACGGTATCGTCCTTCGATATAATCAGGCTAACGCTATATTTTGGGGTTCCTCCCGCGATACTTTTGGCATCCCAAATGTTAGCATATGACCATCTCGTGTTTACTCCTGTGATTACCTTGGTTGGGTTGGTAAAATTCTTTGACATATTAATTGTCCTCCTTAAAATCATTTGCTGCTGTATTCATCGCCGGACGTTTGTCCGACAGTGGTACTAAAGTTGCCTTGCCCTGGGGTTTCTGTGTTAGCCCATAGAGCAATTCTTCAAATTTTTTCTTGCCGAGCAGTTTAGTCATTGCGGTAATTCCCAGAACTTTGTGTTCATAGGGATCATAGCCGGCTTCCTTGACCGTATCGGCTACAGCTTCCTCATTTACATATTTTCTGTTGGAGCGCCCTTCGACGATCTTCCAGTCTTTCCATTCTTTGCCGCTGATCGCCTGCTTTAAAGCATAGGCCTTAATATCGCCAGCCCAGGATACCAGCACGTCAACTTTTGATAAAATGGCCTCAATCTCATCATCTTCAAGGGTGGAAGGCATTTCAAAATCATAACGGGCTAGTTCAAGGTTGTATTCGGCTCGTTTACGACAGGTCGCTTTAATCTTGCAGAATTGACAATGGTCTCCAGCTTTGTATTCGCCCTGACCCTTGGCCGCCAGCTGTGCAGTCGGTGCAAGCACTTCATCCGCCCATTGCTGAAGTTCTTCTTTTGAAACTGTATAGGTGCTGACATTGTCACGTCTAGGCTGAAAGATGGTCATGGATATGGTGTGAAAATCATAAATGTTTTCATAGAGCAGTAAGGCCCCTAGGGCATAAATCATCATTTGTGGATTCTTTTCTGCCTCTACTAAAATGCCAACACCATATTTAAAATCAATGACTGTTAGCATTTCATCCGCAACAATCACACAATCCCCTGTACCGAATCCTTCCGGCACCCATTTAGAAAAATCAAGACGCTGTTCAATCAGAACAATTGGGTCCTTACATTTTTCTTTTGCTGCTGCAAGCTGCTCCAGCACATACTGGGCATACATATCTGAACATTCAGCCATTTCCGCATCGAAATACTGTAACTCTGCCGCAGGGTCGTCTGACTTTTGACCCAGTGCGATTTTTAGCTTATGTTCGCAAAGGCTATGAGCATCGGTACCCTGCATTGCAAAGTCGCTTGTTATATCACCTATCTTTGAACAAATAAGAGCCGATGGTGGGCATTCCAACCACCTGTGACTGGAGGATGCTGATAATACTGCGTGCTTATTTGGCATTGCCAAGCACCTCCACTTCGGCAAGCAGTGCCTTATATTCTGCCGGATCTACTGATGACAGTTTATCTGCACCATGTTTGGTGAGAATTTCTTTGACATCTTCTGTAAATCCGTTTCGGGATTTATCCGCACACACTGCTCTGACATCTTCAAGGCTCAGAGTCTTTTCATTTTGCAGCTTTGGTTCCAGCTTAGGCTCCTCGGCTGCTTTTTTCTTTGGTGCTGACTTTTGGGCAGGTGGTTTTTCTTCGTCTACGCTACTGAACATATCAGCCAATCCCTCTGAAATGCCAATAAAGGCTTCTCCGCATTTTTTAAGTTCATCTACGAGCATGGATAATTCGCTTACTTTACTCATGATGTCGTACCTCCTTCCTTGATTTCCCTGACATCCACGGATTCTACAGTCTGTCCTGGTTTTAGGAGGTACACATGTGTGAAATCCCCAAACAGGAATCGAATGATTCTTCCCGGGAGTTTCATATTAGCACCTCGCAAAACCGTGCGTTTTTCTCCGCTTGTATCAAAGATATTGATTGTGACTTTGTGTTTTACTGCCATATCAACAGCTCCTTTCCGAGAGGTTTTTTCCTGCCCCTCTATCTATAAGCCAAAGGGAGCAGGGAATCGAACCCCCAGAATTAAATCTTTTTTGCGAGATTTGTATAAATCTTTTTCAGACGATTACGGATTGCAGCCTCTGTAACACCTTCTTCCGCTGCAATATCCACATTGGTGCGATTTTCATAGAATACTTTTTTAATCAAACCAATCTGCTGTGGCTGTAAAGTCTGAATAGCCACTTTCAACCTTTTCAGCTTGTCCTCGTGCTCCGCTTCATCCATAGACTGAATCAAACTTTCAAACGGATCGGGTGCATCATCTTCCATATAAGTGTTACGGTCTGCTGCATCATCTCCCTCGCCATCAGAGTAGGCATCGTGATGAACGGGAACATGATAATCTTCCCTACGGTCTGCATCCACGGATTCGTCATCTTCTCCGTGTAAGAATGCAATCCAATCACTGTCCACATCTTCCGGGGTCAGAACAATTTTCTTGTCCTCCGCGGTGTAATAAACATAATTTGTACGGTTCTTTTCCGCTGTCTTGAACTTTCTCATAAAGTCCCTGCCTTTCTGCCTGTTTCTTGCAGAAGGGCAAAGGACAAAAATAAAGTCGGCGCTAACAAAAGTACCGACCTAGAGCCTGAAAATGAGCATAAGGAATAAAGGGTACTCTATTCGCACCCATCGCAGGTTCTCCTGTGATAGAAACGATATTTGTATCCGTTGCCCTTATACGTAATCAGGCTTTGAAATATTTATTTTTTAAGTGCTTCTGGCACTTAGTTGAATCCCCAATTTGGGCTCAGCTAAATGTCAGACAAGAAGTAAACAATCTTATCTCTTATTTCTGCGAACGCATATTAATAAATTGTGAAAGTGTATTTTTTTTCATAATTATCTGATATAATATTCGACAGACCAATTCCCCAATACCTATCTTCTATCACTAGCGTTCTTTGCTTGTTTTTACACTTTGAATTATAGAATATCGGCTTGGTAGCCATAGGTAGGCACGGGTAGGCTTGGGTAGGCTTCGATAAAAGGTGGTGAAATAGATGAATTTCGTAGAATTCGTAAGCATAACAAGACCTATAATCGGTGGTAAAGGTGGCGTTCACATCTATGTAAGAACGCTCTTTGACTCAATACTTACTGAAAACGGCAAAGAAATACTCGATGGTTATAGCATATCAAGTTACAAAGCTTATGCTAATGGCAAAACTAGCATCGCCAATATATCCAAAGCGATGACTCAGTACATAGATCCTGTTGAGTTTTCTACCTTTATCTTTAATACTGAGGAATCTTCTCAAATTGCTCTATGTCAACGATTTACTGACTATTTACCAAACATCAATATCAATAATGTTGGTGATGAAATAGCTGAGTTGTTTGAAAATATAATAAGAACTGCTGCCCAAACAAAAAGAAAAAAGCCAGCATCCAAAACGGATACTGGCACACATGCTATTGAACTTCCTGATGAACGTCCTTCTGATGAAAGTCCATATTCTTCAGAGGATAAAATATTACTTCAAGAATTCACATCAGATTATGATGAAATAATGTTTACAATGATAGGCGAAAACTATGGTGCTGCATTAATTGATATGTCTTTACCAAATACGATACAAGCCTTGTATAAAACAAAATGGAGTACAAAATCTGACGCATTCAATAACCCCACTTTGAAATCATACGTGTTCAGCTTGCTTGGAGAATTGAATCAACTCAGCAACTGTCTTTTGACCGATGGTGCTGAACCATTCTTCATCAAGCAAACAAGAACAAGAATAAGAAACTTATATGTAAAACTTCATCCTGACTCATTTGCTGGAGCATTTCCGTATGATGCTTTCATTGATGATTGGGACGATGGAGAATTTTATTAAACAGAAAAGAGGATGTCAATGCCAACGATAGATGATTCTATCCGAAAAATAGACAATGTAATATGTAGGCATTTGGATAATATTGAAGGCTCATCTCGTGGTGCTATATCTCAAGATATTTTAGAGCAGTTAATGAAGCTCGTAAATCATATTATGCTCAAGTTTTATGCTAACGGCAGAGATATCTCCATTAGTGAAGAAAATATAGCTAAAGCAGTCGAATTTGCGCAAGTTAACAGTGAAATAAACACTTTATATAAATTTCGCAACTATCTACAAATTGTTACCACTCAATACACTTTAGATGAAGATGGCTCAGAACGATTAATGCTGAAGTATTATCAATACCTGCTAGAAGCCCAAAATCTACTTAGCCAATATTATGGTATTCAGATACTACATAATTTAGATAAGTTTCCTCTCCACCTAGATGATACATTGCAGGAATACTATGCAAAAATCTCTGAAAAGATTGAACAGTACCCTGTAATGACAGATGGTTATGAAAGCAACAAATATTATATACAGAAGACAAAGCCCCTATTTGTAAACAGAAAAATATATTATGAAATCACATTTGCTCCTGTAGATGATAGAAAAAACAAATCTAAATCCAACAGAGTGATTGCTTTTACCAAGTTGCCAGTTAAAAGCAACTACGCATCCAGATTCCATCTTGTACAGGATTCAATAGAAATTCTAGGCAAGAGAATGCCAATTATCATTATTGATGGTTGGGAAGTATCAATCCGTGACTGTGAGTTTAAAAATTTTATTTTGTTAATTAAAGGCGAGAAAAAAAGAGTACCATATCCGGAGCAACGATTAATCTGTGACTTTCTTACTAAAAAGAAATTTACACTGAATGATCTAATGAACTTCCCGGATAAGGCATATGATAAAATTACGCTCGAATGGAAAAACAGTCTTAAGTCCTCGGTATTTATTCCTATTTTAGATTACTGCAGAAATCTTATACGAAGTGGCAACAATGGACAAAATGTGCTGCGATATCTTCTTTATAACATGAACAATGTCATCATCAAGAGCCAGTATTCATCTGGCTATTATAGTAGATATTATGAAAAGTGGATAAATGCTGGGAATAATCTCCTTTCTGGGTTGTATTTATCTAATGGTTGCAGACAGTTTGATTCGCTACCATTTAATAGATCTCCGATTGGACACAATCCAAAATTAGGAGCCATATTTGATTGCATTCCGTGTAAGGATAAACGTCCCGAATTGTTCGCTAGATTTATAAGAAATAATACGGAAGGTAAAGGTCAACTATTTACCGACATCGATGAACTGAGTAATTTCCCCGATTACCAAACCCTTATAAAGAAGTATAACGATAGTCTTTGGGATGGGCATAGACCAGCAAGTGATTTGATGCTTGAACATAATCAAGTGTTTATAAATAACTACAAGTTGGATACTTGCAAGATAATCGATAAATTACAAGAATTGGCTCAGTCGGGCATTGAAAATTATTACGATGATGTGGAATTTTGGTTGTTTTTTGATGATTACGAAATCGATTGTGATGAAAAGAAGCATACCATCAGCCATATTTTTTCTGAATCGAGGGTTGGTGTAATATATGGTTCTGCTGGAGTAGGGAAATCAACATTAATAAACCATATTTCCTACTATCTAAACGATGCAGAAAAAATATACCTAACACAGACAAATCCAGCAAAAGAAAACTTGATGAGAAAAGTTGATGCAGAAAACGCAAACTTTTCAACCATTGCAAGCTTTTTGAATCAAGGTTCTAACATCACAGAATATGAACTACTTGTCATCGATGAATGCAGTACTGTTAGCAATCGTGATATGGTTGCTGTACTAGGAAAGGCTAATTTCAAAATGCTTTTGTTAGTTGGCGATACTTATCAAATAGATGCTATTCAATTTGGTAATTGGTTCTCGGTATTAAAATCATTTTTGCCTCAAAGTGCTGTTTTTGAACTTACCAAACCTCATCGAACACAGGACAAGCAGTTGCTTGAACTGTGGGACAAAGTCAGACATATGGAGGATACGGCAAAAGAAGTTATCGAGAGAGAAAGTTATTCATTGAAAGTTGATGAAACCTTGCTATCTTCCCTTAAAAAGGATGAGGCTATCCTCTGCCTAAATTATGATGGGTTATATGGAATCAACAATATTAACAGATTTCTACAAGAAAGTAATCCTAGCCCTGCTGTCAGTTGGGATATTCAGCAATACAAAGTTGGAGACCCTATTCTCTTCCTTGACTCAGACAGATTTCGCCCCGTTATACACAACAATATGAAAGGCATTATCCAAGGAGTAGAAATCATAGACGAAGGTACTAATGAAGAGCGTATTCAATTTGATGTTGAAATACCAAAAGAAGTAGATGAATTCGAGATTGTCGGTTGTGATCTTCAGCTACTTGAATATACCGAGCCAGAAAAATCTTTGATTAGATTTTATGTTTACAAACTAAAAAGTGCAGATGAAGACGGTGATGACCAAAGTTCCAGAACAGTAGTCCCATTTCAAGTCGCATATGCCGTATCCATTCATAAAGCTCAAGGATTGGAGTACAACTCTGTTAAAATAGTTATTACCGATGAGGTGGAAGAATTGGTTACACACAATATTTTCTACACTGCAATTACGAGAGCAAGAGAAAAATTAAAGATTTATTGGACTCCCGAAGTTGAAGAAAAGGTAATCACCAGAATTAAGCCCCGAGATATAAGCAAGGATGTTGAACTCTTAAAACACTATCTGACTGACAAACAACAAAACGATTTACTTGATTTCTTGCTGTGAAATAAGGAGGTTCAGAAATGCGAATAAGTTATAACAAACTATGGAAGATGTTAACAGAGCGCTTCAAAAATTGGTGGTGCAACAACTGCTAGACTAAATATGAGTAATTTTGATATCGAGATTGATGGCTTCAAGAAATCTGTTTCTATGGGAGGTAGCTTCTGTAGAATTTTAAATACAATTACAGCTTTTGCTATGAGTGAATATCTAATCGAATGTGATCGCAGTGCGCCTGGAATTTTCGCAGCTGATTCTCCGTTAACACAACTATCAGAAGCAGAGCATATTGAAAAGGAATACAATTGAACAGAATTTTATTCAATATCTTGTAGACAATGCTTTTTCGCGACAAGTTATTATAGTTGAACAAAAGAAGCGTTTACCTTTTATACCTCAGGAAAATTCTGAAAAAGGAGTCCATGTAATTGAATTTACACGCAATAGAACATTTGGTCGATACGGATTTCTTAATGATGTTTTTAATCCAGAGGATAAGTAAACTATTACAGTAGTACTGAGGTCATTGTCTAATTGGTGTTGAATTTTTAATTTTACTATGAGCCTATTTATATTGAATTAGCATCAGTTCTCGAATCGCTTTGAAAAGCCAATTTAATCCCAATATAAAAAGCCACCTCACTTAGGTTGCCTTAATAAAGAAGATACTCCTAATGTTTATGAAGTGATTCGCCCCGATGGATCAATCGCCGAAAACCTCAGCGAAGGCGAGCGGAATTTCATTGCTTTCCTCTATTTCTATCATCTTGTTATAGGTAGCGTTACTGCTGACGGCAACCAACTTGATCGCATTGTGGTCATCGACGACTCGGTTTCCAGCATGGACGGTAGTTCGTTGTTCATCGTGAGTACCTTAGTCCGTGAAATGATAGAAATATGTGAAAACTATGCAATAGGCGGTGATCCTGTTGCAAAGGGGACGTTTATCAAACAGATTTTTATTCTCACGCATAATACCTACTTCCACCGCGAAATCTCTTACAACAAAGTGAAACACTATTTATATGTCAACTTCTACCTGATCAGCAAAGTCGACAATAAATCGTCAATTCGTCTCTGTGCTAAAACGAACCCGGATGTTCAAACCGAGCAGATCAATTATAACCCGGTTCAAAACTCCTATGCTTCTTTGTGGCAGGAATACAAAATTGTCACTTCCCCAATTCCACTGATGAACGTTATCCGCCGAATTCTGGAATATTATTTTCTGCAATTGTGCGGATATGACGGTGCCGTTCTTCGCAAAACCATTTTAAATGATGATGGGGGCATGAAGAATTCTTTTCTGAGGAAATATTAAAAGCCAACCACTGGACCACTGCAGGAATAGTTCCGAAGCCTTGAGCCGTTATTCTGTGACTTTCATTAGCGGTTATCCCAGCATCACTACTAAATCCAATAATTTAAAACGAGTATTAAAAAAATAGCCACATAACCCGTAAGCCCATTAAAATCAGGGTTTAAAAGGTTATGTGGCAATTGTTTCATGCTTTTCGGGGTTATCACCAAGCGAATGTTTTGTTGAAATAGTGACATATCGAAAAGTTTACCTTTCGAAGCTGTCAGCAAGATCAAATCTTGACAGATCCCAAATTATATTATATCGATTCCAGAATTTCATTTTTCCAATTTGGATGAAATCCAGATAGAAAAATTATTTTGTCAAAATTCACAGATTTAAATTGCTCGCGATATAAACTAAATAAATTATCTATATTGTCTATAAAACTTAGATACTCTTTTTTCTGCGTAACCAATTTCAAAACAGCCACAAGAGCAAACAGGTCACTTTTTTCTATTTTTTCCTGATTGATCGCTTCGGATTTGAAATACTTCGTGAATAGGGTTGATTTAAGTTTTGTATTTAGTTTGAACAAAAATAGTATTTCTTCATGGGCGCATACATTCCTGAACAGATTAACGGCTTTTACTATTTGGGTCATTTCACTAGTGTCGACTTTCTCTTTGGAATCATATTCTTTTTTGAAATTACTGCTAAATCCTTTAGCAATTTTCGCTCTTATTCTTTCGTCAATGGCCGAGTAAAAATATGACATATTCCCAATTGTTAGGCTATTTACTAGTACCCATAAAGGAACACATTCATGATTTTCAATGTAGTGGCTGATGTATACACTTTTTGGTCTACTGCCATTAGTATTCTTGTTCAACTCGCTAGAAAGTACAGAGATATTTTTCAATACCTTAGTAAGGTCCTCTTTTTTTTGAGAATAGTTCCCTACATTTAGATATGCATATGAGTCTCTATATTCATCTGAGAAATTGTATGCACACGATGTTTTGAAATGGGTTTCAAATTTCAGCAATACACCTAACAATAACATCCTCAGGTCCCTATCGTAACAATATAAGCTATATAGTTCTTCAAATCTGCAACCTTCAACATATTCTTCCGGTTGAAGTAATGCCCCTCCAAGATCTCTTTTCAAAAATGGCTTTTTATATCCATTGACTACATTATAGTAGTTTTCTTTGGAAAGGATACTCTTCGCAAAATCGACATCATCTACAATGAGTTTTCTAGATTTAAGTTTTTCTACTTGCTCGTCTAAAGTATGAAATGGTTTCAAAACAACATCCCCTAAATGAAAATAGCCTCACCGCGGACGGTTAAGGCTTGATCTGTGTCTTTATTGTATCTCAACAACTTATAAAATACAATAACTTTTTCAAGAAACTTTTGAAATAATTCTTAATTAAAGAAAGGACAGCATTATGAGATGATGATGAAAGCATAGAGAAAACTACAATATCCAGGGGTAACTAAATAAATTAGCCACATGTTTTCATTTTCAAAAATGCACACCCCTATTAAAAAATGCACCCTTTTGCACACCCCTGCTCTGTAGAAAATATTTTCTACACATGGAATTTGAATATAGATTTCGACTTTCAAATCTTTTAATTTCATCAAAATTTCATCAGCTCTGAAACCCCATTGCAAAGCCATTTTAACCGCAATACAAAAAACCACCTCATCACAAGGTGGCCTTCTATTGTATTAAATACTACGTACGATTTTGGTGGAGGCTTCTTTTTATAAGTCGAAAAACATTTTCTTTTCTGATACGTTTTTTTATTTTTCTTTCAATTTTCAATAGATATCATGCGTTCACTATTAAGCACCATAATTATACTATGAAAACCCATCTTTGGAAATAAAAAAATAGCCACCCCGTAGGATGGCTAATCAATATTCATTTTAGAACCAATCGTAAATTCCCCTGGCAATTGCTTCTCCAAATTGTTTTGCATCAAGTAATTTTCTTATGTCTTGTCTGATAGAACCAGTCTCAAATATGCACGACGGCGCATCCGGTCCATTCAGTTCATAATCTTCTGTTCTTTGAATAACACCTCTGGTAATCATTCCCATTGCTGGCAAAACAGCGCTATTGATGCAGTTTGCAAGCCGTACACCTTCTGCGCTTCCAGTATACGCAAGTGGTAATGTTCCAGATGGCGCCAGATTGTAATCGCAGTGAATCGATACATAAGCATCGACGCCTGCAGCATTTGCATCTCTTACGCAATAGGTAATATTTCTGTCATTTCCGGTGTCCCAATCGGTAACAACAGTTATTCCCATTTCACGCAATTTAGGCACTGCATAATTTCCGATCGCAAACATTAAATCTGCTTCATTGTAATTACCATCTACGCATCCACAATCCCATGTACCATCTGTTTGTTTTCCGTGGCCAATTGCGAAAAATAGTTTACCTGACTTTTTTGGTAATATTTCTGAATCTGCTGTTTTTTCTTCTGCTGTTTTTGTTTCGAATTTAATGTACTTATTTACATTGTCGACATTCATATCAATGCCTTTTTCCGTTAAAATAACTTTTATCGCCTCCAGGCGCTTCGAACCATTTTCTGTTCCGGCAATTTCTCCATTTTTACACCAGTTCATCCACCCGACTTCCTGGGCGTGTACCTGGTAGTGAACATCATATTTTTCTGCAGCTTTTCCTGTTAATTGAATTTGAACCGCTTCAATTCTTAACCCTTCCCCTGCCGTTCCTGATGGATCTCCATTGTAGGTAGGCTCTAACCATCCTCTGTTTTGTTGATGTACGCGCAAAAACGTATTGATATCCTCATCGCCTTTATTTTCCAACCAAATTGCCAGTTGCTCGATCCTTAGCGATTTTCCAATTGTTCCCAAGATCATTCCTGATTCTACCGGTCCAATATCACCAATATTTTGCTGATGTCCTGCGTATTTCAAAGTTACCATTATTCATTTTCCTCCTGTTGTTCATTTTTTGTTTTTAAGATTGATATAGCTTTTGTTAATATCGATGGGATCGGTACACCCATCAATCCTGCATTTTCAATAATAGATAGAGACTCATTTATTACGAATGCGATTATCACCATATCTCTGATGTAGTTGCTTTGTAATGTAAGATCAAGACGATAAGCGATTAAGACAATTGCCAACGTTACGCCTTTTCTGCATAACCCTTTCCATCCCGCCTTACTTTCCAACGATCCATCCTCTGTTTTACTGCTGTTTTTGAACACACCGGCTACAATCAGCCCCGTCATATAGTCAACTGTCATAAACATGATTAGTGTGGCCAATCCAGCATCCCACCCTCCGAATAAACTTGCAATAGCTGCTCCTATTGCTCCCGATACACCAAATACCGCTGTTTTTAAAGCTGTTACTTCCATTTTTCCTCCTTTTTAAATAAAAAAAGCGCGGTTTATTCCACGCTTTCATTGATGAATTGTTTTAAATTTATATTTTCTTGCGTCAGTTGTTTGATTAACTCCTGCTGTGTGTTGATCGTCGCTCGTTGCTGGTCCATAATTTTTTCGTACTGTAAATAAATGTCTAACATCAAATCCATTACGCTTGTCTGCTTTCCAGCTCAGCTATAACGTCAGCCCGATATTTTACCGGTACCATTACGCAATTCCATTCAGCCGATTCTGCTTCTGTTGTTGCTCGTAAATGAAGTTCTACTAAATCTGCATACATTTTAACAATCATACCGCTGTACCTCCTTCTATACTTTCAATCAGCTCTGCCATGGCCAGCTGATTATTAATTTTTTCTTCTTCCATCTGTTCAACCAACTCTGCCATGGCCAGCTTTGAGTTTAAGACATCAGCTTGCATGTTCTCTTTTTCTTTTTTTTCAGTTATTATTTTTTTGTTTTCGTATCGTCTTCCCATTTTTAACTCCTAACTTACCGTATAAGCAATTTTATCAATCTTCGCATCTTCTCCGGTAATACTTAAGCTGATTGTTTCAGATCCAACGCTCGTTTTTTCAAAAATTAATTTTTCATCGTCAATTTCTTGCAACGTCATATCCGTACCATTTACTTTCGGGTTAAATTTTAATTTGATCAACTCATCTCCTGCTGTCAGTGTGATCGCTTTATCAAGCGTAATCACATGCGGCGTTGTAAATACGCATGTGTAACATCCATCACTGTCTGCAGTGTCCGTCACCAGAATATCAGATGACAGATTACAAAGCGGGCGAACCCCACAATAGCCATAAGAGGCGTTGCTGCTGTTCAGTGCCCCGGAAGAGTACACGAGCCGGACGCTATACGAACTGCCAGAGTACGGAGTTCTTAGCCACCAGTACCATGCGGCCGTAGTTGATGCGGGCTTACTTGCTGACAATGAATTTGTAATCGCTGCTTGTGTCGCATACGCTAATCTGCTTGCGTCTGTTGCTGCAGAAAAAATCGATAAAACACTTCCCTCGGCAATACTGTTTTCGTTCGCAAGCCCTACCTCTGTTGTCGAAGGTAAGTAAAATTTTCTTACGATATCTTCATAACTTCCACCGTCCGTTACGGTATTTTTAACAACTCTAATTGTTGTATCTAATACCGCCGCCAGCTCATCTGCAGTGAAATAGCTTTTGAATCCCTGCTTGTCATTGTATCCGGTTGGCTGCGACATACCTGCATCGTTTGGTGTTGCATCGTAAGTATGCGTTGCCGCCCACCATGAATCGCCATTATCGTTTAGCCATTGATCGATATTTGATACCGAAAACCGGTTATTGCCGTAACTCTGTCTGTTTGAATCTGTATTTGTTGGTTCTTTTGCATCAAATCCGCGTAAATCAACGATGCTCTCAGTAATTAACGAGACGCTGTTTGACGGATATCCCGAATGATTTTTATCAGCTACTTTCCATATCAGTGGTGCAAACTCCTCTGACTCAACCTTGTAATTACCAAATTTGACCTTTGATCCTACAGCCAAATTACTAATTGCTTGTGTCATTAATATTCATCTCCTTTTCAAATATTTTATTATATTGTTTATCCATTTCTTTTATTAACCTGTGGCAGTTTCCATGCTGCGCATGGCCTTTCCAGCTTTTGTAGCTTGCTTCTATTGCTTCTTTTGTTATTTCACCAGTCTCATATTTATTTTTAAAAGCCTTTAATTTACGCTTCATCGCTTTCTTGCTGTCTGTTCTTATTTTTTTAATCACCTTTCCTGAATCAGTCATATAAATATGAAAACCCAGAAAATCCACGCCATTTTTTAGCGGAAATATCTGAGTTTTATTGTTTGTTTTTAACAGTAGTTCTGTTTCAAGAAAATTTTTCATCTCCTGCAGTTTATGATTAGCCTCTTCTTTTGTTTCAACAATTGCCAGCCAGTCATCCATATACCGGATGTAATATTTTATTCGCAGCTTTTCTTTTACAAAGTGATCAAATTTACTTAGGTAAAAATTCGCGAACCACTGGCTCGACTGATTTCCAAGCGGTATTCCATCACCTTCTGTGCTATCAATAATTTGCTCAATCAACCACCATACATCATATTCTTTTAAATATTGTTTCAAATTCTTCTTTAGTATTTCATGCTTGATTGAATAAAAATATTTTGATATGTCTCCTTTTATTATCCATCCATTTATACCATGTTTACGGAAATGTTTTCTAAAAAACTCCTCCATCCTATTAAGTCCGGCGTGTGTTCCTTTTCCTGTCCTGCAGGCATAAGAATCATATATTAGATGTTTTTCTATAACCGGTGTTAAAACCTGTTCGCAAAGACAACGCTGGACAACGCGATCGCGAAACGGTGGCGCCATTACGGTTCTTTCTTTCGGAAAATATACTTTAAATTTATAATATTCCCCAATTTTATACCTCCTGTCTTTCATCAAAAGTTTTGTATGATTGATTGCTTCCATAGCATAAAATCCATATCGCGCGGCGCACTCTTTGTCTCTTTTTCCTCTTCTTGTATAAAGATATGCCTGATATAAATTTTCAAATGTAAATATTTCTTCCGTTGTCATTATGTCTCTTTTCTTTTGTTGTTTTCCAGTCGTTCATAGCATTCAGGTTGATTATATTCAAACTGTTTACATCACCTGGTTTGTATTTACCATTTCTGGCGGGATATTTTCTCCTTTGTTGATGCGCTTTTGTTTTCGGAAAATACCTACTCGGTCTAAGCTTTCTGCACCAAAGCGGGCGAACCCCATAATTGCCATTATAGGCGTTGTTGTTGTTCAGTGCCCCGGAAGAGTTCACGTTCCGGACGTTATACGAATTGCCAGAGTTCGGAGAATCAGAAAATACCCCATGATACTTATGCCCGCTTCATCCATGCAGCGGTTAAATATTTTACATCCATTGACTTCTTAACCCATGTTTCCATCGTCCGGACGTTAATATACTGTCGTTTATGGCAAATTTCAATCAGCGCAAGTAAAACATTGATGTCTCCCAATATTTCAATTTGATTTGTTTTTCTCGCCCCGGCCGGTAATTCATTTACCATGGCCAACTTTTTATAAATATCAAGCGTCAAATTCTGCATCCGATCAACAAAGGTAAAGCGGGCTTTTTTCGGAAATCTTTTCGTGTTATCCGTAATCGTCATCGTATAATCAATTAGTTCCATGGCTCTGTCGAAAACTTTCATCATGATTCAGTTACCTCTGTTATTGTGTAGATCTGTCCATTAAACCAGAATTTTTCTCCGACTACTCTAGATCCTGGTGTTATATTCATGCTAATTGTTGCGCTTGTTGATACATCCACATCAACCTCAAACAATTCTCTTTCTAGATCGTAAACAGCCAGCTCCAAATCAGTAAAGCTTTCAAATGTTTCGTCATTGAATTTTAATAGTTGCTCACCCGAAAACGAAACGTCAGTATCTGCTACCGTTGCAGTTGTATTGGTAGTATCAATATTGCTGTTGTCTTCGAATAGATCGAAAAAGCCAATTCCAGTTTTATTTAAAAACTCTGCAACATTTAACTCGTCGAGCTTTATTTTTATTTCGATGATTTCATTTCTGTCCGCAAGCTGTTGTTTTTTTAATACTGCCGTTTGCTGATAAAGAGCGTCAATATCGTCACTTGAAATATCTCCCGAAGATCCATAATCCCTAACATAAAAGCAATCATCATTTTCGTCATACCAAATCGTTACCGCTTCTTCGTTCTTTAATTTTGGATATTCCGTTGAGTTCTGTTGATATAAATACTTTGTTATCTGTAATGTTGATAAGCTGTTATTAATAAGAAGAGCATCCCCGTATGTGGTTGTTGGAACTATGAAAGATATCTGGAACCCGTCTGTAAACTCTATTCCATCAAGCATAAAATACACGTTTCCCCCCGCTTCTACATAAAGCGGACGCTCTATATTTTTCAGACGGTTCCATGATGTTTGTTTTGCTAATGTTACGTGAATGTTTGTATTGCTTTCATGATCCTCTAAATCAGGATATTCTGGCAACGTGTGTGTATGATCACTTCTTGAAACAGTCTCTGCAATACCGGTTATTCCTGCCACGCCACTTTCAAGCGCTGTTATTCCAGTTCCGAAAGTCACATGTGTTCCGTGGTTCGCCGGCGCAAATTCAGAAGAATCCATGCCATCCAGCTTATCAGCATCAAGTTCACTTCCTGATCCATCGACAGTTATTAATTCCGTTAATATTTCAGCTGCTGACATGGTTCCAGTTCCTGTTATTGCGTCCAACTTAGTTTTGTCCGCTGCAGAAAGTAATCCGTCAGAAGATTGAGTTGCTGCATTGTATGTTGTGTCAGTAAATGCTGCTGACGCTGGTACGTCTGATTCTACAGTGTGGCCATTTACCTTTTCAGCATTATCAACAATACCATTTCCGTTGGTGTCATATGTTTCTTTTTTCATATCTCCGAAGTTATCAAGATTGTAACTTTCTGCTGTCCCAGAAGTTATTTTATCCAGGATATCTTTGTTTTCATGAGTATGCCCGTCCATTGTTGGTAATTGCATAGTCGGTACTTTTCCCGTTTCATCTAATGCAGCATATCCACCTGCTATCCCTTTATTGGCTGAATCTTCTTTATTGTCCCATTGACTTACTTTTTCTGCTGTAACTCCCGTCACCAGCTCTGCATTTGCTGCAGATGCCGCTGCCTCATTCGCTGATATTTCTGCTTCTGCTGCTTTATTTCCTGCCAGTGTTGCAGATCCATCTGCAGCTATGGCTGAATTTAATGCTTCTACTGATTTTTCTGTCGCAGTTACTGCTGCCGCCTCAGCTTCTGCCTGGGCTGATTCAGCTGAAATTTTTGCCGCTGCAGCTTCTGACGCCTTAGTTTCTGCCAGTGTTTCAGATTCAGCTGCAGCTATGGCTGAATTTGATGCTTCTACTGATTTTTCTGTCGCAGTTACTGCTGCCGCCTCAGCTTCTGCCTGGGCTGATTCAGCTGAAATTTTTGCCGCTGCAGCTTCTGACGCTTTAGTTTCTGCCAGTGTTTCAGATCCAGCTGCAGCCGCTGCCGAATTCGATGCTTCATTAGATTTTGTTGTTGCCAATACCGCGGCTGCTTGTGCTGCTGTTGCCGCAGCTTGAGCCGCCGGCAGGTCGACGTTATCAAGTGCATTCTGAATTGCAATGTTATCAGTATTTACCGCTTCCATTGCGTCTGCGATACCAGCTCTTACATCTTGACCCATTACGGCCGATCTAACCTTTGTTACGGCAGTTGATATATTTGCCATTTAAATATCCTTGCCTTTCTTTAGATTTATAATTTCCTCTTGAAGTTCTTTAATTATTTCATCGTAACTATTCACCCGCTCTTCTAATTCAGATATCCGGCTATTTGCTGCTTTTAATTCTGAATTTAATTCCTGAATTCCTTTTGTTAATAGTGGGATAAATCCATTCGGATTAATTTGATAAGCGATTTCTCCGTCTGGCTGCGTAATTTTCAATACATGTTTTTCGCCAAGTGTTTTTTCTATCTTTTGAGCGATAAACCCGCATTCTTCAAATTGATTGTCTTTGATCCAATTGAATTCAAAAACGCCAACCTCATCTATTTTGACAAGTGCGCTCATTTCTGATTTTTTTATGTTCTTCTTTAATCTTTCATCTGAGTCCCAAACGGTAATCCCTTTATTTCCTGAATTCGTTTCTACCTGGACATAAGTTGATGCCCAAATAATTGATTTTATTTTTCCGGTACCTGGTTCTGTCGTTGGGATGTTATATGGTTCATTGGCAGCGTATAAATTACTTATCTTCGCATAATAGCCAAGTGGCGTTATCTCAATATTTCCTGTTTGGTTATAGATCAACATTTTTTTCGTTATGAGGCGATCATATGACATATAGGCAAGCCCTTGGATTGTATCAAGCCGAAACGTCCCAGCTTCTATAACTCCATTTGACCTTATTCTTAATCCATCTGGATCTCCTGATATGTAACCATTAAGGTTTATCTTATCCGCCGTCAATGTCCCAGTCTGAATATTTGCACCATTTATTGTTGTCTGCCCAGATGTTGCAAGGTTTGTGAATGTCGCATATCCTTCAAGGTTTAATTTAGCTGCTGATATTTTTATCGCTTCTGCTGTCTGATTAATCTCTGAAATGATCGTTGATTTATTTGCTTTCCCGGTCAGATTATTAACGTAAGTAGCACTACTTGTTACCGTTGATACAATTGCATCTGACGTTATCTTTTGTTCTGCGGTTGATACTCTCGAAGTTAATGTATCCAAGTCGCCTGAATCTGCTTTTTCAGCCAAATCCGCGTTATATTCAATGCTGCTTCTGACTGTCGAAGTAATCGCTTCTGCTGTAATTTTAAATTCTGCTTCATCCAATCGGCTTTCCGTCTCTGAAACAGCTTCGTTTGTAACCCGCACTAAAAACATCAGCTCATTTGTTATAAACTCGATATTTTTAATACTGTTTGCCGCAGTATTGCCGATGTATGTATTCGTCGCCTTACCACTTACATAATCTGTCAGTCCTGGCATGACGCCGCCCAGCGTAATGGACCCTTCATTTGCTTCCTGTAAATTCCTTGTAATTTTTGATACCGGCAAAAACATATCGACATCATGCGGCTTAGAAACGCACCTTACATAATCGCCAATGTTAATTTTTTGAATATCCGTATTAATCTGGCTGAGATCCAGCGCCTCCAGCTCTACCGATATACCAACGCTATTAACGATCGTATTTAGCGCATCATAAGCTTTTGTCATTAATACCGAAGGATCTGTGATCCCGTCAAATTCCATGGTTCCAAAAATCCAACCGTATACCCTTACTGCTGCTTCATCGTAAATAAAATCACAATTATCATTTACTGTGGCAATCGTCAGTTTTGCTTTATCGTCACCTTCTCCAATTTCATCCCCCAACGGGATTAACGCGGTAACGATTCCGTCCGAGTATTCCGTTTTCTTTAAATCCAGCAAATTTTTTCCAAATTCAATTGGCTGCGTATTTACTACTTTAAAGCTGTCCAGATAATCCAAAAACCTTAATCCGCCAATATGCCTTATTACCAGATACCCGCCTAATGAGTTGACAGTGTCCTGGACGACTTCGAGCGTTCGCTGGTAATCCGTATACTCTCTTAATGTATCATCAGCCGTATTGACAACCGTACAAATTCCCATGAATAAACGTTTTTCAGCCGTTACTGACATATTATGATTATCCAGTACAACCGTTAAAAACTCTTCCGCTGTCATGTTTTCGTATTTTCGCGGTCGGTGCATGCTATCCAATAAATAAGCCAGCTCACCTTCGCAGGTAACTGATTTTATATTATTAAAGTCGATGCTGTTATTCAGCACGCGCCCTTCAAAAATTTGCTCACTGCTAAGATTTGAATTAACCTCATAGACTTGTATATTTGTCCGTAAGTTATGTAAATCATTATATCGTTCGTGCGTTGGGTCAATGGTAAAGGTTAATGACTGTACGCTGTTTGCGCCATCTACCAGCTGCGGACTTTCAGGTAATTTGTAATCTGTTCTGATGTCATGCAGTAAATAGGCAGGATAAGGATATTCTTGCGCCCATACTTGGATGTACGGCGCTTTATTTATTACCTCATTTGTAATATTTTTATTTGCGTCTGCAATCTTTAAAATAACAATCGAGATTGCTTCCGCCCTTAATCCCTCTTCGACTGTTCCAGCCGTTTCACCATCCGCCGCCCATTCTGACCAGCCTTTGTTTTCGATATGAACCCGGTACATAATTGTATAATCCGCTGCGTCTGCACCGGTTAACATAATCTGCACCGCTTCCAATCTTAATGACTGCCCTTCTGTTCCGGAAACCTCCCCGTCTGATGCCCATGACATCCATCCATAATTTTGTACCTGACTTCTATATGTCACCCCAATATTAATATCTTCAAGCGTAATTATTTTTAATTTTAAGGCTTCCATTCGAAGGCCGCGGCCAGTCGTTCCTGATCTGACACCATTTCGAACCCATCCATTCCAGGCAATATTTTCAATGTGTGTACAATACTCTGTGCTAATCCCGCCTGTTTGTCCTGGTTCTCTGATAAGTGAAATTCCCGCCTGCGTTATCACAATTTCTATTGCTTCTACTCTAAGCGCCTGTTCTGTCGTTCCGGCAACTTCGCCATCTTTTTTGTACTCCTGCCAGCTTTCATTTTGTACGTGTACGCGATAATGGATTGAAAACTTACTGGCATCTCCTCCGGTCAGCCAAATTTTAATGGCTTCTAGTCGCAACCCCTGTTCGGTCGTTCCGGCTGTTGCACCATCACTTACCGACCCCTGCCAACCTGTATTTTCGATATAGGCCTGATAGCTTACCCCTAGATCATAATCACCCTTATTAATGACCTTTATCTGGATTGCTTCAAGTCTCAAACCTTTCGCGACTGTTCCGGACATGATTCCACCGAATGCCGTTTTCCCCCATCCGTAATTTTCTATGTGGGTACAATAACTGGCTGCCAAATTCTGATCAACCGGAATGACGTAATTATTTAAATCATCGATATCCGGAACCACCGGCATGATTGGATCACTGGGAATGACCGGGTTAATTTCTTCTGTTTTTGGAACGATCCTAATTTCAATCGCCTCTGCTCTGAGCGCCTGGCCAACTGTTCCCGCAGCCTGACCATTTTTATACCAAACCTGCCATCCATAGTTTTCAACATGCACCCTGTATATGACGTCGAATCGAAAGGCATCCGCACCAGTTAAACTTATTTTTAGTGCCTCAAGTCGCAACCCCTCACCAGTTGTTCCTGATACCTCTCCATCGTTCACCGGATCTTGCCAGCCGATGTTTTCAACATGTGACTGATATTCTAAGCCTAAGTCAAACGATCCTTTGTCGTATATTGCAATTTTTATTGCTTCAATCCGTAGCCCTTGCTCTGTTGTGCCACACGTAGTACCATCATAGACGGTGTCATTCCAACTGTAATTTTCAACATGCCCACTGTACCCGATTCTCATAAACTCCCCCCTCGATAATCAATGCTGACTGTTCCCGATCCCGAGAATGTAAGGATGTGCTCACCATCTCCCAGGAAAATATCCGGAATAATGTTTTCTCCTAATGATAAATTGTAGGTATTTCCCAAATAAGAAACTGTCATGACATTTGTTGTAATGATTTTCGGGCAGACTCTTTTCCGGCGGCCGATTATGGCAATGCTTCCAGGGACGGCAATATTGTAATAGTTTCTGATTATTCCGTCTTCAAATGAAAATGAATCCCATACCCATGGTTCCATACTCGACTGGACTTCGTATTTGTAAGGATCGACAGTTGCTGTGATCGTAATTGTCGATCCGTATATTTCCGGATTTGCAGAACTGACAGCAATTCTTCCAATCCAGTAATAACCACTGTCTTTGTTGAAGACTATTTTCATTTTTTTGCCATGGATATAATTTGCAATCTTTGAATGATAGGCGTAATAACTGTCTATTCCGTCTCCAGATAAAATTTTTATCGTTATTTTCCGCTGCTTATATTCAACGTCTCCAGATATTGCTTCGGTCAGATCGATAACGTCTGATGTTCCTGGTATTTCAAGCGTGACAATATCCGGCTCCGGAGGGGAAATGTTTTTGTCATTAAAGACAAATCCAAAATCGCCCTCAAGCCATTTTTCACCAATCTTTACATCTGCCCTCAAGCCATTCCCCTCGCTTTCTTATTTACTTTTTGTCCGATAAGGCTATCTAAACTGTCCAGCATTGTCTCTGATAATATTTTTTTATCAAGCATTACCTGGATAATGACCGGCTGCTTTGTTCCCGTTGATGCTCCAGGTAATACCTTACCGCCTGAATTTGCGTATGGATTTTCCTGTTTTGGAACGATCATTTCACCTTCATGAACTATCGCTACCATATCCTGTGGAATATAGCGTGATCCAATATCAAACCCAAATATACTTGAAGGATCGACCGCCACGCCATCCTGGTAAACGCCAAAGTGCAGATGCGGCCCCGTTGAGTTTCCGGTACTGCCTACCAGTCCAATTGTCTGCAGCTGACTAACAAGCTGCCCAACGCTAACCAGTATTTGTGATAAATGGCCATACATTGTTTGCAGCCCACCGCCATGGTCAACGATAACTGTATTTCCGTATCCACCAAACCATCCGGCGTAATCAACTGTTCCTGCGCCGGCTGCACCAACTGGCGTTCCCCAGCTTGCGCCGATGTCAATCCCTTCATGGTATTTTGAAGAATACTCTCCACTATCCGTCATAAAGGAATCGCGATTACCAAAATTCGATGTGATTGTCCCGTTTACTGGCGAAGTTAAATTTCCAAATGATGACCCACCAATGCCGATTGATTTAAAAAACTCTGCAGCTCCACTTCCAATAAATTCGATTGCTGCCTGCAGGCTGAAATTTCCATTCGAAAAAGCACCTTTGATTTGATCAACGAGATCATTTACCCATCCCATAACTGAATCGATATTCAACCCGTCTATCAGGCCTTGTACGATGTTTTTCCCATATCCAAAGAATTCCGTCGATGGCGAATGAATTCCCAGTGCTTCTTTAAACTTATCTTTCAAATCATTGGCAAAATCCGTCATGGCATCCCATGCGCTTTGCGCTGTTTCTCTGATCCCATCAGCAATTTTATTAAGCATGTCAACCGCGAATCCTTTTAGCGTATCCGGCAGCCCTTTTATTTTGTCAATAATCGTCTGCTTAATCTCTTCCCATTTTGATTCTGTATCGCTTCTTATTTCAGAAAATCTTTGAGCTATACCTGTTGCAGTTTCTATCAGTTTGCCAATCGTATTGTCGTAAATGCTCTGCCAGGCATTCCTTAAAAAATCACCAATCGCAGTTAATATATTAACGACGCCATCATGTACTTCCTGCCACTTCTGTTGCATATTATCTTTGATAGCTGTAATTATTAACGTCAGTACATTAAGCAGCGCCTGAAATATGTTTGAAAGAAAATCAAGGAGTGACTGCCCAACATTTTTAGCAAACTCTCCCGCCTGTGCCCAGTCTCCCCTAAATAGCGCAAATACCATTCCAACAAAATTACTGATTACCGAAAACAGATTTCCGATCGCGGAAAATACTGGCGCCAGCGCAATGATCACATTAGTAAATACATCAATTAACATTGTTCCAAACTCAACTAGCTTAGGAATGATTTTTTGTCCGATGTAGTCGCCAATCTCTTGCAGTACCGGCCCCGTTGATTCGCTAAAACTTTTAAAAGTTTCAATCACTGGCGCGAATGCTTCTTTTATTTTTGCCATCGATTCAACTATTGCTGACTTAATTTGCATAAAAGCAATGCGGACATTATTCCGTAATAGCATCGAATGATCCCAGGCGCCTTTAAATACTGCAATAACTCCGGCAACTGCTGCTATTGCGATTCCAACTGGCCCCGTTAGTGCAGCAAATACACCACCAAGGCCTCCTGCGCTTCCGGCGATTCCCGCTATTATTGGTGACAGCGTATTGAATGATGCAGCAAAAATAGCGATTATCGGCATCAACGCTACAAATCCTGTAAGTATTCCACCTATCACAACTAATAATGTTTGTAGTGATTGCGGAAGTCCTGAAAATGCTTCTGATACATTTCCTAGTAATGGTGCGAAAGTATCTATTAACGGTGATGCCGCCTCTGCAATAGCGTTTCCTAGTGGTTCTAATGCTTTTGTCAGCTCAGTTCCCATTTGCTTAAACTTATCCATCGGACTTAAAGTTGCTTCAAATGTTTCTGATACTGTTCCAGTTGTATCTTCTGATACTGTTGCCAGATCCTCAAGGTTTAAGACGCCGCGCCTGATCGCCTCAACCATCTTCGGTGTTGCTCTGTCACCGAAAGCTTCTTGCGCATAATTCAATGCTTCCGTTTCATCTGATGCACCTAAGATAGCATCCTGAGTTTCCTTAAGTCCGGCTGTTAATGTTTTTCCATCTTCTGCATAATTCATTGTGGCTCTTGAAAGCCCGGCCAGCATTCCAGAGCTGTCTACACCTGCTTTTTCGAATTCGCCCATGAGCTGGACACCCTCATCAAATGAAAGCCCAAGTGCTTTTATTTGTGGCGCACCATCAACAGCTTTTTCGAATAGTGAATCAACACTTTGCCCGGTTCCCTGGGCTGTCGTTGTTACAGAATCCAGTACAAAATTTAAATCTTCGTTTGATAATCCATAAGCCTCAATTGCCTGTTTTGCAGCAATTGAAGCGCTCGTTACATCAGTCCCATTAATTTCAGCAAACATCAGCATGTACTCCGATGCCGCTGTTAATGCGTCTCCACTTAATCCAAATTGCGTATTGAGTTCTCCAATCGCCGATCCCACATCATCAAAAGTCTGTGTGTACATCGAACTTGTGACCTGATCATAAACCGTTTTAAATCCCGTTAACGCATCACCAGTTGCACCAGTTTTAGTCACGATGATGTCCATCCCGGAATCATATTCGATAAAAGCATCGATCGCTTTTTGGCCTAATTCAATTAATTTATCAGATACTTCCTGTAAAGCTTCGGCCATTTCGAATAAAGTTAACGACTGTACATTTTGATTAAGCTGATTAACACCATCACCAGCGCCGCGCGCATCGGTGTCCATATCATTTAATTTATTATTTACTTGTACAATCTCTGTTTTTGCATTATTAAGCTTAGTCTCGAGATCCTTAACCTCTTTTGAATTTTCGCCATAAGCCTGTTTTGCTTTTTCCAGTTGGCTTTCAAGATTTTTAACAACCTTGTCGGTCAGCTCCATTTGCTCTTTAAGCTGCCTTTGTGATAGTTCAAGCTTTTCTGCTTCGGTGGCATTTTCTCCCATCTCTGCAGCTTGCAGTTTAAAAGAACTGGTTAACTTTTTTTGATCACTTTCAAGCAGCCCCATTTCATCTTTTATGCCACTCAGTTCTTTTTCCAGCTTCCCCGCTTCACTTGTCTGGTCTTTGATTGATTCCTTATTTGAATCAACCTCTTTTGTATACCGATTAAGTGTTGATGTCGCCGTGCCAAGCTCTGATTGCAGTTTCCTGACCTTCGATGCCTGGTTATCATATTCTTTCTGAGCTTTTTTAACCTCTTCTGAATCATCACCATGGGCTTTTTTAGCCTCTTCCAGCTTTGTTTCCAACTTTTTCAGCTCATCCGACTGGTTTTTATATTCTTTGCTAAGCAGTTCGACTTTTGCTTTGTGCAGTTCAATTTCTTTTTCCAGCACCTTGTTTTTTGCTGCCAGCGCTTCCATGGAGTCAGCATTATCATAGAATTCATTGGTAGTAGCTCTTAATTCTTTTCCAAGCTCTCTGATTTCTCCGTTAATACTTTTTATGGACTGCTTAAAACCTGCTTCACCATCAATTCCAACTTTTAAGCCTGCATCGTATCCCATTCTTTACCTCCTTTCCAGAAAATAAAAAAAGCCGTTATAATACACCTTTTAGCATATCAACTGCTTTTCTCTGATTTTCCCAGTATTTTTTCTCGTGTTTATAGTTCAGCAATTCAATGTAATCCCAGATATCCATTTCCTCTACATCGTTGAGTGTCCATTTTTCTTCCAATCGCGCGATGTAGAATTCATTAATCCATTCAAGCAGGGTTAGCTTTTTGCCGCTTTCCCCGCTGCCGCGTTTTTTGACTGATTCAACCTTTTTTGAGTTCCTTCTACAACTTCTTTCAATGTATCCTGTACCACTTCCATGACCTCATCATAGAAAAGTCCATCCCACATATCATCAGATGTAAATTGATTACCAAAAGCTACTACAACCAAATTGACCATTTCATCCATTGTGTTTTCGTTTATGTTTTTCGGATCTAGTTTTGTTGCCAATTTGATCGCTTTTTTTACGACTCTGGCTTTAGGCCGTCCCATTGCGTATTCTTTTTCGCCACTATCCAATTTTAAAGTTATTTTCATCTTTTCTTATCCTTTCAAAAAAAATACGGGGATGAATAATCCCCGATATTAAGCCGCTTTGTAAACTGCTGACATAAAGTTTTCTGGTGGTGTCGTTCCTTCCGACTCATCCATCATGATCCCTTTTTCATCATCGTCGTCAGCAATGAACGTTCCTTTCAGTGTAGGATTGCTGAAAGTTACTTTCCCCTCTTCTGATTGCTTGTAGCTTTCTGACGGTTGCGCAAATTTTCCTTTGTATAACCACTGATAGGCTTTTTTCCCATCGTCCAGGTCGATAACAAATCCGCAGGCCACATAAGGCGCAATGTCTCCTTGTTGTGTTAACAATGTTCCTAAGGCTGCATCGTATGTTCTTCCCAGTAAAGCCGCTCTGTCTTTCAAGGGAAATTTATTTACCGTTGCCTCAATCGTAATATCACCCTCTGTATTGACGATGACTCGCGTTTTACCGTCACCTGAAAGTTTTGATTCTTCTACTTTCATATCAAGTTTCACTTCCATAAAGCCAGGAATAATAACCGGTGTTCCATAAGTCCCTAAAGCAGTATCTAAAACCGCATAACAAAAATCTCTAATATTAACTGCTACTGCATCTGACATGTGTATTTCCTCCTAAATTAAAAATGCGCCTGCCGGCGCTTATCCAAAAATTCTTTTCATTTCATCATCAATTGTTTTGATCATGACTTCTTCGACTTGTTTTCTTGTCTCATTTATCGTTTTACGCATAAATGGTCTCTTTTTTTGTGTGCTCGTGCCTGATTCCAATACCCTAGCAATCAGTTGAAACGCTACTCCTTTTGAATCATAACCTGCATCTCCGCCTTTAAATCCTATTTTCCCTGTCCATGATCCATTCAATAAAGTAATTGGCGTTACCCCGAGAGCTTCCACCAGTTCCCCGGTTGCTTTTTCAGATAAGACGCCTTTAAGATTTATTCGCATCCTGTCTGCGACTATTTCCACTCCGGCGTAAATTGCCTTTTTTGCAATCTCATTAACATCCGTTTCCAGGCGATCAAGTTTAATCATGAAGTCTTCTCCGCCCATAAAAGCGACTGTTTCATTTTTTGCCATATCATACTCCTACTGGCATATCCCATACCCATTCATAATGGATAATATCGGTATCCTCTTCATGCTGCTTTGAATTGTACCGAAATGTTATGCCCGCATCATTTAACGCCTGCTGTATCTGTCCAAATAAAGGATCTTCGTCCTCTCTAGTAAAAAGATCGATGGTCCCTTCGCGAACCTGCTTTACTAATTTCCCGTCCCCGCTTAGACTTCCATATGTTCCGTCATCATCCCAGACGATATAAGGTACCAGTTCGCCATCAGGCGCAAATGTTCTGTATGTCTTCTGCGCTACTGAAACCAACGCCTCTTCAAGTTTCTGAAACATCGTATATGCTACCAACCCTTTCGAGTGTAATCAGCATCGTTGGCGGTTTAGTATCTTCCGGATACTGGATGTTGATCACCTGATACTGTTTTCCATCATGCATGACCGCTACGTCTGTAGCTGTTATGTTTTCTCTCTTCTGGCATTCAATCAGTAAATCGGCTTTATTATCATTTTGCATGGCAAGATTCATCCTGGCTATACCTACTGTTTTGATACTGCACCGCATTTGATCTTTTGCCAGCATCGATTTTACCGGCTTTTTCCCAGGTATCGCAGTTGTTTTAACTTCATAAAATTTTACAAACCCATCGTTAAATGTCTGTTGCTTCCTGGCTTGCGACATAAGCTTTTACCTCCTCTGCCTGTTGGAGTGATAGCAGCTCAGGCAAATAGTTTTCCATAAATTCTGACAAGGCTCCGGATCGTACATACCGGCAATAATCAAACAGTAATCCCCTGGCATCATTTTCTAATGTGTAGTCCATTTCTGTACCTGCTACATTGTCAATATACGCCATACCTCTTTTGATGATTCCGGTCATTTTTTTATCCAGTCCTTCTTCGTTCCAGGTAATATCCATTTCGTTCTTAACATCTTCCAGGAGTTGCGCCAGCGCTTCTGCTGTCATTTAATCACCTCCAAAATAAAATTAGGAGCTGGCACTAAGTACCGCTCCATCTTTATTTATACGACTTCCTGAGTTGATACAGTGCCTTTAACAGTTACTTCCTGAATTGCTGGTGTTAACCCACTGATATCAGCATAAACAAATGCTGTATTGTCAAGCGGCTCACCGTGGCCATATAACTTAACCAGGTAAACACGTTCATCTTCAAGGAATTTGTACTCATCTGAATGTTCAATTTTTCCTGACAGAGCTGTCCCAATCCCCATAAAATAACGATTAGCCAGTCCTAAAATAGCCTTTCCTGTTGGAATTTCTGTCGACTGGATTACTCGTGTCGGGAATGGAAATACGTTATTAACATAA
Organism: Eubacteriaceae bacterium ES2; assembly: GCA_031222025.1. Lineage (GTDB taxonomy): Bacteria > Bacillota > Clostridia > Eubacteriales > Eubacteriaceae > Acetobacterium. The sequence goes on along the minus strand of CP130740.1, from coordinate 1,672,646 downwards.
GTTCCATCTGCTGCTCTAATCGTAGTTGATGGCATAACTTTTGTCAGATAATCAGTCGGGCTGACGATCATGATCACTTCACTCACAACACGCTGGTTTCCTTTGGCGTCAATCGCCATTCCGCCAATCAGCGTTCCATATGTGACTGGATCAAGGCTTGTAACTGGTACCGTATCTTTTAGCGGGTATACACCATCTGTCACGGTAACACCATCACCAACCTGTCTGTTCATTCCAATTGGCATATCTTTTCCGGTGCCGTTAATAATTCCTTCTTCCACTCCAAAGTAAAGTGCCTCTGCTAAAACCGTTCTGACATACTTGTCCATCCATGCCGGCCCCAGATCCAGCATTGATTTTGCCACCGGGATAAATGCCGACAGTTTTTGGAGTGTCATATTAATTTTCTTAAATCCTGACGTCAGCTCTTTAACAACAGTAGCCGTCAGAGTTCCCCATGCCGCCAGCTGCTTAGTGTTTGTATTGACAATATATTCAATCAATCCACTCGTGTTGGTAAAATTAATAGCTGACAATAACTGATGATTGGCAATCATATCATCGAATACAGCATCGACAGTTGTTATAGGCATGACCACATCCAAGTCACTTAAAGCCTGCTGCGGGTTCGAAGTCCGCATAGCTTCCATCACTGCCTGATAGTATTTTCTTTCTTCTGATGTCAACTGTCGTACGCCGCGCGATAAAAGGACAGCTGAATCCGTTTCCTGATTAAGCGATCTTGCCTCTTCAATAATCGAGTTTTGGATGCCATTGGCAAAGTCTGTAAATACTTTTGCTAATGCACCAGGATCGTCATTCTTTAATGCCTCTTTAACCTTTTCAGCCGCAAGCTGCTGTTCGGCTTCTTTTGCCGCCTCGCTTTTTGCCCCGAATAACTGCAAATTCATCTTTTTTACTGTTGTTTTCATTTTTCATCCTTTCTGGCCGCTTAATACAGCCACTAAATTTTCAACCATACTTGTTTCTTTTTCTTTGCATTTTGGCGCTTCTTTTTCTTCAAGTTCGCTTTCCTGGTAAAGCTTATTTTTAATTTCATCAAGTTTCTGAAACATTTCGTTTTTAATGTCATTCAGTATTTTTTCAACATTTTCTGATGTATCAATACTGAATACAGCCTCGCCTGTTTTCATTGCCAGCGCATGGATAACCTTCTGTTTTACGCTCTGGCTGGCCTGTATGCTTATTTCTTCCTGCATGATACCCGTAGCAAAATTCATGGCCACGGCGTCTTCCGGTAAAATCCATGTTTCTTCATCCAGAAGCTTTTTAAGTTCTTTCTCTTCGATGTTCACGCAAGATAAATAGGCATTAATCGAAGCGCTTGTAATTGTATCAAGATCATCAGCCTGCTTTCGTAATTCTTCTGCGTTCCCTGATGTACTGGACCATGCATTATGGACCATTAAAAGCGAAGCTTCCCCCATCATGCGTTCATCACCGGCCATAAAAATAACCGATGCTGCAGAGCAGGCAAAGCCATCGCATATCGTAGTTACTTTTGCCGAATGTCGTTTTAACTGGTTGTAAATTGCCAGTCCTTCAGCCACTTCTCCACCATAACTGTTGATATAACAATTAATCTTTTCCACTTCCAATGTTTCCAACTCTTTTGCCAAACAATAACTCGATACATCATTTTCAAGCCATGGCCATGAAGTAATATCGCCATAAATGTAGATATCTGCTGTCGTTTCATTTTTTTCTAACGAGTAATATTTTTTAATTGCCATTTCGTCCTCCTTTCATTTTTGCGCATTAAAAAACCACCTATCCAGTGTTAGGTGGCTCATTCCCCATTGCTGCCAACAGGTCTTCGACCGTACTGTAGTTTTTTGTTATGAAATGTTTGTCTGCCCATTCCTCTTCAATTCTTTTTTCTCCCAGCATATCCAGCATCTGATTGATTGAATAAACACCGCTTGCAATCAGTTTATCAATCGGTGTTGCTGATTCAAGGATATCAATATGTTTAATATTCCTGGTGTCGATCTTAAGATACGTCCCTTTTGTGAATGCCACATATCCATTGCGCTTACGGTTTATTTCTTCCTGTAGCATGTCAATTAATGGATCAATGCAAAATGTTAAGTAACTCTGCATGGCATCACTGATCCCGGCAATATCTCCCCGCATCAGCGCCGGCGGAATTCCGAATGCCCTGGCTGTAAAATCGCTGATATCGTCCATCATGGCGCGAATATCTCTTGTGCCTTCATTGGAGTATGTTTTGCTTCCAATATCTTCGAAGCTATACCCCTTTGGAAGCGGTAGAACAGCGTTGTCATTTTCAAAAAAAGCTTTGAATCGCACATTCATTAATTCGTCAAAGGCTTTTCTCGCCTCTTCATCACCTTTTTTAATCGTATCGTAATTTAATATTCCCTTACTTCCCCTTGACTTCTGGTATGATTTCATCCCGTAAGTCAAGAGTTTTCCATAGCTGGCGTAAATCAAATTGATTACTTTTCGCATATTCTGCTCATGCAGCTTGAAATGAAATACTTCTTTTTCGCTGTATGTTTTTGAAAAGCTAAAATCACCAACCATGATGTTTGAATACAAATTATCATGCAGCACAAACTCTTTAACGTTGAAGTCATCCGCCACAAGAAATTGATCACCTTCAATAATGACCAGGCATTCATTTTTTTCATGCAATTTGTAAATTAGTTTATGCAAAAATTCAGATGAGTTCTGATTCTTATTCGGCTCAATATTCCAGAGATAATATTCCTTTTCCCTGACTTCTTCGTTTGCCTTGTATGTTTTGAACTCACACTTACTAATTGAATTTGCAATAAAATTAACGGCCGAAAAAAAAGCCAATTCTCTAAAGCATGTTTCTGTTACAGTGTTGTAAAATTCCTCTTCTGTAACTGGTTGAGACGATACGATACCACCACTCAAAAAATCACGAATCCACGTTATTAGTCCCATTTTCTCACCTCCTTTCCATCGTTAATAAATGTAAACCGGCATATCGGCAATTGCGCTTTCTGATTCGTCTATGTTTTCTTCCAGTACAACCGAATGTACCAGCGCCATAAAGGGATCTGTCTTTCTTGACTTGCCTTCTATTTTTGCGTAATACCTGTTTCCGGTATCCGTTCCTTCTTTCCTGCCAGATGTTATAACCTTTGTATTGTGTGTTGCCCAGCGCAACAGCGGTTGATCGCCCCAGATAAAACGCTGGTTATTGAAGTAGCTTTCAATTACAGGCACAATCTTGTAAATATCTGACGGCCTTACCAGCTTAACGTTTTTCTTTTCCCTGGCATCAAAACCAATCTTTTTCAGAGCATCCGCCAGTAATGCGTAACGGAAATTATCGCATGCTATTTCTGTAATGTTATATTTTTCCGCCATTTCACCAATCCAATCGGTTAGCAGCTCTGGTGCTATCTCCACGTCATCAACAATTGTAAGTAGCCCCATTTTCATCAGCTTTTCATTATCCATCTTGACGCGACTGTAATCAGCTGACTTCGAACAGAACCATGCATGATTAATGTCATACCTTAAATCCCCATCTTTGAAATGCAAATTTACCGATGCCATATCATTTATTTTTGTATAGTCAATTCCGCAGCTACATGATTCTCCAGTCAGATCTGGCATGTTTTTCTTTGTGGCCAAAAGATTTTCGGTAGCAGTAACTTCTATGTCTTTATTTCCGCGTGGCCAGTTCATGCGTTTTGTATAAAACTCTTCTTCCATTGCCGGTTTATATTTCATCTCAATTAGCTGCTGCTGCATCTCTGCTAGTAGCGTTGAGAATGCCGGCAATGATGGATTTGCTTTTTCCCACATGTTCTGATCCAGCGCCTCTTCTTCTTTGTCAATTTTATATATCAGCGGCAACCAGCGAAGTTCTTCAATTTCGCCATTTAAAACATCCCTGGCAATTGCCAGCATATCATCAAGAACACCCTCTCTGACATTCCCATTTGTTGTAATATAAAAAGACCTGGAATGCTTACGCTTTCCAAATCCAGATGTAAATACTTTTATGTTGTCATAATTTTCATACTGGTGAACCTCATCAAAAATAAGGCAGCCTGTTCTCTTGCTGTCCTTAGTTTTTGCGTTCGAAGTGTTGAATTTTATGTATGACTTTGTTTTTAAATTCCTGATTGTTTCTTTTGACTTATAGAAGAACTTTTTTGACTTTCCTTTGTTCGGATTTTTTTCATCCATCCAGGTTCTTTCCAGCATTTCATAAATATCTAAAAATGATGTTTTGGCCTGATCTTCTGCATTAGCAACGATATCAATGTTATAACCACTAATGCCATGGTAGTGTGTTGTCAGATACCAGGCAATTGGTGAAATAAATCCGTTTTTCCCATTTCCTCTTCCCATCACAATGAAAATAGTGCTAAAAACAACTGTATCAGTCGACTTATAATAGCAATGTATGCATGCCGTAACAAACAATTCCCAGTTTAAAAGCTTCAACTGAAAATACCTTTCCATCAGCTCAACTGCCTTGTCAATTGCCTCTGAATCGATAAAAACATCGTCATTATCCAGCTTATTTTCGACATAATCGCACATCAATTTGATTTCATTTGATGCTAAAACAGTCCCATTTCTGATATCATCGATGTATGAATCAATGTATTGATGGTAATTACATTTCCTCGTCATCACCCAAATCACCATCCTGTCCAGATGGCTTTATCCCCAATGAATCCAGAAGCTTTAACATCTGTACATTTATTTTTATTCGCTGCTCGACGCTGTCATTTTTTTTGATTCCAGTTTGGCCACCGCCATTATTGTATTCCACCGAAATACCGCGTTCTTGTATATCTTTCACAAGTAAGCATTTCGTAATCCACATGTCCATGTAATCATCAATCAGGTCAAGGTAATACTTCCCAACAGTTCCATTGCGATCAAGCTGATCAACTAAATCTGTTTTTATTTCTCTGAATAATTTTGTCCGCATTAATGATTTTATTTCCGGTGTAATTTTTGCTTCTTTTTGATTCGCCATCATACCACCCCCCATCATGCGCGAATTTTAAAATTTTTCTTTTTTCTTCCACCCATACGAGTGACGGCCATTTTAATTAAAATGCGATTTTTTTCGACCGGGGGTATCAACCCCACCACTCTTCATTTAGTTTTTTAGTTTTTTCACGCCATCTTAACCGCTCTGGATGACAAACCGTTTCGTGGCAGTCGTGACACACACTGATTAGGTTTCTTTTTTTATTTCCGTTTTCATCGAAATAGTTCTTTTCAAGAGCCAGCTCTGGATTGTTCTTAATATGATTGACGTGATGTACTGTATTTGCTTTTGTGTATATCCCTCGCTCTTTGCAGCATTGGCACTCGTATTTATCTTGCTTGAGAATTTCTTTTCTCAGTCTTCGCCATTCCTTTGATTCGTAGAATGCCTTGACATTATTTCTTATTTCATCAATCGTCATCATTGTAAGCCTTTTTCCATACACCATCCTCTATGAACCAATCATCACCAAATTTATTTAATATCTTCTCAATATCTCTTAGGTCAAAGCATTTATACTCTGAATCATGTATCGCTTTAATTAATTTGTTTTTATCAATTACTTTCACGACTTACTCCTTGCAATAAAAAAGACGCCGGATAACCAACGCCTCTAACCTACTGATATTATTTTTATAGCATAACCATAACATACATATTTAGTTTACTTCTATGTATACTTTCTATTGCCATTCAATTTCATTTAAACCATCGTTATGAAGCTTATGAACCCACTTCCATGAATAGTTAACCTTGACACATATTTCTTCCCATTGCATGCCTTGAATATAGCGCAATCTCATAATGCGTTCAACTCCCCAATCATCTATTGTGCTGATTAAGAATTCTACTTCTCGCTTAGCTTCTCGTAAATATCTTATCTCTTTTTCAAGCTCAGCAATCATATCGAGATAACTATCAATTATTTTCGACCTATCATTTCCCCCTGATCCTTTCGGCATATCAGAGATTGCTGTAGTTGTTCTTTTTGACTTCGCTTTTAAATCGCTTATTTCATCGTTTAAATCTGCAATCCGTTCAGTAGCATTGATGTATGATTTTAAAATACCTTTCTTCTGATCATTAGTCATCTGTACGTTTGACATCATAACCCCCAATCTGATACAATAATTTGACCAGTATTCAGAAGAATACGTAAGAATGTTTCCTATGCCACTAGGAGCATTCTTTTTTATTTATTCATTCGTTTCCCTCTATCTTTATCATATCTGATAATCTCTGAAATCCGTCCCATTCTTCATATGCATATTAATAGCTGCCTGACGTTGCCATGATCTGGCAAACTTTTCAATCTCCCTCGAATACTTTGTTTTTGTTCCAGTGAAATCTCTATAAAGCTGTGCAAACGGCATAGCCCCTGCGTGCCAAATCTTTTTAAGCCGTTCTTCATTCTTACTGATATCCCCATCTATCAGCGCATAACATTTTATTTTTTCTCTTGAAAACCCTGCTTTCTTTAATTTTGATGCTGCCTTTTCGAAGTTCTTAAATGCTCCATCCGTATCGCAAGCAAGCCATAATTCATCAATACTCAACTGCCTGACATTATCAACAAAGTGATCATCTATCAGGTCAGCTTCAAGGCCACCTTTAAACTGAATCCTCTTTTGAGTTTTCAGCATTTCAAAAACTTTGTCTTTATGCCGCTTCGATGTTTGAAGGAAATTATTATCCTGAATGACATTCCCCTGGCATATTGGCAATTCTTTCAATTTTCCTTCTATCTTCGGCACGATGCACCATGGGCAGTTATTATTACAGCCTCTGGCTGTAAATATTATGTTTGGTTTTAAATATAGACCTTGATTGAAATCAGGCGTTTCGCTTTTAAATGCCGGCCCTCCCAATTTCACTTGTTTATCCTGCGTCGATCTGAACTGAAACGCCATTTCTTCGCAATATTTTTTGTCCCATGTGAACGAACATGAAATATGTATTTCATCAAATTTTGGAAATATTTTCCATGAAGGTGACTGTATTATTCCACCAGGATAATAAGTTAACCTGTCTACTGGTGTATAACTTGTTTGCTTTGGAAATACCCGTAATATCCTCAATTATCTTTCCTCTTCCTGCAACAGAATATACAAAAATATATATTCCCTCCATAATTCCAACAGCTTTCACATATTAATTCCATTTTTTCAACTGCCTTAATCAATCGTGTCGACTTCGATTGGTATCCACATTTTCGGATTGTAATTTAACGTGTACTTGTATTGTGAAACGTCATTCTCTCCCAGATCCTCAACAACATATGTCACATTGTCGCTTAATCCTATGAAATGTTTTTTATAATTTCCGTTCTCATCCTCCACAATCAGCTTCTTTTGTCAAATTACTTTCAACCCGTGATGCTTCGCTACACCCTGTTGAAATTACCACCAAACAAATTATTGCTATGGCCACTAATATTCTTTTCATAATTCCACCTCATTTATTTTCTCAATCAGTTCTTTTAAACAATCTTCGCACAATCTTAAGCCTGCCCGGCCACATTCTTCATGATGAATTGATATCCAGTATATTTGTTTCCCTGTTAAATTATTACTGCCGCATTCAAAGCATTCCCAGCCATTCTTTTTTAAGTTGCATTTTCTTATTTCAATCATTCTTCATCATCCTGATAAACACCATCTTCATCATGTACCATGTCTCTGTAATCTACTTGTCCAGGTAAACTACTCATTGATATACTTGGCCTGATCGCATATGTCCCTGCCTTTGTTGGTTCAATGTCCATTCCAATTTCGCCACCAATTATTGGCGCCAGAGTTGTTTTTATGTCATAAGACATTTTTAGACGTTCTCTTTCGCTTTGCGGTACCAGCGTGATATTTATCTGAATTTTTCTTTTATCATCGCGATAAGCTCTTTCATCCATGATATTTTCAATTACTTTTTGAAACTCAACGTTAAAAATGTTTTGAAGCGACTGTTCTTCTCTTTCTTTGCCAATATCACTTAATTTCATTTTTCTTTACCCTTTCTTCTTGAATATCCGTATTTCATTCGATATCGCATTTTTATTTTCCCGGCTGCTGCCACAACCAAATACAATGCCATGCAGGCAATATATAAAAACAACACCGTTAAGCCAATGTAACTAGCTGATGCAAATGCTATCTTTGCTATTTCGATCATCATTTAGTCCTCCTTGTCGATCCTTCGTCATTATTCTGCTGTTTTGAATGTCGCATTCATCCAGCTTGTAAAACAAAACGAACGATCCAAATACATCAATCAGTAATAATCGTTTGTCATATTTTGTGCACATTCCGTTTTTCCTGTACTGACAATTCTGGCAGTTCATAGTTTTTCCTCCAATGCTTTCAAAACTATTTCTATTGCATTTGCTTCGTTCCAATAAAATTCATCGAAATCTTTTATTCCGCTAAACACTATTTTATTTACACGCTGGCGCTCTCTTAATACTTCCTTTGCCTCTTCTAGTGTCATTTCTTGTTACCTATTTTTAGAAAATCCAAATACCCGTTTTTAAATTCAATCCGGCAATCCTGGATATCAGTCTCTTTTAAATATTTGCGGCCATAAAAAACTTCCATTTCTCGCCATACTCCCCATGGTATACGATAATAGTTTTCGACGCCAAAACGTAGTAAAACAAAAACTTCTGCTCCCATTTGCCAGAAGCTATCCAATGATTCAAACTGGCACTCTTTTACAGCATCCTTGTTGATTCTGTCTTTGTCCGTTGTCTTTGCTTCGAAAATAACCGCTTTTCCAGTCGACATGCAGCCTTTAAAATCCGGCTGCGCTTTCTTTGTGAAATATGCTTCAAATTTTCCCGTTCGTTTCTTTGTATTGTTCGGCCCATTTTTCAGCAATGGTTTTGTGACACTCATCGGCTCTGGGGTTTTCTCAATGTTAGCAATGCCTATGTTTTTATAACGCAGACATGCAGACATAATAGCCCTTTCAAAATTCTGGCCGGCAGCTCTGTTTCTGTATCCTCTTCTGCTGTTTTCTTTCTTTTTGTCATGCTCAATATTGTGGATCGCTTCTGCCGCCGTTGGATCTGGATAATGCTCCACAAAATTTTCTTCGTTATGCATTGTTTTTGTCATATCCCCATTCCTTTCTTAATTCCTGCTACTGCATTTTCTCCAGCCAAAACGCATAAAAAACTTGGACTGTTTATTCTGCTGTTTGGATTTAGCATGATTGTTTTTACGATGATCATATCCAATATGCTGAATCGTCTATATTGCCATTCTGTTTCGTACTTAATCTTTGCGTGTTTCTGCTTGAGATTTGATAACCTTACCCTGGCATTGTGCCTATTATGTTTTTCAACTACCCTGATAAATTCTTTTCTGACTTCTTTTCTCAGTTTCTTATCTTTTGAGTGTAATTCTTTTACGGCAAATAACGGCTGCAGGTCTTTTACTGGCAGATCACTAAACTTCTGCCAGTATTTAATTTGTTTTTCAATTCCCTGCAGCTGTCTTTTGTCAAGGATATATATTTCATGCTTGCTTAGAATATTCACATTGTCCCTCAATCTCTCTGATATCTTCAAGCCTTGTAATCCGTAATGAATTTGCCTTTAAATCATGCAGTTCTGCCTCGTAATAAAATCCTTTTTCGTTTCTTCTTAATGTGCAGCCTTTAAATCTATATTTTATCTTATCGCTTCTGTTGCGCGGATCGGTGTGCTCAACAATCTTTCCCAGGTTTTTTCTGACCTTTTCTAGCTCCATTCCGATTCCTCATCCTGAAACTTATTTTTCAGACGATCAAGCTTTTTTTTAATCCATTTTTCCGGGCTTCCGTAAATAATCGCCAGCTGATCAAGCATTATCTGCACATCTGCCATTTCTTCAAGCAAATTTTCATTATTCGATTGATCCTGATCCAGCATCACTTTACTAAGCTCTTTTGTCAGCTCGCTCATTTCTTCAATCGCTTTAATGCTCTGCAGCTTCATTCCCCATTTCGAAACTGCTTTTCTTAATATCTCTTCTTGTTTTTGTCTCTTGCTTTTTTTATTCTTTTTCTTTTTACCAGTTTTAGGCTGTTTTATTACTCTCCATGCGTCATCAACTTTTTCCAGTTCTGTTTCAGATGTCAGATTACAAAGCGGGCGAACCCCATAATAGCCAAGATAGGCGCTGTAGTTGCCCAGCGCCCCGGAAGAGTACACGCTCCGGACGCTAAACGAATTGCCAGAGCTCGGAGTTCTTGTCCAAACCCATTCTTTATTAAACTCGTCACCTGTAACCAGATCCACTTCATCTACCGACGGCAAATAAAATAAATCACCGTTTTCAAGTTTCTTGATGGCATCCAATTCTTTTTCTGTAAAATCAGTCAAAAATCCATTCGTATATTCATAAACTTCTGGTGGCGCATCATATTCGTGCTGTTTTCTAAACCAATCGTTGCCCCGGCTATTGAGCCATTGACGAATATTTGAAAGCCTATAATCATTATTTCCATAGTCTGCTCTCCATTCATCCGGATTACCTGGCTCTGCTTCATCAAATTCCATATTTTTTAATGCTGTCTTTAACGCAAGTGTCACAATTTCTGCTGACTCAGATTTTCTTTTTGCAATCCAAATTCTTCCGCCTAAACTAATTTCAGAACCTAATTCCAATTTCTCAGCTTTTTTACTCATTTCAGCACCTCTTCTTTTCTTTAATTTTTATCATTGTGTATTTTTGATATGGCCAACCCGTGATATCGTTGAAACCTTCCTGGATAGAATTCTTTTCCAGCATGTATCCCTTAATTGCTTTCGGCTCTTTTCGCCATTCGTTAGATTTGATGATCTCTTTTTTGATGATTGGCTTTTTCAAATTTCTTGAAGGATTCCACCTGCGCTTTGATGGGCTTCCCTCTTCTTTGAAAGTTTTTCTCGTTTCTTTTATCAAATAGTGAGCCAGGGCTGCATAGTTTCCTGAATCATCAAGGTATGTAAATCTTATCCGTCCCTTTCCCCATGTTTTATCAATATCCCTGACATTAATCCCATCTGGCATATTGATTATTATGTGGTGATGGATTGCAGTATTTTTATATTCTGTTACCGTGATGTACTTTAATTCTGCATCGTTTCTTCGGTAAAGCGTTTTTAATCGCCTCAAGTAATTTTGCAGCTCTTTTTTTGACTCCTCTGTTCCTGGCCGTGATTCTTTCTTGTACGTCAGCGTTGCATGCAGATCTCCATAGCTGAAATTCGTATTAATCGAATGCCTTAATGAATCTTCTGAATTCTTCTCATTGATGAGTGCCATCTTCTCTGGTGTTGGCTTACAGTTTTTCCCTCGCTTCACTCCTTTGGTGTGGCATCTTTTTGTGTAGTATTTTTTTGTCTCGATTGTTTTTCCGGCATAAACTGTTTTTTTAATGTGCGGCATTTGCTGACCTCTCTTTTTGATTAGTCTGGTCGTTAAATTAATACTCTTATCGAGTCTTAAAGCCGGATTTTCAGCCATTTTTCGCTTGTTATCTTTTTACAAAATTGATATAATTAAATAACAAGTTTCAAAGGAAAGACCGTCTGGCGTCCAGGCTATTTTGGCGGTCTTTCCTTATTTTATTTTTCATGGTATAATCACCTTGAAGTTTTTTATTGATCCCTCATATAATCGCTGCGAACGATTGAGGGATTTTTTTAATGCTTTCCCGCGCATTCATATTCTGCCGGCAGTCCGATTGTTCTTCTGAACTTGTTAATCGTCTGTCTGAATGCTTCTGCATTCCCTTCTTTTTCATCGAAATAACGCTGCGCATCCTGGTTAAGCTTTGTGTCATTCCCGAGTTTCCCAATCTGATTAAGTGATAATCTCATTTCGCTACCTCAATTTTTCCAAATCCGTATGTTTAGGCTTTTAACGCTGCACTCAAATCATATACTTTCCGATCGCAGACAACGTACATAATCGACCCTGGTAATGGCCCGCTTTTAATCTCAATGTTTCGGCATCCTTTTTTCTTTGCAGTGAAACCGCTTTCTGATTTTTCCAGCTTATAATTTTTATTACACAGTCTGTCTTTTGTTGTTTTAAATACATCCATTTCCCGGTTTTCCGCTTTTTCTGGTGATTTTGTTTTTTTTTCTTCTGTTTTATTCTCATTTTCAGTGTTTTTGGTCTGAATTGTCGTATTTTCGTTCTTTTTTCCCGTTTGATTGAGCTGATTCTTCAAGGCTTTGTTTTCTTCTTTAAGCTTAAAAACCTCCTCTGCATATTCCGCCCATAAGTCATTCATATCTTTTGCCGTTTCAATCAGTTCATCAGATAAACTTTCGTTATCCTCTTTGAGCTCTTTAACTTCTGTTTTTAACCGATTTATTTCCATGCCATTGTCATAATTGTCTTTTTTTGATTCTAGCAGGTTTTCATTTCTTTGTTTTTCCAGCATTTCAATCGTTTCTCTCTGGACATCATAGTCAATCAGCTGGTCTGCCAGATCGCTAATTAAGGTATTTGAGTAATAATCAAGCATTTCATATTGTTCCTGCCACAAATCGCTTTCTGCCTTCCAATGATCATGGCTATCCTGGCTTTTTTCTTCGATTCGTCTTTTTAGGTATTTAATAATCTCTTTCTGAGAGATCACCTTTTCTTCCAGTAGTTCGTTGAATAAAATAATGTTCACTTTCCGTTCCTCCATTTCAAATATTCAGATTCTTCAATGTAAATTTCCCCGTCATCTGTCTTGATTAAGATAGGCAATGTGCCATTATTGAAAAACGGCATCAGATGACTTTCTGCTAATCCTTCACGTTTTAAAATTTCGTCAAGCTTGATTGGTTTCATTTTTTTGCCTTTTTTATAGCTTTATGAAATACTTAAATCTGCTGTTGTTCTCTTCCGGATTAATAAATTCAGAAAATATACATCCCTGGCAAATCCCATTACATCCAAGCGTTTCGCGATCCTCCGGTTTTACATCATTGCACCAAGCATTTTTCATTAAGCACCACAATAAATTTGTCATAATGCTGCCTCTTCTATTTCTGCGTAAGCGCTTTTTCCCGTTTCTTTTTCATATTGCTTTATCCAACTGTTTTCAGTATCTGCCATTTCTTTGTAAAAATTAAAAGACAAAACATCTGTTAATTCTTTACTTATTTCCTGCTTGTCATTCATTTTTAACCCTTCCTTTCTTTTATGCTGCCCTGATTTTATTCCAGGGCAGCTGTTTTTCTACTGCCTTGAAATTCTCTGTCATTTCAAACCTCTTCTTAGCTGGCTTTTCTTAAATCGTGTCTGTCTGTTCCCTCTGGCTCCGGATTTAATTTCCCCATTTCCTGGATTAACACCATTCCCTTGACGATCCCCAGAACCATCATTCTGTTTTCATCGGTTAGATTCACCATCATTTCCGCAAGTTCTTCTACTTCCTGCTGCATTGTTTTCTTGTCAGTCATTTTCATCACCTCTTTTCTTATTTTTGTGCGATTATTTAAATTGCTGATCAATAGCCTTGTGACTGATCTTCCTGCCCCTGAAAAATAGGTTGAATATCCAGCTTAATCTGTCAAGAAGTAATTTGATTAATCAAATCATTTGCTTCTTTTAATTTTTGGTTTAATTCATCCACTAGTTTCAGCTCTTCTTCGATTCCAATGATTTTCAAATTGTAGAGCAATCCGCCCATATCGAATTCCTGACGGATGTTATCTTGTTTTTCCATTTTTTACCTTTCCCGATAATTACCCTTGTCCCCGCTCGCCACAAATCCTATAATTTAACTATCAGTGTTCCAGCACTGAAATAAATAAATGAGGTGTATATTTTGTCACTTGCTATCGCAATTCCTACTCATCATGGGATAATGATGTCTGCTGATCGAAGAATTATGACAACTGTTTATAATGAAAAATCAAACGATACGTTTTTATATTCTGATTCCGAAAGAAAATTGTTTATTTTGCCCTGTGGCTACGGCTTATCTTATGTTGGTGCGTCAACAATAGATGGTGTTCCACTTTCGTCAATCATGGATGAATATATCGCTTGTTTTTCATCTACTCCACCCGAACCGCAATCCTCACTTTTGGAAATTGCGACACATATTCAAAATCTGATTTCCGATTCTACTTTTAGTATCCTTGTAATGTGTGGTTATTTTGAAAATGAAAAATTTGTTTTTTCAATTAATACTAATGTACTTGAAGTAAAAGAACACCCAAATCTAAATACTTTAATATACTCAGGTGATTCTGATATTCTTAGTACGCTTATTAATAACTTCAAATATGATTATCAAAAGTTCAACCTTGCTGACGCTTATTCCTTTATTACTCTCTTAAATAAAACGACAGCATCTTTTCAGCATTTCCAACAACGCGCTCAAACTGTAAGTGAAGATTGTGACGTTTTGTTGATAACTCCAAAATCAACTAAATGGGTTACCCAGTTGTGCGTGCAGACATCGCATGAGATGCTGCATCAGTAGCGGATTGTCCGTATGGTGCAGTTACTCTAATGCAAAAATTTTCTTTTTCGTCTTTTGAATTTTCACGCTGCCCTAATTCTTTTACCAGGGCAGTAATTTCTTTTACTTCTGCTTCTATCGTAATTTTCACCCCTCTTCACCTCCTTCCCCCGCCTTTCGGCTGGTATTGTTTCCTGTAATTTACCCTTGTCCCAGCTCGCCCCAAATCCTATAATTGAACTATCAGCGATCGCATTTTTATTTTTGAAAGGAGCTGTTGTAATGTCAATTGTTGCTTGTCCGTCATGTGGTTCTTTAAAAATTAGTAAACTAAAACCCGATCAAGGCACTTCCTTCTTTTTAGGTTCCATCAACTTGTCTGATGGAGAAAACGAAGTATTCTTAGGTTCAGGCATGCCGCTAGATGCTTATACTTGTTCTGATTGCGGTTATACTTATTTTAAAAATCCCCTCATCAAAAAATAATTTTACCAACGTTAACTAATCCGTTGCTCGGATGTCCTTTAAGCTCATTTTTAATCATGTTACTAATTTGTGCTCGATGAATGTCTTTGTTTGATTCTATTACGATGCTTTCGCTGATCGTCTTTTCCTGCCGTTCTTGTAATTCTTTTACCAGGGCGGCAATTTCTTTTACTTCTGTTTCTATCGTAATTTTCATTCCTCTTCACCTCCTTCCTGCCTTTCGGCTGGTGGTGTTTCCTGTAATTTACCCTTGTCCCCGCTCTCCCCAAATCCTATAATTTAACTATCAGTGTTCCAGCCCTGAAATAAATTGAAAGGAGGTTTTGCTATGGAACCATCGGACGTTATCAGTTCATTGATCGCCTTAATTGCTGTTGCAATTTCCATTGCCACGCTTCAACAAAACAGAAATATGATAGAAGAATCAACCAGACCCTATATTGCTGTTTATGTTACCGACATTGACTTTACGACACAAGTACGTTATCTGATTGTTAAAAATTTTGGTCAAACCGGCGCTAAAATTATCAGTTTTAAAACCAGTCCTGACTTGTTAAACATTACACTCAATCCAGGTGTTCGGCCGTTTGGAAAAATTGAAAATTCTTTTCTTTCCCCTAACCAGTACCACTTATGCGCAATTGATTTTGATAAATGCAGAGAATTTCCTGATGTCACTGTCGAAATAGCTTACGAAAGTAAACATAGTTCATATTCCGACAAATACACACTTAATTTGATTTCAGAAAGCGACAATCTTGCAAATAAGCACACAAAGGAAGGAAACGAACTAAAATATATTTCCAATGCGCTTCAAAATCTTGTAGAGCGGCAATTATAGTTGCACGTTCCACTCCCATTTTCTTTTCTTTTGGGTAATTTTTAATAAGGCGTGATGTAAAATGTACTCAATAATCTCGCCCGTCTGCTTTTCTTCTGGAAGTTCTTCTTTGAGAACTTCCTTTATTTTTTCTATTATTCGATTTACATCGCTCTCTAAGATATTTGATTCACTGAAACACATTATACGTTCCATCCCTCTTCACCTCCTTCCCCTGCCTTTCGGCTGGTGTTGTTTCCTTTGGTTACATTATGCGTTACCATAATTTACTTGTCAACTGTTTTTTTATTTTTTTGTTGACTTAGGTAACTTTTGATATTATTATATAAATCAAGAAAGGATGTTGAATATGAATTCGAGAATCAAAGAAATTAGAAAAAAGCTTGGTTACTCTCAAGAGATGTTCGGTTCGCTACTTGGTGTCACAAAAGCTGCAATATCAAGAATCGAAACAGGTGAGCGAGGTACCACTGATCAAATGATCCGTGCAATCGTTCGCGAGTTCAATGTTTCCGAAGATTGGTTAAGAAACGGTGGCGATCCGGATAAGATGTTTAACCCAACACCCGATGACCAGATGGCAGAACTGCGCAGCCAGTTTAACCTGGATGAACTGGATATGAAAATTGTGAAAGAGTATATGAAGCTGTCGCCGGAAAACCGCACCGTCTTTAAAAGCTATTTTGTTAAAGTCTTTGGCGGTGATCTGGCTACAGAAGATGAACAGATAGAGCTTGAAGTGGCTGAATATCGCAGAGAATTAATTGCCCAGCGTGATTTTACAACGTCCGAAGCTTCACAGACTATCGAAGAAGTAGAGGATGATGTGGGGTAAATTATTGTCCTGACAAAAATTTATACCTAATGGATAATTGCAATCCCAAATAAACGAGCGTATACTTGAAAGTATCTTAAGTTTTAAGGAGGATTGTATTATTGGAAGAAAATGTAAAGGTGCCTTTTTGGCAAAAAACTTGGTTTGTTGTAGTCATGTGTCTATTTGTTCCACCTGCTGGCATTGCTCTTTTATGGTTAACGAAAAAAGGTAACCAAGTTTTGCGAATTGTTTTGACTGTTGTCTTGGCTATTTATTCCATTCCATGGTTAAGCGGAATTTTTAGTGGTGTATCTTCTGCCGATACTCAAACAAATACTTCTGAACAAATTCAACAAGAGGAAGTTATTGCTGAAACAGATACTCAAGATGACATTCAGGAAGAACCAGTAACTGTTGAAGAATCACCTGCTGAAAATGCAAGAATGACAGCGGAAGAATTTAAAGCAAACTGTATCCCTGTTCCATATGATGAACTTGCACGCTACCCAGATAATTATTTAAATAAGAATATTGTTATAATAGGCAAAGTAACGCAAGTAATTGAAGATGGTAGCACACTCCAATGTAGAATAGCAATTGATGATGATTATGACCAAATGTGTTTTGTTGATTATAGCCTCGTTTCATCTGATCAAGGCAGAATTTTAGAAGATGATTATGTCACATTTTGGGGATCGTATTATGGATTACTTACTTATCAAACCGTTTTAGGTGCAAATCAAACTATTCCTAGCATGCTTGCTATTTATTCTCAAATAAACTAAATTATCAAATAAAAAACGCCCTCCTGTTGGCGCAGGAGAGCGACAGTCATTATACCGGGGTAGCAACCGCAGTATGAAAATCTACATCCATATTATACCATGCTACCCGGGTTTTTACAAGATCCGGGCATTTTTTATGTCCGAAATGAGGAGGATTTTAAAAAATGCAAACTGCTGTTATCTATGCCCGTTACAGTTCCGACAACCAGCGCGAGGAATCAATCGAAGGTCAGGTGGAGAGCTGCACCCAATATGCCCAGGATAATAATATCCGGATTTTAAATACTTATGTCGATAAGGCCAAAACTGGTACTAATGATAATCGTGACGGCTTTCGTCAGATGATTAAGGACAGTGGCCGTAAACATTTTGATACTGTCCTGGTCTGGAAGCTTGACCGCTTCGGTCGTAACCGTGAAGAGATGGCCATTAACAAATCTAAGCTGCGTAAAAACGGCGTAACAGTAAAGAGTGTTAAGGAAAATATTCCGGATGGTCCCGAAGGGGTTTTAATCGAGTCGCTCATGGAGGGGCTGGCCGAATACTACAGCCTTAATCTGTCCCGGGATATCCGGCGCGGGATGCATACCAACGCGACAAAGGCCAAGGCCAATGGTGGCAATGTGGCTTTTGGTTACCGGATCGGAGAGGAAAAGGATTTTGAAGTGGTGGAAGAGCTGCGCCCGGTGGTGGTTGAAATCTTCACCCTTTTTGACAATGGCTACAGTTTTGCTGAGATCACCGACATCATGAACGGCCGTGGCATTAAAACAAGCCGTGGCAAGGCCTTTAACCGCAGCACCCTGCGGCCGATGCTAAGTAATGAAAAATATATTGGCGTTTATCAGTGTATGGATATCCGAATCGAAGACGCCATTCCGGCGATCATTGAAAAGGATCTGTTTTATCGCGTTCAATCTAAATTGGAGGATGTCAGCGTGAAATATCGAAAAAGAAAAAATAAGAATAATGAAGACCTGGTTTTTATTTTAACAGGCAAAGTGTTCTGCAAAGAATGCGGCGGCTCTTACCGTGGCGAAAGCGGCACCAGCAAAAATAAAAAAACATACTATTACTATGTCTGCGGCAACAGCAAACAGAAGAAAAAAGGCTGCCAGGCTAAGCGAATCGGCAAAGAAAAACTTGAAAAACTGATCATCGATGCAACCGTCAAACATGTTTTGACGCCTGACTATATCGAACGAATTGCCAATAATGTTGTTAAACTGTATGAAGAACATAACGAGTCCCCATACCTGGCTAAACTGATCTGTGACCGCGCGGCTGCAGAGCAGAAAATTGAGAACATGTTAAAGGCCATTGAGGAAGGGATCTTTACGCCTTCCACTAAGACGCGCCTGGAAACCTTGGAACGTGAAGTTAATAACCTGTCTGTTTTAATTACCCGGGAACAAATAAAAAGACCGCCAATCACTAAGGATGCGGTCTTGTGGTTCTTAAATAATTTTACCCGTCTTGATTACTCCGATTCTGAAAGCCAGCTGCGGCTAATCAATTCTTTAATAAACTCTGTCCTGATTGACGGAAACCAGGTCACAATTGCTTATAATTACACCAACAATGACGGAAAACCGGCATTCGCTGAGTGTTCGACTAAATCAAATTTGGTGGAGGTGAGGGGAGTCGAACCCCTGTCCGAAAGTCCATTCACAAAAGCTTCTCCGAGCGCATTCATTGCTTATTTTCTCATTTTCCTCCCCCTCCAATGACAGAGTGAGAAAAAAACCAGCCTCTTATTCGTTAAGGGTGCGAGACACTACCCGAAACGGTTCCCTGCTTCAATGAACGTCTAAACCCGAAACCACAGGTTGAACCGGAAGACGTGCGGCAGTTTTGTGCCGCGGTTAGCATAGAAAGCTAATAACTGCGATTACGCAGCTAAAGCCATTCCGTAGCTATCGTTTGTTTTTGCGTTTATATTTAGGCGCCATTTTTATCGATGATTGGCAACATCGGCTCGCTACTCAGGCTTCAAAACCCCCGTCGAAACCAGTACACCCCCAGTTATATGCTACGCCGGATACTTTTTTCAATCCGGCGGTTGGCATCACGTTCGGCGATAGAATGCCGTTTGTCATAATTTTTCTTACCTTTGGCCAGTGCCAATTCCATCTTGACCTTACCGTCTTTAAAATAAAGTTTTAAAGGCACTAATGTATACCCTTCCCGCTGCTTAAGGCCAATCAACTTATGGATTTCCCGCTTGTGAAGCAAAAGCTTTCGGATGCGCAAGGGATCTTTATTATAGATATTACCCTGCTCATAGGGATTGATATGCATCTGATAAATATAGACTTCACCGTTATGGATATCGGCATAACTCTCCTTTAGACTAACTTTACCCTGACGAATTGATTTGACCTCAGTGCCTGACAACACAAGGCCCACTTCATAAGTATCTTCGATGAAAAATTCATGTCGGGCTTTTTTGTTTTGAGCTATAATTTTGATATTCTCGGCCATGGGATTCTCCTTATTTCAGGCTGGATATTCATAATAACACAGTTTTCTTAATTAATCAAGAATTTCAAAATCTATTTCCTTATTTAACACATCGGCCTTCATTACTCGCACCGAAACCGGTTCACCCAGCCGATAGATTTTGCGGGTGCGTTCTCCCACATATTGATGGAGATCTGGATCAAGCACATAATAATCATCGCTGAGATCCTGTAACCGTACCAGTCCTTCAATTGTATTAGGCAATTCTACAAATAAACCAAAGGAGGTCACGCCACTGATACGTCCCTCAAAAACATCTCCCAGATGACGGGTCATGTATTCTGTCATTTTTAGCTTAGTAATTTCGCGCTCGATAGTTTCTGCGCGCCGTTCTGTTTCCGAAGTATGTTTAGCGATATCTTCAAGATGGCTAAACAGGTAATCTTTTGTTTTGCTGCTGATTCCACCATTTTTTAAAAAAATCGCCAAATAACGATGGACCAGAAGATCAGAATAACGTCTGATCGGCGAAGTGAAATGGGTATAAAAGGGCGCAGCCAGAGCATAGTGTCCAAGATTGTGTCCTTCATAAACTGCCTGTTGCATGGTCCTGAGCATCAGAAGGGTGATTACCCGCTCTTCATCCGATCCTTCGATTTCCTTTAACAAATGCTGAAAATCCTTACCGGTGGGGATTTCATCTCGGTTTTCACCCAATTTATAACCAAAACGCCCGATGAAAACCCGAAAAGCCTGGAGTTTTTCCGCATGTGGATTAGGATGGTTCCTGAAAATAAAAGGAGCATCAAGTTTTGACACATGTTCGGCCACTGTCTCATTGCAGATCAGCATAAATTCTTCGATAATCCGATGCGAAACCAGCCGCTCTTCAATGTCAACACTTGCCGGAAAGCCAGATTCATCAAGGCTAACTTTTGCTTCCGGAAAATCGAAATTAATAGCCCCTCGAGCATAACGTCTTTTCTCATTCAAAATATGAAAAAGATTTTCCATTATTCGAAGAGTAGGTTCAAATGGCTTAATAACCTTCGTTTCCTCATTTTCTTCACCACTGAGTATAGCCGCAACCTGATCGTAATTCATCCGCGCTTTCGAGCAGATTACTGACTTGAAAATCTCATGGTGTAAGACTTGTCCCATTTTATTGATTTCCATCTCACAGGAAAATGTTAATCGGTCTTCATCAGGAACTAGACTGCAGATCCCATTTGATAGTTTGAAAGGCAGCATTGGTACGACCCTATCCACGACATAAACACTGTTACCCCGCTCTCGTGCACTTTCATCCAGGGCTGTCTTGGATTTGACATAATGGCTCACATCAGCGATATGAACACCCAAAAGAAAATTCCCGTTTGCTAGTAACTTAATGGAAACTGCATCATCAAAATCTTTGGCATCCCGTCCATCGATAGTGAAAATTTCCTCACTTCGCAGATCACGACGGTTTTCCAGATCCTTGCCTGAAATTTTTTCCGAGATATTTTCAACCTCATCCATCACGGCTAGATTAAAGTTCATAGGAATTCCGTAACTGCGAATGATCGAAAGAATATCGATTCCCCTGTCTTTTTCGTTGCCAAGAACTTCGATGATCCGACCTTCAGGATTTTTTTGATGATCCGGCCAGCTGGTAATTTCAACAACGACCTTATCCCCTGTTTCAGCCTTGCACTTTTTATCTGAGGGAATATAAATATCCTTACAGATTCGATCATTATCCGGTTTTACAAAGCCGAAGTCACGACTTTTTTCGTAAAGACCAACTAATTGTTGATGACCTCGTTCAAGTATCTCAACCACTTCACCCTCATTTTTTTTACCACCGCGAATAAGCTGAATCCGGACCCTATCCTTATCCAATGCGCCATTTAGGTGACTGGCTGAAATATAGACATCTTCAGAAAATAAGGAATCTTCAGGAATTAAAAAAGCAAAACCTTTTTGATGCCCTTGTAGGGTACCAATGATCTGAGGTTGTTGTTCTTTTTTGCGTTTACCTCGCTCAGGAGACGTGTTTCCTTTTTGTGATTTCATTTCACTTAAAATATTAGATAGCATCTGGCGTTCCTTTTTATTGCGTAAACCAATAAAAGATGATAATTCATTAAAGTCCATTTCCCGAAACACCGGATCATTCATTAATCTTCTGACAATCCGTTTGAGTTCTTTTGTTTTCATTTATATCTCCATTCCGCCGCGATAGTCGCGGGATAAGTGTCTTGAAAAATGGTGTGCATTAAGGTATCGATCTCACCTTAAGGGCAGCAACATAAAATACTGTAGTTTAGTTTAAATTACTCTCCGATTTTTGTTCGCAAGTCGTAAATAACATTCATTACTTCACGGGGGCTCATCTCGTCAAGTTTTAATTCTCTGAGGGTTCCTAATGCTTTTTCTTCGGCTGGTGAAATTGCTTTTGGCAACTCAAAAAAGCTTAGTTGACTTGCCGATGGTTCATCAAAATGAGGCGGTTCCAGATTTAGCATTTCTTTACGTACTGTTTCCTCCCCAGATTCCAAATGGGTTAAAATTGTTTGCGCTTTTTTCAGCACCGACTCGGGAAAGCCAGCCAGCTTGGCCACTTCGATTCCATATGACTGGTCAGCTGCTCCGGCCATGATCTTTCTTAAAAAAATGACGCCATCAGGGGTTTCTTTCAGTTGAATCGAATAGTTTTTAATTCCCGGTTTTAGAGTTTCCAGCTCTGTCAGTTCGTGGTAATGAGTGGCAAATAAAGTTTTTGCACCGATTGCCCCATCATCATAGAGGTGTTCTACCACTGCCCAAGCGATGCTGATTCCATCAAAGGTAGATGTCCCCCGTCCGATTTCATCAAGAATAATTAGACTGTTTGGTGTCGCATTTTTCAAGATGTTTGCAACTTCGGTCATCTCTACCATAAAGGTGCTTTGTCCACTGGCCAGATCATCGCTGGCACCAACGCGGGTGAAAATACGGTCAACGATTCCTATTTTGGCAGCATCCGCAGGAACATAAGAGCCAATTTGAGCCATCAGGGTGATGATGGCTACCTGCCGGATAAAGGTTGATTTACCAGCCATGTTAGGGCCGGTAATAATCATCATTTTTTGATCACGGCGATCTAGATAGCAGTCATTGCCAATGAAATGAGCCTGACCAATCATTTCTTCCACAACCGGATGTCGGCCATTTTGAATTACAATTTCCGTATCATTCGTTATCTCTGGACAAATATAATGGTGCGCGAGGGCTGACGCAGCCAATGCGTAAAGAGCATCTAATTCCGCAACCTGGGTTGCTTTAGTTTGGATTCGGCCAATTTCTTTCAGCACTGCTTCACGAATTTCCTGAAAAACTTCAGTCTCACAGCGTAATAATCCTTCCTGGGCTCCGAGAATTTTATTTTCCATCTCTTTTAACTCTGGGGTGAAAAAACGTTCTGCATTGGCCAGCGTCTGTTTCCTGATGTAGTTATCAGGAATAGCATCTAAATTACTTTTGGTGACTTCAAGAAAATAGCCGAAAATGCGATTGTATTTTACTTTCAGGTTTTTTATCCCTGTTTTTTCACGTTCACTGCTTTCCAGGTCGCGAATCCAATCCTGGCCATTTTCGGTGGCTTCCCGATAGTTGTCGATTTCTTCGTTAAAACCGTTCTTGATGACCTGTCCGTCTTTTAATAAAAGCGGAGCTTCCTCGGAAATAGATGCATCCAACAGAGCATATACATCTGTCAGCAGATCTGCCTCGTCAAAGACAGTATCAAGGCCCGGACAATTTAAATCCTTAATAAATTTGCTGATTTGCGGTAAACTCGCCAAAGATGATTTAAGCGATAAAAGATCTTTAGGTGTCGCTGATCCAAAGGAAATTTTCCCACAGAGCCGCTCAAAATCATAGACTTGTGACAAGATATTTTGAAAAATCTTTAACTTTTCAGGGTGTTCTGTAAAAGCGGTGACAGATTCCTGGCGTTTTTTAATTGTTTCTTTCTTGAGCAGTGGTGCTTCCACCCAACGCCTTAGCGTTCGCCCGCCCATGGCTGTAACTGTTTGATCAAGGACACCTAATAAGCTTCCTTTTTTTTCCAGCGTTCGAAGGGTTTGGGTCAATTCCAGATTTCGCCTGGTTGAGAGATCTAAAAGCATAAAATCATCACTTGCATAGTATTTAAGTGCCTTGATATGATTTAAAACCCTTTTTTGAGTCGCATCAATGTAGTGGAGCAAGCCGCCGGCCGCTAAAATGGCCTGATAGCGATTATCAATTCCTAGAGCCGCCAGTGAAAAGACATGAAATTGGCTGGTCAGTCGCTTATCAGCATTTTTGAAGGCCTTTTCCGGCAGCAGATTAACCATAATTCCAAAGCGTTTTTCAATTAGGGCTAAAGCTTGGGGACTTTCAAATAGCACATTGTTCAAGAGAATTTCTGAGGGTCTTAATCGACCAATTTCATCAGCCAATTTTTCAAACAGGATATCCTGATTTTTTTCTTGCATTTCCGTAACAAAAAAGTCTCCGGTTGAAATATCAAGACTAGCGATTCCCAGATGACTTTCTTTAAATGAAAGGGCCATCAAATAATTATTTTTTCCCGCTTCAAGTAGTTTGCCTTCAGAGACAGTGCCAGGGGAAATAACCCGGACAATCTCTCGTTTGACAATGCCTTTAGCATCTTTAGGATCTTCCACTTGCTCACAGACAGCTACCTTATAACCTTTTTCCACCAGGCGGGTTATATAGTTATTGGCCGCATGATAAGGAACGCCACACATCGGTGCTCTTTCTTCTAAACCGCAGTCACGACCAGTCAAAGCGATTTCCAATTCTTTTGATGCCTTAATGGCATCATCAAAAAACATTTCATAAAAATCACCCAATCGAAAGAAAAGAAGCGCGTCTGGCACTTCTTCATGGATTTCCAGATATTGCAGCATCATCGGGGTCAACTGAGCCATTTTATTCACCTTCTATCATATAGCCATCAAGACTGAATGATTTGGTAGTCGTAATTTTCACATCGACTATTTTACCGATGGCTTCTTTATCAGCGGAAAAATTAACCAGTCTGCCAGTCTCAGTGCGTCCGCTCAGACGGTTTGGATTATTCTTGCTTGTTTCTTCAGCCAGGACCTTAACGATTTGATCCTGATAAGGGGCATTGCATTTATAGCTTAAATCCCGTAAGATTTCAAGGCAATCATTTAGTCGCTGGTGTTTGATCTCATCGGGAATCTGGTCGCCCATAGTCGCTGCAGGGGTTCCAGTTCTGATAGAGTACATAAAAGTGAAAGCCGAATCAAAGCGGCATGTCTTGATTATATCCAGTGTGTCCTGGTGGTCTTCGTCTGTTTCGCCGGGAAAGCCGACGATAATGTCAGTGGTAATGGATACGCCGGGAATTAGCTGACGGATTTTTTCAACTCGGTTGATGATGTCTTCGCGACTGTATTTTCGGTTCATCTTTTTTAGAATTCGGCTGGAGCCAGACTGTATTGGCAGATGGATATAATTACAGATTTTATCATATTTGGCAATTGTTTCAATTACTTCATCAGTTAAATCTTTGGGATGAGAAGTCATAAAACGGATACGTTTAATACCTTCAACCTGACTCAAATCTTTAAGTAGCGCAGCAAAAGTAACATTTTCGTCCAGATCATTGCCGTAAGAATTGACATTTTGACCCAGTAAAGTAATTTCCAGGCACCCTGAATCAGCTAATGCCTGTACCTCTTCGATAATTTTTTCCGGCCGCCTGCTGACCTCCCGACCTCTTGTATACGGGACAATACAGTAGGTGCAAAAATTATTGCAGCCATTCATGATTGTTACAAAGGCCTTAAAGGGATATTTATGTTGAATTGGCAAATCTTCTATAATGGTGTCCGAATCTTCCCAGACTTCAATCATACGGTTGCCATTAAGGGAATAATTATTTAAAAATTCTGGCAAGCGATGGATATTGTGGGTACCAAAAATCAGGTCAACCTGAGGGAACTTTGATTTTATTGATGTAACAATTTCTACTTGCTGCATCATACAGCCACAGACTGCCAGAATTAAATCAGGATTATTTTTTTTAACTGTTTTATAAGATCCGATAATGCCTAAAACCTTTTGATCAGCATTTTCTCTTACCGAACAGGTGTTTAAAATAACGAGTCCAGCCTTATTTTCATCGGTTTCTTCATGATAACCCAGACTCCTTAAGATTCCGGCCATCTTTTCCGAGTCGTTTTCATTCATCTGACAACCATATGTTTTTATACAATAGGACAAATTTTGTGTGTTTTTTTGCATCAATATTAATTCTCCGTAGTTTGTAATCTTTATTATTTATTATACACTAAACAATTTAAATAAAAAACCATTTATCTCTGCTTGGTAAAATGAAACTGTGCAAAATACCTAAAAAAAGCAGCCCATTATAAATAGCCTGCTTGCACAATGTTTGTGATATTAGTTCAGTATAATGAGACACTCAAAAAAAGACAGCGGATAGTGAGGATCCGCTGCTTCATTTAAAGTGAGGAAGGTGTCCAATCTCCCTCGTGGACTAAATAATACTTAATCCTGCTTAAAATTGTCTTTAATCTTAAAAAAGATTAAGTTGTTTTTGAAATTTATTAAGAATTCTGTCGATTGTTAAACCTGAAAATTATTTTAAAACAAATTTAAGGGACTCGATAATGGAAGTTGCTGTTAAAGTGCTTTGACCATATTGTTCAGCATAATAATCTCCTGCAGCACCATGATAATATACTCCAGCTTTCGCGGCTTCAAAAAGATTCACATTCTGACCAGCAATTCCAGCGATCATACCAGCGAGAACATCACCGCTACCACCAGTCGCCATTCCAGGGTTACCGGTTGAATTGAACCAAACTTCTCCATTGGAACCAAAGATCATTGTTCGATAACCTTTTAAAACAACAATAACCTGATACTCAATAGCAAATTTCTGAGCGTATCCAATCGGGTCGCAAATAATGTCTTCCTTGGGTACATCGATCAGCTTTGAGAATTCGCCAAAGTGAGGGGTAATTACGACTGGGGTTGTCGATTTTTTTAAAGTTTCCAAAACAATCTTAAGATGATGGATGCCATCCGCATCAATCACGACTGGGATCGTACCCTCCAGAATGTTTTCCATCACTACGCTGTAGTTTTTAGCCCGTCCGATACCAGGTCCGATCAGCACCACTTTTTTTCGGTCCTTTTGAATGTCATCAGCTGTAATATTGCAGTCATAGGTTTTAATCAACGCTTCAACTGGTGCCCGTGAAACAACTGGTATAAAAATTTCCTGCGGAACATAACAGGTCACCAGACCGCTACCACTTTTTAATGCGCCTTCCATAGCCATTATTCCGGCGCCGCTCATATATTTTGAACCGGCGATCACAACCAGAGAGCCATAATCAAATTTGTGCGTGTTTTTTTTACGTTGATAGGGAAATTGCAAGTTTTCTTTTTGAATAAAGTATTTATTATTAGGGATAGAGTCTTCATCTATTCCGATATCCACCAGAGTCATTTCGCCAACATAATCAGGACCATCATTTAAAAGACAGCCGGTTTTATAGCTTTGAATAATGATGGTTTGATCAGCAAAAAAAGCATTACCGATGGTTAAGCCGACATCACCACGTAGTCCAGATGGAATATCGATCGCGGTTTTATAGCCATCAAAAGTATTAGCCAAATCAAAAATACGATCATATTTATCTTCCAGTTTTCGCTTATCAAGTCCAGTTCCAAAGATGGCATCGATCAGGTGGGTGCCCCTTTTTAAAATGATTTTCAGATTTTCAAACTGAACGTCATTATCGAGAATTTTAACGTCGACTTTTTTGTCTTTCAGTCGCAGTAAATTGACTTTATTATTCTCAGTTACTTTGTCTTCCGATTCGGTCAAAAAAATCTGAACCTTGTGACCTGCATCGGTCAGTAGACGTCCGATAACAAGCCCATCTCCCCCATTATTGCCCGGACCGCATAAAATAATTACAAAAGAATCCAGATCCAATGAGTTTTTAATAATCTTGGTACAGGCAGCTCCGGCTCTTTCCATTAAATCGAGACTGGATATGCCATTTTGAATAGTATGACGATCCATAATGACCATCTCTTTTGGTGTGACCACTTTCATCTTTTTTCTCCATTCCTGTCAGTTTTGACAAGCTACCTGAATTATAACAGATATATTGCTTTTGTAAACCGGCAATTTATAGATAACCATTACATAAATAAAAAAGCACTGATAACAGTGCTTTAAAGCTAGCGCAAGGCATCTAGCGCATCCATGGTTTTAGAATCGATTTTGCCGGTTTCTTCCAGACCATTTGCTTTCTGGAAAGCCAAGACAGCATTTTCTGTGGATTCGCCAAAATTACCATTCGCTTCGGACGCATCCAAATAATTTTGTGCCACTAAAATTTCCTGATAGGTTTTCAATACCTGACTGGTGTCACCACGTTCAAATTTGACTTCTTCAGCAAGCAGGGAAATAATGGTTGACCGATCAAGTTCGCCTGTCTGATCGAGGCCTTTCATAGCCTGATAAGTTTTGATGGCTGTTTGTACTTCTTCAGTTAACTGACTGCTGGGAGAAACGGTCATAAATCCGAGATTATAAAGGATCTGTTGATATTCAAGAATTTCAGTGCTGGTGTCACCAAGCACATACTCGTTGATGACAATGGTGTCGCCATCATTAGTTTCAATTTCAGCTGTCTGACTATCACTTTCTTCTTCATCCTGAGCAGTATTGAGCGTGGTAGCAGGCATACCAATACTGATTGCGTATACTTCTGAGATACCAGTCTCGTCCATGGTTAGGTGTTCTGCCGCAGAATAAACATCTTCAATAATAAAAGATGATGTAAGAAAAATGAAACAAACGGCAAATACAATATATAGCAGAATGTTTTTTAATTTTTGAAAAGGTGAATTACTCATTGTCATCTCCTGTCCAGTTATGCCATACTGCTTGGACGTCTTCATTATCATCAAACATATCAATCATTCGATTCATTTTTTTAATCTCTTCCGGTGTTTCCAGATCAGCATCGGTGGACGCGATCATGGCAATTTCAGCGGACACGAGGTCATATCCTAAATCTTTGAGCGTGTCACACACTTGACCAAAATGTTCAGGTTCTGTGGTAATTTCAAAGCCATCCTCAGAGGCCTCGAAATCTTCCGCTCCAGCATCTAGAGCTTCCATCATTAAAGTATCTTCATCAATGTTATCGGCCATTTCAATTAAAATCTGTCCTTTTTTAGTAAAGAGAAAAGATACACAGCCACTAGTTCCAAGATTTCCGCCATTTTTATCGAAGGCATGGCGAACATCACCGGCGGTGCGGTTCTTGTTATCAGTTAAGGCTTCGACGATAACGGCTACTCCGCCTGGTCCATAACCTTCGTAAATAATTTCTTCATAAGTATCGCCTTGCAATTCCCCAGCACCCTTTTTAATTGCCCGATCAATGTTATCATTAGGCATGTTTGCTGCTTTAGCTTTAGCAACTGCTTCTTTAAGTTTAGCATTCATATCCGGGTCGCTTCCGCCTTCACGAGCTGCAACAGCTATATATTTTGCAAGTTTTGTAAAAATCTGACCGCGCTTCGCATCGGCTTTTCCTTTTTTATGCTTTATGGTCGACCATTTTGAATGTCCTGACATCGACTACCTCCTAAGTGTTTATAATATGTCTACGATGCACCATTATACCACAATGATCTTGAATGACAAGTAGTTTTTGAACTTATCGAGTGCTCAAAAAAGTCCTTCACTAACCAGTTAGACCCTACTGAAAAACAAAACTAACGAACTATTTTTCAACTTCTGATTCAATAAGACTGACCTGAGACTCCAGTTCCTTTCTTAATAGAATCAATTGAATAATATCTTCCTGTTCAAAGAGTTCTTCAAAGATAGCTTCATAGTTGGCGGCCTTTTCCCCCTGATTGAGTTTATACAAATAACCGATATTTTCCAGGATACTGGAAACGGAGCTGGATTTGAGACCAAAGAGACGCTGGGCGTTTTGAATTTCACCTCGAATAGATGACATTTCACGGTCTATCTCATTTACGGCTTTAGCAGCATTTTGAAGCCTTTCCTGAACTTTGCTGGGAATATTCTGCTTATATTTGTAGTTTAGAGAATGCTCAATAATCGACCAGAAGTTCATGGCCAGCGTTCTAATCTGAATTTCAACTAAGACATCCTTATAACCGGCAACAGAATAAACAGGATAGCGAATAATTAAGTGATAGCTTTTATAACCACTGGGTTTGCTTTCGGAAAGATAATCTTTCGTTTTAAGAATTTCCATATCACAGCGTTCCCGTTTTCTAATATGGTCTACAACCTCCTGAATGTCTTCCTGAAATTGGCACATAATTCGAACGCCAGCAATGTCCTGAATGTTTTCTTCCAAAGTATCAAATTCGACACCATAATGCTGTATTTTTTCCAGAATGCTGGAGACGCTTTTTACTCGTCCATAGACTGATTCGATCGGCGAGTATTCGCCAATTTTGGCATATTGTTTTTTTAAACTGTTAAATTTCAGGACAATCTCATCAACTGCCTGCTGGTAAGGAATTAATAGTTCCTGCCAATATTTTGTTCCCAAAAAACCACCCTCTTTTATAAGTCAGTTTTAATACAAACGCCCCTGATATCTGTTTTCGCTGTTCATTTTGCTTTCAAGTAATTCTTTTATTTTCCACCAGCTGCTATTCCAGTTAGTGATAATTGTATCGGCTTCTGGAGCACGCCCGATTAGACGTTGAATGACAATCTCAGGATTTAGATATTCAAGAAATAGAATAGCCCTTGATATATAATCTTCTTTTGTCAGTAATTTAACTTTGCCAGCCTGGTACCAGTCGCATAAGACTGTACCGCGTTCGATATATAAGGCATGGCACTTAACAAAATCTGTTTTAACATCTGATAAAAGTTCAGCAGTCTTAATCATATCTGCATCCTGATCCCAGGGGAGATCAAGAATCAGATGAGTGCAGGTTTTAAGATTCATTGAGCGAATTACTTTTACAGCCTGGCAATAATCGTCCACAGTATGACAACGATTAAGAATTTCCAGAGTACTATCATTGACAGACTGCAACCCTAGTTCCAGGGTAATTTCAATTCCGGTTTCTTCTTTAAGCGCCGCTAGAAATTCCAGTTGTTCAGTGCTGATTGCATCCGGCCGGGTTGAAATGGCGATCTCAACAATGGCATCATTTAGACTCTCATTAATCCAATCCTTAAACATTGAGAAATCGCAATGTGTGTTGGTGAAACTCTGAAAAAATGCAATGTATTTTTTTGCATGATAACGTTTTCCCATGTAGCCAATATTTTGCCTCAGCTGTTCGGACACAGGAATTGTGTCCGACAAGGTTTCGTTCCCCCACCTTTAGCACCACAATAGATGCAGCCGCCTGTTCCTTTAGTACCGTCGCGGTTTGGACAAGTAACCGGAATGTTGAGGGGGATTTTATAAACTTTTTCACCATAATTTTCTTTTAACCATTGGGAATAAATATGATATGGTTTTTTTGAATACATTTTTTTCCTATTCGTTTAAATAGACGAATCGCCAATATCTGGTGATTCGTCTGATTAATTAATTAATGAGTTTTTTTACACAGGCTGGTAATTCGTTTTCGTCAATACTTAAGCTTAAAATAAATTTAATATTGTGTTTTTCCTGCAGTTTATTAATTTGCTCAATCACGTTACAAACATCGTCAGGTGTCTGGGCATCAATAATTCGTAACAAATTGTCCAGTACAATCAGTTTAACATCGTAGTTTTCAGCAATAAGTCCACTGATAAATCCAAATAGCTGATCGGTTCCAAGTACTTCAAATTCTTCAAGGTTTATAAATCTGATTTTCGTATCAACTTTGACTCGGTATTTGTCTCTGTCATTAATAAAAATGATATCCCCGTTGCAGGTCTCCAACGCGTCATTGGCCATGTCAATCATTTTTTTTGTTTTGCCGCTACCTTTAGCACCGTATACAAATTCAATCATTTTAGACACCTCATTTCATTTTGATAAGTTTATTATAAAGGGAACTCAGAAGAATTTCAATCATTTTTGAACAAATACCTAAATCTTGACAGTCTTTTGTGTTATAATAATTTTATTCAACAGAGGAGGTTTTTATTTGAAAACGAATGACCCCTATCAGGAACTCGTCGTCTTATTTGATAAACAGCTGGAATTTGCTCAAAATCTTCAAAAGAAGATTATCCCAGTTCCGGGCTCGTTTATCTCAGATGAATATCATTTTTACAGTTACTTAAGGCCTTTTCGAAAAGTTGGCGGAGATTT
The DNA here is from genome assembly GCA_031222025.1 of Eubacteriaceae bacterium ES2. Classification (GTDB taxonomy): domain Bacteria; phylum Bacillota; class Clostridia; order Eubacteriales; family Eubacteriaceae; genus Acetobacterium. The sequence goes on along the minus strand of CP130740.1, from coordinate 1,640,398 downwards.
CTACGATTTTCATTTTATGGACGATGGAAAAATAAGTTTGATTATGGCTGATGCCGCTGGTCACGGAATTGACGCAGCAATGATTACCAGCATGATTAAGTTAAGTTATTCATATACCATGAAGGATAAAAACATAAATCATTCTCCCAGTCTGATCCTAAAACAGATTGAACATGACATTAATCAACAACTTGATAATACTTTTTTTACAGCTATCAGTATTTTATTGGACCCGCAAAGTAATACCGTTTATTATGCAAATGCCGGTCATCCGGCTGCTATTCTAATTAAGAGCAATCATCATGTTCAATTGCTCCGTCCTAATTTACCGATGCTGGGGCTTCATCAGTTTTTGAATAGCATGAGCTATAATGACCTACAGGTAAAGTTTACAAAAGGTGATAAGATTCTTTTATTTACAGATGGCTTAGTGGATTCAAAAAATGCTGACCGCGAAGAGTTTGGTATGGATCGTATCACTAAAATTGTCAAAAACGCATTTAACCGGCCAGTCAGCCAAATTGGCAGCAGTATTATCAATGAGAGTCAGAAGTTCCGAGGCGATCAGCCTTCGACAGATGATGTTTGTTTGTTGGGTCTAGAAGTCGTAGAATAAACACTTTTAAATTTATTTAAAATCTGTTATACTTTAAAATATTTTATAACTGAAAGGAAATATTTTGAAACCTCGAATAATTTGTGACAGCTCATGTGATCTCCCTAAGGATTTTTTGATTAACGATAATATCGATTTATCAATTATACCGCTATCAATAAATGTCGATGGGCGGGAATTTCTCGATGATGAAAACCTTAACACATTGGAGCTTTTAAAAGCAATGAAACACTCAAAAACGGCCACCTCGTCGGCTTGTCCGGCACCGGAAAAATTTGCCGCTGAACTGCGAAAAAACCTTGAAAATTATGTAATCACCATGACTTCAGCTCTTAGCGGAACCTATAATAGCGCGCGTATTGCTAAAGATATGGTACTTGAAAAAAATAAAGAAATCAAGATAGCCCTCTTTGATACCTTATCCACATCTCCGGCAATGATCTTGGTTGTCATGAAACTGCGGGATCTGATTAAAAGTGGAACCATGGATTTCGAGACTATTGCAAAAAAAATTGATGACTATCAAAAGACATTGGAATTGCAGTTTCTCTTACAGGATCTATCAAATCTTGTGAAAACTGGACGGATGTCTAAAGTAGCCGGGATTGTTGCTTCTGCTTTGTCAATAAAACCGATTTGCAAGGCCGATGAACATGGCGAGATCCAGCTATCTGATAAAGCCCGTGGGATTAAAAAGGCTTTGTCAAAAATGGCCAATATGGTGGAAGATAAATTAAAGGTTGAGTCATCTTTCCCTGTTGTTATTACCCACTGCAACAATCCTGATCATGCTCAAACATTAAAAGAATTGCTGGATAAACGGTTTGGCCTTAAAGAAGTCTACATTTTCCCCATGCATGGCTTAACGACATATTATGCCAATGATAAAGGTCTGATAATGGCTTATTAACAGTTATAGTTTTTCACAGAAGATTTTCTATAAAAAAGTTCTAAAACTCCTTATATTTTGGGATTTTAGAACTTTTTTTGTACGATAGTTACGACGTTAAAAACTCATCCATCGCCTGATTGACCAGTTCGTCAGCACGATTATTGTAGGGATTGTCAGCGTGGCCTTTAACCTTGTGAAAGGTAACTGAATGTTTATTGACCAATTCATCTAAACAGATCCAGATTTCTCTGTTTTTCAAAGCCCCGGATTTTCCCCGGCTCCAGTTCTTGGCCTTCCAGCTGCCAACCCAGTTTTGCAGATAGGCGTTGACCACATAGGCAGAATCGCTGTATATATGAACTTCACAGTTTTCTTTAAGCATTTTTAAACCTTCAATAACAGCCAACAATTCCATCTGATTATTAGTGGTATTCTGATAGGCCCTTTTATACTCTTTTTTAACTTTTTTTTCCGGATAGATCAGGACGCCGCCAATAGCGCCCAGATTGTCCCCTTCTTTTCCGTTTCCCCGGCAACCACCATCGGTATAAAGATGAATGACTTTCATGCTGACCTACTTCACCACAATGTTGAAAATTTTACCAGGGATATAAATTTCTTTGACAATCGTTTTCCCTTCGATATGCGAACAAATATTGCTCTGTGCAATAGCAATGGCCTTCGCGGTTGCTTTATCGGCATCAAAAGGAATATCAATGCTTCCTCTAACCTTGCCATTAACCTGAACAGCCATTTGAATAACATTATCAACGGTCTTGTTTTCATCATATGAGGGCCAGATCGCATTGTCAAGATGACCGTCAGCACCAATATTTACCCAAATTTCAGAAGCAATGTGGGGCGCAACAGGATATAAAAGCTGTAAAAAAGTTTTAAGATCGCCACGGGAAACCTGTGATTCTTTATAAAAATCATTAATTAAGGTCATCAATGCAGCAATTGCAGTGTTGAATTTCATTTCTTCATAATCACTGCTAACTTTTTTTATAGTTTTATGGATAGCTGTTTCAAGATTGGGTGAGTAAGTATCATCTAAAACCATCATATCCTGAAGTTTCCAGATCCGATCCATAAATCGTCGACAACCTTTGGCACCATTATCAGACCAGGGAGCAGATTTCTCATAGTCACCAATAAACATGATGTAGGTTCTTAAAGTATCTGCACCATACTCTTCGATAATATCATTTGGATTAACTACATTCCCCTTGGATTTTGACATTTTTTCGCCATCGTTGCCTAGAATCAGTCCCTGAGCAGTTCGTTTAGCGTAGGGTTCTTTAGTCGGTACACAGCCTATATCATAAAGGAATTGATGCCAAAATCGTGAGTAAAGAAGATGGCGGGTGACATGTTCCATTCCCCCATTATACCAGTCAACAGGCAGCCAGTATTTGAGTTTTTCTTCTGAAGCAAAGGCGTCATCATTCTTATTGTCAAAGTATCGCAAAAAATACCAACTTGAGCCAGCCCATTGCGGCATTGTATCAGTTTCTCGTTTAGCAGCGTGTCCACACTGAGGACAGGTTGTTTCGTACCATTCTGGAATATTGGCCAAAGGCGACTCACCGGTATCGGTTGGTTCATAGCTTTCGACTTTGGGAAGTTCTAATGGCAGGTCTTCTTCCGCCACTGGCACCATTCCACAAACAGGACAGTGAACAATGGGAATCGGTTCTCCCCAGTAACGCTGACGGTTAAAAGCCCAGTCTTTCATTTTATAGTTAATGGTTTTTTTACCTAAACCTTCTTTCTCCAGATGTTCAATAGTCTTGGCGATGGCATCTTTAACCTGCATACCATTTAAGAATCCGGAATTAACCATCTCGCCTGAATCGGTGTCGGTGTAAGCTTCCTCAGTCACATCTCCACCCTTAATGACTTCGACAATCGGCAAACCAAATTTTTGTGCAAATTCCCAGTCTCGGCTGTCGTGACCAGGTACTGCCATAATCGCTCCCGTTCCATAACCCATCATGACGTAATCAGCGACGAAAATTGGAATTTCTTGCAGCGTTAGAGGGTTAATGGCTCGAATGCCTTCAATGCATACACCAGTTTTTTCCTTAGCCAGTTGAACCCGTTCGAATTCGGTTTTTCTTTTAGCAGCTTCCTGATAATTAATGATATCTGCCATATTTGTAATCTGGTTAGATAGATTTTCAATTAAAGGGTGCTCCGGTGCGATGACCATAAAAGTCGCACCAAAGAGCGTGTCTGGCCGGGTTGTAAAGACTCGCAATGTCTGATTTTGACCGGCGATATTAAAATCAACCTCAGCGCCAACCGATTTGCCAATCCAATTTTCCTGTTCAATTCTAATTCGGGGCAGATAATCGACGTCATCCAAACCAGCTAAAAGTTTTTCTGCATAATTGCGGATTTTTAAAAACCAAACGTCTTTTTCAAGCTGGACCACCTCACTGCCGCAGCGGTCACAGTGTCCATCGCGGAAATCTTCATTCGCTAAAACTACTTTACATCCATTGCAGAAATTGACATAGGTGCGATCTCTAAATGCCAGTCCGTGTTTAAAGAGTTGTAAAAAAATCCACTGCGTCCATTTGTAATAGTTCGGATCAGTTGTATCAATTTCTTTGTCCCAGTCGAAGGCATAACCGATTCGTTTGAGCTGTTCAGTGAATACGGCTATATTTTCGTCTGTTACCTGGCGAGGATGGCGTCCGGTTTGTATGGCATAATTTTCAGTTGGTAGACCAAAAGCATCCCAACCAATCGGAAAAAGTACATTAAAGCCTTCCATTCGACGTTTTCTGGCAATAACCTCTAGGGATGTATAAGCCCGGACGTGTCCAACATGGAGTCCAACACCAGAAGGATAAGGAAATTCAACCAAGCCATAAAATTTTTCCTTTTGCGAATGCTCTTCCATGCGAAAGGTTTCGTTTTCTTCCCAGTGCTTTTGCCATTTTTTTTCTATTTCATCATGATTATAATGCGACATATTTCCTCCAAAACTACGGTTATAATTGACAATAAAAAAATCCGACCCCATGGGACGAATCATACTGTCTCCTAATGTTCTTCATCATTATTATAAAGAAGGGGCGCTTTGATGTCAATGATTTAGCACCTTTTTCGGTTTTTAACGGATCAACATTTCAGATTGAGGAAAATGTATATTTAAGGTCTGAGCACCGACAATGGGGGTTTTTAAAGAGACTTTCTTGTCACTTGGTACCCTTTTCAGCCCTTCTTGTGGTATACTATATCAGATTGAAAAAATTACTGGTTGGATTTTATGAAAGGAGACATATGGTACCACAATTAAAAATTAATCTAAATAAAATATATGAAAATGCTAAAACCATTGTCACTAAAGCACAAAGTCAGGGTATTTCAGTTACAGCAATTACAAAACTAACCGGTGGTCAGCCCGAAGTTGCTCAGGTTTACCTGGATGCCGGAATGACCGCTATTGGGGATTCTAGAATCATGAATCTAAAAAAAATGGCAGATTTATCCTGTGAAAAATGGCTGATTCGCCTGCCAGCACCAGGGGAAATTTCTGATGTCATCACTTATGCTGATATTTCTTTAAATAGTGAAATAAAAACCATCAGCTTACTGAATGATGCGGCTTCCAGTAAAAATAAAAAACATGGAATACTTTACATGGTTGATCTGGGCGATTTAAGAGAAGGCTTATTTCTAGGTGACGGGCGGCAAAGTTCTTCTGAAAACGAGAAGTTAATTACCGAAAATTTTAAAAAACTCTCATCTGATATTGAAGCGATTAAAGGGATGCCTAATATTATATTTAAAGGGCTGGCGACCAACGCTACCTGTGTGGGTGCGACAATACCTACCCCGGAAACTTTTGGGGCACTCGAACGAGCAGCAAAACTTATTCATAAAGAACATCAATTACCCTCGAAATTATTTCTGGTGGTAATTCAAGTGCCTGGCATCTGCTTAAGCAACAGACACTCCCCCCTTACATCAATAACCTGCGCTTGGGAGAATTGATCCTAATGGGACGGGAAACAGCTTATGGTGAAGTTTTCCCGGAACTTAATCAGGATATCTTTAATTTAGAAGTGGAGATTATCGAAATTCAAGAAAAACCAACCTATCCTTTGGGGGAAATTGGTCTCAATGCCTTTGGTGAAAAGCCGGTCTTTGTTGATAAAGGCATTAGAAAAAGAGCGATTTGTGCTTTAGGTCGTCAAGATACTGATACGGATCATATATTTCCACTCGATAAAGGTGTTATTATTGAAGGCTCCAGCTCCGATCATTTGGTTTTGGATATCACAGATTCAAAAAGGCCCCTGGATATTGGTGATCGTTTGAGTTTTCGCTGCGATTATTCAGGCGCTCTTCATGCTGCAACCACTGAATATATAAAAAAAATACTAATATAACGATAAAGCGTTTAATATCGTAGTTAAAAATTTACCATTTAAAGGAGAACTTAATGGAAAGCAAATATTATATCCCGTTTGATACACTGGAAGCGTTTATGGTCGATGCCTTAAAAGGTATTGGCGTGCCGCAAGAAGATGCTAAAACCTGTGCCGATATCCTGATTACCTCAGATAAACGAGGGATTGACTCCCATGGTATTGGCAGACTAAAACCGATTTATTATGACCGAATTAAAAAGGGTATTCAAAACCCGGTAACGGAGTTTGAAATTGTCAAGGATATCTGTGCGACCGCAGTTATTGACGGTCACGATGGAATGGGACATGTTATTGCCAAGCGTGCAATGCAAATGGCAATTGATAAAGCAAAAGTTTACGGAATGGGAATGACTGTTGTAAGAAATTCAACACACTACGGTTTCGCTGGATACTATCCGCTTATGGCGATTGATAATAATATGATTGGAATGACCGGTACCAATGCCAGACCATCCATCGCACCGACCTTTGGCGTTGAAAACATGTTGGGAACGAATCCTATTACAATTGGCTTGCCAACGGATGAAGCCTTTCCCTTTGTTTTAGATTGTGCTACCTCAGTTTCTCAGCGCGGCAAGATTGAAGTATATGACCGTGAAAACAAGCCGCTTCCTGAGGGCTGGGTAATTGATCGAGACGGCAATACTCGCACCGATACAAAACAGATCTTGATCGATCTGGTCAAAGGTAATGCAGCACTCACGCCGCTTGGTGGTATTGGTGAAGAAACTGGAGGATATAAAGGCTATGGTTACGCAACTTTTGTCGAAATCATGTCAGCAGCGCTGCAAGGCGGTTCCTTTTTAAAAGGCCTTCTGGGATTTGACACTAACGGCAATCCCCAACCCTATCACCTAGGGCATTTCTTTATTGCCATTAACATCGAAAACTTCATTGAGTCAGATCAATTCAAAAATATTTCTGGCAGTATTTTAAGAGACTTAAGAAATTCTGATAAAATGCCTGGTCACGATCGTATTTTTACGGCTGGAGAAAAAGAGTATGATGCCTGGTGTGAAAGAAAAGATAAAGGGGCACCAGTCAATGAAGCGTTAATTAAAGATATTTTGGATATCAAAGCAGAGTTAGGTTTAAGTCAATACCAGTTTCCCTTCGAAAAATAGAAACAATATATAAACATATAAATCATTAAAATGATTTAAAAAGCATGATCCGAAGGGTTGGTACAATCATTATTGGTTTGTTTCGCTTTACGTTTGTGATTTTTTGACTGCTTTCAGCAGTAATAATGAGTGTCTTTTTTGAGGCAGAAAAATCTGCTGAATTTTAGTAATTAAAGTAACTACTAATCACTAAACGCACTTAAAAATAACCCGAGAAGAGATAGATTTCACATCTTCTTCCCGGGTTATTTAGCGTAAACAAGTTGTCGACTCAGACTATGTTACAAACAATAGTAGTCTTATAATAGCTGAAAATTAATATGTCTCGACAAATAATTCAAAGTATGCTTTGGCGTGTTTACATGCTGGACATTCATCCGGTGCTTCTGAGCCATCAAAAATATAGCCGCAGTTGCCACATTTCCATTTAACATCACCAAATCGCTTAAACACACGGTTTAATTCAAAGTTGGCAGCTAGTTTTAGATAACGAGTTTCGTGAGCCTTTTCGGCAACACATACCTGTAACCACGTTTCCGCGATTTCCGGAAAACCTTCCTGTTTGGCTATTTCTGCAAATTTAGGATATAAAACACCCCATTCCTCATTTTCACCGGAAGCAGCATGTAATAAATTGTTTTTTGTATCGCCAAATGCGACCGGGAAAGTAGCATTTACAGGAATTTCTACAGCTTCACCCATTTTATATTCATTGGCAGCAATGTGTTTGTAGAATAGTTCTCCATGTTCTTTTTCATTATCGGCGGTTTCTGTAAAAATATTGCTGATCTGTACATAGCCCTCTTTTTTTGCGATGGAGGCAAAATACGTGTAGCGCATTCTGGCCTGACATTCACCTACAAAAGATTCCATCAAGTTTTTCAAAGTTTGCGTTCCTTCTAATTTACCCATTTTTACTCCTTATCTCCTTTATAATGATTATAAACATTTCAATTATACCTGATTTAAGGCATAATTGAAATGGATATTTTACTTTAATTCCTGAATAAATGAAACCAATGCCTTTGCGGCGGCAAAAGGACCATCTTGCTCGAAACCCTGTATTCCTAATTGAGTTCTGATCATTCCGATTTTTATACCCTGTTCTGCCATTTTTTCAAAGGTATGTTTGGCAATTTTTTCGTGTTCATTTTTTTTCTGAACTGCTCCAAATGGATTTGCAAAATAAGTTGTTGTAATCCCAACTTCTCCAGTAGTTCCTTTCGCCATCCTTTTGCCTTCAGAAAAAACAGCGTAAGCTGTATCAAGGTCATCAAATAATTCAATTACTGGTACGGTTTCACTAATTGTTTCATAATTATTTATATAAAAAATGAAGTCTACGCGGGTTGATTTTGCGATTTCTTCATAAGTCATTTGCGGAACAATAACCCGAGCGTTAACAATATTGGGGTTCATAAAGATACTGCGATCCATGGTGCTGTAAGCATAACCTGGCTGTAGATCATCAAGCCTGACAAACGCCCCGATTTCTGTACCGACAGCATTTAATACGCCGGATTCATCAAAATGGAGAGAACCCATATCATCAATTAAGATATCCACTTCACAGGCAAGCTCTTTAGGCAACTTGTTAATGGCTTCAAGTGTTTCAGATTTTCCTGCCCCGCTGTCTCCAATTAGCATGATATTAACTGATTTTTTACCACCAACTCTAATTTTGGCAAAAGCGCCATGAACAGGAAGGTTACCTTTCTCGATCTGAATCAAATTATGTAAGGTCAGCATCATTTTCTTCATATAGCCAAAGTAATCAACCTCAGCATCATGGGGATCAAACCGTAGTAAATACCATCTTCTTTGGTAACAAATCCTCTCATTTCGTCTTTTTCAAAAAGTGTTTTGGGGAGCCCGAAAAAAACGATTGAGTCAGGCTTTTGACGGGTAAACTCTTCAGGACTTGCCAGCTCAAAGAGATTAAAAAGTCCTGTTCCTAGAGCAAGAAATTCTTTCTGAACATAAACAAGTGATAAGAGACGGCCAACTTTTACCGGAATTGCAAACCATTCTTCTGCATCAAGGTAAAAATTTTTAAGTATCTTCTTTTCTTTGACAGGGAAAATACCGACTCGCTTGCTTGCCTGTGTATAAAAGATGACAGGTGGTTCAAAAATTGCCTCCCATACAAAGTTCACCTGATATAAAGATTCATTCTTAATTTTTGTATCACGGCTGAATTCAAACTTGTCGGCCAAAAAAGCGACTTGCGCACCGCTTGGAAGCTGGCGATAAATATTAAAACTCTTTCCCGTTACGTTAAAATGAATATTGCGATAGAGGTCCAGAATCATTTTTTTAAAAGTATCATTGTTGGATGCCAGCGAAAAGGCTTTTGATCGCTTTACGTTTTCATCAGAACTGTAAGAATCAGTTTTAACCATAAACCGCTGGATTGAACGCCAGTAATTATAAAAACCTTCTAAAAAGCCGACAAAAAGGCTGGAATATTCTTCATAGGATATTTTGATGTCGAAATAACCAGACTTCATTATCTCCTCAAGGCGATTGATGTTTAAAAGATAAATAAAATCAAAAAATGCGTCTTCAAGGAATTCACCCTTTTCATTGTAAAATGGCTCAATAGCGAGAACCAGAGAAGATTTTTTAAGTTCCAGTTCTTTGATAAAAGTTTTCATTAGCTTTCTGAAAAGTGTTGACTTGATAATTTGACCGAATCGGGTAAAATGCAAATCACCTTTAATCAGGGCTGTTCTTTCCAGATTAGTATTATAGGATTTCATAACTTACCTCTCATATTATTTCATATCAACTTATACAAGATATTTTGCTGAAATTGTTCCGACTTATGAGGCCAGACGAATGCTGTCAACAAAAAGTGATCGGACCTTAAATTAAATTGATCTTTGATGAATTCTAAATTTTCTGAATTTTAGTTAATTCAGATATGTGATCAATCAGATATGTTGCATTTTCTGTTGTTTTATCCGGGTACCCAAAACCATATGACACCCAAGCTGAATCAACATTAGCATCAAGCGCACCTTGTATATCAAAATGTGTATCCCCTACCATTAAAACTTCAGTTTTGTCTTTTATGTGATGATCAAAAAGAAAATCATTAATCAGGGTTTTTTTATCACTGCGACTACCATCTTCGCGGGTACCGTAAATTCTTTCTTCGGCAATTTCAACATCTAGATGTTTAATAATTTTACGGGCCAAAACCTCATTTTTAGTGGTTGCTACCCCTACCAGAGTACCAGCTTGCAACAGTTTTGAGATAGTCTCGTCAACACCAGGATAGAGAACTGAGGAATACATCAGCCCATTTTCATTATATTCCTGACGATAATAACTGTAAGCAAGTTTTGCTTCTTCAGAATTATAACCAAATACTTTCTGAAAGCTTTCAAGAATCGGCGGACCAATGAGATCATCAGGGTTAAAAACGGGATCTTTAGGAAAGCCCATTTTACTAATCGCATATTCAAACGACCGGATAACACTTTCTTTTGAATCAATTAAGGTTCCGTCCAAATCAAATAGTATTATTTTATATTTCACGAATCCTCCTTAATGTGACTTTTTATTTTATATATATTCATTATAATCTAGATGATGTCGGGTAACAAGTTAAAATATTAACTCTTAAATGTATTTTCTCTATCTGATACATGCTTTTAACTTTCTTGGCAAGAAAGTGTAGCAGGACTTCGTGACAATTTGATTGTTGACACTCTCTGTCCATGCTATAATTAATTAAATAAGTTTTTCCGAATTCAGGAAATAAAAATGGAGGTTTATTATGTTAATAGGTTTACTGATAGTCCTGGGTATCATTATTGTTTTTCTGCTTTGGCTCGTTTCGACCCGGAATAGTTTTGTCAAAATTAAAAATCAGGTTGAAGAGGCTTTTTCCACAATGGATGTTTATCTGAAAAAACGATATGATCTGATTCCCAATCTTGTTGAAACCGTCAAAGGATATGCAAGCCATGAATCAGAAACATTCCAGAAGGTTACGGCAGCTCGTACAGCAGCAATGAATGCCAGCTCGATTGATGAGAAAATTGCCAATGAAAATGCATTAAGTGGAACCCTCAAAAGCTTGTTCGCAGTTGCTGAAGCGTATCCTCAATTGCAGGCGAACACAAATTTTTTGGACTTGCAAAACCAACTAAAAATGGTTGAGGATGATATTGCCAATGCTCGTAAATATTATAACGCAAACGTTCGTGAAATGAACACGAAAGTTGAAATGTTCCCAAGTAACATTGTTGCTGGGATGTTTAATTTTAAAAAGCAGCCTTTCTTTGAAGTGGGCAATGAAACAGAAAGAGAAAATGTTCAGGTTAAGTTTAATTAATGAAAGAAGGACGCTCATGAAAAAAAAGTATTTTCTTTTTCTAATCAGTTTCATCTTTCTGATTATATTGCCTAGTAGTGTTTCAGCGGCTGAATATTTTGATATCACAAACTATGATGTTATCATGAACGTTTCTGAGAATCATGCTTATCAAATTGAAGAAACCTTAACTGTTGAATACTCCCAAGAACGACATGGTCTCTATAGATATGTTCCTTACAAAGGAACTTTTTACCGAAACATCGATGGGCAAAATGTCGCAAGCTCTTATACAGCAAAAGTGACCGATACAGATGTGCCGGGATGGAAGTATGAAACTTATACCGAAAACGATAATTTTGTCTTCCAGATTGGTGATGCAGATACATATATTGATGGCACGCAGACGTTCCCGATTCATTTCACCTGGAATCCTGGAGATGATAAGATTGATGCCATGGATGATGTTTACTACAATATTATTGGAACCCAGTGGGATACGTCGATAGCTAATGCAAGTTTCACTATCACAATGCCAAAGGATTTCGACACCAGCCAGATTGAGTTTATTACTGGGGCTTATGGAGCAACTGATACCAGTTCAGTTGATTTTACCGTTGACGGCAATACCATTCATGCGAAAATTAATCGTGCACTGTCTCCGAATGAAGGGGTTACTTTAAATATTCGATTGCCTGAAGGTTATTTTGTCGGCGCTTATACAGGTGATGAATTCCAGCCGATATTTTATATTATTACAGTATTATCCTTGCTTGCTTCTGTGCTCCTCTGGTTTTTTTATGGTCGCGATTTAAAGCCAGTCGAACCGGTTGCCTTTTATCCACCTAGAAATTTTACTCCATCGCAAATCGGCTATATCATTGATGATGCTGTCGACAAAAAAGATGTTCTGGCGTTGATCATGTACTGGGCCGATAAAGGCTATCTAAAAATTGAGCAAGTCAGCAAGAAACGCTTTACGTTTCATAAAATAAGTGACCTTCCGGCTGATGCCCTTGATTTTGAAAAAACCTTTTTCGATGGCATGTTTGATGGCAAATCAACATTTTCAACCGCTAAAGTGCCTTCTGATTTTTATGAAACATATCAGGCTACACTTAGACAGATTTCTGATTATTTTGATACAGATGCAAACAGAATCTTTACCGGAAGCTCTCAAGTGGGTTGGCTAATCACTTCAGTTCTGATGTTCTTTCCGGTTTTGACTTTGCTTCTTAATGGCTTGCTAAAAGATAACGAATTTACGGTATTTTGGGACGGGATGTTCTTCTGGGGTATCTGTGCCGCTTTTACGGTTGTCCCTTTGATTGTCGGTCTGCGGATTGTCATCTCAGCAATCAGAAAGAGGCAGAGTTCGTCAGCTCCTAAAACCACCGCAAAAATAATTGGCGGGGCAATCATGACCGCTTTTTTCTCACTGATTATCATTTTTGTAAATTACGGTTTATTTGAAGTGGATTCGCTTTTAATGCCTCTTTCAGCACTGTTAGCGACTTATTTGATCGCTTATTTTAATATTTTTATGCACAAACGAACTGAAAACGGAAGACTTTGGTTTGGCGAGGTGCTGGGCTTTAAGAATTTTCTTGAAAAAGCGGAAAAAGATCGTATTCTAAAACTAGTTGATGAAAACCCGGAATATTATTTTAATATTCTTCCTTATGCCTATGTGATGGGAGTAACTGATAAATGGGCGAAGAAGTTTGAGTCAATCAATATTAAAGAACCGAGCTGGTATTATGGTAATACCACCTACAATACATTTTCATCGATCTATTTCACTACAGCCTTAATGAACAGTATGAATCATATATCTTCCGATATGATAGTCACCCCTAAATCCGGATCAGGCGGATTTGGCGGCGGCTTCTCCGGCGGCGGTGGTTTCTCCGGCGGCGGTGGCGGCGGTGGTGGCGGTGGAAGCTGGTAAAGCTTCTGATAAAGACTAAATTCCATTATTGTTGCTGATTATTTGAATTTTAAAAGACTATGGTTGCATTCAACAGCCATAGTCTTTTTATGATTTTAATATTTTTCGCTGTCAGCATAAAATAGCAGAAACATTTTAGAAAAATTTAAATTGAATATCGACGCTCATTTATTCTGAGAATAAAATAACTTTAATTCCTCTTTTCGATCCTGCGGTAGTAGAGATTTTTTGACACCGCAAATAGCGCCTTCCAAAGCATATAATCGATGGATACAAGCAGAGGGATCAATAGCGCGAATCATTAGCCAGGTTTTTTCGGCACCTAAAATCTTTAGCTGATCATAAGTTATAACATCAATTTCATTTAACTGTCGTTCCAGTTCTTTTCCAATATTGGGTAATTCAGATAACTTTTCCAATCTATAACCTCTTTATGAATCAAGCTTAAGAACCGCCATAAAAGCTTCTTGCGGAACTTCCACATTACCCACTTGACGCATCCTTTTCTTCCCTTCTTTTTGTTTCTCAAGAAGTTTTCGTTTTCGTGATATATCACCGCCGTAACATTTGGCTAAAACATCCTTACGCATTGCGCGGATGGTTTCACGGGCGATTACTTTTGTGCCAATTGCTGCCTGAACTGGTATTTCAAACATCTGACGCGGTATTTCTTCTTTTAGTTTTTTGGCAATCCCACGACCACGGCCAGCGGCTTTTTCCCGATGAACAATAAATGATAAAGCATCAACCAATTCACCATTTAAGAGAATATCAAGTTTAACCAAATCGGATGGACGATATTCCTTAATTTCATAATCGAAGGAAGCATAACCTCTTGTTCGTGATTTTAAGGCATCAAAAAAGTCGTAGATAATTTCATTTAAGGGCAGTTCGTATTTCAGCATGACGCGATTGTCTTCTACATAATCCATGGTGATGTAAACACCACGTCGTTCCTGGCACAGTTCCATGACCGCACCCAGGTAATCTGATGGAACCATGATGCTGGCATTGACAATCGGTTCTTCCATAGTTTTTATTTCCACGGGATCAGGTAAATTAGTGGGATTATCAACCCAAAGTTCAGTCCCATCGGTTTTTATAACTTTATAAATAACGCTTGGCGCAGTGGTTACAAGATCGAGTGAAAATTCCCGCTCGAGCCGTTCCTGAATAATTTCCATATGCAGAAGTCCTAAAAATCCACACCGGAATCCAAAACCAAGAGCGATTGATGTCTCAGCTTCATAAAGTAATGAAGCATCATTTAGTTGCAGTTTAGCCAGTGCTTCTTTTAGATCTTCATATTTTGATCCGTCTGCAGGATAAATTCCACAAAATACCATTGATGTAACTTTTTTATAACCGGGTAAAGCTGTAGAAGCAGGGTTCTGCGCATCGGTGATGGTATCTCCCACTCGGGTATCTCTGACGTTTTTGATACTGGCGTTGACATAGCCTACATCACCAGCAATTAATTCATCGGTTGCGAGTAGTCCCTTGGCAAAAACCCCGACTTCATCAACTTCAAAATCTTTTCCAACAGCCATCATGCGGATTTTCATGCCTTTTTTAATTGTTCCGGAAACAACCCTGATGGATGCGATTACCCCACGGTACTGATCGTAATAAGAATCAAAAATCAATGCCTGAAGGGCCCCGTCCGGATCACCAGTTGGTGGTGGCACGCGTTTAACAATGGCTTCCAGGACATCATGAATATTCAATCCCGCTTTTGCCGAAATAAGTGGCGCGTCTTGAGCTTCTATTCCGATAACATGTTCAATTTCATCTTTTACGCGCTCCGGATCTGCGCTTTGCAGATCAATCTTGTTAATTACCGGGACAATTTCCAGATCATTATCCAGGGCCAGGTAGACGTTGGCGATTGTTTGCGCTTCTATTCCCTGAGATCCGTCAACAACAAGAAGAGCGCCTTCACAGGCAGCCAGACTGCGTGAAACCTCATAGGTAAAATCCACATGACCTGGCGTGTCAATTAAATTAAGAATATATTCTTCTCCATCATCAGCGTGGTAAATCAGTCGGACAGCCTGAAGCTTGATGGTAATGCCCCGCTCTCTTTCAATATCCATATTATCC
This sequence comes from Eubacteriaceae bacterium ES2, assembly GCA_031222025.1. Taxonomy (GTDB): domain Bacteria; phylum Bacillota; class Clostridia; order Eubacteriales; family Eubacteriaceae; genus Acetobacterium. The sequence goes on along the minus strand of CP130740.1, from coordinate 1,624,934 downwards.
AGAAATTGTTCCGACATATCTCTTTTACTGAGCAAACCCGTATCTTCGATCAGCCGGTCAGCCAGTGTTGATTTACCATGATCAATATGGGCAATGATTGAGAAATTCCGTGTATGTAATTGTTTCTCTGACAAATTTAACTCCTTATTAGAAAATATTTTAAAGGAAGGTATGATAAAATACCATTAGAATAGTATTTTATCAATAAAAAATTTTTTTGTCACGTTTTTTCTTGATAATTCTGTGTAAACATGTTAGAATTGTGATGTTATAAATAAATGAGGGGGGTGAACCCATGGCTAATATTAAATCAGCAATGAAACGAGCTAAAACGAATGAAATCAGTCGTCTGCGCAACAAAATGGTTAAAACAAACTTAAAAACGACTGTAAAAAGCTTTGATCTTGCATTTACCGAAGGTAATGTTGAAGATGCACAGGAAGCATATCGTTTAGCAGCTAAAAAACTGGATAAGGCCGTTGCAAAAGGCGTAATCCATAAGAATGCAGCAGCTCGAAAAAAAAGTTCTTTGGCAAAAAAATTAAACACAATGAATGCTTAGTCCTCATTTATATATTCCCAAACCCGTGTCTCGTGGTTATAAAAGATGCATATACTCAAGTGCATCTTTTTTTAGTGCGCTCACATCTTTAAAATAAATAATTCCAGTGCCATGTTTTGATCAATTTCTCCAGTTTTCATCTGATAATCATAATCAGCACCGGCTGTTAATAGATCAAGTAGTTGATTGATAGAGTATTTACGAGCATTGCTTAATATTTTATTGACCACATATAGTGATATTTTCATTTCCTTGGCAATAAGATCAGCTTTTTTTAATTTCTGTCCATGAACTTTAACCATTAGTAGTTGTCTTATTTGACGAAGTAACAGACTAAAAACCCCAAAAGGTGATTCGCCCTCAAGATAAAACTGCCCCAGCATCAATAAAGCATTTCCTTTATCACCAGACATGGCATAATCTATTAATCGAAATATGCCATCTTCGATTGATTCTGGTAAAACCTGAATTAGGTCATTTTCGGTAAGAATTTCTTTTTCATCACTAAAATCACATAATTGGTTGATCATATGATCCATGTTTTCAAGACTGACAAGATCATTAGTCAGATACATTGATCGATTAATAAAATTCTCCAGCACATCTTTATCCATTTTTTTATTTCGGGAATTGAGTTCTTCATTTATCCAATTTTTCAATTCTAAATGAGTCAACTTTGCAAATTCGATAACAGTTGCATATTTTTCCAGAGATTTATAAATTTTTTTTCGCTTATCTGGTTTTTCCCAATTAATAATTAAGATTGATGATTCAAGCGGTTTTTCCAGATATGAAAGTAAACGATCATTATTTAAAGCAGATATTTTACCTAAATCGATAGAATCGTGAAGGATAATTACTCTTTTAGCACTTAAAAAAGGCAGTGTTTCACAATTTGCGATCACATCAGAAAAATCAGTGTTTTTTTCGGTATAAACCGTGACATTAACAGCATTCATGCCAATATCAACAGCAGTTGAGATAATTTTTTTTTCTGTTTTTTGGGAAAGGAATTTTTCCGGGCCTGTCAATAGATATACTGAAGCCAGACTATCAGCTTTGATTTCTTGAAAAAATTTATTGTTCATTATATGCTCCCTGATTGAGATAAGTTTTTGTTTTGATCCATTCACCATTACTTTTAATTATAATTGCCCCGTTAAGATCAGTTCTAAAAATTTTAATATCGTTTTTTAAGTAAAGTTCAAGGACTGTTTGATCAGGATGTCCATACATATTGTTTTGGCCAACTGAAATAACCGCCATTTCCGGATCAACTGCCTCTAAAAATTCGGCAGAAGAAGAAGTCTCACTGCCATGATGTGGTACTTTTAGCAGCTGAATATCTAAATTATTAAAGCGGGAATTAAGCTCCTTGATAATTTGTGTTTCGGTTTCTTTTTCGATGTCACCACAGAAAAGATAATTTACATTTTTATAAGATAACAAAAACACCAGTGATGCGTTATTTTGTTCATCATCAGGCACAGCTTTTATTTCTCCATCCGGCCATAAAACTTCAATTCGCACCCCATCACCATTTTCAATGATTGTTCCTTTTTTTAATTGCGTTATGGGGACTGTTTCTTGCGATAATAATTCCTGATTATTGAATTTTACAGTCAACAGTAACTGTTTGATATCGAATTGATCGGCAACCAATTCTTCTATTCCCTGCTGGTGATCAGCGTGATTGTGCGAAATGAAGGCACCTTCAAGTGAATTAACACCAAGTGATCGAAAAGCCGGATAAAGTACCTGGTCAGAAATCAGATTGTCCTGTTCAAACTGGTAACCGCCACCATCAATTATAAAGTTATTATGGTTAGGGGTTTTGATTAAAATGCTGTCACCCTGCCCTACATCCAGGACAATTACTTCGAGATAGCCTGGAAGTATCAATCTTAAAGTGAAGCTTAATAATAATATACCATAAAATACCGGTGCAAATTTTAAGACTCCATTAAAATAACCAGCGACTAACATGCCCGTCAGTAAAAGCATTAGAAGCACTATTACATCAAAATTGCCATTTTTGATGGTTAGAAACGAAAGTTTTTCAGAAAGCGCATTGAGTGCTTTTACAGAAACTAACATCGTATCACCAATAAATGAGATTAAAATCACCATTATTGGTGTCAATAGCGGTAGTAAAAAAGCGGTTATTAGAAAGAGAAAACCGCAGATAACAAAAATCCCCACTAGCGGTATTATTAGCAGGTTGGATAAAAAGCTAAGACCATAAAAGTTGCCAAAATGTGCCATCATAATAGGTGTCGTTGTAAGCAGAACTGATGTGGTTAAAATAATGCCGTCAATAATTGGCTGCTTAAGTGGTTTTTTTATCAATCGATTTTTATTTACAATCCGTTCGAGTTGATAATGTAAGGGTTTATTAAATAAAATAATTCCCAAAACAGCACCCATTGATAATTGAAAGCCAGCTTGAAATAATTGTGCCGGCCAAATAAGCAAAATAATGATAGCTGCAAGTAATAAATTATTTAACAAATCCTTTTCAACATGTAGGCCTTCGCTCCAAAATAAGATCATAAACATAAGAGAGGCTCGAATAACGGAAGCAGAAAATCCTGTTAATGCACAATAAAGCAACAAAATAGGTGCTAAAACAAGAATCCAATATTTTTTTCGGATCTTCATAAGTTTGAACATACTTATAATAAGCAGTGTAATATAACCAACATGCAGACCTGATACTGCTAGAATATGTGAAATTCCGATTTCCTGAAAATTGACTTTTATATTCTCATCGATCGATTTGTCACCAAGTAAAATCCCTTTTAATAGGTCAGCAACAGGATCTTTGAGGTTTTGCGTAATTTTTGCTTCAAGACTTAGTCGGAAGAGTTCAACCTTTTCGCGTAGGCCGACTTGGTGACCGATCACTCTCAAGTCACTATGATAAGTAATTAATCCATCAATTTCTTTTGATTTAAGATAAAGTGGATAATCAAAACCACCAGGATTTCTCACCCCTTGTAGTTCACGCAGTTCACCTGAAAAAGATATGATATCGCCAGGGTTAAGAGTTTCAAAATCTTCAAAATTATTTTCATAATTATTAACGAGTAAAACTGATTCCGCTCTAGTGTCTGAAAACTGATCTGATTTTATTAGAAATTGGACTCGATTCTCTTCATACTCAGGTGCAGTTACAATTTTACCGAAAAAAATATATTCCTGATCATAAAAAAAATCTAGTTTTTGCGAAAAAGTATTCTTCGAAACAATCATCCCGGCCAGGCAAATTATCAGGACAAAAACTACTTGTCTGGTTTTAACATTGGGAAGAAAAAAAGGAGCTACAATCAGAGGCAGGCTGAAAAATAATAAAAAAATGACTGGCAAATCCCGGGCAAACAGAAAAATTGATAAACAAAGATATAGAAAACCGTAAAATAAGGGCCTTTTCATTTAACGACCGCTTATAGCGCTAACGTCTTGCCGATTTCAGTTATCTCAATTGCCCCTTCGAAGATAGACTCCCCTTTTTCGAGATATTTTTTTGGATCTACATATGGATTAAAATGCGTCAGAATTAGTTTTTTTACCAAGGCTTTATTACCAATCTCGCATGCTTGTTTAACACAGCAATGAATCAATGATTCTGTATCTTCAAGGAATGCAGCGTCAATTAATAAAGCGTCAACTTCTCTTGAAAAATCTATCAGATCTTCGATATAAGTAGTATCGCCAGTATAAACAAAAGTTTTCTGAGGTGTTTCTATTTTTATAGCAAAATCCAAAACTGGATGTTTCATTTTTTTAAAAGTGATATTGATATCATCAATCTCTATTTTAGATTCTTCTGAGATATTCTTAATCTGATAAATATCCTTGTAAAATAGTGATGCAGCTTCGAGTGGTGGTTCCGAAGGAGCGTAGACTGGCATCTTAAGGCCACTATTTTGGAGGGCATAACGTAAAACATAAAGATCCGAAAAATGATCTGGATGAAGATGAGAAAGGATGATCATATCAATTTCATGAATTGACAGAAATTTTTGCAGGTTTGCAAAAGTGCCATTTCCAAAATCCAGCACAATTCGACGATTATTGACTTGTAACAAATAACCGGAACACGCTCCGCCAGGACCAGGAAATGGGCCAGTATTACCCAGTACAGTTAATTTCATCATTCTACCTCTTTTCATTATATGCTAGATTTATTATACAACGAAAAAGTCATGTTCATACAGATTTTTTAATTGTTTTTTGATATAATTATTGCAGTTCAAAACTCAGGAGGTTGTAATGACTCAAAAAATTCATGTATTTGGTCACCGTAATCCCGATACGGATTCGCTCTGCTCAGCAATAGCTTATGCTCATCTGAAAAATAGTATGGGTTTTACAAATGTTTATCCTGCAAGATTGGGTCCAGTCAACAAGGAAACACAATATGTTTTGGACTATTTTGATGTAGATGCGCCGGAACTGCTTAATGATGTCAAACCGCAGGTTTCAGATCTGATTTTAAGCGATTTTTCAATGGTGGCTGAAAATGTTTCGATTTCTGATGCGGTGACAGAGATTTTAGATCAGCCGGGGCGATCAGTACCGGTTGTCGATAATCAAAATAAACTGATTGGTATTATCTCATTATCTGACATCATCCATACTTTCACCAGTGCTTTTTCAAAGACTGTTTTAAAAGACAATAAAACGCCTTTTGAAAATCTTGTCAAACTGCTTAAAGCAAAAGTTATTGGAAGACTTGCAGATTCAATTGTAACTGGATGTGTTTATACTATTACCGAAATTGTTGAGAGTCAGATTCTCAATAAAGATGATATTCTGATTACTGTGGGGACCAAAGAATATCTTGACAAAGCGTTTAAAACAAAGGCGGGTATCATTATTTGTTCAATGACTGATCAGAGCGTTTCATTACCTGATCATCCCAATGGCGTTATTTTTATTGTTGATTTGAGTCCATTTGAAGTCATTCGTTTATTATCACAGGGAATTCCAATTAAAAACTACTATCAAAAGAATCGATTAGAGTATTTTATGACTTATGAAACTATCGATGATGTGAAAAAGAATATGTTGACATCTGAGCATGAACGATTTCCAGTAGCCAATGAAGAAGGTGAAGTAGTTGCGGTGATTGCCAAAAGTCATCTCGTTGATTTTAACCGTAAAAAGGTGATTTTAGTTGATCATAATGAACGAAGTCAATCAATTCTAGGAATCAATGAGGCTGAGATAATCGAAGTCATAGATCATCACCGGATTGCAGATATTCAAACAGCTGCTCCTCTCTATTTGCGAATTGAACCACTTGGATGTACTAGCACAATTGTCTATAAAATTTATCAGGAGAATAACATTTCAATTCCAGATAAAATGGCTGGTTTAATGCTGAGCGCAATAATTTCAGACACGCTTCTTTTCAATTCACCAACATGCACGATCGAGGATCAGGAAGCAGCACACCATTTAGCAAAACAATTGAATATAAATATTGATGATTTTGGCAAGAAAATGTTAATCGCAGGGAGTAATCTAGATACAATGAGTGCTCGAGAAATACTTGCAACTGATCAGAAAGTGTTTACAATGAGTTCGCATAAAATTGCTATCTCACAAATCAATACCGGAGATTTCAGAGGTATTTACAAAAAACTTGATGCCGTACTTGATGAAATGAATGAAGTGTGTAAACGGGATGATTTGGATCTTTGTCTGTTAATGGTAACAGACATTATTTTAGGCGGTACTGAATTGATTGTCGCGGGAGATGAACAAAAGTTGGCGCAAATTGCATTCGATTTTTCTCCTAATGAATATAGCAAGTTTTTAAATGGCGTGTATTCTCGAAAAAAACAGATTGTTCCCCCATTAATGAATGCGTCAGCCTTATAAGGAGAATTATGTGAAGTCAAAAAAAGTTTTTTTCATACTTATACTCAGTTGCCTCATCTTTTTTACAGCTTGTCAGGAAAATGAAATTATTAATGATCCCGAAACTGGCGAAATTCTTATTAATGAATCATCTGATCTACAGGATGGCGAATATCGGGCGGCTACCAGACATTATGACGAAAGGGGTTATAGTCAAATACTTACTCTTTCAATCCGTAATGGGATTATTACAGTGGTAGATTTTAATGAGTTAAATTTAAACGGTGAAAACAGACTTCAACTTGAAGGTCCTGAAACAAGCTGGGATGAAATAGAACCTTTAAACTTAGATTCATTATACTTTAAATTGTATAGTGATCTTCTGTTAAATCAGCGTTCTTCGCAGGTCAACGCGATTTCTGGAGCGACTCAGACCAGCAGAATCTTTATTTTACTGGCACAATCGGCGATCAGTCAATCTCTTAGCGGTAATCATGAGCTTGTGATGCTAGATACGACGATTACATATACAGTTTATAGTCAAACTGATGTTGAAAATTACCAGGGTGTTCTTACGGCGACATATTCGGGTGATACATTAACGAGCCTAAATTATGATGAATTAAATTCAGAAACTGGAGTATTGCGATCGCAAGCAGTGGATTTAAATCAAAATATTGATTATACGGCATTATTTAGCTCATATGCTGATACAACGCTTAAAAATCAAAGTCTCAATAATATCTTCACTACAGAAAATCTTAATGCAAGTGAAAAGAAATACCTGGAATGTTTGAATCAGTTGCAGTTAATCCGAGTTAATTTTGTTGCACCTTAGTTTTAACGATTTATTATTTTATCTCAACATAGTCTTGACAAAATAATTATAAATGATATACTGAATTACAATTATTTTAGAGTTAAAGAAGGTGATGAGTCATGGAAAATAACACTTTTGGTGGACGATTAAAAGCGTTGCGGATTTCAAAGCGTTTAACTCAGGAAAGTTTTGCAAATCTTTTTTATCTCAATAAAAGTTCAATCTCAAAATATGAAAAAGATAAGAATCTACCTGAAAATCTGTTGTTAGTAAAAATAGCAGATTATTTTGAAGTGTCTGTTGATTATCTGCTTTGTCGAACAGATCAACCAAAACTTTTGCCTGGTAATCCTCAACCCCCTACATGTCAAGAATTTCTGGAAACATACATCTTTACAGATGAAGAAAAGGAAGCCTTCTCTTCATATTTTTCATTTCCTGAAACCTATAAACAGGAAGTTTTAGATTTTATCAGTTTTAAAAGTACTAACAGCAAAGCCTAAAACGACAAAAAGAACCGAGACGGTTCTTTTTTTTAATCGGTCAGTGTTTCAGAGTCTTCTTCAGTCGATAATTTATAATCTTTTAATCGGTATGTCAACGTAAATAAACTATCGGTAATGTTGACATTTTCAACTTCGACACCGTTTGGAACTTCCAGATCCATAGGACTAAAGTTCAATATTCCCTGTATTCCGTAACTGGTAACCTGATTGGCGATCTGTTGGCCGACTTCTCTTGGAACACATAGAATGCAGACGTCAATTTCATTATGCGAAACAAATTCCTCCAATTCGTCCATGTGTTTAACAACTACACTACCTACAACGGTGCCAATTCGGAGTGGATCAACATCAAAGACACCTTTTAAAATAATACCCTCGCGACGGAAGCGTTCATAATTTGCGATGGCATGTCCCATATTACCGGCACCAATAATAATACAACTGTATTCGTAGTCTAATCCCAAAATGTCCTTTATGGCATTTCGCAGCTCACAAACATTGTAACCATAACCCTGCTGACCATAACCACCAAATGAATTCAAATCCTGGCGGATTTGTGACGCAGTTAGACCCATCAGGCTTGCAAGTTCACGGGATGAGATTTTTTCAATATCATTTAGCTGTAAATCGGTTAAATACTGATAATATTTTGGGAGCCGTTTTACAACTGTCATTGATACTTTTTTCGAGAAGCGATGCATAAGTTAACTTCCCCTTTCATATATATAGCTAGTCCATTATATCAATCACTTGAATTAACGTCAAATATTGATTTCATTTTTTGATAAATTTTGATAAAATAGAGTCGTCAGCATAAATAATTTTGAAATCAGGTGAATTTATGATCATAAATATTGAGAATTTGCAGTTTAGTTATGGCATCTCGGAAATCTTTAGCAATATCAATTTAACCATTAACGAAAATGAACAAATTGGGTTAATTGGGCAAAATGGTACTGGAAAATCGACTTTTTTAAAGCTGCTTACTGAAAACCTAATACCTGATTCGGGTAAAATAACCAGAAAAAAACAACTTAATATTGGTTATCTAGCGCAAGAGCCTGAGATTATAGAAAACCAGTCTTTGAATGAAGTCTTTTATTCTGTATTTGAACCACTACAGGAGATGGAGCAAAAAATTACTCAATTGGGCGAAAAAATAGCTTCTACTACTGAAAATAATCAGGAGCAGTTGATTAAAGAATTTGGCGAGCTTCAGGATACATTTTCAGAACTAAATGGATACGAGTATCCTAGCCGTATTCGCGGAATCGCCAATGGTTTGAATTTCAACGACGATGACTTGAAGAAAAAATTTTCACAGTTAAGCGGTGGACAAAAAACACGGGCTTGTCTGGGAAAAATGCTGCTGACAGAACCTGATCTTTTGCTGCTGGATGAACCTACAAACTATTTGGATATTGAAACATTGCAATGGTTGGAGCAATATTTAAATATTTATAAAGGCACATTTATTATTATTTCCCATGATCGATATTTTCTAGATAAGGTTTGTCATAAAATTTTTGAAGTGTCCCAAAAGACAATTAACATTTTTGAGGGCAATTATACAAACTATGCACTTAAAAAAAAGCAGTTATTAATTGAACTGGACCATCAATATGCCCAGCAGATGAAAGAAGTTAAGCAACAGCAGGCTATAATCGACCGATTTAGACAATACAATTCCATTAAAAGCTCGAAAAGAGCAGCCAGCCGAGAAAAGGCACTGCAAAAAATCGAGTTACTTGAAAAAATTGAAACCACAAAAGTCAGTCATTTTAATTTTCAACCACAAATAAAAAGTGGTAACGATGTATTACGCGTGGAACAACTGACGAAATCTTTTGAACAAAGACTTTTATTTGAGAATATTGATTTTGAAATTCAGGCAGGTGATAAAATTGGGATCATCGGACCAAATGGAATTGGGAAAACTACTTTGCTCAAGATTCTATTAAAACAAATTCCAGCTGATTCCGGATTAATACAGTTTGGCCATAAGGTTTTTTGTGGTTATTTTGATCAGGAACATGATACCCTTAATGCTTTTGAAAGCGACAACTTGCTAGAAACAATCTGGGATGTAGATTCAAAACTGACAGAGGGAGAAATTCGCAATATTTTAGCGGCGTTTCTTTTTCAGGGGGAAGATGTTTTTAAACTAGTTAATACATTATCTGGTGGAGAGAAAGCAAGACTTCTACTAGCCCGTTTGATGATTTCTCAGGCTAATTTTCTGCTGATGGATGAACCTACAAATCACATTGATATGGACACAAAGGAAATCCTCGAAAACGCATTGACTCAATATGAAGGAACCCTCTTGTTTATATCACACGATCGTTATTTTATTAATCGCATTGCTAATAAAATTTTGCTATTTACAGAAAATGGAATTGAAGTTTATTTGGGAAATTATGATGATTATTTGAGACATCAGACAGCTGCTGCTGAAAGGTTGGCCTTGCAGGAACAGGAGCGTTTAGTTTTACCAACAAAAACACAGGTCAAAAATGATCGTCGTAGACAGAAGGAAGCTGAAACCAGGTTGCGTCAGCTAAAAAAAAATATTCACTTGATAGAAGAGGAGTTAATGAAGCTCGAAACTGAAATTAAATCACTGGAAGCGCAAATGTGCGAACCATTGTTTTATGATGATCAGCAATTGGCCGCTGAAACCAGCCATTTATATGAGGCAAAGAAAAAAGAACTGGAAAGTAAGACTGATGAATGGGAAAATGCACTTTTACATTTAGAGTCCCTGGAATCATAAATATGGAGGTAAAAATGATTGAATTAACAAATGATGAAAAAAATGTTTTAAACAGTGTTTTTAAAGGTGTAAAAAGCACCACCAGGAATACAATGCTGATGGCGCTTTTTGCTGCAAAACCGGCTGATGACGGCTCAGTAGATGCTCAAGCTATCATTAGGCTGATCAATGGTCTAATTGTAAAAATGTCTGAACTTGAACCTGCTGGAATGGAAGAATTATTTGCTGGAATACCCTACGATGTTAATTAGAAGTTTTCATCTGATAATAGTGTGAATTCTCATCAGCTTAATTCTCAAGGAATAAGAATCGGTTATAAAAAAAACCCCGTAAGGGGGTTTTTTTTGTTACATCATTGGCATTCCGCCGCCCATACCGCCTGGCATAGCTGGTGGATTTTCTTCAGGAAGATCAGCCACAGCTACTTCAGTTGTCAAGAACATAGCTGATACGCTAGCAGCATTTTGAATAGCTGATCGAGTTACCTTAGTAGGATCGATAATACCAGCTTCAAACATATTGACGAATTGACCTTTAGCAGCATCATATCCTACGCCAATTGCCTTGTCTTTCATCTGGGAAACAATAACAGATCCTTCAAGACCCGCATTTTCAGCAATCTGTCGCATTGGTTCTTCGATTGCTCGGCGAATAATTACAGCGCCAGTTTTTTCATCTCCTTCTAGAGAGTCAATCAGCACGTCTACTTTAGCAATCGTATTAATATAGGCTGTTCCCCCACCGGAAACCACACCTTCTTCAACAGCTGCCCGAGTAGCATTTAAGGCATCTTCGATACGGTATTTACGTTCTTTTAATTCAGTTTCAGTAGCAGCACCAACCTGAATAACAGCTACACCGCCAGCAAGTTTAGCTAAACGTTCCTGTAGTTTTTCCTTGTCATATTCTGAAGAAGTTTCAGGGATCTGAGCCTTGATCTGATTAATTCTTTCTTCAACGGCAGCTTTGTTCCCCTGTCCTTCGACAATAATAGTATTTTCTTTGTCAATTTTCACCTGACGAGCACGACCAAGTTGTTCGATGGTCACTGATTTAAGTTCCAAACCTAGTTCATCAGAGATTACTTCCCCACCTGTTAAGGCACCGATGTCAGCAAGCATTGCCTTACGTCGATCACCAAAACCAGGTGCTTTGACAGCTACACAATTAAAAGTTCCTCTTAATTTATTAACAACTAAAGTTGCTAACGCTTCACCTTCAACGTCTTCAGCAATGATTAACAATTTTCCACCAGTCTGAACGATCTGTTCAAGTACAGGTAAAATTTCCTGAATATTTGAGATCTTTTTATCGGTGATCAGGATATAGGGATTGTCAAGATCAGCAACCATTTTTTCTGTATCAGTTGCCATATAAGCAGATAAATATCCACGGTCAAACTGCATACCTTCGGTAAATTCCAGTTCAGTACCCATTCCTTTACCTTCTTCAACAGTGATAACGCCATCATCGCCTACTTTATCCATGGCATCAGCGATTAATTGTCCAATTGTTTCATCAGCCGCTGAAATAGAAGCAACCTGAGCAATCGATTCTTTATTTTCAACTGGTTTGCTATTGGCTTTTAATTCTTCAACAACAACTGCAACAGCCTTTTCAATTCCCTTTTTAAGAACCATTGGATTTGCGCCGGCAACAACATTGCGATTTCCTTCGCGAACAATTGCCTGAGCGAGTAAAGTAGCTGTTGTTGTACCATCACCAGCGACATCGTTAGTTTTAGTTGCAACTTCTTTTACCAGCTGAGCACCCATGTTTTCAAAAGCATCTTCGAGTTCTATTTCTTTTGCAATAGTTACACCATCGTTAGTAATTGTTGGTGAGCCGTATGAACGACTTAAAATTACATTTCTACCTTTTGGTCCTAATGTAACTTTTACTGTATCAGCCAGCTTATCTACGCCTGTGATTAAAGCTGTTCTGGCTTCTTCTCTAAATTTAATTTCTTTAGCCATTATGATTCCTCCTGAAAAATTATTATTCTACAATTGCTAAAATATCGGACTGACGAATGATCAAAAATTCTTCATTACCGATTTTAATTTCACTACCTGAGTATTTTGAATAAATTATTTCGTCATCAACCTTTACGTCTAGCGGAACTTTTTTACCGTCTACGATTTCACCAGATCCTACAGCGATTACAATTCCCTGCTGTGGCTTTTCCTGTGCAGAACCAGGCAATACAATGCCACTTGATGTTTTCACTTCTTCAGCTTTTACTTTTACGACTACTTTGTCACCTAATGGTTTTAAACTCATATTTTCCTCCATTTAAATATTTCAGGTACAGAATACCTTCTTTGTATTTTATTAGCACTCATTATCCCTGAGTGCTAATAGTATTTTATATGATTTGTAAAATGATTGCAAGAGATTTTTCAGCTTTTTCCCAAAGTAACAGTTTTTTAAGATTGTTTTAAAGATTATTGACAAGGTTAAACAATTTAAATAATTCAATTACCTTATTTTGATCATTAATTACGTGATCCGATTTTCAAACCTGGGATACCGTTCAGGTTTAAATCACTGACAGCGCCACTGATATAATTATAATAGGCCATTGATCCAATCATGGCAGCATTATCAGTACAAAGAATTGGATTTGGATAATAAAGCTCAAATCCATGATCAACAGCAGCAGTTGTCATTTTTTTTCGCAATAAGGAGTTACAGGAAACGCCGCCTGCTAATGCGATTTTAGAAATATTTTCTTTTTTTGCAGCCATGATTGTTTTTTCGACTAAGACATCGATAACTGCAATTTGAAAGCTTGCCGCGACATCATTAATTGAAAATTCAATATTTTTCATTTTACATTGATTTAAATAGTTTAAAACTGCTGATTTTAATCCACTGAAACTAAAGTCCAGCGAGTTTTTTTCAAGCATGACCCGGGGAAAGGCGATGGCATCTGCATTTCCTTCACTTGCTGCAAGATCAATGGCCGGCCCGCCGGGATAACCAAGACCCAAAACTCTGGAAATCTTATCAAAGGCTTCTCCGGCAGCATCATCTTTGGTTTTACCGAGCACGTCAAAAGTCTGATAATCTCTTACCATAACAAGATGGGAATGCCCTCCCGAGACAACGAGCGTTAGAAAAGGCGGTTCAAGTTCAGGAAATTCTAGAAAATTTGCTGCAATATGGCCCTCTATATGATGGACCCCAATTAATGGAATGTTCAAGCTGTATGCCATTGCTTTAGCAGTTGAAAGACCAATCAATAATGCGCCAATTAAACCGGGTCCATTAGTAACTGCAATAGCATTAATTTGTTGAAGACTAAGCCCGCTTTCTGCCAATGCCTCATCTATTATATAGGGCAGTTTTATAATATGATTGCGTGAAGCTATCTCTGGAACCACGCCACCATATTTTTGATGGATATCAATTTGTGAATAAATTCTATTTGAAAGGATTATCCGACCATTTTCAACAATAGCAGCCGATGTTTCATCGCAAGATGTTTCAATGCTGAGTATTTTCATGTTTACCTCTAATTTTAATTTTGTACAATAAGATTCCAGTAATGCAAGCCAGACCTGATAAGAACACGCTGATATTTACGATTATTCGCCGTATAAGCGCAATAAAAAAAGGTTCAGGGACAATGCTGATTAATAAGTCTGTTGCTGGATCCATGACCCATAATTCATTGGAGAAAAACAGCTGATGGAATTTAATAAAGCTATTTTGAAAATCAACAGCAAAAAAAATACCAATCAGACCCAGTAAAAGAATGTAAAAGACTGATCCACCGAATAGACTATAGATAATTTGTTTTTGATCGATTTTTAGTAAATATAAAAAACTGAACAGAATCAGAATGATAGAAAAATCTCGAATTGAAAGTACATTCTGATAAAGATTTTTAACGTCTGTCATATGTGTTATTTCTTTATCATTAAATAGGTGTGTTAACTCAGTAACATTTTTCGCATCTGGTGGCGCAACACGAGCAAGGATATCAAAGCTATCGCGATCATCATTTAAATAGGCTATAATTTCAGAAATAACAGAATCAACATCAGGTGGATAGATTTCAGTATTTTCAATAACATCATTCTTATCCATCTGATACATATAAAAGTGCTTGTCAGAGACTGCCATTTCAATAATTGACACAAAAATAAAAAAAGGCAATGTGACACCTAAGATCAGCGATGCCAGCAGTTTTTTAGCTTTCAAGATGGTACCTCCACATAATCAGACCGTGCTGGTCTTGCCCATAGTAATGATAACGTGTGCCTTCATGAACAAAATTATTTTTTTTATAAAATGCAATTGCCGGAAAATTGTCTTCTCTGACTTCCAAGGTCATTCGGACACATCCTTCCAGGCTTGCTAAAGAAAACATTTTCTTTAAAATCATATCGCCGACCCCTGAATGGCGAAAAGGTGTTAGAACACCTATATTCGTGATTTGAGCTTCATCAATCACACGCCAGTAGCCGCCAAAACCAATGATTTTTTCATCATTTTCAGCAATCACGTAAGTTGCCAGAAGATTATTTAATTCATTTCGGTAGGATTTGCAGGTCCAGTTATGACTAAAACAATCCTGATCAATTTTAAAAACATCTTCAATATCCGACTCATTCATCTTTCTAATCAACATTTCTTTTCCTCTGCATAGGAAGGTCTTAAATAAACTGGTTCAAGTTGCCTGTAGTCAATAAAATTATCCAATAATGCTTTTTGAAGAATAAGATCTGCAGCTGAAGAAGCGCGATTCATATTAATATGATTAGGAACTTTTATGGTATTGGGACAGCTTTTTTGTATTTTTTCATAAAAACGCGGTAAACCATCCCCCAGACAGTAAACAGTTCCTGGCAGTTTAGAAATTTCTGCAGTCAAATCATCGATTTCCAGAGCAGAGTCAATTAATTTATTTTCAAGTTTAAGTGAATCAAAGTAGTAGATTCCGGTATAAACCTGGTTTCTTTGAGCATCAAGGAGTGGACAAATAAAGCCGCTAGTTGTTGGAACATTATTAGCCAAACTTGCAAGTGTCGAAACGCCTATTAGTGGCTTGTTCAGTGCCTGTGCAAAACCTTTGGCAGTGGCCATTCCAATTCGTAGGCCTGTAAATGATCCAGGCCCCTCTACTACCCCAAAAACATCAATATTTGAAAGTTCAAGACCGCTGTCGGATAACAGATGATCAATCGCGGTCATTAATTTTTCAGAATGTTTCTTTTGATGATTGATAATCGTTTCACCGACCAATTTATCTTCGTTGATGATTGCCACCGACGCGACAATGGTCGAGGTATCAATTGCTAAAATATTCATTTATATTCCCTTTACTTTAAGATATGTTACACTTTTGCCAGTCATTTTTTCTTTAAAGCTTTAAACTCTTTTTCAATTATTAATAACTTCTCATCAGAAAAAAATTCGTCTGGGACTAATTTTTGCGCTTTGTCAAACGAAATTCCCAGATTAATTGCCATTTGCAGGTATTCGCTATTTAATACGACATCGTCAAAATGACGTCTTATAATTTTCATCGCTTCCTCATCAGCCACTATATCTCTAACTTTGGAATAGATGGTAAGTTCCTTTTCTTTTGAGCCAAATAATTGACTAAAAAATCCCTTTTTATCATCCTCATTTTCAATTAAATAATCGAAACTTAAATTTTCCAGTGAAGCGTCAGAATTTGTTAAATAAATGATTTTTTCAATACTCTTCTCAGAGAATAGCCCTTTTGAGAATTCAATCAGCTTACGTAATGGTGTGCCTTTAAGCATTGTCATGAAAAACTGATCATTTTTGTTTAAATCGTCACCAAGATATTCGTTAAACCCTTGCATCAAGACAGAAAGAATTTTTTTCCCCCGTTCTGATTTTTCAAAGTCACTAAGATATGAGTATTCATTGATATAAGGAAACATTTCGTCTTGAATGTCAACCGAGAATATTAGCGGTAAATGTCGACTGGAGTTACCGATATAGATTTCATGCTTGCCTGATTCAAATTCCCATTGTTGATTACTGGGGCTGTAATAAGTAAAATCATTAATGCTGATTTCAAAGCTTACGATTGCTGAATCGCCAGAACTAATCAAGATTTTTTTAAATGCTTTTAGTTCTCGAATTGGTCTAATAATATTTGTTCCAGCTTTTCCTGTATAAAGCTGAACGGTTTCTTTACCAGTTGTAACACTAGTATTTTTCACCTTGCATGAAATGAGAATTATTTTATCTTTTTTCAGCGTAAAATCTGACGGACCATACGTTTCAAATTTAAAATCAGAATATGTTAATCCAAATCCAAAAGGATATCGAACATTTAATTTTTTATAATCGTAATAGCGGTAGCCAACAAAAACACTTTCTCCATAAACCACTTCATTTTGGAGTCCGGGAAAGTTAATATAAGCAGGTGTATCCTGTAATTTCATGGGAATGGTTTCTGTCAGTTTTCCAGAAAAATTTTGATGGCCAAATAAAAGCTCTGCTAATGCTGAGCCGCCGGCTTGTCCGGCAAGAAACATTTCAACAATTCCTTTGACCCGATTTTCCCAGGAACAGTCAACAATACCCCCGTTTGAAAGGATAACAACCGTGTTATCTTGTACATCTGCTATTGCTTTAAGGAGCTGATATTGTTTTTGTGGCAGTTTGAGATCCAGGCGGTCAAACCCTTCAGATTCATCTTCATCAGGAAGACCGACAAATAATAAAACGATGTCCATATTTTTGGCCAGTTCAACCGCTTGTGTTTGCAGAAAAACCTGCTCTGAGACATCATCGTTTATATATCCCTGGCTGGGAAAGACTTCGAAATTTTCCCCGGCTAAATGTTTAATTCGTTCAAAAGGCGAGTCAATGTGAGTAGCATTTACTCTGGAACTGCCAGCGCCTTGATATCGCGGGTCAAATGCCTGACTGCCAATTACTCCAATTTTCCGAACCTTATCTTTACGAATCGGTAAAATTGCATCATCGTTTTTTAATAAAACAATACTTTCAACGGCGGCTTCCTTTGCCAGCTCGTGATGATTTTTAAAATCAATTGAGGAGACATAAGGATAGTTTTTGCGATTTTCTCGCGCTAGAAAAGAAAAACGGATCAGGCGCTCAACCATTTCATTTAAAATGGTAATCCGTAATTTTCCCGCTTTGATGCGATCAAAAATCTTTTGATCATTAATACCCCCATTACCTGGCATTTCAAGATCCATACCGGCAACAACGCCACTAACCCGATCATAAACAGCGCCCCAATCGGACATAACGATACCGTTGAATCCCCATTCATTTCTTAAAATTCGCGTTAGAAAACGGTGTGATTGAGAAACAAACTTCCCATTAATACTATTGTAAGAACACATTACCGCCATCGGTTGACTTTCCGATAATACAATTTCAAATGGTTTTAAATAGATTTCTCGAAGCGCACGAATGTCTATTTTTTCGTCAATGGTCATTCGATGTGTTTCCTGATTGTTGGCCAGATAATGTTTGATCGTCGATCCTACGCCAACGGATTGAGCGCCTCTGACAAAACTGGCTCCCAGTCTTCCAGATAATAAGGGATCCTCAGAAAAATACTCAAAATTTCGCCCACAAAGCGGTGACCTTTTGATATTGATGCCAGGACCTAAAATCAGATCAACTTCCATTGCCCGTGCTTCAAGGCCAATCGTCTGGCCTATTTTTTCCAGAAGTTTAATATCCCATGAGCAAGCAGTGAGAACTGATGTGGGAAAACAGGTAGCAGGACTAGCTTCGGGAATGCCCATTTCAATAGACAGCTTTTCGACTCGCATACCATGAGGCCCATCTGCCATCATAACAGATTCAATTCCGTATCTCGGAAAGCTTTCAGTTTCCCATGCTGTTTTTCCGGAACATAAGGCTACCATTTCTTCGAGACTCATTGCTCTTCTGATTCTTTTGACTAGACCGTCATCCATATTAGTTCTCCTTCCTTCTTCTAAATATTCATGGTTAACAACCTGACAAGAAGTGGGAAATACTGATCTGTCAGTATTGCTTGTTAAGTTAAATGTTTTTTAGTTAATTATTATTTTTTGCCCATGGCTAACGATTTTTTTGCACAGGCATCAACCGCTGAAATGACAGCATCTCTAAATCCTTTTTCTTCGAGCATTCTGACAGCCTCAATGGTCGTTCCACCAGGTGTGCATATCTGGTCTTTGAGTTTTGCCGGATGTTCATTTGATTCAAGAACCAGTTTAGCTGCACCCAAAACGGCCTGAGCAGACAATCGATAAGCCTGATCTCGAGGGAATCCATGCAGTACCCCACCGTCAGCCATTGCCTCTATTAAAATCATCGTGTAGGCAGGCGCCGAACTGGCAATCGCCGGGACAACATCCATCAAATTTTCACTAATTATTTCAGCTTTGCCAAAACTTTTAAAAATCTCAATAACGTTTTGCAGTTCGTCATTCGTGATTAACTCATCAGGACAAAGTGTTGAGTCAGATTCACCGACAAATGCCGGTGTGCTGGGTTGAGTTCTAATTACTTTAGTGTTCTTCCCTAAAATTTCTTTAATGTCAGAAAAACTTACACCTACAGCAATTGATATAATGATAACTGTACTCTTAATCGAATCATTGATTTCTTCCATTACTTTTGCATATAAATATGGTTTTACTGCCAGCACCAAATAATCAGAGTTTTTTGCTACTTCTTGATTAGAAGCAAGCGTTTTAAAATTAAATTTTTCCTCTATGGTTGCTCTTGCCTGCGCGCTGGGATCATAACAGAGAATATCATTTTTTTCATAAAGACCAGACGCTATAATACCGCCAATCATTGCCTGAGCCATATTACCACATCCAATAAATCCTATTTTCATACTAGCCTCATCTTTCATGTTTTTAATTAATTAATATTTTACTCCAAATAGCTTAAAAAAATAGTTGAAAAATCCTCTTATCAATTCCATTCCAGAATGACAAGAGGATCTAGTAGTTGACTATAGTTTTGCAATATCGTGACGATATTCAGCGCCATCAAATGTAATATTGACGATATTGTCATAAACAGTTTTGCGTGCATCCTCAATTGTATCGCCAAGTGCAGTTACACAAAGTACTCGCCCACCGTTAGTTAGAAGTTGGCCGTCAACAATTCTAGTGCCGGCGTGAAAGACGATACAATCAGTAACCTTTTCAATGCCATTAATGCGTTTTCCCTTTTGATAGTCTCCAGGGTAACCACCTGAAGCCATGACAACGCAAACTGCCGCCTCTTTTTTCCATTTTATTGGATTTTCTGAAAGCCTACCATCAATAACTGAAATCATAATATCATACAGGTCTGAATCGAGTCGCATTAATACAGACTGAGTTTCAGGATCACCAAAACGAACATTGAATTCAAGGACCTTAGGGTTTCCGTCTTCAATCATCAGACCTATAAATAGAATTCCTTTAAAATCCATCTGATCATTGATAAAACCCTCAATAATCGGATCAAGAATTTCATTTTGAATACGTTGATTAAGGATATCATCATCAAATAAAATATTTGGTGAATAAGTTCCCATCCCTCCCGTGTTTAAACCCTGATCATTGTCATAGGCACGTTTATAATCCTGGGCACTTTCCATCGGAACAATCGTTTTTCCATCTACAAAACATAACATTGATGCTTCTCGACCGGTCAGAAACTCTTCTATTACAATTTTATCAGCAGCCTCTCCAAAAACACGCTCTTTCATCATCATTTCAATGCCTTCACGTGCTGCGTTCTCATCATCAACAATCAAAACGCCTTTGCCAGCGGCTAAACCATCAGCTTTAATAACCATTGGGTAGCCAAAGACTCCCAAATCTTTTAAGATGGTTTCATAATCACTATACTCTTTATAGGCAGCGGTTGGGATCTGATGCCGCATCAGAAATTCCTTGGTAAAGGCTTTACTGCCTTCAAATTGGGCACATTCTTGATTGGGACCAAAAACTTTAAGGCCTTCTTTTTCAAAGGCATCAACCATGCCCATGACTAGAGGAACTTCGGGGCCGACAACCGTCAAATCAATTTTATTTTCTTTGGCAAAGTCTAAGCAACCTTGAATATCAGTCACTGCCAGGTTAACACATTCAGCCAGCTCAGCGATACCACCATTGCCCGGAGCGGCATAAATTTTTTCAACTTTGCTGCTTTGGGCAAGCTTCCAGGCAATTGCATGCTCACGTCCGCCTGATCCGATAATAAATACGTTCATCATCTCTCCTTTTGTCATTTCTATGAATGTTTAAAATGTCTCATACCAGTAAATACCATCGCAATTCCCGCTTCATCACAAGCGTCAATGGAGTCCTGATCCCGACCAGCACCACCAGGCTGAATGATTGCGGTAATTCCAGCTGCTGCGGCCGCTTTCACACAGTCATCGAAGGGGAAGAAGGCGTCAGATGCCATTACAGAACCATTGACTTGTAGGCCAGCTTGACGAATCGCATTTTCCAATGCGCCAATTCGATTTACCTGTCCCGGTCCGTTGGCAATCAGACATTTATTTTTAGCTAAACTAATTGCGTTGGATTTAGTATTCTTAACAGCTTTCCAGGCAAATAAAAGATCATTAATTTCAGTTTCAGTAGGTTTTCTTTTTGTGACAACTTTTATTTCTTCGGCCAAACTGGTATCGCGTTCCTGCACAAGCAGACCACCTAAGACATTCTTGACCTCATATCCAGGCTCATTGCTGGTGATATCTGAAAGTTCTAAAACTCGCAAATTACTTTTTTTAGAAAAAAACTGTAAAGCTTCGGTTGTATAAGAAGGGGCAACAATCACTTCTAAAAAGGTTTTAATCATTTCCTGAGCGGTCTCACCATCAATCGCTTTATTAGAAACGACAATGCCACCATAAATTGAAACGGGATCCGCATCATGAGCCTTACGATATGCCTCAGAGATAAGTTTATCACTGGCGATTCCACAAGGATTAGCATGTTTCACAGCGACAATAGTTGGTTCATCACCATATTCTTTTAATATTTCCAATGCTCCGTTTGTATCATTGATATTATTATAAGACAGTTCTTTTCCCTGTAACTGTTTAGCCATTGTCAAAGACCCTTTAACGGGAACAACTTCACTATAAAAGGCCGCATTCTGGTGCGGGTTTTCGCCATATCGAAGATCCTGGACTTTTTCGTAGGTCATTGTAATCGTCTCGGTTAGTGGACTTTTATTTAATCGCTTGCGCAGATAATCGGAAATCATTGTGTCATAGTTAGAAGTTGTTTCAAAGACCTTTAGTGCCAGCAGATAACGGGTATCAAGATTTGTTTTCCCCTGACTTTTAAGTTCTTCCAACACAATTGAATAGTCTTCAGGATCAGTAATGACGGTAACATCATTAAAATTTTTAGCAGCAGAACGAAGCATAGTCGGTCCACCAATATCAATATTTTCAATTGCGTCCTCTAATGCAACGCCCTCTTTTAAAATTGTGTTTTTAAATGGATAGAGGTTGATAACAAGCAAATCAATAGGAGTAATTTCAAGTTCCATCATTTGTTTTTGATGTTCTTTATTATCGCGAATTCCTAAAATCCCACCATGAATTTTTGGGTGCAGGGTTTTAACCCGACCATCCAGGCATTCCGGGAATCCGGTTACATCAGAAACTGCGATAACTTTCAAACCGGCTTCAGACAATACTTTTAAAGTTCCATCCGTCGATAGAATCTCAAACCCCATTGCTTCCAGCTGTTTTGCAAATTCCACAATACCGGTTTTATCTGACACACTTATTAATGCTCTCATATTTCCTCCTGATTTATTATTGTATTTCACTTGTTAATTAACTTTTCTCCTCTGAGTTTAACGGTTCGGCCGCTAATCGTCAAACGATTTTCACAAAAATATTTAATGGCTTTCGGCAATAGTTCATGTTCAAGTACAAGTACTTTTTTCTGGATTGTTTCTGGTGTATCATTATCGGTCACATTGATAGCTTTTTGCAAAATAATTGGTCCGCCATCGGCGACTTCATTGACAAAATGAACAGTTGCACCTGTTATTTTCACACCATATTCAATAACTGCCTGATGAACATGCATGCCGTAAAACCCTTTACCACAAAAAGAAGGGATAAGTGCCGGGTGAACATTTATTATGGCATTCTCATAAGCTTTGACAAAAACGGAGCTTACAATTTTCATATAACCTGCCAAGACAACTAGATCTACATCATATTTTCTTAAGATGTTAATCAGTTCCTGATCATAAGCCTCCTGGTCTGGGTATTGTGAAGGATCTAAATAAAGTGCCTTAATACCAGCATTTTTTCCGCGCTCCAGCCCATATGCCCGCTGATTGTTAGAAATAACCAGAACAATTTCACCAGATTGTTGATGAATTTTATCGATAATCGACTGAAAATTAGTGCCGCCTCCGGAAACAAGCACGGCAATTTTTTTTAAAGACATATCTTCTTATCCCCAGCGATAATTTCACCTAATACAACTGCCTTTTCACCATTTTTCGTCAAGGTTTCTAAAATTTGTGAAGTCTTATGTTCTGGAACAGCTAAAACCAAGCCAATTCCCATGTTGAATGTTGCAAACATTGCATCATTAGAAATTTTTCCGGCATTCTGAATGAATTCAAAAATGGGTACAGTGTTAATAGCTTTTATATCTATTTTTGCACATAGACCATCAGGAATCATGCGTGGTATATTTTCATAAAAGCCACCGCCTGTCACATGGCACATACCATTAATACTAAATGAATTCAGCAGTTGATTAACTGCTTTAACATAAATGCGGGTAGGGGTTAATAAGGCCTCGCCTAATTTCATTCCAAGATCATCAATATGATTATTAACATCAAGGTTTAAATCGTTAAAAAGCACTTTTCTTACCAGTGAAAAGCCGTTGCTATGTACGCCAGATGATGGCAATCCGATCAGAACATTGCCTTGTTGGATATTCTGGCCTGTTATGATTTGATCCTTTTCAACGACGCCAACTGCAAAGCCCGCCAGATCATACTCGTTTTCATCATACATGCCGGGCATTTCTGCTGTCTCACCACCAATTAGAGCCATATTACCCTGAATACATCCTTGACTGATGCCTTTTACAATTGCTGCAATTTTTTGTGGGTAATTTTTTCCGCAGGCGATGTAGTCCAGAAAAAAGAGTGGCTCCGCACCCTGACATAAGATATCATTGACGCACATTGCCACACAATCAATACCGATAGTATCGTGCTTATCCATCATAAACGCCAGTTTTAATTTAGTACCTACACCATCAGTTCCCGAAACAAGCACTGGCTTCTGATAACCTTCAGGTAATTCAAATAAGCCCCCAAAACCGCCTAAATGCGAGAGTACCTGTTTATTAAATGTGCGTTGCACGTCTTCTTTCATCAATTTAACCGATTCGTAACCGGCTTCTACGTCTACACCAGCTGAACGGTAAGCTTGAGTTTTTTGATCCATAGTTTCTCCGATCTTATTCATTAGACTTTAATACTGGTACTTCCATCGGGTACTCCCCGTCAAAGCAGGCACGGCAAAAGGTTGTTCGACCATCAACTGATTCAGTTAATCCTTCTAAAGAAATATAGGCAAGTGTATCAGCCTCCAGAATTTGTCTGATTTCTTCAACTGATTTTTTTGCACCAATTAGGTATTTTCTTCTTGGTGTATCTATCCCAAAATGACAGGTGTGAGAAACCGGTGGACTAGTGACCCGGAAATGCACTTCTTTTGCGCCCGCCTGTCTAAGGATAGAAACCAGTCTTTTTGAAGTGGTACCGCGGACAATTGAATCATCAATAATAACAACGCGTTTGCCTTCGATGGTATCACGCAGTGGGTTTAATTTGATGCGAACACCTTCTTCACGGAGCTGCTGATTTGGCTGAATGAAAGTTCGGCCAATATATTTATTTTTAATCAGCCCCACCCCATAAGGAATGCCTGATGCTTCTGCATAGCCGATTGCGGCAGGAACGCCGGAATCTGGTACTCCGATGACTATATCAGCATCAACCGGGCTTTCTTTTGCCAGAATTCGGCCAGCTTTGTGACGGGCCGCGTAAACGCTTGTTTCATCCATAATTGAATCTGGTCGGGCAAAATAAATCTGCTCAAAAATACAGGCTTTTTTCTTGACCCAGTTATTCTGACCATAACTGGTTAAACCATTGTCATCAATCACAATGATTTCGCCCGGCTCAATATCTCTAACTAGTTCTGCGCCAATGGCATCGAGCGCGCAGCTTTCAGAGGCAAGAAAATAATCATCATCTCTTTTACCTAGGCACAAAGGTCTCAATCCGAAAGGATCTCTAATCCCAACAAGTTTATCGCCTATTGTGATAACTACCGCGTAGGCACCTTTTAGGATCTCCACCATTCGCTGAATAGCTTCTATCATACCATGTCTTAAACCTCTAGCCAAAATATTTACCATTACTTCAGTATCAATTGTAGTCTGAAAAACGACACCTGAATCTTCTAACATATTTCTGAGCGCACCATCATTGATGAGATTGCCATTATGAGCTAAGGCAATTTGCCCGCTGCTGTGGTTGACAGTTAAGGGTTGCGCATTCGTCACACCATCTTCTCCTGAGGTTGAATAACGAACATGACCAATCCCAATGTTACCTTTTAACTGCTTTAGAACATCCCCTTTGAATACATCAGAAACCAGTCCCACATCTTTATGCGACTGGATCTTCCCTTCTTTATTGACTGAAATTCCGGCACTCTCCTGGCCACGGTGTTGTAGCGCATACAAACCATAGTACAAATACGATGCACAGTTGAGTTTATTTGAGCTTAAATAAGCACCCATAATTCCACATTCATCATGAAATTTATCATTTATCATCAGTTTTTTCCTTTAGCGCTCAATTCGTTTGAGCATTTCTTCATATGCTTCTTCAATATTTCCAAGGTCTCTTCGGAATCGATCTTTATCGAGTTTTTCTCCTGTTTCAACATCCCAGAAACGACAGGTGTCCGGTGAAATTTCATCGGCTAGTACGATTTGATCGTCAGAGGTTTTACCAAATTCGATTTTGAAATCAATTAGGTTAATGCCTTTTTCCAGGAAATATTTAATTAAAATGTCGTTTATCTTGAATGTTGTTTCACGGATTACTTCAATTTCTTCTTTTGTCGCTAACTTCATAGCAATAGCATGATAGTCGTTTATTACAGGATCGCCGTAGTCGTCATTTTTATAACAAAACTCAAAAATTGGTGATTCAAGTTTTTGTCCTTCTTTAAGTCCCAGACGTTTACAAATTGAACCAGCAGCAGTGTTTCTGATAATCACTTCAAGTGGGAAAATAGTGACAGCTTTAACCACTTGCTCTTTATCAGATAAAAGTTTTAGAAAATGTGTTTTGATGCCTTGCTCTTCGAGCATGGTAAAAATAACTGCTGTCATTTTATTATTAATTATCCCTTTGCCGCCAATACTTCCCTTTTTTTCGCCATTAAAAGCGGTTGCATCGTCTTTATACTCAATAATAAATTCTTCTGGATTATCAGTTTTAAATACCTTTTTTGCTTTGCCTTCGTAAAGTTGTTCTAATTTTTCCATTCTATATTCTCGCTTTCTTTTATAGGATTCCCTGAATTTTCTCGTTTTTTGCGACGACTTCGTCATTTAAAAGAATTTTATAGGCTTTCATCTTTTCACGAATTTCCGGATATTTGATTGACAGCATCTGGGCTGCCAGGATGCCCGCATTTTCCGCGCCATTAACGGCAACAGTCGCAACGGGTACTCCGGAAGGCATTTGAACGATTGACAGCAATGAATCTAGACCACCCTGAAATGAAGTCTGAATTGGAATACCAATTACCGGCAGTGGTGTGATCCCGGCAATAACACCAGGTAAATGCGCAGCTTTTCCGGCTGCAGCAACAAATAATTCGATGCCATTTTCCTCAGCAGTTTCGGCATAATTAAAAATCTTTTGGGGATTTCGATGAGCCGAAATAACCTGAACATCAAACTCAATGCCAAATCGTTCCAAAGCGATCAGACACTTTTTCACGACATCGAAATCCGAATCACTTCCCATAATAACGGCTACTTTTGGTGTTTTCATTTTTACTCCTCTTAATTTCAATGATTTACTTATATAAAAAGACAATACTTTGTCTCAGTGTATAGACAACCCAACACTGACCAATGACCTAGGCGCCAGACTTCCAATCCAATTGTTGGTACGCAGGTATTAAAAACTAACAAATTCTAGCAAGACTATTTAAAATATGAAACACCTGCTTCAAATATCTTTTGGTCTGTTAATCCAGGGATGTTCTGATACAGGCCATGACCAATTCGTTCTGAATGCCCCATTTTGCCAAGAATGCGGCCATCGCTACTAGTAATACCTTCGATTGCGAGTGCCGAACCATTGGGATTAAAGGCACCTTTCATAGTAGCTTTGCCGGAAAAGTCAACATACTGAGTAGCGATTTGTCCGTTTTTGATTAAGTCAGTTAAAACTGCTTCACTTGCAACAAAACGGCCTTCACCATGAGACATTGGAATCCTGTAAATATCTCCAACCTGCGTATTGGCCAACCACGGTGACAGATTGGAAGCAATTCTTGTCATCGGGATCGTTGAAACATGGCGGTTGATGGTATTATATGTAAGTGTAGGCATATTTTCCTTAAGCTCGCATATTTCACCATAAGGCACTAAGCCTAATTTAATAAGTGCCTGGAAGCCATTGCAAATACCTAGCATCAAACCATCACGCTGATTAAGAAGATCCATAACAGCATCCATCATTTGGGAATTTCTGAAAACTGAAGCAATAAACTTGCCCGAACCATTGGGCTGGTCACCAGCGCTGAATCCACCTGGGATCATGATCATTTGAGAAGTTTTTATAAGACTGGACATCTCAATAATTGACTTTTTAATCTCATCAATGGTACGGTTTTTAAAGATTGCAGTGACTGGTTTGGCTCCTGCTTTTTCAAATGCTTTTACGGTATCATATTCGCAGTTTGTTCCCGGAAAAACAGGAATTAAGACCTGAGGCTGATTTGTTTTAAAATTTGGAACAACAGACACACCCTTTTGATAAGAAATTGTATCAACATCCTGAGTATCTTCGATTTTTTCCGGATAGACTTCTCTTAATGGTGCTTGCCAGGTTTCAATAAGATCAGCGATTTTTAAAATTGTTTTCTTATAACGAATTTCGGGGGCTTCAATGGTATTTCCAACCAGTTGAGCACCGGCAATTTGTCTTTCAGCTTCCACCAGAATGCTACCAAAGGATTTTTCAAAGAGCTCTTCGTTTGTTAACTCAGATGAAATCTCAACGCCAATGCCATTTCCGACACTCATCTTAAAAATTGCTTCAGCTAATCCGCCGGTACCAATGACTTTAGCACTAATAATGTTGGTAGACTGATTTTGAATATCCTGGTAGATCGATTTAAGCTTATCTAAATCCGGAATAGCGTCGCTGTTAACTGGACACTTAAAGAGTTGCAGCACGCTATTATGCTTTTTCAATTCAGAAGTAATAATCTGGTTAACTTTAGCTGGAACAACTGCAAAAGAAATCAGCGTCGGGGGAACAGCCAAGTCCCCAAAACTGCCGGACATACTGTCTTTGCCGCCAATTGCCGGAGTTTCAAAAGCTTTTTGAGCTTCATGGGCACCGAGCAGGGCAGCAAATGGACGACCCCATTTAATTGGATCATTGCCTAGTCGTTCAAAATATTCCTGAAAACTTAGCCGTGCCCTTTTATAATCTCCACCCATCGCAACAACTTTTGAAAGTGATTCGACAACTGCCATCATGCCGCCAAGATAAGGGCTTTTCTGGGCGATTTCCGGATTATATCCAAAGCTCATAATACTACAGCTTGTAGTATTGCCATGTTCTACCGGGATCTTAGCGATCATACCATCCATAGGTGATAACTGATTTTTTCCACCGAAAGGCATTGCCACAGTTCCAGCGCCGATAGTCGAATCAAACATTTCGACCAGGCCTTTCTGGCTTGCTACGTTCAAATTGCTTAGGGTCTCATAAAACTGCTGTTTAAAATCAGAAACGGTAATCTCATTAGAATTCGGGGATTTAGCTGCTTCAATTGAAATATCAATGAACTGATCAGCACCATTTGTTTCTAAAAATTCTCTGGCGATATTCAGAATTTCTTGATTCTGCCATTTCATTATCAGGCGCCCCGAGTCAGTTACCTCAGCAACTGGTGTTACTTCCAGATTTTCTTGTTTACCGTAAGCGAGAAAAACATCAATATCAGATTTTTCGACAACTACAGCCATTCGTTCCTGAGATTCTGAAATTGCTAGTTCTGTTCCATCTAAGCCATCATACTTTTTAGGTACCTTATCCAGTTCAATGATCAGACTATCAGCCAATTCGCCAATTGCTACGGAAACGCCACCGGCACCAAAATCATTGCAGCGTTTAATCATTCTGGCTAATTTTTTATTTCGGAACAAACGCTGAATTTTTCGCTCTTCAATTGGATTTCCCTTTTGTACTTCGGCGCCACTTTCTAAAATTGATTCTTTGGTATGTGCTTTTGAAGATCCCGTAGCACCACCACAGCCATCCCGTCCGGTGCGTCCCCCGACCAGCAATATTACGTCTCCAGGTTGAGGCCTTTCACGAACGACATTTTCTTTTGGGACGGCCGCAATCACCGCACCTACTTCCATTCGTTTTGCTAAAAAACCAGGATCATAAATTTCTGTAACCTGACCAGTCGCAAGTCCAATCTGATTGCCATAAGAACTGTAACCCGCGGCAGCTTCTTTACAAATTTTGAGTTGCGGTAGCTTCCCGGCCAATGTTTCATTAATTGGAACACGGGGATCCCAAGCCCCGGTAACACGCATGGCTTGATAAACATACGAACGGCCAGAAAGAGGATCTCGTATTGCGCCACCGAGGCAGGTAGCCGCTCCGCCAAATGGTTCTATTTCAGTTGGGTGATTGTGGGTCTCGTTTTTAAACATCAGCAGCCAATCTTCTTCATTTCCGTCGTGATCTACTTTCATATTGATACTACAAGCATTGATTTCTTCAGACTCGTCTAAATCATGAAGTGCATTATTCTTTTTCAGAACTTTTGTCCCCATTACAGCAAGATCCATTAAACACATTGGCTTTTGTTGATGACTACCATAAACGTTTTGTCGATCGTCTAAATAATTTGCATAAGCCTTTTTCATTTCCTGAGAAATTGTGTCATTCCCCTGAAAAACAACAGTTTTAATTTGAGTATTAAAAGTTGTGTGACGACAGTGATCTGACCAGTATGTATCAATAACTTTTAACTCTGTAATTGTAGGATTTCGCTTTTCTTCATCCCTGAAATAAGATTGAACAAATGCAAGATCTTGTTTTGTCATTGCAAAGCCTTGCTCCGTCCGGTATTTTTCCAGATTATTATCATCCCAATGAATAAAATCGGCAACGATCTTAATATTGTCGGCCGTACAAACTTTTTCTGTCAAAGTTGTGAAGGAATCAAGATCCGCTTCCTGAGAATCTACCGGGTTTATATAATAGGATTTAATGGCTTCGAATTCTTCAGTTTTCAAATCGCCAGTTAATATAATTATTTTTGCAACTTTTACCAGAACTTGTTCTTCCGCAACGATTTGAATACACTGGATAGCAGAATCAGCGTGTTGATCATATTGACCAGGAAGATAAGAAATTCCAAAAACTCTAGCAGTTTTTTCTATCTCAATTTGATCTTTGAAAACCAAATCAACATTTGCTTCCGATAGAATTTTGTTTATGACTTCTGTCATTTGTTCTTCTGAAAGACCTTCCACATCATATCGATATAAGATTCTTGATGATTGTAGCGCAGTAATGTCTAGCAGGCTCTGAACGGTATGAGTCAGCGATGCCGACTCGATGTCAAAATTATCTTTTTTTTCAACAAAAATTCGTTTGATCACAACTTTTCCACCTTTTAAATTGATAAATCTATTTTACTATTTCCGAACATTTATTTCAATACTTTTTAAAACGTTCGGATTATTTTCTTAAATCGATCATCCAGAACTTAAGTTGAATTTAAATTTGCCAGATTACTTTTATAAACCTTTGTATTTTAGAGAAAAATCAGGTAAGATAAAAATAAAAAAGTTAGGATTGAAACAATGAAAATATATCATCTTCATCATAGTGGTTTTTTAATTCAATTCGTCGATAAAACACTGATTTTTGACGCATTCACCCATATACCGATGCAATTGCTGAGAAAAGAAATCCCCCACTATTTTTTTGTTTCCCATCAGCATAGTGACCATTATTCAAAAGAAATACTTACAACTGATCGAATCTACAAACCGGTTTTTATAATGAGTGATGACATTCCAGCGATTCCTGGTAGTCACATGATTGGACCCTACCAACATCTGTCATTAGGTGGGATGGATATAAAAACGTTCGGATCAACTGATCAGGGAGTCTCATTTTATATATCAACTAATAATCATCATATTTTCCATGCTGGAGATCTAAATTGGTGGGATTGGAATCCGCAAAAAAAACCTCATCTTAATCTTAAACAAGAGGAAGCAGATTTCAAACATGAAATCAATCGATTGAATGGTTTGGCAATGGAAATAGCATTTATACCTGTTGATCCACGGCTCGACGAATCATTTTACAAGGCTGGAGCTTACTTCATTGATCAGTTTAAGCCTAAAGTTTTAATTCCAATGCATTTTAGAGACGATTTTGGTATTATCGAAAAGTTTAAAGAAAAAATTGGTGAAACCAGCACAATTATACCTAATTTCGGCCATCGAAATATGCTTATTCATCTAAAAAAATAAACACCTCTTAAGGTGTTTATTGAATCTAAATATATTTCACTTTTAAGACACTCTTCTAATGACCAGGGTTTTTAGAAACTAGCTTGATTGCCTCATCGATAGCGGAGATCACATCCGCCTTAGCTTTCATTTTAGCTTCATCTACTTTTCCATAAAGAAAGCCTTTATGCATAACAAAGTATGCAGGTTTAAGATGATTCAAAGCATATGCTTTCATATCGGCCAAGCAGCGGTTACAATTGCATACCTCACTGTGAGCAGTCAACATTTCAGGTAAAAGCTCATCAACCACGTCTTCCATATAATTTTTGATCATCGGGTACTCCTTTGTTAGTATATCAGGTTTCTCAAAAATTATACACAAAAGACCAGAATTATTCAAGCAAGCAACTTAATATTTTAGATCAAAATAATCATCAGATGAACAGCGGATTTCAGCAGAATAACATTTTTGGACTTAAGATCGGCTCTAACAACAGCTCTGCAAAATATGGTTTGCTTTTCAGTTTGACAATAGATCAGTTATCTATTAATTTATCACCAGTACCATTAACTTAACTGCATTATTCAAAAGATTTGAAAGAATAAATTCAACTCTTACTACATCCCCATTAATCTGATCTGGCAAATCATCAAGAGTTAAATCAAAAGTAATTCCTATACTTTCAGGCGCTTCTTTTTAGAGATCTACAATTCGTTTGATCATATTTCAGGGATTTAATTCTGTCGTGTCAGGAATCATTTTATCGATTTCCATTTTTTCCACATCTTTTCATGATGAAATTTTGCAATTAGTTCTGCGTCTTCAAGAAAAAGAAGGCTCAGGGGTTTTGAGAGTTCGTTTTTGTTGTATATCTCGACTGATTGCTCAATCGCTTTTCTAATTGCCCCTGCGCCTAATAAGGTATGTGTTTTCAAAATTTCAAATTCTTCATTTGTCAGTTTTGCTAGTTTTAACAAAATTCGATCAGGGATACCTAGTTTTCTAATATCCTGAAGCGGTGCAGCTTTTATCATCCAGGCAATACTTGATTCAGACAATTCATTTTGAAATTTTTGATGCTCTTGCTAAAATCTTACTATAAGTCTGTATTCGAATAATGTGACGCGCGGTATCAACGTCCCCCGTTTCTGCCAACTGAGAAATCATATTAAAAGTAATCTCCTGAATTACCAGGTTTTCTTCAATCCTTCTAGCAACCTCTTGTTCTAAAAGTTCATTATAGTTTGCTAAATGATCTTTCGTTTTTTTAATCTCCAGCTAGGCCTGAATCCATTTTTGAACAATGGCTGGAATAAATGTTTTTTTTATATAATCAGCAGCGCCTAAAAGAAAGCCCTTCTCCTCATCTAGACTGCTGTTCAAACCAGTGATAAAGATAACCGGAATATCTGATCTTTTGAGTTCTTTTAAAACCTCATAACCGCCAATTCCAGGCCTAAGAATATCCAGTAAAATCAGATCAGGATAAGGTTCATTTCCAACGGATAAAAGCGCATCTTCACCAGATTTACAAGCTTTTACCTAAAAATCGTTGTTTAATAACTCATTTTGAACCATTAAATTAATTGGTTCATCATCGACGACTACGATCGTTGGCTTACTCATTACATTTTCCTCATTTCAGATTGTTTTTTTGCAAATATGGGGATGTAAAAGGTGTCTTTCCAAAGTCTCGAATTGTAATATGCATGTTCCAATTTAGACATGTTTTATGGTAGAATTATTACTGGCTTCCAGGAGGTGTAAAATGTCAACCGATAAAGTTAAAAATTATTTAAAAAAATGGGATTTGGATCATCGAGTCCGGGAATTTGAAACTTCAAGTGCAACAGTTTCATTAGCAGCAACGGCGTTAAATTGTGAACCGGAACGAATTGCTAAAACATTAGCTTTGCTTGTGAAAGAAGAGCCAATCCTTATTGTTGCTGCTGGCGATGTTAAAATTGATAACCAAAAGTTTAAGACCTGTTTTTCATGTAAACCTAAAATGCTGAATCACGAACAAACCCATCTTTTAATTGGCCACAAAGTGGGTGGTGTTTGTCCTTTTGCAGTAAACGATAATGTTCAAATTTATTTAGATGAATCATTGAAACGGTTTGAAACAATTTTTCCGGCTTGTGGCAGTTCCAATTCCGCTATAGAACTGAGTATCAGTGAATTAGAAGATACATCAAATTACTTACGATGGGTTGATGTTGCTAAAGAACAATAAGAATAATTTTCTATTAGAGGGTCATGATTTCAAAACCATTTTTTAAAAATGAACAAAAGGAAGGATGGCCTTTCATATCACTTAAAATAGTAAGACCAGAATTTTCATTAACTGGCAAGACATCAAATTTAATTGAACAGGCTTTGCAGACACCTGCAATGTACCCTTTTTCTTTGGCTTCTTGATAAAGCTTGTTGTTATTGCTTTCTAATTGTTCGATAAGTTTAACCGCTTCACCCTCGATAATAATTTCTGTATGAATGCCTTTTGTATTCATGTCCAGCGTATTCAGTAAAACATGCTGCATACACATTGGATTACCATTAAAAGTAAAGATTGCAACTTTTTTCATTTGTTTTTTGACTGTTATGAAACAGTTTCTCCTTTAAATAGTTTATATTTGTATACCCTGCATAGACGTTGTTAAGCATAATAAGTGAATAACTCGACAAAACACAAGACATTTGTTATACTACATTCTACATGTATAGAAGATCGGGGGACTTTATATGAAAAGACTATGTGTATATTCAGGATCAAATCTCGGTTTGCGACCTGAATATAAAAATATGACAAAACAACTTGGCAATTTGTTTATAAAAAACAATCTGGAATTAGTTTATGGCGGGTCAAGCGTTGGTCTAATGGGTGAAATTGCCAATACAATACTTGAAAACAATGGAAAAGTCACTGGTGTTATTCCAGTCAGTCTCTTCCCTGACAAAGTTATAAATTCAAAACTAACAAAATTGATCGAAGTTAAAGATATGCATGAACGAAAAAAAACAATGGCTGATCTTTCCGACGGTTTTATTGCCATTCCAGGGGGAGTTGGTACATTTGAAGAGCTTTTTGAAGTTTTTAGCTGGGCTCAACTTGGAATCCATCAGAAACCAATTGGTATTTTGAACATTGCCAATTATTTTGATCCTTTTATTGATTTGGTCAATTCAATTGCTTCTGAGGGTTTTATGAAGCCATCCAACAAAGAGCTTTTAACAATTTCTGATGATCCTGAGAGTTTAATCAAAAAGATGCTCCACTATCATCCACCAGTTCTTGAATATAAGTGGGAAAAATTAGAAGCTTTTAATGAAATGAAATAATTTATTTTGAAGGAGGTAACCTTTTGAACCGAAAAATATTAATACCAATTATTTTGATAATTGCTGGCATCTTTTTTTCTGCATGTAGCTCGGAAGCAAATCTTGATTATTTTGATTTAACATCAACAACGCGTTATGAATTACTGATAGGTCTTAATGATTTAACGAGTGGTCAGCAAATTATTGAAACAAACGATGCAATAGAAACCGTTAAAAAGAAGATTCTTGACCATACCGATGGTCTGACAATGACTATTTCTAATGGTAGTTATTATGTGGGTGCACTATTAGTCGATGAAACAACAATAAATTGTGTGATTTACAATAGCGATGATGCTTCAATTCGAGCGATTGTCGATGAGATCAATCAGGAAATGAACCTTGCTGTATTGGTTGGGAAATCTGACAGCGAATATCAGCTGGTTTCACCTGCCACCGCAATTCAATAAATAAAAAACGCAGTCAATGGCTGCGTTTTTTATTTATTAAACCGATATATCCAGCAACTGACCAACATTAGGATCAGGTGGGTAATTAACGCCAGATGACATATTTTCCTGCATCATGTCAATTATTTCAGTCATTTGAGTTTCTCCAGTATTCATTGCCATTTTCATAACTGAAAGACTTGCTTGCTGTGCAAACTCAATTTGACTCATTCCCATTGATAATGCTGCAATATCCATGATTTGCTCCTTTCCATTTTTGTTGACTGATCAAATTATTCTTGTTTATCAGTTCAAAAATAACTGTTATTTACTTTATCGGCAAAATATTCGAAAAATTAAACTGAAAAGATATGAAAATAAGGCGAACAATGTTGCCAACATCAAGACATGAATAATGAGTAAATTATATTTAATGACTTCAAAATTCAATAAATACTGTCCCAATCCTAAAATATTTAACAGAATTAGAATAGTAACAATGATAAGAAAGCCGTGAAATGCTCCTTTTAAATCAGCAAGACTTAATGACATATGAGATGAAATGCCAAGGGTTAAAAAAATGAATATATAAAATGATATTTTATTTAAATGCTCAGGGTTTAAGATTGTTTTCAAGAATTCAATTTGAAAATTAAAAACATCCGTAATAAGTGATAGGTTTAAAATGGGTTCTGCGATTAAATGCTGCAGATTGTTAAAATATGAATTGACTACCTCTGGATAAAACAGATAAATTATGGCGATAATTGCAAATGAGCCGCCAAAAATCGGAGCAATTCCAATAAAAAAATTTCCGCACAATTGATAGATATTTTTGGAATTATATGAATGGTTAACATAACCCATTACTCCCTGTGCATCTGGTTTTTGAAAAAGCTTAATTTCTATAATCTTATGCCAGAATATCTTTGCGATAATTGCGTGACTTAATTCATGAACAGGAACGCCAATCATACCCGTAATCAATAATGAATTTCTGCCAAATGTTTTAAGTAAGTTTTTATTTGTTAAATTTTCGAGAAAACCCAGCAAAAGACCAAATGAAAAAATAGCGCCAAAAAAATATAACAATTGCATTGCGGTCATTCTTGCTATTTCAGTAATCATAAAAAGCCTCAATTATATCGTTCAGATATTATCTGTTAGATTTTTTAGAATAGAAAATACAATCAGCGTGTCAATAAACCCCGTACCGATCAATTGAATTTCCTAGTCTGCTGCGGAATCGGACAGTTGCACGATTAGAAATGGCTAATTATTAGCGTTTTCTCGCAACTGTTCGCCCCGATGCAGACAACTGAAAAGCCAATTATCAGTACTCAGTCGATTGAACGGACTTTTTTGACAGTCTCCAATGATATTTTTTAATACAATATACCAATAATTATACTTAAAATAATTTAAATTTGATTATAATATCTACTTGTTTCATGTAAACGTCATTGTAAGTGAACGTTAGAGGATAGACTACCCAAGTTAGTATTTTAATTATATCTGAAATTTAATTTTTTCGCCAATTGAAAATATTTTACAACGATGCAGAAATAATTAGAAATGAAAAGATAAAATATTGATCAAATAGTTGTTGATTTTTTAAAATATTATATATTAAACGTGAATAATATTTCTGCTTGTGCTATAATTATTTCATTAAATTTTAAAGGAGGAGAGTTTGAAGACAAGCAGCATTAAATTATCAATTTTGTCATTGGCTGCACTTTGCACGATATCGATGACAGCATCTGCTGTTCTGGCAGATATTCAAGCGTATTTTACCGGAATTGATGCATCATTGGTACAAATGATTTTAACCATTCCCCCACTGTTAGGAGTCGTTTTTGCATTTGCTTCAGGACCGCTATCGATGAAAATTCCCAAACGCAAAATCATCATGTTTGGTCTTATATCAGGATTTTTAGGGGGTGTAATTGCTTTTGTATTCGGAAGTATCAGCATTTATATTTTATTATTTTCAAGCTTATTAATCGGGATCGCTCAAGGTATTAATTCGACCATGACAATGGCATTGATCGCAGATTATTTTAAAGATGATGAAAGTAGCGCAATGATGGGTCTGCAATCAGCCTTTGTTAACGGTGGTGGTATGGTTCTTGTATTTCTGGCTGGAATGCTGGCAAGTATACATTGGAATTATTCTTATCTTGTCTATTTGTTTTTTATTCCAGTCATGTTCATCATTTTGAAAACTTTACCTAAAGAAGACCCTGTCCACGAACATCATTCTGAACAATCAACAACATTAGCAAAACTAAACAGTACTATTTTTTTTACGGCATTTGTTTTCTTTTTCTATGGTGTCTTTCAATTTGTTTTCCAGGCGAATATTTCAGCTGTTGTGATTGAAAATGGTTTTGGCAATGCTTCAACGACTGGATTGATTAACACTGTTTTTTCTGGGGCTGGTATGTTGACGGGAATTTTATTTGGACAAATTCAACGATTTTTCAAAAAACAAACACTACCTTTTGCTTTGGTAGTCGTAGGCATTGGAATGGGGTTAGTAGTATTTGCCGGTCACCTTTCAATATTATTTATCGCAGCTATTTGCGGTGGCTTTGCATTGGCTTCAATTATGCCATCTGGTACATTTATCGCTGCTAACGCAGTTATTCCACAATTAAGTGCGACTGCTATTGCTATTGTGACCGCTTCGGTAAATTTGGGGATGTTTCTTTCTCCCATTATTTTAAATCAATTATCGATCCTTTTAGGATCTGGAGATTTAAGCACAAAATATCAAATTTCTGCAGTCGGATTGCTGACACTGTCTGTTATTTCTTTTATTGGGTACAACTTTTTAAATCGTCCTCAATCATCAATGATTAACAATCAATAATATTTTAAATAAGTGTCTTCAACTGTTTTATGTATTAAAAATTTTTTAAAGTAAATCTTGAGGCGTAAAAAAGCAAACATCGTTCGTGGTGATTCCAAGAATTTGATGTTTGCTTTTTTCACTAAAACATTTCTTTGCTCATTTGTTCTATTTTTGCACCTACAGCATCATAGCCCCTCCCAGGAATAATGAATTTGGACCACCCATTACCAGGTAAGGAGTATAATAAAGTTTACCGCATTCTTTACAAGCACGTTTTACATTGATTTTTACTTCATCCAATATAACCAATCAGGTTTATCCAATTTTCCATTGTCAATATCACCCATAAAGGAAATTTTTACACCATATTTCTCAACCAATTCTGGTACATTTTTTGTAGACATGCATCCTTGCCTAATATCCAGATTTTACAAATACTCTGACAGGCGATTAATCATTTTGACTGCGGCATTAAAAAGTATTTGTAATTGGGTATAAACCACGATAAATATTTCCGAGATTTCCATCAATAGAAACAGGATCACATGATTTTAAAATGTAACCATTTATTCTACATTCTTTTTTCAGATCATCAACCAACAAACCACGACATTGTACAATACAAACTTTTCCGATACTCGTTGCGGTTACCGCCGCATGAGATGTAACGCCTCCCTTTGCAGTAACTAGACCATCACAAGAAAAAATTAAAGGAATATCATCAGGTACAGTATCTGGTCTAATTAGGATCACATGATTATTTCCTTTGAATTTTTTAATCTTTAGAATATCATCACGATCAAACGCCAGGTATCCTGACAACACTTCCTGACTCATACCAATTCCGTGTCCAATAAGTTCCATTTCTTTTGGGATTGGCACAAAAACATTTATTGATTCCTGTTTTCTGATTTTCTGGTTTCTTATCTGTAATATATACAAGTCATCTGAATGATTTGATTCAAAAGTAAATTCAATCTCCTGATGCACATATCCATAAAGGTTTATTAACCGATTAGCGTATTCTATCAGTCTATTAAATATTAACGGGAAGCGCTTTTCTAAAGATAATTCACTTTCATGATTATATTTCCTTTGAGTTTCGCTAATTGGCAAGGTGGCAACTAATCCGGAAACGACATCCTCGCCCTGTGAACATAAGGAAAAATCTCCATAAAGGTTAATTCCCGTTTCATCAGAAAAGGGACTGCTGGTAAAAACTACTCCGGTACCTGAGCTTTCAGATAGATTTCCCATTACCATTTGTTGTACGATCACCGCAGTTCCCCATTCATCTGCAATTTGCAGATGGCTGCGATATGACTTCGCGCTTTCTGAAGACCATGATTCAAGAACTGATAAAATAGCTTGTTTCAACTGCTGAAATGGATCATTCTCAAATTTGATATGATGATTATTCAAAATATTTTTATATTCAAAGGCAATTTCTTTCATTTGCGATGCTGAAAAATCTCTTTTCAGTTTGATACCACTGCTATGTTTAAATTCATTGATTTTGGCATCAAAAATATCTCTATCAAGGCCAAAGGCCATGCCCCAGCTTTGCAAAAAACGGCGATAACAATCCCAAGCAGTCCATTGACATCCATTTTGGTGACTATAAGCGCTTGCAATTTTGTCGTTCATACCTACATTTAGAAAAGTCTTCATTGCCCCAGGAAGGGAAATTGATGAGCCGGAACGAATGGAGAAGAAAATTGGATTTTCGGGAGATCCAAATTTCTTTTGGGTTATTTGTTCAACTTTTTTAATATATATTATTAGTTGACGGTTAAAATCTTCCTGAATAATTGGGTGCTCAGCAATAATATCTTTATGTCTAAATACTTCTGTTGTTAAAACAAATCCTGGTGGTACATTAAAGTCATATGAAATCAGCTTTTTTAAAAAAAAAGCTTTGGCACCTAAAAAAACTGGATTATCGATGTTTTCGTTATTTTGAGTTAAAAGACTAAAGGAGATATCTGGGTCATAAGTAAGCATACTTTCCAGGGACTCTGATGAATAGTTTAGAATTAAATGCCTTAAACTGCTAATTATATCAGTGATAAAATTATCGAGATCCTGAATCAAAAATGCGGTCGCCAGATTATCACGCAAAAAACGCTCAGATGCCATGTGCTTCAGTCCGTTTGTTTCATTGACTTGCTTATTATTGATTTGGGGAATAATGACTTCTAGTGGTTTTTTGAACAAATCATAGAAATATTCCTGAATAATTTGTTTTATATCGTTTGCCATGAATGAAAACAAATTAATATACTGTTCTATGGAAAAACTTGGTGACACCAGACCGTACTTTAACATATCCAAATGAGAATTAAAGCCCTGGTTGACGATTCCGTCCAGTTCAAGACCTTCTTGAAATAATAAAAGTATCTGATGAATATTTCTAAATGTTCTTACTGTGACATAGTCAGTCATAAAGGGTTGAGTTATCCGATGCATCAGTTTTGAAACGAACTTTTCCAGACGGTAAGTCAATCCAAGTGCATCGAATTTAGCTTCCATATATTCACCGTACATGGAAGGAATGTCTGCTGCAATATGCCGTTTATAGTAGATATTCTCAGCTGCTGCA
The DNA here is from genome assembly GCA_031222025.1 of Eubacteriaceae bacterium ES2. Lineage (GTDB taxonomy): Bacteria > Bacillota > Clostridia > Eubacteriales > Eubacteriaceae > Acetobacterium. Next base: position 1,584,308 of record CP130740.1, on the reverse strand, counting down.
CTTTGTTTTTTTTCGAGAATAATTGCTTTGAGACGATGCATGATTTGATATATAGCCTTAATTGACGCATAATAGTCATGGTTTTTCAAACTTTCCGCCAATAGTTTTTGTTCATTAAAAAGATTCAAATTGTAAGGATGTAATATTTTAAAAATGTCGTTAGTTTCAAATGAATATTTTTCAACGAGTAGAAAATAAACATTAAAAATCAAATATACACGCTGATGGTCAGTATTTGCAATATTAAAAAAAGATTTTGTTTGGGTCTGAAAATCTTCAAGATTCTTTGCAAACAATTCTTCAGGTTTTGCTGAAAGATAATCGCAAAGATCAGTCATTACTTGATGAACGCCTTTAAACCATTCGCTCAGTAGCTCCAACTGCAAATAAATATCATTAGGGATGATCGTTTTCAGCGGGGCCTTATTGCCATCATACCAGTAATTGATTATTTTACAACTTAGATCAATATGAGTGTTATTGCTCTCGATGTGGATTTGCTTTCTCATAAAATGAATCAATCTATCTTTTCTGCGAGATAATTCGTCAATTTCTGTAGTAGCATCTCTGAGATCACCTTCAGCACCTATTTCTCGAAAGTATACCGGGAAAATTCTTGCTAATTGTTTTATATCCCGGTAAACTGGTTCAATGTTTACATTTAAAAGTTTTGTAATATCTCTTTGAAAAAGGTCAGTATCAGAAATAAAAATTCCGCCAAGTTTTAAATTAACAATTAAAGCTGCCAACAATTCCTGCATTACCTTGGGATTTATTTCAATTAATTCCATCCAGATTCTAATATTTTTAACATGGTTAATGTGACTTAATATTTGCCAATCCTCATTTAAAATTAGTTTACCCGGATGAACAAAGCCTAATCCAATTAATGACTTAACAAAATAATTGATATTCTGGTTTTGTTTTGTATTTAAAATTTCCGTCCCTAAAGTCTTAATACAATCTAGAACAGTGTCGCCATGATCAGCCATTAGTTCATCAAATTCGCAAAATAAAGTATCTAGAAAATTAGTTTCATTATTAAAATCTGGCTCATCAAAAATATTTCTAAGATTGCGGTTCATGTCATATATGAGATGATCCTTTAGTGCGATCATTCCTGGTAGATGCAAAAGATAAGTTAAATAATAGATACGCTCATGATGAGAGACAAAGGCATCTGTAAAAGCTCGATAAAACTCAGCAATATCGTTGAAGAAATTTTGTTTTTTTAATTCTTCAAAAGATTTGGCCTTTGCACAGTCTCTTTTAAGTTGTTTATAATAAGAGTTTCCTAATTTACCGATATTTCGACTAGTCATTTGAACAAACAAATCTTGTTTTGAGTTAAACCAAATTTCAGTCTTGGTCGTTTTTTCCCAAAAAATGATACAGCGATATAGAATGTTTTTTGTAATCCGCACAACTTGATCAGTAAAGGCAGGTAATTTACTGATTGCTTCGAAATAAATACCAATTAATCCAGATTGTTTCAAATAGAACTTCTCATAAGCTTCAATGTTTTTTTCGAAAATATTAAGCAGTTCTAGGAGTCCATTCGTTGCTGGATTTTTTAATTTTGCTAGACGATCAATAAAGCGGATATGGATCGAGATAAGATGTTCCCGTTGTTGTTCGTTTAGTTTAGAGTCAGTGATTAGATTTAAAATTTCCGTAATCGTTATAAATGCTCTATCAGATTCAGTTGAATTTTCATAGATTTTTGTATCATCAAGACAAATAGTTTGTAGCGCATCAAGTACATAATTTTTATCACAATAAGCATGGTTAAGCTCAACAAGAAATTTTTGTGTTCGATTATAAACACCCACATAGTCTTTTGATAATTGGCCAAACCATTTTTGTTGATCTGGAATAACGATGTTTTCATCATGAGTTTGCGATAAATTTGCTGTTAATGCTTTTGAGGAAAATGTTTTAGCCATAACACTACTCCTTTTTATGGATTCACTAAAAGAAATACTTTCTTTTAGTGAATTGATACCCATATTTTTTTTAATCATAGAGTGTATAAAAAAATAATTGTTCTCCCCTACATAACTCGCTATAATGAAAGCATCAGTTTAACTGTAATTTTATAAAGGATGAATCACTATGAAAAAAGAAGAATTAATTGAGATCTTTAATAACGTTCAGAAGAAACATGAAGAAGTATTAAGTGAGAATTTTTACCTTGAACGTTTAAAGCCTTATACCAATGATGAGGGCTAAATTGATTATCACAAACTTGTAATGTTTGCTCATAATGAAGCGCTGGCATCAGCTAAAGGCTTTATGTTTGATATTCTAATGGAAATCTTTGTGAATGAAACTGAAAATGTGCTAGAATCAGAAAGCTAAACCCATGAATAAAAGCGCACAATTAAGTATTTTGCTATCAGCTACTTTCCATTAGTCTTTTCTTGTATTCGCATACTTTATGGTATTCAAGTGCTTGTAGCCAAGTTGTTTCAGTCTTTTATACCTCGTTCTGACTTTCCTCCATCGCTTCCTTATGAACATGCGCTGCCTTCTGCGAATCCATTTATTAGTTTCTTTCATGAACGATTTCATATCCGCCAGTTTGTAATAATTCACCCAGCCTGTCACATATTGTTTCAGTCTAAGTTTTATCCCGTCTTTTGACGGATAAAATCTGTATCCGATAAATTTTTTCGTCCAATACAAGCCACTGATGTCTTCTCCCGATTTACCCGAAGTTTGAGTTTCCCTTCGATGAACGGCAGAATAAGTTCCATGATCCGGTTGGCGCTCCATCATCCCCTTCGTGTTCCGCGCTATCTCTCTGACAACAGCCACTGTTTTTACAGTGTATTCTGCAATGTTATTGGCTGACTTCTCATGAGAAATCTTCTTTCAACCATGCTTCACAAATGCGTTTCACATGTTCATTAGATCTACCCGAGTAAGAACGCAATCTTTCTCTCCATCTATCTGCCACATTTACGCAATTGGTTCCCGGTAGTTATCGGACTTCAGTTCGTTATGCAACCTTATCCACCAACCTTCGCCAGATGTGATTTCTGTTCGTCAGACCAAAGATTTGCCGCCAGCTTATTCAGACTCCGCATCACCGGGGACACCCTTGCCTTTAGCTATACACTTCCCACTACCAGGGCGTGTTCGGGACTTCAACCCTTTAGATTGCGCCAATGCCGGGTGCCCATGAAAGGTCGGTATGACATCACGACCTTTTAATTTGAAATTTTCCTTTAGTGCTATGCCAAAACGAGGCTTACTGCTATAGTTTTATTCATAGAAGTAGATTTCTCCATCCACATCCACATTGAATACTTCAAAGTCTGTATATAAAGAGCCACCAAAAATATCATCAATTTGAAAAGAATAATAATAGTCACCTACAGGCAACATCTCTTCATAAATTATCGGGTCATTATCAAATACATATTCTTCTCCTACATACAAATCCGCATAATCTCCGTCGTAGGTATATGAATCATACATCGGAACAATCACATCACCTGTTTTTAGTTTTTCAATTTCACGCGCTGATTGACCTGTTTCCGGATCAATGCCATCCCAGGTTCCAATAATCTGAATCACATAATCATCATCTTCCAAAAAATCCAGCCGGATTCTAAGATTCGTTTCCGCATCATTAACCATGACCGGAGAGGTATAAATATTATAGCTATCACCTTGCTCAACAATATAAGTAGCTAATGGCTGCCCATCAGGAAGTGCGAACCAGTATCCACTGAAGTTATCCTCAAACTCACCAGTATCCCAATTTGCTGTCACATTATCATCCAAACCCAATTCAACAAGTGTCTCATCTTCTGGAATATCCATAAAAACATCGCAATAAACAGCATCAACATAGTCCAAAGTATCAGGTGTGATGGTAAAGCCAAACATACCATCAGCATCAAGTGCCGGTTCACTGGCATAGGTTACAGAAGAACTTTCTTCATCAAAATTATAACTTTCTTCATCATCATAGCTATACCCCAACCAATAGGAATCGTCGATCGTTTCAGAATAATCGAGCCCCCAATATGGAGAATCACTGCTTAACCAATCAGAATCACTGTAGGTGGTAAGAATGCCATTACTATCGTTGGCATATGCCATTTTATCAACAAAAGTCATATAATACGGACTGATACAAATGTCTTTAAAAATCCCCAGCTCCATGGTTCCTTGAATGGCGAGCGGATAATAAATTGCTAAGCCGTGCGCGTTCGGTTTATTTTCACCGTTACGCATATAAAGCACACAGTCATCCAAAGCTGTAAGCGCCTGTTCACAACCTGATACTGAATTCGATAAGTTTTCCAAAATCGACCCAAGATCAACCATATTTGTGTAACCTTCAGATTTATTGTTACCACCATAATTTTCTGCTGAGGTGAAACCTCTGACAATATTTGACAGAGTATTGCTATCATCGCTACTCGAATAGACATTTTCTGCCACCGTGTTAAAAGCGTAAACCAGCTCATCTATTTTAGACAAATCAATACATGATAAAGTTGCTTCAGATTCACTCTCAGACTGTGCGCAACTATCATAGAAAGAATCAACAACAGTTTTTCCCAGCTGTGCTCCGGTTTGAGTGTTATCGGCACTTAGCGCATTACCAATTGCTACATAATCCCATCCCTCTCCGGGCTCCGTTTCTTCCGATCCATAGAGATAGCGGGCATGAGGGGCCAAAACATTGGCAGTCTCAACCGTTCCCATCAAGCAGGCATCAAAGCCAATAAATTCAAAAGAATCAGTCATTTGTGGATACACCGATGCGAGCGAGTTTTCTATTTCCAAAAGTGTTAAAGAATCGTAGTCGCTCATTTCATCAAAACAGACGCCAGCAATACTTCCTCCACCATGGTTCCAGAAAATCAGTCCCATGTTCTCAGCTGGGTAGCTGGCAACACCCCAATTTAAAAAATCACTAAGCGTTTCAGCGCTTCCCATATTAGTCAAGTCAGACTCTTCTATCAGTTCAATATCCTGATTTTGAATCAAAAAGCGTTGATTTAATGCATCATCGACTAGATCATTATCCCAAAGATAAGTGCCGCCAGTTTGTACAATATATCGGATCTTGTTATTGGCCGTACCATCAATCATTTCTTGTAAATCGTTGGTCGCAAGACCCGATTCACTTTCCAGATCAGTGCCACACATATAAACAAAAATCGTCCAGGTGCCCGGATCTCCCATACTCACGACTTCATCTCTGGCAACCCGTTCTATCGAAAAACTGCCATCTTCAGAGAGATTCATTTCGGTACTTCTTTCAATCGATGTATCAATTCCTGTCTGACGATAGCTTTCTGTCCCAGATATGTCCGAACCATCCGATAAACAACCCGTGAAAAAAAACAATACCGATAATGTCATCAATAAGAAATAAACTTTTTTCATAAAAACTCCTTGTAAAATAATATATAATCTAGCTTTGTACTAAATCACAAAGTCTGTAATGAATAACTTTTTTGAGATTATCAGGACTTAATTCAACCTGGAATCCTATTTTTCCAGCACTAAAAATTATCGTCGAAAAAGCTTCAGCTGAACTGTCAAAAGTGGTTGTGAAAAATTTTTTCATCCCGATTGGCGAGCAGCCACCGTGAATATAACCGGTAAGTGGTAACAATTCTTTTAATTTTATCATCGCGACTGATTTCTCTCCCACAGCCTTAGCCGCCTTTTTTAGGTCTAGTTCCTGATTAACCGGAATAACAAAAACATAATGATCTCCAGATTTGCCAACTGTAACAAGCGTTTTGAAAACCTGTTTTGGGCTTTGGGATAATGCTATGGCAACTGCCTCTCCACTGAAGTCTCCAGTTGGATCATATTCAAAATGTTTGTATTTAATTTTCTTTTGATCGAGGATACGCATAACATTAGTTTTTTCTGACATTTTTTCTCCATTACACAAATAAAATATTCATAAACAATAATTAAATCATAACCATTTTTGCATATATTTTCAAGCTAAAACACAAATTTATGTAGCTCTGGATCATTAAAAAACAAAAAACAGATACCAAATAAACTGAAAAATTGGTATCTGCACGTTTAGTTTATTTCACAAATTTTATAGATCAATACTGGCAACAATACAATATTCAGGATTGTCAGACTCATCTTCAATATACTGCCATTTAGCAGGGAAACTTAGTTCCTTAGCCAGACCCTGAAGTGTGTACATTAAAATCCCCGCATCGGTATAGTTTTCTTCACATTCTGGATTGATAATTGCCAGATCTGCCGAGCCATTTTTTAAAATTAACCGACAAGGTTGAGTATTCATATGCGACGGAGAATTTCTAACATAATATAGGATATCCAATACTCCGCGTTGTTTCATCACTGAATAGGGCGCCACACTTCCCCATTCTTCAAAATAAATAGTCTCAACCAGTGAACGCCGTGATTCTTTCGTGTTAATTACTGCGATACCATAGGGATCCTGTTCATATTTGTTATCCGCGTTGATAATCTCGTGATGTTTTTCATAAAATGTTTCTTTTTCGTCCGGACCACCAAACGCCAACAAATACTGAATTGTTCCGACTTTACCTTGAAGCATTGTTTTTTGTTGTTCATCATTGGCATTCATTACTGTTACCCAACAGCTTGCTACCTTTAAATCATACAAATCTTTTACCAACTCCTGCATGTAATAGGCTCCAAAAAATTCAGTTCGATGATTTACTTCATTTAGCACTAAACCAATGTAGTGTGGCGCATTGATCATTTTACCGCAATATCCGCCAACACCATCCAATAGTTTGAAAATGCTCTCACCATCTTCAAAATAATTAAAAGAAAATCCATATTCTTTTCCAACTGTTTCATTTAAGGTGGTCAAACGGCTTTGAATTTTTTGTAGTTGGGATTCATTCAGATAATAGGGTTCAAATTCTCTAATTGATCGATTATTAATTGTAAATTCTCTAAATTCCATTTGTTTTCTCCTTTATATTAAGTTTTAATTATATTACCCCTTTCATGATCTCTAAAACGAGTAAAAATTAGTTTTCCATTTGATATTGCTGTAAAGAGTTGCAAAAAAATGTGTAAAACAAAGTTATACGGGTATATATAACAAGGTCTGTTTATGATAATGCGGAAATACTATCTCATAACGCTTATTAAAATTTGGATACGAAAGGAATACAAAATGAAGAATTTACGTAAAATATCTCTGATACTCTTTTTGGTTTTATTAATAACGCCCAATTTGTTAGCTGCTCAAGAAACAGCAGAAACACAGATTTCGGTATCTGATTCACCAGCCTCTGTCGCTTTTACTGACTCTGCTGAAGACTTGGATCAGGAGGTCTATGAAGCTCTCTGTATCGTCGTGATCGATAAAGATTCAAATAAAATCGAATTTGCCCAGGACCAAATCAAATTAACATATAACCGGGCAATTGGCGACCAATCTGTAAAAATCGATTATTTGGGGAATGAAACATACGCTCCCAGCTCAACTACAGCTACAGTTTCGATCACTGAACCCGCCAAAATAAATAGTCAGCTTGTTCTGATCGCTAATCCCCCCCAGTAACTTTCTCATCAGACAGTGCCACCTTAGATGCCGCTGTTTTCAAAGCTTTAAGTATCCAGGTTGTCGATAAAAAATACGACAAAATCGATTTTACAAACGATCAGATCACCCTTGATTACAGTCGAAATGTTGGCAATCAAACTGTAACAGTCACATATTCCGGAAACGATCAGTATAATGGCAGTACGGCCACTACTGTAGTATCAATCACGCCACTTGTTCGAACCCGAGTTATTTTAAATCTTAATACCCCATCAGTTGATTACACAAGCAATTCCTCTGCTTTGGATGTGGCAGTTTTTCAGGCTCTAAGTATACAGGTTGTGACCCTGGATAATGTCGCTATCGATTTTGCAACTAACGATATTAAACTATCCTATAACCGTGAAACTGGCACTCAGGACGTAACTGTCAAATATATTGGCAACAGCCTGTATTTTCCCAGTCAGGCCACTGCCAATGTTAAGATTGTCGGTCAGGCTCCTGCTCCCGCTCCTGAAAAAATAAATACGGTTATTAATCTGACGATGCCGAAATCAACTCTGACTTTGAATCAAGATCAGGATGAAATGACTAGCATCGTATATAACGCTATTAACATGCAGATTGTTGATGATTCTGGTAATAATGTCGTTTTTACGCCTTCAGAAGTCGATGTAAGTTTTAATCATGCCGCAGGTGATCAAGTAGTTACGGTTCGTTATGCTGGTAATGACCGTTTTAACGCCAGCCAAGCAAATGTTACTATTACAATTATTGATCCCCAGAACTCATATCTGATACTTAGTGCCAATCCCGTTGAAGTAGCATATAACAAGAATTCACAAATTTTGGATGATTCGATTATCGATGCACTAAATATTAGTCTTGTTGATGTCGACAATAATCCTATCGATTTTCAGAGTTCAGAAATTACGCTTAACTACAACCATGAACAGGGCGGTCAAGAAGTTGAAGTAAGATTTTCTGGAAACGACCAGTTTAAACCAGCCACCGCTTCAGTCGAAGTATATATCAAAGATGAAGTAACTTTTAGTATCTCGACAACAACCATGGTAATAATTATTGTCGGTGTTTTAATTGTTCTTAGTATCATCGGTGTAATTGTCTATCGAAAAAGGCAAAAATAAGACTTATAAGTTCATTTATTAAACAAAAAAAGCTCGATGTTGAAAAATATATTCAAAGATCTGCGTACCGACAATTGGCTTTTCACTTAGCTGAATTGAATCAAACAATAGCATGATTTGAGAGTGATTTACACTTTCAATTTGTGCGGTTGCGAATCCTAACAGTTTATGAAAGCCAAGTGATCGGTAGCAGTATTTTTTAAAGTAAGCTGTTTTGCCCTCAAGTATTTTTCTGTACACGTCTAGTTTTCAACGATGGGTCCTGTAACAATTCCAGTAACATTTTGGTTTTCATGAACATCCTCAAACGCTACATCAACATGAGCTCCAAATTTTTCTTTATAAGTCATTTTACTATAGATGTAAAAAACAATACCCAAAATCGTCCAGCCACCTGCCATTATCCACTCTTCCTTTACCAAGGCTGTCGAAGCAAAAGGCAGCGGCACAACATATAAAAGTGTCATTAAGCCAGACAGTATCAGCGCCATTGTCCCAACAAAGTTTCCAAACCTTACTTTATAAGGCCGTGCCATATTAGGTTCTTTTTTCTTAAAATCAGAAAAGACAGCGAGACCATAGCATAGGCCAGGCAAACACCAAAACTGCCGGCGTCTACAATCCAAACCAGCATTTTTCTGCCAAAGAAAGGTGCAATTACTGACAGGGCACCGATTAATGCAATCGAAAGAAAAGGTGTTTTATATTTTTCATGGAGCTTTCCAAACACTTTGGGAATCATGTTTGATTCAGCCATTGAAAACATTGCCCGACTGCCACCAATCATAAATGAATTCCAGCTGGTAATAATCCCGGCCATTCCACCTACAATTAAAACTTTCGTCATCATCGAACTGTTAAATGCATATGCCATTGCGTCAGCAGTTACAAGTGTTGATCCCGTCATATCTGATTGCGGCATAACATATGCAACAGCTAGAATGATGAGGGCATAAAATCCAACCGCCATTAAAATTGAAAGGATCATAATTCCACCAATTTTTTTAAACCCAACATTGATTTCTTCCGCCGCTTGGGGAATAACGTCAAAACCAACAAATAGAAAGGGCGTCATCACTGCTACTGTCAAAACTCCTCCTAATGCTGAAGTCTCAGGTAGATCAGAAAATAAATGCTGCGTAATATTCACCGGTGTTCCATTAATTCCTGAACCAGCTATTAGTATAATTCCCGCACCAGCAATTAATATGGTTAAAATTGTCTGTAGTCGAGCGGCAGTTTTTGCTCCAAGTATATTAATACCTGTAATAATAATTGCAGTAATCACACCGACGGCAACCCAGGAAGCATATATATCAAAACCGGCTACTGTATACAAATAACCTTTTAAAAAGTTTGGACTTAAATACTGAATAACTGTTGGAAAAGCACATGCTTCAAAAGCAACAACACTCACATAGCCTAGAATAATCGCCCATGTACAAATAAATGACCCGGTTGATCCCATTGCCTTATAAGAAAAAACATGTTCTCCACCACATTGCGGCATTGCTGATGTCAATTCTGCATAAGTTAAACCAACAAATAATACCATTACACCGCCGATCAAAAACGCCAGCGCTGCTCCCAGTGCACCTGCTGTTTCAATCCAGATTCCAGTGTTAACCACCCAACCCCATCCTATCATTGCACCAAAGGCGATAACAAAAATATCTTTAGTGCTGAGTACCTTATCAAACTTAGATTTTTGAGTATTCATTTTAAATTTGTATGGAATTCCATACTTCTCCTTTCATATTTCATCCTTATGTATAACTTGAAAAAAAAACAAGGTTTTAATACAGTAATAGATACTGTTTAAAACCTCATTGTTTTTAATCAAATATTTAATTAATATAGCTTCTCATAAATAGTTCCAATAGTTTTTTCCGATAATTCGACATAATTATTTGCCATTAGTCTTGTCTGTTTTGTCATCACTGAGTTCGTAAAACTTTGTATATCATTTTTAGTGACACCATACTCACGCAGTTTTTTCTTTGTTATGATGGTATTCAGCAATACTTCTAAGACATCATAAACATGATTGGGATTGCAGGTAAGAATTTCTGAAAGAAATTGGTTCAAATTTTTAATTTGTCCATCTGGATCAATCGCTTGATACGTTTTATAAACTTCTGTAAACATTAAATAGTTTGCTTCTCCGTGAGGAATATGGTAAACCGCACCTAACGGATAACTCATTGCATGAACTGCTGCGCATCCGGCATTAGAAAAAGCAATTCCCGCAAATGTTGATGCAATTAAAAAATTTGAAATTTCATTATTTAAAACAATCTGACGTTTGTCAACATCAGCCGCAGCAATTTTTTGATAACCTTTCAAGATCATTTCAATCGCTCTTAACGAATATAGCTGACTGAAATTTGTCGCTTTAGGCGATGTGTATGATTCTGTCGCATGGATTAGAGCATCGATAGAACTTGTCGCAAAAACTGACATTGGCAGATCCTTAAGAAGTTCTGGAATCAATACAGCGTAATCAGCAAAGAGTTCGTCTACCGCAAGTCCAAATTTCGAGGATATTGCTGTTAATTCCAATATCGAAATATTAGTAACTTCACTCCCTGTTCCACAGGTCGTTGGGATGAGAATTAACTCTTTAGCCTTTTCAATTGGCAATTCTTTATTAAACAATTCGACAACCGGTGTCGTTTTTTTCAATGCAAATAATTTAGCCACATCAAGGATTGTTCCACCACCAATGGCAAAAACCCGCTTATATGCAATCCCCTCTAAATCTTTGGCAATATTTTCAACCATCATATCAGTTGGTTCACCCTTGACATACTGACGATAGTCGATAATTACCGCTTCTTCAGCAATTGAGCCTTGAAATGATTTTTTTAAAGTCCGATCACTAATAAACACCAGATCATTTTTACCTATCTTGAAAGTTTGCAAAAAATTTTCAACATCTTCAAACTCGAGAATTTTAGGTCTTATCATAAATTGTTTCATGATACTCCTTTCAAATCATTATTATTTTATACAAGTTTCAATCGCTTTTTCAAAAATATCTAGACCTGCTTCAAGCTGATCATCCGTCATTACTAAAGGTCCTAGAAAGCGAATCACGTTACCATATATACCCGCGCTTTCAATAATCAATCCATTTTGAGCAGCTTCATTAACAATTTCATAAACAAGTACCGGATTCGCCTCTTTTGTCTTACAATCTTTTATAAACTCGATCCCTATCATAGCTCCGATTCCTCGAACATCACCAATCACATCAAATCTTTCTTTCCATAGTCCAAATCGTTTAAAGACAATCTCGCTGATCTCGCACGCCCGTTTATCCAATTGATCTCGTTCCATGATTTCAATTACTTTCAGTGCTGATGCACAGGCAAGGGGATTACCGCAGAAAGTACCACCTATTGTTCCACCCTTGACCGAATCCATAATTTCTGAGCGCGCAGTAATTGCACTAATCGGCAAGCCTGCCGCAATCGATTTTGCTGTGGTTATAATATCTGGCTCTGCACTTGCATCTTTCCAATAATCTGAAGCGAACATTTTACCCGTTCGACAAAAGCCTGTCTGCACCTCATCGGCTATTAAAAGAATCCCATTGTCATCGCAGATTTTTCTAACAGCTTGTACCCACTCAATAGGGGCTGGAATGAACCCGCCTTCACCCTGTAATGGCTCAACCACAATGGCTGCAACATATTCAGCTGGTGATGACTCTTCAAAGACCCGATGAATGCTTTCAATATAGTAATTTATAGCATCTTCTGAAGACATTTCACCTGGACTGCGATATAAATATGGAAACTGTGCCCGATAAATGCCGTCTGGAAATGGTCCCAATCCATGAGCATAGGCTTTTTTTGCAGTCATTGTCATTGTCAACATTGTTCGTCCATGAAATCCGCCAGAAAACACAATTATGTTTGGTCGTTTTGTAAATGCCTTCGCAATTTTAACAGCATTCTCATCCGCTTCCGCCCCACTATTAGCAAAAAATGTCTTTTTTTCTTGTCCTCGTACCGGTACAATGGCATTCATTTTTTCCGCCAGGCTCACATAACCTTCATGTGTAACAATATTGAACATGCCATGAAAATATTTTTCTGACTGCTCTTTAACTGCCGTGACAATTTCAGGGTGTGAATAACCGATATTAAGAACACCAACACCACCAACCCAATCAAGATAGGCGTTTCCATCTACGTCTTCAATCATAGCACCTTCGCCACGCTCAATTACGACTGGATAAACACATTTTATAGCTCCAGGAATTGCATCCTCTCGTCTTTCGATAATCGCCTTGGCTTTTGGACCCGGCACTTGCCCAGTAACAATTTTTGGTAATGCATTTTTCAACATAATGACCTCCGTAGTTTAATATTTCCTTTTATACTTCCTATTGCTTTTTTGTTTCAATACATTAATTTTTGACACAAAAAAAGCAACACGAAGTGTTGACGCCTTCGTCTTGCTTAAGATGATGTAATTATAGCACAATTGAATGATAGTACAACGGTCTGTCAGACTAATTAACCAACATTTTTTTGTGCTAGACATACATATAATTTTTAGATATACTAAATCAAGTAAATCTCAACAACATAATTGCAAATGGAGGAAAACATGTCTATACCTATATCTGAATTGTATTTATCAACTAAAAAGCAGTATCAGCTTACTCTAATAGCAGGCCCAAACGGCCTTTTTAATCAAGTTGAATGGGTTCAGTTTACCGAAGATATCAATACCGTTAATTTTTTAAAGGGCGGTGAACTAATTATAACTACCGGAATGAGTAGAAATTCTAATCAGTGGCTATTTGATTTTGTTAAAAAACTAATTAGCCAAAAAACAAGTGGATTGATTCTAAATACTGGCAAATATATTTTCCCTGAAGATATAAATGAAGACCTTCTTAATCTGTGTAATACTCATCATTATCCAATATTTACAATGCCATGGAAAATACACCTAGCTACAATTATGCAGGATTATGGAAACCGTCTTTTCAAACAAAATTATCAAGATGATCAAGTTGAAATGGCTTTTCGTAGTCTTATTCTTCAGCCTGATGAGGCAACGCAACATATTGAAGTCCTAAACAGGCATAGTTTTGAAAATAATTCAAACTATTTTATTTTTTTACATAAAAATCATGCTTCATTTTTAATTCAGTTTGAATTATTCCAGTCTGCACATATAAAATTCTTTTCTTTTACGATTGGTGATCAAAATGTTGTTGTCACTTCTGATCTATCAAATCAGATTTTAGAAAAACTTTTTCGGGAAATAGATCAAAGCTGCCAAGATATTTTTATTGGTATCAGTAGTGAAGGTAGTTTGCTAAAGTTGCATGACTTGTATTACCAGGCCCAATTCGCACTAAAAAGCGCTATTAAAAGCCATCAATCTTATGTATCATTTCACAAATTAGGAGTAACCGCAATTTTATATTCTGTAGCAGATAAATCTCTATTATCAAATTTTTATGAACAGAAACTCCAAATATTAAAAAATCACGACGAAAAGAATAACTCTGATCTGTTAGAAACATTCAGACTTTATCTGGAGCATGATGGCAGTATTCAGGCGATAGCGCAGGCATCATATGCTCATCGGAATACAATAAACTACCGAATTAAAAAAATCCGTCAATTACTGTCAGCTAATTTATTGACTATGGAAGAAAAATTTAATTTTCGACTGGCTTTTATCATTCGTGAATATCTATTTCTTGAATCACAAGCTGATTGAAACCGATAACTCATACAATCCTCAGTTGTCATTCACACTAAAATCATACTTTCACCATTCTAAACTCAATTCTCTCTACTAAAATATAACTATAAGAATTATTGAAGAGGGCTAATTAGAATGAAAGATTTAAGTATTAATATCAAACCAAAAATAAATAATAATCCCATTGAGATAAAAAAAGCATATTTAAACTTATTTGTCTTTTTATGTTTCTACCTGATGATCTCAGCACTCAATGGAATTCTCCCTTATAATTTAACTGTCGTAGGGATTGTATCAATCATGCAACTGCTGGTTTGCGTTCAATTAACTTTTAATATTAGGAATTGCAATAAAACTGCATCACTTTTTTTAATGTTGCTGAGTGTCCTGATCATAAATTGTGCTGATGAGTTTAACCGTATTATCTGCGAATCCGCAAATTTGTCAGTTATGATTCATCTCAGCAATTTACTATTTTTCACCATTCATTACTATAAAGTCCTGATCCAAAACAAAGGTGTCAACAAACTGTCATTTTTTTAGAATAGTCAATAAAATCTTCCAGCAAAAGAGGTTTACTGTAATAATATCCCTGGATATAATGACAGCCAATTTTTTCCAGATAACTTACCTGGTCAATCGTCTCAACGCCTTCTGTAAGTACAGTTTTATTAAGTTTTTTTGACATGTCAACAAGAATTTCTATCAATGTTCCATCATCCGTTTGCGGATAGTTTTTTATAAAACTACGATCAATTTTTATTTTATCGACCGGCAATTTGTTTAAATAGGATAATGAAGAATAACCCGTTCCAAAATCATCAATTGAAATCTTTACCCCTAGATTTCTTAGCTTGGTGAGTGTTTCAATATGCTTATGATAGTCCGCTAATAAAATACTTTCTGTAATTTCGGCTTCGATCTGCGCCATTTCAATATGATAGGACTCAAGTATAGTGACTAAATTATCGAGAAAACCACTCTCTTCCATTTGCATCACCGAAAAATTAATTGCACATCGTAAAGTCTTTTCTATATTTGGACAAATAACGTTTATTTCTTTAAGGTCCATACAAACATGTTTGATGACCCAATTTCCAATTTCAACAATTAGATTACTCTTTTCAGCAATTGGTATAAAAACAGCAGGTGACACTTCACCTAAAACTTTGTTATGCCATCTGAGCAATGCCTCCATTCCAATCAGATCGCCAGTTCTAATTTCGATCTGCGGTTGATATACCAGGTAAAGCTCTTCTGCCTCAATCGCTTGCCTCAGATAACCTTCAATTATATTTTCCTGATTAAGTTTTTGGGTCATTTCCTCTTTAAAAAACACAATTTCCGCATCCTGATTCTTTTGTGACCAATCCAATGCAATCATCGAATTTAGCAGTAGCTTTTTTATATCAGATGTATCTTCCGGCCAATAGGAAATACCGATACGCGTTTTAAAAAAAAGATCTCGTCCAGAAATATTAACAACTCTGGTGAGTTGATTATATAGTTTTTGGGCAAATTTTTCTGATTGGATCTCTAATTGATTCAGGTTTACCATTACAACAAAAAGATTGCGACCTGTTTGCGCAACAAAATCATCGTCATGAATCATTGGTCTAATCAGACTAATAAAAATATCTGAACTATTAAAATCAGTTCCTTCAAAAGAAGAAATCAGCTGATTGTAATTTTCTATTTCAATATTCATAACCATAATATTCGGGTTGTCAGCGGTAATACTTTGCTCCAACAACTCCATCATCATCTGTTCGTTCGGCAATATCAATTGACCTTGACTATATTGCAACGTTTGAAAAATATCTGTTTTGCGTTTATTGGAAGATAAATCTGTAAAAATCCCTATATAATGGTGAACCTTTCCACTATCGCGCCCTTTTACCGCGATTATATTTAGCTTTTTGGGATATAAAAGGCCGTCCTTTTTACGATCCCACAGCATCCCTTCCCAGTTGCCTGTGTTATTAATCTGTTCCCACATTGTCTGATAGAACACTTGACTATGCTTACCAGATTTAAAAGCGCTGGGTTTTTTTCCAGCCACTTCCGCCTTTGTATAACCAGTAGCAACTTCATAAGCATGATTCACATATGAAATCACCGTGTTCTCATCAGTTATAATAACAGCGTCATTACTGGAAGCCGCTATTTTCATTGTAATACTAAGCTGATCATCTTTTTGTCTAATTTTTTCCAAGGCAAACGCAATTGCCAGACATAAACCAATTATGATCAAAAATATCAAAACATTCTTTGGTTTTAAAATCTCATTAAAGAAAGCAGTCAGCGAAAACAGTGCACTCGTATCAGTTGCATGGATGACTACCAATTTTGCATTGTATTCAGGGAGAGACTGCTTGAAATGATTCAGAATGTCGTAATATGTATACAATATATGTTTTTCTTCAATACTTCCAGCGATATTCTCCCTAGTTAATGAAATAAGACTAGTATTAAAAAATTTACTATCTAAACCACTTAGGTCGTCATTATAGATAATCTCTCCATCAGCGTCTATTATATAAAGCTGATCCGGCAAATCAACTTTTGTGTTGTTCTGATTGATGACCGACGTCATTAGAAAGGAACCGTCATAATCAATGACCAAAACCCCTTGAAATTCATGATTTAAATTATATACTGGTGTTGCGAAATGTATCGTTGTTTCTTCTTCAGAGTTATCTTTAGACGCAATACTTTCGATTTCTGAAATATAAACTTCACCCTCATTCAGACTTTTGGTCGCTTTAAAATAATCACGCTCAGCTTGGTTTACCACTTCTGATGACTTAATTTCTTCACCATTTCGCACAAGAGAAATCACTTCCATCCCGTCAGCATTAAGAAATTGTATCTGCTTATAATCTGGTTTATTGTTAAAAACCCGGTTAAACATCGCATTTAATTCATTAAAATTCGCTTCTGTTGGTATGTTTACATAATAATCTAATTCGTTTGCATCACGAATTACATTTAGATTCTCAATAATTTCAGACATATATTTTTCAATCAAGAATGAATTATTTTCAGCTTTCAGGATTGCTTCTGTCGAAATACTTTCAACTTCATAAGATTTTTCGCGATACAGATTGCTGGCAGTTAATGTTAAAGCAATCAATAGCAGCGGAAAAAAAATGATTATAAAGTTTTTTAGGATCTGTCGTCTCATTAGTAACCACCTTTTATCCAAGAGTCAGCAATTTGCCACAAATTTTTCTGCTGTTTCGACAAAATTTTCAATAAAAATTCTAAACAAGGTTTTATTCCTTCTTATTCTCTCAGTACAATACAAATAAAAATGCTTTCGTGAATAAAGATCATCAAAATTTCTTTGCGGGATTACATCTGTAAACAACTGATTCGTATATACATCCTGTTCTTCTTTATTCATAATTGCACTTGATTTTACATATATGAAAATTTGCTTTACATTTTCCATCGTATAAAAGCGATTTGAACGTGGAATGATATAAAGATCTCCATGGGTCAATTCTAACTCTTGATAATTAGTTGCCCCATTTGCGATCATATTCTCAACCAACTTTGCCCTAAACTGGTAATCGTCGGAGCAAATTTTATTAACTACTTCATTTCTAATGTTTTCATCAGCAAAGTATTGAATCATAAATAAATTAAATTCAAAGATTGTTTTCCAAACAGGTTTAAGATAAGAACGCTCATAGATTTGTCTGCCAATTTTTCTTTGAATTATAAATAGCTGGTTCTGTTTAATCTCACAATCAATTCTTTCACAAGCCTGACAGCCTTTTCCATTTCTTAGCGCCAAATATTTCTTTTTCATTAAATGGATTAGATCGGAATCTGAAACAATTTTCTGTTGCACCGCTTCCAAGGAGCAATAATATTTTACATCCAAGACAGAAAAATCCCCATAATTCAATTCATCTTTTTCAACCGTTTCAGCCAATCGACATTTTAAAAAAGCCTTATTTAAAGTTCTTAAAAAATAATTTGATAGAAATTCAGTATATATTGATACATGATGATTATAGACGAAAAAATACAAATTGTTTCTCGCCTCTATAATATTCTGAATAACCGAAATTGCACCTACCTTATAGGTAATTGTCTTAAGTTCCCGGTGAATTGTCATATTTTTAAAAAGTCTTTTTGTATCGATAGGTGGAATGCTGATACCAGTATAATATGCATCACGCATAATGTAATCCAGCTTATCCATATCGATCGTTTTCGCATTTAAGAGTCTAATCACTATATTTTTTGCCCAGAAACTCTGTTCCTGATAAGTAAAACCCAGAATCGACCTGATAATCAAATCTAGATCTGCATATTCGTCAATTAAAAGGCTACTGTATTCTTCTAAAATCAGAACAACGGTAAGTAATTCATGCAATGACTGATGTGCATTAAGTTTATTGATTGCGCTATTATCTGGCTTGCCTTCAGAATAAAATATTTTATGACTCTTACTGACACTATTTAACCGGTCTATTGCCGCAAGAATTCTATCAATAATATATTTAAATCCCTCGTCATCAGTCAGTTCATACATGGATTCTCCAAGATGCGACTGTGGCAAATGTCCTAAATCGTGTAATAAACCTGCTAAACCTGCATTAATCCACAATTCACTCCACTCAACTGCCTGAAATGAATCCTCTTCACAATTTCTTGCCAAATGCTTTACAGCCTGGCGACATAATTCCATCACACCAAGTGAATGCTCAAAACGTGTATGATTTGAACTTGGATATACGGTCTCACTAGTCAACTGCTTTATGTCTTTAAGCCTTTGAAAAAGAATCGAATCAATGATCAATCGATCTAATTCCATGATATTAATATAATCATGCACCACATCTTTTATTGTATAATCGCATTTTCTATCAAAATTTATATCTTGCATTTTTTCTCCTATCTCTTATTATTCCGATTATAGCAACATTAGATTTTCTTTAAGATCAATCTCCATTTTCATATCATTTAAATCAACTAACAACCTAATTTAGGTATTTTATTAATCTTCAAAGCCTAATATTCACTTGTTTTCTTCCAGTTGTTGCAACGTTAAGAGATGATTGATAAACTGTTGTGCTGTTCGTCCAGAAATTCCGCCATGTCGCATTTCCCAGATATTTGCTTCAACTTTTAAAGATTCCGTGTCAATTTTCAGGCCTTCACTCTTAGCAAGCTCTTCAACAATATGGAAGTACTCATTTTGACTGGGTCGTTCATAAAAAATTGTTACACCAAACCGATTTACTAATGATAATTTTTCCTGCATTGTATCAGAACGATGAAGCTCCTGATCTTTTTCCATATCACTTCGGTCTTTCCACGTTTCGCGAATAAGATGTCTTCTATTTGAAGTCGCGTAAATTAAAATGTTGTCTGGTTTTGTTTCTATACCACCTTCAATTACAGCCTTTAAAAATTTATACTCTATTTCAAATTCCTCGAAGGATAGATCATCCATAAAAATAATAAAACGATAATTTCGATTTTTGATTGCAGCTATAACACTTGATAAATCTTTGAATTGGTGTTTATAGATTTCAATCATCCTTAATCCCTGATCATAAAATTCATTTACAATCGCTTTGATACTGGTTGATTTTCCCGTGCCCGAGTCGCCAAAAAGCAGCACATTATTTGCTCTTTGTCCCTTCACGAAAGCCTTTGTATTCTCAATCAATTTTTGCTTTTGCATTTCATACCCAATCAGGTCATGTAGCATCACCTGATCCAAATTATTGATTGCCTGAAACAGCTCCATTTCTGACTTTCTCGAGTTAACAATTCTAAAAGCTTTATTTACTGAGAACTGACCTACGCCAAAATTTTCATGATATTTAGTGATGAGATCGTAAAACGCTTCTCCGTTTTCACCATTTTTGAGCTGCTTATAAAGCGTGACAACTCGTTTACTGATGTTTTGATTATATAAAGAATTAGGCTTTTTTATCGCTTGATAGTTTGAGATTCGTGAAAAAACATCTATCTGAAGTTTGTTTTCCACTTTTGAAAAATCATAATTAAAAAGCTCATAAAAAATCTCAAAGTCATTTTTTGCAAAATAATTTACACTACCTTTGCTTCGCCCTACTTTTTCACAGGTTAAACTGTAAGGATTCTCATTCATAATAAGATAATAACTAATATAACATTGCCACAAATTACCATCAAACCCAAAATCAGTAGAAATTTTCAACAACTGTTTAATCAATTGGTATGCTTCAGAAATCAATCTATCCGCTTCTGTATTTTGCGAAAATTTTTTGAAAAAAGAATTCATCTGCCTTAACAGGCTCACCTCACCATCATCAGTATATAAAATCAGCTTCGTTATTAAATGATCCATTAATCCTCCAAAATCAAGTTATTTAGAAAAGAATCTCAAAAGAGATCCACTTACCAGTCTCACCTTCAACCCAAATTTTGCCGCCATGTTGTTCCACTATAGATTTTGCAATCGCTAATCCCAAGCCATAACCGCCTGTTTTTTTTGAACGTGATGCATCAACACGATAAAATCGCTCAAATATTTTATTCCTTTCTGAAAGACTAATTCCTTCACCGGTATTAAAAACTGACAAATGCCGTTCATCGTTTTTCATTTCTAATGAGACTCTAATCATGCCACAATCACTTGCATATTTGATAGCATTGTCCACTAAAATTGATAAAAGTTGCTTGATCTTTTCGGAATCACCATAAAGCATAATGTTTTTTTGAATATCAATCTGTAAAATTTTGTTCAATTCGTAAGCACAGCTTTCAAAAGTCAGCGAAACCCCTTCCGTAACCTGACTTAAATCAAAAACTTTATAATAATCGCGATTTTTGATGCTATCCATTCTGGCTAAAGTTAGTAGATCATTAACCAAGTAATCCATTCTATTTGATTCCATTTTTATATAGGATAAATACTTATTCTCACCGATTTCGTTTTCTAAAACATCAGCATTAATCGAAATGACTGAAATAGGTGTCTTCAATTCGTGACTAGCATCAGAAATAAATTGCTTTTGTTTTTCGAATGCTTCTTCTACCGGTTTCGTTAAGATCTTTGCAAGAAAAATTGCAATAAAAAAGAAAATAAGCAGACCTAATCCACCAATAGTAAGTGATGTCCATAATGTTCTGCGATTCATTGCATCAGAAATACGCTGATCTATAATTGCCAACATGAATCCATCATCTATTTCAACTAATTGATAACAATAGCCATCTAAACTTTCGCTACTTGACGATTCTGCTAAAACAGCGTCAATCACTGAGATCCAATTATCCGATAAATCCGCTTCGCCCTTAAAGCCAAGTACTTCAGTTATATTTAATTTGTCATCAAGTTTAACTGTGACAAACTGATCAAATTCAAAATCATTTCGCGGTAAGGCAAACCTAAACGCATCTGATGTTGGCTCATTAATAGGTTTTGCTTCTCCATTATTTTGTATCAGCGTTTGTAATAAAGCCGAACTGTGAGTTTTGCTATAAGAATAATTTGAATAATTAATAGATGCTATTATAAACAAAAAAACAATTCCCAGCATAGACATGATAATTAATACAAATCGGCGTTTTAATTTTTTTATCATTCTTCTGATTGGTCAGCTTCCAAAAAATAACCGAGACCGCGATTGACTTTTATCATAACACTGGAATTAATGAAACATATTTTTTTTCTGACAAAGGATACATACACTTCAACATTATTATATTCCGATTCACTATCAAAACCCCAAACCTTTTCAAAAATTTGTTCTTTTGTAAGAATTTGTTTATAATTAATCATCAGTGTTTCTAATAATAGAAATTCTTTTTGCGCCAATTTTACTGATTCATCTTTGCAAAATAATTCTCGTGTATCCTGTCTTAAAACAAGGTCTCCAACCACAAGCCGATCAGATCTTACCTCTTTCTTGCGTCTTAAGATCGCACGAATTCTCGCTAATAATTCACCGGAATGAAATGGCTTAGTTAAATAATCATCCGCCCCCTGATCAAGACCCGTAATTTTATCTTCTAATTCAGTCTTTGCTGTCAAGAGAATAACCGGTGTTTTTATGTTTTGCTTTCTGATTTCCGATAACACTTCAATACCGTTTTTATTTGGCAGCATAATATCAAGTATGATAATATCATATATTCCTGTTAACGCTGAATCGAGGCCCGATATGCCATCTATTGCCGTATCAACTGCATAATTTTCCTGTTTTAATAAAGTTTTAAGTGCCTCAAGTAAGCCGATCTCATCTTCAATTAGTAAAATTCGCATAAGAATTCTCCATTTCATAGTATAACAAGCATATTATAAATCTTTAGCATGTAACTGATCTTAATTGCAAGACTTTTTTAACAGACCTAATTCTCATGTTTTGATAAATAGATAATATTTATTCTTTCCTGGCCAAAAAATGTTCAGTATGAATCATACCAATATTCGTGATTATTAAATTTCCGGTTGTCGCAGGATAATCAATAAATATCGATATCGTAACTGCTAGCGCCAACCCATCAAGAGGGATACCAAGCATATTAAAAACAACCGTAAATAAGAACGCACCCATCCCAGGTGAAGGGGGCACAGCCACCGATAAAATCATACAAAGAAAGACAACTGGAATTAGGCTGCTCATTGAAAATGTCACCCCATATATTTTTCCTATGAATAGGGATGTCAGCAATAATAAGGGGATTGCATCCTGTTTGTTGAAAAGTACACCAACTGGGATTGAGAAGTTGACAACATAATCACGGATATTTTGTTTAAGTGTCGCAATCATCGTATGTGTTTGAAAAGTGGCGCTTGAACTGGCTGTCGAAAATGCGATTATGACAAATGGGAAGACCATTTTTAAATAACTGACTGGATTAATTTTTTCTACTATTAATAGCGTTAACAGACCAAACACAATCGACATCGTAAAAACGACAAGGACTAAAATAATCAGGCTAATCGCTCCTAGTAATTCACCTGCTTGACCAGATACAACCATGTTAAAAATGCTGATAAATACAATCACAGGCATTAATGCGCATATACCATCAAGTATTGTTGAAAAAATTAGATTTCCTTCAATTATAAATTTTGATAATATTGGAAATCTTCCTTTGAGCGTAAGTAATACAATTCCTGCAAGAATAGCTAAAAACATAATTTGAAGCGTATTTCCGTCCAGGAATGGTTGAATAATATTCTCAGGAATAATACCAAAAATCATACTTCCAATCTCAGACCATAATTCACTATTACCATTCGAATTCAGGCTGGAATTTCCACTGATGAGAAAAAATTTTGCGGCTAGTACAGAAAAAAGCGAGGTAACAACAAGCATTAGTCCGCACCAAGTTAGCAGTAATCGGAAAATCCTCTTCATCTGAGATAAATTTTCCATATTGAAAATACTTCCGATCGCTGAAAAAAAAAGCACCGGAATAACAATTGCATTTAAAAAGCCAAAAAAAGTCGAACTAATAGGGGTTAAAACAGAAGTCCCTATACTGCCAGCCAATTCTGGAGCCGACTTCAGTAAAATCGATCCCCCGACGATGCCGCCAGCAAGTGCTATTGCCGTAGTTATAGCCGGATTTAGCGGTTTTTGTTTGATCGTGTAGGCTATCTGATTACAGCCATTTTCATAAGCATAGGTTACTGACGATAAGCCGATTAGAATATTCTGACTCAGTGTATCTAAATCATCTTCACCTGAACTCCCCTCATAGCTTAGTGGATTTAATGATTCTCCAAATGAATTGAGTGATAGCGTAATTGTCTTAAACCGTTTAGTAATACTTATCTCAAATTTTTGATCCTTTTGTCCATTTTTTTCCCAAAATACAATTGTTTCTTCAACAAACAGCTGAGCTTTAATATTCTCTGCCCGACTGCACTTCAACTTTGTTAAAATCTCATTAACCATCTCATTTGCTTCTTGGATACTCTTTAAGTTGAGAGGGAAAGATTGTGTTTTCATATTTCCTCCGTATTATCTATTGTGATCAAAATCATTTCTTTAAATAGTCTCTAATGCCACTACTTAGAATATCTATATCAATGTAATTAGCATCAATTACTGTTAAAATTGTATCTTCAATATTATCACCGAATGATTCAATCGCATATTCAACTACAATAACGTTTCCTCTTTTATCGTTCCAGACAATCGAATTCTTTCCTGGTACAGAGTTTCTAAAAACCGGATCAATTTTTTCGCATGCAAATGGCAAAATATAACCCTTGGTCTCAAGCAAGACCATTAAATCTCCAAGTCTCTGATGATATCCTATTAACTGTTTTGCAAATTTCTTCATATACTTCACCCGTTTTTGCATATTATACCATATTTTTTCGAAATTAATAAAAATTATAATGACAAAAGTTGATTGAATTTACTTCTAAAATCAGATATCCTTTAAAAAAATTCAACTTGAGTGATTATAATTCTGTTTTTAGGTTATAACATAGAATAATGAATTAAGATCATTAATTTATACCCTGAGGAGGATTGATTGTATGAGAAAAAATTTTAAACCGTTAAGCATTATCCTAAGCGTCTTAATAATTTTAAGTTTTTCGTTTCCAGTGAGTATTAATGCCAACCCAGTAGAAGATCCGCCATTTACGCAAGTAAATAGTGAAATAATAATTAATACCTTAGATGAAGACTCATATGATGGGACAACAGACGAACCAGTGCTGGTCCAACCAAGTTTGCAGTATTGCACACATCTCGAAGGCATTGGTTGGAATGAATGGGTTTTAAGCGATGCCATTAGCGGGACTGTCGGTGAAGGTCGACGAATGGAAGCAGTAGGTATTGCCCTTACCAAAAGCGATTTTAATCTTGATATTCAATATCAGAGTTTTGTCGAAAATTTTGGCTGGCTGAGTATTCGTTCTAACGGACAAGGTAGTGGAACTTCAGGTTATGGCCTGCGGTTGGAAGCAATTCATATTGAATTAACCGGTGCAGATGCCGATCTATTTGATGTATACTATCAAGTTCATGCGCAAAATATTGGATGGATGGATTGGGCCAAAAATGGTGAATATGCAGGAACCTGTGATATGGGTCTTCGATTAGAAGCAATCAGAATCGTTATTCAACCCGCGGGAACAGAAGCACCCGGTGAAACTGTGACACCTTTTATTCAAGGCTAGCATAACTCAATACAAATTTTGTCGAACTACTCGTTTTATGCATAAAGCACCAAAAAATTCTTTTTACGAATTTTTTTGGTGCTTTAGAAAATAAATTCTATAAATAGCTGTCTTCCACCACTATTGACGCGGATTCAGTTTGTTCACCTTTTAGTTTGCGATAGGTAACTGTATACATTGCAACAGCTAAAATTACTGAAAATACATCTGCCAACGGTTGAGCCCAAATAATTCCTTGAAGGCCAAAAAGTGATGAACCAATAATCAACACAGGAAAAAATGCCAAGCCTTGTCGCGTAACTGTTAAAATAAGTGAAGGTACCGCCTTGCCAAGCGCTTGATAAACTGTTGTCACAATAAACTGGAGAATCAAAATCGGACTGACCAGCATCTGAATGATAAGCATATGTGATCCATTTAAGATAACTTCAGGATCATTAATAAAGAAAGTAACAATATCCGTGGAGAAAAACATCACAACAATCATTATTACAGTCCCCATTATTATCCCCACAATTGCAGTAAACTTGATTGCATCATTCATTCTAGTGTATTTTTTTTGCGCATAATTATAGCCAATAAACGGCTGAACCCCCATTCCCAAGCCAATTGATAGCATTACTACAATTGAGAAAACACGCCCTGCGACTCCGAGCGACGCTATGATTACGTCACCATAAGCTGACGCAAAATTATTTAAAATCATCATCGAAAAGCTCATCAATACATTGTTAATAGATGCTGGAATTCCGATCGCAAAAGTATTCTTTAGTATAGATTGTTCAATTCTAAAGTCTTTCGGACTAATGGATAAAACATCACTATGTCTGATAATATAGAAAATAAAATATACAACCGCACAGGCATTACCTATGATAGTTGCCCATGCTGCACCCACAACCCCCATATTTAATGATAGTATCATAATTGGATCTAACACGATGTTAATAATCGTCCCAAGCATCATTCCTATCATAGATTCTTTAGCTGCCCCAACAGAACGGACAATTTGAGATAGAGTGCATTGAAGGGTTACGACAACAGCACCAATCGCAATAATTCTCAAGTAACCAGTTGCAAAACCCATAGTATTTTCACTGGCACCGGCGATGCTCAATATCGGTTCCATAAAGAGAAGAAAAATAAGCATACCGATAATACCAATGATAATAGCTCCATAAAAATTAAACGATGATGTATGCTTGATATCATCCGTTCGACGCTCGCCTAAAAGCCTGGAAATGTAGGCACCTCCACCGATGCCAAATATGTTACCGAATGCCATGAGCAAAAAAAAGATTGGCATTACTAAGGTAACTGCCGCAACCTGGTTTGGATCGCCCGTTTGGCCAACAAAAAATGTATCTGCCATATTATAGACTATCGTCACCAGCATACTCAGCAT
This sequence comes from Eubacteriaceae bacterium ES2, assembly GCA_031222025.1. GTDB lineage: Bacteria > Bacillota > Clostridia > Eubacteriales > Eubacteriaceae > Acetobacterium. The sequence goes on along the minus strand of CP130740.1, from coordinate 1,557,294 downwards.
TGTTGGTATTGCTAATGTCATAACTGCTTTGGGTATTGGGTATTTTTCAAATAAGTCCTGTTTCATGAATTTCCCTTTCCTTGTTTAATTCACTTTTTACGAATTAAAAAATCTTCTTTAATCAACAAAACGCGTTTGATTTCTAACGCTACTAGATAGAGGTATTTGACAGGTTCTTCAAATTGTCTAAACCACGCCTTAATAACCCCTCCAGAACTTTTTTCTCAGACTGAGTAAATACTCGAAGTGTTTCTTTTTCCAAGCGATCAACTTCTTCATATACAAAATTCTCAAGTGCTAACCCTTTAGGTAATAAATTTAAATAATTAACTCTTCGATCAGATGGATCAGACTGGCGCGTTATAAAATCCTTTTCTTCCAATCTTTTTATAATTCCAGTAACCGTTGATCCTTTAAGCATAAAAACGTCTTCGATGTCTTTTTGCTTTATTTGTTGATTTTGGTTTAAAAATAAATACATTATCACTGAAAATTGAGAATAAGTCAGATCCCATTTCTTTAGTGATTTATTAAACCTAATTTCCATAATATTATTTAGTTGTTTGATTGTCACGCCAAAATTAAATTGCTGCTTGTCCATAACACCTCCATTACTTAGCACGCTATCTATTTTATCAGATAATATTTTAAAGTCAATTAAATTGTTAAATAGCATCAAATATGGCTATTCAAAGACAATTTTACGATTGATTAAATTTCAATGATTATTACTGCAATTATTTTTCTTACACAAGTAGTCTAAGTTTTGTTCAAATAATTAGCTCTTTAATTTGATTTCGATTTCATTTGTGATTATATTGACACCTATAATCATGCCATGTTAGCATATTCCTATCATCGTATTCAATAAAATTGAATATGATCACTATAATAATAGATTGTAAATATCTATATGAATTTTTAGGAGGCTTAATGAAGAAATACTATCTTATTGGAATAGGTGGCGCTGTTGGTGCCTTATTACGTTTCCAAATAAAAAGTATCCCGGATTTGTTCAATTCACCCGACCAATTGATAAATATCGCCTTAAATATCCTACTTATAAACATCATAGGCAGTTTTTTATTGGGGTTTCTAAATACGCTATTTTCGCAAACTGATCGAATCAGTGTTGACATAAAACTTGGCTTTACTACCGGTTTAATTGGTGCCTTCACTACGTTTTCAACTTTTTGCAAGGAAAGTATCATGATAATTAATGCTGGTTATTATTCTTTTTTTGTTTTTTATCTTTTTGCATCACTTTCACTAGGAGTCCTATTAGTGTATATGGGTCATCTTTTAGCTACATATTTCGTCTATCCATTTGTTAGCAGCAGTCTTGCAAAAAATTCCGACATTGAGCATTCCTAGGTACATAAAATGCTGGAAATAATATGCCTACTTACTGGAGGCGCCTTAGGCAGCATCACCCGTTATTCACTTGGTAAAAAGTTATCATCATTCCAAAAAAATATCCCCATCGGTACTTTTCTTATTAACATTACTGGAGCCTTTTTACTTGGACTTGTCAGTAATCTGAATTTCTCAAATATTACATATATTTTCTTGGCTGAGGGATTTCTTGGTGCCTATACTACGTTTTCAACCTTTATGTATGAGGATTTCGTGCTACTAAAAAAAAATAAAATACTCAGCGCATTCTTATATATTACTATAACCATGATTCTGAGCTTATTTTTTTTCTATCTTGGTGATCTTATCTGACCATATACCGACTGCAGTCAAACAAAAATAGCTAACTAGCGCTTTTAAACATTTGAATTTATATTAATAAAATGACCTGCCACTGTTTAATCAAGTCTTCAAGTTTCCACCTTGCATTAGCTGGACTTGTCGAGGGCAGTCTATGTATTGGCAAGTTAATCATATGCTTGCAATACCGATTATATAACTCAAATGCTTTATTTCCATTTGTATAAATTCTACTGACACTGGATCCATCCAATAAGCTATCAATATCATTGGGAATTACTTTCTTGATTGAGCTATCGCTCGAACCTATAATTTCACATGAAGCAATAACATCCCAAAGCGCTATTCTATTATACGCTAAAAATTGCATCTGCTCTGAAAGTGTTGTCGGATATGTTTGCTCAAAAACAGCTGATAAGACTTTCCAGAATCTATTCTGAGGGTGTTGATAATAAAAGTCCGCTTCCCTAGATTTAACTGAGGGGAATGATCCTAAAATAAGGATTGTCGCATTTTCATTAAAAAACGGTGGGAAATTATGCTCTGCAAAGCATGCAATTTTTCCTTCTTTACTAATTCCTGTCATATTTTCCTTCCTTTATCCTTTCGCTCCTATTTCAATTAATCTATTCATACATTTTTACAAATTCGCTTTCGTTTATCATGATCATAAGAAATCTGATATCGTTATAATAAATTATTTATAAAAATATATGGTATCAGATTTTAGTAAAAACACATTATAACAAACCCTTGTATAAAAAAAACAATCTGCGATAATTGTATTAAGATATGAGGTGAATTTCTAGCCCTTGTAATTTACACCGTCAAGAATTATTTTCATTTTAACTTATTAGAGAAAAGAGGATCAACAATGAACGAACAAACAAAAAAGTTAACCTACACGGCATTATTAACAGCACTGACATTTATAATGACTTCAGCGATTAAAATCCCTCTGCTGACAGGTTATATTCATCCTGGAGATGGCGCTGTGCTATTATCCGCTTATATTTTGGGCCCCATAGGCGGAATGATTGCCGCAGGTATTGGCTCAGCAGCAGCCGATTATTTTGGCGGTTATAACGCTTATATTATCCCCACCTTAATTGCTAAAGGAAGTATGGCCTATATTTTTGGCTTTCTGATCAGACGCTTTCCCGACAAAAACATCCTGCTTTCAATGTTACCAGCGATAATCTCGATGGCATCAGTTTATTACATTTCGGAAGTACTTATGTATGGCAATATTGCCGGCCCACTAATCAATATTCCTTTTAGTCTGCTCCAAGGTATTTTTGGCTGTACACTCGTCTTTATTTTGCATAAACCGTTAAACCGATTTCGCTTAAATCTTAATTAACACTCTATATTTTTCCAAAAATACTATGAGCCAACAAATCAGCTATAAATCGATTATCTGTTTTGCTGGCTCTTAAACTATTAAAAAAAACTACTGTAAAAATGTTTACTCATGGTTTTTACCACAGCATCATTATTATTACTGTCAATAGACATATAATTGTTTTCTTTAACAGATTCTGAGGCATTTTTAAGAACATAAGGAAAGTCTGCGTACTCAAGCATTGGAATGTTGCGACTTTCACTACCAAAAGCTACCACTTCATCAGCTTGCAATTCATTTTTCAAATGCTTAACAGCACTTTTTATTGAAGCTTCTTTGCTGGTAATTTCCAAATAATAATAACCTTCATGCTCTTCATCAGGATAACTTTCAAAGTTTACATCACTTTCAATTTTGAGGTCACTTAATTTTTCAACCATATCGATCATAAGGTTTTTCTCATTGACTGCAATAATACTTAAAACACATTGATCATCAGGCAAGTCTCCGCAAATAAAGCTTTGCTCAGGCATTCTTTTTTTTGAATGATAAATCTCTTGTTCGACCGGATTGATTAATCTGTTATAATATACATGTAGAACATCATTTATGATTGTATAGACAAAACAGTTTAACCCTTTCTTTTCAAATAAGTCAATAACCTGTCTAGCTATATGCGAATCCATTTTCACACATTGCGAAAACTTTCTCTTCCCTAAATCATATCTGACCGATCCATTCATGATAATAATTGGTAATTGTATTTCAACTCCTTCAAGTAACGGCAAAATTGTTTCAACACTTCTAGTTGTTACAATTGTAAACAAGGCGCCCTGCCTGATCATCGTATTAAGCCTAATTTTAGTATAATTACTGATTGCTCCTTCAGAATTTAAAAGAGATCCATCTAGATTTGTAACAAAAAGAAGATTTCGATTCCTTCTACGAGGTAAATGAAAGATATTGACTGCTAATGAAACAAAGATTCCTATCAATGTATCAAGAATACGATCAAAGGTAAATATCAGTGGATTGATATCTGCACCGTGACTAACAGTGATACTCAAAAACACGACACAAGTTATATAGGCGGCACTTGGTTTGTTAATTTTAACTGTTAAATAAATTAAAGGGATTACGCATAATGAAAGGAGCAGATATTGTAGATACAACATATTCTGCGGAATAAAACTTCTTTCAAATAATAAAAACACCAACCCCATTGCCCCCCCATCAATGTTCCGATCGTTCTGTTGAGTGCAACATTCATACTATTTTGAACATAGGGCTGCATACATAATATAGCTGCTATACTTGAATAAAAAGGCGAGCCTTGCCCACCTCTGACAATATAAATTAAAAAGCAGAGATACACAGCAATAAACGTCTTAAAAGTACGCATTCCAATTTTTGGCATTTTTTCTCCTTCACAAGAAATTTTAAATTTATTTGCGATGGTTTCATAAAACCCACAAAATAACTTGCTTGAGATCAATTCATTATTGAAAGAATCTGCAAATTTTTATATACTATAAGTAAATTAAATTGGGAGGATTTCATATGTGTACAAGTCTTACATATAAAACAAATGATGAGCACCATTTTCTTGCCCGAACCATGGACTTTGCCTTTTTATTTAAACCTGAAGTTCTTATTTATCCTAAAAACTACGACTTTCGACTCTACATGTCCGATGATTTGTTACCCGTAAAATATGCCTTTATGGGATTTGGTCAAAGCTTTGAAGATAATTACGACGGTTTTGCTGACGGTGTTAATGAAAAGGGACTTTCCTGTGCCGCCCTTTATTTTCCTGGTTACGCTTATTATTCTAATCAACACTCTGAAAAAAAGAACAATATCGCACCTTATGAGGTTGTTCCATACATACTTAGCCAATGTGATAGTATTGACTCAGTTATTGAGTTAATGAGAAATACTAATCTTTTAGCAGCGCCATTTAAAAATCTGGATTTGCTTCCTCCTCTTCATTTTATTATATCAGATCAGACTGGGCGATGCATCATCATTGAGCCACGAGAAAACGACCTCGAAATTTTAGAAAATTCCATCGGAATAATGACTAATAGTCCCCCTTTTGACTGGCACATGACTAATCTTAACAATTTTATAGGTCTCCACCCGTCTCAAAATAAAGATATTAATCTTTCGGGGGTTACATTTAAACCCTTTTCGCAAGGATTCGGCACGATTGGTTTACCTGGCGATTTCACTTCACCATCAAGATTTGTAAAGACGACCTTTTCGAAATTCTCAAGTACCCCATGCGACCTGTTCACAGATGGTATGTCAACTATTTTTCATATTCTAGATGGCGTTTCACTGATAAAAGGAAGCGTTGTCACAGAAGACCAGGATTTGGAATTTACGCAGTATACTGCTTGCTACGATTTAACAACACAAACACTTTATTATAAAACATATGGCAATTCTCAAATCAATGCCGTCAGCCTTTCTTTTGAAACTATTCATTCAAATTCCATAAGCTCATTCCACGTCTCGATGGAACAGTCTGTTTTATTTCAAAATTAATACGATGTTTAAAATTGGAGGACTCATGAAAAGAAAAGATTATATCACCTGGCACCAATACTTTATGGGTATCGCTCAGCTCTCTGCAATGCGTAGTAAAGATCCCAGCACGCAAGTTGGTGCCTGCATTGTGAATGAGAATAACATTATTTTATCAACCGGCTATAATGGTATGCCCAAAGGCTGCAGTGATGATGATTTACCCTGGGAACGAGAAGGCTGTTTTAAGGAAACTAAATATGCTTACGTTTGTCATGCTGAACTCAACGCTATCTTAAACTCTGATGGCCGCTCTTTAGCTCATTCAACCCTTTACGTTACTTGTTTCCCCTGCAATGAATGTGCAAAAGCCATTATTCAAGCAGGAATCAAAAAGATTTTTTATCTTGAAGATAAATACCCAGAATCTGATCAAGTAAAGGCCTCAAAAAAACTTTTTGAATTAACTGGCCTTCTTTATCAACCTTTTACAGAAGAACCTGTTCTTTGAAGTACTAAGTTTTCGTTCATTTTAATTCCAGCTCTAACAACTAAATTTTAAAAAGACCGAAATATTATTCGGTCTTTTTAAAATTTTGTAATAATTATCTCTTTTTGTCTTACTCAACAGAATCGATCGCTTCCTGAACATTCCCTATATTTTCTTCAGAACAGGTATCGTAAACAGCCATTTCAAATCCATTACTTTCATCGACTGAAACCTGCGCTGTAGAGAACGATAGATTAAGAACGTGACCTGCTTGAGTGCGATCTTCTGAGATGAAATGAAAATGATAACCAGAAACATTTATTCCACCTAGATTATCCGGACACCAAAAACCTATTAAAGTTCCCGAATTTCCATCGTAGTTGAAAACCGACTGCTCCTTAACCACTTCACTCAAAACCGGGTAAGGCTTTTCCTGAGCTGGCACTGATCTCACCTGCAGACTATCGAAATTAGCATTAATCCGAAACACATAAAATAAGTCTTTACTGGCAATGAAATTATCTAGCTTTTTTTCCAGATCTTCAAGGCTGTCTATTTGTCCAAGTTCCACTGTTTCATCATCATTAAAAGTAGTTACAACTGCAAATGGTGTTTTCTCTGAATCCGGAACGATTGCAACTGTCCCATCAGCTTTCGCCTGATAGACTATATCATCAATCATAATCATTTCACCATCAGCTGCTTCAAAAGTTCCTATGCCAACATCTCCCGCTTTTTTTAACTCTTCGAAGCTTAAATACCCGTCATAATTTCCTTCCAACAGCGACTGAATTGTTGCAACCTGAAAGATTGTATCTTCCTTTTGCAGCCCCAAATCCGATTCTTCAACATTTGAAGCACAACCTGTCAAAACTAAAATGTTTATTATTGAAAATATAATCACTAATTTTTTTAATTTCATATCGTCCTCAATTAATTTTTCATGAAAGCTGTTTCAATTTCTCCAGGTGCTGCACTTCCTTTAGGGAGTATCAGTATTCTAATTGCTTCTAAACGATAACCGAAACCCTCACTCCCCGCAGATTCACCATTTTTTGCATAGCCCAACCATCCTAAATTTTGAGCCTGCACTTGATAATAGACATCAAAAAGATTGGCATCTTTACCAGTTAAAGCAATTTCAACAGCTTCGAGTCGCAATCCATTGCCAGCTGTACCACTTAACTCATTATTTTCGACAAAATCTTGCCAACCTAAATTTTCAACATGCGTTCTATACTTAATTCCCAAATCATATTTATCAGAAATTACTGAGATTTCCAATGCTTCAAGTCTTAGACCATTACCCACTGTACCGCTTATATCACCGTCTTTTACATATTCTTGCCAACCATCATTCTGCACATGGGTACGATAAGCAATCGAAACGGTTTCTGGCGCCTTTACGACAAAATTTTCAATCGCTTTTTGCGCGATCATTCCCTGATCATCAAGCACCTGAGTCCATAATGTATAAGTACCTGCCTCCATCGGCGTAAAATTTGCAGTATTCAAATCACTGAATTCCTGTATTGTAACCGACTCTCCATTTAACTCATAAAAAAAACTATATTGATACGGCTCACCTCCACCACTAGCTTGAGCTGTAAGGGTAATGGCTGAACCTACGCTTATATCTGCCTGCTGATCAAGAGTAAAAGTGTCAATTGCCAGCGGTGTATAGGGACTTACTTCTTTAAGGGCTTGGTCAAGCTGAATCATCCCATCACCAAAATAATCATCACGCCCAGGCTCGCCAAAATCCAATGCAGTATCTTTTAGAATATTTTCGACCTGGTCTGGTATAAGATCGGGATTCGAAGCAATAAGTACTGCACAGGCAGCGGCAACGATAGGGCTGGAAAAAGAAGTTCCATTAACGCTTTCGTAGCTTCCATTTGTCGTCGTTGTATAAACTTCTTTTCCCGGAGCACAAAGATCAACTAAACTATTGTGTTGTGAAAAAGAAGCAATTTGATTATTAATATCTGTTGCCGCTACTGATATGACATTATTATATGAAGCTGGAATTGCCAACTCACCGCTATATTCCGGTATAGCTCCTTCGTTTCCGGCTGAAGCAACTAAAACTTTTCCCATATTTGCAGCGTGGGCTACTGCAGTTCGTAAAACAGATGAAACGCCATAACCACCATAGCTCATATTAATTACCCGAACCTCATCCCGACTGGCTGCATCATATAAAGCCGCGCATATATAACCAACGTTTAACTGATAATCTTCTGCTACTAAACCACCAACGCGATAAGGGGCTACTAAAACATTGGCATCCCCAGCAATTCCTGCTATACCAGCAGCATTGTTGGCTGTTGCAACAATACAACCGGCTACCATAGTCCCATGACCCGCTAAATCAATTTGAGCCGTCGTTCCGTTAATATAGTCGAACCCATTTGCCGTTCGTCCCACTAAATCCGGATGATTAATATTAACACCAGTATCAATCACTGCAACAACTACTGCGTCTCGATTTGATACCTGATTCCATGTTTGATCTGCTCCTACTCGTTCAAACTGCCATTCCTCGTTTAAACCCGGATCATTAGGTAGTGCTGAAGCTGTTATGGTACTATTTTTCTCAACAGCCAACACATTTGAATTTTCAGACAGCTCATTGACCAATGCATCAACGTTTTGCGAATCAGCCACTTCAATCAGATCAACCTGATTGCCAAATGATTGGCCAGCTTTTACTTCATTAGTTGTTAATCGTAGATCACTAATGTTGGCAGAATCCTTATAAATAACAACTATTTGGTCATCAATCTGACTCTCATCAGAAATCTCATTAACTTCATCAATACTTTGAATCATAATTGTGTCTGGTAAAATATTTGCAAATATTGTGACCGGAAAAAACATTCCAATTAAGACTGGAATTAAAATTATTGAAATCAATTTTTTCATTCTTTTCTCGCTTTCTTATTTTGGTCATTTTTAAATAAAGTTTGAACTAAATCCAATTTCCTTTTTCAAAAATTTGAATTCTTCTACCGTCATCAGTGATTCCATAAATTGATAGATCTGCAGTCCCAATCATAAAGTCAACATGAACCTGAGACGAATTCCCTCCCGAAGCAGTCAGTTCTTCTTTCGTCATTTTATCACCACCGGCTATTGTAGTCGGATAGCACTCTCCCAAAGCCAGATGGCATGCAGCATTCTCATCAAACAAGGTCTCGTAGAAAAGAATCCCCATATTGGAAATTGGCGAATTATAGGGCACCAGAGCAACCTCACCCAATTGCTTTGCACCTTCATCACTATCTAGCAGTATTGTGAGAATTTCTAATCCTGTTTTTGCCGAATAATCTACAACTTTACCATCTTTAAAAGTAAGTGCGAATTCATCTATAATATTCCCCTGGTATGATAAAGGCATGGCGGAGACAACTGTACCTTCAGCTTCAAAGCAATTTGGACAAGTAAAAATTTCTTCAGTCGGGAGATTTGCAACAAAAGGAATCCCGTCTTTAGAGATTTCTGCTCCACCTTCCCAGAGATGGTCTCGATGAAGACCAATTACAAAATCTGTCCCCAGTACACTTTTAAAGTGCAATTTTACAAAATGATGTTTATTTAAAAGTCTGCATTTTTCGCCAAGAAAGGCATTATGTTTCTGCCATTTCAAAACCGTATCACCTTCATCAATCCGTACAGCGGCAAAAATCGCTTGCCATAATTTTCTCATCGCTTCGTCATCTTGATATCCCGGAAATATTTTTTTCGCCCATTTAAGTTCTGCTGCTGCAGCTACACACCATTGCACTTCACTATTCATCGTTTTACGATAGTATAGTTCAAAGGCTTTGTGAGATGCTTTTGCATTTAGACTTAATTTCTCACTATCAACACCTTTAAAAGCTTCTGGATCATTCCCAGTAATAGAAATGAAAGCAGCTTTTTTCATCGCATAAGAATTTCTAGACTCCGCAATCCAATTTGGTACTGATTCGAAAATTTCATTTTGTCCATAATCATACCGCATACGGCTGGTTTCAACATCATTCCATATCACAATGACTTCTTTTGCGCCTGCCTCATAAGCTTCTTTTACAATTAAACGAGCAAATTCATAATTAATGACAGCTACACTAACAACCACTTCCTGATTTTTCTGTACATTTGCTCCAGTTTGAACGATTAAGCGAGCATACTCTTTTAATTTTTCATTATGATTCATAATTTCTCCAAAATTTTTTCTCTATTTAGAACTGTTTATTTGATTAAAGGATGCACAATGTGCATCCTTTCAGTGTGTAGACAAACCCCGCACCGACCAATTGGATTTCGTAGTCCGCGCGCGGATTCGTACAGTTGCCGAATTTGAAATCGCTAATTATAGGCATTTTCCAGCAACTGTTCGCCCCGAGGCGGACAACTGAAAAGCCAATTGTCGGTGCTCAGGTATTCAACATTATCTTTGTCTTCAGTCTGAAAGGATGCACTTTGTACATCCTTTAAAAACTAACGCAAATTAAATTTATTTATTCGTTCTTTAAGTAAATTTGCCTGACTTGACAACTCCTCACTAGATGCGGCGCTTTCCTCAGCTGTCGCAGAATTCTGTTGAACAACTTGAGCAACTTGTTCTACCCCAGTATTAATTTGTGCAATTCCCGTCGCTTGATCATTTGATGCATTAGCAATATTTCCAATCAAATCGTTAACCTGATCAATACCAGATACGATGTCATTTAACGCGATCGCAGTTTCATCCGCAATTTTTGTTCCCGCTTGGACTTTAGAAATAGAATCTTCAATTAAAACAGTAGTCTCTTTAGCGGCATCTGCACTTCGAGCTGCTAAAGTCCGAACTTCTTCAGCAACAACTGCGAACCCCTTTCCATGCTGTCCTGCTCTAGCTGCTTCAACTGCAGCATTTAAAGCCAAAATATTAGTCTGGAAAGCAATGTCGTCGATCACTTTAATAATTTTTGTAATATCTTCCGAACTCTGGTTAATCCCAATCATAGAAACTTGCATTTCAGACATTTGGGCATTTCCCTTTTCAGCATTTACCATTACATTATTTGTTAATTCCCTTGCCTTATTGGCATTTGCTGCATTATTTTTGGTCTGGTCAGCAATTTCAGTAATCGACGCTGTTAATTCTTCAATTGAACTGGCCTGTTCTGTTGATCCTTGAGCAAGACTCTGTGAACTGTCAGCTACTTGTTCTGCACCAGAGTTCACCTGCTCAGAAGCGTTGAAAATATCCTTAAATAAGCCATTCAAAGTATCGATAATCAGGTTTAAGGCATTTGAGATACCATCAAAATCACCACCAAATGCAGGAACTTCATCCAGCGCGAGATTTCCTTTTCCAATTTCTGCGGTAATATTTGAAATCAGTTCAATAATCTCTTTAAAGCGAACCGCCATCTGGTTAACTGTATTTTTAAGATCGTCGAAACGTCCATTATAGGCTCCATCAACAGCCAGATTAAGTTCACCATTGGAAATTGCTTCCATAACGTCAGTTACTTCTTCTATTGGCAATCGGACACTTTCCAACAACGAATTCATGCCACTAATTAAGTCCTGCCAAGCACCGCTATAAGCACTTTCATCAGACTGGACATCAAGGTTGCCATCAACAACAGATTTAGCCATCATCGAAACATCAGCTATTAATTCACCAATAGAGGATTTTACATCCTTTAAATTATCAGCGATCTCTTCAAACTGAGCTTCAACCTCACCAGTGAATTCATTACCTTTTGCAATCTCAAAGTCCAAATCGAGATTTCCCGCAGCCAACTTAGCTAAATTATTTTCCAATCTTTTAACTTCAAAATCTGAGAATGCAGAAACACTTGCTGTTGAAGTTGTATCATGAGATATTTCTACATATCCTATCTTACTTCCCTTTTTATTTAGGACTGGCAAAGTATCCATTCGGTAATGTCGATCCATAAATTCGAAAGGATACTCAGTTAATCCTTTTTCATTTAAACGTCTGATACCACAATTTTCAGTTCCACACATTTCAAGTTGGCAGTCTTGGCATTTTGTATTAACCATTTCGCTACGGTCACTTTGAATACTACCCGTCAACAAGCAAAGATCTTCCAAAATTTTGTTTATAAATGTAATATGCATATCAAGATCAATTCCAGTTATACGATATGGTAGCGCATCTAGCAAAGCCAGATAATAAGCACGTTCTTTCACAACACTTTCAATTGAAATAATTAATTTATTAGCATTTTCCTGGAATATACCAGTCAGACCCAAGTTTGAAAAATCTTCAGATTCTACTGCCAATAAAATATTATCCGTGAATTTTAAAAACTCAGCGAACGAATCAATAATCTGATTTAAACTCTGCCCAACAGAATCTTGCGGTTGGCTATCTCTTAAATCTGTAGTCCAATTGCCTTCAAGAATTCTTTGAGCCAACTGGTTATTATTGTTATTAATAACGATTAAATCAGCAATTGATCGATCTAACTTGCCAAGGGAATCTGGAATTCTTTCAAACTGGTAATCAATAGAAGAGTCGCCAGAAACCAGTTTCGCAGCACCTAAACTGATGCGTTCAATTCGCACCGATAACCCATTTATACCTGCAACTATCACTAATACAATTACCAAAACACCAGCTCCAATAATTAAAAGTAACTGTGTTGTTTGTACAATGCCAAAAACCGCAACAATAACTGCCATTAAACATCCAACCAAAATTACTGGTACAATAATCGATACAAGCAGTTTTGAAAATATGCTTTTTTCCTGTTCCAACTTTACTTCTCCTCTTCTCAATTTGTTGTCAAAATTTACATATAGGAAAATATTCATTAACTTATTTTCCTCAACAACCTAACATTATAATTATAGATCATTCATCAATTTATGTAAACAATTTCGTCAATTTTATTTATTTACAATTAAATTTGTCTAATTTATTTTTGAGTGTCATTATTTTTTTATGGTCAATCTATACTTTACACTTTTATTTAATTTAACGCTAGTCTATTATTATAACAATACTACATTTGTTCGGATATTATCCATCATTAATTTTCGAAGCTGTCATCCTGAAAATTAGTTCTTAGCGATATATACAATCTTTATAATAATTATCATAAATTTTCTTTTCACAGATGTATATTTTAAAATTTTGATCTTTTGTTTATTTATCAAAATAATGGGTATTTCTAATCTCATAGAAAAGAAAGTGAGGATCTTTGATGAAAAAAAAGTTTTTTTTAATTTTTATTTTTTTATTGTTGCCTGTACTAATTATCATTGGATGCAGTAACGGTAATACGGACGAAGCATCACAATCTGATACAGAACAGACAAATGACCAATCTTCTTCTGGTGTTGATGAAAATCTTACTGACGCTGAGCTTTTAAACAGTTTAAATATCGGTCAGCCAGATTCACTAGCAATGACTTCGATTACTAATGGAATTTACGCTACAGATACAACGACGACAACAATGATTCAAGGTGGCAACTCAAGAATGGAAATGAATCTCCCTGATATCGGAAATCAAATTATCATTTATAATGCAGCTGAGGGAATAACTTATCAATATGTTGAAGGACAAACAACTGGAATGATGTTTTCCGATAGTACTCTCGACTCTGATTTAGCTGACGATTTTGACACAGAGGAAATGACCAGTTCTTTTTCTGATTTTACAAGTGATCTGAACGGCAATTACATAGCCCGAATTGAAGAATTAAATGGTGAAAAAGTAATTTATATTGAAACAACAGAAGATAGTGGGGAAGATGGGATTATGCAAGTGAAAATGTGGTATTCTCTACAATATGGTGTACCACTAAAATATGAAATCTACTCCCAGGATGAACTAATTGCCAGTACTGAAGTCCAAGAGATTTCGACCGTTCCAATTGACAGCAGTCTTTTTGAGAAACCATCAGGAATAGAATTCACAGATTTTTCCAACTTAGATTTGGGTGATCTAAGTGAAATGTATTCAATCGAATAGGAATTAAAATATTGTTCTTTAAATTTGGTCAATAATTTTCTGCTATTTATTCTTTATTGTTTTGAAAGGAAGGTGTCTTATGAGTTTTGAATTTGGAATGAAAGGTTACTCCTATGGATTAATTGCCATTATCTGCTGGGCTGTAAATATTCTATTAGGATTTATAACCTCAAACTTTGATCTTGGTGCTTTTTCAAGTATACTCTCATTTGGGCTAGGGATAGCTGTACTGGTTTTTGGAATTTTAGCTTTTATTAATGGAAAAAAAGAACTAGCAGCCGACCCGGAAAATAAAAAAGCAAAAACCGGAAAAATAATTGGCCTGGTGATCATTATCCTGGAAATTATTAGTCTTGTCTTCATTGTACTGCTTGGTGGATTAGCAATTTGGGGATTATCTGCCCTGGTATAATTTTAAAAAGCCTGCAATCAAATTTGCAGGCTTTTTCATTATAAATTTAGCGTTTCAAGATCATCGGGAATGAAAACCTTTCCCGAATAAAACTTCTTCGCTTCACGTTTATATAGTTCTTTTCTTTTCTCGATATTTTTGTCTTCAGTATGGTAAAGAACAAGATTTGAAACTTCAAGCGATTTCGCATTCTCACATGCTTCTTTTACAGTAACATGAGATTTTTCATAAGGTGAAAACGTGTCCCGTTCTTTATAGAGACAAAAAGCTTCATGAAAAAGCCAATCGGCTTTAAAAACATATTTCTTTTCATGTTTATAGTAAGGTTCATCACCTAAAAATGCAAGTTTTTTGCCATTTAACAGCTCTATTACAAAAGCAAATTGGGGTTCTTTCGTTGATCTGATATCAAAAAAAGTAACTGAATAATCCATGATTTTTTTTGTTTGTCCGTCTTTTATTTTTTTGAAACAAATCCGTTGATCAAAAAGTTTTAAAATCTTTTCCTGAATTGTCAATTTAGCAATTTTTTTAATCGTTTTAAGCAGTTCAGCAACCGCATATATTTTCAACTTCCCCTTGTAACTACCCCGTTCGATCTGTGAACCGATCATTCGAATTAACCAAATAACTCCCAATAAATGATCAGTATGTCCATGACTGATAAATATGTCATGAACTGCGGTTAATGGTATATCAGCACGTTTTAATTGTGTTAATATCCCATTCCCCCCACCTGCATCGACCAAAAAATAATGTTTTCCTTGTTGAATTGCAAAACACGTATTATAGCATTCTGTTACTGCCGCATTTCCTGTTCCTAAAAAAATGATCCGTTCGTTCAAGTAACTCTCCTATAACTTTTAAATAATGTGAGAATACGATCTGAAATTTTCTTATTCAAATGAGGAATCTCTCTATTATTTGATTATCAAACCAGAGCTTGCATTCATTTACAAAAGTCTCCTTAGAATCTGAACAATGAATTAAATTAAAACAACTACGGCTTTCACGATTTGCCATTTCCATAGAATCGATTCCAAGATCACCTCTGATAGTTCCTTTGTCCGCCTTTGCAGGATCTGTTGCGCCGGTTAATATGCGTGCATTTTCAATAGCTTGCATTCCGTTTTGGGAAAGAATTACCGGAATCATGGCCTTTCCAACAAAATCTTCAATTATTAGCGTTTTGAACCAGTCGCCCAGTTTTTCGATCACTTCTGAATAATGCTCCAAAATTAGTTCTTCTGTTACTCTTTTAAAACCGACTAATTCGATTTTAAAACCTTTATCAATAAAACGTGAAATAATCGTTTCTGTTAATTCTCTTTCAAGCGCATCCGGTTTCATAATTATCAGAGCATATGTAGCCATCTTTTCACCTGTTTTCTATAAATTTTATTTAGATTAACATGATAAAATTTTTCTGTCAACTTCTCAAAACTTCAATTTTGCACTTATGAAAGTATCTAAAATTTGAATACTTCGCATAATCAAAATAAATTATTTAGATGTTGCCCTTGACACAGCAGTTGCATTGGAACAAAATCTAAGCTAATAATTTATCTAGCCACTAAAGGCTAACTGGCCTTTTTTTTATGCGCCTTTTTATAAGCAAATATTTGGCCTTTTCTGCAGCCATCTCCCTCTACAAATAAAACAGAACAATCTTCCATTAAAAGCGTCATCTCACAATTTCGATAGCAATTAGTACAGCATAGTTTCTTCTCGTAAATCGATTTGTTAACATTAATATTTTCCCTGGTCTCCAGATGACTATTCATTTAAACCTCCGAAGTTGATGTATCAGCTACAAACAGCTATTTATCAATTGTTATTTATTTAACAATTGATCTAATGCGATTATAACATAAACAAATCAAGAATTCATTATGGAAACGTTACCTTTTTATTAATATTATCAATATTTTTAAAGTTTATTATCGGGACTCCTGATATTAAAAACTAAGAAGATCTTTTAAAATTAATATTTTCATCTTCAAAGATGAAAATATTAATTTTGTGATTATAGTCGTCAATCTTTTTCACTGCGTTCACGCATGATTATTCGAATTGGCGTTCCAAAAAAGTCGAATGTCTCTCTTATTTTATTTTCCAGATATCGCTGATATGAAAAATGTACTAATGCCTGATCATTAACAAATATTATAAATGTTGGAGGGTTTATCGTGACTTGCGAAGCATAAAATATTTTCAACCGTCTGCCGTGCTTTGCAGGTGGCTGTTTCATCATTACAAATTCAGCAATTGCCTCGTTTAACTTGCCTGTTGTAATACGTTTCTCTGACTGCGATTTAACAAATTCAACTAATTCAAATATTTTTCTCAATCGCTGACCAGTGTGTGCTGAAATAAAAAGAATGGGCGCATAGTCCATAAAAGACAACTGATCTCTTATTTCAGCTTCCGTTTTTTTCATCGTTTTGTGATCTTTTTCCACCGCGTCCCACTTATTAACAATCACAATTGAGGGAATCCCTCTATTATGAGCTATCCCAGCAATTTTTGCATCTTGTTCTGTCACACCTTGTGTTGCGTCAATAAGCACTAATACAATCTGACTGCGTTCAACCGCTGCTACAGCTCTGACAATACTATATCGTTCAATATCTTCGTAAATCTTTTTTTTCTTTCTAAGTCCTGCTGTATCAATCAATACATATTCTTTGCTATCAACTTTTACAACAGTATCAATAGCATCCCTGGTCGTTCCAGGGACGTTGCTGACAATCAAACGATCTTCTCCCAAGAGTTTATTAATCAGAGTAGATTTCCCAACATTTGGCTTCCCGATGACAGCAATTCTTGACCTGTTTTCCTCTTGTTCATCCTCGCTATAATAACGTTTCATACGATCGACTATTTCATCTAAAAAGTCGCCAAGACCCAAACCTTGTTCAGCCGAGATCGCCATCGGTTCTCCAATTCCCAGATTATAAAACTCATAAAGACCTGCTTCCATGTTAATGTGATCAAGTTTATTAACGGCCAACAATACATCTTTATCATGTTTTCTGAGCATATTTGCTACTTCATAGTCTGAAGCGGTCATCCCTTCCCGACCATCAACCATCAAAATAATTAAGTCTGCCATATCAATCGCCAATTCGGCTTGAACCCGCATTTGCATTAATATGTCATCCTTAGTATTCGGTTCAATTCCACCCGTATCTATAAGTGTAAAATGGTTGTTTTGCCATTCAGCATCAGCAATAATCCGATCTCTTGTTACACCTGGCGTATCTTCTACAATTGCAATTCGTTCTCCCACAAGTTTATTAAAAAGCGTTGACTTCCCTACATTTGGTCGGCCTACTACGGCGACAATTGGTTTTGGCATTTTTTTCCTCACTTCAATTCTATATTTAATAGCTACCGAAAATCAGCTATTTTAAAAATCATACATTTCATGTAAATAAACAATTATGGTGGTCCATTTACAGTTTGAAAATCGTTTCTATCAGTTCTCCACCGTTTACTTTTGTTTTAATAACCGGCACATTAAGAATTTTTCCTAGTGATTTTAAATTAACATCATCCAGCATCAATTCAGTATCTTTTTTTAGAGCATTCTCCGGAATTAACAAATAGTCGTATTTACTTCGTTCTAAAATCGGCTTAATTTGCTCAATTATGTCTTTACCAGTCATAAGTCCAGAAACCGTAATTTTTTCACCAAAAAAATTATTTATAATCGGTAAAACTTCAATCTTGATGTTTGAATATTTTTGTTTAAGTTGCGAAATTAGATCTTCTAGCTCATCGAAAGCGGCAAAACCTGTCAAAATTCCAATTTTATTGTTGTGTTGTAAAGAAGGTTGTTCTGCCAATTTATCAAGAAATTCGCACTTGAAATCGGCAACCATCCCCACTCCATTTTCTATTTGAAGAAACTCATCATAATAATCTACTGTTGGAAAGGGAATTCTCGCCAACTTAAAAAACTCATCTGAAGGATAAACAAATCCAACTCCAAAGTCTTCTCTCATTTGTCGCTGTACTGCGTTAATGATTTCAACTGTCCTTTTTGCTTGTTCCTGGCTAAATGCTTTTAAATCCGACAAGCCTTCTCTAAATCTGGAGATCCCTACTGGTACAACCGAAATCGATTGAAGTACCGGAAAATATTCTTTTAAGTCGTCGAGAGTTTTAACCAGCTCATTTTCATCATTATATCCTGGAACTAAAACAATTTGCCCATTCATCTGAATTCCATTTTCTTTAAACTGATCGAGATAGGCTAACACACTTCCAGCAAAACGATTATTAAGCATTTTGCACCGTAACTCTGGATTAGTCGTATGAATCGATATGTTAATTGGCATAATTCGAAATGATATAATCCGTTTCAACTCATCATCAGTGAGATTGGTTAATGTAATATAGTTACCTGTTAAAAATGAAAGTCGTTCATCATCATCCTTTACGTACAAGCTTTTTCTTAAACCTTTTGGCAGCTGGTCAATAAAACAAAACACACAGTTGTTTTTACAGGTTTTCGTATTAATCTGATCTTCTGCAAAATGAAGGCCAAGATCCTCTTCAAACTCTTTTTCAATCTCCAATTCCCAGATTTCTCCATCAGTCTTTTCAATTTCAACCAGTAGCGTTTCATCAGAAATTAAATATCGGTAATCAAGTATATCATTAATGCTATTGCCATTTATCGATAGTAGTACATCTCCAGTTTTAAGCTCCATTTCCGCTGCAATACTATCTTCTTCAACCGATTTAATTACAAATTTTTTCATTTACTCACTTTTCCCAGAAATTTAAAAAACTGTCAATCAACCCGCCGACAGTTTCTTCCCTAATTATATAACAAACTTCGCAATTTGAAAAGATGCTTAAGATTAATTAACCCTCTAGCTTTAAATAATTTCAGTTGCATTTTCCTACTGGGCAGACCGACACACACAAACCACAAACAGCTCCCCTTCCGATATGCTTAAAGTTTTCTTTCATATATATACTACAAGCATGCGCATCATACAACTTATTACGAGCTATTCCAATTTCCCAATTTATTCCTTCAATTGCCAATGCGGGACAAACCATCACACATGCTTTACATGATTTGCATTCACTTTCTTTAACTGGGATGCCTGTTAACAAAGGAGCATTTGTCAGAATTGTTCCCAACCTTACCCTTGGACCATATTGCCGGTGAATAAACAAAGCGCTTTTACCTATCCAGCCTAACCCAGAAAGTACAGCCCCAGTTTTGTGCGAAAAAGCACTTGCATATGGCTCATGATAAAGATCATTAATAGATTGCGAAGCAGGTATCGGCATCGATTTATACCCTTGCGCTTCAAGATAGAGACATAACCTTAAGGAAATCTGATCAATCAATCTGTTAACCGCACGATAATGGCTAAAATATGTATGTGTTGGTTCGTCAACAACTTGATCCATTACACCGTGAGCAAGTTTTACAACGACAGTGACTGCATTTTTAAAACCATACCGTTTTTCCGTATCAATAATACTTAAATCTGAATAACCCAATTCAGTTGCTCCCAATGATATTGCCAACTCATTTAAATGTGTTATGATTTGATTATTTTTCAAAATTTTCTCCTTTTTCACATTGAGATATCCTGTACGCTAATTAATATGGTACAATAGAAGCATAAAATGAAAGTGGTGGTTCATAATGCTTTTTACTTCCGAACAACAAGCTGAAAATAAACTGATTATTCTATACGTACTAGACCAGATGAAATCTGCCTTGACCCGTGAGCAGGTTGCTTTAATCGTCATTGAAAACATTCAGATTACCTATTTTGACATCCAATTCTATATCGATGATTTAATTAAAGATGATTTTATCAATACAATTCAACTTGAAGAAAAACTCATTTTAAAATTGTCTGATGTCGGAAAGGAAAGTCTTGAGATTTTCTACGAGAAAATTCCAGTCTACATCCGTGACATGATCGACCGCTATTTAAAAGAAAACCACGAAAAGATTTTTAAGGAAATTCGAATAGCTGCAAACTATCATAAAAAAAGTGATACTGAATACATTGTTGAATTAAAGTTCTATGAAAATAATCTCATGCTTATGGAAATTTCATTGGATGCACCAACTCAAAAATTGGCGCTTGAAATATGCAACCGCTGGAAAGAAAAAACACAAGCTCTTTACTCTGCGATTTTGAAAACATTAACTTCTTAAATCAATTTAAACTGCTTGCCTTTTTATCTTCTTTTTTTCATTTTATACAATTCCTTAATGATATCTTCACGCTTTTCAAAAGCTTCGATGCTCATTAAAACCATATCCTTATCACCATCTTTAGTTATATATACTGGTTCACCAGATGTTCTGGCCAATCTCGAAATTTTTTCATAATCTGCGAGCAGCATTGAAGTTGTTCTGACAATCATATTCCCCACCTCATTTATTTCTTAATTTGATTATAAAGTGGATTAGGAATTTTTTCAATTAAAATTAACGTATAAAATTTCAAAAATAAATTCTTTCGAAATTAATATTTATATTTACTTAGTATTCCGTAGCGTTTATCTTTAACTGTCTGATTCGTTCTTTTGCCTTTTCATCACCTTTATAAGCTGCTTTTTCCAACCAGTATCGCGCCTTGTTTAAATCCTGTTCAACGCCTTTTCCAGCAAAAAACATTTCTCCCAGATTAAACATCGCCTCAATGCAACCGGAGCTCGCAGACCTTTTCATATATTCAAAAGCTTTTTCGAAGTTTTGTTCCAATCCAAACCCATGATAATAAAGGTCTCCGATATTTAGAAGGGCTACCCGATTTCCATCATTTTCTGCTGCCCTTTCAAACCAGTATAATGCTAATTGATAACTTTGTGCAACTCCTGAACCGTCAACATAACAAAGACCAAGTCGGTTTTGAGCACTGCTATTTCCTTGTTCAGCGCTTTTCCTATACCATAATACTGCCTTTTGAATATTATGTAATTCAATCTCATAAAGTTTTCCAAGACTATTCATTGCAGCAGCAAATCCAGCATCCGCAGCCTTCTTATACCAATATTCAGCGCTGGAAATATTCTTGGCAATTCCTTTACCAAGTAAATAGCAGTTGCCAAGTTTCTGAAACGCATATATATTATATTGAATAGCGGCATTATAAAATAGATCAAAAGCTAATTCATCATTCATGTCAATTTCGCCATAATAATACATACTGCCTAAATGAACCATAGCATCAGTGTTTTCCAGTTTCACGGCTTTTTGTAAATATTCTTTCGCTCGTTTTGCATTTTTTAAAACAGAGCGTCCTTTCCTATAAATAATCCCCAATTCACACAAAGCTCGATCATGATTTTGTTCTGCTGCCTGTTCCAAATATTTAATCATCATCTTTATATTTTTTTCTGTGCCTTTACCCTCATTATAACAAACAGCTACTTCATATTGTGCTTCAGAATGCCATTTCTGGGCTGCATCTTTTAAAAGCTCAAAGCCTCTTTTTTCATCTGCAACGTCAGTCATCTCATGCAATAAACAACTACCAAGCATTACTTGAGCATCGAGATTACCTTTTGCAACAACCTTTTCATACCAGTAAATTGCCTTTTTATAGTCAGGCGGGCAATAATAACCATCACAAAAATAATTACCGAGGATCAGCTGGGCTGGCATGTAACCAAGCTCAGCAGCTTTTTCACACCAATAAATTGCTGTTTTAATTTCTTTATCAACCCCCAATCCATAAAAATAACAAGCACAAAGAGCATATTGCGCCTCAACGATGTCAGATTCTGCAGCTTTTGAATACCATTTAACGGCTTTTTTGAGGTCACGCGCAACCCCTTTGCCATTAAAATAACAACTCCCAAAGTTACACTGTGCCTCAGGATCGCCACCCTCGGCACCCATCCTGTACCAAAAAAAGGCCTCTTTGTTGATTACCGGCGTCCCAATTCCCTGTTCATAGCAAAATCCCAAGAACAACTGTGCTTTTGCATGAAATAAAAAGGCTGCTTCTTTAAAAAAAATGATTGCTTCAGAAAAAGAACCGTTATTATAGCACTCAATAGCCTTTTCAAAAAAACCCTGACTTTGGGAGGTTATATAAGGTTTAGTTTTAACTTTCATAGAATTTCCTCCTTTTATCAAATTTCAGAAATGCCTAAAGTTATTATTCTTATACCCTTATTCTACTCTTTATCACACTTTTACCACGACTCCGGATCTTTTTCACCGCTAAGAATTCTCTCCAATATTTTAGCATCAAGTGGTCTAAAATAATAAAAGCCCTGGATTTCATCGCATTGAGTATCTTCTAAGAAAATCTTTTGACTTTCATCTTCGACCCCTTCGGCAATAATTTTAAGATTCAGACTTTTACCAAGATTTATAATTGCTTTAGCAATTTCTTGATCTTTTTTGCTAAAACCAACTTCGTCTATAAACTGTTTATCCATTTTAAGTCGTGTTATCGGTAGATTTTTCAGTCTCCCCAACGAAGAATACTCGGAACCAAAATCATCAATTGAAATTGAAACACCAATTTCCTCCAATTCTTTCAGCTTTAAAACAATATCATTAAATTCTTGAATAGCTGTAGACTCAGTAATTTCTAGTTCAAGATATTTGGGATCAAGTTGTGTTGCTATTAGAATCGTTTTAACATCTTCAACAAAATTTGGATTCTTAAACTGGCTGGCCGAAATATTCACGGCCATCATAATGGCTGGCAAACCCTTGTTCTGCCATTCTTTCGCCTGTTGACAAGCCGTTTTTAAAATCCATTCTCCGATGGGATTAATCAGACCAGTCCGTTCCGCAAGTGGTATCAATACTTCGGGGGAAATACGGCCCATCTCCAGATTATCCCATCTTAAAAGAGCTTCTGCACCAACGATACATTCATCTTTTAATGAAACCTGCGGTTGATATTGAAGAAATAATTCTTCCCGTTCAAGTGAACGATATAACAAATTTATGATCTGATTTTTCTTCATCGCCTCATTTTTAATCGAGTTAGAACACAAATAGTACTGATTTCTACCCAACTCTTTTGCTCTAAAACGTGCTATGTCAGCATTCATTATTAAAGTGCCTGGTTCTTTGCCATCCCTTGGATAAATGGCAATTCCAGTGCAAGCTGTAACATAAAATGACTGTCCTTTAAGTACAAAGGGCTCATAAAAAACCTGCATAAGTTTCTTTGCAACTGGAATCGCATCAGCCTCATCAGAGATACCTTTTACCATCATTACAAACTCATCCCCACTAAATCTTGAAACAACGTCATCTTTTGATAAAACTGATGTTAGTTTTTCTCCTACAGATTTTAAAAGCTCATCTCCAATAGTGTGTCCCACCGTGTCGTTTACAGTCTTAAATGAATCCAGGTCAAGAAAAAAAACTGCGAGCCCCGAATTGATCATTTCAAGTTTAATCATATCAAAGTAAAGATAATCCTCAAAAAGTGTTCGATTCGGCAGTCCAGTTACCTGATCGTAATAAGCCATCCGATTTATTTCCTTTTCCGAATTTATTCTTGTTAAAGTGTCACCTAAAATATTTGCCAATAGTTTAGAAAAATAGATATGATCATTTGTCCAATCAAAAGTTCTATTACGTGTGTTCATTCCCCAAAACCCAATCACCTGCTCTTGCGCAGAAATTGGAATAATAATCTGCGATTTTATATCTGATAATTCAACATCATTTAATTCTTGATTGACAAAATCCGGTAGTAAAGAAAGATCGGATGATACAAATACTTCATTATTTAATATCTTTTCCATCCGCCAGTGTTTATGATCAATGCGTATGTTTTGCATTTGTTCCTTTGTGATTTTTACATCAAGACTTTCATTAAAGTATTCACTAATCGTTGAGTATGTATTATTTTTATATTCGAAAGTACATATATAAGCATGATCGATTAAGAAATACTCACCAATTCGACAAAGTAATGTGGAAATTCGCTCATTCAAATTATTCGAATTAGCACCAATACAATCAGTTGAGGCTTGCGCGATCAATTCTTGCAAACGAATTTTATTTTTACTTTCATCAATTCGATCTACGAATAATTTATTTAAAAGAAATGCCATGATGATAAATAACATACAAATCATTATTCGCGCAATATAATCACCCGCATTTATGTTTACAACAACCTCAGGAGCTAAAAACCAAACAATCAATTGTGTAAATAGCGTTGAGACTGAAATGATGATCAGCAAAAGTTTTTCCCTGAAAATCAATAACGGCAATAGCAATACAAACGAAAATGCCCAAACACTCACCGCACCATACTGCGAAAAACTGATTGCAATCAGGGGTATCACTATCCCAGCTATTGAACTTATGAGAACATCTTTATATTGCACTTCTATTTTTAACCTATTAACCATCTGAATTAAAAGAGCTGCAACCATAAACAGAAGTGTTCTGATTACTATTGTATCATTGCTGGTCTGCTGATAGAGAAAATAAAAGATAAAAATATTAACAATTCCACCGATGAAAAAAGATAAGCTTATCAAATTTGCAATCGATTTTCTTGATAGACCACCAACAATAATTTCCTGTAAATTCTTACGATTGGACTTAACTGGGTTTAACTTCCCCAATAGTAAACTGATTATAACCAATGGGAAGAAAAAAAGAACAGGTGTAATTTGTGTCATGCTGACCTTGAATTGCAGTCGCAGTGTTACTTGGATTATTAAATTCACAAGCAAAAATATAAGCATCGATACCACAACAATAGCAGTCTTTCTTTTGATTGCTGGATCTCGTTGTCTAAGCATATGGCGCCATAAAAGCGCGATTACCACAAGAAAGTATAACATGCTGTAAATTTTAATACCTGCATTTAAAAAAACGACCTGATTAGTATCGATAAATCCCCACTGAGAAGGAGTGAAATTTATTTCGGGAGATTGAAACACGATATATAAGAAAGAAATCATACCTGGAAGATATAATATAAATCGGTTGATTTTAATTTTTCGACTATTATAGATAATCTGCAAAGTAAGATCAAGTAGTACAATAAAAAATAGACTACCCGCAAATTTTGATACCTGGTGCCACATTAAAGATGATTCCGCTGATATTGAATCAATACTAAATGCCGCTCCCATCGACCAAACCGTAGCCAAAAACAATAGCAACACAAAAAGATGGTTCCAGAATGTTTTAGGGTTGAAATATAAGACAAACATTCCTAAAAAAATATATAGAACTGAAGTCAGAAAAAAAATTATCGCCAGAACATCTGACCCGTTAAACATCTTTCACCTCATATAAGTAAAAATTGTTAATTTCTTAAATATTATAGCATAAAATAGTATAATATGATTAGCTAAATTAACAGAACTTATTTTTATCCAGCCATCATTTCCCTTTATATAACTGAAGAAATAATCTAATGTTTATTCAAATTCTTCAGGGCTTTTAAAAGAATGGTGCAATCTTTAGAAAGCCGAGAATCTTTTCAGAAGACTTAATTGATGTGCCAAAAATACTGACGGTGAATTAACTTTAGAAATTGACGACGAAACGAAGAAAACTGCACAAGCTGTTATTTCTGAAGAATACTGCTGAGGAGTAAAAATGCTGCAGAATGTCTACTTGAATTTGCGAAGGCCATCTCTGGTGGCGATTAATCTAAAATTGAGCTATCTAGAAATGCTTTTGAAGAAGTCTTTACTCAAGCAAAAGAAGCCTTCATCGGCAAGCTTCCTGGAATTTCTAGTGATCCCTATAAAGAAGCGGAAATGGAAGGCTTTAAAAGCTAGAAAAAAGAATAATCAAAAATATTTGAACCCTTATACTTTATTGCAATTTCAACAACATTTTTTTAAAACTTTTTTCGGCAAATTTTTAATTATGCATAGGATTTTTTGAAACGATTTCGATTGCACTAGTCAACTCATGTATGACATCAGCTTTAGACTGAACCAAAGTTTCTTCCATTTTTGTAAACAAAAAACCCTTTCGCGTTACAAAATATGCTGGATGAAGTTTATTGAGCGCAATGGCGCGTATGTCATCTAAGCATTTTTCACAGGTGCAGATATCGTTGTAAGTTTCCAATAATTTTGGTAACAAATCTTCAACAACTTCTTCCATATAATTTTTTACCATTTAAAACCTCGATTCAAGATTTAATCGTTGACAAATGAATTATATCAGGTAATTAAGAAATAATCAATCATATTCGCAAATTAGTACTTTTTTTTAATTACTATTAAAATTAAAGCTAACAATATTTATAACATTGTTAGCTTTAATGACTTAACAAACTTTATTTACTAAAACTTTTTATAGGCTTTGACTTCCTCAAAGACTTCAAGCATTCGATCCATTGAAGCTCCAATTGCAGATTCAACAGCGCCAAAGATGCTTGATTCGACAATCGGTGCATCAATAATTTTGATATTTTCGTTCTCTGGCAGCATCTCGATGGCCATTTCCGAACTCATAACAGCACTTCCTAGATCAACAAGTATAACCACGCCATCTTTCGAATAAACTGACTCAATCGCCTTCATAATCTTATTAACATCTGTTCCAATACCACCGTCTTCCATTCCACCGGCTGCGACTAATTTTGCATCTGGCGCCATTTGCGACGCAAGGTCAAGAGCGCCTTCTGCGATTTTGGGGCTGTGCGAAACAATTACAATACCTACCATAACTTTCCTTTCGAATTGAAAAATAAACTGAGGTAAGTGCAAAACAAATACCTGCGTCTACTTTGCACTTACCCTGATTTTAAAACTGCTTTTCTGTATATGTTGCTGTCTGGCTAATATTATTCAGCTATTTCTTTTATGGCCTGAAACAAATATGCCATTGAAGTTGCACCCGGATCCTGATGCCCAATGCTTCGCTCACCTAAATAACTGGCACGTCCTTTTGTAGCAATTATAGTTTTTGTAAATTCGACACCATCCCAGGCAGCATGCTCACCTTTTATGATCGCTGCTTTTATTGAGTCACCATTTTCGATCGATGCTTTTATCTGATCTAAAGCTGGCATAATACTATCCAGCATCGTTTTTTCACCCTTTACAGCTTTACCACGGGACTGAATACCAACTATAGCTTCTTGAATCATGTTGATGATATCCTGATCTGATAATTCATCCTTGCCTTTGACGACCATTCCGGCTTTCATAAAGGCAGTGCCATAAAGAGGTCCAGAAGCCCCGCCAACGGTCGAAACTAAAGTCATTCCTACTGACTTAAGGATTTCATCAATGCCTTTTTCTTCGAATGTAGGAAGTTTTTCTATAACCGCTTTCATTCCACGACTCATGTTAATCCCATGATCACCATCACCAATGGCCTGATCAAGATCTGTTAATTCCTGTCGATGTTCTGTCATTTTATCAGCAAAAAGCCTGACAAAATCCAGCACTTCTACCTTTGTTGCCATAGTATCCCTCGTTTCTACATTTTAAAGCCAATCGTATCAGCTTCAGCTACCAATAATTCTTTTAATTCATCATCCAATTTCAGCAGTGTAATTGAGGCGCCTGCCATATCAATTGAAGTCATATAGTCGCCAACAAAAGTTTTAAATACTTTAATACCTTTTTCAGCAAGAATCTGCTGCACACGTCGGTTTAAAATATATAATTCCATCGGTGGCGTTGCACCCGCACCATTTACCATAACAGCTACTTCATCACCTTTTTCTGGCGACATGTCTTTTAAAATTCTTTCCATTAGATAATCAACTATCTCGTCAGCTGTTTGAATAGGTTTTCTCTCAGTACCAGGTTCACCATGAATCCCAATTCCCAGTTCCATTTCTTCTTCTGTTAATTCAAATCCAGGTTTTCCAGCTGCTGGTACAGTACAGGGTTTTAAGGCTACCCCCATAGTTCTGACATTTGCAATAACTTTTTCCGCAGTTTTCTTAACATCGTCGAGGCTTGCACCAGTTTCAGCCTTTGCACCTGCAATTTTATGCACAAAAACAGTACCAGCTACCCCACGTCTACCAGTAGTGTATAAGCTATCTTCGACAGCTACATCATCGTTTGTTACAACATTAGTAACTTTTATACCTTCAGCCTCAGCAAGTTCAGCAGCCATTTCAAAATTCATAATATCGCCAGTGTAGTTTTTTATAACTAATAATACACCTTCTCCAGCATCAACCGCTTTAATTGCTTCAAATACCTGATCAGGTGTAGGAGAAGTAAACACTGATCCGGCAACAGCACCATCCAGCATTCCTTTTCCCACAAAACCACCATGTGATGGTTCGTGTCCACTACCGCCGCCACTTACCAGGGCAACTTTTCCAGTTTTTTTATCTGATCGTACTAGTACATCAAAACCTTCCAAACGAGTGACATACTCCGGATGCGCTAGAACAATACCTTCTAGCATTTCATTTTCAACGTTTTCAACATCATTAATAAATTTTTTCATAAGACTTCCTCCTAGAATCATTATTAGTAGCATTATTCATACTATATCACTTTTATACCCAATAAGAAGGTGAATTTTCAGACGATGACCAGTATTTTTTTGCACTTGAAAGCCGAAACTTTTCTTGATAAGAAAATATATTGCCAAAAATGAATTTTTGCCAAGATTTAGCGCATATTTCTTATTCTAATTCATTTTCAGTTAATTCATCCAAACTAGCCTTTAAAGTTTTTATATAGTCATACAGATGGGAATCTGCATGTTCACCATACTCTTCGATGATCCGAACAATTGCACTTCCAATGATAACCCCATCAGATATTTCCCCAATTTCTTTGACCTGGTCAGGAGTAGAAATTCCAAACCCTACCGCAACTGGCACGGTACTAACCTTTTTTATTTGTTCAATTATTGATGCCAAATCAGTATTTATTTCTTTTCGAACACCAGTAACCCCCATAGAGGAGACCAGATATATAAAACCATGCGCCGGTTGTGCCAGTTTAATAATCCGATCGTGTGATGTCGGCGCTATTAAAGTAATCCGATCAATGCCATATATATTAGCCAAACCCAAAACTTCTTCTCTTTCTTCATAAGGGAGGTCCGGAATAATAACTCCGTCGATACCAGTTTCCTGACATTTTTTAAAGAAACGATCCGCTCCATAAACAAATATTGGATTCATATAAGTTAGAAAAACTAACGGGATCTGAGTTTTTTTTCTGATTTTTTTTACCATTTCGAAAAGAGAATCCGTTGTTGTTCCAGCTTTTAAAGCACGCTCATTGGCTTTTTCTATAACAATACCTTCCGCTACTGGATCGGAAAAGGGAATTCCAATTTCAATTAGATCAACACCAGCTCTCTCCATTTCACAAATATAATCAATTGTTTTATCGACTGATGGATCTCCACCAGTTAAAAATCCAATCAGCGCTTTTTTCTTATTGAATGCCTGTTTTATCCTACTCATATATTTCTTCTCCTTTATATCTGGCAATTGCCGCCACATCTTTATCTCCTCTACCAGAAATATTAATGACCATAATTTGATTTTTTTTCATTTTTGGTGCCAGTTTAATAGCATGAGCAACTGCATGTGAAGATTCAATCGCGGGAATTATTCCTTCAGTTCGCGACAGATATTCAAAAGCTTCAACCGCTTCATCATCTGTAACGGGCACATATTCAGCTCGTTTTGTATCAAAAAGATGTGCATGCTCAGGGCCAATTCCGGGATAGTCCAGTCCGGCAGAAATAGAATAAACAGGTGCAATTTGTCCATACTCATCCTGACAAAAGTAAGATTTCATGCCATGAAAAATTCCTAACGTTCCTTTTGACAAGGTTGCTGCATGCTGCTCCGTATCAATTCCACGACCAGCGGCTTCGCAACCGATCAGTCTGACAGTCTGATCATCGATAAAATTATAAAAGGCGCCCATAGCATTACTACCTCCACCCACGCAAGCCAGTACAACATCCGGAAGCTTTCCTTCTTTTAAAAGGATCTGTTCTTTTATTTCTTTGCTGATTATACTTTGAAAATCCCTGACCATTTCAGGAAAGGGGTGGGGGCCCATGACTGATCCAAGAACATAATGAGTGTCATCTACTCGTTTTGTCCATTCTCGAAAGGTCTCATTCACAGCATCTTTTAAAGTCATTGTCCCAGAAGTGACAACATTAACTTTCGAACCTAAAAGACGCATGCGGTATACATTTAATGCCTGACGATCCGTATCCTCTTTCCCCATGAATATCTCACACTCCATGCCAAAGAGGGCTGCCGCCGTAGCAGTTGCTACGCCATGCTGTCCCGCTCCGGTTTCTGCGATCAATCGTTTCTTTCCCATTTTCTTTGCAAGCAAAGCCTGTCCCAAGACATTATTTATTTTATGCGAACCGGTATGATTTAAATCTTCCCGTTTTAAATAGATTTTAGCGCCCTTTAAGTCTTCTGTCATTTTTTGCGCAAAATATAATCGCGATGGTCGTCCAGCATATTCATCCAATAAGTTTTTTAGTTCTAACTTAAACTGATCATCATTTTTATAATGATGATAGGCATTCTCAAGTTCTATTATCGCATTCATCAGGGTTTCAGGAATAAATTGACCACCATGAACCCCATATTTTCCTTTACTCATTTAATTCTCCTGACTTTTTGAATAATTTCTTTTATTTTTTCTGCATCTTTAAAACCATTACTCTCAACACCACTGCTTAAATCAATACAGTAAGGATTTTGTTGCCTAATTGCCAAATCCACATTTGAAATGTTAATCCCTCCTGCTAAAAAAAATGGTGTTTTAATATCTTTTAAAAGATTCCAATCAAATGTCTGACCGCCACCACCATACATATTTTTATCGAAAGCATCATATAGATAATAGTCAATCATTTCATGCTCTTTAATATCAAGCTTGTTTTTAACTCTAACCGCCTTGATGATCGGAGTTTTTTTGAATGAAAGTCTTTTTTTCAAGCTTTTAATATAATTTGCGTCCTCATCACCATGGAGTTGAATCAAATCAATGACACTCGACTCTACGATGTCAGCAATTTCATTTATAGGATGATTAACAAAAACACCAACCGCCTGAATTTGCGAATTAAGCATTTTTTTTAAATTAATGGCCGTATTATGATCAATTTGACGTTTACTTCTAGCGAATACAAAGCCAATGTAATCAGGTAAATATAAGTTGACCGCTTCGATGTCCTCAGGTCTGGTCAGGCCGCAAATTTTAATTCTTGTATTCATATTTTTAACCCTTTAATTGATTAAGCCTATCCTTTTTATTCTTACTACGCATCAATGATTCGCCGATTAATACTGCATCAGTTTTATTTTGCTTTAAAAGTGAAATATCTTCTGCTGTCTTAATCCCGCTTTCAGAAATAAATATTATATCCTCAGGGACTAATTTCCTTAATCTTATACTATTATTTAAGTCAACATCAAAAGTTTTTAAATTACGATTATTCACCCCAATAATTCTAGCCCCAGCCTGCAAAGCCATTTTCACTTCATTTTCATCATGCGTTTCTACTACTACCGATAGACCCAGATCATCCGCAATTTTTAAATACTCTTTTAACCTATCTTCTGATAAAATTGCACAGATTAAAAGAATAGCATCAGCTCCAATCTGTGCCGCTTCATAGATCTGATAAGCATCAATTGTAAAATCTTTACGGATAACCGGTAAAGAAACTACGTTTTTAACCGCCTTTAAAATTTCATCAGAACCTTTGAAAAATTCTGGTTCAGTCAGAACAGAAATCGCATCTGCGCCAGCTTTTTCATAGTCTTTGGCAATTTCAAGAAATCGGAAGTCAGGATCGATGATACCTTTAGACGGCGAAGCCTTTTTTATCTCACAAATAAATGCCAGGTCATTATTTTTAAGTGCTTTTTCGAAAGCAAATGGGTCTTCTTTTGGTATTATTTGATCCATTATTCCCTGCAGAGACTGTTGTGCCTTTAGCTTTTCAAGTCTAATTTTTGTTGATTCAACAATCCTATCCAGAATCATGCGATTCCCTCAGTTTTAAATCGCTCACTTAAACTGATCAATTCGTTAAGTTTGTTAAGCGCAGCCTTTGAATCTATAGCTGATTCGGCGATTTTTACACATTCTTTTAAGGTATGGCCTTTTTTTGCCAGATAAAGTGCAAAAGCCGAATTCATTACTACTACATCGCGCTTAGGACCCGTTTCACCTTCTAGGACAGCTCGCGCAATCTCAGCATTTTCGTGAGCATCACCCCCGATTAAATCGTTTATCTCACATCTTTCCAGGCCAAGTTGCTCTGGGATAATCAAATAACTGTTAAGCTGGTCTCCATTTACTTCACAGACTGATGTCGTATCGGTCAGGGTTATTTCATCTAGCCCATCATGCCCATGCACGACCAGTCCGCTTTTAACCTGTAGTTTTATCAAAACTTTTGCTAGTGGTTCCACCAGGTTTTCATCATAGACACCAAGTAGTGTCATATTCGCACCAGCTGGATTCGCTAATGGTCCAAGAATATTGAAAATAGTTCTTATTCCCATTTCTTTTCGCACCGGTGCCGCGTATTTCATCGATGAATGATAAGTAGGTGCGAACATAAAGCAGATACCGATTTGTTTTAAAATTTTCTGACTCTCTTTGGCACTAAGCATAATATTGACCCCTAAGGTTTCCAAAAGATCAGCGCTGCCACATTTGCTGGAAACACTACGATTTCCATGCTTGGCAACTGGTACGCCTGCAGCCGCTATTACTAAAGATGAAATGGTAGAAATATTAAATGTCGCAACTTCATCGCCACCAGTCCCAACAATATCCAAGACATCATATTCAGGGCTTATTTTTATACTTTTTTCCCGCATCACCATAGCCGAACCAGTAATTTCTTCAATCGTTTCCCCTTTGTAACGTAAACCTGTCAAATATGCACCAATTTGCGCTGGAGTAGCATGACCACTCATAATTTCGTTCATTACAGAATAGGCTTCTTCGATGCTTAGATTATCACCATTCACCACTTTATAGATTGCCTCTTTGATCATTTTTCAACTCCTTTAATTCTAGAAAATTTTTAATAATACATTCTCCATCGTCAGTTAGTATCGACTCCGGATGAAACTGAATACCATAAATCTCGTAGCTTCGATGCTTTACCGCCATCACTTCACCCTCGTCATCTTCAGCAATAATCAATAGTTCATCCGGTAATTTTGAACGAACCGCCGCGAGCGAATGATATCTCGCCCCTTTAATAATTGGTGACAAACCACTAAAAATTGGGCTACTGTTGGAAATGTGAACATTACTCTTCTTACCGTGCATCAATGTTTTGGCCAAAGCAATCTCACCACCAAAGACTTCGCAAATCGCCTGATGACCTAAACAAACCCCAAGAATCGGACAGACACCTTTAAATTCATCGATTACGTCTTCACAAACGCCAGCATCGGAAGGTTTACCAGGGCCAGGAGAGATAATAATGGCATCTGGATTAAGATTCTTTATTTCCTCAACCGAGTATTCATTATTTCTAATCACCCGAATATCTGGATTCAACATGCCAACATACTGATATAAGTTATAAGAAAAGCTATCATAATTATCAATCAACAAAATCATGATTCTATCTCCTGTCCTTTTTCAATGGCTACAAACATTGCTCTAGCCTTATTGTTTGATTCTACAAATTCTTTTTCCGGGATACTATCAGCTACAATTCCAGCACCAGCTGAAATATAGACCTTATCATTTTTTTTAACCGCCATTCTGATTGCAATACACATATCCAGATTACCGGAAAAATCGATATATCCTACCGCTCCGCCGTAAATGCCCCGCTTTTGTCCCTCAAGCTCGTTAATAATTTCAATCGCTCGATGTTTAGGTGCCCCTGACAATGTTCCAGCAGGTAATACAGCCGTAATTGCATCCATTTGATTCAGTTCTTTTCGCATCTTACCGGTGACTGTTGAACAAATATGGGAAATATGGGAAAATTTTAATACCTGTTTATAATTATCTACTTTAACTGATCCAAATTCACTTATTTTTCCCAAATCATTTCGACCTAAGTCGACTAACATATCATGTTCAGATAATTCTTTCTCATCTTCAAGCAGGTCACTGATATTTTTTTCATCCTCTTCAGGGCTTTCTCCTCTGGGACATGATCCGGCTATAGGAAAAGTTGCCAGTTGACCGTTTTTAAGTGATACCAAAGTTTCAGGCGAAGCACCTGCAACCTGCATCGTTAAAAAGTCTAGATAAAACATATAGGGAGATGGATTAATGGTTCTAAGAATTCGATATGTCGGCAATAAATCTCCTTCAAACGAAGCCTCTGCCCGATTAGAAATAACTGCCTGAAATATATCACCTTGAACAATATGCTCTTTTGTTTTTTCGACCATTTCACAATAATATTCCTTAGTGAAAATGGATTTAAATTCTGATTTTAGCTTCCCTTTGAAGGATTGATTGGTATGATTGCCAATAATTAAAGCTTCCATCTCTTTTAACTGAATCACTCCGTCGATATAGTTTTTTTCGAAATAATCAGTTTTTATATTAACAATCAAAATCATTTTTTGTTTCAGGTGATCGTAAGCGATAATTTTGTCAAAAAGCATCAATTGAAAGTCTTCAAACGCTTCAGGATTCTCATTCTCAAAACTTAAATTTGGTTCAAAATATTTAACAAAGTCATAAGCAAAACTTCCAACAAAACCACCGGTAAAGACTGGAAATTCAGATAATTGCGGACTTTTGTTTTCAGCAATAATCTCACGAATGACGTTAATTGGGTTTTCTATAGATGTCTGTACGCCGGTTTTATCTTCTATTTCAACACTCCCATTCATTCCCTTAATAGTCAACTTTGGATCAAAACCAAGAAAGGAATAACGTCCCCATTTTTCGCCACCCTCAACGCTTTCCAATAAAAAGGTCTTTTTACCGGTTGATTTAAGTGTTCTCAGTACTTCTACCGTTGTTTTAATGTCTGAGAGCAATTCCATTCCAATAGGAATAATTTTAAAGTCTTCAGCAAATGCTCTTGCCTCATCAATTGCAGGTCTAATCATTATTCTTCCTTTCTGACTGATCCTTCAGCCACTTCCTTAAATTTATGTGAATCTGATTTTTTATTTAATAAATTATTCAAAAAAATAAAAAATCGCCCTCAAAAAGGACGAACTAGCCGCGGTACCACCTTAATTTACAGAAATAAAATTTCCGTACACTCTGCAGAATACTATCATATTCCTCGCAACTTACGTATGCGTCACGTCGTAGAATAATCAGATTACTCCTTTCACTACGCCCTCAGTGGTCCATTTGATGCGCTGCGTTGTACGGGATCTCAGCATTCCCCGCTCTCTGTAACTGCACGATACACCGTTATCTCCACTTCAACGGTTTATTTTTATTAAATTGTTTTTACTATCATAAACGATTCACAAGGAAATGTCAAGATTGTAATTGTAAAATAATTAACTTCTATTACACAAGCTTTTATTTTCTCAGTAGTTTTCATAAATCTTCTTCATGCTTAAATGCTAAAAGAAATGCAAAAGTTATCTTTAAAATGTCTACATGAGTTTTTTAAATAAAAGATGTTAATTAAATTTGATCATGATTCAAAGTCCATTTTCACAATTAAAAAATCGGCTATTTAAAGCCGATCTTGAGTTCCTTATATGGTGCGAGGAAAGGGATTTGAACCCTCACTGCATTGCTGCAACAGATCCCTCAAACCTGCGTGTCTGCCGTTCCACCATCCTCGCTAACAGTTTTTAACCTGTTTAACTATTATAATTGATGTCATTAACTTTTTCAAGTGTTTTTTTGATTTTTAGTCCATAGCTTTCGTTTAGAGAGATAACAATCCAAAGTAATCAATAGATCGTTTTTGGTACCATTATTTTCAATAATGATATCAGCAATTTTTTCTTTTTCTTCATCTTTCATCTGCATATCAATCTTCTTTTGCGCTAGTTCAACAGAAACATGGTCTCTTTCCACAATTCTTTTAAGTCGAACTTCTCTATTTGCAACTATTAAAAAAATTTCATCAACTGTTTTTGTCAAACCAACTTCGCATAAGAGTGGACAATCATAAAATATATAAGGGAAATTAGTTTTTTTTAATTCTTCAATTTCCTGATCGTATAGTTTTTTTACTTCTGGATGAACAATAGCATTTAATTCTTCTCTGACTTTTTGATTCTCAGCGATCATTTCACCCATTTGTTGGCGATCTAATTCTTTTTGATCTGTCAAAATTCGTTCACCAAAAGTATCAACAATTTTTCTTAATCCACGAGAACCTTTTTTAACCGCTTCACGAGCCAGCTGGTCGGCATCAATAATTTCAAAATTGTATCTTTTTTTTAACAGCTTAACAACTGTTGATTTACCCGAAGCAATTCCTCCAGTAATGCCAATAATCTCCATTATTCCCTCTCAAAATTTTAATTATTTGATATCAAACCAGGATTTACCGGTATTTACATCAACGGTTAATGGAACATCCAATTGAGCAGCCTTTTCCATTTCTTCCTTTATAATTTTCTTCACAATTTCTTCTTCAGACTCAGGAGTATCGATCATTAATTCATCATGTACCTGTAAGATTAACTCAGCATCCAGTTTTTCTTCTCGTAGACGATTATAAACTCGAATCATTGCCATTTTAATAATATCCGCGGCACTTCCCTGAATCGGGGTATTTAATGCCATTCTTTCACCGGCTTGTACTAAAAGTCTATTTTTTGAATTCATTTCAGGTATATATCTGCGTCTTCCCCAAATTGTTGTGACATATCCCTCTTCTTTTGCTTGTTTTTTAATATTATCCATATAATCCTGAACTTTAGGATAACGAGCAAAATATCGATCGATATAGTCTTGAGCCTCGTTTCTGCTAATTCCTAAATCCTTGCCCAGACTAAAGGCCTGTTTGCCATAGATCAACCCGAAATTGATCGCTTTAGCCTGACCACGCTGAATTCTGTTAACTTCATTGAGCGGTACACCAAATATTTCTGAGGCTGTTCTGGTATGAATATCCTGTTCTTTAATAAAAGCGTCAATCAGATTTTCATCCCCAGATAAGTGGGCTAAAACTCTTAATTCTATCTGTGAATAATCGGCATCTACCAGTATTCTATTCTTTTCAGAGGGAATAAATACCTTTCTAATACTTCGACCCATCTCAGTTTTAATGGGTATGTTCTGTAGATTTGGGTTAGAACTGCTGATTCGCCCCGTTGCAGCAACAGTTTGATTGAAGGTTGAGAAAATTTTGCCTGACTCTTCATCAATAAACCCAATTAGTCCCCTGCCATATGTCGAATCCAGTTTTGCAAGCATTCGATAATCAATAATCTTTTGAATCATCGGGTGAAAATTAACAAGCTGTTCTAAAACTTCTATATTCGTGGAGTAACCAGTTTTCGTTTTTTTAATAACCGGCAGCTTGATTTTTTCAAAAAGAACTTCCCCAAGTTGTTTCGGCGAATTGAGATTAAATTCACCTGCGTCCGCAAGTTCATAAATTTCTTTAGTTAAAATTTCAAGCGATTGTTCAAACTCTTCAGCAAGTTTTTTTAAAGCACTTTTATCAATAGATACACCAAGTTCTTCCATTGAAGCCATAACTACTAAAAGAGGCATTTCAATTGTCTGAAACAGTTCTAACATCTTCGTGTCGATTAGCTCTTTTTCTATGATTGGTTTAACCCGCATAATAATTTCACAATTTTTCATGATAAAATCAGAAAGTTTTTCCGGTGATATTTCTGTTATTGTTAAACGCTTTTTTCCTTTACCAAAAAACTCATCTTCATCTGGAATGTTTTCTTCCAGATAGCGAAAAGCTGCAGATTTCAGATTGTATTGTTGATCTCCAGGACTTAAAAGATAACAACCAATCAAAATATCAAAGCTGTCCTTAACTACTGCAATCCCTTCATGATGGAGAATATGCAAAAGATTTTTAAGATCGTGGCTAATCAAACCAATCTCATGTAAATTAGAAAGCATCTTTAACTGTTCAAAAAAACGAAATTTTTTTACAGCATGGTCATTTAGATAAACCAGTTTCCCATCATAAGCCATTCCCAAAAAAACAGCTTTTTCTTCCTGATGAAAATAGATAGATAGTGTTTTGCATCCTTCCAGATCCTTCATCAGTCGGGTCATCGAAGCCTCAGTATTAATTTTTTCATATGATACTGAAGTTTCAGCCTCTTGTTCAAGTGGTAAATGATCAAATCGATTTAGGATGCTTTTAAATTCAAGCTCTTTTAATAATTCAATACTATTTTCATTAAAAAGTGAATTGAAACTTAGCATTTCATAATCTATCTTTAAAGGTACGTGTATATCAATTACCCCCAGCTCCCGACTCAAAAATGCCGAATCCTTTCCACTTATTAATTTTTCCTTTTGTTTGCCCTTCAATTCGTCAATCCGTTCATACAGATTTTCTAAATTGCCATATTCCTTTATCAGCTTAATTCCTGTCTTTTCACCGATACCTGCTATACCAGGGATATTGTCTGAGGCATCTCCCATAAGGGCTTTCAACTCGATAAGGTCAACTGGTTTTAAACTGTATTTTTCTTCGATCCAGCTTGTGTTAACAATCTCAAGGTCAGTAATTCCTTTTTTGGTATATAAAACTGTAATATTTTCGTCAACTAATTGAAAAGCATCACGATCACCAGTAATAATTTCAGTTTGCAAGCCTTTAAGTTCACCCATTTTAGCCAGCGTTCCAATAATATCATCCGCTTCATATCCTTCTTTTTCAAGAATTGCGATCCCCATCATTTTTAACAAATCCTTTAAAACCGGAAACTGTTTTGCCAGATCTTCCGGCATCTTTTGGCGACCACCTTTATAGTCATTAAATATTTTATGCCTAAAAGTGTCACCCTTCATATCAAAGGCAACTGCTAGATAATCTGGTTTAAACTCATCCTGTATTTTTACAAGAATGTTCATAAATCCATAGATTGCGTTTGTAGGCATCCCCTTTGTAGTAAACATTTCACGGATAGCATAGAATGTTCGATATATTAAACTGTTTCCGTCAATTAAAATAGTTTTCATTAATTTCTCCCTGGGTTTCAGAGATTTGGGACATACTGAGCGCACATAAAATTCAGAAGCCGCCACCAAAGTGACGGCTTTAACCCAAATCAATAACCAAAATTATTACTTAATCAAATTTTATTTTCTCTTCGATACTTTTAAAAGCATCTTTTTCAATGCTATTTTTATTAACTTTTACTAATTCAATCTGACTTTCAAAAAGTTGATTCTGTAAATCTAGGATCGTTTTTCGACTGGTTTCACTATCAGCCTTGCTTTGGCGCAAATGTTCACGATACTGTGTTAACAACTCTTCTTTTTCGGCCATTTCTTTATCAAGCGCGATCTTTTCTTCTTCTAAAGTAGCATACTTAACTTTTTCGGCTTCAATCAAGTCATGGGCATCCTTGAGTTCTTCCTTAACCGAATTTATCTCGCCAATTTCCTGGATTTTTTGCTCTTCAGCATTTTCCAGTTCCGCTTCTGCCTTCAGCAGTTTTTCAGTGATATTCATACAGCCGAGAATGGCAATCCGAATATGATTAGTAAACGGATTAGCCGTTTTAACGCGTTCCAGTTCGGTTTTCACATAGTTTGCAACATCAAGAATATGATCTTCATTCTCAGTCGCTTTTAAATTAAATTCTGTATCTAAAATTTTTAGTTCAATAATTGATTTTTCAGGCATTTCATTCCTCCTGTAATAAGTAAACTGTTTACCACTATTATATGTAAAAATTTACAAAAAAACAAATGATTTATTTATAATTGGTCTAAAACATCTACTATTTCCGAAAAATTTATAATTGAGTAAGATATCTCTAATGCGTTTAGTGCTCCAAATCCAGTCGGATTGCGCTTAACAATCTCCTCAATTGTGTAAATTGAACGACTATATTTATTTGCAAACTTTAGTGTATGGAGTGTCCCACTACTTTGAGCGAATGATGACACCATAACAATCTGACTTGCCGCAGCCTGAAGCCGATCTCGTTCGACAAATTGATAGACATGTGCATCAGTCGCAAGTGAATATTCCGATATCAAACCTCCACCATTGTCCAAAATTTCGTGTGCCAGCGTCCGATTGACTTCCGGATAGATATTTAATAAGCCGCTGGGTAAAAAAGCAAGCGTTCTTCCTTTCACAGATAGGGCCCCACGATGCCCTGCAGTATCACATCCTAAGGCCAGACCACTGATAATCACACCATTTTGTAGTGCTATTTCCTTTGCAACATTATAAGCAAATCGGATACCATTCTGGTCGGGATTGCGGCTTCCAATTACAGCAACTCTTTTATTTATATCCAAGCAGTCAATGTTTCCCAAATAGTATATCACGACTGGTCCATCATCGTATAAAAGGCATTTTGGAAAATCATCATCAAAATAAGTCATCATTTTTATGCCATATCGTGCATTCTTTGCAAAAATATCCGCTGTTGAATCAGCAGCCATTTTTAGGCTTTGTTCAGTTGGTAATACCTTAATAATCCCAATATCACAAGCCATTTCAAGTAGTTCATCAAGTGAATTATTTATTAGGTCACTTTTTTTTAGTAATTTTTTAATCCTTTTTCGACCTAAACCCGAAATTTGTGTCAAGGTCAACAGATTGCTAATCGCGCAGTCGTCCATTTAGTTGACCTTCAAGTTCAGAAAGAATTTTTTCGATCACCGGGTTAATATCTTCATCACTCAAAGTTTTTTCAAGATGTCTAAAGCTTAATGCATAAGCTAAACTTTTATGCTGATTTGGAACTTGTTCACCCGTATACACATCGAAGAGTTCGACAGATTCAAGCAAATCCCCAGAATTATTTTTTATAATCGCTAAAACACTGGAAGCCGGTATACTTTTTTCGACAACAATTGCCAAATCGCGAGATGTTCCAGGGAATTTTGGCAATTCCTTAAAACGAATGTTGTTTTGTTTAACCTTCATCAGTGATTCAAATGAGATTTCGCTGACATAGCATCGTTTTGGCAGGTTGAAATTTTTCACTACCAGCGGATGAATTTCACCAATTTCTCCTAGTTTTATCTCACCTTGAAAAATTTCGGCTTTTCGTCCTGGATGAAATGTATCACTTCCGCCAGCACTAAAAAGAACATTTGTAATCCCAAGTTCATTCAGCATTAATTCTATGGTCCCTTTTAAATCAAAAAAATCAGTATTGCCATAACTGCTCAAGACAATTTTCTTTTCTTGGCGTGGTAGCGTATTGCTCTTTATCGCTTTAGAATAAGTATTTGCCAACTCAAAAAAACGACCCTGCTGATTTTTACGATGGCTATTTAAAGCGATAACATCTAATTGATGTCCAATCAGGGATCTTCTCATCAAGCTGTTTTCTTCACCCAGCGGATTAATCAGTTTTACCATGTCAGACGGAAGACCCTCATTTAAACCACTGATTTTATTTTCACTGGTAAATGAACTGGTCATTGTTTCGTAATATCCCTGGCCAACCAAAACCCTTTTAATCAGGTTTTCAGTTTTTTGAACTTCTGATTTTTCACCAACTTGGGTCTCACCACCCATGATCGTTCCCGGAATATTATCGTATCCATAAATACGCGCGATTTCTTCTGCCAGATCCTCTT
The DNA here is from genome assembly GCA_031222025.1 of Eubacteriaceae bacterium ES2. GTDB lineage: Bacteria > Bacillota > Clostridia > Eubacteriales > Eubacteriaceae > Acetobacterium. Next base: position 1,515,133 of record CP130740.1, on the reverse strand, counting down.
TTATCAGAATATCCGACCGAAAATAAGGTGGCGTAGCAAAGATTAACTCATCATTTTCACGGACTTCGAAAAATAAGCGCTTTAAATATGCAATCATCGTTTTTGCTGGCAAATCTATTCCAATAAAACGGTTAACCCATTGCGGATCCATTTCAATTTCTGGCTGCGTTTGGGGATTAGGATAAATATCAATCATCCCTTCAATTACTTCAACCGCATCTATTTCTTTAAGCAAGTGAGTTGCCCGTAGCGCCGCAGTTAGGGCTAAATCTGAATCGACACCTTTTTCATAACGAGCCGATGCTTCCGTTCTAAGGCCAAGTTTTTTTGAAGTTAGTCTTACACTACTTTTATCAAAGCACGCCGATTCTAAAACAACCAGTTCTGTCGATTGATTGATCTCAGAATTTTGTCCCCCCATAACTCCAGCAATCGCTACTGGAATCTCCCCATTGGTAATCATTAACATACTTTGATCAATGCTTCTTTCCTGATTATCTAGTGTAACAATTTTACTATCATTAGTGGTCTTAACAACGATTCTATCTGAACCCAAACTCTTATAATCGAAGGCATGTAAGGGCTGACCTAACTCCAGCATAACATAATTTGTGACATCAACAATATTGTTTATTGGTCGTACGCCACTGTTTAACAGTTTAACCTGAATCCATAACGGAGATGGTTCGATTTTTTTAACGCGCATCATTTTGCCGATATAGCGCTTGCATAAATCATTTTCAACCTGAATTGACAGATAGTCAGAAATAGCGTTAGATGTTTCCCGATCATTATAAGTCTCAAATGAATTTAATGGTTGATTTAGCGTTGCAGAAGTTTCTCTGGCAATCCCTAGGACTGATTGGCAATCGGGTCGATTAGCGGTCAATTCCACATCAATGATTACATCATCCAACCATAAAAGCGTTTTAACTGATTCACCAAGTTTTGTTTCAGCTGGCAAAATGTAGATACCATCCATCATATCTTTTGAGAACAGTTCCTGATTCATCCCCAATTCTTCGATCGAGCAAAACATTCCCTGAGATAAAACACCTCTGAAATCACTGTCATTAATCGTCTCGCCGTTAGCAAGTACAGCTCCATCTAGGGCAACTGGAATAACCGCACCCTCAAACACATTTTTTGCCGCGGTCACGATTACTTTTTCAAAATCCCCGAAATTCACTTGGCAAACAACCAATTTATCGGCATTGGGATGTCTGTCAATTTTCTCAATTCTCCCAGTTAGAATGTTCTCAATTTTAGGCGAAACATCAATCATCGTTTCTACCTTTGTGCCTGACATGGTCAAAGCTTCTCCCAAATCATCAGCTTTACAATCAATATTCACATATTCTTTTAACCAATTTAATGAAATTAACATTATCCCCTCCTACTAAAACTGTCCCAGAAATCTCAGGTCATTTTCAAACAACAAGCGCAAGTCGTTAATACCGTACTTTGTCAAAGCAATACGATCAAGACCCATGCCAAAAGCAAAGCCACTGTATTCTTCGGGATCGATTCCGCAATCTTTTAAAACATTTGGATGAACCATGCCACATCCGAGGATCTCAATCCAACCGGTGTTGCTACAAACACGGCAGCCTTTGCCACCACACTTAAAGCAAGTCACATCCATTTCTGCACTAGGCTCTGTGAAATAAAACTGATGGGGGCGAAATTTAGTTTTTGTATTTTCACCAAATAATTTTTTTGCAAATAAATCTAAGGTTCCCTTCAAATCGCTCATTGTAATACCTTTATCAATGACCAATCCTTCCATTTGATGAAAAACCGGTGAATGAGTCGCATCTATTTCATCACACCGGTATACTCGACCTGGTGAAATAACTCTCAAAGGTGGCTTTTTTTGTTCCATTACCCGAACCTGAACTGGCGAGGTTTGGGTTCTTAAGACAATCTCATCATCAACGTAAAATGTATCCTGCAAATCTCTAGCCGAGTGTTCTTTTGGTACATTTAAAAAATCAAAATTGTATTTTGCCCATTCAATTTCAGGACCTTCTGCAATTGAAAAACCCATCCCAAGAAAGATATCTTCAAGTTCGTTAATTGTTTTGTTTAAAGGATGTAATTTACCCATATTCTTTTTACTGCCAGGCAACGAAACATCCAAAGTTTCCATTGATAATTGAGCTTCAATCTTTATTTTTTCAAACTTCTCTTTTTGCGCTGTCAGACTATTTTCTATTGACTCGCGTACCTCATTGGCAATTTTCCCAATTTTCGGTCGTTCTTCAGCGGTAAGCTTACCCATGCCTTTTAAAGCTGCTGTTAATTCACCTTTCTTACCGAGAAATTGGACTCTTATAGCATCAAGATCCTTTAGATCTTTGACATTCTGAACCTGCTTCAAAAATCGATCCTGAATTTCTTTTAATTGATCCTTCATAAACTCTCCCTTTAATTTTTCTTAGTTTTATAATGTTTTATATGAATAATTGAGGTGTCACTTATTTCTACCAATAAAAAAACGCCCTGTCAAGGACGAAGTTATTCCGCGGTACCACCTTATTTAATACATTTGTATTCTCTTATTATCGTAACGTGATAAACGTTAAAAACTACTGACATATTGTCCTCACTTTTAAACTCCTGAGGGAACTTCAGACAGTACGTGCACAAAATCTTTCAGCCAAGGATTTTTTCTCTGGACTACAATTATCTGTCTTACTTTCTCAATCATCGATCTACCTATTAAATTATTTTATGAGTTGATACATAACAATTCCAGCTGCAACTGAAACATTTAGCGATTCCGCTTGACCAAAAATTGGAATCTGATATAGTGTATCACATTTATTTTTTAATGCCTCACTCATTCCCCGCGATTCGTTTCCTAGAATCAAGGCAAAGGAATCATATTTACATGTCTGTTCAAATAAATTTACGCCATCAAGCGCTGTACCGATAATTTTCACACCATCATCATGTAAACTACTGATTAGCTGCAAACAATCCTCCGTCGTTTTGAGATTAAGATGAAATAATGATCCCATTGAACCTCTTACAACCTTTTCATTGAAAAAATCCACTGTTTTTGAAGTCCCTATTATCGTATCGAATCCAGCCGCATCAGCTGTCCGAATAATAGTGCCGACATTATTGGGATCCTGAATATCTTCGAGGATAATATATCGATTTGACCTTTTGATGCCAAATCGACATTTTTTTACTATTGCTAAAACACCTTCTGGATTTTTCATACCAGTCAAACCCTCAAAAATTGATTTTTTTATCCAAAAGACCTGTAAATCTGAGGTAAGATACTTTTGCACATACTCAGAACCCTTTAATTGCTCTGAGAAAAAAACTCTCTCAATTATGGCATGACTTCTTAGCGCTTCATCAAGAATTTTTTTTCCATCAATGATAAAAAGCTCTGTTTCATCGCGATACTTTTTCTGCCTGAGTTTAATAATCAATTTTATCTGTTCGTTTTGTTTGGAACTTATTATATCATACTCTGTCAATTTTGGTTATCTTTCTTGGATAATTTATTGAGCTCATTGATTGATTTGCTTTCACCCATGACGATAATCTTGTCACCAGGTTTAATCATATCAGATGCTAACGGACTGGCGTTCAAAATATCAAATGATCGTATCGCAATGACATTAATGCCATAAACAGCTCTTAGATCCAATTGTTCCAGAGTTTTTCCTTCCCAGATGTGTAAAACATCAACTTCAACAATCATATGATCAGTATCAAGTTCCAGAATATCAATAAAACCACCTGTTACAAGGGTATGTGCCACACGCTCACCCATATCCCGCTCAGGTGAAAAAACCTTTTTCACCCCCAGTTTTAACAGCACTTTTTCATGCTGGGCATTATTGGCTTTACCGTAAATTTCCTGAATCCCCAATTCCTGAGCATTGACGATACCCATTATACTGCTGTTAATATCTGATGTAATCGAAACGACAACAGCATCAACATTTTTTAGTCCGATGGCTTTTAGTGCATTGATATCTGTTACATCCGCCGTAACTGCATAAGTTACGGAATTTGCAATATTTTGAATTTTTTCTTCATCATTATCAACGACAACAACATTACAGCCAAGTTCACTGAGCGTTATTGCTAATGCCTCACCAAAGCGGCCTAATCCTAGAACCGCAAACTGCTTTTCTTTCAATTAACTACTCCTCCTCTAGCCAATCATAATGTTTCCATCCGGTAATTTGAAAGATCCAATATTTTCTTTCAACCGTTTTTCATTTCTCGAAATTGCATATGCAACCGTGAGTGGTCCAAGTCTACCAACAAACATCGTTATAATCAATGCCAATTTGCCACTGATTGAAAGATATGGCGTAATCCCCATCGATAAACCAACTGTTCCTGATGCAGATAACACTTCAAAGAGTATGCTCTCAAATGAAAGATCGGGTTCTGAACACAACAGCACAAACATCATTACTATAATAATCACCATCGCGATAACAACTACAGAGATTGCTCGACGAATAGCTGGTCCCGTAATTGTTCTTTTAAGAGCGATAACATCTTTTTTCCCGTTTAAAACAGAAGCCACGGTTAGAATAATAATTCCAATCGTCGTTGTTTTTACCCCGCCACCAGTAGAACCCGGTGAAGCCCCAACAAACATCAACAGCATCGTCAGAAACAAGGACGGCTTTGTCAACCCGGCCATGTCAACAGTATTGAATCCTGCCGTTCGTGGAGAAACTGATTGAAAAAAGGAAGCTAAAATTTTTCCATTCAAAGAAAGATTTCCCATGGTTCTCGGGTTATTATATTCAAAAATAAAAAACAATACAAATCCGAGTAAGAGAAGTCCGCCGGTGATTACCAGTACTAATTTCGCCTGCATGGTCATTTTATGAAATTTGCGAATATACAAAATATCGCTTGTTACTGCAAAACCAAGTCCACCGAAAATTATCAATCCGCCAATGACAAAATTAACTAAAAAATTGTCTACGTATCGGGTTAAGCTAGTAAAATTCCCCATTAGGTCAAATCCTGCATTACAAAAAGCAGAAATAGCATGGAAAATACTATAGGCTATACCTTTACTAAAACCAAATTCAGGTATAAAAACCATACTTAAAAACAATGCGCCGATCAGTTCAATTCCTATTGATGAGAAAAAAATATACTTTGTGAATTTGACAATACCCGAAATTGAATCAGTGTTAACCGATGATTGGATTAACAGCCGATCTTTGATAGTTATTCGTTTGCCTGCCAATACAAAGAACATAGTAGTCAGTGACATAAAACCCAACCCGCCAATCTGAATTAGGGTTATAATTATTAATTTCCCAAACAAAGACCAGAAAGTTCCTGTATCAACAACGACCAAACCTGTTACACATACTGCCGAAGTAGCTGTAAACAAGGCATTTAGAAAACCAGGACTTCTACCACTGGCACTTGATATAGGCAATGTCAGTAAGAGCGCTCCAATTAATATGACCGCTGCAAACCCAAAAATAAGAATTTCAGCAGGAGAGCGGTGTGTCACATAATGCTTTAATCGAAAGATCTTTTTATCATTCACAATAGTCTCCGTACTACAGATTTAAATATCATTCATATTTTAACATGCATAAGGAAAAATGCAACAGTAATTCTTAATCCTAATTGTCTATTTCAAATTTAGATTAAATCAAAGATAATTCGCCGCCGTAAATTTTTTGACAAATTCAAGGGAATTAACATCTCACATTTTCATTATAATAAAAACAAATTTCAAAATTGCCTCAAGATTGAATGATAAACAAATCATGTTTATATATATGCTTTACCCTTTATAATCTATATTGCCTATTGAAAATTAGTCGTTTCATGAAAAAAACTTCTCATAAAAGGTTTCTTCTACGAGAAGTTATAGTAAAACTAGTTAATATTAAGACCTTTTTTAGAAACATCAACCAGTGATTTAAATGCATCCATATCATTCATCGCCAGATCGGCAAGAATTTTTCGATCAATCTCAACACCCGATTCTTTCAGACCAAACATGAATTTGCTATAGCTAAGACCGTGCATTCTAGCCCCAGCATTAATACGGGTAATCCATAGTCTTCGGAAATTACGTTTCTTTTCTTTACGTCCGACATACGAAGATCGGAGAGCTCGCATAACTGCTTCGTTAGCAGGTCTGTAGAGCTTGCTTTTAGCACCATAATATCCTTTTGCAAGTTTTAATATTTTCTTATGTTTTTTCTTGGCATTAACGCCTTTTTTAATTCTAGACATTATTTAATTCCTCCTATCTTCTAATTTATCGTTTAATCATTAATTTTACGACTTTTGCATCGCCTTTTGTCAAATATGCTGCTTTTCGCAGGTTTCGTTTAGTTTTGCGTGATTTCTTGTTAAGAATATGACGCTTAAAAGCTTTAGAGCGTTTAATAACACCTGATTTCTTTATTTTAAAACGCTTTGCTGCTCCGCGGTGTGTTTTCATTTTTGGCATAATAATTCCTCCTCTCGCTTGCTTAATTATAATAAACTTCATCCAAAATTCACAGATAGTATCCGATATTCCGGACAGTCAATTACCTATTTGTCTTTTTTAGGTGATAGGAACATAACCATGCTCCGTCCTTCCATTTTAGGGGTCTTTTCGATTACGCCCAGTTCTGAAGCTCGTTCTGCAAAGTCTAATAACACATCTTTCCCTCGATCAGTATATGCCATTTCACGTCCTCTAAATCGAATGGATACTTTTACACGATTGCCCTGTTCCAAAAACTTTAAGCAATTTTTAACTTTAACATTAATATCGTGCTCTTCTACACGTACGGACATTCTGATCTCTTTGATAACAACCGCTTTTTGATTCTTTTTCGCCTCTTTTACCCGCTGGATTTCTTCATAACGGAATTTTCCATAATCAAGAATCTTGCAAACCGGAGGCTTGGCATTCGGGGAAACTTTAACTAAATCCAGATTTTTTTCATCAGAGATGCGCAAAGCTTCTTTTGTAGCCATCACACCCAGCATTTCACCGTTCTCATCGATAACACGAACTTCCCGGTCGCGGATTTCGTTATTGATTTCATGTTGAATTTCTTTGCTAATAGTAATATACCTCCATAAAAAAATTGCAGATGGCGCACTCCATCTGCAATTGAAAATTGTCTTCAATCAGATATTAACCTATTTCCCATAGAAATGAGGTGAGAAGTGCTGCTTCTACTTTATTACTAATCAATTTTAATACATCAAAGCATCGATGTCAAGTATTTTTATTTTTGAAATCAATCTAATCCAATTTCTTTAGTTCTGATTTTGTTCAATAACTTTTCTTTTAAATCAGAAAGGGAGATTTGAGCAACATCACCTGAATCTCTTACTCGTAGGGCAAGGTCACTGCCTTCCATTTCCTTGTCTCCGACTACTAGCATGTAAGGCGTCTTTTGCATTTGAGCTTCACGAATACGGTAACCTAGCTTCTCACCACGGCTATCTATTAAAGCTCTAATCCCCAAAGCTATCAGCTGATCGGCAATATTTTGAGCAAATGCATTGTGCGCATCTGCTACTGGGATAATCATAATCTGTACTGGTGACAACCAAACTGGAAACTTACCAGCAAAATGTTCTACCAGAATTCCAAAGAATCGTTCGATACTTCCCAAAATCGTTCTGTGCACAATAACTGGTCGGTGCTTTTCTCCATCTGAGCCAATATAAGTCAGATCGAATCGTTCCGGCATCTGGAAATCAAGTTGAATCGTTCCGCATTGCCATGTACGGCCGATGCTGTCTTCCAAATGAAAATCAATTTTAGGGCCATAAAAAGCTCCGTCGCCCGGGTTGATTCGATACTCGATACCTTTTTTCTCTAGTGCATTGCGTAGCGCATTTGTGGCTTTTTCCCAGACTTCATCTGATCCGATAGCTTTATCTGGTTTTGTTGAAAGCTCAACTTTATAGCTAAACCCGAAAACATTGTAAATATCATCCGCCAACTCAATTACCTTAATGACTTCCGCCTCTATCTGATCAGGCATCATATAAATGTGAGCATCATCCTGAGTAAAGTTACGTACACGCATCAACCCATGCAATGCACCTGATAGCTCATGCCGATGAACCAGACCAAGTTCCGCCATTTTTATCGGTAGTTCACGATAAGAATGGCCTGAGCGTTTGTAAACTAGCATTGCACCTGGACAGTTCATCGGTTTTACAGCATAGGAGCTTTCATCAATTTCAGTGAAATACATGTTTTCCCGATAATGATCCCAATGACCTGATCGCTTCCATAATTCAGCATTTAAAATTATTGGTGTTCTGATCTCCTGATAGCCTCGCTTCTGATGCTCCTGACGCCAAAAGCTTTCCAGCTCATTTCTTATAACCATACCTTTAGGATGGAAAAATGGAAATCCTGGTCCTTCATCCTGCAGCGAAAACAAATCCAATTCTTTACCTAGTTTTCGATGATCACGTTTTTTTGCTTCTTCCAACTTTGTTAAGTAATCATCAAGTTCGGCTTTTTTAGGAAAAGTAATTCCATAAATACGCTGCAGCATTTTATTTTTTTCGTCACCTCTCCAATATGCACCAGCCAGACTTAAAAGTTTAATTGCTTTAATTCCTTTTAGATCTTTAAGATGTGGGCCCGCACAGAGATCGGTGAATTCACCTTGCTTGTAAAAACTTATAATTGCGTCTTCCGGTAAATTTTCAATTAATTCTTCTTTATAAATTTCACCCTCATCACTGACCATTTTCAATGCTTCGCTACGAGGTAATTCAAAGCGGGTAATCTCATAGCCTTCCTTGACAATTTCCCGCATCTTATTTTCGATTTTCTCCATGATCTCAGGTGTGATAATCACATCAACATCGATATCATAGTAAAATCCATTATCAATTGCTGGTCCAATCGCCAGTTTGGCTTCCGGATACAGTCTTTTTACCGCTTGAGCCAAGAGATGTGACCCTGTATGCCAAAATGCGTGTTTTCCACCCTCGTCTTCAAATTTTAATAGATTCAAATCCGAATCATCTAAAATTTCATGTCTGATATCCACCAATTCGCCGTTTAATTCACCAGCCATTGTGTTTTTTGCTAGTCCAGGACTGATATCCATGGCAACATCATAAACAGTAATTCCCGCATTGTAGGATTTAACAGTTCCATCTTTAAGTGTTACATTAATCATTTTACGCTCCTTAAAATCGTTATTATTGGGACGTATAAAAACAAAAAACCCTTTGCAAATATGCAAAGGGACGATTTAACGCGGTTCCACCCAACTTGAACTAAATTTCCATTTAATTCCACTTATAATCTGGATAACGGTCAGTGCCGGAAAACCCTATTTCATGAAAGCGTTCAGGTTTCTGCTCATGGGTGGTTTTTAATCAGTTCCTCAGGTAATTTCAGCCATGTTACCTGTCTCTGTCAATTCTGATCTACTTGTCCCAATCATCGCATTTATTTCACGTTAATTATAGTCGATAATTTTAAAAGAATCAATAGCTTTAAGCCTATTTTATTATTTTAAATAATAGTATTGTTCTGGAGTAAACAAAACCAAAGCTTTTGTATCCTTGATTGCACCATGACTCTGATTTTTTCCAAATAGATACTCACAGAAAGAACAATCAAATTCAACAACTTTTATTCTATTAAATATTTTTTTTGTTGCTAATCCTGAAAACTCTAAAAAATAATGTTGATAATTTTCGTTCTCGATCAAATTAAATATTTTTTGTTTGTCTAGTTGTTTGACCTTTAAAAAATCCGGCATTTTTTGCTGATTATTAACAATAAAATCGAAAGCCAGAGCATCTTCAAAAATCTGTGATGCTATCATTTTTTCACAATTTACAAATTCATAGAGCAAAGCGTAAAGATTTTCTTTTGAAACGCCAATTTGAAAGTAGCCTTTCTTTTTCCACCAGGTGCAGAACCTGAAAAAAAATTCAAAGGGGTTTAAAATATTCTCTTCTATTAATATATAATTCAATACCGTTTCAAAGTATCCGGAATTATAGTAACGATCTAAAAGACTCTCCATATTTCTCAGCACATAAAGCTCTGACGCTTCCAAATAATTGTTTCTAATTATTTCGTAAGGTGAAAAATCTGCGAAGGAATATCCGTGAATATATGATTCCTCCCAAATTCTGGTACCTTTTAATCCTTTTAAAAAGCCAAGCTGCAGCATATCTGCTTGAAGCATATAAACATCATTGAAAGACTTCTTGAATATTTCAAAGCTTTCGTATGGCAGTCCCGCAATTAGGTCAAGATGAATATGAATATTTTTTGCTTTTAAAAGCCTTTCGACATTTCGACTGATCTCCGAAAAACTGATTGAGCGACCTATGGCTTTTAGTGTCTTATCGCAGGTAGATTGAACTCCAATTTCAAACTGAAGCAAACCTACTGGCGCTTTCTTTAGGATATCAATCATTTGATCGGGAATATAATCTCCCGTTAGCTCAAAATGAAAATTAGGATATGCCTTTTTATCCCTAAGTTTTTGTCTTCCTTTTTTGACTATATGATCAAAAATTGTCATGGCCCGATCAGGCAGACAGTTGAATGTACGATCCACCAACTTCACCTGTTTGACATCAGCCGCAAAAAAAATGTCGATCTCATTCAATACTAACTCAAGATTTCTAACCTGAAGTTTTTTATCTGCTGACGATAAGCAATATGAGCAATTATAAGGACATCCACGCATTGTTTCATAATAGATAATGCGATTCTGCAATGCTCTCAACTCATCAACAGAATAAGGGAATTTAATCTGATTCGAATCCAGTTCTATTAATTTTTCTGATTCTATATTACCCTGCAAAGTGTTCGCAGTATGATGGTCAAAAGATTCAGCAAGAATGATTTTATCTGAAATTATTTCCTTCCCGGAGCTTAGGCTAAATAAGAAATCTTTGAGTGGCGCTTCTCCTTCTCCTGTAATAACAGCATCTACATAGGGGTAATGTTTCGCAATAGATTCTCCCTCATAGCTAACCTCTGGTCCACCAAATAGAATAATCGCCTCAGGTCGCGCCTTTTTTATTATCTCAGCAAGTTTGTGAACAATTTCTATATTCCAGATGTAACAGGAAAAACCGTAGATTTTCCCATCCATGTCAAGTAAGCGGTCGACCATGCCGTGTATTGAATCATTAACAGATCCTTCATAAATTTCAAGTTGGAAACCTGAAACTGCTTCTCTTAAATAGCGAACAGCCAGATTTGTGTGAGGGTATTTTGCATTAATTGCAACAAGCGTTAAATCATTCATTCTTCCTCCAAAAAATAAATCACTAGAAATAATTCTTTACTGACTTAAAGTTGTTTTTACTTTATAGGATATTATCTCTAAAACTCGGAAGCATTATTCCAATAAATGAAAATTCTGAGCCAATTGACTCAGAATTCAGTGTGGAGACAAACAAGGCACGCGACAATTAGATTTCGTAATGACCAGAAAGAGCAGACTCTTTACAAGCATGCGCTTCAATACAGAAAATATACCCTTGGCTGTAACTGAATATCAACTGTCGGTACCATGACGCCTAATTAACTTCGTCCTTACTATGAAACTTTTTATCATGCCGACTTGCAGAATGCTTAAACATTAAAACGGAAGTAAGTCACATCGCCATCTTTCATGATGTACTCTTTTCCCTCTATTCGAGTGATTCCTAATTCTTTAGCTTTAACATCAGAACCAGCTTCTACCAGCTGATCAAAACCAGTAATCTCTGCTCTAATAAATCCGCGCTCAATATCGGTATGAATTTTCCCGGCCGCTTGAGGCGCTTTTGTACCTTCCGTTACAGTCCAGGCTCTGATCTCCTGAGGCCCAGCAGTTAAAAAAGTAATCAGACCCAATAACTTGTATCCTGCTGAGATAACTTGATCAAGACCTGAAGCTTCAAGACCCATATCAGCAAGGAATTCCTTTTTCTCCACTTCATCAAATTGGGCAATTTCCTCTTCAATTTTTGCGGATATTTTAATAATCTCTTTATGTTCGCCAGAATGATTTTCTAATACTGTTGTTCTTAATCGTTTGACCATTTCGTTGTCTTCCAGTAAATCATCTTCCGAAACATTAGCTATGTAGAGAACCGGTTTGGTCGAAATCAGTTGAAGACCGTCAATAAACAACCAGTCATCTACCGAAAAATCAGATTCGTTTGGCATCTTACCCGCTTCCAGAACCAGATGCAGTTTTTCCAAAAGTGCCATATTGGCTTTTTCAACTGCACTTGATTTGGCCAATTTTTTTGTTTTCTCCATTCGCCGATCCAGCATTTCCATATCCGCCAAAATCAGTTCAAGATTGATAGTTTCAAGATCATCAATTGGATCAATCTTGCCATCAACATGAACGACATTATCATCTTCGAAGCATCTAACCACATGGGCTATGGCATCAACTTCACGAATATGTGATAAAAACTTGTTTCCCAAACCTTCGCCTTTGCTTGCCCCGCGAACCAACCCGGCTATGTCCACAAATTCAATAGTCGTCGGAATGACTTTCTTGGAGTTATACATCTTCTCCAATACCGCTAATCGCTTATCTGGAACAGAAACTACTCCAACATTTGGATCGATGGTGCAGAAAGGATAATTAGCCGATTCTGCACCAGCTTTTGTTAATGCATTAAAAATTGTAGACTTGCCAACGTTGGGTAATCCAACAATACCTATTTTCATTCTATACCTCTTGCTTGTTATTTTTTGATTTTTATTACTGTTCCAGGTTACTTAAGCCTGATAATGAATTTAGGGAAACTAATGAAATGACTAAACTAACTGCCGCAGTCACTAATTTTAAACCAATGACAGGCACAGCCGTCTTTTTATACGATAAACCGTAAAATACACTAAGGCCGATAATGGTCAATACCAGTTCCCAAATCGAAAAAACGTTGAAAATGCCACTCAAAAAATTTATCCAATCAAACTCGTATGACATTTCCAGACTTACCGGACTGGAAAAAAACAGATTGAAAATCGCATGAAAAACCATCGGAAAACTGGCAACACCAATCGCATATGTTGCTTTTTTAAAGTCGCCTTCGCCATTCATCTTTTTTAAAATGAAATTTAGAATACCACTCTTAATCAGCCATCCAGCTGTCATCGAGACGACTGAACCGATTATTCCTGAAATAATTGAAATCATTTTTACCATGGCTACCTGATCATCTGGGAGATCTAACTGTGTAACGGTATTACCGGCAATGATTCCGGTCAGAATACTGACCACAATAATGATCAAAATTGGCAGCCAATAAGTCAGTTTTTCTTTTTCAAGTTGGTTTCTGAAGAAACGCACCGGATGGATTAACAAATTTAAATACTTCATACTTTTCTCCTCTCACTCACTTCGTATCGCGTCCAATGAACTTAAGTTTGCTGCTTTAATCGCCGGCCGGACTCCAGACAACATACCGACTAAAGCAGAAAAAATTAGCGCAAAAATAACCAGGCCAGGGGTTATATAAGAAATCGTTACTGATTCTCCTCCCAAGGCAAGCCCGGCTATCAGATTAATCAGCAAGGAAATTAAAACGCTGATTATGACACCAATCCCGCCACCTATAAAACCTATCATTGTTGACTCAGCTATAAACATATCTCTTATATCATTAATGGATGCACCAATAACCTTCATAATTCCAATTTCACGTGTTCGTTCGTAAATAGACATTGTCATGGTGTTGACGATCCCAATGCAGGCAACCAGCAAGGCAACTCCGCCAATTCCTCCTAGTAAGATCTGCAGCATACCAAATACACTGCCCATGGAATCAAGGATCTGCTGCATCGAAAAAACAGTGAGATCCATCGCCTCAATTTCTGAAGTTACCGAAGTCACTATGCTGGAATCTTCGACGGTGACCAAAACTTCTGAATAACCACTTTTATCAAAATTTATTTTGACACCGGTCTTCCATTCATTAAGGTCATTTACCAGCTGGTCACTGGCTATGATCGAATAATCCTCCGATCCGCCGGTCGCCTCTAAAACACCGGTTACTTTAACCTTCTCCGTCCGATATTCTTCCTCACCCGCTTCATTAGTCCGACTGATCATCAGATTTACCCGCTTTCCAATCAAATCAGCTGGCTTTATCTCGGTGGTTTCCACAGAAGCCGCTCCCGACGAATAGCTGAATGTCGATAAAACTTCCTGACCTAGGATTACAGATGTTTCTTCGTTGGCATTTGGTTTTTTCCCATCAGTTGTCTCATAACGCATATCATCCAGGGCTTTATAATCTAATCCCATCAAAGACACCGAATACTCATCACGACCTGTTTCCATAGTCACATCACTCAAACTAATCACAGGTGTAGCCGCCATAACCCCATCGATTCTCTTGAGATCATCAATCGCATCATCGTTTAGAATTATTTTATCTGCATCCTTTTTGCCACCTGACAAGCCCGATACTCCCATTGAAGACAAATCCGGATACACCTGGAGTGTAGTAATCGAGCCAATATTTGACAATTCTCCAACAATACTTTTTTGAGCCCCGCTGCCGATAGAAACCATCACAATAATCGAAGCCGTTCCGATAACAACCCCAATAATTGTCAAAATTGTTCTAAATTTCATGCGCCAGAGGTTTTCCCATGCCAAGAGTAAAAGTTCCTGTTTATTCACAAGACCCCTCCTTTATGCACTGATACCGAATAATGCCTTGAAAAAGCGAGTGAAGGGATTTTCCTCGTCTGCATTTCCCTCAGTCGACGTCGCACTATCAGGGAGATTAATAGTGATATCACGTTCGATGACTCGCTCATTATTAAAACTGTCCATGTATTTCAACGTTATCTTAGCTGGGTACGAGCCAGCAGCATCTGCGGTAACGCCTGTTGAAAAATCATCGTAATCATCTTTTTCAAAGGTGCCAAAGTATTGAAATCCGGTTCCAAAAGTAAGATTTTCTCCAGCGATTGAAAGCTGTACTCCTTTGACGGGATTTGATCCATAATTTGCAATTTCCAGTGAAATCTCATCTGCTTCATTATCAAGTGTGAATTGATCCGACGAAATAATCGACATCGAATCAGCTTCATTTAGAAATACACCTACAGTGGCTGCAGATGTATATTCAGCTTCTCCCCATGATTCATACTTGATATTCAGGTTGAGATTATAATTTTTTGCTTCCGCCGATGGAGCCGATACCATTGGAATAGCAATCGTTGTAGTCTCACCTGAATCAATTTCCTCTACGAAAAACTGGTTGCCATTGCCAACCATCGAAAAGATGCCCAAATCTTCGGAACCTGCTAATGAAGCTACATCGAGGGTAACATTATAAGCATTATACTCACCGTGATTAGATAAAGTCACTGACATGACAAATTCTTTGCCGGGGGCAACAGTTTCCGGCGAAAAAGATACTGCACTCACTTGTAAAAGTGGTTGCTCAGGACCTGCCAGTACGCTTACCGGACTTATTAACAATAATAAAGCCAACAAACATAAAAATATCTTTTGTTTCATACCTTCTCCTCTTCTATTTTCACTGATTAATTGTTCGTTCAATCACACCATCTTTCATATGAATGACTTTCGTACAGTATTGTGCGGCTTCTGGATCATGCGTGACAATAACAAACGTTTGTTTAGATTCGCGATTGAGTTTTGTAATCATTTCCATAATGTCTTCGCTTGTTTTGGAATCAAGATTTCCTGTCGGTTCATCAGCCAGAATAATTTCCGGTGAATTGACCAACGCCCGGGCAATACTCACCCGCTGTTGCTGGCCTCCTGACAATTCATTTGGCTTATGATCAATTCGATCAGCCAACCCCACAATAGAAAGTGCCTCTTTTGCCCGACTTAATCGTTTATCTTTTTTGACGCCAGCAAAAGTAAGAGCCAATGCCACGTTTTCAATGGCTTTCATCGTTGGGATCAGATTATAAGATTGAAAAATAAAGCCGAGATGCTCTCTCCGAAACAGACATAATTCATTTTCTTTCATTTTGCTGATTTCAAAATCCCGGATCCTGACAAGGCCAGAAGTTGGCGGAACCAAACCACCCAGAACGTTCAAAAAGGTGGATTTTCCAGATCCCGAAGGACCTAGAAGTGCCACCATTTCACCCTGCTCGATATCAAGGTCGATTCCTTTTAAAATATGAATCGGTTTTTTACCCAAAATAAAATCTTTCTTTAAGTCTTCAATGTGGATAAACATCTCTTTCATCCCCCCGCATCATATTGTTATCGAGCAACAAGTTCATCTTTCCATAAACGATCAAGATCGTAAGTTTCTCTTTCGTTCTGATGAAAAATATGAACAATCACATCATAATAATCCATTAAGATCCATCGGGACTCACGCATGCCTTCAATGCCTTTTGGGAAAATTTCCATTTCTTTTGTTTCAAATTCAATATTATCCGCGATTGCTTTAACCTGACGTTCGGAACTTCCACTGGCAATTACAAAATAGTTTGCTATACTAGTCTTTTCTGAAACATTTAAAATATCAATCTCAAAGCCATTCTTAGCCTCAATCCATTCTCCGATTTTTTTTGCAAATTCTTCTGCAGTTATAAAAATCACTCCTTTCGATTTAGATTGTAACATTTATATTCAATAGTGAATTGTTATCCTTTTTTTATCTGTAAAATCAGATCATTGCGAGCCGTTACTGTCTGCTTTTGGATCAGTTGCCCTTTATCTAGTAAAAATTTCAAAGTGTTGGTCAACGCTTCCAAAACGGCCATATCCAGATCAAAAACTGCTAGATCCCTTAGCTCAATAACGCCTTTATAATTCCGACCCGGCTCAATGCAATCAGCAAGATAAATGATTTTATCCAGTTGAGTCATTTTTTTTCGACCTGTAGTATGGTATCTAATCGCGTTGAGAACTGACTCGTCACAGACGCCATAGTCTCTTTGGGCGATCACCGCACCAACAGGGCCATGCAAAAGGCTGGGATCACTCTTTGAGACCCGATCAATCTTGATATCACTTTTTTCAGCCAATTTAAGCAACTCACCATTTGATAAGTTTCTGGCACAATCGTGCAAGAATGCTGCCTCGATAACTTGTTCAATTGGTTCATGGTATCTAACTGCCAGTTTTTTAGCAACTTCCACAACACCAAGGGTATGCCCGAGTCGTTTAGGGGTTAACCGTGGTTCGATTTTTTCTTTTAGCATTAATTCATTCATCTACATTCTCATTTTCGGCATCAGGTAAATACAAACGTTCTTTAATAATATAATCCCGAACATTTTCAGGTAATAAATAGCGAATAGAATAGCCATTTTTTATTCTTGACCGAATATCTGACGAAGCAATATCCATTTGTGTCGTATATAATTTGTAGATAGTAGCATCATAAATTTCACACAATTCTTCAATACGTTCGTCTAATTTGCTTTGCGAATAGCCTGGTCTAAAAGTCGTGATAAAGGCAACTGATTTTAAAAGCTCATCGGCACCTTTCCATTTTGTGATCTCAAACATCAAATCTGCCCCGGTTATAAAATAAAAAACGCAATCAGAAAAGTCACTTTTTAGCGCATTAATTGTATCAATTGTATAGGTAATACCACTTTGATTAATTTCGTGAGTTATCACTTCAAAGTAAGCATTGTCTTGAATGGCTAATTCCACCATTTTGAGACGGTGTTCCCGAGATATTTCATCATCCATGAGTTTGAAAGGGTTGTTTCCCGTTGGAATAAACAAAACCTGATCTAATTGGAATTGATCCCGAGCCGATTCAGCTAATAATAAATGCCCCATGTGAATCGGATTAAAACTGCCACCTAATAATCCAACTTTCCTTTTGTTATCCATATCCATATCCTATCAATCAATTTACTAGCGTTTGTTCAATCTCCCAGACGACTTTTTCTTGATTCGTTTAATGGGTTTAGTATTTTTAGAAGGTACTTCAATTCGTGTTTTCAAAAGGTTTTTTTTATAAAGCACAAACTTACTTCCAATTGTACAAACAAGCTCAGCTTTGATTGCTTCCGCCAACTCTCGACCTGCTTGATCGGCATCAACCAAGGCATTTTTCTGAACTTTTCCTTTGATCAGCTCTCTGGCAATAACTGCCGCTCTGGTCTGATCAATGAGTGTATCGGTGATTCCTTCTTTTCCGACATAAATGATATCAGGCTGACCAGCAGCTAGTTTTCTTAAATAATTTCTTTGTTTGCTTGTTAACATATTCTTCAACTTTCCGTTAATTATAACATACTTCTCACATACATGCCAAAATTCTACAGATAGTACTCAAACTCGATCTCATTTAAGCGGACAAGATCTTCATCCTTAATTCCCATCTTTTCCAGTTCTGAAAATACGCCTTTTTCTTTTAAAACGCGCTGGAAATAGCCCACTGAATCAAGATCGTCAAAATTGACAGAATTGATGAGTCTTTCCAGGAAGTCAGCAACAACCACATAGACGTCGCCATCTTTCTCAATGCGGAAAGGTTTTTGATCAAATTCAGCCTGATAAAGCTTTTCTGTTTCTGATTCAACTTCAAAAATCGGTTCAACTTCGCCAATTTCTTCAAGCAATACAACCATGCGATCTAACAAGGCATCAAGACCCGTTCGCGTAGCTGCTGAAATTTCAAAAACCTCATATCCACGTTCTGTCAGAACTTCTCTTGTTTCTTCAATAATCGCTGTATCAACCGCAATATCCGTCTTATTTAAGGCTACTATCTGACAACGCTTGGCTAGCTTTTCATTGTACTTCTGCAACTCCTGATTGATTATATCAAAATCAGTTATCGGTTCTCGCCCTTCAGAACCTGAAATGTCCAAAACGTGTAAAAGCAGTTTTGTTCGCTCAACATGCCGTAAAAACTGATCGCCGAGTCCTGTACCATCATGGGCGCCCTCAATCAAACCAGGAATATCAGCAATTACAAAAGGTTCAGCATTTTTCCATTCAACAACCCCAAGATTAGGAACTAAGGTAGTAAAATGATAATTGGCAATTTTAGGTTTCGCCTTAGTCACTACTGACAAAAGTGTTGATTTCCCCACATTTGGAAAACCAAGCAATCCCACATCGGCTAATAACTTCAATTCCAGGATTAAAGTTTTTTCTTCACCCTTAATTCCCCCCTGAGCAAAACGTGGCGCCTGACGTGTAGCTGTTGCATAATTCATATTTCCACGACCGCCTCTTCCACCTTCCGCGACAACCGCTTTTTCTCCGTCTTCTGAAAGATCACAAATCACTCTGCCGGTTACTTTGTTTTTGACAATTGTTCCAACAGGTACTTTAATGATTAAATCCTGACCATCTTTGCCCGAACTTCTTCCGCCAGATCCATTGCTGCCACTTTCCGCTTTTTGTTTTCTTTTATATTTAAATTCAACCAGAGTACGATGACCATTATCGGCGACAAAAATAATGTTTCCGCCGCGTCCCCCGTTTCCACCATCCGGTCCCCCATTGGGCACATACTTCTCTCGGCGGAAACTCATTCCGCCATGTCCGCCATCCCCTGCTTTTACAAAAATTTCCGCTTGATCTATAAACATTTTTTTCCTCACTTTTACTGGATCGCTCGTTAATATTTAGGGCCTTCAACGCGACCAATCAATTAATGATACTCCCGTAAAAAATAAAACCTCTTATCAGCTAAACGATCATAAGAGGTTTTATCATAATTTTATTAATAGTTTAGAAACTAAATCGCTTCTCTTGGGTAAATACTAACCTGCTTTTTATCTCGGCCTTTTCGTTCAAAACGAACAATTCCATCTTCCAAGGCAAATAAAGTGTCGTCTCCACCTTTTCCAACGTTTAAACCTGGATGGATCTTTGTGCCGCGTTGTCTGACCAAAATATTTCCAGCCAGAACGAACTGACCATCTCCTCTTTTAACGCCAAGTCGCTTTGACTCACTGTCACGACCATTTCTTGAACTACCTACCCCTTTTTTATGAGCAAATAGTTGAAGGTTCATTTTAATCATATTTTCACCTCCTAATTTTCAACTTCTTCAATTTTTATATAACTTCCATAAGCTTCTTCAACACCTTTTATTCCTAAAATATAGGTATCTAGAAGCAACTGTGTTTCCCTAAATATTAATTCATCTTCAGATCTAGGTATCTCAAACGTAACTGTACCCTCTTCGACCTTCTCATCGAGATCCTTACGCCCTACTAATTCTGTAAGACCGTTTAGAATACTAATCGTCAATACAGAAATGGCAGCACAAACGATATCTTCTCCGGCATCTGCATAACCAGCATGACCTAATACAGATATTTGGGAAACATGGCCATTTTTTTTAATGATTTGAATTCGTGTCATTAAGCTTCAATGCCAGTGATTTTAACTTTCATATATGGTTGACGATGTCCTTGTTTTTTGCGATAATCTTTTTTCGATTTATACTTAAAAATAATCACTTTAGGACCTTTAGCTACTTCCAGAATCTCAGCTTTAACAACAGCATTTTCGACAACTGGGGCACCAACAACCATCTCACCGTCTTTATTGACAGCTAAAACGTCAGTAAAGGTAATTTCTTTGACATCGCCTTCTTTGAAATTGATCTTTTCAATTTGAATGATATCATCTTTCTGAACACGATACTGTTTACCACCTGTTTTAATAATTGCGTACATAATCCACCTCCTCTTACCAGACTCGCCACAAAAGGTGCTTTCGACTTAAAACCTTCTATGTGCGGTACATAACATTAGAATGTTACCACGTTCAATTCGAGTTGTCAATATTTATTTCATTTTGTCATAATTGTTTGAATGATTCACTTGAATATTGGTATAATAATCATAGTATTAGCAATTCTTAATTTGGAGGAATATTTCAATGACCCGTAAAAAAATATTTCCAATAATTTTTGGTCTGATTATCATTTTAACAATTATTTCGCTGGGAATATATAACTTTTATCCTAGCTACCGCGAAAATCAACAAAAAATTTCCTTGATTGCGGTATCATCGGTCGTACAAACAGATGAAAGTACTGACCGAATAAATTTCGAATCACTCAAAGCTCAAAACCCTGACACCGTTGGCTGGATATTAATTGATGGAACGCCAGTTAATTATCCAGTGATGCAATCCAGCGACAACGACTTTTATTTACACCACAATTTTTATAAAGAATCTAGCATACCGGCCTCAATATTTCTTGATTATCTTTGCAATTCTGTTAATACGAGGAATTATGTCTTGTATGGCCATTATATGTCTGATGAATCGATGTTTGGTTCACTTTGGAATTATCAGGATCAAGCCTATCTTGAAGAACATCCAATTATTCAGTTCGATACACCTGGTAACAAAGGCGACTGGGAAATTTTTTCGGTCTATACCGTGCCTGCTGATTATGAATACCGACAACCTGAATTTATCGATAATAATGACTTTTTTCAATATGTCAGTCGCTTGAAAGCAAATTCTGCTTATCAGATAAACGTCGAACCAACCCCTAACGACACAATTCTTACACTCTCAACCTGTATCTACACATTTGATGACGCTCGTTTTGTTGTACAAGCCAGACGAGTAAATTAAGCTTAATTCAAACCACATAAAAAGCCCCTAAAAGCAGTCCTGCTTTTAGGGGCTTTTTACGTAAATCAGTTTTCATTAACTGACACAGTTGAATCCTGCATTCCTGATTTTTCTAATGGCAGTATATTATCCTGAAAATCAAAACAAGACTCAGCGATAACCTTATTCAGAACAATTAGTGAAATCAGATTGGGGATCGCCATTAATCCATTCATGGTATCAGAAATATTCCAAACAATATCCAGTGTTGTCGTTGCCCCAACAAAGGCCATGATACAGAAAATAAAACGATAAGCGCGAGTCACTTTGTGATTTTTTACAATGAACTCCAGTGACTTCTCACCATAATATTCCCAACCAAGAATCGTTGAAAAAGCAAATAACATAATTCCAATGGTCACCAGCCAACCGCCAATCGGTCCAAGTGTCGCAGAAAAAGCCTGAATCGTTAAATCTGCCCCTTTAACAACTTGACCTGTCGCATCGACAGAACCTAAAACCCCAGATGTGGCAATTACCAAGCCTGTTACACTGCACACCACCAAAGTATCGAAGAACGTTCCGGTCATATTGATGTAACCTTGTCGTGAAGGATGATCAGTTTTTGCTGCTGCTGCCGCAATAGGAGCTGAACCCAGACCCGCTTCATTAGAAAAAACACCACGTGCAACTCCCCAACGCATTGCTGATAGCATACTGGCAATAATTGTGCCACCAATACCACCACTGACAGCTTCAATAGAAAATGCCATGCTAAAGATTTGAGACAAGCCCATTGGTAGATTTCTGATATTAAGCAAGATCACAATAACACCAGCTGCGAAGTAGAAAACCGCCATAAAAGGAACGATGACACCGCATACCCGGCCGATACTTTTAATGCCGCCCAGTAAAACAATTAAAGCAAGCACAGTGATGATTGCGCCCACAATCCAGGGAGCAATACCAAAAGTGCTGTTAACTGCACCCGCAATCGAATTCGCCTGAGTCATATTTCCAATTCCAAAGGATGCCATTACGGCAAAAAACGAAAAAGCATATGCCAGAACGGTACCTAAACTTTTATTTTTAAAGCCATACTTCATCGCATACATAGGTCCACCCGACATTTCACCATCTTCATTTACCTGGCGATATTTAACCGCCAATACGCTTTCTGCGTATTTCGTCGATAAGCCAAACAATGCGCTGATCCACATCCAGACAAGTGCACCGGGACCACCCAAGACCATTGCCGTTGCAACCCCTACAATATTCCCGGTTCCAATGGTCGCTGCCAAAGCCGTCATCAAAGATTGAAACGGCGTAATATCACCTTGTGATTTTTCACTTTTATCCTTTTTAAATACGGATTTAATTGCATACCCCAAGTTACGCCAAGGCAGAAACTTGAGCCGAATTGTTAAAAATATTCCAGTTCCCATCAGTAAGGCCAGCATAATCGGCCCCCACACAAAATCGTTTACAATCGACACCAAATCAGAAAAATTCATTTTCCCTCCCCTATAATCGAAATCAAGTATTGACAAAATCTCCAGAAGTTAAATTACTCAGTCATGCTTTATCGTCTGGTATCATCATTTCAGCAGCACTAAAAAAGCTTTATCGGAATCAACAATCCTTGTGATTTTGTCTTAACTATATTTAAAAATGCGAAATTATTTTATCATGTATGCTTTTTTTTCACAAGACGAAAAAACGATAAATTTTAGTTCCCCAAATGAATAATTCCCATTTTATATTTTAAAAAAGTTGTAAAATAAAATGGAAATTATTTACTCGAATTTTAAGTTAATTATGCTTAATTTGTGAAATCTTTTCAAAAATCAAAACAATTATCCTTTAATATTAGATCCTTCCGATGAATTCTTAACGTTGAATCAATTAAAAATGCCTTCATTTCGTGATCATTAAAGCTGGTCAGAATTAGATCAGGTTTGACTGTTTTTTGGTCATCATATCGTACATTAATCTCCAATGAAGCCTTTTCATCAGCTATTTGACCTACAATAATACTTTCAATATATGGTTTAATATCCTGAACAACCTTCTTACCGCGTTTATTTCGTTTTTCTATTTCGATATGCGCTTGATCCAAGAAATGCAATATCGATTCTTCAAGTTCTCTTTTGCCTATTTCAGAATTCAGTTTGATTTGCACATCGTAGCTACTTTTTTTCAAGTTTGCCGACAAAGATTTTTGTTGCTCATTACAAATACAAGCCCGAACCACTTCCAGTCCAGCTGGAAGTACAGCATTTAAATTTTCCACAAAATCAGCCAGTTCAATTTCCGTACCTATTACCACTTCACCATACTCACAATCGCTGGTTAAACCCACCGACATCGCCAGCGCAAATGACATTTTGGGGTGAGGATTAAAACCCTGCGAATATAAAACATCAAACCCGGCCCGCCGAAATGCCCTCGCAAAAAGACGCTGCTGATCCAGATGAGAGAGGAATCGCAAACGTTCATCTCTTTTAAATTGATACTGTACTCTAGGCATGACACTTCCATCCTTTATCGAAATCTAAAATCCCGCAGTTCGAACATTTTTCTCGGCAATATGGTGTTTTAAGTATGTTTTCAGCCTGTTGATACTCACTGATTAAGAATGATTTTGTAACACCTGCATCAATGAAATCCCATGGTAATTTCTCATCAAAAGACCGCGAACGAATTGCATAAAAGTCTGGATCAATTCCCGTCTCATTAAAAGCTTCCATCCATTTCTCAAAGTTGAAATGCTCATGCCAGCCATCAAACTTGCAACCTTTTTCATGTGCCAGTTTAAGAACCTGTCCTAAACGCCGATCACCTCTGGCGAAAACAGCTTCCAGATAACTGACTTTACTATCGTGCCAATTATATGAAATTTTACGATCCTTTATTATATTTTTTAAATGCTTTTGTTTTTCTATAAACTCATCCTGTGTATTTTGGCCAACCCATTGAAATGGCGTAAATGGTTTGGGCACAAAACATGATGTGCTTAAAACCAGCTTTAAGGCTTTATTTCGTTTAGATTTTTCAATCCCATAATAGCTGTCAACGACCTTTTGACCCAGTTGAGCGATCCCTTCGATATCTTCGGCAGTCTCGCCTGGTAGACCGATCATAAAATACAGCTTAATATGTCCCCATCCTTTTAAAAAGGCAGTTTCGACCGTATCAAGCAGGTTTTGCTCAGTAACCCCTTTATTAATAACATCTCTCATTCTCTGTGTGCCTGCTTCAGGCGCTAGCGTGATGCCCGTTTTTCTGATCTTTTGAATTTCTTCAAGCATGGAAACACTCAAGGAATCGATCCGAAGTGACGGCAATGATATACCAACTTTCTGATCGTGATAGTCTTCAACCAGATCATGAATCAAATTCTCGATTTCACTATAATCGCCTGAACTTAATGATGAGAGTGATACTTCATCATAACCGGTATTTTTGATAAGGTTTTTGATTGTCGACTTGATTGTATCAGTTGATTTTTCCCGCGTTGGTCGGTAAATCATTCCAGCCTGGCAAAAACGGCAACCCCGTCCGCATCCTCTAAAAATTTCCATCGTGATTCTGTCATGAACTGTTTCAGTATAAGAAACCAGCAGATGTTCCGGATAATAAGCATTATCAAGATCTTTAATAAAGCGTTTTTTAACTGTTGCAGGCAAGTCTTCAGAAATTGGTGTAAATTCTTTTATTAAGCCACTTTCCTCCATGTATGTTACCTGATATAGAGCCGGTACATAAATCCCTGTCAACTGTGCTGCAGCTTTTAAAAAATCTAGCCGATCCGCCTTTGACTCTTTCCAACTATGATATAAATCCATCAGTTCAAGGGTGACTTCCTCCCCTTCACCAATAACAAAAAGATCGATAAAGTCCGCCAATGGTTCCGGATTGTAAGCACAAGATCCCCCAGCTATTACAAATGGGTCCTCTGTAGTTCGGTCTTCTGATAATAGTGGGATCTCTCCCAAATCCAGAATATTCAAAATATTTGTGTAACTCATTTCGTATTGCAATGTGAAACCCAAAAAGTCGAACTGTTTCAAAGGCGTTTGTGATTCCAGACTAAATAAGGGCAAATGGTTTTCACGCAACAAGTCTTCCATATCAATTCCCGGTGAAAAGACCCGCTCACACCAAACATCTTCTTGTTCATTGAGAAGACCGTAAATTATTTTAAGCCCTAAATGTGACATTCCCACTTCATACAAGTCGGGAAAGCAAAATGCAAATCGGGTAAGATTCTCCTGGCCCAATTTAGATACCGCGTTCACTTCGTTTCCCTGATAAGTAATCGGTTTTGTCACTCGTGGAAGTATTTCCTGATTTAAAAAAGTATCAATGTTTTTCATATATTCCTCATTTGTTTAATTTAACCATCATATCTTACATGATATCTGCCAAATTGTATAGCAAAAGTTCAAACGACTAAAAAACTACCGGTTACAACAATTCCGGTAGCTAGTTCTAATTTCTTTAAATGAATTAAAAGGTCTTTCAATGTAAAAAAGACTTTTTAAAAAAATTACTAGTTCTTCTGATAAGGATAAGTTATAGAAATTATTTTTTTCAGTATTATAATATGTATCGCAAATACTAAACAATCGAATCATCGTATCTCCCAATGCCCAAAAATCCGGTTCAAATGCAGTTGTGAAACGATCGATTTGACAAGCACTGCCAAAATCAATTAAAGATAATTGCTGAGGCTTCCAAATTAAATTTGACAATTGGATGTCGCGATGACGAATATTTTTTGTTTCAAGAAATACCAGTAACTCAATCAAATCTCCAACTATATCCATAACCTGATCTTTTGTAAGATTGATTCCTTTATCTTCTACATCACTTAAACAAAGGCCCACTTTTTTCTCCATCACAAAACCAAGAATACCATCACAATCGATTGTTTCAATAAATTCTGGGATTCCCGGATGACATAACTGCATAAGCACTCGACCTTCATTTAGAACTCTGTTTTTACGCCGTTTAACTAAATTTTTTTTAAAAACCTTGAATAGATACTCGCGATTGTTTTTTTTCGTACTATAGCAGGTACCAAAACGTCCATTACCTACGAAAATGGGGGATTCGTAACCATAGAGTGCCAAAATCCCTTTAATTTTTGCTACCACTCAATTTCATCCACCGGAACTGGTGTCGCATTCAGATAACTGTTCTCAACTTTTCCGTTTTTCATGAGGATGACCTTATCAGCCATCGGGGTGATTGCGGAATTGTGGGTGATCAAAATAACTGTCATTTTTTCACGACGACAAGTATCCTGTAACAGCTTCAAAATATTTTTTCCGGTATTATAATCCAAGGCACCAGTCGGCTCGTCACAAAGCAGCAGTTTGGGTTTCTTAGCCAGCGCCCGGGCGATCGCTACACGCTGCTGTTCTCCCCCGATAGCTGAGCTGGAAAATTTGCCATTCGCTCAGTCAATCCTACATTAATTAAGGCTTCTTTGGCATCCATGGGATCTTTGCAAATCTGGGTAGCAAGTTCAACATTTTCAACAGCTGTCAAATTAGGAATGAGATTATAAAACTGAAAGACAAATCCCGTATCAAAACGACGATATTCTGCTAATTCTCGACTGTTGAGCTGAGCAACATTCTTATTATCTACAAGCACCTGTCCTTCATCACAATTGTCCATTCCGCCTAAAATATTTAAAACAGTCGTTTTACCAGCGCCACTCGGACCAACCACGATGGCAAACTCCCCTTTGTCAACATGAAAAGTAATTCCATTGGCGGCATTAATGGTCACTTCACCCATATGATATTGTTTTATAACGTCTTTAAATTCAACAAAATGACTCATAATTACCTCTGCTTTTTAATTCAGTATAGCCTTTCAAAAGCAAACCGTCAAGCTTGCCACGTGGATTTAAAGATTCTATAAATTTTCCAGTGCCGAAATCGTTTTTTCCTTAACAAAGAAAACAGAGATTAATCCTACTAAAAGAATTGCGGCATGGAAGGTGAAGGCGGTCTGAAAACCGCTTATCGCATAGTCTTCTGGAATCCACATGCCCCAAAGTTGGGCAATAACGCTGGCGCCAACTCCCCACATCATGAAATTTGCCATACCCATGGCCGTACCGACAAATTTCGCCGGTAAAATTGTTCGTAACAGTGAAAAACCTGTCGATATCGTGTAAAACTCAGCAAATCCCATAACAATAAAAATAGCAAACACTGCTGTTTGGTTTAAAACAGGTGCAAAAAAAGCCAACAATGAGGTGCCAATCATCAAGACAGCTCCACCTATCATTACAGCTTTTCGAGGGGAAGTTTTTTTAACCACTGTTCCCGCAAATAAAGACCCGGTTGCTGAAGCAATTGCACAAAACAGTAAAACATTTGCTGTTGTATTGGCATCATAACCAAGCCCCTGAATCATAAAAACACCGCCCCAATTGGAAAAAATATTTTGAACCGTTGCCGTAGCTGCCATCATGAATAGTACCAGGAGCCAGTATTGGCTTTGACCCACAAGTTTTCCTAATCCTTTAAAAGGATTCGCACCTTGCTGAATTTTATCTTCTTTCTTGTCTCTTATCAGAATCCAGGCGGCAATACCAATCACCAATGAAATCAGCGCAAAAATATAATAGGTATTTCGCCAGCCAACAGATGCCATCAAAAGCGCTAACGGTGTCGCTGCAACAATCCCACCTGCTCGACCAAAAGCCATCAGATAGCCATTCATAGCAGAAAATTTTTCCGGCACTTCCCATTCTGCTATTACTTTACAAGCAGCCACATATACTGGTGCAATTCCTGCCGCAATTAAAGCGCGACCAATTAAAATCATCGCATAATTGTTTCCTGTTGCCAAAAAAAGCGTTCCAACCGCTGCCCCAATATACAAAACAGCAATCAGTTTACGGCTTCCAAATTTGTCAATCAAGATACCCGCAGGTAAATTGGCAAAAGCATAACAATAGGTAAAAATCGCACCAAACCAACCAATTTGGGTAGGTGTAAAACCTAATTCATTAATCAGTACTGGTGCCGACATACTACCCGCATAACGATGAAAGTTTACAAAAAAATAAGCAATAAAAATAATAACATACATTGAAATTTTGTTTTGTATTAACTTTTGATCCTCGTTTTTCAAATCTTTCTCCTTGTTTTCTACTTAATTTTTTATATTGTAACAGGATTATCTGGAATTAACAATCTTTTAAAAGTTTTTTCCCACTAGACACCCTATTGCAAAAAGTTTACAATAGCCTTATTGAATTCTTGCTGAAGGAGTACACCATGTATCTAAAACTGCTTGCCGGCCCAATAATCGGTGGTATTATTGGACTGATAACCAATGGCATTGCAATAAAAATGCTATTTCGGCCTATAAATCCTATTTTTCTTTTCGGTTTTCAAATTCCTTTTACCCCCGGATTAATCCCCAAAGAAAAGCCTCGAAT
This sequence comes from Eubacteriaceae bacterium ES2, assembly GCA_031222025.1. Taxonomy (GTDB): domain Bacteria; phylum Bacillota; class Clostridia; order Eubacteriales; family Eubacteriaceae; genus Acetobacterium. Next base: position 1,486,099 of record CP130740.1, on the reverse strand, counting down.
TGCTAAATCCTTGGGACAGGTGGTCTCAACTCACATTTTAAACGAAGAAACATTAAAAAAAGGGCTAAGCTCACCTGACTTGGATGAGAAAATCCTTTTGTCCATTGACCGTTTTATTGAAAATCATCAGAATTCAACTTTAACTGTCAAAGAATTCGTGCTTTCGCTCACTGGCGACGACAAAGGGCTGGCGGTCCTTGAAAGCGCAGAAGTAAAAATCGTTGATTACTCATATGCTAAAATGAAAAAAATGGAACTCGGACCAATGATCTCAGGTCTAGCTATGGAATCGATCCTGCCCGATCTTAATAATTCAATGTTCTCAATGTTTATTTCTGATAACCTGATTGATTCTATTAGAAATAAAATATCTGCTATTATTGAATCACTGGTAGCAGAACAAGGTGAAGAAGTTATTCAAACCATTGTTCATAAAGAGACGAATGAACTGATGGCATTAAAGATTAGCGATTTGATAGTCACACATCATGACAGTCTCTCCAATCTAAAAGAAAAAATTCTCGTTGCCTATCACCAGATTATTGAACGACATAGCCATTCAATTATTCAGGCGGTAGACCTGGGAAAACTCGTTGAGGATCAAATTAATGCATTTGATGTATTAACTTTTGAAAAGTTGTTACTTGAAATCATGAACAAAGAATTGAAAGCGATTATTCTACTCGGAGGATTACTGGGGGCGATCATGGGTGTGATTATGGGTTTTATGTAAATAGATCAAAACCCATTTTTTTACTTTAACCATACGATGAAAAAATATATTTTCAAAGGAGAACCTAAATGAAAGAAAAAATTGATTTTTCAAATCTTGGTTTCAGCTATATCAAAACCGACTACCGTTATATTTCTTATTGGCGTGATGGGCAATGGGATGAAGGGCACTTAACAGAAGATAACACCCTGCAAATTGGCGAATCATCCCCTTGTCTTCATTATGGTCAGCAATGCTTTGAAGGACTTAAAGCATACGCTACTAAAGACGGAGACGTTTCCTTTTTTCGCATTCAGGAAAATGCCAAGCGCCTGCAATCCTCATGTCAAAGGTTATTAATGCCTGAAATCTCTATTGAGAAATTCATTGCCGCCTGTGAGTCTGTCGTCAAATCAAATCTTGACTACTTACCGCCCTACGGCTCTGGCGGAACATTATATATTCGACCAATGGTTATTGGAGTTGGCAACAGCATTGCCGTTAAACCTGCAGATGAATATCTTTTTACTGTTTTTTGCATGCCTGTTGGACCTTATTTTAAGGACGGCCTTTCACCAGTTAATTTTATGGTATCCGATTTTGACCGAGCTGCCGCTAATGGAACGGGTCAACAGAAAGTAGGCGGTAATTATGCGGCCTCAATGATTGCCCATGATATCGCAGTTAAAAAGGGCTTTGCCGACTGTATCTATCTGGATCCAAACACCCATACAAAAATTGAGGAAGTGGGTGCCGCCAATTTTTTGGGTATTACTAAGGACAATCGCTTTATCACCCCTGTTTCTTCTTCTATCCTGCCAAGTATTACAAAATACTCCCTGCTCTATCTGGCCGAGCATTACCTGTCGATGAAAGCCAGTGAAGAAGATGTCTATATTGACGAACTCGATAAATTTGTAGAAGCCGGCGCTTGCGGAACAGCCGCAGTAATCACACCCATTGGTGGTATTTTCTATAATGATCATCTTCATGTTTTTCATAGCGAAACTGAGGTCGGACCTGTCATTAAAAAGCTTTATGACACTTTAACTGCCATTCAGACTGGAGATCTGGAAGCGCCTGAGGGATGGATTAAACGCATTTCTTAATCGCCATTTCTTTAGAAACTCCTTAGTTTCAACAAATTCTAGCCCGCTGATAAGGTTTGACCACTGATAATATCGTAAGGGCTTTTTCCATTCACTCTCTTCGGCTAAAATATTATTTATATTTTTATCAAATTATAGTATAATATCTATATAAACAACGTAAATAGGAGTCTTATGAACACACAACTGTATTTTTTGATCAAGCGACTCTGTGACCTTGAATTAGAATTTTCGGATTTAACGGAAGAGGAAAAAGAAATAGTTGTTTCTGCTTCCGAAGAAAACCTTGGCACACTCTCTTCTCTATTTGAAGCACTCGAAGACTATTGTATTGATACTTTTGTAGATGATGATGAATAGGCGGTCTATCATGAAAATTGCTTCGTTTGTCACAGGCATCATCGGCACAGCTTTGGGCGCAGCTGCTTTAGCATTGAGTATTATTGCACTTAGCAAGACAAGCCAATAAATTTAATTTTCATCCTTTCTGCATTCAGTAAAAAGAAAGCCTTACCGCTTTCTTTTTACTACATCAAAATACCGCTGAGCTTGGCGGTATATGGGGTGTCGATTTTATGAATCTGCTTGGGGACAAAACTTTCAAATAATCGCATCATGATATTTGGGAAAAAGTATTTTATTTGCTATTTCTGTATGTTTAAGTTTAGTGATTTTTGTTTTCATCAGTCCTTTTATATTTAACAATGCATCTTTACTTTTTGTCGTGATCTATCGTAGCAAAGTCTATTTTTTCCAACACTTCCTTAAACTTGATTAAATCGATTGGTTTGCTGGCATAGGCATTACATCCAAAATCAAATGCTGATTGAACAATGTGCTGTTCGCCGAGTACAGTTGTCATAATTATTTTCGCTTGGCTATGATCTGCAACATTATTCTGTAGTTCAAGATCTCTGATTGTTTTTAACACCTTGATTCCATCAACTTTAGGCATCATGATATCAAGACAGATTAGATCATAGGGTTTCTTATCTTTAATCGAAAGCATATATGCCTCAATCGCTTCTATTCCATCAACAACAAGATCGCACTCTCCATATGGTTTCAGAAATTTACTTAAGAATTTTCGACTAACCATGTCATCTTCAGCAATTAAAATTTTTTTCATCGGCTTCTCCATTTTTAAGTTTATATGAATCCATTATTTCCCAATTTTTTTTAATATTTTCTAACATATCAAAAACATCATCAGCTTTTTTCTTGCGTATAGCAAGTTCTAACTTAAAAGTCAAGCTTCTTAACTCTTGTGCGTTTATTTTTTCGAACATTTCTTTTAACTGGTGGGCAATGATTTCTAGAACTAAATAATTTTCCTGATCGTATAGCCTTTCAATCTCATTAATGGATTCCTCTATCTCATGAGCAAGTGTCGAATTTAACAACACTTCTTCCGACGAATAAATTTTTGCAGCGCCTGATTCTTCTGCATTTTTTAAATCTGACTTGAGAAATCGCATTAATAATTCAAATAATTGTCGCCTTTCTACTGGTTTAGACACATAATCATCCATCCCACTATTTTTAAACATCGTCCGATCACCTTCTAGGGCAAATGCTGTGAGGGCAATGATCGGAGTCTGTGAATTGATATTCCTGTCTATATCGTCAAAACTACCTCTAATTTGCTTAGTCGCCTGCATGCCATCCATTACTGGCATTTGAACATCCATCAAAATCAGATCGTATTTTTTGTTCATCGCTTTATCGACACCTTCCTTTCCGTTTCGAGCTGTGTCAACGCGAATACTAAAACTTGCAAGCATTTTTTCCATCACAATTTGATTAACGCGATCATCTTCTACCAAAAGAATTGACTGATTGTCAAAGCTCATTTCCAAAAATTCATCGTTTTGAGGCTTATCTTCCTGATTTTTTTCTTTTACTGGAATGCTGATATAAAAACGACTGCCGATTCCAGGCACTGAATCAAACCGGATACTTCCTTCCATCATATTTAACAGCTTTTGGGTTATCACTAAGCCTAGTCCAGTGCCTCCATATTGTCGCGTATATGAGCCGTCTATTTGCGAAAAACTCTTAAACAAAAGATCATAGTTTTCTGATTCAATTCCGATACCAGTGTCCTCAACGGTAATATTTAAGGCTATTTCATTTTCGTTTTGGATTTCTTCACTAACAACAACTGTCACCATACCTTTTTCAGTGAATTTAATAGCGTTGGATATCAAATTATTGAGCACTTGTTTGATCCGATTTGCATCACCATTGAGATCCGACTGAAAAACATGATGATAATGAATTTTGAGGGTAAGATTTTTCTCAATTGCATGTCTTTTATGGGTTTTAATTGTGGTTTCCATTAATTCTATTAGATCAAAATCCTGTAATTCTAGCATCATTTGACCCGCTTCAATCTTTGAAAAATCTAAAACATCATTAATTATACTAATCAGTGAATAGATACACTCTTTTGCTGTTATCAAATTATCTTGCTGCTCGTCAGATAAGGATTCAAGCATTGTTAGGTCAATCATTCCCATAATTCCATTAAGTGGTGTCCTGATCTCATGACTCATATTGGCAAGAAATTCACTTTTAGCTCGATTAGCGGCTTCAGAACGTTCCATAGCATGCTTGAGTTTAATTTCTGTTCTTTTTTTGGAATCGATATCTGTAACAAGTAAGGCAATAAAACCTGGTTCAGGACTATAAATTGATACCTCAATCCAACGGTTCATTCCTTCAAGATAATACTCCACCAAACTTTTATTCTGGCCATTTTTTAATATTCGGTTAAAATACTGCACTGAATTTGTTTTGTCCGATTCCGTCAGAAACTGCACTTCTGATAATCGCTTTCCAATCAAAAAATCCTTATCAAGGTCAAATATTTTTTGTAAGGCCGGATTCAGTTCGATAATTTCAGCATCCAATAATTCATCGCACTCATCATAAACTCCCCGAAAATAGCTAAAGCCACTGATTAGGGAGTCAAAAAGAAATTGATATTTGCGGCGACTATTGAGCAGATTTATTTCTGTCAACCGAGCGTCATTGACATCAAGAAACAGACCGACTATCCCACAGTATTGCCCCATTTCATCATAGTAAGGGTGACCGATCCCCATAAAATATCGACCAGCGTTCTGTTGCGACAATAATTGAACTTCCAGTCTAAAAGAGCTTTCATTCTCAATCGCGCTGAATAGAGTTTCTTTATAATAATTAAAATCTTCTTCACTCATATTTGATTTTAAAGTCTTTAAAAAATCTTCCTCATCAATTGATAAATAGAATTTAAAAGTCAGATTAACAAAGTCACATTGATAATGACGATTGAGTCGGTATACCATCACTGGTAGTGAATCCAGGAGCCGTAAACTGGATTCTCGCGCCTGTTTTAAGTCATCTTCATATTTTATGCGACTGGTTATATCTTCTAATGTAACAATATACTCCAAGTCATCTTTAAAATCCAACCTTATAAGATTTAAATTAAGAATAACCTTTTTGATTCGACCAAAACGTTTAATTCTTAACTCTACTCTTTGGTCGTTTATTGCTTCCTCTGTTGTAACGATTTTTAGAAAAGCCTTTCTAGCAGTACAATTGATGCAATTATCCGTTTCTCCACATTTTTTACTCTCACTATTTACACAGTTAATAACATTACCCAACCGACTTCCCTGCTCAGGTTTTTTTGCGAGATTAAAGATTTTCACAAAAGCCTGATTAACTTCTATAATGTGAGCAGTTTTATCCAGACTGATCATTCCATTTGGTAAGATATCGAATGTTTTTAATAGTTTATTGCGTTGCCGATCCACTTGTTTTTCTTTTTCAACAATTCTAGTTATCTCACGAAAGACAATAATATAACCAATAAATTCATCTTTTTCGGATTTTAGAAAAGAACATCGTGCTGATATATTGTGACGTTTACCGTGTTCGTCCAAAAAATAAGCATCCCTGGGCAAACTGAAATTTTGATTTAGATCATTTTGAGGAAACAAAACAACGGGTTGATCAAAAGCATCAAATATAATCATTTCACCAAAGATATTCTGTTTAATTAACTGTTCATGTGATTTATTAAAAATCCTTACTGATTCCTCATTGACAAAATCAATATTACCATCGCAATCTGTAGTAATAATTGCATCTCCCGCACTTTTAAGAGCAGAAATTAACCATTCGCGATTTTTATTAAGAAGCTGTCTCTCCGTCTTTTTCATTTGCTACCTCTAGCTGCTCCGACCATTATAATTAAATTGCTGGCACGAAATTTTCAGTTCTCCACTTGCAAGATTTACTAATACATTACGACTTGATTTTCCGCCAGTATTTGCCGAAGAATAAACCAGTCCCCTTTTAGCTAACATTGTCTGTATTGTTTTTACATTCCTTTCACCTATCATAAATGCATCTGTCTCACCAGAAGGCTTGGATCCACCAATTAAATGTATTTTCATTTTCATTATATCGCATTCGAATTTTTTTTCAAATTCATTGATTATTAATGGCAATCCAGTTTGGGCATAATAAGCGTCCTTAAAACTAGAAGCATACAAATTTGATTTTTGGGGTAAGCCAATATGTATAAGCCCGCCAATTCTTGGCTGATACATATAAAATATTACCGCAACACAAGAAGAAAGTGCATAGGTTATTAAACGATCCTCTTTATTATCAGATATTTTATAATCTCCAACCCCGATAATGTGATCCACGCTAATCTCCCATTAATATTTCCCAAACTCATCATCATTTAAGAAGATTTGTTTTACACCTTGTGAAAACTCCTGTTCATTCTTCTGAAAATTGCCATATTCCAAATTACTAGAACGATTGTCATCATTATTCCTTCTTTCAAAACCAGTCACTCTCAACTTAAAGCGGGCAACTTGTTCCTTAAGCATTTCGGCCTGACTTGCTAGCTCTTCTGAAGCAGCTGCTGTTTCTTGCGAAGTTGCTGATGTTGATTGTACCACGTTCGAAATTTGATTTACGCCAGTATTAACTTGATTTACCCCTATCGCCTGCTCATTTGACGCTAGGCTTATTTGACTAATCAGTTCATATACCTTTTCAATTGATTCAACAATTTTTCTCAGCTCTTCTGCAGTACGATTAGCGATTTTTGTACCACTATCCACTTTTTTAATCGATCCTTCGATCAGAGTTGTTGTCTCTTTTGCGGCATCAGCAGATCTAGCAGCCAAATTTCTTACCTCCACAGCAACGACAGCAAATCCTTTTCCATTTTGCCCAGCTTTCGCAGCTTCCACTGCAGCGTTCAAAGCAAGTATATTTGTCTGAAAGGCAATCTCATCAATCACTTTTATAATTTTCGAAATATTATGTGATGAATCACTTATTTCATCCATTGAATGCAACATTTCTTGCATTTGCCTATTTCCTTCGATAGCACTCGTTTTAGAAAATTCTGCTAGTCCGTTTGCTTCGTTGGCATGATCTGCATTCTGTTTTGTCTGTGCAGCAATCTGCTCAATTGCCGATGTTAATTGTTCTACAGCACTAGCCTGTTCCGTGGCTCCCTGAGACAGTGAAACGCTAGAATCAGAAACCTGTCTTGAACCACTTGCTACCTGCGAAGTAGCTTCATTAATGTTTAATAGAACCTGATTCATATTTTGAGCCATTCGATTAAAAGATTTCGCCAATACACCCAGCTCATCTTTTGTATCAAGATCAACATACACGTCCAGATCTCCATCTGCCATTCTCTTTGAAGCATCAACCATTTGGTTAATTGGTTTTTTAATAATAGAAGATATAAATACACCTAATAACATAGATATAATCATACCTGCAATCAATAATACAATCGTTATAACAGATGAACTTTGTGCAACTGATTGATTGTTAGTTTTGGTTGTTTCTGCCATTAATACTTTCAGTTCCACTAATTTCCGATAGTTTGCCTCCATTTGCTGGCGTAAAGTTTCGAATTGACCATATTGCACTTCATAAGTTGCCGTCGCTTTATCACCATTCTTAACAAGCTGAATTATTTCATTTACTTGGGCATCCATGTCCTCTTTAAGAGTAAACATCTCTTCAACTAAAGCCCGTCCTTCATCCGAAAATAATGTGGTCTGAAAACTTGTAAGAGCCTCGTTGAACTCTTTATTCCGCTCATCTATTTTAGACTCATAATCTGCAATTTCATCAGGTGTAGAAGCAAGAATAATATCTTTAACATTCCCTCTCATTCTTTGATAGGATTCCACAATTGTTACCATTTCTCCTAATGGCACTGTCATCTGATTATACATATACTGATCATTACTGTTCAAGCGATTAATATTAATCACGCCCAAAACGCCAATACCACCAGCTATGATTGCAACGATTAAAAAACTGATAATTAATTTGGTACCAATTTTAAAATTATAAAACCATTTCATTTATTTACTCTCCTATATCTAAAATTCGTTTTCTGATAATAGTTTTTGACAATCCAATAGTAATTTGACTTCCTCACCAACTTTTCCAATTGACTTAATGAATTGATTTGAACTTCCTGTTTCAAGTACAGGCTGAGCCAGAATATCTTCATCCAATATTTCGACAACTTCCGATACTTTGTCGACTATCAAGCCAACATTATCTTCTAAGTAGTCTATGATTACGATACACGTCTGTTCATTATAATCAACAAATTCCTTATGAAACCGAAGACGCATATCGATAATTGGAATAATACGACCTCGTAAATTAATAATTCCCTTAACATAATTTGGAACATCTGGAACCTCAGTATATTCAACGATTCCGATAATCTCTGTTATATATTCAATCCAGATGCCATAACATTCTATTCCAATATAAAACGTCAAATATCGGCCTTTCTTCGTATCCTCTTCAAAATATTCAACCTGCTCCTCTTCATTCATTGACATATTCCTCTCTAAAATCACTGAACCCTCAGGTTTGTTATTCCTCCAATATCCATAATCAGACTAATGCTACCATCAGCTAATAGCGTACAACCTGTTACACCGACAGATCTTTTCAGTTTATTAATATAGTGTGGAAGCGTTTTCACAACAACCTGCTGTTGTCCAAGCAATTCATCAGCAAATAAGCAGATTGATTTTCCTTCCTGTTCAACCATGATTAATATTCCTTTAGTCAGAGAAGTTTCGCTACCACTGACATTATAATATTCATGTAGCCGAAGAATCGGATAGCAATTTCCTCTAATCATGACCATTTCATTCTCTTCAGAATCCGATACGAAATCCTTAGATTCAGGTCTAAACGATTCCGAAATTGACGTAATTGGTAAAGTATACCGAGCCTTGCCGACCCGGATATTCATGCCTTCAATGATCGCTAGTGTTAATGGAATTTTTAAAGTGATTGTTGTCCCGTTATCTGGTTCACTATCAACCAAAACTGTTCCTCCAACTGCCTCCAAGTTTTTTGCCACAACATCCATTCCCACACCTCGGCCAGAGAACTCGGTAATATTTTCTTTTGTTGAAAAGCCAGGCAAAAGAACCATGCGATAAATGTCGCGTTCTGTCAATTCTTCTATAGGCTTGTCAACCAAATCATTTTCCATTGCTTTTGATAGAATTTTTTCAGTATTTAGTCCCTTTCCATCATCTCTTACAATTATCAAAACGTCACTACCGATATTCTGTGCTTCAAGCGTGATTTTACCGACAAGATTTTTCCCCTTTAAAACACGTTCTTCATCATCTTCGATTCCATGATCAATCGCATTCCTGATAATATGCATCAAAGGATCTGAAATATGTTCTATGATGTTTTTATCAACCTCAGTTTCCTCACCGATCATTTCAAGTTCAATTTTTTTATTCAGTTTTTTACTCATATCACGAACAATACGATTCATTTTGCTAAATGTAGTTGAAAGAGGCACCATTCGCACTGACATCACCATATCCTGCATCTCACCGGTTATTTTGTGCAGCTCTAAAGACGCTTTGTGAAAAATATCAGATTCAATATGTTTGACTTCCGGACTCTGCGTAACCATCGATTCCGCAATAACCAGTTCACCGACTAAATTCATCAGTTTATCTAATTTATCTATATTGACACTGATCATGCTTTGCGTTTTTGCTTTTTTATCAATGCCTTTTTCTGCCTTTACATTAACATCTTTTGCAATTGTCAATCCTTCTATATCACTATTATCTAAAAAGCTTTCCTTGCTGTCTACTTCGCTTATGGCCTCTTCTAATATTTTTTTCTTTTGATAGTCATCTTCAGATATTTCTTCCAAAGTAAAGCGATCTAATGTAATTACATTTTTAAAATAGTTCTCAATTTCTAAAATGCTTACTTCGCTTTTTAAAAGTATCTCAAAGCCATTTTCACGAATAAAAAGGGCCGTTTCAGAATTCTCAGTAATATCTGATGGAAAATAGATTATCTCATCTATCATTTCTGTTAACCCAAAAACAAGGGTATACGATCTGATATTTTCCATCATACAATCATCCTGAAAAAAAACTTGTGCCCGATAACAATTTAATCGTAAATTCTGCGGATTTTTATCCTGAGCAATATAAAATTTCTGATTATTATTGTCTTTTTCAGGTTTATTTATTAATTTTTCTTCAAAACCGCCAGACATCTGAGACAGCAATGTTTTCAGATCTGTAATTAGGTCAGCAGAATTACCATCCACTTCCTCACCATTCTTTATTTTTTCAAGTTCAACTTTTATATAATCGACACTTAATAATACCAGATCCGATAATTTTGAATAATCTACAGTTTGTGGTTTTTCTTCACGTATAAAATAAAAGACATCTTCAACTGTATGACTTAACGATGCAATATCATTAAAGAGCATCATTGCCGAAGATCCTTTTATTGTATGCATAAAGCGAAAAATTTCCCCAACTGTTTCTGCTGAGAATGATTGTTCTTTTTCACAATCGATAATCAGTTGTTCCAGATCTTCAAGAATTTGCTCTGTCTCAAAAATATACACCTCCATCATCGGTTCATTTTCAATTCTATTAGACAAATCTCTCACCTCACTTTATCTGGTTTCTCTACAATTTATGGACGGTTTTTTTATAAATAAACAAAACCACCACAGAATCTCGAAATTTTATCTGTGGTGGTTGATATATTACTTAAATTTTATTCTATTAATGTTCACATTAAATTAGATTGTTCTTTTTTAAAGGCGATAAATTCATCATAGGTTGACAGTCGATCAGTTATACCTTCTGCATTTATTTCAATGATTCGATTTGCCACTGTTTGCATAAACTGATGATCATGGCTCGCAAAAAGAATGATACCTTTAAAATCAATCAGACCATTGTTTACTGCTGTAATCGACTCTAAGTCAAGGTGATTAGTGGGCTGATCCATTACCAGCACATTAGATCCGAACATCATCATCCGCGACAGCATACAACGTACTTTTTCTCCCCCAGATAAAACCTGCACTTCTTTATAAATATCATCTCCGGAAAATAACATTCTACCTAAAAATCCCCTGATATAGGTTTCAGTTATTTCTTCGGTATACTGTTGCAACCATTGACAAATATTCAAACTACAGCCATTAAAAAATAATGAATTGTCTTTGGGAAAGTATGACTGACTAGTGCTCACGCCCCATTTGAAGCTTCCCTCGTCAGGTTCAATTTCTTCCGTCAAAATTTTAAAGAGGGTTGTCATAGCAATTTCATTGTCAGCAACAAAGGCAATCTTGTCTCCCTTATTAACTCTGAAACTAACATTATTGAGGACTTTAACACCGTCAACGGTCTTTGATAACCCTTCAACAGAAAGAATTTCTTTTCCCGGTTCACGATCAATATTAAAACCTACCCAGGGATATTTACGTGAGGAAGACGGCATTTCGTCAACACTTAACTTATCAATCAATTTCTTTCTTGAAGTAGCCTGTTTAGATTTTGATTTATTTGCCGAAAAACGTGCAATGAAGTTTTGCAATTCTTTAATTTTATCTTCATTTTTTTTGTTTTGATCTTTAATCATTCGCTGAATCAGCTGACTTGATTCATACCAGAAATCGTAATTTCCTACATACACCTTTATTTTTCCAAAATCAATGTCAACAATGTGGGTACAAACATCATTTAAGAAATAGCGATCATGTGATACAACGATAACAGTTCCTTCATAATCCATCAGAAATTCTTCCAGCCAATCGACAGCTTGAATATCCAAATGGTTTGTTGGCTCATCCAGTAAAAGAATTTCCGGTTTGCCAAACAATGCCTGGGCCAGTAAAACTTTCACCTTATCATTGCCATTTAAGGAACTCATTGGCAAGTCGATGATCTCTTTATCAAGTCCTAATCCCTGAAGCATCCGAGATGCATCTGACTCAGCTTCCCAGCCACCCATTTCAGCAAATTCACCTTCAAGTTCGCCGGCTCTGATCCCATCTTCATCAGAAAAATCCGCTTTCATATATATTGCATCTTTTTCCTTCATCACCTGATATAAATTCTGATTTCCCATGATAATGGTATCTAGAACAGTAAACTCATCATACTCGTAATGATCCTGCTTTAGTACAGACATTCGCAAGTGCTGTGGAAAACTTACGTTTCCGGTACTAGGTTCCAGTTCTCCTGATAATATTTTTAAAAAAGTCGATTTGCCGGCACCATTTGCGCCAATAACACCATAACAATTACCCGGTGTGAATTTTATATTGACATTAGAAAATAAATTCGTTCCACTAAAATTAAGACTTAACTCTGATACTGTGATCATTCAATTCCTCCGTTATTGTAAACATAAAAGAAAGGCCTTTATCAGTATGCTGGTAAAGAACCTTTTATACCTTTAAATTATATCCTAAACAATCTTAAAAATCCAGACCTTTAGCTGTAAAATTGTCCGCCTTTTTTGTATTGCAGCGTTTTTTTTAAGATTTCTTTATGTTTATTTTTCTAAAATTAGGGCATAAACGATACGAGGTGATGAAAATGAAAGTAGAATACAATAAGCTGGTTCGGGATAAAATTCCGCAAATTATCAAAGAAAGTGGTCGCACCTGTGAATACAAGATTTTAGGCGATTCAGAAATCAAAGATGCATTAAAAGACAAACTTATCGAAAAAGCTCAGATTTTTTCGAATAAGCCCTCAGAGGATGAGTTGTCGGATATTTATGAACTGCTAAATGCTATCGTTGAAACCTACGATTATGAACCCTTGCACATCGACTACCTTAAGCTTCAAAATAAAGAAAACAAAGGCACATATTCCAATCGCGTTTATCTGATCTCGGTTGATGATGGGCAATAAATTTTCACCGCCAGCTGTTTATGGCGCTATTGACAACGATGTCAACTGCAGGCCATTAAACTAGCTGGTTTTTTAGAATGTGAAAGCATTTTCCAGGTGGTTAATGTACTGCTGACCACTCTCAAAATAAATCTCAACAACATCAAAACGAAATCCAAAATCATTAAGTTTATTCTCTTTAATATACCATAATGCCGTTTTAAGGATTTTTTTCTGTTTACCTCTCGTTACTGCTTCCCGGGGTAGCCATAGTCTAAATTGTTTCGGAATTTCACCTCAACAAAAATTATATAGTCATCCTTTTCAACGATCAGATCAATCTCGCCCGTTTTTTTGAGATAATTCTTGTCATGAATCTTATATCCCTGATTCTTAAGAAAGTTTTCTGCAACAAGTTCTCCCTGGTTGCCCTTTTTTCGATTATATGTCTTCATTATATTTTCCTTTTAAAGAAAATTTTTAATAAATGATCGGCGATGATAAGGCGTTGAACCTAAATTTTTAATTGCTTCAATATGTTGAGCAGTACCATAACCCATATTCTGGTCAAAACCATACTCAGGATATTCTTGATGCATTTCAGCCATCATTTGGTCCCTAAATACTTTTGCCACAATGCTGGCACATGCAATCGCGTATACCGATGCATCCCCTTTAATAATCCCCTTTTGAGAAATATCGATATCAAGCGTTAACGCATCTAACAGCAAAAGATCAGGTTTCAATTTTAAATTTTCAACGGCCTGACTCATCGCTTTCTTTGTTGCATTCAAAATATTAATTGAATCAATCACTTCCGGTGACATAATCCCAATTTGATACTCTAGGCACTCCGATAAGATTTTCTGACTTAAATCTTCTCGTTTCTTTTTACTCAAAAGCTTAGAATCATTAACATACATAATTTCTGATTCTATCGGCATAATAATAGCGCAAGTAACTACTGGGCCTGCTAATGGTCCTCTACCGACTTCATCAATTCCTGCAATTCTTTTATAGCCTTGCTCGAAGTAAAAAATTTCCTGCTCTTTAAGCTGCCTGATTCGGTATAATTCTTGATCATGTTTTTCCTTCTTCTTGGAAAAGCTTGCGCCGATTTTTTTTACCGATTCCCTTGGATCTCTAGACAAATCCTTGCTAATCTTTTCATAGTCCTGAATTGATGCTTTGCTAATCATTGTCTTTATTTGACTGACTGTATAATTTGTAAAATCCATATCATCTCCTTATTGTTGGTATAAAAAAGCGAAGAAACAATATGCATCTTCGCCAATCTTATACTGGTTGTTCTAGTGTAATTCTACCAATTCTTCCATTTTTGAAATCATTGAGGATTTGATTACAGGTTCTTTCATAATCAAATTCTCCACCTTTAAGCAAAAATCCGCGGCTTTTTGAAATTGCATCAAAAACCTCGTACAAAGGTTGTTGTCCCAGTGACACTTTATAAAGCGTTTCAATCTGCGCGGGATAATACTTAACAAGATATTTAAGCAGGTCGGCAGCCAGGTTCTGCTTTTCAAAAATAGTATCTTTAATTGACCCCAACCAGGCCAGATGAATCCCAACCATCGGATCTTCGAATTTTGGCCATAAAATACCAGGAGTATCCAGCAAAAGGATATTTTCTTCAGTTTTTAACCACTGTTGTCCCTTAGTAACCCCTGGCTTATTACCAATTTGTGTTTTCTTTTTTCCAATAAGACTGTTGATTACTGTTGATTTACCAACATTGGGAATTCCACAAATTAAGCATTTTACCGTAGGTTTATTCTTCGCATTTAAAGCATGGATTTTTTTTACTAAAATGCTCTTCTGGTTTCGATCAAAGGCATCATACAACATAACTGTATTGGCCATTTTATGTTCTGTAAAATAAGCAAGCCACTTCTCACTGGTCTCTGGATCTGCAAGATCCGATTTATTTAAAAGTAACAGGTGTTTTTTATTTGCAGTATATTGTAAAATATCTGGATTTTTGCTGGATTGAGGTAAACGTGCATCAACAATTTCGATGACGACATCGATCAATTTTAGTTTTTCTCTAATTTCACGGTTAGCCTTAGCCATATGCCCAGGATACCATTGAATTATTTCGATATTATTTTCTGTCATTCCACTAAACCTATCTTATTAAAAGGCCAGAGCCTGAAAAAAACTTTTCCATCGATATCATCTTCATCGACAAATCCTAGTGACTGATAACGACTGTCAGAACTATTCGCGCGATTATCACCCATTACAAAATATTTTCCATCGGGAACCGTTACCTCAGTAAAATCTTCATAAGGGTCTGTGTTAATATAATCCTCATCCAAAGGTTCACCATTTAAGTATACAACCATATCTTTAATAGCTATAGTATCGCCGCCCTTGGCAATAACTCGCTTGACGTACTCAATACTATCAGTATAGCTTAAGATCACAATATCACCGTAATCGGGCTCTCCGATAAGATAACCTATCTTATTAACAATCAGCCGATCTCCTTCTTCTAGAGTCGGAAACATTGAACTTCCCTGAACCATTACAAAATCGAATAAAAACATTTTGATGATAAACGCCAAAATTACGGCAATCAGCGCCGATTGCACCCATTCTTTTATTTCCATTTTATTGCTTTTTTCTTCACTCATTGATAGCACCTTTCAGAGAGTATCTTAGTCAAAAAAAGAGGCTTTGCAGCCTCTGGAATTATGCTCGTTTTTCTTTAACCTTAGCCGCTTTACCAACACGATCTCGCAGATAATTCAGTTTTGCACGTCTTACCTTACCTCGTCTTACAATATCGACTTTTTCAATTTTGGGTGAATGCATCAGGAATGTTCTTTCGACACCAACACCGTATGAGATTTTTCTAACTGTGAAAGTCTGTCCAATACCGCCATTTTGTTTTTTCAAAACGACACCTTCAAAAATCTGAATTCGTTCGTTCTTACCTTCAACAATTTTAACATGAACTTTTACTGTATCACCAACACTAAACTGTGGCGCTTCAGCTTTCACGTTCTGCTGTTCAATTTTTTTAATGATATCCATTTGTATCTCCTTTAAATGATTTTCAACATTCTTATACTCATGTACATTGGAACATCTCTTTTTAACATACTAATAAATTATACACACTAACCTCTGATATATCAAGCTTTTTTTGAATTTTTATATTTTTCGAAAAGATCAGGTCTCATTTCTTTAGTCTTTTCAAGAGATTGTTCATGGCGCCACTTTTTAATTTGCGCGTGATGCCCCGATAGTAGAATATCTGGCACATCATGCCCTTCAAATTGGCGAGGTTTTGTGTATTGTGGATACTCCAGCAAATCAGATTCAAACGACTCTTCATCAAGACTTTCAAGATTGCCCAAAAAACCGTTCAGGTGCCGTGCCGTAGCATCGGCTATAGTGATTGCCGGAAGTTCTCCGCCAGTTAATATATAATCACCCATTGAATACTGATAGTTAACATAGCCATCAATCACACGCTGATCAATTCCCTCGTAGTGTCCACATATAAAAATTAAGGCTTCATGTTCTGAAAGCATTTGACTATCCTGTTGATGAAAAGGAATGCCACTTGGTGTTGGAAATATCACAGGTATTTTTTCATAATCAGAAATACTTTTTAAGGCAGAAACAATTGGCGGAGCAGCCATCACCATCCCAGCACCGCCACCATAAGGCGAATCATCAACTTTTAAATGTTTATTCCCGGAAAAATCGCGAATATTGATCACTTCAACCTCAATTATCCCTTTTTCTTTAGCCTTTTTCATCATCCCTGACGAAAAATAAGTATCAAAAATTTCCGGAAAGAGAGTTAGAAAATAATATTTCATAGTTCCAATATTTCCTGCGGAATGTCTGCGTCGATGCGGTTATTTTCGAAATCGAATTGCTTAAAATATATTTTTCTTGCCGGCACACAGTAGTCACTGTCTTCACCTTTGATCATATAGACATCAACGCCGCCAGTCTGCAAAACATCTGTTAGTTGTCCCAATAGCACTTGCTGATTATAAACAGCCATGCCCTTTAAATCTTCAACAAAATACTCATCATCACTTAAACCAACAGCCTGATCACGGTCAATTAAAAGGTTCATTCCAATAAGCCCCTCAGCCTCATTTCGTGACTTTATCTCCGCTAATTGCAATAATACTGAATTTTTATGAATTCTGCATGCCGTAATGATAACATTTTTGTTTTCTTTTGGGCTCGCCAATATTATTTCACGCAAGTCAAAGAAACGTTGTGAATTATCAGTTAACGGCTGCACCTTAACTTCACCTTTTATTCCGTGAGCACCGGCAACACGGCCAATAATCATTGTATCTTTTTTCATCTTCAACTCCTTGAAAACTTCGTTGAACCATTAAAAAAAGAGCTGTTTGCACAGCCCATGTCTTTGCTACTGAATAATCTCCAGCATGACACGTTTATCTTCTTTTGTGGCGGCGGCTTTAATGACGGTCCGAATTGCTTTGGCAATACGTCCCTGTTTACCAATCACCTTGCCCATATCATCATTTGCAACTTTGAGTTCAAGGATAATCGATTGCTCGCCTTCAACTTCAGTCACAAAAACTTCATCAGGGTGATCAACCAGAGACTTTGCAATAATTTCTACAAGTTCTTTCATCATAACCTCCTGTTCCTACTCGATAACGCTTTCTTTTTTTAGCAAATATTTTACAGTATCGGTCGGTTTAGCACCATTTGCCAACCAAGCTTTTGCTTTTTCTTCATCAACTTTAACAACATTCGGCTCAACACATGGATTGTAATAACCGATTTCTTCGATGAATTTTCCATCACGAGGTGCACGTGAATCAGCAACTACGATTCTATAAAAAGGTTTTTTCTTTTTACCCATTCTTTTTAATCTGATTTTAACTGCCATTTTATTTCCCCCTTTCGTTAACTTTATCTGATGACCTAAGTCCTCGATAACATTTTACATAAATGGTAATTTAAATCGCCCTTTTTTGGCAACATTAGGATTTGACATCTGTTTCATCAACTTTCGTGATTGCTCAAACCCTTTTAAAAGGCGATTAACATCTGAAACGCTGGTACCACTACCCGAAGCGATGCGCTTTCTGCGACTCGCATTGATAAGCCCTGGCTTCTTGCGTTCTTCATTTGTCATAGACAGAATGATTGCTTCTGTCTGTTTCGTGCTGGCACCAGATAAATCCAACCCCTTTAAGGCTTTTTTATTGGCACCTGGCATCATTTCCAGCAAACTGTTCAATGATCCCATCTCTTCTATTTGATGAATTTGTTCTAAAAAATCATTTAAATCAAATTCCTGATTTTTAATTTTTTCTTCAAGTTGTTTGGCCTTATCTTCATCAATCATGTTTTGGGCTTTGTCAATGAAAGACAGTACATCTCCCATGCCAAGGATTCTTGAAGCCATTCGATCAGGATAAAACAGTTCGATATCGGAAAGTTTTTCACCGGTTCCGATATACTTTATCGGTTTTTCAACGGTATAAGTAATGGATAGAGCCGCTCCACCACGGGTATCGCCATCCAATTTCGTCAGGATCACGCCGCTAATATCCAGCAGCCGATTGAATTCATTGGCTACATTCACTGACTCCTGTCCGGTCATCCCATCAACTGTTAAAAGGATTTCTGACGGATTGACTGCTTCTTTAATTTCGACTAATTCGTTCATTAAAGCCTCATCAATCTGCAAACGGCCAGCCGTATCGATAATTACCAAATCATAAAAACCTTCTTCAGCTTTTTTTATGCCATTTTTAGCGATTGATACCGCATCTTTATTATCATGTTCCGAATGAACATCTATTTTTAATTCTTCACCTAGAATTTCCAGCTGTCTGATAGCTGCTGGTCGGTAAACATCGCAAGCTACCAGCAATGGTTTGAATTTCTTTTCTTTACGCAAAAGATTAGCTAGTTTTCCAGCAGTTGTCGTCTTACCTGCTCCCTGCAGGCCGACCATCATAAAGATATTTCGCCTGCCGTCAATGAAATCCATCCGTTCAATTTCACCGCCTAAAAGAGCGGTCATCTCATCTTTAACAATCTTTATAAATTGCTGTCCTGGTGTTAGACTATTTAATACTTCCGCACCAACAGCGCGTTCACTAATATTCTTTGTAAACTGCTTGACCACCTTGAAATTAACGTCCGCTTCAAGCAAAGCCATTTTAATCTCGCGATTAATTTCTTTGATATCTTTTTCGCTAAGTTTACCCTTTTTCTTCATCTGCGAAAAAATATTCTGAAACTTTTCACTTAATCCTTCAAATATCATGATTCCCTCTAGCTTTCTTCGTTAATTTTGTTTAACAAATCGATCATGTTTACTAATTGAACCCGATGATCCGAAAACTTTTCCAAATCCGTCAATTCTCTGATTTCCGCCTGAACTTTTTGAATCAACTTTTGACTGTTTAAAAAGCGCCTAACCAGTCCCAGTTTCTCTTCATAGGTTTCCATCATGGATTTAGTTCTTTTAATAACATCAAATATCCCCTGTCGGGTTACAGACATTACTTCCGCAATTTCTGCCAGGCTGTAATCCTCATAGTAGTAAAATTCCAGAATCTGCTTTTGCTTGTCAGTCAGGAGTTCTCCATAAAAATCAAATAGATATTGTTCTTCAACTTTCTTTTCCATTTTCACCTGCACAAGTCGTAAAGGAAATCTACTTGACGACTTTGTTATTATAATGTGCCAGACTAAAAATGTCAAGTATTATTCAAAAAGCATATCAACAAATTTTTTCGCATCAAAATCTATTAAATCTTCTGACTTCTCACCAATGCCCACATATTCAATTGGAATCTGCATTTCATTAATCAATGATATGGCAATCCCACCTTTAGCAGTCCCATCCAGTTTAGTTAGAACGATTCCACTAATATCGACAGCCTCTTTAAAAACCTTGGCCTGATTGAGGGCATTCTGTCCTGTTGTCGCATCCAATACCATCAAATTATGAATGGAAAAACCTTCTCCTTCTCTTTTTACAACACGGCTAATCTTTTGTAACTCGTTCATTAAGTTTACTTTATTATGAAGTCGTCCCGCGGTGTCACAAATCAAAATATCGGCTTTTCTGGCTTTAGCCGCACCAATCGCATCAAAGACGACAGAGCTGGGGTCTGCGCCCGTGGTGCTTTTTATCAGATCGACCTCAATGCGCTTTGACCATTCATCAATTTGTTCTACGGCCGCTGCCCTGAATGTATCGGCTGCTGCAATAACTACCTTTTTACCTTCACTTTTGTAGCGACTTGCCAATTTTGCAATCGATGTTGTTTTGCCAACGCCATTCACTCCCACAACCAGTATGATCGTTGGATAATCGGCTTTAATAATCGGCACATCAACCATTTCAATCAGGATTTCTTTTAGAAAGCTCAGCACTTCTTCTTTGCTTTTAGAACGTGTTTCAATGATTTTATCCCGCAACTGGTCGGTAATCTTCATGGCTGATTCAGCACCCAGATCAGAAAGAATCAGCGTTTCTTCTAATTCTTCGAAAAAATCATCGTCGAAACTCCCCATATACATAACATTTTCAATTTTTTCTTTGAATTCGTCTTTTGTTTTTACTAGACGATTCCGCATTCTTTCAAATAAACTTAATTCCATTAAAACCTCCAATTTTATACATAATCTGTTAAACGAACGGACACTAACTGGGAAACGCCTTCTTTAGACATTGATACACCATACAGATCATCACATACTTCTAGCGTCGTACGCCGATGGGTAATTGTGATGAACTGATTTTCATGTGATAAAGTTTTAAGATAATTAATGTAGCGATAAATATTATGATCATCCAAGGCTGCATCAATCTCGTCGATCACACAAAATGGTGAAGGATTAATTTCTAAAAATGAAAATAAGAGCGCTATTGCAACCATTGATTTTTCGCCACCCGACAAGAGTGAAATATGTCTTAACCTTTTACCAGGTGGTTGCGCAACTAGTTCAATGCCCCCTTCCAGAACACCTGTTGGATCAGTAAATTCCAGATAAGCCCTTCCACCCTCAAAAAGAATTGAAAAGATTTTCGAAAAATTTTCTTGCAATTTGATAAAATTTGCTTTGAACTGTTCGGTCATAGCTTCATACAATTCTCCGATAATGTCAAGCAATTCTTTGCGTCCCATTTGCAGGTCATCGATCTGCTGCTTCAAATATGTATGTCTTGAAGTAATTTCCTGGTACTCTTCTAGGGCATTGAGATTTATATTCCCAAGCCCAGCAATCTGATTACTAAGCACTCGCTGTCTTTTCTGCGATATTTCGTAAGTTTCCAGAATCCCAGATTCCTGATATTTTAGAACCGCATCCTCCACCATTATCATATTCATTTGATAATTCTTCTGAATGGCTTCTTCAAGATGTGCCAACTTCATCTCACAGCTATTCATTGATGTTTGCAGTCGATTTTTTTCATCATTATTGATTATTAAGTCATGATTATGAACTTTAATTTTCTCCTGCAGGACAAGCAAAGCGTCATTATTTTCTTTAAACTTCTCTTCATCTTTGCTCAAAGCAGTGTGTTGTTGAGAAACTTGGGTTTTGACCGTCTCTTCACTTTTAGCAAGCTCTGCTAGTCTTTTTTCAAGCGCTTCGTGGGCAGACCTTGATTCCAGAATTTCCTCAGAAATTTGATCAGCTCTGATTATTTTCTGGTCTAATTGCTGTTTTAATAGCCTAATCTCATTATTATCTGAGCGAATCTCACCATTTTTTTCCGTTTCTTTCATTTGAAGGCTGGTCATCGTCGTTTTTTTATCCTCTATCTCTGCTCTGAGCGCGTTTAACTGCTCTTCGGAAATAGGCTTTCTGGTAAGTCTTTTAGTTTGTTCGTACTGCTCTTCAATTTCAGCAAGCTCTTTAAGAACTCTCTGACGATCTATTTCAATTTTTTTCGCTTTCTGAGCAAAGTCATGCTGATTTTTTCGTCGTTCTAAAAGTTGATCGTTGATGTCCTCTAAAGCTTTATTTTTTTCCCAAATCGATTGTTTAAGTAGTCCAATTTCGGTTTCAATCTCCCCGACCTGTAAACTCTGGGAATCTAGCTTACTTTTTAGCTGTTCTTCAAGTTTAAGGCATTTTTCCAGCTGTAGCTGATTCTTTTTAATTTCGCTTTCCAGCTGGTCAATTTCAATTTTTTTTGACATCGGTGATTGTTTACTATCTTTATTTTGCCCCCCAACAATTGCGCCACCAGGATAAAAAATTTCCCCATCTAAAGTGACAACCGTAAAACGACCATTAAACTTTTGCGAAACGCTTTTACCATTTTCAAAATTGCTAACTACAGCCGTACGCCCTAATAAACTTTCAATGCAAGATTTGAATTTATCGTCTGTTTTAACCAGGTCTGAAGCAAAGCCTTCTACTCCGGCCGTTTTTTCGATTTGCTTTCTTAAATTCTGATCCAAACTAGCAACTCTTAAATTATCAAGCGGTAAAAAAGTTGCTCTGCCAAGTTTCTGTTGTTTTAACAAATCAATACATTCACGTGCGATAGAGACCGTGGAGACAACAATATTTTGGCTTTTCGCACCCAATGACACTTCAATCGCCTGCAAATATTTGATATCAATTTGGATCAGTTCACCTACAGGTCCAAAAACATTTTTAATCGTCGAACCCAATAATTTTTCTGAAGTCATCAATTTTCTAATTGCCGGAAAATAGTCCTGATAGTTTTTCTGAATATTTTTTAGATATTCGACCTTGGAATTATCGACTTTTAAATGATTTGATAAAGCCTGAATAGCATTCGTGCATTTTTTATATTGAACCTGATTTTCTTGGACCCCATTTTTTTGCTCACTTAATTTTTTACTATCTTCAATTAGCTGACCTGAAAGCGATTCAATTTCCTGAGCATATTTTTTTTGTTCATCTAAAAAACTGTTGATTTCCCCATTAAGTCTGTCTAATGACTCACTAAAAAATTTGACTTGTGCTAATAAATCCTGTAGTTCTGTTCTTAGACTAATTCTATTTTCAACTAAATTTTCTTCCGATTTTTGCGTTTCTACTATGTTCTTTTGTTGTTGCCAAATATTTTGCTTCTCAAGATTTTCTTTAGTCTGAAGCGCTTGCAATTCAACATCAATTTTTTTAATTGACGCTATAAGATTTTCGAGAGTTTTATTTTTTTCAATAGTTTGCTCTTCTTTTGTTTTAACCTGATTAGATATTTTTGTAATATCCTCTTCCAATCCCCCCTTTTCATAGGAAAGTCGCTCATCATTTTTTTGATTTGATTCCAATTGGCTGTTAATCTGAACGATTTCTCGTACAATTGTCGCTTTATTCTCATCAAGGGCTTCCATTTCCGAGCGTTTTCGAGTCAATTCAATAGAAAGCTCTCGATTTTCAACCGTTCGTTTCTGATAAATATTATCTAGTTGTGAAATTTCTGCTTCGTTTTCCTGACACTTTTTATTCTGCTCTCGAAATTTCTCATCTGCAATCTTAAGTTTTTCAGTATTCTGCTTAATTTCCTGATAAAAAAGAACCAGATCCTGAATTTTTAATTCATCTCTTAAAGTCTGATATATTTGAGCTTTTTCAGATTGCTTTTTTAATGGCAGCATTTGTTTTTCAATCTCTTGAATGATATCCATCAAACGATCAATATGCTGTTGGGTCTGATTCAGTTTCTTTTCTGCTTCATTCTTTTTCGTTTTATATGAAACTATTCCAACGGCCTCTTCAAAAATTGCCCGCAGCTCTGCAGGGGTACTGGCAATTATGCTCTCTATCCCGCCCTGACTGATTAAGGAATAGCCATTTTTTCCAAGTCCAGTATCCATAAATAAATGGTGAACATCCTTGAGTTTACAATTCTTTTTATTAATTGCGTACTCACTATCACCGCTTCTAAAAAGCTTTCTGGATACCGCAACTTCCCGTGGGTAACCTTTAATCGCCTCATCAGTGTTATCCAATACTAAAACCACCTCTGCATAACCAGATGGTGGCTTCTTTTCTGTGCCTGAAAAAATGACATCTTCCATTTTTTTCCCACGCAGGGATTTTATGCTCTGTTCACCCAGAACCCATTTAATCGCATCGGTAATGTTACTTTTACCACTTCCATTGGGACCAACAATCGCTGAAATCCCTTGCGAAAACTCTAATGACACAGGATCTGCAAAGGATTTAAAACCAGCTATTTTCAGTTTTTTTAAAAACAAATTTTCACCTCATCAGAATTACAAATTGCGGATAACTCTCAGATAGTTTTTTGCCGCATCCTGTTCGCCTTCTTTTTTACTTTTTCCAATTCCATTGCTGACACATGACCCATTTAAAAACAGGTCAATGAAAAAAGTTTTGTTATGTTCCGGTCCTTCTGATTTGCTCAGCTTATAAACAATCACATTATCGTTGTTTTTTTGCACAAATTCTTGTAACTCTGTTTTGTAATCCTTAACCAGTGAACCTTTCAAGGCCAACTTAATATTAGTATCAAGAATTTTCAGCACTACTTCTCTGGTTTGTTCAAAACCACTGTCTAAAAAAACAGCACCAATCAACGCTTCAAATGCATTTGCAAGATTTGACTTTCGTCTCCTGCCACCAGTAACAATCTCCCCTTTTCCCAGCAACATATGTTCGCCAATTTCCAGCTCAATTGCTGCTTTTGAAAGAGACTCGGCACATACAATATTGGAACGGATTTTCGTCATTTTACCTTCCGATAACTTGTGAGTAGAATATAAATACTCACTGATAATCAGTTCCAGCACTGCATCCCCCAAGAATTCAAGTCGTTCATTGTTTGTTGTATTACCGGCGTGAGAGCTATGTGTTAACGCTATTTTTAGAAGTTCTCTTTTTTTGAAACAATATCCGATTTTATCTTCAATGGTCACAATTCTTCCCCCTTAATCAACAAGCGCCGCCATCAGATATACGTCTGGGTTATCCTTTTGGCGACGCCGCCTTTACCCAATCGCATTCAAAATGTCTTCAATAGTTTGAATATCTTCAAGATGCTCTTCTTCAATTTTTGTTCCAAATTCTTCTTCAAAGGCCATAATCAGCTCGACTACATCCAAAGAATCAGCTTCTAAATCGTCGACTAGTGACGTCTCCAATGTAAGTGATTCAGCTTCAACGCCTAGTTGTTCAGAAATAATCGCTGTCACTTTCAGAAACTTTTCGTCCATTTCACACCTCCTCATCATTAGAATTTTCTGAGATTTTACGTAACACATCATTCTCCAGAAATGATATGCTTTGTTTAATCGCATTCTTTATCGCAAAAGCATTGCTACTTCCATGCGCTTTTATTATTCCGCCTTTAACACCCAAAAACGGCGCGCCACCATACTCCGAATAATCAAACTGTTTTTTGAATGATCTAAGATTGTTTTTAATCAGCAATCCACCAATCTTACCAACTGTATTGCTCGTTACTGATTTTTTGACGCCTTTCAATATAAAGGATGCTACTCCTTCAGTCAGTTTTAAAACAACATTCCCGGTAAAACCATCACAGACAAGAATATCTGCCTTTGATTCAAGCACATCCCGTGCTTCTACATTGCCAATAAAATTCAGCGTTGAAGCATCAAGTAACTCATAAGACGCTTTAACTAGAGTATTACCCTTTTTCGCTTCTGTTCCAATATTAATGAGACCAACAGAAGGATTTTTTTACCCAATACATTTTCAAAATAAATTGTTCCCAATTGAGCAAATTGCAACAGGTATTCTGGTTTACAATCAGCATTAGCACCGGTATCAATTAAAAGCGAAACACCGTTTTCTTTTGGTAGCATAGAAGCTAAGGCCGGCCTTTTAATGCCTTTTATTCGCCCCAATTTCAAAAGACCGCCAGATAAAAGCGCTCCTGTACTTCCAGCTGAAATGAGTACAGACTGTTCTCGTTTTTTCATTTCTTCCAAGGCCACCACCAAGGAAGAATCGGTTTTTCGGCGAATTGCCATTGCTGGTTCTTCAGTATTTTCAATCACCGTTTCGGCGTGAATAATTTCAATTTTATCAGACGGGTAATCATATTGTTTTAGTTCATTTTGGATGACTTCCTTTTGACCAACCAGTATTAAGCTGATATTATATTCTTTTATTGCATCAATTGAACCTTTAATAATTTCACCGGGGGCATGATCGCCGCCCATGACATCTAAAAATATATTCAACTTGACACCTTCCTTTTGTCTATTATCTCAAAAAAATGCTTTCAGAACAATGTTAATCATACTGAAATTATTCCTTAGTAAATTACTCCAATATAGAGAAAAAACAGAGACAAGGCTCTGTTTATTCATCAAAACTAATGACGCTCACGTCTTTGTATGTTCCGCAAGACTTGCAGACACGATGTGGTACTTTGATCTCTCCACATTTTGGACAAGTACTCATTCCTGGAATACTTAATTTATAATGTGTTCTTCTTTTATCTCGACGTGCTTTCGAAACCTTTCTTTTTGGTACAGCCATCACTATCACCTCCTGCTTAAATAGTCAGCTCATTTACAATAACGACTTTAAAGCTGCCAGACGCGGATCAATATCCCCATCATTCCCGCAATCGCATTGCTCATGATTTAAATTATTGCCACATTTTGGACACAACCCCCTGCAATCTTCCCGACATAAAATTCGAAACGGTTCATTGATATAAATACATTCCTCGACAACGGGTATAAGATCCAATTCTGTTGCATCATCATCAATCGAAACCGAGTCAGCGTGAACATAACGGCATGGAACCGGGGTTGGCTCCAGACAACGTGCACAGGGAAAGACCATGGTCATCTCAATGATCAGGTTAATCTCGAAACTTCGCTTAGCAAGCTTTTTGATTGTTCCTTTGACCAAGGCGCCATTTTCATCCAATTCTCCCTCAACGTCCTGCAATTCATCATTGTGAACAATAAATTCAAAAGGGACAGTTTTTTCCTGTAACAGCTTATTGATTTCAATTTTCATATTATCACTCCAAACGGGCAATCATCATTATATAGACGATTGCCCGTTTTGTCAAGTGAAAGTCTTTACATTATTTTACTAATTCCATCGTATCTCGGGCAATCATTAATTCTTCGTTTGTCGGAATAACCATTACCTTTGTTTTTGAATCAGCTGATGAAATAATCATCGCTTTTCCGCGCTGGCTGTTAGCAGCCACATCCAGTTTAATTCCCAGGAAATTCAGACGGTCACAAATCGCTTTTCGCGATGTCACAGAGTTTTCTCCAAGACCAGCAGTGAAGATAATGCCATCAACACCGTCCATCGCCGCAACATAAGCGCCAATCGTTGTTACTACACGATAATGGAAAATATCCAAAGCTAACTGAGCCCGTTTATTTCCTTCATCCGCAGCCGCTTCAACATCTCTAAAATCTGAGCTAACGCCTGAAACCCCAAGAACACCAGATTTTTTATTCATAATCTCATCGACTTCCTTAACAGAATAGCCTTTATTAACAAGGAAAGGAATAATTGCCGGGTCAATATCGCCGCAACGAGTTCCCATTTCCAGTCCAGCCAAAGGCGTTAAACCCATTGAAGTCTCAACTGATTTACCATCTTTAATTGCACAAAGACTGGCACCATTACCCAAATGGCAGGAAATCAGTTTCAGGTTCTCGATTTTTTCACCCATTAACTCAGCAGCAGAACGGCTTACAAATTTATGTGAAGTCCCATGGAAACCATATTTTCTGATTTTATGTTCTTCATATAACTCATAGGGTAAAGGATACATAAAAGCTTCCGGCGGTAGTGTCTGATGAAAAGCTGTATCAAAAACACCAACCATCGGTACATTTGGAAGTAATTCCTGGCAAGCTCTGATTCCAATCAGATTTGCTGGATTATGAAGCGGGGCCAACTCTGAGCATTCTTCCATTTTTTCGATAACTTCTGCATTAATCACAACTGAATCACAAAATGTCTCTGCGCCATGCACTGTTCGATGTCCAACTGCCGAAATTTCAGACAATGATTTGATAACACCGTGAGCCGGACTTACTAAAGCATCCATTAAAATATTCAGCGCATCTTTATGGGTTTCCATCGGTTGTTCAAATTTAACCTTATCTTTACCCGTCGCTTCATGCGTCAGAACTGATCCATCAATTCCAATTCTTTCAGCCAGACCTTTAGCCATCACTTTTTCAGTTGTCATATCCAGCAACTGATATTTTAGCGATGAACTACCACAATTAATAACAAGTACGTTCATTGTTATTCTCTCCTTTAGTTTTTATTGATTAGATACCATACGTTCTATATAATAACAGTTAACAGGAAAATAGTCTGATAAATTTTTGTCATTTTGTGAAAGTTAAGCAATATTTAATCAAATCTGTCTGGAGGTTTCATGAAAACTATAGGCATCGTTTCTGAGTATAATCCATTTCATCTCGGCCATTATCATCAAATTAAAGAGTCTCTACAAAAATCTGGCGCTCAAGGCGTCATTGCTTTAATGAGCGGCAGCCTCACACAGCGAGGTGAATTTTCATTTTTTAATAAATGGGAAAAAAGTCGCCTTGCTCTTTCCGCTGGTGTCGATTTAGTTGTTGAGCTGCCTGTTGTTTTTGCCGGACAATCAGCTGAATATTTTTCTTTCGGTGCCGTTCGTATTCTGGAGCTCTGCGGCGTCTGCGATTTTTTATGTTTTGGCTCAGAATCCGGAGATTTACATGGCCTTCTTCCCCTTTCGCAAGTACTTGCTGACGAACCACCAGCTTTTAAAGAAAATTTAAAACTTTTTCTTGCTCAGGGACATTCCTTTGCCAAAGCTCGTGAGCTTGCCGTTCAAAGGCTTTTAGGTGCCAGTTCATCGAAGCTACTCCAAAAGCCTAACAATATTTTAGGCATTGAATATCTAAAAGCACTTAAACGGCTGAACAGTAAAATTGAGCCAGTAACCATCAAAAGAATTGGCGCTGAATATCACAGTCTGGAAGATTCCAACTTCTTAAGCGCGACTGCGATTCGTAATATCCTAACTCAGTTTTCGATTGATCAGAATCAGGCTGGGATTTGCAAAGCACTCGATCAAAAACTTCCCTATCCAGCAAAAATGCTCTTGCCATTACTCGAGAATGTTGATTTTTCGGGAAAACAAAAGATGCTAGACGCATTGCGACTGCTTATTTTAAATGATCATGTGAATGCCCTTAAGGCTTTCCCTGACGTCTCTGAAGGTCTTGAGCATAAAATTAAGGACGCGCTAAAAACAGAAGTAACTTATGACGATCTGCTATCTGCCATTATTTCCAAACGCATTCCGAAAACCAGAGTCCAACGAATCCTGACTAACCGAATGTTGAATCTTAAAAAGGCTGACCTAGACACACTAAATAAAACTACTCCATATCTGAGAATTCTGGGTTTTAACCAAACCGGGCGGGAAATCCTGAAAAAAATCAAAAACAAAGAACAAATTATTATGATCAATAATCTACGGAAAGAGATGAGTCAGTTAGATGATTGCCAAAAAAAAATGATTCATTATGATATTCGTGCGACTGATCTCCAAAATCAGTTTTTTGAAAAAAATTACTGTTATCACCGCGATTTTTTTACGAACCCACTGCACATTTGATCTTTTTTTTAAACCTCAACTAATGCTATAATAAAGATATTTAAGCAATCATTAAGACATTTCTTTTCAAACCTCGAAATAATTCAAATACACTTGCGAAAGGAGTTACAATGCAAAGTCAGGAAGAAGAAAAAAAATACAAAAATCCCGTAGCTTATCCCCCTTGTGGACCGGTTATGGGCATCAAACGGCGTGCCGTTGCAAGCTTTAAAGGAATCCCCTATGCCCAACCACCAGTTATGGATCGCCGCTTTAAAGCGCCTGAGCCTTTGCCTCCCTGGCCGAGATTACGCCCTTGCTTCGAAAGCGGAAACAGTTCAATGCAAATGGGGGGTATAACCATTGACAGCCCTGCTTCTTATCGAATGGACGGCAAAAACGAAGACTGTCTATATTTAAATGTCTGGTCACCTGCTTCATCAGAAACTGACCAGCTGCCTGTATATGTTTTTATCCACGGTGGCGCCTTTGCCACTGGATCCGGTTCAGAAACGCTTTATGACGGGCAACTTCTTGCTCAGCTGGGAATTGTTGTGGTTACCATTAACTATCGCCTGGGAGCCCTAGGTTTTCTTGCCACCCATGGACTTTACGAAGAATCTGGGACAACTGGCAACTACGGGTTGCTCGACCAGATTCAAGCTTTAAAATGGGTACAAGAAAACATCTCTGCATTTGGCGGTGATCCCCGAAGAGTCACTGTTGGCGGACAATCAGCAGGAGCCTATAGTGTCACGGCTTTACTTCTCTCCCCAGAGGCCAAAGGACTTTTTCATCAAGCCATAGTTGAAAGTGGTTCAATTTTTTCAATTTCTGCTTTTGCCCGATTAAATCGCGGTGATTTTGAAAAATCGATGGATAACGGAACCTTACTTCTTGAAACCTTAGGAATCCAAGATAATATCCATAACCTCAAGGCCTTACGTAAAGTTCCGGGAGATCTGCTGGCCGCTTGTTCGATGGTAAAATCTGACCAGACCAATGCTCCAACTGCTTTTAGTTTTTGGCCGGTTTTTGATGGTAAAATCCTTCCTCAGAATCCAGTCGCTGCCCTGCAGCAAGGAAACGTGAATAAAGTGAAACTCCTGATTGGTTACAATACTGATGAATCTTCCCTATTTATTAAATCGCATACAAATGCCGGAATATACAAAATGCTTTGCTATCAAATCTTTGGTCCTGAAAAGGCCGACAAAGTCCTGGCTTATTTTTCGCTGGATGATAATCACAGTGCCCTGGATCGAACAAAGGAAGTCTATACCTATTCCGCTTTTTTAATCGGAATGGTTATGCTTTCTAAAAAATATTCTGAGCTTGGAGAATCTGTTTATTTTTACAATTTCGACTACGACCCAGCTATTCTAAAATTTCTAGGTTTAAATTCAGCGCATGGCATGGAACTTCCCTTTGTTTTTGGGAATGGCATCAGTCAAAGACGGACATCAAAAATCAGCCATTTATCCTGGATTATGCAGCATTCCTGGGCAAACTTTATTAAACATGGTGATCCAAATTTCGATTCAGATTATAAAGGTAAAATTTCTTGGCCAACCTTTAGCAGCCAAACCCCAGAAATTATGGTTTTTGATAAAAAACTTAGAACTAATACCTTGCCAAATCAGCAAGATCTTGAATTTCTTGAAAAACTGCTATTCTATTCCTAACATGATTTAATCGATTTTACATTGCAATTTATTTACAAAAATGTTATAGTCGTTCTCATAACTATACATATTTTAAGTAAACATAATTATGGAAATATTTCATTTGAAGAACAGGAGCATTAAATGATCATCTATAAAAACAGAGACTTTATTCCCCATATGCAGGATGTTATGGATTGTGACAAAGGCATCTCGGAATTGAACGATCAGTGGGATAATATAAAACTACTTTGCGAAATCAACTGTCCAATCCAATCCAAAAGCGTTCTCCCAAATATGGCAAATATTCAAAACAGCTTTTACAGTCTCCAACAGGAGCTTATTGATGCATTGGTATCAGAAAAACTAAATAAAATGGAACAAAAGATTGTTTTCAAAGCTCAGGTAGCCATCGATATTTTAATTAGAAATTTGTATGAACGTACTGCAGATATCGGTTTTCTGGCAACAGATGATGATATCCGACAATTTGTAACAGATGACCAGCGCGATGACTACAATCTGGCCCACATTCGCAGTCGCTTGCGAGAGTATGTCCGTAATTATTCAGTCTATGAAGAGATTATCATTCTGGATCATAACAATCAAGTTATTGCCAATCTGGATCCTTCAAACCCGATCTTGAATGAAACAATCAATGATCCGATCATCGAAAAAACCCTTAATTCTAATGATCTTTATGTTGAATCTTTTGCGCAATCAAATTTACAGCCACAGCGCAAAAAGTCTCATATCTTCAGCAGCCGCATTTATGATACCAATTCGCAACATACAATCGGTGTCATCTGCCTCTGCTTCCGCTTTGAAGATGAAATGAATACCATCTTCGAGAAATTAAATGCTGACTCCGATGGATCAGTTATGTTAATCATTGACGACCATGATCGTGTAATTGCCAGCAGCGACCAAACTCACGTGCCTACCGGTTTTAAAGTTGAAGCAGTTGACCCAGGCATTCATGGCATTCAAATTCATCATGGTATTTCATATATCACAAAAACAGTTAAATCTAATGGCTATCAGGATTATTACGGTTTAGGCTGGCGCGGCCATGTTATGTTACCCCTAAATGTCGCTTGCCGGGAAAAAACTGATCTTGAGCAAATTGATGAACAAACCGCTAATAACCTTTTAGGAATGGCTGAATC
Organism: Eubacteriaceae bacterium ES2; assembly: GCA_031222025.1. GTDB lineage: Bacteria > Bacillota > Clostridia > Eubacteriales > Eubacteriaceae > Acetobacterium. The sequence continues at coordinate 1,453,548 of CP130740.1, read as the reverse complement.
GTTTTCGGATCAACTAAATGAAATCATTGAAAAAACCGTTACAATCAACAGTTCACTTAGACGGATTGTCTACAATGGACAGATTATCGCCAGAGATGAATCTTTACACGAAGAATACACTCGTTTAAAACCTATTCTTCGCGCCATTGGACGAATTGGTACAAGAACCAGTAATCTTTTTCAGACTTCTGTTACAGATCTTTTTTCGACAGTTGTATCCAGTAGTCTGAGTGAATCAAGTTTTTTGGCTTCGCTTTGTATCAACATTATGGACAGAAATCTCTATGAACGAGCTAACGATTGCCGCTGGTGGGCACTCAACTCAACCTTTAGAACAATTCTTGCCCAGGAGGCTATTTCCGACGGCGATAAAAATCAGCTGACTGTGGTGCTCGCTTATATCAATAGTCTCTATACTGTTTATACAAATCTGTTTTTATTTGACAAGTCCGGCACCATCATTGCCGTCTCAAATCCATCTCGTTCTGGTGACATCGGAAAAACCCTGACTGCCCCGTTTGTTAATAATATTCTGTCAAATAATCAATCTGAGCGATATTTTGTTTCCCCATTTGAACGAACGGAACTTTATGACAATCGACCTACTTATATATATGGCGCTTCGATAACTGATATCAACCATTCCAATCAGACTGTTGGCGGAATCGGTATTGTTTTTGACAGCGAATTTCAATTCAAACAAATGCTACTGGAATCTGTGGACAGTGAAAAGACTTTTGCTATTTTTACCGATCGCCGAAAAACGATTATTGCTTCCACCCATCCTGAATACAAAACTGGTAGCACCCTGCATTTAAAAGATACGCTCTTTAACATTGAAAATGGCCAATCAACTTCAGAATTGATACCTTTTGAAAATTGTTATGCTTCCATTGGTTGCGCCTGCTCCTCAGGCTATCGTGAATATAAAATCAGCGATGGCTACCAAAATGACGTACTGGCCATTGTATTCGACCAACTGGCCGACTGCAATTCAACGATTAGCACCAGTTACAAAGAAATGGAAATTGAACAGGCCGAAATAAACTACGCAATGAACGAGGAAAATATTAAACTAGCTACTTTTGTCATCAATGATCAAATGTTTGGCCTTGATCAAGCCGTTGTTTTAGAAGCTTTGGATACCAATCAAATTGTCTCAATGCCAGGGGCCTCAGGGCCAATTAAAGGTGCTGTAGAATACAAGGGAAATTTTATCGCTGTCGTCGACCTTGACATTCTATTTAATAATAGTGAACGAAACCTTGATACATCAAGCCTGTTAGTTCTCCAATTATCCGAAACTGAAACCGTCGCCCTTCAAGTCGACAAACTTAACAATGTTCTGGAAGTCAATCTTAATCAGATAAAACCAGTTGGCGTATCCTCGTCGATTACTGGTATTTTCCCGTTAGAAGACGGAACTTTCAGAACAATTCTGGTCATGGATCATCAGGTTCTCTTAGAAAAGCTAATCGGTCATGAACTGGCCGAAGATTTTCTCAATAATTTACCGCTTTTACAACAAACAAACGCATAAATAAAAAGAACGGATCTTGTTTTGACAAAGTCCGTTCTTTTTACTATCCCTAAAGTCCTAATTTTAATTTACTGTATAGATTAAACGGCAAGCTAATCTGAATTCTATTTTGTCAAGCCACCAAAAAAATCGCCAATATTTGAAAAAAATCCCTGAACTTTTTCAAAAAATCCTTCTGTTTGCTGTCCGGCTTCGACCAGTTTTAGAAAAGTGTCCGGATCCATATTCAGTTCATTGAATTTATTCACCAGATCTAAAATATCTTCAACCTGTTGATCAGTCAGCTCCGTATCGTATTTTTCAGCAGTTTCCAAAATCAATGCTCTAATTTCATCATTATCCATTGTTTTGGTTTGTTCAATCTCAGATTTTAATGAATTAATAATATTAACTGCATCATCACCAATCATATCCTGAAGCTCACCAGTAACCACGACCTCTTCAACTGCTGTTGCTTTAGCATCTTCATCCAGTTCAATCCCTGTTGCCACTTCGTAAGCCTTATAGATTCCTGTCAGCGCCCCCGTTCCAGACACAGGAGTATAAGCAGCCACCACCACATCTGCATTCGTAATGCCGGCAGTTGTTAAGGCTGCTTCGTACATTTCATCAGTCACCCAATCAATATTATGTGATTCAATTTCAATTCCACCTGATTGGGTTTCCTGAACATAAACACTTGATAACGCCAGTGTTCCGATTTTATCAAGGGAGACTAGATCCTCCAGATATTCTCGTTCATCTTCATTAGTAACAACTGTTTCTTCGACATCACCCTGATCTATCCCGAAATAGTCATAAACAGCTTCTAACTGCGATTCCGTGTTATCCGCACCAATTGCTACACAGGCGCTTTTGGAATCTGCAATAACTGGTGATGCAACCATTGTGCACAGTACTAAAGCCAGTCCATTCATTATCAATTTTCTTTTCATTCTCCACCTCATTATTCAACAAAATTTGAACAAGGCGAATTATATCAGGGGACTCTAATGAATGTCTTAAATCTTAAGAATATCTGGATATAATCATGTGTTCTTTCACATCATTTGACTTTAAAAATTCAAGCAAGATATCAAGTTACACTTCCAGTTTATAAACTCCATCCATATCATCACTAGCAGTTACAACTTTGAGAGCCTTATCAAGATCAGTCTATTACTCAATCGAATTATCATTCTTGCTTTTAGATTGATATTTTATCAAATTTTTATCGTTCAGTTTACCTTCTGTGAATAGCCTTATCATATTTTTATTATATATTTCTTCAACCTGCGCCGGTTCAATTGGACGACTGAAAAGGTATCCCTGAATATAATCACAATTGCAGGCTCGCAGTTTTTCAAATTTATCCCATGTCTCAATCCCTTCAGCCGTTATTTCAAGTTTCAAACTGTGAACCAGGGTAATCAAACTTTCAATTACATCATTGTTTTCATGTTTTAGAAATTTATCATTAATTGATTTATCCAGCTTCACTTTATCGACCGGTATATAGGTTAAATAATTGAATGATGCATAACCTGTACCAAAATCATCTAAAGCGATTCGGAAACCGGATTTTTTTAGCTCATTCAGAAACAGAAATGTCTGCTCATTGTTTTCAAGCAGAATAGTTTCAGTAATTTCTACTTCAATCAATGATGGATCCAAATTTGCTTCAAATACTAACTGTTTGAGATAATCAATATATCCTGTATCCCGTAATTGCTTAATTGAAAAATTAACTGCAACACTTTTGTTCTTAAATCCTTTCTCATCCCAAATTTTCAGCTGGCCAACAGCTTCTTTTAGAACCCAACGACCGATTTCAACAATTAAACCCGTTTCCTCTGCCACGCCAATAAAAATGTCTGGTCGTATCTGATAGTTTTTCAAACGAAGTAATGCTTCAAATCCAATTATTTCACCCGTGACTGATTCAACCTGGGGCTGATATAAGAGTTTAAAGCCGTTATTTTTAATTGCCTCACGCAATATATTTTCGGTAGAAATCTTCTCCTTCATTTCCTGATTCATATCTTCGTGAAAAAAGACCATGTTATTTTTGCCACTACGTTTGATTTTATACATTGCTGTATCCGCATTCATAATCAGCTGATTTAAATTGCTACTGTCTTTGGGAAAGCAGGTAATTCCCATACTAATATTGAAATAACTTTCCACACCTTCAATCATCACACCGTCACGTAATTGATTGCGGATTTTTTGAGCAAAATCACTGATATCAGAAAGATTTTCCGTACCCCGACATAAAATCAGGAATTCGTCACCGCCAAACCTGGCAATCAAAACCTTATCAGTTTGCAGCGATTTAAGCTGTAGGGCAATAGCTTTTAGAAGTTGATCACCATAAACATGTCCTAATGTATCATTAATACTTTTGAAATTATCAATATCAAAAAGAATTACCGCACCCACTTCATTATTTTTTAACGACTGATTCAGGCGCTCCATAAAGTAATGCCGATTAGGTAAATCCGTCAAGTAATCATGACTGGCAAGATACTCAATATACTCTTCCTGTTCTTTTATTTTTGTACTGTCAATCAATAAGCCATGAATATCAGTATATTGATTCTCGTTATTAAAGACGCCCTTTCCTTTGACGAGAATCCAATTTTTGTTGTTCATTTTAACCTGCAGACTAATTTCAGGTGACTCCCCATTTAAGTAGCGATTAATTGCCTGATCCAACCTCAGCTTATCAGATTGACACAAAACACGGTCAAAAAATTGATCAAAATCATTATGTGTATTAACCTTTTGTTCGAAAAGCAGGCTGAAACTTTCTGAAATCAACAACTGCCGCGTTTTAAGATTCATTTCCCAAACTGCACTGTTGGTACTTTCAGTTGCAATTTTATATTTCTGATTAAGAATATCCATTTTGTTAGCATGTTCCTGAACAATTTCATACTGGAACCTCAGAGCCTCTTCAGTCGCAGAAAGATTTTTATAAAACTCCTTTAATTCATGATTTTTATCTCTTAAATCACTTTCCGCTTTTCTTCTTTTTACGTTATCAATAATCAGAATGACAGAAATAAGCATCAAAAAAATCAAGACAACACCGATAGTCAGCAAAAGATCGTGATATTTCTCAAATATAGTTTCTTCCTTATTGATAAGTACCGCGCCTTCAGGAATTAAGTCTTCGTCTATTCCGTATTTTTTTATCAGCTCGTAATCGAATGTATAATAGTAAGGAGTTTCTTTTATCAGATCGATGGAGTCCACCGGCGTTCCATTGATTATTTGAATTACCTTATCAGCGGCAACTTCTCCAAAGCCGTAGTAATCGATCAATTTTCCGCCAAAAAGCCCTTTTCCTACCCCACCTAAAGAGGCGCGATAAACAGGGATATTGGTATGATTTTTCAAAAACTCAAATTGCTCATCAAGAGGCATATAAACGCCATCTTCAGCTTGGTTCATACTTAAAAACAAGAGAATTGTGTCATTTCCACGCCCTTCAAGAATAGTTGCCACTTCTTCAAAGCTATAATTTGATACATTTAAAATCTCTGGCTGCAGCTTCGAAAACGCCAACATCGATTCTTCAAACTGTTTCTGATCTCCTTGTCCTGTGATTGTTGAATCAACTATAGCCATCACTTTTGTCGCTTTCGGATTAAAAAGGATCGCCAATTCAATGTTCTCAGTCAGCGATGTCTCTTCCCAGATTCCAGCTATATTTTCTCTGTCTGCAGCTTCCACGGCTCTTTGTTTATCGTTGATACCAATAAAAAAATGGGTATGTCCTTAAACAACTCTTGCTGGTAATCGATTACAAACTGCAATGCATAATCATCAGCGACAATAATAGCATCATAACGCGCTACATTGGCCAGCTTATACTTAAGCAATTGATAAAAAAGTTCTCTATTTTCTGGAGTTTCAAATCTTTTTGAATCCATATATTCTACATCCATATCATAATTCCCTTGAAAAACTGATCGCGCTCCTTCAATTTTCTGCGGATCACTTTCAAAGGATTCTGAATAAGAAGACAAAAATAAAACCCTCGGGTTTGCTATATCTGCCAGGATTGGGGTTTTAAAAAAAATTGGCATTATCATCAGTTGTAAAATGGTTAATATAAGAATCAATTCAACTTGTGAGTTTTTAAAAAAATGTCTCATCGTCGTCTCCTGAAAACTATTTGGTGATTTTAAATTTCGAAGATCTTAATATCAATAATACCCCAAATAATATGCTTGAATCAGAAAAGACTTTTAGCGCATTTTTAAATCTCTTTCTAATCAAAAAGATCAGGTTTCCCCGATCTTTTTGATTTATCAATATTCTTGATTTTTAATTATTTTCATCTTCTTCAGGTTCCGAAGCAGGTTCTACTTCATCAACATGGTCAATCTGTTCGACAATATCTGCTTCTTCAATTGTCATCACAAGTGATTCTTCATGATCATCATCATGCAAGATACTTTTTTCTTCTTTTAACTGTCGTGAACCAAATAAAATATTATATCCCAAAAATCCAGTTCCAAACAAGATCAGAGCAAATCCTGTTAAACCACCAAGAAATGGAATATATCCAATCAGAATGATGGCAGCAGCGATTATTATAACTGACACAAATGATGCTAAAAGTGGTTTCATTTGATTTTCAAAATACTTAATTAAAAGTTTTGAAAAAACTACTGCCGCAATCGGCATTGCCAGAATAAAGCTGGCAATTATTAAGAACATCATTGCTAATCCAAAGGGAACATAAATAATAAATGAAATCAAAAGAATGATGGGTGATAAAAACATATAGCCTGCACCAATGCCCAAAGAAGGCCACAAATGTTTTTTAACAATTAAACTGGTGTTTTCACTAAATTCCTTCGCAATAAATGTGATCAACAACCAGATTACCAGAATAAAGGCGAGTTTTGTAATAATTGCTAGGATGACCGAGCCAACTGAGGTTCCTTGATCCCTATCAATCTGAGATTCTTGAGTAGTAACCTTTTCCCAGTTAATATCCGGCACGCTGGCACCAGCAGCAACGATTGCTTCATTTTCACTTTTATTATCAATTGCCCCCTGCACTTCGGCAGTATCATTTATTGTTAATTGATCCACAGAAGCGTCGACAAATCCTCCAATTTTCCCATTTAAAATCAAATTACCAGATCCTGATCTTAAATTTCGTCCAACTGTCCCCTCAAACAAACCATTGGCACCACTAAACCATACATCCCGGTTCAGCCAAGCTGTGTTTCCAAGAGAGAAATCAGAACAGGCCACAAATACATCATCTCTTACTTCTCCGTTAACCGTAATAACATTACCTGCTGTATAGAGACTGCCGTTTATTTTGCCATTGATGGTAATCGTATTTCCAAAGACAAATACATCACCATTATACTCACCGTCCAGAGTAATGATATTGCCCATAAAAATCGTCGTTGTATCAAAATTTGCATTTACATTAATATTTGAACCTGCAAATAAAAAATCTCGATCCGAAACTGTTTCACCCTGAATGCTGATATTCCCGGACTCATCGTTATAATCGCCATAATCTGCTGTCTGAGCAAAAACTGCTGACATACTAAGAACTAAAATCAGAACAAAAAAGGGTATCGTTTTTTTAATTTTTCTAAACATTTTTCTTCTCCTTAAAATACTTTTTCATTTTTATATTGAAATATCCCAATCATCACCCACAAGAGGATACTGAAAGAAATACAAAATGATGAAATTTTCGCCGCAACAACTATAGCATCTGCATAATAAAGCATCCCGATTAATAAAGCATTAATCATTTGTTTTATCGATTCTCCCATCACAAACAAACGTGTCATACAAGCCGCAAATGCAATCAGAATAATATATCCAAAAACCAGCCATTGTTCAAAAGGATTCTTAGATGATCTCTGAATATGATACATTATGTCATCAACTTTTGTCTCAAAGGGGATCCTATCAGCAAAATCATATATATTATTTTCATCGAATCCTAGGCACTTTATCATCTTATCAAGTTCATTCATGTTGCTCCTCCATATAAAATTTTAGTTTTTTACAGGCTCGGTTAAGCCTTGAAGATAAGGTTCCCACTGGAATACCTAAAAATTTACATATCTTTTGGTAATCCCAATCATAATAGTAGCGTAAAATTATAACCGACCTCAATTCAGGAGATAATTTCAACAACAACTGCTTCATTTCGCCAAAATTCAAGGCTTCAATATTATCATATGAAAGCGACTCATCATTTTTAACTGATTCCCCAACCTCTTCATCATCCAGATAGACCTGGTTCTTCTTTTTCCTCAAGAAATCGTAAGAGGTGTTATGCACAATTTTTAAAAACCAATTTTTGAAACTGGTCCCCATTCGATACTGCTTGATCTTGGTGAAGGCTTTTAAAAAACTGTCGGCTACAACATCTTGAGCATCAAACTCGTTTCCTAAAAGCGAATAGGCGTAGACAGATGCAAATTTTTCGTAGCGTCTGACCAATGGTTCAAACCTGGCGGTATTACCCGTTTTTAGAAAATCTTCTATTAAAGTGTCATCACTGATTTCTTTAGTTTCCGGCACCCTTTTCACCTCTTCTGTGCTTCTATGTCTATATAACGAGATTTCTTAGCTTTTTCTTCCTTAAATTTAAAACTTTTTTTGCAAGTTTTCTCTTCAGGTTTAAAATAGTAAAATTTTCACAGTCTTTCCAACTAATTGACCGCATGTTAAAAGGCAGAAATTCGACGAATCTCTGCCTAAAAAAACTGCTTAATTATTCAGTATAGTAATTAACGCTCAATACAAGTCCTTTTTCTCCTAGGAAAGTCACATATAAGCCAGTATTATCTTGATTAAACCAGATCATCATATGAATTGGTTTATCCATATCCGATGGATTAACCATCTGAATAATCTCAATTCCTTCTGTACCCAATAATGAAACGACGTCATCATAGCTCATTCCCTCAGTAATGCTATTGCCTTGTTCTTCAGTAACTACTGCATCACTTAAAGCCATAATTTCTGTTTCGTCAGCATTGTAGATTGTTTTCATATTAACAGTGTTTCCGCTGTCATAGACAACCATAACCCCGAAACCGGTTGCTTCATCCACATACTGATAAGTGCCGTCGCTCAGTACTCCAGTTACACCTAAATCCGCCTCAACCTGATCTTTTGTTTCTCCCAATTCGACACGATTATAAAAATCAAAGGGGTCACTTAAAGCAGACTGCTGACTGCAAGCTGTTAAAGTTAAGAAACTCAGCGTTATCACAACATATATCACTATCTTAAAAAAACTCTTTCTTTTCAACCTTGTTCTCCTTCCATTTTTTACTGGACACTATTTAAAAATTCTGCACTGTCAACACTGCCTTTAAACCCCTCAAAGTAAACAATCGCCAAACTGCCATCATTATTCAACCATGCCATTGCATAAAAAGGATTATCTGGATCTGCGGCATTTTTCGAGCAAACAAGTTCAACTGCACCACTACCAAGAATGTCAACAGATTCATCATACGAAATGCCTTCTGTAACCTGTGCAACCATTTCAGCCGTCACACTTGCACTGCTTAAATCAATAAGCGCCTGTCCTCCCACTGGAATAAATAAACTTTTGAGGATGACAGCATCGCCAGTATCAAAGCTGACAAAAACACCATAGTCAGTTTCAGGATCAATATAATTGTACATCCCTGCTTCGTCAATCTCCGGAGTAACGCCCAAAATCTCATCGATTTCTTGTTTAGTTTGATTCAGTTCGACTAAATTGTAAAAATTGTAAATCGGATCATTACTGATAAACTGATCGCTATATGCATCCGTTGAAGTATCATCAAACCTTTCCTGATCAGCATCATTGCTGCTTGAACAACCAGTCAATAAAACGACCAGCATCAAACATATTAACACACAACCTTTTCTCTTCATATTTTCGCGCTCCTCTTAAATATTTTTCAAGAAAACGTCAATTCTTTTAACAATATTTACCCCAAAACTACGCTTTTCACCATTAATAAAGAAAAACTTTCTCAGAACTGAATTGCCATATTTTTACTTAATGGATAAGTGGTTTTCCTTTATTAAAACTTCCCTTGAACAATAACTTTCCAAACGAATCATATAGTTTTCCTTGACCATGCCAGAGACCATTTTCAAATTCTCCATCATATTTAATTTTTCCATTACTGTAATACTCCCGACAATGACCGTAAGGAAGCGACGGATCTTTCGCGAATTGTTCAAATCCGGAAACCCGTTTAAACTGCCCTTCAATTTTTAGATGCCCCTTATCATCAAAGATTTTGCCTCTGCCAGCTGCATAGCCATTTATAAAATTTCCGCTATATTTTAAACGACCATCTTCTTCATAAAGTTTGCCTTCACCAGATGGTTCTCCTTTTTCAAAATGTCCATCATAGCGAATTCTTCCATTATGATAAAACATTTTGCCCTGTCCAGTTTGAATACTATTGAGAAAATATCCTTCAGCGACCAACTGTTTTCCGCTGTATTGTTGTCCTTTTACCAAACCTGAATCTAATAGCTGCCCTTTAATATAGCCGTCCTTTGTCTTTAATAAAATCGTTTCCTGACCTTTTGATTCTTTTGACGTATAAGATAACAAAAGAAATATTATCATCGCCATAATAATAATGACCACTGTCAGGCCAAACATTAGTGAACACCAGTTAAAAATTGGCGCCATCTGGCAACATCTCTTTCCCCCTGTTTATAACCGGCTGAAAAAGACTGCTCAAGTTTCTCACGATTCATTTCACGATTTGTAATCAGCATTGAATCAGGATAAACCAGATAGGCCTTACCTTCTTTTTCCAGTTCCTCCAACTGATCAAGGGTTCGATTATAAATCAGATGACGCCTAATCATCGCGTCGGCTATAAGCGGATACTTTCTATAATAAAATCGTATTGAACGACTTAATTTCATCGGCCTTTTGCGATACCCTTTTTCCTGTGTCAAAACCACAAAGTATTTTTGATAACCATCTTTAATCGCGATATCTAAAGGAATTCCGCCCCCTAATCCACCATCAACCATAAACCTATTCTGATAAACAGTCGGCGGCATAAAAACTGGCATTGAAGAAGATGACCGGACAATTTTCACTATGTCTTCCAAAGTCTGCATATGTTTCTTTTCATAATAAATCATTTTCCCTGTTTCACCGCAAAATGCGCCAATGCGTAACTTTGCCGGATTTGACCTAAATGTTTCCAGATCAAATTCCAGAGGGCCACCCTTATGCGAGGTTTGTTCATATAAGTACTGCGCATTAAAAAAACCCTTGCCTTTCAAAAAAGAACCCCAGCCACCAAACTTTGGATCATTAACCAATTCCACAAATGATTTCCTGGATCGAACCGGGTCTCTTGACAAGTAGTTAACTGTATGGCTCGAACCTGCCGAAATACCGGCAACGTAATTAAAGAAAAGTTTGTTTTCCAGAAGAACATTTAAAATTCCTGCCGTATAACTTGCTCGCATGCCTCCACCTTCAAAAATTAAAGCAGCATCATTTATATTATTTATAATTTCCACATCAGCCTCCATATCTCTACTTCACTATTTTATCATGGCTTATCTTACGATTCAATTTTACGCTAAAAAAACAATCATTTCTACTTAAAAAGCGCAATGATTGTTTTTAAAATTTTTATAATTGAAAACCATAATAATGGCAGTAAAATTAAAACTAAGACAATTTATATTTTAAGTCAAAACTAAAAGCCATAGTGTTGTCATACTTTCGCACTTGATGCCAATTTTATCAGTTCATTTTCGATTATTTTCTCAAGATCCATGGGCTCTACATTAAAAACAATCGCAACACATTCACACGTACATAAATTGGCTAAGCCACGTTTTTTTCTGACTTCTTCATCAGTAATTGACAGCATACTGTTCTCACCCTGGTACTGTATAAAGCCTTTAATATGACCGATAATGCCATCACTCGATTCAACAGCTTTGGCTATCCTATTCAAACAACCTTCAATTTTAGCTTCGGTTGCTGAAAGGCTCTCACCTAACTCTATCTTAAAGGAAGCAATAACACTGCTGTCATGGGTATGAATTTTTACCAACTGCTTTTTTTCCTCATCGTGATGATGGTGCCCATGATGGGCGTGGTCGTGATGATGTTCTCCATGACAATTGCATGTCGCTTCATGATGCTGTTTAGACATAAGTGTTTCCTTTCTAACCAATTATGGTTTTGAGAACATCTGGATGAATTGCTTCCATCGCATTGATCTTAAAAAGATCTGCTTCATCGTTAAATGATCTGATAGATTCTTCTACTGCTGAGATTGTCTCATCATCAACAAGATTTACTTTGTTCAGTAAGATTGCATCCGCTGCATTAAGTTGATCGTTTAAAAGCATTTCCATTGGTTTTAAAAGTCGCATCCACCTTTTGGCATCTGTTAAACAAATTACCCGACATTCAATTTCCGGTATCGATTTTTGAATCGTTTCTCTAATGTTATCAGGAAAAGCAACGCCTGTCGCCTCAAGAATTATTGTGTCCGGATTAAAATCCTTTTGGATCCGATGAATTCCTAAAACTAATTCTCCTGATAAGGAACAACAAACACATCCCGAAAAAAGGTTCTCAACTTCATAACCACTGCTTTTCAAGAGTTTATCATCAATTCCGACATCGCCAATTTCATTCTCCAGAATAACTACCTTAGTCAGATTTTCTGAGTTATCACCAATTAAGTGTTTAGCTAATTGAATAACGACACTCGTCTTTCCCGATCCTAAAAATCCACCAAAAATAATAATTTTCATTTCTAATCCTTACATTAAATTTACTGATAAACAGTTTTACTCAATTTTTGCGCTTCATCCATAATCCAGCCATTTACTTCCATAACTTTCGGATCGCCAAAATCCAAAGATGTCACCATCCCGCTAAAAATAAAGCCACCATTTGGCGCCATTTTATCATAGGTGTCTCTAACAGTCTGTCGCACTTCTTCCTCATCAACATTTGGCCATGTTGTAGGCATACGATACTCGTATCCACCATTGATAGCTAGTTTAGGACCAAATTTTTCTTTAATTGCTACAAGATCATTTTCTATTTGGGCCGGATCCCAAACATTGACCCCAATATCCACCATATCAGGGATCAGATCCTCACAACGGCCACAATTATGATAAAAAATCGGAATTCCTTCATCACGCACCAAATCAAGACACTGTTTATAACGTGGCACCAGCAATTCTTTAAAAATTTTAGGCGATATAAAGGGCTGCAGTTTTGAAGCAGTATCATCTAAAAGATAATAACCGTCGGGTTTATAGTAGTGCAGCAAATTCTTTGTAATATACAATGAATGTTCCAACATATAATCCATCAGCTCTTCCACTTCCTCGGTTTCTTCATAGATTGCACATAAGCCTTCTGTAAAGCCCATAAAACCAATGAACTGCTGGAAAAGATCGGCGTAACCCGCCAATACAAATGCAGTCTGATTCGAATCTTTCACGAATTTTTGACGATCTGACCTGGCAGCTGCTTCCCAGTCAAAACCAGAATAATCAGGCGCCTTAATTACATCGCGCCATTTTGTTACATCTGTCAGAATAAAATCATTTGGCTTTGGTAGTGCTGCAAAATCTATCTCTTCGCCAGTTACAAATGTTACCCCCCAAGGATCAACGCCGCCTCCTGGTCCTCTAAAATCACCAAGAATACTTGGATCAGCCATCGTCATTAAAGGTTCTACACCTGGCATTCCGAAAGTAGAAATCGGAACATATTCTGGCATTTGACCTCGAGCCACTCGTAAAAAATTCTCCTTTTGTGTTAGATGTGCAGTCATAACAACCTCCTGAATATTAATTATGAATAATTTTATATCTGTGCAATAAATTTGTCAAGTCTTTTCGTAAATACTATTTATTTACCATTGTACTCGATATATTTAACATATTTTAGCGCTTTATTCAGATTGTTATTAAAATAAATACATTTTATTCGTTTTTAAACGCATTCTTTTTATGCGATCTATTTATGCACAAATAAAATAACTTTCGTACCTTAATCCTGGCACTCACTTGTTTCTACGCTCTGTACGGATATACCTTCGCCAAAAAAAGACTTCGCTATAAATTACTATCATAGCGAAGTCTGAATTAATTCAGTAAAAACAGTTACTTAAATATAAATTCCTTTACGCTCCAATCAATTCCTTAGCCTTTGCCGCAGAAGAGCCGGCATCTGGGGCATAGCCATCTGCACCAATTTCCGCTGCATATTCAGGTGTAACAGGTGCACCACCAACAATTACTTTCATGTCAGGATATGCTGCTTTAACGGTCTGAACAGCTTCTTTTAAAGCTGGCATAGTAGTTGTTAACAGCCCTGAACAGGCAACCAGAACAACATTGTCATTTTCTTTGACCGCTTCAACAAACTTGTCAGCTGACACATCGACACCTAAATCGACCATATCAAATCCAGAACTTTCCAGCATCATTACAACCAGGTTTTTACCAATATCGTGAAGATCTCCAGCAACAGTGCCCATAATACAGGTTCCTAATGATGTAGAGTTGTCACCAGCCATAATTGGTTTTAATACTTCAACACCTTTAGACATCGCTTTTGCAGCAATCAGCATTTCTGGCACAAAAATCTCACCAGCTGAGAATTTTTCTCCTACAACGCCCATTGATTCAATCATGCCATCAAGAATTTCCTGAGCCGCTACGCCCGCATCCAAAGTTGCCTGAACGGCTGCTCCGACTTTTTTTGATTTTCCAGTTTCAACCAGTGTTTTTACTTCTGCTATTGTTGACATATTTTTCTCCTTTTTACTCTGTAGATTAATTTATTTATTTTACAAAAATACCTTCTCTGAAAGCGCCAATATATTCCATACAGTACTCATCTTCACCCATCATCGCTTCAGTCGCAAAAAGCATTCCCATCATGTCTTTGTTTAAAGGATCCAGAATAAAGGAATCCATACCAGCGTTCATCGCTAGAACCGCAAACGCCTGGTTGGCAATACGGCGTGCTGGTAAGTTAAAAGAAATATTACTGACTGCGCCTGTTACATGAATAGTCGGATATTCTTTTTTAATTTCACGGATTACCTCGGTTACCATATTGATACCGTCTTCAGAGGTGCAAAGCATTTCAATCAATGGATCAATATGCATGCGGGAAGGATCAATTCCATACTCCTTGCATTTAGACATGATATCGCGAAAAACATCCAAGCGATCTTTAGCTGTTTTGGGAATCCCTTTATCACTATTTAATAATGCAACACATTCCCATTTTGTATCAGCAATTGCTTTAAAAGCCGCATCAATTTTGTCACCTTCCATAGAGACAGAATTGAACAAACCTGGCTTTTTGCAAAGTTTTATTGATTCGATACAAGTGATAACATTCGGGCTATCTACTGCAATCGGTACATCAGTCGCTTCTTGAACAATGTCAATCAACCATTTCATGGTTTCCATTTCAATATCATCGTCAACTGATGCACAGACATCAATATAGTCCGCGCCTGCTTCCGTCTGCTTAATGGCAAGGTTTCTGATAAATTCTGCATCTTTTTCGGCAATGGCTTTTCCTGTGGAAGGAATGGCACCATTGATTTTTTCGCCAATAATGATCATGTTAGCCTCCAGATAATCAATTTTACAAATTTGTTTAGTACATCTTACAGTTTCCACTGTTGTGCACAGGTATAGTTTAGCATCATTGTAAAGGTACGTCAATAATTATTTTAAATATATTTAATATTTTACTAATTGCTTAAACAGACAATTTGAAAAATTATTTTGCAGTCATCTTATCTATATTTAAAATCGACACTAAAACCGCGTTTTTATAACCTTTCGTATTGCTTAACAGAAATTCATTGTTAATGTCGTTAAAAAAACGACTGCTAAAAAATAATTAAACAATCGCTGTGTTTGTAATAATTTAAAATTTAATAAATATCCTGATGCTTAATAAATATTTTTTAAAACTTTCTTGCCTACTTGTTTCTATATTTTGCAATCCTATCGCCCAAAAACACTCCCAACAATGCGATCAAACTATAAGCACCAGATAAAATAAACGCCCACCAACCAATCACTGTATACAATATCGGGAAAAAAGCGATTAAAACAATTAAAGGATACATAAAATGGAATCCATTTTTAAGCCCGTAAATAAATGAGCCACTCACACAATATAGGGGAATGTATAAAGTCAGTAACATAGCAAATTCGTTTGTCCCCGGTTTCCAGGATTGAAGCAGAAAAAAACGAGCGCTGTTATAACTATATTGGGAAGCATCGGTAGTAATTGCCTGAAATTTTTCATTTAGTTTCTCACCTCAATTTCTATTAATCAATCACCCTGGTTTAAAAGTCACGAACTCAAACACCTGATTAAAAGCTGATCAGATATCCCTCCATTTTTGATTAAATTACACCCCATTCCTGGACAGTTAGAGTGATTACGATGTAATATTTTTATTTATATATTATTTGGGATGAAAATCTGTTATACTATACTAACAGATATTTGGTCTAAATAACACATGTTTCTCTCTTTAATTTAAGTTCGAAAGGAAAAGCACAATGAAAAAAAATGAACTTTTCACTCTCCTGCAAAAAGATTTTCAGGATCTCCTTGTGGCTCATCAATTAGATGATGAAGCTATCCTTATTACCAGCAAATCATTAACGCCTGAAGAAGCCATTGGAATCACAAAGCGAAAAGATTTCCCCATCCTTACCGGATCTGAAGTAATGATACAGGCTAAATTCAGGAATTCTTCTGGCCAGGCTTTTACTGATTCTCCAACCTATTTCCATGGGAGTCTTAAAGAGGTTTCTCAGCTGCCAATTATCGACAATGCCTACAATCGTTCAATTTTTATTGCTACCTATAATGCCTTAAAAAACGAACTGGGACTCGCCACTGATGCTATCCACTGCAAGAACAATGGTCCGGAACTTTGTTCAAAGCATATCAATGAGTTTATCAACAATCATTACCAGAACCCCAAAATCCTGCTTGTCGGTTATCAGCCATCCATCATTGAACAATTAAGCCATAACTTCTCCCTGCGAGTTCTTGATTTAAATCCCGCCAATGTCGGCGCTGAACGTTACGGCATCAACATTGAACATGGTATGGATAAGATGGAGGACGCTATCGACTGGGCTGATATAATTTTATGTACTGGCAGCACCTTATGCAATGGCTCCATCGTCTCATACCTCAATTTAAATAAAGTCGTTTTCTTTTTCGGAACTACAATTTCTGGTTCCGCCAGCACCTTAAACATCCGCAGGCTATGTTTTGCTGATCAAGTCAGTGAGTGCTAATAGTATTAGCCTTCTTTTTGATAAGCAATTCGCTCACCTGCGCCCGTTATATATACAATCCCACAATGTTTAAAACCGTTTTTTGTCAATACATGCTGCATAATTTTATTATCTTTATGGGTATCAATTTTTATGTTATGGCACCTTTTTAAACACCAGTCAAATATCTCGCGCGTCAAGCCCTTGCCAGTTCCACAACTGGCAACTCGATGGATAGCTCCATAGGGTTTATCATTCAACCACTGACCCTGGTGAATGTTTAGATAATCCGGATCACCTGTCTCAAGCAGGACAAACACCCCTTCAACCTCCCCTTCACGCTCCAAAACATAGTTAATGTTCCTCGCAATATCTTCTTTAACCCGCCATTCCTCCGGATAGCCGTTTTTCCATTGATCTGGATTACCACTTTTTTTCATCAAGTCGCGTCCATACTCATATATTTCCATGATTCTCTCCAAATCGCTTTTGTTTCCATTTCGGATCATGCTTCATCCCTATCCTAATCAGATTTAATTATGATCACCAAAAACTATAATGACCATTATCTAAATTTTATTATAGCAAATTTTTTCGAGAATTTCTTGATCCAATCAATTTTTTTTAAACCTTTGACGGAATTTGGTTTCTTTGCTTTTTTTCTAAATAATCATAATGACAAATGTTCGTAAAGCGGTTATACTGATGATAGCATTTTTCCTTGGAGTATACTTTGAAAACCTTATCTATTTTGTCCTATTCGGTATTTGTCATGTTTGTAATTTTAGGTGCTTATTCCCTAAAATTAAATTTTAAACAACCACTAAACCGTGCCGCTTTTTATGAATGTCTGGCACTATCAATCTGGGCATTTGCTTATACCTTCTTTTTTGGCGCTCCTGCTCAAACATCTGCCATGTTCTGGCATCGGATCGGATTTATCGGCGGAAGTCTCTTTCCTCCATTTGCCATATACTTTTTTATGATCTTAACTACTGGAAAAAGCCTTCTTAAACACACATGGCAAAAAACTATCTTTTGGGGCATACCATGTATTATTCTTTTTAAAAATCTATTTGGAAAGACAACCTGTCTAGCTTTGGGATTTGTACAGTCAACATCAGGACTGGGTTGGACCTATTTCAATACACCCCAAAACTTGTGGACCTGGTTCTATCTTCTGATGTTAGGAGCCTATTTTACCTTTGGTTTCATCCTGCTTTATAAATGGCAGCATCAGTCCAACTATGAAATACAAAAGCGTCAGGCAATATTTATTATTTTCGTAGACAGTATCATTTTAATTATCGGTGCTACAACGGATATCATAATGCCAATGTTTGATAATCACCTGCCCCCAATAGCAGTTATTAGCACCATCTTATTTGCGGCTGCTTTTGCCAGCCTGATTACCCAATATCAACTCTTTTCATTTTCAACTATGGCTTCATCGGATACCATTCTTGAAACTGTTTCCGATCCCGTGATATTACTTGATGAAAATGGCATGATTCTTCGCTATAACCAGGCAACCTGCAATCTTTTAAAATATGATCGGTATGAGCTAATTGGCAGGGGCCTAAATAGTCTGCTAAAATCTAAAGAATATAACCAGAAAAGCCTGGATCTTTTGAAAGCTGACCGGCAGTTTAAACGACGCGAAACAAAATTGTTGACTTCCAGTCAGCAAATAATAGATGCTGTTATATCAGCATCTGTTGCCAGTGATGACATCGACGGATTTATGGGAATCGTTATTACCCTACATGACATCAGTAATGATAAAAGAATTGAAAAAGAACTTGTTGAAACCCGGGAAAGTTTCCGAAAGATCGGTGATGAACTCTACTTAATCGCCAATTTCGATTCTTTGACTGGCCTGGCCAACCGACGCGCTTTCTTTCTTGAACTTGAAGTGCTAAAAAAGTGTTATTCTAAGGGATATCAGGACTTTGCAGTGATTTTTATGGATCTTAATAATTTCAAAGCAATTAACGATCAATACGGACACGCCATTGGCGATCAGGTGCTTATCCATACAGCTAATCGGCTGAACACTCAAAAAAGCCAACATGAGTTAATTTCCCGCATGGGCGGGGATGAATTTACAATTCTCCTAAGGCAATTTGACTCGGAAATTGATATTTTACAGAAAAAACAATTGATTAAAGAACTATTCGATGTACCCATCATTATCAGTAACTACCAATTCAAGTTTAATATTTCAGTAGGTTATGCATTGTACAGCCAATCCAGCGGTGATTCTGATTTACTGATTCGAAACGCTGATCAGATGATGTATCGTGATAAACGAAAAGAAAAAGCTTTTTTATAATATTTTATTCAAAACTGGCGTAAAACGTTTTTCAACTCATTTTTTTAAGGAGCCAAAAGTGCGTATTTTTTCCCTTCTTTCCTACACCGTTTTTTTATTTTTTTTACTCCTTGCTCTATGTAACTTAAAAACCGGTTTGAAATCAAGAATCAGCCAATTATCATTACTCACCAGCATGTCAATTGCAATCTGGGCATTTGCTTATTCATTTATCTATATTGCACCTAACGCTAAAACTGCCTATGAAATGCATCTTATCGGATCAATTGGATGGAGCCTTTTTCCCGCTCTAGTCAGTCACCTTTTGCTTGCCATGTCGGAGCGCAACACTTTAATCGAGTCACCTGTACGGATAACCCTTTTCTATACCATCCCAGCTGTCATTTTAATCAAAAATATTACAAGTTCAGTTTCCTGTGTTGCAATAAATTTCGTCCCTAGCATTTCCGGATTTGGCTATGCCTACAACAATGCTGTCACAAATATCTGGACCTATATTTATATTTTATACGTTTGCACTTATATTGCCTTTTCGCTTTTTTATGTCTATCAGTGGCAGTCAACGTCTAGTTATGCGCTTGTTAAAAAACAGGGAAAATATATTATTTTTGTCATTGGGTTTATTTTGATTTCAGGAATAATATCTGATTTATTCATGCCCTTTATTTTACCTTTTTTCCCACCACTATCAAACATTTTAGTGATTATTTTCCCCATGACTTATTTTTTTGTCAGTGATCGCTATCAGATCTTTCGCTTTTCCGAGATTGCTTCATCAAAAATTATTCTCAATACCATTATGGATCCGGTCATCATTACTGATGAAGCATTTGTAATTTTAAATCAAAATGAAGCAACCTGCAACGTTTTAGGATATGAAGAAAAATCATTGACAAACCAGCCCATTGATCTCTTTTTTAAAGATCCGGAATCCATGAAAAAGATCCGTTTATCATTGAAGAATAACCCCTATCTTAAATCATTTGAAACTACAATAATTACAGCTTCCAAGCATCATTTAAGGATCAATCTTGCAGCCAGCTCTATTCATGATAGCCAAAAAGGCTTTAAAGGTTTCGTTTTTGCCTATCACGATATCACCAAGCGTAAACATCGAGAGCTTGCTTTATATGAAAGCAAGGAAAAATATCGCGAACGGGCAGAGCAATTACATCTGGCCGCAAACTTTGACAATCTTACCGAATTGCCAAACAGACGTTTTTTCTTCACCAAGCTTCAAGAAACCAAAGAGCTAAGCTTTGATTCTCATGGAGATTTTTCAATAATATTCATGGACCTGAACGGATTCAAGACAATTAACGATACTTTCGGCCACGATATTGGCGATCAATTGCTAATCCTGGCCGCTCAACGCATCAACGACTGCAAGCATGAAAATGACTTTTTATCGCGTATTGGCGGGGACGAATTTACAATGATTCTCAGCCAAAAAAATTTAGAAGAAAACACAAAACTGATGATTGAAAAAATAAAATTTTCTTTTTTAGATCCCTTCAGTATCGGTGAACATTGTTTTATCATTTCCCTGGCCGCTGGTTATTCCATATGCAATCAATGTAACGACGAGATCGATTTTATGATTAAAACAGCTGATCAAATGATGTATAAAGACAAAAGCCTGATCAAAGGTACAACTGATCCAAAGGATATTTTTATGTATGAATGATTTTTATTCCGTCAATGCCTTTTTTTTATATTTTGAAAATAATTCAAAACAGACCTATTCTATGCCATTTTTCTGGTTGATTTATAAACATGTATCTAACTTTCTCTGTTTTTCTTAATCGCCCTTAAATATTTTGCTTGCAATTAACTCTATTCCTGTGATACTATTTTCGTAATTATTACTGATAAACGAAAGGATTATTGTCATGAATCAATACACTCATGTTTTTAAACCCATTAGAATCCGGGGAATCGATTTTAAAAATCGCATCGAAATGGCTCCCCCCTCACCCAACCGCGCCGACAGAGACGGTCGAGTTTCAAAAGAATTTATCGACTGGTTCAAACCCATAGCCGCCGGTGGGACTGCAATCATTCATGTCGGCAACTCTGTGATTGATCGAGTCGAATCCAGTGATGAAGAGCGTCAGCTTGATGTCGGAACGGATGGTTGTATTTTGCCCCTTTCCCAGTTCGTTGAAATGTGTGAAAATTTTGGCTGTCAGGCTTCATTAGAGATTAATCATTGTGGTAAAGATTCTGATCCGTTAAAAATCGGGCGCCCTGCTCTCTCATCATCATCTTTTGTACCCCCAGCTGAAATGGGACGCGCTATGGCCGCCGGTCGTGAACCTATTGCAACGCTCGAAATGGATCAGGAAAAAATCAAAGAAACTATCGAAAAATACGCGATGGCTGCTTATCGATGTCAAAAGGCCGGCATGAAAATATGTATGATCCATGGCGGTCATGGCAATCTTATTTCTCAGTTCGCCAGCAAGCTTTATAACAAACGTACTGACGAATATGGCGGTTCATTAGAAAATAGAGCCCGCTTCTGTATTGAAGTATTGGATGCGGTAAGAGCAAAAGTTGGCGAACACTTTGTCATTGAATTTCGTATTTCTGCCGATGAAATACATCCAGATGGTATGCATTTTGAAGAAACACTTGCTTTTATTGAACTAATTAAAGATAAAATTGATATCCTTCATGTTTCAGCCGGTCTTCATGGCGAATTTGAATATATGCGCAACTGGTGGCAAAATTCTATGATGGATCGGATGTATAACGTCCATTATGCTGCAGATATTAAAAAAAGATTTCCTGACCTTCTGGTTGCCACGGTTGGATCAATTATGAATGTCAAAGATGCTGAAACAATTATTGCTTCTGGTAAAGCTGATTTTGTGGCAATGTGCAGACCTCTAATAGCCGATCCGGAAATGCCCCGAAAGTATGCTCAAGGCCGTGAGGAAGACCATCGTCCATGTATACGTTGCCAGCACTGCGGTAAACGATTAGTAATGCCCCGAGTCATAGGTTGTGCTGTCAACCCCTTATGCGCCAATATTGATGAATTCCCTTACGGTAAAATTCCTGAAGCTGATGTCAAAAAGAATGTTGCTGTAATCGGCAGCGGTCCAGCTGGCATGCAAGCCGCTATTACGCTTTGCGATCGGGGCCATTCGGTTACTTTATATGAAAAAGAAAAAAATTTAGGCGGTAATCTTAATACCGCTTCCTCACCGGCATTCAAGATCGATATGAAGGATTATCAGTCATATATGCTGAGACAGATCGAAAAATCAAACACAAATATCTGTTTAAATACAACCGCAACAAAGGAAATCCTGGATCAAGAAAACTACGATGCTCTAATAATCGCAGTGGGAGCAGATCCACTAATGCCTGATGTTCCCGGGATTAACAAAGCCCATGTTCACTGGGCACCAGAAGGTGAAATGGGACAAATTGAGGTTGGTGAAAAATCCGTCATTGTCGGTGGTGGTGCAATTGGCATCGAAACCGCTATTGAGTTATCGCAAAAAGGCAAAGATGTAACTGTTGTTGAAATGGCAAAAGATTTATCGAATCTATTTATGACTTCAAGTGGAACAATGCAGGATCTTATGGAAAAGGTTGAACAACTAAAAATTCCTGTCATTAATTCAGCTAAACTGACGAAAATAAACGATACTAATATCGAATTTGAAGACTTAATCACAAGTGAGTTGAAAATCATTCCTGCCGATACCGTTTTAATGGCCGTTGGTATGCTGCCGCGATTTGCAGAAGTCGATGCACTTCGCAATAGTACTCCAGCAACAGAAACATTTGTTGTCGGCGACGCTGTTGAAGTTGGAACAATTGCGGAAGCAGTCAATAACGCTTTTAAAATTGCTGTTCATTTATAAAAACCTCATAAAACTATAAATCAAAAGACTGCCTTGCCGGCAGTCTTTTGAAATTGTTTTGGAATTATAAGATTGCTAATTCAAAATCTTTTTTTATCGCAATTTTGGGTAGTTTTTGTTCAAATTCATGAGAAAACTTTAAAATTTCATCAATCCGGTCAACCTGACGCAATAAAAGTAAAAGCGTCTCTATTGATGCGTCGGTAAACTCTTTGTAAGAACAATCTATTTTCCCCATCTCATGTGCACTACATACACCTTGGCGAAAACCAAATTCTCCAAAATTTAGATAATTGATCATATATTCCGGAATTTTCAAATTACAACATGCTACGAGTTCTCTAAAGTACTGGTCATTAACCGCGTCTTCTTTGACAATAATATTTTCATTCATTATTTCTGAATAAAAGCGACTTAAATCACGATTCTCTCTCATTAAGACACCATGAACTCTAATTTCCACAGCCGTTGCTTTGAGAATATCATATTCAATCTGATTGTCTACAAAACATTTACGAACAAATTCCTTAATATCAGTCATATATTCATTATAAACTAGAACACCAAGCCGTCCCTTAGTTCCAAAATAATAGGCAATTAACGCACTGTTGCCATTTACCGTTTCACCAATCTGCTTATATGTGGTTTTCTTATAACCAATATCATAAAAAAGTTGTTTAGCTGCTTTATAAATTCGTTCTTTCATTTCGTTTTCATATTTCTCCATGGCAGACTCCTGTTCATAAAAAAGTTTTCAAGTTTCATATTTTTGATGTGATTTAATTATACAATAAATCAATAATTACAGGTAGTTATTTCTCCATTAAAATATTTAAGACCTTCAAGCGCCCTGT
Organism: Eubacteriaceae bacterium ES2; assembly: GCA_031222025.1. Taxonomy (GTDB): domain Bacteria; phylum Bacillota; class Clostridia; order Eubacteriales; family Eubacteriaceae; genus Acetobacterium. Next base: position 1,429,587 of record CP130740.1, on the reverse strand, counting down.
CTTCGCTATTAACTATATCGCAAAAGATTTAGATTTATTCTACATTTCACCAAAAATTATACTATGTTTTTTTATCGGTACATAATAAATATTGCTTTAATATAGTTAATTTCAATTAATTATCTGCATGTCTTTTAAAGTATTGTCTTTTCACTTTTCGAATATTTTAGATTATTCTTATTTATTTTACTATTGTAATCGCTTTATCTGTTTATTTTAATCCTTTATTTTCGTAATTAATGTTTTTTATATATTTTAATTTCTTTTTATCTTGACAATGAAAAGGTGTCGTGCTATTATCCAATTAATTAATCATGCATAATATTTGTCGCGACATTAATATTAGTGAGATTAAATTTACTTTTAAGTCAGTGTTCAGTGGTTGAAGATAAACTTTGTTCAAAAGTATCTTAGTTGAAACCAGATTTAATTAAATTTCTTGTAGATTTAGGAGGAAAAAATGAAAAACAAGACTTTTTTGAAGATTTCAATTTTATCTGTCTTTTTTGTCGGAATGGCCGTCGGGACTATTACGCCTGCCATCGCCAGTATTGCAGCCGCCTTTCCCGAAGTTCCTTTTACAACATTGCTACTGGTGTCTACTTTGCCAACGCTCTTGTCAGTACCAGCAACCCTGATTTCGGGACGAATCGCGGGAACTAAAGTTAAATACAAAACCCTACTGCTTGTTGGCATGATCTTATTTCTAATTTCCGGTATGTCCCCATACTTTATCGGTAACTTTACATCAATCTTATTATTTAGAGCTATTTTCGGTATTTCAATCGGAATAATGGCACCTCTAGGGGCAGTATTAATTATTAGCTTTTTCGACGGTCCTGAACGCGCATCAATGATGGGCATCAGTGGAGTTGTCGGGAATATCGGCGGAATCCTATTTCAGTTGCTGGGTGGTGTTTTTGCGGCATCATCCTGGAATTATGCTTTCCTGGCACACGGAATAGGAATTGTTACACTCCTTCTTGTATTCTTTATTCCTGAACCACCAAAAGCTCCCGCTCCTCTTGTGACTGATGCAAAGGCCCCTAAAATGAAACTGCCAAAAATGGTATGGGTATTTGCTTTTATGGCATTGACATTAATGATGCTAAATTACCCACTCCTCGTCAATATGTCATCACTTATCGCAGCATACGGTATGGGAACGACTGCCGACGCGGCAATGGTCTTGACAACTTTTACCATTGGTGGTATGGTCGCCGGTTTATTGTTTGCTAAACTATTTGGCATCTTAAAAAAGAACCTAGCGACAGTTGGTCTACTTTTGATGGCACTGGCAATGCTTAGTATCGCAAGCGGAACAACCATTCTCTTTATGTATGTCGGAGCCGCTTTATCCGGAATGGGATTCAGCCTAATTTTCCCAAGTTTGATGATTGATCTGGATTCTTTTGTACCTGGTCCGCTTATTCCGACTGCTTCAGCAATGATCGTCAGCTTTATGAATATAGGAGGCTTTATTTCCGCCTATTTCTATGCTTTTGTAGCAGGCATCTTGGGGCAGACCGATAATATGAAATTCCCCTTTGTCTTTGCAACTATTGCCTTCTTTGGCGCAACCATTCTGTATGCAATTCTTAAACCCAAAGCAGCTACCATGCCACAAACTGAAACACCGCAATAAAATTTAAAAATTAAAAAAACGCCGCTTAAAAAACGGCGTTTTTAAATGAATAATTCTATTGCATAAGTATTTCTGTAGCTAGTTTTTTCCCTGTCGGCGTATCAGCGAGTCCACCTTCAGCAGTTTCTTTTAAGCTAGCCGGCAATGCATCCCCAACCGCTTTCATAGCAGAAATAACTTCATCAACCGGGATTTTACTCTCAATACCTGCCAGTGCCATTTCTGCAGCTACTAAAGCGTTAGCTGCTCCACTAGCATTTCTCTTCACACAAGGCACCTCGACCAGACCGGCAACCGGATCACAAACCAGACCCAAAACACTTTTCAGGGCAAAGGCAACTGCATGTCCACACATTTCCGGTGTGCCACCCGCCAGCTCAACAGCGGCCGCTGCCGCCATCGCAGAAGCGGAACCACATTCAGCCTGGCAACCACCCTCAGCGCCTGAAATTCCAGCATTCTTTGCAATTACCATTCCAAAAGCAGAAGCTGTAAAGAGACTCAGCACAACTTTTTCATCATTCAGCTGGTACACCTCCTTAAGCGTTAATATAAGCCCAGGAATAATTCCACATGATCCAGCTGTCGGAGAAGCGACAATTCTACCCATACAAGCATTGACTTCCGAAACCGCTAAAGCTTTAGCGATTACTTCACTCAGCAATTGACCACTGATTGAACGACCCGAGCTGATCGATTGACTCATTTTTTTTGCGTCTCCGCCACTCAATCCACTTACAGACTGACTATCGGATTCCAGTCCAGTTAAAACCGCCTCTTTCATAACCTGTAAATTTTCATTCATTTTTTTAAGTAATTGTTTTTCCGTCTTTTCCATTTGACAGGCCTGATCGCTTAAAATAATTTCGGAAATTTTTTTTTCCTCAAGTACCGCCTGATCGATTAAGCTCTGAATTGAGTCATAAGTAATCATTATTTTCTCCTAATAAATCGGCTCTATTAACACAGCTTTACGAACATTTTCCATCATTTCTATAGAAGCAGCCATTTCTATTGTTGCAGGTTGATCTGTTTCTATGACCATCATCGCTTCTCCGCCACGATGAGAACGATACATATTCATCTTAGCAATATTAAGACCTTGCTCCGCTAAAAGATTTGTTACTGTCGCAATTACTCCAGGTGAATCGTGATGAGGAACCAGAAATGTGTAAAAATCACCATCAAACTCGACATTTATGTCATTAATCCGATTAACCACAATCCGCCCACCGCCGACAGACGAGCCCTGAACAACCGATTTTTTACCCTCATTATCTAGCATGGTAATTAATGCTGTATTTGGATGAACATCCTTTTTGCTAGCTTGAATAAATTGGAAACTCATGCCAACTTGCTCGGAAATTTTCAGGCTATCCCTAATCTGTTCGTTATCCGGCAACATCCCCAAAAGACCAGCAATAATCGCCTTATCCGTTCCATGTCCGCGATAGGTTTTGGCAAAAGAACCAAAAAGTTCAATCCTTACATTGACAGGCTGTTTCCCACAAACCGCCCGAGCTATTCGACCGATTCTGACTGCTCCGGCCGTGTGAGAGCTGGAGGGGCCAACCATTATAGGACCAATTATATCAAATACGTTCATGTTACCTCCAGCTGCGCCTAGCACTTCGGAGCAGTCCTTTTTAAAATTATTTTATACTTTTTGTTTGCTACGCTTCTTTTGTATATTTTAAAATCGGCTGTTTTACTGCTTTTACTTCATCAAGACGTAATACTATCGTATCATGCGGCGCATCGTGGAGTGCATCCGGATCCGTATTCGCCTCTTTAGCAATCTGTTTCATAGCTGCAATGAATTCATCCAAAGTCTCAACGCTTTCAGTTTCTGTCGGCTCGATCATCATGGCTTCTTTAACAATTAGAGGGAAGTAAATCGTTGGTGGATGATAGCCAAAATCAATCAGCCTTTTAGCAATATCAAGTGCCGCAATTCCCTGCTTATGCTGCTTAGAAGCTGAGAAAACAACCTCATGCATGCAGGTTTTACCAAATGGAAGATCATAGTCATCCTGAAGATTAACGCGAATATAATTGGCATTCAGAACGGCTGTTTCTGATGCATCTTTTAAACCTTTAGCCCCCAGAGAACGGATGTAAGCATATGCTTTGACAACAACTGAGAAATTACCATAGAATGATTTGATCCGACCAATTGAGTCAGGTCGTTCATAATCAAGGTAATAGCTATCTCCTTTGCAGGCAATCACGGGTTTTGGCAAGAATTTAACCAAGTCTTTTTTCACCCCAACCGGGCCTGCTCCAGGTCCACCGCCACCATGTGGGGTACTAAACGTTTTGTGCAGATTGAGGTGGACAACATCAAATCCCATATCACCAGGACGGGTAATACCCATGATAGCATTCATATTAGCACCATCATAATATAACAAACCACCCGCTTCATGAACAATTTCAGCAATTTCAACAATATTATCTTCAAAAAGACCTAACGTGCTGGGATTAGTAAGCATCAAACCGGCAATCTCATCGCTCATAACCGCTTTAAGCGCTTCAACATCGACGCCACCAAATTCATTTGATTTGACTTCAATTACATCAAATCCTACAACTGCCGCTGACGCAGGGTTCGTTCCATGAGATGAATCTGGAACAACAATTTTAGTTCGTTTCGCTTGACCACGACTTTCATGATAGGCTTTGATAATCATCAAACCTGTCATTTCACCGTGAGCACCAGCTGCTGGCTGTAAAGTAACCTGTTCCATCCCAGTTATCTCTGACAACATTTTATCGGTCTGATAGAGAATTTCCAGACAACCTTGAGAACTCTGCTCAGCTTGATAAGGATGCATTCGCGAAAATCCAGTGTATTTAGAAACATCTTCATTTACTTTTGGATTATATTTCATTGTACAGGAGCCTAAAGGATAGAATCCTGAATCAACACCATGATTCATCATTGATAAAGCAGTAAAATGACGAACAGCATCAATTTCGCTAACTTCAGGAAGTGATGGATCTTCCACTCTTAACAATTGTCCAGGAATCACTGTATCTGTAACAATTTCCGGAACATCACATGGTGGTAAAAGCGATGTTCTTTTTCCCGGAACACTTTTTTCAAATATTAAATCTTGATTTTTAATCACAATAGCTCACCGCCTTACTGACCAGACCATCGATTTCCTCTCTGGTTCTTTTTTCTGTTACTGCTAAAAGCCAACCATTTTCAATTTCTGGATAATCTGATTTCAGGTCATAACCACCAACAATCCCATCTTCTAAAAGTTTACTATTGAGCTCATCAACTGAACAACAAGCGCTAAGCGCAAATTCACAAAAGAACGGTGCTGTAAAAAGTGGTTTGAATTTCCCCGTTTTAATTAACTGATCATAAAGATAATGGGCTTTTTTGAGGCTTAGCATTGCTACTTCTTTAAGACCCTGCTTACCCATCATCGTCATATAGATCGTTGCAGTTAAAGCATTTAGAGCTTGATTTGAACAGATATTTGAAGTCGCTTTTTCACGTCTGATATGCTGCTCTCGGGTCTGTAGCGTTAGCACAAAAGCTCTTTTTCCTTCTTTATCAGTCGTTTGACCAACAATTCTACCTGGAAGTTTTCGCATTAATGCCTTTGAAGTTGCCATAAAGCCAAAACCTGGTCCACCAAAACTGATTGGATTACCCAGCGATTGACCTTCACCGACAACAATATCAACGTTCTGTTCTCCAGGAGATTTCAATATCGTCAAAGATATAGGATCAACACTAGCTACTGTTAACGCTTTGCCAGTATGAGATAATTCAGAAATTTTTTCAAGGTCTTCGATAACACCGAAGAAATTTGGGCTTTGAACTAAAACAGCTGCTGTCTGGTCACTAACTAATTCTTTTAACGCCGCTTGGTCTACCTGACCATTCAGATAACCAACTTCCTTAACTGTTATACCTTTGAATTTTGCATAGGTCCTGACTACTTCTTTGCTTTCCGGATGAATACTTGCTGCCATTATAATTTCTTTTTTTCGCTTTTGTTCACAGGCCATTGAAACAGCTTCAGCTAGCGCTGTTGCCCCATCGTACATGGATGCATTTGCTATATCCATACCTGTCAACTCACAGATCATAGTTTGAAATTCAAAAATCGCTTGCAGAGTACCTTGACTGATTTCCGGCTGATAGGGTGTATAAGCTGTATAGAACTCTTGTCGAGATGTAAGATTGCCGACTGCGCTAGGGATATAGCGATCATAGGCACCCGCTCCTAAAAAGCAGGTTAACTCATCCAAGTTAATACTTTTCGCAGATATTTTCTGCATATGAGAAACGAGTTCCATTTCGGATAAAGCCGCTGGTAATTGAAGATCGCCCTCTAATTTGACTTTCTGAGGAATATTTTCGAAAAGCTCTGAAACGGATTTGATTCCAATCACGTCGCACATCTTTTGTTTTTGTTCATTTGTATTTGGTATATAAGATGCCATTACAGTCCTCCTTAGAAAGTAGATTTAAGTTTATCTAATTGTTTCATGATATCTTTATCAGTGAAGCAGTATTTTAGGGTTTTAAAATTTTGTTTAAGTTCAACCACATCATCTTTGACGTCTTTATTTCTTAAAATAACATCAGCCATTAGTTTTGCCGTCTGTTTAAATTCTTCAAATCCGAAACCGAAGCGAGTCATTTCTGAAACACCGATACGAATTGCACCAGAAGCAGTAAATCCTTCTTCTTCTGGAGTTGCCTGATAATTGATGATCAGGTTGTTCTCTTCCAGACGTTTTGCCACATCCGGGCCAATTCCGTAACCGACACGAACGATTACCTGGTGGGTTTCTGTGTAAGAAATCGCAGGATCTCCAGCTACATCCAAACCTTCATCAGCCAGACATTTAGCAAAGTATTTAGCATTGTCAATAATGTTTTTCTGATATTCATCACGGAAATTGTTCATTTCGTAGGTTGCCATTAATAGACCTAGCATTGTTCCCAGGTGATGATTACTGACTGATCCGGGGAATGCACGGGTTTCAATGGTTTCCCAAAGCGCATAGTCATAATCTTCTTTTTTATAATTTCCGGCAATTACACCTCGTTGTGTTCCGAAAAATGTTTTATGTGTCGATCCAGTTACCAAATCAGCACCTTCCTTGAAAGGATCCTGGAAATGATCGCCGATAAGCCCCAGCACATGTGCCATATCATACATAATAGTTGTTTTAATATTCTGTTCGTCTACAAATTTGCGAATTGCTTCAACCGGTTCTTTATGGATAACCATACTTTTCCCAAAGATGATTAGCTCTGGCTTATATTGTTCAATTAATTTTTTGGTTTCAGCAACATCGATCTTATACTGATTTTCTTTTTCAACCGGGAAATTAACGACTGCTTTTTTCTCAGTTTTAGGATCAACTGCAATATAATCGTGAAGCGCACCCATTGGCTGAGCACTTAGATGTCCACCTTTAATAATGTGGTTGTTCATCACATAACCCAGACGTTGTGCATCCACTTTACGATTAACACGATTTTTATAATCCATTAAAGCGCTGAAAACTGCCATATTGGCCATCTGTCCACTAATGACACGAGTTTCTACTTCTGCACAACCAAAGTATTTTTTGAATTCCTCCATTAACAAATGTTCAATCTCATCGATAAATGCAGTTCCCTGATAGTAGAAAACATCAAAATCATAGAAGGATTTAGTTTTTTTATGTTCAGCATATCTGAACGATGGATCCATTACGGATAATAATCGCACGGCTGATGAATGTGACTGTTCCGACGGAATCAGATTGATTGTTTCATGCTGACGATGGATGGTGTTTTCATAACTTCGTTCCAGTAAATTAAAGGCTTTTGCGTGATAATCGTCACTGCTGCTGTAGTCCTGCTCAATTTCTACGCCATAGATGATTGGACGAGCATATGGTGGTGCATCTCCTTTCATATGGTAAGGTGCAATCACGGCATCAACCATTTTACTTCGGATTTCAACGGTTACTTCATCGTCAAATTCAACATCACCATTTACCAATGCCAGGCCAATTGAACGGCGCGCTTTTTCATCAGTAATTCTGCTGTCCAGACCATATCCTTTAGCAACCAGATAAGGAACCATGGTTGCACTGGTGATGTAACCTACTTCTTTTCCATCTTTAAAAACTTTACAACCAGCACGGGCAACCCCTTTTCCGGTTAAAGCAATCGGACGGACAATTCTTTCCAGATTTGAAAAATCTGAGAAATCACGCTCCATGATTTTTTTAAAGCCAACATACTGTTTTTCCAGAGCCGCTTTTCCAATATAATCGCCTTTGACATCAGCAAAACTTACGGCGAATTTTGCTAGCGGACAGGAGAATATTGGAATTTCTTTGCCGTCAATATCCAAGCCCAGTTCGTGACCGTATAAAGGCAAACCAGCTTCCAATCGTAGTGTATCTCGGGCACCTAACCCAGTTTCTTTAGCACCTAGTTCCAATAGTTTTTCCCAGATTTCAACAGCTTGTGAAGCTGATGTAAAGAGTTCTAAACCAAGTGGTTCACCAGTGTAACCTGTTCGAGCCAGCTTTAGTTCTTCCCCTTTATAGGTCAGTATATTCAAAGCATTTTTTAATGGTTCAGTTAAAAAACGTTCTCCTGTCAATGTCTGAATAATATTTTTTGATTCAGGTCCTTGGACAGAGATCATCCCAATTTCACTTGATCGATCTACCATTTCAGCATCAAAAGCTTTAATTTCTTCCTGCAAATGGTTCCAGTCTTTTTCAATGTTAGCGGCATTCACAACTAAAAGATACTCATCTTCATAAAAACGATAGAGGTAAGCATCATCATATGCTCCGCCATTTTCGTTTTGAATCATAGTATACTGAGATTGTAAAAGATCCAAAGCCAGGACATTATTGGTTAATACATGCTGCAGAAATTTTGTCGCTTCTTTTCCTGAAACAATAAACCTTCCCATATGAGAGACATCAAAAATCCCACATTTAGTTCTGGTGTAAATATGTTCATCAACAATCCCAGCGGGATAATTGATTGGCATTTCCCAGCCGCCAAAATCTACTAAAGTTGCTCCTGCCTTGACATGGCAATCATAAAAGATGGTGCGTTTTAATTCCTGCATTCAATTTTCCTCCTAATTGTAAAGACCTAGTCAACACAAATTTTTTCGTAGTCAGCTGCTTCCATTAACTCTTCGACTTCTGCAGGATTTGTCAGTTCAACACAAACCATCCAGTTTTCAAACGCGTCGGCATTAATCAGTTCCGGCTCCTCAACCAGCGCTTCGTTCACTTCCACAACCTTACCTGATACAGGCAAATAGATGTCAGAAGCGGCTTTAACTGATTCAACGGTGCCAAAAACACCTTCTTTTTCAATTTCGTCACCAATTTCAGGCAATTCAACAAACACAATATCCCCTAAAGAGTGTTGAGCATAATCAGTAATACCAATATAGGCTTTTTCGCCTTCAACTTTTACCCACTCATGATCGTTTGAATATTTTAAACCTTCAACAATTTTCATCTTTAATTCCTCCAAATTTTTTGTTTTTACGTAATAATCAATTTTCTTAAACGACCTTATTCTTTTGTCATTCCTCTGTTATCAAGCTACCAATATTATTTAATTAAAAGAATCATTAATTTTTGCAAACAAAAAAACAGAAAGCTAAAGCCTTCTGCTCTGTTATTAACCTGAGAGATTCCCCCTTTTATGAGGTTGCCCCTTCGGTGCTACGCTTTCCAGAGTTATGTCCCGTTACGGTCCTCTTTACCTGAGATCATCGCGATTACTTTGGCCAAGCAAACCACTTATTCCTTCGGTGTTGTATATACAATCTCTCCCGTATCGTTCATCCATACCAGCTATTTAATTGTAAAATTTCGTTTAAGAACATTTGTTGTACAAAGTATACACTGTGTTCAACTGATTGTCAATAACCAGCTTTTCATTTTTTAATGCTGTTTAATAAAGATGCTTTTTATTCAAGAAATCGGATTCATTGCAAATATGTTTCATTTTAATTCATTTTATTAGGCGCTTTTTTCTTGCGTAGAAACATCAACTCTGCAATCTTTAAAAAACTCTATAAAATTAATTTAAAAATATTTTCTTCTAGCTCCGACTGTTTTTCTTCTTTATCTTGTCAAGATACATTTTTTGGTCAGCCTTGTCCATTAATAACTGTAATGTGCATTTGTCATATAGGCTTGAAAACTCATAACCAACTGCATAGCTTAAATCAACTTCTCCCTCTAATGCAGACAAAGCAGATATATTGTCATCAATCTTACTAATAAATGAACGCATCTCGGCTTCATTCGAATCTTTAAAAACAGCTATAAATTCATCACCACCAAAACGGCCCATCAAGGTTGAATCCGGCCCGCTCTTTTTCAGGACTTCGGCAAAACATTTTATCATCCGATCACCTTCTTGATGGCCTTTACTATCATTAATCTTTTTGAGATTATTTAAATCAAACATTACACAAGCAAAATTTCTATCTTTAGTAATGATTCCCTGTTCATAAAGGTAATGATCACAATACCCTTTGTTAAACAGCCCGGTTTGCGCATCATGGCAGGAGAGGACTTTTAAATTATGATTATTTTTAATAAGTGTAAATGTTAAAAACAACTGATAAAACAAGACTAAAACAATTAATAAAATATTGATCAGTAAACCAATTTTAACCTGCTGTAGTTTTTCTGAAAGCTGTTCCGAATAATTTTCAGCAGCTTCAATCGTATCACCTGCTGCCTGATCATACTCCTCACTTGTTTCAAGCAAGTTGCTTTGCTCGGCTCCAACTGAACGGGTTGTGTTTATTTCAGTTTTAAGTTCAGACCAAAGCGACTCCTGAATATAAACCGTTTCCTGATATTTTGGATCTTCAAGTTTGATTAGATCATTCTCTCCACCACCATTAATAAGATCGGATAGAATTGTATCCAGTTTAGTGATGATCAAATCATTTTGGTTCTCTGTGATTTCCAATTTAACCAGACGCTGAGTATCTCCACGGACACTTCCTGCAAAACTGACAACTCTCAAGCTTTCCTGCAATTCATTGACACTTTGGGCCATAATAATGACCAGTATAAACAACGAAATTAGCAATAGGACTAAAATACTTTTTTCCACTAAATTTTTTTTCATTTCCATTGTATATACCCATTTTCACCATTTGCTTCTATTATACTGGTAACCATTGCGAAACAAAAGTTTTTTCTTCAACTTCTAACTGTTATCTTAGAAATGTTTTCATACAAAAAAAAACGAGATAAAGGTCTACCGATAGTCTTTATCTCGTTTGAACTATTTTGTATTATAGTTCTTTATTTATTTTTTCCAGTTCCGCAGTAATTGCTTCATAAACACCTGGATAAACACTGCCAGGACCGCCTTGTGTAATGCAAGGAATATAATAGTGTTTACCGCATCGTTCAACAGCTTTTTTAACTTCTGCTCCGACACTTTCCTGAGTCCAGTCTTCGCGGTCGATTAATGAATTATCAATATCTCCCATGAAGGAGATTTTTCCGCCATATTCTTTAATCAATTCTGGAACATTGTTGTTAGAAATACAACCTTGCCAGATATCAATGCCCATTTCAATCATCGATGGAACAAGATTTGCGCCATAAGAATCACTATGATGAACAATCAGTTCAACTCCATTATCTTTATAGAAACCATAGATTTTTTTGTAGGCAGGGACAATAAACTCATTGAACATATCAGGTGACAGGAACGAACTGATTGAAGAACCCCAATCATCATGATGGAAAATACAATCTGGTTTATAATATTTAACCAATTCGGCCGCATATTTCAGTTCATATTCAGTAATATAATCAATTAATGCATGCATTTCTTCCGGTTCTTCATAGAAATTCAATAAACAGTCATCCATTCCCATTAAGTGATGACATTGTTCAAAAACTCCTGGTGCAACAAAACAGGTTGTAAATACTTCATTTCTATCAATTGCTTCTATTGTTGGCATAAACAGTTCCCAAGCTTCAGGTGGAAAATCAGTTTTTGGCATTTTAACTACTTCTCGCCATTTAGTGATATCCTTGAGTACTTTGTGTTCTTCATCGTGCAGTGGGAATGCACCTGGCGTTCCAGCTGGCCACGCGAATGTAATACCCCATGCATTTGCAACCGGCTCACCACCTGGCATTGGGAATCCACTCTGGGCAGAAATAGGATCACCCATAATCATTCCATAGATGGCATCTGTACATACAAAAGCTTCGTACTGATTGACATAACGATCTGGATTTCCACCTTTAATCGTTTCCAAAAGATTTTGACGTTTTGTTAGCATTCTTATTCCTCCTAAATAAAAAATAAATCATTACCCTTCTGCTGCTGTAAAAATAAATTCAATATATTAAAATAATGCAATCTTACAATTACAGCCCACCTGCCAGTTTCAATTAGAAAACCAAGCAACTTATTAATAAGCAATAATTACATGCAACTAATTATTGTAAAACAGATTATATCACTAGTTTTTAACTAGTACAAGAGTAATTTATCGATTTTTTGAACACGTTTAATCTGCTATAAATAAGCTATGACAGGCTTGAATATAAATTGACAGAAAATGCCGAAATTTATAACTAATCGTTAATGTCGTTATTTTACATTTGTTTAAAGTGAGTCATTTTGAAATTGATCATTTTTATGCGGTTATGTAAATTTATCTGTTTTTCATAAAACAAAATATTTACAAATACATAGTAAAAAAAAGCCATCGTGATCAAACGCTTGTTTGATCAAGATGGCTTTTGGAAGCTAAACCAAAGTATCTAAAAGTGCACCGATTTCTGAAGACTCGTCAGTTCCTGTTTCCGTATAAAGGCTCTGATATAAACTGTTTAACCCTTGGCTCTTTGACAGATTAAAATCTGTCAACAAGCTTGCCAGTCCCGTTTCATCATCCGAATAGTCATAAAAGGTCGAAAGCAGACTCGATTGCATGGAAGCAAGTAATTGTGATACTGTAGGCAGATTGGTAGTTGCAGCATCATCATCACTGCTATCGGTTAACTCCAGATCATATTCCTCACTGATTGCATTATAAATCAATTCATAATCATCTGTACTTATTCCACTGGAACTCAATAACTCTGAATAATCTACAGATGTGGTTGAACTAAGTCCAGATATTTCTGAACTGCTTAAATAGCTGCTGGCAATACTTGATATATTCATTGGGATACCTCCAAAAGCTTGTTTTAATAAATGTAACCCAATATACTTGAATGAAAATTGAAAGCAATCTGAAACTATTCTTTTAAATTAAGACTTACTCTACAAAAAACTCGCTTCATTATTAAAATTCGCTGTTTCGATTGCGCCAATTAAATCGCTTTAATTTGGATTAAAACATTTCTTGCATTTTGGACAACGAACTGAAATTTTTTCCTTATTCTGTTATATTTTTCCGTGATGAAATCTCATATCAGCAATTTAAACCTTGAAAATCCAAAGACAACCGCAACAAAATTTATCCCATTTAAAAACTTTTTCCACACCGAGCAGGGTTGCAGATGGTTGAATCCAAATAATCAGCATTTTTTAGCTTGAATAGAACTTGAAAATTTCACATAAACTTCACACAAGAAACAGTATTTTATCATTTTCAACCCTTACAATATTGCTAGCAACAAATACAGGGAGGCTAGCAAATGATTCAAAAAAATGATGATAAATTTAGCAGCTATCAAAAAGAGTATCTGGACACACTCAAAAAACTGATGCAGGAAAGCATCTCATCGAATGAACTTCATTATTTTTATAATGTTATATATTCTTATTTGAAACCGGAGCAAATGATTAAATATAAGCCAGAAATTATTGTAATGGGTTCGGGAATTCCCGAGGAACTGATTTACGCAGCCGGGTCAAAACCGTTCTATATTTTAGGTGGTAGCCATGGGGCCGTAAGCTGGTCCGATGATGCTGTACCTCGCGACACAGACCCGGTCAGCCGATCAATGCTTGGTTTCCTTTTAAATGAAACTTTTAATCTCGCTGAAAAAGCCCTGATTATCTGCCCAATTACTTGTGACGCCAACCGCAAAATAGCCTGGTTACTTAAAAATTCAGGCAAAAAAGTTGTAACCGTCGATATTCCACCAGATAAATCCGATCCACTAGCCAGTATTAAATGGACACAGGAAATGAAAAAACTTTCGGAAAAAATTTCTGAACATACAAAAGAGAAAATTACAGAACAAAAACTTAAGTCAGCTGCCAGGCTATTGAATCAGACCAGAAAGCTTATGTCAGAATTTATCACTCTGTGCGAAGAGATGAGTCCAACTTTTAAAGGTTCAACTAGGATGGCAGTCCTAAATGCTTATTATTACTGCCGTGATCTTAGAAATTATTCTATGCATCTAAAGAATTTGAACCTTGAACTAATTGAGAAAATCCGTACACAAATGACTCAAACAAACAACAAGCCTTCAGTTTTATTGATGGGATCACCGGTTTTTTTACCAAATTATAAAATTCCATTTCTGATTGAAGATATTGGTATGCATATTGAAGCAACTTTAGACGTAACGACTCAAAAAATTTATTCTGGTTCGAAAAAAGAACATCAGGATATAGATATTTTCACTGCAGTAATTTTTTCGCAACTGCGTTATGACTGTTCAACCGCATATTCTAAAAATGAAATGCTCTATCAAAGTGCATTATGGCAAATACGAAAAAACAAAATTGACGGCGTCATTTTTCACGTTTTAAAAGGACAGATTGAATATGATTTTGAACTTGAACGTCTAGAAAAACTATTTGCTGAAGCCGGTACTCCAGTCTTTCGCTTAGAAACAGATTACCAGTACCAGGATGTTGAGCAGCTTAGAATTAGAATGGAAGCCTTTATGGAAATGCTCACACAAAATCAATATCGAGAAAATAGGGCGGCTGTATGAAATTTAAAAAACTTTTCACGCCAACTATTGTCATATTATCGGTATTCCTATGTGTATTAGCCTATTTTGCTTACGCTTTTGAGTTTTTTAATTTTAGTACTGATGCCAGCGGATATACTATTAGCGAAAATTCTGAAAAGGATGGCTTATATTTTACTTATTCTGAAAATACAATCATCCTGAATACTGCTGATATTGATGCCACTATTTATGCCCTGACTCTAGATGGTGTATCTGAAATGACACAAGCTAATATGTCAGCACTTAATGATAATTATTTGGGTAGTTTTATTGCCACAATCCCGGAACAGACGAGTGACTTGAATCAGGACGGCATCAACGAAAATCTATATTGCTTTGCTAAAACTGATATGGAATTTACCCAGGGATATCGACCGACAGCCCCCGAGTTCGACAATGAGTTATTCCCATTAGAAGTCATTTTTTCAGATCGTACTACAATATCTTTAAACTTTAATGGTGAGGTTCTGGCTAACCAAACGGTGATCGTTTATTCTGAAAGAAGCGGCCAAACCGAATATACAACTAATGAAGCAGGTGAAATTACTGATTTGCCGATTCTTGATATTCGCAGTGGTATCCTTGTAACTTTTTTTGAAAATAATACGACAGTTTATCAGATGCACTATCAGGTAGAGGATAACACACTCTTCACGAGCCGGTATTTATCGGCTCTGTCACCTTTTTTTCTTATCCTGATTTTATCGGTACTGGGGATCATCCTATGCTTAATTCTGCGTCGTCGTATTCTTTTAAAAGATCCAATTATGGGTCGTTTTTTAGCCGATGGCAGAAAAGTCGGTTCGAGTGGTTGGGTTCATGGCCAAAATAAAATCGGATTTATGCATCTTCGCTGGCTGATTATGATTTCAAGCTTTTTGCTGCTTATTTTTGGCGGCAAATTACTGGGAACCTGGTATCAGAATGTGGAAATTCCGATTTTCTCCTGTCCCATCAATCAAGATCAACTCATAGGCAGCAGTTGCTATACTTTATCCCATTTAAACACCCTTTTTGATATGACCTGGCAGGAAATTCTCATTTTTATCGGATCATTTCTGGCTTCATTAATAATTCTGGGACGAGTGATTTGCGGTTTTTTATGTCCCATTGGTCTGATTCAGGATATTTTTGATTGGATACGCAGAAGGTTTAAAATTGAGGGCGTTTTCTTTGATGAAAAAATCTATAATCGGATAATACCCCTCAAATGGGTTATGCTCCTGATTTTTCTAGTCCTGTGCTTTGTTGGTGGCAATTTTTGCGATATTTGCCCAGCAATAACTGTTTCACCGGCCTTTGCCGGATTTAAACTAAGTCTCTATTTAAGTGGTTTTTTAATGGTTGTGGTACTCATTGCTGGTTTTTTCAAACGTCGTTTCTTTTGCACAATTTGTCCTTTAGGTTATTTGATGGGCTTGTTCCATAAGATATCTCTTTTCAAATTAAAAAAAGACTGTCAGTCATGCACCGAATGTGGTGCCTGTTATGAAGCCTGTCCCATGGGCATTAAAAGCATCTACACTGAACGTACAAAAAAAGACGTAACCACCAATGATTGCATCATGTGCGGAGCTTGCATTGACAAGTGTCCGGAAAATAACGCACTTCATATGACCTTCTGTGGAATCCCCTTTTATCGGGCTTCTCGAAAAACATTTATGTCCGGCTATCAGAAAAAGGAACGCAAATTAAAACGTCAGATTCAAAAAAGGAACAAACATGATGAATAAAAATCTTACTCCCTCTGAAGAAAGACAAAGACAACGCTTTATTGAAAAATCATCTCGCGTATCAGCCAAATATCTGCGTCGACTGACTGAATTAAAAGGCGCACCAGATGCAATAAAACCATTTATTGAAACTCTGGAGAACATTTATGTTAATATGGACGGCCCTAGCTTTGAAACAAAGAAGCCCTTAATCGGCACCTATTGCGTTATGATTCCCCAAGAACTTATTTATGCAGCAGGTGGCCAGCCGATTAAGCTTTGCAGTGGCAGTTATACAGCCTTTTCAATTGGTGATGACCTGGTTCCTCGTGATGCCTGCCCCCTGATCAAAGCTGTAATGGGTTATCAAACCATGGGCGTCATGCCCATCTATGATGACTGTTCAATGATGATTGTTCCAATCACCTGTGACTGTAAAAAGAAAATGGCCGGCATGCTAAAAGACCTGGTTTACACCCATTCCTTTCAAGTTCCTACCGCAAAAGAGGATGACAGCAATCTGAATCAGGTATTAAACGAACTTTATGCTCTGATCCCGGCGCTGGAATCAATAACTGGACAAAGTATAACCCATAAAAATCTTGCTAAAAGTATGGATCAAATGGGATTCGCCCAATATCAAATGTCCCGCTTTAACGAATTCAAAAAAAATGAACCGTCATTAATTAAAGGAACACATGCCATGGCTGTGATGAATGCCTCTTCTTATATGCCTGTTGATATCTTTAGCCAAAACCTGTATCTTTTAAATCAGGAACTGGCAGGACGAAAAAAATCAAAAACGTTTGTCAATCAGAAGAAAGAACCACGCCTGATGGTAACTGGTTCCCCGATCATCTTCCCCAACATAAAGATTCCTTTACTGATAGAAGAAATGGGTGGCAGCCTGGTTGCCGACGAAACATGCATGGGGGAGCGCGCACTTTATGACCCTGCCGTCGTAGTTGAACAGAGTTTCGATGGGATGATGCGCGCCCTGGCTAATCGCTACACCCGCCCCTGCACCTGTCCAACTTTCGTTAATAATGATCAACGTATCTTTCGGATCCGGCAAATGATTAAGGATCACCAGGTTGAAGGTGTTGTCTACCACGTTCTACGTGGATGCCTGGTTTACGATTTTGAATATCAGCTACTTGAAGAAGAACTGGGGAAGATGGGTATTCCCATCATTAGAGTCGAGAGCGACTACAACGAAGAGGATGTTGAGCAATTAAGAATTCGTATCGAAGCCTTTATTGAACTGATCAAGCTAAAGGATCTTAAGAAAAAATAAGGAGTTTACAATGAAAAATTATTATGCCGGACTAGACGGCGGATCAACTTATACCAAAGCAGCCCTTTTGCATGGCAACCAAGTTGTTGATGCGATGGTTACTAACACTGGAATAGATAACAACACATCAGCCATTGAGTTAATCGAAAGAATGTGCCAGCGCAGAGGTATTTGCCGCTCGGATATAAAATATATCATGGCCACTGGCTATAGCCGCAAGGTATTTGATGTGGCGGATGATGATATTTCTGAAATTACTGCCCACGCCTATGGCGTTCGCGTGACTGCGCCAAAGGAGTATCGACCGGGAATGATTGTTGATATCGGCGGCCAGGATTCAAAAATAATATACCTTGACCAAAATTATGCCGTCAAAAACTTTACCATGAACGACAAATGTGCGGCTGGAACCGGAAAATTCATGGAGGTTATCGCCCAGATTTTGGAAACAACCATTGATCAAGTTGGCCCTCTTTCTCTGGAAAGTAAGGCTCCTTGCGATATTAACAGCACCTGTGTGGTTTTTGCCCAGTCTGAGGTTATCTCACTAGTTGCCCGAAAATACAACCGCCGCGACATTTTAGCTGGCATGCACTTGTCGATGGCTAAGCGAATCATTAAAATGATGAAAAAATCTGAAAAAGGCGGTGATATTCTAATGACCGGTGGCGGCGCATTAAATATTGGCGTTCATCAGGCTTTTGAAGAAGAGATGATGCGTGATGTCTATATCGCTAAATATCCGCAATTTAACGGCGCCATCGGAGCCGCCCTAATCGCCAGCGAAAGGATATGATATGGAATTGCTATTACCTGTCTTGACAACCGCCGTTTCTGTTGGTCTGAGCTGTGGTACCTGCTGCAGCCCTACAGTCAGCGTTTTTCTGTCGACCTACATAATTTCCCACTCAGGTGGAATGAAAAAATCAATCTTCTCTTTTTTAAGCTTCATTATTGGAAAAATCGTCGCGGTAATGGTACTCTGCGCTATTGCTGCAGCACTGGGTAGTCGGTTTATTGATGATGCCGGATATCTTGGAAGCCTTAATTTACAGCTCCTGATGCAGGTACTAATGGTTGCATTAGGCATCGTTCTAATCGTTAAATGGATTTATGACGGCCGAAATCCAAACAAAAATTGTAGCAGCTGTTCTGGTGAAAAGCCGATTAATGCAAAGGGAATGCTGCCACTTTTTCTGGCTGGATTTACCTATGGTGCAACCCCCTGTTCCCCACTGATTCTAATTATTGGTCTTTGCACCACTTTATCAATTGTTCAGGCAATGCTGGTTGGCTTTATTTTTACCCTGGCCAGCACTCTAACGCCGATACTATTAATGGTTTTTATCTCTGGTATCTTATCGGGTCGAATTAAAAAAGAAATACCCCAATACCTAAGATATTTCCAGCTGGCCTCTTATGTTCTGATTGCCGTGTTAAGCTTTAAAGCTATTACAAATTTTTAAACTTGGAGGATTTATGAAGGCAAAAATATTTAAGCAGTTTGGTGCTGCTATTGCATCTGTTCTGATAATCTATGGTATTATTTCAACTACTTATCGCAGCTACCAAGGTGTTTTGGCTGCGCAAGCCGAAATCCCTGATATTGTTTTGGTTAGTGAGGAAATTGAAGATGTGGAAGCCGAATCGACTATTCCTTCCACTATTGTCGAGACAACGCCGGCCGAGGAAATAGAAAGTGAACTTGATATAACTGTAACCGCTGAAGCAACTACCGAAGACACCAGTAGCGAAACAGATGTTAATGTTGCTGCCGCTACACCTGTCCAGGAGGATGAAGTAATCACACCTGAAACGAGTTCCTCAGACAATCAAACTATTGTCACAGAACCCGATCCAGTTGTTCCCACACTCAATGAATATTTGTCACAATTACGGTGTGGCGGTTGTGGTAAAAACTGTTCATTGATCAATCCCCGTTGCGGTACGGGGCAACGCAAAGCTTCCAATGCCCAGGAAGAATATTACTCATTGTACAGCTAAAAAAAGTCACAGAAAACTGCGACTCAGACTGAAGACAAAGTTAATTCTGAATACCTGAGCACCGACAATTGGCTTTTCAGTTGTCCGCCTCGGGGCGAACAGTTGCTGGAAAATGCCTATAATTAACGATTTCAAATTGGGCAACTGTACGAATCCGCGCGCGGACTACGAAATTCAATTGGTCGGTGCGGGGTTTGTCTACACACTGAGTCGCAAAAAACTGCAACTTCTAAATTTAATGTGTAAAACCTTGGACTTTCCCTGCATCTTCTGGGGAACTGAAAAGAACTCGGGCATGATCCAGATCAATAATGGCCCGCTTTAAGTCTTCGACAAAAAGCAATGCTAATTGTCGATTCAGATCCTGTCTCACCACTACCCGTTGAATGACTGTTTTTTGCAAGTTTTCTGGTAAAGGATAGGCCGGAACCTGCCAGCCGTTCATCCGCAGACGATCAGCCAGATCATAGAGGTTCCATTTTTTTTCGGTTTTCATTTTCCAGCAAACGATCGGGATATTATCACCATCATTAATCATTTCAAACAAACCCGTTTTTTCGATCTCAGAAGCAATAAACCTGGCAACCCGCCGAGTTCGCAATTGTATACTTTGATAGCCCGAATAACCCAAAGACAAAAAATTAAAATACTGGCCAATGATTTGACTGGCTGAACGCGAAAAATTAATAGCCATCGTGGGGATGCTGCCCCCCAGGTAGGAGACATCAAAGATCAGTTCCTGTGGAACAAATTCCTGATCTTTCCAGATAATCCATCCAATGCCTGGATAAACCAATCCATATTTATGTCCCGACGTATTAATGGACACCACATTAGAAAGCCTGAAATCCCATTCTAGATCCGGAAAAGCAAAGGGAGCAAACATGGCGCCTGACGCACCGTCCACATGAATCGGTATTTTGTAGTCAGCCTGTTGATTATACACTTCCACCAGATCGTTAAGGCCTTTTACATCATCGTATTTACCCGTGTAGGTGATTCCCATAATTGCAACAATCCCGATGGTATAGTCATCTACATAGTCCATGACCGTATCAAGATTAATGGCCAGATGGGTTTCATCAACCGGAACCGTTCGTAGTTCAATATCCCAATAAACACAAAACTTCTCCCAACATACCTGAAAACCTGATGAAATAACCAGATTAGGTTTTTTTCGATAAATGTCGCGTCCATTAATTTCCGCCGCTTTCCGCCATCTGAACTTCATGGCCAGTCCACCAAGCATGCACGCTTCTGAAGAACCCACTGTCGATGTTCCTATAAAAGCTTTATCTTTTGGCGCATTCCACAAATCAGCAAGAATATTGACACACCGTTTTTCTAAATCGGCGGTCTGCGGATACTCCGATTTATCAATTGCATTTTTTTCCAGGGTCTCCGCCATTAACCGAACCGCTTCCGGTTGCATATCCGTCTGGCAAAAAGTTGCCAAATTCTGTCTTGAATTCCCCTCATCCATTAAGTCATTTTTTATAATCCGATAAGCCAGTTCCGGATCAACTGATTCTTCGTTTAAATGATACTTGGGGAAATTCAAAATTTCTTCACTGAATACAGATGCATGGAAGCATTCCTGTTCAATCTCTTTTTCATCTGGTCTTGAATGTAGCATATGTTCCTCCTCAACGATTAACTTTATTATTCCTATCTCAAATCATATTTATGATTATTAAAACTTAGAAAACCGGTCTATCATAATCTAATCAATTATTTAATACTTCAACATTTATTAGTTTCTACTAGTTTAACAAAATAATTTAAAGATTTCAAACCGCTTTAAAATTCTTTACCTATTAAAAGCCCAATAGATCCAGCACTTTTTCCTCAACATGTCTGTTTTTTCCGTGCCAGGGATAATTATGGATGTGCAGTGCCGGATTAAAATTTAGTTCTATAATGCTGTAATTATCCTGGCCTGCTTTTTCGTCGATACTTCTTATCATCATATCAACGCCACATATTTTCGCCCCAACCGCCTTGGCAGCTTCAATGGCAATCTTCTTGTAGTCGCTCCTAATTATTTCAGTGTAGTCTATACTGTCACCACCTGTACTGATATTGGAGTTTTCCCGCAGAAAAACCAATTCATCCTTTTCTGGAATCGTATCCTTGGTTCTGTGGTCGGCTTTCAAAAAAGCAATTTCTGTTTCTCCCAGGCTGAGTTTTTCAAGCGGGGTTACATACCCTTTACCACGCAAAGGGTCTTTATTCTTTTCATTCACCAGCTCACTGATTGTCATGATACCATCACCTTTTACATTGGCAGGGACGCGGTGCAAAATTCCAGCAACTTCATCGCCAATCACCAGAAAACGATATTCTTTTCCCCGAACAAAGGTCTCTATCAGCACTGTTTTATCATAAGAAAAGGCAAATTGCAAGGCGTCTTTAAAAGCTTCCATCGACTCAAGTTTTTTTAGGATGGTAATCCCAAGACCAAAGTTAGTATTCTTGGGTTTAATAACCAACGCTTTTTTATCCCAATCCGAATATAAGGCAAGCCCTTCTTCAAGGGAATTTACGCGAATCCCCTCTGGAACATTGATCTTTTGTTCTCTTAAAATCAATTTGGTAATTTCTTTATTCTCCATAATTAATGGGACAATATAGGGATCCACTGAGGTTTTTGTTGCCTCCTTGATATACTCAACCTTTTTTTCGTCATGGATGCGAATAAAATTATCTTCATAATCTAGAACTTGAACACATAACTTCCGCTTTTCTGCCGCACTGATGAGCATTTGTGTAGAAAGTTCCAGTCTCTTTTTTTCGATCAATCTAGTAACTCCTTAATAATTTTTGTCATTTAAATTTCGTTTAGTTTAATCCGTTCTTCTTCACAATCGGCATATTTTAGAGCAATTTGCCTAAAAGCTTCTTGTTCTTTCATAAATACATCAACAATATCAGGATCAAATTGACTCCCTTTTCCTTCATTTATCAACCCAACAGCCTCCCGGTGGGCAAACGGCTGCTTATAGCAGCGCTTGCTGATCAAAGCATCATAAACATCGGCAACTGCCATTATTCGACCAGGCAAGGGTATATCTTCGCCCGATAATTTATCAGGATATCCCATGCCATCCCATCTTTCGTGATGATACTTGGAAAACTCCATTGCCGATTTTAAAAACGAGTTACCACCTAACCGATTAGAAGCCACCTGGATTGCGTTGAAGCCAATCAAAGTATGATTTTTCATAATCGTAAATTCTTCTTCTGTCAATTTGCCAGGCTTCAGTAAAATTTCATCACGAATACCAATTTTTCCAATATCGTGCAAAGGCGCAGACTTATATAATTCTTCTATCAGTTTCTCAGTTAGTAAACCATGATACTTCTGAGTATTATGTAAAGCTCTTCCCAAAATTCGAACATAATTTTTTGTTCGATTAATATGTCCTCCGGTGTCTGGATCACGATATTCCGCTAATGCTGCAAGTGCTTCGATGGTAATATCCTGAGTCATGCATAATTCTTTCGTTCGAATCTCCACCAGTTTTTCTAGATTTTTATTCTTCATGTCCAGATCCTGTTGAATTAAGGTTAACATCAAATGAGTCTGTGTTCTTGCCCGCACTTCAATAATTTCAAATGGCTTTGTTATATAATCTACTGCCCCAGCTTCAAAGGCTTTCTTTTTGCTGTCGATATCGGTCATTGCTGTCAGAAAAATAATTGGAATGTCTTTTGTTTGATGATTGTTTTTTAATAGATGACATACTTCATAGCCGCTCATTCCAGGCATCATTATATCCAGTAGAATTAAATCTGGCATTTCTTCTGAAATTATTTCAAGTGCCGTTTCACCGTCAAGAGCTACAGATAGATCATAATCATCCCCCAGCGCCTCTACGAGAATATCAATATTTATCTCTGTATCATCTACTATCAGAACATTACATTCACTTAAAGTTTTCATGCTTTTCCTCTTTCAATTTCGCAAGCAAGCACTCAGCATCAGCTTGTGCTTCTTTAAACCGATACTTTAAAACCTTGTTAATCACGTCATCAACTTTAGTCTGAATTTTTTCTGTCCAATTTCTATTCCATTTTTCTTCAATTAGTTCTGCGCAAGGTTTTGGTTTACGTGCTTTTAAGTAGGGTATCAGGGTTTCCAGAAAGATGATAATTTCATCGCTTACATTCACCTCATTTTCGTGTGAAAGCTTTTCACTTTCATCATTATAATTTAATTTAATTAATACAATCAGTTGGTCTAATTCCTTGGACAGTTCCTCAATCAGTGGTTTTAGTGTTGCCTTTCCCGGCTGCTCACGAATAGCAGTTTCTAGCGATTCTGCTTTTTTGGCCACCCGTGTCGCCCCAATATTACCAGCTACCCCTTTTAATGAATGAATTAATCTTGCCGCTTTTGTGAAATCACCCTGATCAATTGCACTTTCTATTTCTGATCCCGTCTTTTTCTGTCCGTCAGCAAATTTTTTCAACAATTTTATATAAGACTTCTTCTTTCCCATAATTCTATTAATACCTGTTTCCATGTCCAATCCTTCAATTTTTATCAGCTGAACGTCAGTTTCTTCTGGCTTAACAGAAACAGGTCTAGAATTTTCTTCAGGCTTAATCCATTTTAAGAGCGTTTCAAACAACTGAACAGGATCAATGGGTTTCGACAAATAACCATTCATACCAGCCTGAAGACAACGCTCTCGGTCTCCACGCATCGCATTAGCGGTCATTGCTATTATGGGCACTGTGGCCCCAGAAACTTTTGCACGGATACGTTCTGTTGCCTCAAGACCATCCATAACAGGCATTTGCATATCCATCAATATTATATCATATTTATTTTTTTCTGCTTCGTCAACTGCCAACTGCCCATTAGTCACAGTTTTCACCACTACTTGTCCCTCTTTTAGAATTTCCAAAACAACTTCCTGATTAATTTCATTGTCTTCTACTAATAAAATTCTAGCTCCCGCAATTTTTGATATTTGTTTTTCTAACGAATTATCAGTCTGCTGATAGTTCTTTTCAAAAGATCTTTCTTCTTTTTTCTCAAGCAACTGATGTACAACATCATTTAACACCCATAAATTAACTGGTTTAACTAAAATCAAATCAACTTCTATCTGCTTTGCTTTCAAAAATACTTCTTCTCGTCCATAGGCCGTGACTATAATAAAGTATGGTACTTTTTTTGTAATCTGATTTTTTATTGTTTCAATCGTCTGAACACCACTCATCCCGGGCATCTGCATATCCATAAAAACTAAATCATAGGCTTGACCTTTTTTGTCATTATCACTAAATTTCTTTACTGCTTCAAATCCATCCGTAGCAAGATCGACCGCCAAACCCAGAGAGCTTAGCATATCTGACATGATAAGCCGAGCATTTTCGTGATCATCTACGACTAAAGCGCGATAGTTTTGTAAAATAAGACTAGAGATCTTAGATTGCTGAGAATTTTTTGATTCTTTGAATGGTACTGTAAACCAAAAAGTACTGCCCTGACCGTAAACAGATTCAACACCTACCCTGCCCCCATCAGTTCAGTCAAATTTTTAGAAATTGCTAGCCCCAAACCCGTTCCGCCATATTTTCGGGTTGTTGATGTATCTGCCTGCTGAAAAGAAGAAAATAATCTATTTTGTTGTTCTTCTGTTAAACCAATTCCAGTATCAGTAACTTCAAATTTTAAAAAATATCCATCTTTCTGTCTTTCTATCATTTTTATTTTTAGAATTATTTCACCATGCTCAGTAAATTTTATAGCATTATTTACATAATTAATTAGAATTTGTCCAACACGTAAAGGATCTCCTTTCAATTTATTGGGTATTTCTGAATCAATATCGAACATCAGTTCCAGACCTTTTGATCGACATTTTTCACCTACACAATTAGCCAGATTATCTAGAACATCGTAAAGACTGAATTCAACTACCTCAACATCCAGCATTCCCGCTTCAATCTTCGAAAAATCAAGGATATCATTAATAATCCCCAATAAGTGCTGTCCCGACCCCCTTATTTTCTCAAGATAATCGCCTTGCTTTTCGTCTAGTTTTGTCTTTTGTAAAAGATAACTCATTCCTAAAATAGCGTTCATTGGTGTTCTAATCTCATGGCTCATGTTTGCTAAAAAATTACTTTTTGATTCAGCAGCTTCTTCAGCAAGTAACTTCGCTTCAATTAATTCCTCTTCCATCTGGATACGTTTCGAGATATCAGTAGAAATACTACAAATACCAATCATTTCTTCGTTTATATACATCGGCACTTTTGTTGTCAATAATGTCAGTTCAGTCCCCCGATACGATAGTTTTTCTTCGATAACTTCAATATTTCTGTTTTTTATAACCGCCATATCCTGACGATGCTGATCTTGCGCAATTGTGTTTCCGACAAGTTGCGCCACCGTTTTTCCCAGACAATTTTTACGATCAAAATTTAAATACTCTTCCCATTGACGATTTAGAAATGTATACTCTCCGCTCAGATTTTTAACATAAACTGCCGCTTTTAAATTATCAAGTACTGATTCCATAAATTCCCTGCTGGACGACAGTTCTTCGTTTTTTTTCTTTATTTCCTCTTGCAGTTCTTCTTTTGATTTAGCATTAATCTCGTCCTTGATAGATTGAATTAAAATTGAATTAATTTCTGGATTGATTGTGCGAAAAGGAATTGTAATGGTAAGTTGTTTTAACCCTTTTCCAAGTTGAATCCAATTCAAAAAAAGCAGTTTAGAATTATATGATTTAATAATAATGGATTGATTGCAAGGTCCCGTTTCAAAAATAATACCCTTTTCATGAATCATGTCATTCAAAAAAACTCGAAGTTCAATTGCATCATTCATCATTAATAACTCTCTAATTAGATCCGAAAATAATGCTTCTATTCTTGCGGCGATAATATTCGTACAACCAAGTTTACTGGCAATGATGTGAACCTTTTTGCGAATCTGAATCATCTCAAAATTAGTTGTTATTCTAACTGATCCCAGTTTTATCATCCTAACACTCCCCATAAAACATCAAAAATCTTCATAGCGAAATACAATGCATCCCGCGTCATCCGTTTCTTTTCTGAGTTGATCAATCAGCCCACTTGCTACAGCTTGAGGATCTTTTGCCAAAAGCTCAGGATATTCAAATTGATTGAAATGTTCCTTTATTCCATCAGTATGTATGAGCATTAAATCTCTAGTTGTAAAAGAGCACTCCTTTATGACCGGATGAATCATGCCACTCCCAATAATCCCATCCCTCAGAATCAGACGTTTATCGTGAAAGCCAAAAATTCTGCCGACAATATTACCGATTCCCGAGTATATAAAAGTTTGTTCAGTCGGATTACACCATCCAAGCAGAATGACCAGTCCTCTTTCCCCCTGAATATAATCATGCAAACCATGTAAAAGATCCAACAAATCATTTTGCAAATGATTCAATAGGTATTCCGAAGCCATAACCGCTATTTTTCGTGCTTCAAATCCATGACCTAGCACGTCAATCATGGCTACAAACACGCCTTGCTGACACTCAATTATCAAAGGATAATCACCACATTCTTCAATACTTCCCATTAACGGCCATAGCCCTGATGCATAGTTCACAATTGTCATTTTTCCAACCATTTTAATATTTCTACACGTGTCCCAGCACCTAGCTCTGATTCAATCCAAAACTGATCCATTATGTGTTTAACACTGGGCAATCCTAACCCAAGGCTTCCGGGAAAAGTACTGTAATTTTCCTCCATTACCTTTTTTAGATCACTGATTCCCGGTCCCCTGTCTGTCGCTACTATTTTAATTCCCATACGTTGTATATGACTATCTCTAATGATACTGATCTGTATTTTACCGGAATTGGCATATCTTAATATATTCGTTGATAACTCCGAAGCCGCAGTCGAAATCATCACACTTTGCTGTTGATTGAAACCGGTTTTTCGAGCCATTTCAATGACACTGTAAACAACATTCTCATGATCGTAATTCCATTCAAGAATATGTTTACGCGTCTCTAGTATTTCATAATTCGATTGTTCACGAGGATTTTCCTCTTTGGGATCTGGCATGCTTATTTCTCTCATTTCCAATTTGATCTAAATAAAGGTTGCCCATATTTAAATTTTTCTCAACATGAATCAATGGATTGATTTCAACCTCCAATTCTATTAGTCCTGCTATTAAGCACGGCTTTAGTCCAACCCATACCACTTCAACACCCATTAATTTGAGTTCACTTGTTATGCGATCTAAACTATTATATGTAAAGGAGTCCATGACATTCACATCTTCAAAATCAAATATCAATTCTTTTATATTCTCTCCATTCACTTTTTCGAATATTTGTTTTTTAATTTCTTCAAGTACAAAATCTGACAGATCTTCTGTTAAACGTTTATGTAAACGGTGGTTATAAAAGTATCTTTCTTTCATCTTCCATCCTTTATTGCACACACTTCCAGATCAAGCATAATAAACGCTTCACTAAGTGCATCGCTCAAGGTTGCCTTTGTTTGGATGGTTCCCATATCTATTCCCAATTGAATAATTGTTTGCGCTACTGCAGGTGAAATGCCTGACAGAATGCACTCGCACCCCATCAGTTTCGTTGCCTTAGTGATTTTTATTAAATGATTTGCCACCGCCGTGTCCACAGCAGCAACTCCATGAATATCAAGAATAATAACCTTCGTATATGTTTCGGCAATTTTATTGAGTATACTGTCCATCATATGCTGGGCACGCATTGAATCGATAACACCTACAACCGGTAAAACCATTACACCATCCCACAATTTTATGGTCGGTGTTGACATCTCTCGAATTGTGTGACTTTGTTCTTTTAAACGATTTTCATAATTAACACGTTCAGTAATGTCCATAAAAAACTCCAGGCCTCCAATAATTTCACCCTTTTCATTTTTAAATGGTACACTTGTATATTCAATTGGTGTTTTTATATGATTAACCATAATCAAGCTTCGAGCTGTTATTTGTTTACCAGTTTTTTGAACCTTTAACATATTACACTCTGGTGTCCCGCACTGTTCCGAATTAACAATTTCATGACAAGAGCATCCAATTAATTGCTCATGCCCCTTATTGAGCATTTTTTTACCAGCTTCATTAATATAAATAATCTTCAGATTGCAATCAACGGCCATGACCGGTACAGGTATTTGTTCCAATAACTGAGCTTTTAACTTATCATCTTCCAGAGGCATCGTTTCTTCTCCTTTTAAATTAAATTCGCAGAAATACAACATTTACATTTGAACTAAAAATAGACTATATTAATTCATTTCTTAATAATATCCCCTTAATTACAATGGATATTCATTTTTATATTTTTTTCTGTTACATATGACTTAGTTGTGAGCAACATCTAAGCATCTATTTCTGTCGCTCATTTTCTATCCTGTTAACAACTGCACTGATGAGTCGATGTTCTTTCAATTTTGTCACCATAATGTTAAAACCGTTATATTGAATTTCCGGAGTACTACCATCTTCAGGAATAATACCCAATCTATTAAAAACCCAACCGCCAAAGGTATTGAAATGTTCATCAGAAAAAGTAATTGCCAGCTGATTCGCCACTTCGTCAAGATCACAAGCCCCATGGATTCGCCAGGTATTTTCGTCAATTTTTTGAATCATTGGCAATTCATCAGAAAAAACACGCCTGTCATCAAGGCTGCCCACTAATTGTTCCAGCAGATCATTCATTGTAATGACGCCACTCATGCCACCATACTCATCCACTGCAATGGCAAAGTGATTACGACTTTTCTGCATATTTCTGAATACCACATCTGCATGAATAGTCTCAGGTACAAATACTGCCGGTTTGACCGCTTTCATTAAAACATTTTCTCTGTTTCGCTCTTTCATTCTAAAATAATCTTTGGTAAAAAGAACCCCCTCGACCTGATCATGAGATTCTTGACATATTGGAAAATTGGTATGTCGTGACCCGAGGATCTTTTGCTCCCATTTTTCATCTGATTCATCCATCCATAAAATTATAATTTGAGTACGATGGGTCATTATTTCCTCAATCTTAATATCATCGAATTCGAATACCCGCTGTATCATTCTTTCTTCATCTGGTTCAATGATCCCTTTTTGTTTTCCAGCATCTAAGATCATCCGAATTTCTTCTTCAACATTTTCCTCTTCTTCATTATTAATATCAATTCTCAGTAATCTTAATAAACCATCCGTAGAAACAGTAAAAAGCCAAACTGCCGGTTTGAAAATTTTTGCAACAACATAAATCAATCCTGACATAGCCAAGGCTACCGATTCAGCTTTCTTCATCGCCAAACGTTTAGGAACCAGTTCTCCAAGCAAAACTGTAAAATAGGTTAACAGTATGGTGATCACAACCATTGATAATGCATTTAGTACTGGTTCAGATATATTTAAACCCATCCTTAAAAACCATTCCTGCAAACGGTTCGAAAAGTTATCTGTGGCAACCGCACTGCTTAATAAATTTACAAGTGTGATTCCTACCTGAATAGTGGCCAGAAAGCCGGCCGGTTCTTCAATCAATCTTAGAAGCCTAATGGCTCTTTTATCACCGCCAATAGCCAGTTTTTTTAGTTTCTTGTCATTAAAAGTAATGACGGCAATTTCAGCTCCGGCAAAAACCGCATTTAACAAAATAAATATTAATTGTAAAATCAGTAAACCTATTAACGGCTTTTCGTTCAAGTTGTTTCTCCTCTCGAAATATTTTCATCACTTTAATATCATTTTCCATAATACTCCCAGTTACTGCCATTAAAAAAGTTGCGGACTCCACCCACAACCTTGTAATTTTATATTTTTGAAAAAAACGCTATTACTTTCTGAGCCATCAATTCATTTCCCATCACATTTGGGTGTACCCCATCGATATAAAGATCCTGTCTCATCCAATCTATTCCAAAAGTAAAGTCAATTGATTGAAGATTCCGTTTTTTTACAAACATTTTTAACCAGTCCAGGTAATCATTTACTATACTTACATTGAAATTTTCCTGATCAATCGTTTCAAAAAACGGAATTGGCGGTTTAATCGGTGGCGGTACCGCAACAATCACCTTGATTCCTTTTTTTTCTCCCTTATCAATCATGAGTTCAATGTTCTTTTGCGCTGATTGATAACTTCCTTCAAAAAAAATATCATTATACCCACCCATAATAATCACAGCATCCGGTTTCATCAAAAGAACTTGACGATTAAAACGCACCAGCATTTCAGATGTTGTGTTTCCACTTACACCGCGATTAAACATTTCAAGACCGGTTTTTCTTGCGACAATGGCGTGCCATTTGTCTTTTGATGCCAGACCATGACCAAAAGTCAAACTATCTCCGAAGCAAATAATTTTCATCTTTTATCCTTCTCAATTTTTTATTCATCAAATGATTTTATCAATACCTTTTCAACCAAAATATCAACAATCTTAGGATCAAACTGAATACCTGAAAGAGCCTTAAGTTCTTTGATAGCTTCGTCCTTATTAAAGGCTTTCTGATAGGGTCTGTCAGCTGTCATTGCCTCATATGCATCTGCCACCTGGATAATTCTCGAAAAGAAAGGAATATCGAGACCGCTTAAGTTTCTCGGATATCCTGTTCCATCCCACCATTCATGATGGGACAAAACTATTTCGGCTATCGGAACATACTCCTCAACAGATTTTAAGATCTGATAACCTGTCTCCGCATGGTTTTTCATGATACTATATTCCTTTTCACTGAGTTTTCCTTCTTTTTTTAATATCTCCTCTGGTACGATAATTTTACCCAGATCATGAAGTAAACCGATAGTCTCTAACATTTTTACTTGTTCGATCGTTAAATTCATTGCTTCCCCTAAATATTTAGCAATTCTCCCCACGCGCTGCGAGTGAATTCGTTCCATGTCACTTTTTTTATTTAAAGTTTCCTGAATTAGAATAATCGTTTGATCTCTCATTAGTCGACTTGATTGAACCTTGTTTTTATACATCATATTTTCTGCGATTTTGACAGTTTCTTCAAAACTCTGATTCATTGCAACTCTGGTCGCTTGTCCAATAGCTACTGAAATAATAACCGAACCAACTGTATTTAATTCGGTGTATTTTAGAATTCTTTGGCCGATCATCATCGCTTCTTTCTTATTCGTTTTTGGTAACAGCACAGCAAATTCATCGCCACCTAATCTAGCGATCAGGTCACCCATACGAGCATTTTTCTTAATTATTTCCGCTACTTTTTTAAGCAGTGCATCACCTGTTCTATGACCAAAAGCGTCATTAGTCAGTTTAAGACCATTAACATCCAACATTAGAACTGAAAGAGGCAAATTGCCAGCATGATCTAAACGCTCTGCCTCTTCCTCAAAATAACGCCGATTATATAAGCCCGTCAAAAAATCATGATAGCTTAAATAAAGAATTTCACTCTGAGATTTACGCTTTTGGGTAACATCATGAAAAACAAGCACAGCTCCCCGAATATTTCGATTGCTGTCATGAATTGGTGCCGCACTGTCTTCAATGGCAATTTCAGTCCGGTCTTTTCTGATTAGGACTGTATGATTTTCCATCTTTGCCGTTGCTCCGGTTTTCAGCACTTTTTCGACAGGATCATCAACAGGTGTGCGATTCTTTTCGTGAATCAATTGAACAACCTCTTTAAAAGGTCGGTGAATTGCATCATCCTGTTTCCAGCCCGTTAATTCTTCTGCCACTTTGTTCATTAAAGTGATTTTCTGCAGATTATTAACCGCAATAACGCCATCGCCAATCGAAAAAAGGGTCGATTGATATTTTTCCTTTTCCAGAAACAGTTGCTCTTCCATCTCGCTCTTTTCCGTTATATCTCTGGCCGCCGCATAGATAACATCTTCATACGCCCGGCTTTTCCACTCTATGTACTTGTAAGATCCATTGAAAATTCTAAAGCGGTTAACAAAGTTATCAATTATATTCTGATCTTCGAGTAAATTTGTCGCCTTAATCGTCTCTTCTAAATCATCAGGATGAACAAAATCGAAATAAGATCGTCCTTCCAATTCATCAGCAGTATAGCCCAAAGTTTCCTCCCAGGCTTTATTGACTTTTAAAAACTCACCCTTGGTATTGGCAATGCAGAGCAAATCCAAATTAATAGAAAAAAACCGCTCCAATTCATTAGTTTTTTGCGTCAATTCCTCTAATGCTTGTATTTTATCAGTGATATCTATCAGGCTGATAACAAATTTCTCCAATTGATTTATTTTAAGAGCTCGTACGTTCATTTGATACCATTTTTTTTGATTATCAATCAAAAGGGAATATTCATAGCTTTGCATTTCATTTGTCTTTTTTGCCTTTTGAAAGACCTCAAGAAAATCCTCCAGCAGGGTGCCATCAAATAAATCACTGATCCTTTTCCCAATAATCAACTCTTTAGGAAAAAGCAAAATTGATTCGTCAGGCGCAAAGACTTTTTCAAATACCAGTTGATCATTCACCTCAAAAACTGCATCGTTAAGCGAATTTAATAAAACTTTATAATCATTTACCTGACTGTGAAACTCAGTGATGTCTGTAAAATAAGTGGCAAAATAAAATCGTTCATCGGAAACAACCTGAATTTGATACCATTTGTCAAATGCACCTGAATACTGTTCAATCTCATATAAGCCTCCTTCAAGGGCAATTTTTCCATATTCACTAATCCAATCGAAATCATCATTTTCGATGTCATCGATCACTTCAGTTGCTTTTCGTCCAATAATATTCTTTGCCTTAAGTCCTGTGAATTTTTCAAAAGCAGTGTTCACTTCAAGAAATTCATAATCAATCGGTACGCCTTTATCATTCAAAAGAACATGATGATAGGCATAGGCAATCGGCATCTGATTTATCATTCTTTTATTAATCGTCTCACTCATTTAATGTTTTCACCTTATTTGTAGTTACTTCTTCACTTCTCAACTCAATTTCTTACAAATTATTATCCGCGATTATTTAAAATACTGCTGAATTTCAGTCTACTTGCTTAATATTTTTGTTTTTTTTTCGTGAAAGGATAAATTGTAAAAATCGCTGCAGCATACTTAATTAAGAACCGTTACGCTAAAAGCATCCCCAGCGTTGCCAGAGAGCAGCAGAACCGAACCAGCTTCCACATCAATTGATTCTTGAGTTCCAAATAGACTGTCATAAAAGATTGAATAATCCGGTGCATAAATTACAACTCGTCCATTGTCGGGCATTGAAATTTGAAGGTTCATATCGTTACTTGTCCGTCTTAGTACATTTCCCCCGTCAGCTTCAATCAAAAAATCCTGAGAATTTGCCAAAACTTCAATTGCCGAAGCATTTTTGTATTGAACGCCAAAGCAAGTCAGTCTCGCCACACCATCTTTAAGACTTATTTTAAAATCTGCCAGATCTCTGGCATATTCAAGAATCATCCTGCTGGTCATATTATCAGTTAAAGCATAGGCAGTAGCCTGATCAATGGTTATCAAACCAGGAATTTCGTCAAAGGAATCTGTATAAGTGGCCTCTGCATTTAAATCAGAGCTGCTAAGATTTATCGGCACCCACCAGGTATCATTAAAGTTTCCAGTATCAGTAATCGTTCCTGGTAAAAGGCTTTCGCCAACCACCAGATGACTTTCGACATCCGGGACAGTCATTATAATCAGATTTTTATCTACACTTTTTGAAAAACTATATCTCATACCCGAAGCGTTGTGAAAATAACCATCGTCAAAGTAAGCCATTTCCTGAGATTCAACGAATTCGCCTTCAATATAATCATCAATAATCATGGTATTATTCGTCAGATCAAAACGAATCCTCCAGATTGTTCCGGCGCCACCATAAATACCTGAATACTGCAAAATTTCTGCTGGAAACGATGTTGCGGCACTGATTATAGCATCAGCTTGAGCACTTATCGCACCTGTTTCTTCTAAAATTGCTTCAGTAATTTCATTTGTCACCGCGGTAACGTCTTTATTTCCCGAATAAGTAACAGCCAGAACAAGACTTTGTTCTGGTATCAGATAAAATTGCGAAGAATACTGAAATGTCGCTCCATTTTTACTGTGTACTGTAATACCCTGATTGACAAAATCAGAAACCGCTACCATATCCCAACCCAAACCATAATCTGTAATTGGTATACCTTCCGGCACTGTATTTTCGCCATACTGAGCTTGTGACATCAGATGAAACGAATCTTCATTTATCAGATCATTATTTAAAAGCGCCTGACCAAATTTACATAGATCTGCAGCAGTCGATGACAATCCACCCGTCCCCATTAAATTAACAATTTCAACCGGGTTAGCCAAACCATCTTCCTTATAATTTAGGGCAATGTTTTGATTATCTGGCATAAAAGAGCAAGATGAATTATCCATTTGAGCCACATCGAAAATATGCTCCTGCAAATAATCGGCATAGGTCTGACCAGTTACTCGTTCGATCAGAACTTGCGCCAATGTAAATCCGTCATTGCAGTAGACGCTGATACTACCGGGATCACTTTTAAGGGTACTCTGGGACAGATAATCCATAAATTGTGATAAAAATTCCGGGTCCTCAGCCGTTGCAAAACCATTACGAATATATGTGCCTGGTAATCCTGACGTATGATTTAAAAGCATTTTAACAGTAATCATCTGGTATCTCTCATCCAGCATTGTAAAATCACTAAGATAAGTTACAACTGGCTCATCCAGATTAATGACTCCTTCTTCAGCCAGCTGCAGCACTGCAACTGTTGTAAATACTTTGCTCACTGATCCAATATTAAACTGCGTCTGACCATCAACTGCCTGTGATGAAAGTCGGTTAGCCATACCAAAACCTTCGCTGTAAACCAGCTGACCGTCCTTCATGATTGCAACACCGGCACTGGAAACATTGCCGGAGGTAATGGATCGCCAAACCGCCGTTCTTGCAGTTTCAATAGTTTGTTCATATTGACTATTTGAATTTGTTTGTGTAAAACTACAGGAACTTAATAAAAATATACAACCTAATAAAACAACTAGTCCTAAAATTTTCTTTTTCATTTTCACTCCTTATGCAGTACGAATTATAAGATATTTACCCAAAATAAGCTCTCCAAAGCAGATCGAAGCCCTTTTTCTAGCTATTATTAGTACAGAAAAAAAACAAATCGCTTGCTTTCAGTGGCTGACTAAAATAAAATCCCTGAATATAATCACAACCCATTTGCTGCAAAATTTCAAATTCTGCTA
Organism: Eubacteriaceae bacterium ES2; assembly: GCA_031222025.1. Taxonomy (GTDB): domain Bacteria; phylum Bacillota; class Clostridia; order Eubacteriales; family Eubacteriaceae; genus Acetobacterium. The sequence continues at coordinate 1,393,671 of CP130740.1, read as the reverse complement.
CTGTCTCAATTCCCTCAGCCACAATTTTAATTTTTAAATTGTGAATAATTGTAATTAAGGCTTTTATTATTTGCTGCTCTCGCAGATCTATATCAATTTGCGCGATCAACGATCGATCCAGTTTAATCACATCCAGCGGCAAGTCTTTGATACTGCCAAAAAAAGAATAACCCGTGCCGAAGTCATCCAATGCCAATTTGACACCAATTTTCTTCAACTCAGAAAATGTTTTGATTAACTCATTGGTATCTCTGATCAAGCAGCTTTCAGTAATTTCCAATTTGATCGAGCTGGCCAGAATCATTGCCTCATCTATTCCCGTCTGAACAGCTTCTAAAAGCTCTGAACCCCTATTTTCAAATAGTAAAATTGAGATATTAATACTGATAATCATTTCCCCCAATCCCGCTGAAGCCCATTTACTGCTTTGTTTACAGACTTCTTTTATGACCCAGTTAGTGATGGGAATAATCAAACGGGTTTTTTCTGCGATTGGAATAAAGTCAACAGGTGAAATCTCGCCTAAGTCCGGATGATTCCATCGCAGCAAAGCTTCAGCCTGATTAAACTTATGCTGATTTATATCATAAATCGGCTGAAAAACAAGTTCGAATTCCTTGTTTTCCAGGGCTGATGATAAATCTTTTTCGAGTATCGCTTCCCAGCTTCTTCGTTTTTCCATTGATGGCTGATACAGCAATATTTGATTTTTTTCTTTTTTAGCAACGTATAAAGCAGTGTCAGATTTTTTTATAATTTCTGATAAATCTTCATTCTCATCTCCTATTCCGATCCCCAGCGAAACAGTAATATACAAGATCTTAGAATCAGACTTAAATTGTCTTGAAACAGCTTTAGAAATTTTCTCAGCTACATTAAGAACCTGTTTGTGATAATTATTTTTTATTACCACTACAAATTCGTCACCGCCAATCCGGTAAACCTGACCGATGTCTGTGACTGCTGTCATGATATTTTCTGACAATTCCTGAAGAATACGATCTCCCCCCTTATGACCAAGCTCTTCATTAATCACCCTGAAATTATCAATGTTGATACTAATCACAGATATCTGTTTCTCATCTTTAAGCATTCTCTTCATCAGCGCTTTGCGGTTAAATAAGCCTGTTAAGGGATCATGATCATCTAAATACTCGATCTGAGCTTCCTTTTCTTTTCGTTCCATAATATTACGGCTGGAACTTATGATCTCGACTTCCCCGTTAGCATTAAAGCGATAACGAGATGCCGTTTCAACCCAAACGCTAGTCCCATCTTTACAGGGGTGTTTAAATTCATTAATAAAATCTTCCGGCTCTGTCGGATTATGCAAGAAATCATTTAAACTTTTGGCAATCTCAGCAACTAGAGCCGCTCTAAATTCAGGTATCACTGATTCTTCAAGCGACTCTTTTAACGCTTCCTCTACAGTTAATCCCCGCAGTGTTTTGATCGCCGGACTAATATAGACAAATTTTTTCAAGTCAACATTATAAACCCAAATAACGTCTGCAGTGTTATCGGCCAAAATACGATACCTTTCTTCGCTGACAGCCAACTTTTTTTTTGATTTGAGAACTGCTTCAGTTTGTTTTTCCAGACCATCATAGATCATCTGATGTAGAAAAACCATCCCCATCAAAACAAGTTGTAACGTCAGAACATTGATCAGCCAATAGTTTTCATATTGACTGATGGCAAGTCCTTTTAAAAAGCCCAAAGAAAGAAAAACCGTAATCATGATAAAAATAGCCAGATTAAAAATAAAAAATAGAATGTTCTGTTTTTTACCCAGCACAGAAGAAGACAATACAAAGGATAAAACAATCGTAATTTGCCCAGCTCCTTGGGGCCCAGCAGAAAGCAACAAAACAAGACCGAAAAAATAAATCAATGATATCATGATAATCTTCTTTAGATCAACGCCAATGTTGGGAGATGTCATAGAAATAATCACGATGATGTAGACTATGATTTCCAGACTAGCCTGTAAATAATCATTTTTCTGATAAAATAAATATGCCCCATATACAAGCAGTGGTCCACTGAATAAAACAATCAGAAATGAGACCAGTGAATAAATCCTGTTCTTTAACAAGTGCAGATTGCCAAGGCTTTCGTCCTGTTCATCTGCTTTAAAAATATTTTTATTAAGAAAATCTCTAATCTGATCTTTTTTCATCACGTTTCCCTTATTATACCCTTTTAAGTTGCTATTTACTGGCTGAAAAAGTTATCGTGTTCGACTCTAACGCAGGTTTCTCTCTTGCACTTTTTGGGGATTCAGTTTTTTACGGTTGGGTTTGTTCCCTTGAATCCCTTTGAATGGATTTGTAAGACGGGAAATTATTAAAAAGAAATATACCAAATTCATACCCGATAAAACCCACAATATTCTCTTTCGGTATTTCATTCATGTCAGGCTTTTATATGTCACAGCCCGATCCTGATCCCTGCTCATTTTAAATATCGCTCCCTGTCGTGCGCTTTTAAATTCCTTCATTAGATTAAATATGGTATAATATTCTATCCATCAAAATCTTGGATTATTTTACGTGACTGAGGAGACCCCAAAGATGAATATTTTTTTAAATCTTCCGGAAAGCGCCCGGAATGACTTTTATCTGGCTAAATATCACTATTATCGATCATTCAATCTTGTCGTTTTAACAATTGCTTTATTTCTATATCTGGGTGCGATCATCAATGATTTTTGTATAACCGCTTCGATTTCATCATTTGTTTTTATAATGCGCCTTCTTTTTATTTTACCTTTGTTGGCGGTTTATTTTACATCAACTCAAAGCAGTAATTACAAATTAATATCGGGGCTTTCATTGATAACCATCCATGCTTTTATTATCGGCGCACTTCTGATCAACAGCTCAAAAAGCAGCTATTCATCAATAAACATAGTCTTAATTTTTGCCGCTTTTATATTATTTCTTATCACATTTTCAGCACCTCTATCCTTTTCCATTGTTACTTATTTGGCTTTGATTGGAGACTTTTATTTTTTCAACTATTACCAACTGCTTGAAAACTCACCAGCCGCACTTGTTTCTTTAATTATTCCAATCATTTTTTTATCAGCTTTAACTTTCACATTTACGCAATTTTATTTCCAGCATTATCTCATGGAAAAAAAATTAGCCTTTGCACTCCTTCACGACCCCTTGACCAAAGTTTTTAATCGTCGTAAAATCGATGAACTGATGGGCGCTTCTCATGATATCAGTTTTTTAAGCAGCCAGATTGCTATTTTAATGATGGATATCGACCATTTAAAGGCAGTTAATGATCACTTTGGTCACGATAATGGTGATCGCATTCTACAGTTTGTCGCAGACTGTATTCGTAACAGTTTAAGAGCTTCTGATCTGGTTATTCGGTGGGGTGGAGAAGAATTTGCCGCCATTCTATTTGATTGTCCTGAGGATCAGGTCGATTTAGTTGCCGAGCGAATCCGCAATGCCGTCGAGCGCTCTGTTAACGGAGTTTGTCCTATCACTATTTCAATTGGCACTGCTCTATATCCGGGTGGAGATTGTCTTGATACCATTAAGAATGCCGGTATAGCGCTTAAAGATGCTAAAAACAGCGGCCGAAACAAAGTTGTCCGATACTCTGATCCCAAACTTTTTATCCCTGCCCAAGTCTAACCGAATTGTTTGGGAATTATAACATAAGGCCTAAGCGAATTATTCTATCTTCATTCCGCTTAGGCCTTATGTTATAATAATTAAGATCAAATCAATTTATAATTTGGAGGCTTTATGAACCATCTGCATCTTTTCTATTCAATTGACCTGCTGCTCTTTGCGATTTGTCTCCTGATCTTTATTGCCATCAGTCTCATTAAAAAAAACCGTTCGCATGACATCTCTACGAAACTACTTCTAAATATTGTTTTCATTTTGATCATAATGAACTTTTTGGAAGGTCTTACCTGGTTTCTTGATGGCACACATTATGTTTTTAGTTACTGGCTACTGCTTGTCAGCAACACCATACTTATTTGTTTTAATAGCTTCCCAGCTGTGGCTTGGGTTGCCTATGCCGATTATAAAATTTTCGATGATTACCGTGCTTTAAAGAAACGCATCCGTTTTTATCTCATTCCTTTTTACATTACTCTTTTAATCATGTCCATCAATTTCTTTACCGGCTTTGTATTTACCATCAATTCCGAAAATCAGTACGCCCGCAATATTGGCCTTTATCTGATTGTTTCGCTAACTTATCTGATGATTACCATCCTCTACTTATGTACCTTCAAATTCAAAAAACAGATAAACGGGCGAATTCTCGAATCAGTTTTTCTGTTCATGCTAATTCCGATTCTTGCCGGTGTTCTTCAATCCGTTGCTTATGGATTATTGATCATCTGGCCGGCTTTTTCCTTCTCTACGCTCATTGCCTATGTTCAGATTGAACAAGACAATAACCTGCGTGACGCCTTAACCGGTCTTCCTACCCGTGAACGTTTTGTGCAACGTGTCCAATATCTGAATGATAAAGCTCAGGCTTTTTCTATTATTCTTGGTGATATTAATAATTTCAAACAAATAAATGATTGCTATGGCCACCACACCGGGGACGAAGCCCTAATAACCACTTCCCACATTCTGGAATCAATGATTAGTTCAGGTGATACCGTGTATCGTTTTGGCGGCGATGAATTTTTAATTTTAATCGAATCTGATGACCATCTCAATTTAAATGCATTATTACAAAATATTTCAAATGCTTTAATAATGTACAACGAGTCCGCTTCTAAACCATACCAGCTCAGTATCAGTTTTGGTTGCAGCACACAAACAGTTTCTGAAAACCGCCCATTATCAGATCTCTTAAAAGACGCTGATCAGCACATGTATCAAAAAAAAGAAGCCTATAAGAAAGACTTTTTTGAACATTTGAGTTCTCAAGAAAAAGCAGTTTCACCTGCAATAGCTCAAAAACAATGAAAGAAATTTAACATCTTTAAAAGAGCAGTTTCTTTATTTCCCCCTAAAGAAACTGCTCTTTTTTAAACCAGAAAACGAAAAATAAGATAAATCATCGCAACAAAAACAGTCATCAGCATGAAGGGAAAAGCGACCCTAAAATAGTTTTTAAAGGTGATTTTATATCCCTGACCTTCTGCCAGTCCGATGGCCACAACATTAGCACTGGCTCCAATAACAGTCCCATTCCCCCCCAGACATGCACCTAGTGACAAAGCCCACCATAAAGGGTAAACGTCCATTCCCGAAATAATTCCCATATCAGTAATCATCGGAATCATTGTGGCAACAAAGGGGATATTATCTATAAAGGCAGAAGCAAGCGCAGACACCCATAAAATCGATATGGATGTGCTGAAAAGATTCCCTCCGGTTAGTCGAAGTACTTCTTCAGCCAGCATTTCAATTACGCCAGTTGCTTCAATTCCCCCAACCAACATAAAAAGCCCAATAAAAAAGAAAATTGTTTTCCACTCAACTTCAACTAAAATTTCTTCTGACGAAATTCCTGAGAGAAAAATTAATGCCACGGCACCAGTTAAAGCAATCGTTGCCGACTCAACATGGATATAAGCGTTAAAAATAAATCCTAATATAACAAGACTGAAAATCACTAGGCTCTTTCGCAATAGAACCGGATCATGAATAGCCTCATTTTCATCGACTTCCAGCAGTTTTCGTTTAACCGTTTCATCAGCAACCAACATCCGTTTGTACAACAGGGAAAACAGGATTGAGGTGACAATGAGAATCGGCAAGGCAATTATGGCATTATTCAACAAAAAATCATTGAATGAAAGTGGTACTTCACTGCCAATCATAATATTAGGTGGATCCCCAATTAATGTTGCTGTACCACCAATATTAGAAGAAAAAATTTCAGCAATTATAAACGGAATGGGATCAAGTTTCAGGTCCTTTGCAACACTTAGCGTTACCGGTATAATCAGCATAATTGTTGTAACATTATCAAGTAGACCAGACAAAACACCGGTTATCAAAGAAAACAGAATAATCAGTCTTTGAGGATCGGCTTTTGATATTTTCAGCATTTTGATAGCCAGATATTCAAAAATGCCGGTCCGCCGCATTACCATAACAATCATCATCATACCAATTAGTAAGGTAATGGTGTCAAAGTCAACGGCATGAATCGCTTCCTCCTGATTGATAATTTGCAAAAAAATCATCAGCAAGCCTCCCGCCAAGGCAACAAGTGTCCGATCCAACCGATCCATAATAATCAAAACATAGACACCAATAAAAATCACCAGCGAAAGAAAAAAATATGTTGCTTCTGTCATATCATCCTCCTTTAAAGAAATTATAAACTCTTTTGAGTTAAAATTTAAATGGCATAAAGCAAAAAAGGGCGCAAAAACTCCTTTCGAAGTTATTAGCGCCATTGCTCTTTTCGAAACCTTTCAAACATCAACGAATTTATTCTATCAAAATCCTTAAAAGATTTCAAGACAAATGATTTGTAAACGTTTGTTGATTCATCAGATGAAATTTGCTTTTTCATCCGCGCTTGACTTTATTTATTAAACCAATTACGATCATTTTCGTTACTTTTTATCTTGTTTTGCACTTGACTTTCAATAGAAATTCCGATATAATATGGATAGATTCATCATTTTATGCATTATTTCAGTTTGTATCAACACTTATCGCATTGATTCAGCTGAAAAAACCTTTTCCAGTCTCTTGGATTCCAATCAAAAACCCTTTAAAAGTTGCGACTCTTTTAGAGGGTTTTTAATTTACTTCTCGGAGGCTAGTCCGAGTTTATCAACGTATATCTTATAATCATTAAAAACCTGCCGCGAATAAGCCATGCTCCATTCATAAACCGCGTGATCAAACTCATCGCTTTCACCAAGATACCCCTTTATCCAATTGGCGTACGGACTTTGCGCGTGAGCCCGGGCCAGAACAATCCCACAGTTTCTGGCATATTCTTTGAATGTGTCATTATCCAGTTCGTCAAGTTTAACTGTTCCTTTCATATCACGAAATTGCCTGACATAGAAATCAAAACCATCATCACTGGTAAAATAGCCAAGAAACGGATCAGAAACTGCTTGAAGCATTTGTTGATGGCTCACAACACGAAAACCATTTCCAAGATTATGATCCAAAGTTTCCGGTGTTGTAAAATTTCGTTGGCAATAGCGGCTTATTGCTGAATCTGAAGCCTGCTTAATTTGTAAGACCAAGTGACTTTCATCCTCACAGGTTAGGACCAGCAAATAGCACCTGGTGCCAATACTTCCAACACCAACCACTCGTCTGGCAACATCTGTTGGGATATGTTGAGATAAAAGGACGCCAATGTCCGGTCGAACAGTTTTTAGGTATTCCATGTAACAGGCTTCAACTTTACCCATTAATTCATTTTGAACTCGTTCAACCACAGGTGGCTTTTCAATAAATATTCTCCGCCCAAACTGGTCTGTTTCAGTCATTTTATTGATGACTTGATCTGAGGTTCTTGTCTTAGCTTTATTAATAATTTTTTCGAAATCTGCCCGCGATGACTTGGAAAAACTATCCAAAAACAAAACCTCATCACCTATTAGAAAATAGCGTTCCAGTGAACTCATTGATAACATTAACGACAACCCATTTCGATAATGCTTAGCAGCTTCAAGACATATTTCCCGAATCTTATTCTCATTCAATTCATGTTCTTTGCCAATCAGAATAATACTCGTTAAAAACCGCTTTAAATCCCATTCCCATGGCCCTGGCGCTGCTTCATCGAAGTCATTCAAATCAAATATTAGTCTTCGCTCGGGGGAAGCAAAAAAACCAAAATTGCCAATATGCGCGTCTCCACAAATAATTGCATGAATACCAGTTTGAGCCTGATGTGACAGATCATGAGCCATTAACAGTGCTGTTCCCCGAAAAAAAGAAAATGGTGAAGAGGCCATTTTTTCATGACGCATGGGTATCAGCTCAGGAATTCTGAAATCATTTTGACTCTCAATCATGGCAACAGGATCGCGATCAACAGCTTTAAAGACAGATTGATCCTTAAAGCCAATCCTTTCTCTAACCTCACGTCCACTCACTATATTCATATTTGATGTCGCAATTTGCTGATTTTTGGTTAATCCGTAAATCATATTACCTCCATAATCATTTATACCTGTTAGAGTGTTTTTGTATTTCTTTTTTAATAGTTAAAGAAATAATTGTAATTTATTACTGAGACTGGGCTATAAGCTTAAATATAATCTGAAAAATACACTTTTTCGTTCGGAATAATACTCTCTAAAATAGAAACTGTTTTTTTACTTGCTGAAATACGCTCAATCTGTTTTAAGTAGGTCGGTCGTTTATAACCCAATAGCATACTGGTTAAAATTCCAATCTCAACTTCAACTAAATTATCAGAAATCTGATCAATAAAGTTCGGTTTTTGTCCCTTTGAAAACTTCAGGGTGAAAAGTCTGTTATTCCATTCCAACACGGAGTCTTTAACTGCGAAAGTAATTATTTCGTCCAACTCGTCATTGGCAAACTGATACTGACTGATAAACCCTTCGAAATCAACAATCCGTGCCATTATATAAGGGTGAATTGTTTCGTTCATATCACTGTCGCCAAACAGAAAAGATACAGTATGATTATAATAATTACTGCCCTCAACTTTGTTAATCATCGACTCATGAGCTGCAATATATCCCCATAAGCCTTTTCTGGCCTCCTGATTCAGATAGACCATTTCTTTTACATGCATCACATCATTTTCAATCAGATAGACCAAATATCCCAGTGCTTTCTCATCCTGACTATAATAAACAGCTGCTGTCACGTCTTCTACGTCCCAGCGCCAGTATTCTTCCCAAACCAGATCATTTCTAATCAGACAACCATGCGTTTGTCGAGCAAAAGTATCATGTACCGCTCTCAGATCAGGACTGTTTTGACTCACGCGTTTTATTCTTCCGGGCACTTCTATTTTTTTTGGCAGCTGATAATCCGAAACCGAAAAGGTCATTTTATCAGAAACCACTTCCCAGCCCTTATGTCGATATAACGGATGTGAGAAAGGAAAAAGAAAGGAAAGATGCTGTTCTTTGTCATGCATATTTTCCAAACTTTTTTTCATCAGAGCAGACATCAAACCCAAGCCCATATATTCCGGGTATGTCGCAACACCAGTAATATAACCAATTTCATAAATGCTACCGGTAATGTTGACCTGCAATGGATAAACTGCAATCTGTGCTGCCAAACGATCTTTCTCAAACCAACCCAGCACATCTGCTTTTTCTAATATCGGAAATTTAGAACGTTTAATTTCATCCTGTTTCCAGCCGACCTTCAGCAGTTGTTCATCTGTTACCTGAAAGGCATAACGCAAAATATCATTGAATTGAGTCAAATCTTTGCCCAACAGCTTTCTGAGCACTAATTTTTTTTTAATTTCACTTTTCATATCGACTCCCAACTTAATCTGACTAAATGAAAATTTATCATATAATTGTATTTTTGATACCCAATATTATCTTAAAAAAACAGGGGTGACATGAGCTTCTATTTTAAACATTTAACAATAATCTTCTTTTTTCTATCCCTGAAATGTGATAGGTTAAAGAAAAATTTACTGCGAGAGGATCAATCTATGTTAAAAGTATTATTTGTATGCGTCCATAACTCTGCCAGAAGCCAAATGGCCGAAGCTTTCTTGAAGCAAATTGGCGGGAAAAATTTTTTAGTCGAAAGTGCTGGCTTGGAACCAGCCCCTCTAAATCCGCTGATGATTGAAGCAATGTCCGAAATTGGCTATGACTTATCAGAAAATCTGACCCACTCAGTCTTTGACTACTTCAAAGAAGGTAGACGTTACGCTATGATTGTAAAAGTATGTGATGAAATAAATGGACAACGCTGCCCAATATTTCCCCTGACTTTAAAAGAATTTAGCTGGAATCTCCATGATCCAGAAATTTTCACGGGATCGCATCAAGAGCGTCTAGAACAAATGCGATTACTGCGCGATGAAATAAAGAAACATGTAGAGAATTTTGTTTTCGAATATGCCGAGCTGGCTGCTTCAATTTAGCAGCCGGCACTTCAATTCATGACAATTAACTATCAGATGATCAATATTATTCATCTGGAAGTATCATTCAATAACTGAATAATTTTAAATGTTGTCATTAAATCATATTTTATACTTGAATTCGCCAGTGAAAGTCCAGTTATTTCTTCAATTTTTCCAATGCGATATAACATAGAATTTCGATGCATTAAAAAATACGTCGCTGATTGTGTCACATTCCCATCAAATTTAAGATAAATATCCAGCGTTCGAACATAATCCGTATTATTTTTTAGATCATATTGTTGTAGTTCTGTTATAGCCGGATGAAAAAAGTGCTTTAAGTCAATCTGTCTTCCCACAAGATCCAATAAATCATAAGATGTCAGCTTCTGATAGCTGTAAAAACTCTGATGTTCATCAAGCGTCTGGCCTAACTCTAATGCTCTATTGGCCTGTCTAAGATAAGCTTTTAGATTTTTCCAGTCCTGAATCACCAGACTAATTCCCATTTTCATCGAGTTGTCTTTTAAAAAGTCTTTGATCTCTCTAAAAATCTGATTGCTTTTTCTTGAATCGACGAAAAGTAAAATAGTTTCCTGGTGCAAGATAATTTTATCAGTTGCTAAAAACCGTTTTAAATAGTTTAGAAGATAGGCTTCCGGAACAATTTTGTTGAAGTTCTTTGTTTTTTTTAGTACTAAAAGGTGGAATTGTCGGTGATTCAAGTCCATTTTTTTAACTTGCTGATCAATCAGCTCTTCGTTATTTAAAGTTTCATTTAGTATGTCCATGATCAAATGATCAAATGCAGTCATTGATACAATATGGTTCTCATCAATTTTTGCTACTTCGCTGCCGATTAGTTTTGCAAAATATATCAGCAAGTCATGATCTATCTCTAAAAAATCGCGCTTTAATGCAACAATCGCAACATGCCCTATAATTTTATTCTGATAGACAATCTTCATCGCCAGCCAGGGATGACTGGCATAATCAAACTCTTCCAAGCACGGATGCTGGCTTTCATATAATCTTTTAAAGACACCTTCTTGACTCAATTTTTGAATGCGCAGATAATTTTCTGTTTTTTGAGAAGATTTTGATGGCCAGGATGGATCTGTTATCTGAACATCTTTGCTGAATCCCAGAATTCTAAACGTTAAATCACTGATAAACATCGGATTATCAAAAACTTTTTGGGCTTCATCAATTAAATGCTGCAAGCCTTTGCCAGAAAAAAAAGCATTTGTTAACTGATCTCGCTTTTTCTCTATTAATGATTTTTGAGAAAAAAAATCATTTACTTTTTTAAATATTTTGTCCGACTTCGTAGATTTAATCCAAAGCAGATTGATCTTAGCAGGTATTGCCATTTTTACCGGCTTATCAGACGCCAATAAAACATTTACTGCCGCCAAATTTTTATAACTATTCTCAAAAGTTTCCAGCGTCAACAAATAGACTAATCGCGGATTGGTTAAATTTAATTCCCGATCAATTTTTACAATATCTGTCAGATTGTCGATTTGCGGATTATTTATCCACAGTCTTACTTCATCTGTTTCAAATAATGCAGCAAGACTCTTAATATGCGTTTCCATAATGCATCCTACTCTTTTGTGATTTTGCACAAAAACAAAACATCTCTTTCTTATATATCTCCATTGTAAACGCTGTTTGCCTTTGATAGACTTAAAAAAAAGGAATTTCATCCGTAAAATTGGAGGTATTAATGAATCCAAAATTCAAAAATTTATTTACACCGATTCAAATTGGAAATATGGTAGTCAAGAACCGTATTGAGACTTCACCTGCCGCACCTAGACTGGCCGACTCAGAAGGTTTAGTTACTCCGGAATTAATAGAATGGTCCCGGGAACTGGCAAAGGGCGGAGCTGGTATCGTTACTGTCGGTATCTCTATGGTCACCCCCCTTATGAACACACTAGCGGATTTTGCGTAAATATGGGGAGTAATAGTGTTATTCCCGGCCTGGCTGTACTGGCGGATGCCGTGCATCGTTACGGAGCCAAAGTCTCTATCGAACTGGCGGGTTTCGCCATGGGGCACGATCTTCCCGAGGAGGGCATGTCTCCTGTCGATGTTATGACCCATGATGACATTGCCGGCTGGATCAAACTTTTTGCCGATTCCGCCGAACGTGCTTTAAAAGCTGGAATGGATATGATTCTCATCCATGGTGGTCACGGGATTCTTGTCAGTAACTTTTTCTCCCCGCTCTTCAATCATCGAACCGATCAATATGGTGGCAGCCTTGAAAACCGTGCCCGTTTCGCCTGTGAATTATTGGATGCAATTCGCGCCCGAGTTGGCAACAAACTGGCAATAGAATTCCGCCTCAGCGCCGCCGAGCTGATTCCCGGTGGCGTGGAACTCTCTGAAACTATCGAGTTCATTAAAATCATTCAGGGGAAAATCGATTTGGTTCATATTTCTGCCGGTCTTTTACTGGATGACGAAATGGTTCCCATCACCACCCAACCCACTTACTTAAAGCGTGGCTACAATGCGCATTTTGCCGCAAGTATCAAAAGTGCTGATGGCATTACTGTTCCAGTAGCCACCGTTGGATCGATTGATTTGGATCTGGCAGCAGAAATAATTAATCACGATGAAGCTGATGTCTGCGCCATGATTCGCACCGTCATTGCCGATCCGGACAGCGTCAACAAAGCCCGATGTGGACAGGAAGACACTATTCGCCCTTGTATCCGCTGTGTACTGTGTTTAAACCGTACGCATGGCATGGAACCCCTGCGAGTCGCTTGTGCGGTTAATCCTAAAGCAGGTCGAGAGCTTGAACTCAATCAACTAAATCGTTCCAGCCAACCTAAAAAAGTAGTTGTGATAGGCGGCGGGCCAGCCGGTCTGGAAGCGGCACGGCAGGCTGCTGATGCCGGTCATCAGGTTGCTCTCTTTGAAAAAAGTGATCAGCTAGGCGGTGTTTTACGTCTGGCAACAATACCTGACTTTAAAGCAGATCTTAAAAAGTACCTGGCGTGGACCATTCGCATGACCAGCCGACACCCAAATATTTCACTAAAACTGGCTACCGAAGCAACTCCGGAAAATGTGCTGGATGAAAATCCTGATGCCTTGATTGTCGCTGTTGGTGCCGAATCCAATATTCCACCGCTTCCCGGATTGGATGGTAAAGATATCGTCTGGGTCGGTGATGTTGAAAGTGGTGTTGTCGAAACCGGCAAGACAGTTGTGATCGCTGGCGGAGGACTAACTGGCTGTGAAACAGCACTATCATTACTGAGAAAGGGTAAAAAGGTTACCATTATCGAAATGGTCAGTGAACGTCAAATGCTAAAAGCTTCACCCATACCAATGACTGCACTATTACAGCTGTTAAAAAAGGAGGGTGCAACGATTCTTGCAGATCACAAACTCATAAAAGCGCTGGATCACAAACTCATCGTTAATGCAGAAAACAAAGAAAAAGAACTGCTTTTCGATACCCTGATCCTATCCCTGGGTGTTAAACCAAAGCTGGAGGAGGTCTCTAAGTTTGCCAATCTAATTGATAATGTCTTTTTGATAGGTGACTGCACCTCATCACAAGGCACCCTTTTTACTGCAACAACTGGCGGTTATAACGCCGCTCTCGATCTTTAATTACAAAAGCCGACAATTTTTGTCGGCTTTTGCATTGTACTAAATTCTTCCGATATTTCTTACAGTCATAAAAGCTTCTGTGTTGGCACTGGTAATATCTCGTGGGGCAATACAATCTCCCACCATATAAAATTCCGGTGCCAAAAGATTCAGAGCCAAGGCATCTTCCCGTCGCGGTTTTTGGCCAACAGCGTAGATAACTGTATCTGCTTCAAATTCCTCTATTTCATCTAAAGATTTAACCGATACCGTCTTTTCCTTAATTTCTTCCACACAGGCATTATAATGAATTCTTAATGCCCGCTTTTCAATTTCAACTTTCAATCCCAGCATATGAAGAAAGTTACCGCCATCATTAATATGGTCAGTTGCTTCAATAATATCTACTTCTTTGCCGCAAGCAATCAGATGGAGTCCCAGTTCAACTCCAACCAATCCGGCACCGATGATCAGTACTTTATTACCAATTTCAGACACTGACTGATAAGCATCCTGAGCACATAGCACGTGGCTTTTTTCAATGCCTTTGATCCCCGGTTTAACTGGCTCTGCACCTAATGCCCCAATAATAATATCGACATCCAGATCTTTTAAATACGCAGGGGTCACCTTTGTATTAAGTCTTAAATCAATTGGTGAATCCATTACTTTTTTTGCCTGCTGATCCAGGTAATAATCCAGGTTCTTTTTAAAACCCACATTTTCTTCACAACGCAGCACACCACCTAAACGATTTTTCTGTTCACAGAGAATAACTTGGTGCCCCTGTTTCTGGGCTGTTAAGGCTGCTTGCATGCCACCAATTCCACCACCGACAACCAACACTTTCTTTTTAATGGGTTCTGGTGTAGCGTATTTCATTTCCTGTTCACGTCCTGTCTCGGGATTTAAAGCACAATAGGGTTCGCCATTTGTCAGTTCACTAGAAAAGCACGATAGACAACGCATACATTTTACAATTTGATCTTCATTTCCGGTTCTTGCTTTTAAGGCAAAATCAGGATCACTTAAAAGTCCTCTAGCCATTTCCACAACATCCGCTTGTCCTGAAGCAATTATTTCTTCCATTAGCTCGGGGTCAGATAAAGCTCCAACTGTAGCTACTGGCGTTTTTACATGCTTTTTTATTTCCGCTGCATATTTAACGTTGCAGCCATCCTCTAAAAACATGCTGGGATGTGTCACCGGAAAAACTGCCTCAATTTCGTGATTGCCGGCGGATACATGAATCAAGTCACAATGTCCATCAAGCTGTTTCGCAATAGCAATACCGTCTTCAATCCCAAATCCACCGCTATAACATTCCGATCCACTCATTCTCACTTCTATTGGGAATCCTTTTCCCAGCGCTTTTTTAATGGCATCACATATTGTAATCAGTAATCGCGCCCGATTTTCAACACTTTTGCCACCCCACTCATCCGTTCTCGTATTGGTTAGCGGCGAAAGAAACTGATGCAACATCCATCCATGGCCAGCGTGAATCGTCACCATTCCAAAGCCACTCATTTTAGCTACAACAGCGCCATCGACATATTTTTTATGGTACGATCTATAATTGCCTGATCCATCGGCAGAATTTCTCGCCCATCCAGTTGGCAGGCAGTTGGTCCATAAGCTATACCTTTAGATGAAGCGCCAAAAAAAGACAAATCCCGATTGGCAAACATCCCAGTATGCTGAAGTTCCAATGATGCTACCGCCCCATGGGATTTTACAGCATAGGCTAAACGCGAAAGATTGTTCGATATATTCGGTGTATCAAGACAGATATGCGTTCTACCACCTCGCCCGTATTCTCCATCAACAATCCCCTCAAAGCTTGTTACACTGGCAACACCACCCTTTGCTTTACGTTCATAATAAGCGGCTGCGCCATCATTTAAATAGCCATCGCCATTTAAATTCTGATAACCAGTCGGAGAGGCAAAAATTCGATTTCTAAACAGGGTATCACCTAATACAATAGGTGAAAACAGATTTGGGTACTTGCAGTTTTTCATTCTTTTCTCCTTAAAATTAAAAAATTTAAAATGTCTGCAACTAATTATTTTTCTATTTTTATTATCGGTTTTAATCGTGAACTGGCCATAAAAATTCAGTTTGATCTGTCCCTAATATTATTACAGACACATTAGTTTTTTGCGCTCGTGAAAATGATTTCAATATAAACATTATATGCGTTTAATATTTATCTGTCAAACTGGATTTTGTATATTTTTTAGTTTTAGACTTTTAATTTTGTATGATGTAAAACATGCCCAGCACTACTTTATGCAATAAAAAACTTGGTATTTGAAAGCCAGGTTGCCCGACTTTCAAATACCAAGTTTAGCTTGAAACTTAATATTTGAATATGAAAACTTTAACGGCATTATTACTTTACTGTGTGTCCAGTCACTTCTTTTTTACCATGCGAAAATATTTTTTCATTGCTGCGATTCAGCATTTTGTATCCTTTTCCAACAGTCAGCCCCTGAACTACCGTCGTAAAGAGGACAATAAAATAAGTTGCAATAACAAAGAGATTATACGTAGACTGCTCCATTAATTTACTGCTGCCCATGATCAAGGCCAAACAAAGACCACCTTTTAATCCCGCCCAGGTCATAAATAAACGAAATCTTGAATTACGCATCCCTTTCCCTGCTGGCGGATTTCGATTAAACATCATCGACGCATAGACACCTATATAACGGGCCAAAGTATTGAAAACAATCGAGCTGGTGCCAATGATTAAGATCATTCCCATCGACAAAGTATTAATATTCTTAATATTTAACAAAAGTACGCCAACCAGCAAAAACAATGTACCATTAAGGAGATTGTCAATTACTGACCAGAAGGAATAAAAGAGCTGATGCAGTTCTGAAGTCATACAAACGTGATTTTTTCGCTGTAAACCACCAATTCCTGTCGCGTAGTATAAACCACATATTACCGCCGCAATTGGTCCGGAAAAGCCAAAGTATTCGCAAATTAAATAGGCCAGCATGACGGTTAGGATGCTTGAGAAGATTCTCACAAAATCATTCGAGGAGCGTTTGAAGACCTCGAACATCAAAAATGATACTATGAATCCAACTGCAATCGCGCCAACAAGTTCAGTTAATAAGCCTTGACCAAAACTTAAAAAAGAAACACTGTCTGCTGATAATCTCAGTGCCGAAATCAATGTCGCAAAAATAGCCACAGCCACGCCATCATTAAAGAGTGCTTCTCCTTCAATAATTAAGCCAATTCGTT
This sequence comes from Eubacteriaceae bacterium ES2, assembly GCA_031222025.1. Classification (GTDB taxonomy): domain Bacteria; phylum Bacillota; class Clostridia; order Eubacteriales; family Eubacteriaceae; genus Acetobacterium. The sequence continues at coordinate 1,376,709 of CP130740.1, read as the reverse complement.
TTGGCAATCCAGCCTTAGCTAGTATACTCATAGCCGAAATTGGATCTGTCGGTGCGACAATTGCACCTAGAACACAGGCGGCCAGGAAACTTACATTCACATGAATCAGATAAGCCAAACCATAGAACAAGAGACCATAAATAATTGTCGAAACTAAAGTGCCGACAATCGCCATACTGACAATCAAAAACTTGTCCTTGTTAAAATCTCCAAACTCTATTCTCGAAGCACCACTAAACAGCATAAAACAAAGAATGCCATTAAATAAAAAGTCATTGAAATCAAATTCATGATATAATTCATAAAACTCGGCCGGAATAAAGACCAGATTAAAGTTTTTTGCTACGAGATAAATCACGACAAACAAAAACCCAAATACAACCAAGCCAATTTCATAGGGCAGTTTAATTGTCTTTTCATTAATAAAACTGAACATTACTACTAGAAACAGCAAAGCACTGAATAAAATGAGTAACTGATCAAAATTATACATCTTTCCCACACAGCTTTCTTATTTTAATTTTTTCTATAAAAAATAGCGACAACAGATTAGGCATCGTCTGCTATCGCCATAAAATTTTGACAAAACGAGTCTAACTTCGCAGCAATATCGCCCTTGATATCACTACTTCATAAACTTTCCAAAGTATAGCACTTTGAAATTATGATGTCAACGTGGTTTACTAAGTTTTTTGTCATATCCTGATTGTAAACGAACAGCTGTTTTTTTTGTAACAAAGACATGAAAATTTAAGTTTGAAAAGCTATAATAATGTAAAGATTAAGTGGCGGTGACTATCATGAGTATTCTAACTATTACCAATGAAAACTATGAAATGGAAGTGGTTCAATCTGTTAAACCAGTGCTTTTAGATTTTTGGGCTCCCTGGTGCGGTCCCTGCCAGTCGATTGCTCCCATTATTGAAGAAATTGCAGCAGAAATCTTCATCATTAAGGTTGGAAAAATAAACGTCGATGAACAGCCTGAACTGGCTAAAGAGTTTATGGTAATGACTATCCCAACCTTGGTTGTCCTTAGAGGTGGTGTCGTCATTAAAAAACTTACTGACGCAAAATCAAAGGCCGAGATCTTAGATTTACTTAATTACTAAAAAAACCTTCATACTTGAAGGTTTTTTTTATATAATCTTCATCTTAGTCGCGCCCATTTCCTTCTTCCAGGCCGATGTAACAGTCGAAATCAGAGCAATGCCAACTGAAGAAATCATGACAATTTCAGTTTTTTCAATAGGTTTTTGCCAAGGAATCAGTTCAATACGGGAATCTACGCCACTGATCTCAAAAATCCCCTGATCAGTCCTGCTAAAACCTTTAATCCGATAGGTGGCACAAGAAACCTGATTCAGAAAATCCTTCAGCTTATCAAATGGCACTTGCTCTTCAGTCATTAATACCTTTGTAACCAGCCGAGATTCAACCGTATTGCCAGATTCAGTCCATGCTTTTTCGATATGGGCAGCTTCCATTTTTTGTATTTGTTGATCAATAGGAAATTTACAATAACTGGTCTCAATAATAGTTGTTTGTTCATTAATTTCTCTGATGGACCTTGCTATTTCTGTAATCATTTGGCTACTTTGCAAATCAACTTTGTTTAGAACAACCACATCAGCATAATAAATCTGTCTATGTAAGGCAGGAACCAATTCATATTGTTTGGTAAAAAACAGACTATCCACTATACAAATTGACCCAAGATAATCATATGATGTTTTTGCAAGTTTTTCAACAATGGTCAGCACTTCACCCATATTGGATGGATCAGATACTCCTGATGACTCAACAAATACCATCTCCAGATCATACTTTAAGAATTCTGCCAAACCTCTGATAAAATTCTCTTTTAGGCAAGCACAAAATATCGATCCATTATTAATCTCTGTCAGTTTGAATTCATCGTTCTCGATCAGCTTTCCATCGACGCCAACATCACCGAATTCATTCATTAAAACGCCGATCTTCTGATCCTTATATTCTTCCAGTAAATTAGATAAAAGGGTCGTTTTGCCAGACCCCAGAAAACCTGTTAATAAAATCAGTTTCATAAATTTCCCCATTCCAGCATTAAAGTTTTAAATACGTAACTGTCTGCTCACATTGATCGAGATACTTCTTCAAATCTTCAGATGAGAACGAAATCGTTTTTGTATTATCGTTAGGATGACAATTAATCGACTTTTCTTTTAGCATATCCTGATCGATAATCACTTCCACCTGCTTTTCAAGATCATTAAGGGTTCCGAAAACTGAAACAGCGCCGGTTTCCACACCAAGATATTTCATCAGGCGCTCACCCGAAGCAAAACTTAGATTACTAACCCCAATTTTTTTACCAAATTCCTTAATATTTATTTGTCTGGCCTCATCTGTCACTAACAAGAAATGGCGATTGCCTTTTTTATTGCGCAGAAATAAATTTTTGCAATGAACCCCAGATAAGTCTGTAATATAATTTTCCAGTTCTTCACAAGTATAAACCGGTGGATGTTCAACCAGAGAATAATCGATTTTTAATTCATCCAGTTTATCAAACACTTTTTTTGCATTTTCACTCATAATAAATCCTTTCTAAAAGCGCATTGCATTCATATATTCTTCATTGAAAATCGGACTTGCCGACAATTCAACATGTTTGACAAAACGAGATAGCAGTTCAGCCTCATTTCTGACTTTTTCTGACATTAAAGCCATGCTGGCTCCTGTTCCCGCCGCATTGCCCACATTAATCAGTTTAGTCATGCCAACATCAGGTAAAAGACCGATTATGACTGCGCTTTTCTTATCAATATAATTCCCAAATGCGCCAGCAATTAGCACCCGATCGATTTGCGTCATTTTAACCCCTTCTTCTTTTAATAAAGTCAGCATTCCGGCCATGATTGCCGCTTTTGCCAATTGTACTTCTCTAACATCGCTTTGGGTTAAAATAATCGTTCGGCCATTGTCCTGATACAATTCAAAAGCCATCCCATCATCAGCCTGGATCAGACGTTCACATAGTTCTCGTGACAAGCCCAAATCGAGACACGCTTCTGATGATATCATTTTACCATTTTTGTCAATAATGCCCAGCTCTAAAAGAACTGCTACCGCATCAATGAGGCCTGAGCCACAGATACCCATAGGTTCACCATTTTCAATGGTTTGAACAATAATATCACCGCGCTGATATAAAACCCGTTCAATTGCCCCTTTTGCGGCTCTCATCCCGTGACGAATACAGGCGCCTTCAAAAGCTGGACCGGCCGCCGTCGAACAGGTTAATATATTACCTTCATTGCCCAGATATACTTCTCCATTCGTTCCGATATCCACGGCTAATGTTACACCAGGAAGATTCTTGACATTTGTAGCCAACATTCCTGCAACAATATCCGCCCCCACATGACCGGCAATATTGGGTAAAAAATAGACATTGGCCAAGGGATTGACTGACAACTCAAGGTCTGCTGCCAAATTATTAACCCCTTGACAATAAACCGGAACAAAGGGAGTTTTAGCCAATGATTCTGGATCAACCGCTTCAAATAAATGACTCATTGTGGTATTCCCAACTACTGCAACATCATAAATACAGTTTGGATCGAAACTATTTCTAACAGAGAACTTTTGAATCATTTCATTGAAACACTGAATAATTCGCTTCTGCAAAAACTCTAGATTTTCACTACTTTCCCGTGTAAATTGAATACGTGATATAACATCAGCACCAAAATTGCTTTGCGGATTGGTTCGTGATTCAACATCAATCATTTCGCCAGTATGGAGATTATAAAGCATTGCGACCACCGTGGTAGTTCCAATATCAAGTGCTAAACCAAAATGGTGTTCTTCCGTGTTCCCTGGCTCGACGGCGATCAAGCGATGATCTTTAACTACTGCTGTCACTTCTGCTTTTTTTGATTTTAGTGATTTTGATACTGAATATAAAAGTTTAGGTTCTACAACCAGATCAGAAATATTTAAAGCCTCAGCCAGACGCTTGACATCGCTCTTCTGATTTTTCATTGAAGCTCTTTTAACTTTAACAAACTGCTTGCTGATCTGAATGTCCTGCTTAAAATGGTCAGGCAGTTTAGTCAGTGCTTTTTTGCGATCACCTTCACCGAGCAGATTAGGAACAAGGACTGTTAGATCATTTTTAACAACCAGTTTACATGCCAGCCTATAACCTGTCTCAACTTCTTCTACTGTCAATGCTTTTTTCTCAGACTGGCTAAGTTCAGGCAAGTCCCCTTCAATAATTTGCACCTTACATTTCCCGCATGTTCCACCACCATGACAGGCGGCATTAATTAAGACACCAGCCTTTGACGCTGCTTCCAGTAAATTGATTGCTCCTGTAAATGTTGCTGATTTTCCATCGGGTTGAAAGATTATTTTCATTTTTTCCTCCTATGGCATCCCCTTAATTTACGCAATTTCAGTTGTTCAAAAAATGCAAAAAACCTGCATAACAGTTTTATTTTTTCAGCAGCGAAAGACTAATCTTTCGCTGCTGTTCTATAAATTTAAAAGGGGGGGGTATAGATTAAACTAATTCTTTAATAGCAGCAATCAATTCTTCACGAGCTGGAATAATTGACGACCATCGGCATTTACCGTTAATATAAATTGAAGGAAGATGCTCAACGCCCATTTTTTGAGTTCTGGCAATATCTTCTTTGATACAGTATTTGTATTCAGCCACATCAAAAAGATCACTCATATCTGCATGAACTTCCATAACGGCATTAACCATATAAGTACAAGCCGCACAGGTCTCAGCATCCAGCGTGAAAAGTTCAACAAAAGGTTTGGTCAGATTATCGTAATCCGGTAGTTCAATGTCCATTAAAGCTCCGGCTGATTCATGATTCTTAACCATTTCTCGTGACTCATCAGTATGTTTAATGGCCTGAACACAAGCGATAGTGTTATCAACTGGAATTTTGAACGGCATATCACAGCCAGGGCTGATCACTAAATTATGATGATCGATGTTATCCATCATATCCACTACATATTTCATATTATCCAACTGATTACCGAACAGCATAACTGTTGTTAGTGGAATATTACCACAAATGGTTACATTATATTTATCGGTAATTTCTTTGGCTTTTTTAATATCAACATTTTCATCAATTGAAATACCATCAGCATGGCATCGCGCCATAACATCCATCTGGTTGGTAGCATCACCGCATACAAACATACAGCTTAATGTATCCTGATTTCTGATGTAATCAAAAATGGCTTGGAATGGTTCAAGGAAATGTGCTTCAATTGCCTTTGGAGATACCTGACTGATCAACGGGTCTACAACAGCAATAACGTCCATGCCGGCGTCAATGTAATACTGAGCCATGGCCATATTTACTTCAGCACAGAAACCAACCAGTTCTTTGACATATTCAGGATCAGAGATAATATCCATAAAGAAATCTGTTCCACGTAAATGCGAAGCTAAAGTTACAGGACCGCAAATCAGACCATATAATGCCGTATCATCTCCAATTGCGTCTTTAACACGTTTAGCAGTTTCGATAACCATCGGTATTCGGCCATCTGTCGCCTTTGGAATTTTACATTTGCATGGCACTTCTTTTGTTTTTCGCAGTGGATGCTTAACAACTGAAGGCGGGTTTTCATCTGCCCAGAATAGTTTACAACCTAAAATCTCTGCTTCAATCTGTAAATCAAATACGATCGGCATCCCATCCGGTGTATACAGTTTATGCACATTCATCAGGGCATCAAATAGTTTATCGCCATCTGTTAAAATTTCAGTAGCGGTATAACCCTTCATAAATGCCGCATGCACTCCGGTAAATGGTACCCATGCCACTTCATCTGTTTTTTCATGTCGTAACGTTTTTAATACAGTTTCTTTTCCCATAATTTCCTCCACATTTATTGTGATAATTTTAGACTGCCACTAGCAATCGCCATAACCTTATAGCCCATAAAAAGCGGACCAAATTCCGTTTCTACAATCATTTCTTCATCTTTTATACTAACACTTAAAGCTTTTTCATCAGCACCACGATTAATCGCTTCAAGACGCGCTTTTTCTTTACCCAGATCCTGAGCGTATACCTTTGCTGTCTCAATGTCGTGAATTGCTTTTCGTTCGCCACCTCCGTAAACGATATAGTCATCAGTTTCCTGATTATATGAAATCTCAATTGTGATTGTTGCCGAAACTTTACCAATAATCGCACCAAGGGCATTAGCCACTTTCGAATATTCTGATGCATATGCCTCTGTTCCCAGCATTTTTGCGACATCTTTTAAGAATATATGAGTCGGTGCACCAACACCAATTAAAACTGCTGGTGTAGACAATTGGCAACCAAAGAATTGATTGCTTATTTGACCTTCTTTTGCCCGTTCGTAATTATCATTAATCATCCTCTCCAGTTGTGATCCTAACCCTTCTTCTCTAATGTCGGGGAAAGCATCCTCAATCATAATCCGAACTAGATTAAAGTAAAGTTTTCGTTTTACTTCATCATATATCATATCCCCTAGAACATCCATATCAGTGCCAAGCGAGCGGGCCATAATTTTTAGACCGTACTCTGAGGCTTCAGTATCATAATGACTAAAATCACCTTTAATGTGCATGACATCTGTCGGAGTAACCCCACATCGAATCAGGATACCTTCTCTAACCATACGTTCAATGCTAGATCTAAGAACAAGGGAATCAAGTTTTCTACCAAGATTTTCTAGACTTAATGGATTCTTATAAAGGGCATTAGCAATTTCTATTTCCTTTGCCGAATAAGCAGGGTTTTCTGAAATATTTTTTACACCTAAAAAGATATCTTTTTGTTCATTATGGTGAATAACACCACTTTCTACTTCTTTTTTTAATGACTTAATCATTTCAGGATATTTATGCGCTGCAATACACAAAGGCATAACTTTTTCATTTTCCAACTGAAGTTTATCTTCTACGATAATGACCCCACTGTCGCCGCCCAATGCAAAGGTGTCAACGAATAACCCTTTAACAAAAGTATCCCATTTACCGATTCGAACACCGGATTCTACTCGTTTAGGGTTTCCATCTTTGACAAAAGCTATATCAGTTGTCGTTCCACCCATATCCACAACCATGGCATTCTCTTCATCCGCCAGTTCAATGGCACCCATTACGCTGGCTACTGGACCGCATAAAAGCGTTTCTACTGGTCTGGTAGCTGTGAATTTTTCAGTCATTAAACTACCGTCACTGCGGACAATGACAAATGGCGCTTTGATTGCTCTTTTTTCCAGAGCCTTTTCCACTGATCTAAGAAAATCTTCAATTACGGGTATCAGTCTGGCGTTTAGAAGAGCACTGGCTCCACGTTTGACAATATTATTTTCTGAAAAAAGTTCATATCCGCAAACAGAAGGAATGTTTAGTTTATCCCCAATCATCTTTTGAGCGGTTTTTTCAAAATTAGCACCTGTCTTTTTAGCGTACATCTCGACAATCCCAACTGCGTCACAAGTTCCAAAACGATCCAGTAGATTTTCATCAAAATGTTCCCAATCCGGCGCTTCGACAACTTTACCAGTTGGTTTTGTCTTGCTGTTCAAAAAACAGAGACTGTCATCCATGGACAAACCATACTGACCACCAACTTTTGAAACCGTGCTGGGATCAATCCCAAATAAAGCTAATTTTGCACGGCCTCCCTTATTTTCAACACACGCATTCGTTGCCAGGGTAGTTGATAGCGCAATCACTTCTGCCTGATCAACATACTCTCGGGGGAGTTTATCAAGGGCTTTACCTATTCCAATGGATAAATCTTCTTTTGTCGTTAACGTTTTTCCATATGCGATAATTTCCTGATTTTCGACATGGTAAACGACGGCATCCGTACATGTTCCTCCAGTATCAATTCCAATTCCAATTTTCATATTCTGTCCTCTTTTTTTGTACTGAATGCAAAAAAGCCGATACAGGTCATGTCAAATCATGAGGCACTTCCTTGTACCGGCTTATAGTTAGTAATTATTTAAATTATTTTTTTGATTGTTCTGCCGCTTTTTTATCAGCTGCATCAAGAACAGCCTGAATTGCATCATCTTGTTCTTTAGTTAATGCTTTAGGTACGTAGTTTTCTATGATATCTTTAGTTCTAGCTTTTACTCGTTCTTCATAAGTAGTAGAACCTGCATTCTGCCAGCCCACAAAATCAGCTCGGTCTGTCAGATCTGGTTTCCACATTTCTTTGTTATATTTTAAGGTGTGAGGTTCACTCAAATAGTGTCCTTTAGGACCAACTGCTTTAATAACATCCATTGCCATATGGTCTTTATCCATCACGACACCATCAAAGATTCGTCGCATCTGGCTGATTGTTTCATTGGCAGAAACCAGTAATTCAAAGGAGAAAGTTAAACCATAGTTTAAGTATCCGACATCATGGTTTAAGTTTACCCCAGCATAACCGATAGAGAAGATAAATTCAGAGGCTTCCATAGTTGCCTGCGCATCAAACACTTTAGATCCAGAACATCCTGTGAATCCCCATGTTGGCAATTCATATAAGTCACGAGCAATCTGAGCTAATGTAATATTATTAACCATAGCTTCTGGTGAACAGTAAGTAGGCTGCATACATTTTAAGTCCATGTTATACATTCCGCCACCAAATACGATAGGTGAGCCTGGGTGAGCCAACTGGTGGATAACCAGACCAGCTAAACACTCAGCATTACCCTGAATAAGAGCACCAGCGTTGGTAATTGGGCCTGTAGCACCTGGCATCATACAAGGAGAATAGTTAGTTGGAATCTGATTTTCTGAACAATAGATCAGTTTATCAACTGCTTCAAAAGTATGAATCAGTGGAGAGTTTGGTTCGTTGTACATCAGGAATAATGGTTTTCTAGCCAATTCTTCCAAGCTTCCACGAATAGCAACGGCCATATCTGTAATGTTACTGATTGATTCACGATCTGCAGCGGTTACTACCTGAGGTTTAGTAGAGTTTCTTACCATAATTGAATATTCGTGTTCGTAAGAAGTTACAGGGTAATCATACATTAAACCACAGCACATCAGGAAGTCCATTTGTGGTAAAGCATCGATGATTTTTGCGCCATGAATCATATCTTCTGTGGTAAAGTTTCGATGTTCTCCAGTGTATACATCTAATAATGTAGGACAGTCTGAACCAGTACCAAAGTAAGCTTTACGACCACCTAAATCCATGGCAATGTCACCATCACGGTCATATACATGGATGTGAGAAGGGGCCTGTTTAATAGCCCATTCAACTAAGCCATGCGGGAAAAACACTTTTTTTCCTTTAACAGTACATCCGGCTTTTTTAAGCATTTCACGTGCGCCTTCATGCTGGATAATGCTTCCTACTTCCTGAAGAATTTCTAGTGTCGATGTATGAATTTCCTTCATTTCATCAACAGTTAAAAATTTAAGTGGTGAGCCACATTTTAGTTCATTATTATAATTTGTACGATCCATTCTATTCTCCTTTAATTTCTATATAATCAAGCGACGACTAATTTTTTACACAGTTCGACAGCTGAAGGGGCATTAGTTGTATAACCATCAGCACCAATCTGATCAGCAAAGATCTGGTTAACTGGCGCGCCACCAATCAGGACTTTAACTCGATCACGAAGTCCAGCTTCTTCTAAGGCTTCAATTGTTTCCTGCATTGCATACATGGTTGTAGTTAACATTGCCGACATTCCCACAATTGTAACATCATCGTTTTCCTGAACAGCTTCAACAATTTCGTCAGGTTCGATATCCATACCCAGATCTATTACTTCAAAGCCAGCGCTTTCTAAAAGCAGTACAACCAGGTTTTTTCCAATATCGTGCATATCACCTTCTACCGTACAGAAAATTGCTTTTCCTAATACTTTAACATCACCTGTTGCCAGTAAAGGTTTGATTTTTTCAACACCCATTTTCATTGCTTTTGAAGCAATTAACAGTTCTGGTACATATACTTCACCCAGTCTGAATTTTTCACCCAATGCATTAATAGGATCAATCAATCCAGCATTTAAGATATCCATAGGTGCGTTGCCTTCTTCAATCGCTGCATCTACAGCTGCCAATACATCATCAATTCCACCTTCTTCTACAATTACTGCAAGTTCCTTAATTTTCGACATGTTCTTTCTCCTTTTTGTTAAGCAAATGATCAAAATATAAAAAGAAGCCCAAATCACATGTGTGTGAATTAGACTTCTTTGTCTTTTCCAATTGACTTGGAACAACTCTTTAGGTTGAGCTTATTTTACATGGATTTCCCGACACTTGCAAATCGATATATTTTCATTTAAAGAAATTTTAATATATCCTAGTTTCTTATCAGTGGACTATTTTCGCATTTTCCTTGTTTAATTAATGCCAAATTCAAGATATTAAAAAACTTTCAAATTTTTGTATATTTTAAGGAAACATTTTGCAGCTTTTCGATTTCCTTCTGATATAATCAAATGCAAAAATCACATCTGTATTAACTAACTTTTCTTGAAGCCGTTAAGCTATCTATAAAATCAACAAGTTAGTTATTTATTTTATCCATTAATCAAAAGCGTAATTCTTCTAATATATAAATTTCAATTTAAAAAATCTCTGCATTGATCCAGGTTCTTTTTTATTATAAATTTTTACATAGTTAAAAGTCCAGCAAAGCTGGACTTTTATAAATCAAGAGTGTTAAAGTTTAAATTAAATTAATTTTCTTCCAATACTACTGATGAATCTATTTCAGATACTTCAGTTTCTTTCTTTAAACCTGATTCTACAACAGCTGGCTCATAAGCTGAGTCAGTTGTAACCAGTTTAAACAGACCAACCATCGCACCTAACATTACAAATGCAAATGGGAAAGCCCCGACAATGGAAATACTCTGAAGCATAGATAAACCATTTTCAGTTCCGACTAGCAGTACAAGAGCCAGAGCTGATTCCAGAAGACCCCAGATAATTTTGATTCTATTTGATGGATCAAGGTTTCCATCTGAGCTGAATACACCTAATACGAAAGTTGCTGAGTCGGCTGAAGTAATAAAGAATGTACAAACCAGTACCAGCGTAATCAATGACAATAAAGTTCCAAGTGGATAATGACTGAAGACAACAAAGCAAGCTGTTGATGTTGTCTGAATAGCTTCTGACGCTATATCTGAACCTAAATTGATTCCCATAGCTCCAAAAATTCCAAACCATACAAATGTTAACAAGGCCGGCACCAGAAGAACGCCACCAACAAATTCACGGATGGTTCGTCCTTTAGAAATTCGGGCAATAAAAGAACCTACAAATGGTGCCCAGGCTATCCACCATGCCCAATAGAAGACGGTCCATCCACCATACCATGAAGCATTATCACTAAAAGCACCAATAGCGAATGTTTCACCAACAATCGACTGGAAATAGTTACCAAGACCTTCTGTCATAAAACCTAACATCATTACTTTTGGACCAACAATGAAAGCAATAGCAACAATTGCTGTTGCCAGAATCATATTGGTATTTGAAAGAATTTTAATCCCTCTACCGATACCTGATACTGCTGAAATAATAAACAGACAAGTAACAATAAGAATAATTGCAATCTGAACCCCTTTTGATTCAGGAACACCAAATAAATAATTTAATCCACTATTAATCTGCATGGTTCCTAAACCAAGAGATGTTGCAACACCAGCTACTGTAGCAAAAATTGCCAAAATATCGATCAATTTACCAAACCAGCCATCAACCATTTTCTGCCCAACTACTGGAATAAAAATACTTGAGATCTGACCTTTTTTGTTCTTTCTAAACTGCATGAAAGCAAGAGCTAATGCCATGATGGCAAAACATGCCCAAGGGTGAAGACCCCAGTGTAAGAAAGATTTTTCGATAGCAAATGCAGCCGCTTCGTTGGTTCCTGGATCGGCTCCTAAAGGACTCATATAATGATTCAGTGGTTCTGCAACCCCCCAGAAAATTAGACCAATACCCATACCAGCCGAAAACAACATCGCAAACCAAGATGTTGTACTGTATTCAGGTTTAGAATCATCCGCACCCAGTTTGATTTTACCATATTTAGATAAACCAATCCAAATACTGAAGACTAAAAATCCACCTACTGAAGCGGTATAAAACCAGCCAAAATCACCAGTTAATACTGCGAAAAGGTAATTTCCAATTTCCTCAAAACTCGTTGGTGAAATGACGCCCCATGCTACAATGGCCAGTGTGATAATTAAGCCAAAGATTAGCACCGGGTTTAATTTTTTTGTTTCTCCTTGCGAATTCATATACTTCCTCCTAAATTATTGTTCCTCACTCTTGATTGGTAAACTTAGTTTTTTTTCTGTCTCTTCATTCTAGCCAATGATTCCTGATAAACTGCTTCTAATTTCTCACTAATTTCAGGAGCTAATTTTTCAGGCTGATGCGTATTCAAAATTTCTGAAACACGTTTTTTGATGCGTTCAGACATTTTTGTGAATTTGATTCCTGGATCATATATAGCGTGATCAAATAAAGTAGATTCCCATACTTCTTTAAAATGTTTGAGTGTGTGCATTTCTGTGATATAGGTACCACCAGCACCAACCTGATCAATCAGATCTAATGCTAAAGTTTCATCAGTAATCTCGATTCCAGCACGTACTCTTCTGGCATAGGAGATGATCTCATTGCTCATTACAATCTGTTCCAGTGCAGCTGACATGGCGCCTTCAATAAATCCGGCATCATGAATCAGGTTAGCACCATTTAAACAAGAAGTTAAACTTGTCATTGAACCTTCTATAGCGGCCTGTTCATCGACAAATTTTGAATCAGTAATATTCGCTGTTCCCCATATCGGCAGATTTAAATAATGCAGAACGTCATAACAAGCTCCGTTTCCTAAACAGAACTCTGGACTTCCGTAGCATACATTAACAGGTTTCATATCAACGCTTAAATTAATAACGCCACCTACATAAACGCAACCTTCATTAACCAGCTGACTAATGACAAGTCCGGTTAAAATTTCAGCCAGTCCCAATACGATTGAACCTGCAAGCGTTACTGGCGACAAAGTCCCCAGCTGAGAATCCGACAAATAGATTGCTGGTATATCATTTTTACAGCAGTGTAAAAGCTTTTCAAGTGAATCTTTTGGATGCTGTAAGGGCGTAACCGGATCACCAACGTAAATTGCTACAAAAGGTTTTTCTTTGTAGGCTTCCATGCTGCCGGCAACGGCTGCACACATCTCGGCAATTTCATCAATTCCCTCTGGGGAATTACCCCAGCCGACGATTGGCTTAGTGGTATTTTCCAGCATCATTTTCATTTCCAATACTTCGGCATTGTTTGCTGGTCCATCATTTGATCCTGAAAGTGACATTACAAAATCGATGTTTGGCAAATAATCTGCAACGATCATACAATCCTTTGTATCTTTGGAAACTGATGTTCGTCTTTCCTGAGTTTCAAAATCACAAAAATATGGGTTAGTTGGTCCTAGTCCAAAATAGCTGTTGTTTCCACCAACTTCCAGTGCAGGCTCACCATTTCGATCATAAAAAGTAAAAGAGCTTGGCGCTGTTTTAATCGCTTTTTTTACTAATTCTCTTGGAATGGTTACTTTTTTCTTATTGACTGGACAACCAGCTTTTCTTAGAATTTCCAGTGTTTCAGGATCCCCAATAATCTGTTCTGTTCTTTCCATTACATCTAAAGTTGCTGCAATGATAGTTTCACATTCGCTTTCAGTAATAGTTGTATAACGGGCTTTATTTTCTTCATAATATGATTTTATGCCTTCAATCAATGGTCTTTCTTCCTTTCTTAAATCTGTCAGCAAGTTAAATATGTTGACAATTTCATTAAAGAACAGCCGGCAATTGTGATATTCTCTGCCATAGAGCTGTTCTTTAACGTTAGATGTTTATTTAATTGTCCTACTTGCATTTTGGCTCATTTGATCTTATTAGTAAATTTAACAAGCTTCAAAATGCCTTTAATTTAGACAAGTCCTAAATCTTTTTCTTTTTTATCAGCTGCATCTAAAATAGCTACAACTTTGTCATCAAGTTCTTTTGGAAGAACGTTTAATTCACCATTTTCAATAATATCCCGAACCATTTCATTGGCACGCTGACCCATGGTTTTAGATCCCAGATCATGCCATCGATCGTACTCATTACGATCTTCAATCGGTGATTCCCACATTTCTGAATTAAATTTACGTGTTGAAAGCTGGCCTAAATAATGTCCTTTTGGGCCCACTTCTTTCATATCATCCATACAGAGATATTCTTTAGAAAGATTTATACCGTCGAAAAGACGTCGCACACGGCCAACTGCGTCATTCATCATGACAGCCAGGTCTAATGAATAAGCCAGACCAAAAGCAGTATATCCGATATCATGGATAACATTGGCACCAGACATCCCGGCCATGGTGATATACTGAGCACCTTCCAGAACAGCCTGCTCATCAGCTAACTTAGCACTTGTACATCCTGCAGTTCCCCAAGTTGGTAATCTGTAAAAATCACAACCCATTTCTGACATAGCCAGTGATTCCATCATTGTATCAGGAGAAGCATAGGTTGGTTGAAGGCTTTTCATATCCATGTTGGTGATAATCGCTCCATATAGAAAAGGCGCGCCTGGTCTTGTTACCTGCGCAATAACCAGACCAGCAAGACATTCAGCATTAGCCTGAATTAGTGCACCAGCTGGGGTTATTGGTCCTGTTGCGCCATTCATTGGAATTGGTGCATATAAAACAGGAAGATTATTTTCTGCCATGTACATTACTTTTTCAACAGAGTCTTTAGTGCAAACCATTGGTGATGTCGGTTCGCAATAAAGAATAAACATTGGTTTTTTAATCAATTCTTCTTTTGAGCCTCTTACAACTGATGCCATTTCCACAACATTTTGAGTCGATTCAAGATCAGCAGTAATAACTACCTGAGGTTTTGAGCTGTAACGGATCATAGCTGCATATTCATGTTCAAAAGAAGTTTTTGGATGTCCATAAACCTGACACATTGACATCATATAATCAATGTAAGGAAGGGCATCAGCAACCTTTACACAATTTTTATTGTCTTCTTCATTAGTTAAACGAACTTCGCCAGTGAAACTATCAACAATATTTGGGCAAGCAGAACCAACTCCATAATAAGAATTTTTTCCGCTGACATCCATCGCAAATTCGCCGTTTCGATCATATAAAAGAATCCTTGATGGTGCTTGATTAATGGCCCATTCAACAACTGAAGGTGGCATTGAAACTCGTTTTTTGTTGACGATGCAACCAGCTTCTTTCAACTTTTCGATCGCACCCTTGTGCTGAACTTCTACACCAACATCCTGCAGTAATTCCAGTGTTAGACTGTGAATTTTTTCCATTTCTTCACGGGTTAGAAAATTAATTCCTCTAGCACCCATAAATCTTTCACTTGTATGTTTTTTTATCATTTGCGGACCTCCTAAAACCTTATGCTACAACCAATTTTTTACACAGTTCGACAGCTGAAGGGGCATTAGTTGTATAACCATCAGCACCAATCTGATCAGCAAAAATCTGATTAACCGGCGCGCCACCAATCAGGACTTTAACTCGATCACGAAGTCCAGCTTCTTCTAAGGCTTCAATCGTTTCCTGCATTGCGTACATAGTTGTAGTTAACATTGCTGACATTCCCACAATTGTAACATCATCGTTTTCCTGAACTGCTTCCACAATTTCATCAGGTTCAATATCCATACCAAGATCAATTACTTCAAAACCTGCACTTTCCAACAATAATACAACCAGGTTTTTTCCAATATCGTGCATGTCACCTTCTACTGTACAGAAGATTGCTTTTCCTAATACTTTAACATCACCTGTTGCCAGTAAAGGTTTGATTTTTTCAACACCCATTTTCATTGCTTTTGAAGCAATTAACAGTTCTGGTACATATACTTCACCCAGTCTGAATTTTTCACCCAATGCATTGATAGGATCAATCAATCCAGCATTTAAGATATCCATTGGTGCGTTGCCTTCTTCAATCGCTGCATCTACAGCTGCCAATACATTATCAATTCCACCTTCTTCTACAATTACTGCTAATTCTTTGATCTTAGACATGTTCTTTTCTCCTTAAAAACTGATTTATTTTGATCATTGCTTTAATAAACTACTTGTACTTAATTGCAATTTTTCTGATTTGTAAATAAAAAGTCCATGACTGATTATTTATCAACCATAGACCTCATTGTCTGGGCAATTGCTATTAAAATACAATTAAACGATAAAAAGACGCCACTAAATAACCTTAGTGACGTCTTTGTCGTTAATTTATCAAAATTCTATCTCAAAAAAACAGAAGTGTCAATTTAATTCAGTTTCTTAATATGATACTTGGTATTCCATTAGTTTCTTATTGAGATTGTTTTGGCATGGATCGTGTTTATTTCAATTTTATTATTCAACTTCTCATCATCAATTCACTCAATTGTCGATTTTAATGAACATTATGAGTTTTTTTTCTTCTTGTTCAACATTTTATCAGCTTGACAACTTGTCGTATTATGTATACAATGTTCATAAATTTAGCGGATTACTGATGTTTCGCAAGCAGGAGGCGTTTTTTAAATGGAATCAATTTCACTGTATGTCGGGAAAAAAATTAAATTTTATCGTAAACAACTGCATTTATCAATTGCTCAATTATCAGAGCGTATTAATAAGAGCAAATCAACTGTATCAAAATATGAAAATGGTCAAATCGCCATGGATCTGGAAACTCTTTACGAGATATCCCAGGCTCTGAATGTGAATATTCAACAATTAATTGATATTCAATCAAGTGTCCCTGCACCCGTAATGGCATCTAATCTGCCTTTCGGCGGAAACAGACAAATGCACCTGTATTTCTATGATGGTCGAAAGCGCCGAATTGTAAAATCTTTTTTGACAATCCTTCCTGATCCAGTCAATGATACACTAGTCTGTCACTTTTATATGGATATTCCATCTTTTGATAATTACGAAAAATGCTCTTTCTATTATCTTGGTCAAGTAGAAAACTACGATCTGGTAACCTATGTTCACCTTGTTAATCAAGCAAATCCTATCGAACAAATGCGCTTTTGCATCGTTAATTCACTCCATTATCACTCCAGTTATTGGGGCTTAATGTTCGGGATTTCCTATCGGCCGATTGCGCCGTTCACACTTAAATTTTTAATGTCAGCAACACCACTTGAGCCAGAAGAGTTAACTAAAGAAAATTTGTTGATGACCGCTGATGAGATTAAAACAATCAAGTCTCTTAATATGTTTATTTTGGACACCATGTAATGTGATAAGTAATCTTTACAAAGCATTTAACCATCAACAGCAAAACAGAAAGGAAATGACATGCTAAATAAACCGCGTCAACAAGTAACCATCCCATTTTCAGAACTAACAGAAGTTGATTCTTTTTTCAAACGTCATACTAACATCGATTTAACCAATATTCCGGCGAAATATGGTAAAGATGTTCTGGAAACTCGTGATCTAATGATTGAGTCTCTAACAATTGAAGCACTCTATCAATTTTTTGAAATTCAAGATTTAACTGATGCTTCAGTTACCATCTCGTCTGACATCATATTTTCTGGTAAAATGCCACCCAAAATTCTTAAAGAAGCCAGCCATTGTTTCTGTTTTGTCGCCTCACTTAAAGGGTATGACCAACAAATCGAAACACTTGACGGTACCATGAAGAAATACTTTTATGATATTTGGGGAACCTCATTCATTGAAAATGCCAGTACTTGGTTAAAGCGAAAAATCGGCCAGGAACTCAATGATTACAATCTCTTTTACTCTCCATTCTGGAACCCAGGTCAACATCAGTTTGAACTGGTTAATCAAAGACCGATATTTGAGCTGTTGTCCCCTTCCGACATCGGGCTTGAATTAACTTCCCATTTGAAAATGATCCCTATAAAAAGCGTTTCCGGTATCATGGGAGTTTTTAACACTGACAATTTTACACCACTGATTCCTTGCGATTTTTGCAAACTCGGTAAAAGCTGTCCCGCCAGTAAGTCCGGCTGTGCAAATTCTTGAGTAATATTTGAAAGGTCAACCTGATGGAAAACGCACTTATTCAAAATCCCCATTTAAAAACTGAACCACGACTTCTTTCCATTAGTGAAATGGAAACCGGCACTGATCAGGATTATCACTATGATCCTGATCAGTGCCACCTATTTTTACTCAAAAACACTCCCTTTCAAAATGATTTAGTCTTTAATCGCTGCTATAAACTTTTACCAGATGTCAGACAAGAAAAAATAAATCGCCTACGCAATCGAAATGATCAAAACGCCTCTCTGGCTGCTGGACTATTACTTCATCATCTCCTGACCACTCATGGTTATTGTGAATCTGACCTTTCTTACAATCAATATGGGAAACCATATCTTGATACTATTTCAGAGTTCTATGTAAACCTTTCACACTGCTCTGATCTGGCTGTATGCGCATTTTTTTCTTCAGAAGTTGGGGTGGATGCTGAAAAGTTTGAATCTGCTGATTTGGGAATAGCCAAACACTACTTTACCTCCCGTGAAAGGAATCAGATCTTAACGTCGACTGATCCTATTAGATATTTTTATGACTATTGGGTTTTAAAAGAAAGTTACCTGAAAGCCAAGGGAATTGGTTTAAACATGGCTTTAGATGAATTTGAAATCATCGTAGAAAAAAAAATCGAGGTGTTCGAAAATAATCACAAGATGCCCTTTTCATTCGCTTTAAAACAATTTGACGACTATAGTCTGGCGGTTTGCATTCAAGGAATACTTCCTCATATTTCCTATTATGAAACATCCATAAGCCTTTAAAAAGCCTAAATCATTCGATTTAGGCTTCAATGTGTAGACAAACTCCGCACCGACCAATCGGATTTCGTAGTCTGCTGCGGAATCGTACAGTTGTTATTTCAGAACTGTCTAAATATCAACGTTTTCTAACAACTGTTCGCCCCGATGCAGCCAACTGAAAAGCCAGTTGTCGGTGCTCTCGGTATTAAAATCAACTTTGTCTTCAGTCTGAAGCCTAAATCATTCGATTTAGGCAAAATCTATGGATGCACATGACTAGCCACTTTCTGATCTGGCAATACAATTTCCCCGGCTTTTATCAGCGACTGTTTTGCGACAACTGGTCCTACCAATGAATAAATAAAGGTTGAACACAATACAATTACCTGAATCTGATTGGCATAATCCGGAACCGTTTGAGATGCGGCGACAATCAGCCCCAGAGCTACACCTGCCTGGGGCATTAGTGTCGGGCCTAAATAACGGCAGGTGTTTTGATCCTGACCTGTTAATCGACCACCAAGATAGGCGCCTGCCATTTTCCCCAGTACTCGTGCCACCACATAAAGAATTCCAATCAGTCCAATACTGGAAAGTGCAGACACCTGAAATCCTGCCCCTGATACAACAAAGAATAACATAAAAACCGGCGGCGTGAAATCTTCGGTGATTTTAACCAGCTGATCAATTTGTGCCCGATAAATATTTGCCATCGTAGCACCTAAAGCCATACATGACAGTAGTGCCGACCCATGCAGAGAATCAGAAACCCAGTAAGCAAGCAAGATCGAAGCAATTGAAATACATAACTGATTCGATGGTTTTTTAAACCATCGAAAAATCAGTTTCATTAAAAAACCAGCCATAACTCCGATTAGTAACGAAATAGCCAGTTCATATACCGGCGTTAAAATCGATACAATCAAACTTCCCGACTGATTTGAAGACATCATATTAACAAGGGTTGAGGCAAATCCAAACGCAATCAGTGCGACTGCATCGTCTACTGCCACCACGCTCATCAACATTGACGTTAATGGTCCTTTCGCCCGATACTGCTTTATGACCATAATTGTCTGTGCTGGCGCTGTCGCTGCAGCAATGGCTCCTAACATAATTGCCAGCTTGATATCAAATCCAAAAAACGCAACCGCAATGGTTACAAATACAACTGCCGTCAGGGCTTCGAAAATAGCTATAATAATTGGCGCAGCGCCGACTTTTCGAAAATAATTGAAATCAAACTGACTTCCAACTGAAAAAGCGATAAAACCAAGGGCAATATTCGAAATGACACCAAAACCATCCACCATATAAGAAGGAATGAGATTAAAAAAAGACGGTCCTAAAATCAGTCCGGCAACTAGATATCCAGTTACATTGGGCATTTTAAAAAACTTGGCTATCCTCCCAAAAAGTATTCCTGAAAACAACATCAGAAAAACTTCAAAAATAATATTACTCTGCAAAACAGCTGACTCCTTTCACGAAATCTAAGGGAACCGTAAATACAATCCCTGAATCAGGTGTGTTTAGCGGGGCAATAACTTCCTCGATAACCTCAACGACTTGTTGAACCTGTTCTTTTTGCACAATCATCAATACAATATTGCTTTTAACTCGATCTGGATTCAAGAACTCTCTAAGCGAGCTGAGAAACTGAATTTCATCATTATCGTGGCGGCTGTTTAAGTAGCGAGCCATACCCGTTGCATCAAGTACAGTTGCGCCGCAAAGGTTTCGATTGCCTAGCGCTGTTAAAAAATCATCCAGCTTATCGGTTTGACTAAGTACATAAAAAAGTAATTTCATCTTCGTCCTCCTTTTAGTTTTTGCTTTTGCAAGAAGTCCAATTACTGCCAGATCTGCATAAAAAAATGTCTTAAAGTTCATTTTTTCAGAATTGAAACCCAATTTGCAATCACTAATATTAATTCTAACACAAAAAAGAATAAAAAAAAGCAACTACTGAAATTTTTCAGTTATATTGCTTTTTCTGGAATTTAAAATCTATAAAATTTATAAGACGCCATTTTCAGCAAAACTGTAAAATTGATTTTCTGATACAATTATGTGATCAATTACAGCGATGGAAATTGGTTCCATGGCACTTTTTATCCGTTGGGTAACATTTAAATCCTCTTGCGAGGGACGAAGGCTTCCGCCAGGATGATTATGAGCCAATATTACACTTACTGCCTGATACCTGAGCGCATTTTCAACAATATTGCGCGGATAGACGGGTGCTTCATTAATCGTTCCTTCGTGCAGTAACAAGGCATGCTTGACACGATTCTGGCTATCCAGACAAATCATGTAAAAGGCTTCATACAGTTTTCCAGTGAAGAGATTTGAAGCATACTCACCCGCCGCCTTACTGCTTCCAATCACTATTTTATCCTTACCTTTGCACATCTGATAACGTTTGGTCAAATCTGGCAGCATCGACAATAATAAAGCCGAGTTTTGGGTAATCCCCTCGACCCGACAAAGATCATTTACAGTTGCATCTAAAACATTTGCCAAGGAGCCAAAATGTTCAATCAATTTATGGGCAATTTCGTTGGTATCTTTTCTTGGTATACTGTAAAACAACAATAGTTCAAGAATCTGATATTCTTCAAAGCCATCCAGCCCTTCCGAGATTGCTCTGTCTTTTACCCGCTGTCGATGTCCTGTATGAAGGTTTCTCTCCATAAATCCTCCCCAAATAATCTGACTCAGACCAATAATGATAATATAAAGCCAAACAAAAAATCCTCATTCTGCTCTTTCAGGAGATCCAATAAACTGTTTTCATCCTGAGAATAATTTTCGTTCTCCTTTATCCATGTCTCTAAAATCATATAGGTATCTGTTTCCATGAGTCGCACTCCTAGTATTTCCCATTTTCGATGATAAAACGATGTACCGCCTTCAGTTTTTCCAAATCCACGCCACTTTTCCGGAGAATTACTTTCCCGGTCGAAAATATGTACCCGCCACCAGGGGCGGCCACATCGAGCATTTCTTTAGCTATATCGATGCATTTTTCAGTAGATTCTGACTTAAGAACGCCAAGCGGATAGTTCCCAGCAATACAGATTGACTTTCCCAGTTTCTCTTTGATAACCTTTAGATCACCAGTTTCAAAAAATCCAATTACTTGACCATTAAATGTTTGCAGATAATCATAAAATTCAGACCAGTTTCCTTCCAGGAACAAACTGACGGGATGACCTGATCTAGTAAAAGCGTCTACCATTTTTTTAAATGTCGGCCAATAAAAGCGTTCAAATTGCCCTGGATTCAAAAACGGTGGCATGTGAAGGGGAATAAAAACCCCGGGCACATCAGAGAGCCCCCTTTTCGCACCCGCCTGTCCCCACTTAACCATCAGGGGCAACAATACTTCACATGCTGCTTCTACCTGTTCTGGTCGCCGATGCATATCAGTAACAATACCTGTTAGTCCTCTCAACTGATCAGATAGAAAGTCAAAGGGCGTTTCAACTAAACTGTCTGAAATAATTGGCACACCAAAAGTATTAATACTACTCAGATCGATTAAGTCTAATTCGTTTCCATTTTCGTGATAGGCAATAATCCCTTTAGCCAAATTTACGAAATCATTTTTATCTCTCAATAAAAAGGACTGATAAATCCGTGGTAAAATTTTTTCGATAAGCGTTTTCATCGGACTATTAATCAATGCTTCATAATCCGACTCAAACATTCCCTGCACATCATAATACTGCATGGAGCCATCTCTGTTCTGCCGGAAGTTCCTGGCGCCCAAATATGAATACATTTTAGGATTTCTGAAAAAGGTAGCCCCCGCACCATCAACCATCATATCACGATAATACTTAGGCACTGTTTCGGCAAGAATCCGAAAATTAAAAATATCTGTTTTTAGATCTTTTCCGGCATATTCAAGGGTAACTTCCGGACCATTTAAAGAAAACACCGGAACACGATCTGGTATTTCCAGCCGTACTGCTTTTTGAAGTCTGCTTTTCCGTTTATAAAATTCTCTTTTTACATCGTCCATGCTCCTAATACCTTCTATTCTATAGCCTTCACTCAAATTATCATTTTTGGAATTAAAAGTCAATATGATTGTTCATTGCCAACTAGCCAGTTATGATTCGCACAGGTATTTTTGTATCTGTCTAAAATTTTGCACAAAAAAAACTAGTACCGATTTTACTTTCTTTACAATAAAATCGGTCTAGTCCAAAATCTGTTCGGTCATCCGTTTGGATACCTCCTATTGATTTCCCTCAAACAGTACACGTATTAATCAGATTAAATCTCCGGCTGGTACTCTTAAATATCGACCATTTAAACTTTTCTGGTAATTATTTACTAAACATGTTAATTAACACGCGTTCATTTAATTCCAAAAAAGGGTTGTCTGATCTTTAATTTTCAAGCAATCTGTTTTCGAATTCAGATCTTTTCCGATTGCTTCAGATTCTTTTAACAACTTTAACAGCTGCTACGTTCTGAACAATGTGATATCTCTCTAATTAATTATGTCTTTCTGTTTGATTAGATATATTATATCACATTTTAACACTTTGTAAAGCATTTTTTGAAAACGTTTTATTTTTTATTAAGCAAAAATTTAATTGATCAAATAGTCTTGCCCATCCTAGTCTAATTCTTGCAAAGACAGCATTTCAAAACTGTCGGTGCTACCACTCCCCGACAAATTCTCTTGCTTCTGATTATTCCTTATTTTTTCAAGCGCCAGTTCCAGATGGGCAACCATCTCTTCTTTCATTCGCTGCTGAGCATCATGATACTTTTCCATATTTTGTTGTAACTCACGCACCTGTATGCGGGCAGCCTTTTCATTTTCTTCAGCCTGAGCCTTTAAGAGATCTTTCTCAGCCTGTAGCTGCTCAATCGTTTTCTGCAGCATCCCCACTTCTAGTCTGTCTTTTTCTTCATTTTCCTGGCATTTCGTTTTAAGCATTTTGTTTTCATCTTTAAATCGTTCCAGAGCGATTATCAATTCACCTTTTTCTTCGGCAATTTCATTTTTCTCACGAATTAAATCCTGCATTTCAGTATTCTGAAAAGTAGTCTGTTTTGAATTTATTTCAACCATCCCAGTCTGGTTTTGGGCATATTCACTGACTTCTTCATTCAGCTCATTAACCAGCGTCTTTAGTTGACCCAGCTGAGTCTTTAAATCACCATATTCTTCTTCATAATTCTGATAAGCTCTTAGTTTCCGTCTAAGTAACGCCAGCTCTTCAAGTTCCGCCGGATCTTCAACTTTTTCTGATAATGAAAGTTTTAATTTCCTGTTTTCAGTTTCCAATTCTTCAATTCGACTAGCCAGTTCTTCTTTTTCCTTTTTCAACAGGTTGAACATTTCGCCATATTGGTCACGCTCCTGTTTTAACATTTCTGTCATGGCGGCATATTCTTCCAGTCGGCTGTTAAAGGAAGCCTCGGCATTTTCAAGTTCCTCATTCAATGTCCTGGTATATTCATTGACCTGTTTTTTATTATATCCGCCAAAGACACTGTTGCCAAAACGACTCGGTCGCTGTTTTGCCTGATCTGACTGAGCTCTTAATTCATTTAGAGTGATTGATTCCTCTTTATTTGCCATAGCGCCCCCTTATTCATACTTTCAACTTAAGCTTTTGTGATTGATTTTTGCGGAATTTCATAAAGCTACCAGCCTGTACTTCCAGCACCCATTTTGCTTCTTTAACATAAGCACTGACTTTTCCCGGTTGCAGTCCATCTTCATAACTTAGTACATTTCCATCTTCAGCAATGAAAATAACATCAATCGGATATTTCATGCCAAACATATGAACCTGTTTGCAATTTTCCAATAGCAGTCCCTGATTGGCATTTAAACTTTTGCTGCCGAGCAGACCAACCAGCTTTTTCAAGAAAGAATCCGCCACTTTGATATCCTTATATAAACAGATATCCTGATCATATATCTCTGCCATTATATCACCCTCAACCGAACTGTTCAACAAGCTGAAGAATCGTAGGCCCTAATAAAACAATAAAAAGAACCGGCAAAACAAATAAAACCAGAGGAATCATCATTTTTACAGGTGCTTTCATCGCTTTTTCCTCCGCCCTTTGTTTTCTTTTAATTCGCAACTCTTCCGCCTGCGCTTTTAAAACCTGATTGATGGGAATCCCCAGCTGATCAGCCTGGATAACCGATCCGGAAAAAGTTTTAAGTTCTTCAACCGTATTACGATCGGCCAGACTTTTAAGGGCTTCTCGTCGGGGTTTACCAAAGTTGATCTCAGTATGAACAATATTTAGTTCATTAACCAAAACACCCGATAAGCGATCACTTATTTTAATCAACGCTGCATCAAAGCCTAGCCCAGCCTCCATTGTAACACAGAGCAGATCCATCACATCCGGTAACTCATTGGAGATGGCCGTTTGTCGCTTATTAATGCGGAATCGCAAAAATAAGAGGGGTGCCATTAGCGGCAACAGACTGGCTAGAATTAAAATCAGCAATTTCAAAACAGGATTGGCATGAGTAAAGAAAGAAAATAGAATCGCGCCTAAAAAACCCACCCCAAAAATCACAAGGCGAATGGCATTATACTCGGGAACAGTCAAATAAAGACCAGCTAATCGCAACTGATATGCCATTTTCTCATTGCTGTTAGAACTTTTACGTGAAAAGAGGCCAGAAATCTTTTTGATCACTGTTGAGTATATCGGAACAATCACCCGCTGAATAAATGGTTTTTCGAATTCTTCATCCCAATTACCATCACCTGTTTTAATCACATTAAGGCGCCTGTCCTTATTGTCCGCCTCCTGCGCCTGCCGAAAGAAGAGAATTACAATGAATACAAATATCAGCAACCCGATACTTATTGATAACCAAATCATTTTCCCACCTCTTCCTCCTAATTAGAAAATTTCTTTTACCAAATGATTCCCTAAAAAGGAATATTAACGATTTTTCGGATAAACAGATATCCGATTATTTCCATTAAAATGCCTGCAACTATCATGCCAATTCCCAGACTTGATTCAAAAAAGACCGTTACATACTCGGCATTAAAAACCAGAAATATCAAAATAACCGCTACTGGCATCAAGCCAACAACCAGACCTGACGTTCTGGCCGTTGCTGTAAGCACTTTTATTTCATTTTTAATTTTAAATCGCTCTTTAATAGTCCCCGATATATTCATTAAAATTTCCGAAAGATTGCCCCCCGTCTGTCTTTGGATTAGAATTGCCGAAACCATCATCATAAAGTTCTGACTGCCGATTTTATCGGATAAACGCATCAAGGAATCTTCAATCGTACTGCCGAGTTTTAATTCTCTGACAATCCGGCTAAATTCTTCTGAAATGGGATCAGGCATTTCAATGGCAATACTGACCAATGCCTGCTGAAAAGTCAGACCCGATTTTAGACACGAACTCATAATACCAATCGCTTCGACCAGCTGCTGTTCGAATAGTTCAACCCTTTTGGTCCGCTTTTTTTTCACATATAGCGGTGGTAGCATTAAACCTATACCTGATAGAATCAATGCTACAATCAAGTTTTGACTTATCATAAACACAATCAACGAAGGCATCACTGCCATGCTCAGCCAGACCAACAGGAATTCAATCGGTCGAATCATGATTCCCGACATTGCCAGATCATTGGCGATCCGCTTAAAAAGCTTTACTTTCGAACGCTTCTGCCGGCTTCTTTTTAGAATCTCCAGCTCTTTATTTCCGCTTTCCAACAGCGGCGACATTCTTTTTTCCATCAGCTGCCGTTTGGCAAACAAAACTTTCAAGCTAATATATACAAGAAAAAAGATCAGTACCGTTAGGGGTATGGTAACTAAAAAAGCCTGCATTTAATCACTTCCTTTCAATGATCGATAAACCAGTCATCACTGATCATCACCCCATTATGTCTGATTTTTTCAAGACAACGCGGTTTAATGCCCATGCTTCTAAAATGTCCCCGAAATTTTCCTTCAGCATCCATCTGGCCGCTCATTTCATATTTGAAAATATCCTGCATAACCACCACGTCGCCTTCCATCCCATTTACTTCGGTGATATTGATTATTTTTCGCGACCCATCGCGAAGCCTGGACTGCTGAATAATCAAATCAACAGCCGAAGTCATTTGATCACGGATCGCTTTGATCGGGAGTTCCATTCCTGACATTAAAACCATCGTCTCAATTCGCGATAATGAATCTCTTGGCGAATTGGCATGAATCGTCGTCAGAGAACCATCATGACCAGTGTTCATCGCCTGCAGCATATCAATAGTCTCAGCAGATCGCACCTCGCCAACAATAATTCGGTCCGGACGCATACGCAGGGCATTAACGACCAAATCGCGAATTGAAACCTTGCCACGTCCTTCCAGATTGGCGGGCCGACTTTCTAAGGTAATCACATGTTCCTGCCTTAGTTGAAGCTCAGCGGCATCTTCAATCGTAATAATTCGCTCCTGATCAGGGATAAAACTAGACAGTACATTCAACATGGTAGTTTTACCACTACCGGTTCCCCCAGAAACAATAATATTCAATTTACCTTTGACGCAGGCCTCTAGAAAAGCAACCATTTTCTGAGAAAGCGAGCCAAAAGATAAGAGCTGATCGACGGTGATTGGCGTTTTAGAAAACTTACGAATGGTTATTACCGGCCCCACTAAAGAAAGTGGAGGTATGACCACATTAACACGAGACCCATCCTGTAGTCTAGCATCAACCATTGGACTGGCTTCATCAATATGACGGCCAATTGATGAAACGATCCGATCGATGACATTCATCACATGCTGATTATCCTTAAATACCACTGGGGACAACTGGATCTTACCTTTTTTTTCAACATAAATCCGATCATAGCCATTGACCATAATTTCAGTAATATCTGGATCATTCAGAAGTATTTCCAAAGGCCCATAGCCGATGATTTCATTGAGCAATTCTTCAGTAATCCGTTCCCGCTCCATCCGATTCACATTCTCAGCTTCAACAGACATTACCGTTTCAAGGATTTTTAAAATTTCAGCAGAATTCTCCTTAGTAATTTCATCAACCTTACTGTTGTTAATCTCATTGATTACTTCCTGATGAACCCGGTTTTTAAGACTCTGGTAGATATCCACTCGGGGCGCTTCTTTTTTCCCCTCTTCCTGGCCCTCTTTCTGACCAGTCCGTCTTTGCTCCATTTTCTCAAGCAGTCCCATCTTTCCTCCTTTACGCCAAACTGCGCCCGGCAAACTATTTACACTATATTTTAAAAATAGCTTCCGATATTATGAACCATTTAACCAATCCGCCTGTTATCGCAGCGCCAGCATCTTAAGAGCGAAATCGACGATCTTTTGTAAATCTTTGCCGATTGCCGTTTTAGGTGCGCTTGACAAGATTGGAATTCCTTTATTATGGGCATTTAGGGCTGTCTTCCAGTCAGTATGAATTAGATTTTTGAGTGGCAAACCTAATACTCTCTGCATATCCTTCAAAGTAATCAGTGTTTTTTCATAGCGATTGACTACAACCTGCGTTTTTTCCCGTTGCTGCAGTGTCTCAAGGATATTAAGGGCAATCTTGGTATTGCGAAGACTTGATATATCCGGTGCGGTTATACAAAGCAGAAGATTGGCATTCTCAACAGCCACCATTGAAATATCGTTAAAAACAGGTGGTGTATCGATAATAATATAATCGTGAAAAGGCCGCATTGTGTCAATCATTGCATCAAGCATGTCGGGCACAATATATTCAGCATATTCAGGACTTTTTGGGGCGCAAATGATATTCACACCGGAAGGATGAAGGCCCATCACCCGCCTGATCGCGTCCATATCGCTGGCATCCTTGCCTTGGGTTAAATCTGCAATCGTTTCTTTAGGATCAAGGTCGAAAAAAACATTCACATCACCAAATTGCAAATCAGCATCAATTATCGCTACTTTTTTGCCTTTTCTGGCCAGGGACACAGCCAGATTAACCGCTACTGTCGTTCGCCCGATTCCACCTTTAGTTCCAAACACTGAAATCACCTGCGACTTAACACTACCGCTTACACCTGATTCCACATTTTCCATTCGGGATTTTTCTAAAAAATAAGCCGCTTCTATATTTTCATTTAAGCTGGTCGAATCGACAGGAAACTGCAGGATCTTTCGAATACCAGCCTGCATCACTTTTTCTGTATAAGAAACATCAAAATCGTCACAAATTAAAAATACTGAACAACCCGGCATCCGGATATAGATTTTTTCAGCTAGATTAATGGATTCATAATATTCGTCAGCACATTGTAAAATGATGACATTTGGCTGCAGACTCACAGATTTAGTTAAAGCCCCCTCTTCATTGCGGGTGTATCCGACAAAAATGGTCCGATCCGCTTTTAGTAGACTTTTTATTTCATAAATCCGATTCTCGTTATTCCCAATAATCATAACTTTTATCTTATCCATATAACGCGCCTCATTTCATTTTCAGTTTTACCCTATGGGATAAACGGTTCCAGATATTCATATTCCTGATCAACTGCAGAGCGGAGCACAATACGATATTTTCCTTCAGTCAAAGCATAGGAAAGTTTAAGCACTTCATTCTTGGGCACTGCTACCGTAACCGATATATATTCCTCATCAGTATCCTTTTTTGTTTTTGCGCCCACCTCCAACACCTCTAGATTTTCGCAGACATACTGAGTTGTAAGGGCTTGCCCGGTAATCATCGTCGACACTACATCTACCCGATCACCCTTCTGCAAATAACCGCCAACACCTGTAAATTCATCAGTTTCAAGTGTTACCGCCCGAAATCCTGTTGGGATAGCATAGGTTAAACCATCGCTTTCTTCATTGCCATCACTGAGTCGCGTCGATAGGATCTGTTCACCCGCTATAATATTTTCCTTGGTTATTCTGCCAACTACCTGATCCAAACTATTAAGCGAATTTGGGTGAACATAGTCCAGGGGTACATCTATTAGTTCAACCATATCTTGTTCAATAACAGTAGCTGCTTCTAAATCCGATATCGCAACTACGACCGGTCTGCTTTCCTCATCTGTTTGTGATTGCAAAGACAGTGTGAACTGAAAAACTGCAAACCCGGCAACAAGTGAAAGTATTAAAGCAATTATTACTAATTTCTTCATTTTGTTCTCCATCTATTCAAGTAAAAAATTCAACTCGCATTTTTAACTTTTCAGTTATATTTTATTTACCCTTCACCATAAAAATTATAGACGAATCACTCTGCTAAAATAAGGTTATAAACACCAAAATCACCTTCCGATCCTTCGCCCACGTTATAACCCGAGGCCGCTCCATTAGAAACCATATTAAGAAATGACCCTGTAATATAACCGTCATTAGTCTGATTTTCTAAAAGAAATGCCGCAAACCCCTCTACAACAACGGTTTTTTTATCAAGTCCAAAAGAATAAACTGGTACTTTTACAATCCTTGAACAATTTAGGTCATAGAGGTCTACGGTACAACCCTCTCCACCAGTTTCTGCTCCATAATGGGTACATCCGCTGTATCTGGCTTCAAACCCTTCGTAAGTCGGTCCAACCATATTTCCACTTTCTTCCAGAAGAATATCGCCCACACTGATCTCACCATCATATCCATTGGTAATCCATAAAGCGTAATCTTTAGCGCCACCGCCCTGACCATCAAGATCAAGGGCGCCAAAAAATGAAGTTGTATCACTTTGCACCCCATATTTTAGAGTCACATGGGTAAGTTGATTACTGGCAATACGCCATTCCATTTCTTCTTTTGTCAAACCGATCGGCGCAACACCGGTTGTTCTGATAATTGGCGAAAGTTTTGCAACGGCACTTCTGGAAATATTAATCGAATCAATTCCAAACAGTTTTGCAAAATTCATCGGTACCTGATGTTCAACGGTAACCCTTATCTGGGTGTACATACCATTAACAGTATTTTCCAGTTGCACATTCGCAAAGGAAAGATCAGAAAAACCATTCAGATCGGCATATAAAAGAGCGCTTTGCTTAATATTATTGATCTCAATTGTATCGCCCGTTTCAATCGGCAAAAGTCTGCCCGCTGAATATACTGCTGCATCAGCAGCTTTCTGCTGTTGACCAGTACTCAGATATGCCAATCCCAGATCGATCACCAGCGCCAGAAAGCCCATAATAAATACCATTGAAAACGCAACAATTATCAAAGCATCGCCTGTTTCTTCATTAAATTGACACAATTCTTTTAATCGCTTGATTAATTTCATCAGTTACTCCACTTTCATCGTGCAGGAAGCCTCCAAATTGAACGTATCTCCAGCCAAAAATAGTCCGACAATTGGCGTCAGCACCGGTACATCACTGTTTATTGAAACTTCTACATCTCCCAAACGAGGATTTGTTGAGTTTGTAAAATTCACATCAATATTTAACGATCCAGCAATATTATCCGGTGCTATCGCTAGGATATGGTTTTCAATTTCAGTGCTGCTGTCTGAGTGAACAATTGCAAAACGCGCGCCTTCACGGGAACAGTAATCGATAATATTCTGGTGCATAAAAAGCCAGCCGAAATCTACAATTGCACAAAGGATCATAATCAGAACCGGCAGAGAAACAGCCAGTTCGATAACAGACTGCCCTTTTTCATTCTTTAATTTTTCGATTATTTTCGCAATCATTTTATCTCTCCTGATCATGCAAAGTTAGTTCAATTCCGAATATGAAAAATGGCATATTGCAAAATCACAGAATTTCTGATTCTGAGTTTAACAATATGCCATCATTTTTATTGTAGACATCCTGGCAATCTGTCAGCGCTATGCTGCTAGTTGTGTCGTGATTTCAGTAAATAATGCACTGATTTGCGGTCCCAATAACCAGATGGCTGCCATTGCTGCCAGGGCAACACCGGCAATAATTAATCCATACTCGACCATTCCCTGACCTTCTTCTTCACTTAAAATCTGCGGTAATAAATTTCTCATAATTGTTCCTCCTTTTCTATGCCGCTAATTGTGTCGTCAGTTCGGTAAACAAGGCACTAACCTGTGGTCCCAATAACCAGATCGCTGCCATTGCCGCCAATGCAACACCGGCAATAATCAATCCATACTCGACCATTCCCTGTCCTTCTTCATCTCTTAAAATCTGCGGTAATAAATTCCTCATATTGTTTCTCCTTTTATTTTTCAGCTAGCACTGTAGCTAACTGAGTGAAAAATGTGGCAACAGATGGACCAATCAGCAAGACAAATGTCACCACAGCCAATGCGATGATCAGTCCATACTCAACTATTCCCTGGCCTTTTTCATCAACTAATAAATCTGGAAATAATTTTCCTTTTTTTTTATCGTTCACGCCGCCAATTGAGTCGTAATTTCTGTAAACAGAGCGCTTACCTGCGGTCCTAACAACCAAATTGCAGCCATCGCAGCTAAAGCAACCCCAGCAATAATTAATCCATACTCAACCATTCCCTGTCCTTCTTCTTCTCTTAAAACCTGTGGTAATAAATTTCTCATTTTCTTTCTCCTTAGTAAAATTTTCAAGCCATTAAATTAAATACCAAAACCATGGAAAATCCCAGTGTTATAAACGGTCCTAATGCGATTCTTTTCTTTAAATCCTCCCTTTTTCTCACCAGAAATATTATTGCATAAAATATTACTGCAATAGACATCATTAAAATTGCCAAAATTAATCCCTGTATTCCCAGACAAAAGCCAACTACAGCTGCATATTTTACGTCTCCCCAGCCGGCAGCACGGCCAATTAAAGCAGGGATCATAAAAATTACAAAGCCAATCACAAAGCCGGCAATTCTTATTCCCGGATCACCATCCGGCCAAGTTGAGATAATCAATCCAATACCAATTATTATCTCCAATAGGAGTAATTCGTTAGGAATTTTTTGGATTTTCAAATCCACTAGGGCAATCATCAATGCAATTGAGAATAAAAGCATATTTGAAGCTGCCTGTGACTCAATGCCATATTGTTTAAAAAACAGCCACCAGATCAAACCGTTTGTCATGCTAAAAAAAATCATTTCCTGATTTTTAATTGAACCAGACACTGTCATTAGTTGCTTTAAACGTTTTTTAATCAGCATGTCAGAGATGAATTTTATTAATAAACCGAACCCCATGCCAGCTAATAAAATCAGTAAACTGCCCAATGTCTGGGGCATCGTGCCACCTCCTTTTAAAATAAAAAAACAACGTTATGACACGTTGCTTTTAAAGGCGCCCTTAATACACCTATTTTTTTGCAACTGGCTGTCATGTAAATTACTTAGACCCTATAGCTTTGCGTCCTTACCTTTCGATAAGTTTGCCAAATATTCTGTTTTCCCAATTATGCCTTTTTGAAGAAATAAAAAGCAACGCATAGCAACGTTGCTTTTTATTTCTTTTTTAATCGAAATTTTTGCAACTGGCTACCATATAATTCTACTTAGGCCCTAAAGCTTTGCGTCCTTACCTTTCAGTAAGTATGCCGTTTTATTTTGTTGGATTAATAATATATCATGTGTAAAGGTCTGTCAATATGTTTTATAATCTTTTTAATTTCTCAATATTCATCTTTACTTGTCTCTCAATGTCACTTCTTTAAATCATAACTAATTACAAATCGTAATTTTTTTTCGTTTTAAATTCTTTATTTTCATCAACTTATCAGCTGTATATTAGTAATTTATTGATAATAAAAAATATTATTTTATATTTTTTTTGTTTATATACAATTTTTGTCACTTATTATTTGCAGACCAATTATTTATTTTTCAATTGACAAATAGATTAGCTCGCTTTATAATGAATGAGTGTTCATTCATTATAAAGCGAGGTGGTTTTATGGCTAGAACATCTAAACAAAATGAACAAGTGCGAGAAGTCAGTAAAGAAAATATTCGCCAGGCCGCACTTAAACAGTTTTCCGAGAAAGGACTGTCTGCAACCCGGATTCTCGACATCGCAAATGAAGCTCAAATCTCCCAGGGGCTTTTATACCGCTATTATCATTCGAAAGATGAAATTTACACAGACCTGATTGATGAAGCACTTGAGCTTTTAATCCAAGCCACACAATCTGTTGAAAAACTTGATTTAAGTGCCAAAGAAAAATTTTTAAAATCTCTTGATGGTCTCTATGAAACAATTTCTAAAAGCACACGTTTTTTGCAAACCAGTCGGCTGATATCATCTGCTATGTTTTCTCAGGCTATACCTGATGAAGCAAAACAAAAGCTCAACGAAAAAAGAGAAGTCCCCTATTTAATATTTGCAAAGATTATTAAACAAGGACAAATTGAAAATTCGTTTGTTGAAGGTGACCCAAATCAGCTGTCTGTTCTTTTCTGGGCAACGATCAATGGACTTTCTGCCTATGTGTCAACCCGTGAAGGTATGATCATTCTTCCCGATCAGAATCACATAGTCAGAATGTTTTTAAAAACACATAAGGAGAACGAAGATGAGTATTAGAGGATCTATCTTTCATTTTGCTTTAAAAAATCGACATTTATTGAAAGGTCAGCTTAAGGCCGAAATAATTAGTAAAGAAACTTCAATTGAAAAATTACGGGCAGATACCGATAAAGCTGCCGAACGTCTGATTAAAGCCCAAACAGATATCAGCTTTGAAGCAGGGACTTTCCCGGACTTTTACAGCGAATGGGTAATCCCGCAAAATGCCCCTCAAGATAAAGTAATTTTATATTTTCATGGCGGGGGTTTTGTGATGGGTAATGCTCATTCACATCGAAATCTGGTTTCCACATTTGTCAAAGCACTGGGTTTGAAAGCACTGGTTTTTGATTATAGTCTGGCTCCTGAGCATCCCTCACCAGCGGCCGTCAATGATAGTTATGCAATCTATCAATGGCTGCTTAAAATCGGCTATTCACCCGAAAGCATCGCTTTTGCCGGAGATTCCGCTGGTGCCGGCATTCTGCTTTCCACGCTATTAAAATGCAAAGATGAAAAATCACCCTTGCCAGCTGCCTGCCTGGCCTTTTCTCCCTGCACTGATATGACTATGTCCGGCGACTCACATGTTAGCCGTAAAAAATGTGACCCCTGTACTCCAGAAGGTGCAAATGAAACTTACTTAAGTTACTATGTAGGTGATGGAGATCCCAAACACCCCTATGCTTCACCCTTATTTGGAGATCTTACTAATTTACCGCCGATTCACATCGAGGTAGGCAATGACGAAACCTTACGCGATGATTCCGTCCTTTTTAGCCAAAAAGCAAAAAAAGCCGGAAGTCCGGTCTCAATCAAAGTCTGGAAAGGGATGTTTCATTGTTTCTCACTAATGGCACCAATGTTTCCGGAAGCGACCCAATCACTTGAAGCATCCTGTGACTTTTTAAGAACGCAACTCATGGCCTAGTTCCTGTCACCCCCTCTGACTTTCAATTAAATTATCCGCATGCTGCATTATCTTAAAGAGACAGCATTAGAAACGGAAAAACATCAGCTTTTTTAGAAATACAATCTCTGGTTAAGCCGTTGGCAGTCGCAACGACAAGAAAACTTGTGGTTTGCTACTGCCTTTCTTTATCCCAAAATACCAGTTTTGATTACTCGAAAGGCGCAAATCTCGCCATGATCTCTTCAGCAATTTTAATACCATCCACCGCCGAAGACATTATGCCACCTGCATAACCAGCACCTTCACCCATAGGAAAGAGGCCTTTTACATTTGACTCATAATTCTCATCGCGCAGGATGCGCAAGGGTGCCGAAGATCTAGTCTCAACGCCGGTTAATATCGCATCAGCCATTGAAAAGCCTTTTATTTTTTTATTAAATTCTAAGATCGCCGCTTTCATGGTATCAACTACATATACCGGGAGACATTT
The DNA here is from genome assembly GCA_031222025.1 of Eubacteriaceae bacterium ES2. Taxonomy (GTDB): domain Bacteria; phylum Bacillota; class Clostridia; order Eubacteriales; family Eubacteriaceae; genus Acetobacterium. Next base: position 1,340,961 of record CP130740.1, on the reverse strand, counting down.
TCGTAGATCACCTAAAACGATCCCCGGTTGATAAGTTGGCTGAACCGTTCCCAAAGACCGGCTTGGCTGATCATTAAGAAAATCACCAACCAGTTGAGCTGGTGCCAAATATCGACTGCCGCCAGTTACAAAAGCGGCATGCTCCCACGCCTTTTGAAATTCAAGTCCCGACAGAGGATGCTTACTTCCATAATCCTGAGGATTTACGCCAACTAAAAGAGCAGCATTGGCATTTGCCCCATCTCGAGCATGTTCACTCATGCCATTTGTTACCAGACCATCACGTTCAGATGCCGAAGCCACTACCTTTCCGCCCGGACACATACAAAACGTATAGGCAGATCGACCGTCTTTTCGGTGAAACGCCAATTTATAATCGGCCGCACCTAAAGCCGGATGCCCCGCCCAGTTGCCGTACTGACTGGCATCAATAATAGCCTGTGGATGCTCAATACGTACTCCGATTGAAAATGCTTTTGCTTCCATCGAAAGGCCAAGATCAAATAATCGATGATAGCTTTCTCTAGAGCTATGCCCAATTCCCAAACAAATAACTTGGCTTTCAATCATTTCTGTCTGATTAACCACTAACGCTTTAATATTCTTATTCTCTATGATCAGATCAGTCATTTCAGATTTGAATCTGACCTGGCCACCATTTTTTATAATCTGTTGACGAATATTTTTAACAATCTCCCGAAGTAAATCAGTCCCAATATGCGGCTTGTTCAGATAAAGAATTTCTTCTGGTGCGCCAGACGCAATAAATTTTTTTAATACTGTTCTGCATCGCCTGTCATTGATTTGGGTGGTTAACTTACCATCTGAAAACGTGCCAGCCCCTCCTTCACCGAACTGAACATTACTCTTCTCGTCCAATTTGCCCGATTCCCAGAAATGACTGATTTTGCTGGCTCGTTCATCAACGTCATCCCCTTTTTCCAAAAGAATTGGCTGATAGCCGTTTTCGGCTAGAATTAAACCTGCAAAAAGGCCTGATGGTCCAGTTCCAACAATAATTGGCCGTTGTTTTAATTGTTTTGTTCCTCGTTTGACTGAAAATTCTTTGCTTTCCGGCGAAACGGTAATTGCTTTATTTTTCGTCAATACCTGTTTCTCATCTGAAACTTGAAAATCAAGGGTGTAGACGAAATAAATCATCTCTTTTTTTCGCGCATCCACAGATTTTTTAAAAATTCTAAAATCTATTATATTCTGATTTTTAACCAGTTTTTGCAGTTTTTTCGCCAACGCTTTTCGTTCTTTTTCCTTATTCTCAACTTCAAGTATTGTTAATTTGATATTGCCTATCCGCAACATATATCCTCCTAAAAAAGTTCCCAATCAGTATTTTATTCCTCCAGATGTCTTTTTTCCTCAATTTCCTCTTCAGTCTTCATTCGTGGCATAAATCGTCTGGCAAAATTCCCGCTATCTGCATCATTTTTGCGATTAACAATGTAAAAATAACCAATAATCGAATAGGTAACTGCGCCAATAAAATTAACAAACAGATCATGCATTGTATCATAAAGACCAATATCAATATAGCCCCCATAATTCCAGGTTACACCATTGACGACTATTTCATTGATCTGCATGGTTACAGCAACATTTTTTCCGTCAGGATTAAAGATGACCGAACTGATCACTGGTAGAATTGTATCTTTTTGCATATCTGTCTTGAAAAAGAAATCCGCTGCAAACTCATAGAATTCCCACAAAACGCCAATTGTCATTGAAAAGCAAAAAGCGACAACTGCTACAAAGACAGGGGATAAATACATTTTTACATTTTCATTGCGATTTAAAATATCAATCAACGAGAAACCAATAGCCGCGCACAAAAATCCGTTCATAGTATGAAGCATATCATCCCAGCGATCAAACATCAGGTAATATTCGTTTATTTCACCAAGAATTTCCGCACTGAAAATAAAAAGCAGAATAATAATTTCTAATGTAGTCGGCAAAACGATATTAAATTTCTCGTCAATCAGTCCCGGAATCATAAATAACAACAGTGTTAAGACACATAAAAACACATTGTTATAATTGCGATTAAAAACCTCGGCAATTAAAACAAGAACCACTAATACTCTCAAAGTTATATACACAAAAGTCTTGGTTTTGTTCTTTTTTGCCTCATTAAGAAACTCTGTCCAACGTTCATGAAATGTTATTTTCTTCCGCTTTCCCATACTTGCCCCCTTGAGTTTTTTCTGCATTCATTATATCATATTCATAAAATCTGCATACAAGAATTTAAACTTATTACAGCAGGTCTTTGTGCCTTTATTGATGATACTAATAGTTTAGAATCGATTGGAACTAGTACGATTGCCGATCAGAACAATGATCTTGCTTCTATTTTGTCAGGAAGCGGCATGCGTATCTCTAAATAGCTATACAAATATCGTATTATAAACGAAATACTACAAATGCATCCCGAATGTTTAAATCTTTGACATAATTGTGACGAAAGTGTGATTGAAGTCCGCAATCATTTGCGTTATTATAGTATTAGCTTTGATTTAGGAGAAATAAATGTTTAAAAAGACTCTATCATTTTTCATAAGTACCATCATGATTCTGTGTTTTATGACCGGTTGTACAAGCTCAGCCCAAGATTACGATGAGGTTTACCTCTCACTAATCTCGGTTCCCATTGACGCTACCATACCTGACGTCTTAACACTGGACTGTATTTTGAGCGTAACCAACCCTGATCCCAATAACCCTGAAGCCAGTCTGCCAGCAGTTACCTTTGCTGTTTTTGGTTATACTGACTCAGAGGGTGAAATCGAATACTGTGCTTATGGAAAGAAAGAGGCAGTAATTGATGGTGAACTTGTTCAAATCGAGGAGGGCTTTTATCCCATCGGCTTTTTTCGTGACAATAATACTATATCTGTCACCTTAGATATCCCAGCTGAAAAGATGACTAAATCTAGTCCTGGCACGGGCACTGTTACCGCCTATTCTGATGTCCCGCCCTTCGATTTTTATACAGCAACTGAAACACCTGGGCTATTCACATTTATTGATGCAAATGGCAACACAAATTTTCGGGTTTATGCAACTTTTGACACAAGCAGCAATTTCTATCCGGCCAACGAAGATGGCACCATGATTACCGGCGCTCTTCCTATTGTATCTGACTACGAAATTACCTTGCAAAGCGCAGGTACAAATGCAGCCGCTCGTTTGCTTGCTACCCCTATCGCCTGCACCAATGTACAAGTTTCCTATAAGCTCTAAAAAAAGCCGGTTTTTACCGGCTTCAGTGTGTAGACAAACCCCGCACCGACCAATTGGATTTCGTAGTCCGCGCGCGGATTCGTACAGTTGCCCAATTTGAAATCGCTAATTATAGGCATTTTCCAGCAACTGTTCGCCCCGAGGCGGACAACTGAAAAGCCAATTGTTGGTGCTCAGGTATTCAGAATTAACTTTGTCTTCAGTCTGAAGCCGGTTTTTACCGGCTTTTTTTTAATCATATACAGGATGAAAATCGGGATTGCGGTGGGCTTCAAAAAACATTTCCAGTTGTTCTCTGGTTATTCGTCCCTGGGACAAAGGAGGAAGGTCATCCAGACCAAAAAAGCCACTTTCTAAAGTCTCTGTATTCTGTTTAAATTCACCTTCAATCAAGTCACAAAGCATATGAATTTTATAAATTGTATAGGGGCATGGATCACTAATCCATTTACTGCGATCTAAAATAGCCACTAATTTATTTGGCTTTACTTTCACACCAGCTTCTTCAAATGCTTCTTTGATAACATTTTCCTGCGGCGTTCTATTGACATCTGCCCAGCCACCAGGCAATGCCCATTTACCGTCCAGTTTTTCCCGAACCAGAAGGATTCGTTCGCCCACAATCACACCACCGCGCACATCGACTTTCGGTGTCAGATAACCAACCTCCTGCCGATAAAAACCTTCAATCACTTCATGCGGAATCTCCGTATGTTTTTCAACAATTTCACGAGATAATCGTTCGATCTCCCGATAACGATCCAAATCATAATCATTTTTACAATAGGTTAGACCAGCCTGAGAAATAGACTGTAATTCTCTAGCCCATTTTAGCCACTGTTTTTCCATCATTAGTCGCCAAAGTGCTCCTTTCAGAAATCTTTTTCAAAAGTAAACTATCATTAATGTATTTTTATTTACCGCAAGTTATGCTATAATAATTAAGAATTAATCTAATTCAATGTTTAAAAAGTCATTCATTGGGAATACTTTTTAATAAGAATTATGACTCAGGAGGTCAAATTTATGTGTAATGAACCAAAATTTTTCGTCTGTAAACATTGTGGTAATTTTGTTGGCATGATTCACTATTCAGGTGCACAAATGATTTGTTGCGGTGATCCCATGACTGAAGTTGTTGCTAATACAACCGATGCCGCACAAGAAAAACATGTGCCGGTCATTACGATAACTGGTGACAATGTCAAAGTTGACGTTGGCAGTGTTGCCCATCCGATGACACCAGAGCACCACATTGCCTGGATTTTCTTGGAAACTGAAAAAGGCATGCAGCGTAAATGTCTGCCTGTAGACGGTGCACCCAGTGCAGAATTTGCTCTGACCGCTGGTGATAAAGTAATTGCTGCCTATGAATATTGTAACCTGCATGGTTTATGGAAAGCAACTGTTTAATTTAAAATAAAGCTTAAACAATGAAAATCGCATTCATGTCTATTAATTAAAACAAAAGACATGGCATGCGATTTTTTCATTTAGTCTGAAGTACTATTTCAACAAGCATGGAAACTTCTTTTAGAAAAATTCATCCAAAAATTCCTTATAAGTCCCACTATAAAGGTTCATATCAATGAAAATTTCATCTCCCTCATAACCATCCATCATGCCCCGGTGACTGAATTGCCAAAAAGTAAACTCTTGACCATTCCCTAAAGTATCAGGCCAGCTGCTATCAAGATCAACAATCCAGAATTTATAATCAGTGTATTCTTGGCCAATGTACATGTTAAAAATTCTTTGTGTCGTGTAGATGATTGGTTTGACACCATAATGGTCTTCCAGGGCATTCAGAGCCCCATTTAAAATAACCTGCACGTCATCTTTGCTTAACGGCGTATCATTGTAGTTACCATATAATTCGAGATCAATTACTGGCGGCAGGGTATTGTCGCCTAGTTCAACTGTATCAATAAAATGCTGAGCCTGGTCTTCACCTGTTACATCAAAATTTAAAAACAGATAGGCACCAACCTTTAAATTAGTTTTCTGGCTCTCTGTCCAATTTTTTTCAAATTTGCTGTCAGTATAGTCAGCTCCTTCAGTAGCTTTTATAAAAGCAAAGTCGATATTCTGCGAGGCCAACAACTGCCAGTCCACATCTCCCTGATAGGCTGATAAATCAATGCCCAGCACCTGACTATCATCGTTTTTGTTACTTGCACCAAAAATATTCACTAGAATTATCATTAATAAAAGTAACATCAAAAAAATAAAGCCACCAATAAGCGTAATTAATTTTTTTCGATCCATTCAATCCTCCAAATATTTTTTTATTCAATAATTTTCTGGCCGAAACTACTAATAACACGGTATAATAGACAATAGAAATAAAATCACCGAGGTAAATAATGAATAATCAGATAACAAACACTAATAACCTTAATGAAAAACTCAAAACATTAAAAGAAATTATCGCCGCACATGAAAAAGTTTGTATAGCTTTTTCCGGCGGCGTTGACAGCACACTTTTGTTAAAAGTGGCAACCGACATAGCTGGTGTTGAGGTTCTTCCCATACTGGCTGATGGCGCTATGATGCCTCGCTCCGAATTTAAAGAAGCTTTAGAAATTGCACAATCAATGGGTGTAGAGGCCAAGGTCATTGAAGCAAATATCTTTGTAGTTCCACAATTTGCTAAAAACGACCAAGACCGTTGTTACCATTGTAAAAAATTTCTATTTGGACAAATTCAAAAGGCTGCCCTCGATGCCGGATTTACAACTATCTTGGATGGTTCCAATCTGGACGATGATAAAGATTACCGCCCAGGTATTCGGGCGCTAGGTGAACTGGGAATACTCAGTCCTCTTAAAATGGCACAGTTAACCAAAGATGATATTCGCAATCTTTCTGCTCATTATCGCCTAAAAACCGCTAAAAAACCGGCAATGGCCTGTCTTGCCACGCGAATTCCAACAGATTCTCCCATCACGCCCCATGCCCTGCAGATGGTCGAAGCTGGTGAAGAAATATTAAAATCCTTCAATTTAAAGCAATATCGACTGCGTTTAATTGGTAAAATGGCTAAAATAGAGTGCGATCCAGAAGACTTTGATACAATTCTAAAAAATAGAAGTATCTTAACCACAAAACTTAAAAACCTGGGTTTTCATTCAATCACTCTGGACTTATCTGGTTATCAGCAGGGAAAAATGAACACCACTCGCAGTTGAGCAAAACTAAGATCGTCCTGAAAGGATATCTTGGCAGTTTTCTTCATCTGTATAGCCTTCTGTACTGAACAGCAGTACAACTGACTCTGAATTTAGATTTATTTTTTCTTTAAATGAATGATATTTATTCAAGCGCATTAAAGTCATTAATAACCCCAAGCCTACAGCTCCTGATTCTCCAGATTCTATCATTCGATCTGATCCATCAGGGGCTGCCATCTTGCGAATGCCAATCTTTGTTACCCAATCAGGACAGGAGAAAAAAGCCCGGGTATTGTTTTTGATCATCGAATAGGCCAGCGGATTGGGCTCTGAACAATTTAATCCTGCCATAATTGTTTCTCCGTCGCCAGTGGCAGCTGATCGTTTTCCAATTTTAATAGATTCATAAAAACAGGCACAAGGCATTGCTTCTATGATCGAAATAACAGGCATGTTACCATTGCTCCTTAAGCTTCCAATTACCCCAGCAGCCATGGAGCCAACCCCTGCCTGTAAAAACACATGACTTGGTTTGCTGTCGCCCATCTGCTGATAGGCCTCTGAAACCATTGTTGAGTATCCATACGCAATATTTTGGGGAACCTGCTCATACCCTTCAAGGCCCGTATCCTGAACCAGATAATAACCGTTATTCTGGGCATAAGCATAAGCAAAACGCACCGTGTCATCGTAATTTCTATTAGTTACTTCAACATGGGCGTTGCGAAACTTTGTGATCGCCTTAACCCGACAGGGCTTGGAACCTTCAGGCATAAAAATATGGGCTTCACATCCCTGTCGCTGTGCTGCCCAGGCCACTGCTTTACCATGGTTTCCATCTGTCGCTGTCACAAATATCGGTTTTTCACCCGCTTGATGTCCTGACATAATTTTGTGTACTGCAAATGATGCCCCCAAAGCTTTAAAAGAATTTAAACCAAACCGCTTCGATTCATCCTTGATGAAAATATTTTTCACGCCTAAATTTAATGCCAATTGTTTTAATGATATTAGAGGGGTTGGCTCGTATTCCGCAAGGCTTCTATGAAATTTTTCAACTTCCCTAATTTTTCGCTGGGAAAAGTCTGCTTTTATTTGGTTTTTTATTTCATTTTCAATCATCAGAATTTCCGGATCCATAAACTCACCTTCCGTTTTCTAGTCTTTAAGGCATTATATGATAGAATCTATAAAATTGCAATGCTCATGCATAGAACTTTGTGAAATCGAAAAGCCCCGGAAGTCAGGGTTTCAGCGTGCAGACAAACCCCGGACTAATAACATAAAAGCCAATTGTCATTACTCAGGTATTCAAAAACTTTGTCTCTAGTCTGAAACCCCAAAACCAGGGTTTATGTCTAAATATTAAAACTATGGCGCTGTTTACATAACAACCATCACAATCAAACCAACGATCACGCCGACCACACCGATAACAAGCGACATTGTTCGAGCTTTTTTAATATCATCAAGCAATTCGTCTTCGGATTTATAAGTGACATGTGAAGATTTTTTCGATTTTACTGCTCGCCCAACATAGAGGCGGTCACCGCGTTTGTGCAGCTCCCCAAGAATATACATGGGTTGATCTTCAGGAAGAATCTCTTCAAAAAAACGATATCCTAAAAATCTGGAACCAGAAGAATTGGCAAAGTTAAAACTTAAATTGAATTGTCTGGCCCATGATGAATTGTTAGCTTCGAAGCGATCACAACCTGACATTAAATCCACATTTTCACCAAAACTCTCAATGTCAATAAAAACCTTTTCGTCACAGCTATTATCCGACAAATAAATTTCAACAGGGCTTTTTTCATTGCTTAAAACCTGCTCAACTTTTTCGGTATAAGTTCGGGTGTTGCCATCTTCATCACGTTCAGTTCTTTTTTCTTCATTTACAGAGTAAACTGTATTTTCATAGTAAGCCACATTTCGTTCGGAGTATGGCGCTCTAACATCACCGCTCACACTATGAAGATGACCTTTCACCTCACCGTAATGCCTATAATTCTCGTCAAGAGCTGATAAGTCCCCAATAATATCCAGGACATCTTTAATACAGGTGGTTTGCTGAAATTGAATTTCCTCGGCTTTTTGCGTATTATTCCGAAATGAAAAAACTGCATAAGCAATAGCTCCCACCATAATCAATATTCCGATGATATATTCCATAACTGATTATTCCATTCCCAGTTCTGCTTTTAATTTAGCCAGCTCATCATCAACAGCGGCATTTTTTTCCAGGGCTTCAAATTCATTATCAAGACTATTATTCTCGCCAGCCATTTCACTAAACGCCTGAGCTTCGGCTTCTTTGGCATTAACCTTTTCTTCCATCTTATCAAGTTTTGAAAAAGCGCTGCTGCTGCTGGTACTGCTCAATGATTGACTAACGCCTTTTTGTGCATCAGCCATTTTAGAACGAGCAATCAGCATATTCTGTTTCATTCTCGCTTCCTCAAGTTTTGATTTGAGTTGACTCACCTGATCTTTTAATTGAGCTGTCTGCATACTCATTGAATCATAAGATGCCTGAAAGGTGACAATATTGCTGTCAACTGAAGCCTTCTGTGCTAAAGCTTTCTTCGCCAACTCTTCGTTTCCAGATTGTAATGCCAATTTAGCCTTACTATTCCAGTCTTCTGATGAAGCCTTTGCGCTTTCAAGCTGTTTTAAAGCCTGCTTTTCACTTCCCATCGCTGCACCTAAAGCCTGAGTTGCACTATTAACCTGAGCTTCCATGTCAATAATAATCTGTTTCACCATTTTTTCTGGATCTTCAGCCTTATCAAGCATGTCATTGATATTTGCTTTTAATAAATCCCCGAGACGTTCAAAAATTGCCATAATTGTCCTCCTAAATAGTTATTAATTGATCTCTACCCCAGATGGAACCTCTTTAAAAGCGCTTGCAGACCGCAATTTATTAAGTGTTTCCAACCTCAGTTTTACCATAATATTATCAAATCAACTTTACCTTGTCTATGAGTTTTTTTATTTCTCACCAAAGTGTATTTTTAAAAAACATCTTGAATTATAAATTAGAAAGGATATAATTTAAACATAAAAACCTTAGGAGGTAAACCACATGGCAATAAAATGGACCCCGGATTTATCTGTTGGCGTAGAGAATATTGATTCGCAGCACAAAATTTGGTTTGAAAAGGCTGATAAACTATTTGAGGCCGGAAAATCAGGTAAATCTAAAGATTATATTGCGCAAATGCTCGACTTTCTAGATGATTACACCAAGCAGCACTTTCGTGATGAAGAAACCTACATGACAAAAATTAGCTATCCTGATTTAGCAGCTCAAAAAACAGCTCACAAAAATTTCATTGCTGAGTTATCGAAAATAAAAACTGAATTTGAAACTTCCGGAGGTAATATTTCCCTCATTATTAATGCAAATCAGATGATTGTTAACTGGTTAACTCAACATATTTCCAGTATGGATAAAAAAATCGGTGTTTTTGCAAAAACACTATAAAGCTGAGCGCACAAATCTTATTCTAACACCTGCAACCTGTTTTAAACAGGTTGCTTTTTCATTTGTTTATTTTGATTATGTTAGCTCAAAAAGGCTATACTATAGAATGTGATCTTTTTAAATGGAGGAAAATAAATGGACAGAAATTTTTATCAGCAGCTCGCCGAAACTTCACCCTGTGGATTTGTCAGTATTACGATTCTCTTGGCTAATGATCAGCCACGTGACTTTCAGTTTTGCGAATGTAATGCCGCCTTTTTAAATCATATCGGTTTGAAACGATCACAAGTTATCGGAAAAAGATTAAAGGAAATCATTCCCTTAGAAGACCATCAAAAATTTGACTGGTTAAAAGAAATCGCTCGCATTGCCATCGATTTTCAACAGCCTCAAAAAATAGATCTGGAACAATACATTGATTATTATAAACGCTGGTATCGGGTGCGCGCATATGCGCCTCAACCGCTTCAGCTCTTCATATTTTTTATTGATATTACTAATGAAAAGAAACAATCTGATGAACTAAAACAATTTTTTGATGTCAGCGATAACTTACTTTGTATTTTCGATCGAGCAGGAACTATCCAAAAACTTAATCGATCTTTCGAGACCGTTCTCGGTTACAGCGATCACGAACTTCTATTTCAGAATTTTACAGATTTCATTCACCCTGAAGACCGCCTAAAAAGTACGGCCTTTTTAAATAATTTATCTGCTGCAGATATCGTCGAATCTTTAATCAACCGATGCCAGCAAAAAAATGGCAATTATGCTTATATAGAGTGGCGCTGTCTTAAAAAAGATGATTATATTTACACAGTTGCTCGCGATATTACCCAGCAAATCAATAATGAGATAGCGTTAGAACACAGTAATGCTTATCTAAAGTCGTTACTGGAAGCAATCCCTGACTTACTTTTTGTAACTGACCACAAAGGCTTTTTTCTTGATGGAAAAAACGGCAGTAGCAGTGATCTGATTATTTCTAAAGATGATTATCTCGGTAAGAATATTAACGACTTTTTTGAACCTGAATTGGCCCAGAAGCTTTTAGATTACATTCAACTGGTCCACCAAAATCAATGCCTGGCAACATTTGAATTTGAACTGTCTTATAGGGACACGCAACAACACTTTGAATGTCGAATGGTTCCCAACGACAAAGATCTCATTTTAATTATTGTCAGAAATATCACCGAACGATTTGAAATTGAAGAGCGTCTGCGAGCTCAGGAAGAAATTCTCAGCGCAGTTGCAATTTCCATTAAAGAACTTCTTGATAATAGAAATATCGAACAGGCCATTGCACTTGCCTGCGAACTCATTGGGCAGGCCGCAAAGGCAGATCGGGTTTATTTTTGGGAAAACGACTATGATTCATCCGGCAATGGATTTACCAGTCAGCGCTTTGAGTGGTCATCCACATCCGATAAGTCACTGATCGATTCACCAACTTTACAGAAAGTGCCATTTGCCGATTTTAACGACTTTATGGCTCCACTAATCCAGGGAAATCCCTTCCATGGCATTGTCTCTGAGATCCCCAACCCCAAACTTCGAAATTTTCTGCAAGACCAGGGAATTTTATCGATCGCTGTAGCACCTATAATTGTCAACTCCCACTTTTACGGCTTTATGGGATTTGATGACTGCACCAGTAAACGGCATTGGTCACAGTCTGAGTTTTCAACCCTTTTTGCATATGTTAACTCTTTAGGCAAAGCGATCGAGCGAAAACAAATAGAAGAAGAATTAAAACAGGCCAAAATCCAAGCAGAGACCGCCAATCAGATGAAAAGCATATTTCTGGCCAATATGTCCCATGAGATCAGAACGCCCATGAACGGAATGCTGGGGTATCTTGAACTTTTACAGAACACTCATTTATCACAGGAACAGTTTGAATATGTCCAGGAATCAAAATCCGCCAGTGAAATGCTTTTATTTCTGCTTAACGACATTCTGGACTTCTCTAAAATTGAAAGCGGCCAATTATGTCTTGAGTCAATTCCCTTTGATCTTTTAAAAACAGTAGAAGAATCAATTTCGATTGTTTTACCGAAAGCCCGAGCAAAAAATTTAGAGATCGAAAGAAATTTTTCTTTTAATCTCCAAAACGACCTAATTGGCGATCCTTCACGGCTGCGTCAAGTTTTTAATAACCTGCTTGGCAATGCAGTCAAATTTACCCAAATTGGAAAGATCACAATCACAATTTCTGAACAGGAAACCGTTGACGATCACATTAAGCTTCACTTTCAGATTGCTGATACCGGTTCAGGTCTGTCCGAAAAGCAGGTGAAAAAACTATTCAAACCGTTTGTTCAGGCTGATTCTTCGACAACTAGAAAACACGGTGGATCTGGCCTTGGTTTAGCGATCTCAAAAGAACTGCTTCATTTAATGGGCGGAGAAATAAAAGTTACCAGTGTCCCCGATCAGGGATCAACCTTTTCGTTTTCACTAGCTTTTAAAACCCTCAAAAAAAGGCATGAGTCTGATCGTAATCACGACACCTTGCTAAAAGAAACTCAAACAGCTTCAACAAATATAGACTTAAGAAATGTAAAAATTTTACTTGTAGAAGATAATTTAATGAATCAAAAAATTGTTTCAAAAATGCTCATGCTTCATAATAATCAATGCACCCTGGCTAATAATGGTTGGGAAGCCGTTCAAGCGGTTAAAGACAATGATTTTGATCTGATTTTTATGGATTGTCAAATGCCGATAATGGATGGCTACGAAAGTACCCGCAAGATTCGGGAAATTGAGAAAACTCATGTTCCCATTATTGCCATGACTGCCAATGCCATGGAGGGCGATCGGCAAAAATGTCTGGCAGCGGGGATGGATGATTATCTCAGCAAACCCATTGATTATCGAACCATGTTAGATATGATTAAAAGCTACTCTGACTTTATTCCACCAGCCAAAACTGACTTGATCAATCATTGTTTTAGCCAATTTTTACAAGAAACTGGTCTTTCTGATGAGGATGGAAGGGAAATCTACTCCGATTTTTTTCAATATTTCCCTGGTCTCCTTACTTCTCTAAAAGAAGCGCTCGACGATTTCGATTTTTTTGCTTTAAAAAAGCTTGCGCATCAGTTAAAAGGTTCCAGCAGCAATTTACGATTAGTCTCTATTGTTAAAATTCTGATTGAACTGGAAACGTCTGCGCTTGAAAAAAACATTGAATCATGCTACAAAATCTTTGATCATCTGGAATCAGAATTAAATCTTTACACAAAATTATGGGCAACTTTCAATTGAGACAAGAATTGATAGTGAATAAAAATACAAACGGTAATAAAAAAACTGGCCTTAGCCAGTTTTTTCTAATTACTCGGGGGATCATTGATTGTTTCTTTAAGAGTTGCGGCAAGACTTGCCAAGCCCTGAATTTCTGATGGAATAATAATTTTTGTTGCTTGACCATTAGCCATTTTTTCCAGCGATGTCAAACTTTTCAAAGCAATAACTGCCTGGGCAGGGCCAGCTTCATTTAACATTTTAATGCCCTCTGCAGTAGCATTTTGCACTTTTAGAATTGCTTCGGCTTCACCTTCTGCTCTTCTAATCTGTGATTCTTTATCCGCTTCAGCATTTAAAATCACAGCTTCTTTTTGTCCTTCTGCTTGAAGAACCATCGATTTTTTTTCACCTTCAGCTACCAAAATGGCGCTTTGTCGTTCCCCTTCTGCCTGCAGAATCATTTCCCTTCGTTCACGCTCGGCTTTCATCTGCCGTTCCATAGCATTTTGAATCTCCTGCGGCGGCATAATATTTTTCAATTCTACGCGATTAATCTTTATTCCCCACGGATCTGTCGCTTCATCTAAAATAACCCGCATTTTAGTATTTATCACATCTCGGGAAGTAAGCGTGGCATCAAGTTCCATGTCCCCAATAATATTTCTTAAAGTGGTAGCAGTCAAATTTTCAATCGCTTTCATTGGATTATCAACACCATACATAAAGAATTTCGGATCAGTGACCTGCATATAGATAACCGTATCAATCTGCATTGTCACGTTGTCCTTGGTAATTACCGGTTGTGGTGGAAAATCCGCAACACTTTCCTTTAGGCTGATGCGTTTTGAAACTCTATCAATAATTGGAATGGCAATGTGAAAGCCAGTTTCCCAAGTTGAATGATAGGCTCCTAAACGCTCAACAACATAGGCATTGGCCTGAGGAACAATTTTTGTGTTGATCACAACCAAAACAATAACAATAATTAATAAAAAAATTACAACTATCAATCCCATCTTACGCCTCCTGTTTATTTATTTTTTTAACCAGTGCCTTAACACCCCGAATTTCAATTATTTCAACTTCAGAATCAATCGGAATGATTGCTTCTCCATCATAATTTCTGGCTGTCCACTCCTTACCATCGACTAAAACGGCACCTTTACCAAGTAAATTATTAATCTCCTCAGTGACGACCCCATGTTCATTGATAATTCGATCTGCATTGGTTTTTGACAAGACTGGTCGAACGTATTTCTGAATAAATGGTTTTGTCAAAAATAGCAGGACCAGGGATACGACAAAGAATATCACAAACTGAATAATCAGACTTGCACCCAGATACTCTGCCAGCAATGCCGCCAAAGCGCCAATAAAAAACCAGATTGACACCATCGCACCAGCTGTGACAACTTCGATCACCAGAAATATTATGGTTAGTACAATCCATAATCCATCCATCTGTCCACCTCCTCTATGGTGTTATTATACACCAACTTGAAAAAGTTTAAACCATGTATGAAAAATAATTTCGCTTTCTGATTTTTGTAATATTTTTCACTATACTGTATATTTAATATTTCTTAACTCTTTCTTAATCTTTGTTTGCAAGTCAACTTTTTCTGTGTATAATTATCTCAGAATAAATTGATGAGCGCATGGTGCCACTTTGTTGGAGAATAGGGAATCAGGTGAGAGACCTGGGCGAACCCATCACTGTAAGGGAAGAATCGGTTGTCGGTCCACTGCATTAGCGGGAAGGGACAAACCGGTATTGATGCCCGAGCCAGGAGACCTGCCTGCAATCACAAATGAATTATGAATGAAGGTAAAGTTCATAGCAATAATGCTATGGACTTTTTTGTTTGCGCGAAAAGCTGAATGTTATAAAAAACATCACTTTTCCCTATAACAAAAGCGCAAATTATATCCTGATTGCTAAATCCCAAGGGGCAGACGGCAAAACATTATTGCTTATGTGGCAAACAAAAATGCTATTTATTTTTGAAGTAACAAGATCAAAAATTCCTTGCTGCTGCTTAAAAAAGCTTTACCTTCACTCGCTGCATTTCTTTGCAAATGATTTCATGACGCTCAATTTTAGGAGGTATATTATGACAATTCTTGAACAAGCCCGATCCGGACTAATTACTGATGTGATGAAAACAATTGCTCAAAATGAAGGGGTATCCCCGGAGCAAATCCGCCAGGCCATTGCAGATGGCAATACCGTCATCTTAAACAGCCGTCAACCCGTAGCGATTGGGAAAAACCTGACAACAAAGGTTTCGGCAAGCATCGGTCTATATGAAAATACTGATTCAATTCAGGGGGAAATGCTAAAGATCAATGCTGCGCTTAAAGCTAAAACTGATACCATTATGGATTTAAGTGTCCGTGGTGATATCGATGATATGCGTTCAACCGTCCTCAACACTATTGACTGTCCAGTGGGAACACTGCCCCTTTATCAGGCTCTTCATGTTGCAGAAGATAAATACGGATCAGCGCTTAAAATGACTGCTGACGACTTTTTTGAAGTCATGGAGAAACAGGCTGCTGAAGGTGTCAGTTTTATGGCTCTGCACTGCGGAACGACAATGGAAGTCATCAAACAGGCCAAGGAAGATAACCGCATCGATCCCTTAGTCAGCTATGGCGGCTCGCACTTAATCGGTTGGATGATTCACAACCAGTGTGAAAACTTTCTTTTTACCCAATTTGACCGGGTTCTTTCAATTTGTCACCGCTATGATATCGTGTTAAGTTTTGCCGATGGGATGCGTCCAGGTTGTATCGCCGATTCTTTGGATCGGCCACAGGTACAGGAACTGCTAATTCTGGGTAATCTGGTCAAGCGGGCCAGAGAGGCCGGGGTTCAGGTTATGGTCAAAGGTCCTGGCCATGTGCCCCTTGATGAAATCGAAACAACAGTTAAGCTGCAGAAAAAGCTGTGTCACGACGCACCTTATTTTGTTTTTGGCTGCCTGCCCACAGATTCCGCCGTTTCCATGGATCATATTTCCAGTGCCATCGGCGGTGCCATTGCCTCATTTTATGGTGCCGATTTTCTTTGTATTGTGACCCCGGCTGAACATATTGGCATGCCTGATGCCGATGATGTCTTTATGGGAGTCATCGCCAGCCGCATCGCAGCCCACGCCGGAGATGTGGCTAAAGGCCATCCAGATGCCATCGCCTGGGATCGTAAAATGTCCGTCGCCCGAAAAGAGCTGGACTGGCAGCGCCAAATTGAACTGTCAATCGATCCTGAAACCACCGAAAGAATGTGGAAAGAACGCAGCAGTAATTTTTCATCCGAATGCACTATGTGCGGTGACTACTGTGCCCTGAAAATTGTAACAAAATATTTAAATGACGAAAGAGAGGTAATCTAAAATGACACAAATGCTTAAAGCCCGTAGCGGTAAAATAACCGAAGAAATGGAAATCGTTGCCCTGACAGAAGGTGTAAGCCCAGAATTTGTCAGAGCCGGAGTGGCTGAGGGTCGAATCGTTATTCCCAAAAACAAGTATCGCAATCGCAGTAAAATCTGCGGCATCGGCGGCGGTCTTGATGTAAAGGTCAACGGTTTGATGGGGACATCCAGTGATCGCGATGATATGGCAATGGAAGCAAAGAAACTTGGCATTCTTGAAGAAGAAGGTGCAAACGCTTTTATGGACTTAAGCACCGGTGACAATATTGATGCCATGCGCAAACAAAGTCTTGCCATTTCAAATATCGCAGCCGGCTGTGTGCCTGTTTATCAGGCCTGCGTTGAAGCAGCTGAAAAACGTGGCCTGATGGTCAACATGACTTCTGATGACCTTTTTTCAGTGATTGAAAAACAATGTGCTGAAGGCATTGATTTTATGGCTGTTCATAGCGCATTAAACATGGATGTCCTTAAAATCCTTAAAAAAACGGGCCGCGTTACCGATGTGGTCAGCCGCGGCGGTTCCTTTCTGACTGGCTGGATGTTTCATAATGATAAAGAAAACCCCCTTTATGAGGAGTTTGACCGTCTGCTGGAAATTCTTAAATCAACGGATACCGTCTTAAGTATAGGTGATGCCATCCGTCCCGGTTCAAATTCGGATTCTCTGGATCAGGCTCAAATGCGTGGCCTGATGGTTGCCGGTGAACTGACCAAACGTGCCCTTGAAGCAGGCGTTCAGGTCATGATCGAGGGGCCGGGTCATGTTCCAATCAATCATATTGCCACAACCATGCAACTGCAAAAACGCCTATGTTATAACGTCCCCTACTATATCCTCGGTTTTTTGGCTACTGATATCGCACCGGGATTTGACAATATTACTGGTGCAATCGGTGGGGCATTTGCCGGCCTCCATGGCGCCGATTTCCTCTGTTATCTAACACCAGCCGAACATTTAGGACTGCCAAACGAGGAAGATGTGCGAATTGGAGTCCGATCAACTAAGATTGCCGCCGCTTCAGTTAATGTCCTGAAACGTGGTCAAAAAGCCTGGAACCGCGATCTGACAATGGCTCAGGCCAGAGTTAATCTGGACACTGAAAAGCAGTTGGAAATGGCCATTAATAAAACAGCATTTAAACAGGCACTCGATAAAAAGCCCCTCCCTAAGGTCGAACATCAAATCATTACTCCTGCTGATATCGCTGCTGAATATTTTGGCATCGCCTAAGGGGAAAAGACATGGAGAAGATCACACTCAAAGAAGTAATTGAACATACCGAACCAGCTGATCCAAAGTATCGAGAAGCTGCCCGGGTGCATATCGAAAAGATGGCGATTCCGCCATGGAGTCTGGGGCAACTTCTAAATCTGGGCCAGCAGCTGGCTGGAATACAGCGAACTATTCATCCAAATGTTGACAAAAAAATGATTATCACGATGGCCGGTGACCATGGCGTGGTCGCTGAAGGTGTATCTGCATTTCCTCAGGAAGTCACCCCGCAAATGGTCAATAATTTTGTAAAAGGCGGCGCTGGTGTCAATGTCCTAGCTAGAGCTTCCGGTGCAGAAGTAATTGTTGTGGATATGGGCGTTGCCGCCGATCTGACCGAGCTGGTTGAAAAAGGACATGTCATTGACTGTAAAATTGCCATGGGTACCAACAATTTTCACAAAGAACCAGCAATGACCCGGGAACAAGCCATCGCGGCAATCGAAGCTGGAATCAACCTGACCATCCAAAAAATTGATAAAGAAGGTTTTAATCTGTTGGCAACCGGCGATATGGGCATTGGCAATACCACTCCCAGTGCCGCTATTCTAGCGGTTATGGCTGAATATCCGGTTTCTTCAGTTACCGGTCGCGGCACGGGCATTGATAATCAAACACTTATCAATAAAATTAATGTAATCAGAGAATCAATCAATCTGCATACTCCTGATAAAAACGACCCGATTGATGTTTTATCCAAAGTAGGCGGTTACGAGATTGCTGGTATTGCAGGGGTTATTCTTGGCGCCGCTTATAAAAAAGTGCCGGTTCTAGTTGACGGATTTATATCAACAGCAGGCGCTTTGATTGCCAAGGGACTTTGTCCCGCCAGCCTTGATTATATGATCCCATCCCATCAATCCCAGGAACCCGGCCATCAGATGATGTGGACCGCCTTGGGACTCAGACCGCTTTTGAACCTCGATTTTCGTTTAGGTGAAGGCACAGGCGCCGCTGTGGCCATGCACTTGGTGGAATCTTCGGCCCGAATTATGAACGAATTATTGACTTTTGAAGACGCTGGAGTTACTAATGGACATGAGCAATAATAAAAATGGTGGACAGATTCTTGAGGATCTGTCCACCTCTTACTGGCTGTCTGAAGCCCTTTTTACGGCTTTGGAGCTGGATTTATTTGAGATTATTGAAAAAAATGGCCAAGAAATATCGGTTGTCACGCTAGCCAGCCAATTAAGCTGCAGTTGTCAAGCATTATCACGCTATCTGGCCTTACTGATTGAGTTGGAACTTCTTAGCGGTTCAAGCGATTCTATTTGTCTCAATGATCTTTCCCGCACTTATCTGTTAAAAACATCCCCTCTTTATCAGGGTGACATCATCCGCTGGCGACAAAATATGGCTGCGGACTGGCAGACGCTTTTTGATGTTCTGAGATGTGGAAAACGAACTAATTTTCTTGAATATGACGATGAAGAACTTGAAAACAGGCGCTACCAATATATTCAAGCTATGGATAATGTAGCCCAACTTAAAGCCACTGAGTGCGCAAATCTTATTAAAGATTTCAGTGGCGAAATTTTAGATGTGGGCTGTGGGTCTGGGGCAATGTCCTTGTCTTTTATGGGTAGATTCCCCAAATGTATCGCAACTTTACTAGATATTGAGCAGATTCTACCACAAACAAGAAAATTTGTTGCAAAAAGTCCTTTTAACAACCAGATTATCTACCACTCCGCCAATATTCTTGAAAAAGACTGGCATCTTGATCATTCATATGACTTGATCATCCTGTCCAATATTTTGCATGCCTATTCCGAAAACGAAGTAAGCCATATCCTTGCAACAGCCAAACAGCTCTTGAACGAGGATGGACAGCTGCTGATCCACGATTTTTTTATGGAGCACAATCCGGTCAAGGCTCGGCTTTCTGATATTAATATGCTTTTAAACACCTACAACGGTAAAGTTTTTTCAGCTCATTGGGTAATCGAGCAATTACAATCTCTGTCACTGTTTACCTCTGACTTAGTTCCGCTTAAAACCGATACTGCTGTGATTTTAGCCAGTAGGAAAGAAATCAAGAACACCGTTGTTAGTGACTAAAACACCCATGTACTTGCGCAATAGTAAATAAAGGAGTCCTATGAACATACAATTTATTCAAGCAATATCGATGGAGGGAATCGATGTCGAATGTGTTTATCCCATTGGGCTGGTCACCCTGGCGACCATCATTAAAAGAGAAACAAAGCATCCGATAAGTATCTTTGACATGAACATAGCCGATGATCCCTATGGTCAACTAAAAAAGATTCTGCACACTTTTTCTGCTGATCTGATCTGTATTTCGCTTCGCAATATCGATCCCCTTGGCAACAAAACATCTTCATTAATTCCCGCCTTTGCTGTGACACTGGCCTTTATCAAAAAAATTTGTCCAGAGGCAAAAATTATGGCTGGTGGAACAGGCTTTACCCTTTTTGCTAGACAACTGCTTGAGGAATATCCGGAGATAGATTTTGGTATCGTCGGCGAAGCCGAAAATAATATTATTCCGCTTCTTGACAATCTCGAAAATCCACCTGATCTGCCGGGAATCTGTTACCGCAAGGCTGAGCAGATTATTATTAATCAGCCCGTCGGCGAGTTTGATATGCAAAACTATCAAATGCCGGATCGTGACTTACTTGATCCTAAAGCCTATCTTGAACGTAACCATTATGTTGAGTGCATTGGGGTTGAAAGCAAGCGCGGCTGTAATTTGACCTGCGGCTATTGCGCTTATCCCGATTTATCCGGTTCAAAATTGCGCTGTCGCAATCCTATCGAAATTGTTGATGAAATCGAGTTTCTGAAAAAAAACTATGGCATCAGTCAAATTCATTTTACAGATTCAGTGGTTAATACACCAGTTGATCATTTTAATGCAGTTTGTCAGGAACTCATTAAGCGGGACTTGAATATTAGTTGGAGCGGATTCTTCCGTGAAAATCTGCTTACTGAGGAAAATGTCCGCCTGTATGCAGATTCTGGATGCCAATGTTTTTCCCTTTCACCGGATGGCTTAACCCAGGAATCACTCGATCAGCTTAACAAGCATATGCAGATTGAAGATATTTTAAACGCCGCCCGAATTCTGGCCAAATGTGGGGTTGTCACCGTATACCATTTTTTAGTCAATACACCCGGGGCAACTTGCCAGACTATTGATGAAGCTAAAGAACTGATTGATAAGCTTTTTTCTATCCATCAGTCTTCTAAAACACTGGGAACAATTGTTTTAAACAATATTCGTATTCTACCTGGGACAGCAATTGAAAAACAAGCCTTGGAAAACAAAGTTATCGATGAAAATACGGATCTTTTATATCCAACCTATTATAATCCCCAGCCTTATGATAAATTGCGTTACGAACTGGAGATCTATCATCAGAAAAAAAACATATTCACCTGGCAGGAGGTATCACAATGAAAGTTTTACTAATGGAACATCCTCGTTCATTTTCCCAGGACCGGGACAATGACATCGCCAATGCGCCGCTGTCAGCCTGTTTAAATACTGGCTACATCGGCGGCATGCTTAAAGGCCATGAAATCCCAGTTGAAATCATCGACGGTTACTTGGATCACTTGACTTACGCGCAGATTGAAGATACTATTGCCCAATTTAGACCAACAATCCTCGGTGTTCACCTGGTTTATCACTGGGAGGATAATCAAACTCTTTATGCTTTTTTAACAACAGTCAAAGAAAAGTATCAGATTCCATATCTCTGTGTTTACGGATTCTATCCGACTTTTGCCTACACAGAAATTCTCAACGCCTGCCCTGCTATTGATTCTTGTCTTATTGGTGAAAGTGAGTTGACTTTTTTAAACCTGGCAAAATCTTTTCCTGAGTTTTCTCATGATGGTATGGCCTATCGGAATGGCAAAGATATTAAAACGCTACCGGGTAAAATAATTAAAGACCTTGATGCTCTGCCATTTCCACTTCGCCATCCAGCTTCATATTCTTTTGGTGAAATTAATCTTGCCGGTAGTCGAGGCTGTTATGGCAACTGTACCTTCTGCTATATCAATGCCTTTTATGGCAACCACCCAACAAGATGGCGAGGACGCAGTCCAGTAAATATTATTGCCGAAATTGATATGCTGATTGATACCACCAATATCCGCTATTTTTATTTTACCGATCCTAATTTTATCGGTCCCGGTCTGGCCGGAAAAAAACGAGTGCTGCAGCTGATCAAACTTTTAAAGGAACGCAAGATTCAGTTTGGCATAGAAGCTAGAGTCAACGATCTAGATGACGAAATTGTCAAAGCCCTTGTTGATGCCGGACTCAAACATATCCTGATCGGTCTAGAGAGCGGCCGCAATGAATCATTAAAGCGGCTACAAAAATATACAACGGTCGCCGAGAATGAAGCGGCGATTGCACTTCTTAGAAAATATGGGATTGAACCCAGCATCGGCTTTATTATGTTTGAACCTGATTCAACCCTAGCAGATCTCAAAGAGAATTTTGCCTTTCTAAAACGAAATCACCTGCTTGATCAATTAGAAACAAGTGTCAATGTTTTGTATCACCATATGATTATCCTGCAGGGAAGCCAATCCTATCGGTTGCTTAATGAAGAAGGACGATTGCATATCTCTGAACACTCAACCTATGAGGCAGACACTGATTATCTAAATCCAGAAGTAAAAGAATTTGCTGCAATTATGCGTGAACTTACAAATTTCATTTTTCTCTTTCTTAAAGATACATGGGAAGAGCATGCTGCAGGGAATCCACTTATGATACAAAAATATCAGGCTATTAACGATGTTTTGACAAACAGTTTCGAACGTTTGCTAATCATCCTGTCGACAGAGCCATCTTACGACGCTCATCAAATAGAAGAAAGCGCTAAAAAAGCAATCAAAATAATTATCAACGACTAGAATAATTTTTACAATCTCCTCTTTTTAAGATTTGTTGTCATCCTTATAAGCTGATTAACGCTTGACAATCACAACTAGATTAAATACAATAGTTTTGGGTATATAACATTTATAAAGATTTCTTTCTATTCAGGAGGACAATATGAAATATTTTCTTGATACTGCCAATGTAAATGAAATAAAACAGGCGGCTCAACTGGGAATCATTGACGGGATTACTACCAATCCGTCACTGATTGCCAAAGAAGGCCGAAATTTTGAAGATGTGATTAAAGAAATCACCGCTATTGTTGATGGCCCAATTTCTGCTGAAGTGATCAGTACTGAAGCTGAAGAAATGGTTAATGAAGCTCGTCCCCTTGCTAAACTCCACCCTAATATTGTCATTAAAATTCCAATGACCGCCGACGGCATCCGTGCGACTTCGATTCTCAGCAAAGAGGGTATTTCCGTCAATGTCACCCTTGTTTTTTCAGCTACCCAGGCCCTGGCTGCTGCTAAAGCCGGCGCCGCTTTTGTTTCCCCCTTTATCGGTCGCATTGATGATATGGGCGCCGATGGCATGGAAGTCGTTAGGGAAATTATGACCATCTTCAAACAATACAATTTTAAAACTCAAGTCATTGCCGCAAGTATCCGAACCCGAAATCATATAAAACTAGCAGCTCTGGCTCAAACTGACATTGCAACCGTCCCCTATAAAGTTCTGATGGATTCGCTTAAACATCCCCTCACAGATATGGGAATCGAAAAATTCCTGTCCGACTGGAAAAAGGTTTCAACTAAATAACCTGAAAATAAATATGATTCAAGGAGCCTAAATGTCAAAAGAAAAAGAGCTGTCCTGTATCGATTGTGCTGTTGTAAATTGCATTAAAAGAGAATCTAAATTTCCGGATTTCTGCCCTACGATCCAAACGGTTGCAGAAAACGACCTGACTTCGGTAAAAAAAATCTATCGCGAAGATGAGAATCAGAAAAGTATGATCGCTGCCGCAGAAGTCGAAATGGAAGGCTATGGTCGCCTGACCCGAGTTGAGGAAATTATGGAATACGCCAGAAAAATGAATGCCACAAAACTGGGCATTGCGACCTGCGCGGGACTCATCTCAGAATCTAGAATCTTAGCCAAAATTTTTCGTCATCATGGTTTTGAAGTCTATGGTTTAAGCTGTAAGATAGGATGTATAAAAAAGACTGAGATAAATATCCCAAAGGAATGCGAAGACTTCAGCCCCCATACCTGCAACCCGATTTTACAGGCAAAACTTTTAAACGAAGCCAAAACCGATTTAAATGTGGTCGTTGGACTTTGTGTCGGTCATGATAGTCTTTTTTACAAATATTCGGACGCCCTGGTTACAACTGCGGTTACCAAAGATCGGGTACTAGGCCACAATCCGGCTGCAGTGCTTTACACGGCAAATTTTTATTACCAGAAAAAGTTATTCCCTGAAAATTAATTGTCATCAAAACAATCATAAAAAACGCTGTTAGTATTTAACTAGCAGCGTCAGTGTGTAGGCAAACCCCGCACCGACCAATTGGATTTCATAGTCTGCGCGCGGATTCGGACAGTTGCCCAATTTGAAAGCCCTAATTCTCAGCGTTTTCCTGCAACTGTTCGCCCCGAGGCAGACAACTGAAAAGCCAATTGTCGGTGCTCAGGTGTTTAGAATAAATTTGTTTTCATTCAGACGCTGTTGTTATTTAACTAGCAGCGTTTTTTTAGTTGCCAGTTAACTGATTAAGTACCGATTCCAGCTTATCAGCTGAATCACTCAGGTTCTTCACATTTTCATCAATTAGTGCAGTAGCTTCATCAGTGGTCATTTTATAGTGCTGGTCGCCATTATTCACTTCCACATAATCAAGGTTACTGATTAAACCCAATAGTTGTACTGCTGTCAGTGAAAAATCACTTTCCGTGAATGAATCATCTTGCTCTGCCACATTAATGATCAAACCGTAAGGCTCCTGGCCGGTTTGTAGTTCAATAGTATAATTCGTGATATTGCCCAGGCCAACCTCACCAATCAGTTTTGAAACCGCTGAATTATCACCCAAAGACTCAACTTTTGACGAATATAGTTCGCTGACTGTGGCACTGACTTTCTCACTGATATTTGATTTTGCTTCATCAGTCAGCTGACTGCATCCGCTGCTACCGATTCCCATTAAAAATAAACACAAGGCCAAAACAATAATTTTCTTCATTATTTTCTCTCCCATTCCTTAATCATCTGCATCTTATATTCACCATCTAATTTATTTCAAATCCCTGCTGGAATCCGTTATAATGCAACTTTTCAGTTTTGAGACTTTCCTCATCATGAGGACTTTTTTCCTCATCAGCATATCCGATCGCAATAATGCATTCAACCGCATACTGTTGCGGAATATCAAGTTCCTGACAAATAAAAGAATTTGTTTCAACCATTTCAGTATAAAAGCGGTTACGAACCTGAATCCAGCATGTTCCCAGACCCTGATCATGGGCAGTTAACTGAATATATGAGGCGGCAATTGATGTATCTTCCACCCAGACATCTGTTTTTTCACTGTCAGCCAGGACGACAATGGCTAATGGTGCATTTTTCAAAAAGGATGCGCCATGTTCACGACATGTGGACAATTCTGATAAGATATCCTGGTCATCTAAAACAATAAATTCCCAGGGACACAGTGATCTTGAAGAGGGTGCCATTAAAGCTGCTTTTAAAATCTGATTGATCTTATCCTTTTCAACTTTAATATCCTTAAATTTCCTGATACTTCTTCTGCTTTTTATTGTTTCTTCCATCATAATTTATTACCTCCATCAACTCGAAAACTTTCACTACCCATACTGATAATAAAACTCACATGCAAATCTTTTGGATAATCAAAAATAACCTGCCAGTTATTAGGTCTTGCTAACATAAAGGTGTCCAAATCTATTTTAACATAGTTTTGATTAGGATAAAATATTATTTCTACTATTTCAAAAGTTCATGACTACCTTTCTATATTGATTAATTTCCGCTGTTTATGTAAAAATAAGTTTCCGACCCTTTCTTTACGCTGAATTTTTAAAATGTTATAATGACCTATCTAAAAAAGGAGTTACTATGCGTATTATTATCTCACCCGCCAAAAAAATGAAAAAAGACCTCGATAGTCTTCCGGTCAAGCAGACTCCCCAATTTCTTGAAGATTCTCAAGACCTTTTAAAAAAATTGCAAAGTCTGTCCTATGAAGAACTAAAAAAGCTCTGGCAATGTAGTGACGCCATTGCCAGACCCAATTTCGAAATCATAAAAAATTTTGATCTTAATAATAATCTGACCCCGGCTATTTTTCCTATCAGGGTATTCAGTACCAGATGATTGCTCCTGATGTTTTTACCGATTCTGAATTTTCCTATATTGAAAAGCACCTACGCATTATGTCTGGCTTCTACGGTATTGTCAGACCGTTTGATGGCGTTAAGCCCTACCGGCTGGAAATGCAGGCCAGGCTTTCTGTTAATCAGCATAGTAATCTATACGATTTTTGGGATAACCGACTGGCCGAAAGTTTAACAGACGAAACTGATTTTATTTTAAATCTCGCTTCAAAAGAATACAGCAAAGCAGTGACTGCTCATCTGCCCGAAAATTTTAAGATGATTAACTGTACTTTTGGTCAGGAAATAAATGGCAACATAAAAGAGAAAGGGACCCTGGTAAAAATCGCGCGTGGAGAAATGGTTCGTTTTCTGGCTGAAAATAGCATTGATAATGCTAAAGATATAAAAGCTTTTAACTTGTCAGGTTATAAATTTGATATCACGCGCTCAGATCCACATCATTATGTTTTTGTAAAATAATTCATTGTGTCATATTCAATCAAACTGTAGCAGTTGAGCTGTGTAAAAATTCGCCTGCATTAATCTTTATCGTTGTGACAATGATCGTAATATACGCCTTCGAAATCAGGATTGAACGGCAAGTGAAAATGACTTTTGCTGTTAAAGATTCAGCTTCTTGATCTCAACATAAAAGTAAAATACTATTCTGGCTTACTTGAAAAAATCTTCAATCTTTTCACAAACACTCTCCACTTCTGCATTTGTCAGGCTGTAATAAAGGGGCAAACGTAACAATCTTTCACTTTCTTTGGTTGTATGGACATCGTTGCCGACAAACTGGCCAAATTTCTTTCCTGCCGAACTCGTATGCAAGGGGATATAATGAAAAACAGCCATTATCCCATTAATTTTCAGCCAGTCAATCAGATCTTGACGAACTCTTTTGTTTTCCACCTTAATATAAAAAAGGTGCCCATTATGTGATACCTGCTCAGGAACAACCGGCAAACTGATTAGGCCTGCTTCTTCCAGAGCTTTCAACTTGGTGTAATAGGCATTCCACAAAGATAAACGCTTTTCTTGAATCAAATCGGCCTCTTCCAGCTGTGCATAAAGGTAAGCCGCATTTAAATCACTGGGCAGGTAGGATGATCCCAGATCTACCCAGGAATAAAATTCAACCTCGCAATTTAAAAAATCTTGACGATTAGTTCCTTTATCTCTGACTATACCAGCCGGTTTAGTAAAGCACTCTTCACTTATTAAAAAACAACCGCCTTCTCCCATGGTCATGTTTTTTGTTTCATGAAAACTGTAACAACCAAAATCACCAATACTGCCAAGGGCTCGATTTTTATAGGTTGCCATGATTCCCTGGGCAGCATCCTCAACAACCTTCAAACCATTTGCTTTGGCAATTGCCATAATTTTATCCATTTCGCAGGCTACGCCACCATAATGCACTGGTACAATCACTCTGGTTTTTTTTGTAATCGCTGCTGCGATCAGATTTTCATCGATATTCATGGTATCGGGACGAATATCCACAAAAATTATTTTAGCACCATGAAGGGCAAAAGCATTGGCAGTAGACACAAAGGTAAAAGCCGGCATGATCACCTCATCCCCAGGCTTTATCCCACTAAGCATTGCCGCCATCTCCAGGGCATGGGTACCGGAGCTTGTCAAAAAAGCCCCACAGACACCAGTTTTTTTTCGTAACCAGTCCGTACAGGCTTTGGTAAAATGGCCATCACCGGCTATCTTATGATAGTCGATGGCTGCTTTCTTCATATACTCTATTTCATTGCCTAAAAATAAGGGTTTATTGAATGGTATCATCGGTCTTTCCTTTACTGAATCAGATGTCAATTAAATTTAGAATTTCTTCTCTTAATGCCAGATATTTGTCATCTAACTGAAGGCGTCCGGTCTTTTCATTAATTGCGTAAGAAAAATCTGACTTAAATTCGCGGATTATCGTGCCGGGGCTTTTGGACATAACCAGAATTCTTGTTCCCAGAGATAATGCCTCATCAACATCATGGGTAATCATAAAAATAGTATTTTTATTTTCTTTCCAGATTGACCGAACCAACTGTTGCATATGAATGCGGGTTAAGGCATCCAGTGCTCCAAAAGGTTCATCTAAAAGCAGAATAGCCGGTTCATTAGCAAGGGCTCTGGCCAGGGCTACCCGCTGGCGCATACCACCAGAAAGCTGAAATGGCGGCAGGTCCTCAACCTCCAGAAGATGGATCTGTTTTAAAAAATGGGTGGCGATCTTAGAGATTTCAGTTTTTGACAAGCCCTTGATTCGAGGGCCAAATTCAACATTTTTTCTGACACTCATCCAGGGATACAGCGAAGCCGACTGAAAAACAACCCCCCGATTCCAATCCGGCCCTACAACTGGCTCCCCCTGCATCAATATAGAACCTTGGCTGGGAGGAATAAAACCAGCTATGACATTTAATAGCGTGCTCTTGCCACAGCCGGAAGGACCCAGAAGGCAGATAAAATCATTTTTATAGATTGTCAGATCAATTTGGGAAACTGCCCGTAGCTTTGTTTCCTCATTTTGGTATTCTACAACCAGCTTTTCTATTTCAATGATTCGATCGGCCTTCATTATTGCCTCCTATTCCAGTGCCATCTCAATATATAATGGATTTAAATACGCGTTAAAATCATCCTGTGAAGGAGCCGCATCAATCGACTTCTGTTCAGCCAGAAAATCTGCTGTGTCTTTCATGATCTGGGCAAAATGACCGGGACTTCCCGTTGTTCCCATGTATTCTTCAGATAATTCTTCTGCCGGCGTCAACCAGATTGAACCTGACATTTGTGATAAGGCTTCTTCTGGTGTAATCTCCAGTTCTGCGGAAACCGTATCAGCAGCATCCTGGGGATCAACCCGATAAATATCGCCCCCTTCGCCTAGACACTTAACAAAGCCAGCGACAATATCCGGATACTGATTGGAAAAGCCTTTCTGCACTACCAGAACATTGGCCGTAATAAAACCTTCTTCAGCCATATCAGCACTGTCAACCAGTATTGACCCATTTAGTGTCAGTTGACCCAAAGTCGGCTGCCAGGTATAGGCGGCATTAATATCCCCCCGCTCCCAGGCGGCAACAATATCTGCCGTTGGCATATCTAAAAGTTCAACCTGATCTTCAATGCCATTTTCTTTTAAATAATTTAACAGAATATAGTGCGAGGTCGAGGCGAAAGGCGTCGCGATTTTCTGGCCTACCAGATCTTGAGCTGTCGTGATACCGGACCCATCCTTAACAGCCAGCCCTTCGATTTCACCCAGGACTTCATGAATCCAGATCATTTCCACGTCAATCCCCCGAGCTAACGAAATAATGGCATTGGTATTGCCCATACTGGCAAAATCAATGGAGCCCGATGCCAGAGCCTGATTGGCTTCTGCTCCGGAATCGAAAATGATAAATTCATACGGCACACCTATTTCAGAAAAATAAGCATCAAATATTTCCTTCGTCTTACTGACCATTTCATCATTCGGCACCCGTAAATAGCCAATCTTTATCTCTGCCGGCAAATCACTGCCGGCCGTCTGGCTGCCACATCCTAATAGACCAATGGTACAAACAAGTAAAGCGGCAAACAATAGTATTCCTTTTTTGATCATTTTTTTCTCCTATTGGTATCCTTTCCAGAAAATAATTTTATTTTCAATCGTTTTCAGACCCCAGTCAATAAGCAAACCGGTGATGCCCATCACGATAATCCCCACAAAAATAACACTGGACTTTAAATATCGGGAAGCGTCAAGCACCATCCAGCCAACACCAGAGGTTGCGGCAATCATTTCAGCCGAAACCAGGGTTGTATAGGCAACCCCAACAGCTGTTCTGATCGAGGTGAAAATTTCCGGCAAACAGGCTGGCACCACGATCCGATAAAATAGGTCTTTCCCTTTGGCCCCAGCGACTGGGCACTTAAAAGATATTCGACTTGAATATTGTTGACTGCTGACACACAGGCAATATATATTGGCGCAAATGCCGCCAGAAATAGCAGGGTTATTTTTGATGATTCCCCAATTCCCAGCCACAGAATTAGAACAATATAATAGGCCAGGGGCGGCAGTGGCCGGTAAAATTGAACAATCGAATCAACGACGGCTCCCACCCTTTTAAAATAGCCGCTGAGAAGCCCCAGCGGCACTGCTGTTATAACAGCCAGTCCGGAAGCAATAAAAAGTCTTAAGAGACTGATCCCCAGATGCTTCCAGAAAGGGATGCCATTATAACCGTTCTTTACTATATCAATAAAGGTATTCAGTACTTCCATTGGTGCGGGAATAATCAGGTGCGAAACAAGACCAAGCTTGGTAATCAGATACCAGACCAGAAAAATAACCAGCCAGGTAATCAATGTTAATCGCCTGTGATCTTTACGTTCTTTCCCCTGCATATTTCCTCCAATTTAAATCGCAAATGTTTCTCGTCAATCGCCAATTAATTGTATATATTTATTCTAACGGAAGTTATAGTCAGTTACAATAGGTTTTCTGACCTTTGTCTGATCATTGTAATATTCATACATACAAATACCCAGGAAAGATCCTGAAATATTAATGATATTATCAAAACCTAACTGACCCAAAGCTCTGGCCATGTTGTAGCTGCGCTGAGCACTTCGACAATGAACATAAACAGGCTGATCTTTAGGAATTTCATCAAGACGGTCACGGAACTGGCTCAGCGGAATATTTTTTGCTGTAATCAAATGGCTGGCTTCATATTCACCCGGTTCACGGGCATCGATGATAAAAGCATCACTTTCTACCAGTTCCCGAACCTTTGTTACTGCAACCTGTTTAAATTCGCCATTCAAGAGATTTAGCCCAACCATGGCGGCAAAATTCACTGGATCTTTAGCGGTAGAAAATGCCGGTGCATAACATAGCTCAAGTTCTTTCAGATCTTCCAATGTTGCTCCCATGGTAATCATGGCCGCAATGACATCAACACGTTTGGTGGCATTGCCTCGGCTGATCGCCTGAGCGCCAAGAATCTTGCCCGTTGGAACTTCATAGACCAGTTTAAAGAAGAACTGACTGTTTTCTGGCATTAGTCCAACGATATCGCCGGGAATGATATAAACGAAGTCATGAGAAAAGCCATTTCTGGTAGCACAAGCCTCAGTCAGCCCGGTTGATGCTACATTCAGTTCGAAAATTTTAATACATGAAGACCCAATCACGCCAGTGTTTCTGGTTGGTCTGCCATATAAATGATCGGCTGCCGATCTGGCCTGTTTCTGAGCCGGTCCAGCCAATGCCAGTTTTGTTTTCTTATGCGTAAGCTGATGATAGACTTCGATGGCATCGCCGACCGCATAGATATTCGGATCACTGGTCTGATAGTGCTGATTAACCAGAATTGCCCCGGTTTCACCAATTGCCAGATCATTTTCCTTGGCCAGTTTAGTATCAGGCCTAACCCCGATGGCCATAATAACGGCCTGGGCTTTCAGCGTTTTACCCGATTCCAGTTCCACTGAATCATCAGATATTTTAGCAATGGCATCTTCCAGAATCAGATTCACATCCTTATCCATTAATTCCTTATGAAGAATCTGGGCCATATCATAATCCATTGTTGCCATAATCTGTGGCGCTTTTTCAAGCAGAGTTACATTATAGCCTCTAGGTGACAGTTTAAGATTTTCGGCCACTTCCACGCCAATAAAGCCACCACCGACAACAATGACATCTTTTACTCCATTTTGTAAGAACTTATTAATCTTGTCGATATCAACCACATTTTTGACACTGAAAACATGTGATTTATCATAACCAGTAATTGGCGGAACAATAGGGTTTGCACCCGGCGCCAAAAACAGGGTATCATATGATTCTTCATAAACTTTACCGGTCATAACGTCTTTAACAGAAACTTTCTTGTTTGCCCGGTCAATACTCATCACTTCATTGTTGACACGGGCTTCGATATTATATTGCTTTTTAAAATTGTTTGGACACATCAGTACCAGATCTTCACTATTTGGAATCATACCGCTTAAATGATTAGGAAGACAACAATTTGAAAACGAAACATTCGGACCTTTTTCAAACATGATGACTTGTGCTGACTCATCAAGTCTTCTAACTCTTGCGGCAACTGACGCACCACCGGCTACACCACCAACAATTACAACTTTCTTTCCCATTTTTGCTCTCCTCGTGTAATAAATTTAAACACAAAGTGTTTTAGACTGAAAACAAAGCTAATTTTTACCTGAGCACCGACAATTGGCTTTTCAGCTGTCTGCCTCTGGACGAACAGTTGCTGAAAAACACCTATAATTAGCACTTTCAAATTGAGCAACTGTACGAATCCGCGTGCAGACTGCGAAATCCAATTGGTCGGTGCGGGGTTTGTCTGCTAACTCAAACACAGCGTGTTTAGTTTTTTATTTGCTTTTTTAATTTTTATGACGGTTAGGTGGTAAAACATCCACTTTTCCGGCAAAAACTTTTAGGGCAAATAGACTGCCCAGCCAGAGGGTAAAGAAGAATCCCCAACCGGATAAAGAAAAATTACCAATTCCTGATAAAAGGGCCCCAATATTACAGCCACCGGCTAGTCTGGCACCAAATCCCATCAAAAATCCGCCTAAAAGATAATATAGACTGTCTTTAAACTTAAATCCCCTATTAAATGTCCAACGGCCTGCCAACAAGAAAGCAATCGCTGCCCCTAAAATAATCCCGATATTTCTCAGTGAACCTGGATCATTAAGAATCCCGTTATTCGCCGCCATAACATTGGTTTCAAAATATGGTGCCGTGAATTGAACCCCAAACATCTGTAAAAAGGCAATCCCCCAGGTCGTCAGTGGTCCAGTCACGTACCAGCTGTGACGGGCAGTAATCAGTATAAATCCAAACATAATAGCAAGCAGTATCCCGCCCGTCATGAAAGACCAGCGCTGAACAAACAGTTTGTGAAATGTCGGATAAGAAAAAAGTTTGAAAGGTACTTCATCTTTTATGGGCATTTCTTCATCCTCATAAACAGTTGCTGTATAGGACCCTTCTTTTTTTCGAAAATCTTCATACTTACGCACAATCATGTAAAGGATAAAGAGCAGCAGCACCGAAACCACTAAAGCCCCTACATAACCAAGAACATCTGGTAAATACAATTCAATCCCAATTTTACCAAGAGCTGTATTATTAAGGGCATTTTGCGCCATTAATCCAGGAATTGAGCCAAAAACAAAGGTGATCAGGGCAATCCAGGATCGTGCTTCCCCTTCACCTAAATCACTGAGGGTGCCTGATGCACAGCCACCAGCTAAAATCATCCCGACGCCAAAGAAAAAGCCACCCAGTAAAGTTGAAATATTTAAAAACTTTAAAGAGCTTAATCCTGGCTGATCAATTCCCATCTGCAGTGCTGACCATTGCAGACCCGCTGCCAGAAACATGGAAATGGCAAACATCACCAGCAGAGACTTACTCAGGCTACCCTCGCCTGTTACATAAATTCGTTTAAATCCTCCGGCAAACCCATATCGAGATCTAGTTAAAATATAGCCAAGAATCACCCCTGTCATTAAATAAAGCGCCAGGAACTGATCATTCATGCCCTTAAATACCCCAAAAATAATTGTAACTAATAATAATGCCAAACCTATGTAAGGTTGAATTTTCTGTTTCTGTGTTAACTCCATCATGCTCCTCCTCTTTTTCCTGTTAACAGGCCTTTGCGAAATGAGAAATGTTATCAGAACTTTACTTATTCTCCAAAAATAAAAACCTATTCGGTTTCAATTTGTAGACAAACTCCGCAGCGACCAATTGGATTTCGTAGTCTGCTGCGGAATCGTACAGTTGTAATTTCAGAACTGTCAAATATCAACGTTTTCTAACAACTGTTCGCCACGATGCAGCCAACTGAAAAGCCAATTGTCGGTGCTCGGTATTAAAAATCAACTTTGTCTTCAGTCTAAAACCTATTCGGTTTTTATTTACTTTCTTCGTTTCGCAACAACCTGTTAACAGGACATGAAATGACAACGCCATTTCATGTCCGCAAAAAATATTTATTCTGTTACCAGTGGATATCCTTTGTTGGTCCATCCAGCTGTTCCAGTTGCATCAGTACCAGCTCCTGAATTTAATGATACTGCATCATAACCCAGTAAACGAAGTCCAGCTACAGTCTGTCCAGCGGTCTGTCCGGTATAGCAGTAAACAATAATGGTTTTATCCATTGGCAGCGTTGAGAATTCTACTTCCATACCAGCACCAAATGGAATATTCATTGCACCTTCAATATGACCAGCTGCGTAGTCATCAGCACTTCGAATATCCAGGAACTGAATCGTATCATCACCTGCCATTAGCATCGAGTAGGCATCATCTTCAGTGATTTTATAATTCGCATAGGTTGTATCTGCTACATCTGCAAGTCCTGCATAGTAGCTATTAATTGCTTCCAGAATTTCCGGATCAATTTCAGTTTGAATGCTGGTATCAAAATCATTGGCAGTTGTTTCAATGATTTCATCAACACCTTCTACCTGCGAGATCCCTAATTTATAACCTAAGTTAACTGATTTAGCATCAAATCCAGCCAGGTTAAAGAGCATAACAGTCTGACCAGCGGTCTGACCGGTGACACAGTAAATCATAACTGGTTTGTCGGTTGGAATATTTTCGATATTCGCAGAAAGCTCTGTACCCCAAGGCATACTCAGTGCGCCCTTAACATGACCTTCAGCATATGCATCAGCACTTCTGATATCAATGATAGTCATATCATCGCCAGCTTTAACCATATCCACAAAATCAGTCTGACTGATTTTATAAATATCATCCGGCATATTTGCAAAATATTCATTCACTCCAGTTTCCACCATACTAGCCTCCGTAGTTTCTTCTGATGAACTGCTATCTGTTGTTCCTGAGCTACAGGCACTCACAAACAACAACCCAAAAATCATTGTTACCAACACAAGCAATCGACGTTTTTTGACCATTTTTCTTTTCCTCCACTCGTTAAATAATTATTTAACAACATTGTAACCGATAATCACCACTTTTAGTTCCCAGACTTTGTAATGCACTATTATAGATTGTAATAGCCTATTAATAGTCGGACATTGAGGCTATAATGCGCCTTCGCATTGTGGTATACTAAAGCAAAATCTGATTACAAGCTGTCATCTTTATACTACCCCATTCTTTTGTAAGATTAACATTTATTACAAATTCCAGGCGCATCATTTTATTCAGGAGAGAAAATTCATGTCTAAGGCAAAACGATTTTCCCAATTTATACAATCCAATCAATTTATTTTTATTTTTTTAGTTGTTTATTTTCTTATAAACCTTTTTTTTCTCACTGACTTTCCTTATGTCCATTCCGATGAATCCTGGCTAAGCGGTCTTTCCCGCCATATCCTTGAAACAGGCTCTTTTAAAGTAACTGAACCTTTTTTTGATGCCTATGCCAGATATCCTCATGCTATTAGAATTTTATTTCATCTTATACAAGCTTTTTTTATTCCCATTTTGGGTTATCATATCTTTACTTTTCGCTTAATTTCACTCTTGTTTTCGATTGCCGGTCTTTATATTTTTTATAAATTATGTCTTTTAATCCTTGATTATAAGCGCTTTTCCATTCTTTGTCTGCTCTTATTGTCACTGGATGTCCAATTCATATACGCTTCTCATTTTGCCAGACAGGAAATAACAATCTTATTTTTTCTGCTGCTGTCATTATATTGGCTGCTTAAAAGAATTGATGGTCACCGCTACCGTGATGATCTGATCATTGGATCAGTGATTGGTCTGAGTATCGGTTTTCATCCCAACAGTTTTATAATTGCCTTTACTATAGGCGGTCTTTATCTTTTTTATATCACCAAAAACAAGCTGACAATGAAAAATTTGCTCCTTTTGATTCTGACCATTGCTGCTTTTGCGCTTATTTTTGTCGGATTAAGTATTTATATGGATCCCTTATATCTGTCCCATTATGTGCAGCATGGTCAAAACTTTGGTGTCGGAGATTCAGTATTTAATAAATTAAGTGACTTTTTAAATTTTTACTGCAATGTATTCAACCGCATCAGCATTGAATATTATATGCCTAATGTTCGCTTTCAGTTAATAGTGTTTTCGGCAATATTTGTCATCTCTCTAATTTATGGATTCAAAACGGCTTTTAAGGACACTCGTCTTGATTTAATGCTTATCACTATTATTAGTATTAATCTGGGCCTATTGCTAATTGGACGTTTCAATGTCACCAGTATCATTTTCATCTTTCCCTTTATGTATTTATTAACCATCGATTGTCTGGCCAGGAATTTTGGGCAATATAAAAAATGGCTATCCGGATTTTTAATCCTGATAACCATTTTAATATCAGCAATACAAATTAAGCCATATAATCAGAGCTACCAGAATTATCTTGAACAGATATCTCAAAACATTCAAAATTCTGATAGAGTTCTGGGCAACCTTAACAGTGAATATGCATTTTCGGACGGGCAATTGCTTGATGTCAGAAATTTACAATATCTCCAGGCTCAGGGGATCTCTTTTACAGATTACATCCGAACTAATAAAATTGATACCATTCTTTACTATGAAGAACTGGCCTTTATGGTTGAAAACGAGCCAGACTATAACGTAATGTACGGTGATCTAACCCCCGTTTTTGATGAAATGATAACCTTTCTCGAAAACAATTGTCAAGAGACGGCCCAATTTGCAAGTCCTACTTATGGCACCGAAGTATGGCCTCTAATTGATCAAAGATCCTGGACGATCCATGTTTTTAAGGTGAAAACAGACTGGTAATGCTGTTTTCAAATTCACGGCTCTGATTTTTGCTATGATTGTCAATAATTTCAATCATTTTGCCGCTTTTAAGCACCACAATCCGATCTGCCAAAACCATTGCCTCCCGTATATCATGGGTGACAAAGAGAATGGTTGTTTGGGTCTTTTCTCTGATCTCCAAAAGTGTTTGCTGCAGTTCATTTTTTGTCTGGGCATCCAGACTGCCAAAAGGCTCATCCATCAACAGCACCTCAGGCGACAAAGCCAGGGCTCTGGCCAGAGCAGTCCGTTGTTTCATCCCACCGGATAATTGCGCCGGATAATACTTTTCATAGTCCGAGAGTTTGACCAACTTTAGGTAGTGGCTGACACATTCATGCACTTCTTTTGGAGAATAGTCTTTTCTAATTTTTTTGAGGGGAAATTCGACATTTTTCCTGACTGTTTTCCAGGCAAACAGTTGGTCAAATTCCTGAAAAACCATGATACACCGACTACTGGGTTTTTCAATCTTATGCTCCTGTAAAAAAATTTCGCCCTGATCAGCTTTTAAAAAGCCGCCAACAAGATTCAACAGCGTCGTTTTTCCGCAACCTGATGCGCCCACGATGCAAATCAGCTCACTCGGCATAATTTCCAGACTAATATTATCCAGGATCAGGTTTTTACCATAAGACTTCAAAATATTTTTTATCTTTATTAAGGGTTTCATGAAAGCCCCCATTTTTTAATCGTATTCTTTTCAATTCTACCAAAAATAAAGTCTTCAACTAAAACTCCCACGACAATGATCACTAGAATTCCCGCATAAACACCTGCAGTATCCATAAATACACGACGATTGAAAATATACCAGCCAATACCACCAATTGAACCCGAGGCCCCAAAAATCATTTCCGCACTGATGACTGCCCGCCATCCTCTGGCCCAGGAAATTTTAAGACCGGCCAGCAAATAGGTCAAGGCGGCCGGAATAAAAATTCTGATCATTCTCTGAAATCTGGTAAATTCATAATTATCACCGATTTTTTTGTAAACATCCGGAATCGATTTAAAACCGGCGTTCATATTAAGAATCATCGGCCACAGAACTGAATGGACAATCACAAATAAAATAGCTGATGTCCCGGTACCAATCCACAGAATGATAAGTGGTAGCAAGGCAATGCCCGGCAAGGGATGAAAAATTGAGACACAGGTGTCAGTGAAACTTTCAAAGACCTTGCTGACGACAGATAAGTAAGACATTGCAAAAGCCAGCAATACTCCAATCAGTAAACCTTCCAGAATCAGGGTCAGGGAAAAAATCATCTGGAAAACAAGCTCTCCGTTTCTGATTGAATCAAACAGGGCATTAAAAATTTGTTCAAGTGACGGAAATACCAGAGCACTGACTGGGGCAAACCTGGCAACCAGTTCCCAGACTAGCATCATCAGCATGATCCAAACCAATTTCGAATAGGGCTTTAAAAAGAATTCCCTAATTCTCATACGTAACATTCTCCCAGGTTAGCGCTTCCGGACTACTGATGCCCGTTTTTAAATAACCTGTTTTGACCATAAAATCTGAAAAAGTCTGGATACCTTTAACCGTTTGAGAATAATCGGTATTTTCAGCTGTAAGATAGGACAGGACTTCTTCTTCACTGAGTTCATAAACATCAGCTAAAATCACTGCCGCTTCCTCAGGATTATTGTTAATAAAATCGATTGCCTCCCGGACAGATTTGACAAAGGCATGATAGAGATCGGGGTTCTCATCATGGAGTTTATTTGTCGTTACGCCAACGATAAAGCTGAATTGACCACCAAATGCTTCCTGCCCCGATATAATTTCATGAAAGCCAGTCTCAGCCAGCTCCTTCTGCAGATATGGTGTAGCAGTAAAATGGGCAGTGATATCGCCACCCGATAATAAAGCGCTCATGCCATCAGGGTGCGACAGGGTGACCAGGTTATTATCAAGTTTTGTCGGATCAGAAAATTCCCGGTCACAGGCCATGGCCAACAGAATATGCTGGACACTTCCCGGTTGCGGTACAGCAATGCGGTCACTTTCAGAAAAATCATTTAGACTCTGAATCTGATCTCCTGCCACCAAGCCAGTTGGCACGGACGACAAACCCGTTGCGATTTTCCACTCCATCCCATTTTCGGAGCCAATTAAAAATGGCGGAATTGCCATAAATCCCACATCCAGCCGATCTGCCACCATTGCTTCACGAATGGCGGCTGTGTTGCTCAGCTGTTCCCAGGAAATCTCTATCCCCGGATAATTTGCTTCTAGATAACCTTTTTCTTTCATAATTTGAACGGGGGCGTAAGCGATTCCATATTGTTCCGCAATACGAATGGTCTGGCTTTCACTTTCTGTTTGTGTTTTTCCGCACGCTGTACTAAAAAGTACGACCATGACCAGGAACACAAGCATCAATTTTTTCATAAATCCTCCTTTTCAATCTTCCATTTAAGCGATTATATTATGTATTTTTGGCGGTGTTAAATGTTTCATACTGGTCAGGCTTTATAACCAGGTTTTTGCCATCTTCATTTTCAATGCTTAACAAATCATAGGCCCTCTCGACCGCTTGGTCAAGGGCTTTTTTTGAATCCTGTGCGACAATAAAATAACCCGCTCGAGCCGTCGCATTATCAATATCGCTGAGCTTTTGTCCCACTTTTACATTCAGACCGGCTGAGATAAGGCCCGGTAGTTTCAGCAATGCTTCAATAGGCGAAATTGCCTTAATGGTCCCGGGCCGGGCAAAAAATAGTTGTACTGACAGGTACTTTGGCGAACAGTCCAGCTTCATTTTGATAAAAGGTTTTGAAAGACCCAAAGAATAGTCAATCACCTGATCAACGATATCAAATCCGGTTAAATAGGGGATGAAAATTTCTTCATAAGCGCCGCCTATACGACAGGCGATCTCATTGACCAGAATACCTTTTTCACCAACCAACAACTGTACATAAATCGGTCCTGACCTTATCCCAAAAACCTGGGCAATTTTTTCGATCAGCGTGGTAATTTCTGCTAAGCGGCCATGATGCTTTGAAGGCGATTGGTGGGCATAGCAAATGCCGATATTTTTTCCCGACTCAAAAGTCAGACGGTCTGTAACTGTCAGGATATTCACCATGCCCTCTTGAGCCCAGGCACTGACAGTTATTTCATCGCTGTCATAATAACTTTCCAGCAAGGCTTTATCTTTGCGAGAATAGGAGAGCGTCTGCGGCAAGCTTGCAAATACTTCCTGAGAGGAATTTAGTTTGTAAACCCCTCGCTGACCCTGACTGTCGAGGGGTTTTAAAACGACGGGATAAGAAAATTCGGATAACTCCTTATCCAGCGCTTGACTGGTAATTTTTTTATCTAAATAGACATATGGCACGGTTCTGATCCTGGCAGCGGCTAATTTTTCTTTCATTACCGCCTT
Source organism: Eubacteriaceae bacterium ES2 (assembly GCA_031222025.1). Lineage (GTDB taxonomy): Bacteria > Bacillota > Clostridia > Eubacteriales > Eubacteriaceae > Acetobacterium. The sequence goes on along the minus strand of CP130740.1, from coordinate 1,300,529 downwards.
ATTGGTCACCGCCATGGCAGTTTCCGGATCAAGAAAGGCCGGTAAGTTTAATGCTTGAGCAATCCGCGAAACGGTATAAACTGGCTGATCCGTGCCCATAGTCATCACACCATCGATCTGATGTTTTTGGGCAATTTCAAGATTCTTTACAACATCAAAGGTAGAAGCCGCTTCATGGACGCTGGCAAAAGCCTTACCCGGCGGATTTTTATAATAATCCACCAGCACCACCTGGTGGCCTTTTTGCTTTGCCCGGCGAATGCCATTAACCTGATTGTTGCCGCCGCCTAGAATTTGTATTTTCATATTTACCCGTCCTCAATTACCGTTTTTAATGCCATAATAGTATAATAAATTTAAATACAGTTTACACAACTTTTTAAAGTTATAATTGCTTTTTCCATAAGGGCGCTTTTGATAAGTGACCGTCACATTGCTGATATTTTGCGTGAATTTTAGAATAATCGCACTCAAATATACAAAGCTTGTCCTGTCATTAATGATGTAATCTACTACCGTTCGATTCATTATTCTAAAACAGCCGACTCTGATTTTTCGGGGCTTTTTTAGAAAGACGGTAAAAAAAAGATCGACAAGATTTGAACCAAATTGTCTGTGAAAAGCATAGCCATCCCGCTGAGCTATGCCATAGACGACATCAAAGCCTTTTTTTATTTCATTTATCAGGATGAAAATATCCTCCGGTTGCTGTTCAAGATCATCATCAAGGGTAATAACATAGTCCCCGCTTGATTTAATCATTCCGTATTTTAGAGCTGCCTGCTGACCAACATTTTCTTCTAAAAAAAACACTTTCACGCGCTGATCGCCAATTGTTTCTAGCACTTTTCTGGTATCCATTTTAGAGCAGTCATCAACCAGAATCAGCTCATATAATTGATGATGCGCCTCAAAAACCTTGATCAGGCGATTTACCAGATTCTTTATCGAATGCTCACTATTGTAAACGGGTATGACCACACTAATTTTTTCCATTCTGACTCCCGTTCAATAAAACCCACACTTTAAAACACAATTTTTTCTTACCCTCTAAAATATTTTATGATATAATACTCCAAAAAACAAGGCGGTACTTATGCAAACTCTTGATTGTCTTGGTGACATGTGTCCCATCCCCGTTCTAAAAACTAAAAAAATTTTCAAAACCATGAAATCAGGTGAAACCATTAAAGTCATCAGCGATCATTCCTGCGTCTTAGAATCTATGCAAAGCACTTTTAAAAAACACCAGATCACCTCTGACGAGGTCATTGCCGGTGTCTGGGAAATATTTTTAACCAAAGTCTAACATAGACTCTTACGGGCAATATTCTTAAAGTAGTTGATAAAATCGATCACACTCTGATTGTGTTCTGATTCATCATAGATCAGGTACATCTCATACTCGATGACCAGATCAGATATTTCAATTGCCTTCATCTGTTTACGATATAATTCCTTCTTGATGGCAATGTAGGGCAAAAAACCTACCCCGAACTCATTTAATACCGAGGCCTTGACCGATTCAATCGAATCACTTTTAAAGAGAATATTTAAGTTTCCACAACCTACTTCTTTCAGTTTTCCCCTAATCAATTCTGTCAAATCCATACTATCGTTTAGCAACACCAGCGGATGACGACATAAATCGCTTAAAGTGATCACATCACTTATTTCGTAAGCTTGCGGTGCCACCAATACCAGTTTATCCACGCCAATTTTATAGGATGTCAGTCGCTGGCTTTTAGCCTTCCCGTAGATCACTCCGATATCACAGATATTATTTAAAATATTTTCTTCGATCACCGAAGCTTTGTTCGAGCGGACTTCAAAATTATTTTGTGGAAAGCGTTTCTTTACTTTGTACATTACACAAGGCAAGGAATAATTTGCGATAGTCCAAAAAGCCTCAATTTTTATATCTTTTAAAACATGATCACTTTCTAAAAGCTTTTCCCTCATCATTTCCAGCGTTCTAACAATATTACCGGCATATTTATAAACAATGGCACCCTTTTCCGTTAATTCAACGCCTTTATTGCTGCGAATTAACAAAGTGCTGTCAAAATCTTTTTCCAGTTTTGAAATCTGCTGGCTTAAAGCCGATTGAGAAAGATGGGTTTCGATGGCTACTTTGGAGATGCTTTTAGCCTTTGCCACCTTATAAAAGTTTTCCAGATATTCTATGTGCAATTGTATCACTTCCTCTTTGTTCTTCTCTGATATTTTAACATAGCCCAACTTTGAAAAACAAATTTTATGGCTTTTTAAAGAAAAAAGTGAAGAATTATTTTGCCGCCAATAATCGCGCCAAGGAATAAAAAAAGACCGAAGACCCATCCCGACAACGATAAAGACGCGATTCCGCTGAAAAACGCCCCAATATTACAACCAAAAGCAATGCTCGAACCATAACCCATAAAAAGGCCACCCAGAACAGCTCCAACCACCTGCTTTTTAGATTTTATTTTTTTCAAACGAAACTGTTCTGCCAGCAAAACCGCCAGCAGTGCCCCAACAATGATTCCCAGATTACGTAAAGTAACCGCTTCGATAAAAATTCTTGGTGAAACCAGTGTTTCAATTAGCGGATCACTGATACCGTTAATTTTGATTCCCAGCCATTTGGCAAATTCATTGGCCCAGTAAGAAAACGCGCTGGTAATTCCAAAGGGTTCTTTTGTAACAATTAAAGTAATCGCCTGTATCAAGGCCAACAAAATTGCACCAGTAAGATAAGACCATGAGGACTTAAACCATTTTTTAAAATTATCTTTCATCATTTTCCCTGCTTCCATGATGGCTATCCATCTACAACTGCTGCTTATCTTCCCATTTTAAAGCAAACATATAGAGTAAAGCAATTAAGATCAGTTGTAGGCACAGCCCCCAAAACCAGCCCAAATAATCTGGCAGGAAGATGCCTTTCCGCAAAATTACAAAGTGACTCTTCCACCAACTTAAATGCGTATTCCCCAGTAGTATCCCAATAAAAAAGAAAATCAGCGTGATCAGATGAATTTGAAAGCCTTCACCAATTCGCATCAACATGCCTGACGCGCAGCCACCAGCAATGACCATACCAACGCCAAAAAGCAAACCACCAATAACTGTATTAAGGCCAATTGCCTGTATATAAGCCTGACCCGGGATAAAACCGCTGGTCAAAAAAGAAATGTATTTTATCAGGGTGAAAAAAACACTTGATAGTCCCAGAGTAACCAGCACCCCTCTTGCCAAAGCGGTACTCCCGGTCAGAGCGGGATCTCTCAAGGCGGCAACAAAGCAAAATCTTGACCGCTGGATGACATAACCAAACAATGTACCACTAAACCAGTAAAAAGCAATCACCGGTTCTGTCAGGAAAAACAAAAATCCAATCATTGCTAGAATGATAAACAAAAGCAAACCAGTTAAAAACTGGTTTGGGAATTTATTTTTTCTGCTATCAGTGGACTCAGTCAATGCATTGCTCCTTTTGACAACCCCTTTGTTATCGATATTTGCATTACTATCTTACAATGAATGACTATTTTTTGCAATGCTTTCCAAACTTAAAGATGAATTCCTTAGCGGCTTGTCACAATGTTAAAATATGCCCTGTCTGCCCCCCGCTTGCTGCCGATTAATTTAGACCATTGACTAAAAGCAAACGTCTTCATGCACTAATTTTTCGCACAAAAAAGACTGATACCGGTTCCCCATGCTATCTGTTGAACCGGTTCAGCCCAAAATCTCTGTTGTCATCCGTTTGGATTCCTCCTATTGATTTTTATCAAAAATCTTCTTTTCTTTCTTTGGTAATTTCGTCAATCATTACTTTTAAGAACTTTTTGTTTTATACTCACCAGATGATTATTTACTAAATGTTTACTCGTTTTTGTGATCGAGAACGGCTTTCTTTTTCCCTTTTTGGGAAACTGATTTTTATAAATCGTGAGAACTTTTCTATATCGTTTTTAACTTTCGATCATCGTTCATTTAATTCTTGTGAGTGTTCCGAATTTCTTAATTTCTTTGAATCTCTTGAGAATCTCTTCCTTTACCGATTTTGCTATTTTCAGTTTTCCTGTTTCTAACATTACCAATATATAGGATGATTGACTACTATTTACTTATCAATGAGCATCTCATTTTTTTGAAAGATTTGGTTGATCTTTGATTTAAATTTATTATAACAGCTTTATCACAAATTGCAATACTTTTTTTGTAAACGTTTGTAACAATTGTTGTTTTCTAACTCATCGTCGATCACGGCCAGAAAGCGCCATCAAAAGGATCGAACTCTGCGGCTGTTTTTGTGGGCAAAATTCTATTGGGTCATTTTCACCTTAAATTGAGGTATTTGAAAAAATTGATTGCAGAGCTTTCACCCGCCTGTCAATACTCTCCCTGACAATTATACTATCCTCAGCGATTTCAAAACCATGAATTGTTCCTCTGGTCTGAATAGACTGGACACTTACTCCGGCATTGTGCAAAGCCTCGGCAAACAAAAGACCTTCATCCCGCAAACAGTCAAATTCGGCTACTTCAAGATAAGCTGGTGGTAAATCTTTAAAGGATTTCGCTTCCATCGGTGAGGCATAAGCCAGTTCTAGATTTTTTTTATCGCCCAAATAAAGCTGCCACATTTTTTTATTCTGTCTGGCGTTCCACAAAGGGGTATCTAAAAATTCTTTCATGGAATCAGTTTCTAAACGGGCATCAGTGACTGGATAAATCAGCATCTGAAATAAGATCTCCGGACCTTTCCGGTCTCTGGCCATCAGACAGACACCTGCCGCCAAGGCGCCGCCGGCACTGTCTCCACCCACCGCCAGTTTATTTTTATTTATTCCCAGTTCACTGCCATGATGATAAACCCATTCCAGGGCTTTATAGCAATCTTCCAGGCCGGTCGGGCAGATATGTTTGGGAGCCAGACGATAATCAACAAAAAGGACTTTGCAGGGCGTTTTTAATACATATTGACAAATCAGATCCTTATGAAAAGCAGCTGACTTTAAGACAAAAGCGCCGCCATGTAAATAAATCAGACAAGGCAAATCCGCTTTTATGTTTTCCGGCTCATAGAGTCTGATTTCAATCATTTCATCGCGATATCCGGGAATCATCATCGTCTTTTCTTGAACTCCCGAAGCTGGCAGGCGTTTATTATAGCTATTTTCAAGCACTCGGTTCATGGTCGGCAATAATAGAGGTGAAATCGGGGTTTTCATATTCTGATATTTTTTAAAATCCGCATGGATGGGATATTTTTTCAAACTGACCTCCAAATCAACAACAGTGATTAAATAAAATTTCTCTTTAAAATCTTTTGTCCGCTTCAAAATCAGTATTCTCTTAAATTAGATTGACTTTTTTATTTTTTTGATCTAAATTTAAAGTAATACTAAAAATGGAGGAGTTAAAATGGCTAAGTTATACTATCAGGGACATGGCAGTTATCGCATCGTTGCCAATAATCAAAGGGTTATTTACATCGATCCTTTCGCCGGAGACGGTTATGATTTGCCCGCCGATGTGGTTCTTATCACCCACGAACATCAGGATCATAATGATCTGTCAAAAATCTCACACAAGAGCAATTGTAAAATTATTCGTCCGGAAAATATCTTGATAAATGGTGTCTACGGTGTCGAAACCCTTGACAAAATCGCAATTCAGGCGGTTCCCGCTTATAATCAGAAACATGCTCGCGAGGAATGCGTCGGTTATCTAATCATGCTTGATCAGGTTAAAATTTATGCTTCCGGTGATACCTCAACAACTGATTATATGAAAAATACTCTGGCTAAAGACACCATCGATTACGCATTTTTCCCGATTGACGGGATTTATAATATGGATGCCAAAGAAGCTTCTGATTGTGCCCGCATTGTTGGTGCCAAACACAGCATTCCCATTCATATGAAACCAGGGACCCTCTTTGATGCTACTATGGCGGAAGACTTTAAAGCCCCGGGGCGAATAATTCTTAAGCCGGGGGATTCGCTATCACTTTAAGAAAGATCCGGCCGAAGGCATGCCTTCGGCCGGAAAAAAGGCTGATGATTAAATTTCAATCATTTCTTTATAAGTTTTCAAAGAACTGAATCTTATAGCCGTTGGGATCTAAGACAAAAAAGAACTGAATATGCGGATTAGGTTTAATTGGTCCCTCCAATATTTTTATTCCCTGCGCCTCGAGTGCGGCAATTTTTTCATCTACAGAATCCACTTCAAACCCCAGAGACATGGTCTTTCCAACTTTCAATTCGGAAATTGCCTGGTTACAGACCAGCTCAATCTGCGTTTCGCCATCGCCCAGAAAAGCCAGTTCCATACTCGGTCCGGCCACTTGTCGATGGTTTAAGGCCATGCCCACCGTTTCGGTAAAGAATTTAAGTGATTCATCCATGTTTTTTACATTAATTGTAACCCATCCCAGGTTCATCTTGATTTCCTGCCTATTCTGTCAAGCCCAACCCATAGGTTTTTTACAGCTTTGACGTTTTTTATTATCCTTAAACAAAGTCGATAGCGATAAATATTTTATATCAAATTCCAAATAGTTCACAAATTACCACAAATATTGAAGTATTCATTTTAGCTTTGTAAAGACTATTTCCCCTATGCTATTACCTTTTATCTTATTATATCACAAAGCCCTTTGTTCGCCATCCACTAAATCCCGGAAGCCGAACTGAATTTTATTATGGTCACTTGTTACAGAGTTTATCAATATCACTCAGATAATCCGCGACCAGTAATTCCTGATAGGCACTGTAGCCATGGTCTTTCATTTTGTTTGCCAGGTCTATTAACGCAACACTGCTTATTTTTTCCAATTTCTTAAGGCGATTAGCGGGAATTTTTTTGCTTGAACAGATTTTTTCATAGTCTGCACAAGTAAATCGCCAAAGGGTCAGACTTTCCTGATAGCGCTTTTTTAATTTATCCGCAATGATCAGTCCTTCGGGATCAAGATCACCAGCGTAATAAATATGACTACCCGATTTTATCAGTAAATCTAAAAGGATCAAAGTGGCTACTTTTACATTACCGGAAGAACAAACCAGGGAGCAGGGCTGGTCATCCAGGCTCCCGGCCATCTCACTAAAAACCGTGGGGTTTTCAAAAACATAAACCCGATCGCAAACCGCCGTCAGGCGATCCACCCTGCTCAAATTCCAAAGCGACAGCGAAAAGGGCTCACTGCTTTTAAAGAATCCGGCGTATCCCGGATGCGGCTGATTATTATTGTAACCCATGATTGATCGACAGACCGTATAATTGGATACCTCATCATAAATAAGACCCGCACAGTATAAAAGTTCCATTTGTTCTTCCGCATTGCGTGGAAAAGCTTTTTTATAATAATGGCACAAGGCATACAAGAGCAGGCGTCCCGCTTCCTGATTCATATCAAAAGCATGGGGATCTCTGGTCACTTGTGAGGAAAAAAGCGGCAGACGAACCTTTTGCGAGCTTGCCACTGCCTTGTTAAGCCCCTGGCATACCTGATTTAAAAGCTTTGACAGTTGCCTGGGATCTTTCTTGTATTGACGGTTGATAATCGGATAGGCTTTATGCTTATGCTGCAAAGTGTCAGAAAGCCAGAATCCAGCTGCCGTATGCTGATAACTTTCTGTAAAAACTTTAAAAAAATCGACCTTTTCCTTTTGGGCCAGATCTTTCACTTCTTTTGTCCAGCTTAAAGGCTGATCGAAGTAAAGGGGCAGAACTTCCAGAAAATTCAGCCCCCCAAATCTAGTCTGTTCAAAGGCCGCGATGAAGAGCTCAACTGAAAAGCTGGCGCTATTTTTAGAATAGTCTTTTCTAAGCAGACTGCGCAATACGTTTCTTTCCGCTTCAGTTAGTTTTTCCAGACGAATAGTGCCGCCCAGATGGCCCAGCGACTGATATTTATTTCGCATCTGCTCCAAAATTCGCTGGTAACCGCGATCCGATTTTAGATATGTAACAAAGTCATGAAGCATCGTCCATCACCAGTTTGCGGACTTTGCCATTCCAGTGATAGCGCAGCACGGTTACAAAATCAGCATTATCCGGCCGGATCAGCTCACTAATGGCTAAGGCATCAACCGTATCATAGTCGCCCCAAAGAATCTGTGAATTGAGAATATAGCTTAAATCCAGTTCATTGAGCAGTCTAAACATATCACGGATATTCTGTTCATCGACACCGGCAAAGGCTTCATCTAGAGAAAGCAGGCGGGCAGTATCTTTATTGGCGCCTTCATAGCGGGCATTGACCGCGGAGAAGAGGGGCACATACATAGCCATGGCTTTTTCACCGCCACTGAATTTAAAGAAAGCGTTATTGGTCAGCTCCTTACTCTGTTGGCCAGTTTTTTTAAAGAAGAGCTTAAATTCAAACCACTTTCGATAATCCAGAATATCGCGCATAATGGCATGAAAGGTCTGATCGATCCCCTTATCTTCAAGCAGTCTTCGGGCCAGCGAAATTTTTGACCGAAAATGCTCAGACAAAATGTTCATATCTTCTTCCCGCAAGAGGTTGCCGTCCATTTTCAGGAGATTCACCAATTCTTTGGTATCCAGCTGTTCCTCTGTCTCGGCCTTACGACTGGCCCATTTGAGGCTGAAACTCAAGCCCATGGAGGTATCCATTTTTTCCATCAGACGATTCATATTTGCCACCCATTTTTCGCTGTGAAAAATTCGGGCACTGATTTTTTTAGAAATATTTTTCAGTAAAATTTCTTCAAACAGCTCCCGATCACTATCTCTTAAAAGCTGCTCCGTTTCTTTGAGGCTTTCCTGCAGATAATCGGACAGCACCAAAAAATTAACGACTTTACCGGATAGCTTGGCCGTAATATTTAGTCTTTGTCTGAGACTGCCAATTTCCGGATTGGCTGAATCATCCTCAAAAATATAGTGACTGGTCACAGAAAAATCCCGCAGATACTGGCTCTGTTCCATAAAAATTTCTTTCAGACGCATAGTTATTTTTTCTTTATTCTGACTTTCCGACGGTGGATACTGTTGCATAATCGCGGCGGCCTGATCAGCCAGGGATTGGTCAGGATTGTTTGTCAGATAGCCAAGAGCCATTTCTTCTTGCAGAGCCATTGTCACTAAATCAAGCGTCTTGTGGGTGCGGCTGATTCTGTTTTCCAGATCACTTTTATCCTGTCTGATTCGTTGACAATTTATTTTTAGCCGTTCCACCCCTTTGACTGCTTCCTCTTTCAGCTGGGGAATTTCTTTAATGGCTTTTAAACACTTTTCAATCTCTGCCTCAATCATTTGATAGTCGCTTAATGCCAGCTGATCCTGCAAGTTTTTAAGGGTCATCTCCAGGGTGGTCAGGTTTTTGTTGAACTGATTCAACTCATAAATCAAGTCATCAATTTCTGCCAGAACTTCCTGGTAGCGGTTTTTTAATGATTTAATAGTGTCACTCAGATTAACCAGCTTTATATTTTTTTTCTCAAGCTGGTGGAGTTGCCGAAAATAAGAATTTGCCGCTTCCTGAGCCTGCTCATAAGTTTCAATATCCAGAGTCAGTTCAAAGCGTCTGGTCACCTGAAATAATTCTTCATTTAAATCCTTTAAAATTTTAAACCGTTTCTCTTCTTCTTTGTTTTTCAGAGCAAGCTGCTGGCTACTGCTTGTAACATCAAAGAGAGCTTTTTTGACGTCATCGGCGGCAGTAATTAAATCCTCAGCACTAAAAAGTTTTAAGAACTCCGTTTTTAAGGTGGCGCGTCGCTCCTGGAATCTGGTTTTTTGAGCGCCCAAATCTTCCAGTTCCGCTAATAACTGAGCCAGCTGGCTTTCAAGCTCAGCCCGTCTTTCTTCCCAGTATTTTTTTCTGGCCGAAAAGCCGATATAGCGGGGTTCATTGACGCCCGCGGCCTGACCATGCAAAATTCCCAGTCGGTAGTTCCCTGCTTCATCCATTCGGGTGTGATGACTTTCATCAATCAGAATGCTGTTTAAGATATTCTGCACTTCTTTAATATCAGAAACCGCGTCATCAACCTGCAAATACTGATTGATAGTATGAACCATCATTTTGGGCTCCGCGAAAAGGTATTTATCACCGCGCAGAGCCTCTTCATTTAAAACACCTTCTCGATAAGCCTCCGGCATGATCAGGGCATCCAGAATCCCCATTTCAGTCAGAGCTTCTTCGATTAGACCCTGGGTTTTTTTATCACTTTCAGCGGTAAAATCCAGGGCTTTATAAAGGGGCAGACAAGGAATTCCCAGCTCCGCTAATTTTTGCCGGGATTTTATAACGGCTTCATCCCGCTTGGGCTCAGCTTCTTTCATGTTGATCCATTTATCAATTTCCGCCTCTTTATCCAGACGTTTTTTATCAATTTCCGCCTGTTTTCCACTGTTTACAAGCAAGTCCTCACGCAAGACTGCATCGCAAAAATGATATTCTTCCTCTAAGATGCCCATTATTTCGTGGGGACTGCAATCCGGTCCAAATTGTCTCACCGCGCGGGAAACTTCGGTTAAAGCCGTCTCACGAAGCTTAAGCTCTTGGTTATTCTGCTGACAAAAATAAATCTTTTCCACTGCTTCTTCCTGGGTTTCCATTAGCTGCCGATTGGCCTGATCCAGAAATCTTTCCTTTTCTTCCTGCTGCTTTTTCAGCTCATCAAGCTCAGCCAATAAGGTCTGGTAGACCGCATTTTCCATTTTCTGCCGGGAGAGCAATAAAACCGCCCGGCCCAGGCTTTTAATCATTTGATCAAGCACCCCGTTGATATAGTGAAAATCATATGTCTGGGTCAGATCTTTTTTGATTTCATCATGCATAAATCCATGCTCGTCAAAGTCAAACACTTGCGCCGATTCAGCCATTTCTTCCAGCTGGGCAAGCAGGTCTTTTTCAAGCAGATCAAGTTGACTTTCTTCCTCTTCAACCTGATTTAAAAGATCACGTTCAAGCTGCCGTTTATTTTCATGCTGACGGTCTTTCATTTCCTTTTGTGTCCCGACACGACTGATCTCATCTTCAGCACTTAATATCTTTTCTCGAATCCCGACGGAATCGTGTTTTTCAAGTTCTTTCTTCTTGTCTTCCTGAACTCCCAGCTGAATCGTCAAATCAGAAATTGTCCCCTGCAGCACCTGCAATTCTTTTTGAGCGGCATCCAAATTTTTACTAAGCTGTGCTTGCTCAAGCTTAGTTTGTTGATAATCCTGTTGGGTCTTCAGAAAAGCCTGAGACTTACTGGCCGCAAGATACTGGTTGTAACGGTCAAAGGCGTTGCGAATCCGATCAGCCGCGCTTTTACTGACCTTTAAGACTTCCAGCCGGCTTTTGATTTTATCCATATTTTCAATAGCCTCAGACATGGGTCTGAGATCGTCTTCTGAAAGGGGCTGCAGAGAGTTCTCCATGATCTCATAAATGACGGTGGGTTTAAATTCTTTGGACAGCTTGGGGCTGCGCAGCTGCACCAGCAACTTAACCAGCTCGTCATATTCATCCAGATCATCAAAACCAAAAATCAGATCGTTGACCATTTTCATATAGTTCTTCTGACCTTCAACAACCTGGCCCCCATCAGCCAAACGATTTTGCAGTTCCCGCATGGTCAAGGGAATTTTTTCTCCCACTTGTTTATACAAGAAAAAATCCTTGCCGATCTGGCGGCCGTCATTGATCGAAAAGCCCCAGGAGGTCATGGGTTTTCCCCGTTTGGCCCGAAAGCCCATCCCAATGGTGATCAGATTATTGGAAACTTTCTTTTTAAATTCCATAAAAAGATAGCCGATAGACTCTTCCTTGCCATTATCATCGTCGCCCAAAATATAGTTTTCGATTTTTCGGGCTTTGGAACCGAATGGGTCCAGCCGCTCCGGGCTTTTATTGCCATCCAGCAAAAGGGGAATAAAGCTCTGCATGGTAACCGATTTACCCGATCCATTTGAGCCCCGCAAAAGCAGACGGCCATTTGAAAACTCAAAAATTTCTTCGTCGTAATACCAGAAATTAACCAGTCCGGCGCGGTTGATTACCCAGCGATTATCCTGTTTTTCCACTTTTCTTAACCTCCTCGGGATAGTCACCCGTCAGTTTCCCCGCAATGGGCAAAATTTCGATTTCCCGGCCATCCAGATAAGTGGCCAGCATTTTAAAGTCTTCCATGTATGCAATTAGTCTATGCGATAGCAGTGAAGCCGCCATTTCCCGATATTCTTTGCTCCAGCGTTGGCCTTCATCCTCTTTTAATTCTTTGACCAATAGATCAAAGGCAGGTCTTGACAGCCTAATGCCCCCTTTATCGGTGAGCTCAAGCTTTTCACTGAACAATCGGTCTCTGATTTTTTTACAAAAGAGCAGAACAATATCAGCAATAACTTTGCTATTGGGAAACAGGTCTTTCAGATTTTTTTCCTGCGGAATGAGTAAGAGGGCCCCATTTTTATGAACCTGCAGGGGGTAGGACAGATATCCGGCAAAATCATCCTCAATCATGCCCCGTTGTTTTTTAATATAGTCATAATCGGCATCGTCCGCACCCGAGCTGTAAACAACTGGCTCCATCAGGAGTTTTCGGTAAACACGATGACGTCTGATCACGCCACGATCCGCATTCAGATCCCCCCATTCCATTTGCGATAACTCCTCATGGCTGGTAAAAGCCATAATATCGGTCGTGAACTGGCGGGCAAAATAGCGGGAGATACCAGTACTCTCATAAAGAACCTCAGTGCCCAAATCCTGGGCAAATTTTTGGTCATCCCCGTCATTAACCTTGATCATCCCCATCTCCTGAACAAAACGCAGGACTTTTACAAAGGATTTGCGTTGGCTAAAAAGTGTCCAGTCAATTTTTTCATGACCAACCGGATGGCTTACAATAAACTCGGTCACTTGCGATAAAACAAACTGCTCATCCCGAGACCGGTCTTCCAGAAACATTAAAAGCTGGCATAAAAGAATATATTCAAGTTTTTGCGTAAAGTCCTGAATGCCCATAAAAGCCTGGGGCGCGCCGGGAATTTTTTCCAGCTTAATCAGATGCTGATTCATTACCAGACCATAGCCCAGCTTTTCACTCAGGAAAGATCGATAGTCGGGAATAGAGTCCTTGATCTGGTAAAACAAGGCTTTGTTGTCGTCTTTAATTATCCAGTACTGATCCAGCAGCACTTCCAATCCCTTCATCACTTATCCCCTTCCTGATCCAGAAATTCTATCACATAGGCAGGCATGGTCAGACTGCCATCGTGACAGCGCAGAATACAGCTTTGGTCGGCCGGACTTGGCATCGCTACCTGATAGTGTCGACCATCCTCTGTCTTCCCCTGCCTGGAGCTTGATCCCAAGCCTTTACTGAGCCAGCGCAGGAGGGTTACCCGAACATGGCTTTCAATGACAGGCAAGTTTTTAAAGTCGATTTTATTGTTTACCACATAAGATTGAATGGTTTCTTCCTCCATCTGCCTGGTCGCTCTGATTTTTGCCATCATTTCAGCTTTTTTCTGGGCGTTACTGCGAATGGGTGACCGGCTGGCCTTCTCCTGATAACCCCGGACCCTTGGTTTGAGCAAAAAAGTCCCCGGCCTTTCAGAAAAGATATGGCTGGAGATTGACTCTGTTTCTCTGATCTGATCCGATTTAAAATGCTTCATCTGAAAAAGGCCAAAAACCTGGGCAGAAAGTTTGTGAGCCCTTTTAATATCCGGGCAGGAATCAAAAAGTTGCGCCAACTTCAGGTACTCTTCCCGGCGATTAATGGTGGCATTTTTGCTTTCCGAAATCTGCGCTGCATAGCGGGTAATCTTGCGGATGATATTGTTGGTAATATCCATCAGTTTCAGGGCTTCGCTCTGTTCGCCATTTTCGCCCAGAAACCAAACATTGAGGCTTTCCCATCGGCCCAAAATATTTTCGCGGATATCCTTTTCGTCAACCTCCAGATCGATTCGCGGGATTGATAATTCATAATCCACCACTTTGTTAAAAACCTGATCCACCAAGTCTGGCGAAAAATTGCCTAATAGATGTTCTATCGCATGGGCATGCAATTGAAGACCTTTAACAAAATCTCGCAGATACTCGATAAAGCGATCCTTAAAGACCATAAACTCTTTGGTCTGCATCATTTCTTCGGCTTTGATGGAAAAGAGATCCCGGACGTAATCCTGGTAATTCTGATTAAGCCGTTTAAAATCACTGCTCAAGCCAGACCACCAGCTGCCTGCCTCTTTGGCCTCTTTAGCGGCCATCTGGGGCAGTTTTTTAAGCTCGTCTCGCAGGCGCTCCAGCAAGGTGGGTTCCAAAGAAGCGCTTTCGACAAACAATTTCTCCAAACGCAAGGTCAGACGCTCTATTTCCACACTGTATTCTGTCAGCTGATAGCGATATTGTTTGTTCTTAAATTCTTCGACTGTCGAAACTTTTGTTGTGTCCTGAATTGCCGATAAATTTCGCCAGGTCATTAAAACATCCAAATCCTGCTTGCACTGATCAATCGTATATGTACTAAACAGGTCATTTCCCCGCAAGGCCTCATAGACATCTTCTTTGTAAAGCCAGTATTTCATTTTTTCATACTGATGGTAAAAAAAGCGCAGAATGCTTCGGTAGCGCCAACTGTTGTCAGTTGTCAGGTAGCGCATTTCATCGATCTGTTTGGTCACTTTTGTGTTTACTTCAAATTTCATCTTTTTGTGAATTATCCTTAACTAAACTAATAAAAAAAGAAGGCTGTACAATCGTACAACCTGCAAAGTATGGGCGAACCCCGCACCGATAAATGGATTTCGTAATCTGCTGCGGTATCGTACCGTTGTTATTTCAGAAATGGCTATATCAGGTTTTTTTAACAACTAATCAGAAATTGCATTTCTGATTACGCCGCAGGCAGTCGCCAACTACAAGTAAACTTGTGATTGGCTCGTTGCTTTTGCGAGTGTTCGCCCCTAGGCAGTCAACTGAAAAGCCAGTTGTCAGTACTCAGATGCTAAATATACTGCGGCTTCAATCACTCTCAACTTCAGGTTCGTCTTCTCTGATGATTTTCATTTCAATGACATGCCGGTCGTCGGCATCGGTCACGGTGATGGTTAAGCGTTTATACTGATAGGTTTCGCCAATTTTGGGAACCCTTTCCATCTGTTCGACAATCCAGCCGCCAACGGTATTGACATCAAATTCGTCTTCCATGTCAAAGGCATCAAAAAGTTTATACAGGGATGCTTTTCCCAGTACTTTATACTCAGACTCGGATATTTTTATCATCTCGTCGATGACTTCGTCATGTTCGTCCCAGATCTCGCCAACCAGTTCTTCAATCACGTCTTCCAGCGTTACGATTCCGGCGGTTCCGCCATATTCATCAAAAACAACCGCAATATGACATTTTTTCTGCTGTAACAGGGTCAGAAGTTTTGATATTTTCATCGAGGATGTGATCATTTCAACCGGCTTGATAATTTCCGATAATGGTAAGCCGCCATTATCTACGTAGTGTGAAAAATCCTTATGATTAATGAAGCCAATAATATGATCAATATTATCCTGATAGACTGGCAGTCTTGAATAACCGGTGTCGAAAAAGAACTCGCGAATTTCTTCCTTGCTGCTGTTTTCATCAACCGCGACCACATCCACCCGTGGGGTTAAAATATCAATGACATCCAGGTCGTTAAATTCTATCGCCGAGCGAATTAATTCACCGTCCTGCAAATCAATGCCGCCTTCGCTTTCCGCTTCCTCAACAATGGTCAAGAGTTCTTCTTCAGTGATACTCAATTCATTTTTGGTTTTTAAGAGCAGTGAAATCAGTTTCTGCCACTGCATAAAAATAAAATTAAGCGGAATCAGAATAATCATAAAGACCCGTAATAAGGGATAAGCCATCATGGCAAATTTCTCTGGTGATTTTTTGGCTAAACTCTTAGGGGTGATCTCCCCGAAAATCAAAACCACCACGGTCATCACAATTGTAGATATCGTCACGCCCGAACTGCCATAAATTCCTACAAATAAGACAGTTGCCATGGAAGCTGAAACAATATTGACAATATTATTCCCGATTAGGATCGTTGACAGTACCCGATCATATTCTTCCGCTAAAGCGAGCACTCTTTCTGCTCGTTTATTGCCATTTTTCACCAGGTTTTTTATCCGTATCCGATTCAGTGAAGAAAAAGCTGTCTCTGTTGCTGAAAAAAATGAAGAGAACAGAATCAGCACAACAAGAACAGCAATCGTTATATAATCGCTCATGCTATTGCCCTGCCTCAACTAATCTAAAAACAAATGTCCTTCGATAATCATCCGAACAATCGGCTATTAACGGGTCCTCCAAGTAAGTCCTCTTTCCTGCAATCACTGCAAATTATTTAAAACATATTACCATACACTTCAGTATGTAAACAAACCCCGCACCGACCAATTGGATTTCGTAGTCTGCGCGCGGTTTCGTACAATTGCCCAACATAAAAGAAGTAATGATATGCAATACCAGCAACTGTTCGCCCCGAGTCAGACAACTGAAAAGCCAATTGTCGGTGCTCAGGTAGTAAAATTTATTTTGTGTCTATTTTGAAACATATTACCATAAATTTTATATTATTAAAAGAATTCTTAATTCTTTTTAACATTTTTTATTTACGTCTGATTTCCAGCATTTTCTGTTTGAGATCATTCTCAATGCGCTGCAGTTCGACTTCTGCCTCTTTTCGTTTTTGACGACCCTCGGCCTGAATCCTCAGCACCTCATCAAAGGTGGTAATCAATGATTCATTAGAGTGTTTTAAGGTTTCAATGTCCACAATTCCTCGTTCCGATTCTTTGGCCGTGGCAATGGTTTCCATTTTTAAAGTATCGGCATTTTTTCTCAGCAGTTCGTTGGTCATATTAGTGACTTCCCGCTGAGCTCTGGCTGCCTGACTGGAGTGCGCCACTCCCAGAGCCAAAACCATCTGGCTTTTCCAGAGCGGAATGGTATTGACAATCGAGGACTGGATTTTTTCCGCCATTAAAGTATCATTGTTCTGGACCAGCCGGATCTGGGGTGCCATCTGGATGGAAAGCATCCGGGTTAATTCCAGGTCATGAATTTTCTTTTCAAAGCGATTGAGCATAGCTGACAGGTCATTAACCGCCTGGGCGTCTTCCGGTAAACCGCTGCGCTGCGATTTTTCAACCAATGCCGGTAAATCGGTGTTTTCGATCTCTAGCAGTTTCTTTTTACCAGCCAGAATATACATGGACAATTCCTTAAAATAGGTCTTGTTGACATCGTAAAGTTTATCCAGCATGGCCACATCTTTTAACAACTGGATCTGATGGTTTTCCAGTTCATCAACTATCCGATTGACATTGGTTTCCGCCGAGGCATACTTGGACTGCATTGAAGCAATCTTGTTGGAACTTTTCTTGAAGAAACCGAACAGGCCTTTTTCCTCTTCTTCCATATCAAATGAGCGGAGTTCATTAACCATGTCCGATAGCATTTTGCCGACTTCCCCCAAATCCTTGGATCGCACGTTATTAAGGGCGCTTTCTGAAAACTCGGCAATCTTTTTCTGTGCCCCCACACCAAACTGCATAATCAGGGCGGAATTGGAAATATCAATTTTTTGGGCAAAATCATCGACCATTTTTCGTTCTTCAGGAGAAAGCTGACTTTCATCAAAAACCTGAGCCGCTTCTTCAGTTTTTGTCAGCTCGGCAGGTTTGAATTCATCCTCAAAGGGTTCAAAGGTCAGGGTTGGTGTAACTGAATCAAAAGTATTATCGTCCATTCTGATCTCCTTGTTCAAAATCTTTTTTAGTTAGTCCTTCCTGAGCCAGGATTGTGTTTAAAACTGAAATATCACTGGCAATATCCATGGCGGTATCCTGATAGAAACCATCCAGTAAATTTTCGAAGGCGTGATTGATGGTATCAAGTGTATTTTCAATCTCTTTTTGAGTTGATATTATATTGCTGCCCTGAATGGCTTCCTGGTCCAGATCTCGGTATACCCGCACCAGTTTAAGCGTCGTTGGCAAATAATAGCCCATAAATTTTCTGATTTCCGAAACATCCTGAGGATTTTTTTCGACAAACTCAAATATTTTTGAAATGACTTTTTCCAGACGATCAAGCTTTGACGAGATTTCCTCTGCTTTAATATCTTCATTGGCGGCCCGTATTTCTTTGATGATCGCCGCCCCTTCGGCTATTACTTCGTTAACAGCCTTTAAGTTGGGGTCAGCGGCTTCCTTTTTCTTGAGCTCCGCATTTTTTTGAAACGCCACTTCTTGCAGCCGCTTTCCTTCTTCCAGACGCAAATGCGACTGATAGGATTCATCATCCAAAAACAAATAGGTTTCGGACTCATCGAGTCGACCTTGGGGAAACATCAGAACATCGATCATTTTGCGCAAATCTTTGACAACAAACTTGTCACTACGGCTGACCGGTTTGGCCAGCTCGCTAATTTGGCAGAATTTCCTGCCGTTTAAACGTTCTACGTATTGTCTGAAGCGCTTAAAGCGATTGCGCAGGCTGGACCCTTTTATTACCAGGCCGGTAAAAATAGCTGCCAGTGGCAGCAGGACAATTGATGATGACCCCATGATGCCGGCAAAACTGCTTGTTATTTCGGCAAAAATAAAAGCCGCCAAAAACAGGGCACAGGTCACGCCCAGACCAATATTACCAAAAACCAGCATTAGCATGCCAGAAATCCGGCCAGCCGGCGAGCGGGCGATAAGATTCTGTTTTTTTCCTCTATTGCGCACATTCTCCCTTTGCTGTCGATCATAATAATAGGATTTTGCCGCTTCATCTATTTCTACCGTCTCATAGTCAGTGTAGGCCATCTGATCAAGATCTGCCTTTTTTTTACGGCTGACCCGGCTTCGGCCCGGTTTCTGCCACTGCTCACTACTTTTTCTGGCTTCTTCCAGGGCCCGGTTGACGGTCTCAGTGATATTCTTGTTTAACTGCTTGAAATCGGTGGAGTCCAGTGCATCCTGCACGATCGTTTTGATATCTTCACCGATATTTGATTTTTTTCCCATTTTAAATCCTCCAGCACTATCATTATAGCTTATCAAAACTGAAAATACAATGAAGCACAAAAAAATTAAGCCCCACTTTCGCCGGCCAGGATCGCCTTAAGCAAAAAAGTATGCAATAGGCATACTTTAAGGGTCGATTCTTTGGAGCCCCAGGGGCAGTTCCAGATTAGCTTCCAATAAAAGCTTCTCATCATATAAAATCTCTTTGACTGAACCATCGGCAAATATCTTTCCCTTATTCAGGATCACAACCCGATCGCAAATTTCCAGAGCCATATCCAGATCGTGGGTGGCAATCAGCTTGGTCATGGACAGTTTTTTCAGGGTCTGAATCACTTTTCGCCGGGCTTTGGGGTCTAGAAAAGATGAGGGTTCATCAAACAGGATCAGTTCCGGATTCATACATAAAACTGTGGCAATGGCGATCATTCTTTTTTCGCCGCCGGACAAACGGTGGGGCATCCGATCCTTAAGATGCATAATATCTAGCTGTTGTAGCGCGGCTATAACTTTTTCATCCACTTCCGACTCGGACAGCAGCTGATTACGCGGGCCAAAGGCCACATCATCATAAACCTTGGTCATAAAGAGCTGATCATCAGGGTTTTGAAAAACCATTCCCACCCGCTCACGCACCGTTTTCAGGTTCTTTTTTTCCACATTCAGATCATCAATTTTTATCGAACCTGAGCTGGCGGCGGCAATGCCGATAATCAGTCTGAAAAAACTTGACTTTCCGGCGCCATTAGCCCCCACCAGTGCCACCGATTCACCAGCCTTCAGATCCAAATTGATATTGTCGATGGCCTGATGACCATCCGGATATGCATAACTTAAATCAGATATTTCTAACACGTTTCACCTCACAAAATTCCCAATAAACACGCCCAGATCAAAGAAGCGCATTATGAGTAACAAAGCCGCTGTTACAAACAAGATCAGCCCATCTGACTTGAGCAGGGGATTGGGTTTGGCATACAAAAATTTGCCGTCATAGCCTCGGCATTTCATGGCCATATAAATATTTTCTGCCCGGTCAAAGCTTCTTAACAGCAGCTGGCCGACAAAAACCCCCATGTCCTGCATTTTAATCCCTTTAGCGCCAGGCGACCGTAAAATATAAGCCGTATACATGCTGGACACTTCCTGCAGTAAAACCGAAATATAACGGTAGGTCAGCATGATCTGCTCGACAATCATCTGCGGCAGCTTAAAGGACAAGAGCTGGTAGGCAATCTTGGGCATCGACGTCGTAGCAATCAGAATCAGAACGGCCATCACTGTAAAAATGGTTTTTAGCATAATTGAAACAAAGGAAATAATGCCAAAAGTAATTGGCAGACTGCCAATAAAAAATGCCGCTTGCCGGTCAAAGAAAATATTGGAAACTCCCGCGAAAAATGAGAATGGCAGAGCAATTAGCAGCCGTTTGAAGAGCGGCATAAAAGGAATTTCTCCCAATACCATTAAAATAATCGGATAGAACGCATAAAACGTCAGTCCGGTCACATCATAGGGTTTGTATGAAATCACCAGAACGATATAAAGCAGGGTCAGCAATAGTTTGACCCGGGGATGGATCTGGTGAATAACCGTTTTTTTATCCGCCAGTTCTTCCAGCGAATTAATCGTGCTCATGGATTCTGAAATACCAGCCATAAATTTCCTTTCACAAAACATAATAAAAGACCAATGCTATTATTTTAGCATGGTCTCTTAAAAAAACAACTGTTAAGCGGTTTTTTCTTTTCTTTTTTTGATAAAATAGATCAGTGAACCGGTTCCCGCTGCAAGTAAAAGAGTAATTCCACCGCCGATCACACCTGAAAGGCTGGTGCCCACGGCCGATCCATCATCGGCGGATTTCAAACTGTAATCCGGCATAAAAGCAGTCGATGACTGCACGCTTTCCGCTGTGTCATAAACATTGCCATCAGACTCCAGCTCCGTTGTGCCAGCCACATTTTCCATGGCCCATTCCAGTCCGTCAGGATTAGATGATGCAAACAGCGACAGACCGCCACCAACCACAACAGCAAAGATCAGTAGCGTTGCCATCACCTTTTTAAGGGGCAGGTCACTGCTTAGTTTCTGGTTATGTGCAGAAGCCTCAATCAGTTCTGGCCGCATATTATATACAAAGAGCAGAATAGCGGCGGTTACCAGACCTTCCACCAAGCCTATGGCCAGATGAATTGGCTGCATCAGTGCCACAAAAGCGGAAAAGGGCAGTTCCGTTACTCCGGAAGCCAGAGTTTCGACAACCACTGAAAAGGCGCCCAGCTGCAAGGCCAAAACAACCGACAAGACCGAAGCTAAGGTTAATCGGCCTTTGGTGATGCCTTTTTTTACCAGGGGTCTGAATACCAGCGGATATATTAACAAACAGGCATAAAAACCCATATTCCAGATATTTGCCCCCAAAGCCAGGAGTCCCCCGTCAGCGAAAAACAGGGCCTGAATTAAGAGCACCGCGGAAAGAGTCAGAAAGGCCGGAAAGGGACCTAAAAGCGCCGCCAGTAAAATACCGCCACCTATATGTCCACTGGAACCAGTCCCGGGAATGGTGAAGTTAATCATCTGACCGGCAAAGATAACTGCCCCCATGACACCCATTAAAGGGATCTTTTTTTCATCCAGATCATCCTTGCATTTGTAAGTTGAATAAGCAATCGCCCCCGCGCTGGCGGCTAACATAATTCCGCCGACTGCTGGTGAAACCAGTGCATCTGCCATGTGCATAACATTTCCTCCTTCAATAAAAAAAGCCATGAAAATAAGAACATCGCTACAGCAACGTTGATACCTTCATGGCATATTTTAATCTTTAATTGTTATTTCTGTAACATTATAACGCTGTAAACGACTTTCGTCAATAGCGCTTTGGGAATTTTTTCAGCCTATATCCTTAACGATTTTGTCTATTTCGACTTGCATTTGAGTTTTTTCGATTAGCACTATTGCGGTCTGCGGACGAGCGATTAGTCCTGCCGGCGGATTGTTTCGTTCTGGCTGCTGACTGTTTTGCAGCGCTTTTTCGCGTCGGTCTTTGTTCCGTTGCGCCTTTGATTTTTATTTTTTTATAACGGATGTTATTTTTCCGCATAAAATGAACAAAGGCAATTCGCATCAGGGCCAGCAATAATAGAATCAAAACAATCGTCACATACCAATAGATAATCGGATAATCAATGAAAGACCGCATGGCAATTTTATTGTTGGCGTACAAGGGCGCTGTCTCCACCAGACTATCGCCGTTATAGACTTCAATTTCACCCACCTGCTCGCCCTCTTCGATATCCTCATTAATCGCAATCAGGTCTTCGCCGCCGGTCACTTTGCTGCTGTCCCAGCTGATTTTGGCCGTATAGTTGTCAGATTCATCAGTTCTGACAAGGGTGATCAGGGGCTCGCTGGTTTGCAGATCAAGCTTGGACCCATCAAAGATATGATAATTATCGACCTTGACTTCCTTGTAGAAATTTTTGATATCGGTTTCCTCGGTCCAGGTGATAAAATCATAATCCTTAATCACCGTATCAATGGTCTGATTCGCTTCACTATATAACAAATCTTCGGTGGAATTAAAAATCACCGCAATTATTTTTTTGCCATTACCCTCAGCCTGGAAAACCAGGCAAGAGCCCGCTTCCTCAGTGGTTCCGGTTTTTCCGCTGTTGGCATAGCCGTTAAAATCAGCATTGTCTCCCGAAAGGCCATACAAGGTCTGATAATCCTCAGGGAACTCGTCAAAGCTGGCATATAAAAGCATGTTAGTGTTATACCAGGTGTGGCTGGATTTATTAGTGGTCACCTCGTGCATTTTTGTTCGGGTAATAGACGCTACAGTCTGATCATTAAAAGCCGCCTGAGCCAATTTCAACATATCTTCCGGCGTTGTGTAATGATCGGAATCCTGAAGTCCATGGGGATTGGTAAAATGAGAACCAGTCATGCCCAGACTCTGAGCCTTCTGATTCATGGCCGCAATAAAGGCATCATAGGACTCATCATCTGTGGCTTCAGCGTTGCCCAAAATTTTTCGCCCCACATTGACGGCAATCACATTGGCTGCGTCGTTGCCGGAAGGCAGCAGCAGGCCATACAGGAGATCCCGCATACTGATCACTTCTTCAGACGCAAGGTCAGCAACACTGCTGTCGGAATCTATATCATAGACTTCGTCACCAAGGGTAATATTTTCATTCATATCACCATTTTCAACAGCGACTAAAGCAGTTAAAAGCTTGGTGGTGCTGGCCGGATACATCTGCTTAGTCTCATTTTGCATGGTAACAATGTCTCCGCTATTTAATTCAAAGACGATTACCCCTTCATCCGCGCCAAAAGTCGGCAAAGTTTCGGCAAACGCACTCCCTGACATTATCAGCATACTGACAAAAACCAGTATAGCTATTCTTCTCTTCATTTCCCCTCCTCGCACCTTTAGACTATTTTACCGATCGGACTTCCGTAAATAAATCTGAATCCTTTTTAATTGCTTCTTCACTGCCCAGCACACAGATAATATTCTGATCTAGAATTTTCTCCAGCATTAGAGCAAATGCTTTTAAATCATCCAGGTCGGCACCTAAAATCTCATCCCGTTCCTTTTGCTGCTGTTCCTGGCTGATGTTTGAAAAATAGAAATTGTCAGCCACTTCACCCTTGACAAAAACACTGATTGGCACATCTTTATTGGAAATACTGCCAATAATATATTTTTCCAGTTCCCGTTGGGACAGCTGTAAATTTTTCAGATATTCCACAATGCCCCGATAGGCCTCGAGGGTTTTAGCCAGTTTTGGATCTCGATAGGAACCAAAATACACTTCACCGGTTCGGCCAATATTCATAAAGGCTCCATAAGCGCCGCCCTGGACCCGAACCTTGTTCCAAAGATAGTCCATGGAAATAATTGATTTTAAGACCAGCATACTGCCGGAATAATCATAGCCTAGATTTTTAAAGTTATAACCTTGCGACACATACTGAATTTTGGCCGCTGTCATAAAGCCTTCATTACGGATCTGCTGTTCCAGATCATAGCTGTTTTCGCCAAATGCTTCCGCTTTTAGAGAAAGCAGATAGGGTTCTAGCGCCGAAAGAACCTGATTTTTTAGTTCCTCTGAGCCGGTGATTGAGATCATCGGCCGTTTACCAAGGAAGACCTTTTTTGCAACGCTATTAAGACTTTCACTCAGTTTATCAAATTTTTCATAAAAATTCAAATCCAGATCGGCAATAAAGCGATAAAATTCAATCCCGCCCAATTCTTCAAACAAGCGCGCTGTCCGTGAATAATACGACTGCAGACGCTGCACGCCAACCACATGGCCGGCCGTTAAGAATTGCGTTTCTTTCTGACTCTTAATTTCCCGGATCAGATCTCTGATCAGATTCGTTTCCTTGAAAAGTGTCCCGGTCAGGATTTCCCGAATCAGATCTACCATTTGCGGTATTTTTTCTTTGACGGCTTTACCCTTGGCATAAACGAAGCTCTGATACTGGCCAAAATCATTAAAATCATCATAAGATTCGATGCCAAAAGACAAGCCGCCGGTATTAATTTCTATTTCCTGATTTAAAAGCCGGTAATCTTTGGAATCAGTACTCATACTGCCCAAGAACTTACACATCAAAGAAAGCACTTTCAGCTCGTCCTGATCAAGGTCACTGTAATCAAAATACAGTTTCAGATAAGCAATATCACCGGTAAAGCCTTCATGGAATAACAGTTTCGTATCAAAGGCTTCTGAAACCGCCAGCGGATAAGTCTTAGCGTCTTTGCGAATTTCGGACAGGGCCAGCTTGGGAATTTTTTCCAGATCTTCCGGAGCATCCTCTTCATTCTGCTTCTCAATTAAGGTTTTTGTTTCCGCAAGCAGATCTTTTAATTCTTCAGCCGTCAGCCCCACCTTGAAGTCCGCCAGTTTATCAGCGATTGACTGATCCAGTTGTTCCTGATAATTTTTCTCCGGAACAATCGTAACAAATGACTGATGAGGATTGTCGAGCAGCATTTCCTGGATCATTTTTTCAAAATAACCCTGATTCATTTCCTTCTTGATTATTTCAAAAACCGGCTTATATTTAAGGTAATCTGTGGCTTCCTGACCATAAAGCCAGGTTTCCATCATATCGATAATATAGACCAGACCTTTTGGGTAGGTGCCATACTCGCCTTCAATATGAGAAAACTCGTGGATATTGACACCAGCTTCCACTGCTAAAGGATCCAATCCATCCGTCGACAGTTTTTTAAGCACCGTTTCCACTGTTTCCAGGAAAATCGCTTTTTTATCCTGTTCCGTATTCTTCAAAACGATGGAAAAATACGGCTGTTTCAGGGAGTTGCTGTAGTGATAGGAAATATCTTCAGCAATATCCAGCTCCTGCAATGCCTCTTTAAGGGGCGAGCTGTTGTTGTTTAAAAGGATATGTGCCAGAATTAAAAAACCCAGCCCCTTTTCGAAGCTCATGGTTTCACCCAATACATAATTCAAAGCCATATAGGCTTTCTTGTCCGTTGATTCATCGCTGGCAACACCATAAGTGGCGGTCAGCTCGGCTCGCTGGGTAAAGGGTTTTTGTGAGGCAATGGTGCTGTTAATTTCCTTTTTATCAAAAGCGGCAAGATACTGATCATTCAAATAAGTCAAGTGGTCGCGGACATCGCCATCGCCGTACAAATAAATATAGCTGTTGGAAGGGTGATAATATTTTTTGTGAAAATCAAGGAATCCTTCATAGGTCAGGTCGGGAATTACATCCGGGTCACCGCCTGATTCAAAACGATAAGGGCTGTCGGGATAGAGGGATTCAAAAATTTTATTTTGAAGGATTTCTTCCGGGTTGGAAAAAGCCCCTTTCATTTCATTGTAGACAACGCCATTATAATTAATGGCATCCCCTTCTTCTTCGATATGATAGTGCCAGCCTTCCTGATAGAAGGTGTAGGGATTTTGATAGATATTAGGATAAAAAACCGCATCCAGATAGACGTCCATCAGGTTCATAAAGTCGGTGGCATTGGTGGAAGCAACCGGATACATGGTTTTGTCCGGGTAGGTCATGGCGTTCAGGAAGGTATTCATTGAGCCTTTGGCCAGTTCCACAAAGGGTTCTTTAACCGGATATTTCCGGGAACCGCACAGGACCGAATGCTCCAGGATATGAGCCACCCCAGTGCTGTCTGCCGATGGCGTCTTAAAAGCAATTGAAAAGACTTTATTGTCATCCTCCGTTGACAGGTAAATCAGTCTGGCACCAGTTTTCCGGTGTTCAAAAGTTCTGGCAAAGCCGTCCGCTTCTTCGATAAATTCCTCTTTTACAAGGACAAATCCGCTGATTTCCTGGCCAATGGTGAAAAGTGCTGCCTGTTTATTTTTAAATTCTTCTTTCATATTGTGCTCCTCTCAATTCTATCATTTGGTTATCAATCGGTTCTTATGTTTTAGCATCTGAGCACCGACAATTGGTTTTTCTGTAGTCTGCATCGGGGCGAAAAGTTGCACAAGAACGTTGATATTTAGCCATTCTTAAAATTGCAACTGTACGATACCGCAGCAGACTACGAAATCTAATTGGTCGGTGCGGGGTGTATCATAATCACTCGTTGTTATCTTCCATATTATTTTTAATGGTCGCAATTTTCTCCAGATAGGCATTCATCTTTTTTTCATGCCCCAATTCTCCTGGTGTGTAAAAATGGACCCCCTTTAAATCATCCGGCAGATACTGCTGAGGGATATAGTGGCCGGGGAAGCTGTGCGGATACAAATAATTCAGACCACGCCCCAGATCTTTGCTGCCTTTGTAATGGCTGTCCTGCAAATGGGCCGGCACCCGGCTGTTGGAGGCTCTTCTGACGGCCTGCAGGGCATCATCAATGGCCACATAAGAGGCGTTACTCTTGGGTGAACAGGCCAAAAAAACCACGGCTTGAGCCAGATTGATCCGGGCTTCCGGCATGCCGATAAAATCAACGGCCTGGGCGGCGGCCATGGCCACCGTTAAGGCCAGGGGTTCGGCATTGCCAATATCCTCCGAAGCGGATATCACAATCCTTCTGGCAATAAATTTAGGGTCTTCCCCCGCCGTCAGCATTTTGGCCATCCAATACAGCGCCGCATCAGGATCAGAGCCTCTAATACTTTTAATAAATGCCGATATTGTATCGTAATGGTTATCACCGTCCTTGTCATACTGAACGGCCTTTTTCTGAATGCACTCCTGGGCGATTTCCAGATCAAAACGAATCTGCCCCTCGTCATTTTTATCAATGGTCAAAACGCCAAGTTCCAGAGCGTTCAGAGCTCGTCTGACATCACCATTGGAAACCTCGGCCAGATAGTTTAAGGCCTCATCATCCAGGCTGATTTTCATCATTCCGTAGCCCCGCTCCTGATCAGTAATTGAAGCATTGATCACTTTCATTAAATCCTGACTGGTCAAACCCTTAAATTCAAAAATAGTCGACCGGGATAAAAGCGGCGAATTGATTTCAAAATAAGGATTTTCGGTGGTGGCTCCGATTAAAGTAATCAGCCCCTTTTCAACACTGGGTAAAAGGGCGTCCTGCTGGGCTTTGTTAAAGCGATGGATTTCATCGATAAAGAGAATCGATTTCTGATTGTAAACACCCAGGTTTGTTTTGGCGGCTTCCAGCACTTCGATTATTTCTTTTTTACCGGAGGTCACTGCATTTAGTTCATAAAATTTTGAATGGGTTTGATTGGCAATAATTTTAGCCAGCGAGGTCTTGCCCGTTCCCGGCGGGCCGTAAAAAACCACAGACGTCAGCCGATCAGCCATGATCAGGCGGTATAATAATTTACCTTTGCCAATGATATGTTCCTGGCCCACGAATTCAGAAAGCGTTCGGGGCCGCATCCTAACCGCCAACGGCGCCTGATCAGATATTTTTTCGTCAAAATTGATATCAAAAAAACTTTTCTGCATCCCTAACCTCATCACATCTTTTCAATCTCAGTTATTTCTTCATCCGATAAATTAAAATACTGATAAAACCAATGGTTCAGCGATTCTCCGATTCTTTTGTCGGAATCGTTATCGCTGTATCCTTTTAGGATACCAGTCTTTTCTTTAATTTGAATTATTTGCTCGCGATCCAAGTCGGGAATTTTCAACTGTAAAACCGTATTGGGGTAATACTCATATAAATTATGTCCCAGTTTTTTAGCGTAAGACTTAAAATAATATTCGTAAACCCGGCTGTTTAAAAGCACCGCCAGAATGTCTTCGGTGTAATTTCGTTTTAATAAGGGAATCAATTTCATCCCATAAATATCAGCACTGAAATATGCGCCCTGATTATCCACGGCAAAACGGTTTTGCGCCGCTTTATAAGGGAAGATAATTTTTGTTGTTTCAAAATTTTCCCTTTTGCGTCCCCATTGCAGATAATACCAGGGTCTGACACCCGTCCGGCATTCCCGACGGTTAGACAACCGGCCTCTAAAAAGGTTCAGATGCTCAAGAAGTTCCGGTTCATGCTCAAGGTCATTCAGCTGGTCAGTGTAGATCAGCACTTTTTGCGCCGGTAATACGTGGCCGGCTCTCAAATCCTTGCTTTTAAGCCAGCGCTTGATCAGGGTCTGATCCTGTAGCCTCAGGGGCACTTCGTTTTTCTCAAAGATAAAGGCCTTGTCACAACCCGTTATGATCCCCTGAAAGCATTCCGCTACATCACTCAAGGCCAGATTAGACCGCTTTTCGATTTTGTCGATAATGGTTTTTGTCAGCGGTTGATAAAGGCGCCAGCACTGGTCTGTAAGATCTTTCTGCCTCACCGCAAAGCTTTCAATCATGTCAGAATCCGCTTTAAAAAGTTCTCCCACCACTTCATCGATGTGCCTAGCATCCTGGGGAACCGCAAAACGTTTGACCGCCAGCACATGTTCTTCTGAAACATGGCTTTTTTTGGCCAGTGCAATAATGGCCGGATCAACGCCCACCCCTTTAATAACCCGGTGGCCGTTAAAATCGGTCAGATCAAGCATTTCAAAATGACCGGAAATAAATTTCCGGAGTTTTTTACCGTTATAGGCTTCCATAAAATAACGGGAGGTGATATAAACCATCAGCCCCTTATCTTTTAGCACTTGCCAGCCCCGATACACAAAACAATAGGAAAGATCACTTTTATCCGAATAAACCGAGGCATATCTTTCTTTTAGCTGATTCATATAATCACGGCCGATTTCTTTATGTCCCACATAGGGGGATTGGCAATAAGCAGATCAAACGTATGATCAAAGGGACTCTGCTCCATCAAAAAATCCCGCTCGACGATTCCTGCCGGTGCAACAAAAGATTTCCCCTTTAAAATCAAAATCAGTTTTGTCACCAGACAGGCCAAAGCATCCTGATCACAGCCATGTAAGACGTCGGTCAACAGCATGCTGTGAATCTCTGCGCTATCCATCTCTGTCGTATTAGTGAGCTTTTTAAAAAGCTGATCGTAAAGTGCGCTTAACAGGGCTCCACTGCCACAGGCCGGGTCCAGCACGGTGATTTTTTCGGTCTGAAGCAGATCCTGATAAGAAGCCATATAGTCGGCAATATCCCGGGGGGTATAAAAAACGCCGTGCTGCTTGCGATAGCGCTTCATCAATACTTTTTCATAGATATAAGCAATTATATCGGGGTTTATGCCTCTGAACAAGGGCAAATCTTCGACAAATGATCTGGTCCACTGCCAAAGATCATCATCGATGGCGACTGGCTCTTCAAACAGGAATGTATCGCCACTAATTTGGTCATCCCAGATTTTCAAAATATGGTCAAAACTAAAATGATCTTTGAGCGCCCCTTGACAGCATAAAAATCAATCAAGTCATTATTAGCCAGATATTTCAATAATAAACACTTGAGCAGAAAAAGCAGCCTGCTGTTTTCTACCTGTTCCACCTGATCAAATTTTTTAAATTTTGCTTCGATTTCCCGAATAATTTTTTTTTCCATTTTTATCCCTGCGCGCTTTATGTGCTGATGCTTTCTGTTTGCTGCCAAAGCCGTTTCAACCCCTTGGATTGCTATCTTCTTTTAAGCATAAAAAAAAGGATTGCAAGCCATTTTTACAGCTTTCTTCCTTTAATCTGCCAAATGATCAAGCCTACCTGATGGTAACCAGCCCAGCTTTTTGTTTGATAAAGCGAATTATATCATAAAATTTCTTAAATTAAAAGAAATTGCTGGTCGTTATCAGCAGAATTTTAGGCCTTTTCCCTTGCAAGCTGACCATCCTTCCCCTATAATTTAACTATAAGCTGAGGCTTAAATCCCCTTAAAGGAGCGTTAAAATGGCCGATAATAAATATAATAGCGAAGAAATCCCTGAAGATAAAATTATTCCAATTGAGGATCTTCTGACCGATGAATTCCTGAAAGAAAAAACTTCCTTTTCCGATTATGACAGCTTTATCGCCGAAACCGGCTTAAGCTTTGAATCTCAGGAAGCTTTCGATGCCATTGACCAGAATAAACTTAACCAGATCATCGCATCCAAATCCGATTTCCACAGCCTGCAGGAAATGCTGGATGCCGCCTGGGAAGTATATATCAGCTGGGAAATGAATGAACGATTAGATAGTATGTTGGGGCATTAAAAGATGCGAGCGGCTTTACAATTAGCTTAGTAAAAGATAAAGACGGTTTAATGCTGTCTCAGTTGTAGACAAACCCCGCACCAACCAATTGGACTTCGTAGTCTGCGCGCGACCACGTACAGTTGCCCAATTTGAAAGACATAATTATCGACGTTTTCAAGCAACTGTTCGCCCCGAGGCAGAGGGTCTGCCCCCTTGGGTCAACTGAAAAGCCAATTGTCGGTGCTACGGTATTCAATAATAACTTTGTCTTCACTCTGACAGACGGCTGTAAACCGTCTTTTTTTCATTTACCTAAACTAAATTTATATGAACTTTTCCAGAATAAGCACCGCATCAGCAATCACTTTCGGACAGACTTTTTTGAACAAGCCATTTTCCCGGGCTATTTTTCGGGCGTTTTCCTGGCTTAAATCAGTGTCAAGCAAATCGTTACAAATGATTGAACCATTGATTGCCTTGAACTGCTTACAAAACGCATTCACCACATCATACGTTTTTTCTTTTGCATCATGATCTTCTTTTTCACATTGCCCGTATTTTAGACCGAGTACCATGACCGCTCCGCTTACAGCTCCGCACAGTTCCCCCTGACACAATCCACCGCCAAAACCACAAGCCATTTTTAAAGCCGCTTCCCGGTCTAAGCCGAATTCATCACCAAAGACTGATAAAATCACCTGGGTACAATTAAAGCCTTGACTAAAAAGATCTAAAGCTTCTTCGGATTTATTCATTGTTACCTCCCTTGATAAAAATCCAAGTATATAAATACACTTATATTTGTATATATATTATACATGTATTTTCTTTTCTGGCAAGATAATCTTACTATTTTTACAACCGTTTGCTGAGCATCAGCCAACATTTTTTCATCAACAACAATTCCTAAGTCTGTTTAAAAATAATAATACTTATTTGAAGCTAATAACTTTCGCTTGCCGTAAGTTTTCTGCTTACAAGTTTTTTACCACTGACGAGATTTAATAGCACATCTATAATTATTCGTTCCGATAATCCTTATCTTTTACTGCGAAAATGATCATGACAGTTTCTTCACAATACCTTTATCATATCACTCACTTTCCTCCGCCCCAAACACCTTCTTAGCATGCTCAAAATTTCGTGTCCGCTTTTCATCCCGTCTATTGGGCCCGTCAAAGAAGAGCGGAATACACTTTTCCAAAATCCGATCGTATAACCGGCTCTGTACGATCGATGTCGGATTTCCCAGCATTTGCAACGTTATGTTGGTGGTAATAATCATCGGTTTATTGTTTTTATAACATTGATCAATGATGATAAACATATTTTCCAGCATATAATCGCTTTTTCGCTCCACTCCCAGATCATCAATTACCAGCAGATCATAGCGGTTAAAAGATGCAAGCGTGGCGTTTTTATCCTGGGCAGCATATAACTGATTGCTGATCGTGGAAAAGTCTGTCTTCAGAACCGGAATCCCCTTATCAATCAGGGCATTGGCAATACAGGCCGCGGTGTAGGTCTTTCCCCTGCCTGTATCGCCCCAGAAAAGCAAGCCGCTGCCTTGGGGATAAAAATCCTCACGAAACTTTTGCACATAACTTTGAGCCCGCTGCATGTTTTTTTGGTTGCTGCCATCAGCCTTTTCAAAGCTTGCTGACCTCAGTGCCTTATCCTGGATTCCCTGAACCGTTAGTCTTTCAATGTAGCATTTCTGTTTCTTCAATTCCTGTTTTTTTTGCTCCTGATTTCTGATCTTTGTTTCACAATCGCAGAGACAGCAAACTTTTTTATAATCCGGGCCAAACTTGGCTCGATACTCTTTTGGCGTATTGCATAGATGGCAGTGCAGCAGGCCGTCTTTGATATAATCCTGGGAATTCTCAGACGTTGTCGACAGGCTTAAATCATCAATAACATTTACAGTGTTTTTCATAGGCTGCGATCTCCTTTCCCGCTGTAATCATAGCCATTTGCCTCAATGGCGACCTGATCCACAGCTCTTTTTTTCTGGTTCAGGTAGCCTTCAAATTTTGTCCCGAACAGGGTCTGGGGCCGCAGATAGGGATACATGACCGGATCGTTCAGCCACTCCGCCTTTTTGGTATCAATAACTGCTTTGAAATCATCAAGAGCAAAGCCCTCACTTTGTCGAGCCTTAATATGTTTGCGGGTGGTAGCGGTCGTCGGCTTATAGGCGGTCTGACAGGATTCATTGAGATAATCTATCACTTGACTGACCAGTAGCTGATCAGATTGCTCAGATTTTTCTGATTGCTCCAACTGGTCTGCTTGTGCCGATTGTTCCGAAAAGTCAGATTGGTCTGATTGTTCTAGCTTCTCTGATTTCCCGGTTTGAGCCGTTTTCTCTAACTGCTCCAACTCTTCTGTCTGCACAAACTGCATGGACTGTTCCGTCTGATCATTCAGTTTTTTATTTTTCTTTGTTTCTTTCTTAAAAGTTTTGTTTACTTTTGGTTTATTTATGTCTGTCGTTTCTACTGTCGGATTCACTGTCGAATTCACTGTCGAATTCACTGTATTTTTTACAGTGTTAAATTTCTCCATGCTGATCATTTTATAGCGTCCGGGATGCCACTTTTTCCCTCTCCGATATTCAAACAAGCCGTTATTAATCAAACTGTCTCTGGCTCTGATAAAGGTTTTTTCTGACTTACATTGGATTAAAAACATCAGCCGCTGGTTATCTACGCCAATCCACTCAGCCCAGCCACACCGATTGCACAGTGCCACTAATTTGTACCATAACAATTGTGATGTAGCGGACAAGTGATTTGTTTCGAGCCATCGTTCGAATGCATTAATCTCTAAAATATAATTCATAGCTTACCCTGCAGGTCGTCAACCCGCTCCCCTTTTTTTATTTCTATTCATCTGATTGATGAAATGAATAGTCTGATAATACAGGCATTTCCTTATTGCATATACGCAATTTTTATCCTATAAAATTTTCCTTTTCGGCTTGTCAATGATCGTATTTATATTGCGTATTCGCAATTTATTGCCTATTATACACCTTTCGATTCTAAATTTCAAGCATTCACTTGCGTATTCGCAATATCAATGTTATAATTGCCTTAATAAAAATGCGAAAGAGAGGGCTGATCATGGAAATCAATGAAATTATAAAAAAAAGAAGACTGGAGCTGGGACTGACCCTGAAAGACGTGGCTCAAGCCCTGGGCGTGGCCGAATCAACGGTTTTACGCTATGAAAGAAACGACATCAAGCATATGGGCATCGATAAAATTGAACAGCTGGCCGGCGTGTTAAAATGCTCGCCCACATATCTGCTGGGCTGGAAAAGATGCCGGGAAACCCTGCTTGATGAAGAAGATATTGAAGAAATCTGCCCTGAAGTGGCTTTTGAAGAAACCGTTCGGATGAAAATCCTGGGATCTCTACCCGCCGGAGTCCCCCCTGAAGAAGTCGAAGACGTGATCGGTTATGACAGTATTTTCGCTGACTGGTTAAAAGGGGATTTTCAATCGATTGCGCTGATGATTAGGGATGACGCCACCGCACCCAAATATCTTGAAGACGACATCGTCATTATTTTCCTCACCAATCACTTCTATAATGATCAAGATGCCCTCGTTCATATCAATCAGGCTGATGCCACCATCCGAAAGATTCATAAAAACGATGACGGATCGATCACCCTGATCCCCTATAATCATGCCTATCTAACCCAGACTTTCGCGGCAGAGGATAAAAATTTTGTGATTGTCGGTTATGTCAGGGCGATGAAACGCGTGATGCCGACGATGGATTTTGAGAGCTGACCTTTAACTTATGCAACAATCATATCAATTAAACTGGCAATATGAATTTTCATGGTATCCAGGCAAGGAACTGGACTTAGCTCATCATACTTGTGATCGTCACATAATCTTAAAGCATCAAATACATTGACGTTTT
This sequence comes from Eubacteriaceae bacterium ES2, assembly GCA_031222025.1. Taxonomy (GTDB): domain Bacteria; phylum Bacillota; class Clostridia; order Eubacteriales; family Eubacteriaceae; genus Acetobacterium. The sequence continues at coordinate 1,265,936 of CP130740.1, read as the reverse complement.
CAATGCTTAAATTGGGGGAAAAGTCTTGACCAACTTTGTCCTTAACACCCTATACAATGTCGTGGTAATAAGCTCTGGTCCCCTACCGCCAACTAATCCTAGTTTTTCATTTTGTTGCTATTTCTTTCGAGCTATAAAAACACAAAACGTTATAAAAACCTTGTCCTGACAGCATTATTTATATACTTTTTAACGTGCTCCTTGGCTACAGAAAAACCTATTCAGAGGCTGGTTTAAATAATCTCTAAAAAGCAATCCTCATAAGTTTTTTCAATTAAGGATTTGCTATATGATTTTCGTTTGGTAGAGCTTCATTAATGCCGCCACACAGTCAGATTCTGTAGTAGTTTTTACACACATTCCATAAGCTTGCATAACCGCACGGTCATTATCCTGATGCGCCTTCAATAACTCAGGATATAAATACATTTTGTCACCATACATATCAGCTAGACTGTTATTTGGATAAAGCTCTCTAGCCAGAATAATCGCTTGCGCGCTCATTTCAATGTTGAGTTTTTGTTTTTTTGTTATATCTGGAAATGGGAAATTATAGTAAACTGATGGTGCATATCGATAATCATTTTTTAATCGTCCAGCGATAGTCCTCATCCATGAGTTATGTACATTTGAACAAATAATACCAAATTCATATATACTAGCATTATAAACCAAGACAGCAGAATCACTTGCTATAACATCCGGTGGCAAAAACCCGATTGGAATATACCTACGGTTTGAAGATGATACGCGAGGTATTATTAAATAATCTGTTTGGGGCTGCCTGTTTTGTGTAAACAAAAATGGTTTATCAGCAGTCTTTTGGATTCGATCAACTCTGCTCTTCAATCTATATTCACGAATATAATTTAAACGTTCAATTAGCTCGGGAATATGTTTAAAGTCATTTGGGCTTTCGTTGACAAACCAAAAACAATAGCGGCTATATGAAATATCATTTATAAATTCACGACTCCCAATAAATGGTTTAATAATTCCATCTAATTCAGGATATTTTCTTAGCCATTCTACTCGTTCTCCCGCCGACAAAATCAAGCGTCCATCATCCGCTGGAGGACTTCCTTGAACCACTTTCGCAAGTCCCTTATTGATGCTTTTGCTTCGATTTTTAATAAATATATCTGGACCATAATTTAAATAACCATTTATATGCTCAACAATTTTATATTGCTCTCCACTAAATAACAGTTTTTCTTTTCGCTCAACCATTGAGAACCCAACAATTACACACATAACAGCAGCCGTTTCTTTTACTTCACTTGTCCATTTGAAAGTCGTGTATGCAAAATTAATTAATATCCCTTTTCTTAATAACATCTCCCACAAAAGATTGACAGATTCACCCTGGCAAATGGAATTTGAAGCCACGAAAGCTGTTTGAACTTTACTCATGTTCATAAAATCTGATGCTTTTTTAAACCACCCCGAAACATAATCAAGTTTTCCACCTGCATTTGACGGCTCAAAAACCTTTTGCAGTTCATTCGCTTGTTCCTTAGTACGCATCGCTTGCCCCACAAACGGCGGATTCCCCATAATAAAATCCAGCTCATCTTTGGCCACAACCGTTTCCCAGTCTAGGCGCAGGGCATTACCCTCAATAATGTTGGCATAAGACTTTAAAGGCAGAAAATCCAGTTGCAGATGGATGATATCCTCGGTCCGTTTCATCATCTGAGCTTCGGCAATCCAAAGGGCTGTTTTAGCAACGGAAACGGCAAAATCATTGATTTCGATCCCATAAAACTGGTGGATCGACACCTTAATTGGCGAATGTAATTCTGTCGCAAAAGCAATCTGATCGCCTAACAGAATTTTTAGCAGGTCATTTTCCAGTTGCCGTAAAGCTAGATAGGATTCGGTCAGAAAATTACCGGAACCACAGGCCGGATCGAGAAATTTTAAATCAGCCAGCTTATCCTGGAAGGTTTCCAGCTTGAGTTTTCTGCTTTTTACAACTTTGTCCTGCCTGATCTGTTCAAATTCTTCCTGCAAATCGTCCAGAAACAAGGGATCAATCACTTTATGAATGTTTTCAATGGAGGTATAATGCATCCCACCAGACCGCCTGGTTTCCGGATTTAAAGTGCTTTCAAAAACAGCCCCAAAAATGGTCGGACTGATGTGTTTCCAGTCAAATTCCTCGCTGGCATCGTGAATTAAAAGATCCACTATCTCCTGATTAAAGCCGGGGATTTCAATTTTATCCTGCTCAAACAAACCACCGTTAAAATAAGGAAATACCCCCAGATTTTCATCGATATAAGGATCACGATCTTGCGGTTTTTCATTCAAAAGAGCAAATAGCTCAATCAGGGCTTTACGCACATCGGAGGGATTTTTATACTGTTTCAAAAAATCCTTGAACATGCCATGCTTGCCAAAAATACCGGCATCTTCGGCATATAAACAGAAAACAAGCCGCACACAAAGCATGTTTAGACTTTTTAGGGACTCAGGGTTTTGCGGATCTTTATATTGCTTCAAGAGGGCATCATAGAGTTTTCCGACGATTTCACCAGCCTTAATGGAAATTTCCATCTCGCGGATAATATCTTCATTTTGGGCATCAATCAGAAACTCCAACCGGTAAGTTTCATCGGGTAGGTTTTCAAGCAGGATTTCCTCCGGCTCGCCGTTGGGGTTCTCCATGTCATAGACTAAAAAAGATTTGAAATTACAGGTAACTACCCATCTCGGGCGTTTTGAGTACGGTAATTCCGCCGAATAGCGTTTGGCTTGCTAGAAGGGATTTAACAGCGATCCATCCGATTGTTTAATGGCCTTTCGCAAATCCTTATCAATACTTTTCTGTTCGATCAGGACATGGGTTGTTGGAATATAACCATCGATAAAACTGGTATGGTCCAGCATGACCTGATCTTCAAAATTGATGATTTGCTCGGGTTTTCCTACCCCATAGACATCCCTGAGCAGTGATAACCAAAAGGGCTGACTTTGCCCCTTTTCGTAGCCTTTTCCTTGCCAGTGATCGGCAAATTTTTGTGCCGCTGTTCTTTTTTCAAGTTCTGTCATTCACGTTCCCCTTTATTCATTTCAGAAAGCACTGTCCTGTTAATTGTTTCCTGTATTCTTTTTACATTTGGATTAATACATTCATTTTAAACTTAAATTTATGCAATATCAATATCTATCGCCAAAAATAGAAGCAACCACACTTGCTTATAGATCTTTTTAAGCTGTACCCAGAGCACTCCTCTCTGATTACCTTAAGATAGATAATAAAGTTGGAAATTTGCCCCAACCATGATCAGAATCAATAATTATGGGTAAAACATTATTAAGTTCATAATCAGGAGGATATTATGGAATTAGGAAATAAATTATCATTTGAAACCCCAATTAAATTATATAATGAAACTTATCACATCTCGGAAACATATCCATATCAGGCCTTTCTTTCAGACGATCTGTATGAATCAATCAGTCAATTATATGATGAGAATGAGCATCATTTGTTTTTAAACAAATCAAAAGATGAAGTCAATCAATACAGTGGCTTGCTGGTACTTCCTAACAAGATTGACCAGAACTTTTATATTTTATTTTCCAGAGCCTATCTATCTCAATATTCACACTATGAAAGTGTTTTTATGAAGACTTTTTTTCATGAATACACCCATCTGATTGATTATTTCGAATTAAAGGAAAAGTGGCATATACATGATCTGCGAAATGCCAGCGATACCACGCCGGAATCTTTTCGCTTTTATTCTGAAATCAGGGCTCGCTTTAGAAGTTCGCTCTTATTATTTGATCTCGAATCATATTCGACAGAAATTTTATTAAATGGATTCGAATTTATTGTTGATGATTATCGCAAAACACTCCTGTCTCTGCCGGGCTATCAAAGAATGTATATGCTGGCCCAATTTTGGGGGCAATATCTGGCAATCACTCATAAAATTAATAATGATTTGCAAATCCCCCAATATATCTCAAATGCGGAAATGAATTTATTGGCAGAAGTTTCTAAAAACATTTTAGATATTAGTTTATTTGATCATTATGAAAAGATAAAACAGTTATATGGTGATTTGTAAAACTAAGCCGTGCGTCCGGTTTCGCTATCAATTCAGCTCCTTGTGTCAGTCACCGGACGGCTCCTTCCTTCGACAAAATAAAAAAGATTCATAAAAACAAAAAAGCTTGTTTTTATGAATCTTTTTTATACAAATGGCGTGATATAATCTGTAGCAGAAAAATATGAGAATTTGGTAAAATCCTTGGTAAAATAGCGAAAATTAATTTACGACATTAAAAAATCGGCACTCTCATGCCGATTCTAAGTTTCCTAAATGGTGCGAGAGACGGGGGTCGAACCCGTACGCCTTTCGGCACACGCCTCTGAAACGTGCTTGTCTGCCAGTTCCAACACTCTCGCTAAAATTAAGGTACTTGCATAGTATACAACTTTGAAGTATATTTGTCAAGCATTGTATTAAATAAAAAATATTTTTACAAATATCAACAAAGCAGTCTGCAACAGAAAAATCACGGGAACCCCGATCCAGAAAATTTTCTTTCGGGTCTTATGTTTAAAATAGCGCATCCCAATCGCTCCGCCCAGACTTCCACCGGCCAGGCAAAAAAGAAACAGCGCCTTTTCAGAAATACGCCACTTGTCTTTCCGGGCTTTACTTTTATCGATCCCGAACAGGAAAAAAGTAAGCAGATTGATTGCACAAAAGTAAATGGTCAAAATATTGCTCAGATCCATCAAAACCTCAATTCCAGATCTGTCAAAATTTCAAAATAACAAATCCTGAAAACAATGGTAAGCTTTCTGTCCTAAATCAAGCTTAAATTGCCATTGTTTTCAGAATGTCTTAATCTTAGGCTTTTATCAAATCTGGATAAAGCGGATACTTTTCAGTTAAAAATTTCACTTTTTCCAGTGCCAGCGAAGGGTCTTTTTTAATCAACGCCGCTTCTATGGCATCCGCGACAATTTCCATATCCGCTTCCTTCAGGCCTCTAGAGGTAACTGCCGGGGTACCAATGCGGATACCAGAGGTCACAAAAGGGCTTTCCTTATCATAAGGAATCGCATTTTTATTGGCTGTGATATTGATTTTTCCCAGCGTTTCATCAGCTTCCTTACCGGTTAAGCCAACCTGGCTGACATCAATCAGCATCAGATGGTTATCAGTTCCCCCGGATACAACCCGGAAACCTCTTTTTTCCAGTGCCCGACTAAGCGCTTTGGCGTTTATGACAACCTGTTTCTGATAGGCTTTAAACTCATCTGTCATGGCCTCTTTAAAAGCCACTGCTTTAGCCGCAATAATGTGTTCTAAGGGGCCTCCCTGGCTGCCCGGGAAAACGCCTTTATCGATCTGTTTGGCAAATTCTTTTTTACAGAGAATCACACCGCCTCTGGGTCCTCTCAGGGTTTTATGGGTGGTGGTGGTTACAAATTCGGCATAAGGCACCGGGCTCTGATGTTCCCCGGCAGCAACCAGTCCGGCGATATGAGCCATATCCACCATTAAATAACAGCCAGCCGCTTTAGTCATTTTGGAAATCCGTTCAAAATCGATGGCCCGCGGGTATGCACTGGCACCAACAACCACCAGTTTGGGCTTATGTTCTTTAATTAAATTTTCTATTTCATCGTAATCGATTGTTTCCGATTCCTGATCTACTCCATAAGAAACAAAATTATAATACTGGCCGGACAGATTGGCCGGGCTCCCATGCGTTAGATGCCCACCCTGATCGAGTCGCATTCCCAGTACTGTATCGCCCGGTTCCAGCATAGCAATATAAACCGCTGAATTTGCCTGAGCACCAGAGTGCGGCTGAACATTGGCATGTTCGGCACCAAAGAGTTTCTTAGCCCGCGCGATGGCAATCCTTTCAATCTCGTCGACATGGACGCAGCCGCCATAAAAACGGTGGCCCGGAGTTCCTTCCGCGTATTTATTGGTCAGATGACTCCCCATGGTTTCCATCACCGCTTGGGATACAAAGTTTTCGGATGCAATCAGCTCCAGATGATCCTGCTGCCGTCTTAATTCCTTTTCCATCAGGTCGTAAATCTCAGGATCCGCCTGTTTTACTTGTTCAAAAAACATCTCTTCCTCCATTATTATCATAATAGTCATTTCGCCGATTCGAAAGCTTTTCCAGGGACACAGCGATACTTTTCAGATAATGAGTCCACTCATCCATCTTCATCCGAATATAAAAGACAAACATAATTCCCGCCATCAAAAAAAACAATGCCAGAATTGGGATAATTGTCCACGCTGCACTTGCCATGTTATTTAAAAACTGTTCCATATTGTCCTCCAATTAAAGACACTTGTACGGCAATAACATCTACTATTGTAACACTTTTTTTTAATAATACAAGTCATAACAGTACAAATTTTCTTATTTTTTTCCACTCGCAATAAACTATTCGCCCCAAAATTAAAAAGCTCCTGTTAAGGAGCTCCCTGATTCTATTCCAGAATCTCGATGGTATCGCCCGGCTTGATGATACCGCCTTTTAGCACAACGGTGAAAATCCCTTCTCGGGGCATGACACAATCGCCAACTTTCTGCGAGATTTCGCAGCCCGAATGACATTTCTTGCCGATCTGTGTGACTTCCTGCAGGGTGTCGCCAATTTTCAGCCGGGTTCCCACTGGCAGTTGGTACAAAACAATCCCTTCGGTAGTAATATTTTCTGCAAAATTACCTGGGATTAATCCGTCTGCGCCCAGAGCGATCATTTTATCAATACTTTCCTGCGCTAAAAGGCTAACCTGCCGGTGCCAATTTCTGGCATGAGCATCTCCCTCTAGACCATGATCCACGATAAAAAGACCCTGCTCAATCGACTTTTTCATCTCACCTGTTTTTTCGCTGATATTAACAGCAATAACTTTTCCTGTCATTTTAATCTCCAAACTTTCTAAGACTTCTTTCTGGAATGGATAAAGCGTCCCGATTTACCGCCGGATTTTTCTTCCAGATAAATTTCCTCAATGACCATTTCTTTATCAATGGCTTTACACATGTCATAAATGGTTAAAGCCGTCACCGACACCGCGGTCAGGGCTTCCATTTCCACCCCAGTCTGACCGGTATTTTTAACGGTTGCCACAATCCCGATTTTGTAGTTTTCCTCATCCATTTCAAAATCGATATCACTGCCGGAAATAAAAATATTATGGCACATGGGAATCAGCTCAGCCGTTTTTTTCACACCCATAATACCCGCCACCTGAGCAACCCCCAGGACATCGCCCTTTTTCATGGTGCCAGCGGCAATTCTTTCAAAGGTTTCTTTTTTCATTTTAATCGAACCGCGGGCAATTGCGACCCGGTGGCTTTCCTGTTTATCTGAGACATCCACCATTTTTCCCCGACCTGCTTCATTAAAATGGGTTAATTCGCTCATAGTCATCCTCCAATTTCGTTCATGTTCCGAACCATTTGTTTTTCATTATCTTCCAGCATGTGCCGCTCCGGTTTGGCGCCAATCGCTTTTTCCAGAATCTGCAGATATGTCAGGCCTTGATCTCTGAGTTTTAAAATATCAATTTCATTATCGGAGTGCAGACAAGGCTTAATTTTCCCGTCAGTGGTCACTCGAATCCGATTGCATTCACTGCAAAAATGTTTACTGATAGGGTTGATCAGACCAACCCGACCTCTGGCACCTGGCAGCTGATAATATTCCGCCGGCCCGGTTTTCTCCGGTTCCAAAACCGCCATTAATTCCGGCACCCGTTTTAAAACTTCGGCGTTGGAAAGATATTTATTCTCCGCATAATTGCTTGATTCACCCAGAGGCATCAATTCGATAAAACGGACATCAACAGGGTTTTCAATCGTGAAATTCACAAACTGGTCAATTTCATCATCGTTAAATCCGTTAATCAGTACCGTGTTGATTTTAATCGGCTTCATCCCTACCGCCAAAGCCGCTTCAATTCCCGCCATCACATCATCCAGCTTGCCCCAGCGGGTAATCTGATGATATTTTTTTTCATCAAATGTATCCAGACTGATATTGACCCGATTTAAACCGGCATTCTTAAGATCTTTGGCATATTTGGGCAACAATATCCCATTGGTCGTCATGGTTAGATCTCTTATGCCTTCAATCTGGCCGATGGCTTCTACCAACTCCACAATACCGTTTCTGACCATTGGTTCACCACCGGTTAAACGGATTTTATCGATCCCCAATTGGGTTCCGGCTTTGATCAGAGAAATTATTTCCTCAAAAGACATATTTTTCTGATGCTGATGCTTTTGAATCCCCTCTTCCGGCATACAGTAAACACATCTCAGATTGCAGAGGTCAGTTACTGAAATGCGCATATAATTTATTTTTCTTCCATAATGATCTTTCATTTTTTCCCGCTTTCCTACACCGTAATAATTTGGCCCGGCCTTTCCAATCGATAACCGCCTAAATCTTTCAGCGCATCGGCAAAAGCCGGTGACTGCAGCGCCTCAATAAACTGCCTGACCCGTTCATCCGAAAGATTTTCTTTTAGCATGGCAAAATCATACTCTTCATCGCCAATGGGAATAAAATCAAGGCCCATCATATTAGCCGCCGACAATACGCCTATTCCTACATCACTGCTGCCGGACTTAACGGCTGACGCCACCATCATATGGGTATTCATTTCCCGGCTGTAGCCTAAAATATCTGTCGCCTCAATACCTTCCTTTTTCAGTAGGTAATCAAACAGAACCCGGGTTCCCGAACCCCGCTGGCGATTGACAAAGGAAATTTTTGAACCCGCCAGATCTTTGATTGTTTTGATCTTTTTCGGGTTGCCCTTAGGCACCATCAGACCTTGGGTTCGCTTAACCCCTTTTATCAGCACCAGCTCTTTGTCGCTTAAATATCGTTTCAGATAAGGCAAATTATAGATTCCCGATTCTTCATCCAACAAATGAATAGGAGCCAAATGACATTCGCCTTTTTTTAGCGCCATGATTCCGCCTAGACTACCCACATGAGCAGACGACAGACTGACCATCCCCTTCTGTTTATGGATGATGTCTGCAATCAGATCCATCAGCACATCGTGGCTGCCAATTGAAACCAGGGTGCGGGAAATGGCCTCTACTGACCGCATCAGTACCAGCTCTACCTCTTCTCCAGCCTCATAGCCTTCTACATTTTTGGGGATTTTTAAAACACCATCAGCATTGACTAAAGACATGGTTACGCCGGCGCCCCGATCAAGGGGGATAGCAACTATTTTGTCATTGACCCGGCCACATTTCATCCGCACAAACTCCAGATATTTAAGCGTCGACATGACCCGCTTGGAAAGAACAGCTTTAATTTTTTCTCCTTCCGTCATTAGTTGCCTGGTGAAAGCCATCAGACAGGGTTTGACAAAATTCTCAAAGACAAAATAAGCCGAGACCGGATAGCCGGGAATGCCAATCACCGGCTTTCCCTTAATAAAGCCCAGTACCGCCGGTTTTCCCGGTTTAATCGCGACCCCATGGACCAGCACCTGGCCCAGTTCTTCCATCAATTTGCGGGTGTAATCTTCAGTTCCGGCCGAAGACCCGGCCGATATCAGCACCATATCATTCTCTGCAACAGCCGCCAGGATTCTTTCTTTGATCAGGTCATACTGATCCGCTACCGGATCATAGCGATGAGCCACACCGCCATATTCATTTACCAGCCCAGCAAACATATGGGTGTTAGAATCAATGATTTTCCCCTCGTCCATTTTATCACCAGCTTCAACCAGCTCGGTGCCAGTGGGGATAATTCCCACCCGGGGCTTCTGCAAAAGTTCAACCTCTGTGATACCACCAGCCAGCAGAGCACCCAGATCAATGGCTCTGATTTTGGAATAGGCGGGAACAATCAGTTCACCGGCAACAATATCCTCACCAATGGGCCGAACATGCTGCCAAATGGCAACCGGTTTATTAATGCTGACCTGATCCTCGCTGTCAACCCGCACATCCTCAATCATCACCACCGCGTTAAAGGGGTCTTTAATCACATCTCCGGTATCCACAAAATTAAAGTCTTTTCCTTTAATCAATGCTTTTGGATGCCGTTCATCAATCCCTTTCATTTCCAAAGCGTTAACAGCTATCCCATCCATCGCCGACGCATTATAATATGGGGAGGAAATCTTTGCGAAAACCGGTTGCACCGTCACGCGATTTAAAGACTCAGTGACAGCAAGGGTTTGGGTTCTGATCAACTGATCATTTTTTTCAAACTCGTTCATAAAAAGATCAATCGCATCCGCCAAAGATTCATTTTTCAAATAAAGATTACGCTCATTTTTTTTTGCCTGATTTTCTGTATTCATCCTTTCCCTCCTTCTTAAAAAAGATTAACCACTACCACTTGCCCGGCATTTAAGCCTTCCATATCTTCACTGATATCCAGGTAACCATGAGAATCCGAAAGCAGGGTAATCATCCCTGATTTTCCGTAAGTGGGCCATACTTCAACCCCAGCGCTGGTCTTTTTAATTTTTACCGTCTGAAACGTTCGTCTGCCTGGCGCCGCATGAATGTTTTCCATTAAAATACCGCTTATCCCTTTTATTGTTTCATCTTTTTTATCATAGAAGATGGGCTGTAAAAAATCACTGACCATGGTAAAAACCATAATTGCCGCGGCCGGCTGCCCCGGCAGGCCAACCACCGGTTTATCATCGACCTTACCAAGAATTGTCGGTTTGCCGGGTTTTACCGCCAGGCCGTGCAAATAAACCTCCCCCAGTTCCGCAATCACCTTGACTGTATAATCCTTTTCGCCCATAGAAGAGCCGCCGGACAGCACAAGCAGATCACAGTCAGCCATCATTTCGGTTATTTTGTCTCTAATGGCTTCAAAGGAATCATGGACATAATCCGTTTTTGCCAGCTCAAAACCGCGACTGATGGCTAAAGCGCTAAGCGCTGGCGTATTAATATCAATTATTTCTCCGGGCTGGGGAGTCTGTCCCGGTCTGACCACCTCGTCACCAGTGGAAATAATGCCAATTTTGGGCCGTTTATAGACCTGCGCCTGCGTATAACCAAGCGCTGACAAAGTGCCTATATCCTGGGGTCTTAAAAGATGGCCGCGTTTAAAAACGACCTGGTTTTTACTGATATCATCGCCAATCAGCATCATATTTTCATGCAAACCGGCGCTAGTGTAAACGGCCAGATCCGACTGTCCCATTTTTTCTGTGTATTCGATCATAATCATGGCCTCAGTTCCCGCAGGAACCATCCCGCCAGTGGGAACATAAACCGTTTCCCCCTGATTCAGGAAAATCTCGGTTTCTGTCCCCATAAGGGCTTGCCCCGTAATCTTTAAAAAACCCGGAATCGATTCGCTGGCGCCCTGGACATCGGAAAGCTTTACGGCATAGCCATCGACAACTGAGCGATTAAAATGGGGCACATCCATGCCCGCAATCAGATCTTTGGCCAGATAGCGATTGAGTCCCTCCAGTAGGCTCACTTCTTCTGCATCCAGCTGACTGTTTTTAAACGCTGTTGTAATCATTTCTTTCATTTCATCTACTGATTTTACTTTTAATAATTCCATTTTTTCTCCCTGATTCCAGAAACTCCTTCACTTAAGCCTTTCTTTGTAAACTGCTGCCTGCTCAAGCCAAGCCTTTATTAAACTCATGTAATTTAAGTCTTTTATTCTGTCATAAAAATTGATATACTTAATTAACTGCTTAACCTTTTCATTTATCTAATTAAGGAGGTGACAATTATGTCACGCTATGAGCGCAATTTCCCGGCATTTTCAGAAAGCGATTTTGATAAAATCCGCACTACCAAAGTTTGTGTTGTTGGTTGTGGCGGCTTAGGCGGCTATATTATTGAAATGCTGGCCCGGGTCGGAATTGGTTCACTGATTGTAATCGACGGTGATGTTTTTGAAGATTCCAACCTGAATCGCCAGTTAAATGCGACCCAGAAAAACCTCGGTGACGGCAAAGCAAAAGCTGCTGCCCAGCGAGTTAAACTGATCAATAAAGATGTTAACACCTGTTACTATAAAGAATTCTTAACTGCTGAAAATGGTGGGCAACTGATTCACGATGCTACTATTGTAATCGATGCCCTTGACAATGTCAAAACACGACTGGTTTTGCAAAAGCTTTGTAAAGAAAAGGGCATTCCCCTTATTCACGGTGCCATTGGCGGCTGGTTTGCGCAAGTTACAACAGTTTTTCCCGAAGACGACACCCTTTCACGCCTCTATTCCGATAAAAAGGATTACGATTCAAAAGCGCTGGGAAATCCCTCTTTCACACCCGCACTGGCGGCATCGATTCAGGTTTCCGAGTGTTTGAAGGTCATTACCGAAAAAGATGATCTTCTGAGAAACCAGCTTCTGTATATTGATCTTTTATCGAATGAATTGTTTAAATTCAACATCTAAGGAGGACTTATGTATAAAACAGGTATTTTAACTTTAAGCGACAAAGGCGCCAAAGGCGAGCGCGTTGATCTGAGCGGACCGCAAATCAGCGATATCCTGGCGGCAAGCAATCTTTACCAGGTGGTTAAAACTGAAATCCTTCCCGATGATCGGGAATCCATTAAAGCCAAACTGATTGAATGGGCTGATCAGGATGCCCTCGATCTGATTCTTACCACCGGCGGAACCGGTTTTTCCCCGCGGGATCAGACTCCGGAAGCCACCATTGCCGTCTGCGACCGCCTGACTCCTGGAATCCCTGAAGCCATGCGATTTTACAGCCTGGCCATTACGCCCAAGGCCATGCTCAGCCGCGCTGCGGCCGGCATTCGCAATCGCACCCTGATTATCAATTTGCCCGGCAGCCCCAAAGCCGTCAAAGAAAATCTGGAGGCGATCCTGCCGGCTCTGGATCACGGACTGGACATGCTCTTAGGCAGCGGATCAGCCGATTGCGCTCAACCGTCAAAATAAGCCTGGTTAATTTATCAGGAAAAATATGGGTTTCTTAACGTAACACCGCCATGTAGCTCTCAGCTGCTGACAACATACCAATGCTTGATATAAAGAAAGAGTCGAAAGATGCCACCGCATTTTTTCGACTCTCTTTTTTTCTGGCCCTTTCAACTATTAAAAGCCTATAAGTCCATGCCGTTTAAAATATCGCGCAGTTGCGCCAGTTCATCTGCTGTCAGGGTAATACCCTTGCGCATTTTTTCGTGATCTGCGTTCCAGTCCCGTAAATCATATTTAGCATCGCGTTCGTTCCAACTGACCAGATTCAACTCTTTTTGCCAGCCACTGGGAAGCTCACTCAATACGCCAATTTCTTCAACGATTTCAAATGTTATGTTAGCCATGATTCCTCCTTATTTAAGCATCTCAGTTAATTTACCACTCTCGTCCAATGCCCGCAATTCTGAAAACCCGCCTATAAACTGATCACCAATAAAAATATAGGGGACCGTATAATGACTGGTTTCATCCTGCAGTTTCTTACGCATTTCATCATCCCGAAAAATATCTATTTCTTGATACTGCAGATTTTTTTCGTCCAACAATCTTTTAGCACCTCGACAATATGGACAATGGTTCCAAATATATAAGCGGATATCTTTTTGCATTTTTTTACCTCTCATCAAAATCTTTCCATTATTATTCCATAATTATTCGGACTTGTAAACTGACTTCCTGAAAATCTTAAAAAAATCTAGTATTATTCTTAAATCTATCGTATTATTAATTCTGAAAAAAGAAAAAGGAGCTACTCATGGAAAATGTAACCATTGTCGATCATCCACTGGTCGCCCACAAACTAACACACCTGCGAAAAAAAGAAACCCCTTCCCGCGAATTCAGAGAACTGGTCAAGGAATTGTCCAGTCTAATGGCCTGGGAAGTTACAAAACATTTCCCTTTAAAAGATATCGAAATTGAAACCCCTGTCGCTAAAACCGTAAAACCAGTACTGGCTGAAAAGGATGTAGTCATTGTGCCGATTCTCCGTGCCGGTCTGGGCATGGTTGAAGGCTTTACCAACATCATCCCCAAAGCTAAAATTGGCCATATCGGTCTTTATCGCGACCCGGAAACCCTTCAGGCAGTTGAATACTATAAAAAACTGCCAACAGATATTTCTGAACGCGAGGCCATTATCGTTGATCCTATGCTGGCAACTGGTGTATCGGTGATCCACACCATCCGCCTCTTAAAAGACGCTGGCTGTAAAAACATCAAAGTCGTGCATATCCTGGCTTGCCCGGAAGGGATCAGCGCCTTAAGCGCCGCATATCCCGATGTGCCGATATTCTGTGCCGCTATCGATGAAAAACTAAACGATCATGCTTATATTGTGCCTGGTCTTGGCGATGCCGGTGACCGTCTGTTTGGGACGAAATAGCCAATCATAAATGCCGATTTCAAATTGATGTCAAACTTCATTTTAGATCCGATCACCGACATTTGGCTTTTCAGATGTAGCCAATGGTCGAGACGCTCAAAATACAGATATCACCAACATGATCTACTTTCATCAAAATGATTTTATATCACTTTTTATTAATTATTCCTTAATTTTATTTGCTTATGTTTATCCCTCTGGTTAGGGGTATAAAATGAATATAGCTTTTCTCCTCAAAAGTATATTATGAAGAAAGAGGATCACCTGTCCCAGGTGATCCTCTTTCTGTGCGCTATAAGCAAAATTTCGGCTTGATAACTCAAATATAAATAATGTGAATATCCTTGTTGAATTTTTCCAAAAGGCTGATAAGTTTCTGGGTAATCCGCCATTTACTGCTTAAGGCTTCTGGAAAATCCGGGTTTTGATGGGCCGGATTAATCGAATTACCCATAATGATATCAATATTGGTGGATTCATTGATTAAGTAATTGGCCAGAATGGCGGCAGCATTTTTATCCCTGAAGATTTCACTGCCAACCTCATTATTCAAGTAAGCTTCAATCAGACGCACCGTTTCCTGTATAGTCAAAACCCCTTCAGTAACCAGATCAATGCTTTTCATCCGGCCGATTGGCGGTACCTGCTCTGACATGGTGCTCAAATCAATTTTTATTTCCTCATCATATTCCCGAGCCACAATATTGCCGGCCGTCCCGCCACAGACGATTTTTTTGCCTTTGGCCAGATCAAGGAGTTTTTTTATTTCTGAATCTCGGGACTGATCGAGGGGTGGACCGGTAAATAGCGTCAAGTATTTCCGTTCCTCTGCGCGAATAACCGCAACTGTGGTGTCATCACCCGGTTTTTCGCCATAAAGCTGATAGCAGGTGTCGATTAAGGCCATGGAAATTTCTTTAGCCCGCTTATCTTCGTAAGTTCTAGCTAGAATATAGTCGGCGGCTTCCTCCCATTCCCAGCCAAAATTCAGGCAGTTGCCTATTCCCGCATGAATGACACCGTCGCTGAAAAAGGCCAGCACATCTCCTTTTTCGATGACAATCATGGCTTCGTAGATGGCTTTCTCCTGAAATTCCATCTTGCGCCGCCTTAAATCGAGAACCTCGCCGTCACGAATAAAGACCAGGGGCGGATTATCAAACTCAACAATATATGCCATCCGATTTCTGAAAATCTGAACGATGGTAAAAGTGGAATAAGCCAGTTTTCTAACCTGACATTCCGGCAATGTCGCCTCCAAAGTTTCCAACACATCCTGAATTGTCATCTTTTCTTCCAGCATCGTAGCCGTAATCGTGGAAGTCAAGGTAGACAAAATATTGGCTTTAACACCGCTGCCCAGTCCGTCCGCAAGCACCACAATAATGCTTTCATCATTAATCCGGATTTCCACATTATCGCCGCACAGCTCCTCATTCACTTTATTGACCGAATCACTGGCAATATCCATAAATAACGGCATCAGATATCTTCCTCCTTGTTTCTCACCACTTTTTGCAGTTTCGTCAAGGTGACTTTTGTTTCCGCTGTCGTTTCCCCTAACAGACCAGCAATTTCGTGAGCCACCCGCATCTGCTTGTCAATTACCCGCTGCGCCATGCTCAGTGTTTCTTCCTGCATTTTGATAAAAGCCTTCTCCTGTCTTTCCTGTTTGGTAACATCAATAAAAATACCCATATAGAGCTGTTGCTCCGGTATAAAGGTTAAAATTTCCATAAAAACGCGGTTTTCACGCTCATAAATACCTTTTCCCGTATAGTTGTTGTCTTTAGAAAACTTGAGCTTTTTAAAGGGATTATAATCCAAAATATCCATGAAATTATAATGAAAGATTTCTTCCCTTTTAATATTAAAAAGCCGTTCCGCCGCATCATTAAATTCTATCACCCGAAATTTTTTGTCCAGTACGGCAATCGCATTAGGGGTTGTTGTGATAATCAGATTTGATATCGCCTCGTTTTTACTGGAAATAAGCGGCAGGCACATTTCAATTTCGGCCATATTCCAATAAACTGCCCGGGCTTTGTCGCGACAGGTATCGTAGCCGCAGGTTCCGCAGTTAAGCTCGTCTTTAGGCGAAAATTTACCCATTTGAATTAAAATATCTTCCAGTTCTTTGGGGGGAATTTTTTCCATCTGTTTAACCGGATGCTCACGAAAGTCTCTATGATAAGCTAGATCAGGCAGTGGCAGCGTATTTTTTTTATCACGATTTAATTCGAGATAGGTATTGATCATTTCAACTTTTTCATATTTCGATAAACGGCTCATGATATTGCCCGGTCCATTCATGCAACCTTCCTCACAAGCCCGCATCTGTATCCAGTATTTTTCTTAAGTCTGCCGATCTCATTTAAAAAGGCCATGCTGTTTTCGATCCCTTCAATACTGATGATATTACGGTCAGCCTCGAGCTTGAGGGCATCCTTTTCGGTTAAGCCCTCAGACATTGGCCAATTATTAAGCTGGTTGCTACCCACAGCGTCAAATTCTTCAATGGGTGATTCGTTTGGCTCAACGCCCTCATCGCGAAACCACTGTCTTATTTCATCAAAGGTGATAACCGCATCAATCACGCCGGCTACTTCAGTGTCCGCTATTTCAGTCTTTTCCGCCAGACAGGCACCAATAACCACGATTTTACTGTTAGGGTAACGTTCTTTAAGCATTCTTCCATGGGCAATCGTCGGCGATATAACCCTGCTTAAATATTTAACATAATCAGGGTAATACTGCTCAATCAGATTTTTCACCGCCGGACAGGAAGAATTAATCACAAATTGCCGGTCACTCATAAATTCCTTTTCGTTTTCAAGTGCAACAGCTTCCATTCCCACTGATACATCTTCAATAATCGAAAAGCCCAGCTTGCGCAGCGCCCCCAAGTATTGTCGGGGATGCTTCATATCCGAGCTGGCAGGAAAGACGCCGGACAAACTTACCACCACTGTACTTTCTTTAAGCCAGTCTTTCACGAGGCTGACATCACTTTGAATTTCCTTGGCATTCTGCGGGCAAATTTTAATGCAGTATCCGCAACCAATACACATATCCGAAATAATCTGAGCGTGCTTATCCTTCAGTTTGATAGCTTTAACCGGACAAATACGAATACACTTATAGCAATTGCGACACTTTTCTTTAGAAAAATCAATAATACCCACTTAGTTTTCTCCTGTTATCTGATGAAATACCGCTTCAGCTGTCTCGGCCGAGGCTGAATAATAACGACCCTCACATTCAATCGACACGCCATTCTGGCACCGTCCCATACAAAAGGAACCTTCCAGTTCAAATTGATCATCTAATTTATTTTCTTTGATTAATCGTTTAAAAGCCTGTACTACCGCATAAGAACCCCTAATATGACAGGAAGAACCAATACATACTTTAATCAGTTTCATAATTTTCCCCAACTTTACAGATTTTAATCATAGTATCACTCACAATATTGCCTGTCAACGGCTCGCGCTAAATGACACGGATGATTTTTTGTCATCGGTATTAATCCAATTTTATTAAAAAACGCAAAAGTCTGCCATCGATCCACCTGCTGCAGACACTGCTTTGTTTTTCTTGACTGATTCAGATATATTTGATAAACTTGTCTCAATTAACAATCCGAACTTGCCGACCTAAAGATTATTCCATGGTTTTCAAGTCGTTAGAGTGTTGCTGGAAACGGTTTCGCTTTCCAGTGTGTAGAGGATGGTTTTTATTCTTCACGGCTGTTGTCAGTCGTTTTTTATTGCCCTGAAAATCAGGGTTTTCCCTTGATTATAGATTTTAGGAGGATGAAATGAAAAAATTATCGGTCAAACTTGGGGTATTGTTATTAAGTATTCTCACGGTTTTAAGTTTTACAGCCTGCAATACCCAAACCACCAATGATGAACCATTAGAAGCCGGTTCAAACGGAGAAATCATTCTGGCTACCACCACCAGCACGCAAGACAGTGGATTGTTGGATGTTATCCTTCCCGATTTTGAAGCTCAAACCGGAATTGCTGTAAAAGTAGTTGCAGTCGGAACAGGTAAAGCTCTGGAAATGGGTCAAAATGGTGAAGCAGATGTCCTTTTAGTTCATGCCAAGTCACAGGAAGAACAATTTGTTACAGATGGTTACGGCGTGGAACGATTTGATGTCATGTATAATGATTTTGTTGTTTTAGGCCCAAGCACTGACCCTGCTCAGGTTAAAAGCAGTGCTGCTGATGACGCGGTTGCCGCATTCACTCAGATTTCAACAACACCGGCCACTTTTGTTTCCCGTGATGACAAGTCCGGTACCAATTCAAAAGAATTGGCCATTTGGGAAGCTGCCGGCATCACACCTGATGGCGACTGGTATATCCGAACCGGTTCAGGAATGGGCGATACCATTACTGTTACCAATGAAAAACTGGGTTATACCCTGGCTGACCGGGCAACCTATTTAAACATGAAAGACAGCATCGACCTTGAAGTTGTCTGCGAAGGAGATCCGCTTCTCTTTAATCAGTACGGTGTCA
Organism: Eubacteriaceae bacterium ES2; assembly: GCA_031222025.1. Lineage (GTDB taxonomy): Bacteria > Bacillota > Clostridia > Eubacteriales > Eubacteriaceae > Acetobacterium. The sequence continues at coordinate 1,247,020 of CP130740.1, read as the reverse complement.
TCGCTGTTAATCCGTCAATCAACGAACAGATTAACGCTGACGGTGCTCAGGCTTTCGTCGATTGGATTCTGTCCGACGAAACCCAAACCCTGATCGGCGAATATGAGGTTGGTGGTGAACCCCTGTTCACACCAAATGCTGGCGAATAAAACATTAAGCAGATTCCAACCGGAATCTGCTTTTAGCCTTTATCCCCAATACGGAGACTTAAAGCATGGATTATATATTAGAAGGTTTTAAAGAAGCCCTACAACTGATCATCTCATTCGATCCGGAAATCTACCAGATCGTATCTCTTTCCCTATTTGTCTCCTTAACTTCTACCGCAATCAGCACAATTATTGGTGTTCCTGTCGGTATTTTTTTAGGAATCCATCAGTTTAGAGGAAAAAAATGGGTCTCCCGCCTGCTTTACACCTTTATGTCTTTTCCACCTGTTATCATCGGCTTGTTTACTGCCCTGCTCTTATCCCGGTCTGGTCCCTTGGGTCAGTATAAACTGATGTACACGTCAACCGCCATGATCATCGCCCAAACTTTTCTGGTCACGCCCATCATTACCGGTGTCATCTTTAACTATGCCAGCGGAAATGGGCAAATCATCGTCGAAACTGGTAAAACACTGGGCGCTAAAGGCTTTTCTCTGCTATTATTAATTGTTACTGAACTGCGGGCGACTATTATGATTGCCCTGGTTACCGGCTTCGGTCGAGCTATCTCAGAGGTTGGCGCTGTGATGATTGTCGGTGGCAATATTAAAGGCTATACCCGGGTAATGACCACTTTTATTGCCATGAACAACAATATGGGTGAATACAGTCTGTCAATTGCCATGGGGCTAATTCTGATGACTATTTCTTTTATCACCAATTCGATTCTTTATAAATTTGTGATTGGAGACCTGGATGAACTTAAGAATTAATCAAATTAAAAAAACCTATGGCGAAAAAACCGTACTTGCCATTGAACAGGAGGACCTAGTTTTTAAAAACGGCCAGATCAACGGTATCATCGGTCCAAATGGCTCCGGCAAAAGTACCTTGATGCGCATCATTGCCGGTCTGACAACTGCCAGCCAAGGTAACATCTACTATGATGATTCGCCCCTCACCGAAGATCTCCACGCGTCATTAACTTACGCCAGTCAGCAGGCCTTTATGCTCTCCAAAACGGTGGAGGAAAATATCCTTTATCCCTTAAAACTGCGCAATTACAATAAAACCGATCAGCAGCGCATCGTTGAACAACAATTAAAGGCTTTTCAGCTTGAAACAATCAGGCAGCAAAATGCGAAAAAACTTTCCGGCGGAGAGGCGCAAAAAACAGCGCTGGCCAGAGCCCTTTCTTTTAACCCAAAACTTTTGCTGCTAGACGAGCCGACCGCCAGTATCGACCCCCAGAGTATCCAAATCATTGAAGCAGCGCTGCTAAAAAGAAAAGCTGATCAGTCCTTAAACACCCTGATCATCACCCATAACCTGAACCAGGCATTTCGTATCTGCGATACATTAACATTTCTTCACCAGGGAGAGATTATTTTTTCCGGCCTTCCAGGTGATTTAATGCTTGATCCTAATCCTTTTATCAAAGAATTTATCTCCTTTAGTTAACAATACTTAAGTAATACTATTTGAAAAAATTTATATGATTCTTTTAGGTAAAAACATTGCCAAAAGCTCAAATTTCTGATATAAATATTAGGAATAGAAATTATAGAAAAAACTGCATTCATTGCATTGAAAAGAGCATACACACTTCTGGAGGGTCCTATGAGATATGTACCAACATTTTGCCTCCGCGAAGGCATGGTACTGAGTAACAGCCTTTGGGGAAACAATGGTGAGTTGATTTTATCGCGAGATATAACACTTACCGAAGATTACATAAAACGCATTAAAAAACTGAATTATAATGGTATATATATTGAAGATGACCTTTCAAAAGACCTCTATATCTCTAATATTATCGATGATCGGGTGCGTGCTCAATCGGTAAAGTGTATCAAAGAAGTGTTTATCCGCTCTGAATTAAGCGGGGATCTCCCCGAAGAACAATTACAGGCGGTTGAAAATCAGGTCACCTCCATCGTCGATGAAATACTTAATAACCAGAACATGATGATCAATATGGTTGATCTCAAAGTTTTCGATGATTACACCTATTACCATTCTGTGAATGTTGCGGTTCTATCAATTGTTTTGGGCGTTTCATTAGGCTTAAAACGTCAGGAGTTATGTGATCTGGGGATCGGTGCCATTCTTCATGACATCGGGAAGATTTTTATCGGCCAGGAAATACTTTGCAAACCCGGCAGTTTAACAACGCAGGAATTTCAAGAGATGAAAAAACACAGCTCGACTGGCTATGATTATATTTCAAAACGCTTTAAAATCAGCGAAGCTTCTAAAATCGGAATTCTCCACCACCACGAAAAATTCAGTGGCGGCGGTTATCCTAATAACCTGAAAGGCAGCGACATTTCGCTCTATGGACGAATTATTTCTATTGCTGATGTCTATGATGCCATGACCTCAGACCGACCCTACCGTAAAGGGATCGTTCCCTCAGAAGTCGTAGAATATCTGATGGGTTCAACCAATACGGCTTTCGACCCCGAACTGGTGGAACTTTTTATTAAAAAGATTGCGCCCTATCCCATCGGTACTTATGTCCGCCTCAGTAATGGACATATCGGCATGATCGTTAAAAATTATTCCAATTTTTGCATGCGACCGATGATTCGAATTTTTAAACACGGACATCAAAATGTTAAACCCTATGAAGTTAATTTAAGTGACAGCTCAACCTTGAATATTACGATTACCGAAGTAATCACCCCTTCTTTCCAATAAGAAACTGAAGACAAAGTTGATTTTTAATGCCTGAGCACTGACAGTTGCCTGCATCGCGGCGAACAGTTGTCAGAAAACGCTAATGTTTAGCCATTTCTGAAATTACAACTGTACGATACCGCAGCAGACTACGAAATCCACGGGTCAGACCCTGGTCATTGGTCAGTGCGGGGCTTGTCTAATCACTAAGATGCCATTGGCATCTTTTTTTTATATTTCTGCCTCTTCCTGATGACTAAAAAGTTTGGGGAATGCGCCACCGACAACTGCTCCAAATGTTACCGGAATCAAACCATTCACAGGGAAACAGATCATCAGGAGCAGGACAACAGCCAGGGGTTTTTTTAGAATAAAACCTGTTAATGAGGCGGTAACAATTGCAACCGCAAAAATCGGATCAACTGGTAAAAAAGGAGCCAGGGCATAACCTATACAAACGCCCGAAAAAATGGTTGGAAAAATCTTTCCTCCGCGCCAGCCAAATTCCTTGCAAATAATGCCGACCAGCAGCTTTAAAAAACCGGTCAGTAATAACACCAGTGATCCCATGCTTTGCCATATCCCCATAATTTCTTTCATCTGATGTTCACCGGCAAACATGGTATAAGGCAAAAAAATCCCAAAAGCGCCCAGCAGTACACCACCCACAATGGCTTTTAATATTATCTGCCGTTCAAAAGGCTTAACCAGCCTCTGAATGACCTTTTCCACAATATTATCAAACAAACCGGCCATCACACCGATCATTGTCAGCGGTATCGCAAACAACCAGGTTTGTAGTGTTAATTCCGAAATTTCCGGAAATTTACCCCAACCCATTTCTTTTCCGATTAATGAATTTAAGAACACAAAAACACCCGTCCCACAAAGAATTGCCAACAGATACAAGAATGTTCTGGTATTTTTAGGTATTACCGGTTTTTCGTTTTCATCTTCAATCTCATTCATAAGACCAAATAAAGGCGACCCAAAAATAGCCCCCACAGTGGCCGCAATCCCAATTTGGGGGATCAGTTCCACTTCTTTTATTACCGATTTAAAGCGATCCGAAAACCAGAAACAAAGACCGGCGATTACACCTGTCAAACCAGCTTCAGGCCCCAAACTGCCACCAAAAATCAAAGGCAGGAGAGCTGCAATCGCAACAATATGCAGATTATTATAGGGTATTCTTTTTCCTGCTTTGACTTCTTGCAAAATTTCGGCCATCTCATGGGGTAAGGACCATTTTTTTTACTCCAAAGCCCGATCAGCAAGCCACCGAATGCACAGACAACAATGGGGTATAAAATAAAATCCATCTGCTCCGGTAAATATTTCCAGACAAATTCAATTCCCGCATTCATAACTGTCAGAACAAGCCAGGTTATCCCCCCGATAACAGCCCCCAAAACCGCCACCGTTATCATTAGAAGCAGGTTTTGTTTTATTTCTTTCACACAGCACCTCCTCAATTCACTATTTTCATTATAGCTTCCACCAGAATAGTACGTCAACTAAAATCCCCCGCAGCACTTTTAATCAATCTAAAAAACGAAGCCGAAAACCAGATCATTTAATTTAATCTGTTTTTCGCACTTCGCATTTTTGAGCTTTCAACTACTTGCTGCTTTATTTCATGCTTACCAACATAATAATCAAATTAATAATAGATTGTAATTAAATCGACAATTGGTTTGACATTAGTCTGCCATCTCACTACATCTATTCATAATAGATTTCATCAATCGCGCAACCAGCTGGAACAATGGGATAAACACCCTCTTCATTGGAAATTTTAACCTGAATAAATACCGGGCCGTCAATTTTTTTAATGTCCTCTAAAGTGGCATCCAATTCCTTCAAATCAGTAACCAGAAAACCGGGAATGCCGCTTGCTTCAGCCAGTTTAATATAATCAGTACACTGAGCAATATCAGTTTGAGCATAGCGCTTTTCGCTGAACAATTTTTGCCACTGTCTGACCATCCCTAATGTCTGGTTGTCAAAAACAAATATTTTCAGCGGCAAATTATATTTTCTGACAGTGATTAGTTCCTGGCAATTCATTCTAAAGCTTCCGTCACCAGCAATTAATAAAACATCACTTTCAGGATTAGCCAGCTGCACGCCAATGGCCGCACCCAACCCATAGCCCATGGTTCCCAGGCCTCCGGATGTAATAAACTGTCCCGGCCATTTGACATTCCAGTACTGACCTGTCCACATCTGATGCTGACCAACTTCTGTTACCACAAAGCTGTCAGGATAAGCCCTGTTCATATGATTTAAAATATTTTTGGGACCATAAATATCCGCTGCCGGTTGTGGTAAACGCCAGCTGTCTATCTGTGCTGTCCATTCAGGATATGATTTTTCCTGAATCACTTTGGTCAGCAAAGGCAGGACATCTTTTATATTGCCCTGAACCGGTAAATCGGTCTTGACGTTCTTGGCAAACTCCGTCGGGTCAATATCGATATGAATAATTTTTTTATTTTTTACAAATGCTTCACAGTTACCAGTTACACGATCGCTGAAACGTGCCCCAATGGCGATCAGTAAATCTGATTTAATCACTGCCAAATTGGTTTCCTGAGAGCCATGCATGCCAACTAAACCCATGGACAGCTGATGATCCCTAGGTATCCCACCCAGGCCCATTAAAGAATTCGCCGTGGGAATACCCGATTTTTCCACAAATGCCAATAACTCACCGTGGGTATTGGATCTGACCACCCCACCACCGGCGTAAATAATCGGTCTTTCAGCCTGGGCAATCAGTTGCGCGGCCTTTTCAATTGACAACTGCGAAATTTCCGGATAACTTACTTCAAGATTTTCCAGCGCCTGCGGGACATATTCTGCTTTGGTCAGGAACACATCTTTTGGCACATCGATTACAACTGGTCCTGGTCTGCCCGACTGCGCCAGTCTGAAGGCTTCCCTGATCGTATCAGCTAAATCTTCAACCCGGGTTACCAGATAATTATGTTTGGTAATCTGCATGGTCACACTGGTGATATCAATCTCCTGAAAGGAATCCTTTCCCAAAAGTGGTGTCGCGACCTGACCCGTAAAAACAACCAATGGCACTGAATCCAGGTAAGCGTTGGCAATTCCCGTAATTGCGTTGGTGGCACCAGGGCCTGATGTTGTAATTGCAACCCCCACTGTATGGCTGGTTCGGGCATAACCATCAGCGGCATGAACACCATTTTGCTCATGACATGGACCAATTTCAGTAATCTGATGATCTAAGCGATAAAAAGCGTCAAACAGTGGAATAACTGCTCCGCCAGGGAAGGAAAAAACATGTTTGACTCCCTGTTCTTCCAGGCATTTTACCACAATTTCCGATCCCAATAACAAATTTTTAGTTTCCATTTTTTCACTTCCCTTCCTCTTATATACCAATAAAGCCAGAATCATCAATGATCTCTGGCTTTACTGAACTGCTAAATTTAGCAAAGCTTTATTTTTCGAAAATTGCACCAGTTGAAGCTGAAGTCACCAATTTTCCGTATCGCGCCAGATAACCAGTTTTGATTTTTGGTTCTAAAGGAACCCAACTTTCTTTACGCTTAGCCAGTTCTTCGTCACTGACTTTTAAAGAAATTTTTCTCGCTAGAATATCAATAGCAATCAGGTCGCCTTCCTCAACTAAAGCGATTGGCCCACCAGCAGCCGCTTCCGGTGAAACATGACCAATGGAAGCACCACGGGTAGCCCCACTGAAACGACCGTCTGTGATTAATGCCACGTCTTTATCCAGTCCCATTCCAGCAATGGCCGAAGTTGGGAAAAGCATTTCTCGCATCCCCGGTCCACCTTTAGGGCCTTCATAACGAATGACAATCACATCGCCCTTATTAATTTTTCCACCACGAATTGCTGCTGTTGCTTCCTCTTCACTGTTGAAGACTCTCGCCGGACCTTCATGGGAAAGCATTTCCGGAGCCACCGCTCCCTGTTTGACCACACATCCGTCTGGTGCCAGGTTGCCAAACAGAATTGCTAAACCGCCAGTTTTACTATAAGCATTGTCGATCGGATGGATAACCTCAGGATTTTTATTAACTGCTGTTTCTAAATTTTCTGCAATTGTTTTTCCGGTTACAGTCATCAGTGATGTGTCAATCAGGTCAGCATCAGCTAAAATTTTCATCAGTGCCTGAATGCCGCCGGCATAATAGAGGTCTTCAATATGATGACCGCCTGCTGGCGCCAGCTTACACAAATGTGGTGTTCTGGCGGAAATTTCATTAACTTCCTGTAAGTTGATGGTTACACCTGCTTCACTGGCGATGGCCGGTAAATGCAGAATACTGTTAGTCGAGCAACCCAGTGCCATATCACAAGCCAAGGCATTGATAAAATTCGTTTCCGTCATAATATCTTTTGGTTTAATATCACGTTTAAGCATTTCCATAACCTGAATACCGGCTTTTTTAGCTAAGCGTACCCGTTCAGCAAGGACAGCCGGGATGGTTCCATTACCAGGCAAACCCAGTCCCAGAACTTCAGTCAGACAATTCATGGAATTGGCAGTGAACATACCTGAACATGATCCGCAGCTGGGACAAACGGAATCTTCATATTCTTTTAACTGCTGCTCATCGATTTTACCGGCATTAAAGGCGCCTACTGCTTCAAAAGCAGTATTCAAGTCACTATCTTTCTGTCCAACCGATTTTCCGGCTAACATAGGACCGCCACTGACAAATACTGCCGGTATATTTAAGCGTGCCGCTGCCATTAACATACCAGGCACAATTTTATCGCAGTTAGGAACAAACACTAAAGCATCAAAAGAATGTGCCGTCGCCATAATTTCGATAGAATCCGCGATCAGTTCCCGCGATGCCAGTGAATACTTCATGCCACTATGACCCATAGCAATGCCGTCACAAACGCCAATCGCCGGGAATTCGATTGGCGTTCCGCCCGCCATTCTGACCCCTTCTTTAACCGCTTTGGTGATGGTATTAAGGTGAATATGTCCCGGAATAATTTCATTAAATGCATTGACTACCCCAACCAGTGGTTGTTCCAGTTCTTCATCGATATAACCCATTGCTTTAAATAAAGAACGTTGCGGCGTTGTTTCAACACCTTTCTTGACCTGATCACTTTTCATGGTAATTCCTTTCCAACAAAAAATTGTATTAAACTGATTTTATAAATTTTCGATAACTTTCTGACCCATTTCAACAGTATTGACCATTGTCATACCTTCTGAATAGATATCGCCTGTTCGATAGCCTTGAGCTAGGGTCTTTTTGACAGCTGCTTCAATAGCATCCGCTTCTTCGTTTAAATCAAGTGAGTAACGCAACATCATCGCTACTGAAACGATTGTTGCAATCGGGTTTGCTTTATTCTGATTGGCAATATCCGGTGCTGAACCGTGGATCGGTTCGTACATTCCAAACTTGCCATCTGACATAGAAGCTGAAGGCAGCATTCCGATTGATCCAGTTAACATACTTGCTTCGTCTGATAAAATGTCGCCAAACAGGTTACCCGTTACGATAACATCAAACTGTTTTGGGTTAATAACCAGCTGCATAGCCGCATTATCAACATATAAATGGTTTAACGTTACTTCCGGGAATTCTTTGGCTACTTCTTCGACAATGCTTCGCCAAAAACGGGATACTTCTAAAACATTTGCCTTATCGACATTGGTTACTTTTTTACCGCGTTTCATGGCAATTGTAAAAGCAGTTCTGGCAATTCGTTCAACTTCCGGACGGGTATATTTCATAATATCCCAGGCAGCTGTATCACCGTCCCGGCCTTTTTCACCAAAATAAATGCCACCAGTCAATTCTCGCACAACCATGACATCCAGACCGTCACCAATGACTTCTGGTTTTAGAGGACAAGCATCTTTTAGCTCTTCATAAAGGATCGCTGGGCGCAGATTGGCAAAAAGGCCCAAACTTTTTCTCAGCGCTAAAAGACCCGCTTCCGGACGTTTATCACCTGGCAGCGTATCCCATTTAGGACCACCCAGAGCACCTAAAAGCACGGCATCACTGTTTTTACAGATATCAATGGTTTCCTGTGGCAACGGTGTATCACAAGCATCAAGTGCTGCCCCGCCAGCCAATACTTCGGTATAATCAAAAGTATGATCAAACTTATCTGCCACAGCATCCAGCACTTTCACACTGGCTGCTACAATTTCCGGTCCGATTCCATCTCCGGGAATCACTGCTATTTTATAATTCATTCAATTTTCTCCTGCAATTTATATTTATTCTATTCACCAAATCTTTAATTCGGCATTTCTAATAGGAAAACCATGACTTTATTAGTCTTACTTAAGACTAAGCTAATTTTGAAACCTGAGCACCGACAATTCAATCAATAACTTTACTTTTTTTCTTCATCACAAAGAAGTTTGTATTCGATCGAATCAGTCAGCGCAATCAGACTGGCTTCGATCACGTCAGTGGAAACCCCCACACTGGTCCAAATATCCTCGCCATCTGAGCTCTCAATCAGCACCCGCACCTTAGCCGCCGTGGCTGATTTTGAATCAATCACACGGACTTTAAAGTCTGTCAGTCGGACATTTTTGATAGTCGGATAAAAGACTTCCAGCGCTTTTCTCAGGGCCTTGTCAAGGGCGTTAACCGGCCCATCGCCTTCAGCCGCATTAATCTCTGACTGACCATCCACATTGATTTTTACCACTGCTGATGATGACAGGCTTTCATCTGAATGTGGCTTCTCACCAATCGTTTTGAAATCTTCCAGCGTAAAGAAAGGTTTGTGTTTACCCAGTTCTTTTCTGATCAGCAGTTTTACACTGCTTTCCGCACCTTCAAACTGATAGCCCTGATATTCAAGCTCTTTGATGCGATCCATCACTTGGGTTGTTTCTTCAGATTTTTTAGTCAGGGTCGGATCGACTTCGTTAATCAGCTGAATAATGGTAGAGCGGCCAGAAACCTCAGACATCAGAATTCGCCGTTCATTGCCAACTGATTCCGGTGGCACATGCTCAAATGAAGCGGGATTTTTCATTACTGCATCAATATGCATCCCGCCTTTATGTGCAAATGAGGATTTTCCAACAAAGGGCATCTGGTTACTTAAAGTAAAGTTTGAGATCTCCGCAATTCTGATGGCGGACGATGTCAACTTTTGCATTTCATCTTCTGACAAACAATCATAGCCCATTTTAAGCTGCAAATTGGGGATAATTGTTGATAGATTGGCATTACCTGAACGCTCACCATAACCCAAAAATGTCCCCTGAACCTGCCGTACGCCAGCTTCAACAGCCATTAAGGAATTGGCAACTGCCAGACCACTATCATTATGGCAATGAATGCCCAATGGAATAGACAGCTTACTCTTAACATCTGTCACAATTTCAAAAATTTCTGACGGTAGAGTTCCACCATTGGTGTCACAGAGGGCAAGATAATCGGCTCCACCCTCCTGAGCCGCCAGAAGCGCCTCAATAGCATAATTTTTATCTGACTTATAGCCATCAAAAAAATGTTCTGCGTCAAAGGTCACATCTTTACCATGGGCTTTTAAATAAGCCATGGTATCCTGAATCATTTTTAAATTTTCATCTAAAGTAGTTTTGATAATATCAGTGATGTGAAAGGTCCAGCTTTTGCCAAAAATTGCCACCGCTGGCGTTTGTGTATCAAGAATAGCCGTCAGATTGGTATCATCTTCAACGTGAATGCCACCCCGACGGGTACTGCCAAAAGCGACAAGCTTCGCATGCTTGAGTTTGGCATTTTTTATCCGATTAAAAAACTCAATGTCCTTGGGATTGGAACCGGGGTTACCAGCTTCAATATAATCAACACCCATACGATCCAGCGTTTCCATCACTCGGATCTTATCTTCAACCGAAAATGAGATGCCTTCCGCCTGCGCACCATCCCGGAGCGTCGAATCAAAAACAACTATCTTCTCACTCATGAGCTTGCCTCCTTTACACTTTTTCCGCATGTACCTGCGTTTCATTAATATAGAACATCTGGTTTACCGCATCGATATAGGCTTTTAGGCTGGCATCTATAATATCTGTGCTCAAGCCACGGCCATGATAAACATGGTTACCATCAGAAATTTTAACCAATGCTTCCCCTTGAGCATCTGTTCCATCGGTTACCGCTTCCACGCCGTAATCAATTAGCGTCAGATTTGATCCTACAAGTTCACTAATTGCTTTAAAACCTGCGCTAATGGGACCATCACCCAAGGATACCCCTTCAATCAGGTCGCCATTTCTTCGTAACTGCACGGTCGCCGCGGTGGAAATCGTATTACCGGTACTGATCACAAAGCGATCTAATCGATAGACTTCAGGAATCGCCAACTGTTTCTGTTCAACCAAAGCCAGAATATCTTTGTCTGTAATATCCTTTTTCTTGTCCGCCAAAACTTTAAACTGCTCAAATAAATCCAGAATCTCTTCATCTTTTAATGCATAGCCTAAGGATGATAGCTTGTCTACAAAAGCATGTTTGCCCGAGTGTTTGCCCAGAACCATTTTATTCTCTTTCAAGCCGATGGATTCTGGTGTCATAATTTCATAGGTCTGTTTGTTGGCTAGAACGCCATGCTGATGAATGCCAGATTCGTGGGCAAAAGCGTTTTCACCCACAATGGCTTTATTCGGTTGAACCTTAACGCCTGTCAACTTAGTTAATAGACGACTGGAACGATAAATTTGAGTTGTATCGATATTGGTGTCAGCCTGATAAATGTCATTTCGGGTTTTTAAAGCCATAACAATTTCTTCCAGCGCCGCATTCCCGGCCCGCTCGCCAATGCCATTGATTGTACACTCCACCTGACCAGCCCCGGCCTGAATAGCAGCCAGCGAATTGGCTACTGCCAGACCCAGATCATCATGAACGTGGGCTGAGATCACTGCCTTATCAATGTTAGGAACATTATTTCTGATTCCTTCAATGAATTTGAAATATTCATCAGGTGTAGCATAGCCCACCGTATCCGGAACGTTAACCACTGAAATACCCTGGTCGATTACCGCTTCCAGCACCTGATATAAAAATTCCGGTCTTGTCCGCGAGGCATCTTCCGCCGAAAATTCCACTTCACCACAAAGGTTTCTGGCGAATTTTGCCATGGCAATCGCTTTTTCAAGCACTGCTTCCGGCTTCATCTTCAGCTTATATTCCATATGTAAATCAGAAGTAGCAATAAAGAAATGAATTCTTGGATTAACTGCTGTTTTGATTGCCTCATAGGCTGTTGAAATATCTTTTTCGGTGCTTCTGGCCAGGCTGGCAACGGTTGCGTCTTTTATTTCATTAGCAACTAACTGAACTGACTCAAAATCACCTGGAGAAGCAATGGCAAATCCGGCTTCGATGACATCGATTTTAAGTCTTTCGAGCTGCTTGGCCATCTCCAATTTTTCTTTTAAATTCATGCTGCATCCCGGGACTGTTCACCATCCCGAAGAGTGGTATCAAATATTTTAACGATTCTGCTCATTTTCATCTCCTCCTGTAATTTTATTTATCCAACTGCCAAAAATTTAGCGGGACATTATTCAATTTGCTCTAACCGGCCATTTGTAAACCATTTAATTCACCGATCATATGACTTTAACTCTTATCCTGGAAATATGATTGACGACAGCTTTACCTTTTAGATGGTTATAAAAAAGAGCAGAGGCCATCTGCTCTTTATACTGGTTAATTATTTCTTGATCCAGGACATCATTGTTCGTAAATCAGCGCCTACTTTTTCAACCTGCGATTCTTTTTCCATTCGTCTGGTTGCGTTAAAGTAAGGTCGATTTGCCTGATTTTCAAGAATCCAGTTGCGGGCGAATGTGCCGTCCTGAATGTCAGAAAGAACACCCTTCATCGCTTTCTTAGTTTCATCGGTAATGATTTTGCTGCCTGTGATATAATCACCATATTCTGCAGTATCACTAATTGAATATCGCATGTAGCTCAGTCCACCCTGAACAACCAGGTCGATAATCAGTTTCATTTCGTGAACACATTCAAAATAGGCACTTTCAGGCTGATAGCCAGCTTCAACCAGCGTTTCAAATCCGGCTTTCATCAGAGCTGTAACCCCACCGCAAAGCACGGCCTGTTCACCAAACAAGTCGGTTTCAGTTTCTTCTTTGAAGGTGGTTTCAAGAATACCAGCGCGTCCGCCGCCGATTCCAGAAGCATAAGCCAAACCCATGTCATGAGTATTGCCAGATGGATCCTGATAAACAGCAATCAGGCAAGGAACCCCTTTACCTTCCTGGTACTGACTTCTTACAGTATGACCAGGGCCTTTAGGTGCGATCATAAACACATTGACATCAGCGGGAGGTTGAATCTGACCATAGTGGATATTGAATCCATGAGCAAATGCCAGATAATTGCCTGCTGAAAGATTGGGTAAAATACTTTCATTGTAAATTTTGGGCTGAAGTTCATCTGGTAAAAGAATCATAATTACTTCTGCCGCTTTAGACGCATCTGCTGCAGTCATAACTTTTAAACCAGCTTCTTCAGCTTTTGCCCAGGATTTACTGCCTTCATAAAGTCCAACAATAACATTTGCCCCAGAATCTTTTAGGTTCTGAGCATGAGCGTGTCCCTGACTGCCGTAACCAATAATCGCTACAGTTTTACCTTCAAGTAAGCTCTGATTGCAATCTGCATCATAAAATAATTTTCCCATTCGTTAATTTCCTCCTTGAAATCTAAACCTTAATTTATATAAAATGATCGCCGGTCGCAACCGGGTCGATTTTTATATGCCTTTTACAGGGCATTAGTTCGTCCGAAGATATAAAAAAACCGCCTCTGAAAAACAGAGGCGGATAAATCCACGGTACCACTCTTATGCAAAATAACCTCACAGTTATTCTCTCTTCAGGTCAAGGCAATGCTTAACCATAGTCGTTTAACGTTGACACCTATAAAGGTACGGCTTTCCCTAATCACATCAATAGATCCTTTCAGGTCAGCAGCTCGCAAGTGAGTATTACATACCATTGTTTATTGGAATCACACCATCCTCCAACTCTCTGAAAATCAATTGCCGGTATCTTTCTCTTGGTCATCGCTGTTCAATTCATTCATTTGAGTCATTATATCGATTAATAAGGCCTTTGTCAATGCCTTATTTTTTTGATATCGGTTTCCAAAATGATTTCTTTTGCTTAGCAAAAAGATAGCTATATTTGACGTCGATTTTTAAAAAAAGATTGCATTAACGCCTTGCATTCTTTCTCAAGAATCCCACCATAAATTTGGATTGATGGATAATAATCGGGATGTTTTTCAATACTAAAGGCCGATTCAACGCCACCGGTCCGCCACTCATTGACACCAAAAACCAGAATTGGTATACGCGCCTGTAAAATCGCCGTCGTACACATGAGGCAAGGCTCGGCTGTTACAAAAAGCTTGCCGCGATTAAGCCGCCAGCTGCCCAATTTTTGTGACGCTTGCCGAATGGCCAGAATTTCAGCATGCGCTGTGGGGTCACAAAGGCTTTCTTTCAAATTATGGGCTGCCGCAATAACCTTGTTTTCCCAGACAAAAATCGCTCCAATAGGCACCTCACCCTTTTCATAGCCCTTTTGGCCCATTTTAACAGCCAGTTTCATATAGGTCTGTAAGCCAGCTGTTGCTCTTGTGTTTTTTATCATTAAACTAACCAATCCGCCTTTCAATAGCAGCGAGCACAATCATTTAGCTGTGTTTATAGTTTGTTATTTCAAAACTTTTTTTAACCAATAATTTTCATGAAATCATCGAAAGCACACTCGTCGCTTGTTGAATAGCATATTGATACTTCTGATTAAGTTCAATCTCATCAACTGACAAAGCCATTCTTAAATTCTCGACTTCCAACCAATCGCCCTTTTCATAAGCGATCATCAGATGTAAGGTTGGGTAAAGTGCGCCATCTTGTTCAATCAGCGCGGCCTTTATCACATCCGGAATAACCATATCCGTCAATGCTTCTTCAATAGTTTGGTCAAGAATCCCGTCAAGACAAGAAAACAGTCCCATCAGATACGCATGATGCTGACATGATTTCGGCATATTCATCAAATGTGATAATTCCTGAGCAAAGTGACTTCTGATAATGGAAAGTTTCATCAGCTCCAAGGGTTTATCTCTAGCAAGATCCTGAAGCATCAGGGTCGTTAGCCACCGTTCAATTTCGTCAAGACCCATATAGGCCAGTGCCGTTTTAATGGATTTTAGTTGATCCTTGCCCGAGCGGACACTAACCATTCGCAGGATTCGATAACTAAGCAGGACATCCATCTGTATTTGCTCCGCCAGTTTTTCATATGAGGGATCATCCTGATGCAATTCCGAAATCAGGCGAAAGTACTGCAACTTAGTCGGGGATTTACTGCAGGATTGCGCCGCGATTAAGGGCTTACTGAAAAAATATCCCTGAAACAATTGAAAGCCTAAGGTCTTAGCTTGCAGATATTCCTGTTGCGTTTCGACTTTTTCTGCCAGGAGTGTCTTGCCCAGCTTTTTTGCTTCAAAAATTTCCTGATGAATGGTATTCAAAGGAGTCGCCATTAGATCAAATTTAATGATATCGGCATAGGGGGTCAGTGGATAGGTATTTAAATCCGCAGTAAAATCATCGAGGGCAATGCAATAACCTTTATCTTTGATAATTTTTATTCGCTCTATCAAGGCCTGGTCCACGACAACGCTTTCAAGTATCTCTACCACCATATGATCGGGGTTGATAAGTTCCAGGGCATCGGAATGAATAAACTCCTGATCAAAATTAATAAAAGCCAGCTTATCTTCGATAATTTGTGAAACGCCGGCTTCATACAAACCCAGTAAAACCGAGGCACTTGCCGACTGAGCACTTTCTCCATCAAATCCGATCGAGTTTCCACCCTTTCTAAACAACAACTCATACCCAAAAACATTCAAGCATTCATCAAAAATTGGCTGTCTGGCGATAAACATAAAAACTCCTCCATAAAGCGACGTTCATTCTCGCATATCCTCATTCTAACACCTGCTATAGCATTATTCAAGTTTAAGTGACAGTAAATTTATGATCTTTAACTTGTATTAAATTTTATAATCAATAATAAATATTGGTGTATTCACGCGAATTCAACTGAATAAATTCAGCAGATGTACTATCTGATAATCGTCTTAGAGCGAACCCTTATCCAGACAAACAAAAAATCTCCCTGTACTGGCAGTTGTTCTTCTGCCCGGGAGATTTTTAAATGATTAGATCATATTTTCAAATTTACAGTAAGGCCGGTTTTTGTGTTATTTTAAGCAGAACTTTACAAATTGCCACCGTCAGAATGCCCGCAACAATCGCTTCCGGCACGCCATTTATGGCAATAACCGATAAGATCACCATATATAGTCCTGAAAAATCAGTCTCTCTAACTGATGCGTAGCTTTCTCCAAAGAACAGATAAATCATGTTCATAACCAGTAATGTGTTGGTCAAAGATCCTGCTACACCTGCAACTATTAACGCCAGGCCATCGTTGTCTTTGACTTTTTTCATTCCTTTATAAACGTAATGGGGTACAATGCCCACTAGAATTCGTGGAACAAAACAAATAATTAAGCTTAAAAAATTTCCGGAATAAGTTCCCAGCGAATAGAAGGGTGTAAATACAAACGAAGTTACGGTTGGATTAAAGGTATTGTTCAAAAAGCTGGTCAGCCCAAAAACAAAACCAAGAATGCCGCCATATACCGGGCCCATTAGAATACTGCCAATAATTACCGGAATGTGAATGATGGTCGCTCTGGTAAATCCAAGCGGTATGTAACCCAAAAAAGGTGTGACTGCCATCAACACAATAATCGCAACAAAAAAGGACAGCTTGACCAGATCACTGGTCTTTGAATTTTTCATTATTTTACCTCCTGCTATCGTTCCAATCGAGTCGGATACAATGCATTATTATTATAACATCATTTTATAAAATTTCAAGACAAAGATCTATTTACCCTGCCTCAAGCCTTTGCTATAATAGATTAAATACGACTAATCGAGGAAAAATATGAAATCATTACTTAAAGATAAAACTGTTGTTTTAGGCATTACCGGAAGTATTGCCGCATATAAAATGGCCAATGTTGCCAGTCAGCTTGTCAAAATGGGCTGTAACGTGCAAGTCATTATGACTAAAAACGCTCAGGAATTTATATCACCGCTGGTTTTCGAAACTTTGACCGCGCAGAAATGTATTGTCGATACTTTTGACCGCAATGTCAGTTATGATGTAGCCCACATCTCATTGGCCAAACGTGCTAACCTCTTCATGGTGGCTCCGGCTTCAGCTAATGTGATCGGTAAAATCGCCGGCGGCATTGCTGATGATATGCTAACCACTACTATTATGGCCTGTCGCTGTCCTAAACTTATCGCTCCGGCAATGAATACAGCTATGTATGATAATCCCTTTGTCCAGGAAAATTTGAAAAAACTGATCGCACATCAATATAAAATCATCAGTCCGGCAACCGGCATACTGGCCTGCAAAGATGTGGGTGCCGGAAAACTTCCTGATGAAGCCCTTCTCGTTGAACATATCATCCGCGAGATCGCTTATCCAAAAGATCTGGCCGGTCAGAATCTGCTGGTCACCGCCGGACCTACCTGCGAAGCCATTGATCCGGTGCGTTACGTCACCAATCATTCCAGTGGTAAAATGGGTTACGCCCTCGCTCGGGCCGCCATGTTAAGGGGGGCCAATGTAACCCTGATTTCCGGCAAAACGGCACTTTCGCCGCCGCCTTTTGTACGTTTTATTCCCGTTTTTTCCGCCAGTGAAATGCTGGCCGCAGTTATGGACCATTTTGAAAAAACCGACATTGCCATCAAAGCCGCCGCAGTAGCTGACTTTAAACCGGCTGAGTTTGCTGAGCATAAGATAAAAAAGAACGAAGCCCAAACCGAAATCACCTTGGTTCCGACCATAGATATTTTAAAAACTTTAGGTCAGAAAAAACGCCAGGATCAATTTCTTTGCGGTTTCTCCATGGAGACCAGAGATATGATTGAAAACACTATTAAAAAACTTCATAACAAGAATGTTAATATGATGATTGCCAATAACCTAAAAGAAAACGGCGCTGGTTTTAACACCTCAACTAATCGCGTCACAATCATTACCGCTGACCAAACCAAAGAATTGCCTTTAATGTCCAAACAGGACGTCGCCCACAAAATTCTTGACGCAATTCTTGCTGCGAGACAATGACCCTTTCAGAAATCGGCCACATTGCTATGGAAATGGGCACCCTGCTTTTGTCAAGCGGTGCAGAAACGTATCGGGTTGAAGAATCAATTTCCCGCGTCTGTCTGTCACTTGGTGTTAAAGAAGCTGAAATTTTTGTCATCCCTTCAACGATTATTATCTATCTTCGCAAAAGCGGAGATGAAGCCATCACCCGCACTCGTCGAATTCATCACCGGGTGATTGATTTGACCACTGTTGACCAGATCAATGATTTATCAAGACGGCTAGGCCGGGAAAGACTTAGCTATTCAGAAATCATCGATGAGATCGAAAGAATTCGGGCCATTCCCGAATACCCGGTTTTTCTCCAGGTTTTCTCGACTGGCTTTGCCGCTTTTATGTTTGCCCTTTTTTTTAATGCCACTCTAAAAAACGGTCTCTTCGCCTTTCTGATCGGCGTCCTGATCGATTTGCAAATCAGGTATATGGCAAAATTCGAGACCAATCGTTTTTTTATGACGGTTATCGCTGGGATGATGATCTCAACCGTTGCGGTCGGGGTTACTTTGCTGGGTTTCACTGACAACTTCAACACGATTATTATTGGTTCGATTATGCCGCTGGTACCGGGACTGGCCATTACCCAATCACTGCGGGATGTCATTGCCGGGGACTACCTGGCAGGCATTACTAAAGGATTGGAAGCTTTATTGATCGGCGCCGCCATTGCCACCGGTGTAGCAATTCCAATCAGCTTTTTTCATTCTATTCTGGGGGTGATCTTTTGAATCTGCTAACCTGTCTTTACGCCTTCGGCGGTTCACTGGCTTTTGCCATTCTCATGAACATCCGTCGCAGCAAACTGTTTCTAGCTGGCTTTGGCGGATTTATTGCCCAATTCACTTTTTTACTTGGGGAGCTTTATTTTGACAGTACCGTCATGAACTGTTTTCTGGCCACCCTGGCGCTGGCCTTTTATTCCGAAGTTATGGCCCGGCTGACTGCATCCCCCACCACTATTTATCTGGTTGTTTCTCTGATTCCTCTGGTTCCGGGGGCCAGTATCTATTACACGATGCTGAGTTTTTTGGCAGGTGATACTCAAACTGGCATCGAAACTGGTCTTTACACGCTGGCCATTTCCGGTGCATTATCAATGGGCATCATTATTGTTTCTTCTACCTCCAAATTAATTCATCTTATCCGAAAAAGCCGGGACAGCAGGCAATTTTAAAAGGCTTTAGTAAAACTGACAACAGTTTTACTAAAGCCTTTTTTATATTTCGGGCACAATCACGACAATGCACTTGGCATATTTGACGACGTAGGTTGATACCGAACCAATCATCTGCAGAAATCCATGTCGGGTTGACTTGGTCATAATGATAATATCTGTATAATGCTCTTCGGCGAAGTTTAGAATTTCTTCTCCGGCCTTACCGGTCAGCAATTCGCAGTTCACCTCAAAACCCTCCAGCTCTTTAGCAGCTTCTAAAAGAATTGGCATGGTCTCAGCCTTTGCTGCATCATATTTCTCCTCTGAAAGGATCTCATCCATATCTTCACTGACCATGATCAGATCAATCTTGACCATATCCGGTTGATAAAGACTTTGGACCAATTCAATTGATTTAAGACTTCTTTCACTTCCATCGATCGGCAGTAACAGGCGTTTTATTTTCATTCTGTTTTTATACTCCTCATTCTTAAATATTGCAAAATACCGGCGCTATTTTATGCAAACTCTTTATCCGATAAGTAATTTTAATTTATCATGAAACGATGATAAATGCTTCCTTCATTTAATTAATTTTTCGCAAAAGATCATCCACTATTTCATAATTTTGACTGCAATAAAATTTGATTGAAAAAATCAGTTCAAAAATCCATCGATTATTTGAGCTTCTGCCTCCGCTTCCGACAAGCCTAAGGTCATCAATTTCACGATCTGATCTCCGGCGATCTTTCCGATGGCCGCTTCGTGAATCAGAGCCGCATCCAAATGATTGGCAGTGATTTCAGGAATGGCACTGACTACCCCATGATCCATAATAATGGCATCACATTCGGAATGTCCCATACATCTGGTATTGCCGTTTATTTTGGAGATAAAGATCTGTCGTGATCTTTCCCGAGCCACTGATCGGGAAATCAGATTAACACTGGAATCTACTCCATCCATATCAAGCTCAAAGCTAGATTCAGCAAACTGGTCGCCATGTGTCATCAGCTTTTCTTTGATCACCAATTTGGCATTATCTTTCAGCTTGGCTCTGGTAATACGACGAGTCGAATCCACACCTTTTATCTGAGTGGTTTCCATCTCCATATAAGACCCCTCTTCCTGCAGGATTTCGGAAACTGGATCGATTACCCGTTTACCAGTCCCTTCTCCTTCCCCAATATGTTTTTCCACATATCGGACTTTTGAGTTTTTGCCCAGAAAAAAACGGTGAATCCCATTATGTTCAGACCCATCACAAGAGTCGCCGGTTCCCACACCGCATCCGGCAATAATTGTTACATCTGCATTTTCGCCAATATAAAAGTCATTATAAACCAGATCACTAACGCCGCCACAGGTAACCAGAGCAGGAATAAAGACATTTTCTGACTTTGTGTTGGGCTTAACGATAATATCAATTCCTGAATTATCTTTTTTACTGACAATATCAATGTTCTCGCTGGACTGTTTCGCCAGACTCTTGCTGTTTTCACGGATGCTATATGCGCCTTTGGGCATTTCATCAAGACCTGTGACTTCTTTTAATAATTTTTTTGCAATATCATTCATGTCTACGCCTCCAGAACGTCCTGACAGTTCAGGCAATTTTGGGGATCTTCACAGTGTAATAATTCTGGTAAAACCGCTTCTTTCGCTCCCCGACGAACAATCGCGCCATCAACCATCGCAATAATCTCATCAGCAACATCAAGAATTCTTTCCTGATGTGAGATAATGACAATTGACTTATCCTGATCCTGATGCATCCGCATAAAGACATCAATCAGATGATTAAAACTCCATAAGTCAATCCCAGCTTCCGGCTCATCGAAAATCGAAAAATTGGTATTACGAGCAATAATCGTCGCGATTTCAATCCGTTTGATTTCACCACCGGACAGGCCATCATTTAATTCTCTAAAAATATAGTCCTTGGCACATAGACCCACTTCTGATAAATAGTGACTGGCTTCATGAACGTCAATTTTACGATTGGCAGCAATTTTTATCAAATCAAAGACCGTAATGCCTTTAAAACGAACAGGTTGCTGAAATCCGAAACTGATCCCTCTTTTCGCTCGTTCAGTTATATTAAGATCCGTAATATCCTCGCCATTAAAAGTGATTTTTCCTTTTGTCGGCTTCAGTACTCCGGAAATAATTCTGGCTAATGTCGATTTTCCACCGCCATTAGGTCCCGTAATGGCTATAAACTTCCCCTTTTCAATGGTTAAATTTACATTCTTAAGAATCTCTTTTTCATTTTCCACTTCAAAAGAGATGTTCTCCAGTTTAAGCATAGTTTCGTCCTCACTTTTTTTTGTATTAATTATATTATATCAATCTGACATAAGTTCAATTCCATATAAAACATATTTTTTAGCTTCCAATTAATTATTTTACCATGAATTCTTTTATTTTAAAGTCTTTTAACAAGTAAATTTTTTATTCTGGAAAGATTCTGCTACTATTTCAGATGTTTTTTCAACTGGTTAAATAAGCATTATTTACTGACACGAAAACATTTTTCAAAACATAGCTGATAAAAAATAATCGCTGAAACTATGTAACAACAGTTTCCAGCGATTATTTATAAGTTTAGCCTTTCAATCAACGATATAATGGTCAGAAGACTTCTCTGTTAGCGGGAATTAAAAGAACTGAAACATTGGCATGACGGGCAATATTATGGCTCACGCTGCCTAAAAAGACCTGTTCTAGAAAACCTCGTCCCTGACTGCCCATAACTACCAATGAAATATTCTTTTGATCAATTGTTTTTAAAATCTCACCCGTTGGCGAACCTAGCGGCAATTCAATGGAAATTTCTATATTGCCTAGGCTTGATAATTCATCTTTTAACTCATCAAGCCTTTGCTGATCAATTCTTTTAAAATTCTCCGCCTGATCTAAAAGATAAGGATTAATGACATCTTTATCCAGCACATGCATCAAGGTAATCTTTTTGACACCACATCTAATCATTTCTTTTACATATGCATAAGCAGTGCGGGCATTTTCGGAAAAATCGGTGGCATAGAGCACATGATCTAAAAGTTTTGTATTCTCAGCCTTCTCCTCCCCTGTCGTGCGAATCAGCAATAGGGGTCTGATCGCATGATACATCAGTTCATATGCTATACCACCAAACAAGGATTCTCCCAGCAGGGTGTGCTTGGCCGCCCCCGTTACAATCAGATTGATTTTTTCAGCCATCGTGATCTGGTTAATTTCTTTTTTTGAGTTACCCGTAAGTATTCGCGTTTCAACCGCAAATCCCTGATCCGCTAAAATCTGTTTTTGTTTTTCCAAATTTTCTGCTGTTATTTTTTGCATATATGATGCAACATCAATATTCAGATCAGCACGATTGACACATTGCAGCAGTAGACATTCTTCAGTTCCTAAAGTCTTCAAGTCCTCTACCTTATCAAAGATTTCAAAAGAGTCCATTGTCATTTCCGAAGCGATCATCATTCTTTTAAACATTACCTTACCTCCTCTATTCATAGCGTCAGAATTTTAATTTCCTTTTGTTATTACTATACCCTCAAACAAAAGCTTACACCACTTTATATAGTTACTTTCCAAATTTATTTCATAATTAGCGATAAAACGCCATTGCAATTTAGGTTTTCGCTCACTATAATTATAGTGTTAGTAAGTTTTTGAAAACGTTTTTCAATCTTTCTGAAACGAGAGGAGAAATACCAATGAAATTAATTATAATTGGCGCCGTTGCAGGTGGTACCTCTGCCGCTGCTAAAGCCAGGAGAAATGATCCTGAAGCAGAGATTATTCTCTATGAAAAAGACCAGGATATCTCCTACTCGGGATGTGGTCTTCCCTATTTTATCGGCGGACGAATAAAATCCTTAATGGATGTCGCACCCCGAAAACCTGATTTTTTTAAATCAAAGTATAATGTCGATGTTAAGATTCGTCATGAAGTTTTAGACTTAAACCTTGCGGAAAAATCAGTGCTGGTTAAAAACTTGGAAACAGAACAAACTTTTACAGATCATTATGATAAACTAATTATTGCCACTGGCGCTAAAGTATTTGTTCCCCCCATCAAAGGCCTTGAGAAAGAACAGGTCTTCTTTCTGCGTAATGTCCAAAATGCCATCCAGATTAAAGCTTATATCGATCAGCATAAACCCCAAACCGCAGTTATTATCGGCTCCGGATTTGTTGGCTTTGAAGTGCTTGAAAATCTGATGGAACGAAATATACCTACGACCATGGTGGAACGCGCTGGCAAACTGACACCCAATCTGGATCCGGACATGTCTGATTATCTGGAAAAAAAGATGACGGAACGGAATCTTTGCTTTATTAAGAACGCCAACGTCGTCGAAATTCTAGACGATGGCGTCTTGCTGGAAAACGGCCAAAAAATCAGCGCTGAAATGGTTCTGGTCGCAACTGGCGTGAAACCTGAGGTTGAATTGGCCAAAAAAGCTGGCATTTTTCTGGGTTCAACTGGTGCGATTAAAGTCGATGAGCGCATGATGACCATCGATACCGATGTTTACGCCTGCGGTGACTGTATCGAAACCTGGTCAGTACTGACAAAAAAACCACATTTTCGACCATTGGGCTCAACTGCCAACAAAACCGGACGCATTTGCGGCGACAACATTACCGGCGGAAATGTATTATACCCAGGCAATCTGGGCACCGGCATTTTTAAGTTTCTGGATCTGACCATCGCCAGTACCGGTTTATCCGAAAGTGAAGCTAAAAACATGGGCTATGATGTTATCGTCGTCCACGATTTAAAACCTGATCGTCCCGCTTCAAGCGGCGGTAAAGAAATGATGATTAAAGCAATTGCCGACGCTAAATCCCAGATTCTATTAGGAGTTCAGATCGTTGGTCATGAAGGAGTGGATAAGCGCCTTGATGTCTTCGTAACACTGATCACCTATCAGGTTAAAATCAGTGATATATTTCATCTTGATCTGGCTTACTCACCACCTTATTCAACCGCTAAAGACCCTGTCCATTTTATTGGGATGATTCTTGACAATCAGCTCAATCATTAGTCTTCATAGCCTTGGGGATGGTTTTCATGCCATTCCCAGGCTGTTTTTATAATTGTCTCAATATCCGAATGCTGGGGTTCCCATCCCAGCTGTTTTTTGGCTTTACTGGCTTCAGCAATTAAAACTGCTGGATCACCGGCTCTTCGAGATGCTTCTTCTATTGCAAAGTCTATCTTTGTCGTTGCTTTACTCTTTTCAATAATCTGACGTACTGAGAAACCTTGCCCCTGACCCAGGTTGAAGATATCACTAGTTCCGCCACCAATCAGTTTTTCCATGCCTAAGATATGAGCTGAAGCAATATCCATCACATGAATATAGTCCCTGATACAAGTGCCATCTTCGGTGTTATAGTCGGTTCCAAAAATTGATATATTTTCCCGCAGACCCAGCGCCGTTTTTAGAACCAGTGGAATCAGATGAGTTTCTGGTGTATGATCTTCACCTATTTTTTTTGAAGTACTGGCTCCGGCGGCGTTAAAATAACGAAATACCATAAATCTAAGCCCATATGCCCCTTCAAACCAGGGCAGCATTTTTTCTACTGCCAGCTTGGTTTCACCATAAGTATTGGTCGGCTTTTTAAAGGTTTCTTCAGTAATCGGCAGCGTTTCCGGTTGACCGTATACCGCTGCCGTCGAGGAAAATATAAACTTCAGAACATTATTTTCAACCATTGCCTTTAAGAGGTTCAAAGTACCAGCTACATTGTTTTCATAATATAAAATCGGCTTTTCCATTGACTCACCAACCAATGAATTTGCGCAAAAATGCATGACCCCATCAATCTTATGTTTTTTAAAAAGCCGCATTAAAAAATCCAGATTTTTAATATCACCCTCTTCAAAACAGGCAGCCGCAGGAACCGCCTTTCTATGACCTGTTGAAAGATTATCCAAAACAACTACCTGAAAATTTTTTTCAAGTAGTGCTTCCACCACATGCGAACCAATATAACCAGCACCACCGCATACCAGAATTTTCATATAGACTCCTTATTAATTTATTTCTTTACAGTCCAGCTGCAGACTATGAATATTTTAAATACATCTTACATGATTCAGGTTAAAAATAATTTAACCATTAGTATTTTATCATATTTTTCGATAATCATCAGTTTATGATTTTTTTAATATGATTATTAGAAGAGAACTTGCAAAATTGTAATATTTATGGTTAAATTAAAAAAAGTAGAAGGGAGAAGGTATGAATAATACAGATCTTAACTTAAAGCAAAAGATTTACGAAACAGCTAAACGATTATTTTTTGAAGATGGTTATAATGTTGGCCTGCGTTATATAGCCGAAGCAGCCGATGTTCCGCAAGACTTAATCATCGCGTATTTTAAGAGCAAAAAAAACCTTGCCATCGAAGTTTATAAGGAAGATCACCAAATTCTTTCAACCTATTTGAAATACGTGATTGACCCCGAAACGGATATTTTTCTTTATATTATCTCTTTTGAAAACCTGGCAATGCGAATCCGAAAAAACAATCCAAATAAAGAACAATTTTTATTGGATACCAAAAATGATGACATTGATCTCGAAGCCAGCCTGGAAACCAACCTGTCGGACCGTTATGCTCAGCTGCTGAAAGAGATGAAGCCCAACGGGATGAGCTTCGAAAAAAACTTTCGGATTTTTATGAGCCTGATTTTTTCAGCTTATCACAGTTTTCTTCCTGAACTTGATGATGAATTCAATGACAACCAACTCCTCTGGTACAGCACCAAATTACGCTCCTGCTTTTTAAGCCTGAATCACACAGATGATCAGATAACCGAACTCGTTAGACTTTCAAATGAAAAAATTGATAAACTTTTATCTTTATACCCTTATCTAATAGATGTTAATCAATATCTTCTAAATAAAGCCGACCAAGCAGTTCTATAAAATCTAAAACAATTGTTTAAAGATGGTTTTTGACCATCTTTTTTATTTTGCTAAATTTTAAAAGCGGGTTTGATTTAGAATCAAACCCGCTTTTATTATATAGATCTATTTGTTTCTTTTGAAATTACATTTCCGACATTTTCTTATAACCCAGGTATCGTTCCCAAGCCTCTTCCTTGGCAGTTTCATATAATGCTTTTGAAACTTCAGGGAAAGTCAGTTTAAGCGAAGTGTATCGAACTTCTGTATCTAGGAAGTCTGGGAATTTATCAATTTCCGGTTCCTTGGAATCTAAAGTGAAAGGATTCTTGCCTTCAGCTTTTAAGGTCGGATTAAATCGATATAAGTGCCAGTAACCAGAATCAACAGCCAGTTTCTCGTGAGTCTGAGTCCGGCTCATTCCGCCCTTGATACCATGATTAATACATGGGGCATAAGCGATAATCAGAGAAGGTCCATCATAGTTTTCAGCTTCCTGAAGAACTTTCATATACTGATTTTTATCGGCTCCCATTGCCACCTGAGCCACATAAACATAGCCATAGGTTGCTGCCATCATGCCTAAATCTTTTTTCTTGATTCGTTCACCAGCTGAAGCAAATTGTGCCACTGCTGCTGTCGGGGTTGATTTTGAAGCCTGACCGCCAGTATTCGAATAGATTTCTGTATCCAGTACCAGAACGTTGATATTCTTACGGGAAGCTAAAACATGATCCAGTCCACCGTATCCAATATCATAAGCCCAACCGTCACCACCAAATACCCATACTGATTTTTTAATCAAGTAAGAGGCATTATCCAGAACGAATTTAACTTTAGTAGCCAACTCGCCATCGGCTTTATATGAGCCAAGAGCTTCAACTAATTTAGGTGAGGTGATTTTGCTCAAGTCACCGTCATTTTTACTGTCGATCCACGCTTGTGCCGCTTCTTTAACAGCTTGTGGTGCATCAGCTTCAATGACAGCGCCTAAATAACTGGCCAAAGTCTCTCTGATTTTTTCTGTTGCTTCCAGCATTCCAAAGCCAAATTCAGCGTTATCTTCAAATAAAGAATTTGCCCAAGCTGGTCCTTTACCTTCAGCATTTTTACAATATGGTGTTGATGGTGATGAAGCGCCCCAGATTGAGGAACAGCCTGTTGCATTGGCAACCATCATGCGGTCTCCATATAATTGTGTAATTGCCTTAACATATGGTGTTTCACCACATCCTGCACAAGCTCCTGAGAACTCAAGTAGTGGTTGACAGAACTGACTGCCTTTAACCGTGTTTTTAGCCAGTAAATTGTCTTTTACTTTTACTGTTGTTGCATAGTTCCATAATGGAATCTGTTCAGACTGGGTTTCGATTGGTTCCATAACCAGTGCCTTGGTTTTTGCCGGGCAGGCATCCTGACAGTTACCACAACCGGTACAATCAAGGACGCTGACCTGAATTCGATAATCAAGACCTTCAAGCTGTTTGCCTTTTGCTTCTACTGTTTCAAAGCCTGCAGGCGCAGCAGCTTTTTCATCCTTGTCAACCAGAACTGGTCGAATGACTGCATGTGGACAAACGAAAGAACATTGATTACACTGAATACAGTTTTCCGGCAGCCATTTCGGTACATTAACTGCAATACCACGTTTTTCATATGCTGATGAACCAGCCATAAAGGTTCCATCCTCAGCTCCAACGAAAGCAGAAACAGGAATATCATCCCCTTCCAGTCGGTTGATTGGTCGCAAGATTTTTTTAATGAATTCTGGCACTTCTTCTTTTGCAGCTTCAGCGTCAGCGGCAGACTTCCAACTTTCCGGAATATCAATTTTTACTAAAGCTTCAATCCCCTGATCAACAGCTTCGTTATTCATATCAACAATTTTTTGACCTTTTTTGCCGTAAGACTTCTGAATACCAGCCTTAGAATAAGCAATCGCATCTTCGATCGGAATAATGTCAGCCAGTTTAAAGAAAGCTGACTGCATGATCATATTGGTTCGTCGACCTAAGCCGATATCTTCGGCAATTTTCGTAGCATTAATGATATAGAAGTTAACATCATTCTCAGCAATCTCTTTTTTCAATGAAGCCGGCAGCTTTTCTTCCAGTTCTTCCGGACTCCAAACTGTATTTAACAGGAAGGTTCCACCTTTTTTTATCCCTTTTAAAAGATCATACTGATAAACATAGGCTTGTGTTGAACATGAAATAAAATCAGAATTTACAATTAAATAGGTGGATTTAATTGGTTTTTTACCAAATCGTAAATGTGAAACTGTCACCCCACCAGATTTTTTACTGTCGTAAGAGAAATATCCCTGAGCATACAGGTCAGTATGGTCACCAATGATTTTAATCGCCGATTTGTTGGCACCAACGGTTCCATCAGAACCCAGTCCCCAGAATTTACATCCTTTTGTACCTGCTGGGATTGTATTGATTGCTTCACCCAACTCAAGGTTAGTATGTGTTACATCATCAACAATCCCGATTGTAAATTTAACTTTAGGAGTATCCAGTTTAAGATTATCATAAACCGCTTTGATCTGGGTTGGAGTCGTATCTTTTGAGCTTAGTCCATAGCGTCCGCCAACAACTAAGGGCTGTTTTTCCTGACCATAGAAAATTGTACAGATATCCTGATACAAAGGTTCTCCAAGGGATCCTGGTTCCTTTGTTCGGTCAAGAACAGCAATTTTCTTAACTGTATCTGGAAGAGCCTTCAGGAAATATTCCGGAGCGAAAGGTCTGAATAATCGAACCTTGATTAAACCGATTTTTTCACCCTGACCGACTAGACAATCAATGGTTTCTTCGATCGTATCGGTTACAGAACCCATGGCAACAATAATATTTTCAGCATCTTCGGCGCCATAATAATCAAATAAATGATAGCTGCGGCCTGTGAGCTCTGATATTTTTTCCATGTAATCGGCAACAATACCCGGTACTTCGTTATAAAACGGATTACAAGCTTCTCGAGCCTGGAAGAAGATATCTGGATTCTGAGCAGTTCCGCGTGTTACCGGGTGTTCCGGACTTAGTGCGTTATCTCTGAATGCCTGAATGGCATCAAAGTCCGCCAAATTTTTAAGGTCTTCATAATCCAAAACTTCAACTTTCTGGATTTCATGAGATGTTCTAAAGCCATCAAAGAAGTGTACAAATGGCACTCGCGATTTGATCGCTGATAGATGAGCAATTCCGGCCAGATCCATTACTTCCTGGACACCACCGGATGCTAATAAGGCAAATCCTGTTTGTCGACAAGCCATCACATCGCTGTGATCACCAAAAATCGATAATGCCTGTGTAGCCAAAGTACGAGCCGTTACATGAAATACCCCAGGTAACAATTCACCGGCAATCTTGTACATATTTGGGATCATTAATAGTAAACCTTGTGAAGCTGTAAATGTGGTTGTGAGCGCACCAGCTGCAAGTGAACCGTGTACCGCTCCGGCAGCACCACCTTCTGATTGCATCTCTGATACTTTTACAACTTCGCCAAAGATATTTTTTCGTCCTTGTGAAGCCCATACATCCGCACTTTCAGCCATTGGGGATGATGGTGTTATCGGAAAGATAGCTGCAACTTCCGTAAATGCATAAGCCACGTGGGCTGCAGCTGTATTTCCATCCATGGTCATCATTTTTTTTGGCATGATTCTCCTCCTTGTTGTAAAACAGTGGTTTAAAATACAAAATGGCAAAAATTTATCTACAAAATTATAACATATTAGTTTTTGAGTGTATACACTTTATTAAAGGTAATTTTTTGCACTAATTACAGGTTCTTTTTTGTTCCCACGCGATTTTTATTTTTTAATGTTACTCTTAATTATTGAGCAAGCCTCTTTTCGATAGCTTTAATCGTTTCTTCAAGAACTTTAACCCGGGCATAATATTTATTTTGCGCTTCTACTATTATCCATGGCGCATATTCAGTTGAAGTTTTTAACAGCATGGAATTAACTGCGATTTCATAAATATTCCATTTGTCGCGATTGCGCCAGTCTTCATCGGTTATCTTCCATTCTTTTTCAGGATTTTCTTCACGGCCATTAAAACGGGCGAACTGCTCATCCTGATCGATATGCAGCCAAAACTTAAGCACAATGGCACCCCAATCAGCCAGTTGTTTTTCAAATTCATTGATCTCCTTGTAACTGCGGTCAAATTCTTCCTGGGTACAGAAACCTTCAATCGGTTCCACCATCACCCGGCCATACCAGGTACGATCCCATACAGCCAGATGGCCGTTTTTGGGAATATCCCGCCAGAAACGCCATAAATACTGATGCTTTCTTTCGCTATCGTTTGGAGATGCCGTCGGATAAACGGTGTAACCCCGTGGATCAAGGTTTCTGGTCAACCTTTTGATACAACCGCCTTTACCAGCCGCATCCCAACCTTCAAAGCCAAGGACTACCGGAATTCGTCGACGATAAAGCTCATATTGCAAGATTTTTATTTTTTTCTGATAGTCTTTTAGTTTTTTCTGATAGTCTTCTTCCGTTAGCGCCTTACTTAAATCAACTCCCTCAAGAATTTGTGACTGATAAGGCAGATCGCCTTCTTTGATAAGTGGCACCATTTCTCTATTAACTTGGGTGGATTTTTCTTCAACCGCTTTTTCGAGTCCCGTAACCAGCCTGGTTAAAACCTTTATCAACGCATATTTGCGATTTTCGCCTTCTATTATATTCCAGGGTGCAAAATGATTATCAGTGATTTCCAGGCCTCTGTTAACACGGGCAAAAAGCTTGTCATAATGTTTATTTTCTTTTTTATCTCGCGGTGTTACCCGCCAGGAAGTAGAAGCATGGCTTAAAAGCTTTTTAAATCTTTTTTTCTGTTCCTTTTTACTGATATGAATGAAAAACTTAAAGATGATCATTCCATCTTCCGAAAGACTTTCTTCAAATTCATTAGCCTGGTTCATCCACATACTGAGCTTAGTCTTTTCGTCTCTTTTTTTATAGACCAAATCACTGTAATAACTGCGGTTGAAAATGGCAATCTGGCCTTTTTCTGGGATTTTTGTCCAATAGCGCCACAAAAAAGGTCTGAAACGTTCATCTTCTGTTTCTTCTTTTTTGAAATTATAAACCCTAAATGTTCGGGGATCCATGGGCATTAAAAGTGAATTGATCAGTGTTCCTTTACCGGCTGCATCCCAGCCCTCAAAGATGATCAGGACCGGTATTCCCAAGTCTTTCACCTGCCGCTGTAATTCGCCAAGACGAAGCGATAGTCGATCCTTTTCCGACTTATATAACTCCTGGTCAATGGTCACCTTCAAATCAATTTTCTCAAGCATATTTACCTCCCTATTCAGTTATATTACCATTCTATTATTATACCCCTAAAAGTTAAAATTATCCAAAACGCAATTTCTCAATAAAAAAAGTGCCCGTAGGCACTATTTTTCTATTGATACTGATCGTAGATTTTTGAAAGCTCCGGATTGGATAAAGTCGCCATCAGATAGTCGGCATATTCGGCACCTGTCGCGCCGGTATCGCGTCCAGTAAGAACCAGTTTCTTTTCATAGAGGCCGCAGATATCCAAAGCTTTTTTAAGCATATCCGCTTTTTCCTGATAACCGATATGTTCCATGAGCATACCAGCAGCG
Source organism: Eubacteriaceae bacterium ES2 (assembly GCA_031222025.1). Classification (GTDB taxonomy): domain Bacteria; phylum Bacillota; class Clostridia; order Eubacteriales; family Eubacteriaceae; genus Acetobacterium. Next base: position 1,215,148 of record CP130740.1, on the reverse strand, counting down.
CGAATAATACTGCAGGGGTCAGCATACTGACCACGGCCTTCTGTGACCATACGAGGAGCAGATCCGTGAATTGCTTCAAACATAGCGTATTTTTTACCAATATTGGCAGATCCTGCAGTTCCAACACCACCCTGGAATTCAGCAGCTTCATCGGTTAGGATATCACCATATAAATTTGGTAAAACCATGACTTTAAACTGTGTTCTTCTTTTTTCATCAACCAGTTTAGCGGTCATAATATCGATATACCAATCGTCCATTTCTACTCCTGGATATTCCTTGGAGATCGCTTTAGCAGTATCCAGAAACTTTCCGTCTGTGGTTTTAACCACGTTGGCTTTAGTCACAACTGTCAGCTTATTTTTGCCTGATTTTTCAGCATAATCAAAGGCTGCGCGAATAATTCGGTCAGACCCTTCCTGGGTTGCAACCGTAAAATCAATGGCCAGATCATCATTGACATGAATCCCTTTGCTGCCCAAGGTATAAGCACCTTCAGTGTTTTCTCGATAAAAAGTCCAATCAATGTTTTTTTCCGGTACAGAGACTGGTCTCACATTGGCAAATAAATCCAGCTCCCGCCGCATAGCTACATTTGCGCTTTCAATATTTGGCCATGGATCACCCTCTCTTGGGGTGGTAGTTGGTCCCTTAAGGATCACATCGCAGCCTTTAAGTTCTTCCAGCACATCATCCGGAATTGCTTTGCCACAAGCTGCCCGATTTTCAATTGTCAATCCGTCGATAATTTTAAAGACAACGCGCCCTTTTTCCACATCTTCTTTCAGCAAAAATTCCAGCACCCGCTGAGCTTCCGAGGTTATAAAAGGTCCAATTCCATCACCACCAACAATCCCGATGACAATCGATTCTTTACTTTTAAAATCCGTAAAATCGCTCTGTATCTTCATTCGTTCGATGCGTTCCAGCTGTTCTTTAATCACATCTCCAAAATGCGCTTTTGCCCGTTCAATCTCTTTCTCGTACAAGTCCAATCCTCCGTCATTTATTATAGTCATTAAAAATCTGCTTATATCATAACGATATTAGCAGATCTTTTAACCGTTTTTAAGCCTCAGCCCGCGCAAACCAGTTCTTTATTCTTCTAATTGGCTGTGTTCTCGCCACTGCCAGTTCTTGCGTAGCAACGACCTTATCAACAATGGTCACTACCCAACTACCAACATTAGCTGGCGGAATCGGAGTGAGTGGAAACATATGTTTAACAATCATATCTTCCTGTTTTTCGCTTAATTCAAAATACTTTTTGGCATTTACAAGTGCCGTCTTGGGGTGGGAAAACCCATGCATATCTTTAATCCGTTGAATTCCTTTGGAGTCACGTTTTGTTTCCTGCCAGGCTTCCAGATAAAAATCATGGAGAATCGCTGCTCGGCCAATCGAAACATAATCCAATCCTAATGCTTTTGCAACACGAAATGAATAGTAACCTACTGCAACTGAATGCGAAAATAATCCGTTTCCATGATGAATAATATTTTTCAATTTCTGGAATTCATGATGTTCTGTAATATCCGCAACAATCGCTATAAACTCTTCACTATATTTTTTATCTTCCATTGCAACCTTTCTCTGTGTCCAGTTAATCAATAGACAACGCACATCTGGCCCGTCTATTATATCATAAATTAATGGTTTGTGTTTATTTTTCCTCGCTTAAAAAAGCATAAAACTTTTTCAACAAAATCAACATTTAAGAAATTCACTATGAGTAACATCTTAAAAAATGTAAATCTGTAAAAATTATAACACGAAACCTTTAAAATTCTTTTTAAATTCATGAATAAATGATAAACTTATGAAAAAAAAGGAGGAAATCTATGAAAATCAGAAATCTGATCATTGGCGGTGTCGCCATTAGCTGTTTAAGTCTAACCACTGCCTATTGGGCCAATATTTTAAAAAGGAGTAAAGAATTTGAACAGAAAATGGATTTAAGCGAGGATTCTCTGGACGAGATGGTCGCATTTGGCGGAAAAAAGAAAAATTGCAGCGACAAAAAAATGAAAGATCTAAAAGTTGGTGCCTTTTGTGGTGGCATGGATATGGACCTAAGCGGCGTTATAGCTGAAGAACGGGATTATCGCATGGATATAGAAATTCGCAATGGTGGATTAAATGTTGTCATCCCCCGCAACTTTAAACTAAACCTGGTCGACCGGGTTAAGTTTGGCGGAGTCAACGATGCAACAATCTGCGAAGACCCCAAAAACGCTATCTCGCTTTCCGTTCGGGCTGATGTTTGTTTTGGCGGCCTCAATTTCGAAAACCCACAAGCCTAATAAAAAAGAGATGCTGCTTTACGCTGCTTCTCAGACTGAAGACAAAGTTAATTCTGAATACCTGAGCACCGACAATTGGCTTTTCAGTTGTCCGCCTCAGGGCGAACAGTTGCTGGAAAATGCCTATAATTAGCGATTTCAAATTGGGCAACTGTACGAATCCGCGCGCGGACTACGAAATCCAATTGGTCGGTGCGGGGTTTGTCTACACACTGAGACACTGCTTTACGCTGCGTCTTTTTTTGTTTCCTGAACCACTGCATCAAATTCATTTTCGATGCGGTCATCCGCTTGAGTAAAGTGATTGACAATGATCATAACCACCATGTTCAATATAAAACCTGGCACAATTTCATACATCACCGCACCTAGTCCGATATTTTTCCAGATGATAACCGTTAATGTTCCAACAATCATTCCTGATAAAGCAGCCTGCCAGCTGGTCTTTTTTGAATAAAGCGAAAAAATCACCAGCGGACCAAATGCGGCGCCAAATCCAGCCCAGGAATAGGAAACCAGACCCATGACGGTGTTATTCGGTGCCAGTGCCAATAGCAGCGCAATTAATGCAATTCCCACTACGGCCAATCGGCTAAATAAAACCACCTGTTTTTCTGTCGGTGCTTTTTTGAAAAAGACTGTATAAATATCTTCAGTCAAGGCTGAGGAACAAACCAGGAGCTGGGAATCGATCGTTGACATGATCGCCGCCATGATAGCTGCCAGAAAAATACCGCCAATCCAAGGTGGGAAGAACTCTCTGATCATTAACATGAAAACTGTTTCCTGGGCACCATCCGTAAGACCTGGAAATAATGGAATAGCCAAGACCCCAACCATAATCGCCCCCAACAAGGCGATAACAACCCAGACAATAGCAATTCCCCGAGCTTTAGGGATCTCTTTAATACTCTTGATGCCCATAAAACGTGCCAAAATATGTGGTTGGCCAAAATAGCCCAAGCCCCAGGCCATTGTGGAGATAACCCCCAAAACCGTCACCCCGCTGGTAAAAAGGCTGGTAGAAAGTCCTTGCTCTGCCATGGTCGCAACAACAAGATCCATGGACCCCATAGATGAATAGGCCATGATCGGCACTGCCACGATGGCTACAATCATCAACATTCCCTGAATTAAATCAGTGTAAGAAACGGCCAAAAATCCACCTAAAAGTGTATAGACCATAATGACCGCTACACCAACGATTACGGCAATTGTGTAATCCCAGCCAAACATCAGCTGAAACAATTTGCCGGATGCCACCAGACCAGATGACGCATAGGTCGTGAAAAAGACCAGAATAATAATCGCTGAGATCAACCGCAGCGCTTTAGTCGGATCTTTAAAGCGTTTCTCAAAATAGGTTGAAAGCGTCAGCGCATCTACCTTTTCGGTATAGACCCGCAAACGTGCTGAGGTTATGAACCAATTTACAATGGTCCCGATGAGGAGGCCAATCCCAATCCAAATTTCTGGAGCGCCGCCAACATAAATTGCGCCCGGCAAGCCCATTAAGAGCCATCCGCTCATGTCACTGGCCTGTGCTGAAATAGCAGTAACCCAGGAACCTAAGCCTCGTCCTCCTAATAAAAAGCCTTCAATGCTGGATGTTTTCCGGTAAAAATATAATCCAATCCCAATCAGCACCGCCAGATAAATAATAAAAATGATAATTTCCGTATTCAATGTGCTCCCCCTGTTTCTTTAGAATAAAACCAACGTATATATTATAACGAAACTTAAGAAAAGTAAAGGAAAAAAACGCTTCAATCACTTTTTTATAAATGACTGAAACGTTTTTGCGAACTTCTATTATAATCTTATTTCCAGTTGCTGAGTCAATTCTTCAAACCCCGGTTTATGAAGCAGTGCAAACATATTCCTTTTGTAAGCCTCAACACCCGGCTGATCAAAGGGATTAACGCCCAAAAGGTAGCCATCGATGGCACAGGCTTTTTCAAAAAAGTAAACCAGTTTACCAAGGGTAAAAGCATCCAATCGCTCCAGATAAATAATACCATTGGGCACGGCACCATCAACGTGTGCCAGCAAAGTCCCCTTCATCGCTTTTTCATTTATCTGATCGATATTAGCTCCTGCCAGATAATTAAGCCCATCAAGATCTGCTTCATTTTCAGGAACACAAAGCCCTGACTGCTTTTCCTCAATAGCGATAACTGTTTCAAAATGATTTTCCGGTCCTTCCTGAATCATCTGCCCCAAAGAATGAAGATCTGTTGAAAAGTGAGCCGCTGCCGGGAAGAGCCCTTTACCATCTTTTCCGTCACTTTCGCCAAAGAGCTGCTTCCACCATTCGGCCAAATATTCTAATGAGGGATCGTAATCCACCATAATCTCGATTTTTTTCCCTTTAGCGTAAAGAATATTTCTGTACATGGCATATTGATAACAGGGATTTACCTCAAAATCTGGATCCAGGTATTCCTCATATGCGGCATACGCCCCTGCCATAAAAGCGTCAATATCTATACCTGCAGCCGCAATAGGTAACAGCCCAACAGCGGTATAAACAGAATATCTGCCGCCAATATCATCTGGGATCACAAAGCTTTCATAGCCCTCCTGATCTGCCATGTATTTCAGAGCACCCTTCTCTGCATCTGTTGTCACAAAAATACGATCTTTGGCTTCAGCTTTACCGTATTTTTCTTCCATAAATGATTTAATCAGACGAAAAGCGATGGCTGGTTCGGTGGTCGTTCCCGATTTGGAAATGACATTGACACAAACCGATTCATTTTCCAGAAGTTTTAGTAGTTCCTCGAGATATTTACCGCTGAGATTCTGACCGGCAAAATAGATTTTGGGGCTTTTACGAACATCTTTCGGGAGTTCATTATAAAAGGGACTAGTCAATGCCGAAATAATTGCTTTTGACCCCAGATAAGAACCGCCAATCCCCACAACAATCAAAGCATCACATTTGGCCTTTATTTTTTCTGCAGCTTCTTTAATCCTTTCAAATTCATCTCGGTCATATTGTGAAGGATAATCAAGCCAGCCCAGAAAATCATTTCCTGGACCAGTTAAATCACCTAGTATCTGATCAGCCAACATGATCTGTTCAGAACGATATAAAAATTCATGTTCCTTAATGCCTGCATAAGAATAATCAAAACGAATACTCATATATTCCATCCTTTTTACAATTTTATATTTATTACTTTTTATGTCATTATACCACATTGATTTAAAAACCCAACCATTCTGCACATAAAAATAAGACAAATATTTTATCAGTGTTGAGTGATATTTTACCGAAATTTGCCGTTGATTCGTAATTTTCGTAATTTAATTACTTTTAATCTCTTTTTTTTCTCTTTGATTGTCAATTCTTTTATCATAGAATTTGTTATAATAATGACGAAATAAAGATTTCGGAGGTAAACAATGCAAAAAATTATTATGTCCCCAAGTCGTTATGTTCAAGGTGCTGGTGAAGTAAAAAAGCTTCCTGAACATGTTTCTAAATTAGGTTCTTCCGCCTTAGTTCTGATGAGTGGAACGATGATGCGTACAAAATCCGCGGAATTAAAAACCGCATTCGAAGCTGCTGGCATCAAATTTACTGCCGAAAAATTTAATGGTGAGTGCTCAAAGGTTGAAGTCGCCAGACTTCAGGAAATCGTCAAAGCCAACGGCTGTGATGTAATCGTTGGCGTTGGCGGCGGAAAAACCCTTGACACTGCAAAAGCAACTGCCCATTATGAAAAACTCCCGGTTGTGATCGCTCCTTCGATTGCCTCAACCGATGCTCCCTGCTCGGCACTGTCAGTACTTTACACAGAAGATGGCATCTTTGATGAATATCTGGTACTTCCAAAAAATCCTGAAATCGTCATCATGGATACTGATATCATCAAAGAAGCGCCTGCCCGACTCTTTGTTGCCGGCATGGGTGATGCCCTAGCCACCTATTTTGAAGCTCTGGCTACAGTTGCTTCCAATGGCACTACCATGTCTGGTGCTCACCCCACGAAATCAGCTCTAGCGCTGGCAAAACTCTGCTACGATATTTTAATTGAAGATGGTTTAAAAGCAAAACTGGCTGTCGAAGCCAAAGCCTGCACACCAGCTGTTGAAAATGTTATTGAAGCCAATACCTATTTAAGCGGTGTTGGTTTTGAAAGCGGCGGTCTGGCAGCCTGCCATGCTATCCATAATGGTTTAACTGTACTGTCCGAATGCCATCACATGTATCATGGTGAAAAAGTTGCTTTCGGAACCTTAGTTCAATTAGTGATGGAAAACCGCCCTATGGAAGACATTGAAGAAGTCATTGACTTCTGTCTGTCTGTTGGCTTGCCAATTACCCTTGCCGAACTTGGTTGCACCGAACCTACCCCGGAAAAAATTATGGATGTTGCCAAAGCAGCTGCTGATCCAGGCGAAACGATCCACAATATGCCATTTGATGTCGATGCCGATGTCGTCTACGCAGCTATTATGGCCGCCGATGCCCTAGGCCAACTCTACCTGGAAATTTAATGTTAAAAGCTCAGCTGATGCTGAGCTTTTTTTATTTTTCCATTAGGGGATCAAACAAGCTGCGGGTTTTTTTGAGCATCTCCCGAATCGGAAGATGATAGGGACAGCGGGGCTCGCAGGCTCCACACTCAATACAATCTGAAGCATTGGCTGTAAAACTCTGGTAACGATCCAACGCCCATTCTTCCAGATTGTATCGTCTGTAATAGCCTTCTACGATAAACTGCATGGGAATATCAATTCCCTGAGGACAGGGAGCGCAGTAACCGCATCGACGGCAAAATCCTTCGCCCAGTTCTTCTGCATCTTTTTCAAATATTTTTCTTTCTTCCTGAGTCAGTGGTTTAAAATCTTTGCCAACCCGGGCATTTTTTGTTACCTGCTTAACCGAGTCCATCCCCGGAATCATAATACTTATATCCGAATTTTCGGCAACCCATCGCAATGAATAGTTGCTATTAATAAAAGCACCTCCAGCCAGGGGTTTCATGACGATTACTCCAATGTTCAACATTTTAGCCTTTTCAAAAAGCACAGCCCCCTTGTTTTCAACATAATTATAGGGAAACTGAATTGTTTCAAAGTGGCCTTCTGTCAGTGCCCGATCAAGAACTTCAAAGCTATGGGAAGTGATGCCAATATGACCGATCAGGCCCTCCTTCTGACATTTTTTAAGGGCTTCATAACCACCACCGGGGCCCATAATTGTCTCATATGCTTCCATCGTTTTGGCATTATGAAATTGGTATAACTCAATGTAGTCGGTTTGTAGACAAGAAAGGCTTAATTTTACATCCGCCATCACGCCATCAAAATCAAGCTTAGGTGTTTTTGTTGCCAGGTAGAATTGGTCTCGCCCCCATTTTTTCAGAGATTCACCAAGCATTTCTTCACTGGTGGTATAAGCTCTGGCTGTATCGATAAAATTTATCTCCTCTTCGATTAGTGCCTCGACGATATCATCCACTTCCCATTGGCTGCAACGCTGAATCGGAATTCCGCCAAAGCCGACCAGTGAAACTTCCAGCCCAGTTTTTCCTAATACACGTTTTTCCATCTCACACCTCGTTAATCTTCTTTTGAAATCATTCTAACACAAATAAAATTGCTTGTCATCTTAGGACAGCACAAAAAAGAGGCTTACGCCCCTTTTTACGAGATATAAAAATCTCCATTTTCATTAACATCAATAGTCAAATTCTGGCCTTCCCCGATGTTGCCCTTTATGATTTCTTTCCCGATCATTGTCTCAATATGTTTCTGCAAATATCGTTTTAAAGGTCTGGCACCATAGGCTGGATCAAATCCCAGATTAATGATCTGATCTTTGGCCGCCGGGCTTAATGTAAACGTAATGCGTTTATCTTTTAACCGTTTTAAGATATCATCGAGCATCAGTTCAACAATTTTGCCAATTGAAGCTTTACTGAGCGGTTTATACAGAACAATCTCATCGATTCGGTTTAAAAATTCCGGTCGGAAGTAGCTTTTCAGCAGATCCATGACTGCCGCCTCGGCTTCCGCCTTAATCTCACCATCCTGATTAATGCCTTCTAACAGGAATTCCGATCCAATATTGGAAGTCATAATGATAATTGTATTTTTAAAATCAACGGTTCGACCCTGAGAATCTGTGATACGACCATCATCTAGAATCTGCAGCAGAATATTAAAGACATCCTTATGCGCCTTTTCAATTTCATCTAAAAGAATGACACTATAAGGCTTTCTTCTGACAGCTTCTGTCAGCTGTCCACCTTCCTCGTAGCCGACATATCCCGGAGGTGCACCAATTAGGCGAGAGACAGAGAATTTCTCCATATATTCACTCATATCGATTCGAATCATATTTTCTTCTGAATCAAACAAAGTAGCCGCAACAGCTTTAGCCAGTTCCGTTTTGCCAACACCGGTGGGTCCTAAAAACAGGAAGGAGCCAATGGGGCTGTTGGGATTTTTGATACCCGCTCGAGAACGAATGATGGCATCAACCACCTTGATAATCGGCTCTTCCTGACCGATTACCCTTTCTTTCAAAGTGTCTTCCAGAGATAAAAGTTTTTCCCGTTCGCCAGATACCAGTTTGCTTAAAGGAATATTGGTCCAGTCGGAAATGATTTCGGCAATTTCTTCCTCAGTAACTTTTTCTCTTTTTAAACTGGATTCATCACTTTTTTCTTCAGCAGCCTGTTTTAAAGCTTCAAGCTTTGCAGATTTCTCAGGTATCATACCGTATTCCAGTTCTGACGCCTTCTGATAATCACCTTCTCTGACGGCTTTTTCCCGCTGATAGTTCAGGTTATTGAGTTCTTCTTGAAGCTGTTTTAAATTTTCCGCTGAATATTTTTCATTTTCCCACTGGATACTCATTTCGTTAAAGCGATCCTTGTATTCAGCCAATTCTTTCTGTAATCGTTCGAGGCGCTCCTTGCTTAAATTGTCTTTTTCCTTTTTAAGCGCTACTTCCTCAATTTCCAATTGCATCATTTTTCGTCTGACTTCATCCATTTCTTCTGGCATGGAATCAAGTTCTGTTCTAATCTTTGAACAGGCTTCATCGATCAAATCGATTGCCTTATCCGGTAAAAAACGATCCGATACATAGCGGTCTGACAGAGTTGCCGCCGCTACCAGTGCCGTATCTAAAATCTGAACCCCATGGAAACGTTCGTATGTATCTTTCAGCCCACGAAGAATTGAAATTGTGTCTTCAACACTAGGTTCATCGACTAATACAGGCTGAAAACGACGTTCCAATGCCGGATCTTTTTCAATATACTGACGGTATTCATCCAGGGTTGTTGCCCCGATACAATGCAGCTCGCCACGTGCCAGCATAGGTTTTAACATGTTGCCGGCATCCATGGCACCCTCTGTTTTGCCAGCGCCTACAATGTTATGCAATTCATCAATAAAGAGAATGATCTCACCATTACTGTCGACCACTTCTTTAAGAACTGCCTTTAACCGTTCCTCAAATTCACCCCGGTATTTGGCACCCGCCACCATGGCCCCCAAATCAAGGGCGATAATTCGTTTGTCTTTCAATCCCTCTGGAACATCACCAGCGACAATTCGAATTGCCAAGCCTTCAACTATAGCTGTTTTACCAACACCTGGTTCACCAATTAAAACCGGGTTGTTTTTTGTCTTACGACTTAAAATTCGAATTGCATGCCTGATTTCAGCATCTCGGCCTATAACCGGATCCAGCTTGTTGTCTTTTGCATCCTGCACCAAATCATGACCATATTGATTTAAAGCTTCGTAAGTATTTTCCGGATGATCACTGGTAACCCGCTGACCTCCGCGTACTTCATTAATAATCGCTTCGATTTCAGCTTTTTTAACCCCATATCGGTCAAGGATTTCTAAGGCTTGAGATTTTTTTGATAAGTTGAAAATCCCCAGCAAAATGCATTCAACTGAAATATACTGATCATCCAGTTTTTTTGCTTCTTTATAGGAAGCATTTAAAACTTTATCTGTATCAGCGCTTATATAAACTTTTCCAGGCTCTCTACCTGGTCCAGAAACACTTGGTTTTCGGCTAAGTTCATGTTTGATATCTTCTACAATTGACAAGGAATTCTTACCAAGTCGATCAAAAATTCGTCCAACTACCCCGTTTTCTTGTGTTATTAAGGCCATTAGCAGGTGTTCCGGCTCAATTTCCATATGGTTATATTCACCAGCCAAAAGCTCAGCTGTTTTTATGGCTTCCAACGATTTTTGAGTAAATAAATTCATATCCATATTCGATTCACCTCTGTTTTTTCATAAATTTCTGATAAATGCTATTCATCTGTTCAAACAAATCCTCTCCTCTATCAATTTCGGAGAAATACACATTCATCGCTTCATCAATCATTTTTAAATACGCGGTTAGATTACCCGCTACACTTTCCACATCTTTAGACAGTCCGCCATCTTCCTGAAATGCTCTGACGAATTTGTGATTAGTGGTATTCTCCACCCACTTGTCATCGTTAAGCCTTCTTTCATTCTCGATATCTGAAATTAGATTAAAGAATGACTCAAAGTGTTCATTTAGTATTTCAGATTTAGTGCGGCAAGAAATTTTTAAAACCGCATATTTCCCCTCCTGATTACTTAAAAATTCGTAGCTATAGCGAATTTTGGGTCGATACTTAAATTTTAGACTCTTACCAAACTGAATACTAGAATTTTTATTAATCTGGCTGACCGACAAGGTTTGGTTGAAGTTTTGATCCAGCTGTTCAAGTATTTGCTGAATTTTTTGTTCTGGTGTCACCATGCCGATTCTTTCCGCCAAAAGGTCGTTAATCAATTGGGAGCGGTTTGTGTTGTTCTCATAAGCCATTTGATCAATTTTTTCCACAATTTCATCAAACAGCATTAAACTGTAGACACTTTTTTTCATATCATCACCCCTATGTTTTATTTTAGTGCATGACATTTATTTTGTCAATTGATTTATATATTTAACATGCCATTTTATTTAATTTTAAGTTTATTTTCGTCTTTTCCCCTACATTTTTTCTTTCAAAACTCTAAAAATTATTATTAATATTGCCCGCGCCTTTCTCATCAGTACAAGTTCAATCTTATCCAATTCCTAAAAGCAAAAGAATTCAAAAATATAAAGAGAAATGGAGCGCATAAAAAACGACCACACAATTCTGTGTGATCGTTCATCTGCACCTGGTTTTCGATATTTAACCTGTCTACTTGACAAAGGGCATATCAGATTACAGGTGTGTTCTTTTATTGCCAAAAATAATTTTTTGTAAAAAAAAGCCCAACTAGTGTTGGCGCTTTTTTCTTGGTTTTAAAGCATGAATAATGGTGCAAATACCAGTGACACAATGGTCATCAGTTTGATCAGGATGTTGATAGAAGGTCCAGATGTATCTTTAAATGGATCACCTACTGTATCTCCAACGACAGCAGCCTTATGAGCTTCGCTGCCTTTTCCACCATGTTCTCCACTCTCAATAAATTTCTTGGCGTTGTCCCAGGCACCACCGGCATTAGCCATAAAGATCGCCATCAGGACACCTGTAACCAGAGCTCCAGCTAATAAGCCACCCAGTGCATCAGCACCAAGAATCAGACCCATAGCAAGCGGTGCAATAACTGCCAAAAGACCAGGAACAATCATTCGTTTTAAAGCTGCGGCGGTTGAAATATCAACGCAACGAGCATGATCCGGTTTTTCGGTTCCTTCCATAATGCCAGGATGTTCTCTAAATTGTCGTCGAACTTCTTCGATCATTTCATTAGCTGCCGAACCAACCGCTTCCATCGTCAAAGCTGAGAATAAGAATGGCAGCATACCACCAACTAACATCCCAATAATAACATTAGGATTTAAAATATCAATTACTGTCAACTGAACTGCCTGAGCATAGGAAGCAAACAGTGCCAATGCAGTTAAAGCTGCAGAACCAATGGCAAAACCTTTACCAATAGCGGCAGTGGTGTTTCCAACGGCATCCAGTTTATCAGTGATTTCTCGAACAGAGCTTGGAAGTTCTGCCATCTCGGCAATCCCACCAGCGTTATCGGCAATCGGACCGTAAGCATCTACGGCAATGGTCATCCCGGCTGTAGACAACATGCCAACAGCGGCCAAAGCGATTCCGAATAAACCAAAAGCGGTATAAGCAATATAAATTGCAATCGCCATTCCCAGAATTGGGAAAGCAGTCGACTGCATTCCAACGGCCAGACCACTAATAATAGTTGTCGCTGGGCCAGTTTGAGACTGATCTGCAATATGTTTTACTGGTTTATAATGCTCTGATGTATAGTATTCAGTTAATTTACCAATAATAATCCCAATCGCCAGACCCGAAACAATTGCAACAAAAGCAGCTAACCCGCCGGTAAAATATTCTGACAGGAAGTATGCAGCAATAATTACAATCACACCACTAACATAAGTTCCCATATCCAGAGCACGCTGCGGATTGGCACCTTCTTTACCACGAACAAAGAATGTTCCAATGATAGATGCTAAAATCCCAACACCAGCCAGCATCAGTGGGAAAACAATCCCTTCAATACCACCTAAAGCAATCACACCTAATGTCATTGCTGAAATTAGTGAACCAACATAAGATTCGAACAGGTCGGCACCCATTCCAGCTACATCACCAACATTGTCACCAACGTTATCAGCGATAACTGCAGGATTTCTTGGGTCATCTTCAGGAATACCCGCTTCAACTTTACCAACCAGGTCAGCACCAACGTCGGCAGCTTTGGTGTAAATACCACCACCAACACGACCAAAAAGCGCTATTGACGAAGCCCCCAGACCAAAACCAGTGATAATGGTAACATCTTCAAAGATCAGGTACAAAACACTGACGCCCAGAAGACCTAAGCCAACCACACACATACCCATTACGGCACCACCAGAAAAGGCAGTTGCCAAGGCTTTGTTGATACCGCTTTCTTTAGCTGCGTTAGCGGTTCGCACGTTAGCTTTCGTAGCTACCTGCATTCCGAAAAAGCCTGCTAAAATTGAGAACAAGGCTCCAACAAGAAAACAGATGGCAGTCATCAGACCAAGACCTGGTGTGACAGTCAAAATAACAAATAATACCGCAATGAAAATCCCTAGCATTTTATACTCTCTGGTTAAAAACGCCATCGCTCCTTCATGAATATAAGAAGCCAATTCTTTCATTCGGTCTGTACCGGCGTCAACTGCAGTAACACGCTTGCTAAAAATCAGCGCGACAATTAACGCTACAACTCCAATAATTGGAGCTATAAACAATAAGTCCATTTTAATTTCCCCCTATAAAAAGTACTGCATCTGATGATGCAAAATTTAATGTCGAGTATGTTGAAAATTTCTCATACTCGCAAAGACGGAAAAGCCAATTGGCTTTTCCGTTATTAAACTAAACGATTGATAAAATAAATGCCGTCAACATAAAGACTACGCCTGAAATTTTTGTCGTCCGTTCCAGAACTGCTTCAAAACCGCGTGCTTTTTTCTTACCAAATAAAGATTCGGCCCCCCCTGCAATGGATCCTGACATACCAGCAGCTTTACCTGGTGAAAGTAAAATGGCTGCTATCAGAACAAAACAGGATGCAATTAAGACAACCAGTAATGCTGTTTCTATTGTTCTCACCTCCGTAAATTCTCATGCACGTTATCATATCATAAGCATGCAATTTTTTCAATCATAAAAAAAGCCTCTAACGAGACTTTTTTGAATGAAATCGGTAACAGGACTCGATTTTTTAGTTTTTCAAGATCAAGCTGGTCCCGGTCATTTCTGATGGCACCGGCAGTTCCATTAAATCGAGTAGGGTGGGAGCAATATCAGCCAACCTGCCACCTTCTCTTAGACTCACATTTTCTTTACCCAATAAAATGCATTTCACCGGATTTGAAGTATGAGCGGTAAAGGGCATTCCCGTTTCATAATCAATCATCTTTTCAGCATTCCCATGGTCAGCAGTAACAATAATTGATCCCCCATGCTGAAGAATTGTCTCAATCACCTTTTGCGCGCATTCGTTAACCGTCTCTACCGCTTTTTCCGCTGCTTCTAGAATTCCGCTGTGACCAACCATATCAGGGTTTGCAAAATTTAAAACCATCAATTGATATTTTTCGCTTTTAATTGCCTCCACCGCTTTTTCTGCTACCTCATAGGCGCTCATTTCCGGCTTTAGATCATATGTGGCTACATGCGGTGATGGCACAAGAATTCGATCTTCCAGGGGATACTGTTTTTCCAGTCCGCCATTGAAAAAGTAGGTAACATGGGCATATTTTTCAGTTTCAGCGATCCGCAGCTGAGAAATACCCAAGTCACTTAAATATTCACCTAAAGTATTTTTAATTGTTTCTGGTTTGTAGGCAATCTCAAGATTTTCAAAACTTTTATCGTACTGTGTCATGCTGATATATTTTACATTTAAAAAGCCAGATTTACGGTCAAACTGATCAAATTCTTTTTCAATCAGGCAGCGGGTGATTTCCCGAGCTCGATCCGGCCTGAAATTAAAGAAGATGATGGCATCCTTGGCTTTAATCAGTCCATCCTGATCAATGACAGTTGGCAGGATAAACTCATCAGTAACCCCACCGGCATAGGATTTTTCCATTGCAGAAACTGCATTCATTTCCTCAATTCCAATACCCATAGTCATCGCATCATATGCTTTCTCGACTCGATCCCAGCGATTATCACGGTCCATCCCATAATATCGGCCAATAATTGTGGCGATCTCACCCACACCCAGCTCCTGCATTTTTGCCTGCAAAGCTTTAATATGTGTGAGACCGCTATTAGGGGCGGTATCGCGACCGTCCATCAGACAATGAACGAAAACCTTGTCAAGACCATTTCTCTTAGCCAATTTTAAAAGGCCATACAAATGTTTTTCATGGCTATGTACTCCACCATCAGACAAAAGTCCAATCAGATGCAATGCCTGATTCTTTTCTTTTGCCCATTTTACAGCTGATAGTAGCGCCTCATTTTCAAAGAAATCACCATCTTCAATCGACTTTGTAATCCGGGTTAATTCCTGATAGATGATTCGGCCAGCGCCCAGATTTAGATGACCAACCTCTGAATTTCCCATTTGTCCTTCTGGCAGTCCCACACCAAGTCCACTAGCGGTAATTAAGGTGTGGGGATATTTTTGCGACAGGCAATCCAGATAAGGTGTCCTGGCAAGCTCGACAGCATTGCCTTTTTCACAGGTCGAAAAACCGTAGCCGTCTAAAATAATCAAAGCAGTTAATTCTTTTTTCATGATGGCAACCTTTCTTATTTATCTTATTCAAAATTGACGACTTGGGCAAAACTGGCTTTTAAAGAAGCACCGCCAACTAAAGCGCCATCAATATTTGGCATTGCCATCAGTTCTTTAATATTTTCCGGTTTAACACTACCACCATATTGAATACGAACTTTCTCAGCCGCTTCCTGTCCATACATTGACGCAATTGTTTCTCGCACCCAGCCACAGGCTTCATCCGCTTCTTTTTTTGAGGCTGTTTTCCCCGTGCCAATAGCCCAGATAGGTTCATAAGCGACAACTACTTTTTCAATATCAGCAATTTCCTTTAAACCCGCTTTTATTTGACCGACAACTTTATCTTTAGCCCCACCGCTTTCCCGTTCTGCCAGGGTTTCACCGCAGCAGACAATTGGGGTAATCCCCAGTTCAAGTGCCTTAAGCGCTTTTTTATTAACCGCTTCATCCGTTTCGTTAAAGAATTCTCGTCTCTCAGAGTGACCAAGAACCACATATGAAACGTCGATGGCCTTTAACATTTCACCTGAAACTTCACCGGTAAAAGCGCCATTCTTTTCATAATGCATATTTTGAGCACCAATACCAATTACAGTATCTTTTACCATTTCAACCGCTTTTTGCAAACTTAAATAAGGTGGGCAAAATACTACTTCCACCGAAGCGTTTCCCACCAATGGTACTAAAGTATTCATCAGTTCAACACTTTCGTTGATGTCCATATTCATCTTCCAGTTTCCGGCAATAATTGCTTTTCTCATTTTTATCTCCTATTTATCCTGAAGAATTTCTATTCCAGGCAGTTTTTTTCCTTCGAGGAATTCAAGTGATGCTCCCCCACCAGTCGATATGTGGCTCATGCCAGCTTCATAACCCAATATTTTTACTGCCGCAGCCGAATCACCACCGCCAATAATCGTAATCGCATCGGTTTCTGACATAGCTTTAGCCACTTCTTCAGTACCAACAGCAAAGGCTGGCATTTCAAAAACGCCCATTGGTCCATTCCAGATCACCGTTTTTGCTTCATGAATGGCTCTTGAAAAAGTCGCACAGGTAATCGGACCGATATCCAGGCCCATTTTATCAGCTGGAATTGCATTTATATCCACTGTTACATATGGAGAATCAGCAGCAAAAGTATCTGCTGCCACCACATCTACCGGCAGAAGCATGCTAACCCCTTTGGAAATCGCCTTGGCCATCAGTTCTTTAGCCAGTTCGATTTTGTCCTCTTCCAGTAAGGATTTACCGATCTCATGACCCTGTGCTTTTAAAAATGTATAAGCCATGCCACCACCGATAATCAGGGTATTGACCTTGTCTAAGAGATTATTGATAACCCCAATCTTGTCAGAAACCTTTGCCCCGCCAAGAATCGCCACAAAAGGTCGCGCCGGATCGTCCAGTGCTTTACCCATAAAATCCAGTTCCTTCTGGATCAAAAAACCTGAAACACCAGGAATAACTTCTGCAATACCCACGGTAGAAGCATGGGCCCGGTGTGCAGTACCAAAAGCATCATTAACAAAGACATCTCCTAAAGAAGCCAATTCTTTCGAAAAGGCAGGATCGTTTTTCTTTTCTTCCGGACGGAAACGGGTATTCTCTAAAAGCATAACCTGACCAGATTTTAGATTTTTAGCCGCGTCTTTTGTCACGTCACCTACCACTAGTCCATCTTCATTAAAAACAACTTCTTTTTTAAGCACTTCCGACAGTTTTTTGGCTACCAGTGCAAGGGAAAACTTTGGATCGGGCGCATCTTTAGGACGTCCCAAATGAGACATGAGAATTAGAGCGCCACCATTGTTTAACACATATTCTATGGTTGGCAGTGCTGCCATAATCCTCGTTTCATCGGTAATTTTCCCGTTTTCATCAATGGGAACATTGAAGTCCACCCGCATTAAAACTTTCTTACCCTGTAAATCAATATCGGATACTGTTTTTTTACTCATTTTCTCTCCCTTTCATACTTTCGAGTTAAAGAAAAATGTCCCGCCTAAACAAGATCAGAAGAATCATTTCTGATCCGCTGATCCGTAGAAGTACGGGACACTGATACAGATCGAAAGCTTATTATTTCCCGACCATTTTAAAGTTTTGTAGAAACATATTCAACCAAACGGACTAACTGGGCAGTGTAAGACATTTCATTATCATACCATGAAATAACCTTTACCTGCTGTTTGCCACCTTCAACATCCATCACTTTTGTCAGGGTTGCATCAAATAAAGAACCATAGCTCATGCCAATAATATCAGTAGAAACAATCATTTCCTCGTTATAACCAAGGGTTTCATTTGCTGCTTCTTTCATGGCTGCATTAATTTCTTCTTTGGTTACATCTTTTTCCAGAGAGCAGGTTAAATCAACTAGTGATCCTGTTAAAACTGGTACTCTAAGGGCAAATCCGTCAAGTTTACCATTTAAAGCCGGCAGCACTTTTCCAACTGCGGCCGCTGCACCCGTTGAGGTTGGCACAATATTCTGAGCTGCTGCGCGACCACGACGAACATCTTTATGTGGTCTGTCCAAGGTTGCCTGATCGTTGGTATAAGCATGAACGGTAGTCATAATACCACTGATTAAGCCAAACTTGTCATTTAAAACTTTAGCAACCGGCGCCAGACAGTTTGTCGTACAAGAAGCGCCACTCAGAACTGTCTCTGATCCATCAAGAGTATTTTCATTGACATTAAAGACGATTGTTTTAACATCACCTTTTGCCGGTGCCGAAACAACCACTTTTTTCGCCCCTGCTTTGACATGCTTTTCAGCTCCAGCTTTATCAGTAAAGAAGCCCGTTGATTCGATTACAACATCAACTCCCATATCACCCCAGGGCAGATTTTCGGGATCTCTTTCAGCAAAAATTTTAATGGCCTTTCCTTCAACAAGCATCGAATCATCTTTTACTTCGATTGCGCTTTCTTTAAATTTACCCTGCGCACTATCATATTTTAATAAATAAGCCAGTGTTTTAGCATCAGTTAAATCGTTGATTGCGACGATATCAAACGCCGGATTATCCGCCATCAATCTGAATGCTAAACGACCAATTCTACCAAAACCATTAATTGCAACTTTTACAGACATCTTAATCTGCCTCCTTAAAACTTTTATACTTCATCATCATTAAAATCCGACGCATTCGAATCTTTTGATGTTTTTAACTGTTTAAGTATTTCCCGGGCGGCGCTCTCATCTGTTACCAGCACGATATTATCACGAATACGCGATATCGCGATGATCGATTCCGCCTTTCCGGCTCCCCCGGCAATTGCAATTGCATGAGGTATTCTTTTAAAATTATCGATGCTGATGCCAATGGTGCTGGATGGAGAAACAACCTCGCCATTAATATTAAAATAATGACCAAAGGCTTCGCCTACTGCTCCCATGGAAAGCACTTTCTTTTTTTCTGCCGCTGACATGTTTCGCCAATCCGCCAGAACATCAGCTCGTCCCAAACCAAAGATAAAAATATCGATCTCATCCATTCTGGTAAATACCCGTTTTATCTCAGGATAATCTTTTAATGCTTCTAATAATCGCTGATCAATATTATCCGGCAGATGCAGGAGCTCGTAATTAGAATGAAGTTTTAGCCCCATCTCAGCGACTACATTATTTGCTTGCGTTGAGTGGCTTTTACCAATTCCGCCGCGGGCTGGGATTACATAAACGTCAGGATAAAAAGCTTCACGCATTTCATCGGCCACAGCCGCCGTGCAATTTCCACCGGTTAAAGCCAAAGTGTCTTTGTACTTCATCACAGACAATACATACTTGGCACCGGAACGTCCCATAAAGCGTAAAACCTCGTAATTCATATCCATATCGCCGGGACAGATAATAACCTTTTTGAGATGTAATTTTTCTGTCAACTCTTTTTCCAGCTGTTCCAGTCCATTGTAGGTATATAAGAGACTTTTTAATTTTACCAGCGCATTTTTGCCTGCTTCAGTAATGACCACTCCCTGTCGTTCAACCGATACCAACTTTTGCGACTGAAAAAAATCGATTTCATTACGCACAGCCCGTTCGCTCATATCCAGAACAAAAGCCAGATTTCGCCTTCCGATTGGCTGCTCGCTACTGATAGTCGAGAGAATATTGTAACGCATTTCAATAATTTGGCTAATCTCGGGAGCAACCAATTGCTGGAGCTCGATGACATCCTGACTGATTTTAATTTGATTCGACACGTTATCACTTCCTTCGGCACTAGACATTTTTGTCCCGCCGGGACAAAATGATTATACCCTATTTTAATTTAAATAACAAGCAAAAGATTCATAAAACAAAGTAGTCGTATAATTAAACTACCACTTCTTTTCGTTTTGAAGAAGATTCAATATTTAAGGCTTCCCGGTATTTTGCGACCGTTCTTCTGGCGACATCAATTTTTTGGGCTTTTAAGAGTTCCGCAATTTTCTGATCACTTAAGGGTTTTTTCTTATCTTCCTGACTAATAAGTTCTTTAATCCAGTTTTTTACCACTTCCGAAGACAAGTCTTCTTGACCATCACTGAATCCGCGAGTGAAAAAAAACTTTAGCGGTAACGTCCCATTTGGCGTTTCAATGTACTTGCCGCGAATCGCCCGACTAATGGTTGATTCGTGCATTTCAATTATTTCCGCTATATCTTTTAAGGTTAGTGCTTTCAAGCCTGTCTTCGAATTAAAAAAGAATTCTTTCTGATATGAGGCAATTGCTTCAATGACATTTTTAATTGTCTGTCGTCTTTGCTCAATGCTCTTGATTAAAAAAACTGCCCCATTCATTTTTTTTGACAAGTACTCACTGGCTTCCGAGCCCTGCTTCTCCTGCTGGAGCATTTTTTGATAATAAGGACTGATATGAAGTTTAGGCGCTGAAATTTCATTAACCGTCACCAGCAATTCTTTCCCCCTGATTTCTATCTTGCCATCTGGAATAATATAAGAAACTGAATCAGCGCAGGAAAATTCGCGACCCGGTTTAGGCTCCAGGGTTTTTAATTCAGCTTTAAAAGCCGCAATCTCCTCAGGCTTTAAACCCGTTTCTTTCTCTATTCTTTTATAATGATGTTCCGCCAAATCTTTCAAATAATGATTAACCAGCTTAAGATAGACTGAATCCTTTTCATAGCCCCTATTTTGAAGTTGAATACTTAAGCATTCCTCGATGTTTCTAGCCCCAACACCGTCGGGATCCAACGTTTGAATTAAGGACAGAACTCTTTCATATTGGATTAAATCAATAGACAGCACTTCCAACAGATAATTTTCATCTACAATCAGATAGCCGTTATCATCAATACAGTCAATCAGGTAATCACCTATTTCACCTTCTTTTGACAGTAATTCATTTTTTAATATACTAAACTGAAAATGAAGGTATTCATGTAAAGTATTCTCATGATAAGAAAACTTTTCAAAACCATACTCATTTTCATCCGGTTTTATCCCCGACTGACCAATCACAGGATATGACTGCATATAGGCGATATACTCATCCCATTTTACATCACTTTCCTGAGGTTCTTTCAGGTTTTTATCTGCAGCGGCAAGTTCTCCTTTAATTGGTCCTTCTTGAAAATCAAGAATCGGATTTTCCATGGTCTCCTTTTCGATCAGATTATTAAGTTCAGTTGCTGTCATCTGCAATATTTCTATTGCCTGTCTCATTTCCTGGGTAATAATCAGTTTTTGACTTTGGCTTATATTTAAATCAAGTTTCATTTTCCACCTGGTTTGATTTCTTATTAAATATTTATGATAGCTCTTTATTTTATGTGTAGACAACATGAAAGAGCCGGATTACTCCGGCCCCAATCGTGCTTTTTTGACTGGTTCCAAGATCCCAGTTTCATTTTATTATTTAGTGTTTTTATTCTTCGATAAATTTAATCGCATTTGAGGCCGCAATTGCACCATCACCGGTAGCTGTCACTACCTGTCTTAAAGATTTTTGTCGGATATCACCCGCTGCAAAGACACCTTCGATATTGGTTCTCATCTCATCATCCGTCAACAGATAGCCCCTTTCATTCTGTTTTATAAGTCCTTCAAAACCATCAGTGTTGGGTTTCTGACCTACAAATACAAAAACGCCATCCATTGGGATACAGGTGATCTCATTCGTCACCACATTTTTAACGTTAATGGCTTCAACATAAGCAGATCCGATAATCTCATCTACGACCGAATCCAGCAGAAAGTCAATTTTTTCGTGTTCTTTTACACGATTCTGAAGAATTTTCGCCCCTCTTAATTCCTGACGCCGATGAATAATGGTAACTGAAGCCGCATATTTTGTCAAAAACAAGGCTTCTTCCAAGGCTGTATTGCCACCGCCAATGACAGCGACTTTCATGTTTTTAAAAAAATTGGCATCACAGGTGGCACAATAGGAAACGCCCATTCCTCTTAATTCTCGTTCACCCTTACAACCAATCATTTGCGGCTCAGAACCAGTTGCGATAATCAGGGTTTTCGTTTCCAGGTCACCATGCTCAGTCTGGACTATAATTTTTTGCGCCACTTTTTTAAATCCTTTGAAGATTTCTGTTTTGAATTCAACACCAAATTCAATACATTGTTGACGCATTCGCTCTGTCAAGCCTGGACCTGTACTTTCCGCTGGTGCGCCCGGATAGTTTTCAATTTCCCAGCTGGTGGCAATCTGGCCGCCAATGCCTCCACGTTCAAGAATCAATGTTTTTAGCATTCCCCGCCCGGCATATACACCTGCTGTTAATCCCGCTGGACCAGCTCCGACTATAATTGTATCGTATAGCATCTGTTCACCTCTTTTTGCTTGCGCATAATTAATTTAAGTTCACACTAACCTTCAAAAAACGGGAGACAGAGTGTAGGCTGTTTAAATTTATTTAGAAGCCTAAAAACCATGAAAATGATCTAAAAAATATATTCCAATATCAAGAATGTTTTTTCATTTCTTTAGCTGTCGTTACAAAGTCTTCCAGTTCTTTTTCCGTTTCTTTGTTCACTTCCATTTTATATTCATCATAACGCTTTTCCTTCATAATTTCAAGTGAACGAGTTTCCAATTTAAGGTTTTTTACGACTTCTATTTGTTTTTCGACTTTTTTTCGAGCCTGTTCCACTGCCTTTTCAAGAACGTTTATTTCTTCTTTAACCGCGTCGATATAATGCAAATGCACTTGACAGGCCATTGGTGAAATCGAACCTGACAGTGCATCTTCATAATCTTTCTTTTTTTGAATCAGTCTATTTTGTGCCGCAAGCAGATTTTTTTCGCACTGATCCAATTTGTTATTCAGTTCTCCCAAAATCATCATTTCATTTTCCAGATTCTGGTCCTTATAGTTTAAAAGTTTTTCAAGGTTAAAGTCAAATTTTTTCATAAGATAGCCTTATCCATCATTTCCGTACTGAGATCAAATGGCGACTTTTCGTCAATTCCTTGTTGCAAAAAGCGGTTTATTCCGTCAATCTTTTTCAAGGCCACATCCAAAGCTGGATTACTACCGTTTTTATAAGCGCCAATGCTAACCAAATCATAATTGGTATCATATACAGACATCAGATTTCTAATTTTTGAAGCCGTATCCCGATGCTCTTTGGACACAATATTAGTCATAATTCGACTAACACTGTTTAAAACATCAATGGCCGGATAATGGTTTCTGGCCGCAATTTTTCTTGACAGAACAATATGGCCGTCAATGATTCCCCGTACTGTATCGGCGACAGGTTCGTTCATATCATCCCCTTCAACCAATACGGTATAAATGCCAGTAATGGAACCGGTTTCAAAATTACCTGTTCGTTCAAGCAGCTTCGGCATCATCGCATAGATTGATGGTGTATACCCTCTTGCTACTGGTGGCTCTCCTGTGGCAAGACCAATTTCTCGCTGCGCCATGGCAAAACGGGTGAGAGAGTCCATCATCAAAAGCACATCTTTGCCCTGATCTTTAAAATATTCGGCTATAGTCGTTGCTGTTAACGCACATTTCATCCGCTGCATTGGTGGCTGGTCAGAAGTGGCAACTACAATTACTGAGCGCGCCAGACCCTCAGGTCCCAAGTCGCTCTCCAGAAATTGACGCACTTCACGGCCTCGCTCGCCTACTAGCGCAATGACATTAACGTGGGCTTTTACGTTTCTGGCAATCATTCCCATCAAGGTCGATTTTCCTACCCCACTACCGGCAAAGATCCCCATACGTTGTCCTTTACCGATCGTCAGAAGGCCATCAATGGCCCGGATTCCAAACTCCAGTACATCTTCAATAATAGGCCGTGACAGCGGATTGGCACCACTGCTTTGAATATCATAAAAATGGTCAGCCTCGATGGGCGGACCATCATCAATCGGCTGACCCATCGCATTCACTACCCGACCAATCATATTTTCAGATACTCCGACTTTTAAAGAAGCACCTGTAGGCTCAACAATATTGCCAAAGCTGATGCCTTCAGGTTCTTCATAAGGCATTAAAAGGACTCTATTTCCGCGAAATCCTACCACTTCAGCCATGATATGAGTCTGTGCATCCTGATCAAAAATACGGCATAAGTCACCGGTACGGCACTCTGGCCCAATTGATTCGATCATCATGCCTACAACTTTTTCAATTTTACCAAAATAACGAAAACTTTCAGCACGCTGAATGACTTTTATCATTTTTTGAGTATCCATGTTTTCCCCAATCAGTTTTCTTCTATGGCTTTCTGAATCTGCTGCAATTGCACCGGAACACTTACATCGATGACCGATTGATCAGTTTCCACTATAATTTGATCATCTTCCTTTAAAATTACCACTTTAGATTT
Organism: Eubacteriaceae bacterium ES2; assembly: GCA_031222025.1. GTDB lineage: Bacteria > Bacillota > Clostridia > Eubacteriales > Eubacteriaceae > Acetobacterium. The sequence goes on along the minus strand of CP130740.1, from coordinate 1,190,734 downwards.
TTGAGACAAGGCCTTAATTTTATCAATGATCGACTTATTGATATGTAAATCCAGTGCATTTTGATACTCAGATAGATACACTTTCACACCCATGTCATCATTATGAATCACTTCGTTAAATATTCTGGTAAAAATTGTTTCATCAAGAGTGATCTCATAGCGCATGATTTTTTTAGCAATTTCCAAAGCAACCGCCAAAAATTCGTCTTCCATGCGAACAGCTACATTATTACGTTCTTCCTGAAGCATCGTGGCAAGCTCAGCGATTTCTGCCAAGGCTTCTTCAATCTTGTGGTCAGCCTGGGACATTCCCTCATCGAGGCCTTTTTGAGTTCCGACTTCAAAGCCAAGCTGGTAACCCTCATCATATCCTTTGTTAAAGCCTTCCTCTTTGGAATTTTCAATAATTTCCTGACTGGCCTTAAGGGTATTCCTCATAAAATCGTTAGCTGCCTTGATAGCTTCCAACTGATGATCCACTACCTCAACTTCTTCTTCCAAGTCCTCAGGTTCGCTGCTCTGGTCACCGCTCTCAAGCTGCTCATCACTTTGATCATCTGACTGCTCATGGATAACAGCCTTTTTGTCAAAATCCGGTTCAAAAACTTTACTGGTGTGTGTGACCCACTTAGCTTTTACAATTCTAGACAATTATCTCGTCCTTTCCACCTTTTGAAGTTACGATTTCGCCTTCTTCTTCCAGACGTCTAATGACCGAAACAACTTTCTGTTGGGCCTCTTCAACATCGCGTACCCGAACATTGTGGAGGAATTCCATTTCGCTCTTGACAGTGTCACCCATTCGCTGAGACATGTTATCAAAAATCACATCCATAACACCTTTGTTGGCACCCTTAAGCGCAATCGACATATCTTTTGTATCCACTTCCTGAAGGAAACGCTGAATAGACATAGAGTCCAGAATAACAATATCTTCGAAGACAAACATCCTTTTTCTGATTTCTTCAGACAATTTGGCATCGGTCTTATTAAGTTCATCAAAGATGTATTTTTCTGTCCCACGATCGATATTGTTCATTACTTCGGCAATATAGTTTATACCCCCAATTTCCAGTAAATCAACAGAAACAACAGATTCAAATTTCCGTTCAAGGATTGTCTCAATCTGTCTGATGATTTCCGGCGAGGTACGGTCCATTCGGGCAATTCTTTCAACCACCTCTACCCGAAAGGATTTCGGCAATTCAGCAATAACCGCCGAAGCCTGATCAGATCGGGCATAAGATAGAATCAGAGCAATGGTTTGCGGATGTTCATTGACGATCATGTTCATTAAATTTTTATAGTCTGCTTTACGGATAAATTCAAAGGCTTTTGTACGCAGAGTCTTTGTAACTCGTTCCAATAAAGCATTACCCTGCTGAACTCCAAATGCCTTTTCGAGGACATTTTTTGCATAGGAGACCCCACCCTCAATGTATACCTTCTGGGCGACGCAGAGGCCATAGAATTCATTAATAACCTGATCCGCAACTTCGGGCGGAACTGCGCGCATTCGGGTTATTTCGTAGGTTAATAGCTCAATTTCATCTTCTTCAAGATGCTTGTAAAGCGAAGACGCTACATCTGCCCCTAATGCAACGACCATTTGCGCAGCCTTTTGCCGCGGGGTTAAATTGTTGACATCAATTGCTGTATCAGGCATATCCTCACCTACTCACTCTCATTTTTAATCCATGATTTAACAAGCTGCGCGACAATTTCAGGATTGGCAGCTGCAAAATCTTTGACTTTTTCTCTTTTGTCATCTACAACTGGGTGGATATCCATTACTGGAATGCTGGGCACCGGTTCTTCAAAGATCCCTTCACCCTCATCCAAAGGAATACCCTGTACCAGTGCTTCTTTTTCTGCCTTTTTCTTCTTGCGCCGGCGTAATAGGGCCAAAAGCAGGATGATCAAAACTAACAGAACACCACCGGCAATTCCGGCAATAATCAGAATCTGACCAAGATCAGCACCTGTTGTTTGGTCTGTGGCAGCATTTTCATCGTCAGCAGAATAGAACTCAAAGTTTCTGATGGTGACATTTTCTGGATTAACGCCTGCTGCAAAAGCAATCAACTGCGTCAGGTTCTCACGTTCGACCGCATTCATTTCCGCAGAATCAATAGCCACAGCTATCGAAACCGCATCAACAACGGGGTCTGTCTTCTCAGTCTGCGTAACTTCAGAACTGACTGAGTAGTAATTGTCGTTAGTAAAGCCGGATACTAAACCACCTTCACCTAAAATCTCCTCTGCATAAGTCGTAGTATCTGTATTCCCAGTAGTTCCCGCAACACCGCCATCAGTCAGCTGACCGCCGTCAATTGTAAAACTTGATGATTCTTGATTTAAAACGCCTGAATTATCGCCATCTGGTGATGGTGTATAAACAACCGCTTCCTGTTTAACTGCGTCAGTATTCAAATTAGCCGTTACCGACACTTTATATTGAGCAGGATCATATGGCCCATTAAGTACATTTTTAACCTTTGACGTCAGATCGGTTTCAATTTCTCTGGTTAAAGCAATCTTAGAGCTTTCACCAGACATGGTTTCGGCTGCGGCTACTAAGTCATTGCCATCACCATCCGTTAAGGCAATATTTTCCTTTTCCAATCCCGAAACTGATTTGGTTATCAGGTTCTGAATCCCCAAAATCTGATCTTCTGTGAGATCAATACCCTGGTCAAGATGGATAATAACAGATGCTGTCGTCGGTTCAGATTCTTGTAGATAAAATACATTTTGATCAGGAATCGACAATGTTACTACAGCATCGCTAACCCCTGTAATTGTCCGGATACTGGCTGCAATTCGTTCCTGCAACTGAAGGTTCTTATACTGTTGTCGTTCGTAATCTGTAGCCAGAATACTGGAATTATCTTGAATCAGATAATAACTTAGGCCGCTTTTCGGATAGCCATCCTGGGCCAGCTGCATCCTAATGGTTGCTTCTTCATCGGACAGTACCATAATTTGCCCGTCTTCAAGCTTGACCTCAACACCCAGATCCTGAAGGGCCGCCATGATTTCAGTTGTTTCGGTATCAGTAAGATCCGAAAACAATGGCACATATTCCTTCTGATTCAGGGCAAATGCTAAGATCAGCGATCCCAACACCACAACCGCTGCAACGGCAATGATGACAATTTTTATTTTTTTGGAGAACTTACCCCAAAACTCTTTTATGTTCCCAAATACTTTTTTTATTTGTTCAGGCATTGACTTCCTCTGCTACACACATTAAAATGCTTTCTCTTTTAATATTAAACCTAAAAAAGTGAAGTCTCAGGAAAAAGCACCTTTAAAACCTCACTGTTAGATCTTATAAGCTTGTACTCATGACTTCCGTATAAGCACTTAATACTTTATTTCTAAGTTGCACCATGGTCTGCAAAGCTACATCAGCTTTTGCCATATCAATCATCATGGTGTGCATGTCGTCCATATTGCCAATTGATAAATTATATGCATCAACCTTTGTTTGCGCATCCGTATCTTCCGCATTGGCAATGACATCATTTAAAACCTGAGAAAAACCTTGCGCTGCTTGACCCTGAGCACCATTTGATGAACTTACCTGGTCAGTCAGGGATTCTGAAATAATACTAGTTAACGGACTAATCGCCATGTCTCTACTCCTTTATTATCCGATTTCCAATGCTTTCATTGCAATTGATTTAGTTGCATTAAAAGCTGTAACATTCGCCTCATAAGCACGACTAGCGCCTAAGGCATCTACCATTTCCTGCGCCGTATTCACGTTAGGATACATCACATAGCCATTTGCATCGGCATCAGGATGAGTCGGATCATAAACAGGAACCAACGCTGAGTCGTCATCAACTACAGCTGCTACCTCAACGCCTTGCTTTTTAACACCGAGTTCAGAGCTTAAAACTTCACTGAACGATTGGACATCAGAACTCTGAAGAACCACCATTTTACGACGATAAGCGCCACCATTTTCAGTTCGAGTGACCTGGGCATTGGCAATATTTTGCGAAACGATGTCAAGGCGCAACTTTTGTGCCGTCATGCCTGATCCAGAAATATCAAAACTACTTAAAATACTCATCTTTATTTCCCTTCACTTAAAGCATACTTTATTCGTGAAAACGACGAATTAATTCCTGAGACTAGATAGTAATACTGGGTCACAGTTTTTGCCATGTCAATGTTTTCCGAATCCAAATCGACGTTATTCTGATCTAACTGGTTTGAAGTAAGATCATATGACTCCGTTGTAATATCAGAATCAAGGATCGTTTGTACAGCTGTTTGATTACTTTTATTTTGGTTATTGGTCCCTGAACTGATTTTGTTCAGCGCATTGTTTAAAGATGTTTCAAAATCTACTTCAAGCGCTTTGTAACGAGGTGTTTCCGAATTGGCAATATTATTGCTGATGGCCTGCTGACGTGCCCAGGTACCATCCAGCGCTTTTTGGAAAATTGCTGTTGAGATTGAATCTCCAATCATAAGAGCCTCCTTTTCTTTAATACTAGATTTGATACATATTTTAGATAATACATTATTTTTTACAAATGGATAGCATCCATATTATAGCATATTTGATTCAATTCACCGATGCGAATATTATACCACATTTATCACTTTGCAACAATGCTATTAAGTTGATTATATGTTAATTCTGTTTAAATTCTTCAAAATTCGCTCATCTATCAAGATCTCTTAAAACCAAAAGCAAAGCTAGTTTAAAAATTCAACAATATAATTAAATGAATCACTTTAAACAATTTAATGAGAACCTTCTTCATTAAAAAAGATCATATTTTTTATTGATTTACACAATTTTGCCACCTAAACGCACCATGGATAATCACCCAAATCAATGTCTTATTATTCATTTATTAGTAATGTATCACAATTCAAATGTTACTTTTAACAGGCCTATCTGGTAATCAATAGTTAATATTCATTTAATATCCATTTTCAAAAGAACTGACATTTAAAAAGCAACCCTTTTAGGATTGCTATGAATTTAAATCTTTAACTCAAATGATTGATTACTATAATACTTAATAATTTCTTGAAATTATGTTTTGTTTTTTAGCAACCAAGATTTTTACTACTTTCTAATATCCAATCGTTTTCCTTGTGTTTCCCGACCAGTTGTTTCATAATGCAAAGCCTGCTGTTTCTGACGATTAACTTTTAAATCATCGATAGTTTTCTGTTGCTCTTCTTTTATTAATGTCATAGCGCTCTGGTCAATATCTAATATTAATTTAACAAGACGATCAATTTCAACTTCCTGTTCTTTGGTGCATGGATGAACAAATTTTGCCTCTTCAACATTTGATTCGAGATTCTGAATTTTTCGAATAAGATAATCACGCTGAGCAAGAATTCCTTCCAGCATCTCCCATGAATCCATACTGCTGAGAATTTCTTCACCAGTTGAAACATATTCTTTTAATAAGCGGATTTTTTCTTCACACAATTCATACGAATTTACTTTCGCCATATTATTACCATCCTGATCTTTGTCCACCACTTATTTTGTCCGCTTCTTTAAAGGTATCTTTTAGTTCATTGACCATTTTCCACATTTTATTCAACAATTCAACATCCTTTTTGGCATTGGCTACTCCAAGTTGTTCAAAAATAAAATTATACATGTTATTGAGTTCAACAGAAATAGGATAATCCATGTCAAGAGCAAAATTTAACCTACTAACAATTTTTTGCGCTTTAGCAATAGCATTGTAGGCTTTTGCACTTTCATTTTTGTCGATTAAAAATATCCCAAGTTTAATCTGTTTAGATGCTTCTTCAAATAACTTGATCACAACTTCATTTCGAGACAGAGTTTCAAGGGTAATTTTTTTTGTTTCCTGATATGGATTATTTGCTACCATCTTTCTCCCCCTTATTGCCTATTCTATTTAGGAACTAGCAAAACTTGTAATCATCGAGCTCTGAGTGTTTAGCTGTTGCAAAGCCGTTTCCAAGGCTGAAAACTTGTTCCAATAATAAGTCTCTTGCGTTTCCAGCTTGTCTTGAAGTTTTGCAATATAATCATTAATATCTTCAATGTTGTCATAAATAATATTTTGGGTACTAGACATCGTATCCGGATATCCTGCTTTTTCTATAAGACTACCTCTCGACCCCCGTGCACCAGAAGTCTTAGTTGCACTTTCTATAATTGAATCCAGTCCAGTAGCTATCCCAGTCGTTTCTGTAGTGAAAAGTTCTCTTACTCCATCAATATTATTTGCTAAAGCGTCATCCAATTTATCTTCGTCAATGGTTAACTTACCATTTTCTGCATAACCAGCAGATTCAATTCCAAGACTATAAAGACTTAAGCCACCTTCAACCGCTGTGGAGTACATTAAAGTCTGCATTTTCGAGGCAATACCTCTCAGAATACTATCGCTTCTTAATACACCCGACTTTGCTTTTGTTTCCCATTTTTCAATTTCATCGTCTGACATTTCATCTTTCTGATCATCAGTCAAGGGGGCATAATCTGAATATTTTTCTTCTTTAGTCAGACTATTGATTAGGTCAATCATTGTGTTATAATCTTCAACAAAACTTTTGATGGTATCTTTTAACTCAGTCGTATCAGTTGAAAGACTAATTTCTATCGGATCAGCTGATACTTCCAATAAGCTTACTTTCACGCCATCAATTGTGATATCATTTGATGAGCGTTCAATTGATACACCATTGACCGAGAGAATCGCATTCTGCCCCACATTTGTAGTATCAGTATCAGCAGCACCACTTAAACCAAATGATGCAAACAATCCATCTGTATCAGTAACTACAATATTTTCGCCACTACCACTATTATCAGCCGTTAAAGTAAATTTATCGGTAATAGAAGAGTAAGCCATCGTTACATCAGCATTACTGCTGTTAATCTTTGACATAACTGAAGCTAGTGTATCGGTCTTATTGAAAGTAAAATCGACATTATTAATTGTTAAAGAATATGTATCCTGGCTTGCTAGTGATGTCTCTAAAGGCAGGTTTTCAAGAGAAGTTGACGTTCTCATTCGATCCGTTTGACCATGTGTCATGCCTAAATCAGCCAAAGTGTCTGTATCGCTATTTAAGGCATAGGCTGTCAATTGTGTACCGCTTGAGGTAATACTCAATTCTCCGCCAGATACACTTACATCTACCAAATTTGAACCAAATGCTGTATCAATCGCATCTTGTAAAGCTGTCTGCAGATCTGCATCTGTTGAACTTGCATCTAAAGTGCCTAAAGTAACTGTCTTTGTTGTTCCATCTCGTGACAGTAAAAACGACTTTCCGCTTAGATCAGCATAATTACCAGTACCAGCAGTAGTTCCGCCAAGAGATGCAGACACTGAATTAGCGCTCACATACTTTTGACTGGTAGCTAACTGTGTTATGCTGTCAATTGTTATACTGCCCGATACCGAAACATTACTTGTCGAACTAACAGAGATCGCCGAAGAAGTTGTGCTGGCAGCAATAGCATTAAACATCGTCGAACTTGTGAAATTAGTACTAGATAAAACATCTAAATATTTTGATTGAAATTCTTGTAAAGCAGACGTAACCGATTGATACGCCGTTTGTTTCCATTCTAATAATTGCAGCTTCTGTTGCTGCGCTGCAATTTTCTCTCTAGTCGCTGAAGTTAGCGATTCAACCAGCGAATCAGTATCCAGGCCTGAAACCAGACCGCCGATTCCGGTTGTAGCTGATAATGAAGATAATGTTGTACCGCTACTTGTAGAACTTACCGAACTTGCCATTTTAATCCCTCCAATGCTTTATTAAAACATCTGAAAATGAAATTTCCGATTAATATAATATTTATTCTCTGTCTATAATATCGGAGGAAGACAGTTTTTCTTTAATCTTTTAAGAAAGTTTTAAATTTCTTTCTGATAAATAGAAGGTTTTACATATTTAAATGAATGTGTCACCGCCGAAAGTGATTCGCTTTGTCCTATGAAAAAATATCCCCCGGGCTCAAGCGCGTCATAATACTTCTTAACGATTTGATTTTTAGTCGGAATATCAAAATAAATCATAACATTGCGACAAAATATCGCCTGGAACGGTTTTTTAAATCGAAAGGGATCTAAAAGATTAAACTTCCGATAGGCGACCCCCTTTCGCAACCCTTCAGACACGATCATATGATCATCATCGTAATCATTAAAATACTTTCTGATCCATTCGTTGGGCACTTTGGAAAGCTCTTCCTTGGAATAAACCCCATTTTTTGCTGTATTCAATACTTTCTCAGAAATATCTGAGGCCAAAATGGTCGCATCCCATGATGAAAGCTTGTTACCTAAATAATCTCTGGTGATCATTGCCAGGGTATAGGGTTCCTGTCCTGAAGAACAACCAGCACTCCATACTCGCAAATCTTTGGATTTGAGCGTATTTTCGATCCAGGGAAGTACCGTTTTTTTATAAAAATCAAAATGTTCATTTTCTCTTAAAAAATATGTATGATTAGTAGTCAGTTTGTTAATCAGAGTAGAGATTTCATCCGTCTTCTTATCCTGCTTGACAAAATCCAGATAATCCATAAAATTTGTAAAACCCAGTGTTGAGATATGATGGCTTAAACGCCCCTCAATCAAGTGTTTCTTTTTCCTTAGATCGACGCCATAATTATCGTAAACGTAAGTAGTAATCGCCTGAAACTCGTTTTCCTTTAATTTTATCACAAACCGCCTCCTGTTTAATAATGGTCAACAATGCTTGGCACATCAATAATCAGGCTAATGCTGCCGTTTCCAAGAATAGTACAACCGGCAATCCCTGACTGTTCACCCACATATCGCATCAGGTATCGAGGGATCGCTTTAACGACGATCTGATGCTTTTTAATCAGATCATCCATAAAGAGACAAGCCAGGGTTTCTCCTGAGTCCACCAACATCAGGATGCCTTCTTCAATGGCATAAGGTTCTTCAATGGTATGGAAAACATCATGTAGACGAATCAGCGGGTAGCAGACCCCTCGGATCATTACCATTTCATTATTGTCTGGGTCCTTAATCAGCTGATCCTGAGTCACCTTGAACGACTCGCGAATATTGCTGATTGGAATTTCGTAAAGTTCTTCTCCAACTTTTACTTCCATCCCGGAAATAATTGAAAGAGTCAAGGGAATTTTCAAGAAAGTGTTGGTACCAGAACCTTTTTCGCTTTCGATAGAAATAGATCCGCCAACTTTTTCAATGTTCTTTTTGACCACATCCATCCCGACGCCACGACCTGAAAACTCAGTAACCTGCTCTTTAGTTGAGAAGCCCGGTGCCATGATCAGACTGAGAATTTCTTTTTCTGAGTATTCTTCTTCGGGTTTTACCAGTAAACGCTTTTCCTTGGCTTTTTCCATGATGCTTTTAGGATCAAGACCTTTGCCATCATCAGAAACAGAAATGACAATGTCACCACCAACATTCTGAGCCGAAAGAATAACCTTTCCAACCGGATTCTTTCCGGCGGCAATTCGTTCTTCTTTGCTTTCTAGACCATGATCCATCGAATTTCTTACCAGATGCATTAAAGGATCGGCGATGCCATCGATAATTGTTTTGTCAACTTCAGTGCTCTCACCCATGGTAATAAATTCAACTTCTTTTTTAAGCTTCTTACCAACATCCCGAACAATTCGCTGCATCTTTTTAAAAGTTCCAGCGATCGGGATCATTCTAATAGACATTACAATATCCTGTAGCTCATCTGTAAGCTTTTGTAATTGCACTGATGATTTTTCGTACACCTCATCTTTAAGACTGTCCACATGAACGCTGCCAAAGACCATGGACTCGGTAATAACAATTTCACCAATTAAGTTTAGCAAAGAATCAAGCTTGTTCAGATCGACACTGATCAAATTCTGTACTGCCGCTTTTGGCGTATTCTTCTGATTTGTCTCAGTATTTTTGGCTTTTTGTTCCTTTACAGGTTTATCTTCTTCTTTTTCGGTTTCTTTGACAAGCACCTTTTTGTCTTCTTCAGTTGTTGGCATCGCGTCAATAAACGCCACATTTTCGACTGATAAAATACTATGGGCGGCATCATCTACCCGTTTTTGGTCGCAACGAGTTTCTAATGAAAGGTAAAAGCCATTCTTTAAAATAATCCCAGCCGCATCCGGATTATTGTTGAGCTGTTCCGGGATCGTTTTAATAATCTTTCCGAGAGACCCTAACTTATTGACCAGCATAAAGGCCCGGATATTCTCCATTTGACTGTCAGCAGCAAAACGTACATGCAAATTAAAAATGTTGACCTCTCCGTCACAGCCACTTTTACCGCTATTCTCTTCCATGGTGACGATTTCTTCCAGCTCTTTTAACACTTCCGATTCAACATTGGCCAGATCAAGATCAAGCACTACTTCTGTTTCCACCAGTATTTCTTCGACTGGAGCACTGTCCACGTCATCAGAAGCATCCGCTTTGACATCTTCACCATTTAAAGCCGCCAGGAAACGATCGATCTCATCAATCAACTCCTGATTTTCTTTTGTCAGCTCTTCACCATTTCTAATTTTTTCCACTTCGTCTTTCAGGTAACTTGAAAAGTTGAGTACAAGATCCATCAAGTCTTCAAAATGGTTCTCATCGATGCCGTTTTCGCGAATGGCAAAAAACAGATCCTCTAGTTTATGAGCAGCATGCGCCAGGGTTTCATACTCCATCATTGCCGAAGACCCTTTCACAGTATGCATAATGCGGAAAATTTCATTAATATCTTCCGGCGTGAGCTCCTCATTTTCTTCTGATTGAAGTAAAATTTCATCCAATTGATCTAGCAGGGTTTCGGATTCAAAAATATACATTTCTAAGATTGAATCATTTCCAGAATCATAACTACTCATCTTAACCATCCTTTTTCATACAAATTTTTAAATTCACAAATCCACTAACGATTTTAGTGTTAACATACAAACGCTGATTTTAATCATATTTAATTGCAGTTTTTTATCCTGACAAAATAAATCCGTTGAGCAAACCACCTGTAGAGCGGCTTATGCACAACCAAATGAGAAGCTTTAACAAATTTATACCCAAATTAATTGCAAAATCGCCTGAGTATTTGTAAAAATTCAAAAAAACCTGACTGAAGCGACATATTCTTTAATTCTAATTATTCTTTTTATATTATAGCTTTATTTCTTCAATAATTCAACACCTGAAAACATTGCATCCATTAGAGTAATCAAGTATAATTTGAATTATCCCAGACTTGTTCTGAAGAAAAAAATGATTTTTGCATCAGGAAAGGACTACAATTTGGTCGATAGTATAAAAATCACCTCCACCGCCCCCTCGCCTAAAGTCACCGATATGCCTTCTAGGAACGGTGGCAGTGATGCCATCTTCGACATACTCAATCCCGAAGTGGGGATAAAAGTTGAAGAGCTCGGCAATGACGCCTCTAAAGACAGTTTCAAGGAGGCGCTAATGCAGAATCTCCAACGTGAGATTCTAAAACCTTTAAAAAACAACACAACCCTCGAAGCAGATACTTTAAGAAGACTGGTTATGATGTCAAGACTTTTTGGCTCTTCTACCGGTGCCATCCCCAAGGAACTGCTTGATGGGATTTTTCTGGATACCCAGGACCTTCTCAGCGAGCTTTTAATGCGGGACAAAACCGAGACCATTTTTAAAGGGACTTTTTTTGACAGTCTCAGAACGCTGTCGAAGCTCGATGGCTATCCGCAACTAAAAGATGCGATCGTTTCTGTTTTAAAATATTTTGATGCCTATGTCAATAAAAACCAGAGTTTTAAAGCTATTCTCAGCGAGACCATTAACCTGATGAACTCCCTGACTCAAAGTCAGAAAGAAGCGCTGACCGCTCAATTGTCTAAAATATCTATTATGCTGTCGAGTCAAAATGGCGGCAATAATCAGCAAAGCCTGATTGAGCGGTTGGAATCGCTGATCAAAGGCTCACAGGTGCCAAATCTCAACAACGCTGATCTTTTATCACAATTGGATAAACTGCTGAAAAATGAGATGATTCCTACACTAGGAAACCTTATGCGATCAGCATCAACGACGGAAAAACAATATCAGGCCATTAATTCTCTACTCAATCAGATTGTTCGATACGACAAGGGCAGTGCTGATAATCTGGAAGCTGCCATTTTGCGGCTGGCAGATGCCTTAAAGCCTTTGTCAAATCTTTCGAATGCTGAAATACTCGATATGAAAAACCAGGTTTTTAACCATGCTCGTGAAGCGGAAATTTTATATAATCGCCTCAACACTGCAAAATCACCGGGGATGGATGGCGATCGTATTGCAGAAAAACACGAAATTGCCCAATTGCTGCAAAACGCCCTGGATTCCGCAACCGCCTCGAAGCTACAGCTGACTGCTCAGGCCCTTTTAGAAACCCTGGTACGTAATGAAAGCCCCATCTTTCCACTAATGCACTTTCTGATTCCTTTTCGGTTTTTGGATAATGACACTTACGGGGAGTTTTTTATTGATAAAGATCCATCTGACAATTCAGCAGAAGGTGAAGAGGCAACAGATATTTTCTTTACAATCCAATCAGACCGCTATGGATCTTTTGAAGTTTTCATGAAAGTCCGTAGCACCATCATCGAAATGGATATCAAATCGCCAGCGCCCTTGGTCGAAGTCCTGCAAACCAATCAGGATAAAATCAAAACCATTATTGAAGAACAAGGATTTCGCTTATCTAATTATTCCGTTGATGAATTTAAAGAAAGCCAAAGCATCTTAAAACGATTCCCTAAACTGGCTTTAAGAAAGGTAGGTCTCGATGTCAGAATCTGAACAAACATTGATTGAACGTGATGAGCCCCTGCAAGTCGCTGCAATTCGCTATGATCCTGATAAAAACAACGCACCGGTCATCGTTGCAGCCGGCACCGGGCCGATCGCCCAAAACATTTTAAGAATCGCCGAGGAAAACGGCATCAGCATCTATCATGATGATAGTGCCGCCACTCTGCTATCAAAGCTGGAACTGGGGCAGGAAGTCCCGCCTGAACTATATCAGGTTGTTGTGAATATTTATCTCGCCTTGCTTAATATGGCGGAAGATCACAATTTACAGGATAAGCTCTTTAAGTCGTAAAAAACGAATGCTGAAGTCAATCAGCATTCGCTTTATTTTTTTAATTCCGCTTTTTTCTGATAATAAATGGCAAAAACTTTAGCATTTAGTTCCTGTTGCTCTTCAAAGCTTAAGAGTCGACAACGGTTTACCACTGACATCTGGCCATTAAACATCAGATAAGTATTTTCCAGCTCATCTAGGGTTTTTCCTGGGATTGTCAGTTGCGAAACAATTTCATCAGCCATCAGATAAAGGCGTTTTTTTATTTCTGCCTCGGGCAGCTTCTGATTTAAATTTATAACCGGTTTTTTCTTGACTAATACCTCCGGCTCTTTTTCCACTTCCGGCAAGGCAACTTCCCCCGACACCGGCGTTTCGACCTTTAAGTCATTGATTTCTTCATTTTTTTTATTAGTTTCAAATTTTTTTTCTTCACGCAAATACTCTTCTTTTGTTAACCGCATGATTTATCTCACTTTCGCTTTGTTATAAAATTCATTATATATAAATTTTATACTGCTGTCCATCAGTTTCAATGTTTAAAATAAATTTATTTGGGTAAATTTTAGAAAAATCAGTTTGAGGAGGAAAAAGCAATGACTGAAATAATCCCACTGGGCGCAATGGCGCCAGATTTTTATCTACCCGATCAGGATGGTGAATTTGTGAGTCTAAAGCAATTTGCAGGCAGAAAAGTTCTCTTATCCTTTCATCCACTGGCATTCACATCCGTTTGTACTGACCAAATGCGCTCGCTGGATCGAAATGTTGAAAAGTTCGAAAAATACAACACGATTGTCTTTGGCATGAGTGTCGATCCCCTACCCAGCAAATCTGTCTGGGCAAAGGCTTTGAGCATCAAGCGGATTAAAATCTTATCAGATTTTAATCCGCTGGGTACTGTTGCCAGGAATTATGGCGTTTTTAGTGAAGCACATGGCGCATCCAAACGCGCCAATATTCTGATCAATGAAAACGGTATGGTCATCTGGACCAAGAAGTATGAAATCTCAACTTTACCGGATGTTGATGAGGTTTTGGGGAAATTAAAATAGCCTTTATTCTTACTTCCTATTCATAGCGCAAAGCATCAATCGGATTTAGCTTGGCCGCTTTGTTAGCCGGGTAGTAGCCGAAAAAAACACCAATCGCCATGGAAAAAGCCAGGGCAATCAACATCGGTGCCAATGGCGGAGCTGACGGGAAATTTAGCATATTGCTGGCCGCTAAACCCAGGAGTGCGCCTAAAACCATGCCGATGATACCACCAATCAGACAGATGATCACAGATTCGATGATAAACTGACTGCGAATGGCTGAATTTCTGGCCCCTAAAGCCTTACGAATACCAATTTCCCGGGTTCTTTCAGTTACCGAAACCAGCATGATATTCATCACCCCGATGCCGCCGACAAGCAGTGAAATACCCGCGATCACAGAGATACCCAAAGACAGGGTTGAAAGCATATCAGTAGCTTCCTGGGCCATGGAATCTAAACTGGTGGCTTCCACAGTAAAATCAGAACTTTCTGGATAGAAACGACTGAAATAGTCAGTCGTTTCTTTTGCGAAGGCAGTGGCATCCACGTCGGAATTAGCCATAATCGTAAACTGGGTGTAACCCTGCAGAGCAGTTGCGCTGGTGCTAAGACTTTTTACCGTTGTCACTGGCAAAAAACATTCGACCCGACTTTCGTCACCCATATAGAAAAGCGGATTATCAATTACCTGCTTCTGATAGACACCAATCACCGTATAAGTCTCACTGGTGTCTTTGGTGTCAATTTGAATCGCCATACCCAGAGGATTGCCATTACTTCCGACCAGTCTGGTTTTTAACTGTTCTTCGATAACGATCACTTTTCGCTGACTCTCCAGATCTCGCTCACTCACAAATCGTCCCTGAATTAAATTGATATTATTAGCTGTTAAATAATCGGGATTGGCGCCAGTCAATGTAACATCATTAGAAATGAAGTCCTTTTTCATGACACCATTGCCCAGGGAATCTGATAGGCTAACGGCTTTAATCTGGCTTTGATAGAGCTTTTTGAAACTCTCGATTTCATCCAGACTAAAGGTATCCTCTTCTGTTAATAGCGATTCCGAATCATAATCCTTCTGGGTCAGAGACACAATAACATTATTGCCGCCAATTTTATTCATGGTATCGGTAACCGATCCGGTCATAGCTGAACCTAGAGTTGAGATGGCCATCACCGAGGCAATCCCGATGATAATCCCCAGCATGGTTAACAAAGCCCGCATTTTATTGGCTCGTAAACCTTCCAGCGCTAGTCTGATATTTTCAAATATATTCACGCCAATCCTCCCACTGCCCGCAAACCGTTTATTTTTTCAGCTATAATAGACCCATCCTGAAGGGTAATAATTCGGTCGGTTTCTTCTGCCAGCTCCGGATTATGGGTAATCAGAATAATGGTTTTACCCTGTTCCTGATTAAGGCGATGAAAAATATCCATCACCATCCGACCGGTTTTGGTATCCAGTGCACCGGTTGGTTCATCCGCCAGAATAATAGACGGATCATTGGCCATGGCCCGTGCAATCGCAACCCGCTGCTTTTGTCCGCCGGATAATTCATTGGGGCGATGCTGGCAACGGTCTTCCATTTCAACCAATCGTAACAATTCCATTGCTTTTTCATGTCGTTGATGCCTCGAAATTCCGCCGTACAGCATGGGTAGAGCCACATTTTTTATAGCCGTTGATCGTGGAATCAGATTAAAGGTCTGAAAAACAAAACCAATTTTCTGATTGCGGATTGCCGACAGTCGATCATCTTTAACCTTATCCATGGGCAGATGTTCAAGAAAGTAATTGCCGCTGGTGGGACGATCCAAAGCGCCAAGGATGTTCATCAGCGTTGATTTCCCCGATCCCGATGCGCCGACAATCGAAAGAAACTCCCCGTTGAAGACATCCAGATCGATGCCATGCAGAATTTCCAGTTCATTTTCCGTGTTCTGGTAATACGTTTTGATAATACCTTTCATCTCAATGATTTTATCTGCCATCTTACTGCCCGTCCCCAATGCTTATTGTTTGACCTGGCTCAACAATTTGTGGCTGTTTGATTACCAGTAAGCCTTCACTTAAACCCTCACCGGCAATTTCAATTTGGGTATCGGTTTCCAGGCCGGTCGTAACATTTATAGCTTCAACAACATATGATCCACTTTCGTCATTTGCCGGAGTGGCGCAGTAAATGCAAGGGCTGCCTGAAGCATCCATCACCAGCATATCAAAGGGCAGGCAAAAGACATCGTTTTTTTCCTGGCTAACAATATTTAAGTCTGTGGTCATCCCAATTTTTAAGCCCGCCGAATCAGCTGGCAAATCTACTGTAAATTCGAATTCGGAAGCTTTCGTTGAATCCATTGTTTCCGTTTTAATTGCCGTCGGCGCTATCGATGAAAGCAAACCCGTGATAACCTGATCGGCAATGGCATCGGATGTGACTAAAACATTCATATTTTTGTAAATTTTGTTCAAATCAGTTTCTTTTATTTTTCCGATGACTTTCAAATCATTGGTATCCTGAATGGTAAACAGTTCACCGTTTGCCATGGCCCAATGACAGCTGCAATATCTGTGATGGTTCCACTTGATTCGGCTTTAACGGTTGTATATGAGTCTTCTGCTTCATTGTATAATTCACAAAGCCAATCGCCATTGCCGACCCACTCACCAACTTCTACATAAATACGGTCAATGGTCTGGCCGCTGCTGTCACTGACTTTATGAACCGATTGACTCTCAACAATACCAGTTGTTGAAATTGTTTCCTGCAGGCTCCCCTTTGAAAGTGGCGTCGCTTCGGCAAGTAATGGTTCAGAAACCTGAGCCTGTACATAATAATAGGTCCCCCCTGCCAGAATTCCCAATAAACCTAAAACAATAATGATTACAATCCCTCTTTTTTTCAAAATCTTGTTCTCCTTTATTTTTGATAGTCTCTTATGATCAATTACAAGTGAATGATAACAATCAGATCTTACAAAAACTGAAATGAGAATCTTAAAATTCTCTTACAATCCATCAATTGTATTGCTGTATTGTTGTACTACACCACTAATACAATAATGCTTATTGCAATGATTGTCAAGTTATTTTTAGTATAGTTTTTTTAATCAAAGCCATCCATCGTATCATCTTTCATTCGGCCGCGGTTTCTTACATTTTTGAAAGGGTGAAAAAATCAGGCAATCAAAAAGCAACTGCGTAATTTCTTCACAGTTGCTTTTTATATTGGTGTCATAATCTCAGATGTTTTGATAGAACTTGTATTCATTGCAATACTTAGAATTTCATTATCCAGGCGTTTTGTTTTCTTCGCTTTGGGTGATATAAAATCAAAGTTTTCTGCAAAAGTATGATGGGAACAGTTTTGGTTCAGACAGAAATATTCTTTGTTTCTAAGCACAATCCGAACTTTCATACTTTGTATTGGTAAATCCTGAAAGGATCTTTCATAGACTGAATGGACTTTGTTTGATAATTAACCACAATAAGGACAAGAAACTTCTTTTTGCACGGACACAACATATAAGTTGATTGTATCTTTTATGATTTCATGGTGAATATACTGCAAATTTTTATCAAGAAGTTTAATAATTTCGTTCATTTTATTCCCTCCCGTCCTCCTTGATATTATTTATTTACCACCTATATATTTTTTCAATCATCTTTGGAAAGATCCCGATTTTACTTGACATTCAATAACAATGCACGGATGGAAAGCTTTTTGCCACACTGAAAAAAGAAAAACTTTATCTGATTTCTACAAAAAAGATGCTGATTTCGGAAGTTAAAACCATTATTTTTCGCTACATCCATTATTACAATCGCCGGCGAATTTACAGCACGAACAATGGTTATCCACCACTGGTTTATCGTGAACGTTTCTATAAAAATTGCCAACACGTAGCATGATGACTGGTTTCCAATTTCTTATTGAATTTAGTTGCAATACAAAGCCCTTTAAAAAATCTTTCAATTTTCACTAAACTTATATTGACAATTCCAATGCGCTTCTGGGCATTCAGACGCATCTGTTCTTTATACCATTTTTTTCCTGTGCCTAATCTTATGTTATTGGCTTTATATTTATTGTCGATTCGCACATCAAGACTTTTCATTCTATACCATTCTAAATCCACGAAAATCACTATCTTGCTTTCTATATAGATTATTCAAAGTCTCATTGTTTTTCTCTTTTATATTTTTAATATAATTTTCAAGTAAAACAGTATTCGCCCAATATAAGCATTCATAAAACTCATCATCCGTCATATCTGTAAAATTGCAAGTTAATAAATCTGAATTTCTGTGTTTGTTTTCATAAAAATCTTCAATATTTTGAATTAGACCTTTTTCTATCGCAATTTCATACAATTCCGTACCAGGGTATGGAGTAACAGGCCTTATCGTCCGTAATTGAGCGTGATCATCGTATTTTAATAAAAACTCAACATCTTTTTCGATTACTTTTCTATTCTCTCCTAAATTCCCAAAAATAATATTTAACCCTGGACTAATTCCAGATTCAATCGTGTTTTCAATACCCTTCACTATCATTTCTGTGGTCAAGTTTTTATGCATAAATTTTAGACATTGGTCATCCATAGATTCAATCCCATAATTAATAAAGACACACCCAGCTTTTTTCATCAAATGTAGCATATCGATATCTTTGTATGCATAATTTAGCCTTCCGTTGCAAGACCAGGTTATATTTAAATCATTTTCTAGAATTGCTTCACAAAATTCATACATTCTACCAACAGAAGACATTAATAATTCATCCCAAAATGCAATATAAGTAACATAATATTTGTCCTTTAAAAACTTAATTTCTTCAATAATAGAGTTAGTTGATCTTGGTCGGAACCCTTTATCCATGCGATAGCAAAAATTACATTTAAATGGGCATCCACGGCCACTTAACATAACCATCGTTCTATCTTTTCTTTCCATATTTGGACCAGGATAAAGCACATATTGTTCCATATTAAACAATTCATATGCAGGCATTGCTATTTGATCTACGTCTTTTATTGGTTCTCTTCTTTCATTTTGAATAAATTTATTATTTTCATTTATAAAAGCAATACCTTTAATATTTGAGAATTCATTATTTCCTGATTCTAGAACCGTTAGTAGTTCAACAATAGTCTCTTCTCCTTCTCCCTGAACGACAAAATCCGAATTAAATTTTCTTAAAAAATACTCCGGATCTGGAGACGGTAGATGACCACCTAAAATAATCGTCGGTTTATTATCAGCCTTATTAACTGCTTCAAGATTTCTTTTCATTGCGTCATACTGGTAATATCCACCGCACGCACCTAAACCAACAACATCAAAACAATTATTATTTAAATAATCAGTGAGATGTTCTACCGGGTAATGATAAATATCCTGCTGATAAATTTCAACACTATGTCCAGAATTTTTGATTGCTGCAGCTAAATAACCTAAACCTAATGGAAAATATGCAATACTGTTGTCATTGTCATACGAAATAAGTAAAATCTTCAAATTTAATTCTCCCTCTTGTATTAATGAAAATATTGATTTTAATAACAGTTCTTCGTTTTTGATTCGATTAATTTGCTGATTCTTTTACAATATTTTTTATTTTTTTCAATATCAAGCATGTAACCTGATTGTCTATTCCTAGAAAATGGAATTAGTATTCTACCTAAATCATTTTCATCTTTCCTAATGAAATCTCGTTTCAACTCATAATATGTTTTGAACTTTCTGTCCTCTCCTTTTATCTTATTTCGATCCCTTAATGCATCTAAAAGATAAGAAGAAGTCAATAATACTGGTATTTTTCTTTGAGGATCAATTTTATCTAGTTCATTCCTTAAACGACTTACATAACTTGCTCCGCTAATATCATCTTTTATCCAATTACTCCATTTTATTTTATAAAAGCTGGTAGTCTTTTCTAAATAGTCTGGACAAAGATTCTGTACATAAATTTGGCTATAAATATTATTCACATCAACTTTTTTAAGATCTTCAACATTTAAAACGCAAGACAAGTTTTTTAAAATATCTCTAAAGTAATGATTCTTTGAGAAATCCCCTTTATATTTAGGATTATTTATATCAAAAACTGTTCTAAAACATTTTTCATGATCATCTGTTGATGGATCACAGCCTAAAACAATAACACTCAAGTTATTTGAGCCCTCGAAAAAAGCTTGAGGTACATGATTTTGGTTCCTTCTTAATTTAGGATACTTCTGATTATTTTTTAAAATTGTCTCAGCTAAAAAAAAATCAATTTCATCATCAATATCAATTGAATTACGCTTATCCATTATATATGCATAACACTCATTTTTATACCAATCATTGTACTCAAAAAAATAATCAGTTTTAGCTAGATAAATCGCACCATTTAATCTATAATAAGCTGGTAAGTCTTGTCTCCGAAAACTAATATCTTTGATAAATCCATCAATAAGTAAATTACTTGGAATCTTACCAGTATAGAGTGGCGAATGATCCACTTCACATAAACTCACTACCGCATTTGCATTTTTATCACTCATTAATTGTATTGCATTTTTTATATCATCACTTGAACGTAATGGCGAAGTAGGTTGAAGCAACATAAAACACTCATATGCTTCTCCATTCTCTTCTAATTTTTTCAACATATCCTGAATTACATCATTACTTGATGCCTCATCACCAGCCAAATAATCAGGTCTGAGAAATGGTACTTCCGCTCCATATTTTTTTGCAATCTCTGCATACTCCTGACTATCAGTTGAAACAATAATTCTATCAAAAACACCACTTTTGAGCGCAGCTTCAATTGTGTATGCTATCAACGGTTTATTATTTAATAACTTTATATTTTTATTTTTTAGTCCTTTTGAACCGCTTCTTGCTGGAATGATACCAATTATTTTCATTATTCTCAATATCTCCATTTTATTCGAAATATTTCAACACAAAAAAAGCTTCTGCATTTTTAACACCTGCCATTGATCCTCTTAATAAACTCAATGCCTTAATCGCCTCTTCACTTCTAGGAAAAGGATGCATTTTTACCTCACTTTCAAAAATCTTAAGTATTTCAATTTTTCTTTCAATATAATCAGATATATCAACAAAATAATTTGGTTCAAACAACCTAGTGGCATATTCTGTTTCCGAAAGTATTTCCATCATGAAAATTTTTTTAATATAAGGATATCTAAATTTTTTTGTACATGAGTAGCAGAGTTCAAATGTAATACGATGATCTGAATGAACATCAAACTGATACGGTAAAATTATAATTGACGGTTTTATGTTCTCAATAATTTCACTTATTTTTTTTACTAGTTCACTTGCTGGATAAGTATCCAATCCAGCTGGCTTCAATTCTAGATTATAGTAACCGTCTAATGAATAACTTTCAATCATTTCTTTAATTTCATTATTTCGCTTTATTATTTTTTCCAAAGAATATCCATAGTCTTCACTCATATGAGTCATATTTAAAACAAATACTTTATTTCCATCTTTTTTTTGCTTTAAGATATATCCCCCCGCCCCAAGAGTCTCATCATCAGGATGTGGCGCAACTAATAAAATAGATTCTTGTTTCATAAATATTCACCTTTTTTTATTGAAATTTCATCACAATCAAGAATTTTAATCAAATTTTCTCCAGCTTTAACCAGAAAAGAGTGTTCTGAATAAACATCCATAACTTTTCCTGGTTCAATGTTTTGATAATCGTCGTTTTGATCAATAACAATTTCTGAATGCCATACTCTGTATTCATTTCCACAATACTCGAAATGTGCACCAACATAGGGTTTGGAAAGACCTCTGACCAAATTATAAATACTTTTTGCTGACATACGGAAATCTATTTGTCCATCAGCTTTTGTTCTTTTTCGCCAGCAATTACCAATATTTGATGTTTGATCAATTAATTGAACTTCATTTTTTTCAAATAATTCTGTAAACTCAATAACCTGATCTTTTGCAATTTTAAGAATCTTTTCATATAGAGTACTGGCATTATCGCGATTACTGATTATTATTTCATTTTGTGAAACGAGAGCTCCATTATCCGCCTTTTCATCTATCATAAAAAAACTCGAAGCTGTTTTGTTTAATCCAAGAACAAGAGCCCATATAATGGGATGTCGACCTTTATTATTTGGTAACTGCGCCGGATGAAAACCTACAATACCTTTTGGTGCTTTCGTAATTACTTCATGATCTATCAACTCAGACCAACCAAAACAATAAATAATATCTGGGTTTAATTTATCGATAAATTCTTTAGACGATGGTTCATTAACACTATTAACATAAATAGATTCTATTCCATACTTATTGCACAAGGGTTTTAAATCGAGATAATCAGAGTTGTAAACACTTTCTTGCTTAGTAACTACGCCAATCACGGTCTTCTCATTTTCTAATAAGGTTTGCAATAATTCATATGAACTTTTGACACAACCAATAAATAAAATTTTCATTTCGACCCCCACTTCCGTTAAAGATCATAAAAAGTCTTCTTCAAATCTATTTTTTCTTCGTTTAAGAATTTTTTAATAACTTCGCTAATCTCTCGACTTGCTAGACCTCTAAAATATGGATTATTATTATCTATTGCATTTATAAAACTCCTACTACCAGCACGTTGAATTATCTTATTTATCTCACCACAATCAGCGCTGCAGTTTAATACACTGTTTGCTTGTATTCGTCCATTTTGTCGATCTCCAATGTTAATTGTCGGAATTCCAAAAGATGGCACTTCTATTACACCGCTTGATGAATTACCAATTACAAATGATGCAAATTTAACGGCTGACAAATAGCGTTTCATGCCCAATGAAAAAAATGCCTTAACATTTACATTTTTTTCCGAAAAATCATCAATTAATTGATTAATGATTCGCCCGTCGCTATCTGCATTACTCTTAGTTATAATATACTGATATTGGGAATTTAACTGAAGAGCACATAATAATTCTTGAACCTGATCTTTCGATGTAACTTTTTCTAACGTTACCGGGTGAAAAGTAACAATGGCATATGGCTTTACCAATTCCCAGTCAATACTCTGTTCAAGTTCACTTTTACTTAGCAATTCTTCGTTTAATACGTTTTCCACACCTAAAGATCCAACATTAAATACGCGATTTGGAGACTCTCCGAGTTGAATAACCCGTCTTCTGTAGCTTTCCGTACTTGTAAAATGTAAATAGCTCATTTTTGTGATCGCATGTCGAATAGCTTCGTCGATTAAACCTTCTGTTGCTTCACCACCATATAAGTGCGCAATTGGAATTCGCTGATTCATCGCAGCACAGCAAACAGCCAATGTTTCATAACGATCGCCTAAAACTATTAATAAATCCGGTTCTAAACGCTCAAAATAATCTGCAAATCCAATCATTGCTAGCCCCATCGACTTTGAAATTGCAGCTGGTGAATCAGAGCTTAAAAGCATTTCTATTTTCGTGTCAATTTCAAATCCATCATTCTCAATTTCTCTGTAGGTCAAACCAAATTCAGGTGATAGATGCGCCCCAGTTACTGCAATTCGCACATCTAAATCAATTTCTTTCTGGAGCTGCAGAATCAACCGTTTTAAAAGGCCATACTCAGCTCTGGTCGCAGTTAAAATGCATAATTTTTTCATATTTCAATAAACTCGTCCTCTTCAAAATTGCGAACGGCACTAGTACCTATTACATCGAACCAATTCATCGGCGAAACGCCTGTACCTGGACGTTTTACCGTTAGATTATTATCGGACAAAATCTCCCCTTTAGAAATTCTCATTTTTGCAACAATACTTTTTCTGACAACAATAATATTTTTTCTTTCTGATTCTGCCGGTTTCTTAATCCCATTACCCATTGATCTTTCAACATGCTTTATTGCTTTTACCATTGCTGAAAGTTCATCCGGCTCCAGACTAGCTTTATGATCTGGTCCAGCCATATTTCTATCCAATGTAAAATGCTTTTCAATGATGCTAGCTCCAATTGCCACTGCTGCAATCGGAATTTCTACTCCCATAGTATGGTCAGAGTAACCTACCGGCAAATTAAAGAATTTCTGCATGGTGATCATTGCATTTAGATTGACATCTTCGTAGAGAGTTGGGTATTCAGTAGTACAATGAAGTAAAGTTAATTCTTGGGTTCCATATTTCTTTAATACATTAACCGCCTTATCGACTTCTTCTAATGTTGCCATTCCTGTTGAGAGTATCACAGGTATTTGTGTTTTTGCGATTCTAATTAAATAGGGTAAGTTTGTAATCTCGCCTGATGGGATTTTCCAACGCTTCATTTCTAGATTTTTTAGAAAATCCAGACTTTCGATATCAAACGGTGTTGATAAGAATTCAATTCCAACCGTCTCACAATCGTCTTTTAATTTTAAAAACTCACTTTGTGATAGCTGTAATTTTTTTAGCATTGATAACTGCGATTCACTATTACCAGTATTTTTCACCTGATACTCAGCTTTTTTAGAATTTGCTATCACCAATTTTTCAGCCTGAAATGTCTGGAATTTTATAGCATCAGCACCACATTTTTGGGCAACTTCAACCATTTTTTTTGCTAACTCATAACTCCCATTATGGTTAACACCAGCCTCAGCAATAATATAAACACTCACAAACACCCCACCTTTCGACACGGATTGCCATAAGCAAGACAAGAATCTTCGATATTCTGAACAACAACGCTACCTATGCCTATGATCGACCTTGACCCAATTTTAATACCTTGACGTATCACTGTATTTGCACCTATATGCGTATCTTCACCAATTGTAACATTGCCACTTAACACAGAACTAGGTGCTATATGAGAAAAGTTGCCAACAGAACAATCATGTTCAATAATACAGCCTGTATTTAAAATTGCGCAGACACCTAGTTTAGTGTCTGCATTAATAATAACATTCTTTCCAATTAATGTGCCCTCTTTTATTGTAGCATACGAACTTATCTCTGCCGATGTATGCTTAATTATGGGGATATTGAAACCAATGTTTTTCAAATTTTGATAAATTTGAACCCGTTTTATTGGATTTCCCATACTACCTAAACTAATAAAGGCATCCCCAAAACCAGAACTTTTAAGTGCTAATAGATCATCATCGGATTTGCTTACTCTATAACCTAAGATATTTTCACCGATCTTAGCAGGTATATCAACGATCTCAATCTCGTCATAAAGATTCATCGTTTCTGCCGCTTCAATAACAGTCTTACAATGACCTCCACCTCCAATGAGTAATAACTTTTTACTCATTAGCTTCCAGCCTTCTTCTCATCGATTCCAGTTCATCTAACTGGCCCATATCTAACCAAGCACTTTCACTTATCGGATAAATCCCGACTTTAGCTCCCTTTTTTCGATAACCTTCAATAATATCGGGAAAACCAATATCTTTATTTTCTTCTATATCCTCAATCACTTGACCATCTACAATATACATTCCCGTATTGACAAAAACTGAGAGTTCTGGCTTTTCCTTCATCTCTTCTATTTCACCAGTTTTACTAATTTCCACCACTCCATAAGGAATCCGTATCCGTTTCATTGAACAGATCATCGTTATAAAATTTTCTTGTTTTTGATGAAACTTCATAATCTTTTGATAGTCCGCATCTATCAAAATGTCGCAATTTGAAAGTATAAATGTGGAATTTATTCTATATTTTAATAAACTTAAACCACCACCAGTGCCTAATGGAATATCTTCGTCTATATAATGAACTGAATAATTTTTTTCAAGCTCATTGAAATAAGCTTTTATCATATTTTTTTTATGATTGACAATCAAGTAAAAATCTTTACAGCCATTTTCATTGAAACGGTTTATGATATGCTCTACGATTGGTATTTCACCTACTGGAATGAGCGGCTTTGGCAGGATTTTAGTATAGGGATATAAACGCGTACCCAGTCCACCTGCCATAATCACAACAGATACATTCATTTCCTGCTTTGATTTTATGGACTGATCATGTGCAAAGATAATTTCAATAATTCGATTATTCTTATCGACAATAGGAATCGCTTCAATTAATAAATTCTTCATATAAATTCGAACATTCGTCTTATCTTTTTCATACAAGAATTTCGGATTGTAATTTGCTATATCTTTTATTTGTGCATCAAGATCACCTTTCTTTAGAATCCAGCGACGAATATCGCCATCAGTTAAAGCAGCAACCAGACCTTTTTCATTAACAACAAAAAGTACTTTTTTTGCAACTCTATCTAGCTGTTCCATAGCACCAATTAGAGTGTTATTCTCATCAATTAGAAAATCTTTTATATCCATATTTTCCCTTTCCAAATATAAAACTAGATGTTATAAATATCGGTTTTATATTTACCCAGATTTTCTTTGAAAAATTGAATCGTTTCACTTAAACCTTTTTCAAGAGTATATTTTTGTTTCCAATTTGTTAAAAGTTTTATCTTTTTATTTGAACCCAACAACCTATTAACTTCGCTTTTATCAGGTCGAAGTCGTTCTTCGTCGCAAATAATCCTTGCTTGTGGATTAATTTGTTGAATCAGTTCTTCTGCCAACTGACCAATCGAAATCTCATTTTGTGTTGCTATGTTAATTTCTTCGCCAATCGTTTTATTTGAGTTAGCAATTTCCATAAAACCATTCACTGTATCCTTAACATAGTTGAAATCACGAGTTGGCGATAATGCGCCCAATTGAATTTCTTCTTTTCCTGATAAAAGTTGCATTATTATAGTAGGGATTACCGCTCTTGCGGATTGTCTTGGCCCATATGTATTAAAAGGCCTGACAATAGAAATTGGCAAATTAAAACTACGATAAAATGATTCTGCCAACCTGTCTGCGCCAATTTTTGTCGCAGAATAAGGAGATTGTCCCTGAAAAGGATGTTTTTCATCAATCGGTACATATTGTGCGGTTCCATAAACTTCAGATGTTGAGGTAACTAAGACTCGTTGAGTTTCCAGATCTCTAGCAGCTTGCAAAATATTTAGAGTACCTTTAATATTTGTATCAACATAGGTATCCGGTGAATGATATGAAAAAGGAATTGCAATTAAAGCTGCCAAGTGATAAACAATATCAATACCAGACATTGCAGTTCGTACTCCATTTGGATCTCTGATGTCACCAGTTACAACTTCTACTTCTGAAATAATTTCCTTAGGTAATGTATCCAACCATCCCCAGCTGTTAAATGAGTTATAATATACGAACGCTTTAACTCTATGGTTTGTTGTGACCAACTCTTCAACCAGATGACTTCCTATAAAACCATCTGCCCCAGTTACTAATACCTGATTCATAAATTCATTCTCACTTTTGTATAAATTTTAAAATTTCTTAAGTAATTTTTCATCTAAAATATTCACACATCATATTTAACCTCAAGATCAAATTATCATCGTGATACATGATGAATTAATCTAATCCCCATGATAATTTTAGAAGCTATTTCGGACGATCAAATTCCTGATACTGAATCATTTTATTAATAATCCGATATAGTAGCTCTTAATTCTTCCATCAGAATTTGATTTAGTTCCTTTTCAGATAAAAGACGTTCAATTAATAAGTATTTTGACTTAAATGTTTTTTTAATAATTACAATATCATTTCTTTCATTCTTCAATGAATCTTTCTTGTTTAATGCCAATTTATAACTAGCTCTATTCATCTGAAGAGCAATTAGTTTGAAAAATTGATTTGCTTCTAAACTGTTAATTAAGTTACTAATTCTAATGTTTGTATCAATTATTTCCTGCTTATTATTAGTGTTAATAATTTTTCCCAACTGATTTAATAGTTTTTTTGTATCTATCA
Organism: Eubacteriaceae bacterium ES2; assembly: GCA_031222025.1. Classification (GTDB taxonomy): domain Bacteria; phylum Bacillota; class Clostridia; order Eubacteriales; family Eubacteriaceae; genus Acetobacterium. Next base: position 1,162,729 of record CP130740.1, on the reverse strand, counting down.
ATATGCCATTATAAACATTCAGTGCATCAAATAGTTGAATGAGTTTTTGTTCAAGAATTTCTTTATGAAAAAGTGATTCACCTAATATCCGATTGAACTCATCTCCGTGTACTACCTTTTTGCTAAAGTCATTTTCAATTAATTCATCCAGATATCTGAATTGAGTTCCTAATATCTTCGCCCCACCTCTTGTTGTATTAATAACCGGTTGATCAATTAACGAAATCATTCTTTCCATATTTTCTTTCATTAATACAAAGCTGAGTGGACTTTCAATTATATTTCCTTCAACATCTTCAATCTTTTGAGTTTTTTTTGCCTTTTCAGGGGCATAACTTATTCCTTCTGCATAGGTCGCATCTTTTAAATAGCCGAGATTTTGGCCAACTAAAATTATACGATCAAACCCAAGTTTTGCAAGAAGTTCCATTGTGACGATCGCAACTGTAGGGGCATCGTGAACCTCTGCAATACTTTCTTCAATAATAAAATATTTTGATATTACATCATGAGCCATAAGCATATGATATTTGGGGCCATTGTAGTTATCAAGTACTTCAAATCCAACAGAAGATCCAAAAATCATCGGTATTGAATCAATTTTTAATTCATTGATTTTTTCAAATACCTGCTGATTTACCTCATGGGGGTCATATGTACACATTGCATCAGGATAAATTCCGTGAAGAATTAATGTATTTATCGCTGATCCAACTGTAAAAATAAAGGCGGATCCATCTTCTTTTATTTTCTTTAGACTTTCTATTTCAAAATTAAGCGAAGGTCCTGCCGAAACGAGTATTGCTGGTTTTCCAGTAAAAATATCATTGTGGTCATGGAGAATATTTGGTGTTTTCAATAATGCTTTAAAATTCATAATAATATTGCGAATCCATCTTTTGTCAGTCCCAGCTGTAGCGCCAAAAACCATTCTTTCATATCGAATCGAATTTTTGAAATTTTCGAAAAATTCTGTAAACTCATTTTTGAAAATTTTGGGATAAACAGGAAGCTCTAAAAACTTCAGTTCTTTGTCATATCGCTTATTGACTAGCTCAAAAAGTTTACGACTGTCACTACCAACCTGTAAACAAACCAAGTTCTGATTAATAATCTTATCAATTTTTCGATTTTCTAAAAACTTAATCATAACTTCGTATGATGGTTCAATTACTGAATAGCTAACATGTGGATAAGTCTCTATAAATAATTCGATATGGTATCCCATACCTAGTCCGTAGAAAAACACGTGTATCTCACTACTATCTTTTTCTATTTTCAACTTGTCGATTAACGTAGTCGCTTCTCTGAGAGGATTATACTTGCTGTGTATATATAAACTGTTTTCACCTGTATCATATTTCAATGTGTTTAGACCGTCTTTTGTTTCTTCGACTATAACGTGGGTTTCATCGCCACTTTTTTCCCAATCAACAAGTTTTTGATACAATTCAGGCATTTTATTCTTTAAAATGACAATATTATCAGCTAACATAATCTACCCCTGCATTTGGAATTAGAAAGCGCAAGTAGTCCACTGCTGCTTCAAAGCCAGGAATTATTTCATATAACAAAAGATCACCTATTAAGATAGCATCTCGATTCTCAAGGGCATTTTGAAGTTCTGGTAATAATGAATCTATTTTTTTCATTTGACTAATGTATTCATTCCATTTTTCATAGTTTTGCAATATTTCCGCCAAATCTTCAAACTTATCAATTTTTTGCTTTACTTCATTTAACCATTGAAGTCCACTAAATAAGTCAGCAAGAGTCAACCAATCCTTGTCTGTTGGATCCTTATAAAATCCTTCCCCTAACTGTTGAATAAGCGGAATACCATTTGCTTGATAATTAAACGCTTCTAGAAGTATATCGTCTACTAATTCCTTGCGATTTTGGCATACAACTTCTATTTTAGTTATTGTATTTTGATTATCTCGGATATACCCATCAAAATTTTCAGTAATTGAAACACCATCAATTACTAAATATAAAAATTGTAGATTCTTTTTCTTCAAAATATTGTTAATCCTTAGAAATAATTCTTGAATATCAATATCATCGTTTATGACTTCAAAATTCTCATTCTTAATTTTTATTATCATTTCAATCACCTGTCTTTATAGTTATATTAAATATCGGCAAATTTGTTTATATATTTAGCCTATTTTTAGTATAGGTGATTATTTCACTTTTGTAAAGGAAAGCAGAAAAAAAACCACCTTTCGGTGGTTTAATTTTATTGTTACTATTGTAATAACTGAAGAACATTCTGTGGTAACTGATTAGCCTGGGCAAGCATTGATTGAGCAGCTTGTGACAGAATATTGTTCTTTGTGAATTCCATCATCTCTTTTGCCATATCAACATCTCTAATTCGAGATTCAGCAGCTGACAAGTTTTCAGAAGATGTTCCCAGATTGTTAATAGTATGTTCCAAACGATTCTGATTTGCACCCAGTTTAGAACGTTCCTGAGAAACTAAAGCAATTGCTGAGTCAATTGATGAAATCGCTGTTTCAGCGTCTCCCTGAGTACTAACTGAGATTGCAGCAGCATCAACACCTAATGCTGATGCAGTCATTGTAGCAATAGTTAATGAAATCGTCTGGCTTGTATTTGCACCAATATGGAATAGTTTACCACTAAAAGAACCATTAATCAGTTTCTGAGTATTAAACTCCGTCTGGCTAGCAATTCGATTAATTTCATTTGTTAATTCAGTAACTTCATCCTGAATACTAGCACGATCTTCATCGGTATTGGTATCATTTGAAGACTGAACAGCTAATTCTCTCATTCGTTGGAGAATTGAATGTGTTTCGTTTAAAGCACCTTCAGCTGTCTGAATTAATGAAATGCCATCACTTGCATTAGTTGATGCTTGATCCAGGCCTCGAATTTGACCACGCATTTTTTCTGAAATTGACAATCCAGCTGCGTTATCACCAGCACGATTGATTGCTAAACCTGAAGACAGTTTTTCTAATGCCTTAGAAGTTGCATTATTGTTAGTTGTTAATGAACGGTAAGTGTTCATAGCTGAGATATTATGATTAATTCTCATTGTTGTTTCCTCCATATTTTTCTTTTTAATTTTTTTAATTTGTAAGGCCTTCCTCCGTACGCAAGGTCTGCCAAATCATCAAGCGTTTTTGCTTTCTAATATTAATATCGGATATTCACTCTTCAACTTTAGTTTTTTTTTTAACTTTTTAAAACTTTTTATCAGTGAACTCTCGCTATTAATCTCTATTTGCTTCTGTTAATAATATCGACGATCAACTCATTTACTTTAGTCTTTTTATTAGTTTTTATTTTGAAATTCTTTCTAGTATTATTTTTCTATTCATATTATCGTCTCATTGGATTTTTCATCAAATTTAGTAACTGATATTACTTTTATCGACATTCTAAAAATTAATTTTATTAAGTTTCATCCCATTAAACTGTAATTTATTAAAAAGAAAAGCACTAGACAATCCACATATGTTTAGCGCTTTTGCAAATATATAACTCTCTTAAATTACTGCTATACTTTCTCATCTAAAATTTGCGGAATCTGAACAATTTCAGAATTTTTTTCAAAACCAATTGGCGGTTGATAATCTGGGTCCGCACTTGGTGGTACATAAATTGGACCACCAACATATTTAATAATTACATCTGGCATCTGTGTCACGACAAGTTCAAGATCAGGTGGCATGAAGCTTGTATCCACGTCGTTGACTTCTGGCTTACCACTTGACAGTCGTGTCATAGGGATACTGATCTGCATACTGCCAGAGGCAAAACTATTTGCCTGACTAGTCATGGACTCAATACTCCTATTAGCCTGTTTGAAACGGATTGCCTGAGATCTGCCATCTTCCATCGAAATATTAAGCCGCAAGTTACCATCAGCATCAATTTTAGATGTTGCAGTATAGGTCGAATTCTCCCACTGATAAGCCATCGAAGGTTCAAATGAATCCTGTACAGCAATACGGATTGGTTGACTTTGAATCTGTTTCTGTCCACTTTGCTGATATACTTCATATTGTAGATTATGAACAGCAGAAACATCCAGAGGCTGCTTTTCGACGAATTCTATTTTTATAGGAACTGTTTCGATCGTAATTAGATTTTCCATCATTACCCTCCTTTACAAAAGTATTTTAACTGATTTTAGGACATATAATCAAAAACCGACTGCTGAATAATTTCTGTTCCCATTTGGAGCGCCGCCTGATATGCTACCTGTTGAGTTGAATAAGTAATATAAGCTTCAGCAGTATCGATTCCTTCAATATTTGTCTGTCGTTCCTGTAAATTAAGTAATTGTGTGTCGTAACGTTCTGTCATGAATTCAAGATAATTTGTTTTTGCACCAATTTCTGTAGTTTTCTGATATGCTGACTGCTTCGAATCTGTGAATAAGCCATATAAGTTTTCAACTCGATCCTGAGAATAAGTTGCATCATCTTTATCAAACTCATCAGCAATCTCGCCAAGAAGATTATAAATATTATTAGAAACTGTAGTACCGTCACTAAGTGTTGTAGTTCCAACTCCAGTAAACGAGACTCCCGTTACCGAATAGTTAAAAACAGTTGTCCGTTCTACATCACCCGACGCATCAAATTCTACTCCTAAACCAATATCAACATATAAAGAATCTGCTGCAAGTTCATTATAGGTGGTATCTGATCCATCATCTAATAGCGTATCAAGATCTACCCCATTATAAAATAGTTTTCCCGTTGTTGAATCTACCGTAAACGGCTTTGTAGTAGTGTTCCCACCACCATAAATATAAGTATCGGATACACTTGTGTTAAGAGATTCTAGAATCTGCTCTTGAATAGTTCTAATCTCTTCTGCAATTATTGCGCGTTCACTTTCTGCATTAGTCCCATTAACCCCTGAAAGAATCTTTTCCATAGCATCTGACAATGAGCCTTCAATAGAACTTAATGTCGATTCAGTATTTGTTAAAAAATCCTGTGAAAATTCGATATTTGTCTGATAATTTTCAACCTTTGAAATATTCTTTCTTATCTGATAGGCACGAATAGCCGTAGATGTGTCTTCAGAAGTTCTTGAAAAAGCTCGACCAGTGGAAACCTGAGTATTTAATCGATCGAGTTCAGTCGCCTGCTTATTAAGATTGTCTGTGTATTTATTTGTCATCATTCGATATGTAATTCTCATCTTATCACCTCTTTATTCTCATACTAATTACAAACCAGCAGTTCCCATATTATTGATAATTCGGTCAACATTTTCATCAATTACGGTGAAGAAACGTACAGCTGCATTATAGCACTTCTGATAAGCCATTAAATAGGTTCCTTCCTCATTTAGCGAAACACCAGATATTGATTCTCGCTCTGTGAAGAGTGTATCAAGTACGGTATTTGATGCATCAGAAAAATTCTCATTCAATTCGACCTCTGTGGACAATTCCCCTAAAAGACCATTCATATATTCGTGGAAAGATCCTGTATAGAAAGTTGATCCTCCATCATCTAAAAATGTTTGGTCATCGCTCATTGCTGCAATCATTCGCAAAACATTATCAGCTTGTCCCTCAGTTGTTGTATCGGCTGTAGTAACAATAAAAGTAGGATCATCTTGCCAATTTTGAGATATTTGAATATTGGCTGCAGTAATTCCTGCTGATGTTGTCCCATCATCTGTGGTAAAAAGAGGAACTACAGATGGATCAGAAGACGTTACATCATTAATTGTATTAAATGCATCCGCAAAAGTCTGGGCAAAAACATCCATAGCTTGCATATAATATCGAATTCCACTAAATTCTGTTTCACCAGATGCTGCATCCGCAAAAGAGCCAGCGCCATTAACAAAATCCAGCAAACCACTTAATGAACCTTCAGTGATATTATCATTAATTACTGTTCCCGCAAAGCCGTTCATAGCAGTATTTGTAATCGATGAATCGAGAATTGACTGAGAATTCCCATCGACTGTAACCTGGTAAATGCCATCGAGCTCACCGTCTCCATCCACATCGATTTCTTCACCTTTGAGCTGATTATAATATTCATTATTGACTAATTGAATTTCAGTATTAGGTGAAGTACTGTCATCTACAATGGATACAACATAATTTTCGATTGAAAGATTGTCAGTAACCACCTGCGCAGAAGTGCTGACTTTTATATTTGCAAAAGTCGACAATTCATCAACAAGTAAATTTCTGGAGTCATACAATTCATTTGGAGTATTTCCATATACTTGTTCTTCTCGAATCTGCTGATTAAGTTGTGCAATCTTTTTAACAATCGTATTAATGTCATCGTTAATTGTATTGTCCATTTCTTCAATTTGTTGTGTTTGTACCCCTTCAATATCATTGGCGTACATGTTAATCATCGTGACAACTTTTTCAGCGGAAGAACGAACAACCTGCTCAATATCAGCCGAAGTAGGACTTTGAGATAAGCTTTCCAAGTCAGTTAAAAAATCCGAAAGCTGTCCTTGCAGTGCTTCAGTTGTGGCTTCATCAAAAACGTCTTCAAGACTGCTTAAACTTTCTGCAATACTGTCATAACGACTAGATGTGCCGGTCGCTGCTCGATATCTAGCATCCAAATAAGGGTCGCGAATTTGGCTAATTCCTGTCGCTTTAGCGCCAAGACCAGCTCTTACGGTCGTATTAGCGTATCGAGAATTGGATGTACTGAAGAGTGAAACAATATCTGCGCGCTGTCTGGTATAACCTTCAGTATTAATATTTGATATATTGTTTCCTGTAGTATTAATGCTTACTTGGCTAGTCTCCATAGCTCTGTTAGCAACATAATAGGATAAAAATGTCGTGCTCATTCACTTTTCCTCTCTTAAATCAAATTATATTTTCTTTTCAAATGCATTTGGTAAGTGGGCGGTTTTATCTTTTTTACCCGACTCTGAATAAGTTCCCTTTACATCGTGTGTTCGACTAGACTCGATCTTCTTTTCAATAAGATGTAACTTCGTTTCTAACAATATTTTGCATTTTTCTTTATAGAATTGCACTTCTTTAACTGTGCTATTAAATTCTCCAATTAAACCGTAAAAACGCAGGTGGTACTCCTCTGGCAATTGAGCGACCACCTCCGTTACATTCTTTCCTTCTAAATTTAAGGCTTTCATATATCGGGATATTTCTTTGTCGAACTCCTTAGTTTGCATGACAAAACCCTGCTGGCGGTTTATGTTTTCGGTTAAAGCTTCAACACTTCCGCTTTCGATCAGCATTAGTTCATCCTTAAGCTTAGGAATCAGATCGCGATGAAGCTTAATAACTCCGAAAAGATAATTATAAAATTGTTCAATTGTTTCAGTATTCGTTTCAGACATATTAAACTCCCTCACGACCTTTTATTTTAATAAGGCTTCGGCTAAATCTTCTGATGAAACATGGTATGTGCCGTTATTAATGGCAGCTTTTAATTCTGCGACCCGGTCAGATTCTTTAACGCTCACGTCAAATAAAATGGCTGATTTAGCAATAGCAAGGCGATTGTCTTCAAAATCGACACTTCGTTCACTGGAGATTTCATTACTGTCGGTTTTTCCTTTAGCACTTAAGCCATCTTTAGATTTATTTTTCACATCAAGGCTGTCTTTAGTCTGATTCTGTTGAATTGAAACATTATTGTTGAGATAACCAATTTTCATGGCGATTCCTCCTCTTGTTACAGTTTTAGCTTTCTTATACTTATTATCGTCTTGTCAACATAAAACTTTAGAAAATTTTAAAAAAAGCTTTAATCGAAAAGAACTTTTTTATTCGATTAAAGCTTTTGATTTTAATATTTGTCAGTTTCTAATTCATCAAGGAAAATTTCCGGTTGAGCATTTGCCAGTTCAAACTCTGGCGTTTCATAATCTTCGAAAACTGCCGGTTGCGATTTTGTGTTTTCTGATTCATGTGATGTTATATTATACGCCTTACTCTTTTGTTTTAGCTTAAAGCTTCCAACCAGATCCTTAAGCAACTGCGCCTGGCTGGACAGCTCTTCACTGGAGGCCGCACTTTGCTGGGCTGTGGCTGAATTGGTTTGAATAACCTGTGAGACCTGATCTATCCCAGTAGTAATTTGGGCAATTTCTGAAGCCTGATCATTAGAGGCTCTGGCGATATTGGCCACCAGACTAGTCACTTTTTCAATTTGTTCAAGAATTTCTGTCAGACTTTCGGCTGTTTCATCGGCAATTTTTGTTCCGACAGCCACTTTAGCAATTGAACCTTCAATTAACTCCGTTGTTTCCTGAGCTGCCTCAGCGCTTCTGGCAGCAAGGCTCCTAACTTCTTCAGCGACAACGGCAAAACCTTTACCGTGTTGTCCGGCTCTGGCAGCTTCTACCGCCGCATTCAATGCCAGGATATTGGTCTGGAAAGCAATATCATCGATGACTCTAATGATGCGAGAGATGTTATTTGACGACTCATTAATTTCTCCCATTGCCGATACCATCTGCGCCATCTGCGCATTACCAGTTTCAGCATGTTGTCTAACATTAATCGCCAAATTATTGGCAGCATTGGCATCTTCAGCATTCTTGCGGGTTTCAGCAGCTACTTCTTCAATAGAAGCAGACAGTTCCTCAATCGAGCTGGCCTGTTCTGTCGTTCCCTGGGCCAGAGCCTGGCCACCGTCAGAAATCTGTCGGGAACCAGCATCAACCTGACCAGCAGCAATATCGATATCGTTCATGGCTTCGCTTAATTGTGTTGTAATACCATTAATGGCATATTTGATATTGACAAAATCACCCAAATATTTTGATGTAATTTCCTGACTTAAGTCACCAGCTCCAACTTTTTCCAGGATTTCTGAGATTTCAGTCACATATTGTCTTAAGAATTCGATGGTTTGATTCATATCATGCTTGATGATCCCGTGCTGGCCAGCAAAATCACCTTCCATCGTGATATTCAGGTTACCAACCGCTAATTCTTTTAAAGTGTTTGACGCGGCCTGGATCGGAGCGATCACAGCGTCAAGAGTCAGGTTAAAACCTTCAATCACATTGGCATATTCACCCTGGAATTGTGATACATCACCACGATTATCCAAGTCTCCCTCAATTGCTACTCTGGCCATAGAATTGGTTTCTGCAACCAGTTTTTGAATGTTGTCAATCATTGTGATAAAACTTGGTACCAGCTGATCTTCTTCGCTGCGTTTGCCGATGGCTGACAGTTTTTCCAGATCCTGCATATCTCCAACAGCAATATGATTACAGATATCTACAATCTCAACCAGTTTTTCGTTTATGCCATTAATTGATACGGCAATTTCCTGATAGATTCCTGTATACTCGGTCTCGATTTTTTCAGAAAAATTATTGTCGCTCATTAGCGCCAGAATCCGATTGCCTTCTTCCAAACCAGCCAAACCATCGATGCAGGCATTAATACTATCTTTCATTTCATTAAAATCGCCTGTGTATGCCATTGATATTTTGGGCGGGATCTCTCCCCGGCCAATTCGTTCAATCGATTTGATGGCAATTTTAAGAGGATTAACCAATGATTTAACGACATTGTTGACACCCACTATCAACTCGCTATAAGCCCCAGAGAACTGACTGTCATCCCCACGATAGGTTAAATTTCCGGCTGATATTTCCTGGGCAATTTGCGTTTCTTCTTCATAAAGTTTTTTAAGAGTATCCATAATCGAGATCAGGGCATAGCCCATTTCATCTTTCTGCGAACGGGGATTAACTGGGATCGTAAGATCACCCTGAGCAATACTGCGGACAATTTCCGCCTGCTCTTTTCGGCTGTCAATGACATTCTGGAATGATTCCATCAGATCACCGATTTCATCTTCCCGATCAATTTTTATATGTACATCCGTTGAGCCTTCACCCACTTCATTGGCAATGACCCTCAGCTTCTGAATTGGTGCCACAATAACTCGCTTGGTTATTAGATAGATAATCGCCATTGCCAGCAACAAAATGACGATACTGACCAGAATTAGGCTATTGCGAAGCGAGGTAATACTGGCAAAAACAGTATCCTGAGTATCGCCAACACCCAACAACCAATCGGTACCAGGAATCGGTGCCACAGCTGTAATTCGCTCGCCGTCAAGATTATATGTAATGATGCCGCCGGTTTCCATATCCAAACCCTGAAAAGCCAGACCGACGCTTTGCATGGCACCACCAGATTCCATATCCTGAAATATATTCACCTGATCCAAAACCATTTGTTCATTAGTATGAGCATCTATCGTTCCATTCTTGCTGACGATATAAGCAAAACTGGTATCGCTCACTTTAAACTGGTTGACCAACTCATTTAAGGATGTCCCTTCACGACGTCCCATCAGTATTGCCAATACTTCGTCGCCCGAGCGAATTGGCACGACATCCAGCACTACCGGCTCACCGGTAACTGAGCTGATGACCACATCGGATATGCCAGCCTGACCAGCAAAGGCATTAGCGTAAACATCTCTTTCCGAGAGCTGATTGCTTTCCCCGCTAATCACATAATTTCCAATGTAATCAGGGGTAATCACGGCAAAATCCATATAGCCCATTGTTTCCACATATTCTGACAAATAAGCCTTTTGCGCTTCCCAATTCATGGATCTCATGGTCTCACTGTCAGCAACCCCTTCCAGGGCGGTCAACTTGACCTGAATTTCCGAGCCCAAATAATTCGCATTCCCAGTTGCTGTTTTTAACAAATAGTCTTTTGTATTCTGTTCCAGAGCCTGAGAGGACGAATTAATTGCAAGCAGTCCTAAAATAACATTACTGACAATCAGAATGCTGCCAAAGATAAGAACAATCTTCAGCAAAAGTGACTTCCTGTTTTTTTCCATTTTCTTTTCCTTTTCCAATAATATATTTTGACCGTCGAGTAAAATGGTCGACTTGAAAAAGCCGCTTAGCGCAGGTCAGCAGAGGCGACCTATGCTAAACGGCTATTCTATTTATTATTTTGATAAAGATCGGATGATCTCATCGGGGATTCTATCCAGTGGCAGCTGCTTTTGAACAGCACCGATATTAAAGGCGACCATCGGCATACCATAGACCACTGATGATTTTTCATCCTGACCAATTGTATAGGCACCGCTTTTGCGCATTTTCAAAAGGCCATCCGCGCCATCCTTTCCCATCCCCGTCATAATCACCCCAATTGCCTTATCCTTTACGACTTCGGCGACAGAACGAAAAAGCACATCAACAGATGGACAATGGCCACTGACTTTATCTTCTTTAGTGACCCGCACGTAATAACCTGGACCGCGTTTAGCGACCCGCATCTGAAAATCCCCTGGGGCAATTAAGACTCTGCCCGGGCGTAACTCATCCCCGTCAGCAGCTTCTTTTACTTCCAGCTTGCAGGAATTATTTAAACGGTCGGCATATAGTTTTGTAAATACCGGCGGCATATGCTGCACAATCACAATGGGCGGCATTTCTCTTGGCAGTGCGGAAATAACACTGTAAAGCGCATCTGTCCCACCAGTTGAAGCCCCCATAGCAATCACCTGATTAGTTACCCCCGTGGACACTGTACCGGTAAGTGGACGATTGGGTGCTAAGGGCGTATTTTTTTTATTTCCGACTTTTGCTGTTGAAGCAATTTTTACCTTTACTGTCAGTTCATTCACAAAAGATGTCATTCCTCCCTGCCTGCTCATGTTAGGTTTTGTTACAAATTCCACCGCTCCCGCGTCAAGCGCATCAAATACATTCTGCGAAGCTGAACTCACGACAATTACCGGCAAGGGATATTGCGGCATCAGTTTTTTAAGAAACTCGATACCGTTCATTTTGGGCATTTCGACATCAAGGGTTAGAACATCGGGTTTGAGTTTAACAATCAGATCCCTCGCCATATAGGGATCTGATGCTGTGCCGACAATTTCCAGACCTTCATCTTTTGCCATTTCACGAGCCAGCGTTTCACGAAATAAAAGGGAGTCATCAACAATCAGAACTTTAATTCTCTGCTTTGCTCTCACGGCAGTCACCTCGTTATACTTCTTCGATCATATCTTCCAGGATTTCCATTTCATCATTTTTCAAGAGTCTTGAAGAATCCAGTAGTAGCTGAACCTTTCCGCCAACTTTGCCAATCCCCTTCATGAAACGATTCTCAAATCCGGTTTTGTTAGATGGCGGCGGGGCAATATCTTCATCATCAATTGTTAACACTTCATCAACATTGTCGACGATTAAACCCACAGAAACCGATTCGATATCGATGACGATGATACAAGTCCGGTCATTGTAAGGAATGGGTTCTTTGCCAAATTGCAGACGCACATCTAAAACCGGGATGATTTTTCCGCGGAGATTGATAATTCCCTTAATGTAATCAGGCACTTCAGGCACTTTAGTAATTGACTGCATACCGATAATTTCGGTTACATATCGAATTTCAATACCAAACACTTCATCACCCAGTGAAAAGGTTAAAAACCGTCCGTACTGAGTATCCTCTTCAAGATTATTTTTCACAACGCCATTTTCTGTCATTTTTCTACTCCTTATTCATCATCTACAATAGATTTTTGTGCACTAGAATAAACGGTTAAGGTCTACACATTATCGCTTTTATTTTACAAGTTTATCATTAATAGCAGTTAGAAACAATGCAAATTATCAAATCAAGCAATAAATTATTGTGATTCCAAAAAACCGCCAAACACTATGTGCTTACCGGTCAACTAAAGGCCCGTATTCTATATATAACAAAAAAAAGGGCTTTTATTCATTTGAAAGTTTATTTATTTAATATTCTACAATTCTTCGGTTCAGGGACTGAATTTTCATCACTCCAGTCTCCAAATCGAAGTATTGAGTACGCCCGAAATTCAGACCGGTATCCTCTGCAATAATGGCAATCCTAAGTCGTGCCAGTTCTCTTTTAACACTCTCAACATTACGTTCACCGACGGCGCCAATTTTACTTCCCGGCTGAACCTCAAACATTTGCGCGCCACCGGCAATTTTGGCAACAATCCGATTATTGCCTGCCCCCATCCGACGCATTTCATTCACCATATCGGGAATGGCTGTATCCGCAAATTTTTTGCGATTGATCTCACGGTTAGAAAAACTACGGCTGTCAGGTAACATGATGTGCGATAGTCCGCCAATTTTAGTAATCCGATCATACAGACAGATTCCCACACAGGAGCCCAGGGCAAAGGTAACAATTGTATGAGGCGCTTTTGAAGCTTTATAATCTGATATCCCTACGGTAAATTTTTCACTCATAATTCAATTCCCAATTTCTCCATAATGATTTTTAAGGTATTGATTTCTGCGAACATAATAATATTACTATTTAAACTTCCTCGTTCACCAATGAAATTTTCCTCAATAAACATCAGCTTATCACCAATCGCGCCAAATTCAATGATGGGCACACTCATTAAAGCGCCAACCATATCAATGGCCACATAAGGCACTGATACATCAATTCTTAAACCAGTTAGTGATGCTATCGAATTTATATATGAAGCTGCCAAAATATTACCAATTTCTTTAATGGCTGAAAGTTTCATTTCGCTGAGCTCATCATCATCGTCATCATCACTGCCACCGAGTAGAAGACTCATAATTCGCTTTGCATCCTCCATATTGATCAGGAAGACAATCATCCCTTCAGCTTCACCACTAAAGCTAACCAATACAGAAACGGTCATGGTTTCAGCCCCTCCCAAATCTTCAACGGCCTGATCAAAACCGGTAATTCTAACGTTTGGCAGGGTCATATCAACTTTTTCATCTAAAATACTGGCCAGCGCGCTTGCTGCATTGCCGCCACCAATATTTCCGATTTCTCTTAATACATCGATCTGCATTTCATTTAAATCTTCATAGTTCTCAAACACAAGCGCCTCCCTAAAGCATCCCTAAAACAATTTTATCATCGTCCCAGTATATTCGGCAGTGATCCAGATTGTCTGAATCAAAATGAAACATTTCATCACCAAACGATATTTTGACACCCCGATACAACTTTCTTTTGCAGGCGATAAAGCCATAATAGCTGACTGGTGTATGGGTCTCAATTTCCTGCCTTTTAGACTCGAGCGAAGCAATGGCCTTTTTAATCTGTTCTTTTTCTCGATTGATTTCTTTCACCATGACACTAATCTTTTCCCGGGCTTCGCGGTTGACTTTATTCATAGAGATATTCTTTTTTTCGTTTTCTAAAAGCATCTGCTGAACGGATTTTTCATTAATTGCCAGTTTAGTCAGTTCCATCTTTTTTTCAGCGATTGACTGATCACAAGCATCCAAGGCCGCCTGATCGGGAGTTGGAACCCCAAGAATAGTAATTCTTGTGGGATGTTCCCGGTCAGTTCCAATATCCTTAGCTTTTAACTCTCCCCGCAGCTTAATTGTTCCACCGACCACCAACTCTTTTTGCCCGTTCAGTTTAATATTTCCGCAGCATTCGACGTTGCTTTCAATAATATAGTCGGCAAAGATATCGCCACCTACTTCAATATCTGCATTCTCGATATATTTGCTTCGCAGTTCCCGGCCAACTTTTATTTTTTTTCCGTGACCACCATTGATGCCCGCCGCAACAACCACATTTCCCCTGGACTCTATTTCGGCATCTTCAATGACACCTTTTATCATAAGGTTGCCGCCACATTTAACCTTAAAACCGCTGCAGACATCTCCATTTACCGTTACGTCTCCAGGGAAATCAATATTTCCCGTTAAAATATCGACATCCGATTGAACTTGAAGCATATCATTTACATGAACAGTAGTGCCAATGAATTTTACGATCCCGTCGGTTTTCGCTATCAGTTGGCTGCCGTCATCAGAAATATAAGTGTTTTTACCTTCTTTTAGGGCGGCTTTACGGCCATCTTTAGCAGGGATTGGATCACCAAAAACAGTTTTCCCCTCTATCCCTTTGGTTTCTTTTGTAATATTACACAAAACCTGGTCTTTGCTGACCAGCTGGAAATGACTGGTATTTTTATAGTCAATCTTTTCCTCATCGTCAAACGTCGGCTTATATTCCTCATCTCTTTTCACAAAACACTCGTATGTGCCGTCTGAGCCTTGAATTGCCGCCATACCTTCCGCAACCTTGATTTTTAAATTGAACACCGGCCGGCAGGCAAGTTTTTCAACCGTTTCTTCCTGAACACCATAAACCACTTTTTCCCGCTCCAGTGCTTCAAATATCGCCTCACTGGTAACTTCCAATTGTTCATCTGGTGCCTCTTTATTGATTTTAACAAAGCCAATTAAGCCATCATCGCTTACCAGCACCTCAATACGATCGTTGACGGCTTCAGCACCGCCATTTAACACATCCATCCTTCATCCTTCTCCCCTCAAAAAAACTAACGCAACTGATTGATAACCGCTTCCATTTCATCTGCCGTTTGAACAATCCGGGAACTTAACTGAAACGATCGTTGAGCTTCAATCATTCTAACAGCCTCAGTACCCACATCTGTCCCCGAACTCTCAAGCATCCCCTGATAAACATTGGAATCCGTATCAATTTGAGCTGCTCCCGACTGAGCAGTCGCCTGAAACAGGTTATTGCCAGACAAAGCCAAACCATAAGGGTTATCAAAACGGAAAATTCCCAGCATGGCACTGCTAAAACCATCAGTAATGTTAATACGGTTGTAATTAGCATCCATAACATAGTTGCCGTTACTATCAACTAAATAATTTTGTTGCCCCTCAACACTGATTGAAAAGGATCCATCACGAGTATAGAAGAGTTGTCCATTTTCAGGATCTTCGATAGCAAAAAAGCCATCGCCTTCGATCGCACAATCCATTTCCATCTGGGTTGGTTCAAGGCTTGCCTGCCTAAAAATCAAACCATTTTTCATGACTTTCGCCCCATGCCCCGTGCTGACCTCCTCGCCGGCTCCACCATTGACATTTTCATACATCAATGAAGCAAAAGCTGTTAATTGACCCTTGAAGCCTGTCGTATTGGCGTTTGCCATATTGTTAGCAATGGTATCAAGGGATTGTTGCTGGGCAATCATTCCAGCGCGTCCAGTGTAAAATCCTCTAATCATCTTTGTCTCCTTATATTATGAAGTTTTTCCAACCTGATTTGCCGAAATCTCATGAATGCGATCAAATATTTTTATCATCTGTGAACAGGATGAATATAAATTCTGACGGGCAATGAGTGAACTCATTTCTTGTGTGACATCAGTATTCGATGTTTCAAGATAACCTTGGAGAACGTTAAAATTGGCGTTGTTTTCCTGGGCAAAACCATTAGCCTGGAAAAAGCCTTCACCAACCTGGGTCAGATCGTCTGCATTAGCGACATTGACAACCCATAAGGTGCCACGATTTTGGCCATCGACCATAATATTGCCATTTGCCGTTACCGAAAAATCACTGGTACCGACATTAATGGGCTGGCCGTTCTGACCAAGTACATCCCCCGCACCCGGTAAAACCAGATTCCCCTGATCGTTAACTTCAAACTGACCGTTTCTGGTTAAAACCTGACCATCTGCTGCTGTATTGATAACAAAAAAGCCACTTCCCTGAATAGCCAGATCGACATTTCGTTCGGTCATTCGCAAGGCACCTTCGGTAAAGTTTGTATAATCTTCATCAACAACCGTGATATAAGAGCCCGTTCCGATATCTCGATTATTGATACTAGGGTCCGTACTGACTCGGGCCAGTACATATTCAGCAAAACTAGATTCGGCAGTACCTTGCGATTTATAACCGGCTGTGTTGGCATTGGCTACGTTATTCGACAAGACATCAATTGATTTTTGTTGTACAAAAAGTCCTGCTGCCGCTGAGTAAAATCCCTGATCCATGTTTTTCTCCTTTAGTATTGGTTTAGTATATTCTTTAGTTTTAACATCGCCTGCGAATGGATCTGCGAGACCCTTGACTCAGTAACGCCTAAAACTTCTGCAATCTCTTTTAATTTCAAATTTTCGTAATAGTATAATGAAATGACCTGCCGTTCTTTTTCCTTTAAGGTGTCAATGGATTTGGCTAACTGAGTTTTGAGCTCATCAAACAAAATTTTCGACTCAGGTCGTTCGTCCCGGGTTTCCTGATCCACTAAAGGTGAAACCTCCATCATCTTTTCATTAGCCGCTTCCTCATAGGAAAGAATAACTGAATTATGTCGCTGCTGAAATATTTTCTGCAGATTATCTTCGGTAATATTCATCGTCTTGGCTAATTCTGAATTTGTCGGTTCACGGCCAAGTTCCGCATATAGTTCACCGTATTTTTCTTCCAGCAATTTTGAAAGACTCCGTTGACTTCGGGGAACCCAGTCCTGCTTCCGCATAAAATCGATTATAGCGCCTTTTACTTTTAGGGTCGCAAAAGTTTCAAATTTATTTCCCATATCCGGATTAAATTTTTCAACTGCGTCAATAAGCGCAATCATTCCCTGATTCACCATGTCATCCATCTGGCTAAAATTATTATAGCTGCCCTTGAAACGTAGGACTATTCGTTTAACCAGATCAGTATATAAAAGAACCAGTTCATTTCGGATTTCAATGACCGGGTCTTCCCGATAGCGTCGCCAAAGAGTAAGATGCTCCAGTTCCTGATTGTTCTCTTCTGCAAGATTCATTGAATTCTCCTTTGTCGGGAATAACTAGCTTTCCATTTTCACCATACCAATTACCTGTATCTGAATATTCGTCTCAATTTCATTAAAAGAGAGTACTGTTAGATCGCCTAAGAATTGCTCAATCAGGCGTTTGAAATAAATTCTGACAATCGGCGACGTTAAAATGATTGACTGATCAATGAGTTCCTTCAATTTATCCCGTTGTTCTGTGACCTTTTCCACAATAGTCTGAACTACAGAGGGGTCAATTGCCAGATATGTTCCATGTTCATTTTTCTTAGCCGAATTGAGAATAATATTTTCAATTTCCTGATCCAAGGCGATGACTTTGATACTACTGCCATCGGTATATTTGCGCGTAATGGTTCGCTTAAGTTTTTGTCTTACATATTCAGTCAGCATATCTGTGTCTTTTATCGTAATACCATGATCGCCGATACTTTCCAGGATGCTTTCCATATCTCTGATCGGGATCCCTTCATTCAGAAGGTTGATCAAAATTTTCTGGAAATCTGCAATTGAGATAATATTGGGGATAACATCAGCGACAATTGCCGAATTGGTTTTGGAAACATTCTCCAGCAATGAATTGATATCCTGTCGACTAATCAATTCATGCATATGCTTTTTGATTACTTCAGAAAGATGGGTAACAATTACAGAGAGCGCATCAATTACCGTATAACCATATACCTCAGCCATCTCTTTATCTTTTTCAGTGACCCATTTACCCTTGATGCCATAAGCTGGTTCAATGGTTTCAATCCCATCGATTGGCTCGCAATCCCCACCGGGATCCAGAGCCAGGAAGTATCCCACTAGAACATCTCCCTTGGCTACTTCTTCGCCTTTTATTTTTATGATATATTGATTGGGATTAATTAATCCATTATCGCGCAACCTCACAGAAGGGATTACAACCCCCATATCCAGTGCATACTGTTTCCTAAAAATCACAATACGATCGATAAAGGAACCTGAGCTGTTTTCGTCAACAAGTGGCAGTAAAGAGTAACCAAACTCCATTTCAATGGGTTCAACACCGATGATATCGTAAACATTATCAATATTACGGTAAAAATCTATCTCACTGCCTTCCTGCTCGACAAACTGAGTCAGCTCATCTGCTTCTTCGACGGCAACCAGTTGCTGCTGGTTTCTGATTAAGATGATCCCAAATGCGACCAACATGATCGCAATAGTCAGGATCTGCAGAGCGGGCGCTCCGGGAATCAAAGAAAGGCAAGCAATGGCAATCCCGGAAATAATTAAAACCACCGGTTGAGATAAGAGCTGTCGGGTGACTTCTGCGTTTAAATTATCTTCAGACGCGGCACGGGTGACAATCATTGATGTACCCACTGAAATCATCAGTGCCGGCACTTGGCTTACCAGACCATCCCCAACTGTTGCAATAGAATAAACCGATAAAACCTCAGTGAAAGCCATTCCCCCCTGGACCATCCCAATAATGGTTCCCGCCACAAGGTTGATGACCGCGATAATGATCGAAGCAATGGCATCACCTTTAACAAATTTAGTTGCCCCATCCATTGCACCATAGAATTCTGCTTCACGCTGAACGTTTTTACGTCTTTCTCGGGCTTCAACCTCGGTAATGGTACCAGAACTCAAATCGGCGTCAATGGCCATTTGCTTTCCAGGCATAGCATCCAATGTGAATCGGGCGGAAACTTCGGAAATTCGTTCTGCTCCCTTTGTAATAACCAAAAATTGAACGATGATAATAATCAAAAAGACGATAAATCCTACGATTGCATTACCACCCAATACAAAATTACCAAATGTAGCAATAACCGCACCGGCAGAACCTCCGTTAGATAGAATCAAACGCGTCGAAGAAATATTTAAAGCAAGTCGTAATAGAGTTGTTATCAACAATGCTGACGGAAATATTGGGAAATCCAATGGACCCTTAATAAACATTGTCGTCAATAGAATGATCATCGATAATGCCATATTCAGAATAAACATAAAATCCAGAAAAAACGGCGGTAAGGGTATGATGATAAGTGCCAGTGTGACAACAACAAAGATGACAACCAGATTCTGAACAATTCTCATGAAATATCGTGTTCCTTCTTTTTAGTATTATAGACCCAGGCCATCAATTCGGCCATGATATGGTACATCTCCGGAGGAATATAGTCATTGACTTCTATAGACTTGTAAAGCATTTGCGCCAAGGGCTTATCCTCCTTAATTAGTACATTATTCGCTCTGCCTAATTCAATGATTTTCAGAGCCAGATAATCCTGTCCTTTGGCCAGAACCTGGGGAGCTGGATCATTTTGAGCATCATAACGAATTGCCACTGCAAAATGAGTCGGGTTTCTAACAATTACATCAGCCTGCGGCACCTGACTCATCATTCTGGCCTGACTCATCTGTCGCTGTTTCTGCCTGATTTTGCCTTTAATTTGAGGATCCCCTTCAATTTGCTTGTATTCATCTTTTATTTCCTGCTTGGTCATTTTTAGTTTTTTCTCATAGTCGTAACGCTGATAAAAAAAGTCAGCTGCAGCAATTACTGCAAAAATCATTGTAACGGTATATACCATACTCATCACATTTTGTCGGAGAAAACGAATATTCTCATCCAGAGCAGTATTGAGCATATCCGGGGCAACTGTCATGATATC
Source organism: Eubacteriaceae bacterium ES2 (assembly GCA_031222025.1). Taxonomy (GTDB): domain Bacteria; phylum Bacillota; class Clostridia; order Eubacteriales; family Eubacteriaceae; genus Acetobacterium. The sequence goes on along the minus strand of CP130740.1, from coordinate 1,142,443 downwards.
GATCACCGTCGAATAGATGATGACTATAATCAAGACCACTTTTAGTATCGATTTGATCAATTCAACGATTGAACGCAGCGAAAATATTCGCTTGATTCCAGAGATCGGATTAAGTTTATTAAATTTGAATTTAATCGATTCACCAGAGATTAAAAATTTGGTCTGTACCCCGCTCATTACAAATGCCACTAGCATTAAAATAGTGACAATCGGCAACGCTGTAATAAAAATAGTGACAACTAGTTCCTTCATAATAATAGAAAAAGAAGCAATTGTCAGAGTCTGCATGGTTTTAACCATTTCAAGTTGCCCTACATAAAATTCTTTAAGCTGAATATAAATAAAGGTTACTAACTGATTGACCAAAACAAATCCTATCAGTAGGACAACAACACTGACAACGTCGCGGCTTTGATAAGTATTACCTTTTTTACGCTCATCCCGGCGCTTCTTAGGGGTCGCCTTTTCGGTTTTTTCTGATTGTGCCATATCATTCTCCGCAAACTATGAAAACAGGGTGAGCGCCTGGCTTATTTTTTCCATCATCAGGCTGTTCATTTTAAGCATATAATCACCAATTGATGGGATAATCGTAAGAATTACAATCAGGCCAACGATGATTTTAACTTGTAAATTGACAACAAAAACATTGATATTGGGAACAAGTCGCATAAGTATTCCCACCGCGAACTCAACAATTAGTTCAGTTATGATCAATGGAATAGCCAATTGGATCGCATACAAAAATATTGAAGTCATTAATTCGATAATAAAAACCCCAACTTGACCAGAGATCACCGTTGTTCCAATTGGTGCTATCTGAAAAGACTGCACCATGACATTAATTAAGGCCAAATGGGTGTTAGATACAAAAAATAGCATTGCATACATGGCTGTCAGCAGATTTCCTGTTACGGTAACATTGACATTGGTCGAAGGATCATACATTGAGGCCATACTCAAACCTATTTGCATATCGATCATCTGACCGGTGATCTGAAAAACACTTAAAAACATCTGGGTAATAAAGCCAATTACAAAACCAATGGCAAAACCTTGAAGCAGCATCAGAATATATTCGATCGTGGTTAAATTCATCACATTAATATCGTCCATATAGTTGATGGCAAATAGGGAAACAGCCATAGCGAACCCAAACTGAATAACATTAGGAACGCTTTTCCGACCCAGAATCGGATTAAACATAATCATGCCGGTTATTCTAGCCCCCGCCAATAAAAACAGAAAAATCTGATTTAAGGTAATATCCATGGCTTATTAAATCTGGGTTGCGATCAGTTCAAAAATTCTTAGCGTAAAATCGCTCATCTGCTGCATCATCCATCCTCCGAAAAGAATCAGCATCAGCCCCATGACAATCAACTTTGGAACAAAGGTCATTGTCTGTTCATTAATTGATGTGGCAGCTTGAACAATCGATATGACAAGTCCTACAGCCATCCCAATTAATAAGATCGGTGCTGCAACCTTTAATCCGGTCATCACCGCATCACGAAATACTTCCATTAATTCACCAGTTCCCATAGTCTCTCCAATCTCTAGTTATATGTCATGACCAATGTTCTAATTAAAAGACCCCAACCATCGACTACCACAAACAGCATCACCTTAAAGGGCAGTGAAATCATAACTGGTGGCAGCATCATCATCCCCATTGACATAAGCACACTTGCGACGATCATATCAATAATCATAAAGGGGATGTAGATGAGAAAGCCTATCAGAAATGCCCGTTTGAGTTCACTGATTACGAAAGCCGGAATCACGACTGTCATTGGTAAATCCATGCCGCTTAGAGTCTGGACATTTTCATCCGCGGATAAGCTAAGGAAAAGATCCACATCCTCCGATGTCGTTTGTCTTAGCATCCATTCTTTCATCGGATCCGAAGCTAAGGTCAAAAATGTCTGGGTATCTACAGTACCGGCACTATAAGGTTGTAACGCGACCTCATTAATCTGACTAAAAACCGGTGACATAATAAAAAGGGTCGTTGCCAGTGCTAACCCAACCATAATTTGATTAGGCGGCGTCTGTTGAAGGCCAAGCGCATTTCGCAAAAAAGACAGCACAATAATGATTCGCCCAAAACAGGTCATCATTAGTAGAATCGACGGAATCACAGCAATCAGAGTCATCAAAATGACAATTCTGACAGAATCGGATCCCTCACCAGTTAACATATCTGAAATTGTTGACGCGTGGACCTGCCCGCTAGAAAAGACAAATACGAAACAAAATAATAGCAGTATTTTAATCAGATGGTTTTTGATTGTCAGACTCGATAGTGCTGTTTGTTTTTCCATACTTTATTGATCCTTGTTTTTTATTGATTTTAAAATACTGGCAAAATTTTCTTTTTTAAACTCTTTTTTTTGTGGGATTTCCAAGGATGTGTCGAGTTCCTTTATCAGCGAAACATTTTGCTCGCTAATACCTAAAAGTAATTGCTGCCCTTCAATATCGACAATTACCAATGAACTTGATTTGCTGACAATCACTCTCTCAATCACTGTAATATGATTGCCACCAGTGATATTTCCTGCAGCCCTTGAAACGCGTTTGGCGTACCAATGGCTACCGTAGTAAGTTAAAATCAGGACGCCTACGGTTCCAAACAGTGCCAGCACAACCGAAAACACATCATTCACTTGTTTAGCCTATGCTTTCCCAAGGGCACTATTAACAGTCTGCAGTAAACGATCAGCTTTAAATGGTTTTACTATAAAATCAAGTGCTCCATTTTTAATCGCTTCAACGACCATGCCTTCCTGACCCATTGCTGAACACATCACGACTTTTGCCTGAGGATTGTATCCTTTAATAGCCTGAAGCGCCTGAATGCCATCCATGATCGGCATGGTAATGTCTAACAGGACCAGATCTGGTGAATTCTCTTTGTAGGCAGCCAAAGCTAACTCTCCGTTTTCGGCCTCCAAAAATTCTGAATATCCTCCTTTTTTCAAGCTGTCTTTGATCATCATCCGCATAAAAGCTGCATCATCAACGATTAAAATCTTATCCATTTTTGTCTTCCTTTCCGATATTCCTATTAATTTTTGTTATTTAATTCTTCTTTAGTCTTTATAATCTCAGTGATTTTTACACTGTAATTATCATCTACAACGACAACATCGCCTCTGGCAATGAGACGACCATTAGCAATAACATCAACCTGATCTCCTGCCTGTCGATCTAACTCAACGATATTCCCCAATGTCAACTCGGCAATATCCTTAATTTTTTTCTGAGTTCTGCCCAGTTCCACACTAATCTGAATCGGTACTGACATAATCAGATCAAGGTTATCTGCTGAAACCAGATTACTTTGATCTGCTGGCACATCAAATGAACGGTAATTATAATTACTGACTTCTACCGGTTGCTGATGAGACACCACATTTTCTGAAGGATGTGGAGGTTTTTGACCATAGGGTTGCTGGTATTGTCCCGGCGGCATCTGTTCATAGGGTTGCTGATATTGTCCCGGGGGTGCCTGGCCATAGGGCTGCTGGTATTGTCCCGGGGGTGCCTGACCATAGGGCTGCTGATATTGTCCTGGCGGTGTCTGACCGTAAGGTTGCTGATAATTCTGGTCATATCCCTGTGGTGGTGGTGTGTAACCCTGTGGTGGTGGTTGAGGCTGTGAAGGGGGCTGCTGTACTTCCGCTTGGGTAGGCGCCTGCGGCTGTGGGGACTGTTGCGCAGGTGCTTCGACTGGCGTTTCATCCTCTTCAACACCACTTACTCCCATCGACATGGCCACAATTTCTCTTGCTAAATTGGGCTCCATAGCACTGATAAATTCACTATCGATCAGATCTTCTATGATTAATTGAAACTTAATGCTGACCAGGCTTTCGCCTTTTAGAGCAAATAATTCACGAACACTTGTTTTACTTGTTGTATCAAGCATAGTCGGAGGTGAAATATTGACCACTTTCCCCAGAAACGAAGCCAGAGCACCCGCTGCTGAGCCCATCATCTGGTTCATGATCTCACCAATGGCACTTTTGCTGATTTCGTCGAATTCCATCTCGTCTCCCGGCTCCATGCCAAACAGTTGGGACAGAATTTTTTTCATATCATCTTCTTTTAAAAGCAAGACATTGGATCCATCAATTCCTTCAACATAATTAATTAATACCCCAATTACTGGTTCTAAATAAGTAAATTCAAATTCTTCAACATCAACGGTTTCAATCCTTGGGGTAGTGATGTTAACCTTTGTTCCGAGTATGGTCGACATGGCCGTAGCCGCTGAGCCCATACTGATGTTCATTACCTCTCCGATTACATCAACTTCCATATCAGTCAATTTTTCAGTATTTGCTGTTGTTGTCATTCGATTGGCTCACTTCCTCTCTTTAATATCTCTTTGATGGCTATAGCCTTTTTCTTTTTACTATGTCCCATATCGCCTTTAAACCAGACTTCATCATTGACAACCAGATCAACCATTGAATCGACCGGTTTATTAAGGGTAATGATATCGCCCACTTCCAATTCTAAAATATCCTGGGACATGACACCTACTTCGCCCAAAACTCCACGTATTTCAAGGGTGGTCTTTCTAATTTCGTCAATTATGTTCTTACGACGTTTTTCTTCCGCAGCCTGATCTCCTCTTTTTTGACTTCTTTTCTTTAAAGCTTCTCTTTTTCTGAACATCATATCCAGAGTTCCAGCGGGAATGCAAATATTAATTTTTCCTAATGTTTCATTGACCTTAATATTTAAAACGATAATAACTACATTATCATCGGTCCCAATCCCCTGAAGAATTCGTGAGTTTGTTTCAATTTTTATTAATCTTGGAGAGATCTCCAAATAATCAAACCACGCATTTTTCATCAGGTTAATCATACCTTTTAAGAAGTGTTCTAATACTCCCTCTTCTATCTCGGTAAACTCCCGATCCTCTTCCAGAGGCACGCCTGTTCCGCCAAGCAAGCGGTCAAAGCTGGCAAAGCCAATTTCTTTGGATACATCGATAATGACCATATCCTCTTCTGAATCACTATCCTGAACCTGAAAATCGATCAGTCCCATTAAAACAGAATCAGGTAAAGCATTATTAAATTCATAATACTGCTGTTCTTCAACTTCGATGATCTCAACTAGACTATAAAGCTGCAAAACCCCGGTCATATGTGATGACAATAACCTGGCATAGGTTTCATAAATGCCAAATAGGTGTTTTAATTGTTCTCGGGTGAAAAGCTTGGGCCTTCTGAAGTCATAATCCTTGACCTTCTTTCCGGCTGTCGCATCATTTTCACCTGCCCCTTCAACGTCACCACCACCTACCAGACTGCTTAATAGACTATCGATCTGACTTTGTGATAAGATTTCTGCCATAATTTATTTCCCGCTATTGTCCTTCCTGTGTTGTTTCGGTGGCTGTATCTGAACTGGATGAATTAGCAATAGTCTGGAAATCCTGAATCAGATCCTGATCCTGCGAAATGATAATTTCAACCCGTCTATTTTTGGCTCGCCCTTCTTCTGTGTCATTGCTGGCAATGGGATGATACTGACCATAACCGACTGCTAAAAGCTTGGAAGGATCACTTACATAACCGGCTTCCAAAAATTTTAGCACCGCATTTGCTCGGTCTGTTGAAAGATCCCGGTCACTGATTGGTGAATCAGCAACTGCCGTATGACCATCAACCCGAATCGCTTTTATCCGATCCTGAACATCTCTTATGGCTGTTCCGATATCCATCATTAACTGCCGTCCCTGAGCGGTTAGCACTGCCGAGTCCGGATTAAAAAACATTGATGACATAAACTGAATTCCAACAACATTTTCCCCCTGAGATACCTGAATCTGATCTTGCAGACCCCTGCTTTCAACATACTGGGTTAGATACTGGTACAGTTCTTCCAGATCCACAACTTCCTGATCTGGTGAGGTATCATTAACTGCTGTATCAGTGGCTGATCCACTGGGATCCTGAATTGCAGTCGGATTAAACATTTCCACCAGCAGTTCATATTTAGCCGCATCAATGGTCGACATCGAAAAAAGAAGCACAAAGAATACAAGAATCAGGGTAATCATATCGGCATAGGTATTCAACCATGCATCTTTATTCGGGCCATTTCCGCCACCCTTTTTTCTTCTTCCCATTTTTTATACCCCATAATTTCTAAATTAACTACAATAACATTCAATCTATTTTTTCTTTCTTGGCGCTTTCTTTGCTTTTTTGCCTTCTCCATCCTCACCTTTTTTTTGCTTGGATGAATCGACAAAATTCATCAGTTTTTCTTCGATATATTTAGGGTTTTCTCCTTCTTTAATCGAAACAACCCCTTCGATGATTAATTCCTTAATCAATATATCTCGTTCCTGAGCAATTGCTACTTTATTTGAGATGGGACTAAAAATAACATTGGCCAGAATTGAGCCATAGAAGGTCGTAATTAATGCCACCGACATATCCTGTCCCAGCTTCTCCGCACCGCCATCAAGATTCATGCTTTTCAACATATTAATCAAACCGATTAAGGTCCCAATCATACCGAAGGCCGGTCCTAATGCTGCACCAAAGTCGTAGACTTTTCTTTCTTCTTCATTTCGCATCTCAATTAATTCAAGCTTCTGATCAAACCATAGCCTAAGTTTATCCGGTTCAATCGCATCTACAATTCTGAGTACACACTCTTTAAGAAACTCGTCTTCAATTTCTGTCGCCTTAGCTTCCAGGGCCAGCAGTCCTTTTCGCCTTGCTTCTTTGGAAAGTTCAACCAGAATCTCAACATATTGTTGTGGATCAGTTTTGTCTTTCCTGAAAACCATTTTCAGATGCTTAGGAATATTAGTAAAGAACTCAAAGGGAAAAGATGCCAATAATACCATAAAGGTACCGCCAATTGTGATAAAGATACTTTGGGGGTTCCAAAAATTCAATAAGGCCCCAATATCAAATCCCTCTGACCCAAAAGTCATTCCAAAAAAGAGTGCCACAACAACCAATACATAACCAATAATTACTGTAATTTCCATTCTTACTTCTCTCTCCTGTGAGAATTTGTCATACTACAAATAATCATCGGCTAAAGATATTTCGTTTATAGGCCAGGATTTTTGATACAACCTGTGATGAACTCTCAACAACAACATAAGTCCGCCCATTATTTAACCGAATTGTAGTATCTGGTTTTTCTTCAATTGTTTCAATTAGTTCGCAATTAAGTATAAATTTTTCACTTTTTCGTTTGTCTAATCTTGTTAATTCTATCATTTTTCATTCCTCATTTAAAGTATAAAATGGTTTCGCCCGAAATTTTTTTCGGGCGAAACAAATTAATTGAAATTAAATTTATCGTTTCAGGTTAACAAGTTCTTCCAAAATCGAGTCCGAAACCGTTACGATCCGACTATTTGCCTGGAATCCACGCTGGGCAGTAATCATTTCAGTAAACTCCCGGGATAAATCAACGTTGGACATTTCCAGAGCACCGGAAACAATTGTTCCGGCTGAGCCTTCACCAGCAGATGAAATTTGAACTGTACCCGAGTTATTACCTTCTAGGAAATAACTTGTACCACTTTGATTCAGGCCGTCTGGATTTCCAAAAGTTGCTACTGCAAGGTAACCTAAAACCTGTGGTTCCCCATCGATAATTCCTGTGATCGCACCATCTTGGCCAACTGATATTCCAGTTACATTATTTAATACATCCGACGATAAATTAATCGCTCCTATCCCATCAGTTTGCGGTACAACATTTGTTAAGTCAATTTCTACTGGAGCAGTAAGATCAGAAATCGCAGTTGCTTCTGTATTCATTGTGAATCCACCGCCAGTGGTATCATATTCGCAATCTGAAGTAGTCCCCATGACTAAACTTCCATTGCCATCTACAAGATTCCCAGCCGAATCAAAGTTCAAAGCTCCTACACGTGTGTAAGCAACTTCAGGATCATCTGTTGCTTTTGTGTTAACAATAAAAAAACCATCACCATCGAGAAATAAGTCCATTGATCGCCCGGTATCCGCGCCTGATGAGTTAGTCATAATTTTATCTATCGATGAAACTTTAACTCCGTATCCAAGTTGACTCGGATTAACTCCACCAGTATTAACAGCATCCACGTCCTGGTTTTGTCCGGCCATAGAGCTTCTAACATTCTGATACAAAACATCCGAAAAAACCACTCGACTTGATTTAAAGCCATAGGTATTAACATTTGAAATATTGTTACCAATTACATTTAATTTCGACTGATGGACTCCCATCCCCGAAATTGCTGAATATAAAGATCTTAACATTCATTATCCTTTCTGTGCCATTTTAGCTTATCTGTCGTTCAAAGCTTTTAACTTCCTCATCGGAGGTCCAGTTATATAAAGATGGCACCGTCAATATCATTGACAATTTTTTCTTTCATCTCATTTTTATCCATGACGGTAATCACCCGTCGATTCTGCGCACTGACTATAAAAGCTGAATCATCCATCATAATCAAAGCGTTGTTAATGCCTTTTTCCTGAGCTTGATCACAAGCCTGTGAGATCTTTTCAAGGTCAGACTCGCTGACTTCAATGCTACGCTGCTCACTTCGTTGTGCCGCATGTTTACTAAAGGTGACGGTCTTTTCAACTTCCTGTTGAAAAAGATCTTTAAAATCGCTGTTTACAGCAACATTAGTATTTGGGGTCTGCTTTTGCTGATTTGAACTGAGGCGCTCTGCTTGCTGGATAATACTGCTGCTTACACGATAATAATTATTAATATCGTTAGCCATTGGGTACCTCATTTCTATTAATTAATCTATTCGCCGCTGGATTCTCCTGCGCTGGTACTGGCCGCATCAACACTCATAACACTGCCTAAACTGTAAGAGTTACCATCGACAACTACCATTGTTTCGCCATTGTAGAAGTTAACACTATCGACAGTTCCCTGTACAGTAGTAATATTTCCATCATCATCTGCTTCCGCAATAATTACATCTTTTCCAATCAGACTGATCCCATAATTTGTCATCGATAATTCTGTCAGATCGGCCATTGCGGCTGTCATGCTGTTAATGGATTCGATCATAGTGTAAGTTGCCATCTGATTAACAAACTCATTTGTATCAGCGGTATTATTCATATCCTGATTCTGAAGCTGAGCGACCATCATCTGCAGAAAGTCATCCATCTCAAATCCAGTCGTGGATGTACTTGCTGTCGTCGCTGTAGTTGTCGTTGCCATCGTGGTCAAGTAATCATTTAAACTACTAATTGCCATTTTTTCCTCCTATACTAAATAATTAAGTCGACCAAATCGACTACTCTGAGCACTGATGTTGGTCAAATCTATCAAAGACTCGTCCAGACTCTCACCACTGCTTAAACCAATCCTGCCCATCCTGTTAAATTTTCCTTGAATTAAATTATCCTGGGACTCTTGCTGTTGACCCTGTCTGAAATCCATATTTGTCATATTGGACTGGGCCTGCTCGCCGGAATCTGCTGTTTCTTCAACAGAACGATTAATCGTTACGGTTTCAACACTCACTTTTTGAAGTGCCAACCCTCTAACCAGCTGATCAATCTGTTTTGATAAGAGTTCATGGGTTTCCTGACTTGCCGCTAAAATATTAATTGTCAGTTTCCCATTGGAAAATTCCATTTCTACGTCAATTTCACCAAGACTTTCCGGATTTAAAGTAACCTTAAATGTTTTGTCAGTATCTGCCTCAAAGTTTTCAACGATTGCGTCCTGAACCTGACTTAAAACCTGAGCCGGTTCCGTTTTCATTTCAGTTGATACGGTTTTTACCCCCAACAAACTTTGAAGATCTACCTGCTTGTTATCAGCTTCCAAAATAGGAGCTTCTGCTGTTTCATCTTGTAAGTCTAGTCCATTTAGCGAATTCGTTTTATTTCCTTCATCAGTTGATTCCTGACTTGTGACAGAAATTTCACCAATTCTACCAACCGGCTGATCTGTTCGAGTCGCATCAGCGGTCACATCTGTGAGATCATTAACTTGCGTCGATCTTGAATTCAAGTTTAAGTCTCGCTTGCTTAAAAGATCAATCGTTTGTCCTACAGGACTGTTTTCAACTTGACTTGTCAACCCATCTGAAAACATTTCTTCCACAAAAACAGACGTTTCTGCTATTTGTTCACCCTGGTCTGCCATAACAAAAGGAACCATCGTTTCACTATCAAGATTTTGAATAGAACCTGTCAAGAGCTCTGCTGAAACTTCCTGTCCACTTAGAGCAGGCGCTGTTTGACCGGCATTTTCAGGAGTGACTATCCCCCCATTAAAAGTGCTGCCATCACTTCAGCTCCCTGGTCTTGTTCAGATTCATTTTGATCTGGATTTAGAATTCCAGGCATTTCTAAAACTGCTTCATCCACAAGCAAATCTGTTGATGGTACAATCGTTTCCGCAGCTTGTGCGCCTTCTAAAACATCATCGCCAGAAAGCTGATCGTCTGTCTGATAACTATCCTGATTATTTTTCATAATCTTTCGGGCATCTTTTAAAAATGTCATAAAATTTGATCCATCCGGCTTTTGCGCCTTTTGCGTACTTGAATACTGACTGGTAAAATCGCTGGTCTTTGACACTTGATTTACCTGTACTGCCATTCTTTCACCTCCTTGTTAATATTTTTTCTTCTGCCAATAGTATTTGGCCCTTGATGATTTATCTGAACGGCTGATGCCAGTTCATTCGATTTGATAATTTCAAATTTTATCCTATAATTGCTATTTACCCAATTTCCAATCAATTCTTCAACTGATAAAGACATATTTTTTTTGTGACTTATTTATTCGCCATAAAAAAGGCAACCTTTCAGTTGCCTAATTTTAAGTGCATGATTAATAACACTACGTTTTCACGTTATTTTAAGCAACTGGCTGTCATATAATAAAAATTACTTAGACCCTTTAGTTTTGCGTCCCTACTTTTCAGTAAGTTTGCCCAAATATTAATTGTCATCAATAATACTACTTGATTCCTATTCGTCTGTCAATAAAAAATTGCTAAGATTTGGTTAAATTAAAGTAAATCGCAATTTAACAGGTTACATATTTTCACTGGCAAGATACTCTTCAGTGGTTATTAGACCCTGATGCAACTTTAAGCTCAGTATTCCCTGAGCAATATTTGACGCATGGTCACCAACCCGTTCAATATTGGTTAAAAGATCCATAAATATAATTCCGGCATAAGGATTGCAAATTCCTTCATTCAGCCGATTAATATGATCATCTTTAAGTTTTTCCGTTAATTCATCAATTTCATCTTCTTCATCAAGAATTTTATAGCACAGCTCCAATTCATCATTATCCAGAAGCGAAACCATATCCTTCAGGATATCTGTCGTAACATTGATCAGAATCAGCAGTTCCTGGTTGGCAATTTCACTAAACTCAATCTTTTGAGCTAACTGCATTTCAGATAATTCACTGATATTCATGGCATGATCTCCAATCCGTTCCAGATCATGACTACCTTTCATGAAAAAGGCCAGTTGGTCATTTTCAGCCTCAGACATGTTTTCATTTGACAGTTTGACCGTAAAATCAATAATTCCCTGCTGGAAATCATCGATCCGGTTTTCTCGATTTGCAATGTCCTCCAGCATCTTGGGGTCTTTGGTCATAATAACCTGGCATGATTCAAAGAAATTTTTTGAAACCATGTTTCCCAGCCGCGTCATTTCTTTTCCAACCTGGCCTAAGGCAATTGAGGGGTTGTTTAAAAGACGGTCATCTAAATACAAACCTTTTTCCGCTTCCTGTTCTGGCATAAAATGGTCAAGCGCTTTAACAAAATAATTAATAATCGGAAACAATACAATGGTGTTTGCAATGTTAAACATCGTGTGTGCCATAGCGATTTCTCTAGCCACATTGGGAACAACATCGCCACTGGAATCCACCATGGTCCCGGACATGCTGACAATTAGTTCATAAATTGGATTAGTGGCGGTTACTGCATCCATAACCCCCAATAATGCCATTACCCAGATCGCACCGAAAATATTAACGAAAAGATGGATAAAGGCTGCCTTTTTAGCAGCTACTGAAGTCCCAATGCTTGAGATCAGCGCCGTAACGCAGGTTCCAATATTGGTCCCGATCAGGATCGGTATACAAACATCAATGGCTTCTGCCGCCCCCAGGCTTGAGAAAACACCGGAGATAGCCAGCGCCTGAAGCAATCCCAAAGAGGCACTACTGCTCTGAATAACGGCCGTAATACCGGCTCCAATCAATAAGCCCAATAATGGATTTGTTCCGTAAGTAGTCAGCAGATAGATAAATTCTTCACTTTCCCTTAAGGGTTTCATGGCCGTTGACATGGTCGTGATTCCGAAAAACAAAATACCAAAGCCCAGCATAACGCTACCCATATCTCGGGTTTTTTTAGTTCGGCCAAACATGGTAATCAAGGCACCTACACCAATAAAAATCGGTGCCACCTCAGAAACATTAAATGCAATCATCTGGGCCGTGATGGTGGTCCCAATATTAGCTCCCAGGATCACTCCCGCCGCCTGTGTCAGCGTCATCAGCGATGCATTGACAAACCCGACAACCATTACTGTCGTGGTACTGGAACTTTGAACGATCATTGTAACCAGCGTTCCAACGAGAATCGCCTTAATCCGATTACTGGTCAAAATTTCAAGCAATTGCTTCATTTTTTTGCCAGCAACCGTTTTTAAGCCGTCACTCATCATGTTCATGCCAAAGATGAAAAGTCCCAATCCTCCAAATAGGCCTATCAGCATTTCTAGTGTCATCAATTTTTCCAAGAAAAACCATTAATTACAATCGAACATATTTTCAAAGCAACCGATCAAACGGCTCTTTAAAGACGTTTTAAAGGCTTATCGATTTAATTAACCTGGTTAATCTCCCTTCCTTTTTTTCTATTTTGAACCGTATTAATTTTAACATCTATTTAACATAATTCAAACATAAATTTAACTTTATTTGTCAAAACAGCAGAAATTAATATAAATTCAAGTTGCGAGTTAACCATGTTTACATATTTTCCCGAACATCACGCAAAATTTTATATCCCTTTTTCTAATCTTTCCTTGACAGAACTACTTATATTTGCTATTCTTTTCGCATTAGTAAAATATAAAAGGCAATGCGGGAAGAATCTTTTTTAAATGCCGGGTTACAGCGATCAGAAGATGGTGGAAGTTCTGACAAAAGTATAAAAAGTGGCACTTTCCAAGCTGCAGGATTAAGTCCTGACGTGAAAATCGTTATAAAAGAGTGGTCGTAACAGACAACTTGGGTGGAACCGCGGATAACCGTCCCTTGTATGAGGGGCGGTTTAATTTTCGCCAAAAATGCAAAGACGGACTTGCATACAGATTCTTTTTATTAAAGATAACAAATCTAATTTTTACTTATTACTTTTCAGGAGGTATAGTTATGTCTAATTTTACAATGGCAGAGATTGTTGCTCTTGCCAAAATGCGTGGTATTATTTTTCCGGGATCGGAGATTTATGATGGGCTGGCCAACAGCTGGGATTATGGCCCACTGGGCGTAGAGATGAAAAACAATGTCAAAAAGGCCTGGTGGAAAAAATTTGTTCAGGAATCGCCATATAACGTCGGCTTGGATGCGGCAATTCTAATGAACCCCAAAACCTGGGTGGCATCTGGACATGTGGGTGGTTTTAATGATCCTTTAATGGATTGCAAATCTTGCAAGTCCCGTTTTCGGGCTGATAAACTGATCGCTGACTACTATTTTGAAAAAGGTGAAGATGTAGTTGTGGACGGTTGGTCCAATGAAGAAATGATGGATTTTATCCGCAATAATAATCTGGTCTGTCCGGAATGTGGAAAAAGTGATTTCACTGATATCCGACAGTTTAATTTAATGTTTAAAACTTTCCAGGGCGTTAACGAAGATACCGCCAGTGAGATATTTTTGCGACCAGAAACCGCTCAGGGTATTTTTGTCAATTTTAAAAACGTTCAACGTAGCAGTCGTAAAAAAATCCCCTTCGGTATTGCGCAAATTGGTAAATCATTCCGAAACGAAATCACGCCTGGTAACTTCATTTTCAGAACTCGAGAATTTGAACAGATGGAACTAGAATTCTTTTGTGCGCCCGGCACTGATCTGGAATGGTTTGATTACTGGAAGGCTTTTTGCAAAAAATGGCTCTTTGATCTTGGCATGAAGGACGAAAACATTCGCTTCCGTGATCATGATCAGGAAGAATTATCCCATTACAGCAATGCCACAACTGATGTGGAATTCCGCTTTCCTTTCGGCTGGGGTGAATTATGGGGGATCGCTGATCGTACCGACTTCGATTTAACCCAGCATCAGACCCATTCCGGTAAGGATATGAAATATACTGATCCCATCACCAACGAAAAATTCATCCCCTACTGTATCGAACCTTCATTAGGCGCTGATCGCGTATTTTTGGCCTTTCTATGTAACGCCATGGAGAAGGAAACCATCCAAAGCGGCGATAAAACAGAGGAACGTAACGTTCTACGGATCCATCCCTTTTTATCCGCCTATAAGGCCGCTGTTCTGCCGCTGTCTAAAAAACTCAGCGAAAAAGCAGAAGAAGTATTTGGCCTGCTGGCTAAAGAATTTATGGTCGAATATGATGAGGCCGGCAGCATCGGCAAGCGTTACCGACGTCAAGATGAAATCGGAACGCCATTTTGCATCACGGTAGATTTTGATACCTTAGAAGACGAAGCAGTAACCCTGCGTGACCGCGATACAATGGATCAGGTTCGCCTGCCCATTGCCGAGGTTGCCGCTTACATTAACGAGCGCATTGCCTTCTAAGCTTCAGCGTGTAGACAAACCCCGCACCGACCAATTGGATTTCGTAGTCCGCGCGCGGATTCGTACAGTTGCCTAATTTGAAAGATGTAATTATCAGGGGTTTCCAGCAACTGTTCGCCCCGAGGCGGACAACTGAAAAGCCAATTGTCGGTGCTCAGACGCATAAATAGACTTTGTCTTCAGTCTGCTAAGCTTTTTATTTTGATACCTGCACAACTAAGCACTATCTGCTGCACGCAAACAAACCCGATCGCAGGCTCACCGGCCATTCATCGGGTTTGTTTTTGTTTTATTTACTTCAAAGCCTAGGATTCTTTGATGGCCAGAACATCCATTGGACAGGCTTCCACACAAATTCCACAGGCAATACATTTTGAAGGCACATCGCGGTCTTCTGATTTAACCAAAACACCAAATGGACAGGCTTCCACACATTTGCCACAGTTGACACAAGTTTTTTTATTAATCATGTAAACCCCAAATTTATTCTGGGTGATGGCACCAGCTTCACAGGCTTTCGCACATTTTCCACACTGTACACAAACTAACGTTTTCAAACTGCCATCTTCTTTTTCAGTAACTTTTACACAAGTCAGTTCCGGATCATACTGTTTGTAAAATGCGTTGGAACATGCCATTTCACACGCCAGACAAGCCACACATGCTGATTGATCTTTAACAAATAATTTCTTCATTTAGCTCTCCTTTTGGACAATTATTATTGTCTCCTACTAGTATCCATTCCATTCTACTGATTTAAGCCTTAACTGTCAATAAAAGTCAAATTTTTACCGGAACTTTCTATAAAATCAGATTAAGGATAAAAAAAGACCAGCAAAATCATCTGGTCTTTCTTTTATTACACAAATTTACAAGTTAAAGGGTCCATATTCGCCCCACCTGATTACACGTTCTGTTTTAACCTGGCTGCCTGATCACTGGTTGTCAAGGCGTTGATCATTTCGTCGATATCGCCATCGAGGAAAGCATCCAACTGATAAATGGTCATCCCGATTCGATGATCAGAAATTCGCCCCTGAGGGAAATTATAGGTTCTGATTCGTTCACTACGGTCGCCGCTGCCGACCTGGCTTTTTCTGTTTTCAGCAATTTCGCTGGCCTGTTTCTGCTGTTCAATTTCAAAAAGTCTGGCTTTGAGGATTTTCAAAGCCTTTTCCTTGTTTTTCAACTGAGATTTTTCATCCTGGCAGGTTACTACCAGTCCTGTAGGTTCATGGGTAATTCGCACGGCCGAGTCGGTGGTATTGACGCTCTGACCACCGTTTCCTGAAGACCGATAGACATCCACCCGCAGGTCATTAGCATTAACCTCGATTTCCACATCTTCTGCCTCAGGCAACACTGCGACCGTTGCCGTCGAGGTATGGATGCGGCCACCTGATTCCGTGGTTGGAATTCGCTGTACCCGGTGCACGCCACTTTCATATTTTAGGCGACTGTAAGCACCGTTTCCTTCAATCAGAAAAATAATTTCCTTGATCCCGCCGATATCAGGTATATTTGAAGACATAATCTCACTTTTCCACCCCTGACGTTCGGCATATCGCGTAAACATTCTAAAGAGGTCACCAGCAAAAAGTGCCGCTTCACTACCGCCAGCACCAGCTCGGATTTCAACAATAACATTTTTGTCGTCATTGGGATCCTTAGGCAATAATAGAATTCGGAGTTCTTCTTCAAAGGTATTTTTTTTCTCAGTCAGTTCCTCCAGCTCCAGCTCTGCCATTTCCCGGAACTCTTTATCCAACTGTTTGTCAGCCAGCATCTCTTTGGCATCATTAATTCCAGCAAGCACCTTCGAATATTCATTGTATTTTTGAATAATAGGCTCAATATGAGCATGCTCCTTAACCAGTTTTTTCCATAAATTCTGATCGGCAATTATTTCCGGATTACTGATCTTTTCATTCAGTTCAGCGTATTTTTCCGCTAAAAAATCTAATTTTTCTAACATAATTCTCCTAAATTATTATTCCACTCTGGCCCATTCAGCCCATTCGTCAAAAAAGAACACCGCCAGTGTTCCCGGTCCCGAATGAGTTCCAACCGTCGCGCCCAGTGTGACTATTTTAAATTTATCTGTTTTGAGCCGCTTTTCGGCCATTTTCACAAAACCTTCCATCAGTTTTGGGTTTTCCGCATGACTGATGCCGATCGTCTGATATTCAAAATCCTGACCATTTTTTTCAAGATAATCGACCATTTCTTTCAATAGTTTTTTATCACCTCGCACCTTGTCAATCTGCTTTAGCTCACCCGTTTCACTGACTTCCAACAGCGGGTTGATATGGAGCATATTGCCAATGATTGCGGTACTTTTATTTAAACGCCCGCCGCGGTAAAGGTAGGACAAATCCGTTACCGTAAAAACATGTTTGACGTGTTTAATATAATACTCGATTCGTTTTGAAATTTCTTCGAGGCTTTCACCATTTAGGGCAGCACGACCGGCCGCAGATACCATCAGCCCCAGTCCATAACAGACCGCCTTGGTATCAAAGACCTCAAAAACCGCATCCGGATATTTTTCCTTTAAATCACGTTCGGCCAGAGCCGCGGCCTGATAGGTTCCGGACAGTCCACTGGAAAAAGCCAGATAGATGAAGGGCTGTTGTGCCATGATCAGTTCTTCAAAGCGTTGATAAAAATCGCCATAGGGTATCTGTGAGGTTTTAAACACCGTTCCCTGACGCATCTGCTCATAAACCTGAGCAGGTTTTATATCAATCCCATCCTGATACGTCTGATCATCTTGGGTAACATATACCGGCATAATTTCTATCTCTAACTTTTCCTGGTCCTCTTTTAAAATATCGCAGGCTGAATCAGTTAAAATTTTAATCTTCATCATATTCTCCTTTCACATTCGTTTCTCGCTCACTCTTGATTGAATAAAGGTGTGATGAATGAATTAATTCACTGACAGTTTACCATAAATCGGCTAGGAAAACAATTCTCTTGCCGCGTCCCGGGGATCAGCAAAGAGTTTTCGCCCTTTCCCCTGCAAATAGTCGATTAAGCGCTTGGTATCAAGGTTAATAATCAGCTCATCAGGAAAAGAAACGTCATTTAAAAGCTGGTCAACATAGGGAAACTCTCCAATATCTGTCGCAAAATGGGTATCAGAACCGATGATGATGGGAATTTCCAGTTCCTTGCAGCGATTGGCAATCCAGGAACAATTGGGCTTTGAGCCCTTTCTAACAAAAAAGGAAGCGTTGTTGATTTCGATTAGGGTATTTTGCTTTTTCGCCTGCTGCAAAATCGCTTCGTAATCCAATTCGTAGTTCGGATTGCCTAAATGACAGATAAAATCGATTTCCGGATTTTCTATCGCGCCCAAAACCGCGCTGGTATTTTCGTTTTTTGACAAGGGCTTGAATGTTGGTGTATGCAAAGAAGCCGAACGAATTTCAATGCAATCCAGATAATTCATGGGGATATCGGTATTGCCGTCAACATCCATGATATTGCTCTCAATTCCCTTTAACAGTTTGACGTTTTTGATTTTCCCCGGAATAACCCGATAATTTGCAAAGAAGAGGGCATTGGGGGCGCCCGGTAATTCCGGCGCATGCTCAGTCAGGCAAATCATTTCCAGGTTTTTCTGCGACGCTGCTTCGATTAGTTCCATTAAAGTATTATAGGCGTGTCCGCAGGCCAGGGTATGGGTGTGGGCATCTAAAACATAATTTCTCAATTCTCTCTCCATTTTCTTACTATGAATTCTTGTTTTTTCGCGTCGTTTCACTTCTTCATCGTTAAAATCAGTAATCCGATCGCAAAATACCTGGGCTGAATGATAACCATACTGTTTGGTTCGATTATTAATGGCGGCAGTTTCAATGATACTGGAAAGGTTGCGACCACTGGAAACGGGAATCATGACCTGGGGCACCTGCATGCCAAGAATATCCATAGTCTGTTCATCCAAACCAAGTCGGTCGTATGGTGAACGGTCATCCCAGTTTTCCAGTTTAATGACCATATCAATTTCAACGACCCGTTTTACCGCTTGAGCACCAAATAAGGTTTTAACATCGATGATACCAATTCCCCGTATTTCCATAAAATGCTGGAGCAGTTCCGGAGCTGTCCCCATTAGATAAGAGTTGCGAATCCTTCTTACTTCAACCACATCATCGGCAATCAGACAATGGCCTCTTTTTACAATTTCCAGAGCCGTTTCACTTTTACCGATCCCGCTAGGTCCCATAATCAAAACCCCAACTCCGAATACTTCAACCAATACACCATGAAGACTAATTGTTGGTGCCAGTAACTGATCTAGAAAACTGACTAAATGATAAAAAACTGACGTTGTATGTTCCTTGCTTCTAAATAAAAAACGTCCAAATTTTTCGGCAAAAGGAATGAAGATTTCAACTTCCTCCAGATCCCAGCAAACGATAAAGCAGGGAAAATCATAAGCAAAAAAATCATCGATTTTCTGATTCCTTGTCGCTTCATCCAGTGACATTAAATATGCCACTTCCACTTTGCCAATTACCTGAATCCGGTTAGGATCGAAATGTTCATAAAACCCATGCAATTGCAAACCCGGGCGGTTGATTCCGCTTCCTAAAAGATCTAGTTCGTCCTTGGGACAATATATTTTTTCCAGACACAATTCATTGGTAAATTCATCGAGACTGACTTTTCCTTTCATCTGCTTCACCCTTCTTATACTTTTTATACTGATTAATCCGCTCATTCATTCTACCTCAAAAATGCTGTCGTTAAAAGTCTTTTCATGACTCTGCATGAAAAAATTCATAAACGGTTTGCGCCAGCTTCTGACTCATCCCTGACACGGCCGCAAGTTCGGCTACTGTCGCCTTTTTTATATTGTCCAGTCGGCCAAAATGAAACATGAGCGCTTTACGTCTTTTTTCACCAACTCCAGGGATTTCTTCCAGAACCGAGGCCAACATTTCTTTTTTTCTTAAAATTTTATGATAACCAATGGCATATCGGTGGACTTCCTCAGAAATTTCATTCAGAAAAACACCTAGCGTACTGGCCTTTTTAACCGGCAACTCCTGATCATTATAAAAAACTCCCCGCAGCCGGTGTTTATCATCCTTTACCAAACCACAAACCCTAATATCAAAAGGATACATGGAAATTATCGCTTTGGCAGCATTGACATGCCCCTGTCCACCATCCATCATCATTATCTGAGGCAGGGGTAAAAAACCATTATTGTCGCCCCCTTGTTGTGCTCTCTCCAAACGACGAAAGAGCATCTCCTGCATGCTGGCATAGTCATTTTGACCCTCTATCGACTTGATTTTAAAACGACGACAGGCTTTTTTGTCCAGTTTGCCGTCAGAAAAAACGACCATTCCACCAACATTATTGGAGCCGGCAATGTTAGAAATATCGTAAGCTTCAATCCGTTCCGGCAGTTGCGACAATTTTAAAAATTGTGCCAGCTCCTGGAGACGATCAAGTTTTCTATTTTCTCGCTGGGCGATCTCCAAAAACTGCAGATTCAAAGCGATTTCTGCGTTTTCCTGAACCATTTGCAGCATTTTAATTTTATGTCCCCGCTGTGGCACCGTTATAGCAATTTTTCGACCAGCCAGCTCTTCCAGCCAGGCTTCCAAGGCAGCAAGTGACTCCGGTTCAGTTCTGACAACTATTTCTTTGGGAATGAATCCACAGTTAACATAATACTGCTTCATAAAAGAGGCAATTATCTCCGCTTCAGCTTCATCTCCAATGCCACTTAAGAAAAAAGGATCCCGTCCCAGAAGCTTTCCTTCACGGACATGAAAAACCTGAAAACAGGCCTGGTCGCCATCCAGAGCCAAATTGATAAAATCCTGATCCTGTTGATTGCCAGTGGTAATCTTCTGTTTTTGGGCAATGTGTTTAATTCCTTCAATCTGATCACGATACTTTGCCGCATTTTCATAATCCTGTGCCATTGCCGCCGCTTTCATTTTTACCTGCAGACTGTCCAGCAAACCACTGTAGTGACCATTTAATATATCCAAAATGGCATTAATATTTTCTTTGTATTTCGCTGGCGGAAGTTTCCCCTGACAGGGTCCCTGACATTGGCCGATATGATAATTAAGGCAAGGTCTGCCTGTCCTTTTGCCATACTGGATGAAGCGATTGCAGGTCTTTAAAGGATAAACCTTTGAAACAGCCTCAATTGTATTTTTAACCGCTGCCGCGCTGGTAAAGGGGCCAAAATAACGGCTGCCATCTTTTTTATAACTTCTGGTCATAACAATCTTTGGATAGTCTTCATTTAGGGTTACCCTTATCCAGGGATAATTCTTATCATCTTTTAAAAGGATATTATACCGGGGTCGATGCTGTTTAATCAGGTTAGATTCAAGAATTAGCGCTTCCATTTCTGAATCCGTTACAATCGTTTCGATCTCAGCAATATGGGACACCAGGACTGCGGTTTTGGAGTTTGTCTCATACCGCGACTGGAAATACTGGCGGACACGATTCCTTAAATTAATCGCCTTGCCGACGTAAATGATTTCCTTATTTTTGTTCTTCATTAGATAAACCCCAGGAGTCTGGGGTAAGTCTTTTAGTTTATTTCGATCGTACATATTTGTCCTTATCAGTAACAATTCTTAATTCATTCTTTTTTAAATTTTTTGTTTATTTCCCCTCTGATTTTGGTATAATATTACTACTTAAATCTCAATGAAAGGAAGTGTTATCAATGTTTGAAAAAACGACCAAAGATGGCATTAGTACCGTAATCTCTTTTGGCAATCTCCAGGTTAAAATCGTCCCCAAAATTTATGGTGGCTACACATTGACAAAATCAGCTACCAACGATCCTTTTAAAATTATCGAAATTCGAGAGATAAGACTTCCTCTCACCGAAAAAGAAATTTTAAAGGAAGCCCGGGAACTGTTAAAAAGAAAATACGAATCCATTGATTTTAACAACTATTGTACCACCTGATTCTTGATTTCAGCTTTCACCCCTGACAAGAGTTTCAATGGCCTGATTTCTTCAGTTTTTTGTAAATTTTAAAAAAGCAGGACTGTATCACGTAAATACAGATCCTGCTTTTTTATGATCTCATCCTGCGCTTGAGTTCTTTTTATGCTCGCCGCAACTTGAACAAGACGAGCAGGAACCACCTTTACAACCTTCGCAGGAAAAATCACCCTTTTTCATCTTCATAAATTTTTTTACCAGAATATACGCGGCCGAACCAAAAATAATCGCTGCGATAAGAAAAGTAGCCATATCTTCCTCCATTTCTTAAAAATATTTTATTACAATTAAGATAGCCTCTAAATCATTCAAACAAAATTAATCCCTCCAGCTTTTACCAAACAGAGCTTAGATCTGTTTGAAGCGGAGCCAGCTTTTTAGCCAAAAATCAGACTTAAAATCTGATAAGCTATAAAAGCGACCAGATATGCCATGCCCATCTGATAAGCCAGAGCGAAGAAGAAATCACGCCAGTTGCCTAGTTCCTTTTTCATCGTCGCGATCGCCGCCATGCATGGTGACGCCAGCAGCACAAAAATCATAAAACTGAAAGCCGAAGCCTGGGTAAACAAGTTGCTGACAGATAAAGTAAATGACCCTCCCGCACCTGATAAAAGTACACTCATGGTAGAAATAATCATCTCTTTGGCGGCCATCCCCGAAAGAATCGAGACCGATGCAATCCAGTTGCCAAATCCCAGCGGTGTAAAAATTGGCGCAATCAGTCTACCCAAATCAGCTAAAATACTTTGGTCAGCCGATGCCACCATGTCCAGACTAATTGTGAAGCTCTGCAAAAACCAGAGAACTACCGAAGCCGCGAAAATGATCGTCCCGGCGCGGATAAAGAACTCCTTAATCCGTTCCCAAACCTGGGTCATGGTATTCTTTAGCTTGGGAATCCGGTAGGGTGGCAACTCCAGCAGATATGAAGAACGGGCACCCTTAAACCACGTTTTTGACAAAATAAATGCGGAAATAAAAACCGTTAGTAAACTGACCAGATAAAGGCCGAAGACCATTAATGACTGATAAGCCGAAAAAAATACTGATGCCATCAGGACGTATACCGGCATTTTCGCCCCGCAGGAGACAAATGGCGTTACCACTGCCGTGAGTTTTCGTTCCCGTTCATTTTCCAGCGTTCGGGTCGCCATCAGGCCCGGCACCGAACAACCCAAACCAACTACCAGCGGGATAAAGGACTTGCCCGATAGGCCAAAGCGACGAAAGATCCGATCCATCATAAAAGCCACCCGTGACATATACCCGCTATCTTCCAGTAATGAAATAAAAATAAACAATACAAAGAGTTGGGGAATGAAGGTCAGTACTGCGCCAACGCCTGCAATAATCCCGTCATTGATTAAAGAATTCAACCAATCTGCGGCCCCCACAGCAGTCAGAAGGTAATTGACAAAGACCACAATCACATTATTGATCAGGGCTTCAATCAGGCCTATGCTGACATCCCCCACCAAAGTAATTGACACATGGTAAATGATAAACATAATTAGAAAAAAAATCGGCAAGGCGGCAAAGCGATTCATCAAAATCTTATCCAAGCGATCCTGAAAAGAGCTTTGTGCTTCTTTTGTATGATGACTGGCTTTTTTTACCTTTTCGGTAATGTAACGGTAACGATAATCGGCAATCGTGGAATCCACATCTTGGCCGGAGAAACCGCTGATCTCGTCCCTGACACTGGCGATCAGTTCAAGTAGCGCCTGATTATCAGCAAAACGCCTTAACAGTTCCTCATCTTTTTCCGCCAGTTTCACAGCCCGAAATACCGGCGGTGCATCAACCAGTATCTCGGAATGACTTTTAATTAAATTTTCATTAAACCGATCTAGGGAGGTTTTAATCGGGTCTGGAAAAACATTGGGATATGCCGTTAATTGAGGTTTTTTCAGATGGCCTTCCACCGCCTCAATCAATTCATCAATTCCAGTTTCTTTTTGCGCTGAAATTTTGACAAAAGGAAAACCGAATGCCATTTCCAGTTCCTCTAAATTCAGTATAACACCTTTTTTTTCCACTATATCTATCATATTGAGAACGCCAAGCATTGGCCGCCCCAATTCCATCAGCTGGGTGGTCAAATAAAGATTACGTTCGATATTCGAAGCATCGATAATATTGATAATCAGATCCGGCTTTTCATCCAGAATATAGTTTCGCGAAACAATTTCATCCATCGAATAAGGTGCCAGTGAATAGATCCCCGGCAAGTCCACGAGATTGATCATTTCTTTTGTATTTTTGATGAAACCTTCTTTTTTTTCTACCGTCACGCCTGGCCAATTGCCAACATAGAGATTGCTGCCGGTTAGACAATTAAACAAGGTCGTTTTACCTGAGTTGGGATTCCCAACTAATGCCACGTTATACTTCATGTCGTCCTCTTTCACTGACGAACCCACCACCGATTCGGTGGTGGGTTCACTAATTCACTTTAATCTTATTATGAAACAATGAGAATATTCTGAGCATCCTCTTTACGAAGACTTAAGGAATAACCACGTAACCGAATTTCGATTGGATCTCCCAAGGGTGCCATTTTGTTCACTTCAATCTCCACTCCCGGGGTTACTCCCATATCCATCAGCTTCCGCCGCATGAGGCCTTCCACTGTAATGCCATGAACACATCCTTTTTGACCCGGCTTTAAATCTTTTAACGTTCCCATATCCGTTTCCTCGACTTTAGTTGATTAAACAAATCCTAGTGTTTTTGTTAGCTTTATTATACTCTTATTGAAAATCATTGTCAATTAGATTTTGCTAACTTAAGAAAAAAGAACCGATCATTAAGATCGGTTCAAAAGTTTTTTTAGATATTGGCCAGTGTAGGAGGATTTGATCAGGGCAACTTCTTCCGGCGTGCCTGTGGCTACGATGGTGCCACCACCGTCACCGCCTTCCGGACCAAGGTCAATCAGGTAATCAGCGACTTTAATCACATCCAGCTGATGCTCGATGATAACCACAGTGCTACCGCTGTCAGCCAGGCGATGAAGGACATCTACCAATCGATGGACATCGGCGATATGGAGGCCAGTGGTGGGTTCATCCAAAATATAAAGGGTTTTTCCGGTATTCTGTTTACTGAGTTCTGTGGCCAATTTAATCCGCTGGGCTTCCCCGCCGGATAATTGGGGTGAAGGCTGACCCAGCTTCACATAACTGAGTCCCACATCGTGCAGGGTCTGAAGCTTATCACGGATGCGAGGCAAATTCTTAAAGAATTCCAGGGCCTCTTCCACGGTCATATCCAGCACATCAGCTATGTTTTTTCCTTTATAGCGAACTTCCAACGTCTCTCTGTTGTAGCGCTGACCGCCGCAGACTTCACAAGGCACATAAACATCCGGCAAAAAATGCATTTCAATTTTCAGGATACCATCACCGCTGCATTTTTCGCAGCGACCGCCCTTGACATTAAAACTGAACCGCCCCTTTTGATAGCCTCGAGCCTTGGCTTCTGGCAATCTGGCAAAAAGATCTCTGATTAAATCAAAGATACCGGTATAGGTAGCCGGATTTGATCTGGGTGTTCGCCCGATGGGCGATTGATCGATATCTATTACCTTGTCAATGGCTTCGATCCCCTGCATGCTCTTGAATTTTCCGGGTTTTTTAATCGCTCTCGATAGATGCTGAGACAAGCCTTTGTAAAGTATTTCGTTAACCAGGGTAGATTTTCCTGATCCAGATACGCCAGTTACACAGATCATTTTTCCCAGCGGAAATTCGACTGACAGGTTTTTTAAATTATTCTGGCTGGCGCCGGTTATCTTAATGGCCTGGCCATTTCCTGGCCGCCGCTCTTGGGGAACTGGTATGAACTTTTTGCCGCTTAAATACTGGCCGGTAATTGACAAAGGGTTTGCCATAATTTCCGCAAAAGTCCCCTGAGCCACAACTTCTCCACCATGAACACCCGGTCCCGGACCGATATCAACAATATGATCCGCCTCTTCCATGGTTTCTTCATCGTGTTCTACAACTATTAAGGTATTACCCAGATCTGTCAGCCGTCGCAGGGTCTTTAACAGTTTCTGATTGTCCCGCTGATGGAGACCAATACTGGGCTCATCAAGTACATAGAGAACGCCCACCAGACCGGACCCAATTTGGGTGGCCAGCCTAATTCTTTGCGATTCTCCCCCCGACAGGGTACCGGCATTACGTGACAGGGTCAGATATTCCAGACCAACATTAGACAAAAATTGCAGACGGGCATTAATCTCCACAAAAATGGATTCTCCAATCAGGCGTTCGGTCTCGGACAAGTCCAGACTGGAAAAAAAAGCCAGCAATTTCCCCACCGACAGATCTGTCAGTTCAATAATGTTTTTCCCCTGCACCGTAACAGCCAGGCTGATGGGATTAAGCCGTTTCCCTTTACAGGTCGGACAGGGGATTTCCGACATGTACTTATTAATCAGCATTCGCATTCGTTCAGAGGTTGTTTCCATATAGCGTCTTTCCATATTATGGATCAGGCCTTCAAATTTCGAGGTATAAGTACCCGAAAATTTCCCCTCGTAGGCAATTTCCAATTCCTCCTGGCTGCCATACAAAAGTTCATTTAAAAAAGCCTCAGGAGCTTCTTCAATGGGACTTTCCATCGAAAAACCATGGTGTTGTGCTAAAGCTTTAACCAGATTATAATAATATTTGGAATCACTTTTAAGGCCAAAAAACTTGATCGCTCCACCGGCAATAGACAGGCTTTTATCAGGGATCAGCAAATCCGGATCAATCTCCCGATGAAATCCCAGACCATGGCAATCAGGACACATCCCGAAGGGATTGTTAAAGGAAAAGGTTCGAGGTTCCAGTACATCCATGGCTATTTTACAATCCGGGCAAGCCAGCTTTTCGCTAAAAAGCTGGGATTCTCCGTCAATAACCTGGGCAATAACCATACCATCAGCGTGTTTTAGTGCTGTTTCCACGGAATCAGTCAGTCGCTTCCGGATGCCTTCTTTGGCAATCAGACGATCTACAACAATTTCAATGCTGTGTTTTTTATTCTTATCCAGTTCAATTTCATCGGTTACTTCCATAGGCTGACCATCGACTATAATTCGCAAAAATCCCTCCTTGCGAATTATCTCCAGGATTTTTTTATGTTGACCTTTTTCACTTCTGACAATAGGTGACAGAATCTGATATTTCGTTTTTTCGGGATAGGATAAAATTGTATCAACAATCTGGTCGACGGACTGGGACTGAATCGGTTTCCCGCACTTGGGACAATGGGGAATGCCAATTCGGGCGAAGAGCAGTCTAAAATAATCGTAGATTTCCGTTACCGTTCCAACAGTCGATCGGGGATTTCGATTGGTTGTTTTCTGATCGATGGAAATGGCCGGCGACAGCCCATCGATACTTTCCACATCCGGTTTTTGGGTTTGACCCAGAAACTGTCTGGCGTAAGAAGACAGTGACTCCACATAGCGTCTCTGCCCTTCGGCGTAAATGGTATCAAAGGCCAGCGAGGACTTGCCTGATCCACTGAGTCCGGTTAAAACCACTAGCTGATCACGGGGAATTTTTAAGTCAATATTTTTAAGATTATGCTCTTTTGCACCTTTTATTTCAATATACTTCATACTACTCTACTTTCTTTAAGCGCGTGATTTCATCACGTAACTGAGCTGCTTTTTCAAATTCCAGCGCTTCGGCAGCAGCCAGCATTTCTGTTTCCAAATTTTTGATCAGATCCACAAGTTCGTGAGGATCCATTTTAACTTCATAGTCTGCCGTATCTTCAGCCACCTTAGTGGCCTCAATAATTTCATGAATTTCTTTTTTCACCGATTGCGGAATGATGCCATGTTCCTGGTTATATTCACTCTGAATTTTTCTTCGCCGATAGGTTTCATCAATGGCCCGTTTCATCGATGGCGTTATCTTGTCGGCGTACATGATCACATGTCCATCGATATTTCTGGCCGCACGTCCAATGGTCTGGATCAGCGACGTTTCCGACCGCAAAAATCCTTCCTTATCGGCATCTAGAATGGCCACAAGCCCTACTTCCGGCAGATCTAGTCCTTCTCTAAGCAAGTTAATCCCCACTAAAACATCAAATTCTCCAACCCGCAGGTCCCGCAAAATTTTCATTCGTTCAATGGTGTCTACATCAGAATGCAGATAATTAACCCGTTCACCGTTTTCTTTCAGATAGTCGGTCAAATCTTCAGCCATTCGTTTGGTTAAAGTTGTGACCAGGGTGCGGTGACCTTTTTTCGTATTATCCCGGATTTCGCCTAGTAAATCATCAATCTGTCCAGTTACTGGTCGGATTATGACTTCCGGATCAATCAGGCCGGTGGGGCGGATGATCAGTTCAACTTCCTGCAGACTATGCTCTTTTTCATATTTTCCCGGTGTTGCCGAAGTAAAGACAATCTGATTGATTTTCCCTTCAAACTCCTGAAAATTCAAGGGCCGGTTATCATAAGCGGACGGCAAGCGGAAACCAAAGTCCACCAGATTGGATTTTCGCGCGCGATCGCCGGCATACATGCCCCCAATCTGAGGTATCGAAACATGGGACTCGTCGGCAAAAATTAGAAAATCATCGGGAAAATAATCGATCAGAGTATAAGGTGGTGACCCCGGCGGTGCATTGTTAATGTAACGAGTGTAATTCTCAATTCCATTACAGTAACCCATTTCTCGTAACATTTCAATATCATAATTGGTGCGCTGGAGAATCCTTTGTGCTTCCACCAGCTGATTCTTGTTGGTAAATTCGTCATAACGCTGTCGCACCTCGGCCTGGATACCCTTAATAGCTCGCTCCAGGTTTTCTGGAGTCGTCGTATAATGGGAAGCCGGAAAGATTGACACATGATTTAATTCCCCATAGATTTCACCAGTCAGGGTGTTGATCTCGGTAATACGCTCGATCTCATCACCGAAAAACTCCAGGCGGACGGCCTTTTCGGAAGACGCCGCGGGAAATATTTCCAGAATATCCCCGCGCACTCGAAAATTATTTCGCTCAAAGGCTATATCGTTGCGGGTATATTGAATATCCACCAGCTTTCTGATAATGGCATCGCGATCTTTCTCCATCCCCGGCCTTAAGGAGAGAACCAGATTTTCGTAATCAATGGGACTCCCTAAACCATAAATACACGAAACACTGGCGACTACAATGACATCCTTTCGTTCAAAAAGCGATGCGGTTGCCGAGTGTCTCAGTTTATCAATTTCATCATTAATTGATGAATCTTTTTCAATGTAAAGGTCGGAATGAGGTACATAGGCTTCAGGCTGATAATAATCATAATAAGAGACGAAATATTCCACCGCGTTGTCCGGAAAAAAACTGCGAAACTCATTAGTCAACTGTGCTGCCAAAGTCTTATTATGCGCAATCACCAGGGTTGGTTTCTGCACCGCTTCTATTACCTTGGCCATGGTATAGGTTTTACCTGAGCCGGTAACCCCAAGCAAAGTCTGATATTTAAGACCTTCTTTGATCCCAGCGCTGATTTTATCGATAGCCGGCCCCTGATCCCCCTTCGGTTCATAGTCAGAGACAACTTTAAAGGCAGTATTATTTTTCTCCATATAGCCCCTCTCATAAATAACATAAAACAGGCTTCAGCAACCGTTATGGTCACCAAAGTCTGTTAAAAATCCGCTTAAAACAACATTTCTGCCTAGCTGATTATACCATAAATTTTTCAATCAATAAAGAACGATTATAATTTATTGATTCTTCTGGCTGATTACTTCCAGCGCCTTCTGTAACTGCACATCTTCTTCATCGGTAAAATAATTGTTGATCATATAATCGGTGGCTTCGATTGTGACATCCGGTTCCAGACCAACGCCCTGAATATTACGGCCATTAGGTGTAAAGTATTCCGAGTTTGTCACCTTAAAACCGCCTTCCCCGTCCAGACCTTTAATAATCTGAACCACACCCTTACCGTAAGTGGTTGTCCCCACCAGAGTTGCTGTCTGGGTATCCTGCAAGGCCCCTGCCAAAATTTCTGAGGAAGAAGCTGAGCCACCATCAACCAATACGGTCATCGGCAGAACCAGCTGTTCTGTCGCATCCGACTTATAATCTGTCCGGTTGCCATCCTTATCCTCGGTGTAAACAACGACCGTTTCGCCCAGCAGGCGATCGGCTATATCCACAGCCACCTGAACATTGCCCCCGGGGTTTGAGCGCAGATCAATGACCAGACCGGTAATATTCTGGCTTAACAAATCATCCAACTGCTGATTAAATTCTTCGGCTGTGTTTGAAGCAAATTCAGAGATCTGAATATATCCCACCCCATTAATCACCCGAGAATCAACAGTTGTCGTTTCGATACTGCTGCGCGTCAAAGTAAAGTCCATCTCCTGACCATCCCTGGCGATGGTCACCGTCACCTGACTATCAGCCGGTCCGCGCACCCTTGAAACCACTTCATCCACACCTAGTGATGTAACATCTTCACCATCTACCCGGATGATCTGATCTCCGGTTTGAATACCAGCCACGTCCGCCGGCGTCCCTTTTTGGGGAGCAATCACAAAAGTATTCTGATTATCGTCCTCACTCACAACCACGCCAATCCCCTCATAAACTCCAGTCGCTGAAGCCATGTAAGATTCATATTCTTCTTGTGTAAAATAAGCACTGTAGGGATCATCCAAACTTTCAAACATCCCTTTAACAGCCCCTTCCATCAGGGTTTTACTGTCTACATCCTGGTAATATTCTTCTTCAATCTGACTCTTTAGCGCTAAAAGCTTAATAATCCCGTTTTTGGTTTCTTCATCGTCCACAGTTATCAGCAAGCGATTGCCTAATATCAGACTACCTGATGTTGCCAGCGCAAATGTAAAAACGTTCGTTAAAATTAAAATCGCCACCAGCAGCCAAAGCCGCTTTTTTTTGTTTTTTTCCATTGTTTATCACCCTAGTCTTAACTATTTAAACTAAAAGAACGGGTGAAAGAATCATGAATTCTCTCACCCGTTCTTTTTACTTATTCTACATTTTTACTCTTAAAAATATCCTAAAGGATCAACATATGATCCATTCTGAAGTACTCCGAAGTGAAGATGTGCTCCGGTGGAATCCCCGGTGGAACCAACATAGCCCACAACATCACCCTTGGAAACTGTCTGACCAGCTGAAACAGCAACGCTGCTCATATGACCATACAAAGCCTGAATGCCGTTGCCCAAATCGATAACGACACAATTACCATAGCCGCCATTCCAACCAGCGGAAATGACCGTCGCATTTCCCATCGCATGGATAGGCGTTCCACTGGGCGCTCCACAGTCAACCCCATAATGGGTCAGGTAAGTGCCCCAGATTGGATGCAAGCGCGTACCGAACATATCATCATCAGCACTTGGATAGTAACCCGGTACTGGCCATTGATAGGTGCCATCCGTTGGTGTAAATGAATAGCTTGCACCACTTGAAGCCTGCTGCTGCAGCGCAGCTTGAATCTGTGACTGTATATCAGCGGCATTGGCTGCTTCGGCATCAACAATCGCTTTATACTCTTCAATCAGCGCCTGATTTTGAGCCAGCAGTTCATCCTTTTGTGCTTTGATGCTTTCCTGCTCGTTTAAAGCCGTTTCCTGCTCAGCCTTTTTATCAACAACCGCCTGGCGATCAGCTTCAATGCTTTTCTTTTTCTCATCAATTTCAGTTTGCGTTGCCTCTAAGGCATCCATAGAGTCTTTATCAGATTCCACGATATATCTCGACATATCCACCTTGGTAATAAAATCCGAAAAGTCAGTGGCGTTGAAGAGGAATTCCAGGATCGAGCCATTGCCATACATATACATAGTCCGGACTCTCTCGCCCATAGCATTTTCCTGCTCTTCAAGTTTAGCTTGGATAACCTCAAGCTCCGCTT
This sequence comes from Eubacteriaceae bacterium ES2, assembly GCA_031222025.1. Lineage (GTDB taxonomy): Bacteria > Bacillota > Clostridia > Eubacteriales > Eubacteriaceae > Acetobacterium. Next base: position 1,110,669 of record CP130740.1, on the reverse strand, counting down.
GCGCCTTATCTATTTTTTCTTCAAGTGCAGCAATCTCCGTGTTTAATCCGTCAATCACCCCACCGATTCGAGTAATTTCTTCATTTGCTTTTGTGATCTCGGCTTCGATGCCATCGATGGTTGATTGGGTCTGATCCACTTGATACTGGGCATCTGCCTGTTTCTGCTGACTTTCCTCCAGTTGCTCATCGAGTGTAGCCGCATTAACTGTCGGACTGACCATACTCAAAACCATCGCTATGGTTAAACAGAGACTACTTACTTTTTTTCTAAACATTGAATTCCCCCAAAGCTTATACATCCAAAAATTTCCGAATTGCCACAACACTGCCCACTGCACCAATAATTCCCCCATACAGCATGAAGAAAATAACCAGCTGACTGAGTACAACAGTTGGTGAAGCCAGTGAAGCGTCCACCGGTAAGAACGACGAACTGCCAATCACGCCCAGCAGATAAAAGTATGTCACACGGATAACCAGATAAGCGATCACCGCCCCGATAATCCCCAGAAACAGACCTTCCAGTATAAACGGTGTCCGAATATACGTATTGGTCGCCCCGACGTACTTCATGATTCCAATTTCTCTTCTCCTGGCAAACACAGTCAACTTGATTGTGTTATAGATAATAAAGACTGAAATCAGCGAAAGGACAATCAGGACACCGATACTTAAAGTGTTGGTGAAGCTGTTGAACTTGATTAGCATATCAACATATTCTTGTCCGTAGCGAACGTATTCCACACCCTCGTCCTCATATTGCATGGCCAGCTCCTGAACCGCATCCAAATCCTCCGGGTCTTTCACTTTAACAATAAAAGATGCCGGCATGGGATTGTTTTCCGAGTTGTAACCACTCAATAATGGCGCGTAATCCTCAAGACTGACTGTAAAATTCTCAAGCGCTTCTTCAGCACTTTCAAAACTGACTGACTCAATCAGATCGCTTTTTTCTAAAGCATTTTCAATCGTATCCTTTTGCGTGTCTGTGAAATCTTCCTGCAGAAAAACAGTCAGTTCCAGTTGAGATTCAATATCTTTGGTAACTTCCTCAACGTTAATGGTCAAAATCAGAAATATTCCTAAAATCAGCAACGCTGCCACTACTGACACTACCGATGCTGCGCTCATTAGATTATTTCGTTCGATACTGTGAATGGTATCACGGATAATATTTTTGGGCATTGTCTTTAATGAATTAAACCTCATAGCCGTACCTTCCTGTTGCATCATCGATTATCAGGCAACCCTCTTCTAATGTCAGCACCCGTTTTTTCATAACATCTACAATTTCGCGATCATGGGTAACCACCACCACCGTCGTTCCCCTTCGATTAACTTCCTCAAGTATTTTAATAATTTCATAAGACGTTTCGGGATCGAGATTTCCAGTCGGTTCGTCACAAATCAGAATGGTCGGATTATTGATAATGGCTCGGGCAATAACTACACGTTGCTGCTCGCCCCCCGATAATTCGTTGGGATAGTGGTTGATACGGTGAGAAAGACCAACCATTTCCAAAGCCAAGGGGACGCGTTTAGCAATCTGTTTTTCCGATTTGCCGATAATTTCCATGGCATAAGCCACATTTTCATAAACACTTTTTGATTCTAATAAACGAAAATCCTGAAAAACGACGCCAATCTTACGCCTAAGATAAGGAATTTCCTTTTTCGACAATTTTCCGATGCTGTAATTATTAATCAGGATATCTCCAGATGTGACATCTACTTCTCTTAAAAGCAGTTTGATAAAGGTCGATTTCCCGGCGCCACTGCGGCCGACCAGAAAAACAAACTCACCCTTGTCAATGAAAAGGCTCACGTCCTTTAAGGCTTCACACTTGTTTTTATCATATCCCTTTGTAACATTTCTAAATTCTATCATTATTTACCTCTTCACGACCCTCTTAAAATTATCAGACGACTCGTATTATCCATGACCAGTTTAAATTTTTCCTTAAACTTTTGTTTTTTACAATACAAAGTTGATGACAGTCTTAACAATTACAAATATTAAACTGATCTCTTTTCTACCGGATTTAATTCTAACATATCTTTTCTGAAATTTCATTAAAAAAATCAAAATTTTGTAACAAATGTAAACTATATTTTTATAATACAACAAAAGCCGATGCTATAAAAAGTATAAATAACTTTCTCCTGCTATTTTTCCTCGCACTTTACTTCCTGCCGTGCTGCACTCGGTGTTTTGCAAATACCTCGTTTGGGGCTTCGCCCTATAAACAAAAAGCCGGCTGCCAAAAAAGGAAGAAAAATTTCTCCTTTTTTGGCAGCCGGCTTTTTGTTTGCACGGCTTCATTATTAAAAGTAGTTGTAAGGGCTAACTGCTGATCCATAGAGACGCATTTCGAAATGCAGATGGGGTCCGGTTGAGTCACCAGTACTGCCAACAGCGCCAACTGTTTGACCTGCACTCACCGTTTGACCGGATGAGACATACATAGCACTGAGGTGGGCGTAGACGGCTGAAACACCATTGCCTAAATCAACGATGATACAATTTCCGTAGCCACCATTCCAACCAGCAGAAATAACTGTTCCATTACCGGCGCTTGCTACTGCCGTTCCGCTAGAAGCGCCAATATCAACGCCGGAGTGGAAACGCTGGTCACCGTAAATCGGGTGGGTTCGCCAGCCAAAAGGACTGGTAATACTCCCATCGCAAGGCCAGACGTAACCACTCGAATAAACTACGTCACTGGAAGAACCAGCACTAGAATCACCACTGCTGGTGTCATTTCCGCTGTCACTGCTGCCTGTACCATCATTAGCAGCGGCTTGATCGGCAGCCTCTTGCGCTGCTTGAGCCTGTTGTTCCTGTTCCGCGTAATAGGCAGCCAATTGACCTTCAATCGCTGCGCCAGTGGCAACTTCCGACTCCAGAATAGCGGTATATTCATCTAAGACTACCTGATTCTGCGCAATCAGTTGATCCTTCTGAGCTTTAACACTCTCTTGTTCTTGAAGCGCGACTTCCTGTTCACTTCTTTTTTCTACCGTCTTTAACCGGTCTGCTTCAATACTTGCCTTTTTATTATCAATTTCTATCTGAGTTTCGTTTAAGGCTTCCAGAATATCTTTGTCTGCTGACACGATGTAACGGGACATATCCAGCTTGGTAATGAAATCAGAAAAATCCGTTGCTGAAAACAGGAATTCCAGGATACTGTCGTTTCCGTACATATATAAAGTTCGGACCCGATCACTCATTTCATCTTCCTGTTCGGCTTTTTTTGCTTCGGCTATCTGCAACTCCTGCTGCGTTTTTTCAATCCGGGCTTCCAGCTCGGCTATTTCTGTATTGATGCCATCAATCACACCATTAATGCGATCAATTTCTTCATTTACTTTTTCCGATTCAGCTTCAATCCCATCAATCGTATTTTGGGTCATGTCCACCTGAAATTGCGCTTCTGCCTGTTTGGCATTGCTCTCTGCCAACTGATCCGTCAGTGAGGCTGCATTGACTGGAACGACTAAAAATGACAAAACCAGTGAACCTGTCAAAACCCCTGATAGTATTCTATGTTTTTTCATTTCATCTTTTCCTTTACATTAATTTATCCTAATATTATAGAACTTGTAACGGTTGTATTATAGCATACTATAAGAAGAATCTAAAACACTTATTTCAGAATTGATCTTTGAGCAATATTTTTTAAGACAAGCTTGAAAAAACATTAAAAAACGTGCATTTATTTAAACAAATCTGGCTGACTATCAGCATTTTTTTAGATTTTCTTAAGAGACTAGCAGTTATTGAAATCGTTGCGCAAACCTGAGGCCTGAGCACCGACAATCAGCTGCTAGCGGGATCACACGCAAAACAGTCGCCAATCTCAAGTTTCTTGAGGTTGGCGACTGCCTGCGGCGTAATCTTAAATGTTATTTCTGAGTTGCGTGCTGAAAAACGTCATTTCAATGAAGGATTTCAAATTGAGCAGATGTAGGCAACCCTAACAGCCAACGAAATTTAATGGCTTGCCCCCAGGGCATTGATAGGAATTTCTTAACACACCACGCTCAAGCTTTTAACTGATCAACCATATCCAGTCGTTCCCAAGGCAGATCCAGATCATTTCGGCCAAAGTGACCATATGCCGCTGTCTGCTTATAGATCGGTGCTCGAAGACCTAATTTTTCAATGATGGCTGCTGGACGTAGGTCGAAATGTTTTCGGACCAAAGCGACAATCTCATCTTCTGGCATCGTGCCAGTTTCAAACGTGTCAATATAGATTGATACTGGTTCAGCTACACCTATTGCGTAGGCTAATTCCACTTCACATTTTTTTGCCAGTCCTGCCCCAACAATATTTTTCGCCACATATCTAGCTGCATAAGCTCCAGAACGGTCAACTTTTGTTGGATCTTTTCCAGAAAAAGCACCGCCACCATGACGGCCATATCCACCATAGGTATCAACAATAATTTTTCGACCAGTCAGACCACAATCCCCCTGAGGCCCACCAATAACAAAACGCCCTGTAGGATTGATAAAGTAACGGGTGTTTTCATCCAATAATTTTTCATCGATGACTGGTTTAATTACTTTTTCAATCATATCTGTCTTAATTGTTTCCGAAGATACCTCAGTTGAGTGCTGGGTTGAAATAACAATGGTGTCAATTCGTGTCGGGATGCCATCTTCATATTCAACGGTAACTTGTGTTTTTCCATCCGGACGCAAATAATCAACAATTTTTTCTTTCCGTATATCTGTCAGACGCTTTGATAGCTGATGTGCCAAAGAGATTGGCAGCGGCATCAGCTCGGGGGTTTCATCGCAGGCAAAGCCAAACATCATCCCCTGGTCACCAGCGCCAGTTGCCAAATTTGCCTCAGTCAAGCTTCCCTCTTTTGACTCCAGGGCTTCATCAACACCCATAGCAATGTCCGCTGACTGTTCATCAATCGCTGTTATTACCGCACAGGTATCGCAATCAAAGCCATATTTAGCCCGATCATAACCAATTTCCCGTACTGTTTCCCGAACAAGCTTGGGAATATCAACATAACAGTTGGTGGTAATCTCACCAGCGACTAAAACCAGCCCAGTCGTTACCATGGTTTCACAGGCCACACGAGCCATTGGATCCTGCTCAAAAATCGCATCCAGAACAGCATCAGAAATCTGATCACAGATCTTATCCGGATGCCCTTCTGTAACGGATTCAGACGTAAACAATTTTTTCATTTTGTCTCCTTTAATTGAATGGTTTTATTTACCCCATAAAGAAAACCCCATTAAAAATGGGGTTTTAGATTCTTTAAAACATCCCATCATTGCACAATTGTGCAGGTATTGGCACCATGCTAACGCTGGTTGCCGGGTTTCATCGGGCCTGTCCCTCCACCTCTCTGGATAGGTAAATATTCAATTTCTTCATTTATACTACACCGGACATTCCGACTTGTCAAGTATTTTCGCCGCCACAAAACAAATTCCAGGCGGGGCTTGAATTCCAGTGTGCAAACAAACCCCACACCGACCAATTGGATTTCGTAGTCTGCGCGCGGATTCGTACAGTTGACCAATTTGAAAGCCGTAATATTCAGGGTTTGTAAGCCAACTGTTCGCCCCGAGGCAGACAACTGAAAAGCCAATTGTCGGTGCTCAGAAATTTCAACTGAGGCTTGAATTCCTTTACTTTACGAAGACACCTACAGTACTTCGCAGCCCGACGGCGTAATCACCACGTCATCTTCAATGCGAATGCCGATCCCCGCTTCCTTCACATAAATCCCTGGTTCCACTGTCATAACCATCCCCGGTTCCAGAACCAGGTCTCCCTGAGGCCGGATATCATGGGTATCAAGGCCCAGTGAATGACCGATTCCGTGAAAATAGTATTCTGTGATATCATCACTGGCAGGCATACAGTGATTGCTGCGGCAAGACTCTTCAAACAGCTTCATGGTTTTTTGCTGCAACTCTTTTAAGGATACCCCCGGCTTAAAAGACTTAAACATTTCCTGCTGAACCGATTTTACCATTTCATGATACATGGCCTGCTCATCAGTCATGTCATTTGAAACCGAAACGGTCCGGCTCAAGTCGCCGCAATAACCGTTAACCCTGGCCCCGATATCAAAAAGAACCAGTTCCCCTTCTCGAATCCGTTTCTGATTGCTGATGTAATGCAAAGTAGTGGCATTTTCACCCGAGGCGACAATACTCTCGAAAGCTGTACCCTGTGCTCCCCAGCGTCTAATCAAGTATTCAAAGCAGGCGGCCAATTCGTATTCATAGAGACCTGCTTTTATCTCCTGACGCACCCGTTTAAAAGCTTTTTTCGTCATCTGGCTGGCTTTTTTGATGGCAGCCACCTCTTCAGTTGTTTTAATCAATCGCATTTTTTCAAAAAATGGATTCAAATCCGCCGTGGTTTGTTTCTTCAGGAACTGCTTAAGGGCTTCATCCGTTATCTTGAAGTTCTGATAAGGCATCATCCGGGAATCAAGAAAGAGGGTGCTAATTTTTTTTGCCTTCAAATCATCCGCTAAGGCATTAAAAGTTCTTACACAATGAATTCCAGTCAGATGAACTGCCTCATCTGACCGAAGCTTTCGGCCTTCCCATTTCTCCTTTAATGGATCTACTTCGTTCAAATATAGAGTTTCTTCCAGCTCTCCATGTTCATTCTTATATAAGACACACATGACAGAAGCCTCTTCGAGACCCGTTAAATAATAAAAATTATGATTCACCCGAAAAGGATAATTGGCGTCCGCCGACATCATAACTTCCTGGCCAGAAAAAACAAGTGCCAGATCGTGTTCCTTTAGGTTCTCACCCAGAGCCAACCGTCTGCTCTGATGAAATGCTTTTGATAATGCCATTTTCTCTTCCTTTCAGTATTATTTAAACCAGCAATAATCCACCTGCCACCAGTAAGGTTACAATCAGACCCGCCGTCATGGTACCCAGCATGACCGAAATCATACTCTGTTTAAAATCCATCCCCAATAAAGAAGCCGCCAGACAACCAGTCCAGACGCCTGTGCCCGGTAGGGGAATTGCTACAAATATAAAAAGACCAAAAAATTTATAACGAGTAATTTTATCAGTTTTTTTCATACCTTTGCGAATAATCCACTGTGCCAGCTTGCCAAATACTTTGGTCTTAGCCATCCAGTTAAGAATTGCCGGAATAAACTTCAGGATAAAGGGTGCCGGAATCAGGCTGCCGATCACGCCTAATAAATAGGTCTGCAGGTAAGTCATATCAAAAGCAAGAATCCCCAGTGGTATTGCCCCTCTTAATTCTACCACCGGAATCGCCGAAACCAGTAGAACTTCCAACCAATTCGGTAAAAATGCCAATATATTTATAATAGTTTCTTTCATCCAGGATAATCTCCTTTTATTCTGCTTGATTCGATGTTACAATATTCTAAATGCCATCAGGTTCTCATTTTACCTTTTCTTAAAGGCTTTATCAAGACATATTAAACACAGTACTTAGATAGTATCATAATCTATCTTTGTTCAAATAAGCTTAACACCAATCTGATCTGGCATAATTTTTATAACGGAGCACAAACTTGAAAAAAATTCTTGGGCCTCTTCGCCGAGGCATTGAACAATATGACATGATTAAGGCGGGTGATTCTATTGCCATTGGTCTCTCCGGTGGGAAAGACAGTACAGCGCTCTTAATGGCTATGAAACGATACCAACACTTTTCACCGGTCCCTTTTGAATTAAAAGCCATTACCTTGGATTTAGGCTTTGAGGGAATGGATTTCACGCCGCTGGTAGACTTATGTAAAAAAATCGAAGTGCCCTACATCATCAAAAAAACGGAAATAGGACCGATTGTTTTTGATGAGCGCAAGGAAAAAAGCCCCTGTTCACTCTGTGCGCGGATGAAACGGGGTGCCCTCCACGATCTGGCACTTTCTGAAGGATGTCGTAAAATAGCTTTTGGTCATCACAGTGATGATGTCGTTGAGACGTTTTTTCTGAGTCTCTTCTATGAAGGCCGGATTAACACTTTTTCACCGGTCACTTACCTGGATCGCAAAGATATCACCCTGATTCGACCGATGATCTTTGTCAAAGAAAAAGATATTATTTTTGATCCACTATTGAAGGAACTACCGGTCGTTAAGAGCACCTGCCCGGCCGACGGCCACACTAAACGCGAAGAAATGAAAGAAATGCTTAAAATGATCAAAACAACCGTTCCCGATGTTTATGATCGGGTTATACGGGCTATTCAAAATAAAGAACAATTAAACCTGTGGTTTTAGATACAGAAAGAAGGTAACAAGATGAATGAAAAAATTTTAGTTGTCGATGACGAAGCTTCAATCGTTGATTTAATAAAAATGGAACTTGAGTTTGAGGGATATCAGGTGGAAACGGCCTATGATGGGATGGAAGCGGTTGAAAAAGCATTGGAAATCCGTCCGGATCTAATCGTTTTGGATATTATGCTACCTAAGAAAAACGGCTATGATGTCTGCCGCGAGCTGTCACCCCAGCTGGGTTGCCCAATTATCATGCTAACCGCCAAAACCGATATTATCGACAAAGTACTGGGTCTGGAGCTTGGGGCTGATGATTATCTGACCAAACCCTTTGACAACCGCGAACTGCTGGCACGAATCAAAGCCCATTTGCGTCGTTCAGCAACCCTAATGGATCAACCTAAAGAAGATTCAATACTCAGAAATGGCGATCTATGCATTTATCCGGACGAACGAATGGTCACGCTTAAAGATGAGGAAATCCACCTCACTCCTAAAGAATTTGAGCTTTTGTACTTGCTGGCCTCCAACCTGGAGCAGGTCTTCCCCCGCGATTCGCTGCTCGAAAAAATCTGGGGCTACGATTATTATGGTGATACCAGAACGGTTGATATGCATGTCCAGCGCATTCGCCGAAAAATCGATTCTCAAGGCAATAAATATATCCAAACTGTTTTCGGAATCGGTTATAAGATGAGGAAAATTTAATGCATCTTTCCTATCGTGCGCGATTAATCATTTATAATTTTCTTCTCTTTGCCTTTTCTTTCCTGTTGATCTTTTTTTGTGTGTTCCAGGGAACTTCCTATTATTATATTAACCAATCTAAAAATCTGCTAATGGAAGTTTCACGGGACTCCAGCCTTTATATCAGTCAGGAATTAAAAGCCATTAATGACGACTCGTCACTGGAAAATCGCTTTATCAGCAACAGCCTTTATCTGGGCCACAGCATCTCAGCTGCAGAATCAACCCGAACCCTTCTCTACGATGCCAGTGGCATCTTAATCGCTGATTCCAGTACCCTAACCACATCGGCCAGTCTGGACACTGAGGTTAATTTGTCCCGCAATCAAAATGCACCAGTTTTTACCCTCAAAAAAATAAATAATACGACCTATGTCTATTTCACTGCTCCCATTTCAGTAGATGAAACCCTGATCGGCTATCTGGGTTTTGTTTATTCGCTGCGGGAAATGGATGTCTTTTTAAGTCATGTGGCCTTTTTTATGTGGGTCAGTGGGTCACTAGCACTGCTTCTAATCGTCGTTCTTTCATTTCGATTTGCAGGTAATTTTGTCCGTCCGATTAAAGATCTGACCAAAATTTCAGAAGAAATTAACGAAGGCAATTATAATTTGGCGATCTATTATAAGCATCAGGACGAAATTGGTGAACTGACTAAGGCTTTTAATGTCATGATTACCAACAATAATAATATGATTATCCAACTGGACTCGGAAAGAAAAAGGCTGGCCGGTGTATTGGCTTCGCTGGATGATGGTCTTTTAGCACTTGATCGTAACGGTAATATCATCACCTCTAATCGCTATATAAAGACATATTTCAACGTCGCTAGTCCAAAAAGTATTTACGATTTTCAGTATCAGTCTTTTCTACGAGATATTTTTGACCGGCTCAAAAATGGTAAAGACCATATTCAGGAAGAAATTGACTGCAATGATCGTAACCTGCTCCTAATCGGCAGCCCGATCCGGGAAAAGGGTTTTGAAGAAAATTATATGATTATCATCAGAAACATGACTGCGGCCAAACATATTGAAGATGAGCAGCGCAAATTTATCAGCAGTGTTTCGCACGAACTGAGGACTCCGCTCACCACCATCATCGGCTACACCGATATGTTGACCAGACGTCAGGTTGACGACCCCGAAATCCTAAACCGGTCACTTAACACCATCAACCGTGAAGGTCACCGCCTGTTGCGACTGGTTGACACGTTGCTAAACGTTAATAAATTCGATAAAGCTGAGTTTGATTTCAAAAAGACCAATTTAAATATTGTCATTCTTTTATCAGAAGTCGTTGAACAAATGCAAATCAAGGCTTCTCAGTCTGAGGTGGAGATCAATTATCGTTCTGAGGATCTGCCAGAGGTTTTAGGAGACTATGACCGCCTTCAGCAGGTTTTTATCAACATCATCCACAACGCCATAAAATATTCAAATCCTGGCGATATTATCGATGTTGTCTCAACGCTCGAAGACCGACATATTATTGTTTCGATCAGAGACTATGGCCCAGGTATTTCCGACATCGAGCAAAACCGTATCTTCAATGCTTTTTACCGGGTTGAAGAAGACCGTTCCCGCGCTCCAGGTGAAGGTGGATCGGGGCTGGGTCTCTATATTGTCAAACAAATCGTCGAAAAGCATGATGGCCAGATTCAAATCGAAAGCCAGGTTGGTGAAGGAACCAATATCATCGTTTCCCTGCCCATTCTGGAAGAACTAATCTACGGAGGTGAGAAAGATGAAACAATTTAGAAAAATCTTATCCTTCGCTTTTCTGTCGATCCTATGCCTGATTAGCTTTTGTGGCTGTGAAAACATTTTCTTTCCCTACAACGTTCCAGTTGTTTTGCAGGAAAACCAGAACAGTCAGACCGACAGTCCCCAGGAAGCGACGATTGTCAGTTATCAGGTCATTTCAACCGGTCTCGTCCAAGACATCAGCTATAGCGGCTCCAATCTTCTAATCCTTAATAATGCCGCACCCTATTCGATCAATATCTTTGACACCTCCAATAATCAGCTGTCAACCTTTTCTAGTTCAGACAAGCAGCAATCATCGGCTGTTTATGATTCTTATGACACTGGTATCTATTATATCGAAGAAACCGCTAACCAGGATTCCAATACAACTGATATCCAGCTGGTCTGGTCCGATGTCAGTAAAAACACCACTAGAATTATCTCAAATGCTGAAGAAAATGTGGTGCCAAATTTTGGGATCGCTGACCAGGGCAATGTTGTTTATGGCAATAACAGTAATGAGCTCATTTTATCCGACAACAGCGGCAATCGTACGGTTTATAAAAACCCCAATAATGGTACCCTACTTCAGGTTGCCTATATTGATGATGAGCCCGGTTTTGTTTTTATTGCCGCCAATCCCGCAATTGAGGATGAAACCAGCCTTTACTATGCCCGTATCCCAGATGATTCAAATGATCTTTCGCCCACATTGATCAGCGAAAATGTTTCCAGTTTTAATGTTGATAAATTAAATCATCAGGTCGCATTTGTTAAAAACAGCGGCGATAGTCAAAGTATCTGCATCTGGCAGCTTAATCACTCGAAGCCATCCGTTCTGGCTACCGGTTCCTTTGGCAGTGTTCAGTTCACACCCAGCGGTGAAAATATTATTTATACACAGGTAGCCACCGGTAACACCGATCTGAAGAGTCAATCAATCTGGATTATGGACAACAACGGCAACAATCCCCAGCAGTTGACGGCACCGATTAAACTGAGCTCCACCATTGTCTGCCACCCCTTCCAGTCGGTTCTGTTCTTTTCGATTGAGCGTAATACTGACAATACTGAGAATTATAATGCCCGGGTCATTTCTGAGATCTATCAGCTTGTTTATCAGATTCAGTAGCAGATCTATCTACACCAGCCGGGCTACTCCTTGCAGCTGCCGCTGCAACTCGTATCGTGCTTCGCCCGATAAAGAAAAAAAAGAAGTGCCTCGGGCATTTTCAAGTAAACTTGAATGCATGGTGCTCTCGGTATTTGCGCTGTCCTTGGTCTCTACACCAGCCGGGCTACTCCTTGCAACTACCGCTGCAACTCGTATCGTGCTTCGCCCGATAAAGAAAAAAAAGAAGTGCCTCGGGCATTTTCAAGTAAACTTGAATGCATGGTGCTCTCGGTATTTGCGCTGTCCTTGGTCTCTACACCAGCCGGGCTACTCCTTGCAACTACCGCTGCAACTCGTATCGTGCTTCGCCCGATAAAGAAAAAAAAGAAGTGCCTCGGGCATTTTCAAGTAAACTTGAATGCCCGAGGCACTTCTTTTTTTTCTTTGCCCGGCTTCATTGTTATTACATCATAGTCACACGCCCTTGGTAGACGATACCGCGTTTCGGATCTATGGAAATCAGTTTGCCGTGATCGATGAGTTCCAGTGCTTTTAACACGTTAACAATAACCGGAATATCATAATGGAGTCCAGCGATTGCACCCTCTGAGCTCAAACCGCCTTCTTCGGTAATAATTGCTGCCGCCTTTGGCAAAATCGCACTGATGTCTGCTGTCAGTGACTGGACAACCAGAATATCACCTTCCTCAAAATCATCCATATTAGCAGCCGTGATTAACTTGGCATTCCCGGTTACCGGATTTTTCCCAATTCCGACACCATTGATAATAGCATTTCCAACCGTATGAACTTTAATCATATTGGTATTGCCCTGAACACCTAACGGGACGCCGGCAGCAACTACGACGATATCCCCAAAACGGACATAATCAAGCGCTACTGCCTGCTTGACCGAGTCCCCGATCATACTGTCCGTATCTTTGAATTCCGGAATATAAATACAGTCAACACCCCAGACCAAGGCCAAACGGCGAACCGTTGCAACTTTGTCTGTGACCGCCAGAATGCTGCAGTCCGGACGATACTTGGAGATCATTCGAGCTGTATGTCCCGATGAGGTTGCCGCAACAATCGATTTAGCCCCTAACTGGGTGGCAATCTGACAAGCCCCTTCACTCACTGCATTGGTAATACTCAGTTCGCCATGATCCGGCTTTTTACGTCTTTCATACTCTTCCGAACATTCGCTCTGAACGACGATATTATTCATCGTTTTTACCGCTTCTATTGGATAGGCACCGGCTGCTGTTTCACCAGAAAGCATTACTGCATCAGTTCCGTCAAAAACAGCATTAGCCACATCCCCAACTTCAGCTCGCGTTGGCCGTGGATTTCGCATCATCGAATCTAGCATCTGGGTCGCGGTAATAACTGGTTTACCCAGCAGGTTACATTTTCTAATGATGCTCTTTTGCACCAAAGGCACTTCTTCAGCTGGAATTTCGACCCCCAGATCCCCACGAGCCACCATGATGCCATCGGAAACAGCCAGAATTTTATCGATCTTTTCGACCCCTTCCCGATTTTCAATTTTGGAGATTATATTGATTCGATCACCGCCGTTCTGTTCCAGTACCTTTCGAATTTCCAGAACATCCTGGGCTTTACGCACAAAAGAAGCTGCTACAAAATCGACTTTTTGCTGAATTCCAAAAACTATGTCACCCTTATCTTTTTCAGTCAGCGCCGGTAACTCAATATTGACGTCCGGGATATTGATGCTTTTGCGACTGCCCAAACTCCCACCATTGAGGATTTCACAAATAATTTCACTATTCTCAATCTTTTTAACTTCCAGTTGAATCAAACCATCATCAATTAGAATTCGATTGCCCGCTTTAAGTTCACCTGGTAAATTAGCATAAGAAATACTCACCCGCTTCTGGTCGCCTGATATAATTTCACTGGTTAACACAACTTCTTCACCCTTAACCAATTCAACTTTTCCATCAGACAACTCACCGGTTCTAATTTCTGGTCCTTTTGTATCCAGCATGATAGCAACAGGAATCCCCAGTTCTTTACGGACTTCTTTGACCCGGTTAATTCGCGCTTCATGTTCATCATGACTGCCGTGAGAAAAATTCAAACGTGCCACATTCATTCCATTTAGAATCAATTCTTTTAACAATTCTTTGGAATCTGTGGCGGGCCCCAATGTACAGACAATTTTTGTTTTCTTCATATTATTCCTCATTTCTGATTTTTAAATCGACAAAATCGACGCGATATCATAGATATCCTGTCTAAAAATTTTCGGCATCTCCATCGCTTCCAGCAGGGGAACTGCCAGGAATTCACCTTTTTGTTTTACGATCACACGACCGCTTTCTTTTCTAATGAGGGCTTCAACCGCATGATAACCCATGAAACTGGCAAGGTTGCGATCCTCATTTGAAGGACTGCCACCTCTTTGAATATACCCCAAATTTGTTCCTTTAGTGATTACTTGCGTTTTTTCCTGAATTTTCTCGCAATATTCAAAGTAATCACCGCATCCTTCTGCAAGCATCACTATGCTGTGGAGTTTTCCACGGTCTTTACCAATCAAAAGTCTTTCACAGATTGCATCCAGATCCGTGTCCACTTCGGGCAAAATCATCGCTTCGGCTCCACCGCTGAGCCCTGAGTAAAGGGCAATATCCCCGCACTTTCGTCCCATGACCTGAATAACATTAATCCGATTGTGTGAGTAGGTAGTATCACGAATTTTGCTTATCGCATCAAGGGCGGTTGTCACCGCTGTATCAAAGCCAATGGTATAATCACTGCAGCCCAGGTCGTTATCAATGGTACCGGGAATCCCCATTACACTGCAACCTAGTTTTTCAAGTTCTAATGCACCTTTTAAGCTGCCGTCACCACCAATGATGATCAGGTGATCAATGCCATACTCTTCCAAAACTGCAGCACCGGCTTTTTTTCCGGCTTCAGTAGCAAAAAAATCACTCCGGGAGGTTCTTAAAATTGTTCCTCCCTTTTGAATAATATCCGCTACTGAATAAACATTTAGCGGAACAATCTCTTTTTCCAGCAGACCCGAGTAACCGCGCTGAATTCCATAGACTTCAATATTATGATAAATTGCCGTTCTTACGACTGCCCGAATAGCTGCGTTCATGCCAGGAGCATCACCACCACTTGTCAAAACACCAATCCGCATTTAATTTACCTCCACATTCTGATCACCTAAAATGATTTTAAGCTCATTTATTAATTGACCATCTAAATGAATCCACATTTCCCGATTTGCACCAAAACGCTTATTTTCTTTTTCAAAATATAAAACAACCGGCATCTCCCCAGGAAACCGTACCAGAACTTTTTTGACCTTATCAATTAAAGACTTCTGACTGTAATCCGAAAATTTCAGATAAAGTTTTTTTACTTTCCTGTCAAATTGATAGTTAGCACTTTCTTCATGTACGCTTGCTTTTGCCAGCTGATCTGGCAGATCTCCGATGGGAAAAATCTGATCCGCCAGCACTGAAGCACTGGTTTCTTCATTATAACTGATTTTCCCTTTAACAATCACCGGTTGATCCATTTTCAAGTATCGGCGAGATGACTCATATACCCGGGGAAAAACTACCACCTCAATTTTTCCGTAAAGGTCTTCGATGGTCAAGAAGCACATCATCTGACCTTTTTTTGTCATCATCGGCTTCAGCTCTGTGATCAGACCGCCTATACTTACCATTTGACCATTTGAAAAACCCGCTTCCTCAAGTTCCTGATCATTATCTACCATATTAGAGAATAAATTCACAGTTTTTTTCAATATTTCTTCATATTGATCCAGAGGGTGCCCGGTTACATAAAGTCCCAGCACTTCTTTTTCCAAGGCCAGACGTTCAGCCTTTGAAAAGGGCTGACGTTTGGGAAAATGTTCCTGCTTCATATTGATGAGACTTTCTTTGCTCCCCATGGCCCCCATTTCCATCAAGGAAATTTGACCAGACAAGCGGTCTTTCTTTTCAACCTGAACCTGTTCGATGATCAATTCCGCATCAGACAATAACTGAGCCCGGGATTGGTCGGTAAAATCAAAGGCACCGCCCTTAATTAAGCTTTCGATACAGCGCTTGTTTAGCTGCTTTAAATCCACCCGCTCACAAAAATCTCGAAAGCCCTCAAATTCACCACTCTGCTCACGCGCCGTAATAATCGCTTCGATAGGATTTTTACCCAAACCTTTTATGGCACCAAGGCCAAAACAGATGGAATTGCCAGAAACACTGAATTTTTGGAAACTGGCGTTGACGCTGGGCGGTAAAACATGGATATTCATCTTTCGGCAATCATCGATATACTTGGCCACCTTTTTTTCATCATCCATAACGCTGGACATTAATGCCGCCATAAACTCCTGGGGATAATGATATTTTAGCCAGGCGGTCTGATAGGCGATCACCGCATAGGCTGCCGCGTGGGATTTATTAAAAGCGTAATTGCCAAAATCCTTCATTTCTTCGTAAAGCTTTTTAGCCGCTGCTTCAGGTACGCCTCGTCTGATCGCCCCCTCAACTAAAACTTTGCCAGTCTCGTCAACTTCACCATAAACAAAGACATGGCCTTCCGCATCCATTACCGCTTGTTTCTTTTTGGACATAGCGCGTCTGACCAGATCACTGCGTCCCATTGAAAAACCAGCCAGATCGCGAAAAATCTGCATAACCTGCTCCTGGTAGACCATGCAACCATAAGTAACATTTAAAATTGGCTCCAGCAAAGGATGAAGATAAGTCACCTCAGCCGGGTTCTTCTTGTTTCTGATATAGCGGGGAATCTGTTCCATCGGGCCCGGCCGATACAACGAAATTCCAGCGATAATATCTTCAAAATTGCCCGGCTGCAGTTCTTTAACAAACTGCTGCATGCCCCGGCTTTCAAGCTGAAAAACGCCAAGGGTATCGCCTTTTGAAAGCATGGCATAAACATCCTGATCATCCATTTTAATTTCATCAAGCTGGGGACAGGCTTTTTTTGCACGGCGAATATTTTCCAGTGTATCACGAATAACCGTTAGCGTTCGCAGGCCCAAAAAGTCCATTTTTAAGAGTCCCAAATCTTCCAGCAAACCCATCGTAAACTGGGTCGTAATCATGTCACCATTTCGATAAAGCGGAATATACTCAACTAGCGGTAAATCCGAGATCACCACACCGGCTGCATGGGTAGAAGCATGCCGGGAAAGCCCCTCAATGGCTTGTGCGGTCTGCAGAAGCTTACTAATCTGTTCATCCGTTTCCGCCATTTTTTTCAGCTCCGGATTCTCCGCCAAGGCATCCTTGATCGTAATATTTTTTCCCGGATGCATGGGAATTTCCTTGGCCACCTTATCGACAAAACTATAAGGCAAATCCAAAGCCCTGCCGACATCGCGAATAGAACCTCTTGCTGCCATGGTACCAAAGGTAATAATTTGCGCCACATGATCAAGGCCGTATTTTGACACCACATAATCAATCACTTCCTGTCGTCGCTCGTAACAGAAATCTACATCGATATCGGGCATTGTTACTCGTTCTGGATTTAGAAAACGCTCAAATAAAAGATTATACTGGATTGGATCAATTGTCGTTATGTCAAGACCATATGCCACAAGGCTTCCCGCTGCACTGCCCCGACCCGGTCCAACCATGATATTATTGTCTTTGGCATACTTGATAAAATCCCAGACAATCAGAAAATAATCATCAAAGCCCATGGTATGAATCACATTCAGTTCATATGAAATACGTTCCAATATTTCAGGCGACAATTGACCATATTTTTTTTGCAGACCTGACAGACATTTGGTTTTTAAATAATGAACGGCAGTTTCCCCCACCGGCAGGTCAAAAACTGGTAAATGAGTTTCTTCCAGATCAAAACTTACCTGACATCTACTGGCAATGCGGTTGGAGTTTTCGATCGCTTCTGGAACATCCACAAAGAGACGCGACATTTCATCAGCAGTTTTCAAGTAAAATTCCTGATTGGGAAAACGCATTCGCTTTTCATCCTCAACCGTTGTTCCCATTTGGATGCACAAGAGAATATCGTGATCATCAGCATCCGTTTTATTTATATAATGAACATCATTAGTAGCAACCAAAGGAATCGACAGTTTTTTACCAATTTCTTTAAGGCGCTCATTAACCAGCGCCTCATTTCTCAGGCGATGATCCTGCAGTTCTAGAAAAAAATTGTCTTTCCCGAAAATATCCTGATATAACCGGCAACGTTCCTCGGCTTTTTTTATTTCATTGTTAATGATCAGATCCGGAATCTCACCGGCGATGCATGCGGATAAACAAATAATTCCCTCACTATGCTGACGCAGGCAATCATGATCGACCCGCGGTTTGTAATAAAAACCTTCAACAAATCCTGTTGAGACTATTTTCATCAGGTTTTTATAACCAGTATTGTTTTCTGCCAATAAAATCAGATGGGCATTTTCCTTATCATACTGCACTTCTTTTTGATTCAGACGGCGGGCCGCAACATAAACCTCACAGCCAATAACCGGGTGAATATTATTTTTTAGGCAGGCCCGGTAAAAATCAATCGCGCCGAATAAAACCCCATGATCAGTCAGTGCAATACTGTCCATCCCCTGATTTGCGACCGTTTTCACCAACTTCTCAATGCGGCCGAATCCATCTAGTAAACTATATTCCGTATGTACATGCAAATGTGTAAATTGTTTTGTCATTGTTTTCTCATCTCTTCTTCAAAGCGGTGCAAAAACCTGTATATCGTCCAGATTATATCACAGCGGCAATTAATTGAACAGCTTTTTGTCCCGCAAGGTTGTATTTGATCCCACTTCGAGTTTGTATCCAATCTATACTAAAATTATAGTTCATAATCTCTCAAGTCGCAACGTCCAGTCGATTAAAACCTTTTTAAAATTTGATTTGCCTTCGTAATTTTTTAATAATTTATGAATTTTGCTTTTTGAACATGATTTTATCGGCCCAGTTCTGTTAAATTCACAGCGGTTAAGCTCCGATTTTTTCAACGATAAGTTTGCAATGTATTGAAGGAAATATTTTATAAGAGCTGACAATATGCCTTTAACAAAGCGTTTACAATATTTAAATATTACGTTAAGAAATTAACATTCTTTTTTTACTGTTAATCCTTTACAAGTTGAGCGGACTATGTTATCATAATCTCGAATTGAGAAAACAGTGAAAACTGCTACTCGTAAATCATGATAATTATATATTTTGGCAGGAGTTTTGGAGGGCCGTACTTTCTTTTTTACATTAAGTGAATATGTAAATCTGTTAGTGTGCCTTTTTTTAATGCCAACTTCCTAAAGATTTTTTTATGTCTTTACATAATTAAATAAATAAAAAATAAATAGGGGGATTATACTTATGAAAAAGTATATCTTATCACTGGATGCAGGAACTACAAGTTCAAGAGCGATTTTATTTAACCATGACAGCGAAATCGTTAGCGTTGCACAAAAAGAATTTACTCAGATTTATCCAAAAGCCGGCTGGGTTGAACATGATCCAATGGAAATTTGGGCTACCCAGAGTGGTGTTGTAACCGAAGCCATGTCAAAAATCGGTGCCACCGCCGATGAAATTGCCGCTATTGGTATTACCAATCAACGTGAAACCACCGTCGTTTGGGATAAAAAAACCGGCGAACCTATTTATAACGCCATTGTCTGGCAGTGCCGTCGAACCGCTTCTTTCTGCGACGAATTAAAAGCCCGTGGCTTAGGTGACTATGTACAGGAAAACACTGGATTGATCATTGATGCTTATTTCTCAGGCACAAAAATCAACTGGATTTTAAATAACGTGGAAGGCGCCAGAGAACGCGCTGAAAAGGGTGAACTGGCATTTGGTACCATCGATACCTGGTTGATCTGGAAACTGACTGATGGAAAAGTTCATGTAACTGATTATTCCAACGCTTCACGAACAATGGCCTTTAACATCAAGACTTTAAAATGGGATGAAAAAATGTTAAAAGAACTGGATATTCCAGCTTCTATGCTACCAGAAGTTAGACCATCTTCTGATATTTATGGAACAACCACCTTGTTTGGTTCTGAAATTCCAATCGCTGGCGCAGCCGGTGACCAACAGGCTGCTTTATTTGGACAAGCTTGTTTTGAACCAGGGATGGCTAAAAACACATATGGAACCGGTTGCTTTATGTTGATGAACACCGGTGAAAAACCAGTTAAATCTAACAGCGGTCTGGTTACAACCATTGCCTGGGGACTTGATGGCAGTGTTGAATATGCTCTCGAAGGTTCCATCTTTGTTGCCGGTGCTGCGATTCAGTGGCTACGTGATGAAGTTAAAATGGTAGATTCATCTCCTGACAGCGAATTTTACTGTAATAAAGTAGCAGATACAAATGGTGTATATATGGTACCAGCATTTGTTGGTTTAGGTGCTCCACACTGGGATATGTATGCTCGTGGCGCGATCCTTGGCCTAACTCGTGGTGCCAATAAAGCACATCTAATTCGAGCTACTGTTGAATCACTGGCTTATCAGACAAAAGACGTTCTGGACGCTATGGAAAAAGATTCCAACATTAAACTGGCTACTTTAAAAGTTGATGGTGGTGCTTGCGCCAATAACTTCCTGATGCAATTCCAGGCTGATATCCTGGGTGTTCCTGTAGATCGTCCATCAATCGTTGAAACAACTGCTATGGGTGCTGCTTACCTGGCTGGTCTGGCTGTAAAATTCTGGGATGGTAAAAGTGATGTAACTGATGCCTGGAAACTTGATACGACATTTGCACCAATGATGGATGCTGATGTTCGTGCCAAATTGTATGCTGGCTGGTTAAAAGCTGTTGAATGCTCAAAAGGATGGGAAGACGCTGAATAAAACTCTTTCGGTATGCAGATAAGTTTTATTTATCTGCATACCACCCTTTAATTGTTAATCCCTTGTTAAATATTTTTTAAATTACCTCTTCCCAATTTTAATTCTTGTGTTATAATGTATCCGAGTCATTATTAAGGGAGGGGCTATGTCGACACAAAAATGTTTTTTGATGTTTAAGAACAACCCCATTATTGTTGCTGTTCGGGACCCCAGGGATTTGCAGGAGGCTTTGAAATCATCCTCGCAAATAATTTTTCTGCTGACCGGTAATGTTTTTAATTTAAAAAAAATGGTTGACCTTTGCACTAGATCCGGCAAGTATGTTTTTACACATCTTGATTTGATTAAGGGTTATTCTCAGGATTCCTACTTCATTAAATATCTTAAAGAAGAGATTAAGCCAACTGGCATTATTACAACCAAAAACAATATCATTACCCGGGCCAAACAAGAAAATCTGATGACCATACAAAGACTATTTCTGCTGGATTCATCAGCCATGGATATCTCCATTGATTCTGCCCGCAAGATCAAACCTGATGCTATTGAAGTTTTACCGGGACTTGTTCCTAAACTTATTCAGCAGGTTCAAAAAGAAGTTAATATTCCCATCGTAACAGGTGGTTTTATTCAGACTGAAGATGAAGTTCGTTCATGTCTGGCTGCCGGTGCCCTATCATCGAGCACCTCACACAAACCTTTGTGGAAAAAAATCGAACAGATCCGTAATGAATTTAAAACGGATCTGATATAAACAAATAAATATCAGGCAACGGAGAGCCACACTGTTTTTTTAAATCACCTGATTTAAGAAAATTGTGTGGTTTTTAATTTGTTCCGAACTGTTTACCCAGATGTTTTACTGGGGATAATAAAAGAAAGTGATGACTTATCATAAAAGGAGGAAAATAATATGTATGATATCGCTATCATCGGCGCCGGTATTGCCGGTTCCTATATTGCAAGAGAGTTGACCCGTTATAAATTGGACGTGGTTTTATTGGATGGTGAAAACGATGTGGGTAATCAGATTACCATGGCCAACTCAGCGATCGTCCACGGTGGTTATGATGCACCATCTTATAAATTTAAAGGCCGCTTTAATGCTCCTGGAAACATTATGTATGAAAAAATTTGCGAGGATCTGGATGTACCTTTTAAACAGTGCGGATCTCTGGTTGTTGCTCATAATGAATATGAAATGGCAACCCTCCATGAACTGTATCAGAACGGTTTGAAAAATGGTGTCCCAGGCATGCGGATTATTTTCAAAGAGGAAGTTCATGGAATGGAGCCTAATTTAAATCCTGATATCTGCGGCGCACTGTACTCCCCGACTGCCGGTGTTGTTTCTCCTTTTGAACTCTGCGTGCACGTTGCTGAAAACGCTGTCGACAATGGGGTTACTTTAAAACTCAACCATCTGGTTACCGATATTAAAAAGCTGGATGAAGGATTTAAAATCATTACGACCGCCGGTGAAATTGAAGCGAAAAAAATTATCAATGCTGCCGGAGTTTATGCTGATGATATCTACGAAATGGTGGGCGAACCTTATTTTGAACTACTGGCTCGCAAAGGAAACTATTTTATCTTTGATAAAGAAGCCGGCTCACTGGTAAATAGTGTCATTTTCCCATGTCCATCTAAAAAAGGAAAAGGGATTCTCGTTTCGCCAACCGCTCACGGCAACCTCTTAATTGGCCCTGATGCTGAACCAGTTGATAAGGGAGATATCTCAACTACCAGCGAAAGGCTTGCCTATATTAAAGAAAATGCTTTGAAAAATGTTCCCGATATCCCCATGAACAAGATCATCCGTTCTTACGCCGGACTACGTAATACGCCAGTAAAAGCTTCTTTTACAACTACCGATGGGGACTTCATTCTTGAAGAATCACCGGTTAAAGGTTTTATCAATGTTGCAGGTTATGAATCACCGGGACTGACATCAATTCCTGCTGTTGCGCACTATGTTGTCGAAGAAATTGTTGTACCGATGTTTCCGGATCTCGAAGAAAACCACGACTATAATCCCAAAGTTAGAAAGCACCTGCGCTTTGAAGAACTGTCTGACGCCGAAAAAGAAGCGGTTATCAAGAAAGATCCTAAATACGGCAAAGTAATCTGTCGATGTGAAACGATCACTGAAGGTGAAATTATTGATGTTATTCATCGAAGCGCTGGCGCCCGCACCGTAAAAGCCGTGAAAAAACGCAGTCGCGCCGGAATGGGACGCTGTCAGGGTGGCTTCTGCTCACCGAGAGTCGTTGAAATTCTGGCCCGTGAACTCAATTGCACACTGGAAGATATCATGTACGATCAGCAAAATTCTGCTTATATTCTTTCGGGTAAAACGAAATCAGCTGCTGAGGAGGTATAATAATGATTTATGATGTTGTAATATTAGGAGGCGGTCCAGCCGGCTTAGCTGCGGCTGTTGAAGCTAAAAAAGACGGCGCAACTGATGTGCTGATTGTTGAACGTGACCGTGAACTTGGTGGTATTTTAAACCAGTGTATTCACAACGGTTTTGGCCTTCATACCTTCAATGAAGAACTGACCGGTCCTGAATATGCTGAACGTTATATTAAACAGGCTGTTGATCTTGGCATCCCCTACTACCTCAATACCATGGTTCTGGATCTGGTTGATAACGGTAAAATTAAAACTATTCATGTCATCAACGAAGAAAACGGCTATATGACCATTGAAACCAAAGCTGTTGTTTTGACCATGGGTTGTCGCGAACGAACCTCTGGGGCGATTGGCATTCCTGGATACCGACCAGCAGGTGTTTTCACAGCCGGAACAGCTCAGCGTTTTATTAATATGGAAGGCTATATGCCTGGTAAAGAAGTTGTTATTCTTGGTTCTGGTGATATTGGCCTGATTATGGCTCGCCGTATGACCTTAGAAGGGGCGAAAGTCAAAGCGGTTTGCGAACTGATGCCTTATTCCAACGGCCTGGTAAGAAATATTGTTCAATGTCTTGATGATTACGATATCCCCTTAAAACTTAGCCATACTATTACTTTTATTCACGGTAAAGACCGGCTGGAGGGTGTGACTGTTGCACAGGTGGATGACAACCTTAAACCGATACCGGGAACGGATGAATATATTCCCTGCGACACCCTGCTATTGTCAGTAGGTTTGATTCCAGAAAATGAAATTACTCGTAATGCCGGTATCGAGATGGATCGCCGCACGAATGGACCGGTTGTCGGCGAACTGCGACAAACATCTGTACCTGGAGTTTTCGCCTGTGGTAATGTTGTCCATGTTCATGATCTGGTTGACTTTGTCAGCGAAGAATCGGTGCTAGCCGGAAAAGGAGCATCACAATATATTAAAGGACAACTTGATTCTGAAAACACTTTTACCACAACCAATGGCGATGGCATCGGTTATGTCGTACCGCAACAGGTAGCCATGAAAAATGTTGCCGAAAATGTCACCTTCTATATGCGCGTTCGCCAGGTTTTTAAAGATAAAGTTGTCAATGCCTATATTGGTGATCAACTGATTGCCACAAAAAAAGAAAAGAAATTACTGCCCGCTGAAATGGTCAATTTTAAAATTGCAAAAGATGTACTGGCAAAATATCCTAGCGGAGAAATTCGTTTTGTAGTGGAGGATGCGAAAAAATGAAAAAAGAAATGACTTGTATCGTCTGTCCAATCGGTTGTCAGATGACAGTTGAAGCCAAAGCTGATGGTACTTATGATGTTACCGGCAATAATTGTAAACGCGGTCCTAAATATGCCGTTGCGGAAATGACCAACCCGACCAGAGTAATACCTACAACTGTTGTAATCAAAAACGCAATGCTTCCTCGTCTGCCGGTTAAAACCGCTGAGCCAATTCCAAAAGGAAAAATATTTGAAGCCATGGATGCCATTAATAAGGTATCCGTTAACGCACCTGTTAAAACCGGTGACGTTGTCATTAAAGATCTATTGGGTCTGGGTATTGACGTAGTCTCAACCCGAACCATGGATAAATGTTAAGTTAAACCCTTAACCCCATTTCCTCAAAAGTCCCCTGCCAATTCAGGGGAAAACAAAGCCCCTGCCAATGACAGGGGCTTAACTTATTTAGTAACGGGTTGCTCGGTAATAGGCATAGGTCATGGGTTCATCCTTATTGAATCCATCCCCTTCTAGAACCTTGCCAATAAACATGTAATGGGTTCCCAGATCAATCGTCTGTTCAACTTGGCATTCCACATAGCAGATCGCATTCAGGAGACCAGGACAGCCGGTTTTCTCGCCGGTGACAAAGCTCATATCTTTAAACTTATCAACCTCACGACCAGTTTGATAACCGAAGTGCTTAACCAGGTCATGATTTTCCTTACTCAGAATTGATACCCCGAAAACACCAGAATCTCGAACATATTCAGCGGTTAACGTTCCTTTGCCCAGACAGACACTGGCTTTAATGGGCGTATTTGTTACCTGAATAAAAGTATTGGAGATCATGGCATTAAGCTTGTCATCTTTTTTTGAAGAAACAACATATAAGCCATAGGAGATATTAAACAATAACTGTTGAATGGCATCACGCTTTTCTTCCGGCAGATCATCAGGACTTTCTTCCACCAGCACAAATTTTTCTGGACCAACCTTGCAAATTGGACAAATATCCGGCGGAGTCTCTCCCACATGAATATAGTTACAGACCGTACATCGCCATTTTTTCTCTTTAACAACCGGTTTTTCCGCTTCTTCATCAATTAAAACAAATTTTTCAGGACCGACACCACAGACAGGACATTTATCTGGAGGGGTATCCCCAGTATGAACATAATTACAAACTGTACATCGCCATTTTTTCATTTTGCTCCCCGCTTTCTCTGGTATAAATATTATAATCATTATAGATTATATTCGTATTGAAGTCAAAGCCTATTGGACTTTTCTATCTCAAAGTCATGTTTTAAAGAAAATGCCAACCTTATGACAATTGTTCGAACACCTTTCTGGCAATTGTTACCCCTTCACGAGCATCTTTACCATAAAAATCGGCACCAATTTCTTTTGCATATTCCGGTGTCAGAACTGCTCCGCCAACCATTATTGTGATGTTGGCCGCTTTTTCACGCAAATATTCAATGATATTTTTCATGCTTCTGACAGTTGTTGTCATCAAGGCACTGAGGCCAACTAACGAAATATTCTCTGACTGAACAACTTCAAGGATTGCTTCTGCACCGACGTCTTTACCCAGATCAAAAACTGAATATCCATAGTTTTCCAGAATTACTTTCAAAATATTCTTACCAATATCGTGAACATCCCCTTCAACTGTCGCCAAAATAATTTTCCCCTTACTGACCTGTACAGTCCCTTCTCGCGCCATCTTCTCTTTGATCGCTTCAAAGGCTTTCTGAGCGGTCTCAGCGGCAAACATCAGGTGCGGCAGAAAAACTTCACCGGTTTCAAAAGCGTCACCGACTGCGTCCAAACCCGGGATAATCTGCTCATTAACAATCTCCATAGGATCTTTAGTCTCCAGCAGCTTTTCCGTCATTTTTTTAGCCTTGTCAGACTGTCCCTCTTCAATCAGCATCTTGAGACTGACTTTTTCGGTTGAAATTTTAATTTCCGGCGCCTTTACTTCTTTATAAGTGTTGGCATAGGCTATACATTGCTTATCATAACCCCATAGCGCCCGAAATGCGCTGATCGTATCCATCATCTCCCGATCGCTGGGATTCATAATCGGGTTGGTCAAGCCCTGATTTAAGGCCATTGTTAAAAATGTTCGATTTAAAAGTTCCCGATTTGGCAACCCAAAAGAAATGTTGGAAACACCCAATACTGTGGGGATTCCATAGCGGCTACGAATGACCGATACCGCATTGAGGGTTTCTTTAACCTCTTTTTGCTGGGCAGAGGCCGTCAGTACCAGACAGTCCACTAAAAAGTCGTGAGTTGCAAGCCCATAGTTTTTACCGGCGCTAATAATCTTTTCAGCAATTTCCAGACGTTTTTCGACTGAATCAGGAATACCTCCCTCATCCATGGTCAACCCTAGAACCAAGGCACCATATTTTTTAGCCAGCGGCAGGATCGCCTCAATTGAAGACTTTTTACCATTAACTGAATTAATGATGGCCCGGCCAGGATAAGATCTTAGGACCGCGGCAATTACTTCCGGGTTCGAGGAATCTATTTGAAGCGGCAAGTCAACCAGCTTTGTTACCGTGTCAACCGCCTTTAGCATCAAATCTTTTTCATCAATACCCGGCAGTCCCAGGTTAATATCCAGAATCTTGGCTCCGTCCTTTTTTTGGCTGATCGCCAGGTCCGAGACAATATTAAGCTGTCCTTGCTTCAGCGAGTCCTTTAAAAGCTCATTGGTTGTCGGATTAATGGATTCACCGATAACCAGCACATCTTCACCAAGAAACTCGGTTTTACTGGCTGATGATGCCGCTGTAAAAGTCAGACCATTTTTCTGTGAAAGCTCGATATCTTTTGTGGCTGCAATCATTTTACTGATATGTTCGGGGGTTGTACCGCAACAACCACCCAAATGTGTCGCACCCATTTCCGCAATTTCTTTCATAAAAGCAGCAAACTGATCAGCGTCAATATCGTATCGGGTTTGGTCACCGATCATTTTAGGCAATCCCGCATTTGGCTCAACCATGATTGGAACACTGGCATATTCAAGCAGGTCTCTAATAATTGGCATCATCCCTTGCGGGCCAGTGGAGCAATTAATTCCAATTACATCGACCCCCATCCCCTGCAGGATATTGACAACCGTAAGCGGGTCGCTGCCGGTTAAGGTTCGGCCGTTTTCTTCATAAGTCATGGAGACAATTATCGGCAAATCTGATACTTCTTTAGCCGCAATCACGGCTGCTCTGGCTTCACTGATATCGGTGATGGTTTCAATTACAATCAGATCAACGCCAGCGGTTTGACCCGCCACAATCACTTCTTTGAAAATTGAAACCGCTTCTTCAAAATCAATATCTCCCAGAGATCCGATTAAAGCACCAATCGGACCGATATCCAGTCCTACATAATCAGGCTTGACTGCTTTGACATTTTCCACCGCGGCAGTTACAATCTGTGAAACCGTATAAGCACTGCTTTTTAGTTTATAACTGTTGGCTCCAAATGTTGAGCTTAATAAAATGTTGGCACCGGCATCGCGATAAGCCTGATGAATTTCTTTAATCACTTGCGGATTTGTGAGGTTAAGTTCTTCCGGAATCAGCCCAATGGAAGAAAGCTTTTCCTGTAGCTGGCTGCCCATTGCACCATCCAAATAAAGTCTTTTCGATTGTAAAATATTCTTCATTTGATCCTCCTAAACTAACATAACTCGATTCTTCCCCATGCACCCATTTTATCCTCGACTATTATCAGGGCACCCAGGACTCCCGGAACATTCTTCACCCACTCAAGCCCATTTTCAATGTCGCTGGCGTTTTCAATGCGGTTGCCCAAGGCGGTGGCAGCAGCATCCGCTAAGGCTGGATTTTCACTGATTACGGTCACTGAATCAGCTTTACCAAAGCTCAGTGAGTGCCCCATGGTACCTGAAGAAGTACAGATTCCCAACGCCTTCCAATAAGGCTTGATTTTCAAACCCAGATTTTTAAAGTGCTCATTATTGGTGTAAAGAGCTATCCGCCTGGTTTTATCAGACTGTAAAAAAACATCTCCGCCGTTTTCAATGATTACCTCAGTGGAATGAAGGGCAATCATCTTTCCAATCTGTTTAGCCATGGCCCCGGCTACTGCCCCCATGGGGCCAATCGCAGTCTTTTGAGAAGCCTCAATCATATCGGTAACAATTGGTGCTGCGGTCCCTCTTTGGCGGATCGGAATCAGGGAATGAATAAAGCCTGGATTGCGTTTTTCATAATCAAGAATTGCCATCCGCTGCCTTTTAACCGCCTCATGAATCGACTTAATAAAAGCAGGCTTTAGGATCTGGGTTTCGACCCCAATATAAAGGTCTGTCTCCATTTCCTCAATCTGAAAATAGGATAAATCTGAGGCTTTCATAGCATCGCGATAAACTCGCTCTTCAAACACCATGACTAAATCAAAGCCCGGATGGCTCGCATCGGACAAGCCTGAACACACTGCATGCATTCAAGGCATTTATCTTCGTGATGAATCAGATTAAAATCCTTATCCATTTCCAGGGCGTCGACGGCACAAACTGCAGTACAGGCACCGCAGTCAACACACATATCATGATTCACTTCAATAACGGACTGGATTTCACGGACCCCAACCTGATGTTCTCTTAAGAAAGTCATTCCTTTGTCGATACTTTCATTTTCACCCCGTACTTCAAGTAAGAGGGTTCCTTTAATATTGTCGTCAATAAAAGCTTTTAAAATGTTGAAATCCAGATTATAAGTTTTAATCAGTTCCATCGCAACTGGTTCCCCAGCCGACCCTTGTGGAAAAGATAATAATAATTTTTTTACAACCATTATTTTTCCGCCTTTCTGATTTCCAATCCATTAACCGTATTTGCCATTGGGAAGTGAATAATCGGTTCCTGTAAATAAAACTGCTGCTTTTCAATCCATGTTCTTAATTCATCAGCAATTTCTCTGGCCATTTTCAGACTGGACATTGGCGAAGTTTTTATTTTTTTACCGGAAATATCTACACTTCCGCTGCGTAACTCCTCATAGCTAACATTTTTAATTGTTGGTCGAGATTTACCTTGAACACTGTAATCAATAATATTGGTTGTCAAATCTTTATTGGTAACTGACACAAATTTCATCATTTCTTCATCAAGAATCGGAATCGGGATACCAACCCCGACAAACATCGACGTGCCGTATTTTTCATAGGCCGCGCCCCGGATATATCGATCATCCATTTCCTTCATATTGCCAATCAGCGCCAGAGTCGCACCCGGAGTCTGGGGAAAACCATTTTCATCACGTTTGCAGGCAGTATTAAACTGGGTTCCCATCCATGATACATAGCCTTGAGCCCCACCAAAGAAAATGCGTGTTCCCATCCCGATGGTTCGCAGCAAAGGGTCATTTAAAAGCGGACTCAACTGCCCTGATGTAGAATAAGTAACATTACCCATATTGGGTTTTAAAATCCCCATGTAAGTGTATATTCTTTTAGCTGACGTGTTGATGGCCGCGTTATAATTCTGATACACATTTCTGGGATTATATAGATAAGCTTCATTCAGATCATTAATATCTACCCAGGTATCAATTTCGGTTCGCGGATAACAGTCAGTTCCCTGAGATTTAGCCACAAGATGGACAGATTTTCCGGCAATCAGGTCTTCGATGACATGGGCTCCGCCATAATCAATCCCCAGATCTGTTGAAGGCTGAGTGGCACCCAGATAAGTATCGACAGCTGCTAATCCACCATAGGCTTCGACATTATTAAGCATAATCTGACCCATACGAATCGGTGGATCTGAATGGCCAAAATTAAGAAAAGCACCAGATGAGCACATCGGTCCAAAGGTCGCAGTAGTCACGACATCGACAAAATCTGCCGCTTCTTTGATTCCCCGTTCTGCGACAATTTCGATTACCTCTTCAGCGGTTACCACCACTGCGTCACCATTTTTTATTTTTTCGTTGATTTGAGCATAGCTTTTTGCCATAATTTCCTCCCGCATTATTCCTTGATCTGTCCACTGGCTGAATCAACCATTGAATTAAGATACGCATTCATAAAAGCATCCAGTTCGCCGTCCATGACGCTACCAACATTTCCCACTTCGACATTGGTTCGATGATCCTTAACCATGTTATATGGATGAAAGACATAAGATCGGATCTGACTGCCCCAGGCAATCTGACTGTAGTCACCCTTGATATCCTCGATATGCTCCATTTTTTCCTGTTCCAGGATTTCGACAAGCTTGCCTTTAAGCATATTCATGGCAACATCTTTATTCTGATGCTGTGAACGTTCATTCTGACACTGAACTACGACCCCAGTGGGCAGATGGGTAATGCGCACCGCTGATTCAGTTTTATTAACATGCTGTCCCCCGGCGCCACTGGCGCGATACGTATCTATCCGAAGATCTTCGGGCTTAATTTCAATTTCCACTGAATCATCTACCTCTGGCACAACATCCAGTGAGGCAAATGAAGTATGGCGGCGCCCGGATGAGTCAAATGGTGAGATTCGCACCAGTCTGTGAACACCACGTTCGGTTTTTAAATAACCATAGGCGTTGATCCCCTCGATCATCAGCGTCACGCTTTTTATCCCTGCAACATCACCAGGCTGTAAGTCCAGTGTTTTGACCTTGTAACCTTTTTTTTCGGCCCACCTGGTATACATTCTTAACAGCATCTCCGTCCAATCCTGGGATTCTGTTCCACCAGCCCCCGGATGCAAGGAAATAATGGCATTGTTAGTGTCAAATTCCCCCGATAAAATGGTTTCGATATGAAACCTCTCAATTTTATCATTCAGTTTTTTTAGCGTTTCAGAAAATTCTTCAAAACTTTCACCAGCTTCAATCAGTTCAACCATCACCTGCAAATCATCCATTTCTTCGGATAGTGAATCATATTGATCGGTTTTCATCTTCAGAATTTTTAATTCCTTTAACACCAACTGAGCTTTTTTCTGATCATTCCAAAAGTCTGCTTGTTCAGTAATTGCTTCGAGACTCCCAATCCGCTCTCTTAAGACCGGTAAGTCAAAGAGAGTTCCCCAATTCTATCAGTTTTTTTCCCATTGATTGGATTAATAATTTATCTTCATATAAATCCATCCCTGTTTCACTTCCTTCCACTGTAATTTTTTCAGGTGCTTGCCAATACTAACCAATTCACAAACACTGTAAACCATTCTTACGTAATTATGCTCATTCAACTTACTTTTTACCTTCTACGTCTTCTCGAGGCTTCCACTAGACAATAAGCCGATTTCTTTAGGCTCCACAGCACTTTTTATATTTCTTACCACTACCACATGGGCATGGATCATTTCGGCCGACTTTGGGAGATTTTCGCGGTTGTGATCCCTGGGTGTTACCTTCAATCTGGGCTTCATTGGTCTTCATATTACTAAAATCAACCGCCTTTTCTTCTTTAGGCGCACTTTTAATCTCAAGACTATAAAGATATCGAACAGTATTTTCCTGAATCTGCATAACCATATCATCAAAGAGGTCAAAGCCTTCTTTCGTATAGGCTTTAACTGGATCATTTTGTCCGTAGGCACGCAGACCGATCCCTTGTTTAAGATGATCCATATTGTCAATATGCTCCATCCAGGCTGAGTCAACACTTCTTAAAAGAATCGCCCTTTCAATATTCTGGAGCTGATCTTCCCCAATCGTTTCACGCTTTTCGCTTAATACTGCCTGGCATTTGTCCAGAACTGCTTCCGTAAGCATTTCCCGGGATTCCGGTTTTTCCGGTAAAACGATAGTGTTTTTGACCAGCACACCACTTTCAATATGTTTCTTTAAACCTTCCAGATCCCAGTCATCAAAGTAGTTGCCTTCACCCGTATACATGTTAACATATGCCTCAACAACGGTTTTGGTCATATCAAGAATTTCCGCTTCCACGTCCTTTCCATCAATGACCTCCTGACGCTGCTGATAGATGATTTCACGCTGGCGATTCATCACATTATCATATTGCAGCACATGCTTTCTGATATCAAAGTTACGACCTTCCACGCGTTTCTGAGCATTTTCGATCCCCTTGGTCAGTATTTTATTCTCAATTGGAACTTCTTCTTCCATTCCGATGGTATCGATCAAATTCTGAATCTTCTCAGAACCAAACACCCGCATCAGATCATCCTCCAGGGATACGAAAAATTGCGATGAACCTGGATCACCCTGCCGTCCGGCACGACCACGCAGCTGATTATCAATTCGTCGACTCTCGTGTCTTTCAGTTCCCAGAATGTGCAAACCACCTACTTCTTTAACGCCATCCCCCAGCACAATATCAGTACCACGACCAGCCATATTAGTAGAAATAGTAACGGCATTCATTTGACCAGCGTTTGCGACAATTTCAGCTTCTTTTTCCAGATATTTAGCATTTAAGACATTATGCTTAATCCCTGACCGTTTCAGAAAAGCACTTAGCAGTTCAGATTTTTCGATCGATATGGTCCCGATCAAAATCGGCTGACCCGTAGCGTGTCGCCGTTTAACTTCCTCAGTAACCGCCTGAAATTTCCCTTTTTCGGATTTATAGACCAGGTCATTTAGGTCTTGTCGCGCTAGCGGTCGATTTGTGGGGATTGAGACGACATTGAGATTATAAATAGTCTGGAACTCATCTTCTTCTGTTTTTGCGGTCCCAGTCATTCCTGAAAGTTTTCTAAACATTCTGAAATAATTCTGGAAGGTTACCGTCGCCAGTGTTTTGGATTCTCGGTTAACCTTTACTTTTTCCTTAGCCTCAATTGCCTGGTGTAGCCCGTTGGAATAACGCCGCCCGGGCATCAATCGACCAGTAAATTCATCAACAATGATAATTTCACCATCTTTTACCACATAATCACGATCTTTAAACATTAAAAGATTGGCATGCATAGCCTGATTAATGTGATGAGATACTTCCATATTCTCAACGTCGGCCAGGTTCTCCAAGTTAAAATAACGTTCGGCCTTAATTACACCTTCATCAGTCAGCATTACCGATTTGGCCTTTTCATCTTTTTCATAGTCAGTGTCACGCAGGGTTCTGGCAAACCCATTGGCCAGGTCATAGAGCTTCGTACTCTTATCACCGCTTCCTGAAATAATCAACGGTGTACGCGCCTCATCAACTAGGACTGAATCCACTTCATCAATAATGGCAAAATTTAGCTGACGCTGTACCTGCTGGGCTTTAGTTGATGCCATATTATCGCGCAGATAGTCAAAGCCAAATTCATTATTAGTTCCGTAAATAATGTCACTGCCATATGCGTCGATTTTTTCCTGAAAAGACAAACCATGAACGACCAGGCCAACCGACAGTCCTAAAAATGTATGAATCTGTCCCATCCATTCGCTGTCACGTTTAGCCAAATAATCATTAACTGTGACAATATAAACCCCTTTTCCGTCAAGGGCATTTAGATAAGCTGGTAGCGTTGAAACTAGGGTTTTACCTTCCCCGGTTTTCATCTCGGCAATATTGCCTTCGTGAAGCACCATACCACCCAACAACTGAACCGGAAAATGTCTCATTCCTAAAACCCGATCTCCAGCTTCGCGAACAGTCGCAAAGGCTTCAACCAGCAAATCATCAAGGGTTTCTCCCTTTTCTATTCGTTCTCTGAATAAAGTTGTCTGATTTTTTAAATCCTCGTCACTCATAGATTTAAATTTGCTCTCCAGAGCAATTACTTCATCCACCTTTTTTTGAAGTCGCTTGATCTCTTTTTTACTGCTATCAAAGATTTGTTCTAAAAATCCCAAAATCCTCACTCCTATCTCATTATCTCATAAAATCATTAAACTTTATTATAACATAGTCTCTTAAATCTTTCTTCAAAATCTTAGCATTGAAATCAAACAAATTCATAAGAAAAATTTTTAATTCGTTAATTCCCTAATCTACAAACGCTTATTAACTGTTTTTCTGACGAAAAAAGTCTTACTGAAATGACCGGCATTCAGCCACCTTCAGTAAGACTTTGATTATAGAAACATACTATTCCTGGGTTTCTCCTTCTTTTTTCTTACGCCAAAACTCGACATCTTTACCATCCAGTTGCAATTTAACCAGCTCATAGCCAGCTTTTTTGCGTTCTGCCACAGTCTCATCAAGCTCTTCGCTTTCATACCCATCAACAATTACAGGATTCTTTTCTACAACATCATCATCGAAAGCTTTTTTAATTGAGAAGGTTCCAGCCTCCTCTATTTCTTTTATCGAAATCCCCTGGTCGTTTTCCAGACTGCTAGGCTTCAAATAATTTTCAGAATCCATAGTACTCTGTCTGATTACTTGTTTTCTCCGTTGAGCCTTTTTCTTTTCATCTTCCAGATTCAGTCGCTGCCAAACACTAAGCATTTCGCCTTCGCTGAATTCTTCTTCATCTTCATAATGATCTGAAAACTTCTTGGTCTGATAGGGATTCTTTTCACTTCTCAAAACAAATGGCTGCTCCTGATCAGAAACTCTTAAACTTTCAACGATCCGTAAATCTGTTTCTGGTATATCCCGTGGTGGAACCTTGGCATCAAGCATCGATTGAGCAACTCGCGACAACTCTCGTTCGCGCGCTTCCAGCTCCATCCTTTCTTTTTCCATGGCCAGTTTTTCTTCATAGTATTTCTTTTCAAAGAAACCAGCTTCATCACTGTTGAGTATTTCTTCCATATCCTCAGTGTTCATTTCTCGTTTACGCTTCTTCGAAATATAAGCCCCAACTTCCTGAATATTCCCCAAGACTTTGGTACTACCATCCTCAACTGGTTCCAGAATTTTTGTCGCCGCAGTCGGTTCGTCCATATCAACAACCAGAATTTCTTCTGTCTCTGTACCAATTTCCAATCTCTGGGTGGCATCCGCAGCTGGAATAACACGGGTTTCAGACCGATCACCCGACTCAATCGCTTCATCCAAATCATAGGATTCCGGATATTCTTCAATTTCGTCATCGACATCATAACGATAATCTTCTTCTTGAATATCGCCGTGAATTGCACCTGATCCTTCAAGTTCCAGGGAGAACTCATCATTTTCTTCAAGCAGATCATCATCCCGTTCATTTAGCGAAACCCGCCCCTCAAAGGCATCGTCGTCACTGCCAAAAATCCCTTCATCTTCAAGGTAATCCATGTTCTTATCCGAAATAATTGAACCCTTTTTCATCATTAAATATTGGATGAAACCCATCAGTCCAATCAGCGTTACAATGCTGCCTGGGCTGACCCCGGCAACTGAACCATACAGGCTCATCAGCTGAGGTAAAAACGGAATTGGCAACGGAATAATAACGCCCAGAAAACCGAGCAGGGTTGTTTCCTGCGTAACTGTAAATATAGGATTGGTCCCATCTGTGATCTGCTGGGCAAAATCAGAGGGTAATAGAGTCATCACCATTTCTGAAACCGGCATGTGCCCACCATTAATAAAGATTACGACAAAATTGGCAGTAATCCCCAGGGCCATTAATATAACCCAAAAATCATCCAGGTTAAAGACCAGCATCACCAAGACCAGAATATAACTGGCAAAATTAACAATTTCAATGTAAGGATCAATAACCCCAATCCCACCAGTATACATATAAAAATGTAAGAACAACTGCAAAAGCCCGCCGATTAAACCGATTGGGAGAAGTGAAATTCTCCGCGCGCTTAAGCCCTTAAGGCTGCCTTTTCGAATGATTCCAATTAATAAACCTAAAACAACAGCAATTAATATAAGCATATTTTTTCAACCCCACAATTTATTTAATATCCTGTTAGTTATTCCTGCGCGTACAAATATGAAGCATTTTAAACACTCAAATTCCATTATATAGATCTATTTTAATGCAAAAGAAAAGTTCTGTCAAAACTTTTGGCGCATTTCGGCGATTAAATTTAAGTTTTTATTGATTATCTTTATTAAATATCGCAAAATATCAGCTCAAGCGCTTTTCAGGAGCTTAAATGATCCCTTTACCGGATGGCAGAAAGCTTATTTCCTGCAAATATCATAGTCACAATTTTTTTAAATAAAGAAACCCCTAGGCCATAGCCAAGGGGCAAAATATTTCTATTAACTAAATGGTTGGTTCAATCAGACCGTAATTCCCGTCTTTTCGCAAATAAACAACATTGACATCATCAGTATCACCATTTAAGAAGACAAAGAAATCATGTCCCAAGAGTTCCATTTGCAGCGTTGCTTCATCAACACTCATCGGTTTAACTGGGAACTTCTTAGTTCTGACCACTCGTGCTTCAAAGGCTTCTTCCTCCGGTTCAATGATGCTTTCCAGGTTGAACTTGATTGATTCCTCCTGATTTCTCTTCTGTAGTTTTGTTTTATGCTTTCTCAGTTGACCTTCAAGTTTATTAACCACTTCTTCGATTGCGGTAACCATATCTTCAGATTTTTCTTCCGCTCTTAAAATGGTTTTCCCAACTGGAATGGTAACTTCAAGCATTTGAAAGTTCTTTTCCTTGCTGAAGGTCGCATATACCTCTGTGTCCTGATTAAAATAGCGATCAAACTTGGTGAACTTCTTCTTCAGTGTTTCCTTTAACCCTTCAGACACGTGCATATTTTTCCCGTAAATTGTAAATTTCATAATGACAACTCCTTTCAACAGGCAAGCCCTATACAATTTATGCTAAACAATGTATCGTCTTTAGCTTGTACTTATTATACCCACTTAAACCATATTTAGTCAAAATAATTTATGTCAATTTATTGTCACGAATTGGCAACAAAAATTTGTCTCAGTTGACCTGGTCTTTTCCCCCACACTCGCCAGCTGGAAGTTTAGCTCAGTTTCTGCTTCACAACTCCTTCTCTCGGATAAATCCGGCTGGACTTACTTCTAAGACGCACCATGATCAACAATTCACTTTTGAATTGTCTTACGTGGATCGCTTCGCCTGCATCTGGCATCGACTTTCAACCACAAACCTGAGACACCACATTATAGTTTTATTTCAGCTATTTTGTCAAGTTTATTTTTCACCATTGGCCGCTTTATGTTATAATCAAAAGATAAAATTTTACCTGGAGGTTTTCAATGTTATTTGGGGTTCCCGCAATTGTTTCAACGACTTTTTTCATTATTAATATTACCCTGACTTTCACAATTATTTTTCTGGAGCGTAAAAACCCTCAGAGCACCTATGCCTGGCTTTTATTCCTCTGGATTATCCCGGTACTGGGATTTATTTTTTATTTATTTTTCTCGCAAAATCTAACCAAACAGAAAATTTATCGCTATAACACACCAGAAATGATTCGTTACCATGAAGTCCTGAAAAAACAGCGACGTTCAATACTTAAAATGCCAATAATTGATCCCGACAGCCCGGTGGAACGTTATCGGGAAACCATCCAATTTCATCTTAATGTGAGTGAAGCGCTATACACCAAGAATAATTCCATCGACATATTTATTGATGGACACAAAAAGTTTGACGCCCTTTTTCACGCCATGGAATCAGCCAAAGAGCATATTCATGTGGAATACTACATCATTAAAAATGATTCACTGGCACTGCGGATGATGGATATCCTGACCCGTAAAGCCATGGAAGGTGTCGAAGTCAGACTGCTCTTTGATGCCATGGGTGGTCGTTACCTTTCGCGCCAGGTACTCAATCGCTTTATCTCTGCCGGCGGAAAAGTCGGTGAGTTCTTTCCATCACGGTTTCGTCTGCTCAACTTTCGCGTCAA
The DNA here is from genome assembly GCA_031222025.1 of Eubacteriaceae bacterium ES2. Lineage (GTDB taxonomy): Bacteria > Bacillota > Clostridia > Eubacteriales > Eubacteriaceae > Acetobacterium. Next base: position 1,072,511 of record CP130740.1, on the reverse strand, counting down.
CTACCGAAATCACCGAAAAATCGTCGTAATTGACGGCAACATAGGTTTTGTCGGCGGTTTCAATGTTGGAACAGAATACCTTGGCGAAAATAAAAACATGGGTTATTGGCGTGATACGCATTTGAAAATCACTGGCTCGGCCACCCACGAACTGCAACTACGATTTTTGATGGACTGGCGAGCCAGTTCCAATGAAGAACTTTTAATCGATGATGAGAATTTAAGCCAGTATTTGCCAGCTATTGCCCCTAAAAACGGTTGCGGCATTCAAATTGTTTCCAGTGGACCAGATAAAATTAATCAGCAGATTAAGCAGGGCTTTGTTCGCCTGATCACCAATGCTCAGAGTTATGTTCTGATCCAGACGCCCTATTTTGTTCCCGATGAGAGCATCATGGAGGCTCTGCGTATTGCACTTTTGTCCAATATTGACGTGCGGATCATGATTCCCAATAAACCGGATCATATTTTTATCTACTGGGCAACCCTAGCTTACGTTGGCGAATTAATAGAATACGGCGCTAAAATTTACATCTATGACAAAGGCTTTTTGCATGCTAAAACCATCGTTGTTGATGATTCCGTTTCTTCTGTTGGATCCTGCAACTTCGATGTCAGAAGTTTTGGCCTGAATTTTGAAACCAACGCTTTTGTTTATGATCGTGGTGTGGCCACAAAGCTTAAAAAGCACTTTGTTGATGACCTTAAATACTGCACCCATTACGATCTCGAAAAATACAATCATCGCGGCAAACTCATCAAGATCAAAGAGTCAATTTCCCGCCTTTTTTCACCATTGCTATAAAAAACGCCCCATACGGGGCGTTTGATTTATGAAAGTTTATGAATAAATAAGCCACTTCTTAGTTTCGGTTCAAACCAAGTCGATTTAGGCGGCATTATAAGTTCAGCGTCAGCAATATTCATCAGTTCTTCGATTGAGGTTGGATACATGGAAAAAGCGATTGCCATATCTTCGCTCACTCGGCGCTCCAATTCTTGAAGGCCGCGAATGCCGCCAACAAAATCAATTCGTTTATCAGTTCGGATATCACCGATACCCAAAATTGGCATCAGAATATTATCCTGAAGAATTGCAACATCCAGAGATTTAACCGGATCAGTCAGATCATAAACCCCTTCTTTGACTGTTAACAGATACCACTGATCTGCCACGAACAAACCAAAACTGCCCTTTTGAGCCGGTGAGACAGCCTGATCTTTTCTCTCCACTACAAAATTCTCCGATAATCGATCAAGAAGCTCTTCCACCGTCATTCCATTAAGATCTTTAACAACACGGTTGTAGTCCATGATATAAAGTTGTTCGTCTGGGAACAAAACGGATAGGAAAAAATTAAACTCTTCTTGACCAGTATAGCCGGGATTTGCTTCGCGTCGCATCAGACCGACTTTGGCTGCAGATGCTGTACGATGGTGACCATCAGCAATGTAGAGACTATCAACTGTTTTAAAAGCCGCTTGCAGATTTGTAATCACCACTTCATCCTCAATTACCCAACAGCGATGAGTAATACCATCATCCGCCACAAAGTCATAAACCGGATCATTTTCTGCCCGCCATGTGTCGACCATTTTATTGATCTGTTCCTGAGCCCGGTAAGTCAAAAAAATTGGGCCGGTATTGGCATCACAGGCATTGACATGTTTGATTCGATCTTGCTCCTTGTCAGCTCGGGTCAGTTCATGTTTTTTTATAGTATTATCCAAATACTCATCAATGGCTGTACAAACAACTAATCCTACCTGACTGCGACCATTCATAATTAGCTCATAGATATAAAAGCAATCATTTTTATCCTGGGTTAATGCGTTTCGGTGAAACAATTTTTCCAGATTTTTTCGGGCTGTTTCGTAGACAAAGGGATCATCAATTTTCATCCGCTCATCCAGTGTCGACTCAGGACGGTCAACTCTCAGAAATGAGTCATATTTCCCCAGAACGACCTGAGCCGCTTCTTTTCGATTATAGACATCATAAGGCAGCGCAGCCACATCAGCAGCTTTTTCCGGAAAAGGTCTAACCGCTTTAAAAGGTTTTATTGTTGCCATTTTTTCCTCCAATATTCTTTCTGATTTGAAAAAGAAGTGGCCAATATTGATTGGCCACTTCGCCGATAGGTTTTATTTAATAATTCTAACGCGAGCAACGCCTTCAATTGCTTTCAGCGCGCTTTTCACATCCTCGCCCAGATGACTGTCTACATCAATCATTGTATAAGCCCAACCATTTCGATGTTTATTTGTCATGACAGCAATATTTACATTGTGATCAGCCAGTACTTTTGTAATCTGACCAATCATATTGGGAACATTAGCATGATTTATGGTTAAACGATTCTCTGTTTCACAAATTCCCATATCGCAATCCGGATAGTTAACAGAATTAATGATATTGCCATTTTCCAGATATTCCTTCATGGAATTTATAGCCATCTCCGCACAGTTTTCTTCGCTTTCTGGGGTAGATGCCCCAAGATGCGGAATGTTGATAACATTTTTCATTTTTAGCGTTTGGGCATCTGGGAAATCGGTCACATAGCATCCAATGTTGCCATCTTCAAGGGCTTTTTCCAGAGCATCATGATTGACCAGTCCACCCCGGGCAAAGTTTAACAGGCGCAGTCCCGCTTTTGTTTCTTTTAAAAGCTCGGCATCAACAAAATCTTTGGTTTGTTCCATAAACGGAATATGTAAAGAAATATAGTCACAATTTTTAAATACTTCTTCCTTACTGTTGGCGCGCTTAACTTTTCGGCTCAAACCCCAGGCATTGTCAATAGAAATGAAAGGATCGTAACCAACAACTTTCATGCCGAAGTCAACTGCCATATTGGCGACTAACACACCAATTGCCCCTAAACCAATAACGCCCATTTTTTTACCATACAATTCCGGACCAACATAATTGCTTTTGCCTTTTTCAACTAGAGCGCCGACTTCAGCCCCTTTATCTTCAAGAGTTTTAGCCCATTCAATCCCATCGACTACTTTTCGAGAAGCAATGAGCATGCCTGTTGCGACCAGTTCCTTTACCGCATTAGCATTGGCTCCAGGGGAATTACAAACAACGATTCCCTGTTCGGCACACTTGTCCAGTGGAATATTGTTAACACCGGCACCAGCCCGACCGATAAACTTAACTGATTCAGGCATTTCCATGTCATGCATTTTGAAACTTCTGACCAGGATAGCATCCGGATTTTCTGGCTGGTCTGCCACTGTATAGTTTTCGCCTAACAATTTCAGGCCTTTTTTAGATATATTATTAAGTGTTTGTACTTTATAAATCACAATGATTTCCTTTCTTAAATGCTAGGCATTTTCTTGTTCGAATTTTTTCATAAATTCTATTAATGTATCAATCCCTGCCATCGGCATAGCATTATAGATACTAGCTCGCATACCACCAACACTACGGTGACCTTTAAGATTTTCCATACCAGCTTTTTTACTTTCTTTAACAAAAAGCGCATCTAATTCGTCAGAACCAGTGATAAATGGAATATTCATTAGTGAACGGTCTTCCGGGACAACAGTTCCTTTGAAAAGTTTGCTGTTATCGATATAGTCATATAACTTCTGAGCTTTTTCTTTATTGATCGCTTCCATAGCTGCAACCCCACCTATGTTTTTCACCCATTCATAAACAAGTTTACAAATATAGATACTATAACAAGGCGGTGTATTATAGCAGGAATTATTTTCAGCATGGACAGAATACTTAAGCATGGTCGGTGTGAAGTCTTTTTCTTTACCAATCAGATCTTTTCGGACAACCACGACTGTGACACCAGATGGTCCCATGTTTTTCTGAGCGCCAGCATAGATAATGCCAAATTTGCTGATATCATAAACTTCTGACAGAATATTTGAGGACATATCACCAACCAGTGGCACATTACCTGTTTCCGGTAAAGTATCCGGTTTAAAACGGGTTCCATAGATGGTATTGTTTACGCAAATATGGAAATAGTCGGCATCAGCTGTAAAATCTTTTTTATCAACCTTAGGGATATAAGAAAAAGTTTTGTCTTCTGAAGAAGCAATCACTTTAGCTTCACCATAACGTTTTGCTTCAGAATAAGCTTTTTTTGCCCAGCTTCCGGTGAGCATAAAATCAGCTTTATTGCTATTGTTTAATAGATTCAAAGGTATCATTGAAAACTGTGTTGAAGCCCCTCCCTGCAGAAACAGAATCTCATAATTATCAGGGATATTCATTAGTTCTTTAAACAGTGATTTGGCTTCCTCTAAAATATCTGTAAAGAAGGATGATCGATGGCTCATCTCCATAACGGACATTCCCGAATCTCCATAGGATACCATTTCTTCCGAAGCTTTTTGTAAAACCTCGATTGGCAAGGCAGATGGCCCGGCAGAAAAATTAAAAACTCTTTTCACGTAAAATTTCCTCCTTAAACATTTTGGTGTGTGTAAAATTACTTCCTGCTATTATATGTTAAAATATTATCAAAATCAAGAAATAGAATAAAAATTTTCCAAGAAATTTTTATTATCAGGAAAAAACACTATTATTCAATCGTCACACTTGTCGTCGTTGGGGTGATAGACTTGACAATCGCTGATGACAAATTGGTCTGCAAAGGCAACTCATAAGTACCCGCCGTCAAGTTACTGCAATCCACATAGACTTGAACCTGCGAAGCCAGAATACTGTTAATAACATTATCATCACCTTCCAGCTTAACCACTGCATTCGTATCTTTTACCTTGGTAACGGTAAGATCCGCTCCCAGATTACGCGTTTCGATATTTTCAATGGTTAGTGATTTTTCAACGGGTACCTCGATATTTACCGTTACTTTGACTTTACCATTGCCATCTAGATAATATGCGCCGTCCGGTAAATCAAGATCCACTTCCTTGGTAAAAGTCTGGCTTTGACCGCTTAAATCAATAGCTTCGGTAGATATACTGTTAATAATGTCAATCACCGCCTGTTTCGCCCCGATCGATAGTTTTGAGGGTTCGACAGTAATATCGGTCGCAATATATCCTTCGGCAGGACTGCCACTTGTTGTTGCTGTTACACTTACCGTTTTTGTCTGGCCCAAAATAATATCAGCCGTCACGACATCCGGCACCACTTCGACATCCTCAATCACATTACCATCAGCGTCATATGCCGAAACCTGTACATAGCGCACAGCATCTTCCTCAAGACCATTAACATTAACGGTTCCCTGAATTTTATCAATTCTGGCCAGTTCCTCTTCCGGTCCTTCAACCTCTACTGTTTCTTCAACCGGAGTCGCAATCACAGACCGGTCATTTGCCGGTTTCCCTTCAGTCTTAATGACCACCTCGTGACTTTCCTTGATAATACTATCAACCTCAACCAAGAGAGTCGTAGGATTCATACTGCTGATAATCACAGTGTTTGGCAGTCCTTTGACCGCCACCTCCAATTCGTAGCTGCCTTTCTCTGAGATATCGCTTAGATCCACTTCAGCCCGAACTTCGGCAATATCAATGTTTCTTAAATTGCGATCGGTACCTCTGATTTTAAGATTCATATAATAACTTTTATCATCCGCCAATACCAGATTTTTATCTGCCAAGGTCTCCTGGTTCGACAGCGTAATCGGAATACTATTATAATCTTGAGTAATCAGCATATCCGAGTCCCCATTCACCGTAAACCATAAGGTCAACGCCATTGCAATTGAAAGGATTAGTCTTAAGATACGATCATGAATTGGAATTTTTTTCTTTTCCATCAAATTTCCCCCAGATTTTACTGATTCGCCCTGTAGTTGTCTCTTCTTCACTGATCGTGAAGTTCTCCAGAATAATCTGTTCCATCACTTCCATAATTACATCGTGAAACAGCGTTCCTCTGGAGGCATAAGATATCTTTCCGGTTTCCTCTGACACAATAATAACAATTGCATCGGATTTCTCACTAATGCCAAGACCCGCCCGATGCCTTGTTCCCAGTTCACTACCCAGATTTCGATTTTCGGACAAAGGCAGTAAACAACCAGCTGCCCGGATCCGCCGAGACATAAGGTTAATAATTACAGCGCCATCATGCAAAGGCCGATTGGGCGTAAAAATATTTTCCAGTAACTGCTTACTGATATAAGCATCCAACTCAATTCCTGTGTTGATTATATTTTTTAGTCCAGTGTTTTTTTCCAGAACAATTAAAGCCCCAACTTGTTCCCGGGCCAAGCTTTCGACCGCCTTCATAACCTTTGCCACATCTTTTTCAAGATAGTCTTCAGTTGGTTTTTTTAGGACATTCTTAAAAAAACGATTATTTCCAAGATGTTCCAGCGCTGATCGAAATTCCGACTGGAATACAACGACCACAAAAATAAAAGCCCAAGTAAAGGCACTTGTTATAATGAGATTCAAAGTTGTGAATCCCAACCATGAACTGATTGGGGCCAAAACAAGAAGTATTGCCAGACCTTTAAAAATTTGCTCCGCCTGTGTCCCTCTGATATAGAGTAAGAGCTGATAAATAAAAAAAGAAATAATAATAACTTCTATAATACTCGAAACGGTGATTCGCGATTGTAAATAAATTAAAAATGCTTCCATACACATCTCTCCGATTTATGATAATTTAATTATACACCAAGCATCTTGGTTGGTGAAATAGAAATCCCAATTTTTTTCAAAGATTAACAAAGTTATGATTATGATTAATTTTCCATTAAGGTTTTTCGTTTACATCCATGTTAAAATTCAGTTAAATCCCTATACATAAGGAGCGTTTATGAAAAATCATCTGTTTCACCTACTGCCAAAAAGCAATACCGTTTTTTTAAACAGCAATGATTCCTATCAGCAAGCATATAATATGTTTATTTTGACGAACTATACGGCTTTGCCAGTTATCAATAAAAAGGGACAGTATGTGGGAACTATTTGTGAAGGCGATCTTTTGCGGGTTCTTTCTCTAAGTATAACGCACCCCGAAATTGCTCTCGACACCTTTGAAATAAAAGACATAGAATTTAAAACCAAAACTGAAGTGGCCCGTATTAACGAAAATTTTGATCGTCTAGTGACCCTGGCTGTCAGTCAGAATTTTATCCCCGTTGTCGATGACCAGGGCGTTTTTATCGGTATTCTACGCCGTCAGGAACTGATTCGTGAACTGATCAATGTAGTTACTGATCAGATTCCCGGAGCTCTTAATGACGAGGATGAATTGTAGTTTTTTTGACAAACTGCTTTTCAATAAATATTTGTTATTCGCTTAATTGCCCAAATAAAAAACGCTCGATGTGAGCGTTTTTTTATTTTAATTGCCGATTAGTTTAATTATAAAGCGTGCCGTATCCGGCCAGATGAAATAATTCTGCACTTGCCACTTTCTGATAATTTGACCGAAATCATTTGCCGATAAGGAAAGCAGCGCCACTTCGATTGTCTGATCTTTAAAGGCCTCTCCTTCGAGAGCTAACAGCAACAATTCCCGATAAAATCTTTCATTTCCCAGTCCCTGTAATTCAATCCAGGGAAGTAAACGCTGAACCAGTGCCCGATCAATACTTTCAGCTTCAGAAAACAGGCCTTCGATGCCACTATTAATACCATAGGCTAAAATTTCATTTTTCTGACGATATCCCATCCCGGCTTGATGCACTAATAGTAAATTCTGAACAGTTGTCAGGTATCGCATCAGGTTTTCGATAATTTCCGGTAAAGTAGAAATAGGACTACTCATCTTGAACTGATGATTATTCCAAATACCATCCTTGCCGATATCTCCTGTAGTAGGAAAGGCATTAATTGCAACCTGGGGCATTTCGATCAAATTGCCACTATCCAATAATGATGCAATATTTTTTTTCTGATTTTTTAAAGTGCCGACAATGTACAGGTTTTCGGGGAAAATCAGGCTACCATATTCCCGATAAGCACCGTTATCCGCGGCAAAATCCTCCCGCTCCAGAAGTGGTTCATCCCGGCCATTAATACCTTCCAGGAGTAGACGATAACAATCCATATCTGTAGCCTGATCCATTTCATCAAGCAGCAAGAAATGAGGCATCCCAGGATCATCCATCGCTTTTTTAATCATTCTTACGATTGGCGAGGTTATAAATCCTCCGCGACCGTCAAAACTTCTGAATATTTGTTTCTCGTCTTGCCATGATTTAGTTACTAAAATCCGTTCGAAACGGCCATTTTCGTAGCTTGCTCCAATTGACTCAGCAAACAAACGAGGAAAACTCGTTTTTCCGGTTCCAGCTCGTCCTTGCAGAATCAGAAAGGGTTTAGCCTTCAAAGATAAATAGTAATTGATAATAAATTCCTCAGGAAAGTAAAACCCACGATTTCCCATTTTATCCATGACCAGTCTCAGCACTTCCGGCATAACAGGCACTTTTAGAACTTTTGCTTTAAGAGGCAAATTGGCAAAACGCTCTAGCTGATCACCTTTACTATTTTGAACATTTTTAACCTTTTCATGTTTTTTTTCGATTAACAAGTCGGTCATCTGTTTCGTTTTTTCAGTTTCTGTTAGTTCTTTTAGTTCTTCTGAAACATCTAAATTCTTTAACTCTGGCTCCAGAAACTTTTTCTCTATTTGCAATTCTTCATCTTGATGGTCATCATCAAGAACTGTTAGTTCCGCTTGCTCAGTTTGCGGCTCTGCGTCGATTACTGGTTTTGCTGAAATTTCCGGTTGCCCGCTTGCATCTTCTACTACTTCAGGTTCTTCCTCCTCTTTCTCCTCTGTCGTTAAACCCTCCCCTTCCATCAAGCTGGCTTCATAGTTTAGCTGATCAGTATTTTGATCCTGCTCGATCACTTCAGGTGGCTGATTCTTATAATCTATTAGCTTTTCATAGAGTTTAATCATTTGGGTGAAGTCGGAAACAAGCTCGACGTCACCTGGCAAGCCCTCTTCATAGGACTGATAGTATACAAATCCGGAAACCAGTAAAGGATCAGCCAGATAAATTTCGTTTTTTCGGGTCTTAAAAGTCTGATTCGGTACATTTTGCCGAAATTCATTCACTTTTTCAGCCAGACTCCCCACACCAGCACCCTCTTCTTTATATAAAATCGCTAAATATAATATTTGGCTATCTTTTGCCAGACAATAAGTGACACTCAAGGCACCGACATCCGTGTTTTTTTTATTTGCTGAAACCCATGGAATTTCAGTCCACTCTGTTTCTCCGGCAAAACCTTGAAATTGATAATCCCCAGCTGAAACAGCAGGAATTGTCGCTAATATTTCTGGGATTTCGGTCTGGATCACATCTTTAAAAGAAAAACGAAAGTCTCGTGGATAATAATTAGGATAGTGATCAATCCACTCTTTGAGTTTTCTGCTTAAACCCTGGCCAGCTTGTCCCACTGCTATATTGTCCTGGATAATTTGTTCATCTTTTTCAATTTGATCGTAATTATCGCCTTCCACCAAAGACAGAAATATTTTATCATCGTTTTTAACAAATAAAAACCCTGGCACCTGCGATTGATCGCCTTCAAATCGGGATTCATAATCCGGAAACTCTTCTGTCAGTTTTCGGATCAGAACCTTGCTCCAAATTAATTCTAAAACCGAAGCTTCTCTTTGGATATAAATCGGATACTCTCTATCTTTAAAGGTGAATTCCAGCCGATCTCCATTGCCGGAAAAAAATGCTTCCACCTCCGCAGGTACGCGCATTTCGTAATTCGTAAAATCCGAATATTCACCTGTCTTTAATATTTTATTATCATCTAACCATTCCCACTTCATTCCGGATCCTTTCTTTTCTCAATGTACTATTTTTTTGGCACAACCTCAGGATGGCTTTCCTGCCATTCCCGGCGCATCTCTTCAATCATTTTTGCCTCTTCTTCTTTTGCGTTTTGATGAATTTTAAATTGTTGGGCAAGTGCATCAGGTATTTCTGCCGTTTCGCCATCATCTAATTCCGCACCAAAACTGCTTATAAAAAAGCACCGTTTTCCCGGGCCCTGAAACTCGACAAAATAAATACTTTGAACAGCATCAAGAATCAGGCATCCCTTTTCAACCATTAAGGTTTCATTGACGCCAAATAGCGCAGCTTTTACACTTGATGTCGTCCATCCCGTAAACATCATACCATCATATTTGGGCATCAGGTGATTGATCTTATTAAAAAATTCGCGCTCCATCCGTCGATCATCATTTATTGAAATCATAACTGCCGAAGTTTTTCCCGGAACAGTAATATGAACCATTCCTTTTTTTAATCTTTTCTCTGCAATATAGCTTTTTACCAATGGGGTGATATCAACCAGATTTTCGCTGGCATCAATTTCTAGTTCAAATTTATTCATCATTTCCTCCATTTTATATTTTTTATTATAGCTGATTTTTATTAAAAACAAAACTTCTTTTCAAAATACTATTTGTTCCCCTTACGTAAATCGTGCTAAAATAGTCAGGAACACTTAAAACTCTATTTTATTACCAAGTATATTTAGAAAGGATATTTATGTATTACTCATTCGCTCTGATATTTCTATTCTTTATTATTTATGCCATTATCGGATGGCTTTGTGAAGAGGTGTACTGTTCAATACTCGAAGGCCATATTGTTAATCGTGGCTTCCTCAACGGCCCATATTGTCCCATCTATGGTGTAGGTGCGCTAATCATTATTTATGTACTGGCACCTTATGCTGATAGTCCACTCAATGTTTTTGTGCTGGGCGTTTTTCTAACCAGCCTGCTTGAGTATCTCACCAGCTGGGGGATGGAAAAATTGTTTCACGCCAAGTGGTGGGACTACTCTGATCATCGCTTCAATATTAATGGACGCGTCTGCCTCTTAAATTCTACCATGTTCGGAGCACTTTGTCTGATTTTGATGTATCTGGTACATCCTTTGGTCATAAACTTACTTGACCTTTTTAGTGAAACCCAGCTGATGATCATAGCGCTAATTATATCATTCTTCTTTCTGCTAGATCTCGTTGAATCGGTCCGCGAAATTGTGGCCTTGAATAAAAAACTGGATGCAATTTATGAATCAACTAGAGAATTTGCAGAAAATTTTAAAGAGAAAGGTCTTGCTACTGCCAGTCAAATGAGTAAACAACTTATCGATTTTGCTGACGGTAAACTGGAGGATGCTTCCGATTCGCTGGAGGATGTCAGAAACCAGGCCCAGGTGTCCTTTTCCTCCTTTTTGTCAAAGATCAGAGAAAAACATCTGCTTGACCGCTATACTAATAAGCGACTGGTCAATGCATTCCCGGATATGATTCATCATCGTCGACAGAACTCTTTAAACTTGTACAAATCTCTAATTCATAAAAAAGAAAGCACCAAAAAAAATGAGGTTATCAAATGATAACCTCATTTTTTATACAGGCTTATCCTGTTTCATCCGTTCAATTCGTTCATTGGTCACTTTTCTGAATACCGAATAGAACACAGCAAAGCTGGGAATCCCCAGAATGATTCCCAGTAATCCAAACAAGCTACCGCCGATCAGCATCCCTAACAGAACCCATATGCCGGATAATCCAATGGATCCACCAACAACGCGGGGGTAAATCAGGTTACTTTCAACCTGTTGCAATATTAAAATATAGACAACAAAAATCAGGCAATAAATGGGATCAACAATCAGTAGGATAAATCCGCTGGGCACAGCCCCTAAAAAAGCACCAAAAACTGGAATCACGCTAGTAGCTCCTACCAGAACCCCAATCAGAAGTGCATACGGAACCTGCAAAATAGCTAATCCCAAAGCACAGAGGGTTCCAAGAATAAATGCCTCCGTAATCTGACCGGCAATAAAGCCGTGAAAGACCTGATTAGCCGTATGACTGACATCATCTATAAATTCGGCACGATCTCTTTTCACATAGGCATAGAGCAGCTTATCTTTAAGTGCCAACAGGCGTTCTTTGTCAGCCAACATATATATTGAGAGAATCATTCCCATTAAACTGTTAAAAACAGTCACAGTTACGCTAACCGTGGCATCATAAATTTCAGGTATCATATTTAAAAGATAATTGGCAAATTCTTTAATAAACTCATCCCATCGTTCAAGGATCTGACTGATGATATCTGATGGCAGATTAAACATGCTAACCAGATCATCCAGCAACTGATTAAAGGACGCATAATAGGAAGGAAATTTTTCGACCAGGGTATTGGCACTGTTAACCAGTTGTGGCAAGACAAAAGTGATCAGACTGCTCAGTAAGCTAAATAGTAAGAAAAAGGTCAAAAAAATCGATATAAAGCGCTTTAACTTACTTCTGTCATGCCGCACCTCTTCAACCGCATCATCTTCTTTATGCTTCTTGCGAAAATGAATGGATCGCAAATGGTCTATAAAACCTAAAAAATGAGTTTCAATAAAACTCATCGGAATGTTTAGCACAAATGCTATCCCCAAACCGATCAGAACTGGGTTTATGATCTCAAGAAATACTCCCAGATACTTTAACACCACACTCAGGTTAAATAAGCCAACTAATAAGATAATCCCAAAGGTGATCAATACCAGATAACCTTTAAATTGTCGACTATCTATGCCAAATTGACTGTCTTTTTTATCTTCTTGCATTTTAACCCTCACGATCTAAATTATTGTTATCATTGTAACACGATTTTAATGAATTTTCTCGCGATATTCGATAATTTTTAATTTATCGGTTACTGCGCTTACGGTCAAGTTCTGACAATATTTTCTTACGGATTCGAATATCTGTAGGTGTAATTTCTACCAGCTCATCATCATTGATAAATTCCAAGGCCTGTTCAAGTGTCATTTCCCGGGGCTCAATCAGCTTTAATGCCTCATCTGAACCAGATGCCCGGACATTAGTCAGTTTCTTATTCTTGGTAGGATTAACGGTCATATCGTCGTTTCGACTGTTAATTCCAATAATCATACCTTCATACACTTTTACCCCAGCGCGTATCAAAAGCTCACCTCGTTCGCTTAAATTAAACAGCGAGTAAGCCATGGTCTCACCGTTAAATTGCGAAATCAGCACCCCGTTTTGGCGTTGTGGGATATCTCCCTTATGGTCTTCAAAATCGTAAAATCGTCTGACCAGTGTTCCTTCACCATGGGTGTCATTAATAAACTCGTTCTGATAACCAAGTAAACCTCTGGTCGGAACGACAAACTCTAGCTTTGTCCAGCCCTCTTCGCTGTACATTCCTTCCATTCTGCCTTTACGCAAATTAAGTTTAGAAATAACGGTTCCTGCATAATTGTCGGGAACAGAGGCTAACACACTCTCAACAGGTTCCACCAGATGACCGGCATCATCTCGGTGCATAATAACTTCAGGCTTTGATACTGCAACCTCATAGCCTTCTCGACGCATATTTTCTAAAAGGATTGATAAATGCAGTTCTCCACGACCTGAGACTTTAAAACCATCAGTTGTATCTTCCAGTTCCTCTACCGTCATGCCGACATTAACTTCCAGTTCTTTTTCAAGTCGCGCCCGCAGATGTCTGGTCGTGACAAATTTTCCGACTTCGCCAGCAAAAGGCGATTTGTTCACCAGAAAATTCATCGACAGTGTAGGTTCTTCAATTTCGATCAGTTCCATGGGTTGCACCTGATTGATCTCACCTATGGTTTCTCCTATAGAAATATCTGGAATACCTGAGACAACTACAATATCACCGGCTTTTGCTTCCTTTACTTCAACTCTGGACAAGCCGCGATAAACAAAAATCTGATTAACTTTGGCTTTCTGGAAACTGCCATCCCGTTTACAGATCTCTACCTGCTCCCCGGTGTGAATTGTTCCCGTATAAATCTTGCCGATTCCCAGACGACCGATATAGTCATCATATGCCAGCGAAGAAACCTGCATTTGCAAAGGCTCAAGACTTTTATCATCCTGCAGACCAACATGTTCAACGATGGTTTCAAATAAAGGTTTTAAATCAATTTTTTCATCATCCATCTCTTTGATAGCGATACCTTCTTTAGCGATCCCATAGAGAATCGGGAAATCAAGTTGCTCATCATTAGCTTTAAGTTCAACAAATAAATCAAAGACCATATCAACAACTTCTTCTGCCCGCTGGTCTTTCTTGTCAATTTTATTGATCAGAAGAATGGGCTTTAATCCCTGTTCAAGCGATTTATTTAAGACAAATCGAGTCTGTGGCATTGGTCCTTCGCTGGAATCAACCAGTAAAACTACTGTATCTACGGTTTTTAAGATTCGTTCCACTTCCGAAGAAAAGTCCGCATGACCTGGTGTGTCAACGATATTAATTTTTATATCCTGATACATGATTGAACAATTCTTGGAATAGATCGTAATTCCCCGCTCACGCTCCAGATCATTACTGTCCATGATGCAGTCAACAACTTCCTGGTTTTCCCTGAACACACCACTTTGATTAAGCAGGGCATCTACCAAAGTCGATTTGCCAGCATCAACATGGGCAATCACAGCAATGTTTATGATGGGCTGTTTGTTATTCATAAATTCCTTCTTTCTTAATGTTTCCATTTAAAAATCCTGCAACAAATCTGCCGCAGGACTTTCGTAAAAAAATAATTAACGTTTTGAGAATTGAGGTGCACGTCTCGCTTTTTTTAGACCGTATTTCTTACGTTCTACCATTCTTGAATCTCGCGTTAAGTAACCAGCTCGTTTCAGTTCAGGTCTCAGATTAATATCAGCTTCCAGCAAAGCTCGGGCAATTCCGTGACGGATCGCACCAGACTGGCCGGTAAATCCACCGCCATGTACATTGACAATAACATCAAATGTATTGATTGTATCGGTTAAAGCAAGTGGCTGCTTTGCAACAACTTTTAATGTTTCCATTCCAAAGTAATCATCGATATCGCGACCATTAATGGTAAATTTACCACTGCCAGGTAATAAACGAACCCGGGCTACCGAGGTTTTTCTTCTGCCGGTTCCAAAATATTGTACTTTTGCCATTCTCTAATTCCTCCTTATAGCTCTAAAATTCGTATACTTCAGGCATTTGTGCCGCATGCGGATGTTCGCTGCCAGCATAAACCTTTAATTTTGTTGCGATTTTATCGCCTAGTTTATTATGTGGGATCATTCCTTTTACAGCCTTGAAAACCAGTTTATCAGGTTTTTCAGCCAAAAACTTACGATAAGTCGTTTCTTTAAGACCACCTGGATAACCTGAAAATGTTTTATACAATTTCTGATCCAGTTTTTTTCCGGTCAATACGATTTTATCCGCATTAATAATAATTACAAAGTCGCCGCAATCCATATGTGGTGAAAAAAACGGTTTGTTTTTTCCTCTCAAAATATTAGCTACTTCTGTCGCCAGACGACCTAAAACTTTACCTTCAGCATCAATCACATACCATTTGCGATCTATCTCATGAGATTTTGCCATTACAGTGGCGTTTGAATTCATCTCAACTTCCTCCTAAATTAATTGTTTAATAAGTCTTTTTCAATAAGTGGGAGCTATTGAAAAATACGTATATATTATGTATCGGGGCTAGTGATACATTAACGTCCACATTGAATTATATTGAATTTAGTCTCATATGTCAAGTATTTTTTAATATTCGACCGATTTTAAATATAGACCATGTGCCGGTGCAGTCGGTCCAGCCTGGCTACGGTCCTTACTGCTGAGAATTGCTAGCATGTCCGTCTCTGTTTTCTGTTTATATGCTCCCTCCAGCAAAGTCCCGACCAGAATTCGTACCATATTGTAAAGAAAACCATTGCCGGTAAAAGAAATGTCTGTTATGTTATTGCACTGAATCAACTCAATCGCTTTAATTTCCCTGATCGTCGTCTTTACAGAACTTCCGGAAGCCATAAAGCCCTTAAAATCATAGTTTCCAATAAAAACTTTTGAAAGCTCGCTGACTCTCTTCCAATCGACGGTATATGGCACCAGATAAACCTGATCATATAGAAAAGGATCAGCAATTTTACTCTGGCAAATTTTGTAAACATAAGTTTTTTGTGTTGCCGAATAACGGCTATGAAAGTCCATTGGTTGCTCAAAAGCTTTCAGCACCCGAATATCAGGTGGCAGTTTTGAGTTAACTGCCCGTGGGAACCGATCGATCGGAATTTTAGATTCTGTAAAAAAATGTGCCGTCTGGCCCAATGCATGAACGCCAGCATCCGTACGACCAGAAGCCGTCAACTGTGCGTTTTCACCAGTAATAGAAGCAATTGCCTTTTGCAAAACTTCCTGAATACCCAAACCATTGGGCTGAATCTGCCATCCATTATAAGCCGTGCCACAATAAGCAATAATTAATTGTATATTTCTCATTGTTTAAACCGGAAACAGTAGTGGAACCGTGATAAACCTGGTTCCTACAAGGCCCATAATCATTAATAACATTATCGCAAAAGCGAAAAAATCAGATCTTGTGAAAATAAGCTGTTTCATTCGGGTTCGATTTTCTCCTCCCCGATAACACCGGGCTTCCATCGCTGTTGCCAGTTCATCAGCGCGTCGAAAAGCCGAAATAAAAAGCGGTACCAGAATGGGAATCAGATTTTTTGCCCGGGATAAAAGACTGCCGGTTTCAAAATTCGCCCCTCTGGCTTTTTGCGCCTTCATGATTCGGTCAGTTTCTTCCATTAAAGTTGGGATGAAGCGCAAGGC
Organism: Eubacteriaceae bacterium ES2; assembly: GCA_031222025.1. GTDB lineage: Bacteria > Bacillota > Clostridia > Eubacteriales > Eubacteriaceae > Acetobacterium. The sequence continues at coordinate 1,055,875 of CP130740.1, read as the reverse complement.
AATCGACATCATCATCGACAATTCATGAGCGTATCGTCTGACTAATGGAATAAAACGAATACACCATTCCATTCCATCGGTTAAATCAATGGGCGACGTTGTTAAAGTCATGATCGAGGTGCCGACAACTAAAAGAATCAAACGAGTTGCCATAAATGTAGCCGTTTTTAAACCTTCAAGTGTCATTGACAAGGGGCCAAATGTTGCGATTACCTGACCTGGTGTCATAAACAGATTTAATATGACGGTTAACATGATAATCAGCACTAATCCCTTAATCCCTCTGATAATATATGAAACAGGAATTTTAGAAATCAGAGTTACGCTAGCAATCAGAAGAAACGCAACAAGATACCCCCACAAATTATTGATTAAAAATAGCAAAACAATAAAAGCAGTGGTAAATAGAATTTTTGTTCGGGGATCGAGCCGATGAATTAGTGATCCCGTCGGATAATATTGTCCAATTGTCACATCTTTTAACATTTTATGAACCTCTTATGATTCTTAAAATTTCCGCTTTTGCAGCTTCCACTGTAAAAATATCTTCTCTAATTTCCGGATAGCACTTTTTAAGACGTTTCATCAGATAGGTAACCTCTGGTACTGCCAAACCGATATTTTCCAGTGTCTTGATCTCTGTGAAGACATTTTTAGGTATATCATAATAAACGACCTGGCCGGCATTCATAACAATAATCCGATTGACCAGTTTTCCAATATCCTCCATACTGTGCGATACAAGAATTACCGTAATCCCTTTTTCTTCGTGCAGTTTTCTGATCTGATCTAAAATTTCATCACGGCCTCGGGGATCTAGTCCTGCTGTTGGTTCATCCAGAATTAAAACCGATGGTTCCATTGCCAGAACTCCGGCAATGGCAACTCGCCGCATTTGTCCCCCCGACAGTTCAAAGGGGGACTTTTCCTTTACTGCTTCAAAATCTAGTCCAACCATTTCAATTGCACTTTTTATGCGCAGATCAATTTCATTTTTGTCAAGGCCTTGATTTTTAGGGCCAAAAGCCACATCCTCATAAACGGTTTCTTCAAAAAGCTGATGCTCTGGATACTGAAAGACCAAACCAACTCGTTGTCTTAAATTAATCAGATCTTTTTTGCTTTGTGTAAAAATATCTGCACCATCAATAACCACAGTTCCCGATGTCGGGGTTAAAATACCATTCAAGTGTTGAATTAATGTCGATTTACCTGATCCTGTATGACCGATAATGCCCACAAAGTCACCATCATTAATAATTAAATCAATATTTATTAGCGCTTGAAATTCAAAGGGAGAACCTTGAGAATATATATGATTTAAATTTTTTATTTCAACTGACATAAAGCTTCCACCATTTCATCGATACTTAAAATACTGCCGCTAAGATTTACCGCTTCTTTGCTTAGCTCATAAGCCAGCTCCGTCATTTGCGGTACGTCCAAGCCAATTTTTTTAAGGGCTTCAACCTGGGTGAAAATTTCTGCCGGCTTTCCTTGCATAACAATTTTACCCTGATCCATGACAATAATGCGATCTGCATCGATTATCTCACTCATATAGTGAGTCACATGGATCACCGTCATATTTTTGTCACGATTAAGCTTTTTGATGGTTTCCATAACCTCTCGACGACCTGATGGGTCAAGCATGGCTGTTGGCTCATCGAAAATGATACAATCAGGTTCCATAGCCAAAATGCCAGCAATGGCAATACGCTGCTTTTGTCCCCCTGACAGCTGATGGGGCTTTTGTTTGGCATAGGCTTGCATTTCCACAACAGCCAATGCCTGATCAACACGGTTTCTTATTTCTAGCGGGGGGACACCTAAATTTTCCGGTCCAAAGGCGACATCTTCTTCAACAATAGTTGCAACAAGCTGGTTGTCAGGATTCTGAAAAACCATACCCGCAGACTGCCTAATCAACCAAACATTCTCTTCGGCTTTTGTATTCATGCCATTAATCAAAACATCTCCCTGGTTTGGCAGAATAATGGCATTTAAAAGCTTAGACAATGTTGATTTACCAGAACCGTTATGACCGATGATTCCGACAAACTCACCCTTCTTCACTTCAAAACTGACATCATTAAGCGCATAAACTGCCTCCTGTCCGCTTTGAACTGGATATGAATAGCTCACCTTATTTACTTTGATCATAATTTCATTCTCACTGTTCATTAATTTGCCTTCTGATATTTAACTACAAGAAAGGGGATTAAGTTTTACTCTTAATCCCCTCGCTATCCTGATTAAACTAATTCGATAATCGCCATTTCAGCGCCATCTCCACGACGGGGACCAACACGATAAATTCGTGTGTATCCACCATTTCGCTCAGTATATTTCGGTGCAATCTCATCAAACAATTGTTTTACCACTGCATCTTGTGTCAAATAAGCAACTGCCTGTCTTCGAGCATGCAAATCGCCTCTTTTACCAAGCGTTACCATTTTATCTGCTAATCTTTTGACTTCTTTTGCTCGTGTCACGGTCGTTTCGATCCGACCATGCTCTAACAGTGCAGTAGTCAAATTTCTTAACAATGCTCTTCGCTGATCAGAGGGACGACCTAGCTTACGATATCCCGCCATATTCACTTACTCCTTTGTCTTTTCTTCTTCCTGACTCAAGGATAAACCAATTTCTGCAAGTTTATGCTTGATTTCGTTCAGGGATTTACGTCCGAGATTACGAACTTTTATCATATCTTCTTCTGATTTCTGTGTCAGTTTTTCAACCGTATCAATATTTGCCCGTCTAAGACAATTACTGGAACGTACTGATAACTCCAGTTCCTCAATCGACATTTCGCGGATTCGCTCTTTTTCATTCTCTTCTTTTTCAACCATGATTTCGACAGTCGTAGCATGTTCTGTCAAATCAATGAAAAGATTTAAATGTTCACTGAGCACTTTAGCCGCAAGTGATAAAGCTTCTTCTGGAGAAGTAGTTCCATCGGTCCAAATATCAATTGTTAACTTGTCAAAGTCGGTGATTTGACCGACTCGCGTATTTTCAACCAGAAAATTCACTTTTTTAATCGGTGAGAAGATTGAATCCATAGGTAACATACCAATAGGCATGCCAGGATATTTGTTTTTATCCGCAGAAACGTATCCACGACCTTTTTCGATCCGCATTTCCATGTTGAGACTCGCACCATTGGATAAGGTTGCAATATGCATCTCAGGATTTAAAATTTCCACATCTGCGTCGGCGATAATGTCACCTGCGGTTACTTGACCTTCTTCAGTTGCTTCTATATGGATCGTTTTAGGTTCATCTGAATATATTTCAGCCGCCAGTCCTTTTAAATTCAAAAGGATCTCAATCACATCTTCCTTAACACCGGGAATGGTCGAAAATTCATGTAAAACACCTTCAATTTTGACTGAAGTAACTGCTACACCGGGTAGCGAGGACAACATAATTCTTCTCAAACTGTTGCCCAATGTTGTACCATAGCCTCTTTCAAGTGGTTCTATTACAAAACGACCAAACTTATCATCTTCATTTTTATCAACTATCTCGATTACTGGTTTCTCGAATTCAATCATTTATCAAGACCCTCCACCTTCTTAAAAATCCATACAATTCCATGAGGGTTAACTGGTTACGAATCAGCTGATTACTTAGAGTATAACTCAACGATAAGATGTTCAGCAATTTCAACGTCCAGATCTTCTACTGCTGGTCGTCCAGTCACTTTTCCGGATAAGTTTTCCAGATCACTTGACAACCATGGAGCCACCATTCGATTTTCTGTCGTTTCTACGATGTCTTTAAATTTCTGTGATTTTTTGCTTTTCTGGCGTACTTCAATAATATCACCTTCTTTGAGAATATATGAAGGAATATTAACTTTTTTGCCATTAACCATGAAATGTTCGTGATCAACTAACTGTCTAGCTTCTTTACGAGATGTCGCCATTCCAAGTCGATAAACAACATTGTCCAGACGTGATTCTAAATGAATCAAAAGATTATGACCGGTAATCCCTTTTTGTTTTGCAGCAATTTCAAAATAATCTCTGAACTGCTTTTCAAGGACACCATAAATTCGTTTAGCCTTCTGCTTTTCTCGCAACTGCTGACCATATTCAGATAATTTTGTTCGTCTTTTACCATGCTGACCTGGAGGTGTTGGACGTCTTTCAAATGCACATTTGTTAGTAGAATAACAACGTTCACCCTTTAGATACAGTTTTGCTCCTTCACGTCGACACTGTCTGCATGACGCTTCAATATTTCTTGACATTCTTTCCCCTCCTACTATACTCTTCGTCGTTTCGGTGGCCGACAACCATTATGAGGGATTGGTGTTACATCTCTAATTAATGTAATTTCTAATCCAGCCACCTGTAGTGCACGAATTGCAGCCTCTCGTCCTGAACCAGGACCTTTTACCATTACTTCAACACTCTTTAAGCCATGTTCCATAGCCGCTTTTGCAGCTTCTTCGGCCGCCATTTGCGATGCATAAGGCGTGCTTTTTCGTGAGCCCTTAAAGCCCAGTCCGCCTGAACTTGCCCATGAAAGAGCATTGCCTGCCATATCAGTAATGGTAACAATCGTATTGTTAAAAGAAGATTGGATATGAGCCTGGCCACGTTCAATATTCTTTTTGATCTTTTTGGTTTTTCTTCTTGTTTTCTTAACTGCCATTTATCAGTCCTCCTACTTCTTCTTACTTACAAGACGTTTTGGGCCTTTTCTGGTTCTAGCATTGGTTTTTGTTTTCTGGCCACGAACTGGTAAGCCTTTTCGGTGACGCAGGCCTCGATACGATCCAATTTCAATCAATCGTTTTATGTTAAGATTTACTTCTCGACGTAAATCACCCTCAACAGTGTATTTTTCATCGAGAATTGTTCTCAAATCATTGACTTCAGTTTCTGTCAGGTCTTTAACGCGAGTATCCGGACTGATATTCAAGGCTTTCAAAATCTCATTTGATCGCGAACGTCCGATTCCATAAATATAAGTTAATCCAATCTCTACCCGTTTATCTCTGGGTAAATCGACTCCGGCAATTCTTGCCATAGGGTGTGTACCTCCTAAAAAATTTAATTCGCATAAAAAACAATCGGTGAGATCTTGCTATGCTTTTTTTATATCATGAACATGACAAAATCGCCGCGGTCATGTTCGAATTTTCTATCTGACGGTTTAACCTTGTTTTTGCTTATGTTTGGGATTTTCACAAATCACCATAACACGACCATTTCTCTTAATAATTTTGCACTTTTCACAAATTGGTTTTACTGATGGTCTAACTTTCATTTCTTTACCTCCTTTATGATTTCCCTTTTCCACGCCATACGATACGCCCACGGGTCAAATCATATGGGGATAACTCAACAACGACCTTATCACCTGGTAGAATACGAATATAATTCATCCGCAGCTTTCCGGAAATATGCGCTGTTATCTGATGACCATTTTCTAGCTGAACCAGAAATATAGTATTAGGTTGAGATTCAATAACAGTTCCCTCAACTTCAATTACATCTTTTTTTGCCATTGATCAAACCTCCTCACGATACTCATCCTCCAAGCCCTCAGGCTCAAGAAAGGATTGAATTTCTCTTTTGATATCCGAATTCGTAATTTCCTGACTGTTCTCCATTTTATTACGAATTATCATGGTTATGTGATTCGTTTTTGATAAGTGTTTGATCTTTTTTTTCTTAGGCCTGCTCACTTTTCTGAGTTGCCCGTTGCTTACGTAAACATAATTATCATCTATGATACTTAAAACAACCATAAACTGACCCTTATCACGCCCAGCTTTTGAGCGAACCACCTGACCAACCATTAAATCATTCATTTATCCACCAACTTAAACGACCGTCAAAAGTTCCGGTTCACCAGTTCCGGTAATCAGCACAGAATGTTCATAATGCGATGAAAGCTTTCCGTCTAGTGTAACCACTGTCCATTCATCATCGAGGATGCGAACTTCAAATGTTCCCACATTAACCATTGGTTCAATCGCAAGTGTCATACCTGCTCTTAATCTAGGCCCGCGACCTTTAGGACCGTAATTAGGAATTGGCGGATCTTCATGCATTTTACTGCCCACACCATGGCCAACAAAATCGCGAACAACAGAAAAACCGTTAGCTTCGACGTATGTTTGAATCGCATGGGAAATATCAGAAAGTCGGTAACCTTCACGCGCAAATTCAATCCCTTTGAAAAAAGACTCCCGCGTGATTTTGATCAGCTTATCCGCCACATTAGAAATCTCACCTACAGGGTGAGTTCGTGCTGCGTCACCAACGTAACCCTTGAAAGTAGCACCGATATCAACACTGACAATGTCACCTTCATTGAGCTTCCGTTTTGAAGGAATACCGTGTACAACTTCCTCGTTAACGGATGTACAAATTGATTTTGGATAGCCGCTGTAGCCTTTAAAAGTTGGTGTTGCACCTGCATCACAAATTAATGCTTCAACAGCTTGATCAAGTTCTAAGGTAGTTACCCCAGGCTTAATCATTTCTTCGATGAGACAATGTGCTTTAGCTACAATGCTGCCAGCTTGCCTCATCAAATCAATTTCCTTTTGGGATTTTATGGTTATCATTACTAATTGACTCCATCTAATATTTTTTTAATGTCCCCAAATACATCATCCATGTGCTGTAATCCGTTGACATTAACCAATATTCCTGAGTCTTTGTAATAGTCAATCAGGGGTTCAGTCTGATCCTGATAAACTTTGATACGATTTTTTACTGTTTCTTCTTTATCATCTTCGCGCTGAAACAGTTTTGCCCCATCAAGATCGCAAATACCATCAACTTCTGGCTTGTTATTGCTGATATGATATGTTGCCTGACAAACAGGGCAAATACGTCGCCCTGAGATTCTGTCAATAAGAATATCAAAAGGTACTTCCAGATTGATTACAAAATTTAGGCCACCATTGTTGTCTTTATTGATTTCGTCCAGGGATTCAGCCTGAGCAACGGTTCTAGGAAATCCGTCTAGCAGATAACCATAACCAGCCTTTTTAACATCCTCCTGCTGAAGTCGATCACTGACCATGTCTATGACCAATGAATCTGGCACCAGTTGTCCATTATTCATGTACTCTTTTGCTTTCAAACCCAAAGGTGTCTCATTTTTCATGTTGGCTCTGAAAATATCTCCTGTTGATATGTGCGGAATTTTATAAGTCTCACTGATCCGTGATGCCTGTGTTCCTTTACCCGCACCAGGAGGTCCCAATAATACTATTCTCATCTTCAATTATCTCCTGTTCGTCTTAAGATTTTAAAAAACCTTGATGGTGTCTCATCATCATCTCAGCTTCAATTTGTTTAACTGATTCCATTGCTACACCGACTACAATCAATAGACTGGTTCCTCCGAATTGGAGGCTAACCCCCATAACATTTCCGACAAAAATCGGAATAACGGCTATAACGGCCAGAAAAACACCGCCGAATAAGGTCAATCGATTCATAATACGGGTTAAGTACTCAACAGTCGGTTTTCCTGGTCTGATCCCCGGAATATAGCCACCCTGTTTTTTAATATTGTCAGCAATATCAAAGGGGTTGAAAGTAACAGCCGTATAGAAATAGGTAAAGGCAATAATCAAAACAATATAAATAATATTGCTTAACCATGATCCCCAGGCAAAATAAGTCGAAATCCAGTTAGCAAATCCTGAATTTGGGAAGAAACTAGAGATCGTTGCCGGGAACAATGTTAATGAACTGGCAAAAATAACAGGAATAACACCAGCCATATTAACACGCATTGGAATATGTGTGCTTTGTCCGCCATACATCTTTCGTCCAACTACGCGTTTTGCATATTGAACCGGAATACGACGCTGCCCTTCCTGAATAGCAACAACACCGAAAACAACGACGACTACAAAAACAGCAAAGATAATAAGACTGATTACTGACAAAGTCCCAACCGTTACATAATCATACATCGTTGTAATCCCTGAAGGTATACGAGAAATAATACTGACAAAGATAATCAGTGAAATACCGTTTCCGATCCCATTCTCAGTGATCTGCTCGCCGAGATACATCAAAAACGCGGTCCCTGAAGTGATGCACAAGACCACAACAAAAACATTAAAAGCCGTGCGTTCTACCAGTATATCACCGAAAGACAAACTCATACCCAGTGCCTGAATTAATGCCAATGCGATTGTTAAAAAGCGCGTGTACTGCGCCAGTTTCTTACGTCCTTCCTCGCCTTCCTTCTGCAGTCTTTCAAGTGCAGGGATTGCGAAAGCCAAAAGATTCATAATAATCGACGCATTAATATAAGGGGTTATACTCATCGCAAATATTGTAAAATTTCCAAAGTTCCCCCCAGATAAAATGTTAAAAAGGCCAAAAATACCACCGTCACTTACAAGCGAAGACAACTGTTCCGTGTCAATGAAAGGGACTGGTATAAATGAACCCAGGCGATAAACAAAAAGCAACGCCAAAGTTATAATAATTTTTCTTCTTAAATCTGGAATTTTCCAGGCATCTTTCAAGGTAGAGAGCATCTTAGATCACCTCTACCTTTCCTCCTGCAGCAATAATCTTTTCCTGAGCGGATTTGCTGATTTTGTTTGCTTTGACTGTTAAAGCTTTTTCAATTTCACCATTACCGAGAATTTTTACCCCATCCTGGATTTTTCTAATGAAGCCATACTCCAAAAGAAGCTCAGGTGTTACAACTGTATCTGCTTCAAATTTATTTAATTCTCCAATATTAACAATTGAAAAATGTTTTTTATATCGAGCATTTGAAAACCCTCTTTTAGGTAGTCTACGTGCCAATGGCATCTGACCGCCTTCAAAACCTGGACGAACGCCTCCGCCAGAACGTGATTTTTGACCATCTTGTCCACGTCCAGCAGTTTTTCCAAGACCAGAACCAGTACCTCGTCCTTTTCTCTTTTGCGTTTTTCTAGAGCCAGGTGCCGGACTTAATGTATGTAATCTCATGCTAGCACCTCCTACACTTCTTTAACATCAAGCATAAAATCTGTTCGATGAATCATGCCACGAATTTGAGGTGTATCATTATGAGTAACAGTCTGACCGATTTTTTTCAGACCCAACGCTTCAATTGTTGCACGCTGTTTCTGATTGCGGCCAATCATGCTTTTTTTAAGGGTAATTTCCAATTTTTTAGCCATAATGATCCTCCTAATCTAAAATTTCTTCTGGTTTTTTCCCACGCTTAGCAGCTACTTCTTCAACTGTCGTTAAACCAGCAAGTCCCTGCATGGTTGCATTAACCATGTTTCGGGCATTGTTTGAACCCAATGATTTTGTTCTAATATCTCGAATTCCAGCAAGTTCCAGGACCGCACGTACAGGTCCCCCTGCGATAACTCCGGTACCTTCGCCAGCTGGTTTTAATAAAACATGACCCGCTCCGGAAATACCATTTGTGCTATGCGGAATTGTTGTACCCACCATCGGTACCTTGATCAAAGCCTTTTTCGCTGAGTCGATACCTTTGCGGATTGCATCAGGAATTTCCATTGCTTTTCCCTTGCCAACTCCTACATGACCATTTTCATCTCCAACAATCACAAGACAACTGAATCGAAAGTTTCGACCACCCTTAACTACTTTGGTAACGCGGTTAATAGCTACGACTCTTTCTTTTAAATCCAGCGTACTTGGATCAATTTTAGTATTTTGCATCAATTGACCTCCTTCGCCTAGAATTTAAGGCCAGCTTCGCGAGCGCCTTCTGCTAATTCTTTTACTCTACCGTGATATTCATAGCCTCCGCGGTCAAAAACTACATTAACGATACCTTTTTCAACTGCTTTTTTCGCAATCGCTTCGCCAACTTTTTTTGCTCCTGCCTTATCGCCACCATTTTCAATCTGAGCTTTCAGATCTGTATCGATGGAAGATGCGGAAACTAACGTAATTCCTTTAGAATCATCAATAATCTGTGCGTACATGTTTTTATTACTGCGGAAAACATTTAGACGTGGTCTTTCTTCAGTTCCGGTAATTTTGTTTCGGACCCGCACATGACGTTTCACACGCAATTTATTTTTATTGGTTTTTTTAATCATTTAGTGTACTCCTTTCGCAAATTTACCTTTTGGCTTACTTGCCGGTTTTACCTTCTTTACGTCTAATGGTTTCATCTGAATAACGAATTCCATGACCTTTGTAAGGTTCTGGCGGTCTTTTAGCTCGGATATTGGCAGCGTGAGCGCCAACAGCTTCTTTGCTGATACCTTTTACCTGAACCTTAGTATTTGTTTCACAAACGGTTTCGATACCATCTGGATCTTCCATTTCAACAGAATGTGAATATCCAAGGTTCATAACCAGTTTTTTCCCTTTTTTCTCAGCTCGATAACCAACACCGCTGATTTCCAAACCTTTTGTAAATCCAGTGCTGACACCGGTCACCATATTTTGAATCAGGGCACGGGTCAAGCCGTGTAATGATCTATGTTCTTTACTATCCGACGGACGCGTGACAAGGATCTCGTCTGCATTGACTTCAATTCCGATTTCCGGATGAAATGTGCGAACAAGCTGACCTAAGGGGCCTTTGACAGTTAATGTCTGGCCGTCTTTTTTGATGTCCACTCCCTGGAGGATCGTAACAGGTGCTTTTCCTATTCTTGACATTTTATTACCTCCTGCCTTATTTTGTTACCAGACGTAACAAATCACTTCGCCGCCGATACCAGCTTTTCTCGCTTTTTTATCGGTCATAACACCTTTAGAAGTCGAAACGATTGCGATACCTAAGCCGTTTAGAACTTTCGGTAAATCTGCATGACCTGCATAAACGCGTAAACCTGGTTTAGAAATTCTTTTAATTCCAGCAATTACACGACTTTTATTCTCGCCATATTTTAGGGTTACTTTAATCATACCCTGCTTTTCGTCTTCAACATATTCAACTTTATTTATATATCCTTCTTCCATCAGAATATTTGCAATAGCACGTTTTTCATTAGAAGCAGGGATTTCGACCATTTTATGTCCTGCATCATTCGCATTTCGGATGCGGGTTAACATATCCGCGATCGGATCAGTCATCACCATACTGAATACCTCCTTTTCTTAGCTGATATTTACCAGCTCGCTTTTTTTACACCAGGAATTTCGCCCTTATATGCTAATTCTCGGAAACAAATACGGCAAATACCAAATTTTCTCAGATAAGCATGAGGTCTTCCACATATTCTGCATCGATTGTATTCACGTGTTGAAAACTTTTGTTTCCGTTTTTGTTTTTCTTTCATTGCTGTTTTTGCCATGAAATAAATCCTCCTTACGCTTTACTAAATGGAACGCCGAGCAGAGAAAGCAGTTCGTGCGCCTCTTCATCTGTCTTTGCTGTCGTTACGAAAATGATATCCATTCCTCGTACCTGTTCTACTTTATCATAATCAATTTCTGGAAAAATAAGTTGCTCTTTAATTCCAAAGGCATAGTTTCCACGTCCATCAAATGATTTATTTGACAATCCTCTGAAATCTCGCACACGAGGAAGGGCTACATTAAAAAGCTTATCAGAAAATTCATACATTTTGTCACTGCGTAGCGTAACTTTTGCACCGATATTCATGCCTTCTCGGACCTTAAAGTTCGCAACTGATTTTTTGGCTTTGGTGATCATGGCTTTTTGTCCGGCAATGATCTGCAAATCAATTACTGCAGCTTCGAGTGCTTTACTGTTATCTTTGCAATCACCCAATCCCATATTGATGATTACTTTTTCAAGTTTTGGCACTTCCATAATATTTTTATACTGAAATTTTTCCATTAAAGCTGGAATTACTTCACTTTTATATTTATCTTTTAATCTAGGCATTCTGTTCCTCCTTCCTGCTATTAGTTATTAAATGTTTCATTACATTTTTTGCAGTATCTGACTTTTTTACCATCAGTCAGAAATTTGTGTCCTGTTCGAACTCCGCGATTACATTTTTCACAGAAAAGCATGACCTTTGCAGCGTCAATTGGTCCTTCCTGTGTAACAATACCACCCTGTTGCATCTGTTGGGTCGGTTTTTTATGTTTTGTAACCATGTTAATGTTTTCTACAAGCACTTTTGATTCTTTTGGAAAAGACTGAATGACCTTTCCCTTTTTTCCCTTATCTTTGCCAGAAATGACTACGACTATATCATCTTTTTTAACATGCATCTTTCTATCCCTCCTAATTACAGTACTTCAGGAGCCAAAGATACGATTTTCATAAATTTTTTGTCCCTTAACTCACGTGCCACAGGTCCAAAAATACGGGTACCTTTAGGGTTTTTATCATCTTTTATTAGAACCGCTGCATTTTGGTCAAATTTAATGTAAGATCCATCGTTTCTTCTGATTCCTTTTTTTGTTCGTACGACTACTGCTTTAACAACATCGCCTTTTTTAACGTCACCACCGGGTGCAGCACTTTTAACGGCACACACGATGATATCGCCGATATTTGCATATCGACGTCCGGAACCACCAAGAACACGGATACACAACAATTCTTTTGCACCGGTATTATCAGCTACTTTTAATCTCGTTTCTTGTTGAATCATCCGAAATACCTCCTTCCGCGCACTTGCTTACAGTGCTTTCTCTACGATTTCTACTAATCTCCAGCGTTTATCTTTACTTAACGGTCTTGTTTCCATTATCTTAACTTTATCTCCAATGCCGCATGTATTTTCATCATCATGGGCTTTGAATTTAACAGTTCTTTTAACTCGTTTATTATATAATGGATGTTTAACGAAGGTTTCGACAGCAACAACGATGGTCTTATCCATCTTATCGCTGACTACTTTACCAATTCGTGTTTTTCTGTAATTTCTTTCAGACATCAGCTAAACCTCCTTACCTTTCGGTTATGCTTTATTTGCCATTGCACGTTCCTGAATAATAGTTTTTACGCGTGCATAGGTTTTTTTTACTTCTCTGATCCGCATCGGGTTTTCAAGCTGTCCAGTTGCGTGCTGAAATCTCAGATTAAACAGTTCTTCCTTTAAATCACCCAATTTTGTTTCCAGTTCCATAATTGATAATTCTCTTAATTCGCTTGGTTTCATGACTCATCACCCACTTCTTGTGCTTCCTGATCTTTACGAGTGATAAATTTTGTTTTAATCGGTAGTTTATGTTGAGCCAATCGCATCGCTTCGCGAGCGACTTCTTCTGAAATTCCGGCAATTTCAAACATTACTCTACCGGGTTTTACCACTGCAACCCAATACTCTGGAGACCCTTTACCGGAACCCATTCGAGTTTCTGCCGGTTTCTGTGTGACTGGCTTGTCAGGGAATATTTTGATCCAAACCTGACCACCCCTTTTGATATATCTGGTCATTGCGATACGGGCAGCTTCAATCTGGTTGGCTGTAATCCAAGCTGGTTCTAAAGCCTGAATAGCGAAATCACCGTAAGTGATTTTGTTTCCTCTTGTTGCTTTCCCCTTCATTCGACCTCTGTGTACTCTTCTTCGTTTTACACGTTTAGGCATTAACATATTGTTGTCCTCCTCTCTCTAGTTTTCAGTTCGGTTTGTAGGAGCTTTTCGTCGTGTATTTTTCTTTGGTTTTGCGTCTTCTTCAGCTGCAACTGCCAGGATGTCTTCACGACCTGTCAGAATTTCTCCCTTATTCACCCATACTTTTACACCCAGCTTACCGTAAGTGGTATCTGCTTCAGCAAAACCGTAACTAATATCCGCACGTAATGTCTGCATTGGTACATTACCCTGCGCATAATGCTCGCTTCTGGCCATTTCAGCGCCGTTTAATCGTCCTGCGACTGCTGTTTTAATTCCTTTGGCACCGGCACGCATCGTTCTCTGCATACACTGTTTCATAGCTCGACGGAACGAAATTCGTCTTTCCAGCTGTGAAGCAATATTTTCTGCAATCAGCTGTGCATCCATATCGATGTTTTTAACTTCAACGATATTAATGAACACTGTTTTCTTTGTCATTTTTTCTAATTCCAGTCGCAGTGCATCAATACCAGCACCGCCACGTCCGATGATCATACCTGGCTTAGCAGTATAGATATGAACGCGTACTTTGTTTCCAAATCGTTCAATCACGATTTTAGAAATCCCAGCCTGAAACTGACTCTTTTTAATATATTTTCGAACCTGATTATCTTCAATCAGATAATCTGCAAAATCCTTGTCATTCGCAAACCATTTTGCATTCCAGTCCTTAATAACGCCGACTCTTAATCCATGAGCATTGACTTTTTGACCCAAAAACGTGCCCTCCTTACTCTTTTTCTTTTAATACGGCTGTAATATGAGACGTTCTTTTTCGAATTACACTGGCACGTCCCTGTGCACCCGCTCTAAATCGTTTCATTGTCGGTCCCTGATTAGCGAAAATCTGATCTACATATAAGTTTTCAGGGTTCATATTATGATTATTTTCAGCATTGGCCAAGGCCGATTTTACGACTTTGTCAATTACGCCTGCTGCTTTGTTCGGTGTTAATGCCAGAATACTTAATGCTTCTCCAATACTTTTTCCTCTGATTAAATCAGCAACTAATTTAGCCTTTCTGGATGAAACACGTACATATTTAGCTGTTGCTTTAGCTTCCATATCGTTACCTCCTTATGGCTATTTTAATTTTGATTTCTTTTCACCAGCATGTCCGCGATAGGTTCGTGTTGGTGCAAATTCACCGAGTTTGTGTCCAATCATGTCTTCTGTGATATAGACTGGCACGTGTTTCCGGCCGTCATGAATGGCAATTGTATGACCGACCATCTGCGGGAAAAGTGTAGAACTTCTCGACCAGCTTTTAATTACATTTTTTTCGCCTTTATCATTCATGGCTTCTATACGTTTAAGTAACTTTTCGTCAACAAAAGGTCCTTTTTTTAATGATCTACCCATTGTTCAACCTCCTCTCGTTCTCAATACAGTTGAATTATTTATTACGTGATCTTACGATATATTTATCAGATTGTTTGTTTTTCTTACGTGTTTTATAACCCAGTGCCGGTTTACCCCAAGGAGTAACAGGTCCTGAACGTCCAACTGGCGCACGACCTTCACCACCACCGTGGGGATGGTCATTAGGATTCATAACCGAACCACGAACGGTCGGGCGAATACCCATGTGTCGTTTTCGACCGGCTTTACCGATTCGAACATTCTGATGATCAAGGTTTCCAACCTGGCCAATAGTTGCTCGGCATTCCAGACGTACTAAGCGCATTTCTCCTGATGGAAGTCTTAGTGTCGCATAATTGCCTTCTTTCGCCATCAGCTGTGCACTGGCACCAGCAGAACGAACCATCTGAGCACCTTTTCCAGCTTTTAATTCAATATTATGAATGACTGTACCAACAGGAATATTTTTCAGTGGCAGACAATTACCAACAGTAATATCCGCTTCCGGACCAGACATAATCATATCACCAACTTTTAATTTAAGCGGTGCGATAATATATCTTTTTTCACCATCTAAATAATGAACTAATGCAATATTTGATGTTCTGTTTGGATCGTACTCAATCCCAGCGATTTTTCCTGGCACATTATCTTTGTTTCGTTTAAAATCGATGATTCGATACTTACGTTTAGCACCACCACCATGATGTCTAACAGTTATTCGACCGTAAACATTTCGGCCAGCATGTTTTTTAACCGGCTCGAGCAGTGATTTCTCCGGCGTTTTTTTAGTGATTTCGTCAAATGTGTTGACGCTCATATTTCGACGTCCCGGGGACGTTGGTTTGTATTTTTTAATACCCATAAGGCTCCTCCTTGCTAATTTGGCTTCTCGGGTTTAGTGACGATTAGACACCTTCAAAGAACTGGATGCCTTTGCTGTCAGGAGTCAGCTTAACGACCGCTTTTTTCCAGTCGGCTCTTTTACCAACAAATCGACCGGTTCGTTTAACTTTACCCTTCATGTTCATGGTTGTCACTTTTTCTACTTTTACTTCAAAAATTGCTTCGACAGCATTTCTGATTTCGATCTTATTCGCTCTTTTATCTACTTTAAATGTGAATTTTTTTTCTTCAGCATCCATCATACTGCGTTCAGTAATAATCGGTTTAATAATAATATCACGAGGATTCTTCATTACGCATATACCTCCTCAATTTTTTCCAGAGCAGCTTTTGTCATGATTAAATAATCATACTTAAGCATGTCATATACATTCAGCTCCTGAACAGTTGTTGTTGCAACATCAGGAATATTGTTCGCCGAGCGAATAACATTAGCATCATTTTCCGGTAAAACAATCAAGGCTTTGTTGATATTGATGTTGTTAAGAACAGCCACCATTTCTTTGGTCTTCGGTGCTTCAAACGCAATGCTATCCAAAACACGCAATTCCTGATCCTGAGCTTTTGCCGAGAAAACAGATTTCATCGCCAGATTTCTGACTTTTTTATTAACTTTTTTACTGTAGTCTCGTGACTTCGGTGCAAAAATCACCCCGCCACCTTTCCATAAAGGTGATCGGATTGTGCCGGCTCTCGCCCGACCTGTTCCCTTTTGTCTCCAAGGTTTACGTCCACCACCGCGAACTTCCGATCGTGTTTTTGCAGAACGGGTTCCCTGTCTTCTATTTGCAAGCAAAGCCACGACAACTTCGTGAACAACTGGTTCATTTGGTTCAATCCCAAAAACCGCTTCGCTTAATTCGACGTCTCCTACTACATTTCCTTTTACATCTAAGATGTCAATTTTAGGCATTTGTGTTCCTCCTTTCAGACTAATTAATTATGCTTTAACGCTGGTTTCAATGGTAATTAGTGAGCCTCTGATCCCTGGTACAGCACCTTTTATCAAAATAACGTTGTCTTCAGCCATAACCTGTACAACTTCCAGATTTAAAGCCGTAACATTTTTATTCCCCATTTGTCCAGGCAGTTTTTTACCTTTGAAAACGCGTGAAGGGTAAGAAGATGCTCCCATCGAACCTGGTCGACGGTGATACTTTGAACCATGTCCCATCGGTCCACGCGACTGATTATGACGTTTAATAACGCCCTGGAAGCCTTTACCCTTCGATTTTCCGGAAATATCAACGCGTTCGCCTGCTTCAAACACTTCTGCAGTAATTGTGTCGCCGGTATTTAACGATGCATAATCATCCAGTTTGAATTCTTTTATGACTTTTTTATATTCAACACCATTTTTATCATAGTGTCCCTTAAGCGGTTTAGTCATTCGACGCTCTTTCACTTCACCAAAGGCTAGCTGCACAGCTTCGTAGCCATCTGTTTCCATTGTTTTTTTCTGCACAACCACACAAGGTCCTGCTTCAACAACGGTCACCGGAATTGCCAAGCCATTTTCACCAAAGACTTGGGTCATTCCAATTTTTCTACCAATAATTGCTTTCTTCATTTGTTCCTCCTAAATATCATTGGATTGCCAGGCAATCATAATACCATTGGGGTCTATAGTTTGATTTCTATATCAACGCCAGCTGGTAAGTTCAATCGCATTAATGCATCTACAGTCTTTGGTGTCGGATTTAAAATATCGATCAACCTTTTATGTGTCCGCATTTCGAATTGTTCTCTAGAATCTTTGTATTTATGAACAGCTCGCAGAATTGTTACTATTTCTTTGTCTGTGGGCAATGGAATTGGACCCGATACACTGGCACCTGTCCGCTTTGCTGTTTCCACAATTCGTTCTGCTGATTGATCCAAAATTTTGTGATCAAAAGCTTTCAATCTGATTCTGATTTTTTGTTTTGCCATACCTAAATTTACCTCCTTAGTTTTTCGTACATTTAGATACTCCAATCACTGTCAACTCATCCGGGTGTTTCATTATTATTTTTTTGAAAATGGTTTTCCCATTTCCCGGAACAGTAATTGTCGTCCGATTCAAGATCGTGACTAACTCCATGTGAATGACCTGTTGAAGGCAACAGCAACCTCACACTTCATCGCTATATGTCAACCTTTTGTATTATACATGAAAAAAGCGCCTAACGCAAGCGCTTTTCAATATTTTATAAATTTATTTTAAAATTTCTTCCGGCGACTTATCGTAAAAGTATATCCCTGTCCCCTGCGTCCCTAGATGAGCGGCCAACACGCAGCCGATCGGAACAGGTTCAATTCGTTTAAGCCCCATACCAACAAGTGCTTCACGATATTCGTCCACTGGTTTCATCAATCCATTATAAGCGATCCCAACCTTTTGGTCAAGATAACCAGTAATCCTTTCAGACACCATTTTAAGCACTAACTGTTGCGCTTTTTTACTGCCTCGGGATTTGCCAATAATCTTGAGCTCGCCGTCTTCCACCGAAACAATCGGATGGATTTTTAAAAAGCCGCCAACAACTGCTGTTCCGCGCGAAACTCTGCCGCCTAAATATAGCCAATTCAAATCTTCTATACTAAAATAAAAATGCGTATGCGGTATAAGTTTTTCAACCGCTGCAGTCAGCTCCGCTAATTCTTTTCCCTGATCAATAAGATCCAGCAGCACTTCCGCAATTAATGCAACGCCACCACCACTTTGACAGGAATCAACTACTTCGCACTCGAATGCCGGATATTTATTTTTTACATCTCGCAAGACCAACTTGGCCGTTTCACAGCTCCCTGACAGTTTTGACGAAAAGGACAAATACAGACAAGCATCCCCCTTTCGCGCACATTCCTCAAAATAAGCGTAAAAATCACCAGGATTTACCTGTGAGGTAGTCGGCACTATTCCTTTTTCCATAAACTTGTTCATTTCTTCCAGATTAATTTCTCGTTTATCTCTGAATGTTTTTCCGTCAATAATTACATTCAGAGATACCATATCCATTGCTGGATGATTTTGGTATTCTTGCGAGAAATCACACATACTGTCTACTAATAATCTCATGGCATCCTTTTTCCTTAATGAATTGCTGATTTTGTAAATATGATTTCATTTTATCACGCCAGTATACATTTTGCAATTGAAGATGAAATAATTGCCTTCGAATCACTCGCAAAAATAAGCAAAGCCGGTCCAGAACTCGCTTCTTGACCGGCTTTGCTTGTATATTATTCTAACTGTCTTAACATTAAACAGCCTTTATATCGCTAATTTCTAGTCTTCAATAATTTTGGCAACAACCCCAGATCCAACTGTACGGCCACCTTCGCGAATCGCGAAACGCAAACCTTCTTCGATAGCGATCGGTGTAATCAGGGTGATTTCCATCTGTACATTATCTCCAGGCATTACCATTTCAATGCCTTCTGGCAGTTTGATCACGCCAGTTACGTCTGTTGTTCTGAAATAGAACTGTGGTCGATAGCCATCAAAGAATGGTGTATGTCGTCCGCCTTCTTCTTTGGTTAAGACGTATACTTCTGACATATAATGTGTATGTGGATTGATTGATCCTGGTTTTGCCAGTACCTGTCCACGTTCGATCATTGTTCTGTCAATTCCTCGCAGCAGAGCCCCAACATTATCGCCTGATCGACCTTCATCCAGTAATTTTCTGAACATTTCGATTCCGGTTACTGTGGTTTTCTTCACTTCGTGAATCCCAACGATTTCGACTTCTTCTCCAACTTTAACAATCCCTCGTTCAATACGTCCGGTTGCTACTGTTCCTCGACCTGTGATTGAGAACACGTCTTCGACTGGCATCAGGAATGGTTTGTCTGTATCTCGTTCCGGTTCCGGAATCCATTCGTCTACTGCGTTCATCAGTTCAACAATTTTGTCTCCCCATGCTCCGTCTGGATCTTCAAGCGCACGCAGTGCAGATCCCATAACGATTGGTGTATCATCACCAGGGAATTCATATTCGTCAAGCAGTTCACGAACTTCCATTTCTACCAGTTCAAGCAGCTCTTCGTCATCTACCATATCCACTTTATTTAAGAATACGATGATATAAGGAACCCCTACCTGACGGCTTAACAGGATATGTTCACGAGTCTGTGGCATCGGACCATCAGCAGCACTTACTACCAGAATAGCGCCGTCCATCTGTGCCGCACCAGTGATCATGTTCTTAACATAATCAGCATGGCCTGGGCAGTCAACATGAGCATAGTGACGTTTTTCTGTTTCATACTCTACGTGAGCGGTAGAGATTGTGATACCACGTTCTCTTTCTTCTGGTGCTTTATCGATGTTTTCAAAAGCTACTGATTCTCCAGTGCCGAATCGTTTGTTTAATACTGTTGTAATCGCTGCTGTTAATGTGGTTTTACCGTGGTCAACATGACCAATTGTACCAATATTAACATGGGGCTTGGTTCTTTCAAATTTTGATTTTGCCATTTGTTCTTCTCCTTATAACATAGTATAATCGCTTTATTTTTTAAATTAATTGATGATATAAAAATGGAGCCCTCATCCGGATTTGAACCGGAGACCCCCACCTTACCATGGTGGTGCTCTACCTACTGAGCTATGAGGGCTTAATAATCTATGGTGGGAGAAGATGGATTCGAACCATCGTAGACGTCGTCAACGGATTTACAGTCCGCCCCCTTTAGCCACTCGGGCATTCTCCCATTTGATTAATTTCAGCTTCTCTATAATAATAGGTTTCGCTTTATTTGTCAATACTTTTTTACAAATGATTGCCGATTTTTTTTCGAATACGTTGCAGTGCATTATCCACCGATTTGACATTACAGTCAAGAGCTGCGGCTATCTCGCTATAAGATTCACCATCTATATATAGGCCGAGTATTTTTTTTTCAAAGTCAGACAATTCTTTCTTGATCATTTGAAGCAATTGTATTAAGGCCTCATCATTGACCAGACTGGCCTCAGGATTGGTGTTACTGCCGGCTTCCAGATATTCAATAATTTCGAAATTTTCTTCTTTAGAGAGACTTGAATAAATTGACACCGATTGATTAAGAATCTGATGTTTAAGTCGATTCGCAGAGGTCACCGCAGTCTGAATCTGTCTTTCCACGCAAAGACCTGCAAAGGTGTCAAATTTGACTTTCCGTTGCGGTTCATAATCCCAGATTGCTTTTAATAAACCAATCATCCCCTCCTGAATTAAATCTTCATAATCACTTCCAATCAGATAGTATGAACGGGCGCGAATGGAGACAATTTTGCGGTATTTTTTTAGGAGAAACTGCGCTGCTTCTTTATTTCCCTGTTGAGCCATCAGGATAACCTCATGATCAGTTAAGCCGTCAAATTCGTCTTCCATTACGATTTATCCTTTCAATCCTCACTGCGCATAACTTTGAATTTTTCCAATGTCTCGTCATCCATAAAGTCCTGTAGTCTAATTCGACCAGTAGCAGTTTTTTCAGTCGATTTTATTTTTTCTAGGCTAGCGGGCATCTTTTGCAACTCTTCCATCAGTTCTCGTGATGGAATTCTCGTTGCTCCACCTGCCAGCACCATTCTCTGTAAGGTAAAATCTGAAGTGACCACCTTCACCTCAAGGGCTCTGGGCAGTTCATACACCAATTTTTCAATATAGGCATCCGCAGTCTTGTTCTTATCGGTGTAAATTACCTTAATCAGTCCCCATTTTTCTTCCCGGGACGACAGATTCTTTTGCTGATAGGCATCAAAGACCAGGATTATTTCGTAGCCCTTGAGACCTGCATAACTGTTCAATAAGTGAATCAGCTTCTCCCGCGCTTCTTCCAGTTTGATTTCCGAAAGTTTCTGCAGCGCTTCGTCGCCATGAATCACATTATAGCCATCAACAATTAAAAACTTTTTCATTGATTTCGCTGCTTCGCCGCCTCCGATAAAATGATAGCAGCCGCCGCAGAGGCGTTAAATGAATCAATCTCTCCGTAAATTGGAATCGAAACCGAAAAATCACATTGTTTTTTTATATTCTGAGAAATCCCTGAACCTTCATTGCCAATGACAACTGCCAGCGCACCCTTGAAATCAGCCATATAATAGGCCTGACCATCCATGTCCGCTGCCGCCACCCAGACCCCCTTCTTTTTTAAGGACTCAATACACTGACTCAAGTTATTTACCTTGGCAATCAGCGTGTGGGCAACTGCTCCTGAAGACGCCTTAACGGATGTAGCAGTTAATGATGCTGACCGTCTTTGGGGAATAATCACCCCATCCGCACCACAAAGATTAGCAGATCTGATGATCGCTCCCAGGTTATGAGGATCGGTTAAATGATCGAGAATAACAATAAAGGGGTCTTTTGCCTTTTTTTTCGCTTTTTCAAGAATTTCTTCAACGCTACTGTAGGGAAAAGGCGCCATCATTGCTACTATCCCCTGATGAACCTGGCCAGCTGCCAAGGCCTCCAGTCTGGCTTTCTCAGTCGACTGTACAATGATATTCTGCTTTTTGGCTTGATCGGTGATTTTTTTCAAAACATGGTCTGTATTGTCTTTTAAAATTAATAGTTTATCAATTGCCTGTTCAGAACGCAAGGCTTCCAGAACTGGGTTTTTACCGACAATAATGAAGGTTTCTTCCTCCTGGTCATCCTCTTTATGGGAAACTTTTCGTTGGTCTTTTACAACCCTTTCCTGGCCTGTTTCCCGTTTCTCGAATCGCCGACTCTGTTTTTTAGGCGATTGGCCACTAAATTTTCGTTTATTATTCTCTTTTTTCATCCTTATTCATTCTCCTGATCTTTTTTTCTCGGGGGTAATGGACCATAATACTGATAGAAGTAAGTTTTAATATCTCCATTATATAGTTTGCGATTCTTAGTCGCCTTTTTTCCAAACACTTTTTCAAATTTTTCATAGCCGGTAATAATAAAATAAGACCAGTCGTCTAATGATTCAAATACACGACCCATATCAGCATATAGTTTTTTGATTTCTTTTTCATCGCTCAGCCGTTCACCATAAGGTGGATTGGTGATGATCACCCCATACTTCTTTTTTGTCTGAACCGACTGAACCGGCAGATTTTGAAAAGACACAAAATCCGATACGCCAGCTAGTTCAGCGTTATTCCGGGCCTGCTTCAGAGCTCGACTATCATTATCCGACCCCAAAAGCCTAAAGCTTTGATCATTTATCATTCCCTCAGCCTGCGCTCTGGCTTTTTTAAAGGTATCGGCAGGTATAAAATCCCAGTCTTCCGAAATAAAGGATCTTTTTAAGCCTGGTGCAATATTTTTACCCATTAATGCCGCTTCAATCACAATTGTTCCTGATCCGCATAAAGGATCTAAAAAATAGCGATGCGGTTTCCAGTTAGACAAATAAACCAGAGCCGCCGCGATCGTTTCTTTTATTGGCGCTTCATTTCCATATTGTCTGTAACCCCGGCGATTAAGGCCTGATCCGCTGGTATCAATAGCAAGGGTCACTTCATCTTTTAAAATCTGGATGTGAATCGGATATTTCCCTCTATTTTCAGTGAACCAATCAACCTTGTAAACCGATTTAAGCCGTTCAACCACAGCTTTTTTAACAATCCGCTGTCCGTCTGATTTACTGAACAAGGCCGATTTGACACTGGTGATTTTGGCCGCTGGAAATTCTCCGTCCACTGGGATGTAATCTTCCCATGGCAGTGCTTTTGTCTGTTCAAACAAAGCTTCAAAGCTGGTCGCTTTAAAACTGCCTACTTCCAGCAGAACCCTGTCTGCACAACGCAACCAGAGATTTGACTGAGCAACCGCCTCGAGAGGACCACAAAAGTGAACCTTGCCATTCTCAACCCGCTTAACCTCATATCCCAACTGCACTATTTCTTTTTTTACCACCGCTTCCAGACCGAAAGCGACCGTGGCAATTAAATTAATTTGATCTATCATTTAATTTCCTTTGTTTTGTAATATTTTATTATACCATATTTCGATAATCTTGTTGTAAAATTTTCACTACAATAAACAGCACAAGCATTTAAAAAGCCGATTAGAACTAATAATTACCACTGTTCAAATCGGCTCTTTCTTGTTGATCCCATTTTTGTATTGATTAAAACGTTTTTAAGACCTCATCCCGGCCAAAGACAGCAAAGCCTTCATATCCTTTATCTGCATAAGCGGTAATCTGTTTTCCAAATTTCTTTTTCATTGCAACCAGATTAACGCCATAACCCTGTGCCTGCCACTCTTCTCCCGCAGCAATGACCTGCGCAAAAGACGACTGATCTGTCTCGTAGAATAACACCATTTTCCTTGAATTTTGCGTCAGATGGTTATTTTCTTCCTGTAAAATCCCCACAATCCGCTCGAATCCAATTGAAAATCCCACCGCTGGCACTGATGTCTTGCAATACTTGCCAATCATATTATCGTAGCGACCACCACCAGCTATAGAATAACCATAAGGGCCATAACTTACTTCAAAGATAAGCCCAGTATAATATCCCATACCACGAATCAGCGAAAAATCAAATTCAATACGGTAGTTATTTTTAGAAAGGACCCTGATCGCTTCAATCACCTGAGTCAATTCGCCGGTTACAAGGTCATCATCCACCCAGTCAGAAATATTTTCTGTTGAAATCTCAGTTACTGCTTTAATTAATCCAGCGACCATAGCCTGATTATATTCTTTAGACAACAACTCTTGTTCGACTCCTTCAGAACCAATTTTATCCAATTTATCAAGGGCGATACAGACCGTTGCCACTGATTCCTCAGAAAAACCGAGTTTTCTGATCACTTCACTAAGTAGTTTGCGATGATTGATCTTTACCGTAAAACCGGAAAAGCCCATATCCATGAGTGCTTTTGCCGTCGTATCAATCAGTTCGATTTCTGCGTTAACTGAAGGATCGCCAATAATATCAATGTCACACTGTTTAAATGATCGAAAACGCCCTTTTTGCGGCCGCTCGGCACGAAAAACATTACCGATCTGAATGGCTTTAAAAGGCATTTCCAGTTCAGCCTGGTTATTTGCGTAAAACCGGCTTAAAGGTAGGGTTAAATCAAAGCGCAAGCCCAGATCACACAGATCATTGACGCTAGCTTCCGGTGTCAGATTTAATTTCTCTCCACGTTTAATGATACTAAATAGCATCTTTAAATTCTCACCGCCATCACTGCCCAAAAGCAACTCCAGGTTTTCCATAACCGGGGTCTCAATCCGATTAAAGCCCTGACTGCGGTAACGTTTTAAAATCATCGCTTCCAACTGGTCTCGCAAGACCATTTCCTGCGGCAGTATATCTCTTGTCCCTCTAACAGGGTTAGAACTGATCATCTTCCACCACCTATACTAAATTCAATTGCTTAAAGGCTTTTTTACCTTTTTTGAGAATCATAACACCATCTTTAAAGTCGGCTTCGGTGAAGATCGCTTTAAAATCTTCCACTTTCTGACCATTGGCCAGGACACCACCCTGTTCAATCAGGCGTCGGCCTTCACTTCTGGTCGGAATCAGTTGGGCTGCCTGAAGCAGCGAGATAATATCCATCCCTTCCCCCAGGTCACTTCTCTTTAGGTCAACAGCCGGAATTGCCGCCTGATCTGGCCCGCCTTCAAACAAACGTCGGGCTGCCTCCTGAGCTTTAGCAGCCTCTTCTTTTCCATGAATCAGGGCAGTTACTTCAAAAGCCAGCACTTCTTTGGCCTGATTTATCTCCGCTCCCAGAAGGCTGCCCAAACGCCGGACCTCTTCCATTGGCAGAAAAGTTAACAGTGCCAGACATTTTTGCACATCCGCGTCGGCAACATTGCGCCAATACTGATAAAAATCATAAGGACTTGTTTTTTGCGGGTCAAGCCACAAAGCGCCTTTGGCCGTTTTACCCATTTTAATGCCTTCGCTGGTAGTCAATAAAGAGAAGGTCATGCCATATGCCTGAGCGCTGTCTTTTTTACGAATCAACTCAATACCAGCTATGATATTGGACCACTGGTCATTACCGCCAAACTGCATCTTACAACCATAATCTCTGTGTAAAATGTAGAAATCATAAGCCTGCAAAAGCATATAATTGAATTCCAAAAAAGTCAGGCCTTTTTCCAGTCTAGATTTATAACAGTCAGCAGCTAACATCCGATTTACGGAAAAATGCGTTCCAATTTCTCGTAGAAAATCGATATAATTTAAGTCAAGCAGCCAGTCGGCATTGTTAATCATCATGGCTTGATCATTTTCAAAACTCAAAAACTTTTCAAATATCTTCTTGAATTTTTCCCCATTTTCAGCAATTCGGTCGGCTGTCATAACCTGTCGCATATCGCTTCGTCCTGAAGGATCGCCAATCATTGTGGTTCCCCCACCAATAATCGCGATCGGACGATGTCCATGCCTTTGCATGTGGGCCATAACCATAATTTGAATAAAGTGACCAATATGCAAACTATCCGCCGTTGGGTCAAATCCTATATAAAAAGAAACCGACTCCTCTTTAAGCAACGTCTTTATCTCTTCTTCGTGTGTACACTGCTCCAGAAATCCTCGCTCTTTTAAAACGTCAAAAACATTTTCCATTTCCAAATTCCTTTCCAAACTTTCTTTACTCTTTTGTTAACAACTCGCGTTCTTTTTTATACTCAAAACGCTTGATACCTTCTTCAAGAAACACTTTTATCACGGCAAACATGGGAATTGCAATGAACATGCCCAAAATACCAAACATACTGCCACCAACTACAACACTGACTAATACCCAGAAAGGATTTAACTCGACAATTTTACCTAATACACTAGGTGCCAGTACATTGCCATCAAATTGCTGCACCACCAGAATCAGAACCCCTACCCATAAAGCCTTGACCGGATCATCTATTAAGGTAATCAGAATCGCTGGAATCGCACCCAGAATGGGACCAAAATAAGGAATCATGTTAAGTACTCCGACGACAACCGCAAAAAGTGGCGCATACTGTACATTAATAATCAGTAAACCCAAATAAAACAAAAATCCAATTAGTATTGAAGTAAACAACTTGCCCGAAAAATACTTGTAAAAAATATCGTCAATGGTCTTAACTACCCAATCAAAACCGTTATACACCTTGTCGCTCATAACCGCCTGAAAAAATCTGGCAATCTGTTCAAGAATTTTTTCTTTGTCAAGCATCGTATAAAGTCCGATGAAAAAAACAATAAAAAACGAAGCCACAAAGCCAAATGTTCCCTTGATTAAAAGGAAGGCGGCATTGCCAATTGCCTGCGAGGTGATTCCAAGTGAGTTGGTAATAAAATTAATAATATCATTGGTGTCCATACTCTGCAGGTAATTAACAGAATCCTGAAGACTTTTAAACAGTTCCTGAGTAACCCCGCCCTGGGAAACACTATCACCCAGAAAGTCATTCAGAATTACCATAAAAGTCGGCATCTGAACAACCAGATTAGCAATACTTTCAATTAATGATGGTATTACCGCGTTAAAAAACAGCACAAACAAAATAATCGTAATGGTATAAACCACAAAGATTGATAAAAGACGCACTATTTTGGGCTTATTTTGTGCCATTTCAAAATTTTTGTAAATAAATTTCTCCAAGCCATGCATTGGTTTAAATAAAAGATAGGCAACAACCACACCGATTAAAATCGGCATTAACACCCCAATTGTACTGTTAAAAAAATCTGTGATAACTGCTATAACTAGCCCCACATTATCCAGAAATTTATAAACCAGCATCAATCCCAGAGCCCCAAGAAACAAGGGCAGATATTTCTTAAACAATTCGTTATCTTGAAAAAACTTCACAAGCTCCTCCTCACTACAAATCTGTTTTATATCTTAACATTAATCCTTAAGAAAATAAAAGAAATTTTGATCATTCTCGGCTTTATTTACTTTAATCAAAATTTTTAAAGATTTTCTTAAATTTTTTCTTGTGTTTTAGTGCATTTTCCTTTATATTTTGATTGTACAAAAAATCTGATTGGAGAAAAAATGATCTATCTTGCTGTCATTCTTTTTACCATTTTCCTGGATCAGTATTCCAAGTATCTGGTACTCAGATATTTGAAACCAATCGATACTTATCCACTGATTGAAAATGTCTTTCACCTAACATATGTCGAGAACCGCGGTGCTGCATTCAGTTTGTTTACAAACATGCAGCCTTTTCTAATCTTTATAACCATGATTTTTGCCGGTGTTCTCGTTTATATACTTTTGAAAACGCCAAAAAGCAGAGCTAACTTGTGGGTTAATCTGTCTGTTTCCTGTATTATAGGGGGTGCTGTCGGAAATCTGATTGATCGGATTCGACTCAATTATGTCATCGATTTTCTGGATTTCCGATTTATTAAGTTCGCCATTTTCAACTTTGCCGACGTATTTGTGGTCTGCGGCAGCATTTCGCTATTGCTTGCGCTACTGGCCAATCGCGATATACTAACCGAAGAACCATTCAAATTTCTGAAATAAACACCCTAAACCACCGCTGTGATTCAGGGTCATGTTATAGCTTTTTGAGCATATCATCCCCCGTTGAATGAATGTGTTCACATGCTGCCAACCGCGCCCGTTCACTCTGCTTCTGGTCAATTTTTTCGATAATTTCCATGTGCTGATTGACCAGGTGCTTTTTGTCTTCAATACGATGTACATATTCAGCTCTAAATCGCTGCATTTGCTCTCTTAGCGAGTGAATCATCTGAACCAGTTTTATATTTCCTGATGCCTTATAAATGATTTCATGAATATCCATATCATATTTGATAATGCCCTCTTCGTCATTTTTAACAGCCGCTTTGCCAAAAAGGTCATTGGCTTCAAATAAAGCATCCACATCATCCTGAGTGGCATTAACCGCCGCCAGTTCTGCTGCCAGTCCTTCCAGCGCCCGTCTGATCTCCATCATTTCCCGCAGATCATCAACCGACATGGGGGTCACATAAGCCCCTTTTCGGGGGATCATCTTGACCAGCCCTTCCAACTCCAGTTTTCTGATTGACTCTCGTACCGGTGTCCGACTGACCCCCATCTGTTCCGCCAGCTGAACTTCCATCAGCCGTTGTCCCGGTTTCAAGTCTCCGGTAATAATAGCACTTCTGATTGTGTCAAAAACAATTTCTCTTAGCGGTTTGCATGAGCTGGCGTCCAAACTCAATCCTTTAATTTCAGTCTCCATAATATCCCTCTTTAGCACGTTTTAGTTAGAAAACAACGTTCATTTTTTAATTTGAATAGATCATGAGCATTCTGAGCCTGACTTTGATCAGCAAAATAACCCACAATAGTTGAACCGCTGCCCGTCATATTGGCAGTAATTGCGCCGTTATCCAGCAATTGGTTTTTTATTCTCTCAAGCTCCGGATAAATCTCAAATATCGGATTTTCAAAGACATTTCCACTCAATTTCAGGGCTTTTTGATATTCTTTCTTTTCCAGATACCGAAGCACCTGATCCAAATCCGGATGGCTTAGTTTTTTTATCTCACCCAGTTGGGCAAAAGCCCAGTTGGTCTTAATTCCAATGGCAGGTTTTATCAGCAAAACAAACCAGTCCCCAATAGCTTCAAGCGGTGTTATTCGTTCACCAATTCCTTCAACTAAAGCAGGACTGTCATATAAACAATATGGCACATCTGCTCCGATAGTAACCCCAATTTTAGCTAGCGTGTCGAGGGGCAATCCCAGGGCAAAAAGTCTATCCAGCGCTAAAAGTGTTGCCGCAGCATCAGCACTGCCACCGGCCAGACCCGCTTCGTGGGGAATCTGTTTGATTAGTTCGATTTTAACACCTGCTTTAATCCCGCTGTAATCAATTAAAGACTTTGCAGCTTGATATGAAAGATTTCGCTCATCGGCAGGAATCTCACTGTCATTGGTTATTAAACTGATACCTGATCCAGTTTTGTGACACGTAATGGTGTCAGATAAGTCTAAACGGTGGTTAATCATCCGCATTTCATGGTAACCATCTGCTCTTTTCATAAGAACATCCAAAGCCAGGTTCACTTTTGCATTTGCTTTAATCGCTGTAGTATCCATTTTTAACTCACTTTGAATTTATAATATTGTATACACTTTATTATATCATATTCTTTTTCTGAATACATCATTTTCCTCAACGCAAATCTTTTTTTTAGTGTATAATCTATGTATGTCAATCTAAGGAGGCAGCGAATGGCCATTCATTTTACAAACGACTGGGAAAGCCTTTTACAAGGTCAATTTGAAAAAGAATACTATCAAAATCTCAGAAAAATTTTAATTGAAGAATATAAAACACATATCGTTTATCCGCCAATGCATGATATATACAACGCATTTCATTACACACCACTAGCTGAAACAAAAGTATGCATCCTTGGACAGGATCCGTACCACGGCGAACATCAGGCTCATGGTCTGGCCTTCTCCGTTCAAAAGGATGTGGCAATCCCACCATCACTTTTAAATATTTACAAAGAACTTCACACTGATTTGGGCTTCCCCATACCAGATCATGGTAATCTAAAGAAGTGGGCAGATGAAGGGGTCTTGCTGCTTAACGCAGTTCTGACTGTTCGCGCCGGTCAAGCCGCTTCCCACCGAAACATCGGCTGGGAAGAATTTACCGGCCAGATCATCAAAACTTTAAACGACCAAAAGCAACCCATCATTTTTATCCTCTGGGGACGTGATGCACAAAACAAAAAAGATCTAATCACTAACCCGTTACATCATATCATTACTTCTCCCCACCCCAGTCCGCTATCCGCACACCGCGGTTTCTTTGGCAGTAAACCCTTTTCAAGAGCCAATAAACTCTTAAGTGCTGCCGGCCGTTCACCCATCGACTGGGAAATTCGCTAAGTGGGTGGCCTATGGATCTTTCTATTCTTGTCTGGATCAATAGCCATCTGGTCACCCTATGGGGAAACACCTTTTTTATTTTTATCACCAACCTCTGGGGGTTCGGTATCATTTATATCCCAATGTCGATTTTTCTGCTCTCAAAACCCAAGCACCGACAAACCGGTTTGATTGTCGTTGGTGCTTTGCTGATCGCGCTGATTGTGGTAAATCTTGGGA
The DNA here is from genome assembly GCA_031222025.1 of Eubacteriaceae bacterium ES2. Classification (GTDB taxonomy): domain Bacteria; phylum Bacillota; class Clostridia; order Eubacteriales; family Eubacteriaceae; genus Acetobacterium. The sequence goes on along the minus strand of CP130740.1, from coordinate 1,025,008 downwards.
TCAAGCCTTTTTTTGACCGCCCACGACCCTTTATTACATATCCAATCGATCTGATCATCCCTGTTCCCCATGGCTCATCATTCCCGTCAAGCCATACGGCCAGTGTTTTTGCCTTTTCAGTTGCTTATTTTCTCTGTGAAAAGAACCGACTTCGCTGGCTATTACTTGTTTTTGCCGGACTGGTAGCATTTTCCAGGCTTTACCTTTTTGTCCATTACCCCAGTGATATTCTAATTGGCATATTCATTGGCATTGCCTGCGCTTTTTTTGCTAGCTGGCTGATCAAAAAAGTCTATCCGCAATCCACTTTTGATGAATAAGCTGATTCTCTTTAACCCTTTACAACAAGTACTGCGCTTCCCACCAATCGGATGAGCAGCACTTGTTAGAGGCCTAACGCGTCTCTTAGCTTAATGATTTCCTCAATCCCCAATTGTCCTGGCGCTGTTTTTTTCGCTCCCGCCGCGAAACTAAGTGAACCACCCAAAATTTCCGGCGCGATCCTGGTCAATGCACCCGCAGAACCCATTCCGATCACAATCATAGACCGGTCAGTCTGAAAATTGAGAGATGCTTTTATTAGCCTTTGCAGATCATGCAATGTCTCGGTTTTAACCGCGAGTTTTAACACATCAGCGTTTTTTTCTGTCATTTTAGAAAATATCCCAGCAATTTCTTTGATGCCTGGCGTCTGATCGAAATTATGGCTAGAGAGGATTTTCCCGGATTGCCCAGTCTTAAGTGCCTTTATAATTTCCTGATGAAAAGCGTCACTGTTGACCAGCTCAACATCGATATAATCGACCACATCCGAACAAATTGCCGTTTTAATACCCATTAAACGATCAGCATCAGACCAGTCACCCGCACCGCCTTCAGCTTGACCACGAAATGTGTAAATTAAGCCGGTCTCACCGATCTTTTGGCGAATAGCCAATAGGTTCTCCCGTTCCCGACTTTTAGAAATTTTATCACCGATCCCAAAATAATCCCGACGCCACTCAAAATAATCACACTGCTGACGCATCCCATCGACAATTTCAGATTCAACTTCAGCCATTGATATTCCCGTCAGAGGGATACAGGCGTGATATGTGTCTTTTCTGATTTCTTTCATTCGTAAATGCTCCAAGTCCGGTTAGGTAATCAGGTTTATTGGCTTATCTTGATCTCTTTGACCAACCTAAAATAAGCAGACTACTAGAAACTTTTATCACCTCAACCAATTTTTTCTAAAAAAAAAACAGTCCAACGACTGTTCTCTGTTAAATTATGGTACGCCCTGAGGGGCTCGAACCCCCAACCTACTGGTTCGAAGCCAGGCACTCTATCCAATTGAGCTAAGGGCGCACAGTAGGTTTTTGACCGTTTTCCAGTCTTTTAATTTAAATGGAGCGGAAGACGGGATTTGAACCCGCGACCCTCGCCTTGGCAAGGCGATGCTCTACCACTGAGCCACTTCCGCGTTGGTGCGGATGAAGGGAGTCGAACCCCCACATCGATTGATACTAGATCCTAAGTCTAGCGCGTCTGCCAATTCCGCCACATCCGCAAAGCAACGTTATCTGTAACGTGCTCGATTATAATAACAAATTCCGCAGTCTATGTCAATAGTTTTTCACCCAATTTGTTTGTTTTTTTGCAAATGTTCTTTTAATTCTCTTGGCGTATTCAAATTACAGAACATATCCCAGTTCGGACTAAAAGATCTGGCTGTATTTTCGGGAATAAAACATAAGTCAAGCGGCTCTAGACATTTGTGGATACTTTTTCGTCCACATTTAAAAAAATCTTCAATATCAGTCAATAACTCGATACTGTAAAAAGCGTTAAATGGTTCTATCCATTCCTGATAACGCGTGACACAGCCCTTTTTACTGCTATTCAGCATCATTTGTTTCTTCATATAAGACAAGTACTTGCGATTGAATATCGGCATATCGCAGGCTATCACATAGAGAAAATGTGACTGTGAATGGCAAAGTCCAGTATAGATTCCTGCAAGGGAAGCCGAAACTGCCACTTCATCAGGAAATATTCCCCGAACACCTTGAACATCAGGCAAATCTTCCGGTTTGGATCCAATAATAATTATATCCTCAAATTCTTCGGAAATCTGCTTGATGATGCGATTTATAATTCGCTCACCATCAATTTTCAAAAACTTCTTATCAAAACCCATCCGTTGACTTAAACCGCCGGTTAAGATTGCTGCTGTTTTAAATTGATCCATTTTGCCTCCTACACTAGTTGACAGTTAACTTTTATAAGACAGATAATTCGATAAACCGAATCGCCGCACACTTTTTAATGCGGCGACCCAGTTAAAAGACTACTTGCTGATTTGAACTTTTACCACTTTGAATGGTGGTATCTTCGCAATCGGATCAAGCTGACCACCCGTCAGGTGGTTGGCTCCGGAATTTCCATAGTGAAATGGCATAAAGAGATTTTGTTCCATGACACCTTTGTTAAACTTAGTTTTTGCCGATACCTTGCCGCGTGGAGATTTTACGGTAATCACATCGCCTTCCTGAATGTCATAAGCTTTAGCCGTTTCAGGATTAATTTCAACGAAGGGATCACCAGCTATTTCCTGAATCCCTGGAGTTCTCATGGTCATGGTTCGAGTATGATAATGCTGAAGGATACGACCCGTCATCAGAATCATCGGATACTCATCATCTGCCTGATCTTCTGGTGGAATGTAATCCGCTATCATAAAGGCACCCAATCCTCTGGTAAACTTACCCTGATGCAAGAATTTGGCACCTTCCGAGTCTTTGCTTAAACATGGCCACTGGATACGATCACCATTTCGCAAACGTTCATGCGAAACACCGGTGTAACTTGGTGTCACTGAAGCAATTTCATCCATGATTTCTTCGGCACTTTGATAGTCAAAGCCTTCCACTCCCAATTCTTTGGCAAGAAGACCGATTATCTCCCAGTCATTTTTGGCCTGACCTGGCGCCTCAACCGCTTTTCTAAGCAGCTGAATCCGTCTTTCAGTATTGGTAAAGGTACCATCTTTTTCTGCATACACATATGCCGGTAATACTACATCAGCATATTCTGTCGTTTCGGTCGGAAAGATATCCTGTACAACAATGAAATTTGCTTTTGCTAATGCCTCTTTAACGTGGTTGGAATCAGGATCAGACACCACCGGATTTTCACCCATGACATATAAAAACTTCACCGTCTGATTGCCCACACCATTGATAATTTCGGTTAATGTTTTGCCTGGCTCCTTTGGCAAGGTCAAACCCCAAGCTTTTTCGAACTTATCAACGACTTCTGGGTTTGCAGTTTTCTGGTATCCCGGCAAATCTCCAGGTAATGCTCCCATATCGCAGGCACCCTGAACATTATTCTGACCGCGCAGTGGATTGACACCACAACCTTCCCGGCCTATTTTTCCGGTTAACATGGCCAGATTGGCCGTAGACATAACCCCATCGGTTCCGGTTTTATGCTGAGTAACTCCCATTGAGTAAAAGATCCCGCCTTTATCCTTTGTCGCATAAAGTCGTGCTGCTTTTCGCATTTCATCAGGATCAACACCACAAATTAACGCCCAGTCTTCAACCGTTTTCGTATCCATAAACTCTTTAAAGGCTTCAAAACCCTCAGTACGGTCATCAATGAACTTTTTATCCTGAAGATTCTCATCCAGAATTGCGCGCATTAAACCGTTGAACAAGGCGACATTCGTTCCAGGCTTAATCTGCAGAAATACATCCGCATATTTAGCCAGTTCAATCTTTCGTGGTTCAGCCACAATCAGTGCCGCACCCTTTTGCTGTCGCTGTTTAATCTTAGCACCAATTACCGGATGTGTTTCTGTGGTATTAGAACCACTAACTAACATTACGTCCATTAATTCTATTTCATCAATACTATTGGTCATGGCACCGCTGCCAAATGATTTAGCCAGTCCGGCAACTGTTGATGCATGGCATAATCGAGCACAATGATCCACGTTATTTGTTTGGCCAACTGTTCTGATGAATTTCTGGAAAACATAATTATCTTCATTGGTGCAACGTGCTGAAGAAAATCCTGCTACTGCATCAGGGCCTTCCTTTTTTGCTTCTCTTAACTTTTCTGTTATCAAAGAGAGGGCTTCATCCCAGGTTGCTTCCTCGAGTTTTCCGTTTCTTCTAATCAGCGGCGTCGTCAAGCGGTCTTTGTTAGCTACAAAATCATAGGCAAAACGTCCTTTAACACATAAAAGATTATCATTTACATTCCCATCGGTGCTGTAAATATCGGTAATTTTATTATCTTTTATTTTCAGGTTTAATGTGCAGCCAACCCCACAATAAGGACAGATCGTCTGAACTGTTTCGGTATAGGCAAAAGGCTCAAACTGCTTTGGCGCCAGTGCACCAGTTGGACAGACAGCGACACAGTTCCCACAGCTGACACATTCTGACTCTCCACGTGACATCTCAAAAACTGGATTAATGTTTGTCTCATAACCCCGATCGCATTGAGCTAAAATGTGATTACACTGTAGATGTTCACAAACCTTGATACATCGATTACATAATACGCACTTGTTAGGATCATAAGTATAAAATGGATTGGAATCATCAATCGGTTTTGTCATAATTCTTTCCGAACCAAATTCCTTTAACTCATCATACTCAATACAATTTACATTAAAATCTACAAATTCGCAACAGCCATATTTGTAACAGGACATACAATCAAAAGTATGATCAGACATCAGCATCTTTAAAACAAAACGTCTTGCTTCCCGTACTTTTGCATTGTTTGTATATACTACCATCCCTTCAGCCGCTGGTGTTGAACAGGCTGTTTCAAGTCGTCTTGCGCCTACCACTTCAACCAGACACATACGACAACTACCTTCAGGGGTGAAGTCTTTAAAATTACACAAAGTAGGAATATCGATTCCCACAGACCTAGCTGCTTTAAGTATTGTTGTCCCAGTTTCAACACTTACAGTTTGGCCATCAATCATCAAATTAACCATAGTCTATTTCTCCCTTCTTTTAGGCTTTCATTATATGTCAAATATCTGAATTTGTCATTGATGTTTTTTTGTACTGTAAAATTTCTTTTTATAAATTCATCTTATTTTTTCCTGATTTTGAGTCAAAATTTTACCTTTCAAACTTTATACAACTTTTACTCAATTAAAAATTATTGTATCTGTTGGCACGTTTGCCTCGAACAAATCCTATCAAACATAAGTTGTAAGCCTTGGCCAGTTCAATCGCCAATCCAGTTGGTGCAGAATGAGATGCAATAACTGGTATCCCACTACGAATCACTTTTATCACCATATCCGAGGGTATCCTTCCGCTGGTAAACAAAATACATTTATTCAGATCATGGCCATCGACCAAAGCCTTGCCGATCAGTTTATCAACTGCATTGTGACGGCCGATATCCTCACAAAACAGAATTTTATTATTTTCTGTCAGCATTGAACAAGAGTGCGTGCCACCTGTTTCTTTGAAAAGATCCGCCTGACGATTACAAACATCTGATAACATAAAGATTGAATCGAGTTTATAGCTTATTTTTTTCAACTTTTTAAGCGATTGATCCTGTTCAATTCTTAAAATTATTCGATTATTGCCACACGCTGTAGCATCACTTTTAGAGTCATGTGAAATTTTTTCAAACTTGATTACTTTATTCAGTTGCACTTTCACACGTTCACCAAGTTCACAAATATAAATATATTCAATATCATCACGTGAATGAATATAGCCTTCCGAAAAAAGAAATCCTACCACTAAATGATCAAGATTCTGCGGTGTACAAACCATTTTAAACGCAAGCTTATCATTGATAAAAACATTCATGTGATGTTCATCAATTACCAAATCATCTATAAGCATATTTTTCATGTTATTCACTTCTTTTGTAGAACGAACAATCCGATAACGATTGTATAGCTCAAGATGTGTGGCCTCGTTTATAATTTTCAACTTTATTCCTCCTGTAATGGTTATAAAAAAAAGGCTGTAAATTTTACAGCCTTCAAGTTGTTCACTTAAAATATCTTATGTTCAGAATTGTACCACGATTCATTAATTTTGTCAGTAAAATTCATATAATTTCTTCTATAATATTCAACTCCATATGCGTCTCATTAAATCGGAAGTTCATTTTCAATTTCAGTTAAAAAATCGGTAATTGTCTCATAATCCTGCTGACTGCCATATAAATTACTGCTCAATGTTATAGTATTTTTAAAGCTGCTTAATGCCATTTGAAAATGCGGACGATATTTAATTGAACCACAAATAAAAGCACTCTTTATGTTTGTTCCGTTGAATACCAGCTTTTGGTCCTCTATAACGCCAATGTTAGTCATGCAAATCGAAGGGTTTACTAACTTCTCTTGGACTAATTTATAACTTTTTTCATTATTTAGAAGTTTATCAATTAGACTGAGCTGAACAAATCCGTTTAAACCGATATCAGTGGTCTTTTTCAAATTCATTTCTTTACTGATCTTCATTAACGTATCCGTGAAATTTTCATTCGGACTGATAGGCGTCTGAATAATCATTGTTGATGAAAAATTGCAAAGCGAATCAAAACGGTACTGCTTGCTATATCTTCGCATATCCACCATAATCGGAATATGCAATAAATCTTTATTTGTATTAACTTTTTTATATAGGAGACGATAATAAGCGGCAAGAAAAACATCATTTACAGTAACATCATTTTTTTTACAGTGTTCCTGTATCTTCAACAATTTTTCTGGCCCAAGTTCAGAAGTTATAATAAAGGGGAAAATATTTTTATCAGCACTCGTAGGAAAAAGAATTTCACTATCCTGATTACTTTCGCTATTGTTAAATAACAAAGACCTTAATTTCTTGCTAAAAGAAATATCTTTTAGAATTTTTTCAATACTTCGAACACCATTAATCTCAAAATCGGGACGATATTGAGGATTATTTATTAGTTCTGAATAAATTGCAGAAAAAACGTAAAGACACTCTTTGAAGCCCGCAGCATCACACACCATATGATTCAAAATTATGGACAGCGCATCTTGATCGGACGGATACAAGCACATCTTTATCTGTGGTCCCATCAGCTCATCTACTTTTGATGTTGTAAAATTATCAAATTCAGTTTTTTCTTGAACAACCTGTAGCACTTCTTCAATTGAAGTAATGGTGCTTTCCCAGTAATCACGGCCATTATTATGATCATAACGACACGATAAAATTGGAATCGCCTCTAAAAGGAGCATTGTTGCTTTTCTCAATAAGACTTCATTAATTTTTCCAGTAAAACGAATTACACAATGTAGCTGATGATCGTTGAACCCGGTTTCTTCATATAAGTATTGAACTTTATCAAATATTTCGGCTTTATATTTCATAGACCTCACTTTTCTCTTTCTCTAATATTATTATTTATTATAGTTAAAAGAATTTTATCTGTCATTGATCTACATCAATCAACTGTTTGCGAATTCTACTCAATGCTTCAGGTGTGATACCTAAATATGATGCAATATGATACTGTGAAATTCTATTTGATAACTCTGGATACTTTGTAATAAAACATCTATATCGCTCTTTCGCATCAGCGCTTAAAAATTGAACTTCTCTTTCTTCTTTTTCAATGAAAAGTAGTTGGTAATATTTTGATAAAACTTGTTGCCAGCATTCATCGCTTTTCATCAGCTTTGCATAATCATCTAATGATACATACAATAATACACTCTCCTCCAAAGCCTGAAAAGTATATTTTGAAGTAGAATTATCCAACAAATAATTATAAGCTGAAAGAAATTTTCCACTGTCACGAAAAACTAAACAATTTTCTTTTCCTGACTCAGACAAATAATATATTCTAAATAAGCCCTCTACGATAAAAGCGACTTTATCAGGGCTTTCGCCAACAGCAATGAAATGCTCGTTCTTCCTTATCGTCGTAACCTGTAATAGCTTGATTAAACTATTTTTTTCTTTTTCTGGAATTTCAGCCAGGTCAGAAAGACAAGTTAATAACTTAATAAGCCAAATATCTTTGATTACATTTTTGCTCATTTCAAACTATTTCCCTAAAAATATAAATACAAAATCATTATACCGAACATAACAATATAAAAAAAGAGCCCATCCTAATCGACAGCCTCAATAATTCATTTTAGTAGGTAAATTTGTATGTAAACAGTTTTCGTTAATCGCGCAAACCCTTTATTGGAGCGGAAGACGGGATTCGAACCCGCGACCCCCGGCTTGGGAAGCCAGTGCTCCACCACTGAGCCACTTCCGCAACATTATTATTATATACCTCTTTATTTCTCAATTCAAGAAATTTTTTAAGTTTTAATAACCATTACGCAAGCTTTGTTGATAGAACATTTCTTGGACGTTCTGCAGCAGCTTTTCCATCCCAGGGCAAAACATCACCGTCCTCTTTTAAATAGTCAAGTATTTCCCAAATACCTTCACCCGTATAAGAACTGACTTTAAATATTTTTTCACATCCAGCTAATTTCAACCAATCCACAGCCTGTTCAACATCCGCATCCGGGATATCAATCTGGGTAACGATGCCAATACAAGGGCGATTTACTACTGGTGTCACATTAGGCGGATATAGTGAAAAAGGCTCTGTCGCATTAATCAGCAAAGCCACCACATCCGCTTCGAAACTGTAAAGCGCCAGTGCTCTAGCTAATCCTTTTGTTTCAGCATATTCACCAGGCGTATCAATTACCACATCATAATGGTTGATATATTGGGTCTTTTCATATCTGATTTCTTTGCCTTTGAGAGCTTGTCGTAAAGTCGTTTTGCCACATTCACTTCTTCCGACCATGATCATTTTCTTCATTGTTAACCTTCTATGTCGTTGTTATTTCACAAATTGTGAATTTTAGTGTGTCGTTTAGATACGCTAAAATATTTTTAATTGCAGATTGCACCTCTGAAATACGACCAGTAAACATCAAGGTTCCGCTAAATCGGTCAATAAAGCCCATATCAATGACAGCCGTTTTAATTGCTAAATCTCCAGCAATTACAGAAATCTCTGATGGTGTCATACTCAAGATTCCAATTGCCGCTTTCTGATAATCAACGCTAGGATTAAGGCCAAGTTTTTTATAGACAATTTCATCTGGTCTTGAAATAATATGTGCTAGTGTGACCTGCTTACCTGGTACCGTTTCCTGGATGATTCGCAACTTACCTTCGTTTGAATCTAAAATTCCTTCCATATTGTGTCCTCCAAAATTTGTGCTTGTAATTATTATATCACTGATCAGTATAATATTTCTAATTGATTGACTGACAGATTTAAGGCCTCTATCTGTAATTTTTAGTCTTAACACTTGGGTTATTTTGTAACTGAAATAAAAAAGATACCTAAAAACAAACTCGCTTGTTTTCAGGTATCTTTTTTATTTCCAGAGCCGAACGGCCCGTTGATTACGTAAATGGTGACCCATGGGCGACTTGAACGCCCGACACCCTGATTAAAAGTCAGATGCTCTACCAACTGAGCTAATGGGTCATTAAAATTTAGATAAGTTTTCAATTAAAATGCGTTAGCTTTATCACTGTTATTTCGCTAGCGCTCAACTTCCGATCAATTTCTGAAAGAAATTGCGATAAAGCGTTGGTGGGAGAAGATGGATTCGAACCATCGTAGACGTTGTCAACGGATTTACAGTCCGCCCCCTTTAGCCACTCGGGCATTCTCCCAGTCTTTAAACAAAAAAATGGAGCTGATGAACGGACTTGAACCGTTAACCTGCTGATTACAAATCAGCTGCTCTGCCAATTGAGCCACATCAGCTTAAAAATATATGTATTCTATTGATCTTATTTTAAATGAAAACCCTTAAATTCGTATTGGTGCTTTTCATTTACAATGAGTCAGTTTTGTCACTGTCGTTTCGCTTACGCTCAACTTCCGACCAATTTCTTTAAGCAATTGAGACAAAACTTAAATGGCGACCTGGAAGGGACTCGAACCCTCGACCTCCAGCGTGACAGGCTGGCATTCTAACCAGCTGAACTACCAGGCCGCATTTTTTTGGTGACCCCTAGGAGAATCGAACTCCTGTTACCGCCGTGAAAGGGCGGTGTCTTAACCGCTTGACCAAGGGGCCTGATTAAATTTTAGCGGATACGAATACTTCATATCCGCATTTTTGACAAATGGCTCCCCAGGCTGGATTCGAACCAGCAGCCTATCGGTTAACAGCCGAGTGCTCCACCGTTGAGCTACTGAGGAATATTTAAGCCCCGCAACGTCCTATCCTCCCGGGCAGTCACCCACCAAGTACTTTCGGCGCTAGAGGACTTTACTGCTGTGTTCGGTATGGGAACAGGTGTAGCCCCTCTGCTATCGTTACGAGACAAATTAACTATTCTATTGTGTTTTTCTGTTGTTCTTTGGCTGGTATTTTTAATCCCTTCTTTGCTTATCCTCAAGGGATAAGAAGGCTTAAAAATGCCGAAGGTCTGTCACCGCTCGCCCGCTTACGCTCTAAGCTCGCTATGATTTTTCCTTCTGAAAAATCAGTTTGATCATTCAAAACAGCATAGTGTATATTCTTTGGATCAAGACCTCGGCTGATTAGTACTGGTCCGCTCCATATGTTGCCATACTTCCACTTCCAGCCTATCGACCTGGTCGTCTACCAGGAGCCTTAACCTTGCGGTGAGATATCTTATCTCGAGGGGGGCTTCGTGCTTAGATGCCTTCAGCACTTATCCCGACCAAACTTAGCTACCCAGCTATGCCCCTGGCGGGACAACTGGTGCACCAGTGGTTTGTCCATTCCGGTCCTCTCGTACTAGGAACAGCTCCTCTCAAATATCTAACGCCCACGACGGATAGGGACCGAACTGTCTCACGACGTTCTGAACCCAGCTCGCGTGCCTCTTTAATGGGCGAACAGCCCAACCCTTGGGACCTGCTTCAGCCCCAGGATGAGACGAGCCGACATCGAGGTGCCAAACCTCCCCGTCGATGTGGACTCTTGGGGGAGATAAGCCTGTTATCCCCGAGGTAGCTTTTATCCGTTGAGCGATGGCCCTTCCACTCGGTACCACCGGATCACTAAGCCCGACTTTCGTCCCTGCTCGAGATGTCTCTCTCGCAGTCAATCACCCTTTTGCCTTTGCACTCTAACAGATGGTTTCCAACCATCCTGAGGGTAACTTTGGGCGCCTCCGATACATTTTTGGAGGCGACCGCCCCAGTCAAACTGCCCATCTGACACGGTCCAATGTCCGGATTACGGACACTTGTTAGAATTCCAATAGTACAAGGGTGGTATCCCAACAGCGGCTCCTTCGAAACTAGCGTTCCAAATTCTTTGCCTCCCACCTATCCTGTACGTCTACTACCAAAATCCAATGCCAGATTGCAGTAAAGCTCTACGGGTCTTTCCGTCCTGTCGCGGGTAACTCGCATCTTCACGAGTACTACAATTTCACCGGGTGTGTTGTCGAGACAGCGCTCAAATCGTTACGCCTTTCGTGCGGGTCAGAACTTACCTGACAAGGAATTTCGCTACCTTAGGACCGTTATAGTTACGGCCGCCGTTTACTGGGGCTTAAATTCGCACCTTCGCTTGCGCTAAGCACTCCTCTTAACCTTCCAGCACCGGGCAGGCGTCAGCCCCTATACGTCATCTTTCGATTTAGCAGAGACCTGTGTTTTTGCTAAACAGTCGCTTGAGCCTCTTCTCTGCGGCCCCCCTTAAGGGGCACTCCTTCTCCCGAAGTTACGGAGTCATTTTGCCGAGTTCCTTAACAACACTTCTCCCGCTCATCTTAGGATTCTCTCCTCGCCTACCTGTGTCGGTTTACGGTACGGGCACCTTCTCTCTCAATAGAAGCTTTTCTCGACAGCGTGAAATCAGCGACTTCCCTACTTATTTTTCGTTCCCCATCACGCCTCAGCCTTATAACAAAGGGGATTTGCCTCCTCTGTAAGCCTTAACGCTTGGCCCGGCTCTACCAATCACCGGGTTCGCTTATCCTTCTGTGTCACTCCATCTCTCAAACAATTAAAGGTGGTACAGGAATTTCAACCTGTTGTCCATCGCCTACGCTATCCAGCCTCGGCTTAGGCCCCGACTTACCCTGAGCGGACGAGCCTTCCTCAGGAAACCTTGGGCTTTCGATGGTGAAGATTCTCACTTCACTTTCGCTACTCATGCCAACATTCTCTCTTGTCTTTCGTCCACCAACCCTTACAAGTCAGCTTCTCCCTCAAGACATTGCTCCCCTACCACTATAGTCTAAACTATAATCCATCGCTTCGGTGCCAGATTTTAGCCCCGTTTATTTTCGGCGCACAACCACTCGACCAGTGAGCTATTACGCACTCTTTAAATGTGTGGCTGCTTCTAAGCCAACATCCTGGTTGTTTATGCAGTTGCACATCCTTTCCCACTTAATCTGTACTTGGGGACCTTAGCGGATGGTCTGGGCTGTTTCCCTTTCGACTATGAAACTTATCTCCCATAGTCTGACTGCCGTATATAAGTGTATGGCATTCGGAGTTTGATATGGTTCAGTAAGCTCTACGCCCCCTAGCCAATTCAGTGCTCTACCTCCATCACTCTCTCTACAACGCTAGCCCTAAAGCTATTTCGGGGAGAACCAGCTATCTCCGTGTTCGATTGGAATTTCACCCCTATCCACAACTCATCCAAGCCTTTTTCAACAGACACTGGTTCGGACCTCCACTTGGTTTTACCCAAGCTTCATCCTGGTCATGGATAGATCACACGGTTTCGGGTCTACGGCATACAACTAATCGCCCTCTTAAGACTCGGTTTCCCTACGGCTCCGTGCCTGAAGCACTTAACCTTGCTGCATACCGTAACTCGTTGGCCCGTTCTACAAAAAGCACACCGTCACTTGCGCTCCGGCTGCTTGTAGGCACAGGGTTTCAGTTTCTATTTCACTCCCCTTCCGGGGTTCTTTTCACCTTTCCCTCACGGTACTATCCTCTATCGGTCACTCAGTAGTATTTAGCCTTGGGGGTGGGCCCCCCATATTCCCACAGGGTTTCACGTGTCCCGTGGTACTCCTCGATTACCCACCTTTATTCCTTTCGTCTACGGGGATCTCACCCTCTTTGTCTGGCCTTCCCATGCCATTCGACTAAAAATAAAAATTCGCTGTAATCCGGGCTCTTCCTCTTTCGCTCGCCGCTACTCAAGGAATCGATGTTTCTTTCTTTTCCTCCGGGTAATGAGATGTTTCAGTTCCCCGGGTTCCCTCCATGAACCTATGTATTCAGTCCATGGTGACTGGCCTTCTGCCAGCCGGGTTTCCCCATTCGGATATCTGCGCTTCAACGGTTATGTGCACCTTCACGCAGCTTTTCGCAGCTTGTCGCGTCCTTCATCGGCTCTGAGTGCCAAGGCATCCGCCCTGTGCCCTTCATTTCTTGATCCTTGTCAATCGATACATAGAACAATATCAATTGCCTGCAGTTTTTCAACTGCGATCCTTTAACTTACGTTTCTTAATGTTGTTAACATTTGAAATTGTATGTTTTCTATACACTATGCTGTTTTCAATGATCCTTTGCCTTAGACCAGCTCAATTCCTGCCGGCATAAAAGCGTCGCACTCTTAACCTGTTCGCTTCAGCTGCGCTGAATCGGACAGTTCGAATACGATTTGGTTTACTGGTGGGCTTGGGAGGACTTGAACCTCCGACCTCACGCTTATCAGGCGTGCGCTCTAACCACCTGAGCTACAAGCCCGGTTAAAAAAATGGTGGAGATGAGGAGACTTGAACTCCTGACCCCCTGCTTGCAAGGCAGGTGCTCTCCCAACTGAGCTACACCCCCACTTTGGCGTTTTTACCCAAATTTTGAAAAATTTGCTAAGTCACTAAACCTTAAGCCTGTGACTGCTGTAAAAACTAATGCAGTTTATGGCAATTTTCTTACTTATAAAGTTAAGGATATTGACAGAAACTACGTTCCTTATTCAGTTAATTGCTTATGTCCTTGCACAACCTTTAGGTCATACAAAAGAAAATAGTACCATGACTCCCTGTTTTCCTTAGAAAGGAGGTGATCCAGCCGCACCTTCCGATACGGCTACCTTGTTACGACTTCACCCCAATTACTGACCCCACCTTCGGCAGCTGGTTCCTTGCGGTTACCTCACTGACTTCGGGTGTTGCCAACTCTCGTGGTGTGACGGGCGGTGTGTACAAGACCCGGGAACGCATTCACCGCGACATTCTGATTCGCGATTACTAGCAACTCCAACTTCATGCAGGCGAGTTGCAGCCTGCAATCCGAACTGGGATCTGTTTTAAGGGATTAGCTTCACCTCGCGGCTTCGCAACCCTCTGTTCAGACCATTGTAGCACGTGTGTAGCCCAGGTCATAAGGGGCATGATGATTTGACGTCGTCCCCACCTTCCTCCGTGTTATCCACGGCAGTCTGCTTAGAGTGCCCAACTAAATGATGGCAACTAACCACAGGGGTTGCGCTCGTTGCGGGACTTAACCCAACATCTCACGACACGAGCTGACGACAACCATGCACCACCTGTCTCTCTGTTCCCGAAGGAAATGTCCTATCTCTAGGATTGTCAGAGGATGTCAAGACCTGGTAAGGTTCTTCGCGTTGCTTCGAATTAAACCACATGCTCCGCTGCTTGTGCGGGTCCCCGTCAATTCCTTTGAGTTTCAACCTTGCGGTCGTACTCCCCAGGCGGAGTGCTTATTGTGTTAACTGCGGCACTGAGTTCCCCCAACACCTAGCACTCATCGTTTACGGCGTGGACTACCAGGGTATCTAATCCTGTTTGCTCCCCACGCTTTCGCACCTCAGCGTCAGTATTTGTCCAGCAAGCCGCCTTCGCCACTGGTGTTCCTCCTAATCTCTACGCATTTCACCGCTACACTAGGAATTCCACTTGCCTCTCCAATACTCAAGTTCTCCAGTTTCAAATGCATTTCCCCGGTTGAGCCGGGACCTTTCACATCTGACTTAAAAAACCGCCTGCGTGCCCTTTACGCCCAGTAAATCCGGACAACGCTTGTCCCCTACGTATTACCGCGGCTGCTGGCACGTAGTTAGCCGGGACTTTCTCCTTGGGTACCGTCTTTTCTTCTTTCCCAATAACAGAACTTTACGATCCGAAGACCTTCTTCATTCACGCGGTATTGCTGCGTCAGGGTTTCCCCCATTGCGCAATATTCCCCACTGCTGCCTCCCGTAGGAGTCTGGACCGTGTCTCAGTTCCAGTGTGACCGTTCGCCCTCTCAGACCGGTTACCCATCGTCGCCTTGGTGAGCCGTTACCTCACCAACCAGCTAATGGGACGCGGGTCCATCCTATGGCACCGGAGCGTTTGATATTAAAGCCATGCGACTTCAATATTTCATAAGGCATTACTCCCAGTTTCCCGAGGCTATTCCTTTCCATAGGGCAGGTTACCCACGCGTTACTCACCCGTTCGCCACTTTCCAATCATTCTCTCGCCCGAAGGCTTAATCATAATCTTCTCGTTCGACTTGCATGTGTTAAGCATACCGCCAGCGTTCGTCCTGAGCCAGGATCAAACTCTCAATAAAAGTTTGTATTGAAAGCCTTTCGGCTTAAGCTCATTGTTTTTGTGATTGCTCACGCGTTGACTTTTTTAAAGAGTGTCACTCTTATTGTTGTTGACCTAAGTCAACTTTTTACAGGTTTTATGGTACTATTCTCTTTTCTATGACCCTGCGTAAACGTTTAGGTCCACGCTGCTTTCTCAGTCGAAAGCTTTACTATTATATCGTCTCTATTCTCTACTGTCAAGCACTTTTTTAGTTTTCTTTTTCAAGATCATCTTCAGCCGTGCTCCTGTCTCACAAGACAGCTTCATTATTATACGAGTATCTATCGCCTTTGTCAATACCATATTTATATTTTTTGATTTTTTTAACTGAACTATAACATCATAGACTCAAGCATCTTGCAATTCATTAACATAAAGCCATATCAACCAAAACCTATTCATTGGTTTTCATTATAAAACGTTAGTATCAGCCCAACAAATCTCTCTGGATACTTTAAAGACAGTTCACCGTGCTTCATGCCTTTTGCCACATACAATCGACTGTGAGAAATTTCACGGCTCAATAACTGGGCTGATTTTTTCATAATACCAAGTTCTTTCTGGCCCACAACAATTAGAACTTTAGCCTTCGTTTTAGTAATATCTTTTTTCAAAGCATAAGTGCCATTGCTCCATGCCATATTTAAAAGAGACTCTTTTGACATTTTCAAGCTGTCCTGATAGTAACGCTCAAACTTCTCTGACGGAAGGCAAAGCGCCTTGGCCTGCATCTTTGAAAATCGCTTACTTCTGATCAGTCCATAAGACATCGAATTAATTGGCACCATCAACGCTGTTGTTTTTTTAATGGGGATAAGCAAAGCGCTTTCAATTACGGCAAAGTTTGCAATGTCTGATCGACGTGACAAGGCTTCTGTGACAATCTGCGCCCCAATCGATAGACCACCTAGCAAATGAACATTCCCATTACCGTAATGGTCAATATAGTCGATCAATTTTACTGCTGAATCTTCAATACTGATAAATGTTTCGTTTCCATCCGCCCCGTGGCCATCGATCACCGGTGTGATAACATAAAACTGATCTTTCAACCGCGAAATCACCGGATCCAGTGACCAGTCTGATAAGCCTCCACCATGTAATAATATTATCTTAGGATTATCTACATTTCCTGTTTCTTTAAATATCATCCTGACCTTCCGTTCTCTGTCGTATTTTCTATACCTAATTAACACTTGATAATTTATGATTGATCAACTTTGCGATTAACATCAGGCAAAAAACCGAAAGTAAAGCTAACCAGAAAGCTATTTTTAAAACAACCACTTTAAAATAAATTCTCACCAATAAAATAAGTGCAAAAAAAAACGTAATTTTAACAGCATATCGCTTATTATTTTTACTGCCAAAAGAATTTTTGGTAATATCATTGACAATTAAGTATGCTACACCGATGATTAGAATTGCCTGCAATAAATTGCCCACCGTCAATGTAAACATAAAACCGCTATTATTACCGGTGGTAGCATCTAAAAAAATCTCACCAAGACGAATTAAGCCTAAAACAGCCAATGAGCTCAATGCTATTTCACAAAATTTCAGCATTTTTACTGTTCCTGTTATTTTAGGCATTACAGCTATAATTTCGTCACAAATTTGTTTGTAATTGTTACCCATCACTTTTTCAATTGAATCACCACGTTCCTGCCCATCTAGGATCATCTCTATAATATCTTTCCGGATGATTTCCTGATTGTAGTCTGATAGATCAGATCCTCGTAAATAAACAACCATATTAGTGTATATCTGAGCGTTTTCACTTAAAATTGCTTCTTCTTGTTTATTATTCTTTATAAGTAATTCTCTGGCTCTATTCATTCGCAACTCCATTGTTTAGTATTTGGTTGACTGCCTGCTCTAGTTCCCGCCAATTTTGTTCAAATTGTTCAAGTGCCTGCGACCCACTTTCTGTTAAATAATAATATTTTCGATTTGGACCGTTTTTCGATTTTTGATAAACCGCTACAATCAATTGGTTTTTTTGCAAGCGCAAAATTATCGGATAAATAGTGCCTTCTGAGATCGCTTCAAAGCCGTATTCCTCCAATCGTCGCGAAATTTCGTAGGCATAAGTCTCCTTTTGAGCAATGAATTTTAGAATACAACCTTCCAACACACCTTTTAACATTTGTGAAGAAATCACATCAAACCCCGTTTCAGTATCTTGCAATACATAATTCTATCAGCTACATTGTATAGCATGATACCGCATTTGTCAAATCGAACTAGCTCTTAATAAAACATTAGTTTTCATGATATACTATAGTTGCAAAATAAATAAATTTGGTGATTAATATGGATACTATTCAAAAAACTATTTTACTAATAGAAGACGACGCTTCTCTCAGCCAGGGCATCCGTTTGTCCTTGCAAAGTGCTACAACTAAAGTAACAATCTGTCCTAGCCTCAAAGAAGCACGATTATTTTTGAACGATAAGCACTTTGATCTGCTGATTCTGGATATCAATCTGGGCGATGGCAACGGTCTTGATTTATTAATTGAGATCCGTAAAAATAGTAGGATTCCGGTTATTTTACTGACCGCCAACGATCTGGAAACCGATATCGTAACAGGATTGGAATTGGGAGCTGATGATTACATTACCAAGCCCTTTTCTTTAGCTGTATTGCGGGCAAGGGTCAATACCCAAATCAGACGAACTTCAATTGCTGGAGAAGGCATCTATCAAATTAAAGATCTTTTTTTTAATTTTAATCTTATGGAATTTTATAAACAACAGCAAAAAATTGAACTTAGCAAAACTGAACAAAAACTCCTGCGCTTGCTTGTCAATAACCCAGGGATTACTCTTTCACGCACCAATCTAATTGATCAAATCTGGACTGATGGCGCCGAATATGTCGATGAAAACGCGCTGTCAGTTGCCATCAAACGACTTCGTAACAAACTCGAAGATCAGCCATCAAAACCCAAATATTTGTGCACTGTCTATGGCATCGGTTATGTTTGGAAGGTAGAGTGACATGACTGAATTGTTTATTGTTCTGTGTCTTTTTGTATCAATATCAGCTATTTTGTATGCTTTTTTTTGTCGTCATCGTGAAAAAAACACCTTGCAAAAGCTAGATATGATGATTGAAGCAGTGGTAAGAGGAAATTTTTCTGCCGATAAATTTGATGAAAGTCTTTTGTCATCCATTGAATCCAAGTTTTCCCACTACCTGCGGTCTAGTATAATCTCATCGAAAAATCTGGAATCCGAAAAGGAAAAGATCAAGGCACTGATTTCTGATGTTTCTCACCAAACAAAAACGCCACTATCCAATATCCTGATTTACACCCAACTGCTGTCAGAACACAATTTACCTCCGGAAAGTCGACTTTGCCTTTCTGAGCTCGAAAATCAAACTGAAAAGCTACAATCTTTAATCTCAGCGCTGGTTAAAACTTCCCGTTTGGAGACAGGTGTTCTTACTTTTCATCCAGATAATAAGCCACTTTTTCCGCTGCTCCAAAAGGCGGTGTCCACATTTTATTTAAATGCTTCTTCAAAGCAGATAGATCTGCGGCTTGAAACTACTGAAGAAACAGCTGTTTTTGATTCCAAGTGGACTGAAGAAGCAATCTGCAACCTGCTGGATAATGCCATTAAATATAGTCCAATCGGCAAAACGGTGACTGTATCCGTCATACCTTATGACCTTTTTTGTCGGATTGATATAATTGATAACGGGATCGGAATTGCCGAAGCCGAGCAGGCACAAATTTTCCAGCGCTTCTATCGCTCCGAGAAAGCTAAAGACACCGAAGGGGTTGGTATCGGTCTCTATTTAGTTAGAGAAATTGCTAACAGACAAGGTGGCTATGTTAAAGTTTCCAGTCTTCCCGATTTAGGATCAACTTTTTCTTTATTTCTTCCCAGAGACTGAAATCTGACAATTCTGTCATATTTCAGACAGAGCGTGGACAGAATCATATGATAAAGTATGTCTTAACAAAATTTATGGAGGTCATATGATTATTCTAAGAACCAGTCACCTAAAAAAAATATATGGCATCGGCGATACGCAGACCAAAGCGCTTGATGACGTCAGTTTAACCATCAAAAAAGGCGAGTTTGTCGCCATTGTTGGATCATCCGGTTCCGGCAAATCGACGCTTTTACATATGATGGGCGGACTTGATCGCCCAACTGAAGGAAAAGTCGTTATCGATGGCAAAGAACTTTCGGCGTTAAATGATAAAGAACTGACAATTTTCAGGCGCCGAAAAATCGGCTTTGTCTTTCAAAACTACAACCTGATTCCTGTCCTCAATGTTTACGAAAACATTGTCCTGCCAATTCGACTGGATGGCAACCAGGAAGATAAAGATTTTGTCGAGCTCATTCTTACAACATTAGGATTAAATCAGAAAATTAACAGCCTGCCAAACAATTTGTCGGGTGGACAACAGCAGCGAGTTGCAATAGCCCGTGCTCTTTCGGCCAAGCCGGCTATTATCCTGGCTGATGAGCCAACTGGCAATCTTGACAGCAAAAGCAGCCAGGATGTCATGAGCCTTTTAAAGGTCAGCAGCGAAAAATTTCTACAAACCATTGTGATGATCACCCACAACGAAGAAATCGCGCAAATGGCGGATCGGATCGTCCGGATAGAAGATGGTCGTATCGTGGGAGGGCTATCATAATGATTCGTGTAGCCAATCAAAAATGCATCCGCAACCTTTCCACAAAAAGCTTAAAAGCGTCCAAGAGCCGAAATATAATTGCAATCACTGCAATCATCCTGACTACAGTTTTGTTTACTGCACTTTTTACCGTAATTTTGTCAATCAACGCTTCCTTCCAGGCGGCAAATTTCCGACAGGTTGGAGGCTTTGCCCATGGCGGATTTAAATACCTGACCGCCGAGCAATACCAAACCCTTCAGAGCCATCCTCTGATTGAAGAGACCGGGCTCAGACGATTCCTGGGAATGCCCGAAGATCCCCCCTTTAACAAATCTCATGTGGAAGTCGGCTACTCTGATGCCACGCAGGCACATTTTATGTACTGCGATCCTCATGTCGGAAATCTTCCTCAAGAAGGCAGCAATCAAGCTGCCACTGACACAAAAGTGCTGACGCTACTGGGAGTAGCACCTGAAATCGGAGCTCCTTTTACTGTCACTTTTACCGTCGATGGGATCAAAACTACTCAGACTTTTATCCTCAGTGGTTGGTGGGAAGCTGACCAGGCAAGCAATGCCAACCACATTTTGATCCCTGAAAGCCGACTTAATCAGATTCTTGATGAACTGTCTATCAGTCCTCCCGGTAATGATGGCATGACCGGGGCCTGGAATCTGGATGTACTGTTTTCAAACAGCCAAAATATCGCGCAAAAGCTCCAATCCATTCTTTCTGATAATGGCTTTCAAAGCGACGATCCCAGTCAGGAAAACTATATCGCCACCGGTGTTAATTGGGGGTATACCGGTGCTCAGCTGGCCAATAGTTTTGATTTAACTACAAGCCTGGCCATTGTTCTTTTACTGTTTTTAATCATTTTGACCGGTTACCTGATCATTTATAATATTTTTCAGATTTCAGTAGTGACTGATATTCAGTTTTACGGGCTGTTAAAAACTATTGGCACCAGTAGTCGCCAAATCCGCTCGCTTATATACCGTCAAGCTTTTATCTTAAGTATAATCGGCATTCCAATCGGACTTCTGTGCGGATGGCTGATTGGCGTCAAACTAACTCCGCTGATTCTCTCACAGTTAAATGGCGTTGATATTAATACGTTTTCTCATCATCCGGCAATTTTTATTCTTTCAGCCTGCTTTGCATTATTAACCGTGTTTTTGTCTTGTTGCAAACCTGGTCGCAAAGCTGGCAAAATCGCCCCCATTGAAGCGATTCGTTTTTCTGAAGGGAGTCAGAAAAATATTTTACGCCAGACTTCTAGCAAACTCTCGCCTTTTTCCATGGCCAAAGCTAATCTTAGCCGTAATCGCACAAAAACTGCCATCACCATTATTTCGATGGCTTTAGCCATGGTTCTGTTTAATGCAATGGTTCTATTTACCAATGGCTTTGATATGAATAAATATCTGGCCGATAAATCAATCAGCGATTTTATTGTTGCCAGTGCCGATTATTTTCAAATCGGAGGTTTATTTTCAACTGATTCAGCACTTGATTCTGATTCTCTTGCAAACATCAAGGCGCAACCGGGAATTAGAAGCGGAGGCGTAATTTACGGAATGACTTCTTCGGTCCAGGAATTTATTTCTGAAGATTATTATCGTAACCATTATAGCCAGTGGAACAACACGGAAACAGTCGATCAGATGCTTGAAACGGCCGAATACAGTGCCGAAGGAAAAATTGCCACTGATGTTCAAATCTTTGGAATGGAGGACTATCCACTTAGCAAACTAAAAGTTATAGAAGGAGATCTGAGTCTTTTAAATCAGTCTGGCACAATTGCAGCGGTTTACACAGAAGATGATTACAATAATCCCATTACCTCATCCAACTGGGCTAAAATCGGCGATATCGTCACGCTTCGCTACGTCGACCAATGGGAGTATGTAAATCCTGATACCGGACAAATATATGGCGATCTAACTTCAATACCAGATAGTATGCCTTATATAAGCCGCGCTCTGACTTATCGGGAGATTAGTTACACAGTTGCGGCACTGGTTACTGTCCCCTCATCACTTAGCTATCGATATTACGGCTCTGATGAATTTGTATTGTCTGCCAATTCCTTTATAGCAGATAGCGGCACAGCTGGAATCATGCTATATGCCTTTGATACCACTAATGAGTCCAGCAATGCATCGATGGAAAATTATTTAAGCGATTATAGTCAAACCATTAATCCGGAGATAGACTATGAGAGCAAGGCTTCATATCAAAGCGAATTTGAAAGTTTTCAAAAGATGTTTTTCATCTCCGGCAGCCTTCTATGCTTGATCATCGGATTAGTTGGTCTGCTAAACTTTTTTAATGCCAACCTTTCAAGTATCTTGACACGCAGTCGTCAATTTGCCATGCTTCAATCCATCGGCATGACAGGCCGGCAGCTTAAAACCATGCTGGTTGCCGAAGGCTTGCTTTATGCCTTTTCCTGCATCATCCTGGCAATGATCATTTCGTTGCTGATTAATCCCTTACTGGCGATTGCACTGAGTTCTGTCTTATGGTTTTTTACCGCTCATATCACCATTGCGCCAATTCTTATACTGGCCCCATTTTTCATCGTGTTGGGATGCGCAATCCCGCTGCTAATCTATCGGATTATTGCTAGCAAAAGTATTGTCGAACGTCTTCGTGAAAGCGAGTACTAGATACTCCTTAAAAAAACAAACAGCCTTTAAATAAGCTTTATCTAATACAAAAAGCTGCCAAATTGGCAGCTTTTTGTATTCAACGTTTTTCAGGCGCTGATAGCACCTGTTTTTATTTTTTCAATAATTATCGTTTCACCAATTGCCTCAAGTTCTCTTGTCATCAGGGTGATATCATAATTAATATCATTTATGAAATATTTACTTAAAATGTGTTGAACCTTTTGCTCATTATCCGCATTTTTCAGCCATTCTTTTGGAATATAGATCATCATTCTCCCCTCCAATCAAAAATTTAAAACTTAATCTAATCCTTATTTGTAGTTTTTATATACCACCTTTAGATTAAAAAAAAACAATCAAAATCACCAAATTTTATTTTGCCATCGATTTCAGACTTTAATTACAAATCTAAAAGTGGTATCATTGAGCAAACAATTTTCAAAATGAAGCGTATAAATAATACCTTCAATGCTAATCAGCTTGTTGTATAGTGATCAAATTCTTTATCACAAGAATTTTTCTAGCAGCAGCTTTGATTCGGAGTTATCTATAAACAGTTTGTTGCCATCATCTAATGAAAAGAGGTTATTCTATGCATTTAAAAGAAGTTTTTAATCAGTACAGTCAGGATTATGATGCCAACCGCCAGTTTTTCATCCCTCTCTATGAGACTTTTTATCAGTCAGCAATATCTATTTTAAAATTTAATACGCCCAGCCCAAAAATTCTCGATCTCGGTGCTGGAACAGGTCTAATGTCAGCCTATGTACTGGCTGCTTACCCTGATGCGCAGATCACTTTAATTGACCAGGCTGAGGAAATGCTTGAACTGGCCAGACAACGTTTTAACGGCAATGAAAATCTTAACTACATTGCTGATGATTACATCAGCCACGTCTTTGATGAAAAATTTGACGGCATCGTTTCCGCACTGTCAATTCACCATTTGAGCGGCAAGAACAAACAGCAACTTTATCAGAATTGTTTTTCCAGTTTGAAAAACGGGGGGATTTTTGTCAATGCTGATCAGGTTTTAAGTCCCAATCCACAAATTGAAGATCAGATTATCGCCATCTGGCATAATTTTGTCAAAGAAAGTGGCGTTTCCGAAGATGAACTTGCGGCATTTTATCACCGAACTTCCTTTGACCAGACAACACCTCTCAACAATCAGTTAGACTGGCTCATCAACCTAGGCTTTTCAAAAGCCGACTGTATTTTCAAATATTTGAACTTTGCGGTCTTCTTTGCCATCAAATAAAAAAGAAAGCATTTTTATTCCCTTTTTAATCCATTTTATACGTATGATTGAGAGGGCCGCTGCCCTCTCCTAAATCTAATCCAACTTCCAGGGCACCTGTTAAAAAGTCCTTGGCCTTCTTAATACTTTCAGACAACCTCATTCCATCCGCCAAATTACAGGCAATCGCTGAAGAAAGCGTACAGCCGGTTCCATGAGTATTTTTTGTTTCAATTCGGGGAGATCTGAACCAGTGGCTTTGACCTTTTTCATACAGCAAATCGATGGCGTCATTAACCAGATGCCCCCCCTTTATAATAACGGCCCCCTTCACCTGATTAGCAATTATTTTTGCTGCTGCAATCATGTCATTTTGATCCTTAATACTAGTCTGACTTAAGACTTCCGCCTCAGGAATATTGGGCGTAATTACGGTACCCAATGGCAGCAATACACTAATCAGTGAAGTCATTGCGTCATCAGATAGTAGTTTTGAACCACTCGTTGAAACCATCACCGGATCGATCACAATATTTTCCGCCTGAAACTCTTGCAGCTTGCAGGCTATTATTTCGATAATTGGCGCACTTGACACCATGCCTATTTTAACCGCATCGGGGCGAATATCCTTAAAAATGCAGTCAATCTGTTTTCCAACAATTTCCGGTGTCACATCCATAATACCATATACACCAGTAGTGTTTTGAGCTGTGATGGCGGTGATCGCGCTCATCGCATACATTTTGTGAACGGTGATGGTTTTAATGTCAGCCTGTATTCCCGCACCTCCGCTCGAGTCCGAACCTGCTATTGTCAGCACTTTTTTCATAACCATTTATCACTCCAGTCCTTAAATGAGATTATATAGTCATCACATATCTCCACCATTTGCGTCTGTTCATCTGATGCCGATTTGTCATAAACCCCGATCACAGTAAAGCCGGCATTTTTGGCCGTTTTCACCGCGTGGAGCACATCTTCAAACACTAAGGTTTCTACTTGCTTGGTTTCCAGCAACTCCAGGGATTTTTGATAGATAAGGGGCGAATCTTTGCCTGATCCAACCTCTGCCGCCGTCAAAATACCATGAAAGTATTGTACAATGTTATGCTTTTTTAGGGTTGATTCCACCAAATACCGATCAGTAACCGTTGCCGCACAAATTTTTATATTAGATTCAGCCATTTTAGCTAGCATTTCCGCTACATAAGGTTTTAATTTCACTTCCTCTGCATAAATCCTTTCAAGCCTATGATTGATGTCGTCAATGATCCTATGGATCGTGTCGGTGATTCCGTATACTTCCTGATAATACTGGGCAGCCTGAACAAGCGTCATCTTTTTAAAGCGCTCATCAAGATCTGATTCTGGCTCAATATTTCGGGAAATCAGATAGTCAGAAGCGATGGAATCCCAGATAAACATTGAATCAAACAAAGTTCCATCCAGATCAAAAATCACTCCGCTTAGTTTCACATCTTCACCATTTTTTCATATAGAGATAATAATTCGCGACACTCGTTTTCGATATTGTCACTGGCAAAGATCGCGCTGACCAGGGCAACGCCATCAACACCCGTACCTGCCAGAGACATCATATTTGATTTATTGATTCCGCCAATAGCCACCACCGGAATAGTTACCGCATCGCAGATAGCTTTTAAAGTCTGATGACTGACCGAATCAGCATCAAGCTTAGTGGCGGTTGCAAACACAGCCCCAACGCCCAGGCAATCAGCTCCATTTTTTTGTGCTGAGACCGCCTGTTCAACTGTCTGAGCCGAAATACCAAGCATCATTTGATCACCAATTCTGGCCCTAACATCAATTGCTGCCATATCCTGTTGCCCAACATGGATACCATCGGCTCCGCATTTTATAGCAATATCCACATTGTCATTGATGAAAAAGGGAACATTGAAGTGCTGACAAAGTGCTTTAATGTCAAATGCTGCTTTTAAAAACGCATCGGCATCTAATTCTTTTTCCCGAAGTTGGATGCAAGTTGCTCCACCTTTTAAAGCTTCTTCAACCTGCCATACAAGACTTTTCCCTTTTAACCAGCTGCGATCAGTTATCGCGTATAGACGCATGTCTTCTTTAGAGCATCTCATATTGCGCGCCACTTTCAAGGGTATCACCATCAAGATTAAAGACAGCGTCAATCAGATAATTCCGATAAGTAGAATTACCATCTTTATTACTCATTCGTTCATTCGCCATTTCACCACATAGTCCCATCGCACAAACAGCGGCTATTGCAGCTTTAAATATTTGATCCTGATTGGCAACAATAAAGGCGGTTAAAAGTGCGCTTAACATACAACCAGTTCCGGTAATCTTTGACATCATTGGGTGCCCGTTTTTTATAACACAGGCACTTTTACCGTTAGCAATGATATCAATAGCCCCGGTAATGACAATAACCGCTCCAGTGTCAGCTGCAAATCGATTGGCAAAGGCAATTACTTCCGAGAGATTTTGGTCTGTCACAATATCGGCAATGTCCGCATCAACCCCCTTTGTTGTTTTGCAGCCAAGGGCTAGTGTTTTAATCTCGGAAATATTCCCCTTAATTGCTGTAAATTTTACTTCTTTCAGTAGATTATTGGCGGTTTCAGTACGCAGTTTTGATGCTCCTGCCCCAACCGGATCGAGTATCAGTGGATGGTTAAGTTCATTTGATTTCTTTCCAGCCGCAAACATTGAAGGAATTGTATTATGATTAAGGGTTCCAATATTTATATTCAGACCGCCACAAATTGAGGTAATGTCAACAACATCTTCAAATTCATCGGACATGATCGGCGATCCACCACAAGCCAGCAAAACATTAGCACAATCATTAACAGTTACATAATTTGTGATATTATGAACCAGTGGTCCATTATCACGCACATTCTTCAGGATTTCTTTCAACATTCTTTTTTCCTCCAAATAGTTTATTCGCACCAAAACAAATCAGCCCAGTTATCAGCATTACTGGCAGGGTATTCCCAACCGGGGTATCAATCACCATAAAGGCCCGATAAATTACAAAACCAATCAACCAAATGATCATATTGATATAATTAAAGGCCTTGTGCGAAGAATCCCGCTTCAGAATAAAATAGTTTACAACCTGAATAGAAATCATTGGTGCAAAGACGGAGCCAATCAGGTATAGAAAATTTTCAAACTGATTTGTCGGCGTGAAAATAGCAAGTATTGTCCCAATCACACAAATAAAGACTGCTGCCCATTTTTCATTTAATTTTTTTGATATGCTAAAAGCACTGACACCCGCTGAAAAAGCATCAAGAAAAGTTGTTGTTACCGTAGAAAAGACAATAATTATCAATCCGGCAATACCAAGTCCTGCTTTTAGCATAATACTTGCAACATCTTCTTGACCAGTAAATAGAACTGCACCCATTCCAATCACAAACATCCAGCAGCTCACCAGAGAATACACTAGCACACTGGTTATTGTCGAGGCCTGTTCGCGTTTAGCAAAGCGCGTGTAATCAGAGATCAGCGGCAACCATGAAATTGGCATTGCAGCACTGAGTTCTACAGCTGCACCAAAGCTGATGGTTGAATTTGAAACTGCAACAAGCTGATGATCTTTAAAAATTACTACACTCATGATGATTGTCAAAATAAACAATGCCGTCATCGCCACCATATTAATTATATTTAGATTTTCTAAACCAATTAACAACCAAACAATAATCAACAACCCAATGATCAATGACCAGATCCAATTGCCTCCGAGATCCCAGATCGCTCCTGCCGCAGATGCCCCGCTGACTATCATAACTGCTGTCCACCCCAATAACTGGAGCATGTTAAGCGATGAAAACAAGAGTGATCCTTTTTCACCAAAAGACATCTTAACCGTTTCCATCGAACTCTTTTTCGTTTTTGCACCAATTATCCCAGCCAGATACATCAGCGCACCACCGATCAAATGTCCCAGGATAATTGCTGCCAACCCTTTACTAAAGCCAAGCGGAGCAACCAGCATACCTGTTAAAATTTCAGCTATTGAAACTCCCGCACCGAACCATATCAGTCCGTTTGAGAAGACTGATGTTTTTTCGTTTTTCATAATCTTATTCCTTTCTACAAAAGCTTGCATACTCAGGCTTTATCTGTCGTCATTTTCCAATTTGTTCGACGCGCGAAATATATCATTTTAAAAGATAAAGAAAAAGTAATGATATCCTTGCTGAAGTCATTAATGTTTGAATAACCAAATTTAACACTGAAAAGATGTTTTCCAAATTTTTCATACAAAAAAAGACTTCCGTATCATAGAAGTCTTGTGACATGCGTTTTTCTTCACTTCCTACGACGGCATTATCCGCATCAGGTAAAGGGTCGAAGCTAGATACTTCCTCTCAGCCTGCCAAACAAGCTCCCCTGTGCAATTATTTAATTGAAAGTATTATATCACATGAAAATATTTTGTCAATCAATAGTATCAAAATCGTTTGCCTAATGTTCTTAATAATTCTGTCCACCTTAATTTTGACCGCTTTCTGTATTCTCCTTTACACCGCAGTCCATCAATGATATCATGACTAAAACCAATGTAAAAAAGACAACTGATGAAAATAAAATCCAAAATCCTTTTTTTAATCCTCCTTTTGACATGCACCTGTCTGTTTCTGTCTGCCTGTCAAAGATCCACTGAAATTGTGGGCATGTGGGAACTAATACCCCATGATGAATCAGGAGAAACTACACCTTACTCAGGCTATGATTTTAGAGAAGACGGTACCGTCACATTTTATAACGGGACCAATGATAGGCTGCCCCTCTCTGAAGGCACTTGGCAAATCGACCCAGACGATAAAAACTTGTTGAAAATTTGCCTTACTATTAGCGACACCCCCAATCAAAGCATTGTCTTTGAACGCGTCGAAAATGTTCTCTATTTTTATATGGGTAGACAAACACATTATGACAGCGCTTATGGAAAAACAGATCATTTTAGTTTTGACCACTTGATTGCAAAAGCCCGGACACAGTATGAAAAATTTAAGGCTGATGCTTCCATGCATTGCAACTTAACTCCGGAAGAAATTATTGCCAGTCTAAAGCAAACAGGCTTGACCATCGGCCAAGTCGCCACCTTCACTGACCCTCATCGTCCCACAGGTTTGCTCAAGGAACCCAATATGAACTTGGCCCAGGCTGCAAGCTTTGATGATGATGCCTTGTCAGAAACTTTGGCACAATCCTGCCAAGGTATGGTTGAAGTCTATAACGACTACACCATCCAAACCGCAAATGTCTTATTACGACTAGATGAGTATTTCCCAGAATCCAATCGAACTGACTGTCAGACAGCTTTTGAAGAAATTGTTTTTGCCAATTCGACAGAAGTTATACAATAAGCAATAGTTGAAAAGAAATGCCCCTAAATTTTAAGTGAGATGTCTTTCAAGGTTCCCTTTCCTCACAGAAAATCGGTATCTGCTTAATATCCTTGCTTACGTTTCGCCATCGCTTTACTCGTTGCGGCCGTCGCCCTATCTACCCCATATAACATACATCTATGAAACAACGAGCCATGCCGCACTCGTAGTTTCGCGCAAAAAAAATAAAAGCCCCGCAACGTCCTATCCTCCCGGGCAGTCACCCACCAAGTACTTTCGGCGCTAGAGGACTTTACTGCTGTGTTCGGTATGGGAACAGGTGTAGCCCCTCTGCTATCGTTACGAGACAAATTAACTATTCTATTGTGTTTTTCTGTTGTTCTTTGGCTGGTATTTTTAATCCCTTCTTTGCTTATCCTCAAGGGATAAGAAGGCTTAAAAATGCCGAAGGTCTGTCACCGCTCGCCCGCTTACGCTCTAAGCTCGCTATGATTTTTCCTTCTGAAAAATCAGTTTGATCATTCAAAACAGCATAGTGTATATTCTTTGGATCAAGACCTCGGCTGATTAGTACTGGTCCGCTCCATATGTTGCCATACTTCCACTTCCAGCCTATCGACCTGGTCGTCTACCAGGAGCCTTAACCTTGCGGTGAGATATCTTATCTCGAGGGGGGCTTCGTGCTTAGATGCCTTCAGCACTTATCCCGACCAAACTTAGCTACCCAGCTATGCCCCTGGCGGGACAACTGGTGCACCAGTGGTTTGTCCATTCCGGTCCTCTCGTACTAGGAACAGCTCCTCTCAAATATCTAACGCCCACGACGGATAGGGACCGAACTGTCTCACGACGTTCTGAACCCAGCTCGCGTGCCTCTTTAATGGGCGAACAGCCCAACCCTTGGGACCTGCTTCAGCCCCAGGATGAGACGAGCCGACATCGAGGTGCCAAACCTCCCCGTCGATGTGGACTCTTGGGGGAGATAAGCCTGTTATCCCCGAGGTAGCTTTTATCCGTTGAGCGATGGCCCTTCCACTCGGTACCACCGGATCACTAAGCCCGACTTTCGTCCCTGCTCGAGATGTCTCTCTCGCAGTCAATCACCCTTTTGCCTTTGCACTCTAACAGATGGTTTCCAACCATCCTGAGGGTAACTTTGGGCGCCTCCGATACATTTTTGGAGGCGACCGCCCCAGTCAAACTGCCCATCTGACACGGTCCAATGTCCGGATTACGGACACTTGTTAGAATTCCAATAGTACAAGGGTGGTATCCCAACAGCGGCTCCTTCGAAACTAGCGTTCCAAATTCTTTGCCTCCCACCTATCCTGTACGTCTACTACCAAAATCCAATGCCAGATTGCAGTAAAGCTCTACGGGGTCTTTCCGTCCTGTCGCGGGTAACTCGCATCTTCACGAGTACTACAATTTCACCGGGTGTGTTGTCGAGACAGCGCTCAAATCGTTACGCCTTTCGTGCGGGTCAGAACTTACCTGACAAGGAATTTCGCTACCTTAGGACCGTTATAGTTACGGCCGCCGTTTACTGGGGCTTAAATTCGCACCTTCGCTTGCGCTAAGCACTCCTCTTAACCTTCCAGCACCGGGCAGGCGTCAGCCCCTATACGTCATCTTTCGATTTAGCAGAGACCTGTGTTTTTGCTAAACAGTCGCTTGAGCCTCTTCTCTGCGGCCCCCCTTAAGGGGCACTCCTTCTCCCGAAGTTACGGAGTCATTTTGCCGAGTTCCTTAACAACACTTCTCCCGCTCATCTTAGGATTCTCTCCTCGCCTACCTGTGTCGGTTTACGGTACGGGCACCTTCTCTCTCAATAGAAGCTTTTCTCGACAGCGTGAAATCAGCGACTTCCCTACTTATTTTTCGTTCCCCATCACGCCTCAGCCTTATAACAAAGGGGATTTGCCTCCTCTGTAAGCCTTAACGCTTGGCCCGGCTCTACCAATCACCGGGTTCGCTTATCCTTCTGTGTCACTCCATCTCTCAAACAATTAAAGGTGGTACAGGAATTTCAACCTGTTGTCCATCGCCTACGCTATCCAGCCTCGGCTTAGGCCCCGACTTACCCTGAGCGGACGAGCCTTCCTCAGGAAACCTTGGGCTTTCGATGGTGAAGATTCTCACTTCACTTTCGCTACTCATGCCAACATTCTCTCTTGTCTTTCGTCCACCAACCCTTACAAGTCAGCTTCTCCCTCAAGACATTGCTCCCCTACCACTATAGTCTAAACTATAATCCATCGCTTCGGTGCCAGATTTTAGCCCCGTTTATTTTCGGCGCACAACCACTCGACCAGTGAGCTATTACGCACTCTTTAAATGTGTGGCTGCTTCTAAGCCAACATCCTGGTTGTTTATGCAGTTGCACATCCTTTCCCACTTAATCTGTACTTGGGGACCTTAGCGGATGGTCTGGGCTGTTTCCCTTTCGACTATGAAACTTATCTCCCATAGTCTGACTGCCGTATATAAGTGTATGGCATTCGGAGTTTGATATGGTTCAGTAAGCTCTACGCCCCCTAGCCAATTCAGTGCTCTACCTCCATCACTCTCTCTACAACGCTAGCCCTAAAGCTATTTCGGGGAGAACCAGCTATCTCCGTGTTCGATTGGAATTTCACCCCTATCCACAACTCATCCAAGCCTTTTTCAACAGACACTGGTTCGGACCTCCACTTGGTTTTACCCAAGCTTCATCCTGGTCATGGATAGATCACACGGTTTCGGGTCTACGGCATACAACTAATCGCCCTCTTAAGACTCGGTTTCCCTACGGCTCCGTGCCTGAAGCACTTAACCTTGCTGCATACCGTAACTCGTTGGCCCGTTCTACAAAAAGCACACCGTCACTTGCGCTCCGGCTGCTTGTAGGCACAGGGTTTCAGTTTCTATTTCACTCCCCTTCCGGGGTTCTTTTCACCTTTCCCTCACGGTACTATCCTCTATCGGTCACTCAGTAGTATTTAGCCTTGGGGGGTGGGCCCCCCATATTCCCACAGGGTTTCACGTGTCCCGTGGTACTCCTCGATTACCCACCTTTATTCCTTTCGTCTACGGGGATCTCACCCTCTTTGTCTGGCCTTCCCATGCCATTCGACTAAAAATAAAAATTTGCTGTAATCCGGGCTCTTCCTCTTTCGCTCGCCGCTACTCAAGGAATCGATGTTTCTTTCTTTTCCTCCGGGTAATGAGATGTTTCAGTTCCCCGGGTTCCCTCCATGAACCTATGTATTCAGTCCATGGTGACTGGCCTTCTGCCAGCCGGGTTTCCCCATTCGGATATCTGCGCTTCAACGGTTATGTGCACCTTCACGCAGCTTTTCGCAGCTTGTCGCGTCCTTCATCGGCTCTGAGTGCCAAGGCATCCGCCCTGTGCCCTTCATTTCTTGATCCTTGTCAATCGATACATAGAACAATATCAATTGCCTGCAGTCTTTCAACTGCGATCCTTTAACTTACGTTTCTTAATGTTGTTAACATTTGAAATTGTATGTTTTCTATACACTATGCTGTTTTCAATGATCGACATTTTTACCCAAATTTTAATTTGGCAGCTCACCAAGTGCATGAGCAGTGTAAAAACTAACGCAGTCTAGACAATTTTTTTCCTTTAAAAATAAAAAAAATTGACTGAAACTACGATCCTTTTGTATAACCTTTAGGTCATACAAAAGAAAATAGTACCATGACTCCCTGTTTTCCTTAGAAAGGAGGTGATCCAGCCGCACCTTCCGATACGGCTACCTTGTTACGACTTCACCCCAATTACTGACCCCACCTTCGGCAGCTGGTTCCTTACGGTTACCTCACTGACTTCGGGTGTTGCCAACTCTCGTGGTGTGACGGGCGGTGTGTACAAGACCCGGGAACGCATTCACCGCGACATTCTGATTCGCGATTACTAGCAACTCCAACTTCATGCAGGCGAGTTGCAGCCTGCAATCCGAACTGGGATCTGTTTTAAGGGATTAGCTTCACCTCGCGGCTTCGCAACCCTCTGTTCAGACCATTGTAGCACGTGTGTAGCCCAGGTCATAAGGGGCATGATGATTTGACGTCGTCCCCACCTTCCTCCGTGTTATCCACGGCAGTCTGCTTAGAGTGCCCAACTAAATGATGGCAACTAACCACAGGGGTTGCGCTCGTTGCGGGACTTAACCCAACATCTCACGACACGAGCTGACGACAACCATGCACCACCTGTCTCTCTGTTCCCGAAGGAAATGTCCTATCTCTAGGATTGTCAGAGGATGTCAAGACCTGGTAAGGTTCTTCGCGTTGCTTCGAATTAAACCACATGCTCCGCTGCTTGTGCGGGTCCCCGTCAATTCCTTTGAGTTTCAACCTTGCGGTCGTACTCCCCAGGCGGAGTGCTTATTGTGTTAACTGCGGCACTGAGTTCCCCCAACACCTAGCACTCATCGTTTACGGCGTGGACTACCAGGGTATCTAATCCTGTTTGCTCCCCACGCTTTCGCACCTCAGCGTCAGTATTTGTCCAGCAAGCCGCCTTCGCCACTGGTGTTCCTCCTAATCTCTACGCATTTCACCGCTACACTAGGAATTCCACTTGCCTCTCCAATACTCAAGTTCTCCAGTTTCAAATGCATTTCCCCGGTTGAGCCGGGACCTTTCACATCTGACTTAAAAAACCGCCTGCGTGCCCTTTACGCC
The DNA here is from genome assembly GCA_031222025.1 of Eubacteriaceae bacterium ES2. GTDB lineage: Bacteria > Bacillota > Clostridia > Eubacteriales > Eubacteriaceae > Acetobacterium. The sequence goes on along the minus strand of CP130740.1, from coordinate 990,751 downwards.
CAGTAAATCCGGACAACGCTTGTCCCCTACGTATTACCGCGGCTGCTGGCACGTAGTTAGCCGGGACTTTCTCCTTGGGTACCGTCTTTTCTTCTTCCCCAATAACAGAACTTTACGATCCGAAGACCTTCTTCATTCACGCGGTATTGCTGCGTCAGGGTTTCCCCCATTGCGCAATATTCCCCACTGCTGCCTCCCGTAGGAGTCTGGACCGTGTCTCAGTTCCAGTGTGACCGTTCGCCCTCTCAGACCGGTTACCCATCGTCGCCTTGGTGAGCCGTTACCTCACCAACCAGCTAATGGGACGCGGGTCCATCCTATGGCACCGGAGCGTTTGATATTAAAGCCATGCGACTTCAATATTTCATAAGGCATTACTCCCAGTTTCCCGAGGCTATTCCTTTCCATAGGGCAGGTTACCCACGCGTTACTCACCCGTTCGCCACTTTCCAATCATTCTCTCGCCCGAAGGCTTAATCATAATCTTCTCGTTCGACTTGCATGTGTTAAGCATACCGCCAGCGTTCGTCCTGAGCCAGGATCAAACTCTCAATAAAAGTTTGTATCGAAAGCCTTTCGGCTTAAGCTCATTGTTTTTGTGATTGCTCACGCGTTGACTTTTTTAAAGAGTGTCACTCTTATTGTTGTTGACCTAAGTCAACTTTTTACAGGTTTTATGGTACTATTCTCTTTTCTATGACCCTGCGTAAACGTTTAAGTCTGCGCCGCTTTCTCAGTCGAAAGCTTTACTATTATATCGTCTCTATTCTCTACTGTCAAGCACTTTTTTAATTTTCTTTTTCAAGATCATCTTCAGCCGTGCTGCTGTCTCACGAGACAACTTCATTAGTATACTCGCTTTAACAGCAACTGTCAACACTTTTTTTGAAAGTTTTTTAACTTTATTGTCACAATCTATGATTACCCCTATTTATTACATTCAAACATTTTGTAGTATAATTTTTTTGTTTTCACGCCGTTTTATTGAAATATCAGAAAAAGCCCGTATTTACATGTAATTTATTAAGCATCTGACAAATTGCTTTTTCTCTTCAATATGGATACCATGGCCACATTCAAATCGTTCGATTTTTGAATTCTTTATCAGCCCACCTGCTCGCGCTGCATCCTCTTCATTCATAGCAGCTAACAAAACACCTTCTGCATTATAACTAGTTTGCGCTTTCATGATAATCGTTCTGCAGTTAATTTTACTCAACATTTCTTGATGCGAAAGATTGGCGTGAAAGGTATCATTATAAAAACTCAACCCAAAATACGGATCATACTGATTCATTCCTTTAAAAGCACTTAGAGCCGCCTTAGGCCAAAAAGGTACTTTTAAATCTTTTGTAGGATTATTCTTTCTGGCTTTCTTTGCCATCTCAACCATTTTTTCTCTGATTTTATCTCGCGATTTTTCTGGGAAAAAGTTCCATGCTTTTTGTCTTGAAAAATAATAAAGCACAAAATCCTCTTGTTCTTTCTGCTCAATATAACTTTTACAGATGCTAGACAGATCTATATAATTAAATGTTTGAAAACGCCTTTCTCCCTGTGAAGCAAATAAGGGTGGATCTTCCAAAAACAAGTATTCGCAAACATCCGAATAAGCTGCTATATAGGCTGCTAATAATCCCCCTGAAGAGTGTCCAAGCAATACAACATCGCTATTAATCACTGATTTAATAAACCGGATTATTACATCACCAATTGATCGGATATTATATTTCTCTTTGTCATGGAGACTTGCGCCGTGGCCATAACAATCCACCGCGTAAATATGATATTTTTTTGATAAAGCTTTAAAAACATTGTCAAAATTTAACGCGCAAACGCCTTGGGCATGAAGCATCACTAATGGTTGCTTATCATTCTTTAACTCATAATAATTTAGGATGATACCATTCTCATTGAAAATCTTTGAATCTAACTTTTTCATCTAAACATTCTCTCTTTCTCAGCATTTAGTATATTAAGCCAAATCTCACCTTTAACCATGATTTTATATTGGCAGCAGATTCTTCAAAAGTTAGTATTCCTTTATTGCAATCACCTAAGAAACCTTTATCATTTGTATCTCATACAAATCCACCAGTTTTTAGTATTCTTGTACTTCCTTCTGTCAATAAAATTATAAGCCACACTATTTTTCCCGATTAAGTTTTCTATATATTTATAAAACGCTCTTTCCTGATGTTTTCTTCCAATATTCAAAAAAATTTGATTATATTTTATCGATCAAAAACCGATTTTTATTAAGCTGTGTTTTTCACTTATTCAGCGATCTAAACTATTGTTGGTATGCGCCTTACATCACCAACTAATCTCTATTCAAGTCAATCAAAAAAAGAACTGCCATTGGCAACTCTTTTTTTTTTGTTAACTATGTTTATCTTTGCAACTGCTCAATAAATATTAGTAAGATAATTCATTTAATATTTACCATATATTTTTGCTTCTTCAACCATTATTTTTGCCAGTGTATCATCGAGCGGAGCAGGATACTCACAGCCAGTTGCTAATATAAAACCACCATCTGCTTTATAAGCATCAATCTGCTCTCTACACTTTGCTCGCACTTCATCTTCTGTAGCCGTTAATAACCATCCTGGTTCAACGTGGCCGATCAAAGTTACTTTTTTGCCATATTTTTCTTTGATTTCTGCCAGATCTTTGCAATCTGGAGGTAGGTGCTGGTAGGAAATGGCAATCGGGTCCATTCGTTTTATTTGCTGTTCAAAATAGACACCATTGCCACAATTATGAAGCATGACCATTCCCCCTTTTGCACGGGTATGATCACATAATTCTTCGATATATACACCTTCAAATTCATCCCACATTTCCGGAGACATAATCGTACGTGAGGCATATAATGTATCAAACATAACCGCATGACAACCAGCATCAATCAAACCCGAAACAAATTCCTTTAATGTTTCTGTTATATTTCGCAATGCCACCTTGATATCATTAGGACAAACAAACATATCAATACACAAATTATCAAGACCTGTCATCATACTCAAGATTCCCAGTGGGCCAAAGACAAATCCGACAATCGGTTTTTCCTGTCCTTTTGCCTCGTATAAAAGGTGCGCCAACTCGATATGTTCACTCATTCTTTTTGTTTCACGAGGATTTAAAACATCAATTTTATGATAGTCTTCTTTACAAGTGATTAGATGTTTATTTTTCGCCGGACCTGCAGCTTTATTTTTGGAATACTTTAATTCCATACCCCAATCGGCAGCTTCAACCGATAAGTCAACTAGCGTACAGATTACATCGACATCGATCTCATCGGTCGCTTTTATGATAGACTCTGCACATTTTTTTACATCTTTTGTCCATTCATCATAACCAATATCCAAATATTTTCTTGAAATACTGTTAATCAATGGATAAACCGGAACGCGATCAGCTTCTTTGTGATTAAGTGCCAATGTTACTCTTTCTAATGAATTCATGCAAATTTCTCCTCATCATTCTTAAATTAACAAAAAAAGTCACCTCATCCGAGATGACTTCCTTGTCATTTAAATCATATAAATAAAATATGATTACTATATCCTAATTATAGAGCATTTTATTAAAGCATACAAATTTAATATGATTCCTGTAATGATATTATTTGGGGTTTTCTTAGACTTAAAATAAATAAGTATGATCTAATTCGAAAATTATTTATAATTTCATGCCAAAATCTTGTTCTTTTCAACATAAAACGATTTTGAAGAGACAATCTAAAGCATATTCTTTCAATAAACATCATACTAGACCCACATTAATAAATAATAATTTTGTAGCTGGTGAAAATAATCTGATTCGTCTTTAGTCAGAAACTAGTTTCAGTTTATAAATAAAAGAGAGAACTGCTTTAAACAGTTCTCTCTCAGAACAATAATCAAAATTTAGATTATTTAATTCATATTTCTCAAACTAATTTTTTAGTTATCCTATTATTAATCAATTGGCTTCATTGTCGGGAATAAAATTACATCGCGAATGCTATGCTGATTGGTAAATAGCATTACTAATCGGTCTATCCCGATACCCAATCCACCGGTTGGTGGCAATCCCACTTCTAGAGCGTTAATAAAGTCTTCATCAAACGGATGGGCTTCATCATCACCTTCTGCTTTTTTCTGTACCTGTGACATAAAACGTTCTTTCTGGTCAATTGGGTCATTGAGTTCTGAGAAAGCATTAGCACACTCCGCACCATTTATATACAGCTCAAAACGTTCAGTGTAGCGTGAATCTTTTGGATCTCGTTTTGCTAAAGGTGAAATTTCTACCGGATGCATGGTCACAAAAGTCGGCTGAATTAATTTGTCTTCAACATATTCATCAAAGACTTCTGCCATTATTTCACCAACAGAATGTCTGTCTTCAACATCCACGTTGAGTTTTTTCGCCGCTTCTTTCGCTTCACTTACTTCAGTCATAACGTCGAAATCAACACCCGTATGTTCTTTGACCAGATCAACCATTCGCTCCCGTTTAAAAGGCGCCTGCAAGCTGATTTGATTTTCACCATATTCAATAATTTCTGAGCCATTTACTTCTCTGCCAAGATAGCTGTACAATTCTTCAAGCATATCCATCAGATCATTATAATCGGCATATGCTTCATAGGATTCAAGCAGGGTAAACTCAGGATTATGGGTTGCATCCATCCCCTCATTTCGAAATACCCGACTGACTTCATAAACCTTATCAAAACCCCCGACAATCAGACGTTTTAATGGTAATTCCAAAGCAATCCGCAAGTAGAGTGGGATATCCAGGGCGTTGTGGTGGGTAATAAAAGGTCGAGCGTTGGCACCACCAGCAAGATTGGATAAAACAGGTGTTTCCACTTCAACAAATCCACGATTATCATAAAATTCCCGGATTTTTCTAAGCAGTTGTGACCGTTTCTGGAAAACTGTTTTGACTTCCGGATTTACAATAAGATCTACATAGCGCTGCCTATATCTTAATTCCATATCTTTTAGACCGTGATATTTTTCCGGCAAAATTTGAAGGGATTTGCAAAGCAGTGTCAGTTCTGATACCCGCACTGAGATCTGTCCCATTTTGGTTTTAAATACTTCCCCCTTTATGCCGACGATATCGCCAATATCATAAGTCTTTATTTCATCATACTGGTCTGGCAAATTGTCCTTTTTGAGAAACATCTGAATTCGACCGGTAGAATCTTGCAGATCATAAAAAGAAACTTTACCCTGCCCGCGTTTGGACATTATTCGTCCTGCAATTGAGACCTTAACCTCTTCATACTGTTCATATTTCTCTTCAATCTCTTTCGCATAAGCACTCACTTCATAATGGGTTTCTTTAAAAGGATCTTTTCCAGCTTCCTGCAGATTTTTTAATTTATCTCGTCTGATTTCCAATAATTCACTAAGATTTTCTGTTGACAACTACTTACTCCTATCTTCTGATTTCCAGAATCTGATAATCCACTTCCCCATCAGGAATCTGGACTTTGACGGTTTCTCCAACTTTTCCACCTAGCAAAGCTGATCCAATCGGAGATTCATTTGATATTTTATTATTAAGCGGATCAGATTCTGTCGATCCAACTATTTTATATTCGGCGACAAAATCCATCGCTGAATTTTTTATTTTTACAGTCGATCCTACACCGACATCTTCAGTATGAATCTGGGCATCATCAATGACTTCGACGATTTTAAGCTGCTGCTCCAGCTCCGAAATACGACCTTCGATAAAGCCCTGCTCATTTTTCGCTTCATCATATTCCGCATTTTCACTTAAGTCGCCAAACTCACGAGCCGTTTTAATTCGCTCTGCTACTTCATGACGTTTTACAGTTTTAAGGTGGTCAAGCTCCTGTTTCATTTTATTATAACCATCTTGTGTAACTATTTTTTTATTTGTTTCCATTTTTACTCCTTCATCCATTGTCAGCTGTTGCTAAAATTATGTGTGACATTATATTTAATTTAAGTTTACATGTCAAGTTATTGACATATCCCAATGAATTATTTTCCGATCGTTTCAGTTCCCCACATATTATGAATCAATACAGATGGTACTTTAACCGTTCCATCAGGGTTCTGATAATTTTCCAGAATTGCTGCCAATGTTCTGCCTACAGCCAAACCAGAACCGTTGAGGGTATGTACAAACTGCGGCTTTTTGGTTTTTTCATCACGATAACGAATATTTGCCCGACGTGCCTGATAATCTTCAAAGTTTGAACAGGAAGAGATTTCCACGTATCGATTATAACTTGGCATCCAAACTTCAATGTCATAGGTTTTCGCTGAACTAAAGCCCAGATCACCCGTGCACAATTCTACGACCCGATAGGGAATTTCCAATAATTGAAGTATTTCTTCAGCATCTTTGGTCAACTTCTCAAGTTCTTCATAGGATCGATCTGGATGGGAAAACTTCACCATTTCAACCTTGTCGAACTGATGATTTCTAATTAACCCCCTTGTATCACGGCCGGCTGATCCGGCTTCCTGACGAAAACACGGCGTATAGGCAGTCAGATACTGCGGCAGATCATCTTCAGATAGAATTTCATCACGATAGATATTAGTCACCGGTACCTCAGCGGTGGGCACCAGAAAATAGTCTTTTGACGGCAGATGAAAAGCATCCTCTTCAAATTTCGGCAGCTGACCAGTCCCAGTCATGCTATCCCGGTTAACCATAAAGGGCGGTGAAATTTCCGTATACTGATGGTCTGTGCAGTGAACGTAAAGCATAAAATTAATCAGAGCCCGCTCCAGCCTTGCTCCCTGACCTTTAAACATGCTGAATCGAGCGCCGGTGATTTTAGCTGCCCGCTCGAAATCAAGAATATCCAGGTCTACGCCGATATCCCAGTGGGCTTTAATTTCGAAGTCAAAGACCCGTGGTTCTCCCCAACGGCGAACTTCTCGATTAAAGGTATCATCTTTTCCAACAGTTACCTCTGGGTTTGGTATGTTAGGCAGGCTTAAAAGCTGTAATCGCAGTGATTCATCCACTTCTCTGATCTCTCCATCTAGTTCTTTAACCCGGTTGGAAAGGACTTTCATTTCTTCGAAAATTTCACTGCAATCTTTATTTTCTTTTTTTAGTTTTGGAATCTCTTTGGAAACCTGATTCTGACGGTTTTTCATTTCTTCAACCTGCTGTAAAAGACTGCGTCTATTTTCATCCAGCGTAAGAACGGGCTGCAAATCATAATCCCCTCGTTTGTTCAGACCTTCCTGAACAAGTTCCTTATTCTCTCGAATTCTCTTTATATCTAGCATTTTAACCTCCTGCTTTTTACTGACTAATTTGATCTTGCATACTTTTCAACACTGTCTCCAGTTCATTCAGCTTCTGTCCATATAAAGCCCAATCCCCATCTTTTTGAGCTTCCTGGGCCTCATTAAAGAGCGTATTAGCCTGCGTTACCAGATCAGTGGAAACATCGCTTTGCGTTGTGCCCGTTTCCTGTGCCGACCCAGTCGTGCTTACCCCAAAAAGCTGTTCGATTCCCTGACTCAATGAATCGGCCATAATCATCTGATCCTGATAAGAAAGGATAACTTTTTTTACTTCCGGCAGGTTATTATCCCCACTGGAAGCCTGAATATAAACCGGTTCTACATAAAGAATAGCATTTTCGATCGGGATCGGCATCATGTTTCCGCGCAGCACCCGCGAACCCTGCTGGCTTAAAAGGGTCAGCTGCGGTGAAATGGTGGTATCCTGATCGATTCGCTGTTCGATCTGCATGGGGCCGTAAATGAGTTGTTGTTTTGGAAACTGATAAAGAATCAGTTTCCCGTAATCATCGCCATCTGAAACACCAGCCAGCCAGGCATTCATGTTATCTTTATTTTTGGGCGTGAAAGTCGTGGTCAGCATAAACTCCTCATCCCTTTCAGGTAGTTTCATCATAATATAAGAGGACGGCAGCACCACTTCTGCCTTTTCAGTTTCATAAAACTGTGTCGCAGTTTCCCATTGATCTTCTTTATTATAGAAAACCTGAGGGTTCGACATATGATAGGTCTTATAAATCTCAGCCTGAATATCAAACAGGGTTTTTGAATAACGGGTATGTGTCTTTATCTCCTCTGGCATTTGTGACGCATCGGTCAACCAGTCTGAATAAATATTACCATAGGTGTCAATTAGCGGTTCGTCTTCAACTTGATAGAAGGTCACATCACCGTTATATGCGTCAACTACAACTTTCACTGAATTTCTGATGTAATTGTCCCCCACTTCATTGTAACTTTGCGAATAGGGGTAAGAATCACTGCTGGTAAAAGCATCAATAATCCAGTACAAACGGCCATCAGCAACAACCAGGTAGGGATCACTGTCATAAGATAGAAATGGCGCAATGGTCGAAATACGCTCAATGATGTTGCGTCTAAAAACCATTCTGCTGTCCGAGGTAATTTCATTGGCCAGAAGCAATTCAGGTGACCCATAATACAGTGCAAAAGACAATCTGTTAAGCAAGGACAACTGAACCCCCGCTGTCCCGGAATAGATCGTTTCCTGATTATTCTCCCCTTCGGGATAATCAAACTCAGCAGTGGTACAGTTAGTAATAATATAATCATCATCACTTTCACCAAAATAGATTCGCGGTTCTTCGATATTGAGTTCTGCATAATCCGAGGTTGGTGGAATATCTTTAATAATCAGTTCCGGCTGTCCGGTTGCATTAGTCTTATTGACCGGTGACATCGCCAAACCAAAACCGTGGGTATACTTTAGATGTTGATTTACCCAGGTTTTGGCTTCGTCTGGCAAAAGATCATTATTCATTTCACGAGCGCCCAGAAATACCTGCGTATATTCACCATCGATTGTATAACGATCAACATCCACATCATAAAACTGGTAATAATTTCTGATTCCCTGAAGGGAATTATACATGTCCTTTGTCGGATCCTGATCATTTATCGGAATATTCTCGATGGTTATTTCGTTCTCAGAAATATCCTCAGCCGTCAAAGTCTGGTCACCAGAAAATTCGACAACCTCAACATCCAACAAATCATAGGCGGTCTGGGTAAAGTTGATATTATAACTGATATAGGCTTCTTCCTTGACCAGCTGATTGGGAACAACAATCAACGATTCATAAGCCAGCTGACCGAGACTGCCAATTACAGTTACCGCAATTAGAAGAACTGGCCCACTGAGCAATATTCTGATTTTTTTCTGATAGCCGGCCCAGATAACAACGCCTGCCAATACCGCTGCCAGGAAAGCCTTGAAAATCACAATTTTAAGGCCGACATCGACATCACCTGCACCTGCCCCGACAACGATACCACTATTAGAGTAGAGCATGTCGAAAGCATCAAAAAGATATTGGGGCACCAGAAGGATCAAGAAGCCTCCCAGCAAAATTCCAACCAGTTTCATATTATTGGTGATTAAATTTTTAAAAACAAACCTGAATTTCTTTTTAGCTCATCAAGATTTTGTTCATCTGTGAAATTAAACTGATTTTTCATCGATAAGTAACCGTAAAGAACCAGCAAAATTATCGCAAAAACGATATACAAAAGCCTCACAATCCCATACACACTTTCTAGGAAGGGTAAAGTGTAAATATAGAAACTTAAATCCTGGTTGAAAATCGGATCAGTTATATTAAACGGTGTCTGGTTGGTAAATTCCAGAAACTCATACCAGATTCGATTAACGGTAAAAATCGTCATCAAGAAAGAAACCCCTAATACTAGGAGTGCGTTTAATAAAGTATTTAAGGATTTTTTGCCTGTTTTGGTGCCGATCGTCAATCCTGATTTTCCTTTTATAAAGCGGATAAATAAAAACATCACGACTGAAAACACTAAAAAAATGGGGATCCCCAGTTGCAGTTTTGTGATCAGCTCTTTTAAAAAAATATCGGTATAACCAACTTCATCAAACCAGAGATAATCAACATAAAAATGGTTTAATGACAAAAGTACTATTAGTAGACATGCAAACACACCGAGGCCAATCCACAAACCTCTTTTTTTAACCGTCATCTCTTCTCCTTTTTAAAAGCTCATTAATTTTATTATTATACCACAAATTTGAGGAAATGCATGACAATTTCTTGTGTTTTCGAAGATTTTACCTAATTTCAAAATCAAAATAATCTTCAGGATAGGGCTCGTTTTTCAATGTAAAATGCCACCATTCATATTCAAAAGGGAGAAAACCCTCATCCAGCATTACCTGTCGCAGTAAAATCCGATTTTTTTTCTGACTCTCGGTCAAGTTTTTATATGCAAAATATGAAACTTCAGAAAAAAAATCAAAACGTCCACCCATATCCACTTCTTTTTTCGTTTCCCGGTCAATCAGGGTAAGATCAACAGTGCTCCCCCGCGAATGAGCCGACGGACTGGCAATAAAACCTTTTGCAAAAACCTCTTGTCTAGTCAGATCTGGATAGTAATCTCTTTTGGTCAAATATGTCTCTGGCTGTTGCCCCCAATCAAAAAAAGCCTTGACTGATCTAACCGGACGATAACCGTCAAAAATTTTAAAACGATATCCTTTTAATTCCAGTTTTTCGCTGGCCACAGCCAGCGCTTCAACCGTTTTTTGGGTTAGTAAGGCAATTGGTAAAAGATATCCTGAAATATTATGTCCAACAAAATTATCGTTGCCAAAATACTTTAAATCTACCAGACAATTCGGGATCTGTGTTTTAAGATCCACGAAATCCTCCGGTCGTTCACATCTTATTCTTTCCATTTTCATTTTCCCGTCTCTCAATATTAAACATCAATTTCTTTCTATTATACAGTTAGGTTGAAAATTTTACATTAAAAAAGTAATCAGTTCCCTAAGCAGGCTGTCCTGATTACTTTTTCTTAATTAAACAGGATCGTACCTGTTTCCATTAATTCTTTTTCTGATAAACCGCACATCCTGCAAAAACGAAATTCATCAAGCGTCCCTTGCCCATGAGGAACCAGGGTCGCACCCGAATCACTGCCAATGGCCATTTTAACGCCCAATTGAAGAGCTTTTTTGACCGCCTTTTGATGTCCTTCAAAGTATTTCGACGAAACATCACGATAAATCCTCATGGCATGATTGTCCGGACAGGCTGTTATATTGGCAAAGGGTGCCAGCGTCGGTACCCAGATCGTCTCACTTTGCGCCAACAGTTCAAGACAGGAATCATCTATCAAATAACCGTGCTCGATGGTATCAACACCAGCTTCCACCGCCATTTTTATCGCCCCCGGAGTATTCACGTGTACCATTGTTTTAAGCTCAAGATTTTGGGCGCAATCAACCATTTTTTGAAATTCAATTTTGCTGAACTGAGCCGGATCTGCTTTACCAAAATCATCAAAGCTCATAATACCGGTTAAAATTATTTTAATAAAGTCCGCTTTTTTTCGGTATAATTTTTCAATGACCCGGCAGGCTTCATCCGCATTATCTACGGCTTTCCCCAAAAATTCTCCATATCCCCCTCTTTTGTATATTCCCTGGATCGGGGTTTTAAAATAAAGGGGAAATTCCTTTGCTATTTCTTTTGCTAAAAGTCCGACTCCCCATTTGTCACCACCGTCACGCAATCTGTCAATCCCCAACGCCAAATAGTTTTCAAACATCTGTCGCAAACCATTTTTTAGTTCTTGACTGTCCGGATTTTTAACAGAAAAAGGCTGTCCCAATCCACAATGGACGTGCGCGTCATATAACATGTTTCCTCCTTAAAGTAATTCATAAAAAAAGCCAATTGCCGGTATTGAGGGTTTGAAAAACCTTATCCTTTATGAACGCTCATGCCATGCACATCATGAAGGGCTTCCATTATTGCTTCGGATAGCGTCGGATGAGCATGAATAACATCTCCCATCATTTCTGCCGTCAGGCCTGCATGAACAGCCAGGCTCAATTCAGCCAGCAAATCTGTTGCATGAGCGCCAACTATTGCCGCCCCAATAATCACGTCGTTATCATTAACAATCACCTTGACAAAGCCTTGTATTTTTCCCATAGCCTGAGCTTTACCCAGCGCCCGGAAATCAAATTGTCCAGTCTTATATGCAATCCCCTGAGTCTGGCAGTCTTTTTCCGTTAAGCCCACCGAAGCTACTTCCGGATCTGTATATACACACCGAGGCACCGCTTTGTAGGAAATTTTCTTGTTAGCATCTTTAACAGCGTTGGTAACCGCAACAATTCCTTCTTTTGAAGCAACATGTGCCAGTAAAGGTGAAGCCACGATATCACCAATTGCATAGATACCATTAATGTTGGTTTCCATTTTGTCATTAACCTTAATTCGTCCTCGCTCATCCATTTCAACCCCGGCTGAAGCCGCATTTAACTGATCGCAAAAGCTTCGGCGACCAATTGCAACAAGCATTTTTTCTGCTTCCAGCGCTTTATCATCAGATAAAATCGCTTTAACGCCATCATCCGTCAGCTCAACCGATTTTATGCCATTGCCGGTTATCACTTTAATTTTATCCTTTTTGAACTGTCTAGCAAGCTGTTTAGCGGTTTCCTCATCTTCAAGGGGCAGAAGCTGGTTTTCCATTTCGACAATGGTAACCGCACAACCCATCCGTTTAAGGAACTGTCCGATTTCGCAACCGATCACACCACCACCGACAATGATCATGGATTCTGGCACAGCGTTTAAATCCAAGACCTCATCACTGCTAATGACCTTCTGGCCATCATAGTTAAACATAGCCGGAATGACTGGCACCGAACCAGTCGCCAGCACAATTTTATCTCCAGTCAATGTCAATGTTTGACCATCTTCTGTAATGACTTCAACGGTGCTTTGATCAAGGAGCTTGCCAATTCCTTTAATCATCGATACATTATTTGCTTTAAACAGGAACTCAATACCTTTTACCAGGCTGCCCACAACTTTATTTTTTCGCTCGATAATTGCTGTAAAATCTGGCTCAGGATCGGCACTCAGGCTTATTCCAAACTGCTTGGCATTTTCCATGGTATCCAAGGCATCGGCAGTTGCCAATAAAGCTTTAGTCGGAATACATCCGCGGTTTAAACAAGTGCCACCCGGCTGATCTTTTTCGATGATTGTTACATCTGCACCCAATTTCGCTGCCATAATCGCCGCTTCATATCCGCCCGGCCCAGCTCCAATTACAATTATTTTCATCTTCTTACCTCAAGTTTTAGACTTAAATACAGCGATCTGAAAAAATCACCGGACTATCTCAGCTCTTATTATTCTGATCAGTAACTGATTGGATATTTAAAAAATATCATTTATTATTATTCACACCGAGCAAATCCGCTCTGTTGCTTTGAAAATGTCTTTTTATGCCATGTCCGAGTTATTATTGTTATCGTGCACCAGCATCTCTTTTCTTGAACAGATAATAATTATCAGTTATTCTGTATTTTATTTTCTTATTTTATATTACTTATAAGCATTTGTCCAATACTTCCTGAATCGATTATTAAGCTTTTCTCCATAAGAAAAACTCCTCATTTGATACCGCTTTTTATGAAACAAGCAGTCTTGATAGAGGAGTTTTCTTAAAGATTATTTAATTATTTAATCGGTGCTACCCCAGCCAGGTCGAGAATTTCCGGAATTCTGTTTTCCCAGCCTAATGACATAATATGCACGCCATCACAATGATCTTTACACTCTTTAATAATTTTTGCACAAAGCTCAACCCCAACATCTCCTGATTTGGTTCGTTCTTTGTCTTTTTTCAGTTCTTCAATCATATCGTCCGGTACATGAACACCAGCTACGTTGGCATTCATATAACGACACATCCCGACATTTTTAGGGATTATGACCCCCAGCTGTACAGGCACGCCAAATTGTTTAGCTTTTTCCATAAAGCTGAAGAATTTTTCTGGTTCATAAACGCCCTGAGTCTGGAAATATTCTGTTCCAGCTTTAACCTTAGCTTCCATTTTTGCCAGCTGAACATCTACAGAATCGCTACATGGTGAAACAACTGCTCCTTTTGCAAACTTAGGTGGTGTTCCATCAACTTCGTTACCCGCTAAATCAAATCCTTCTTCCAGTCGTTTAACTGCATGTGTTAAGGATACAGAATCAAGGTCAAAAACTGGTTTAGCCTGAGGATGATCACCTAATGTGGTGTAGTCACCTGTCAGCAACAGCAGGTTTTCGATCCCTAAAAGCGCTGCACTTAAAACATCAGACTGCAGAGCAATTCGATTTCTGTCTCGACAGGTAATCTGAAAAATCGGCAGTAAACCTTCGTCTTTTAATACTTTACAAGTAGCCAGAGAACCAGTTCTCATAACCGACGACTGGTTATCTGTAACATTCAGGGCGTGAACCCGAGTTTTTAAATAATCATGTGCATCTTTAATCAGATGGTCAATTTCGACCCCTTTTGGAGGTCCCACTTCGGCTGTGACTACAAACTCGCCTTTATCAAACAGTTCAGTTATTCTCATTGATCATTACTCCTCATCATCAAAAATTATTCTTTAATTTCTTCATTAGGATTCCAGTAGTTACGCACTTTCGGCTCATACTTCAAGGTATCCAGTTTGTCCAGTTTTTCCAGCTTGCGGTAAATCCGTTCCCATCCACATTCCATATCTTTATCAACTTCGCACATGCCGTTTTTGGCACCGCCACATTGTCCGTTAACAAGGCTTTTGGAACAGGCTGTAATCGGGCAGATCCCGCCAGTATAATTTAGATAACACTCGCCGCATTGTCCACAGTCCACATTAAGTGGTGTAACCCCCTGAAAACCAGGTAAAGGATAAGTGTCACAGCAGGAATAAACATGTTTATCGGTAAACATATCTGCAACCGTCTGAATTCCGACACCACATGAGAAAACCAGAATAGTATCACAGGCTTCTATGGTTTGTTTGTGTTTTTTAAGCTGAAGGGTTAAATTATCCGGGTTACAGATATAATCAGTTGTGACAACCTGAGCAACCTCTTTTGTTTCACAGAGTTCTTTCTGCAGGGCATCTGCTTCGTGCTCTGCAAAGTAGACTTCTTTACATCCGTGACAATTAATAAAAAATGTCTTTCCCTTTGCTAAAGATTCAATTGTTTCCTTTGATTTTAGTTGGGTAATCAGCATATTATTTACCCTCCCTTATGGCAGTTTTTCCAATTTTAATACGTTCAACAATTGGAATTTTTGATGAACAGATATATTCACAACATCCGCATTCGATGCAATCCATGACATTCTGAGCTTTGAAACCTTCCCAGTCTTCAGCGCCTGCATATTTAGTGAAGTAAAGTGGTCGTAATTCCATTGGGCAGACATCCGCACAACGGCCACACTTGATACATTCAACGGCTTCCTTAACTTTGGTTTCAACAGCAATGACACCATTTGAGCATTTTAGAACCGGAACATTTAAATCAGCAACTTCAAAGCCCATCATTGGACCACCAATTTTAATGGTTGTATCATCACCTTTGACTCCACCACACTGATTGACAATTTCCTTAACTGAAGTCCCAATTTTCATCAGGAAGTTCTGTGGTTCTGTCATTTTTTCGCCACTGACGGTTACCACACGTTCGATTAAAGGCATACCAGTTTTAATAGCATCAGAGATAGCTTTGGCGGTGCTGACATTACTGACAACAGCACCAACATCCATTGGCAGGCCGCCACTTGGCACAGATTTTCCCATCACCCGTTTGATAAGCATTTTTTCAGCTCCCTGCGGGTATTTTGTTTTTGCCACAACAACTTCAATATTATCAATTCCTGCCGTTTTTTCCTGTAAAAGTTCAACAGCATCCGATTTATTATCTTCGATGGCAATCACACCTTTAGGCGCGCCTGAAGCTTTCATCATCGCCTGAAGGCCGTATACAACATCGTCAGCATATTCAAGAAGAACACGATGATCCGCAGTTAAGACTGGTTCACATTCACAACCGTTTAATAAAACCAGTTCAATAGGTTTTGGGGCTTTTAATTTAACAGCCGTCGGGAATCCAGCGCCACCCATACCAACAATACCTTTATCGCGAACCAGTTCAATAATTTCATCAGCAGAGAGATTGTCAAGATCTCCGGCCGGCTTAATTGAGTCATCGAGGGTATCTTTGCCATCGGACTGAATCACGATTGCTAAAGAATCCAATCCACTAACTGTATGTCGTCTCGGCTCAACCGCAACAACAGTACCGCTAACGCTGGCATGAATGTTACTGCTGATTAAACCACTGGCTTTAGCAATTAACTGTCCCATTTTAACCTGATCACCAACTGCAACTACCGGTTCAGCTGGCGCTCCAGCGTGCTGAGACATGGGAATAACAACATTCAACGGGGCCGGGAAAGCCTTTAAACCTAAATGTTCACTAAGTTCCTTATGTTCAGTCGGATGAATTCCGCCATAATAACCGTCATAACGGCTTTCTCGCACAGACTGTACATATTCAGAGACGAATTTATGGTTAACTTTTGAATAGTCCCGGACTTCAACTGGCTGATTGAGCCATTCTTCCAATCGCCCTTGTTTTTCGAGCCGCTCGTAAATCAGCTGCCAGCCGCAATCCATATCTTTATTAACTTCACATTTGCCGTTTTTAGCACCGCCACACTGACCGTTTAACAAGCTCTTTGAACAATCAACAATGGGGCAGATCCCGCCAGTCAGATTCAAGTAACACTGACCACAGGCTTCACAAAGTGTGTCTGTTAAAGCCATCCCGTGCTGGCCATCGACGACCAATGTGTCACTACCAGCGTAAACTGGAACATCAGCCATTGCCGCAATGGTCTGAATACCAAGACCACAGGAAATTACAACAATATTTTTAGTATCAGCAGGAAGAGCTGATTCAAAAGTTTGCTTTGTCAGCGGTTCATTACAAAGAAAATCAACTTGAACCGAACCGGTAATGTTTTTCCCCTGTTCTTTAGCGAGCTCCAAAAACTGACCACATTCCGGCTCGTCAAAGCTTTGCAGCTCCTTGTAGCATTTACTGCAGGCCATTACAAACAAATCATTTTTGTCTGCCAGAAGCGCTTCAAGTTCTCCCTTTCTTTTTAATTTAAATTTTGTATAATCCTCCAATTACATGCCTCCTTAATTATTTTTTATTTCTAAAGCAAGTCGTTCTGGATTTTGCAGGCTTTGATAACGTGTTTTGCCAATAAGGCAGTCGTGATTGGGCCGGTTCCGCCGCCGCAACCTGGTGTCGCTGATGTAATCATGGCAACTTTATCTAAACAGTCAACATGAGCATCACCGGTTCTGATTTTTTTGCCTTCTTCATTTAAAACGAATTCTTTGTTTTCATCTTTCATCTGAGCCATAGCAACGTCGATTAAGATACAATTTTCGTTTAACATATCTGGTTTTACCAGTCCATAAATTCCGGCAGCTGTTACAACGATATCTGCTTTCTTTGTATAAGACGGAGTATCTTTAGTAAACACGTGACACATAGTTACTGTTGCAAATTCGTTGGTTAACATAATTGCCAGTGGTTTACCCAAAACATTTGAGTTATTGATGATAACAACATCTTTCCCTTTTACATCAATGTTATAGTATCCAAGCATTTCCATAACACCTTCAGCTGTGCAGGGGAAGAATCCACGTTCGTCAGCAATCATCAGTTTACCAAGATTGGTTGGATTTAAAGCATCCGGATCTTTTTCCGGGCTTAAGATATATTTAATTTTTTCAGCATCAATCTGTTCCGGAAGAGGCTGGAAAATAAGTACTGCATGCGTATCTTTGTCTTCATTGATGGCATGAAGTTTTTCAATAAAAGCGGCTTCAGTCACATCGATCGGAAATTGAACAGATTCAACTTCAATATTTGATTTGCCCATTCGCGTGATGATGCTTTTTTCGTATGAGATCGATCCGGGATCTTCCCCTACTCGCATAATCGCCATTTTAACCTGGATGCCTTTATCTTTTAATTCGTTTGCATCCTTTAAAACCTCTGCCAACATGGACTCACTTACTTCTTTACCACTTAACAATTTTGCTGCCATTTTTTTCTCCTCTTATTTCAAAATTTTTATTAAACAAGTTGTTTTTCAACTTCTGCATAAACACGGTCACAAATTTCGACCCCTTCTTCCATCATTGGCTTGACTCTTGAGTTTACATCGTTCACATAATCCTGATCTTTAATTGTTTTGATGTTAATGAGCACATTAACCCAACCACTGATCATCGCTGCCCGCAAACACTGCACCCCACAAGCCACATCGCTGATTGCCAGTTTAGAGCCTTTTCCAACCAACTCTTCCTGTAAAAGAACCGCTTTATAACAAACTTCCACAATTTCCAACGGAATACTGCAGGCTACTTTTGTACATTCCTCCAGCGTTTTTTCTTTATAAGCTATTTCTTCTTCAGTTTCTTTTGGCAGGCCATAAGCCTTTGACAAAGGCAGAAAGTTCTCTGCATCTTCATCAATCATCGCCATCAGACGATCCTGTAATACTTGCGCTTCTTTTAAAATCCGTTGAATGTCATTTTCAAATTCCGCATATTTCTTTTTCCCGGTTGTCAGATTACCAACCATTCCAGCCAGCGCAGTTCCAATTGCGCCAACCAGTGCCGCCGCTCCGCCACCGCCAGGGACAGCAGCCTTGCTGTAAAGGGCCTCGACAAATTCTGTACATTTCTTTTCAGAAATCGACTCTAATGCTAGTGTTTCCCCAAACTCCATTATTTCACCACTTTCACTTTTACTTCAAAAACCAATCAAAATTTGTTGCTTCTATATTAATTTATTTAAGAAGACCTGGCCTTCTTTTTTCTGTTTTAGAACAAGCCAGCAATTACGCCGTTTTCATCCACATCAATTCGTTCTGCCGCCGGTACTTTTGGCAGACCCGGCATTTTCATAATTTCACCGGTCAGGGCCACGATAAATCCGGCTCCAGCTGAGATCGTCAGCTGGCGAACGGTAATTCTGAAGCCTGTCGGCCGGCCCAGTTTAGTCTGATCATCCGTCAGTGAATACTGGGTTTTTGCCATACAGATTGGCACCTTGTCAAGTCCCAGGCTGGTCAATCGTTCCATTTCCTTGGCTGCCGCCGGTGTGAAATCAACACCGTCCGCACCATAGATACGGGTCGCAATGGCTTCGATTTTTTCTTTAATGGTCATATCCAGCTCATAGCAGAACTCAAAGGTTCCTTCGCTTTCTTCAATCAGTCGGATCACTTCTTTAGCCAGTTCTGTTCCACCTTCACCGCCTTTTGCCCAGACTTGTGAAATGGCAACATTAACGCCCAGTTTCTGGCATTCGGATTTAACCAGATCCAGTTCCGCCTGAGTATCCAGCGGGAATTCATTAATGGCAACAACTGCCGGCAGCTTAAATACCTGGGTAATATTTTCAACGTGCTTTAACAGGTTTGGCAGACCTTTTTTCAGGGCATCCAAGTTTTCATTGTTTAAATCAGCTTTTGCAACACCACCATTGTATTTCAGGGCTCGTACGGTTGCCACAATAATTACCGCATCCGGTTTTAAACCTGCCATTCGGCATTTGATATCAAGGAATTTTTCAGCTCCCAGATCAGCACCAAAACCGCCTTCAGTTACCACATAGTCTGCAAAGTGCATGGCCATACGGGTGGCAATCACTGAGTTACAGCCGTGGGCAATATTGGCAAAAGGACCACCGTGAATAAAGGCCGGTGTGCCTTCCAAAGTCTGTACCAGATTTGGTTTCAGGGCGTCTTTTAGCAGGGCTGCCATGGCACCGTTGGCTTTAAGCTGAGCGGCTGTCACTGGTTCGCCGGTGACGCTGTAACCAACAATAATTTTACCCAAACGTTCTTTCAGGTCACTAATGTCGCTGGACAGACAGAAAGCAGCCATAACTTCTGAAGCCACCGTAATATCAAATCCATCTTCACGCACCACGCCGTCTCCTGAACCACCCAGACCATCTACGATATTTCGCAGCTGACGGTCATTCATATCCACACACCGTCTCCATGTGATCTTCTTGGGATCGATTCTTAATTCGTTGCCCTGTTTGATATGATTGTCAAGCATAGCTGCCAGCAGGTTGTTAGCGGCACCAATGGCATGAAAATCACCGGTAAAATGCAGGTTGATATCTTCCATCGGAACCACCTGCGCATAACCGCCCCCGGCTGCGCCACCTTTAACCCCAAAAACAGGTCCCAGTGATGGTTCTCGAAGCGCTACAAGGGTGTTTTTACCAAGTTTCGACAAGCCGTCTGCCACACCAATTGTAGTGGTCGTCTTACCTTCACCTGCCGGTGTCGGGTTGATAGCCGTGGTCAGAATCAGCCGGGCCTTTTTGCCGGATGGTTTTTTAAGCAGATTGTAGTCAACTTTGGCCTTATACTTACCGTACAGATCCAGATCATCTTCCGTCAGATTCAGTTTTTGGGCGATCTCTCTGATATCCTGAGGGGTCGCTTCCTGCGCAATCTCAATGTCCGATTTAAAACCCATAACATTTCCTCCAGTACTTTGATAAATTTTTAACATCTGCAATAATGATATCTGATTTCATTTTAAAAATCAAATACTATATATGACAATTTTTTACTGAAAATTCTATCAAAACGTTTTCAAATATTGGGTTTTTAGATAAGCTAGAACAATAATTTACTCTATCTTTGTTATCTAAATAACAAAGATTAAAATATGTTTCTTTTACCTAATTTATATATCTTTTTTTTCCTTATTATTTCATATTCATCTATTATTTCATCGCAAAATGATACTAAATCAAGTTTCGTAATTTTGGCAGTTTAACCATTAAATATTCATTTTTTATTCATATTAGTCTCAATAAAAATAAAGCCATCCAACGCAGCCCTGCTTAATTAAGTGACATCTCATTATCGGCTTTGGCTTCAATAACTCAATAATTTATCACTTACTTGATATTACTATTTCCAGCACATTACTTTGACAGCTCAATTTGCAAAGGAAAAGGCCGAGGAAGGACACTCCCCTTCTTCGGCCTTAATTTCTTTAGAACAATCCTGAAATCAGACCATTTTCTGACACATCGATCTTTTCAGCTGCCGGAACTTTCGGAAGCCCTGGCATTTTCATAATTTCTCCGGTTAATGCCACGATAAATCCGGCTCCGGCTGAAATATTCAATTCCCGGACAGTGATTCTAAAACCTGTTGGACGACCCAATTTTTTCTGATCATCTGTTAATGAGTATTGTGTTTTAGCCATACAAATTGGCACTTTATCAAATCCCAAGCTGGTTAAACGTTCCATTTCTTTGGCTGCTGCCGGGGCAAAATCTACGCCATCAGCGCCATAGATGCGAGTAGCAATCGCTTCGATTTTTTCCTGGATAGACATATCCAAATCGTAGCTGAATTCGAAGCTACCATCATTACTTTCAACCAATCGAATAACTTCGCTAGCTAATGCTTCTCCACCTTCACCGCCTTTAGCCCAAACCTGGGAAATAGCAACATTAACGCCTAGTTTCTGACATTCACTTTTTACCAGATCAAGTTCTGCCTGTGAATCAAACGGGAATTCATTAATGGCCACCAC
Source organism: Eubacteriaceae bacterium ES2 (assembly GCA_031222025.1). Classification (GTDB taxonomy): domain Bacteria; phylum Bacillota; class Clostridia; order Eubacteriales; family Eubacteriaceae; genus Acetobacterium. The sequence goes on along the minus strand of CP130740.1, from coordinate 969,211 downwards.
AGCTGGCAATTTGAAAACCTGAGTAATATTTTCCACATGTTTCAACAGATTTGGCAAACCGTTTTTCAGGGCTTCGAGATTTTCATTATTTAGGTCAGCTTTCGCAACACCGCCATTGTATTTAAGAGCGCGAACAGTCGCTACAATGATAACAGCATCTGGTTTCAAGCCAGCCATTCGGCACTTGATATCGAGGAATTTTTCTGCTCCCAGATCCGCACCAAAGCCAGCTTCAGTAACCACATAATCAGCAAAATGTCTCGCCATTCTAGTAGCAATCAGTGAATTACAGCCGTGAGCAATATTGGCAAATGGACCGCCATGAATAAATGCTGGTGTACCTTCAAGTGTTTGGACCAGGTTAGGCTTAAGCGCGTCTTTTAGAAGTGCTGCCATGGCACCATTTGCTTTTAACTGTGCTGCGGTAATAGGTTCTCCCTCAACACTATAGGCAACAATGATACGGCCAAGTCTTTCTTTTAAGTCCGTAATGTCGTTTGACAGACAGAAGGCGGCCATGACCTCAGAAGCAACCGTAATATCAAAACCATCCTGTCGAACCACACCGTCACCAGACGTTCCCAGGCCATCGATTACATTACGCAGCTGGCGGTCATTCATATCGATGCAACGTCTCCAAGTAATTTTTTTCAGATCAATATTTAGTTCATTACCCTGCTTAATATGATTATCAAGCATCGCAGCCAAGAGATTATTAGCTGCACCAATAGCATGGAAATCACCTGTGAAATGAAGGTTGATATCTTCCATGGGTACTACCTGAGCATAGCCACCGCCAGCAGCTCCACCCTTAACCCCAAACACAGGTCCCAATGATGGTTCACGCAGCGCTACCATAGTATTTTTACCCAGACGTGACAAGGCATCTGAAACACCAATCGTTGTTGTTGTTTTACCTTCACCGGCAGGTGTCGGATTAATTGCTGTAACAAGTACCAGCTTGGCATCCTTGCCAGTTTCTTTTTTTAGTAGATTGTAATCAACTTTTGCTTTATATTTACCATATAAATCCAGATCATCTTCTGTCAAGTTTAATTTCTTTGCAATCTCACGAATATCCTGTGGTGTAGCTTCCTGTGCAATCTCAATATCTGATTTAAAACCCATGTTATTTCCTCCATTAATTTCAAAATTATTTTACTACCATTTTTACCAACGATACTTTAATCGTTTTCGCTTAATTCAATTAGTATGACGCCATTAATTAAATCTGTATATAGCCTGCCTGTCCTTTGCTGTTTACTTGTATATACAATTTAGAGTAAGATTATCACTATTTATCATTCTTGTCAATATATTTTCTTTTAATATCTATATTTTTTCATTTTTGTTTGTTATTTCTCAAACAATATCTACTTTGTGCATATTTTGACACTCTATATTACTTCTATTTCTAAACAATCGTTAAATTTAAGTCAATATTTTACTCATAAAAAAACAGGCTTCACCATATTGATAATTAATTATCAATATGGTGAAGCCTGTTTTTAATCTCTTTATTTTCTTAAACATGCAAAATATGCTGTAACAGGAACCAGGATTCCGCCACCAATAATGTTTCCAATTGTTACCGGAATTAAATTATTAATAAAAATCTGTCCCCAAGTAATGTCAGCGCCAACAAAGTATCCCATCGGGATGAAAAACATATTGGCAACACAATGCTCAAATCCCGCGAAGACGAACAGCATAATTGGGAACCAGATTCCAAAGATCTTTCCGACAATATCTTTGGCTCCAGCTGCAATCCAGACCGCCAATACGACAAAGATGTTACAGAATATTGCTCTTATTACCACTGCACCCAATGGAATTGCTACCTTTGCTTCAGCAATAGCAACCGCCTTGGCCACCATCGCTTCACCATACAAACCTGATTTCAGGAATAACCAGGCCAGCAGAACTGAGCCTATAAAGTTACCAACATAAACAATCCCCCAGTTTTTAAGCATCTGGCTCATGGTAATTTCTTTTTTTAGCAGAGAAATTGTCATCAAATTATTGCCGGTAAAAAGTTCAGCTCCGAAAAATACCACAAACATCAAACCAACAGGGAATACAGCTGCTCCAATAAATTTAGCCACTGTCGCATCAAGCAAAGCTCCAGCTCCAGCATTCGCCACTGTGCAGCCATATGAACCAAATCCGATAAAGACCCCTGCACAAATACCTAAAATCAGCATCTTCGCAACCGATAAGGCTGCTTTATTCTTTCCAACGTTTACAAAGCTTTCCGCTATTTCTTTTGGTGTTAAAAAATTGCTCATCTTTACTCCTCATCATTGTTTTTAATGATTCAAATCATTGAAACTTTTGATTGGCGCCAACTTACGAGATTAAGTACCAAGATTTTCCTGCGCTGCTTACATGTATATACAGTCTAGGTTAAGCTTATCATCATCAACTTAAACTGTCAATATATTTTCATTTCTATGCGATATTTTACCCTTTTCGTTTGTTATTTCTCAAACTAAGTTTGGCTATACTGATATTTGACAACTATTAAGCAGGAAATCCACACAGCAATCTTATCCATTACGCCTCTTTCATTAACGCATCAATAAAAACTAAAAAGAGAAGGCCAGGCCTTCTCTCACCAGGCTTTTATAGTTCTTTAGAACAAGCCAGCAATTACGCCGTTTTCATCCACATCAATTCGTTCTGCCGCTGGTACTTTTGGCAGACCCGGCATTTTCATAATTTCACCGGTCAAGGCCACAATAAATCCGGCTCCGGCTGAGATCGTCAGCTGGCGAACGGTAATTCTGAAGCCTGTCGGCCGGCCCAGTTTAGTCTGATCATCCGTCAGTGAATACTGGGTTTTTGCCATACAGATTGGCACCTTGTCAAGTCCCAGGCTGGTCAATCGTTCCATTTCCTTGGCTGCCGCCGGTGTGAAATCAACACCGTCCGCACCATAGATACGGGTCGCAATGGCTTCGATTTTTTCTTTAATGGTCATATCCAGCTCATAGCAGAACTCAAAGGTTCCTTCGCTTTCTTCAATCAGTCGGATCACTTCTTTAGCCAGTTCTGTTCCACCTTCACCGCCTTTTGCCCAGACTTGTGAAATGGCAACATTAACGCCCAGTTTCTGGCATTCGGATTTAACCAGATCCAGTTCCGCCTGAGTATCCAGCGGGAATTCATTAATGGCAACAACTGCCGGCAGCTTAAATACCTGGGTAATATTTTCAACATGCTTCAACAGGTTTGGCAGACCTTTTTTCAGGGCATCCAAGTTTTCATTGTTTAAATCAGCTTTTGCAACACCACCATTGTATTTCAGGGCTCGTACGGTTGCCACAATAATTACCGCATCCGGTTTTAAACCTGCCATTCGACATTTGATATCAAGGAATTTTTCAGCTCCCAGATCAGCACCAAAACCGCCTTCAGTTACCACATAGTCTGCAAAGTGCATGGCCATACGGGTGGCAATCACTGAGTTACAGCCGTGGGCAATATTGGCAAAAGGACCACCGTGAATAAAGGCCGGTGTGCCTTCCAAAGTCTGTACCAGATTTGGTTTCAGGGCGTCTTTTAGCAGGGCTGCCATGGCACCGTTGGCTTTAAGCTGAGCGGCTGTCACTGGTTCGCCGGTGACGCTGTAACCAACAATAATTTTACCCAAACGTTCTTTCAGGTCACTAATGTCGCTGGACAGACAGAAAGCAGCCATAACTTCTGAAGCCACCGTAATATCAAATCCATCTTCACGCACCACGCCGTCTCCTGAACCACCCAGACCATCTACGATATTTCGCAGCTGACGGTCATTCATATCCACACACCGTCTCCATGTGATCTTCTTGGGATCGATTCTTAATTCGTTGCCCTGTTTGATATGATTGTCAAGCATAGCTGCCAGCAGGTTGTTAGCGGCACCAATGGCATGAAAATCACCGGTAAAATGCAGGTTGATATCTTCCATCGGAACCACCTGCGCATAACCGCCCCCGGCTGCGCCACCTTTAACCCCAAAAACAGGTCCCAGTGATGGTTCTCGAAGCGCTACAAGGGTGTTTTTACCAAGTTTCGACAAGCCGTCTGCCACACCAATTGTAGTGGTCGTCTTACCTTCACCTGCCGGTGTCGGGTTGATAGCCGTGGTCAGAATCAGCCGGGCCTTTTTGCCGGATGGTTTTTTCAGCAGATTGTAGTCAACTTTGGCCTTATACTTACCGTACAGATCCAGATCATCTTCCGTCAGATTCAGTTTTTGGGCGATCTCTCTGATATCCTGAGGGGTCGCTTCCTGCGCAATCTCAATGTCCGATTTAAATCCCATAACATTTCCTCCAGTACTTTGATAAATTTTTAACATCTATAGAAATGATATCTGATTTCATCGTAAAAATCAAATATTAGGTATGATATTTTTTTGACATTCATTTTGTCTAAATGCTCACTTATTGCTAGATTTCTCTCTTGTTTTCAGCAAAATATTATCTTTATTTGGTTTGTTTTTTAAATTCACGTCAATTCCAGAGCTTTATTGACTTTAGCTCATAATATTCCCCTTACTATCCATCTTAAATTATATTGATGCTTGAAATTTTATTTGTAATATATGACTTTTTACAATATTTTTAAGGAGAATTTAACAATCTTTTTTGTTGAGAAGTTCTTTTTATAATGCATTTATGTCTAAGTTGATGCCGTTGTCTTGTAAACGTGTTCTTGAAAGCGTATAATATTAACTAATATGAAAACTATATTAATTCGTCATTAGAAAGGAATAACTATGTCTCACTCAATTGAAGTTTCATTCCCCCTGTTAAAGAAAAAAATCCTCTGCGAACCATCCACTACTGTTGCTGAAGCCTGTTCTCAAGCCGGTTATCCAAGAAATCTTGTCTGTGGAGGAAAAGGAACCTGTAAAAAATGTCTGGTCACAGTCAAAGAAAATGGACAAATTTATGAAGTCCTGAGCTGTCAGCACCCAATTTCTCATGGTATCGAAGTTTTAATTTCACAGGAAGCGGTGCAATCGCAAATCTTGGAAAGTGGCAACCAAGAAGATTTTTCATTCAACCCGCAGATTAATGTATTTTCCATTGCCTATGATCAGCTCAAAACTGGTTTAGGTTCATACGATCTGGAAACAATTAACAAACTCATTAACAAAAAACTACGATTTAAAAACTTGACTCTACAACAGCAAGCTGTTAATTTTTTTCATGATAAAGCTTTTAGTCATTTAAATATCGTTGCCTTTAATGAAGAAATTATCGACCTGATACCCGCTGATAAGTCAATCAACGCCTATGGAATCGCCTTTGATATCGGCACAACTTCAGTGGTCGGCTATTTATATGACTTAACAAATGAGGTTTTAATTCATCAACATTCTACCTTAAATCAGCAGATCTCCTTTGGTGGCGATGTTATTTCAAGAATTGATTATGGCTCTAAATCGCCAGAAAATCTTTTTAAAATTCAAAAAGCAGTGCATTCAACGATTAATGAGATCATCTCTAACCTCTGTTCAAAAAGCAACATTACACCCGAACAAATTTACCACTGCGTTTTTTGTGGCAACAGTACAATGGCACATCTCTTTTTGGGAATTAACCCGATGTATCTCGGCATTTCTCCATTTACAGCAGTTTCAAAGGATGGCGTTATACAGGATGGAAAGGATCAGCATTTCCCGATGAACCCTAACGGAAAAGTCGAGTTTTTACCGCTACTTGGTGGCTTTGTCGGTGCCGATACTACTTCGGTCCTTTTAAGTCTGCCAAAAGACGATAAACTGCGCCTGATGATCGATCTAGGAACCAATGGTGAAATCGCCGTCGGCAATCATAAACGCTTTTTCTGTGCATCAACTGCCTGTGGTCCGGCGCTGGAGGGTGCCGGCATCCATCAAGGCATGCGCGGAACTCACGGTGCGATTGAAAAAATCACCTTTGATGGTAAAAAAATCAACTGTAAAGTTATCGGTGATGCTGCGCCAATTGGTTTTTGCGGATCAGGAATTATTGATGCCATAGCTTTTTTGTACCGTGAAAAACTAATCTACGCCAAAGGGAATTTTATTAAAGACAGCGATTTGGAGACGCATCCTTTAAGAGACCGTTTTGGCATCGATGAAAAAAATCAGCGTTATTTTGTGATGGTCACCGCCGAAGAAAACCCCAATGGCAAGGAATTGATCATTACTCAAAAGGATATCCGCCAAGTACAACTGGCAAAAGCGGCAATCTATACCGGCTGCAGTCTCTTAATCAGAGAATTCGGTGTAAAAGGCTGCGATCTGACAGAGGTTGTCTTAGCTGGCGCTTTTGGAAACTATATTGATATTAAAAACGCTCAATATATCGGCCTCCTACCGCAAGTAAATGATGTCCCGATTCGTTCCATTGGCAACGGGGCTGGTACTGGGGTTCAATTGTATCTTTTATCACACGATGAGGCCAGCTTCTGTGAAAGCATCCCTCCAGCAACCACTCATATCGAATTGGCAACCAATCAGGATTTCTCAAACACCTATATGATGAACACCGCCCTTGGACAAAACGACCCACTATAAGGTTCAGAGCCCTAAGATATAGGGCTTCTCTTTTTAAACCTCGCTTTTCATGATATAATTTCATTATTCTTATCTGAAAGGATTTTTTATATAAATGAACGAAAAAATTTTGCTTATACTTACCGGTGGTACCATTGGCAGTTCGGTATCGGATAAAAATATTGACGTAAACGAATCACGCGGGGATGATCTGGTCGCTCTTTTTCATGAACGTTCAGATTTAGCAGTCGATTTCGAACTGCTTCGACCATTTCAGATTTTAAGTGAAAACGCAGAACCTCATCACTGGCTGCAATTAATCAAACTTTTAAGGGAAGTTGACTATTCACAATATTCCGGCATTTTAATTGCCCATGGTTCCGATACATTGCCTTATACTGCGGCGGCACTGAGTTTTGGATTAGACTTGCCACCCATTCCAGTCGTTTTAGTAGCCGCCAACTATGCGATCGGCCAGCCTAAAAGCAATGCAATCGAAAACTTTCATGCCAGCGTTAATTTTGTCTTAAACCAAAAACTGCCAGGCTTTTTTGTCCTCTACCAGAACAGTGATCAGAATGTCTATGTTCATCTTGGCACCAGACTTCAAGAGGCCGATTGGCTCTACGATGATTTTCAGAGTTTTGGCGGGGCACTAGGAGTTTTTAATCAGAGCGGCTTTTGTTGTCCGCCATTAAAAACCAATCCCACAATTACTGAGCTCTATCATCCGCCTGGCGAAACTGTTCCATTTGTCGATGCTTTCAAAAACCAGATTTTTGCTTTACGTGCTTATCCGGGCCTTGATTATTCCTGTCTCGATCTTAAATCCAAACCCGTCAGAGCTGTGTTGCATGCTCTTTACCATTGCGGCAGCGGTAATGTACTGGGGACATCCGGTACTTCGCTCAAAGCATTTATCCAAAACAATCCCCATCAGGATCACTATCTGATTTCTTACAAGGACATTAAGGGAGACCTTTATACGTCCTGTCATCAGCTTATCGAAGCTGGCGCAATTCCGCTTCAGAACATTTCATTTGAAGCCAGTGTCACCAAGCTTTTTATGGCCTATAATCAATTTGAAATGGCACCTCAAATTTACATGCAACGTGAATTTTTTCATGAATTTGTGAGAGCAAAAAAAGAAACTGGGTATATATTTTAAAAAACAGTTAGGAGAAAAAGATGTACGATATTATTATTATCGGCGCCGGCGCTGTTGGAACCTCCATCGCCCGCTCCTTAAGCCGCTATCAGCTGTCAGTTGCTCTGATCGAGCGAGAAGATGATGTATCTATGGGTGCAACCAAAGCCAACTCTGCCATCGTTCATGGTGGTTACGCAGAATCTCATTCTAAGGTAAAAGGCCGACTTTGCTATAAGGGACGGCAGCAATTTGACCGCCTCAATCGAGAACTTAATTTTGGTTTCGACAAAATTGGTTCTCTTGTCCTGGCTTTTGAAGATGAACAACTAACAAAGATAAAAGATCTCTATGAAAATGGCCTTAAGAACGGGTTAACTGATCTGGAGATTTTAAATCACGATCAGATTATGAGCCTTGAACCCAATGTAAATCCCGAAGTTAAGCACGCTCTTTATTGTAAAGGTGCGGGAGTCTGCTGTCCCTTTAGTTATGCCATCGCATTGGCTGAAAATGCGGTTGCTAATGGAGTAGACCTTTATTTAAACACTGAAATAAGAAGTATCAAAAGAGAACCTGATCATTTTACGCTGAACGATCAGCACGAAAAGATTTATCAGGCAAAATACATTATCAATTGCGCTGGTGTCCAGTCGGATCAGGTCGAGCAAATGGTTGGCCTTAATACTTTTACCATTATCCCACGCAGTGGTGAATATATGTTGATGGTTCGCGGTTCCGGGAAAATAGCCAATACGGTACTTTTTCAAATGCCCACCAAGATGGGTAAAGGCATTCTTGTTTCACCCACTTATTATGGCAATCTGATTATTGGTCCTGATGCGGTCAATCTGAATACCGGCGATAAAGACACACATAGTGAACGACTTTTAAATATTTACCAACAAGCGCGTCATACTACTGATAAGATTAATATTAAGCAGTTCATCAGAAGTTTCACCGGTGTTCGCGCAGTTAGCTCAACGGATGATTTTGTAATTGAAAAGACTGCTGTGAATGGATTCATCAACTGTGGCGGCATTCAGTCACCAGGACTGACATCATCCCCGGCCATTGCCGATATGGTACTAGACCTTTTAGATCAGGAAGGCTGCCAATTGATCGAAGATCCCAATTTTGATCCCAATCGAAAGCCAATTATTGAACGCAAAACGTATAAATCACCGCAGGAAATTGAGCCATTAGTCAATCTTTCATCAAGTCCAGAAAAAATTATCTGTCGTTGTGAACAGGTCGAAGAAAGAACAATTGTCGATGCTATGAATCGCGGTATTCCAGTCACTACCGTAGATGGCATCAAACGTCGAACCCGCGCTGGTATGGGCTGGTGTCAAGGCGGCTTTTGCCGGGAAAGAGTTGTTTCCGTCATGGAAACTGTTTTAGGCCACCAAGTTGACCCAGGCTTTGATATTGAGCACAGCGGTATCAACCGTATTGGAAAGAATGAAATAGTCGATTATATTAATTCACATCTCGAATAAAAAAAGGAGCATCAGCTCCTTTTTATTGCTTAATTTTGCTTAATCTTTTTTTATAAAAGTCAAAATTGCGCCTTCAGTAACACTGTTTGCCCATCCTCCGTCATTGGATACAACAACATGCTGCCCTTGAATAATTGGCGTTATAGAAAAAAGATTATAGCCTTTTTCATCATACTCATTTGCTTTCTCATCAATAAGCAATGCCAGATCATTCCCCTTACAACGTCGAAAGCCTTTATTGTAATCATTACCGCTTGCTTCAACCTGATTGTCGATCACCACACTGGTATATTTTTTCATTTCAACCTCACTTATAAAAAAACGCCCCTTTTCAGGGGCGAAACTTCGATTCACTGCTTTTTGCCAAAGTACTGAACGAATGGCACCGGAATCTTTTTTATTTGATATTCAAAAATTAATCTTCGATGATTTTGGCAACAACCCCAGATCCAACTGTACGGCCACCTTCACGAATCGCGAAACGTAAACCTTCTTCGATAGCGATCGGTGTAATCAGGGTGATTTCCATCTGTACATTATCTCCAGGCATTACCATTTCAATGCCTTCTGGCAGTTTGATCACGCCAGTTACGTCTGTTGTTCTGAAGTAGAACTGTGGTCGATAGCCATCAAAGAATGGTGTATGTCGTCCACCTTCTTCTTTGGTTAAGACGTATACTTCTGACATATAATGTGTATGTGGATTGATTGATCCTGGTTTTGCCAGTACCTGTCCACGTTCGATCATTGTTCTGTCAATTCCTCGCAGCAGAGCCCCAACATTATCGCCTGATCGACCTTCATCCAGTAATTTTCTGAACATTTCAATTCCGGTTACTGTGGTTTTCTTCACTTCGTGAATCCCAACGATTTCGACTTCTTCTCCAACTTTAACAATCCCTCGTTCAATACGTCCGGTTGCTACTGTTCCTCGACCTGTGATTGAGAACACGTCTTCGACTGGCATCAGGAATGGTTTGTCTGTATCTCGTTCCGGTTCCGGAATCCATTCGTCTACTGCGTTCATCAGTTCAACAATTTTGTCTCCCCATGCTCCGTCTGGATCTTCAAGCGCACGCAGTGCAGATCCCATAACGATTGGTGTATCATCACCAGGGAATTCATATTCGTCAAGCAGTTCACGAACTTCCATTTCTACCAGTTCAAGCAGCTCTTCGTCATCTACCATATCCACTTTGTTTAAGAATACGATGATATAAGGAACCCCTACCTGACGGCTTAACAGGATATGTTCACGTGTCTGTGGCATCGGACCATCAGCAGCACTTACTACCAGAATAGCGCCGTCCATCTGTGCCGCTCCAGTGATCATGTTCTTAACATAATCCGCATGGCCTGGGCAGTCAACATGAGCATAGTGACGTTTTTCTGTTTCATACTCAACGTGAGCGGTAGAGATTGTGATACCACGTTCTCTTTCTTCTGGTGCTTTATCGATGTTTTCAAAAGCTACTGATTCTCCAGTGCCGAATCGTTTGTTTAATACTGTTGTAATCGCTGCTGTTAATGTGGTTTTACCGTGGTCAACGTGACCAATTGTACCAATATTAACATGGGGCTTGGTTCTTTCAAATTTTGATTTTGCCATTTGTTCTTCTCCTTAATTAATATAGTTTATTTTCTGCCTTCAATAATTTCTTCTGAAACATTTTTAGGTACTGCTTCATAATGTGAGAACTGCATGGTGTAAACACCACGTCCCTGAGTTTTACTTCTCAGTGATGTAGCATATCCGAACATTTCGGCCAGTGGCACAAGTCCTTTAATGATCTGAGCACCACCACGCATTTCCATACCTTCTACACGGCCACGACGTGAGCTGATATCACCCATAACGTCGCCCATGTACTCTTCCGGAATAACAACTTCCAGTTTGAATACAGGTTCCAAAATAACTGGATCAGCTTTTCGCATCCCATTTTTAAATGCCATAGAACCGGCAACTTTAAAGGCCATTTCCGATGAATCCACATCATGGTAAGATCCGTCATAAACGGTAACCTTAAGGTCCAGAACTGGATAACCAGCCAGAACACCATTTTGCATAGCTTCTTCGATCCCCTGATTGATCGGGTTAATGAACTCTTTGGGAATAGAACCACCAACGACTTTGTTTTCAAAAACATAGCCAGTTCCTGGTTCAACAGGTTCCATTCTGATGAGACAGTGACCATACTGACCACGACCACCAGACTGTCGGGCAAATTTACCTTCTGCTTCAACTGCTTTGGTAATAGACTCTTTATAAGCTACCTGAGGTGCTCCAACATTGGCTTCAACTTTAAACTCTCGCAGCATACGATCGATGATAATATCCAGGTGGAGTTCACCCATTCCGGAAATGATCGTCTGACCAGTTTCTTCATCTGTTCGAGTCCGGAAAGTCGGGTCTTCTTCAGCCAGTTTCTGCAATGCTGTCGACATTTTTTCCTGCCCAGCCTTTGTTTTGGGTTCAATCGCAACATGGATAACTGGTTCAGGGAATTCCATTGATTCAAGAATAATTGGTGATGAATCAATACAAAGCGTATCTCCTGTTGAGGTATCTTTTAGACCTACTGCTGCGGCGATATCACCAGTGTAAACTGTGGAAATTTCTTCCCGGTGATTAGCATGCATTTGCAGGATTCGACCAAGACGTTCTCTTTTGCCTTTAGATGAATTATAGACATAAGATCCTGAATTGATGGTTCCTGAGTACACTCTAAAGAATGCCAGCTTACCAACAAAGGGGTCAGTCATAATCTTAAACGCCAAAGCAGAGAAAGGCTCATCATCACCAGCTTTACGCACTTCTTCTTCTTCCGTATTTGGATTAACACCTGAGATCGGTGGAACATCCAAAGGTGATGGCATGAAGTCAATAACAGCATCCAGCATCAGCTGAACCCCTTTATTTTTGTATGAAGATCCGCAAACAACCGGAATAATGTCAACGTTAAGCGTAGCTTTACGAACAGCCGCTTTAATTTCATCAACTCCAACTGCTTCGCCTTCCAGAAATTTTTCCATGATTGCGTCATCATAATCAGAAATTGATTCGATCAGTTTTTCACGGTATTCGTCAGCCAGCTCTTTCATATCTTCGGGAATTTCAACGATATCGATTTTTTCGCCCAAGTCATCCTGATAAATACGGGCATTCATTTCGATCAGATCTATAATTCCAATGAAATCACTTTCTTTCCCGATTGGTAACTGAATTGGGACAGGATTAGCACTTAACCGATCCACCATCATGTCCAAAACATTGTAAAAATCAGCTCCCGTAATGTCCATTTTATTAATATAAGCCATTCGTGGAACATGATATTTATCTGCTTGTCTCCAGACTGTTTCCGATTGTGGTTCAACACCACCCTTGGCGCAGAATACTGCAACTGAACCGTCAAGCACTCGCAACGAACGCTCAACTTCTACGGTAAAATCAACGTGGCCTGGTGTATCAATAATATTGATACGGTTATTTCTCCAGAAACAGGTTGTTGCAGCCGAGGTAATGGTGATACCTCTTTCCTGCTCTTGTTCCATCCAGTCCATCTGGGCTCCCCCTTCATGGGTTTCACCAATCTTATGGATTTTCCCGGAATAAAACAAAATTCGTTCCGTGGTGGTTGTTTTTCCCGCATCAATATGTGCCATAATACCAATATTTCTTGTTTTTTCTAAACTATACTCTCTAGACACCGATGCTTTCCTTTCTTACTATATAACTCAATACTACCAACGGTAATGTGCAAATGCTTTATTAGCTTCTGCCATTGCGTGCGTATCATCTTTTTTCTTGACAGCGGCACCGCTGTTATTCAGCGCATCCATGATTTCACCGGCTAAACGGTCCTTCATGGTTTTTTCTGATCTTTTTCTTGCATAAGTAACTAACCAGCGTAATCCGAGAGCCTGTTTACGGTCTGTACGAATTTCAATTGGCACCTGGTAAGTCGCCCCACCAACTCGTCGGGCTTTTACTTCAAGAACTGGTGTAATGTTTGCTAACGCTTCCTGAAAAGCCTCAAGCGCATCCTTACCTGTTTTTTCATTGACTTTTTCAAATGCATCATAAACGATTCTCTGGGCTACCCCTTTTTTCCCATCCAGCATAACATTATTGACTAATTTAGTCACGACAATGCTGCCATAAATTGGATCGGGTAATACTTGTCTTTTTGGAACTGGTCCTTTTCTAGGCACTTTACTTCCCTCCTTAACATTTTTTTATGTTCATCGGTACTCGACATCCAACGTGAGTTGTTGTGCGTTTAGTGTCACTAACATATATGTGGTCTCTATTTGAGCGCTTTAATATGCAGCACTATACACGACTACTTCTTAGGCTTTTTAGCCCCGTATTTGGATCGAGCTTGTCTACGCGCGTCAACGCCAGCAGTGTCGAGCGCACCACGAATGATTCGATAACGAACCCCTGGTAAATCCTTAACACGACCGCCTTTAACAAGAACGATACTATGTTCCTGCAGATTATGTCCAATACCTGGAATATACGCGGTTACTTCCATTCCGTTTACTAAACGAACTCTGGCAATTTTTCGAAGAGCCGAGTTTGGTTTTTTTGGTGTTGATGTTCTAACTGCTGTACACACGCCTCGTTTTTGAGGATTCGCTTTTAACGCCGGAGTCTTAGTTTTTTCTTCCGAACGTTCTCTTCCTTTTTTTACAAGCTGATTAATGGTAGGCATTTAGTCCTGCACCTCCTTTTTAAAATATATATTAACCTCTCAATGAGTTGTTAATCACTTTAATGGCAGGCTGCAAGCAGCCTGCCCTTTATTTTAATATTGCTACAACTGCGGCAGCGCGATCTATCCCAACTGCTCTGCCCAGTCCATGCTTGGTATCAAAATATTCAATCACAACCTGATAGTGTTCACAGGCGTTTTTTATTTCCATTTTAAGCTTTTCATCAGTATCTTGAGCCAGAATAACCTGCTTGGCTCTACCTTCTTTAACAGCTTTGAGCGTCTGTTTGGTACCGATCACTTTTGCGACCTCACTAAAATTGCTCAACCCGTTCACCTCCTGTAAAGCTCCATAAAAAACATACCAATTAACTATACACGTTTAATGATCAATTGTCAAGAATTATTCTTTTCCCAAAAAATCAAGGTCAAACATATCCAAATCTTTAATCACAGCATCTTCTGAATTATTCTGTTCTTCTTCAACATGTGCGTCGATCAGATCATCATCAAATAAGATATCTGACGTTTCAATGATATCAGCTGTTTCTTCTAAATCATTGTATACTTCTTCGTCTTCCCGCTCATAGGTCAGTTCAATTTCACCATAGCTTTTAACACCGGTTCCCGCAGGTACCAGTTGACCGATGATGACATTTTCCTTAAGACCGATTAAAGGGTCTACTTTGCCTTTTATTGCGGCGTCGGTTAAGACTCTAGTAGTTTCCTGGAAAGAAGCGGCTGACAAGAAAGAGTCCGTAGCCAGTGAGGCTTTGGTAATCCCCAAAAGTTCTCGACTGGCTGTTGCAATTTCGCCACCTTCTTCAAGAGCAACTTTGTTCTCCTCTTCGAAGTTGAAAATATCCACCATACTGCCGGTCAGTAATCGGGTATCACCCGCATCTTCTACTTTAACCTTACGCAGCATCTGTCTGATAATCAGTTCGACGTGCTTATCGCCGATATGCACACCCTGCTGACGGTAAACTTTTTGTACTTCCTGAAGCAAGTATTGCTGAACCTCATCGATCCCCTGAATTCGCAGAATATCACTGGGGTTGATAGAGCCTTCAGTGATCTCATCTCCAGCTTTGATTACATCCCCTTTGTGGACCCGCAGTCGGGAGCCATAAGGAATCAGGTATACGCGAGTATCCCCATCTTCGCCAGTGATTACAGCTTCCTGTTTTTTCTGGGTTTCCTGAATATCTACTTTACCATCAATTTCAGAGATGATCGCTTGGCCCTTCGGTTTACGAGCTTCAAAAAGCTCTTCGATACGGGGAAGCCCCTGAGTAATATCATCAGCCGATGCCACCCCACCAGTATGGAAGGTACGCATAGTCAGCTGAGTTCCCGGCTCACCAATTGATTGAGCCGCAATAATACCAACCGCTTCGCCAATTTCTACTGTTCGCCAGGTTGTTAAATCAACACCATAACATTTTTTACAAACGCCATATTGCGACTGACAGTTAAATACTGCTCGAATTAATACTTTCTTAATACCGGCATCAACAATCGTTTTTGCCACCTCATCAGAAATGATTTCGTCACCCTTTGCCAGTACCTGACCTGTTTCAGGATGCAGCACATCCTCGAAAGCGTAGCGGCCAACCAGTCGTTCTTCAAGGCTTTCAATCATGCCACCGTGATCGTTAATTTCCGATACTTCATAGCCTCTGGTGGTACCACAATCATCTTCCCGCACAATAACGTCCTGACTGACATCAACCAGACGTCGGGTCAGATAACCGGAATCCGCAGTTCGAAGCGCAGTATCCGCCAAACCTTTTCGGGCCCCATGGGTTGATGAGAAAAACTCAAGTACATTAAGACCTTCACGGAAAGATGAGCGAATCGGCAGTTCGATAATTCGACCGGTCGGATTGGCCATCAGGCCACGCATACCAGCCAGCTGTTTAATCTGATTCTTACTACCTCGGGCTCCGGAGTCGGCCATCATATTGATGGAATTGAGCGTATCAAGGTTGGCAAGCAGCGCATCCGCAACTTCGTCAGTAGCCTTATTCCAGATCGTAACAACATTATTATAACGTTCTTCATCACTGATGAAACCCTGACGATACATCATCATGTTTTCTGCGATTCTTTCATCGGCTTTGGTCAGAATTTCCTGCTTATTGCTGGGAACTTCCATATCGCTGACACCAACGGTAATGGCGCCTTTGGTTGAGAAAGTGAAGCCCAGTCTTTTGATATTATCCAGCACTTCTGATGTTTTTGTCGGCCCGAAGTTTTTATAACAGCGTTCGACAATCTGCGACAGTGTCTTTTTAGTGACCTGAATATCAATCTCCAGCTTAAACAGATCTTCAAGGGTTTCACGTTTCTGAAAACCAAGTTCCTGTGGAATAACCTCATTAAAGATAAATCGTCCGACAGTTCCTTCAACTAAACGGGTCACCGGCTCACCGTCAATATCTTTAGTGATTCGCACTCTAACCCGGGCATGCAGTTCCACTTCCCGATTGTAGTATGCCATTTCCATCTCATCAAGATCTTTAAAGACAGAACCAACACCCTTGCAATCGGCCTTCTCCATCGTCATGTAGTATGAACCAAGAATCATATCCTGCGTCGGTGCTACAACCGGCGAACCATCCTGGGGTTTCAGGATATTATTTGAGGCCAACATCAAAAATCGCGCCTCAGCCTGAGCTTCAACTGACAATGGTACGTGAACCGCCATCTGGTCGCCATCAAAGTCAGCGTTATAAGCGGTACAGACAAGGGGATGCAGTTTTATGGCTTTCCCTTCGACCAGAATCGGTTCGAAGGCCTGAATACCCAATCGATGCAGAGTTGGCGCACGGTTTAATAAAACCGGATGTTCTTGAATAACATCTTCCAGCACATCCCAAACCAGGGGATCCAGTTTCTCAACCATTTTTTTAGCACTTTTAATGTTCTGTGACAGGCCTCGTCCAACCAGCTGGCGCATTACAAAGGGCTTAAAGAGTTCAATGGCCATTTCTTTCGGCAAGCCACACTGATACATCTTAAGCTCCGGACCCACAACGATAACGGATCGACCCGAGTAGTCAACACGTTTTCCCAAGAGGTTCTGACGAAATCGTCCCTGTTTCCCTTTTAACATATCACTTAAAGATTTAAACGGACGATTACCAGGACCAGTGACTGCTCTGCCTCGACGACCATTGTCAATAAGCGCATCAACAGCTTCCTGTAACATTCGCTTTTCATTCTGAACAATAATGTCCGGCGCATCCAGTTCCAGCAGTTTTAACAAACGGTTGTTTCGGTTAATAACCCGACGATAAAGATCATTAAGATCCGATGTCGCAAACCGTCCACCATCAAGCTGGACCATTGGTCTCAGTTCCGGCGGAATCACCGGGATCGTCTCAAGAATCATCCATTCAGGACGGTTTTCTGAACTTCTAAATGCTTCTACTGCTTCTAAACGTCTGGCAACACGGATTTTTTTCTGTCCTGAACTGCCTTTAAGATCTTCCTTTAAAACTTCCGATTCCTGATCAAGATCAACTGTTCGAAGTAGTTCCTGAATCGCTTCCGCACCAATTCCAGCGGTAAATTTGTTACCAAATTCAGCTTTTGCTTCCTTGTATTCTGATTCGGTTAAGATCTGCTTATAGTCAAAGTTACTTTCGCCAGGATCTGTTACAACATACGAGGCAAAATAAATAACTTTTTCCAGATTTCGCGGCGACATTTCCAGGATCAGTCCCATGCGGCTGGGAATCCCTTTAAAGTACCAGATATGCGATACCGGTGAGGCCAGTTCAATATGCCCCATCCGTTCACGTCTGACCTTGGCCTTTGTGACTTCTACCCCACAATTTTCACAGACAATCCCCTTGTGACGAATGCGTTTATATTTACCACAGTTACATTCCCAGTCTTTTTGAGGTCCGAATATTTTCTCACAAAACAGTCCTTCTTTTTCTGGCTTTAATGTCCGGTAATTAATAGTTTCCGGTTTCTTGACTTCTCCCCGTGACCATTCTCTGATTTTATCAGGTGAGGCCAATCCGATCTGTAAAGATTTGAAGGTGAATTCCTCGTTTAACAAATGGCTCGCTCCCTTCTATGAGTTCATTAAATAATTATTCAAAAAAGATGTCATCATCATCATCATCTGCTGACTTGATCTGGTAAGTATCTTCCAGTTTGGCTTCATCTTCTTCAGTAATTTCAGTTTTACCAATTTCGATTGACAATTCTTCAATCGGATCCGGTTCGTCCATCTCTTCATCCAACAGTCTGATCATTTCCTGATCATTCAAGACATTAACATCCAGTCCCAGACTTTGGAATTCTTTCATCAATACTTTAAAGGATTCGGGAATTCCCGGTTTTGGAATGTTCTCACCTTTAACAATGGCTTCGTAAGCTTTAACACGGCCAACCACGTCATCTGACTTAATGGTCAGGATTTCCTGTAAAGTATGAGCCGCGCCATAAGCTTCCAGCGCCCAAACTTCCATTTCACCAAAACGCTGACCCCCAAACTGAGCTTTACCACCCAGTGGCTGTTGTGTAACCAGTGAATAAGGTCCGGTTGATCGCGCATGCATTTTGTCGTCAACCAAATGATGCAATTTAAGAATATACATATAGCCCACGGTTACCGGGTTGTCAAAGGGTTCCCCACTTCGACCATCATAGAGCTGAATCTTCCCGTTTTCTGAAAGACCCGCCTGGCCAAGCAACTGCATTATGTCATCTTCATTAGCGCCATCAAATACCGGTGTGGCGATATGATAGCCAAGTTCTCGCATGGCCAGCCCCAAATGGACCTCAAGGACCTGTCCGATATTCATTCGAGATGGCACCCCTAATGGATTTAAGACAATCTCTAACGGTGTTCCATCTGGTAAAAATGGCATATCCTCTTCCGGCAGGATTCTTGATATAACCCCTTTATTACCATGTCGACCGGCAATTTTATCACCCACTTGAATCTTTCTTTTAACCGCAATCAAGACCCGCACTAGGGTATTTACGCCCGGTTTTAAATCTTCGTCTTTATTTTCTCGCGAGAAAACTTTGACATCCAGAACAATTCCGGATTCACCGTGGGGTACTTTTAAAGAAGTATCTCTGATTTCTCTGGCTTTTTCGCCAAAAATCGCCCGCAGCAGTTTTTCTTCTGCGGAAAGATCCGTTTCGCCCTTAGGCGTAACCTTACCGACCAAAATATCTTCTGATTTTACTTCCGCACCAACGTAAATAATCCCCCGCTCATCAAGATTCTTAAGTGAATCTTCACTGACATTGGGAATGTCTCGGGTAATTTCTTCAGGACCCAATTTAGTTTCACGGGCTTCACATTCAAACTCTTCAACATGAATGGATGTAAATACGTCTTCTTTTAATATTTTTTCATTAATAAGAATCGCATCCTCATAGTTGTAACCTTCCCAGGTCATAAAACCAATTAAGATATTCTGACCCAGAGCCAGTTCACCCATTTCCGTTGATGGTCCATCAGCAATAATATCGCCTGCTTCAACCCGTTGTCCTTTAGAAACCAAAGGTTTCTGATTCATACAGGTCCCCTGATTGGAGCGTTTGAATTTTATGAGCGGATATTTGTCAAGACCGCCATCATCATTGCGGATATAAATACAGGCTGCTTCGACTCGTTCGATGATCCCGGGTTTTCTGGCAATCGCACAGACTCCTGAATCTTTGGCTGCTTTATGCTCCATCCCGGTTCCGATGACCGGAGCTTTAGGAATCAGCAAAGGCACTGCCTGACGCTGCATATTGGCACCCATCAGGGCACGGTTTGCATCATCATTTTCAAGGAAAGGAATCAGCGAAGTCGCTACTGATACTACCTGTTTTGGCGAAATATCCATGTAGTCGACGCGATCTGCCGCAATCAGCACGAAATCCCGCTTGCTGCCGGCACGACCAGTAACCTGTTTTCGTACAAAATGGCCAGCTTCATCCAGCGGCTCATTGGCCTGCGCAATCGTATAACGCCCTTCCTCGTCAGCAGCAATATAATCTATCTGCTCGGTGACCACCCCATCGACCACCTTTCGATAAGGCGCTTCGATGAAACCATATTCATTCACCCGGGCAAAAGTACTAAGTGACCCAATCAAGCCGATATTAGGACCTTCTGGCGTTTCAATCGGACACATACGGCCATAATGGCTATGATGCACATCTCGGACTTCAAATCCGGCACGCTCACGGCTAAGTCCACCTGGGCCCAATGCCGACAAACGTCTTTTATGGGTCAGTTCCGCTAAGGGATTGGTCTGATCCATAAACTGAGATAACTGCGAGGAGCCAAAAAACTCTTTGAGCGCGGCATTAACCGGACGGGTATTAATCAGTCCTTGTGGTGTTAAAACCTCATCATCCTGGACAGACATTCGTTCACGAACTACTCGTTCCATTCGGGATAAACCAATTCTGAACTGGTTCTGAAGCAATTCGCCAACCGAACGCAAGCGACGGTTTCCTAAATGGTCAATATCATCAATTGCACCAATGTCATAATTAAGACCAATAATGTATGAAATGGAAGCATGGAGGTCGGAAATCAGAACATGTTTTGGAACCAACTCATCCATCCGTTTTTTCATCATTTTTTTCTTTTCTTCGTCAGTCGTATCAGCGTCCAGAATATCCCTTAGCACCTCATAACAAACCATTTCCGTAATGTCCAGGTCACTAATATCAAAAGGAATATCTTGTACATTAATATCTACAAAACCATTTCCGATAACTCGCACGATGGTACCTTCTGGCCGTTCATCGGTTGCTTCTTCAACGCGGATATCAACAACATTGATTCCGGAATTCTGGATATCAACAGCTAACTCATTAGAGATAATCTCACCGGCTTCGACAAAAACTTCTCCGGTTTCGGTATCAATAATGGTTTCGGCGGCTCGCTGGCCAGAAATTCTGGTTGCCAATGCCAATTTCTTATTATATTTATGTCGTCCGACTTTAGCCAGATCATAACGGCGATCATCAAAAAACATGGAGTTCAGAAGCGATTGCGCACTTTCTACTGTAGGGGGTTCACCAGGTCTTAGTCGCTTGTAAATCTCAATCAGGCCGTCTCTAGTCGACTTCATATTGTTATTTTCATCTTTTTTAATGGTTTCGATCAAACGCAGATCATCCCCATAAAAATCAAGAATTTCCTGATTAGTGCCCAGACCTAGAGCCCTGATTAATGCAGTAATCGGCAGTTTTCTGGTTCGGTCAATCTTGACGTACATTATATCATTGGAATCTGTTTCGTATTCCAACCACGCACCACGATTAGGAATGACCTGAGCCGAAAACAGTTTTTTTCCAAGTTTGTCTCGTGTCAGCGAAAAATAAGCGCCGGGTGAGCGCACCAGCTGACTAACAATAACCCTTTCAGCACCATTTACAATAAATGTCCCAGTTTCGGTCATTTTATGTAAATCCGCCATGTATACTTTCTGTTCTTTTACTTCGTTCTTTTCCTTGTTGATCAGTCGAACAGTTACTTTTAGAGGTATAAAATAGGTTTGATCCCTTTCTTTACACTCTTCTACCGAATACTTTGGTTCTCCTTCAATGGAATAATCTACGAATTCCAAAACTAAATTCCCAGTGTAGTCTTCAATTTTGTCAATGTCATCAAATACTTCCCGTAGCCCTTTTTCAATAAACCAGTCATAAGAATCTTTCTGGACTTCGATTAAATTGGGCATCTCAATGACCTCTTTAATCTTGGAAAAGCTTTGGCGTGTTCTCAATCCATTTTTCTCAGGATGCATTATTTCCATCCGCTATCACCCCTCACAAAAATACTCGGCAACTGATGATTATGCTCGAAATAGAAGCTTTGATCATCGAAATTTGCCTGTTGTTTTTCATCTCTCCATGTGTTATTATAAACAGGAAATCGGATTCAATCGTTTGGTCCGCCATCCCCTTTGATCAGTTCTGGTTTTCAAAATTTTCACCCTAATTCTGCTAATATTAAAACGCACACAGAAGCATAGAAACCTCATTTTAAAAGATATCAATGCAATTTTATATGCTATCACAAGTTATTTGATTTGTCAAGTATCCCCTTGTTTTTTCTTACAATGGGATTTTTTTGTACGTCTACTTCGGGGGCACTTATTATGAATGACAGCCGTTTTCCTACGTCATCTAAAATATCCTAAAAACAAAAACCCGCCGCACAGATTTTGCAATCTATTGCAACGGGAATAATTATTTTTAATACCGTTTGAGGCGAAAATGTTTTTTTGTTTTTTCTTTTTCACGAATAATGCTCTTTAAGAACTCACAGGTTCTTTGCTCCCTTGGATTTAAAAATATTTCATCAGGCTTTCCCTCTTCCAAAATAATACCCGAATCCATAAAAAGCACCTTATTAGCAACTTCTCGGGCAAATCCCATCTCATGGGTCACAACCACCATGGTCATGTGCTCTTCAGCCAGACTTTTCATCACATTCAGCACCTCACCAGTTAATTCCGGATCAAGCGCTGAAGTCGGTTCATCAAACAAGAGAATATCCGGATTCATCATCAATGCCCGGGCGATTGCCACCCGCTGTTTTTCACCACCGGAAAGTGTTGACGGCATGGCATCAATACGCTCAGACAGTCCCACTTTTTTTAAATAGGTCTCACATTTATCCCGCATCTGTCTTGCTTCCTGTTTTTTCACAACCTTAGGTGCTAACTCCAGGTTTTCCCGTACTGTCAGATGTGGGAATAGATTGAAATGTTGGAAAACCATCCCCATCTTCATAATTATTTCCCGAATATCTGCTGCCGCCGGATAAAGACCTTCTTTTAAAAGTGCTTTCCCCTCAATTAGAATGTCGCCCTGATCTGCTTTCTCCAAATCGATAAGACATCTTAAAAGCGTCGATTTCCCCGAGCCCGATGAGCCAATGATAGCAATCACATCGCCCTTATTTACTGAAAAGGAAATATCTCTTAAAACATGATTTTCGCCAAAACTTTTATTGAGTTGACTAACTTTTATTACTTCCATTTTTTCTCCTAAAATTCGTATCTGGACTCAAGTTTCTTGAAGATCAGTGTAATCACAAAATTAATAACCAGATAAATAAGCGCCGCCACAACAAAAGCAAAAGTATCTCCCTCACGATTCACTGTCGTTTTAGCGTAATGAAGAATCTCAGCAACCCCTATCACGGTCACCAGTGCCGTGTCCTTCACCAGAGTAATGGTTTCATTACTGATAGATGGCAGGCAAACCCGCACCATCTGGGGAATTACCACTCGCGTCATGGTTTCAAATTTTGTCAATCCCAACACTTTAGCAGCTTCATACTGACCCTTGTCAATTGCCAAGAGACCGCCACGAAAAATTTCCGCAAAATAAGCGGCATAATTAAGGCAAAAGGCGATACAAGCTGCCTGAAAACGTCCGAAAATTAAAAATTCGCCGACTCCCGGTAATAAAGGCAACCCAAAATACACAAACATCAGCTGCAACAAAAGCGGCGTTCCCCGCAGCACATAAATATAGCCTTTGGCAAAAGCCTGTACCAGTTTAAATTGGCT
Organism: Eubacteriaceae bacterium ES2; assembly: GCA_031222025.1. Lineage (GTDB taxonomy): Bacteria > Bacillota > Clostridia > Eubacteriales > Eubacteriaceae > Acetobacterium. The sequence continues at coordinate 945,737 of CP130740.1, read as the reverse complement.
TCTTACCATTAGCGTAAACATAAAACCCAAAGGGACCGAGCAGACAATGGTCACCGCAAAAACGCTTAAAGTAGCGCCTAATCCCTGCAACATAGGCAAGGTTATCCCTAAAAAATAACTGATAAAATCCGACATATATCTCTCCTGAAAATAGTCATACTATATTAAAACATTGCCTTAGCTATTGTCTTTTTTTTAAATAACAGTGTTCAGATCAAGTCCGACAACTAAAATGTATCGCACGAACACTGCAATTTTTCAAGCAAACCAGCTTAAACTACATGCTTTCTCCTGTGAACAGAAAAAACAAAACCAATTTTTCCATCAATTTGAAACAGGTTTTATTTTTTCTGCTCGCACAACATGATTTATGAAGCAAAAAATCGGATTGCACGATCCGATTTTTTGCATCGATGATATTCATCTCAATTAGTTCTTTAAAACAATATCTTCGCCAAACCAGGTTGTGGAAATTTCCGCCGCTGTTCCATCTTCATTCATGGCATCAAGCGCTTCCTGAATTTGATCCAAAAGCTCTGTATTACCTTTTTTAACCGCTACACCATATTGTTCTGGAGCAAGGCTTTCATCTAAAATTTTATACTCGGCATTTTCAGATGTAATATAGTATTTAGCAACAATCGAATCAACAATTACTGCGTCAATTCGGCCAATGCCCAGATCTGCCAAAGCAGATACATTTTCCGGATACTCTGTCAGTTCAGCTACTTGGCTGCTAATTTCATCGGCGGTAAAAGCATCATAAGCAGATGATCCTTTTTGCACGCCAATATTTCTTCCAGCCAAATCTGCTTTTGTAGCAATCTCTGAATCGCTTTTCACCACAATTACCTGATCATTTTCAAGATAAGGTTCTGTAAAATCCATCACTTCTTTTCGTTCTTCGGTAATGGTTAATCCGTTCCAGATTACATCAATATTTCCTGAATCCAATTCCAGTTCTTTTGTATCCCAGTTAATGGGCTGCAATACAACTTCCATCCCCAGACGTTGGCCCACTTCTTTAGCCAGATCTACATCAAAGCCGACAATGTCATTATTTTCGTCTCTAAATCCCATTGGTGGGAAAGAATCATCCAGACCAACAACAAAGGTCTGATCATCGTTACTGCTTGTAGCCTCGGATTCCGTAGTATCCGAACCTGAGCATCCTGCCAGTAATACAGCAAGACTTAACAACAGTACTAGCAAACCAGCAATACTTCTTTTTTTCATTCCTGTTTTCCTCTTTTCCTAAAATATTACAGAGCCTATTATACACTTTATCACGTTAATTTGCCAACCCTTTACAGCGGTTTAGCAAAACTTTTGCGCCCCTTACATTTTAAACCCGCAATAAAAACCCGTTTCAACAAAACTGACTCGTAACAGCTTTTGTCGTAACGGGTTTTTAAAATTTTTTATGGCATATTGTTGTAGAAAATTCCCATAATTGCCGCACTCGATGCCGAGCCCGGATCACGATGACCAATGGCTCTTTCTCCAAGTCGCATCGCCCGTCCTTTTTTGGCAACCAGTGGAATGGTTGAATCAGATCCCGCTTCAGCCACTTCAAGGGCTTTTTTCATGGCTTCTTTGGGTGCCATTTTTTCTTCAGTATAAGCAGTTTTTAAAGCATCCACAGCTGGTCTCAAAGTATCCACCATGGTCTTATCGCCAACTACCGCTTTCCCACGTTTTTCTATAATGGCCACACCAGCCTCCATCATTTCTACAAAATCATCAAAGGTCACTTCTTCTTTGCCTTTGACCGGCACACCCATTTTGGTAAAAAACCCGCCATACAAAGGACCAGATGCGCCACCAACTTTATCCAACAAAGCTGTACCAACATTTTTAAACAGCGTATTTATATCGCCGGCTTTCCATTCTTCCAGATTTTTATTGACTTCCCGAAAACCGATACTCATGTTCATGCCATGATCGCCATCGCCGATAGCGGAGTCAAGCTCGGAAAAATATTCTTTCTTTTCTTCAGCCAATACAATCAGGTCTGTTATCACATTAATAAAATAGTCTTTATTCAATATATATTCGCTCATTTTTTCATGCCTCCTAAAGTGATTAAAGGGCTGACAGTTTTCTGCCAACCCGAAATATTTAAGCCAGGTTAGTAAGATCGGTAATTGGTGACCCTACTTAAGCAACCTTTACACACTATAATTCTGTTATTTAAAACTGCTTGAAGTACGGCGTATCACAAGGATAATCCAGCAATTCCTTCATTTCATCATCCAGTTTAACTAGGGTAACTGACATACCAGCCATATCCATTGATGACGCATACGAGCCGATCAGCGACTTGTAAATCCTGATGCCTTTTTCAGCAAGTATCTGAGCGACTCTTCGGAAGCAGATGTGTAGATCCATAATTGGTGTCGCACCTAGACTATTGACCAGAACATACACTTCATCTCCTTCAACATAAGGTAAATCAGCCAGAATTGGTTCCATAATCTGATCAATAACCTTATCAGCTGGTTCGATCTTGCCACGACGAACGCCCGGTTCACCATGAATCCCCATTCCAATTTCCATATCACCGTCTTCCATTTCAAAAATCGGGCCGCCCTTTGAAGGCAACGTAGCTGATGACATAGCTACGCCCATGGTTCTTGTGACATCATTACATTTCTTGGCCGCAGCCACCACTTCATCCAGATCTCCGCCCATTTCAGCCTTTGCGCCAGCTGCTTTAAAGACAAAGAAATCACCGGCAATTCCTCGTCGGTCTTCAATGTTTTCAGAAGAAATAACATCATCAGTTACCAGAACTGTTTCAACTCTAATACCATCTTCTTCATCAGCTTTTTCAGCCCCCATATCAAAGTTCATGACATCACCAGCGTAATTTCCGTACAAATAAATACAGCCTTTTCCGGTATCAATCGCTTTTACAGAAGCATAGCATGGGTCAGGTGATGGCGACGTATTGATATTCCCGATAACCGCCGCATCGGCAAAGCCTTTACCGACATAACCCAAAAATAAAGGTTCATGGCCAGATCCACCACCGATTATTACGCCTACCTTATCTTTTTGCTTAGCTGTTTTACTGACAACAACTCGACCCTGCGCTTCAGATGATTCATCCATCACCACATGATCTTTGTGAGCGATCACATAACCTTCCAGCATTTCTTCAACTACGTCATAAGCATCATTAATTAATCGTTTCATCTTATCCTCCTGAAAATTATTTGAATACGTTTTCTTAAAATATGCAAAATTCATGCCAACACAAATCTGGCTATATTTAAAGCTTTTACTGTAAATCAGCTTTATAAGCTTGGGGAGTTTTTACCCAACTGGGGATATACTCCCCATCAGTTGACTTTCCGAATAGTTGCGCCTTCTTTTGCCGTCGCGACAATTAAATCCAACTCATCACAAATCGTCGCTTGTACGACACCGCCAACAACCCCTTCAACCAAGGGTGCATCCACTATATAAACCTTATCCTGCAAGGCTTCATCATCCAGCATTTCGATAGCTGTCTCACTGCAGATAACCGCTGATCCCAAATCCACAAAAATCAGGATCTGATCCTTGTCCTGCAACGTTTCAATAGCAGTTTTGATTCGGTTCGTATTCGTTCCAATTCGACCGTCACCGGTTCCCCCGGCAGCAATAATTTCCACACTGCCGTCATTCATTTCCATCACAATGTCCCGCAGCCCTTCGGCCAGCTTTTCACTATGGGATACAATAATCACACCTGTCATTATCGATCCTCCTTTTCTGAGTTCTGCTTTATTGAACATGCAAGCTTTATGCCAATTTTATTAAAGTCGATATTTTTTCGCTTTGGCTGCAACGGTTTTGTGATCTATCCCCAATAGAATCCCAGCCTGACGATATGAACCGGCTATTTTCAGGGCTTTTCCAATCAGTTCTTTTTCCATCTCCTCAAGTTTGGGTATTTTTTCCCCACTCCAACCAAGTATCTTTCCACTGTTTTCCGACTCACTTTCAGAATTTCTTAAATAGGCCGGTAAATCCTGAATGGTCACCCAGTCATTATTTGACAGCGTTACACCTGATTCGATAATATTTTCGAGTTCCCGGACATTGCCAGGAAAATGATACTGTTCCAAAGCTGCCAAGGCTTTCTTCGTAATTGTGCAATGGGGCAGATCATACTTTCTGCTGATTTTCTCAGAAAAATGTTCCACTAACAAAGGAATATCACCTTTTCGCTGACGCAAAGGCGGAAGCATAACAGTAATGACATTGAGCCGATAATAGAGATCCCTTCGAAAGGCACCTTCCTCCATCATTTTTTCAAGCATAACATTCGTCGCTGCTATAACCCGTACATCAATTTTGATTGGCTTAACTCCTCCGATGCGTTCGATCTCCTGTTCCTGCAAAACCCGAAGCAGTTTTGCCTGCATCATTTTATCCATATCTCCGATTTCATCCAGAAAGATCGTGCCGCCATCCGCCAGCTCAAATTTACCACGCTTTTCCTTATAGGCGCCCGTGAAAGCACCTTTTTCATAACCAAATAATTCGCTTTCCAAAAGATTAGGGGGAATTGCCGCACAGTTCATACTGACAAAAGCTTTGTTTCCACGAGATCCAGCCCGATGAATCGCTCTAGCCACCAATTCCTTGCCGGTACCGCTTTCACCCCTGATCAATACCGTCGCATCGGTACGAGCCGCCTTCGAGGCAATGGTCAGACTTTCGATCAGCGCCCCGCTTTTTCCCATAATACTATTAAACGACGGGCTTAATTCTTCTTTCTTCGACAATTCATCCTGTAGATAGGAAGCTTTGGCGCTTAGGGCTTCCACCCTTTCCACGAGTTTTTCGATTTCCGTCAGTTCCCGGGCTACCAGCACACTTCCCCTTTGCTTTTCATCTATAACAATTAGTCTGGCCATCATGATAAATTCTCTACCGCTTTCAGTTTTTATCATTAGCTCCTGTTTGCCTTTATAAAAGGCTTCCGTAAACTTTTCGCCGGGAAATAAATCTCCAATTTGTCGTGACAATACCTGCGTCCCTTCTTTTTTGAACATTTTAACAAAGGGATAGTTCACATAGGTTACAAAACGCTTCTGATCGATCATGCAAATCCCATCGTCAACCGTTTCCAGAATTGTATTCAGTTTTTCTTTGAGTTCTTTAATACTGTGAAGTTCCCAGGACATTTCTTCGATCTGGGAAATATCCTGAAACACCACTACTCCACCAACAATTTCTTCCCCCACAATAATCGGACTTTTATTGGTGATAACCCACTTTTTACCGATCTTGTGCTTTAAACCCAATTTCTCATCTTTTGACTGCAGTAAATCCTGAAGATTGAAATTCGGCACCCAGTCATCGCCCTTTTTCCCAATGATATCACTGGCCTTGATACCAGTAATTTCTTCGGCCGCCCGATTAAAGATATTGATTATACCCTGACTATCCATTGCAATCAACCCATTATCAATACTTTCAAAGATTTTTTCGCTGGCCAGAGTACTTTCCTGGAGCAGGTTATCAACGGCTTCAGATTCCGGCAACTCAAGCATGGGCGTCTGTTCAAAAAATCTAACCAGTTCCTCAACCGCCTCCTGGCAATCCGGCAGGTCACAAAAAACCGCCACCTTTTCACCTGATTTTATCTTTAATGATACCAGTGGCAGCACTGAATTACAAGGAACACCCGATCGGGAACCAGGACGTTTTAGAAATAAGCGACAATTATATTGCTTTTCAATCATTTGCGACTGCCTCACCACCATGGCCGCAACCCGTGTGTGAAGACCATTCTTATTTTTTATTTCAATTACTTTTTCCATGTCCACTCCAATTTCCCGGTTCATCAGCCTTTGATCGCTATCACGCTGGTTTCTTCACCTTCCAGCCTTTACAAAGGCAATTTACTATGCCATAATGATAGCGTATTGATTGAATGAAAACCTTAAACGTTACACAAAAGCCGTTGCCAATCACTTATACAACAGTCATTTGACCTTTGCAAGACTTTTGATTCCACCATTAAAGGAGAGCACTATGAAAATTGCCATTGATTGTGATGATGCTGCCATTGATTTTAAAGATCAGATTTTTGATTATTTGAAGAAAGCCGGTTACGACATCACTGACCTGAAATATTCAGAAACTCACGAATGTGATTATCCGGAAATCGCCTTTAACCTAGCTGAAACCATTAAAGACGGAATCTATGACCGCGGTTTTATTTTTTGTGGCACCGGCTTAGGTGTTGCCATGATGGCCAACAAAGTGCCAGGCGTTTTTGCCGGAACCTGTCATGATGTATTTTCGGCTGAACGCCTGGCTAAAAGTAACGATGCGAATGTTCTAACCATGGGCGCCCGGGTGATCGGGGTAGAATTAGCCAAAATGATCGCTGAAGCATGGTTAAAAAGTCAATTTCAGGGCGGCGGCTCAACTCGTAAAGTCGAAAAAATGCGATCCCTGGAAAAAACATATCTAAAGTAGGCCGGTTATGAAAAAATTTCTGCTGGGAACCAACTGGAAAATGAACAAAACCTTATCCGAAGCCATCGACTATACCAACCAGTTAATGTCCATTATCAAGAAATATGAGGGCTTTGATTTTTTTATCATCCCACCCTATACCCACCTCTGGAAAATAAAGGAAATAATTAAGAGTGCCAACAGCCCGCTCCAACTTGGTGCTCAAAATATGCATGAAGAGGATTTCGGACAATACACTGGTGAAATTTCGCCAGTCATGCTAAAAGAAATCGGTCTCGAAATTGTTGAGCTGGGTCACTCGGAACGACGACAGTATTTTAATGAAAGCGATGAAGCGGTCAACCGAAAAGCACGTGCTGCTCTGAAGCATGGCTTTAATCCTTTAATCTGTATCGGCGAAAAAATTGAGGATAAAAATTACGGGGTTTCCAAAGAAATGCTGGCTAAGCAGCTCAAAATCGCTTTGACCGATATTTCAGCTGCCGCTATCGGGCATTTCTGGATCGCATACGAGCCAGTCTGGGCTATTGGTGTCAGCGGCACTCCAGCCGAGGCTTCATATGTCAAGGAGATTCACGATTTTTTAAGAAGTGTACTGATTGCGCGCTTTGGCGAAAAAGGTCAGCAGATCCCTTTACTATTTGGTGGCAGCGTCAATATCAATAACGCCAGCAGTTATGCCGGCTTGGACAATGTAGACGGTCTATTTATTGGTCGCAGCGCCTGGGAACCCGATCTTTTTGAAGAAATTATTAAATCTGTCAAATCAGAAATAAATTACCATTAGTAAAGAAAAGACACCGTTTATAATTTTTAAGCGGTGTCTTTTAATTTATCCCAAAGTACGTAGTAATCCCGCCATCAAAGGAGCGCCAAAGAAAACTACTAACCCGATAATCAGCACATAGACAGCACATACCTTCATCGTTGCCTGGAGTATTTTTCCTTCACTCCCGATAATTCCGGTTGCCGCTGTTGCTACCGCAATGCTTTGTGGCGAAATCATCTTGCCCGCAGTTGCCCCTGCCGTATTGGCTGCCGCCAACCAGTATGGACTCATTTCAATGGCATTGGCCGCTTCAACCTGAAGGCTACCAAACAAAACATTAGCAGAAGTATCAGAGCCCGTTACAAAAGTGCCCAGTGCCCCGATCAAGGGGGCTATCAGAGGATAAAAATCGCCAGTAATCATGACCAGCACCGATGCGATGGCGCCAATCATTCCACTATATCCCATTACTTTAGCCAGCGCAACGATCGCAACAATGGTAATTGCTGACCTGATCATCTGTTTAATCGTATTGATTAGAATTCTGCTGATTTCTCGAAATTTCAAACCCTGAATCAAACCGCCCAGATAAGTGGCTATAATAATTAACGTACCCGGTGTGGCTAACCAGTAAAAGGTCATCGGTTTGCCATGTTCGCCAGAATAAATCTGAACCGTCGTGCTGACCTGCTTAAGCGGTGTATTGATCATCGGAAATAATGATGAACATAAAATGATGATCACAAATACCAGAATGAAGGGCAACCAAGCCATTACAGCACTTTTCACCGCTATTTTTTCGCTATTTTGAGACGCGGTATTTTTATAGAAAACTTTTGCCATTAACACGACTACTCCCATACAAACCACTGAACCGACAATCGCCGGGAGCTCAGCACCCAAATATTTGGCTACAAAGATCTGCGGCAAACCAAAAGATAAACCGGCCAACAGCGTGATCACAAAGACCCCTTTTATCGCTTTGACGCTTTTTCCGGTAATCATCACCAGAATAAACGGAATTACCACGATCATCAAAAATAGTTGAATCGCTATTGTAAATGATAAATCGTTTACATTGAGGCCGGTTACTGATGCCAGCGTACTGACCGGCAGACCAATTGCACCAAAAGCCGTTGGAGTAGTATTGGCAATCAAACAGATAATCGCTGCAAAGACCGGATTAAACCCCAATGCGGCAAGGATACTGGCAGGAATAGCAACCGCCGTTCCAAACCCGGCAATAGCCTCCAAAAAGCCACCGAATCCCCAGGCTAAAATCAAGACCAGAATTCTTTGATCTGTCGAGACCGAACTCATCATCTGTTTAATGGTTTCCATACCGCCGATATAGGTGACCAGATTATAGGTGAAAACAGCCGCAATAATGACCAGAAAAATCGGCCAGATCGCCATTGCCGCCCCTTCCAAAGCCGCCGTCAAGCTTTCCGCGACCGGCATTTTGTAGACCAGCACACTAAGCACAACCGTTATTCCCAGCGCTATCGGACAGGCTTTCTGGCCGGGGATCTTTAAGACCCCCAGCGAAATAATTAGCCAGATAACCGGGATCATCGCAATTAAAAATAAAATTAGATTATTCACAAGCCACTCCTATAACTGACAGACTTTTTTGGGATTCAACAGATTTTTAGGGTCGAAGGTCTGTTTAATTCCCGCCATCAGTGCCAGGTGTTCGGTTCCAAAATCTTCCAAAAGATACTTACGCTTAGCATAACCAATCCCATGTTCACCAGACACCAGACCTTGAAAGTCAAGAGCTTTCCCATACATACGATCCATCGCTTCAGAACGTTTTAATTCCCACAGTCGATCATCGAGCTGGTCGCGACAAACATAAATATGCAAATTCCCATCACCGGCATGTCCAAAACTAGGTATCCTGATCTCCATCTCGTTAGCCAGACGATGGGTATATTCAATGAACTCAGCAATCCGGTTACGGGGAACTACCACATCACATTCGTCCATCTCTGTTGTTGAAGCTTTTATCGCTTCCAGAAAAGCCCCTCTTGCCGACCAAACCGATTCTTTTCGTTCATCTGTATCGACAATATAAACATCTTTTGCTCCCTCTGCAAGGCAAAGATCCGCAACCACCCGATATTCTCTTTCCACCTGCTCTTTGGAATTGCCATCAAAAGTCAGTAATATGTATGCGTTACTGCTTGTGTCCGGAAATTTTTTACCAAGAAATTCTTCTGCAAAAAGAATGGTTTGCCGTTCCATAAACTCTATTGCCGTTGGAATGGCTTTGGATTTAATAATTTTAGGTACGATTCCCGCAGCTTCATTAATATTATCAAAGGGAATCAAAAGACTCAAAGTCGTTTTCGGGAGCGGCAAAAGTTTTAAAATCGCCTTCGTTATTACGCATAGCGTGCCTTCTGAACCCACAACCAAATCTTTTAAGCTATATCCCGAGCTGTTCTTGACAATTTTTCCCCCCAGTTCAATAATTTCGCCATTGGCAAGAACTACCGTCAAACCCCGGACATAATCGCGAGTCACGCCATATTTTACTGCCCGCATACCACCGGCATTTGTACTGATATTACCAGCTATAGTTGCCGATTTTTCACCGGGATCAGGCGGATAGAAAAGATCGTGGTCTTCCACAAATTTTGCAAGTGTCATTAATAAAACTCCCGGTTCTACGGTAACTGTCAGGTTTTCCATATCCAGCTCAAGAATATTATTCATCAGCGTTGTTTCCATCATGATGCCACCAAATAAAGGCACACATGCTCCGACCAGCCCTGTACCTGATCCTCTGACCACAACCGGTATATTGTGTTCATCGGCATATTTCATGACTCTAGATACTTCTTCGGTTGAAATAACTTTGATCAATACCTCAGGATAAGAATGGACAGCACCTAATTCATCGTGACTGTAGTCTTCGCCTATTTCACCACCAGCAAAAAAGCGTTCTGCCGGAATAAAGCTCTTAAAAAAGGTGATATCAGCAGCTTCCACTTTTTTATAATTCATTTATACCACCATCCTTTCTTTGACTTCCCCTACCCCGGAACCTTGTTCTGCATTATTTTCAATCATCTTTAGCAGTTCTGGTATTACTTCATATAAATCTCCTACCATCCCACAGTGGGCAATGTTGAAAATTGGTGCTTTGGGATCGTTATTAATTGCAATAATATATTCTGAGTTTTGCATACCCGCGGCAAACTGAACCGCTCCTGAAATTCCCAGTGCAATCAATAGTTTGGGTTTAACCGTTCGACCACTAAGTCCAATCTGCAGTTTTGCATCAAACCATCCGGCTTCAATTCCTGGCCTGGTGCAGGCAAGGGTCGCACCGATTTTATCGGCAAATTCATGAATTATCATCAAATCTTTTTCACTTTTTACGCCTCTGCCCACCGCAACAATCGTTTCAGCCTCCGACAGATCAATCCCCTTTTCTTTTTTAATAACTTGCAAAACTTCAATGGCGGATGCCAGTTTCTCTGCTTCAATCCCCATTATTTCAACTTTCCCCACCGGCTTTTCAAGTAACTCCGGCGCAGAAAAAACTTTATATCGAACTGTGCAAAACTGTGGACGACTGTTTTGAGTCACAATCTGAGCCATGATATTTCCGCCAAAGGCCGGCCGAATTTGCACCAAATCAGTATTCTCTTTCATCTCCAGAATTGTACAATCTGCGGTTAAACCAGTGCGGTATCGGGCGGCCACTCTTGGCGCCAGTGATCTTCCCACATTAGTCGCTCCCACTAAAATTGATGATGGTCTGATTTTTTCAATATAATCCTCAAATACATTACTGTAAGGTTCAATCACAAAATGTTTGAGCTCCGGTCGATCATAGACAAACACCTTATCAACACCAAAGTAAAGAAGGTCTTCAGCTTGTTGGCTAATACCAGCCCCCATAAACAGAGCATATACCGGATGACCAATGACAGCCGCCAATTCCTTGGCTTTTCCGATTAATTCAAAGGTAACCGGGTGGATTTTACCGTCAATGTGATCAACGTAAACCGTGATTCCTTCATAAAGGCTTTTGTCAATTTCCACTTGTTTGTCTTCTTCAAAAACAAGGACTCCTTCGGGGCCTTTTTTTAAACACATCTTACACATTTTACAGGCCGCCGTTATATCCAACCTATTATTTTCGTAGCTAAAGGCATCAAAAGGACAAATCGCCGCAAAAGCTTCATAAGTTTTTTTGTCAACATTTTCATTGATTATTTTAATTCCAGCCATTTTTTCCCTCCTAAATATATTTACGCTCTGACAAGAGTCCATACAAGGCAGTCGCTAATGTCTTTGCATCGCCTTTAAAGCTGGTCTTTTCAACATTACTTTCCGGCGGAAAAATTCGTTCAACCTGAGTCGGCGACCCATTTAGGCCGTAGTTTTTTTCATTGGTGTCAAACATATCATTGAGTGTTAAAATCATAATTTCGGGATACTCTGAAACCGCCATTTTCCGCTTGTATGATGGTAGTCTCGGCGTATAGATATCCTTATCAACGGTAATCAGACAAGGATAAGGTACCCGCTGAATTTCTAATGATTCTTCCATATTCATCTGCAGCGTCAACCCTTTTTCATCAGCCATTAAGATTTTATTAACATTCGTAACATGTGGTATTCCCAGAAATTCCGCCATCTCGGGTCCGACCTGAGCAGTATCGCCATCTGTTGTCTGCTTGCCACAGATAACCAAATCAAAATCGCCAAGTTTTTTTACCCCCTGTGCTAAGGTATAGCTGGTGGCTACCACATCCGCGCCGCCAAATTTCCGATCCGATAACAAGCAAGCCGAATCCGCTCCCATATAAAAGGACTCAAGCAACACCTCTTTACTCTGCATGGGTCCCATTGACAATGTCGTTACTGAACCCCCCCGTTCTTCTTTTAATCTGAAAGCCGTTTCCAGGCCAAATAAATCATAGGGATTGAGCTTCGACTCAATCCCATCCCTAATCAGCACCCCGGTTATCGGATCCACCTCGACATTTGAAGTACCTGGAACCTGTTTAATACATACCAGTATTTTCATTTCCCCTCCATTATTTTTTTATTTTTGATTGTTTAAAACCCCTAAAAATCCATCCAAATTCCGCCTTCATAGTGATAAATTGTGCCATTGGTATAGTGGTCAGTCCACTAACCTGTTGCCATTATAAGCTTTTCGTAAAATCTTGTCAAGTATAAAAAATAACGTTTTCATCCCTTCAATATTTTTTGAGCTCTTGCCATTTTGAATTTTTAAGCGACTGTGTTAAAATGAATCATTAAACTTAAAGGAAATGAAGTGTTTATAAGATGTTTAAAGAAATTACACAGACAAAAATTTATCTACAGATTCTGGAACAAATAAAAGAAAACATTATTAGTGGAAATCTAAATATTGGTGATCGCCTGCCTTCTGAAAGACAATGGGCTGAACAATTAGGCGTTTCCCGGGCAACGATTCGTGAGGCAATCAGAGCTCTGGAAATGATTGGGCTGGTACGCTGTCAACAGGGCGAAGGAAATTTTATTTCCGATCAATTTGATGACACCTTTACCCAGCCCTTAACGATCATGTTCTGGTTAAACCGTAGCGAGATTCGTGAAGTTCAGGAGCTGCGACGGGCACTGGAGATAGAATCAGCTATGCTAGCCGCAACAAAAATCACCGATGTTCAAGCTGATGGACTCGAAAAACTCTGTACCGCTATCGAAACTGAGAGCGATGAAGCCAAACGCGCCACTTACGACAAACAGTTTCATTATGAAATTGCCACGCTTTCTGATAATAAACTGATCAAAAATATTCTCTCTTCTGCTTCTGAACTAATTGAGGCATTAATCAAAGATATCCGTATCGCAATTCTTCGCGATCCGGACAATTTTTCAGTAATTGACATTCACCACCGCAGCATTTTAAATGCATTGCGGGAAAACGAACCATTAAAAGCCGCCCAGGCAATGTCCCAACACATGGATATGATCGATGATTTTGTCAAACAAATCAGCGCTGATCAAAAGTGATTTACGCCATAATCAAAATTTTTAATGCCAATAATAAAAAAGACAGCACCTCATTAAATATTTTTTAATGAAGCGCTGCCTTTTTTTATTTTACAATTAAAACCGGCTGTGTAGCAAATTTTAAAATTTTCGAGGTAACACTGCCAATTAATAATTGTTGCAGCATAGAAACCCCTATTCCATGTGAGCCCATTACAATCATATCAATTTCATGTTCATCCAGATAATCTTCAATCCGTTCAGCCGGATCACCATATAAAAGGACAGTTTCAACCTCACCGGTAAAATCTTGCATGCTATTTCTGGCATCTTCAAGATACATTTCTGCATTGCTCTTGAATTTAGAAACATATTCCTGCATTTCCAGACCTTCTTTAATAACCTTATTGGCATTTTCCTTTTCAGGCGGTGTAGATCCGCTCGCCACGCTTAAGAAGATAAGATCTGCTTTAAAAGCTTCAGCCATTTTTTGAGATTCAACAACAGCTTTTTGCGACAAGACCGAGCCATCAATGGGGACAAGTATTTTTTTCATCTTTTCCTCCCTTAAAGTCAAACACTTTTCACAAACTATGAAAAGCAATATACATCATTCCACTGAAAAATTCATCGTTCAATCTCCGGAAACGCTTTTAGAAAACTGCGAATTTTTTCTTCGATAAAATCACAGCCACCGGTTTCGTCAGATTCGATATTTAGCGGTAAAATCGGATCATGGAGGGATAATCTTAGCAGGCACCAGCCATTACCCGCGGTCTGATCACAATTAACCCGTACTCCCTCAAAATTAGGTTCTTCCAAACACCAACCTGGCTGGTCTTTTGAAAATTTTGAGAAGGCGTCGAGAACCTCCTGACCGTAAGATTTAAAATCATCAGACTGAATTTTTAATCTTATTTCTCTGGCTTCAACCGGTTCTTTTAAGCCTTTCAACACCGAACTCACCGTTTTGCCTTCTTTAATAAGCTCAGCATAACGGATCAACACCATGGTAACCAGATAGGCGCCATCGTCAAGAAAATAATTCTCTTTAATCGCGCCATGACCACTGGTCTCCATCGCTAAATGAGTTTCAATTCCAGCTTCATTTAAACGAATCGCTTCGTTGATAACATTTTTATACCCACGTTTAAAGCGATAATGCCTGCCACCTAAAAATTTTATGTATTCAGCAAGTCCGGTGGAGGTCACTGAATCTGTGACAATTGTCGTTCCCGGATGCTCTTTTAAAAGCATCCCTGCGATAAAAGCAATAAAGCCGTTTCTGTTAATCGCTTTGCCGGTTTCATCGATCACCGCCGCCCTGTCAACATCGGTGTCAAAGATAATGCCCAAATCAGCTCTGTTTTTAAGCACTGCCTCTGTGATATGGGCAATGGCAGTTTTGTCCTCAGGATTAGGCACATGGTTGGGAAAATGGCCATCTGGATCAAGATATAGACTACCTTGAGTGTCGGCACCCAGAAGTTGTAAGACTTTGTCTGCAAAAAAACCACCCGCCCCATTACCAGCATCCACAACGATCCGGCTATTTTTTAAAGGCTGTTCCTGATTAGTCTGTTTTCTGATGATATCAACGATCCTTTTAGCGTAAATAGAGATAAAATCTATCTCTTCAGTCTGTCCGCCCGGCACAAAATCAGTCACTACCGTTTCAGCCGTTTCAAGAATTTCTGCGATATCCTCTTTATTAAGTCCACCATCGCGGTCAAAGAATTTCAGACCGTTGCGATTAAAGGGTAAATGGCTGGCCGTTACCATAATCGCCCCATCAACTTTCAGATTGTCATCCACTGTGGTCATAAACATTGCCGGCGTGGTGGCAATCCCGCACTGGAAGACCTTTGAGCCGCGACTAACCAAGCCCAGCGCAGCTGCTTGAGCCAGATGTTCACCAGTGATTCGGCTATCCCGGCCAATGGCAAAAGTCAGTTTTTCTGTGCCGAGTTTTTTTGACAACCACAAAGCAAATGAATAGGCAATTTTCATCGCCATATCCTGGGTGAAATTAACAGTTTCACCTGGGACTCCTTCGATGGCAATCCCTCTGACATCCGAGCCATTCTGAAGTTTTTTAATTTCCTTTATTTCCATTAAGTCTATTCCTTTTACTCTCCAACCAGCGTCGCACACATAACCGCTTTAATGGTATGCATTCGATTTTCTGCTTCATCGAAAACCACCGAGTGCCGGCTTCTGAAAACCTCATCGGTCACTTCCATCTCTGAAAGGCCAAAACGTTCCTTAACTTCCCTGCCCACTTCAGTTTCCAAGTCATGAAAGGAAGGCAAGCAATGCAGGAAAATCACATCCTGATTATTAGTTGCTTTAACCATGTCCATATTGACCTGATAATCAGATAATAGTTCAATCCGTTCCGCCATCTGCGCCTCTTCTCCCATCGACACCCAGACATCGGTATAAAGGACATCAGCCCCAGCAACACCTGTTTTGATATCCTCCGTTAGGGCGATCGAGCCACCAGTCTTTTGGCAGAGTTCTTTCATTTCATTAACCAGCTCATCCTCCGGGAATAAAGACTTAGGTGCCACTGCTACAAAATGCATGCCCATCTTGCTGCAACCAATCATCAAAGAATTCCCCATATTATTTCGGGCATCGCCAACATAAACAAGCTTGCGCCCCTTTAATTCCCCAAAATTTTCCTGTACCGTTAAAAGATCCGCCAATACCTGGGTCGGATGATATAAATCAGTCAAACCGCTCCAGACCGGCACCCCAGAATGCTTTGCCAGCAGGTCAACAGTCTCCTGTTTGAAACCCCGAAATTCAATCCCATCGTAGAATCGCCCCAGCACAATTGCGGTATCTTCAATTGACTCTTTTTTCCCCATCTGGCTGTTGGTCAAGAAGGTTACATTGGCGCCTTCATCAAAAGCGGCCACTTCGAAAGCGCATCGTGTTCGCGTTGAGGTTTTTTCAAAAATAAGAACGATGTTTTTACCTTTTAACAGCTCGCCAATTTCTCCTGATTTTTTTTTCGTCTTCAGTCGTCCCGCGAAATCTATTAAATACTGAATTTCCTCCGGGCTATAATCCTTTAATGTCAGCAAATGACGTCCTTTTAAATCCATTGTGGTCCTCCGAAATTAATCTTTTCTCTATTTTAACTGATATTCTTGCATTTTAACAGCCTTATTTATTCAAAGCCATCAATCCAATCAGATTTTTTCCCGATACAAAGGCATGGTCATACAGCGTGGGCCCCCACGTCCCCGCACCAACTCAGAAGCTTCAATGCCGATTACTTCAACGCCATTATCCTCGAGCACTTCATTGGAACGCTCGTTTCGAGCGTAAGCAACTATTACGCCAGGCGCAATAGCTAGGGTATTGGTACTGTCATTCCATTGTTCCCGGGCCGCTACCACCGGATTACCACCACCGCTTTCGATCAGCTGCACCTGCTTTAATCCCAGCACACTAGCCAAGGCCGCCTTTAACGTTTCCGCTCTTTGATAGGATAATTCACTTTCTTTTCCCCGCATGATAATCACCGTTTCAATCTGATCCAAAATGCCGGGAAACACAATAAACTGATCACAATTCACCATTGTAAATACTGTGTCCAAATGCATAAAGGCCCGATTGTTGGGAATGCGAACGGCCAGGACCTTTTCAATACCTTCGTCCGCTGCAAAAATATTTTTAGCCAATTCTTCGACGGCCTGAACCCGAGTACGTTCACTGCAGCCTACCGCCACCGCTTTTTCACTTAAAACTAGAACATCACCACCTTCTAGCGAAAAGAAGTTCTGGTACTGATAGTATTTTTCCCGTTTCTGATCACCAAAAGACGAATGATGTGTATAAATGGCATCCAAATACTGACTTTCTCTTTTCCTTGTTTTTGTCGCCATTGACGAGATACTCATAGCCTTGCCAATGGTAACCGCCGGATCACGCATAAAATAAAGATTAGGTAGCGGATTTAAATAAAAGGCATAGGGTTCAGGATCCTTGAGATAGTCGGTCAACACCAGATGTCGCTTGACATGACCCAATTCCTTTTGCAGGACGCCAGCAATCAAAGCTTCGGAAAGTTTATCACTTTCCATTCCCATCAGATACTCTGTCAAAAAGCCATCAATATAGTTTCCCGATGAAGGATTTTGATCGATCACTTCTAGAATCAGCCCTTCTCGTACAGCTTTGTTTTTTAGCACATCCTTAAGCAGATCTTCCACATACAATACTTCTACGCCCCGATTTTTAAGGATTCCCGTAAACTCATCATGTTCTTCCTGCATCCGCTTAAGCCAGGGGATATCCTCAAATAACAATTCCTTTAAAGAATCCGGTACTATTCGTTCCAGTTCTTTTCCCGGCCGATGCAGAAGCACCCGCTTTAGGTTTCCAATTTCTGAATGTATATTTAAAAAAGTGTCCATTTCTTTCCTCATTCCACAGATTTTAAGTATTATACCATTTTTTTTATACTTCCCAAATCAAATCATATTGATGATCCCCCTGTAACATGTTTTGGATATGGATTATCATCCAGCAAATTCAGTACTTATGGCAAAAAGAAAAACAACCATCAATCTTCAGAATGTTCTGAATTATGATGATTGCCTCTTTTATTTATTACTAGGATGCCAGTATCGACTGATCGCTTCCATTCTCGTCTAGTAATACAATTTTGACACTTTGGGTCAGTAAATCTGAATAGCTGAAAGACAGTTTCTGTTCTTTTCGCTTATCCTCCTGGATTCGAACTGTAAAAATGCTGGGATACGCTTCAGCAATTATCCCTTCTTTTTGGTAGAGCTTTTTCTTGCTTTTATGTGCTTCCAGTTTGACTCGTCTGCCCAGATAGTGTTCCACCTCGCGTTTAATGTCCATAATCGTAGCTTTTGGCATAAACTTCACCTCTCTGTGGTATTCTCTTAGATAGTATAACACAAGTTCGGTAAAATGTAAAATTTTTTATTATAACAACCTACCTATTCTTTGTCAATATGAAAATGGCATTTTTATTTTCAGAATGTTTTCGTTTACAATTTGTGGCTTTCCCAATAACTCTTTTTTTCTTCGTGGGGATGTTTTTCCGGTTTTTCATTAAAGACATCGTACATTTCCTTGCCATATCGAAGCGCATCCACAATTCTCATTGGGTTATGAACCCAAAGTGCATCGTCCTGAGCAGTAATGGTTTCGATCTTTTCAAAGCCCCAGGTACACAGGACACATAGCATCCCGGCATTTTTTGCCGTTTCATAATCAACCATCGAATCTCCAACGTACAAACATTCTGATGCTTTTAGACCCATCTCAGCACAAAGTTTATTGACGATACTGGGGTCTGGTTTTCGCGGTTCCTGATCCGTTTCACCGATAATGTCCACAAACTGGTAATTTTTAAAAACAGTTTTAACCAAGGACTTAGCCATTGGATCCGGTTTGTTGGTACATACGCCAAAGGGAATTTTATGAAAGGTCAGATAATCTAAAAGTTTTTCTATTCCGGGATACGCTTTTGTCTTTTTAGTATAGTTGTCCCCATATTCGCCTCTTAACATTTCCGTCAGCTCATCCAAAAAATACTCGTCTTCACGATATTCCTCCGGAACAGCCATTCTCATCAAGTTTTTTAAGCCTCTGCCAATTAAGGTTTTCCCCTCTTCATAGCTGTGTTGCGGAAAATTGTGATATTTCATGATTTCATTACATGAATCAATCAGATCATGCAGTGAATCAACCAAGGTACCATCCAAATCAAAAACAACGCCTTTATAACGGTGCATACTGATTCCTCCTCAATCTTATTGTATAAATGCCAGTGCCTACCTTACACCTTTGTAAAGCAGTCTGAAGTATTATATAGAGATATTATACCCAATTTTCATTATAAAATTTTGTTTTTTTCTAATTTTTCGTTTATAATATTCATAGTCATTTCAATAAATTTTTTTAATATTAGCAGTCACCAAACGGAGGTATAAACTTTTGGGGTATAAAGATGATAATTATCAAAATCTGGCTCAGTCGCTAATTAAACGGTTTGAAAAAAGAAAGTTTGAAGGCTATTACTGTAAAACCAAGGCCGAGGCTCTGGAGCTTTCTTTATCGCTCATTCCACAAGGGGTATCTGTTACCCACGGCGGATCTGAATCAATCAAGGAAATCGGCCTGCTGGACGCGATCAAAAATGGCAATTTTGAATACATCGACAGAAGTCTGGCTAAAAACCACCAGGAACGACGAGAGGTAATCGCCAAAGGCATGCTTTCCCATACCTTTTTAATGGGAACAAACGCCATTACGATGGACGGTGAACTGGTCAACGTGGATGGAATCAGCAACCGAGTCAGTCTTTTATGTTTTGGCCCGGAACAGGTCATCGTCCTGGCCGGGATGAATAAAGTTGTTGCTAATATCGATGCCGGAATATATCGGGCGCAAAACACAGCCGCACCAGTAAATGCCATTCGATTAAATCGAAAAACTCCCTGTTATGATAAAGGGCAGTGTTTGAACTGCTATTCGGAAGACTGTATGTGCTCTAACATCGTCATTACCCGTCAGTCAGGGATTCCCGGCCGGATTAAGATCATTCTGCTAGGGCAAGACTTGGGTTATTAAAATGAGCTATCTTGATGATTTAAAGCTGGCTTTTGCTGACTACCCTTATATTCTTGAAGCAAATCCTAAAGTCGCTTATGCCGGAACTGCTGGATCTTACGGCGAACAGGCAGCGCGCTCTTTTTTCAAAAACAAGTGCAGTCTTTCTGCTTTCCAGAATTTTGATGAGGTTTTCACCTGCCTGGAAGAGGGCGATTGCGATTACGGCGTTTTACCGATTGAGAACTCTTCCACCGGCTCCATTGCCAGCGTTTATGATCTTTTATCACGATACCAGTATTACATCATCGGTGAAGAAGAAGTCCGCGTTAAACATTGTCTCCTAGCACCACCTGGTGCCACACTTACAGATATCCGCGAGGTCTATTCTCACCCACAGGGGTTTTCTCAGTCTCAATTATTTTTAAAGGATCATCCCGACTGGATTTGCATCCCCTATCATAATACGGCCATCGCTGCCGCTTTCGTAGCCGAGCAGAAAGATATCCATAAAGCTGCTATCGCCAGTAAAAAAACCAGTCAACTCTATGAACTGGAAATTTTAGCAGATGATATCAGTTTTTCTCAAACTAATGTCACGCGGTTTGTGATTGTCTCAAAAAAATTGAAACTCCGAAAAGATCCTTCCCGGGTCAGCATGGTTTTCAATCTGCCACATCGGCCTGGCGCACTTTATGAGATCATTGGTATTTTTTCAGTTTTCTCACTGAATCTTTGTAAGATCGAATCTCGACCCTTGCTTAAAGAAAACTGGGAATATTTGTTTTTTATGGATTTCACTGGTAATATCTCAGAAAACACCCTGATAAATATTTTACCAATTATTGAAGAAAAAGTAGATACTTTTCAGTTTCTCGGATATTATCCCCAGTATGAGAATCAAATAAGCGCGCTTTGATGCATCTAACTGCTTATTAGGATAACAGGGTTTCCAATTATGTAAGCAAAATAAGTTCACCCGACTCAAAAACCCCAGCTCGACTGACCCAAAACGGTCACAAAGCTGGGGTTTTATTTTGCTAATCATAAAAGACAATGTTTATCTTTCCTTCGCCATCTGCTGCCATCGCATAATCATCTGACCCGCAGTTCGGACAACGAGCTCTTGCTTTTAATCGATAATTTCCGTTTTCACAGGAGCCAGCGATAGCCTCAATTTTCTCCTTGAAAGGCAAATCTGAAATTTGCTCAGAAATCACCGCCATTACTTCATCCTGTCGCAAAACTTTTTCTTTGCCGCACGTATCGCAGTGTAACAGATAAAAGCTTAATCCGCTGCCTTCGCGCACCTCAAATTCTGTTAGGCACTGATTACAGCGTGCCAAAAACTGCTTGCCCAATATTAGCGCCTCCTTTTATCCCAACAAGTCAAGAACACTTTGTGGCAGCCTATTCGCCTGGGCTAGCATCGCTTGTGCTGACTGCATCAGAATATTTTCTTTAGTAAATGCCATCATTTCTTTAGCCATATCAGCATCCCGAATACGAGATTCCGCGGCAGACAAGTTTTCTGCTGCCAACGACATGAACTTGTCCGCATGCTCCAGCCGGTTCTGATAAGCGCCAAATCTCGCTCTGACAGTTGATACCATTTCGATCGCCGAATCACAGCTACTGATTGCGGAATTTGCCAATCCATGAGAAGTTACTTTTAATCCACCTATCCCCAAAGCCTGAGCCCGCATATCACTGGTCTGAATCTCCAGTTTCTGACCACTATTGGCACCAATCTGCATGATAAAAGTATCCGCCACAAGTGCCGTTGTTTGCGTCCAGGCAATGTTGAATCCAGTGGGATTTTCATCTTCCGCGGCACCAGCTCCAGCTGCCTCTGGCATAATGCTTTCGGCGGTATAAGCCGAACCGCCACCGTTTGAATCCAAACCAATAACCGAGCCTGTATCCGCCTCTGGAGTAAAACTGGTGCCAGTCACCGAAAAATCAAGTGAAACATTGGCATAGGTAGATAAGTCAGCTACTGAGTTGATATCTGCTTTTACTGCTGCGACCCACCCGGCTGTATTCGAAAACCCAATTAAACCTGAAGCATTAAGACTGGCCAGTGCATCATTCAGGTTCTGGGTTGGATTATTGCTCAAATAAGTCATCACAGCTTTAATACCATCACTATTTGATGCAGTCCCGGCATTACCACCCGTCGAACTGATCATTTTATCCAAATAGCGTACTGCCAAATAAGCTGTCGAATAATCATTACTGTCTCCGCTCCAATCTAAATCAGAACCACTGCCAATATTAGAAACAACATTTGCCACCCCTGCATCCAGGTTTGCGGGATTGAGGCTACTGCCACCCAAAAGATAGATGCTGTTTTTTAGACGTTCATCTGCACCATGGGTAAACTCAGCTGCTCCTTCATTGAACCAGATTGGCAGATCTCCAAAATTCATGGTTGTCATCATCACCGCATGTGTCATCTCGTGGGCGATGACACGATCGACATATTGAGGATAAGTTCCCCCATCTATTGTATCAGATGGTAAAGAATATGCCAAATTGACTCTAAGGGTCAAATTGGAACCCATACCTGTAATATTCAGCCCGCCAACCGTATCACCCGGAACAGAAGTAAAGCTGGCCTGTACATACGCCGCATAAGTGCTGCCCGGATCATTAATGACTTCAACTGTCATATTAATACCGCTGGTGCTCAGACCATAACTGCTGGCAACCAGATTCTCCGCCTCTTCAAGCCACCATTTTTTCAGACTTGAAATGATCGCATCCTGATCCGTGGTTGTTGTCGGAACTGTCGAAGCGCTCCCCTGATTAAGAAGTTTTTTTGTGTTAAATTCCGTATCATTTCCAATTCTGTCTACTTCTTTGACCATCTGATCAATTTCTGCCTGAATCGCATTCCGATCTCCAAAAGTACAGGTATCATTAGATGCCTGTACAGACAACTCCCTGATTCTTTGCAGAATTGAATGTGTTTCATTGAGTCCGCCTTCAGCTGTTTCAATCAAAGAGATAGCATCCCTGATGTTTCTATCAGCCTGATTCAGTCCTCTGATCTGACCGCGCATTTTTTCAGACATTGATGCTCCTGCAGCATCATCTGAAGCCCTATTAATCCGCTGGCCTGATGATAATTTTTCTAATACCTTGCCCGCTTGATTAGAATTGTTGCTCAGCTGACGATAGCTGTTCATTGCCATCAAATTATTGTATATCCGCATGTCTCACCTCCTTTCCCATCCCGCATACCAACAACTTGTTGATTGCCTAAAATTATTCGATTGGCATTTTTACATTCAAAAGCACATACTGTTCTGATGTATTAAATGAATTATCGACAATTTAAACAAAAGGCTTAGTTTTTTGTCATTTTCGGTGATAAAATCATATGTTAATAATTATATAAGCAATCATTATATACATAGTTGTATTTAAATCATCCATCGTCAATCTTGAAGAGCAACAGACCAGTTTCTTAGCTTTTTTAAATAGACAGATTTTTCTAAATAAAATCAAATATAAAAGAGGCGGTATTTTTACTCGCCTCTGTGTACAAACAAAAACCGACAACTGAAAGATCAGCTGTCGGCTACTTTATTTAATTTCTGTCTCGAATATAATTTTTGTTTTATGGAAAGCCAAAATCATTAGCACTAAAAAAACTACTATTCAAAATATTTTAAACTGTTTGCGTTTTTTCGACAGCAATCTTAACATCGTGACCATTTAGATTAAACACCTCACCATTATCAGAGACCATAATCTGATCCGTCAGTGTCTCCAGTTTAATAAAGTCTTCATATTTTTTAACCGCTGCACTAAATTCATCATCGGCCGAATAGCTGACTTTAATACGATCCATCACTTCAAAACCGCTAGATTTTCGCAGCTGCTGAATTCTCGATATCAGCTCACGGGCATAGCCTTCATCCAAAAGATCCTGATTCAGACTGGTATCCAGGATAATAAACTGATTATTAAACATCTGGACATTAAAGCCTTCCTTAGCAGAAATTCGTACATCGATAAAATCTTTTTTAATCGGCAGCGTTTCACCTTCAAAGGCAATTGTCATTTGACCGTCTGTTTCCAGTTTAGACACCACATCCATGGGATCAACTGTCGCTAAAGCCTTACCCAAAAGTTTAACATTTTTGCCCAGCACTGGACCGGCTACTTTAAAATCAGGCTTTAATGAGTAGTTCATAAAATCAGAAAGGTTGTCTTCATAAACCACTTCTTTTAGATTGAGTTCCTCTTCAATAAGATCTGTCAGACCGCCAATTGTTTCTTTATATTTTCCGTCAACGATCATTTTTGACAGCGGCTGACGCACCTTGATCTGAGCATCTTCGCGAGCTGATCGGCCCAATGACACCAAATCTCTGACCAAATCCATGGGTTCTTCGATATCATCCTGGATCAGGGCTTCATTAACTGTCGGATAATCGGCCAGATGGACTGATTCTCCATCTGTTAAATTCTTAAATAATTCTTCTGTTATATAAGGGGCAAATGGTGCACACAATCTAACAACTCCTTCAAGCACTTCCCAGGTAGTGTTATATACTGCCTGTTTGTCTTCGGTCAGGTCTGTCGCCCAGAAACGACGGCGGTTTCTTCTAATATACCAGTTAGACAGATCTTCGTTAACAAAGTTCTGAATTTTTCGAACCGCCTTGGTCAGATCGAAAATATCCATTTCCGCCCGTACCTCTTTGACAAGTCGATTATATTTGGATAGAATCCATGCGTCAATATTGGGTCGCTTATCATATGGTACGAAAAAGCTACGCGGATCGATAGAATCCGTATTGGCATACATAGCAAAGAACTGATAGGTATTTTTTAAAGTATTAAAGAACTTGCTCTGTACTTCTTTTAAACCTTTAATATCAAATCGTGTCGGTGTCCAGGCCGGTGAAACATATAATAGATACCATCTCAACGCATCAGCACCATATTCTTCAAACATCTCAAAAGGATTAACCGTATTCCCCTTAGATTTCGACATTTTGTGGCCATCAGCATCAAGAATCAAGTCATTAACCAACACTCGTTTATAAGGCGATTTACCGGTTACAAAGGAAGAAATAGCCAGCAGTGAATAGAACCAGCCACGAGTCTGATCGATCCCTTCACAGATAAAATCTGCCGGGTACTGTTCTTCGAACAACTCTTTGTTTTCAAAGGGATAATGATACTGGGCAAAAGGCATTGAACCAGAATCAAACCAGCAGTCAATAACGTCCTTTACCCGGGTCATGGTTTTTCCGCAATCCGGACAGGTCAGATGGACATCATCCACATAAGGTCGGTGGAGCTCAATGGATGCATCGATTGTTTCGACTGCTTTTTCAACCAGTTCTTTACGGGAACCGATGGACTCAAGCTTGCCGCATTCCTCACAACGCCAGATATTAAGCGGCGTTCCCCAGTAACGGCTACGGGAAATCGCCCAATCATTCAGGTTTTCCAGCCAGTTGCCAAAACGTTTTTCGCCAACAAAATCCGGATACCATTCAACACCATTATTGTTTTCAATCAGGCGATCCTTAATTTTTGTCATTTCCAGATACCAGCTCGGTTTGGCGTAATAAAGCAGCGGGGTCTTACAACGCCAGCAATGGGGGTAATTATGGACCACTTTTTCTTTCTTGAACAGTTTGCCTTCTTCTTTGAGCCATTTGATGATTTCCACATCGGCATCCATTACAAAGAGACCCTTCCAGGGGTATCTGTATATTTTCCATCTTCAGCCACCGGCTGCAACACCGGCAAGTCATACTGCCATCCGACCTTGTAATCATCCTCACCAAAGGCCGGAGCAATATGGACGATTCCGGTTCCGTCTTCGGTGGTAACATAATCGGCACAGGTTACGTAAAAGGCCTTTTTATCAGCTGCTACAAAAGGCATCAGCTGTTCATACTCGATGTATTCCAGATCACGGCCTTTCATTTCTGCCAGCACTTCATAGCCTTCAGCTAGAAGTTTTGGTGCCAGCACCTTGGCACAGATCGCCACCTGATCATCCACTTTGGCTTTGATATAATCCGCTTCCGGATGGACCGCTAGGGCAACATTCGAAGACAAAGTCCAAGGTGTAGTCGTCCATACCAGAAAATATTCATCCGCATTTTTTCGTTTGAATTTTACCACAACCGTATTACTCTTGATTTCTTCATAACCTTGAGCGACCTCATGGGAAGCCAGACCAGTTCCACATCTTGGACAATATGGCAGGATTTTATGACCTTCATATAAAAAGCCTTCTTCGTGAAATTTATTTAGAATCCACCAGACTGATTCAATATAGTTATTATCCAGTGTAATATAAGGGTCTTCCATATCGATGAAATAACCCATTTTCTTGCTCATTTCCTTCCACTGGCTTTCGTAGTTGAAAACTGAGTCTTTACATTTCTGGTTGAATTTATCAATTCCGTAGGCTTCAATCTCCGTTTTGCTGGACAGCCCCAGAGATTTTTCCACTTCGATTTCAACCGGCAGACCATGGGTATCCCAACCAGCTTTTCGAACCACACGATAACCATCCATCACTTTATATTTACAAACGGTATCTTTTAGGGTTCTTGCCAGAACATGATGAATTCCCGGCCGACCATTAGCCGTTGGTGGTCCTTCGTAAAAGACATAGTTTTCTTGTCCCTCTCGATTATCAATGGTTTTTTTAAGAAGATTCCTTCCTTCCCATTTTTCGGCAATTTTAGCTTCTTTTACGCCAACTTTTTCTTCTGATAATTGTTTAAACAATTTATTCCTCCTCGTCTGATTCACTCATGACTGATTAATAATTTCTTTGTTGCTTACGCGTCACAAAAATGCTGTCGTTTCCATGGTGGGTAAACCTAGACCTTGATAGGTGTCGCTTTTGATGCCTCTTTTTATTCACAAAGACGTACCCTCGGCCGTGCACTCGGTGTCGCTATCGCGCCACCTCGTCGCGGGCTAACGCCCTATGAAGTTTTGCAAAATGACTTTGCTTTGTAAGCGAGCTTCCAAAGCAAAGTCATTTTGCAAAACTTCGCACGGCCTCATTAAAACGCAAAGAAGTCCCCTGATAAAATCAAGGGACGAAAAGATCGCGGTACCACCCAAGTTGACATAGATGCCCACTCATTTATGAAGATAACGGTTCCCCGTGACACCCTAATCGCATTCCCAATCAAAAATACGTTCAGATATCCTGTTCAAAGGTGATCCTCCAAAAGCCTTTTTAATAATCTTCCACCATTTGATTAATTCTCTGATAAAAATTGCTTTTGAACATCCTTGTCAAAACATTTAAGTTTTCTTTATTACTGACTCATATTCTAACTAAAACTGACTATAAAATCAAGTTTTTTGAAATCTTTATTTGAAACTTTAAGTATTTCGTTTATAATGAATGATAAACGGAAAATACCTTTCCGTACTTACAAAAAGGAGATCCTTATGAAAAAAAGTTCAATTATCATAGCAGTGATTCTGGTTGTTGTTCTGATTGCTGCAACTGTCTTTCTAATTCCCAAACTAAAAGACGAGAGCAACAGCACTGGGCAGACCACTGATCAAACCAGCAGCGATACCACAACAGACGAAAGCCAGGATACGGCCGAAAACACAACCGAAACGCCGGACACCTCCAATATTCCTGATGAAACCCCTACTGCTACAATTGAAGTACCTCAGGCGGTACAGCAGATTATTACCGACAATCAGGATGCCATGTATGATGACAGTTCAAATCTTTTAGCTGCCGGTTACCCCAGCAACCTGATTCCCTTATACAACGCGACGATGGTTTCCGAGTCCCAGTTAATCACCAGTGCCTCTGGCAACCCCGGCTGGCTGACTTCATTTGTATCACAAAACTCGACCGATGAGCTGACAACTTTTTATCGCAGTTTAATGTCGAACCTGACTGGCTTTAGTGAAGAAACGGTTTCTGAAACCACCAACTTTACTGCTACTTCTGGCGCTTACTCCATCAGGGTTTCAATTTCGCCCAATATTCAGGAGAAAACTGATTTACCGGGTAACAGTGCTGCCAGCATCTATATTGAACAGATCAGCTAATTCTTAAAACCGATGATTTTTCATCGGTTTTTTTACATATAGCCCTTCATGGTATCCAGGTATTCTTCAGCATTATCTCTGATCGCTTGAATTTCTTCTTCCGACAGCACTCTAACTGCTTTGGCGGGACTGCCAATGATCAGCGAATTTGGCGGAAATACTTTGCCCTGGGTTACCAGCGCCCCCGCACCAACAATTGAGTTATCTCCAATCTGAGCCCCGTTTAAAATGATCGCACCCATCCCCACCAGGACATTGTCGCCAATGGCACAACCATGAATAATGGCATTATGTCCGACACTCACACCATCACCGATCACCGTTGGATGCCCTGGTGCCACATGGACAACAGTGCCATCCTGAATATTGGTGCGATCCCCAATGGTAATGCTGTCAACATCTCCTCGGAGAACCGCCTGAAACCAGATGCTCACATAATTCCCTAATTTAACACGACCGACCACATCCGCACTTTTAGCAATAAAGACCGTTTTACCAAGCATCATTTTTTATCTACCTCCTAGACCATCAAGACCTGACTATTATTCTGCTATTTCTCATCCGTTTAAACACACTTTTAAACCAGCGAACTGCTTTAAATTCTATTAA
Source organism: Eubacteriaceae bacterium ES2 (assembly GCA_031222025.1). Taxonomy (GTDB): domain Bacteria; phylum Bacillota; class Clostridia; order Eubacteriales; family Eubacteriaceae; genus Acetobacterium. The sequence goes on along the minus strand of CP130740.1, from coordinate 917,176 downwards.
TTATCTGCCCCTAAAAAGTATTGCCATTTGAAATTCACTATAGACAGCGACAATCAATTAGTTGACTATTCTCGTACAGTAACAAGTAAAAAATCTTTCTTTTATCTTATTGTATCATAATTCTTTGTCGAATTAAGTGGCTAAATCATATCTTTATCTGTTAAATTTGGATTTGTCGCGTTTGAATTTCAAAATAAATTTTATTCGCTCTCATTCTTATGATAAAATAGTTATACTTCAAAATAAAAGGAATGAATATGCATATTGCTCAAATAGAAAATCTGACCAAAACTTATGGCGAGAAGACGCTTTTCACGGGCCTTAACTTTGGTATTGATGAAAAAGATAAAATCGGCCTGATCGGTTTAAATGGAACCGGGAAAACCTCCCTGATTAAAGTGATTGCTGGGGTTTCCTCAGCGGATTCGGGAACAGTCACGTTTTTCGGAACCAAACGTATCGAATATCTCCCCCAGGATCCGGCATTTGATGAATCTTTACCAATTCTGGATGCGGTACTAAAAATGGATTCTCCAGAAATATCTCTGATTCGGGACTACGAAGATACCCTGGAACTACTTAACAAAAATCCCCAGGATAAAATTCTGGAGACTCGACTTTTAAGACTTTCTCAATCAATTGATGATAAAAGTCTTTGGGATTTTCAGGCCCAGATCAAGACCATTCTGTCAAGGCTTGGCCTCAACAACCTGCACCTGAAAATCAGCGACTGTTCCGGCGGACAAAAAAAGCGGGTCGCTTTGGCCGCTGCGCTATTATCCGACTGCGATCTTTTAATCCTTGATGAGCCAACCAACCACCTGGACAACGAAACTATTGACTGGCTGGAAAACTTTTTAATGAATCGTCAGGGGGCACTGTTGATGGTCACCCATGACCGTTACTTTCTCGATCGCATCGTCACCAAAACTTTTGAATTAACACAGGGGAATCTTTATGAATACTCCGGAAATTACGCTGCTTTCCTGGAACAAAAAGCGGTTCGTGAAGAGATGTCCATCGCTACTGAGCAAAAAAGGCAAAACCTTTACCGTCAGGAACTTGCCTGGATCAGCAGGGGAGCACGGGCCAGAAGCACCAAGCAGAAAGCTCGAATTCAGCGTTTTGAAGACCTTAAAAGTCAGGAAAGCGACCTAACGTATCAGAAGCTCGACATTGGTCTTGCCACAACCCGCTTGGGTAAAAAAGTCATTGAACTCGACCATGTCTCAAAATCCTTTGCGGAAACAAAGGTTCTTGACAATTTCAGTTTGATTATTGGCCAAGGTGAACGCATAGGCATTATTGGCAATAATGGTCTGGGTAAATCCAGCCTTTTAAATCTTATCACCGGCCGCATAAAGCCGGATAATGGTCAAATTGCCATTGGGGAAACGGTTAGAATCGGTTATTTTTCTCAGGAATCCCAGGATATGGATCAAAATTTAAAAGCCATCGAATATATTCGCGAGCTGGCCGAAACGGTTACCGATAATAACGGACAGCTTATTAGCGCCACTCAGATGATGGAAACTTTTTTATTTGACCGCGACAAACAATGGGTTTATATAAAAAAACTCTCCGGCGGTGAACAAAGGCGGCTCTATCTGATGGGCATTCTGATTCAAAAGCCGAATGTGCTACTTTTTGATGAACCAACCAATGACCTGGATCTGGAAACCCTTTCAATTCTTGAAAGCTATCTTGACGAATTTCCTGGCTCTGTCCTCACCGTTTCTCATGACCGGTATTTTTTGGATCGTACCTGTGAGAAAATAATTGCCTTTACCGGCAGTGGTCAGACAATTATTCAGACCGGTAACTATTCTGACTATCTTGCTAAAAAGCCATTATCTGGCCAAATCAACCAAAAAACAAAAGAAAAATCCGTTGGCCGACCAAGCCGGGAAAACATCAGAAAGGGGCTAACTTATAAGGAAAAGCGCGAGTATGAAGCCCTTAAAAGTGAAATCCCGCTTATTGAAAATCGCCTTGATCAGATCACCTTGGAAATGACTCAAGACCTTAGTGACTATGTAAAACTAGCCAATCTGAGTGAAGAAAAAAACCAGCTGGAAGACCGTTATCTTGAAGTCATCGAGCGGCAGGAAGAACTGGAAGTTATAAAATTAAACGAGAAATAAAAAAACGGCTTGGCCGTTTTTTTAGTATCCTAATTTCGACAAGGCTTCTCTGGCCGTATCCCATTCATTATAATAAAGGGTTTCAGTTTTGAGGATCTCCTGTTTTTCATGCCCTTTACCAGCCAGTACAAGTACATCACCGGGCTTGCACAGTCTAGCACCATGAAAAACCCCTTCCTGCCGAATTGTTTCAATCGCATACTGATCCGTTTTTTCCTTCACCCCTAACAGCACTGACTCAATTATTTCCATCGGCTCTTCACTGGCCGGATTATCAGAAGTAATAACAGTATAATCGGCCAATGATCCGGCGATCTGTCCCATAATCGGTCGTTTTTCTTTATCACGGTCGCCATTACAGCCAAAAACTAAAATGATTCTGCCCTCAAAAATTTTCCGCACCGATAATAACAGTTTTTCCAGCGAGTCCGGCGAATGGGCATAATCGATAACCACACCAAAAGGCGCCTTGGTTTCCAAAATCTCCATCCGACCTTCGACACCAGGGAAATGAGCAACCGCTTCTTTAATCTTTTGCATCGAGATCTCTTCCTGAACTGCCACGATAATCGTAGCCATGGCATTATAAATCATAAACTCACCAGGAATATTAATAAAAATCCGTTCTTTATCAGTTGCGGTATTGAGTGTGAAATATGAGCCTTTCCTGGTCATCTCTATTTCAGTGGCGAAATAATCACACCTTGCATCCATCCCATAGCTAATAATCGGCAAATTTGTCTTTTCTTCTAACAATGCTTTTAATGCTATTCCCCATTTATCATCAATATTAATGATCGCCGCTTTTTCCGTTTGAAGAAAAAGTTTAGATTTAGCTGCAAAATAATTTTCAAAACTATTATGATAATCCAAATGGTCCTGAGTCAGATTTGTAAAAATCCCATAATCAAAATGCACACCATTGACACGGTCTAGGGCTAGGCCATGAGAAGAAACCTCCATGAACAAACAAGTACAGTTGTCCTTTTGCATATCAGCTATAGTTTCCTGGACTTCAAGGGATTCTGGGGTAGTACGGCCTTTATTGTCAATGACTCTATCACCTATCAAATTGTTGATGGTGCCAATCAAGCCGCATTTGTTGCCATTAAAATCAAAAATATGTTTAAGCATTGATGTTACAGTCGTTTTCCCGTTTGTTCCAGTCACTCCCGCCACCAGCATTTCTTTTGAAGGGTCCTGGTAAAAAGCACTTCCCAACAGACCCAGCGCACGACGGGAATCTTCAACTTTTATATAAGCTACATTCTCACGACAGTTTTCAAGCGCTTTTTCGTGAACAATCGCGACAGCACCATTTTCAATCGCCTGATCGATATAAAGATGACCATCCGTGATATATCCTTCAATTGCGACAAATAATCCGTTGGCAACAACCTTTCTTGAATCATAGGCAATCCCCGAAATATCGAGACCCCCGTCGAAATTTTCTGTATCAATTATTGTTATCTTATTTAATATCTTTTTTAACTCCATCCTTACCTTCTCCTCTTTTACTCATATCATTATACTTCTTGATCTTTTTTTTGTCTACTTTACTCACAAGGCAAAGAAAAACCTTTATGCAGTCAATAGACACCGCATAAAGGTTTTGTGTTTTTGTAGTCGTTTACGATTATTGTTGCGAACAATTGGGCAAAGCATTGGAAAAACTTCCCAACGCACACTCAACGCCAAAATCATCCTTAGTGATCACTCTTCCGGCCTCAAACTCGGCCACCTGTCGATCCCACTTAAGGGATAAAAACATTTCCAGCAAACCCACATCGCCAGACATGGTTTTAAAATCAAGATGCAAAACCTGGCTTAAATGTCGGGCACAATATATCCAACTGTCCATGGCATAAGCGCCAGTATCCACCAGCACCATCGATTTGTAGTGTTTAAACATAATACCCATAATCGCTTCAGCGCGTTTGGCGCCATAGCGGGTCATAGCATAATGGTATTCTTCTTTCAGTGATTTTTTACTGTTTATCCATGCTTTTGTAATAAAATAGGTCTCACCTTGAATACTTTTCAGATTTTCTTCGTTGTGCAGCAGCACATGTATACAATCCTCCAGTCGCAGGCAGGCTAACTTGGTCTTTTCACTGACCAGTCCGACAAGGCCATTACCACAATTCCCATAGGCCAAAAGAATTTGCTCATAAGTCTGATTACGGTTAATGGCATTTTGAAGTTCACTTCGAAGCATATCCGGATTAATATGTAGTTCTGCATCCATCCAAATGGTATTATAAAAAAAACCAGAATTCTCCATGGCCAGGTTTAATTCATCTTTAATCATCCCACAGGCAATCAGTAAAACTTTATTTCTCATGATCTCCCCTCTTATTTAATCAAATGACGCAACCGCTTCCAGACCAGAATCCTCACCGGAAAAATACATCAACCCCCATCCAATTGGATGATCTTTTTCATCAAGCAGTTTTTGTTCAACAACTAAAACAGGATCGCCTTCCATGATATCAAGCACCTGGCTGACTTCACCTTTGGCTGCCGCAGCCCGAATCTTTAGTTTCTTAGTCATGGCAAAAATCGAATTCTTTTTCGCTACCATTTCCGGAAAAGTAGCATAACGAATTTCCTTTTCAACAATCGGTATGCCTCGATAATACGGAATATATTTAATATCAAAGGCCTTTACTTCGCCATCCGTCACAAATACTCGTTTAACGACAATTACATGTTTATTCTCAGGAATTTCCAGATTAAAACCAACCTCATAACTGGGTTTGATGACATTTACTTCCATTAAGCGAATTTCTTCGCCTTTTTTTCGCTGGGCAGCATCTCATCAAAATGCAGGGTATATAAATCCAGATCCGGTTCGCAAACATAGTTGCCCTTTCCCGGAATTGAATAGATATATCCTTCGTTAACCAGAACCGCTAAGCCTTTTCGGACAGTCATCCGACTAACGTTGAATTCCTCACATAGAAGATTCTCTGATTGTATGGCATCACCCGGCTTGATTTCTTCGCTGGTAATCTTTTGTTTTATCGCTTCTACAATTCTTAAATATTCGGGAGATCCCATTTAGTCACCACCTCGGTCCACTTGTTACCATTATTTTCCGGATTTTTCAAGCATCCACAATTTACACTTATCAACCCCAAGGGTTACATCCTTGGTAGCAAAATCTGCCCCAACGATCTGACCGGCCTTTTCATCGATCACCGCGCCGCCAATAATGACTTTAAAATCATCGCGAACCCCTTTGTTAATTAGTTCACAGACAATTGCCCGCATTTCGTAAAGGGTCTCCTGCTGCATGCCACTGAGGGCAATGATATCCGGTTTGTTTTTCACGGCTGCATCAACGACCGTTTCCATTGGAACATCTGTTCCAATATCAATAATTTCAAAACCAGCTGTCCGCGAGAATGAACCAAATATATTCTTACCAATATCGTGGCAATCACCAAAAACCGACAATAATAACATCTTCCCAATAGTTTTTTCCGGGGCTACATTATTAAAGGCTACTAATTCTTCCAGCTCCATTACTTCCTGAAAAATAATGCCAGCAAAAATTAGATCGGCAATAAAATAATCGCTGGTCTCGTATAATTTACCCACTCGTTCCATCCCCACCTGCAGCCAGTTAAAAATATCTATGGGTTTAAATCCTTTTCGAATGGCGATTCTTACAAGCTCCAGAGTCCGATCTTCATATAAACCTTCTATTGATCTAACGATACTCTGTTTCATTCTTTTCGCTCCATTTATCCTAACATGCAATTAAACCTCAGGTGCAGAGTCAGATCTGTAACCGAAGTCAATCCTGATTTCATATTCATCTTTGAGTATAATGTATTTATTTTGTAAAAACAACCGTTTCACCATTTATTTATATTAAGAATACTTTCTCTAATGGCATTTCATCATTATTTTCACCTAAAAAAGAAAAGTCCAAATAATATCTGGTTATTACCTCATTCATATAATTCAAATAATATGAAAAAAATTTGTTCTCTTTTAATCTGACTCTATTATCATTTGAAATCGTTTGATAAATTATAGCATACTTATATCGACCTGTATATACAATTATCCTCAAAACTACTTAAATTTTTATTAAGTAATCCTCATTTTTTATATCTTATTTAAATAATAATTCATCTTAAACCAAAAAAAGGCATCCAATCAATGATGCCTTTACATTTTTACCAACTTAGATCCAAGCCTGGCACATTTTTACACCTTCAGCTGCATTGGTAGTATAATTATCCGCCCCAACAAAATCATTAGCTTCTTTGGTTACCGGATTACCACCAATAATGATTTTTGCTTTAACCCCTGCCGCTCTTAAAGCGTCAACGGTATCTTTCATCGAATCAATGGCTAAAGTCAACACGCCACTCATTCCAATGATATCGGGATTGATATCTCTGGCTTTCTCCACAAAAATTTCTGGAGCCACATCGATTCCCAGATCAACAACTTCAAATCCAGCTGCTTCACACATACTCTTGAAAATATTCTTGCCAATATCGTGTAAGTCGCCATGAACAGTTCCAATGATGATCGTCCCTGTTGAACCTGATCCATTCCCACCTAAAACAGGTTTTAAAGTATTAATTGCTTCTGTTAGTAATTCTCCGGCAAAAATTAAGTCTCCCACAAAATATTCGCCTTTTTCAAACAGGTCGCCAACAATTGCCATTCCTCCCTGACATGCTGCAACGGCTTCCTGCGCTTCATCCTCAGAAGGGTTTGACTCAACAAACTCGTTTAAAAGATCGATTACCTCTTCTTCTTCTAAATCCCCCACCGCTTGCGTTAACACTTTTAAATCCAACATAGCTTTACCTTCCTTATTACAGTCAGAATAACATGTTTATCTTGTGTGCACATGTTTATGTTGGTATCATACACGTTTCCGACTGCCTTGTCAAGTAAACGCTTCCAGATTTTAAAAGAAGCGAACATCAGTTCACTTCTTTAGGTCTCAGACTCGGATTACCACTTGTTGAACGGTCTGCCCGCCCCTTGTACTTAAGGATTCGGGTGGTATTTAGAATGGTAATTACAGCCGCACCAACATCGGCAAAGATTGCCATATACATTTCACCATAACCCAAAACCGTCAGGCCAAGGACCAGAAATTTAATCCCCAGTGCCAGGACTATATTTTGAATCATAATTTTTCTGGTGTATTTTGCAATATCAACTGATTTCAAAACATCAATCGGATCATCTTTCATCAATATAATGTCTGCAGCTTCTATGGCCGCATCCGATCCCAAACCGCCCATTGCGATACCGGCATCGGAAATAGCCAAAACAGGGGCGTCATTCATTCCGTCACCAACATAAACGGTCTTGACGCTTTTTGCTTTAATCTGCTCAAATTCTGATACTTTATCCTGGGGCAGGCAGTCGCCGATAACCTGATCAAGACCAAGCATCTGTCCAACTCGGTCTGCCGTTTTCTGGTTATCACCACTAAGCATTGCGGTTTTTTTAATCCCCAGATTTTTAAGGCCAGTTATCATGCTTTTAGCATTTTCTTTAATCTGATCCCCCAAGATCAACATTCCGGCATATTGATTGTTAATCGCCACATAGACAACTGTTCCTTCACCGTCCCAGACCGGTGTTTTTATATCTGCTTCATTAAAAAAGGCCTGATTTCCCACCTGAACAGGTTGATTATTTAAATTAACCCGAGTCCCTTTACCTGGAATCTCTTTATAATCGCTAAGAGCTGATTCCAAAATCTGCGTTTTTGTGTAATTTCGCACCGCCTCAGCAATTGGGTGATTGGAGAAAAACTCGCCCGCCGTCGCCGCCTGAAAAAAGCTTTCCTGCGAGATACCATCAGCCAGGGCCATCTCTAACACGGTAAATTCACCATAAGTCAGGGTTCCGGTTTTATCAAAAACAAAAGTGTCGGCCTGATATAATACATCGAGATAATTTCCACCCTTGATCAAAATCCCTTCCTTGGAAGCTCGGCCGATTCCGCCAAAATATGAGATGGGGATCGACAAGACCAAAGCACACGGGCATGAAACGACTAAAAAAATCAAACTTTGATAAATCCAGGTTTCAAAACTTGCCCCTTCAATTAAAAGAGGTGGTACAATCGCCAAAACCAGAGCTGAAATCACTACAGTCGGAGTGTAATAGCGGGAAAACTTGGTAATAAATTTTTCAGTTTTTCCCTTTCTGTCACTGGCCTCTTCAATCAGGTGCATAATTTTTACCGCTGTCGAATCTTTGTAATCCTTTGTTACTTTAATTTTTAGAACTTCATTGCCATTAATCATCCCACTGAGCACCAGATCACCAACCGCAACCTTGCGTGGATATGATTCTCCCGTTAATGGTGATGTATCAAGATAGGAAAAACCTTCGGCCACCTCTCCGTCAGCCGGTATTTTTTCACCCGGCTTTACCAGAATCAGATCCCCAGCTTTAACTTTCAAAGCTTCAATCGTGCGGGTACTTTCCCCATCGATCAAGTGGGCATTTTCAGCACTAAAATGGATCGTTTCAGAAATTGCGTTTCGGGCATTATCTACGGCCTTTGCTTGAAAAAACTCACCAACACCAAAGAAGATCATGACGCCAGCAGCTTCCGGCCATTCTCCTAAAATCAGCGCGCCAACTGTAGCAATAGCCATCAGAAAGTTTTCATCAAAAATCTGGCCATGGCCAATGTTTTTTAAAGCCATTATTATAACATGATAACCAGCCAGCAAATATGCGCCCAAGAAGATCCCCATCGAGACAGCCGATAATGAAGGCGGCAGCAGGGCTTTAGCTAAAAATCCACCAATAAATAAAATCATTGCAACCAGCAATTCAATCTTCTCGCGCTTTTCCATTCCTTCATGCTGATGTACATGGTGGTGATGCCGCCCATCTTGCCCCGTTTCTTCTCCATGAACCATATTACAGCTGCCATCTTGACAATGAGAAATTGCACCATCTGTCTTATGCCCTTTGGTTTTTCTGACCACGACATGGGGTTCTAATGATTTAACCAGTTTAACCACTGCTTCAAAAGTTGTCTCTTCTGAAAAATCAATATCTTCTTCAATATTCAAAGTGCCCGTCGCCATCGAAAAACTGGCATCATTAACATTAGGCATTTTAGCTACCAGTCGTTCAATTTTGCCTGCGCAGCTGGCACAGGTCAATCCTTCCAAGTATAATTTCATGATTTCACCTCTTTCATTTACTGATGCTCTAAATGAACAATACTGAGTCGGACAATTTCTTCAATGTGATGATCATCCAACCGATAAAACTTCATTTGCCCTTCTTTTCTGAAAGACACAATCCGATTATCTTTTAAAACCCTTAGCTGGTGAGACACGGCGGTTCTGGAAACCTGAACCTGCTCAACAATATCGCTGACACAAAGCTCACCCTGTTCAAATAACATTGATACGATTTTGACTCGCGTCGAATCGCCCAACACCTTGAAAAATTCAGCTACGATAAATAAAAGATCATCATTCTGACTCACACGTTCTTCTTTAGTCATAACGCCCTCCATTCAACAAGTACGTGAACACTTATTCACAAATTAATTATACATCGTTTAGCTGCTTTGTCAATCCCCAAACACCAAAAAGTCAAAAAGAATCCCGCAGGATTCTTCAGGTTATAGACAAGCTCTGCAATGACCTATGACCCTTGGATTTCGTGGGCTACTCTGGTCTCGGACGCTTGCACAATTTAAACTGTCAAATTATAAAGCTTGTTGGGCAACTATTCACCCCTGTGCCGCCCACTGAAAACTAATTGTTGACACTCCGATGTCAAAATATACTTTTTATTGAAGACTTCGTAGCCAGGCAATTTCTTCAGCATACCCCTGTAAGCTTTCATGAGGCGTTTCCAGAAAAAATGGGATTTTATTGAGTGTCGGCTCAGTAACAATTTCTTCAAAAGTCTTTTTTCCAATTTTCCCCTGTCCAAGTTTTTGATGCCGGTCTTTACGACTGTCAAAAGGCATCATGCTGTCATTCAAATGGACAGCTTTTAAAAATTTGAGTCCAATCATGCGATCAAAGATATCCAGCACTGAATGAAAATCCCCCACAATATCATATCCACCTGAAAACACATGACAGGTGTCAAGACAAACACCAACTTTATTTTTAAAGCTTAGATCATTGATAATCGCCCGCAGTTCACCAAAACTGCGACCAATTTCCGTACCTTTTCCTGACATGGTTTCAAGCAGAACTGTTGTCTTCTGATCTTCCCACATCAATACATTCATTGCTTCAACAATTAATTCAATCCCCTTTTCCATTCCTTGCCCAGTATGACTACCAGGATGAAAATTATAAAGCTCACAGGGCAATTGTTCAAGTCTTTGCAGATCTTCTTTAAAAATCATCCGGGCAAAATCACGAGTTTCAACCTTTTCCGAGGCCAGATTCATAGTGTAAGGGGCATGTGCCAACAAAGAACCAAAACGATTTGCATCCATTATCGTTTTTAAGCCTGCTATATCCAGATGATCCAATTTTTTCGCCCTACCACCTCTCGGGTTTCTGGTGAAAAACTGAAATGTATTCGCCCCTATTTCAATTGCGTTTCTTCCAGCCTTGGTAAAACCTTGGGCTATGGACAAATGAGGTCCAATAATTAGCATATTTTATCCTCCTCTTAACTTGTATAAAAAGAGATTATCATGTAGAATTAATTAAAACAATTAAAAAAAAGGAGAAACTGATGGAATTTTTAAAGTCGATGAAAATTTTTGGTATTATTGTATCCATTCTCATGATCATCATGGGCCTACTCGTGTTTACGAAACCTGTTTTTGCTGCTGAAATCATATTTTGGCTGTTTGAAGTGGGAATTCTGGCCTACGGAATCTTCAGCATCGTAACCTATGCCCGCAGTACCGTTAAGAACGGCTGGACTCTGGTTACCGGGATTATGGCGGTTATTCTGGGGATACTTTTAATCATGTCTGACACCTTGCAAACTGCGGGAACTTTTGCTTTTATGCTGGCTTTCTTAGCTATGTCAGCCGGCATTAACCAATTAACTGCCGGAATTACTATAAGAAAAACCGGTGCGGAAGGCAGCGGCTGGCTGATTGCCTCAGGCGTAATCAACATCCTCTTATCGTTCTTCCTGATTTTTGCACCTGTTACTGCCCTGTTAGGCTTTGGCTTTGTTGCCGGTATCTACCTGATTGTTGGCGGGATAGCCCTTTTTGCCGAAGTTATGTCCACTCACACCATCCGCTAAGATTTAAAAGCCCCATTTTGGGGCTTACAGACTGAAGACAAAGTTAATGTTGAATACCTGAGCACCGACAATTGGCTTTTCAGTTGTCCGCCTCGGGGCGAACAGTTGCTGGAAAATGCCTATAATTAGCAATTTCAAATTGGGCAACTGTACGTTTCCGCACGCGGACTACGAAATCCAATTGTCGGTGCGGGGTTTGTCTACACACTGAAAGCCCCATTTTGGGGCTTTTAATTTATGCCAGATAGGGCTCATTCCAGAGATTTATTTTCAGCCCAATATTTTCTTTCAATGCATTGCGGTAAACAATGGTCCCCCAGGCCACATCTTCGATGGGCATTCCGCCAACTGAAAAAATAACAATTTCATCCTCTTTTTTATGGCGTGGTTTTTTACCAACCATAATGTCTCCTAAATCATCGATGCTATCTTTTGAAAGCTTGCCCGCTGCTATCAGATCCATACAGTGCACCGCCGGAATCGGAATTGTATGATATGCCGGATATGGCATTTCATCAGCCCAGGCTTCATACAGTTCAATATTATCAGCCACATTATGTGCTCTGTTAATGATAAAATCTTCATCAAAACGAGCTGATGCCGGACAGCAGATGACCGTTCCCGGCTCGATCCATTCTTCTTTTACATAGGGGTAAATGCTGGGATCGCCAGTTTCAGTCGAAGTGGCGATAATAACCACATCTGATCCTCGTACCACTGACTCGATATCTTCCACGATTTCCACATTCTTAATGCTTGGCAGTTCTGTTTCAATATATTTTGCAAAAGCATCCAGTGATTTCTGACTACGACCTTTAATTTTCACTGTATCAATTCCCGGTCGAACAGCTATGCTGGCTGCCAGTGCTGTTTTACTCATCACACCAGGGCCGACTACACCAATCACTTTGGCATCTTCTTTGGCAAAGTATTTAACCCCTACGCCAGGTACCGCACCAGTTCGATAAGCACTTAATATATTAGCTGACATATAAGCCAGGGGCGCACCGGTATCTTTGTCGTTAAGGGTCAGCATCAAAATTGAGCGCGGCAGGCCCTTTTGTTTGTTTTCCGTATTGGAGCCATACCACTTCATTCCGACCATATCAAAATCCCCCCCAGATAAGCTGGCATGGCCATAAAACGACGATCTGGCCCGTCAAGTGGCATATTGGGGAAGGGGGATTCCAGCGGAAATGTCATCATCACGCCGTGGGAATTGCCATTGGCACCGCCCATCCGGTAATCACCCAGTTTAAGCAGACGAAACATCTTATCCATGGCCTCCACGCAACCAGCCATATCTTTCACTCCCGCTTTAATCATATCCTCTTCACTTAAATATAAAAAATCGATTTGTGCATTCATTATTTTCTCCTTTTTCCTTCTAAATTTTTATAAGCCCTAAAAATCATACAACAGGCAAGCTAACAGACAAAGACGCCATTACATTTTACTCGTAATGGCGCCTTTGCCGATTTCAACTTATTGTTTGGCTTTATTATAATTGTCTACTTATTTCTGATCTTGTAAAAATCGGAAATATTGTTTAACGCATAAAATTTCTTGCAATTCAGCTTATTTACTATATAATAAGTTCAAAGCAGGCAGAGAGGCCTAATCTTAAGGATTTGTTTCTCTGTCTGCATTTAATTTATCAACTTTGAGGTACTTATAATGCGTTCAATGCTACAGCCATACTTTGTTTTATCCACTGAGAAATATCTGAAATCGGTCATTAATCAATTTGGTATTTCCCACTTCTATTCTTTTACCAAAAACGCCCATAATCAACAAGAGATTATTGCCGTTCCTGATGGTTGCATTGATATTCTTTTTACCTGTGACGAACGAAATCCGCTTGCCGAAATTTGTGGTTCCGTCCTGCATCCTCAAGCTGTTTTAGACCAATCAACCACCTACTTCGGGGTCAGATTCTACCCTGGTCAATGGTTGATGAATGGTGAACTCAATATTAGAGAAATTATTGGTCAACAAATCAGCCTGCTGGAGATATTCGACGCAAAGAAGGTTTTCGAGACAATCGTCACCAGTAACGATTTTAATGTTCAAGTCTCAGCATTTTTAGATTTTCACCTGTCTGTTCTCAAACGAAGTGATACGAAATTTAATCAATATGAGCTCAAGGACCACCTGCTTAAACGCATAATCGAAAGCAAGGGACAGGTCAGAGTTGGGAAACTGGCTAAAGAAGTAGGCTACAGCGAACGGTCTATCAACTTGAAATTTATTGACTATTTTGGGATCTCACCAAAAGTTTTAAATAAAATCATCCGCTTTCAACATGTCTTGTTTGAACTAAATCAAAACAGCCGTAATTCAAATCAAAACAGTCTAATTAATATCGCCCAAGATGCCGGTTATTTTGACCAGTCTCATATGTATAAGGATTTTAATGAATTTTCCAGTATTTCACCCGGCCATTACATGGATCTTCTCAAGAAAAACCATTATGATGATCGCCTGGTGCTGGTTTAGCTTAGGTTTTTCTTAACAATAGTGTGTAGGAAATATTTTTCTAATCTGTTAAAAAGCTACTAGGAAGGGTCCTAATCCTTTTAGGTGGCTTTTTAAGTCAATAACAAATTTCCACAACTTTCTATTGATAAATTTCTTTCGCTTGACAAATATAAATTCCAAATTATAATTGACTCAGTCAACTATTTACGAAGGAGTTTTTATGGATTCTATTTTCAATTCAAAATTAAAAATTATTTTATTAAGCATTATCGTTTTTTTGATAATTGTCACTGTAATCATTAGCTGTCTGAATATTTATTTAAAACAGTATCAGAACCCAGCTGATGATACCCTTGCCAAAGCGGGGATCATTGAAAAAACGACTCAGGTCGGCCAAGTCAATTTTAATTACGCCGAAGGCCCGGATAATGGCCCACCGTTATTGCTTCTTCACGCGCAACTGCTGGACTGGTATACCTACAGTCTCGTCTTACCCGAATTGTCACAACATTTCCACGTTTATGCGGTCGATTATCCCGGCCATGGTAAAACCACTTACCCTGAAAATTATGTTATGACCGCCGATCAAATCGGTTCAGATCTAGCAGCTTTTATCGAAACGGTCATTGGTCAACCGACTTATGTCGCCGGTAACTCTTCCGGTGGTCTTTTAACCGCCTGGCTGGCTGCCAATCGAGCTGATTTGGTTAAAGCCATCGTCCTTGAGGATCCCCCCTTGTTTGCCTCAGAATATCCGCAAATCACTGAGACCATAGCCTATAAGTCTTTTTCGACTAGCCACAATGCCATTGAAGAAGGTTATCAGGGCGATTTTCTGGATTACTGGATCGCCAACTCAACCGAGTTTTTCAAAACCTATACTGGTCCTTTTTCACAGCAACTAATTCAGTTTGCAGTTAACAGCTACAAGAAGGCCAACCCGGGCGACCCAGTTGAAATCGCTTTTGTACCTGCAACCGTCCAGGAAATGCTGAGGGGACTCAATTATTATGATCCCAGCTTCGGCGACGCTTTCTATACCGGTCGCTGGAATAATGATTTTGACCATTCCAATGCTTTATCAAACATCGAGTGCCCAGTCCTTTTAATTCAGGCCAATTTTTCCTATAAAGAAGATGGCACTCTAGATGGCGCTATGTCTCAGGAAATGGTTGATCGAGCAATTTCTTTAATCAGTGACTGCACTTACGTCAGAGTTGATGCCAGTCATGTTACTAATCTGGAAATTCCAGATCAGTACGCTCAAATTCTCGAAGACTTTTTTCTAAACAATTAACAAATTCTTAGGAGAGGAAAAATGATTTTAAATCATTTATAGTCTATGGATGAAATAACAATTATCAGAAATATCGGAATTCTATCCCGAACATTTGTCAGTGCACTTTCAAAAGCCATGTCGGCCAGTGATTTATCTTTTTCCGAAAGCATCTTTTTAATCAATATTGGCGAAAATGAAGGAGTTAATCAGGACACAATCGCCAGCAATCTGGCTATTGACAAAGCTGCGGTGGCCAGAAGCGTAAAAAGCCTGGAACAAAAAAATTTCCTACTTGCTAAAAAATCAGAGACGGATAAACGAAGCAAACAGCTTTACCTGACCGCTAAAGGTCAAATCATTTATCAGCAAGTTTTAAAATTACATCTCAGTTGGGCAAAGGAAGTGCTGTCACCACTGACAAATAAAGAAATCCACGATTTTTCCCAAATGATTGATTTGCTTGGCGATCAGGCTAAACAGGCATTATGATTCTCAAAATATCGAATATACAAAACGTGAAACAAATGTATGTTTCTTTCATCATTTTGTAAAATCGCGATTATTTTCCAAAAGTCACTTGCCAGATAGTGGCTTTTGTTTTATAATCTATTTAATAAATCTCCGATAATGGCAAACCATTTGAAAATTTGGGACGCAAAGCCACGGGTCTAAGGCATGATGCTAAGACAGCCGGGTCGCCGAAGAGGGCACAGTCATTTACTGTATGCCTTTTTAGGTATACAGTTTTTTTATGGAGATCAAAAGAAAGGAGTCTTTTTATGAAAAAAAGATTAACACTCGTATTGGTCTTAATGCTGACATTTTCAATGCCGGTCATGGCTGCCCCGAAAGAAAAAGATAATAACGGAAAAAAACCGGTTGCTGAGCCTACTGTTGTCAGTGAACCACTTGATCAAACCGCTATTGCTGACCAGCCAACTGACGTGGCCAACAGTGACGCAGACCTGTCTAACGCCGACCAGGAGGAAGATATTGACGAAATCTCTGATGCAGTAAACGACCAGGTTACGGATAAAAAGGATAATCCCAAGAAGGACTTTAAAAAAGAACTGAATGAACAGAAAAAAGAACTAACTCAGGAAAAGTCTGATTTAGCTGAAGAAAAGGAAGCTCTGGAAAGTGAGTATGAAGCCCTGCTGGCTTCAGGAGATACCGAAGGTGCACAAGCATTGCTGAGCGAAATTGAAACGATCAACCAATCCCTTGATACTTTGAAAAATCAGATCAAAACAATCATCAACGAACGTCACATGGTTGTAAAAACTATGTATACTGACGAGGAATTGGCTCAGTTTGAATCTGTCAACGACTTGATTGAACAGATGTATGAAGATGCCAAAACCTTAGATGCCGGCAGCCTGACTATTAACAATCAGCTGATCAAATTTAAGGCGCCGATTTATATTAAGGGTGGAAATGTGATGGTCCCGGTTAAAGCGATTACGGAAAAACTGGGTGCCGAAATTTTATTCGATGAAGAAACCCAAACCTTGAGCCTCAGCAAGGAAGACACTGTCATTACCATCACCACAACCGGCGTAGAAGTCACAATTGATGGCGAACTCGTCGATATCACTGACCAGATTGAGGTAACCTGCGGTCGAAGCTATATTAACTTGAGTTTTTTAGCTGAGATTTTTGATCTTGAAGCAAGTTATGACGAAGAAAATGAGCTCATTGACTTGGAAGAACCCGCTGATGAAACAGCAGACGCGCCATCCGATAGCGCCACTGAAGAAATAATTGATACCCCGACTGATGAAACGTCCGATATACCAAGTGATGATTCTGCCGATGAATCCGTCGATACAACTGTGGAAGAACCCACTGATGCAACAACCGACACACCTGCTGATGAACCGGCTGATACTTCATCAGCTGAAGATCCTGTAACACCTAATCTTGGCGAAACACTTTAATATGACCTTCTTATTTAACCGGTTGGGTTTTTCCCGCCGGTTTTTTACATAAACATTACCTCTATTAAATTATGCCTTGCGAAAAACAAATTCCTCTGCATTAAACCTCAGAAATTTAATCGCAAGGCTAAAACAATCTAATCAATCGGCCATAAATCATTTTATTCGGTATGAGACTTAAAAATAATCACTTCCTGCCAAACCATTATTGCAAATTACCGCCTATTGCGAACATTCATCTTCCGCCGCCTGGACACCACTGGTTTATCATCGGCTAGCGATACTTTTCTCAACCGCCCTTTGATTTCTTTAGTCTGCAAAGCTTTTAACACTTGGTCGCCCTTGTTATTGAGAATTTCCACAAAAGTAGAGACATCAAGAATTGTTATCACCCCAATATCATCAGCGGTCATCCCTTCCAGTGAGCAAAGTGTTCCAACAATATCCACCGGCCGCATCTTAGTCTTTTTACCGGCATTGATATGTAATTTGGTAATTTCTTTTGCCAGGTCATGAGCTTTATCCCGCTTTTCTTCAGGCTTTCGGTTGATTTTTTCCAAATATGCCACTTCACATATGTCAATCTCATCGACAGTAGGTGGTTCTTTTTCAATCATATCCTGACCGGTAAAAGAAATGATATCATTAATCAAGTCATTATCTCTGGAAGTCGCAATGGTTATTGCGGTTCCGGTTTTTCCCCGCCGGCCGGTTCGTCCTATCCGATGAACATAGGTCTCCGTTTCCCATGGCACATCATAATTAATAACCAGTTCGATTTCATGGACATCAATTCCGCGAGCCGCTACATCCGTTGCAATTAGATAGCGAAATTCTCCTTTTTTAAAGCCGTTCATTACTAACGTTCGGTCATCCTGCTCCATTCCGCCGTGAATTCTTGCGAAAGCCTGGTTGCCCTTTCCCAAGACGTTAAAAATTGAATTAACAACTTCCCGGGTATTACAAAAGATTATCGCCGAGTCAGGATTTTCGGCTATCATGATATCCTGTAAAAGTTTTTGCTTATCGCTGGTTCTATAAAGCAACTGGTTGATAGCATTTTGACTGCTGACCTGAGACTTAATTTTAATTAGCTCTGGTTCTTTCATGTAATTTTTTGATAGTCTGATCACAGCTTCTTCCAAAGTTGCCGAAAAAAGCATGGTTACCCGATTTTTGGGCAGGCTTTCAATTATTTCTTCAACCTGATCGACAAAACCCATATTCAGCATCTCATCAGCTTCGTCAAGAATTAACACTCTGATCTGGTCAGTTTTAAAATTCCCCCGATCAATATGGTCCATTACCCGTCCCGGTGTCCCCACCACCACATGTGTTTTCTGTTTCAGCTCTCGTTCCTGCCTTTTAATCGGCGATTTTCCGTAAAGAGTCGACACTTTGACCCGTTTATAGCGGCCAATATTAAAAATATCTTCACTCACCTGCAGTGCCAATTCGCGAGTCGGAGTCAACACCAGTACCTGAGGACTGTTTTCCTCCCAGTCCAGTTGTTCACAGACGGGAATAGCAAAGGCCGCAGTTTTTCCACTGCCGGTCTGCGCCTGACATAAAATATCTCTGTTTTGCAGCGCCGCAGGAATCACCTCCTGCTGTACTGGTGTTGCCGTCTTATATCCCAGTTTATCGATCGCTTTTAAGATTGTTTCACTGAGAGGAATTTGATTAAATTGATTATTTGACACGTTTATTCTACTTTCTAAAAAAATTTCAAATTAAAAAGCTGTATCCACCAGAAAAGCAGATACAGCTGATTTGATTAAGCTTCCTAAATTATAACCGATCTTTATTCTTTTAACAAGCATTAAGCGTTTTTTTACGGATAAAACTTTGTTTGACCTGGTCAGTCTCATTGTTACTCACTTAAAACAACTACCGCCAGTTCGTAGCTATCCCTTCTATTAACCCCAACCCTTTTTCCATGAATATTAAGACGTTTTGAAAAAGTGCGAAAATGGTGTCAGCATTTTGACTAGCCCTCTTGGGTTTTTAGAGTCATTGGTTGAGACCGCAATTCCTTCATCACAAACAGCATCATAATCACCACACCTATCATCGATAAACCATCTGCAATTGGAGCTGAATAAAGCACCCCTTCCAGACCCAAAAATCGTGGTAGAATAATAATCAGGGGAACACTTAAAATAAAATCTCGAAGCAGGGAAAGCCCTGTTGACATAAAAGGTTTGCCCAGTGACTGTAGAAAAATGCTGGTTGATTTCTGAATGCAGCACAAAATAATAGTGGAAAGATAAATTCTAAACGCCATCACAGCAAATTCATTGTACAGCGCACTTTCACTTCCAAAAGCCGTGATAATCTGAAGCGGAAAAAACTCAAACATGGCCATTGCCACCAGTCCAATTAGGATCTCAGTTAGCATCATTGTTTTATATATCTTAATTACCCGGTCTTTGTTTCCGGCACCATAATTATAACCGACAATTGGCTGTGATCCAGCGGCAACACCCACAACAAAAGCAATTACGATTTGAAATACTTTCATCACTATCCCAATTACCGTCAAGGGAATGTCCGCGCCAAATCGGGAAAGCGCGCCGTACTGAACAATCACATTATTCATAACCCCCATCACAACGACAATTGACATCTGGGTCAAAAAGCTGCTGATACCCAGGGGCAGAATCTGTTTTAAAATGCTTGCATCCGGAATAAAGCTTACTTTCTTGAATTTAAATGATTTTGTCCTAAACAGATAAGATGCTCCGATCAATGCCGAAATAATCTGCCCAGCAATCGTTGCTAGGGCTGCACCTTTCATTCCCATTCCTAAGCCAAAAATGGCAATAGGATCAAGAATAACATTGATTATACAACCACTAAAAGTTGCAAGCATGGCAAACTGAGGACTGCCATCGGCACGAATCAAAGAGTTTAGACCGTTACCAAAAATGAAAAAAGGGATGCCGATAACCAGATAATCGAAGTATTCCATTGCATAAGCAATATTATTTTCTGTTGCGCCAAAGCCCCACAAAATCTGATTTTTAAAAACAACAAACAGAACCGTCAGCAAGATCCCGCTGCCAATAAATAAAACCAAAGCATTTCCCACACTTTTATGGGCCGATTCCTGATCATTTTTGCCCTGGCAAATGCTCAAAAAGGCCGCACTGCCATCACCAATCAAGAGCGCAATGGCCAGAGCGATGATGGTAATGGGAAAAACCACATTAGTTGCCCCATTACCCAGATAACCTACACCATGACCAATAAAAATCTGATCGACAATATTATAAAGTGCCGATACCAGTAGCGATACAATACAAGGGATCGAAAATTTCAACATCAATTTGCCAACCGGCGCTTCCCCCAAATAATAATTTACTTCATTGTTCATTTAAAACTCCTTTTAAAAATATTTTAAGGTCTTGAATCAAAAAAAAACAGAGATCGCAAACTTTCGTTGCGGTCTCTGAGACTTCACTACCATTAATTGCCCTTATTTTAACAGAAATTTTTTTTTTATGTCAAGCAAAATTTGCATATTAAGCAATTATTTATCTATCATTTCTATTAACATGGGATTGGTGCAAACGCATTCATGTTATTGCATCTTGAATATCAATCACGCCTTCACCCACACTGCAAACATTTAATAAGAACAAGCTTTCGGAAGGTTTGTAGTGACTAATTGGTTATTTCTATATTTCCATTAAACTGCTGCAAATTTTATTTCATATGCTTTGAGTTTTTGAAGCTTTTCCGGTATCAATGTTTCAACTTCTGTCTTAAGCATTATTTCGATCGCCGTTTTAATACGCTTTTTAATCTCAGATTCTTCAGGTGCTTCCAATTCCCGTTTGAAGATTTTCGGATACCATAGTTCTTTAAAGTGTTTCAAAGTATGCATCTCATGTAGAAAATGCCCTCCCGCACCAACATTTTCAATCACATCAAGGGCCAGGCTCTCATCATTGACATCAATTGCACTGCCAAAAGCGCTAAGTTGATCAATCATTTCATTAGCCAAAACCAGCATAGCCGGTGAAACAGAATTGCAGTGGTCCATGATCCCCAAGTCATGAACCAGGTTAGCTTTGCTTGCCAGCGTGGCCAACAGTCCCATCTGAACCTCGGCAACAGCCTGCAAATCTAATGTTTTAGCATCTGTACAACCAGCCGTTCCATAGAAGGGCAGCTGATAATAATCCGCGATCTCTGATGCAGCTGCAATCGCTTTATGGAATTCCGGTGCCCCATATGAGCCGATGGTTGAGACCATATCAAAAATTGTCGGCATAGCGCCATAGATAAATGGTGCTCCAGGATTAACAGCCTGAGTCATAACCAAACCAGCAAGAATTTCTGCATTGCTCTGAACCAAAGCCCCGGCAATGGTAATCGGCGAAGTTGCTCCCATCATGGTATAGGGAACGTAGGCGACCGGAATATTGTTTTTAGCACAGATCATCAGACTGCCAGTGCTTTCTTTCGAATGAGCCAGTGGTGATACCGGCTCACAAAAATGAAAAATAAAGGGCTTTTTGCCGAGATTCTCATAACTGCCAGCAACAATCGCCGCCATATCAATAATTTCCTGAATTGCGTCGACACTGTTAGCCGAAAAATTGATCGTTTTGGAAAAATATTTTACCGTTTCCAGAAAAGCTACCTGCGATGAAACTTTCGGCGAAACATCTGCACACAAACCAACCGTAAAAATAAAGTGAAGATTTTTTAATGCATCGCTCAAGTGACACATGGTTTTTATATCAGATTTTAAAAAGGCCCGGGGTCGATTATCTGTAAAATCCAATATTTGGGCTTGATCCGCGTGGGTCCCAAAGTATATATTATTTCGGCTGTTTAAAATCATATTTTCATGACCATCACGGTTATATAATGTAATCTCTTTAGGCGCAGACGCCAAGGCTTTTTCTACAACCGCACAGGGAAAGCTGATCATCCCATCTTTTGGTCTGCAACCATAGGCTTTTAAGCTATCAATTATTTCCGCTCCCTCCACTTTCATTCCATAGTTTTCAAGCAAGGCAATGCTTTTATCATGGATTGTTCTAATTTTTTCAAGCGTTAAAAAACGCATTTCCACGCTACTATTATTCATTTGTCCACCCTCTTCACTTTCCATTTTCAAGACTATTTATCGCTTTGTCAAAATCCCTCTTTTGATCAGATTTGCTTTTACCGAAGGATAATCATTTAAATTAGTATGTGGCAGGAAGCGCGCCGCATACATGCGTGACAGAAAATCAATTGCTGCACCAAACTCCAGATATTCTATCTTTTTTTGCAAATCAGTCAATTCCGCCATTAGATGCCTGTCACTTAAAAGCAGTGTAGCTCCCTCCAGCGAACTGTTTCCCAGAAATACAAAACGCTCCCTTGGCAAATCCGGATACAAACCTATGGTAATCGCCGATTCAAGATTGATATAGGTGCCAAAAGCACCAGAAACATAAATCCGATCTACATCAGCAGCTGCCACACCTACTCGTTCCAGCAGATAAGAAACCATTGTCCCTGCTGCTGCCTTTGTGTCGATAAACTGTTTCAGGTCTGTTTCGGTAAATAAAAGATCCTTTCCGCTGCCAGACTCTGTGGCCCAGGCATAGCAGATACCCAGTTGACCTTCCCGCTTTGTTATTCGGTCTGAAGCATTTGGGTTGAAGCGACCCGAAAAGTCAATCCAGCCATTTAAGAGCATCTGGGCAATCAGATCAACAATCCCAGAGCCGCAAATCCCCAAAGCGCTTCTGCCTGCAATCGTTGTAAAGTGCAACTGATTGTTTTCGATTAAAACCGAATCAACAGCTCCTGCCATTGCCTTCATGCCGGTCTGGCTGATCCCGCCTTCCAGCGCTGGTCCAGCCGCTCCGGCACCCGCTACCAGAAAATCTTTATTTCCCAAAACCATTTCGCCATTGGTACCAATATCGATAAATAAACCCAACTCATCTTTTTGATGCAATCCTGCCGTTAAAAGGCCGCCAAGGGTATCTCCACCCAGATAGTTGGCTACCGACGGCAAACAGTACACAGCTCCACGGCATTTGAACCCCATTTCAGAAGCTAAAAAATATCCGGGTTCATTAAAGACCGGCGCATAAGGATGTTCAAAAATCGGCCAGGGATCCACCCCCATCAAAAAATGAATCATCGTTGTGTTTCCGGAAATCACAGTCATTGTCACATTTTCCGGCTCGATATGATTCATTGCCGCAAGCTTAGTCATCAGAAGGTTGAGCGTCTCAATGGTAACTGACTGGATCTTTCTCAGCTGATCTTCCCGATTTTTAACATGAAAAATACGCGTCAGAATATCGTCTCCGAATTGAATCTGCTTATTTAAAAGGTTGTCTTCACCTAGAATTTCTCTACTGGTAAGGTCAAATAATCTCATGGCAACCGAGGTACTTCCCAAATCGACGGCAAAACCTAGCTGTCGATGACATTGATTAGCTGGTTCCAGTTCGATAATTCGCCATGTTCCAAATTCATTTATCAAGGTTAGGGTAATTTCCCAATTGGCATCCCGACAAAGTGGATATATTTTTTTTAGTAACTCATTAGAAAAATCAAGGCGACTAAATTCATCAGACAGGGCATCAAGAATTCGCTCTCTATCTCCTCTAATGTCGCCATTACCCGGTGGACTAATCTGCCTGTATACTTTCCGAATTAAACCATTCATTGCCTGTCTCCTTATAGAAATTCAACCGCTTGATAAAAATTGATTAAACATCCAACTCAATATTCAGTACCAAGACTGCCTATACCTGTACCTGAACACTACTGCCCTGCGGATCTTTACTAATAATGATTTTTTTATCAATCCTGTTTTTTAGTTCTTCCAGATGCGAAATAATCCCTACCAGGCGATCGCCTTCTGTCAGTTCCGCCAGTATATCCATAGCTGTTTCCAGTGATTCGCTGTCTAGGGTGCCAAAGCCTTCGTCGATAAACATCGTATCCACCTGAACACCGCCGGAAAAATTCTGGACTACATCAGAAAGACCTAGCGCCAAAGACAATGATGCCTTAAAAGATTCTCCACCTGACAGGGATTTGACACTTCGGGTTTTGGCAGTATGCCGATCCCTGACATCAATTTCAAGTCCTGATTTGCTTCTTTTATCAACGCCACCTTCATTTCTGACTAGACTGTAGCGGTTACCACTCATAATTCCAAAACGTTTATTGGCTTCTTGCAAAATCATGTCAAAATAGACTCCTTGAACGTATTGCTCAAAAGCCAATTTCTGTATACCGCTTAACTCGCCATTGGCCGTGTCGGAAAGCGGTTTGACATCCTGGTAGATTGTTTCGACCTGTTCTCTCAATTTTCCTCTGCTTTTTAGGACTTTTAAAATTTCCTGATTATTTTTAATGTGATGTTCAATATTTTCCTGCTCAAGCTGTAAGGTATTCGATCTGTCCAACAGTTCTTTTTTGTCGTTGTCAAGTGCTGACAGATCCTCTCTGCCACGGCCATTGATCTGCTTTTCAAGCTGGTTTATTTTTGTTTCTGTTGTCCTGACTGTCTGCGTGAATTTTTCAATCTCTTGCTCGTGTTTTTCCATCTCCTGATCTGATAAAAGTGCTGTTTTATAAGTCTCAGGATCTTTAAATCCATATTGGTCAAGGGCTTGCATCAGTTCTTGTTCAGCTTTTTCTTCTTCCCGGCTGATTTTTTCAAGTTGCTCCTGGTTAGCAAGTTTTAAGGTGACTGCTTCATTAATCTGATCGCAAACCTCCTGATAAGCCGTTTGCGCTGACTGCATCAAAGCCTTCAAAGCGCTAAGATCTGCTCTTTTTTTATTTATCTCACGTTCAGCCGCTTTTTTATCAGCAAACTGCACTTTCTCTTTAATACTGGCGATTTCTGCCTGCAAAGCCGCAACATTCACTTCAATCTGCGAGCGTGTATCGCGCATTTCTGCTATCATTTCTTCGTCCGAATTAATCTTCTTTTGCAGCTGTTTTAGTTCCTTTTCCTGTTTTTCTTTTATTAGACAGTTCTCCTTAGCGGTAGCCAGCTCATTTTCAATCTTCTTAATTAGATCTGCTCGCTCTTTGCCCCTTTCCTGGACCCGAATCAGTAGCTCAGTCAAGATTTCCGGATAGATAAAATCTAACCTGTCTGCATCAAGCTTAAGCTGCTCCAGCCGTGTATCATATTGTGTTGACTGCGCTTTACAGTCTTCGCTGGATTTTTGCCAATTTGACCGCAACGATTCCATTTCTATCTTCTGCCGATTAAGCATGTCTTGTGATGGTGCATCAGTCGACTTTCTGGCTTTATCCGGGTGGCTGCACGATCCACAAACCGGGCAAGGTTTGTTGGCGATTAAATTTTCTGCCAAAATACCCGCCTGTTCACGATAAAATAAGCTCTCCTGCCGATCATATTCTTCTTTGAAAACATGATAGTCGGTCTCTTTCTGCCGACAGTCCGCCTGTTTAAATTGTAGATCTTTTGCCAAATCAAGACTGCTCTTTACAGCTTTGTAAAAGATAGTCAGTTCGTTCTTTTCTTTTGATACCATCTCCCACTTTTGTTCCAGTTTTAGATATTCTGTTTCAACATCTTTTAATAAGTGCAGTTTTTCTTCAATATCCAGTTTTTTCGCCTTCTCTCGATTCAGCTCATTACTATTTTTGAGCAGATCTTCTTCCAGGCGCTTCTTTTCATGTTCAGATTTTTTATAATCTGCCAATCTTTTATCTAATTTTTCATATTCTGGAAAACTGGCTTCAAGATTTTTTATTTCTGTTGCTAAAGCTTCTCTTTGTCCTTCTTCTGCCAGCCGCTTTGTCAATTCTTCTTCTCTTTCAACTTTTACAGCTGCTCCCGCGTCAATAACCTGAGCATTTTTCTTAATCGCACCTTCCAGATGATGCTTTTCTTTTTCCAGTCTGACCTTGCCATCATATTTTGGCTTTACATAATAAACCGCCTGTTTAGCTGTTTCCAGGGCTTTTTTCAAAATCTCTATCCGACCAGCATCAGCGGCAAGTTGAGAATTTTTTTTATTCTCACGTTCCAATTCATCTAATAAAGCATTCAGTTGTTGGCCGCTTCCAATTTTCAGGGTTATTTCGTTCAATCTTTCCTGTAGATTCTTGACCTGATCCGATTTTGCTTTTTTTTCGCCGTTGCTTTTTTTTAATTGTATTTCAAGTAAATCAAGCATTTCTGATAATTTATGCACACTGTCTTTTAGTGAAAGATAGCTGTTTGCCTGATCACTGTCAACGATAATGCCATCAAAATACTGAAGAATCCCCTTATCAATATCATCTAACTCTTTTTTCAGGTTAATTGCCTTATTTTTCAAGTCTCTTTGAATCTTTTCAAAGACTTCTGTACCAAAAACCTTTCTGAAAATCTTGCCACGGTCTTCGCTGCCGGCAAATAAGAGTTTCAGGAACTCACCTTGCGCAATCATAGAGATCTGCTTAAACTGCTGATGATTGATCCCCAATAGTTCGATGACTTTATCCGTTACCTCTCTGCTGCCTGTGATCACTGCATTACCCGGTAATAAAATGCTGGCGTTGGCATTCTGTAGCGTCATTTCCCCTGAGTCACCGCGCTTTTTAGGGCGATAATACCTGGGATTACGTTCAATTTCAAAAGTGCTTCCTTTATCTTCAAAAACCAGTTTTACAAAGGTTGGCGTTTCTGGCTTGGCAAAATCACTTCGCAGCGTTTCAATACTTCTATTTTCGCCACTTGCTTCACCAAATAATGCGTACGAGATACCGTCAAAAATCGTCGTCTTTCCGGCTCCCGTTTCCCCGGTAATCAAAAAAAGTCCAGCCCCATCGAAGGAAGAAAAATCAATCTCGACCTCCCCGGCATAGGGGCAAAAACCACTCATTATCAGTTTTTGCGGTTTCATTGCAACCTTTCCTCCTGCTGTTCAGAAATTTCTGTGAAAATATTTTTCTGATCACCTGTCATCTCGATATTATTTTGCTTAAGGTAAAAGTCGGAAAAGAGTTGCAGAGGTGACTTTTGCTTTAAATCTTCACCGGTAAGTCGGGCAGTATCTTCGTTTTCCCTGCTTCGACAGTTATCAAAATCTAAAATCATAACATTTGGATAAATATCTCTAACTTTGCCAATAGCATCAATAATTTCCTCTTCATCCGTCAAAATAATATGTACGTAACAATCCGCTGGAACAGCATTAAGGGTCTTTCCAGCTCTTAATTCCGGCAGAGACGTTCGAATTTCTTTTAAATCCCGACGGGGAATTAAAGCAATCTGCGATAGATTTAATTCCCCTTTTTCTCTTAGTTCAACAATTGTAACTGATTTCTGGTGACCTGCCTCAGAAAATGAATATTTTAGTGGTGAGCCACAATATCTGACCCTTTCTAAGCCCATCTTCTGAGGACGGTGAATGTGTCCCAAAGCCACATAATCAAAAGCTGCGAATGCTGATACATCCACATTATCTGATCCACCTAGTGTCTTGACTTCCGAGTCAGAGCGTTCCGGATCACTACCGCCAGCAGTGACAAACTGATGCGCAATCAGGATATTTCTTTCCCCGGAATTGATTTCAACAGTTTTTAGTGCCTCTCTAACGCACTCGTCGTAACTTTTAGCTTCCAGTGATAATTTTCGGTTGACAACAACTGGCTTTAAAAAAGGCATCAGAAAAACATTTATGCTGCCATATTGATCATCAAAACTAATTTTTTCAATCTTTCCATTAAACTGTCCCGCAATATGAACCTGATGATTGGCCATGATCCGACTACCAAAGTCAAGCCGTTCCGGACTGTCGTGATTACCGCTGATCATCAAAACCGGAATTTTCATCTTTGCCAAACTGGTCAGAAAGTTATCAAAT
The DNA here is from genome assembly GCA_031222025.1 of Eubacteriaceae bacterium ES2. Lineage (GTDB taxonomy): Bacteria > Bacillota > Clostridia > Eubacteriales > Eubacteriaceae > Acetobacterium. The sequence goes on along the minus strand of CP130740.1, from coordinate 889,203 downwards.
AAATCCACAGCTTCAGCAGAAGGAACAGGTTTATCATATATGTCACCGGCAATTATTACCCCTTCAACTTTTGCATTTTGGGCTATTTTAATGATTTCGCTTAATATATATTTTTGATCTTCAAGCATCAAAAATTCGTGAATCCTTTTCCCGATATGAAGATCTGATAGATGCATAAATTTCATCGTTTTTTTCCTTTCGATACATAACAGTGCCGTTAATATATTTTAACATAACGACTTCATTTAAATGAGCAGTAAGAGTAAATATTTTTTCCACCTCACTTACTTTCCCCTTCATTTTAGATAGATATTAGCCTATTTTCTTTATATGAAATTTTAAAAAAAATAGTCGTGAATTGCTTGTTGATGGTTATCCGATTCTTCTTTATAGTTGATCCCTTTCGAAAATATCGATGATAATCGAATATTTTATGCAGAGAATACAATTTCTCATCATAATTCTCAAAACACTCAATTAACAAAAATGGTATCGACAAAAATGAACAGACCATCATCTCCTGGAATTATAAATTTCTGATGACCTCTCTTGATCTGGTACATGATGATTCAAAAAGCACCTTGCCATCCCAGTTGCCCTTACTTTAAAGCTGATTAGTACTTCCAGGACAGCGTATACCTGAATTGCAAGCGCCATTAATTCAAATTTTGTATGCCTTATTCGATTATTGTCTTAAATACATGTTCAAAATTCTCTTTATAGCAATACTGCTAACAACGCACTCTATTTGCATCGAAAGCTATCTTTGAAAAAAACCTTTAAAAAGACACTACACGATCCCCTTTTAGGGTCATGCAGTGTCTTTTTGATTTGAAACATTAATCCTGCAGGAAAGCCACATACCGTGCAATTTTTTCCTCCAGGTTCATCAAACTAAAAACACCCGCCTCGCGGATTGTTTCCTGCCCTTTTACAAACAGGATTACAACCGGGACTGTAAAGACCTGAAAACCTGCCGCAAGCGCCGAATACTTTTGGATATCAACCTGTGCAGTGATAATATCCGGATAACTTTCTATCATTGTCTCAATCTTGGGCATTAAACTCTGGCAGACACTGCACATTCCTCCAGAAAAATACAACAATAGCATATCGTACTTGTTTTTTAAATCATTTATTTCTTCTATAGAATTTATTTGTCTCATTCTTTCTTTCGAAACAGTTTCAACGCTGCTTCTAATCCTTTCTCAAATTATTTCATTTCTTAATACCTGACAATGTTAATATACTGATAAAAGGAAATGCTATCATTTCAACATTTATAAAAGATCAAACCTATAATGAAATTGACCAGAAAGCTAATTTGTTTAATTAACCTGAATAAGTCACCGGTGAAATGCATTCTGAACTGGCAATCAACTTATTCAAATCAATCAATCGAATCAGAGTCTAACTTGTATTTAATGAAGTATATCATGTTTTTAATAAAAGCAGGTATATTGTTGGATTTTTAGACTTATCCGATTTTGGATTTTGTTATTTTTGAATTCTTGAGAAAATACAAAACCCTTCGCAAAATATTACGCAAATTGTTTTACTTTTGTAAATATGGTGATCCCGATTGTTACTTGAACCTACGACCCCTTCCGTTTAAAAAGCCCTTTCAAGCTTGTTTAAAACGGCTTATTCTAAACATTCTTTGAGGTCGCCCAACCATAGAAAGCCATCTCTTTTTGCTTGTTATTCGTCTAAATTTCGGCTAAGTCTTATGCCGCTCCACCAGAAATCATCCTCAAATTTTTTCATTTTTGCGCAAGCTTTTGCCAAATTCCAGACTAACTTTCACTCACACTTTTTTTACTAACAACAACCATTTTTCAAAATTAGCCGTTTGAACCATTTTTTATTCCCTTCATGCTAATCTCCCAACTCAAGATTAGCACGAAAATAAATGATGGAAAGGCCAGGCATACAAGCAATAACAGTCCATCTTGTCATTGAAACTTGCCGTGAATATGGTTATCATAAGATTATATTTTCAAAAGGAGTTGATTTATTTGTCACAAACACCCAAAGAACTTGAACAAAATGATCAGGAAAAAGATCTGTATAAAAAGCTTGATCGAGCCATTGATCAAATGGAAGCCGACCAGACCATCGATTTTTACGACTCAATCGATAGCATCCGGAAGAAATTCTTTTTAACAAACCAGTAATTTGATCCAAAACCCAGGCCGCTTTTTAAATCACAAAATCGGGCAGTCTCTTCTTCAAGACGCTCCACTGAGAAAGCAATAAATTTTGACAACAAAAAGAGGTGGCCGGCTCAAAAGAGCTTACCACCCCGTTTCATTCATACAGACTTTAAAACAAATCACTATGGGTACCTGTCCGAGACAAAACCAAAACCAGCATATCCTCAACCTGCTTGTAAACCAGCAACCAGTCCGGCGTAACATGACACTCTCGACACCCTAGATAATCACCTTTTAAGGGATGGTCTTTACACTCCGCCGGCAATTCTTCGCCGCGCTGCAATAAACTAACGACTGCTTTTAATAACTCAAGGTTATAGCCGCGCTTATTGACACGCTTCAGGTCTTTTTCAAATTTTGATGTCGACTTAATACTAAACTTCATTTAAGATATCCTCAAACATCTCATCAACATCGGTATATCCTTTTGCCTCAATTTCACCGGTCGCAATTTTTTGAGCCTCTACAATCGCCTCAAGTGTCTCGATATTAGGGATATTTCGCTTAAGTGTAAAGGGAATCCGCTGTTCTCTTACCGCCTGTTTGGTAAAAGCGATCATTGCTGTCGTCATATTTAAACCCAGATCGGCAAACAATTCTTCTGCCTGTTTTTTTAACTCAGAATCCATGCGGATTGTAACATTTGTTGTAGCCATAATCAGCACCTCCTTACACTTACATTATACTTCTTTATACCTGCATTGTAAATACATCGTACAAATTGTTTTGTGAAAAGCTATGCTTTAACTCAAAACAGATCACTGGTAGACCCTTTGACCGTAGACTGTCTTGGATCACTTAGAATTCATTGTGGCTATCGCTAGGAACTTACACCCACGTGCTGGATGATATGAAGAAAAAAACGGTCAGTAAGATTGATGAAATCTATAAAACAAAGAAGGAGCCTGAAAATGAACCGGAAAACCCCACCCCTAAATTCGTTGGACAACTTTTGGACAACCTGCTTATTTTTCCCAATAAAAAAAGCGGCTAAACCGCTATCTTATCTTAAATATGGTGATCCCGACCGGACTTGAACCGATGACCCCTACCATGTCAAGGTAGTGCTCTACCAGCTGAGCCACGGGATCACTTGAAGTGCTTTTCTATTATAAGGGTTTTTATCCAAAAAGTAAAGCACTTTAGAAAGTTGTTTCGGCATTTAAGGTGAAAAAGTTTTTTTTGATGTAAAATTCATTATAAGAGATCGGCATATTATCTTCCATTGAGATGATATTCTGGGCAATCAAAAAGCAATCTTCATCCCGATCAATCTCAAGGATTTCCCGCACTTCCAGTGGCGGCGTAACAATATCTACATTAATCAATTTTTTTAATTGAAACTGCAGCTTGCCTTTTTCCAGAACGCCATGAAAATTGGCAAAATTGATAACATCCTCAACAATCGGGTTGCCTTTCTGATAGGGCAAAAAAATTGCGGCGTATTGAACCGTCTCATTCTTAATCTGCACCGATTTTTGAACCTTAATCACTTTTTCAAAAGAACCGATTTTCAGCTCCCGCATCAGTTTGCGTCCCGGTGTAATAACACCAACACCTAACATCTTTACCTCGTCCACTTCGCCTTTTAGGCTGTCAATCTCATCAAAGTAAAACTGATACTGGTTGGCAGTCGGTTCGCAGACATAATTACCCTTTCCGGGAATCGTATATATATATTTTTCGTTGACCAATAAAGCCAGGCTTTTTCTGAGTGTGGTGCGACTCACATCATACTGTTCCGACATTTCATTTTCCGAAAGCAGCAGATCACCTGGTCTTAAAATGCCTTTTTCAATTTTACCTTTAATATCATTTACAATATCCAAATAGAGAATTTTCTTCATTGTCTCACCTACTCGTCGATCATCCAGTGCTTGCAAATATTAACACCTTCGATGGCATCACTTGAATAAGCATCAGCACCCACATAATTTGAATAGTCGCTACCGGCCAACGCTCCACCCAAGATAATTTTAAGCGATTCGCGAAGCCCTTCATTTGTTATGGCATCGATAACTTCTTTGATGTTATCAACAACAGATGTCAGAATCCCGCTGATTCCCAGAATATCCGGTCTTACATCTCTGATAACCCGGACGAATTTTTCGATGGATACGTCAGTTCCTAAATCTATCACTTCAAACCCTTCGGCTCGCAGCATACTGATAAAGATATTTTTGCCCACATCATGTATGTCATCAAAGACCGTGCCAACAACTACTTTTCCCAGTCGTTTCATGGTTGCTGCATTACCGGCATCAATACCAAGAATTTTTAAAATATTTGCAACCAGTTCTCCGGCCATTATGAGATCGGCAATATAATATTCTCCTTCTTCATAACGGGCGGCCACCCGCTGCAACGCGAAATTCAGCTGATTCGACAAGTCCCGTTTGTCTTTTCCAGCCTCCAATTCCGCCTGTAACACCGTCAATGCCTTTTTTTCATCGATGGCTTCGACTGCTGAAATTAGTTTTGATTCCATAAATTTCACCTGTTAACCCAATTCATCCTCAAAATATTCCAATTTAACATCTCTGTCACAATTATTTATTTTATCATGTAAACCTTTTTTTGTCTCGTCTATCACAAAACTTAATTCTGATCTTTTAGTGGTTTTTTAAATGAAATCGTTGTATAATCATTTTATCGTCTAGAATTCAGTACTCCTATGAAGTTCATTTCCCGGATATTTGCCGGTACGACAAAGTTTAACTGCACGTGTCTTTACAAAATTGTCCGATTCAACAAATTCTTTAATTTTCGAGGTCAAAAATGAATGGTTATACTAAATCACAGCTTCAGGCAAATAAAAAATATCTGGAGCTGCTTTCCCAAAATTTCCCCAACATTACCAGCGCCGTCGGAGAGGTTGTCAATCTCAAAGCAATTCTTAACCTACCCAAAGGTACCGAACATTTTCTAACTGATATTCATGGTGAGCATGAGGCTTTTAACCATGTCATGCAAAACGCTTCCGGCGCAATCAAAAGAAAAGTCCATCAGGAACTGGGCAACACCGTTTCAATTGAAGAGCTCAACGAACTGTCAACGCTAATTTATTATCCCGATGAAAAAGTCGATCTCATTCAAAAGGAAAAAAGTCTTGAATCTCTGGAAAACTGGTACAAACTGACCATCTATCGACTGGTCAAAGTTTGTCGGGCTTCAGCTTCCAAGTATACCCGCTCTAAAGTAAGAAAAGCCCTGCCTAAAGATTTTGCCTATATAATGGAAGAACTCTTGCAGGAAGATGAACATCGCTTCAACAAGAAAGATTACTACAATGAGATCATTGAAAGCCTGGTAAAATTGGAACGTGCCAAACATTTTATTGTTGAGATTTCCGGTGTCATTAAACGCCTGACCATTGACCACCTGCATATCATCGGCGATATCTATGATCGTGGCGCTGGTCCGGATATGGTAATGGATACCCTGATGCGTCATCACTCTTTGGATATGCAATGGGGCAACCATGATATTCTATGGATGGGAGCCGCGGCCGGTAACGCCGCCTGTATTGCCAATGCGGTACGAATTGCCCTTAGATACGCTAATATGGATGTCCTGGAAAACGGTTATGGTATTAACCTTTTACCCCTGGCCACCTTTGCGGACCGGGTTTATAAAAACGATCCCTGCGACCGCTTCCAGCCCAAAGTCTCTGCTGATGATGCCATTTCGGAAGCTGAAATGGCTTTAATGGCCAAAATGCACAAAGCCATTGCCATAATCCAGTTTAAACTGGAAGAAAACCTCATCGACAATCGACCGGAATACAAAATGGAAAAGCGTCAGCTGCTCAAAAACATCGACTTTGAAAATCATACCGTCGAGGTTGAAGGCATCTCCTATTCCTTAAATGATACCCATTTCCCGACCCTTGATCCAGCCAAGCCGGCAGAATTAACTGAGGAAGAAAAAAAAGTCGTTGACCGTTTGATTTACGCCTTTATCCACAGTGAAAAACTACAGCGCCATATCCGTTTTATGTATGCGAAAGGAAGCATGTATAAAGTCTTTAATGATAATCTATTATTTCACGCCTGCGTACTGGTTGATGAAGATGGCTCGTTTACCCAAAAGGACATTGGCGGCAATCGTTACTCCGGCAAAGCGCTAATGGATAAGTACGATCAGATGGCACGGGAGGCATTTTTTAATCAATCTGACCGTTATGAAGAAAACTGCAAAACCGATTTTCTCTGGTATTTATGGTGTCATGAAGACTCACCGCTCTTTGGCAAGGACAAGATGGCCACCTTCGAACGTTATTTTATCACTGATAAAACACCGCATAAGGAAACCTATTCGGCTTTTTATCACTTGATTGACATTGACGATGTTTTGGCAAAAAATATTCTTGTGGAATTTGGCGTCGATCCAGATGAAGGCCACATGATAAATGGTCATATTCCCGTTAAGACCATTTCCGGTGAAAGTCCGATTCGTGCCAATGGTAAACAATTAGTCATTGATGGCGGTTTTGCCCGAGCTTATCAGAAAACTACAGGCATTGCCGGCTATACCCTGACCTATAATTCCTACGGCTTGACTTTAATCAGCCACGCCCCATTTGAATCAGTGGAGAAAGCCATTGCCGATGGGCTGGATATTCAATCTTCAATCGTCGTTGTCGAAAAATCACTCAAACGTAAACGAGTTCGCGATACCGATACCGGAAGAGAGCTGATGAGCCAGGTTGAAGATTTGGAAATGCTAATCACCGCCTACCGAAAAGGACTGATCAAAGAAAAACTCTATTAACCGCCCCTTCAATGGACAGCAGTTACTTAAAAGTTGCTTTAATCAATTCTATTAAGATGCATTCCATTATTATTTTAATTGGAATAAAAAATACCGCCTCTAGCCGAGACGCAACTCTTTATCAGTTGCAAATCCTGACTATTGGCGGTATTTTATTTCAGGATCAGTTCCAGCTGGCAAAGCAGCTTTTGATTCTGGTTCATAATCTCAATGCCATAGATGTTTTCATCAATTAATTCGCTTAAAACTTCCACTTCATCGCCATAGAAACACTGTTCTTTAAAAACAATTTTGGCCTGCTTTAATGTTCTTGTTTTAACGATCTCCATCGGTAAGGCTTCGATCGCCCAAGCCAGATATTTCACATGGTTGACATGATTATTGAAGTCAATATCTAAAAATCTCACTTCAATTTTTTTACTGGCCGAGGCCATTTTCAGCCGCGAAAGTTTTCTGAAAATTGGCTCTTTTTTTTCAAAACAGTCATAAGCCGAAAACTCCGGATGGTTCTCAACTGATTCCATCTTTTGATTCTCGGTGTTAATTAAAAGCCATTGCGTATTGGCAACAATCAGATTATTATGATCTAAATCCGTAATTTTAAACTGTCGGACAGCGCAATAGCGATCCATTCCTGTAGCCTCGGTTGTAATCCGTACTTGACTTCCGTAATCGGGAATTTTATCAAACCGGATATCATATTTAACCAAAAACCAGGCCAAGTGTTTTTGTCGTAGATAATCTGCCCCAATCCCTAACGCAATCCCCTGATTGGTAGACACCTCCTGAAAATAATTCATGGCTGCAGTGGGCAAAAGTTTACCAAAAATATCCGATTCATAACAGGCAATTTGCCTGAATTCTTCAGCGATAACTCCCATCATTCACCTACTCAAAACTACGATGATAGAGGCTAACACCATCCAGACTCCAATTTGGTTGGGTGAATTGTCCCGGCTCAATCCGTGAAAGCTCCGCTTCCATGGTATACATTCTGGCATCGATCATATCAATATGGTGAAGCAGCTCGGCTTCCGGAAACATGGGGCGCTTCGGGCTGCCAAACTCCGGTTCATAATGATGGGATAAAATCATGTGTTTTAGCAGCATCAGGCATTCTTCATCGGTTCCCAGTTCCCGGCCAGTCACTTCCAGATCGACAATTTCCTGGGTAATATGCCCCAGTAGTTTTCCTTCCGGTGTGTAATCTGAAACCGAGCCATTTTCGTCCGCTTCCATCTCGTTTATTTTTCCAATATCGTGAAGAATCACACCGGCATAGAGAAGATCCTGATTAATAAATTGATAAATCTGGGCCAGCCCTTTGGCAATCCTCAGCATGGAATAGGTATGATATAAAAGCCCCCTTTAATCGCATGATGATGTTTTTTAGCCGCCGGAAAAAAGGTCAGCATGTCGGTATGGCGGGTGAAAATCGTTTTAGTGATTTCTCGGATATCCGGATTTTTAAAAGCGTCAATGGTGTCATTTATCGATGTCAGCATTTCATCAACATCCACAGGTACGGTTTCAACGAAATCATCAACAGAAACCCCATCAGCTTCTGTCACCAGGCGCATTCTTTCAACAATCAGCTGTAATCTTTTATTGTACTCCTGAACTTTGCCTTTAATTTTAACCAATTTACCGTTAGGAAATTCCAGCTCTTCCGGCTCTTTAACATCCCATTTTTTTGCATCAATTTCATCAAAACTCTGATCATTTAAAACCATATTGAAATATCTACTGCCATTGGTGGCCGTTTTTACCAGTTGTGATTTAATAAACAGAAATCCTGTAAACTCCTGTCCTTTTGTCATATTTTTAATTTCCAAATTTTACTCCTTTGTTCTCAATCCCTGATCAATATACTTAATTTCAGCTATTGACTCTTATGTACAAATCTATATCAAATGATTGCGGATCTCACGATAATATCTTTACTTGCATGCTTCAGGAAAAGCAATTTCATAGGCTTCCAAACCCTTTTCCAGAATCAGCATCGCTTTTTCCATATCATCAGCGTTTAAAACATAAGCCAGCCGCACCTCGTCTTTTCCGCTTTGGGGATCAAGATAGAAGTCGTCAGCTGGTGACAGTAGCACCGTTTCATTTTCATAGGCAAATTCACTAATCAGCCATTCAATAAAGTGATCTGCCCTTTTGATTGGTAATTTAACCATGAAATAAAAGGCACCCTTAGGCATTTTACAGATCACCCCGGGAATTTTTTGCAGCCCTTCATAAACGATTGATCGTCTGTGGCTGTATTCTTTCATAACTGATCGAAAGAAATCCTCTTCGAGATCCATCAATTTTACCGCTCCCACCTGATCAATCTCCGAAACAGATAATCGCATCTGGCAAAGCTTTCGAACACTTTCTTTAAGCGCCTGATTTTTTAAAACAATAAAACCGATTCGAGCCCCACAGGCACTGTAACGCTTGGAAATGCTGTCCACGAGAATCACCTGGTCAGAGATCTTTTGATCCTGCGCCGGACTCTGATATGACAGGTTTTCGTATAAAAACTCCCGATATACCTCATCACTAAGCAAAAACAAAGCATGCTTTCCAGACAACTCGTTTAAACTGTTTAACTCTTCTTTCGAAAACACTTTTCCGGTCGGATTGCCAGGGTTAGTAATCAGAATTGCCCGGGTGTGTTTAGTAATCAAGGCCTCAATTGTTTCTATTGGCGGTAGCGCAAAACCATCTTCTGCATGAGTTTTAATCCCCACCAAGTTGATATTTGCGGCAGCGGCAATCTCTTTATAAATGCTGTATAGTGGCTCTGGTGTGAGGATTTCATCACCTGGATCACAAATACTTAAAAATGTAAAAAGAAGAGCCTCGCTCCCCCCATTTGTAATAAAAATATCATTTTCCGTATAGTTTAATCCCAGGCGTTGATAGTATGAACTGGCTGCCGACCGCAATGCCAGTATTCCCTCAGGAGTCTGATATTCAAAAACTTTTGGTTGATGCGCACAAACGGCTTTTAAGAAAGGATCGGGGGTTTTTATATCCGGTTGCCCGATATTAAGAAAGTAGACTTTCCGGCCTTTCTTTTTCGCTTCTTCCACTAAAGGATAATACTTTAAAAGTGCCGGTTGACACATTTTCTGTGTTCTTTTCGAAATATGCATGGCATTCTCCAATTTTTAATTTTCATATAAAAATTATAAACGCTGTCGAGACAAAAAGCAAATATGCTGTTAAACTATTAATATATAGTTTGTTATCTCTATGCAATGATTCACCTTGGTCAGTCTGTTTTGAAGATTGGATAAAATTCATCAACTGTTTTTCGCTAATCCACTTAACCATAAAATGTAAGGAGTCTTTATGAAACCCGAACTACCACGATTATCACCACATCACCTTGACGCATCCAACAACTGGGAAATTTTAGTTAATACTGCCCGCGAAGAAGAATTGCCTATCGAAACTAAACTTTTTAAAAATCTTGACCGCTTTGAAGATGATCTCTTCTCAGCCTCATTTCAGGACTGCGTCTTTGAGTCATGTGAGTTTTCTGAAGCCGCATTTGCCCGAGCTGACTTACGAGATTTACGTTTTATACACTGCAGCTTTTCAAACAGCTCTTTTCCAGACGCTTTTTTAAGCCGTTGTGAGTTTAGCAACTGCAAGCTGATGGGGGCTGATTTTTCCGACTGTATTCTGCAAAACGTTACCTTCAGTGACTGTCGGCAAAATTTTATCAATATCTTTAAAAGCAAGCTCACTTCGGTTTTATTTTCAGATTGTGACTGTTCCGACAGTTATTTTACTGAAAGCACCTTTAAAAACCTGCTTTTTGATCGTGTTTCCCTGGATAACTCAACTTTTTTTAAAACACTTTTAAAAGGTATAGATTTTTCAACTTCTTCTATCGACAACCTGGTTGTCTCAATTCCTGATCTCAAAGGTTCTTTTGTTTCCTATGATCAGGCCGCTAAATTGTCCCGACTTTTGGGTGTTAATATCAAATAAAACAGATTAACTAAAATTGAGATTTTTCAGAACTGAGGTTTATATGAACACAATTCCTGCCAAAAGTATTTTATTGAAAAACAAAAACAGTGCCTGGTTCGGAACGGACTATACCATGAATCTGTATCGTGGTTGTCCCCATGGCTGTATTTATTGCGACAGCCGTAGTGAATGCTATGGCATCACTAATTTCGCCACCGTTTGTGGCAAGGAAAATGCCATCGCCCTGCTTGAGGATACCCTTAAACGAAAACGGCAAAGCGGGGTTATCGGTCTGGGCTCAATGAGTGATCCCTATAATCCCCAGGAAAAAAAATATCAATTGACCAGACAAGCCCTTGATTTAATCAATCGCTATCAGTTTGGCCTGGCTCTGGCTACAAAAAGTCCGCTAATCACCAGGGATTTTGATTTGTTCGCCGCTATCAGCCAGCACTCGCCACTGCTCGTTAAAATAACCATCACAGCTGCTGACGATGATCTTTCTAAAAAAATCGAACCCGGTGTAGCGCCTTCCAGTCAACGTTTTAAAGCCATAAAAACCCTTTCTGACAGTGGTATCTTTTGCGGTATTTTGCTGATGCCGGTTCTGCCTTTTATCACTGATTCCCCTGCAAATATTAAGGCAATTGTCCGTATGGCCAAAGAAAGCGGAGCAGCTTTTGTTTATCCCAGCTTTGGCGTAACCCTAAGAGATCGTCAGCGCCTTTATTACTTTGATCAGCTTGACCAGCTTTTTCCCGGGCTTAAGAAAAAATATCTGACGCATTTTGGCAATCAATACTCATGCGGATCATTAGACGCCAAGACTTTAAAAAATTTGTTTGACCAGGAGTGTCAACGGCATGATCTTCTCTGCTCGATGCCCGCTATTATCGAAGCTTACCAGAAAAAAAAACGCCCCCAGCAAATTTCTTTTTTTGATTCCCCCAAGAAATAGTTAACTGTCAATATTTACAAAAGATAGAAAATAAGATTACTAGTTACCTTACAAGGCTTTATCCGTCTTCCTTGTGAGAAATTTAATCATACGCTAATTAAATCAATATTTTTATGATCAAACGGAAAGCCCCTAACTTATTAAATCATTTTTCTTATAATGTATTTTTTATATTTCTTTATGTAATATATATTTGACATTTTATGTTTTATACATTACAATATATCTAAATCCTAATTAATTGAGGAGGCAAATCAGTGCAGTTATGAAAAACTTGAAAATGAAAGCAGCGCGTGTGCAAAAAGACTATTCGCAGGAAGATCTGGCTAAGCTTGTTGGTGTGACCCGTCAAACCATTGGGATGATCGAAGCCAATAAATTTAATCCTTCTCTGCAGCTATGTCTTTCAATCTGCCGAGCACTGGACAAAACACTAAATGATTTATTCTGGGAGGAAAATGAAGATGAAAAGATTTAAGAAGGTTATAGACGAACGTCAGGAAATGGAATTATATAAGATTGAGCACTTTGCTTTCTGGGTGGTTTACTGGCTGCTATTAGGTTCTATTATTATTCAGGCAACTTTTTTGGGCGCGCCATTTATAGAATGGGCCTTTGAATGGTTTATATTCATGATCGCATCCGTCGGCACCCTCATCGGCTGTTTTAAAAAAGGCCAGTGGGACTACTATACAAAACCGACTTTTAAAACTTATCTGTTCTATAGCCTGGCCGGCTCAGGTATTTTTACGATCATCTATACCATCGCTTCGTATTTTCATAATGACTATCTGAGAACTAACTTTTTAGCACTCTTCTTGATCGCCCTCATTTTATTTGCATTCCTGTTCATTGTAATTTTTCTCCTGCTTGCCTCCTTTGGTCTTCTGACAAAAAAACGACAGGCAAAGCTGGCCCAAGAATTTGATGAAGAGAGCGATGACAGCTCACTATAGGTTTCGGACTGAATTTCAGTCCTTCTTTTTATTTTGCAATCGTTTTTTTCCTTAATTGTTCTTTTCTTCAAACAATTTATGCTATACTAACAATAATTTAAGATCCATTCTTAAAACCCCAATACGTTTGGCATTTCATTTTTGGCAGCAGAATGAATGGTTTTGCTTTTCGTCTTGAAAACTTAAAACGAGGTGAAGAAAATGAAGAAAAACTTTGGTTTAATGGCCGTTTTTTTTGATAAAAATGATAATCTATCGGATTTCTCATCCCTATCAGACATCAAAATTTACAATAGCCTGACAGAATCCTGGGAACTCTCAAAAACCATTCCCTATACTCCCGATCTAACCCTGGCCCCCGCCCAACTCAGACAAGAACTCAAAGACACTGCTGAAAGCTTAAAACCCTGTCGGGTCATCATCAGCCGCGGCCTCAAAGGTATTCCTTATCAGATTTTTGATCAATCCGGTTTTATCATCTGTGAAGCTGACGCTTTTGATTTGGAACTGCTGGATGTCATTCGCATGGATCTACTTGAAACGCAAAAAGAAGATCTGCTTGCAAACACTGACGCGCCTACTGCGCCGGTTGCCACAGACGAACCTGGGCGCTATTTTATCGACCTAGATAAACTGCAAAAAAGCCGACCCGATATTTCCTCAAAAATGGCCTTGATGCCCTTTTTTGAAAAAGGAGACTTTTTGCTTTTAGATGTTATCTGCGAGCATTTCCCACCTTGGTTTACGGAACGTTTCCCCAAGATGGGACTAACCTTTACTGTTGTCGAAGATTCCAATAAAATGACCCATGTCATTGTTGAAAAGAAGGGAGCTAACCAATGAGCACATTCAACCACCCTCATTATGGGACACTGATAGGCTTGACACAATTAACAACCTATGAATCCGGAATGATCAAAGCCTGCAAGTTCGAAGAGGCGGTTACCCTTCATACCGATTTCGGTGACCTGGTTCCATCCTATGGGGAAGATAATTTAAGAAAAAGAAATGGCTATGATCTGGAATTTCATGAAAACGGCGAACTAAAAGCCATCAATCTGGAATCCTCAGTTATCGTTGACACCACTTTAGGAAGCTTTTCTGCTGAACGCTTAAGTTTTTACCCTTCTGGTAAACTGCATCGATTATTTCCTTTAAATGGCCAAATTAACGGATATTGGAGCGAAGAAGATGAAGCTGCCCTAACCAAACCCTTTACTCTCGACCTGGCGGTTGGTTCCATCACTGCTAAAATTATCGCCTTTGCTTTTTATGAATCCGGCCCCCTTAAAAGCCTGACTATCTGGCCGGGACAGATCATTGAACTCAAGAGTCCTGATGGCCCGGTAAAATGCCGTTTTGGTTTTTCTTTATATGAAGATGGCAGTCTCAACAGTTTTGAGCCCGGCCTGCCTGAACCGCTGACAACTCCGGCTGGCATTATTCTGGCTTATGATCCCAACGCCCACGGTATCAACTGCGATACTAACTCAGTCGTTTATGCCAACGATGGCAGCATTTTGTCGCTAAAAACTGTCCACTCAGGCATTCAGGCTATGCTTAAGGATGAAAAAACACTGATTAAAGCTTTGATGATTCCTTCGATGATCAATCCTGAAGTATCTGTTCCCAATCCATTAATCATCCGTTTTGATGGCGAAGAGATGACTATTCGCCAAAACAAATCGGCCTATAAGCTTTTTGCAAAAAATATTCTTAAAACGGTAATTGTGGATGACCCCAAAACATCCACTTGTGGTGACTGTTCAAGCTGTTCCAGCTGCAGTCATTGCGGTTAATCTTTAAGAAATTCTTAAGCTTTAGATTGGCATTGTATTATGTATACAATCTGAAAATCTGAAATAGATTTCAACCTGATAAAATCAGGTCTTTTGTCTACAAAATTATTAGTACAATTGTTCTCGCCAGACGCATTATTTCCCTTTGCAATATTCGTCTGATGATTCTGAAAAGGGTTTACAAGGAATACCATTTGACTTTTATCCTGCCAACATGGATAATATGACCAAGAAAACAAACACATACGGAAACGGCAAACGACAAAGAGGTCTTAGTCAGCTCCCCATAGGAGCTAGCTAAGACCTTTTGTTTAATCACAAAAGACAATGAAGTCTTGGATGTTTTATTTTAAACTCCAAGACTTTATTGCGTTTACAAACCGTTTGACCAAAACTTTACAATTGGAACTTCAAATTGCTGCCAGGACCAATTGTAAATAGGCTCAGCCAATGCAAAGACAACGAGGTCTTTTCGCAAAGCGAAAAGGCCTCGTGTTTTTATATCCGTAACAGTTTTCAAAACTTTTTTATTCAGGAGGAAGAATATGAGACAAGTCGCAATTTATGGAAAAGGCGGAATTGGTAAATCTACTACTACTCAGAATTTGACAGCAGGATTAGGTCGTATGGGTAAGAAAATTATGGTTGTCGGATGTGATCCAAAAGCAGACTCAACCCGATTATTACTAGGTGGTTTAGCTCAGCAGACCGTACTTGATACCTTGAGAGAAGAAGGCGAAGAAATTGAACTGGATTCAATCCTGATTCCAGGATATAAAGACATTAAATGTGTTGAGTCAGGCGGACCAGAACCAGGCGTTGGATGTGCTGGACGAGGGATTATCACTTCAATCAGTATGTTAGAACAGCTTGGTGCTTACACCGATGATCTGGATTATGTGTTCTATGATGTACTGGGAGACGTTGTATGTGGAGGTTTCGCGATGCCTATTCGTGAAGGTAAAGCACAAGAAATCTACATTGTCGCTTCTGGTGAAATGATGGCACTGTATGCTGCTAACAATATCTCTAAAGGGATTCAGAAATACGCTAACACTGGTGGTGTTAGACTGGGTGGTATCATCTGTAACAGCCGTAACGTAGACGGTGAAGCAGAACTAGTTGAAGCATTTGCAAAAGAACTGGGTTCTCAGATGATTCACTTTGTACCGCGTGATAACATGGTTCAGCGTGCTGAAATTAATAAAAAGACAGTTCTTGAATTTGATGATACTGCTAAGCAAGCCAGTGAGTACTTAGCTTTAGCTAAAAAAATTGACGAAAATGAACTGTTTGTAGTCCCTGCTCCAATGAAACAGGATCGTCTGGAAGAACTGTTGATGGAACATGGATTAATGGATATCTAGGTTTAGGAAAGGGAGTGAAAATATGTTAATGGTAAGAGCAATTATAAGACCTGAAAAAGCTGGAGTTATTTTATCAGAAATGTTAGACGCTGGATTCCCAGCGGTTACTAAACTAGATGTTTACGGACGTGGTAAACAAAAAGGAATCAAAGTCGGTGAAGTTCATTACGACGAAATTCCTAAAGTGATGCTTTTAACGATTATTGAAGATGCTGATAAAGATGATCTGGTTCGCGTTATTCTTAAAAACGCTAAAACCGGTGAAGACGGAACATTTGGAGACGGCCGTATCTTTGTTTCACCAGTTGAAGAGGCTTATACAATCAGTACCGGAAAAGCTGGACTATAAGTTCTTGTGAAGGAGGACCCAGATGAAAGAAGTTATGGCTATTATTAGACAGAATAAGGTTAACCAGACTAAAGAAGCCCTGGTTGCCGAAGGATTCCCTGCATTTACCTGCTTAAAAGTCCTTGGTCGAGGTAAAAAATCAATTGATTTATCATTAGTCAACGACATCGTCGCATCAGGTGAAATGCCATTATCCGATGTTAGTGAATCTTTGACTGAATCAGGTCGACTCATCTCAAAAAGATTCTTTACATTGATTGTTGAAGATAATGATGTGGATCAGGTTGTATCCATCATTATGGATGCGAATACCACAGGTAACCCGGGTGATGGCAAAGTATTTGTGCTACCCATCGATGAATCAATCCGAGTGCGAAGTGGTGAACAACATGCTGACGCATTTTAGAAAGAGGTGATTTAATTGGATCCAAGAGATAAGGTATTAGATAAATATAGTTCTAAAGTATATAAAAACAGAAAAGAACATGTAATAACAATTAAAGATGGTGAACCCAATGTAATCACCGCTGATACCCGAGCTATTCCTGGTATTATGACCAACCGCGGATGCTGTTATGCCGGTGCCAAAGGGGTTGTTATCGGACCGCTTAAAGATGTTCTGACAATAACCCACGGGCCCATCGGTTGTGGTTTTTACAGCTGGGGAACTCGTCGAAACAAAGCTAAAGGTGATGAAAACACAAAATCCTTCCTGGAGTACTGCCTGTCAACTGATATGCAGGAAACCGACATCGTCTTCGGTGGTGAGAAAAAACTCAGACAGGCGCTTAAAGAAGCGGTGGAAATTTTTAATCCCGAATGTATTGCCATTGCTTCAACCTGTCCAGTCGGCTTAATCGGTGATGATATTCATGCGATTGCTGCAGAAGCGGAAAAAGAATATGGGATTACCGTTATGGCATTTAGCTGCGAGGGTTACAAAGGGGTTAGCCAATCTGGCGGCCATCATATTGCCAATAACGGTTTAATGAAAAAAGTCATTGGAACCGGTGATGCACAACCACTTAAATACTCGATCAATCTACTTGGTGAGTATAATATTGGTGGCGATGGCTGGGAAGTTGAACGTTTATTAAAACGAATCGGCTACAACGTCATTTCGATCATGACCGGTGACGGTAGCTATGCAACTCTTAAAAACGCTCATACCGCAGACCTGAATCTGGTTCAGTGTCACCGTTCCATTAACTATATTGCCGAAATGATGAAAACAAAATATGGAACAGACTGGATGAAAGTCAATTTCATCGGGATTGACACCACCAAAAAATCATTGCGTGATGTTGCTAAATATTTCAATGATCCGGAACTGATCAAACGAACCGAAGAAGTCATCGCCGAAGAAGAAGCCAATATTGCTCAAGGGATTGCTTCCTGTAAAGAAAGACTCAAAGGCAAAAAAGCGGCCATTTATGTTGGTGGTTCACGAAGCCATCACTACATCAATCTGTTAAATAGTTTAGGTGTGGATACAGTTTTAGCAGGTTACGAGTTTGCGCATCGTGATGATTATGAAGGCCGTGAAGTTATTCCGACTATCAAACAGGACGCTGATTCTAAAAACATTGAAAGTATTACAGTATCAAAAGACGAAACATATTATAAGGAACGCTTAACAGAAGAAGAACTGGACGCCCTACGGGCTGACGGGATTCCTATGGAAGAATATGAAGGAATGTGGGCTGACATCATGGATGGTGCGGTTATCACTGATGACTACAACCATTTTGAAACAGAAGAATTTATTAAAGCCCTCGGCATTGATATCTTTTTCTCAGGAATCAAAGACAAATATGTTATTACCCGAATGGGTGTTCCTTCCCGCCAATTGCATTCATACGATTATTCTGGTCCTTACGCCGGATTCAAGGGTGCATTGAACTTTGCCAACGATGTAAGCATGGCTACCCATATCCCAGCTTGGAATATGCTGACTGCGCCATGGAAAAAAACACCAACATTGAATGGCAGCTTAGGAGGTAACGAATAATGTTAAATTATACATCAAAAGAAGTCGCCGAACGTTCTGCGTTACGCATCAATCCGGCGAAGACATGTCAACCAGTTGGCGCAATGTATGCTGCCCTCGGTGTTTATGGCTGTATGCCCCACAGTCATGGTTCCCAAGGATGCTGTTCATATCATCGTACCTTCCTAACCAGACATTTCAAAGATCCGGCAATCGCCGCATCAAGCTCATTCACTGAAGGTGCTTCAGTTTTCGGCGGTGGTTCCAACCTTAAGACAGCAATGCGAAATATTTTTGATATCTATGATCCAAAAATTATTGCCGTTCATACCACCTGTTTGAGTGAAACCATTGGTGATGACCTAAACGCCTATATCACCGATTATGAAAGCAAGATTCCGGAAGGCCGATACGTTGTACATACAAATACACCAAGCTATGTCGGTTCACATGTCACTGGTTATTCTAACATGATTGCCGGATTTATTAAATACCTTTCTAAATCAACTGGCGAAAAAAATGGTAAAGTTGCGCTAATTCCAGGCTTTGTCAATCCTGGTGATATGCGAGAAATGAAAAGAATTGCCACATTAATGGGTGTAGAATACACAATGCTGCCTGACACCAGCGGGGTTATGGATGCTCCAATGGGTAATCACTATGAAATGTATCCAAAAGGCGGAACAACTGTAGAAGAGATTCAGGATCTGGGTAACTGCGAATTGACCCTGGCTCTGGGCGACCTGACAACAGAAATGCCGGCTGATGTGCTGGAAAAACAGTGCAAGGTTCCTTATGAAGCACTTCCACTGCCAATCGGTGTTGAATATACTGATAAGTATATCATGGCATTAAATGCCTTCTCTAAAAACGAAGTTCCTTACACATTGGAAGAAGAACGTGGACAGTTGATGGACATCATGCTTGACTCTAATCAATATACCAACGGCAAATCGGTTGCGATTTACGGCGATCCCGATACAGTTTTAGGTATTACTCAGCTGGCTTGTGAAATTGGTCTGATTCCTAAATATGTCATTACCGGAACACCTGGTACTGCATTTGAGAAAAAAGCTGCTGAAATTTTGGCCAAATTCAACATTGAAGGAAGCATTGTTAAAGCTTCTGCCGATCTTTTCGAAATGCATCAGTGGATTAAAAATGATCCGGTCGATGTATTGATTGGTGGAAGCTACGGTAAAGCTGTTGCTCGGGCTGAAGATATTCCACTGGTACGTGCTGGCTTTCCGATTCTAGACCGATATGTACACTCCTATATGCCAATTGTCGGCTACAAAGGTGCTATGCGACTGGTTGAACTGATTCTGACCGCTATCATGGATCGAATGGATCGTGACTGTGCCGATGAAGACTTCGAAGTCGTCATGTAAGATTCTGAATTAAAAAAATAAAACTGCTCAACTCTAATGCCGGAAAATTTCCTCTAGTTTCTTTTTTTCCTAATTTATCAAATTTTTCCGGCACTTCTACCTAAGGGAGGATCTCCTCCCTATTTTTATTAAATCAAGGAGGCTAAAATGAAAACTGCCAATGATATTTTACCAGAAAGATCACAATCCATCCGTTCATCCACCTGCAGTGGCGATGGCAGTGGTATTAAATGCGAGTCTGAGAGCGTCTCCGGAGCTATCAGCCAGCGCGCCTGTGTTTACTGTGGCGCTCGAGTCGTTCTCAACCCTATAACCGACGCATTTCATATTGTTCATGGTCCGATTGGATGCGCCAGTTATACCTGGGATATCAGAGGAAGCCTCTCAAGCGGAGAGGAAGGCTATCGTAACAGCTATTCCACTGATCTTCGTGAAAAAGACGTTATTTTTGGCGGTGAAAAAAAACTGGCCGCTGCCATCGATGAAGTCATGGCAGTCCATTCACCTAAAGTCATTTTCATTTATGCCACCTGTATTGTCGGAGTTATTGGCGACGATGTCGATGCGGTCTGTCGCCAGGCTTCTGAGAAATACAATATAAAGGTCATACCGGTTAAGTCATCTGGTTTCTCCGGCACCAAAAAAACTGGCTATAAAATGGCCTGTCATGCCATTATGGATCTGATCGCACCGGAAGAACCAGTAGAAAAAGTTGACGGTGTTAATATTTTAGGCGATTTTAACTTGGCAGGTGAAATGTGGATCATGAAATCATATTTACGCCGTATCGGTGTCAATGTAGTTTCTCACTTTACCGGCGATGCTTCGGTTGATAACCTCAGGGAAGCACCTAAGGCTAAACTTAATCTGGTTCAGTGTGCCGGTTCCATGACTTATCTGGCTAAAAAACTGGAAGAAAGTTACGATATTCCTTTCATTAAAGTCTCTTTCTTCGGTGTCACTGATACATCCGATTCATTGATGCGAATCGCCTACGCCACTGGCGATAAAGATGTCATTGCCCGTGCCAAAGCCTTTACACAGGAAGAATCCAACCGGGTCTTACCATTACTTGAAAAATACAAGAAAAATCTGGGCGGTAAAAAAGCTTCTATCTATGTAGGCGGCGGTTTTAAGGCCATTTCACTGATCCGACAGTTTAATGAATTCGGTATGAAAACAGTAATGGTCGGATCACAAACCGGCAGCAAAGATGATTACGAGTTGATTGGCAATCTGGTCGATGATGATGCTGTGATCCTTGATGATGCCAATCCCGCCGAGCTGGAAATATTCATGCGAGAAAAAGGCGCTGATATTCTGGTAGGTGGTGTTAAAGAACGACCACTGGCCTACAAACTGGGAGTTGCCTTCTGTGACCATAACCATGAACGCAAGCATCCCCTGGCCGGCTACGAAGGTGCCCTTAACTTTGCCTCAGAAATTAACCTGTCAATGAACAGTCCGGTTTGGAGCACGATTGGAGGTGCCGAAGATGTCTAAAAATCTCGTTAATTTAAATGTCAATCCCTGTAAAATGTGTATGCCAATGGGAGCCGCGAATGCCTTTTACGGCATTCGCAAGTGCATGAACCTGCTGCATGGTTCACAAGGTTGCTCGACCTATATTAGACGTCATATGGCCACCCACTACAATGAACCGGTGGATATTGCTTCATCTTCTTTAACCGAAGAAGGTACCGTCTATGGCGGTGAAAAAAACTTGAAGCTTGGTCTTGAAAATTTAATTAAAGTTTATGATCCAGAAGTGATCGGTGTTTCCACCACCTGTCTGGCAGAAACCATTGGTGAAGATGTTTCTTTCATCATTAAAAATTTCTATGAAGAGCATCCTGAATACGAGCATGTGACCATTATCCCCGTGCAGTCTGCCGGTTATGGTGGAACCCAATTTGAAGGCTTTATGGCAACTCTTAAAGCTATTGTCAAAAATGTAGCCATGAACACAGAAGCCAATCAAAAAATCAACGTCATTACTTCAATGATTTCACCAGCTGATACCCGCTACTTAAAGGATCTCTTTAAAGCCTTTGGCTTAGACATCATTCTGCTACCAGATCTGTCAGAAAATCTCGATGGTGTCCATAAACCTGATTATGACCGCTTACCTGCTAACGGTACTGGAATCGAAGAAATCAAAATGATGGCCGGTGCCAAACTAACCCTGGAGATTTCCAACAGCATCCGTTCAGAATTCTCCCCCGGTGTCTATCTAAATGAAACTTATGGTGTTCCCTACCAACGATTAAATCTTCCGATTGGTCTCAAAAATACCGATACCCTGATCAAAACCCTTGCCCGAATCGCCAATATTGACGTTCCGGAAGCCATTAAAAAATCCCGCGGTCGTTACCTGGATGGCATGGTCGATTCCCACAAATACAATGCTGAAGGTCGTGTCGTAATCTTTGGTGAACCGGATTTTGTCATGGCAGCAGTTGAACTCTGTTGTGAAAATGGGATTATGCCAGTGGTTACCGCTACCGGTTCAAATTGTCCAGAACTGGAAATGCGTATCAAGCCGCTGATTCAGAAAGTCGCTGATCGACTCTTTATTGAAGATTATGTCATCCTAAACGATGTTGACTTTGAAACAATTGAATCAGAAGCATTACGACTTGAAGCCAATATGATGCTGGGTAATTCAGATGCCCGTCGGATTGAAGAAAAAACCAGTATTCCCCTGATCCGTTGTGCCTTCCCGATTCATGATCAGGTCGGCGGACAAAGAATTCGCACCCTTGGTTATGAAGGTTCTTTAGATTTACTTGATAAAATGACCAACACCCTACTCAAAAAAGTTGAGGGTGGCTTTAGAGAAGCTCTCTACAATAAATATTATGAAGAAGGTCCCAAAACAAAATACGGACTTGAAACGACGACTATAAGGAAAGAGGTGAACCCTGTGACGACAAATAAAGCAATGACTCTGGAAGAAAAAACTGCCAACCATCCCTGTTTTAACTGCGGAGCTTCACAAAAGAATTCCCGCATGCATCTGCCCATTGCACCAAAGTGCAACATTCAGTGCAACTATTGTGTCAGAAAGTACGACTGTATGAACGAAAGCCGACCAGGCGTTACAACCTCTGTGCTTTCACCGGATGAAGCCTTTGCCAAATACAAACTGGTTAAAGAAAAAGTGGAAAACCTGACGGTTATCGGTGTTGCCGGACCTGGTGATGCTCTGGCTAACTTTGACGAAACCAAAAAAGCGCTGGCCCTGATTCATGAAGATGATCCCAACATTACCTTCTGCGTCTCAACAAATGGTCTGATGCTTCCCTATCATGCCAAAGAACTGGCTGATTTAAATGTCTCTCATGTGACAGTAACTGTTAATGCGGTTGACCCGGCGATTGGCGCTAAAATCTATAAATTCGTCAATTTCATGGGCAAACATTATACTGGTGAAGCTGCTGCATCCATACTTTTAGCCAATCAGCTGGCAGGCATAAAAATGCTGGTTGATCTGGGCGTTGTTGTAAAAATCAACACAGTAACCCTAAAGGGCATTAATGATGGCCATATTGAAGAAGTCGTAAAAACCATGCGTGATCTGGGCTGTTATATTTCTAATGTTATGCCTTTGATTCCAGTAAAAGGCAGCGCCTTTGAAAATCTGGAAATCGCCACCAATCATGAAATCACCGAAATCAGAGACCGTTGCGGTCTTCACTTAAAACAGATGTATCACTGTAAACAGTGTCGGGCTGACGCTATCGGTAAGCTTGATCAGGATCAATCCATTGAATTCAGGAACCTGACTAAAGAGCCTGAACAAAGCGAAGAAGTGGAAAAACCGTTGCGCTTTGCCACCGTATCAAAAAGCGGTTCTCTGGTTGACCAACATTTCGGCCAGGCAACTGAACTCTACATCTATGATTACACGAAAGATTCTGTCGCCTTTAAAGAAAAACGAACTGTCAAAAAATACTGTGACGGTGTAGAAAACTGCGACGATAAAGATGATAAGATTACCAATATTTTAAGAGAACTGGAAGACTGCGATGGTGTCATCTCCATGCGAATCGGTGATGGCCCAAGTAGCCGTCTTGAGAAAAAAGGGATCAAAGTTTTTTCAACCTATGACCGGATTGAAGATGCTGTTAAATCTGCGGCACAATCAATATTAAAAGTATCAGGAGGAATCTAATATGGTTACACCAAAACATCACATTTTTGTCTGTACAAGCTCACGAATCAACGGCACGCAACAGGGTTACTGCTATCAGCAGAAAGGTGTCAATATCGTCCAGGCTTTTCTGGAAGAGATTGATGACCGGGAATTATCCGGTGAAGTTATGATTAACAATACTGGTTGCTTCGGCATCTGTGATAAAGGACCGATTGTGGTTGTTTATCCCGAAGGTGTCTGGTACGGGAATGTATCTCCCGATGATGTGGAAAGAATCATGGATGAACATATTGAAGGAGGCACCCCCGTCGAAGACCTCCTGATCTAAACAGGAAGAGGTACACAATGATTACCATTATTGATCGGACCATGGGTCATGTAAACTATTTTCACGCCAGACGTGAAGCACTTTCAACATTTATTACCAGTCTGTTTAAAAGCGGGGTCACTCATTTTGAGGGGACCCCTGCCCTTTTTTTCAGAGCTTTCCCAGAGCTTGCGCCTCAGTATAGTAGCCTTACCGACACATCTTCCTGTCTTTTATACTTAGATCGTAATCAGCTTTCACTAACCGAAAACCCCTATCAGCGCTTTGACATTGAAACAGAAAACAGGCCTAAAACTCATCGTCCCTGCTCTTTAACTGGCATCAGTGATTTATTGGATACTGATCAACTTGGTCATTTTCTCGACCTTTTGCAGGAAAGCCCACTTGCACTAAATTTCTGTCCTGACAATAGCCTTCACTGTGGAACCGCTCTGGCTATGGAATGGTTCTCCCTAGGGGGGAAAGCATTAGC
Source organism: Eubacteriaceae bacterium ES2 (assembly GCA_031222025.1). Taxonomy (GTDB): domain Bacteria; phylum Bacillota; class Clostridia; order Eubacteriales; family Eubacteriaceae; genus Acetobacterium. The sequence goes on along the minus strand of CP130740.1, from coordinate 864,467 downwards.
GCAAGCTTTACCGGTATCGGTCAAATGGCCCCGCTGGAAGAAATTTTAATGAGCCTAACTTATCATTACCCAAATAAATTTGCTGGCGACTTATCGGCCTTGCAGACTGCAAAGACAGCCTTTCTCGACTTCTCCCAAGAAATTATTCCCGTTAACAAGCCCGTGCTTGGCGACCGAATTTTTAAGGTTGAATCTGGGATCCATGTCGATGGTATCCTTAAAAACCCGGCGATTTATGAACCCTTTGATCCCCAAATTGTCGGACAAGAGCGAGAAATTGTCCTGGGTAAACACTCCGGTCATAAGTCAATCGACCATAAGTTAAAAGCCTACCAGCTTTCAGATTCCTGTTTAAAAAGAATGTTACAAACTATCCGGGAAAGGTGTACCCAGTTGGGTCGCAACCTCTCAGATCCTGAACTGGCTACCCTTGTGATGGAGGTGCAAAATGATTCAAAAATATATTGTTGATACGACCCTTAGAGACGGTGAGCAAACGCCGGGACTGGCCTTTACTGCTAATGAAAAAGTAGCAATTGCCAAATCCCTTGATCAAATGGGCGTAGCTAGAATTGAAGCTGGCACGCCAGCAATGGGCAAAGAAGAATGCAAAAGTTTTGAACGGATTAAAGCAATTTGCCGACAATCAAAAATTATCGGCTGGAATCGAATGAAAATCGCAGATATTGAAGCCTCCATCAATTGCGGTGCTGATATTATACATGTTTGCGCGCCAGCTTCTGATCTTTTAATCAAAGAAAAGCTCAGAAAAACAAAGGATCAGATCCTTGATGAGCTAAGTTTCTGTGCTGACAGGATTCGATCGGCCGGAAAGGAATTTACTCTGGGTCTTGAAGATGCATCCCGAGCTGATGCTTCCTTTGTTAAAACGCTGATAAAAAAAGGAATCGAATTAGGTGCGACAACCCTGCGTTTTTCTGACACAGTCGGAATCTTTACTCCCCGTCTATGCAAGGAAGCAGTCGATGCACTCCCGGAAAATATCAATATCGAGATTCACATGCACAATGATCTGGGTATGGCAGTAGCCAATTCTATTCAGGGTTTAAAAAGTGGTGCCACTTATGCTGATTGCACCCTCTTTGGCATCGGCGAACGAGCTGGCAACTGCAATCTGGAACACCTGCTGACTGCGGGAGCCGCCCATTTCAAGTTCGGGATTGACCTTGATGAACTGAAATGGCACCAAACCATGCTTTATCCCACAATCTTCAAATAAAAAAACAGGCCAAGCCTGTTTTTTTATTCTCCGAATCCACTGTTGACCAGTGCTGCCAGCGTTTCAACAGCAATCATTTCGTCATTTCCTTCGGCGGTAATTAGCAGGTTCATGCCCTTTTCAACCCGCATAGTCACAACACTAATTACTGATTTAGCATTCCCGTGTCGTTCATCATCGCCTATCTTTTTGATCAATATTTCCGAGTTAAACTGACTTGCTATCCGACAAAATTCTGCTGCCGGCCGGGCATGTAAACCTGAATCGTTAATAATTTTCACTTCTTTTCGATGCATCTCAATCCCTTTCCTTTCCTGAGCTTCTTATCTCAAAATAGTCTCCTGTTTTTAATACAGGCTTTTGAACACCCGTCACTTCAATCCAGCCAGGATTTAAAGTTTGTGACTTACCGCTAAAAGAAAATGTACAATGTCCAAGTTTCAACAGTGTCTGACTGGCTTGGCTCCCCACTGCTGTAACCTGATACTCTTGATCGGCAAATAATATCAGATCGCCGGTTTTCACCGGCTGCTTAAGGCTTCCGATAGTATGAAGAACCGTTATCTCCTGTAAGGCCAGCGGCGCATTTTCGTTAAAAACAACCAGTAGCCCCGATTTAAGAAGATCAGGCACCATTTCTCCAATTGCGGTTATCCTTGTCTTATACATTTTCTACCCGTAATTCCTTTCTATATCAATTCATTATGAAAAAAATTTACATTAGATCATATAACCACAGCGATATAGCAATCGCCATAACAACAGACAGTGGACCAGAAATCAATCGGGATATTCGAACAGCCTTTATGCTAATTTCCTTAGTTGCTTCATCGGCTTCTACTTGAGATAAAGCATCAGATAAAAAGTCGCAACCCGCTTGCGCATTTACCGCAAACAAAGCCGGAAGCGAAAGATAAATTGGCACCGCCCCTAAAGCAATTCCAATTCCAATCAGTAATGAAAAGATCTGCCCTGCTATTGCAAATGGGGCTATTCGCGGTGAAACAAAGGGTAGAGAACAAATCAGTGCCAGCACAATAAGCCCTGGCATCGTTCCCAGATATGGGAAAACATAGGATTTCATTAAGTCGCCTAAACCCGTATACATAATCGTGCCTGCAATTAAGGCAAATACAACCATCATTGGCAAAATATCTTTGAGCGTTGTATCAACAGTTTCTCTACCCGCATGCAAGAGTACATTACCGGATTTTTTTCGGTTTTTTTTATTTTTTCGCTCCGGCTTTAATGGCGTTTTTTTTTCGACCATTTCTTCCAGTTTTTCATTGTCAACTGCCGGTTCAGGCTTCAACGCATCGAAAACCTCCAGACTCTCGACCAAAAATACATTCTCCTGGTTCACGCCTGAAACATATAGCTCTTCCGTCATAAATTCTTTAAAGGCTCCAGAGGGCCCGATCGCAACCAGGTTAATTGTAGGAATCTCTTTTTTCGGATAGAGGCCACAGCGCAGCATGCCCCCGCAATTTATCACCACACACAGTGTTTCTTCATCAGATACCGCTTCATTAAAGCCGTCGACTGCCAAAGCCCCACTCAAGTCAGCAATTTTTTGACTCACCTCATCAATGCCGCCACCAGTGATTGAGACAACTTTATTTTTTTTCTCAGTAGCTTCAATGAGTAACGGACCACCCCAACCATTTTGGCCTTTTTCTACAAATACTGTCGAAAACATTCTTTAAACCTCTTTATCCTTTTGCTGTCTAGTCAATATTACAACAATAATCCTGGTTATCAGTGCACGCACCAGGGTCACACTCACACCAATAATAAAATAGGTGAGCGCCAAAAACGAAACATCATAGCCAGCCATATAAGCCCCAGCCGCGATGCCCAGAAAAATAAACAGCTCTTTCGTGTGCGCTCCAGGAAATAATCCAGTTGCTGGGTGTGAAAAAGATGCAACAGCGTCAATATATGCTGCCTTATCTCCTTGGTCAAGCAGAACGGCCGGCTTGTAAAATTCCGGACTGCCCAGCAGGATAACCGCCAAAAATGGCAGCAGCAACCATCGGGTCACAGGATTCTTCTCAGTTAGACGCAGCAGTTTTTCAATTTGCTGTTTACCCATCAAAGATTTAATGATGTTAATCAGCACGATTAGTAGCAGGATAACCGGTAAAAATTCTTCCAGATACATGATCAGAAATTCTGCACCTTTTTGAAAGATGCCATAAAAGTGTTTACCAGCCTCAGCTAAAACATTCATCATCTTCCTCCTTTAAGTCATTATCTATTATTGCATCGTCAACTAAAGCACCGCCGGCGATTGAAGCTTCAATTTTCTTCAGCCTCATTTGATTGATCACATCAATCTTTTGTTTCAGAAGTCGACTCTCCAGATCTTCAACCGCCTGTAAAAGCACGCCCTTATGCTGCCAATAACGATTCTTTAGCTGATTGGAAAATCCAGTATTTTCCCAAATCGCCAGTTCTCGCAATTCATCCAAAGAATAATTATTGTAACTTCTTATCTCTTCAAAAGGCTGCCAGATTTTCATTCCTGTAAACTTTTGGCAGCCGCAAATCTTATGATTGTCTTTATTCAGAGCAAGAATCAAAATTGCGTTTAATCCTGGATGGTGCCAGGATTTGCGTTGCCCCATGCCAAGTAAGTTTTTATTGCTGTACAACCGTCTTAGGGCCTCAAGATAGTTTTTTTGCTGTCGCCAGGAAAGATAAGCCCAGGTAGATAACAACAGAAAAACCGATACTAGCAAATAAATCAAATTTCTCCCCCCACCTGATAGTCTTTTTAATGATTTTATTATAATACATTTACTTTCTTTTATCCATGACCTTTTGTTGGTTGATGCCGTAAAAAAAGTGTACCGGAACTTTTAATTCCGGTACACCCGATTATAACAATTTTATGACTGCCCCGCCGATACAGTTACTTCGGCTGTTTGGGTTTGCCCATTTCTCAGGTAGGTTATCGTCACCGTTTCTCCTGGATCTTTGGCGTAAAGAACTTCTTTCATTTTTAGCATTGTATTCGTTTCAACATCGTCAATTGAGAGAATAATATCGCCCTCTTGCAATCCTGCTTCAGCCGCTCCATAGCCCTGCTGCAGAGAAGCAATATAAATACCTTCATCGAAACTGTCCCCGGCATCTGTTAAATAGTAATCAGCAATCGCCCGGTCATATCCGGTAATCCCAATCACTGTTGGGGTGAAAGTTCCGGTGGCTACAATTTCATTAAGGATTGGTTTTAGAATATTGATTGGAATCGCAAATCCCATTCCTTCTCCGGAAGAGAGTTTATAGGTATTAATCCCGATCACTTGACCATTTTTATTAACCAGCGGACCACCGCTATTTCCTTCATTAATGGAAGCATCGGTCTGGATCAAATCCTCAGCCAAACCATTATCCAAGGGCAGACTGCGGTTTAGCGCCGAAATAATACCAGAGGTCACAGTTCGTTCATAATTCAGTCCCATTGGATTACCAACCGCTACTGCCAATTCACCAACTGAAACATCATCTGAATCGCCTAATTCCAAAACTGGCAAGTTATTGGCATCAATTTTAATAATCGCCATGTCAAGCACTGAATCCGACCAGATCAACTCGCCCTCATAGGTATTGCCATCATCCAAAGAAACGGTTATACCGCTACCGCCTTCAACCACATGGTGATTGGTCGCAATGTATCCGTCACTGGTTAAAATAAAACCGGACCCGACACTGGTTCCCTCGGCGGCACCCATTACCGTCATCGTTGTGACCGTCGTTTCGATTCCGACGACCGACTGAGGAACAACCTGAGCCACCGCTTCAACCACCGAATCGACATTGGAATCACTGACTACAATCTGCTGTGTGGCACCTTCAACGACAGTTCCGCTGTCATTCATCGTGAAAAAAAGCAAAAAAGCGCCACCCACGATTAAACCACCGATAACTGCCCCGATCAGGCCAATCAGAAACAAGCTTGCTTTGGATTGTTTGGGGATTTTTAAATCATCATTCATTGTTCCACCTCAAGTTTTTTTTGAAGTCTTTACAATTCAATTATTTCACTCACGCTACTTCGTTTTGCGACTGATAAACGGATATCATTTTGGGGATCTATCCCGGATTCCTGAAGAATTCTCGATGTGGTTTCGAAGGCTAACAGGGGAAAATTGTTTTCCTGACTCAAATGCGCCAGAACAATTGTCTGACTACCATTTTCAACCAGCGTTTTGACCAGCTTGCCAGCCACCTCGTTTGACAAATGTCCATATTCACTTTTAATCCGCTGTTTTAAATAAAACGGATAGGCACCAGCTTCCAACATCCCCAGATCGTGATTAGACTCAACCACAGACAAACTACAGCCTTTCAGTGATTTAAGCATTTCTTCAGTAACCACGCCAGTATCAGTTGCAATGCCAATCCGTTTTACACCATCATCAATCACAAAACCACACGACTGTGCCGCATCATGCGAGGTCTTAAAAGAGCTAATCTGCAATTCTTCAATTACCAGATCTTTCCCGGGATCAAATGTCTTGCGATTCTCTTCCGAAATCTTTCCTAGACAGTCTCCCATGGCCTCCCATGTTTTCAGAGTAGCATAAACAGGTAAATCAAAACGTCTTGATAAAACACCGATCCCGTGAATATGATCCCGATGCTCATGCGTCACCAGAATTCCCTTCAGCGTTTTGGGGTCTTCTTCGATCGCTTTCATGGCATTCTGAATTTTTATGCCGCTCATGCCTGCATCAATCAGCAGTTTCGTTTGCTTGCATGAAACAAATAAACTGTTTCCAGAGCTTCCGCTATATAAGCTACAAAATTTCAATCATTTCTCCCTTTGTTTATTGACTCAATGGCTAAAGTTTTTCTGTTAAACCGGGATCTGATTGCCTCTTTATCCTATCGAAGCATGCTTAAAGCTGACTTAACCGAACTTTATCCAACTTAAGGAATTATCACCGACTTATTCTGAGATTCGGCGTATGACGGCCCCAAGCCCCCTCAGGTTTTCCTGCAGGTTTTCGTAGCCACGATCAATGTGAACAATGTCTACCACTTTTGTTTCTCCATCAGCAACAAGACCAGCTAAAACCATGGCTGCTCCAGCACGCAGATCAGTTGCTTTGATTTTTGTCGCGGATAATTCTTTCACACCGTTAATGCTTGCTGTTCGTCCATTTATGGAAATATTCGCGCCCATTCTGCGCAGCTCATCTACATATTTAAAACGGCTTTCAAAAATACTTTCTGTTACTGTACTGGTCCCTTCTGCAATGGTCATTAAAACCGCCATTGGCTGCTGAAGATCAGTTGGAAAACCGGGATAAGGCATCGTTTTAACATTACAGGCTTTTAATGGTCTTGTCCGAGTCACCCGCAGACCATCATCTTCTTCTGTAACTGTCACACCCATTTCCGTTAACTTGGCCGAAATGGCTTCCATATGTTTAGGAATAATATTTCTGATCAAAACATCCCCGCCTGTCGCTGCCGCCATCATCATGTAGGTGCCAGTGGTAATCTGATCAGGAATGACCGAGTATTCGCATCCATGCATGGCTTCTACTCCAACGATTTTAATCACATCAGTCCCAGCGCCCTTTATATTAGCCCCCATTAAGTTCAGGAAGTTGGCAACATCAACAATATGGGGCTCTTTTGCCGCATTTTCAATCACCGTTTTACCTTCGGCGCGAGTCGCCGCCAGCATGATATTAATGGTTGCACCAACGCTTACCACGTCTAAAAATATATGAGCCCCTTTTAATTCAGGGGCATCAAGCTTAACCTGTCCATGTTCAATTAAAACTCTGGCTCCCAGAGCCTCAAACCCCTTTATATGCTGATCAATGGGACGATCCCCAATGTTACAGCCGCCGGGTAGGGGTACCACCGCTTTTTTATATCGCCCCAGCAAAGCCCCCATTAAATAATAGGAAGCCCGCATTTGACCAGTTTCTTCTTCATATTCTGACACATCATAAGAAATCGATTTTTCAGTGTTAATGATTATTGTATCTTCTTCTCTATATATTTCAGCGCCCAGTTTTTCAAGAATATCAACCATTTTGTTAACGTCCTTGATGTCCGGCACATTTTCTATCTTACTTGAGCAGGCGCACAAAACTGCTGCCGGAATAATACCCAGTACCGCATTTTTTGCACCCGAAATTGAGACTTCTCCGCACAGCGGATTGCCTCCTTCTATAATAAAAGCATCCATAAATACTTACCTTTCATAAAAAAAGTTTCCATATCCAATTGCTTATTATAACACAATTACGAAGATTATCAAGGAAACTCTTGTGTTTAGGCCATTTCTTTTCCGCTCTTTATGAATCTTAAAGAAAAAATGAATTTCTCCCAAATATTCTTCTATATGCTATAATTAATTTAAACATTTTGTGGTTAGCTAATCGAATTACCTGCTAATCACTTTTTTATCTAAAAAAATACCGAGGTAACTATGAACCATTTTGAATTTGTCCTCAAACATGATGATCTGGGGGTTACTCCTCTGGAAAATATTTTCATCAATCATTACATGCCTTCAGCCCGGGGCGATTATGTCAAGGTTTATTTATATGGGCTCAAGCGCTGTTACAATAACAGTCTTGCCTCTATTTCCAATAGTGATATCGCCAAAGATCTGCACCTGCTGGAAACAGATGTTAAACGCGCCTGGGATTACTGGGCCGAAGAAGGCATCATCACGATTGATTACATTGGCACTGCTGAGGCTAACATAAAATTTTTCAATATCACTGGCAGCTATCTTTATAAAAACAAACCAGTCGAAGCTCCTGCTAAAAGCCTTCCAGCTTTTAATGAAATGGAAAAACGAATTCAGCAGATGTACGATAAAATCCAGGATATGTACGAGAGCCGTACGGTTTCCAAGGCCGAAATGCTAATGTTTAAGCACTGGTTGGAAGATTATAACTTCACGCCGGAAGCAGTGATTTTGATCGTTGAATACTCCCTTAACATGATAAATAATAAAGAAAAGGGCTTTACCTCTTCACAGGTTAAAAACTACCTGGAAAAGGTTGCTGAGAGTTTTTACAGTTCTGGTGTTCGGGATCATCTCGATGTGGAAAAGCATATCGAAAATCTCTTGGCCAGACGAAAAAGTTATTATGACATCTTTAACCTTTTGGGACTCAGGCGTAATCCGATGGCCTCTGAACAGGCTCTGATGAATCGCTGGCTGGCGGTTTATCCAATGTCCATTATTAAAGAAGCTATCTCCCGCAGTAACCAGCCTAACCTCAAATACATTGACGGGATTATTAAAAACTGGCAGGAAAAAGGCTTTAAAAGCCTAGAAGATGTCCAAAACGAAAGCAGACCAGCAAGCAAAAAGGCGTCCAACCCGGAAGCAATCAGTGACTCACGAAAGCAGGCCTATGTGGACATGAGTCCGGAATACGCGGTTGATCTATGGGATGAACTGGAGATATACGATGAAAACAAATAAAAAAGCAAACGCTTTGTTACGTAGCCGACAACGGTCATACTATAACCAACGCCGTCTCAAACAGGAAATCAATGAAAACAATTATCCTCAACTAAAACAACTGCGCCAGACCCTTAACAGCCTGGGCATCCGGCTGATGAAAGAAAGCGCAGCACAAAATACAGTTGGCATCCAATCAGTCAGACAGGAAATGGAACTGATTGACAGTCAGATTCATTCATTTCTAAAAACCCATAAAATCGAACCCCTTCCCCAGTATTTTTGCTCAATATGCCAGGATACCGGTTATGTCAATGATCAGATCTGTCAATGCCTCTCCGATTGTATGATTGATACCGCTTCACTGGAAACTGATTTTAAAAATAAAGCCCTTGAACAGCGGTTTGAAAATTTTGACTTGACTCTTTATTCTGAAAAAGCCTTAAAAGATGGTGGTTTAAGCCCCCGCCAGAATGCCAAAAAGATATATGAAAGCATGTCCTGGTACACGGAGAATTTTTCCCGCATAAAAACCAGTCTCTTGTTTACCGGACCGCCGGGAATAGGAAAAACTTTCACGTCCAATTGCATCACTAATGCATTAATGGCAAAAGGTTACAGTATCATTTATATTACTGCCGCCCACCTGATTTCAACTATTCAGGATCAACTCTTTCGCGACAGTAAAAGTCAGTTTGAAGTATTCAGACCCTTTTCATTATGCGACCTGCTGATCATCGATGATTTAGGTGCCGAATATCTTAACGACTACGGACAAAAACAATTATATGAAGTGATCGACGGACGACTCAACAATCAGCAAAATATGATTATCTCCACCAATCTGTCGGTGGAAAAAATCAGAGAAATCTATGATGAACGACTTTCTTCGAGAATCACCGGCAATTTCAATGTTTATCCTTTTTTTGGTGATGATATCAGGCTGCTTAAAAAAAGAGGTCCTCGTCATAATCCGTAGATTCTTTTCAATTCCTCTGTATATTGACCCTCTTCATTGTAAATAATTAGTGGCGGCTTAACCAGAAGACCTGGTTTGCCGCTTTTTCTTCCTTCAATCAACACCAGGTTAGCTTCTTTATCAGATTTTGAATGGACCATCTGCAAGAGCTTAACCTCCATTTTATACTGTCGTAGCAGAAAAAAAATATCATTTAAACGCTCTGGACGGTGAACCAGATAAAGATGTCCATGGTCTTTTAAAAGACGCTTTGCGCTTCTAATCACATCTTCCAGCGTGCAGGACACCTCATGTCGGGAAATGGTTCTGGTTTGATGTTCATTTTTCAGACCACTGTTGCCACGCATGTATGGCGGATTGCTGACCACAACATCATAACTGTTGGGCTCAACTTCATCTGTTAAATTCCTTAAATCTCCCTGAATAATTCTGATATTGTCTTCAAGCCGATTCAGTTGCACACTTCTTTTAGCCATTACAACAAGATCAGGTTGAATTTCCAGTCCGTCAATCCGACAATTATCAGATTTTGCATAAATTAATAAGGGAATAATGCCCGTACCTGTTCCCAAATCAAGTATTTTTAAATTGCTTTTTTCTTCCTTGCTGACAAACCAGGACAAAAGAACCGCATCCATTCCAAAACAAAAATACTTAGGATTCTGAATGATTTTTAAACCTTTTATACTCAAATCTTCTAGCCGTTCATCTTTGTCAATATAGTTATCCACAAACACATTCTCCTTATTTCGAACTTTTTTGAGGATTTCCCCAGATTTTCCCTGCACTTATCCACATTCTTCATCGATTTGTGCACGGATTGTGGATAAGTGCGACTTTCTAAAGTCTTTTATCCCCGAATTCCTGTTTTTAAGGGGCTTTTAACTTTCAGTCTAATTTACATAAACTGTTGATTGTTTTTTGTCATTTATCCACATATTCACAATTTCAAATTTTCTATTTTTACCACCAGCGCCAAACACTGATATAACCGCATTCATAATTTTTTTGACAAGTTTTTTACTGTTGATAAATCTTTTCCAATCCTTTGTGACATTTTGCTTTAAACTCGCCTTCATCTTTGATATAATATTTATTTGTAAAGGTGTGTTTATTATCATATCACATTTTTCTCTGAATTTAAATTCTCGATTGATTAAGATATAGGTGCAAGAAATGGATAAAAAAGTAATTGATGCCAGTCACCAAAACGAAAAATTAAATAGCATCCTCCAAAAGAAACAGCATCTTGAAGCAAACATTGAGGATTATGAAAAACGGATCGATGAAAAAATAACCGCCCTTGTCGCCGACGGTATCATTCCTGAAAAAATAACGGAAGACTCCGAGAAAACTCAGGAATCGCCACCACCTATGCCAATAATCGGTCAAAGTGAGGCAGAAGACATTTTTTCGACCATCGACCTGTCGGACGATGCTGCCCTTGATCAGGCTGTGCTATCGTCAAAACCGATTTCTTACCTCCCGGCCCAGACCAGCGAGCTCAAGGCCGATCCTCCAACATTTTTGTTGGCATCAGATGATGACACGATGATTGCCGCTGACGAAGATCAGGGTGCTGACATGAATCAGGTTATTCAGGAACAGCTAGATCCTGAAGTAATTGAAGCTGCACCACTTATCCCTGATGAGACTGGCAGCAACCAGACATTAGAAAACCAGCCCGCTGAACAGTTGAGTCTTAACGACTCAGGCGACATGACTGACCTACATACTCATAAACCGCCTAAAGAAAAAAAATCTTCATCCGAATTGGTTACACAGCCCAGACTTCAGGATATACTCTTTCCAGCATTTCTTTTCATGCTGGGAATTATCGCCTGCTCAGTCTATTTTATAGGATTCTCGCAAAATTTCAGCTTTATCGATTATAGTATCCTGTTTATTCTGTTAACCTGTCTGATTTTTACCATTGCACTGCCTTACAATGCGAGCATCTTTTTTATGGTATTGATCACAATCGGCTACGGTTTATTTATCATTTTTTCGACCCTGACGATCAAAATTCCCTTAGCCGCCTATCAGTTTGGATGGTTTTTACTGATGCCCCTGACCCTGACGGGCGCGGCCCTGCTGGTGAGACGGATCCGGGAAGTGTACCATTTTAAAAAAGAACTGGAAACCAAGCTGTCCTCCTATGACTCCATGGAAAGCAGCCCCGGACTCACTGCCGAGAAAGCCTATTATAAGGATCTTAAACAAGCTATGGAACGGGCGTCCAAAAACGAAACAGTGCTTTTACTGGAATTGATGGCGATCCCCCACCTAAGCACCTTGCGTTCCATGAATGGATCAAGACTTTGGGATGAAATTCTTTTTAAGACCCTTAAGATTATCAAAAAACACTGTTACAGTTCACATCTGATTTATATTCTGGAAGGTAATGTCTTCAGTATTATTATGGAGAACACTTCCACTAAAAACCAGGCTCTGATCAACCAGGCGATTCAAAGCGAATTCAAAGCCTTAATCGCTTCTTATGACAATATTGATGATGACTCAGCCATTGAATTAAAAATCATTGCTGTCCCTTATTCAAGAGAAATCACCAGTCCTTTTGACTATCGGGCGCTTCTCTTTAAACATCTAGACCGATAAAGATGGTGCAAACCATCTTTTTTATATAAAAAAATGAGTTAGATGATCTTTTGATATAATCCCCCTTAAGTAGACAAGGTAAATAACCAAAATCTGTTTAAGGAGAATTTTATCATTTCATCAAACTCATTTTTTTCTTGTTTTTTTTATTAACTGTCTATCTTAAGGATAGACAACGTAAGCTTCCAGATTCTGTCGTCCAAACTGGATACATTCTTCATAGCTATTCATATAAATATCGATAATCCCTGAGTAACAGCACCGCCCCGGTCTTCAACGGTAAATGTTGTATTCAGTGCCGGAATATATACTTTAGTACCGAAAGGCAGGCCACTCCAGGCCGCAATCGTATGGTTTGCCTGCGGCATAACGCCTGATGCGGTAGCATTACCGGTTGCGGTATAAGCTGTACAGTTTAAAGTCATTTTAACAGCGCCTTCAGGTACTTCTGTTGTCAGGTTGTTGTTTTTGTTAACGCTCGATTCTGTCGGTGTTACTGTGGCAGGCGTCTCAACCGGTGTCTCGACCTGCGCTGGTGTTTGGGTTGTCTGTTTTGTTTCCTCTTTAACTACCGGTACCGTTTCAACCGGCTTAACTTCAACTGCTTTAGTTCCCACCTCAACAATTTCGTCAACAGCTTCCTTAGTTACGATTTCTGAGCTAGTTACTCGTAGCACCTCTACATTATTTTCAAATAAGACCCGCTCAACAACAGATTTTGAGCCATTAACCCCAGCTTGAATCACCTTTTTCGTTCCAACGGTTAAGTTGGGATTTTCCTGTTCAATGGTGTTAAAAGGAATTGTAACTTTGCCTGGCAATTCGCCAACGGTCACGCGGATTACTTTAACAACTGAAGTATCTGCAAGCAATTCATCTTTCGATGGTTCAACCCGATCTAATTCCCCAAGAACAATGCCCTCTTCATCAAGCAGGTCACCAACAGTTTGTGCCCCAGTCTCGTAGTTGATGATTTCATCATCAACCATCAATTTTCCGGTACTCTTCCGAGCTACTTCGATCTCGTCCACTACCACTAGAAAAGTATTCGAATCGACATTTAAGGTGTAGTCTTCACCCACTTCAATGCCATGACTTTCCAAGACACTGCCAACATTTTCAAAAAGATTACCGCTGACCACCGTTTTCTGATCGTCTACCGAGACCGTCACTTCCTTAGCCAGAACAAAAGAGCCTGTTACACCAATCAGACTAGTTGTAAGAATGCCCGTAGTCACAGCTTTTAAAGCCATTTTTCCGGCATCACCAATTTTTTTTGTACATTTTTTCATTTAGCCTCCATCAGCACTTTCGCACTGATTGTTGTTACATTTTGTTTACAAATAAAATTTTACCCGATTCCCCTTCATCTGTCAAGAAATCTTTTAACGATCTTAAATTTTACAATTATTTTGGTTGACAAACCTATGCCGATCCAATAGAATTGATGTAATTAAATCTTTAAACCGTTGAAGCGGAGATAAAATCAGGAAGAGCACTTACAGAGAGCTGAGCATGCTGAGAGCTGAGCAGAACGCAACCTGATAAATGGACCGCTGAGGGCATGGTCAAAGGCAAGAGCCGAGTATTCCATGACGTGTCAACTACGTCAGTGTTGGGGAATATGATTGTATTCTTAACGAGGCAGATCAACCTGCGAAAAAAGGTGGCACCACGAGAGTATCTCGTCCTTTAAGTTTTTTAGAGGACGAGTTTTTTTTATAAAAAATTTCTTAGCTGCCAATTTTCTATTTCCACGGCGAAATGATTTAGAAGGCCGGTTCTATACCTGCCGGTACCCAAATTTAAACCAGAAAGGATTAAACTAATGAAAATTCCCTACAAAATTTATTTAAGTGAAGACGAAATGCCAAAGCAATGGTTCAATCTCCGTGCTCAGATGAAGGAGCTGCCCGAACCCTTTGTCAATCCGGCAACTGGAGAGTATTGCACGAAAGAAGAACTCCTGCCGGTTTTTTGTGAAGAGCTAGTCGATCAGGAGCTTAATGTAACCGATACCTATATCGATATTCCCCAGGAAATTCAGGATTACTATCGCATGTATCGCCCTTCTCCACTAGTTCGTGCCTACAATCTGGAAAAAGAGCTGGATACTCCAGCTGAAATTTATTTTAAATACGAAGGTACCAACACATCCGGGTCTCATAAACTCAATTCGGCCGTCGCTCAGGCTTATTATGCTAAAAAACAGGGACTAACCTGTCTGACGACAGAAACCGGTGCCGGACAATGGGGAACTGCCCTTTCCATGGCCTGCGCCTATTTTGGTCTGGATCTCTCTGTCTATATGGTTAAGGTATCCGCCGAACAAAAACCACATCGCCGAGCTGTGATGGAAACCTACGGTGCCAAAGTTATCGCCTCCCCTTCCGACACAACCCAAGCTGGCCGCAAAATTCTTGCCGAAACACCTGACACCAATGGATCTTTGGGCTGTGCCATCAGCGAAGCCATCGAAGTGGCCGTCACCAGCGAAAATTGTAAATATGTTTTAGGCAGCGTCTTAAACCATGTTGGTATTCATCAGTCGGTTATCGGTATGGAAACCAAACTTGCCTGTGAAAAATATGGCATCAAACCTGATGTCATTATCGGCTGTGCTGGTGGCGGTTCCAATCTGTTAGGCTTGATTGCTCCCTTTATGGCCGACAAGATTAACGGCAAAAACGAAATAGAATTTACCGCCGTTGAACCCGCATCCTGTCCATCCCTGACCCGGGGGAAATATGCCCTTGATTTTGGCGATACTGGCAAAACTACTCCCCTGATCAGAATGTATACTTTAGGCAGCGGCTTCATGCCTTCTCCCAATCATGCGGGGGGTCTGCGTTACCACGGTATGAGCCCAATCATTTCCAAACTGTATCATGATGGTTATCTCAATGCCAAATCATATGCCCAAAAAGAGGTATTTGATGCCGCCGTCGCTTTTACCCGCGTTGAAGGTATTCTGCCCGCTCCAGAGTCTTCCCACGCCATCAAGGCGGCTATGGATGAAGCCCTGGCCTGCAAAAAAAGTGGTCAAAAGAAAACAATCATCTTTGGTTTAACCGGCACCGGTTATTTTGATATGACCGCCTACATGAATTATAATGCCGGAAATATGACCGATCATGTCCCAACGGACGAAGAACTTCAAGTCGGCTTTGATTCACTGCCAAAAATAGACTAACTTAAAAAGAGGTCAATGCCCCTTTTTAAGTTTGTAAACAAACACCGCACCGACCAATTGGCTTTTCAGTTGTCCGCCTCGGGGCAAACAGTTGCCAGGAAAGTTTTATAACAGGCTATTTCTATTTGGGCAATTGTATCCATCCGCGCGCGGACTACGAAATCCAATTGGTCGGTGCTCAGTCATAAATTAACTTTATTTTCATTCTGGAGGAGCAATGCCCCCTTTTCTTAAACTGCAGCCCTGCTGCCGCTTCTTTCGATTTCATATGGCCAGGTGGAAATTCCCCCTATATTGGTTACATCTGAATAACCGATTTTTAAAAGGTACTCTGCTGCCCGTGAAGAACGACCACCACTTAAACAATATACAAAGATCGTAGCATCCCGATTTTTTAGAAATTTTTGCGCCTGATCAATCCGGCTCAGCGGTAAATTGATACTGCCGGGAATATGTCCCTGGGCATATTCGCTGTCCTCTCTGACATCGACCAGCACTATTTTCTCTTCTGAATCCAATCTTCTTTTGGCCTCATCCTGACCGATCTGTTTAACATTACTATTGGAAAAAAATTTAAACATAATGAACACTCCTTAAAATTTCTTTAAATTCGTATTTGCTATCTGTATTGTAACTGAAATCCCCCCCCACTTCTGTAACTGGATCACTTTTTAAAATTTTCAAGTCTTCTTCAAGGACTCTTCACTTAATAAACACTTAACAAGAGTACCCTAGTTATATTATAATGCTCTAAAGAGGTGATGATTATGTATAAGATACTGATTACAGATGATGAAGAAAAAATACGGGCACTGATCAAAAAATATATTGTCTTCGAAGGACATGAGGCCTACGAAGCCGCCAACGGTATGGAAGCAGTGGAATGCTGCCAGAAAGAAAATTTTGATATTATTCTGATGGATATTATGATGCCAGAGCTGGATGGTTTTTCGGCTGTAAAGGAAATCCGTAAAAATCAGGACGTCCCCGTTCTGATGCTTTCCGCTCGCGGAGAAGAATACGACAAGATTCACGGATTTGAGTTAGGCATTGACGATTACGTGGTCAAACCATTTTCACCCAAAGAATTAATGATGCGTATCGATGCTATCGTTAAGCGCTCCTCCCACAACCATCAGTCTGAGCACGAGATTTTTACCAGGGACGGACTAGCCGCCGATTTTACCGCCAGGCGTGTTACCATTAACGATCTGGAAGTTGAGATGTCACCAAAGGAATACGACCTGTTGTTCTTTATGATTAAAAATCGCAATATTGCTCTGACCCGCGATAAACTGATCACCGAAGTTTGGGGTTATGATTTTTACGGCGATGATCGAACATTGGATACCCATATCAAGTTGTTGCGCAAAAGTCTGGGTGATTACGCCTCCCTGATCACTACCCTACGTGGTGTGGGATACCGCTTCGAAGGTTAAACCATGGTCATCACAAATCCTTTCAAACAAAAAAACAATATAAAACGTCCGATCAGTGTTAAGTGGAAGATCTTCCTTTTTTTACTGGGATTTTGCGGACTTTTACTGGTGTTGCTTTGGTTATTTCAGGTGGTTTTTCTCAATAGTTTTTATAAGGCCATCAAAGTAAATGAAATCAAAACCGCTGCCACTACCATTGAAAAAAGTGTCGATTCTGAAGATTTGACGTCAATCATCTATTCAATTTCCCATAATAACGAAATCTGTATCGAACTGCTTGATCAGGATGGCAATATTCTATACTCCTCACATGTATTGAAAAACTGTATCATTCATTCCCACGACGGTTTTGAAGAAAACGGCCTACCAGGTAAAGTAAAAAATAATGACGGCGAACTGTATCAGTTTTTCTCTCAAACCATGACCGATCTGGCCGCTTCCGAAGGCATCGATCTGGATGAAGCCATTCTACCGGATGATACTGAATCTGAAACCGACGATGAAACACCCCAAAGCCAACCTGATGATTCAACCGGCAACCCGAATGAAAAGCACGGTGATCAGAATTCCATCATTTATTCCAAAAACATTTATGATGCAGAGGGAACCCAGTACACACTGGTACTTAATTCAGTGACATCTCCAGTTGATGCAACGGTTCTCACCCTGCGGGTCCAGCTTTATTATATCACTGGTTTTATGATACTCTTTTCAATCATTCTAGCTCTGATTTTGTCTAAATGGATTTCCCGCCCCATTGAAGCCATTAGCAGCAGTGCAAAAGTTTTGGCCACTGGTGATTATTCAACAACCTTTACTGGCGGCGGCTATAAAGAAATTTCGGAACTATCTGATACTTTAAATTATACCGCTAAAGAGCTTTCTCAGGTCGAACGGCTGCGACAGGAGCTGATCGCCAATATATCCCACGATCTGCGCACACCACTAACACTGATCAGCGGTTATGCTGAGGCCATGCGCGATCTGCCGGATGAAAACACGCCAGAGAATGCACAGATTATCGTTGAAGAAACCCATCGTTTAACCACTCTGGTTAATGATGTAATGGATATATCCAAATATCAGACAGGAAATTATGCCATCCAGATGCAAGCCTTTGATCTGACACAAAGTCTTTCAAGCACAATTGGCCGAATGAATAAGCTTTTGGAAAAGGACGGATATCAGATTTTATTTGAAACTGACTTGCAAATTATGGTTGTGGGCGATGAGACCCGGATTTCACAGGCTTTTTACAACCTGTTGATTAATGCCATAAATTATACTGGACCCAATCAGCAAGTTAACGTTGTTCAAAGCCTGCTTACCGGGAAAGATACGACTTATGTGAAAATTGAAATCAAGGACAGTGGCGAAGGGATTGAGGAAGAAGATCTGCCTTATATCTGGGAACGATACTATAAAGTTGATAAAACCCATAAACGGGCGATCACTGGAACAGGCCTGGGTTTATCCATCGTTCGTTCAATCATTGAGATGCATGAAGGTCAATACGGCGTTGACTCTATTGTCGGCCATGGCTCCTGCTTCTGGTTCACCCTCAAAGCCGAGATCTAAACGTTTGAAGCCCACCTAAAAAGGTGGGCTTTTCTTCACCAAAAAAACACATAATTAACATGATCTTAACAAACTTCCTCTTTATAATATAGCTATAATCATGAAGGAGGTAAACAAATGGTCATCAAAACTTTTAAACGCTATGAAAAAAATATAAACTGACAGCGTCTCAGTATGAACAGCTGATCCCCATTTTACTAAGAGAAATGGAACCGGATCTCTACACAAAAGAAAACCAGTACTATTCCATCTATAATATTTATTTCGATACACCCCAGTATGAGTTAATCCGTCATTCGCTAAGCAAACCTTATTATAAGGAAAAGCTGCGCATTCGCAGCTACTCGGTCCCCAATTCACCGGACGAACCGGTATTCATTGAACTAAAGAAAAAAATTGGTGGCATTGTCAATAAAAGACGGGCAACCATCCCACTGGCAGATGCCTATTCATTCATTTCCACCCGCCAAAAACCGGTTACTGAAAGTTCGGTTGATAATCAGGTCCTTGATGAGATTGATTTCTTTTTAAAAACCCATCATTTAGAGCCAAAGGCTTTTATCAGCTATGACCGGGCTGCCTATGTTGGAAAATCTGATCCTGACATGCGTATCACATTTGACTTTAATCTAAAATCCCGACAATTTGACTTATCACTCGAAAAAGGCGCTTATGGGGATTTGCTGATTCCTGAATCCACGTATCTAATGGAAGTAAAAATCCCAGGCACCATGCCGATCTGGCTGGCTCACACATTTTCCAAATTGGGAATTTTCAGCTCCAGCTTTTCAAAATATGGAACCGCCTATAAAAACAACCGTTTAAGTGACCTCGCAAAACAAGGAGAATGCCACCCTTCTCGCGCCGTCACACCTAAAACATCTGTCAAAAACAGTCAACTGAACGCCAGTAATCTGTGCGTCAGTTAGCAAAATTTCATATAAGGAGTTACTATGTTAGACACCATTTTATCGTCTGTTGTGGATGAGACCTTGACCCTGGGCACCACACTGTCAGTTCTTTTTTCAGCTTTGGCCCTGGGGCTTTTAATCAGCATTGTCTATATTAAAACCCGTGGCAAGGAAGGTTATTCCCCGGGATTCACGATTACTTTAATTATGCTGCCAACGATTATTGCCATTATCATTCTGTTGGTTGGCAACAATGTTGCACGGGCCTTCAGCCTGGCCGGTGCTTTCAGCCTGATTCGTTTTAGAAGTGCCCCTGGCGATCCCATTGATATTGCTTATGTCTTTTTCACGCTGGGAATTGGCCTGGCTTGCGGTATGGGTTATATTTTTTACGGTGTAGTATTCGCAGTTATCTTATGCTGTGTCATGATCATTTTACAGCTTACCCATTTTGGCCTACCTAGAAATTCAAAAATGCAACTGAAAATCACAGTTCCTGAAGATCTCGATTATCAGGATAGTTTCAACGATATTTTAGATGACTATACCGATTCTTACCGGATTCAAAGGGTGAAAACCTGCGATTTTGGTTCACTGTTTGAAGTCTTCTATTGTATTCAACTGAAAAACAAGGTGGATCAGAAAGAATTTATCGATCGTCTCCGTTGTCGCAACGGTAACCTGACCATTGTTATGAATTTTGAAATTCCCGAAGAAAAAGTATTTATTTAATCCGATTCAAAAATATTTTACAAAAAAAAGAAGGTAAGACTCCTTCTTTTTTTGATTTTAACATTCTAAATGCTGATTGACTTGTTAAAAATCCAGTTCATCAGCATGATAGGAACTGCGGACCAATGGCGCCGAGGCAACCGATTTAAAACCCAATTCAAGAGCAATTTCTTTATACTCAGCAAACTGTTCAGGCGTAACATACGCTTCTACTTCCAGATGTTCTTTTGACGGCTGTAGATATTGCCCCAAGGTCAAAATATCACAGCCATGATTAATTAAATCCTGCATCGCTTCAATAACTTCGGTCTTTGTTTCGCCAAGCCCCAGCATCAAACCTGATTTTGTTTTCAAATCAGGTTTTGTTTTTTTAGCATATTCAATAACATCTAGTGATCGCTGGTAGGAAGCCATCGGACGAACTTTATCGTAGAGTCTTTCAATTGTTTCAATATTATGATTAAAAAAATCCGGATTTTCTTCCAGAATAATATCAATCAGTTCTTCACACCCTTGCATATCAGGAATTAAAAGCTCAATCCTGGTTTCCGGTGAAGCCTCTCGGATTGCTCGTACAACTTCAGAAAACTGTAGAGCACCTTGATCAGGTAAATCATCGCGAGTTACAGAAGTAATAACTGCATGGCGTAATCCCAATTTTTTCACTGCTTCTCCTATTCGTCGCGGTTCATCCCCATCAACTGGATCCGGTTCTTTTTTTGTCACATTACAGAATGTACAGTTACGTGTGCAATTTCGTCCAAGAATCATGAAAGTAGCAGTTTTTCGATTATAACATTCCATTCGATTCGGACAATTGGCTTCAAGACAAATCGTATTCAGTGAAAGATCTGAAATCAGATTTTTGACATCTTTCATTTCAGGAGTGCTTTGAAATTTTACTTTTAACCAGTCTGGTTTCTTTCTGCTTCCAAAAAATCCATTTATAAATTGGTTCTTTTTCATGCCATTAATATAATCATCTATCGAGATATCTTTTAAAGCTAGTGTCATTTCTTTTTCATCATGTTTTATCCCAAGTAATCGCGCTTCCAGTTTTTCAATCGGTTCTTTCCCGAAAAAATCACCCTTAACTGATAAATCTTTTATTAGTCCTTTTTCCGCATCAAGATAGAATTCGACAAGTCCAAAAGGATATTTCGCGCTATGTTTGTATGTATATTTGGGATTATTCCCGTAATTCCATTGCCAATCCATAAAACGTGACTTCATGATTTCTAATACTTGCTCATTTTCAATTGCATTTAATTTTCTAATCTCATTAATATCATTCTCCTGCATAATAAAGTCCTGGAGATATTGTTTGAAACTCTCAACATCCATTGCATTTTCCAGACAGTCACTGATATTAGTGACTCGAGATGCTACCGAACGCACACTTTTATCCTTAAATTTCAATGGATTTGGTTTTAATGCGCCAGTCAATAATGATAAATCTCCTGAATACAGAATCGTTCCATGATGAAGCAGTCGATTCTTATAGTGATATTGCGCATTACCGGAAACTTTTTGTCCATGGATTGTAATATCGTTTCGTCCTGTAAACTCAGCAGGTATTCCCAAATGATTTAGACTTTTTACAACTGGTCTTGCAAATTTTTCAAATCCTGCATTTCCACTTTTTTTATTGGTTATAAAAGTGAAATTTATATTTCCCTCATCACAGAAAACAGTTCCTCCACCGGACAATCGACGAACAACCTCTATTCCATTTTTATCCACAAAATCGAGATCGATTTCGGTGATGGTATTCTGATTTCGTCCAATCAGAATGCTTTTACGATTTCTCCATAAAATAAAAACTTCATCGTCCACTTTTGTTAAAATATATTCTTCAAGTGCGTGATTGTAGAATGGATTTAAACTATTATTTTCAATGACGATCATCAATTTCACCTATTTCTTTTAATTTTCCTAATATTCTATCATTTCCGAATTATTTCATCAATACATATAGCTCATTAAAAACGATCTCAGATTATTGGTTTATAAAGGTTTAAGAATCTCCAAATTTCTATTGCACAATTTTTCAATGAAATGTAAAATAGAAAGCAGAAAAGCATTACAAAAGGAGAAAACTATGGGTTTTAAAGAACTTATCCAAGACGTAACTGATTTGGCCCAGGACAGTATTGACTCGATTCAATCAGAAATTGCCCTTCAGAAAGAATCTCAACAAAAACTGCGGGAAGAAATGAACCGTCGTATCAGTTCCTTTACGCAAAGCATCTTGAATAAGCTAACAGAAGGTGCCAACTCAACATTATTATTAGCTAATCAAAGTGATGTAATCGTTTCATACACTGAAGCATTTTATCAGTTTTTTTATTTACCAGCCAATAATACTGCCAGTTCCAAGCTAACCTTTTATCCCGATCATCAAAAAGCCTTGAAAAGTATAAAAAAATATTTTTCAACCTATACCGATGATGAACAATTTTTGATGCAATTTAAAGATGATCAGGGACAAAGTCTGGTTCTGACAACTGGCGGCATTCATTTTAAGGTTCTTTTTCCAGAAAATTCGGCCTTTTACGCAATCGGCAAACTTGAAAAGAAAAACCTTTCCAATCTCAATCTTGTTGATACAGAAGACTCTCTAGCCTTCCTGATTAATGGTTATCCGCTGATTCTGATTCCCAAAACTTCGCTGAATCAGACTGATACTTTAAGCCTTTTTGCCTTTCTAAAGCGTTTAAATGTTGGTGATTTTGTTATCACCAACGATCAGATCCATGATTTCATTCTATCAAAACTTGATTCTTTGCACGTAGAACAGGTCACTGCCCATCTTGCCAGCCAGGAAAAACTGCTTTATTTTGCCTGGGGCCTTGATAATATGAATTCAAATAAGTTCTTAATCTGCACAACTGCGAAGATTTTTATTTATGATGAAGAGATTAGTCTAGAAAGAGAATTTTTTTATAATGAAATTACCGACATGACTACCGAGCCCAGCTCAATCAATCTCTTCGACCTGTCTTTGTCTATCGGCGTCAACCCTAATGACATTATTATTAAATCAGCCAATGAAACAGAAACAATCAGTATTTTATACCAAAAAGAAGCACAGCATGTGATCAATTTATTTTCAAAATACAAAACTCTAAGCAATACAAATGACGATCCCCTGACCCTACTCGAACAGCTGGGAACCCTCAAAGAAAAGGGTATCTTAACTGAAGATGAATTTCTCGAAAAAAAGAAAGAACTGCTATCAAAAATTTAAAATAAGTTGTCCGATCACTCGGACAACTTATTTTTTTGCTCGTCATTCAGTTCTTTGGCGATAGCAATACAAATGAAAATGAGAACCAGTAAAAAAGGCAGCGCCATCATAATCGAGGTATTACGCATGGCTTCCAGTCCGCCGCTATTGAGCAGAAGAATCGCCATTAAGGAAAGGGTCACACCCCAGACAATTTTAATCCAGTTGTCAGGATTAAGTTTACCCTTTTGTGAATACATGCCCAAGACAAAAGTCGCCGAGTCTGCTGAGGTCACAAAAAAGGTGGTGATCAGCAAAATGGCAATCATCGAGATCAGGCTGCCAAAAGGCAGGTTAGTTAGCATGACAAATAATCCTACTGCCACATCTGAGCTAACAGCCTTAACAATATCTATGTTCTGGAAAATTTCCTGATAAAGAGCCGTGCCGCCAAATACACTGAACCAGATAAAGCAGAAGCCGGCGGGAACAATCAGCACGCCCAAGACAAACTCTTTGATTGTCCGACCTTTGGAAACTCGGGCAATAAAAGTGCCTACAAAAGGCCCCCACGAGACCCACCAGGCCCAATAAAAAATTGTCCAGTCTCCTACCCAAGGATCTTTGACAAAGGGATCAAGGGGCAGGCTTAACGTCAAAAAACTGTTTAAATAACCGCCCAGGGTATTAAAAAACAGTTTGATAATAAAGGCTGTTGGACCAAATATAAATACAAATCCTAAAAGGCTCAGGGCAATAATAATATTCGTGTTACTTAAGATGCGAATCCCCTTGTTCAGGCCGGTGGTTGCAGAAATCAAAAACATGACTGTGATCACCAGAATAATAACAACTTGAACTAAAAATGTATTGGAAAAATTAAAGAGGCTGGAAAGACCCCCAGCAACCTGTAAGGCCCCCATCCCTAATGATGTAGCTACTCCAAATACAGTAATTAATAGCGCTAAACTATCGATTACACCACCGGCAATTTTAAATGTTTTTTCGGCCATTATCGGCTTAACAATTGAACTGATCAGACAAGGCATATCTTTTCTGTAAGTCACATAGGCCAGAGCCAAGCCAACAACGGCGTACACAGCCCAAGGGTGAAAACCCCAATGCAAAAACACATACCTAAAGGATGCTGCCGCTGCATCAAGAGAGTAAGCTTCAATCCCCATTGGGGGACTGGAAAAATGAAAAACCGGTTCGGCCACACCCCAAAAAACCAGACCGATCCCCATACCGGCTGAAAAAAGCATGGCAAACCAAGAAAAATTTGAGTATTCCGGGCGATCATCATCTTTCCCCAGACGAACCTTGCCATAACGGCTAAAAGCCAGATAGACCACAAACAACAAAATGCCCAGCACAACAATCAGGTAAAGCCATCCCCAATCATTGGTGATCACTGTAAAAATTTGGCTCGTCACAGCCGCGAATTCTTCCGGACTGAAAAAACCGAGTGCCAGAAACAAAACAATAAAAAGCAGCGAACTATAAAAAACTTTCATGGTTCCTCCTTACAAAACACCAATAGGCACCAGCTATGCTGGTGCCATAATGCGTAAACTAACCCCGCACCGACCAATTGGATTTCGTTTTCTGCACGCGGATTCGTACAGTTGCCCAATTTGAAAGACGTTATTATCAACGTTTTCAAGCAACTGTTCGCCCCGAGGCAGAGGATCTGCCCCCTTGGGTGCAACAGAAAAGCCAATTGTCGGTGCTCAGCTAGTAAAAATTAACTTTGTCTTTCGTTTGAATTCCTAATTTTTATGCTAACAGTTTCTGGCAAAGCTCTACAGCTTCATCAGCTGTTTCAGCCCAGCCATCAGCACCGATTTCTTCACCCCACTTAAGGCTGGTCGGGCCACCGCCAATGATAACTTTATACTGATCTCTAACACCCTGTTCAACCAGGAATTCAATCAATTCTTTTTGCGATTTCATCGTCGTAGTCAAGAGTGCGCTGGCTGCGATAATTTTAGCATCAACTTCTTTGGCCTTATTCAAGAAATCTTCGGCTTGTAAATCAATACCAATATCATACACCTTAAAACCAGCTGCTGTCAAAAGAGCGCCAACAATATTTTTTCCGATATCATGAATATCCCCGGCAACAGTTCCCAGAATAATTTTACCTTTGTCTTCATAGCCTTCACCTGAAGCCTGCGCTTTAGCCAGTTCCGGTTCCAAAACTTTCATTCCAGCGCTCATGGCATCGGCTGCCATCATAACATCCGGTAAAAAGGCTTCGCCATCAAGCCAGGCTTTGCCCACTTCTTCAATCCCTTTGATCAAACCATTCTGAACGGCTTCAACGGGATCAATCTGTTCTTCAATCACTTTCTCTGCCAGCTCAATAGCTACATCTTCGTCGCCCTCAATAATCGCTTCTTTTAATTCATCAAAAATACTCATCTTTTTTCTCCTTCTAAATTAGTTCTTTTGTTCTTTTTTCAATGTAAGCCAGTAATTCCTGGTTAACCGATTCATCTAAAACTGGTGCCTGGTAGCTTTCCAGCACTGCCTTCCATTTGGCATTAGCCCGCTGACAGGCTGTCAGACTTTCTTTTGCCCATCCGTCATATGACTGACGGTCGCTTAATCCCGGTCGGAAGAATTCTGTTTTAAAATTCTTGCGGGTATGCTTCTGAGTCAGGAAGTGACCACCCGGGCCAACTTTTTCAATAACATCAAAGGCCATTTTTTCGTCACTGGACATATCAAATCCAGCCATATAGCGTTTTAGCATGCCGCACATTTCTTCATCAATGATGAATTTTTCATAGGACATCGCCATGTAGTATTGCATGATCCCGGCTGAATGAAGTACAAAACTGACACCAGTCGTAGTTGCTGCCATCAATAACATCATTGATTCATAACCGGCCTGAGCATCAACAGTTTTGGCATCAGATAATCCGCCGCCGCCACGACAGGGCACACCGTAAAAACGTGATAACTGGGCACTGGCTGAAGTAAAGAGAGCGTTTTCCGGATTACCAATTGATAATGAACCCGTTCCCATATCAGAAATGGCAGAAGTTGAGCCATAAACCACTGGAGTCCCGGGATTGATGCATTGAGCCAGGGTAATACCGGCTAGAACTTCGGCATTCTGCAGCGACAAGGCACCTGCCAGCGTAGCCGGTCCGGTTGAACCAGACATAACCAATGAAGCAATAACCATCGCCTGTCCGGTTTCAGCATAAGCCATCAGGCCGCCCAGCATCCGATCATCATATTTAAGCGGTGTCACGGAGTTAATCAGGCAGATCAGGGCTGGTTTTTCTTTAATCACATCTTTGCCACCGTGCAGGATCGCGGTCATTTCAATGGCATCCATTGCATATTCGTAGCCTGATGAAGATCCCATATACACTTTATCAGAATTTGTAATGTGGCTATATGCCATTTTCATATGTCTGATATTTTCGTTGATATCAGTCGGTTCACAAACGGTTCCACCAGTCATGTGAAGATGTTTACTGGCACCGGCCAGTTTAACAAAATTGTTATAATCAGCCATGGTTGCATCTCTTTTAGTCCCATCAGCTTCATAGATAAAGGGAGCCCCGTAACCCGGCATATAAAGGGCATCACCGCCACCACAGACCAAGTTGTTTTCAGGGTTTCTGGCATGCAAGGTAAAGCTTTGAGGCGCTTTTTCAACCATGTTTTCCACAAATTCCGTGTCCAGATAAACTCTGTGACCTTCAACCCGCTGATTATTTTTTCTAAATACTTCTAAGGCTGGTTCGTAGGAAAACTCCACGCCGATTTCTCTTAAAATCCGCATACTGTTGCGATGAATTTTATCAATTTCATCCTGTGTTAAAATATCATATTTTTGGATCAATTTTGTACACCTTCCTTTTATTTATTTTCTTCCAGAACGATTTCTTCGTTAACGATTATTTCGTCCGGCAGTTTTACTTTTTTTAAATAGTTTGTTTCATAATCCTCTTTAAGAGCTTTAACCATGCTGAAGCACATCACAATCATAATCAGCATAAAGGGAAAAGCTGCGGCAATGGAAGCCGTCTGCAAAACGCTTAAGGCTGAGGTTCCACCGACAACAATCAATACAATGGTAATTAAACCCTGGGCAAGGCCCCATCCGCCGCGGAGTTTTTTGCCGGGATCCATATCCCCACCGGAGGTCAACATGGCCAGTACATAAGTTGCTGAATTGGCAGCTCCGATAAAACAGGCTACAATTAAGACGATGGCCAGAACTGAAGTGATCGTATATAGTGGCAATTGTTCCAACAAGGCAAATAAAGCGGTGGTATAATTAGCAGAAACCGCAGTTTCAATCGCTCCACCAGTCAAGCTATTAAGATTAAAGGCTGCGCCGCCATAAATGGCGATCCAGATCAATGAAAATCCTGATGGCAACAGTGAAACTGCAATAATGAATTCTCTGATTGAACGGCCTTTTGAAACTCTGGCAACAAACTGACCAACAAATGGTGCCCAGGCTATCCACCAGGCCCAATAGAAGACGGTCCAGCCGTTTAGCCATTCAATATTTCCCATCCAGAAAGTTTGTTCAACCAGATTCTGCAGATAAATCCCTAAAGAGTTGGTAAAGTTGTTTAATATAAATACCATCCCGCCAAAAACAAAGATAAATACCATAAAGCCAATTGATAGCCAAATTTTCACATCTGCCACTTTCTGCATGGCACTATGCAGGCCTGACATGGTTGCCAGGGTAAACATTGCTGTAATAATGGCTATGATTATTGATACGATAAATGGTGATGATTCAATGCCAAAGACATATTCGAGGCCGGTTGCAATCTGATTGGAGCCAAAGCCCAGACTGGTAGCCACACCAAAAATGGTGGCAAACACTGCCAGGATATCAATCGTTTTTCCGATTGGACCATATATTCTATCGCCAATTAAAGGATAGAATGCTGAAGAGATTAAAAATGGCATATCTTTACGGAACTGGAAGTAGGCCAGGGCCAAACCGCCAATGGCAAAAATGATCCAGGGATGAAATCCCCAATGGAAAAAGACTTTTTCCATAGCCAGGTTCATGGCTGCCTGAGTTCCACCTTCACCAATTGGGGGTGACAGATAATGCATAATCGGTTCCGCGACTGACCAGAATACCAGGCCAATTCCCATTCCTCCACCAAAGAGCATGGAAAACCATTGGAAGTTGGTAAATTCCGGTTTGTCCTCGTCTTTACCCAGTTTAATTTTTCCATAAGGGCTGATGGCCAGTCCAATGGCCACGACAATAAAGAAGGCCACGGCTACCAGATACAGCCAGCCAAAATTGGTTGTAATTAGTGAAAATAATTTATTAAATACTGCTGCCATACCATCTGTAAAAGCGATGCTGGCAATCACAAATGCAGCCGTTATCCCAATCGATACATAGAGTACCGTGTTGTTTTTCGCCTTTTTTTCCACAATTCTACACTCCCCTTTAGTTTAGAATATTTTCATCAGTGGATGCTCTGGTGTCCCCAGTTTTGTTCTTGTCAGTTTGTTGCTGTAGGCAATCATGGCATCTGTTGTGGCCACTGCCCGATAAACCCAAGGTGCATTAGCAATCGGTCCGTACAGAATAAAATCTGCTCCGTGTGCAACCGGGAAAGTAAAGACCGAAGCGCCGGCTACTTCAAAGTAAGGACTGCCTTTTGATCGCATTTTTTTCCACAAATACAATGCGTTGGATGATGCACATCCGCCTGGTAATCCATATTCATCTTTAATATCAGCAATGGCACGGGTGGTCCAACTGCTGGAGGCAACATCCAATACGCCCGGATCAACCAGAAACTGTTCGATGCCTGCTCGTTTAGCTTTGTCTAAAAGCCCTTCTTCTTTCTCGGTTCCAACCAGTAGTTCCATACGTTTGACCGGTTTTAAGTGTTTCTTGCTGAAAGCCAGAATAACCGCTGTTTTAACACCGCAATCTTTGATAACACTGAGTTCATCTTCAGTACAGTTTTCTTCCAGTGAATTGTAGATAATTCTGGACATGGCATCTTTGTCACCAACAAAATTTTTAAGTGCCGCCATCCGCACCTCTGGACTGGGACTGTCAAAAAGAATTGGACTCTTAGTATTTTTAAGTACAAATTCCACATGCTTTGTCAAGGCGACTTCAGTATCCCCTAGCACATCAACAATTCTCGGATTACCGGTTTCTTCGCACATTTCTGCTTCCTGATCTAAAAGTGCTTTAGCCGCCGCTTCATCAAAGATCCCTTTTTCAGAATCCTCCATAATTTTATGGCCGCGATAAAAAATACTACCAATCAGGACGGTTGGATATTCTCCTGGCTGTCCCCCAATTTTTACCCCATACACGTCATAAACATTTTGTTCTGCTTTAAATCTAAACATTACCTTCTCCTTCTTTAGCTTTAGAAATTTTAGCCCTTGCTCCTTTCCTTGTTTGGCATTTTATTATGCAAGTCTCGTGCCAAGTTTTTAAAAAAAATTCCGCCTATCCATCAGTCCTTAGCCACTATAAAAACTGTAATCATTTTCAATTTTGAAAAAGTCCTGTCAATTTTTTCCAATTTTGGTAATTTATTTGTTTTTATTGTTTTTAGACGCTTATAATCCATTGACCAAATCCAGCTAATAAATTTTTATCCTTTAAAATGCTTTATTTAGCAGTTTTTATAGCGATCAAATCAAAGCATCTAATTGCAAGATTATTTTATTTCGTAAACTTTACAATCTCACTTTTTTTTACTATAATAGCAATTATCCTCACAGCTATGGATAAAACACAAAGGTCGGGGCTTATTTTAACGATGTAGTCGTTTAACAAAGGGAAGGTACAGCAATGGAATATCAATATGAACATAATGAAGAATATCTTGACTATCTCAAATCGCTTCCGGCGGAATTCTATTTGAACATCCTGGAAAACTGTTTTTTTGAGATTACCGTCACCGATGAAAAAGGCAATGTCCTCTATGCCAATCCTGCCTGTCTGCAGTATCATGGGATTTCTGCGGAAAAAATGTGGAAGCTTAACTTTAGAACCTCTTTCCAAGGTTTTTGGACACCACCATCCACCGACTGTGCCATTGAAAAAAGACGAACCATTATTTCCCGGCAGAAATCAATTTTAACCAATGAAGAACATATCACTATCACAACACCCTTATATGATCCTTCTGATTCACTTTCACTCCTGGTTTATAACACATTAAAAACAGAATCCTTTGTATCCTTTGATCTTGATTATAAAAGACCGGAGGATGCTGAAGCTGAATCGGAGGTGAGAGCCAGTAAAAAGCAAGTTTTAAATGAACAAACAAAAGTCGAAAACAATCTGGTAGGCAGATCTTACGTGCTTTATCAGACCCTGCATAAATTAAAAAAAGCCGCAAAATCAGATATTCCGATTTTGCTGCTGGGTGAAAGCGGGGTCGGTAAAAGCCTGGTTGCCAAATTTATCCACGATTGCAGCAGCCGCAAAAACGAACCTTTTGTTTCCATCAACTGCGCCTCAATTCCTGACAACTTGATTGAGAGCGAACTTTTTGGCTATGTCCCCTATGCCTTTACCGGTGCCAGCCCCAAAGGCAAAAAAGGCCTGGTCGAAATGGCCAACAACGGCACACTTTTTCTTGATGAAATAGGTGAACTACAGCCAAGCATCCAGGTTAAACTTCTGGAATTCCTTGAAAATCAGCGTTTTATTGCCGTCGGTGGAGTGGAAGCCAAGCAGGTGAATACCCGAATTATTACCGCCACCAATAAGAACCTTGAAGACCTGGTTAAAAACAATAAATTCAGAGAAGATCTTTTTTGGCGCATCAACGGCATTACTCAAACCATTCCCGCCCTCCGCGAACGCCGGGATGATATCTACCCCATTGCCCAGTATTATTTAAAAAACTACAATCAAAAATATAATCAGAACAAAGTCTTTTCAAGCAAAGTGATTGATGCTCTGATTCAGTACGATTGGCCTGGAAATGTCCGTCAGCTGAAAAACGCCGTTGAGCAAATGGCGGTCATGAGCATGGGTTCTATTATCAGTATGGATAAACTGCCAGAACAGCTTGAAGATTTTTATCGCCATCAGCAAATTTCTGAAAAGAAGGCCGTTTTTGACGATCTAGTGGAAAACTATAAAAAAACTCTGATCCAAAACTATTATGACTCAAGCGAAAATATTGCAGAGGTTGCCGATTTGTTGGGACTTAGTCAGACGACAGCCTATCGCCTAGTCAAAAAATATGTTCAGAACCCGCAGAAATAGCACCTGACGAATACTTAACACCACTAAGCAAGACTTTACATTCTAAATGACTTTTAGATTTTAACTCTTTTGCCGATTTAAAAATTAAAAAAGAAGCATTGCCAGCCAGAATTGGCTTACAATGCTTCTTTTTAACTTTATGACTTCTTTAATCGATCTTTGGTCCAAAAACACTTCTTGTCCCAGCTAAAGTCAATTTCTATTTTTTTCTCGGCAAAAAAATCCTTAATCAACTGATGCGTCTCTTCCAGATCTTTAAACCCGCTGTCAGTCAAGTCTTCCAGCCACATACTCTGCCCACTACAAGCATCACTTAAATGCACTTTGCAGGCTAAATTTTTCGCTTCGATGCGATCGTTCAGCTCTTTAATATCATCCCACGCTAGTATCATTTTCTCTCCTTACTCATTACTTGTTCTAAGTACGCCGTTGCGGTCCGCACTCATGACAAATTCGTTTTTATTCAATGCTTCTATTAATTGGTCGATATCAACCTGCTCATCAACCTCAATAACATCAACATGATCAGATAAATGCCGCCCTTTTATTACCTGGTTTCGCTTTAACCCCAACAAGCCAATATCCGCTTTAATGCCTTCATTATATATGATTACCACCTGTCTTTCAAGATTTTCATTAATGTCTAGAACCTCCAGCTCGTCCATACTGCTTATCATAGTCGCCTCCTGACTGTTAAATCTGTGACCGGCTGATAAAAACGTGAGTAAAATAATCAAACTCAGACCTGTGATAAGGATTAAAATATTTCTTGACTGCTTCATATTTACCCCCTTATATGTATACTATTCTAACGCAAAAAACTTTACTGATTCCAATAATATTGTCAATTATCTGAATTTATTCTTAATCACCAACTTACTTAAAGGAGGATTACAGGTTACACATGGTAATATAATGGACGAAATAATTACTTAATCTATTGCCTTTTGGCGGAAACGGAGTTCAAAAAATGAATCAAACTCAAAATACCGGTAAAACGAAGCTGTCGCTATCGCTTTTTATCGGTGGTATTCTTGCGGCTATTTTAGGCGCTACTAACCTTATTGTTTCAATTGTGCTTTTTAAAGATAACCTGGATTACTATGTTTCCATGGGTTACGACTCATCTGAAGTTATGGGCCAGCTCTTTCCTTCACAGCTGCTGCCAACCATTATCGAAGATGTTGTGCTTTATGGCGGAATTGCCCTGCTTTTAATCTTTGCCAGTGCAGCCTATCAGAAATTGACCCAGATAAATACTCAAGATAGTGAAACAGTTGAAGAAACGACAGCAGAAATTTCAACGGAGTTGATTGAGACCGTCGAAAGCGAACCTGAAATGCTTGAAACAGAAATTTCTGCTGATTCAGATACTGCTGTTGACGAATCAGAAACTGCTGAAGGCAATGCCGAGCTGACCGAAGAAGCGATTTCAGAGGAAAAATAATCAAAGTATAAAAAGAAACTATAGCCATCCTGATCATTTACTGATTGGATGGTTTTTATATTTCTGCCGCTTGACATCTTAATCCTGTCAGGTTAA
This sequence comes from Eubacteriaceae bacterium ES2, assembly GCA_031222025.1. Lineage (GTDB taxonomy): Bacteria > Bacillota > Clostridia > Eubacteriales > Eubacteriaceae > Acetobacterium. Next base: position 831,279 of record CP130740.1, on the reverse strand, counting down.
GATTATTAAATAGTAAAAGCTGGGGGAGCCACGTGCTGAGATTTACCCTTATTACCTGATCTGGTTAATACCAGCGGAGGGAAGCCTTTTTGTTGTTTTATAACGCAACATCCCCCTCCTTTTATAAAAGGAGGATTTTTTATGTCAGAAGAATTATTTCAATCCATGTTCGAGTCCACGATGGCAAAGGCCATTATTGCCCTATTGATTTTTTCAGGTCTTTTGATCATCTTTCTGATCACTGATAAAAAGTCTGCTTCTGCCAAACCAAGAGCCCTTACTTTTTCAGCTATTGCCATTGCTTTTGCTTTTGTCCTGAATCAAATCACTTTGTTTCAACTGCCTCAAGGCGGTGCCATCACCCCTTTATCGATGCTCTTTATCGTTTTGGTCGGCTATTTTTTCGGGCTTCGCCAGGGACTGCTGGCCGGTATCTGCTTTGGCCTGCTGGATCTGATGATTCATCCTTATGTCATCTCACCGATTCAAATGCTGGTTGATTACCCCTTGGCCTTTGGCGCTCTGGGTTTATCCGGACTGCTTAGAAATCGGGATTCCGTCATTCCCGGATACCTGCTGGGTGTTAGCGGCCGCTTTGTTTTCAGCTTTCTGTCTGGCCTGATTTTCTTCGGAATGTATGCCCCGGAAGGTTTTAGCGGTTTTACCTGGTCACTGGTTTACAATGGCTCCTATCTTTTAGGAGAAGCTGTCTTAACGGTTATTGTGCTGGCTATTCCAGCCGTGGGCAAACTGATCAGGCAAATTAAGCTGACAGTCACTGAGTAAACTAAAAAGATCCTCCCAATCGTTAAAAAAATCATTTGGAGGATCTTTTTAATATCCCCTGGTTCTCCCACCTAATTCTATTCCTGATTACAAACCTCTATTCTTCAACAACGACTAAAACCGATTCCACATTTGATCTGCAGAACCGGTTCTAGTTTTGAATCTCAGTCGTCATCCTAATGGAATCCTCCTTCTGATATTAATCAAAGCACCTATTCATTTTTCAACTGATATTCTTTTGAAAGCCTATTTTATGATTTTTGTCTATTGTTTTTATTTCTGTGTCTATTAACGATTATTGACTGATTTTTCAGTTTCCTGATTTTTTATCTCAGCAATTTTTTATTAATTTTCACTTTCCTTCCAACAATATCTCAATCTTCATACTTGTCCAGATGTTTTTAATCATTTATGAATCATTTTTTATCAATCTATTATCTGTTTTATGAAGTCATCATTCAGAATATTCATAAATCTGATACCGATCTCAATTTGATGTGTTCATTATTATGATTATTAATTTGTTTATCTGAACGTCTTTTGAATTCAGGGATAAGTTTGTTTATCATTCTGATTTCATTTAACCTTCATTTGATTTGTCGGTTGATAATTTGAATAATGTTTTTGATTAAGCTTATTATAGCACCTTATCACCATAAGTCCATAGACATTATGTAAACGTTTGTATTGTATTTGTATTATCCTGCTGTTTCTCTCTCTAAAAGTTTCTTCTAAATAAATATTTTTAGACGAACTTCTTTTTTAATTAATCCAAAGACCCTTTTCTCTTAATTTTTTTAATTTTTTTTCGATTTTACTTTAATAAACTAAATTATCCCTTGAAAAATTTCTCAAATTAAAATATTATAAAGAATAAATGTTTCGGTTTGATTTTCTTATTAATCCATTTATTATTTTTTCCAATGTGATAAAATATAAATAACGATTTATTATGAATAAAACCACTATAGAAAGGAAACACGCCTATGAAAAACACCAGTATGCCACCAAAGCAGGGATTATACAATCCTGATTTTGAACATGATGCCTGCGGAATTGGTGCCATCGTCCATATTAAAGGAAAAAAATCTAATGCTATTGTTAAACAAGGCCTACAGACCCTCACCAACCTTCAACATCGTGGTGGTCGTGGAGCCGAAACCAATACCGGAGACGGAGCCGGTATTCTGATTCAGATCCCCCACGACTTTTTAAAACGGGTAGCCCTTGAAGAAGGATTTGTGCTGCCGCAATCAGGCGATTACGGACTGGGAATGCTCTACCTCCCCACCGACGAAAAGAAACGCGCTGAGTGCGAAACAATGCTTTCAGAAATTATTAAAGCCGAAGGCCAACGCCTGATCGGTTTTCGTGATGTGCCAACCAATCCAGAAGGCCTGGGCAATACAGCCCTGGAAAGCATGCCTTTTATCCGCCAAGTCTTTATTGGCAAAAACCCAGAAATTAAAGACGCTCTTTCTTTTGAGCGAAAACTGTACACCATTCGAAAACAAATGGAAAAACAGGCTAAAAAATCTGATCTATATTTCTATGCTGCCAGCTTCTCTTCCCGAACAGTTGTTTATAAAGGTATGCTGACTGAAGATCAGGTTGGTCACTTCTACAAGGATCTGCAGGAAGATGATGTCACCACAGCCATCGCTATGGTTCACTCCCGTTTCAGCACCAACACTTTCCCCAGCTGGGAGCGTGCTCATCCTAACCGTTACATGATCCACAATGGCGAAATTAATACCCTCCGCGGCAACGTTAACTGGATGTACGCCCGCCAGTCCCTGCTGCAAAGCGAACTGTTCGAAAATGAACTGGAAAAAACTTTCCCGGTTCTTGATGTGGACGGCAGTGACTCAGCAGTATTCGATAACTGTTTTGAGTTCTTAAGTCTGACTGGTCGCTCACTGGCTCACAGTGCCATGATGATGATTCCTGAGCCCTGGTCTAAACACGAATCCATGTCTCCGGAAAAACGCGCTTTCTACGCTTACCATTCAGCCCTGATGGAGCCATGGGATGGACCGGCTGCTGTCGCATTTACCGACGGTGTTCGCCTGGGAGCGGTACTTGACCGAAACGGTCTGCGCCCATCCCGTTATTATGTTACTAAAGATGATTTAGTGATCCTGGCTTCTGAAGTTGGCGTTATTGATATCGCTCCGGAAGATGTTGTTTTAAAAGAGCGCTTAAAACCAGGACGGATGCTAATGATCGACACCGAAAAAGGTCAGATCATTAATGATGAAGACCTAAAAAATGAAGTTGCCTCAGAACAGCCTTACCAGGAGTGGATTGCCAACAATTTAAGAAAGCTGTCTGATATTCCGGAAAGCAAGAGTTGTGCAGAACCGGAAATTGAGTCGCTTTTATGTCGCCAGAAAGCTTTTGGTTACAATCATGAAGAATTAACGGATATCATTCTACCAATGGCCAGGGATGGTGTTGATCCGCTGGGCGCTATGGGAAATGACGTACCATTAGCCGTTCTTTCTGACAAACCACAGCTGCTTTTCAACTACTTTAAACAGTTATTTGCCCAGGTTACCAACCCGCCCATCGATGCCATTCGTGAAGAACTGATCACCGGCAGTGAGGTCTATTTAGGTGGCGAAGGCAACCTGATCAATCCGGTACCGGAAAGTTGCCGACAAATTCAGCTGGATCATCCGATTTTAGCTAACAATGATCTGGAAAAGATCAGAGCGCTCGATGAAGATCATTTCCGTTCTGTTACTTTAAAAACACTGTTCCCCAGCGATTCTGGTGAAGCAGGTCTAAAAGGTGCCCTTAATATACTCTTTGACCAGGCTGATGCCGCCATTAAAAAAGGTGCCACGATTCTAATTTTATCTGACCGTGGAACCAATAAAAACGAACTGCCTATCCCATCATTACTGGCAGTTTCGGCCCTCCATCATCACCTGATCAGAAACCGTACCCGTACTCAGGTCAGCTTGATTGTTGAATCCGGCGAACCGCGTGAAGTTCATCATTTTGCGCTTTTAATCGGTTATGGGGCTTCAGCGATCAATCCTTATCTGGTCTTTGAAACTGTCGAAGATATGGTTAAAACCGGTATGCTACCTGGCGCTGACCTTGAAAAAGCCGTCAAAACTTATATGAAGGCCAGTGTTAAAGGGGTCATTAAGGTTTTATCAAAAATGGGTATCTCCACTATTTTAAGTTATCAGGGTGCTCAGATTTTTGAAGCAATCGGCATCCATGAAGATGTGATCGAAGATTACTTCACCCGTACCCCATCTCGAATCGGTGGCATGGGCCTGGCTGAAATTGCACAGGAATCTCAGCTGCGTCACAATGAAGCTTATAATAATCCATTTACAAAGGGACAGCCCCTTGACACCGGCGGCTCTTTTCAGTGGCGCTCAGATGGAGAATTCCATACCTATAATCCGGAAACAATCTATACCCTGCAGAATGCCTGTCGTAATAATGATTATGCGCTTTACAAGAATTATACCGCGCAGATTGATGAGCAGACGCAAAGACTATGTACCCTCCGTGGTTTGATGGAATTCAAAGACTTAAACCCAATTTCTATTGATGAGGTTGAATCAGTTGAGTCAATCTGCAAGCGCTTTAAAACCGGAGCTATGTCTTACGGTTCCTTAAGTAAAGAGTCCCACGAAGCCCTGGCTATTGCAATGAACCGTATCGGTGGCAAGAGCAATACCGGTGAAGGCGGCGAGGATCTAGAGCGTCTGATTCCTTTAGCCAACGGCGACTCTAAACTAAGTGCTATTAAACAGGTCGCTTCCGGACGTTTTGGCGTCACCAGCCAATATTTAAGTTCCGCTCAGGAAATTCAAATCAAAATGGCTCAGGGTGCTAAACCTGGTGAAGGCGGCCAGTTGCCCGGACGAAAAGTATATCCATGGGTAGCTAAAACACGTTATTCAACACCTGGTGTAGGACTAATCTCGCCACCGCCACATCATGATATCTATTCCATCGAAGACCTGGCTGAGCTGATTCATGACTTGAAAAATGCCAACCGTGAAGCCAGTATCAACGTCAAACTGGTATCAGAAGTGGGGGTCGGAACTATCGCTGCCGGGGTTGCCAAAGCCCGTGCTGATGTTATTCTAATCAGCGGCTACGACGGTGGAACCGGTGCGTCGCCAAGAACCTCTATTCGTCACGCCGGTCTGCCATGGGAACTTGGTCTGGCCGAAACTCATCAGACTCTGGTTTTAAATGATTTGCGCAGCCGCGTTAAAGTGGAAACTGACGGAAAACTGCTAACCGGTAAAGACCTGGCTGTTGCTACTCTTTTAGGCGCAGAAGAATATGGATTTGCTACCGCACCACTAGTTATCCTCGGTTGTGTCATGATGCGAGTCTGTCATTTGGATACTTGTCCGGTAGGGGTTGCGACCCAGAATCCAGAGTTGCGCAAGCGCTTTAAAGGCGATCCTGCTCATGTCGTTAATTTTATGCGCTTTATCGCCCAGGAATTAAGAGAAATCATGGCTGAATTGGGCTTTAGAACTATCGATGAAATGGTCGGTCGCTCTGATAAATTACAAACGCGCGCGGCTATCGATCACTGGAAAGCCAAAGGTGTTGATTTATCCAATATTCTTTATCAGCCTGAGGTATCCGATAAAGTCGGCAAATACTGCCAAATCGAGCAGGATCATCGTTTAAATACATCGCTGGACCTAGCCGAACTGCTTGATCAGTGCAAACCGGCTCTGGAAGATCAGACACCAGTAAAAGTTTCCGCTAAAATCAAAAACACCAACCGTGTCGTTGGAACGATTATCGGAAATGAAGTCACTAAAAAATATGGGGTTGACGGTTTACCTGATGATACCATCAAGCTTAAATTAAAAGGATCCGCTGGCCAGAGTCTGGGTGCTTTCATGCCAAAGGGTATGACCATTCAGCTGGAAGGTGATGCTAATGACTATTATGGCAAAGGTTTGTCCGGTGGCAAAATGATCGTCTATCCACCAAAAAATGCCAGCTTTGTCGCGGAAGATAATATCATCGTCGGCAACGTGGCCTTCTTTGGCGCAACTCAGGGTGAAGCCTATATTCGCGGTGCCGCTGGCGAGCGATTCTGTGTCCGTAACAGTGGTGCTACTGCAGTTGTTGAAGCCATCGGTGATCACGGCTGTGAATATATGACTGGTGGAACTGTCGTTGTCCTTGGTCAGACTGGCCGTAACTTTGCTGCTGGTATGTCCGGTGGGATTGCCTATGTGCTGGATGCAGATGGCACTTTTGCCAACCACTGCAACCAGGAAATGGCTGACCTGGTTAAAGTAACCGATCCAGCCGAAATCAGCGCATTGAAATCACTGATCGAAAAACATCAGCTTTATACCAAAAGTGATCTGGCTCAGAAAATTCTGGACAATTTCGACAGCTATCTGCCTAAGTTTACAAAAGTACTGCCGCGCGACTATAATCGAATGCTGCAGGCCATGGAACGGGCAACCGCTCAAGGATTAACTGGCGACGACGCTTTAATGGCGGCTTTCCAGGATAATATGAGTGATTTATCGCGCGTAAGCGGCAATTAAGGAGGTCAATCATGGGAAAATCAACAGGATTTTTAGAATATAAACGTGAGGTTCCAAATGATCGTGAACCACTGGAACGTATTAAAGACTGGGATGAATTTCATCTTCATTTATCTCAGGAAAAACAACAGATTCAGGGAGCCCGCTGCATGGATTGTGGCATTCCCTACTGTCACTCCGGCATCCTTTTAGCTGGTGGTGCTTCCGGCTGCCCCATCCACAATCTGATCCCGGAATGGAATGATCTGATTTACAAAGGTCTCTGGGAAGAAGCTTTTAAACGACTGATGAAAACCAACAATTTTCCGGAATTCACCGGTCGGGTCTGCCCGGCTCCCTGCGAAGGAGCCTGCACCGTGGGCCTAAATGAACCTCAGGTGACCATCAAAGTTAACGAATGCAATATTATTGACCGGGCCTATGAAGAAGGCTGGATCAAAGCGACACCGCCAGCTATGCGTACTGGCAAAAAGGTGGCCGTTGTGGGTTCCGGACCGGCTGGCCTGGCCTGTGCCGACGAGCTTAACAAAGCCGGTCATCTGGTCACCGTTTTTGAACGGGCTGATCGAGTTGGGGGACTTTTAATGTATGGTATCCCAAATATGAAACTGGATAAAGAAAAAATCGTTGGCAGACGTGTCAACCTGATGAAAGAAGAAGGTATTGCGTTTGTTACTTCAACAGAAGTCGGTAAAGACTATTCAGTTGCTGAATTGGATCAGAACTTCGACGCTGTAGTTCTTTGTGGCGGAGCAACTAAACCAAGAGACCTGCCAATTGAAGGCCGAAATCTTTCCGGTGTTCATTTCGCCATCGACTTTTTATCAGCTAATACCAAGAGCCTCTTAGACTCAGGTCTTAGCGATAATGCCTATATATCAGCCAAAGACAAAAACGTCGTCGTTATTGGTGGTGGTGATACTGGAACCGACTGCGTAGCCACTTCCATCAGACACGGCTGCAAATCAGTGATTCAGCTGGAAATTATGCCCAAACCGCCGGCCGACAGAACCGCTGCCAACCCCTGGCCGGAGTGGCCAAAAACCTATAAAATGGATTACGGTCAGGAAGAGGCTGCTGCTTTATACGGCGAAGATCCTCGGCAATACTGTGTTACCACTAAAAAAATGGTCGGTACTGATGCAATTACCGCATTAGAAACTGTTTCCATCGAGTGGGTCAAGGATGAAAATGGCCGGATGACCATGAAGGAGATCCCTGGCACTGAAAAAGTTCTGGATGCCGATCTGGTTCTTTTGGCCATGGGCTTCTTAGGCCCTGACGATCAGCTGGTCGACCAGCTGGAACTGTCTCGAGACGGACGTTCCAATGTCGTTGGCGACGCTGTTTATCAGACCAGCCGGGAAAAATATTTTACCGCCGGTGACATGCATCGTGGACAAAGCCTGGTTGTATGGGCCATTCATGAAGGTCGTGAAGCCGCCCGATCTGTACATGCATTTTTAACTAAATAAATATATTTAAGGCTCCGGCAATTTTGTCTGAGTCTTAAATATTGTCTTTTTTCATCGTTAATTTTAATTTACGAATGCCCTGAAAAATGGTAAGATAGAAAAAATGAAGTTAAAGGAGATCTAAGATGACCGGAGACCGTGTAAAATGTAATCTTGTTTACAGTAAGCTTTTAACCGATGTTGAAGATATTTATCTCGATGAATTTGAACTGCCTGAGGGCTGCATTGATATTGGCATTTTCACTACCCAGTTTGATGGTGTTGGTTACTGTGCCGCTGATGAAGCCACAAAATCGGCCAATGTCGAAGTCTGTTATCTAAAAACCCTTTACGGCTACGGTGCTGGCCTCAATGATGGTCAGGTTTTTGGAGTCATTACCGGACCAACCGTTTCCGATGTGGAAAGTGGCCTTCGCTATATCCGGGATTACGCTGAAAACAAATCAAGCGTCTACAGCGTTAATGAAGATGGTTCCAACCTGATTTATGCGCAACTTGTGCCTAAAATCGGCAAGTATTTTTCTGAAACTTATGATCTACCCATGGGTTCTTCGATCGCCTTTTTATTTGCCGGTGCTTTGGAAGGAATTGTCGGCATTGACGAAGCCTTAACCGTTGCCGATGTGGAAGTGGTCAAATTTTTCACTCCACCCACCAACTCAAACTTAAGCGGTGTTATTTTAACCGGTACCCAGGCAAACTGTAAAACAGCCTGCGAAGCCTTTAAAAATGCCATTATGGATCTGGTGGAAGATCCGCTGGATTATTAGAACTTATGCTATAAAAACAGCCTCCTTGCCACTCCAGGATGCTGTTTTTTTAATTATGCATTTTCAACTTCGATAGACAGTTGCAGATGCAAAAAAGTCTGATAGTCATCCAGCGAAATTCCCATCACTGATTCAATTTTTGACAGCCGATACTGCAGTGAACTGCGATGTACATGCAGGACTTTAGCCGTTTTAGCTTGCGAACGTCCATTTTTCATATAAACATCCAGCGTCTTAAACAAATCTGAACCTTTTTCAACATCATAAGCTCTCAATCTGTTTAAGGCCGGATGTAAAAGGCTGCTCCAGTTTTCCAGCTGCCCAATCAATTTTAAAAGATGCAAAAACCGTATCTGCTGATAGTCAAAGATCAATTCATGGGGTTTCGTTTTTAATCCGATTTCAACCGCAATCAGGCTTTGCTGATAGGCATTTTTAATTTGTGAAACATCGCACCCAAGTTCACTGATTCCAGCTACCATCTCTTTTTCTGCTAACCAACTGTGCAAGATATTTTTCGATTGAATCCAATAAGTGCTGTTTTTTTCATCGGTTAGGATTACAATCGTATTTTGATAAATGATGCAAATCGTATTTGGCAGTAACTGAGTAATTCTTTTTCGTAGAAAAGTGAGTTCATAACGGTTGCGAACAATTTTTTCAGCTTTTATTGCCAATATATAAAAGTTCTCCGGAAAGCCAATCTCCATAAACTGCGTCACTTTAAAGAGTTCATTCTCCGAATTCTCATTTCCCGCCAGAATTTCTGAAAACAGGTAGCCCAGTTTTACCCCTTCGTTTGATTGGATGGTCTGATTTTTGAGTATTTCCAGAATAATTATTTCACTGAAAAATTCCAGAATCGCTTTCGTTGCAATTGAAAACGGTCTTTCTGTCTGAAAAACAGTCGCTAAGCCAATTTTCTGATTGCGACTTCGCAAATTCATCGAATAGAAAGAATGCGGGTAGAGTTCATTGCCACAAAAAAAGACTGCTTCAACCCGATTCTCGGTCTTTTTCATCAGGTCCCTCATATAATAAAAATCATTAATCGAACTGGAAATATAGTCATCCTCGATACCATGCTCAATAATATAGCGCCATTCATCGGGATTCTTCAGGACACAGCCAGTCCGTGCAAGTATTTTAAAATCAGCATCAGCGACATAAAAAGGATTGCCAAGAATTAACGTCATCGCATTGATAATGGCCTCAAGGCCCCGATTATCGATTACCTTTTGGAGCATCTCTCCATAGATGTCTGAATAATCACCTAAAATATCTTCAATCTGCTCCCGCAGTTTAAACACATCAACCGCTTCCCGAACCAGGGCCAATTCAATACCTCTGGTTTTTTCAAGTATTAAAGGCGATGATTTGGTCTCAATGCAAATTACTGTCTGAGGTAATTTGCTGTATTCAATATGATTGAGTCGCTCCGATGACCCCAGATAAAGCACATCAGCCCGGTAGTTTTGAGTATTTCCGTTAAGCAAACGCACAGATGTAAAGGCATTCTGCTTATTTTCAGATGACGGAAAATACTCATACTTGCAGCCATTGAGTTTATCCAGAATCATGGCAAGTTTTACTTTCATATCCTCACCCTTTCTTTTATCCGATTCTACCAGATATTCCGGTAAATGTCGAAATCTTCCTTCATATTTTCATACATTCGTGTGATGATTCTCCTGCGGATCTGTTATAAAATCAGTTTAAATTATCTATAAGGAGATGTGTAATGTCAAAGTATAAACATTTATTTGAGCCCATCAAATTAGGCAAAACGCTGTTTAAAAACCGAATTTTTTCTTCGCCGCAGGATTATCCGGGTCTTACCAGCGACCGCTTTTTGACAGAAGAGGCCGCCTATTTTTACGAACGTAAAGCCCTGGGCGGTTTTGCTTCCGTCTGCGTCGGCGATATGATCATTGACGGCGAATACGGCCGCAGTCATCCCTTTCAGATGCGGGGCAATGATATTCTCGGAAAAGTCAATCTGACCCGAACCAGTACTGCTATTTCACGCCATGGTGCCGTCGCTGCCATTGAACTGTGTCATGCCGGACAAAACGCCAACCTGGAATTAATGCCCGCAAACGATGGCTTTGTTTATGGCACTGTTGAAGGAATCCGCGATGACGGGGTCCAAATCCGGGAAATGAAGGATGAACAGATTGATGCGATGATCCAACGCTATTGCGATGCCGCTTCATTCGCGCGACAGTGCGGTTATCAGATGATCACTCTGCACGGCGGTCACGGCTGGCAAATCCACCAGTTCCTCTCCCCACGAGACAATCAACGAAGCGATAAATGGGGAGGTTCCATCGAAAACCGCATGCGTTTTCCGCTGGCCGTCATTGAAGCAATCCGAAATCGCATTGGCAAAGATATTCCGATTGAGTTTCGCATGAGCGCCACTGAATATCTCCCGGATGGTTATGATCTGGATGAAGGGTTGAAAATCGCCGAAATGCTTGATGGCAAAGTTGATATGATTCATGTCTCGGTTGGCCATCATGAAATTGATGCTGCCTCCATGAGAACCCATCCGACCATGTTTCTTCCCGATGGCTGCAACTGCGATTATGCTGCCCAAATAAAAAAACATGTCAAGACACCGGTGGGAACTGTCGGCGCATTGACTGACCCGGAAATGATGGAAGAACTGATTGCTTCCGGAAAAGTGGATGTGGTTAATCTAGGCAGACAAACACTGGCCGATCCAGATCTCCCGATCAAAGCCAAACTGGGACGTTCTGATGAGATCAATCCCTGTTTGCGCTGTTTCTACTGTTTCTCCAATTCTACCATTGATGGGGTCTTTTACTGTGCCACCAACCCCGAAATCGGTCGCGAACAGGCAACTATGACCACCCCACCACCTACCCACCAGAAAACAGTCCTGATTGCCGGCGGCGGTATTGGCGGCATGCAAGCTGCATTAACCGCTTCAAAACGCGGTCACCAAGTCATCTTATGTGAAAAAAGTGAGCGTTTAGGCGGAGCCCTGCTCTGCGAGGAAAAAATTCCATTTAAATCCAATCTGGATATTTATTTGAAACGTCAAGCCCTCAAAATATCCCGTTCAGCCATCGATGTCCGTTTAGGAACCGAAGTAACCCCGGCACTGGCGGAATCACTTCATCCGGATGTTATCATTTCTGCAATGGGCGCTCGTCCGTTGGTCCCTGAAATTACCGGCATGGACCATCCAAAAGCTATCGGTGCTGAGGAAGTCTATTATCATCCCGAAAAAGTCGGAAAAAAAGGCGTTATCATGGGTGGTGGATTGGTCGGTCTGGAACTGGCAATTTTTCTTTCCAGCCTGGGACATGAGATTACGGTTGTGGAAATGGCCCCTGGCACCATCGCTACCCCACCACCAGTTGAAGGGACTTCCAATCGAATGGGCGGCTTAATGGAATTGCCGGGTGGATTTCCATTAGTTCATGGTGTTGCCTTGGGCGATGAGCTGACTCGTCATCCAAATATCACCTTGTGCGTTTCGACTAAAGCACTGGCAATCAATGATGCCGGACTGCTGGTTGAAGATCAGAACGGGAGTCGAACCATTGAAGCGGATACTGTCATCTATGCCATTGGCCAAAAACCATTACAGACAGAATCTCTGGCGCTTGCCGATTGTGCACCCGAATTTTATCAGCTTGGTGACTGTGTCTCACCAAAAAATATTTATGATGCGACTTCAGTTGCTCACCAGATTGCCTGTGATATCGGCAGATACTAGTATTTAAAATGAAGAGAGGCAGGGGAATCACTTCTCCTGCCTCTCTTCATATAATCCATAATTGATTTATTTTTCTCTTTCATATAGAATAACTTCATCCTCCATTACATTCTTTTTGACTTTTTCATTCAAACCAGCTAATGTAACTATATCAACTTTCCGGCCAAGTTATTCTCTCTAGTCCAATCGCATTCCTGATAAATCAAATAATGTGAAATCTGATTGATCAGCATCAATTAGCACACTTAATTCAGTTTCATCATGGTGGCATAGGAACCAAAAAGAACAATTTTACTCAAATTATAATCCTTACCATAGGGAATAACACTGTTACGGATCTCTTCAATTGTAACACCGCTCATTTCGATCACCTCACAATACTTTTCCATTGTTTTGATTATTATAACACCTTCAATGCATATATTCCTTTAGGAAATAATTTAAGTTATTGAATGATTGACCAGGGTCATCAAAGAAAGCATCTTTTTTTCAATAGTCATTTTTGGGGTCTGACCTTATCCTTATTTACTATAATGTGGGATTTCATTGACATCAATTTCTTTATTATTTTCCAGATTCATGTACGGGGTACGAGCCACCTTAACTCGAATTTCTGTTTGCGGCTTGCCAGGTGTTCCCCAGATCAGGGTTAATTCTTTACCTTCAACGGCATACTCTGGACTGATAAAAGCCAGGGAAATCATCTGCCGATAATAATAACTGTTGAGACGGCCGCTTGAAATCCCGATTTCCTTACCATCAGCCACAACCTTATCAGCGTGATAGACCATTGAAAATCCGCTGTTGTAATACATATCCATTGGACGATCATCCATGGTTTCAAAGGGCTCTACTTCTTGCCCTCTAAACTGTGATGCAAAAATTTGACCCAGATCATCAGGATTCCATTCCAGAGTCACCAGGGTTCTGGATTGATTTTTGGCAATTTCTTCAAGTGCTTTCTTGCCGGGGAAATCATGATCGAACTTGATCAGATACTCCCAGCCGAGATCATAAGGGGTCACAAAACGACTCTCCAGATCATCGCCAACACTACCGACCAGCACTCTGTTAAGATTAAAGAATCCTTCCATGGGACGGCTAGAAAGATACTCTTTCAGACCTGCTGTTTCATACCATGGCAGGGGATAATGCATATTGATGTTGGGAAATCCGGCTTCGGTATGGTTCATGGTGTAAGCAACCTGACCCAGTTTTTTTGCGTCAAATTTTTTAGCAACTTCCCAGATACAGTCATAAACGGTTTCCATATCTGCTATATCACCGTGCACTTCGTAACCTAGGGTTCCAGCCATACCAAGTCTTAATACTCTAACATCAATCCCGGCAATTTTGGCCATCCGGTGTTTGGTAAAGGCAATATCATGCAGATCGCTCTGAGAAGCCTGCTCTAGAATTTCCAACGATTTTGGTCCTGCCAGCTGGAGGAAAAATTCCTTGCCTGACAGATTTTCGCCTTGAATATCCAAGTTCGATATGGATACATAATATCCAACCACCGGATTTAACCAATAGGTTCTGAAATGATTATCGCCTATCATCATAACGACCCCATCGGTTAGAATCTGACCTTTTTCGTTACACATGACAGCATGACGAATACTGCCAGGTTTCATTTTCATAAAACTGTTGATACAGACCGATGTTAAAAATTTTGCTGCATCCGATCCTTTGACATCGTATATTGGTGAATTGTTCAATGTTGTCCCTAGCCACGCTGTGGCTTTCGAGGCCAAAATCTCATTTTTATAACCTGTATACTCATAAGGAATAAGGTTTCCACCCTGATTGAATAGAGTAAAGGCATCCTGACTAATAGAATTTAACATTTTCTTCTCCTTTTTTGACTGAAACAGATATTGAAATCCTTATCAATCGATATTTTACTCTATTATATTCTTCTTGCTTTTCTTAGTCATTGTCCATATAATAAAAAAATAAGCATATTATTTATACACTTTTGTACAACTAAAAAGGAGATTTCCATGAAACTCAGCATCCATATTATTTTCGATAAACTTGTCATTCCGGATACGCGTCTTATTGCCTGTAGCAGACCTCAAAACAATCTTTCCGGTGTCCGACTTCTTCATGATGACAGCGACTTGACAAAAGAAGTTGTTTATCTGGCAAATCCCGGGCAATTGACCGACTTCCACTCTCCAATGGCCCTATCTTTTATCTGCCTGGGCAAAATCGATGAAGCTCTGATCCCGAGACATTGGACGGTTATTATTATGGCAGCACAACCCGATTCCATCATCATTTTTGAGAAAGTCCAGGCCATTTTTGACACTTATCGATCATGGAACGACCGGATTAATGAGGCTATTTTTGCCGGCGATACGCTTCAGTCTATTATGGATGCCGCCTGTGATCATCTTAAAAACCCCGCCGCTTTATTTGATGATTCCCAGGGCCTTCTAATGCATACCAGCCACATGAACCCCGAAAAAATCGATGCCATCTGGAAACACGTTCTGGATAAGGGCTATTCCTTGAAAGAAGTGGACAGTATTACCCTTAATGAAAAATTCAAGTCCCAGCGCCATCCCTTCTATTATCAGTCTCCCGATTCATTTGGCTCCATTAAGCGCCTGATCGCTCCGATTATTGTAAATGGCAAACTTTTTGGTTCACTGGCCATGACGGAACTGACCAGCCCTTTTACCGATTCAGAATTTTGCAACATGTGTATCGCACAGCAAATCATGGAAAACGCTCTGAGCGTCAATGATGAATTCAGCAGAAATCAGGAAACACCCTGGTATTTGTACCGCTTACTGAATAACAACTTCGTGGATGCCAATATTCTTTCTCATCATCTGGCCCTCAAGGGCCGAAAAATAAAAGACACCTATCGATTATGGTGTTTTGTCCCTTCAAATCCAATCGACAATTTAAACAGCCCAATCAAACAGTTGACAAAGCTGTTTAAGAAGGGGCTGGTCTTTTCTTACCATTCTGCAATTCTTGTCTGTGATTATGCTACAGACGCAAAGTCGGGCCATTTGACTGTTTCAATCAATGATTTTCTGTCCAGAAACGAATTTCAGGCCACAAGCAGTATGATTTACGGCAACCTTTTTGATCTCAATCTGGCTTATTCACAGTGCCAGATTTCTATGGAGTTCCTGAATGATTCGGTGCTTGAGACCACCTGTTTTGCAAATATTTATTCCGACTATGTTCTATCTATCCTTGAGAAAAACACGAATCTGGCGATTTTGATCACACCTCAGCTACGCAACCTTGACAAAATCGATCCCTATACGAAAGAACTGCTCCTGTGCCTGCATGCCTATATTGCCAATGGTAAAAATATATCAGCGGCTGCAACGACACTTCATATTCATCGGCATACTGTTGTGTATCGGCTAAAAAACATTGAAAAACTCACTGGCCTTCAATATGAAACCATTCAGGATCAGGCTTTGTTTCAGCTGTTTTTGTCCTGCAGTATTTTGTTGCGGTCACTGGCAGAATAGAAGCTGTTATTCTGAAAATTTCCTTTCATATTCCCCTCTGCCCCCTTCAGAAAGAGAGCTTTCAATATTTATTTCCATAATTCCTTTCACTTTGCCCTCGATGATATAGGGGTAATGCAGGACTGTCAGGTGACCGCCTTCAATCATCGGCGGATCCGCATGAAAAAAATTCAAGGGTTTTCCTTTCTCAAACTGCTCCAGCAAATGTTTAATATTTCGAATATGCACATCTTCATGACAGCTTTTAACATCCTTTCCCAGAATATTTTCTGCCCCAAACACATGGCGATAAAACCATTTGGCGCGCTCATTCATGTAGATCATATTCATATCGCAGTCAAAAACAGCAATCGATACACCCAGATGATTGAACATCTCAATCACCGCTTCACCATTTAAAACTAATTCCTGATTGTAATTCATCATTTTTTCCTTCTCCCTTTTAATTTCAAAATCATCAGGCTTCATAGCCTGCCATATATCCCTCGTAAATTGCACTCAGCCCGTTTCGCACTTCTTTTGCATCTCCGATTACAGTAACCGGAATACCCAGAGCTTGAATCTTTTTTTCAAGACTGTTAACCGGTTTTGACCCGGCTGCAATTACCACCGTATCAACTTCTTCTATTCTGATTGTTTTCCCTTTTCGTTCAATTGTCACCAAATCATTTTCGATTTCCATCACTTTTGCCTCTCGGTAAACCGTCATCCCCCATTCCTTTATGGCCTGACGCAGCATCAGCATCGTTTCTCTTTCACAGCCAATCAGGATGTCTTCACGCATTTCAACAATGGTCACCTGGCTTCCGTATAATGCCAGAAATTCTGCGGTTTCAACACCAACCGATCCACCTCCCATTACCACAACATTCTCACCGGCTCGGATATTCTGTAATAAAATATCATTTGCCTGTACAACATGGGGAAGCTCTGTTCCGGGAATTCTCGGAATAAAGGGTTTGCAGCCAGTCGCCACAATGACTTCATCCGGGCTGCCCTTTTCAATGATTTCTTGTGTCAGTTCGGTATTATACCTGATTTCTACGCCCAGTTTTTCAAGCTCATGTCTCTGCCAGACAATAAACGTTGAAAGGGGCTGTTTGTAAGGCGGCAGGCAGGCAATATTCCAGGTTCCTCCCATACCCTCACTTTTTTCAAAAACAATCACCTCATGGCCTCTGGAAGCTGCTATGACAGCCGCTTCACACCCTGCGATGCCGGCGCCGGCGATGTATATCTTTTTCTTCTTTTCAACCGATCTTTCCGGCAATTCAAATTCCCTGTCTATTTCAGGATTAACAAGACAATGGCAGTTTTCGCCCCGCATATTCGAACCAATACACCCCTGTACACAGCCAATGCAGTAGCGAATATCGTCAAGTCTTCCTTCTTTGACTTTTATCGGAAAATCCGGATCGGCAAGAGAAGCTCTTCCCATCCCCACTAAATCCGCTTTTCCTGATAACAACACTGACTCGGCAAGACAAGCTTCATTAATGCGTCCGGCTGTAATAACCGGAATGGTCACCGCTTTTTTTATTTCCTCGGAATTGTCAACAAAGACACAGTTTTCCATTTGCATGGGTTCAACAATATTATTAGACACTGTAAAAATCCCCTGAGAGCAGTCAATCGCATCAATTCCAGCTTCTTGCAGTTTTTGGGCAATCACTTTTGATTCACCAATTGACAATCCCCCCGGAACATATTCAACAGTCGACATCCTTACCAGAACCGGATAGTCTCGTCCAACCTTATCTCGAATATCTTTAACAATTTCAAGCAGAAAACGCATACGGTTTTCCAGACACCCGCCATATTCATCCGTCCGCTTATTGGCATAACCGGATAAAAAATTCGAAATCAGATATCCATGAGCCCCATAGATTTCTACGGCATCAAAACCGGCCCGTTTAAGATTTAACGCCGTGTCTCCATACTGTCCGACAATTTTTTTGATTTCCGCCCGATTCAGTTCACGGGGCCTTTTTTCTCCCGCCACATCACTATAAGGCGATGGTGCTACAAGGTTCTCATCGGATACTCCAATAAATGTCTCTCTGCCGGAATGGCTGATCTGAGCAGCAATTTTACCTCCGACTGCATGAACACGGTCCGTCAGCTTTCGATGACTTTCAATCAGTTCATCATTCCATATTCCAAGCATGCGTGGGAAAAAACCAACATTTGGAGCAACTCCAAAATACTCGGTAATAACCAGTCCCCACCCGCCTTTTGCTTTTCTTTCATGATACGCTATAAACTGTTCAGTCGAAGCGCCTTCTGGCGTCGCTGTCAGGGTTGACATGGCCGGAACAACTAATCGGTTTTTCAATTCCATGGTGCCAATTTTGATTGGCTCAAATAATTTTTCGTACATTTCTTCTCCTTTTTTTTAAAAGGCGCAATAACCTACTGCTGAGTTATTACGCCTTTGTAAATTAAATCATGATTTAGTTTGTGATTTAATTATATTCCTAAAATTATTTTTGTCAATCTTTTTTTTAGCTTTATTCGCAAAAATCAAATTTTAGCAAACAAAAAAGCGCCATTCAATGACGCTAAAATATAATCGGATTTTCATCCTCTCAGACCCTATTGAGTTTTAAGTAAATTCCAAATACCTCTCGCACCGATTGTACCATTGGAAACTTTCCGCGACTGATGCACCAGTTAAAAGTAATACCATTAAACAAATAACAGAATTGATCAACCACTCTTTGACAATCAATCTCCTTCGGGAGCAGACCTTCATCCTTGGCCCGATTCAATAATTCGATAGACATACTTACCAGCGGTGTAAAAGAATACTCTTTATCATCATTTCCCAAAGGAGAGAGACTATAGTTATACGGCGAATAGAAACCGCTGATAAACAGGAGGCCTTTATTTTCGTTGTATTTTGCACAGGTAACAAATAAATCGACACATTTTTCAAGTGCATTCATCTGCTCATACTCATCGTTTCCAGAATAATAATTTTCCATATATTCGACAAAATCATGCGTCAGATAGTAACGCAAAAAATCTTCTTTCGATTCAAATAAATTATAAAAAGAACCATAAGCAACACCGGATACTTTACATAAGTTGCGAATCGTCAAGGTATTATAATCGTACTTTTCCATAATATGTTCCATGGCATCCAGTAATTTTTTTCTTGTTTCTTCATTTTTCAACTGCCGATTAGACAACAATATTTCTTCGCTCAATCTTTCTCACCACTTTATTTATTTATTCTCCAAAATTATATCACTTTGGCATGAAAAATAAAAGCTATAAGGACTTCAAGCCACCTAGCAGAACATCTCCATCAGTATTTATTCGGACAGTTTATTTCAACTCTACCCGCTTTCCTCCTCCAATTTCCTCAAACTCTTTGATATACTGTGAATCTCTAAGATTTAATTATCAGTGATTATTTTGTAGACCAAAACCTGTCATAGCTTAAATCCGTCATTTGCTTAAAATCAATCAACTGCATTTTTTCACCCTCACCTTCATTTAAAACCTGCTGCGTAAAGCCGTTTTTGGAAAAAACAACATAATGTTTCCGCAAAAAATCAAACAGTTCACCCCGTCGTTTCAGGGTCAGAAGCACCTCCATTTTTACCGGCTCATTCTGCCATTTGCATTCGCCAAATAATGCACTCTCCTCATGAAAGGCCATCAGGTCAATTTTCTCCTGCCGCTTTTCCTTTTTGTTGTTACCCCACCATCGACCAACTTCACCATAGAAAAAGGGTGCTTTTTCATAGATTTCCGGCAAAAACAGGTATTGCCGGCAGATCTCTTCAAATACATTTCCCATAAAATGATTGATCTGTCCGAGAACCTGATTTACAAAAATCACTGCCCCCATACCACGGCTGATCCCGCTGATATTTGGCCGCACAAACCGATACCAAAATGTAAACATGCTGTCCTCAAGCCGATAAAGCGTCTTTTTACTGCGGACTTCCGTCACCGGAATTTCCTTCCTGACAATGCCCAACTCGATTAGACCACTCAGCAGACTGCTGCACCCGCTGGTCTCCAGCCCAGTTTTGGTAGCTATTTCATTTAAACGACTGGCACCACCGGCTATCGCTGCAATGATCGAGTGATAGGATGCGGGATCACGAAGTTCCTGTTTCAGAAGGTTAACTGGCTCTTCAAACAAACGTCCGCTTTCATCAAAAAACAAATCAATGATATTCTCATCCCGATTCTTCTCTAAATCAACTCTGGACAAATACTCTGGAATCCCACCCGTGATCCCATAAAGCACAGCTTGATCCTCACGAAAAAACCCCGGCAGCATCTCTCGCGCTTCAAAAAAAGTAAAGGGGTGAATTTTGAATTGTGCGGTTCTTCTTCCATAAAGTGGACTTTTATATCCCAATACCTGATGCTCCATAAAACTCATCGATGACCCGCAGAGAATCAGAAACAAAGGGCTGTTTTTCCAGACATGATCGATATGAACCTGCAGCATTGATGAAATCGCTGGATAGCTTTCCGCCAGATACGGATACTCATCGATCACCAGGATAAAGCGTTCTTCTTTACACAAGTTATCAATAAAATTAAGCAGATCATCAAAAGAATCAAAGGCCGGAACGGGCAAACCTGGTGATGTCACACTCAAAACAGCACGAGACAGGGCAGCCAGATTGTCTTTAGCGGTCCCTTCCGTCGCTGTAAAAAAAATCGTTTTTTTGCCCTGACAGAAATGATCAATCAGGGTTGTCTTCCCCACTCGACGCCGTCCATAACATACAGCACATTCAAATTGCTTATGTTGATATATACTTTCAAGTTTTGCCAATTCCCGTTTTCTTCCGACAAACACCAGATGCCTCCTTTGCTAATTATACAATTACTACTTGTACACTTAGTATTTATACTCTTAGTATATCAACTTAGCTGAAAATGTCAATAACTCCGATATCAGCTCACTAACTTTGGAATGCTGTTTAAAAATTTATTCCTTGTCGTTATGCAAATTCAGGTTCATCAAAAGAATCAGCATGCCCGCCGATAGAATGGCCAGAACGGCACCTAAAAGAAAAGGCGCAGCCGCACCACATACATTCCATAAAAGACCGGCAATCACACTGGCTGGGAGAAGAGCGATTCCAACGATGGTTGCCTGGAGTCCAAGCATGGTGCCCTTCAGCTCCGGTGGGGAAATTTCTGAAATCAGTGCCCGTTCCACCCCAGCTGTCATGGCTGTATACAAACCATAAGCAATGAATAAAAGCGTCAGTATTTCTGTGTCTTTGACAAAGGCAAAGCCGAAGTAGACCAGGGCAAATACCAGATAGCCTGAAACAAGAACTTTTTTTCGCCCTAATCTATCGGAAAGCTTTCCAAATGGAATCGAAAAGAGGGCTGCGGTTATGTTATAGATAAAATACAGAAGAATCACACTGCCATCGCTGATACCCAGGCTTTTTGCACGCAAAATCAGAAAAGCATTCGAAGAATTCCCCAGCGTAAAAATAAGCGTTACCAGCAGGTAAAGTTTCAGGTTGCGATCCAGATATTTGACTTTCTTCCAGAAAGCTTCTCTATTTTTTATCGCTGTATGCTCTTTTTTTTCTTTCACAAAAAGAAGCATCAAAAGGCCAAGAATCGCCGGGACAATGGAAAGGGCAAACAGGGTCTGATAATCAAAGCTTGTCCTGTCACCCGCCAGCAGCAGGTAAGCAATCAGAATTCCCAGTGCCGCACCAGCCATATCCAGCGCTTTATGGATTCCAAAAGCCTTTCCCATTCCATTTTTTTCTGCACTTTCGCAAACCAGTACATCTCTTGGCGCGGTCCGAATTCCCTTTCCGATCCGGTCAATGACTCTGGCAAAGAGGATTCCTGTCCATGACGTGGCAATCATCAGGGCAATTTTGTAAATCACACCAGTAGAATATCCACTAAAAGCCAGCGCTTTTTTTCGCTTATATTTATCTGAAATATAGCCGCTAAAAACCTTTAGCAGGCTGGCAATACTCTCGGCAATTCCCTCCACTATGCCAACCAGTGCCGGTGTTGCGCCAAATGCCGATGTCAGATATAAAGGAATCAGCGGATAAACCATCTCTGCACTGATATCCGAAAAGAAACTGACCAGACCCAGTAAAACGATATTTGTCATTTTTTATTGTTCCCCCTTTCTGCATGCCATATTTTATAGTTCCTAAACAATATTGTCAACTGTGAAAATTTCAAAAAAACGAAAGCTGGTCAGTGCGTGACCAGCTCAAATATTTTTAACAACTTAGATTGAAAATAGAATAACGTTTCAAGAAGCAACAGTCCATTAGAATTTCCGATGCGGAATCTTTTCCACATCAAAACGCTCATTTCTGAATTCTCCATCATAATAGGGGAATCTGGCAACGGTCGCGCGGATTTCTTTCTGTGGCTTGTCTGACGGCCCCCAAAGAGTGACTAACTCATCACCTTCTTTAGCATATTCAGTATCAATAAATCCCAAAGAAATCATTCGATTTTCATAATAGGCATAGGTTTTCCCTGTTGCAATTCCAATTGTCTTTCCATCAGACAAAATCAGGTCACCGCGAATGGTGGCTCCGCCGGATGCATCAGCAAGCACTGTGTACTGCTCAATCGGATCAAAGGGCTCAACCTCTTACCCCCTAAACTGCGACATAAATACATCGCCAACATCCTCTGTATTCCACTCCAGGGTCACAACCGTTTTAGGCGGATTGTCTTTAATCTTTAATAAAGCATCATTTCCAATAAAATCAAGGTCAAAATTGACAAGCTTACCCCAACCAACATCATAGGGTGTCATATAAAAAGCTTCCGGATCATCGGCAGCACTTCCCGACAGACCCATCAGAAAGCATGCTTTCTTTGCAAATTCTGCCAGTTCAGGATCGCCATTTAATAAAGGATAAGCATAATGCTGCAGCTGATTGGGGTAGCCAGCCGGAGTATGATTAATAATCCCGTAATTACGGACTCCCTGTGGCTTTCCGCCAAATTTTTCGACGACCTGGTGGATTTTTTTATAAATCATTTCCGCGTGTTCCGCCTTGCCATGCACCTCATAAGCCAAGGCTCCGGACATGCCCAAACGGACAATGGTCATTTCTGTCCCCATTACTTCAACCACTTTTTTCCCGGCAAATTTGATGTCATGCAGATCACATTGGCAAACCTCCTCCATAATTTCCAGCGATTTTGGGCCATCAATTTGATAGAAATACTCATCCATCATGTAATTCCCTGTTACATCCATGCCCAGTGCTCGGACATAATAATCCAAAACCGGGGCCAGCCAGTATGTCAGAAATTTCTCTTCTCCAGTTCGGATTATTAAACCATCCGCTAACATCTGTCCTTTTTCGTTGCACATCAGGGCATGGCGTGATCCGCCCATTTTTAGATTGGCATAATCGCGATTGACACAAACCTTGTTTAAAAGCTTAACTGCATCTGGCCCTGTTACCTCATAAACCGGTGTCGTATTCAGATTAATCCCTAACCACGCACTTTCTCTTGCGGCCAAAAACTCCGATTTAGGACCGGAATATTCAAACGGCAAATATCCGCCAATCAGATTAATGATCGAATATGAGCCCTTAAAAACGGCACTGTCCAATTTAAAATTCATTGTGGTTTCCTCCTGAATTCAATAATATCGTTTACAGTATACGCCGAAGCATCTTTCGACCGTTAGGACAATGCTGTAGAAAAATATTATTATTTTCTATAGCATTGTCCATAGATTTTTTTGTGTATCTGTTATAGAATGAATTATTATGCTGAGTTATCAATTCATCACAAATCTGTTAATTGTTATGAAATATATATTCCTGATGAGAATGAGGAAGGCTGCTATGAATCTGTATCTCTCCATTATTGCCGATGCCTTAAAAAAGAAATCCTTTGATATTTCCGCAGTTTTATATGCAGATACGCCGATTACCAATATCCGCTTATTTAACCCCGGGCAAACTTTCTCAAACAGTTTTCTCTATTTCGCCACTGCTGACCAATTAAAAAAAACGCCCGAAAAATCCTGTCCCAAAAATTTACTTGTTTTAGGCCCACCTTTTCCCGAAGGCTTCTTTCACTTGCCCCATAATATTTTGTATCTTGACTCCACTAAAGACGAAATTGAGCTATTCACCTGTCTACAGGATATTTTTGCCGATTTTGAAGCCTGGCAGCAGGAAATACAAGAGGCAATGATCAGCCAAATGGAAATTTCCCAACTTCTTGAAATTATCTCCAAAAAGCTCGACAATCCCATCGCTCTGTTTGACAGTTCAAATTCTTTAGTCCACTGGGCTGGAGACTTCAAATACGAATACAAAGGGAGTATCTGGGAAAAAGCCTTTCAAAATGGTTATACCATGGATTATTTTTCCTATCCCGAATGGCAGGAACTCACTCAAAAGATGAGCCAGACTAATGCCCCGTTCATCAGCAAATCAAAAGACAATAATCATGAATCTATCCTGTCTTGCCCTTTAAAAAGCAACGGAACTTTTATTGGCAGTCTAGGTATGACTTCAGTTAACACAACTATTACTGACGGACAAATAAAACTGG
Source organism: Eubacteriaceae bacterium ES2 (assembly GCA_031222025.1). Classification (GTDB taxonomy): domain Bacteria; phylum Bacillota; class Clostridia; order Eubacteriales; family Eubacteriaceae; genus Acetobacterium. The sequence goes on along the minus strand of CP130740.1, from coordinate 806,844 downwards.
TATCCATTATCAAGGGCCTGCTTGAAAAAGCGATAATCCATTCAGGTAGCCTTCTGCATGGGTCAGATCCCGTCCCATTTTATGTTGAATCACTGCTAACAGGGATGTCTGTTGATGAAAAAACGATCGCATTTTATCTCAAACGAAAAAAATGGAATTGTGATGATTCCTTTTGCCTGCTTAACTTTTCTTATCCGGTTGATATTGTCCCTACCGATTACAGTATTCATCCCTATATCGGAAGAATTAAGCACTTTTTTTCAGGGGGAATCTATTGTCCTTTTGAAAATTCCTTTATCGTCATCCTCAATATGTCTGATTCCGCAAAACAGGATAATCTTAAGACGATTCTTCAGCAACTGTTCGATAAATTTATGATCCGCTGCGGGATCAGTTCGGAATTCTATTACTTTCCCGATCTGCGCTATTACTATATTCAGGCAAAGTCCGCTCTTGCAGAAGGGATTGCCCAACATCCTCAGCAGGCTTATTATTATTTTCAGGATTATTACCAGTCCAATCTCTTTCATCAGCTCAACAACAGTACCTGTGTTCAATCCCTCTGCCATCCCCGAATCTTAAAAATCCATAAGGATAACGATCCTAATCAGGTTCATCTGCTAAAAACTCTATCCGCTTTTTTAATAAACGGCAGAAACCTGACCCTGACTGCCAATGCCCTGAAAATCCACCGCAATACCCTTTTATACCGACTTGATAAGCTGTCCGAGCTGCTTGAGATCAATCTTCGTGAAGTCGATCAGACCATGCTTTTTTATCTGCTGATGTCGTGTGTGTTGGTTGAATATTTTTGAGATTCTTTTGCAATAAAAAAACCAGCATCTCCGATTTCAAGAAATGCTGTTTTTTTCACTCTTCGGCTAAAGACAGATTAACAGATTCATGGTACTCGCATCAGCGTTGACACAGATGTTAAGATTGACTATTCAATGCTATACTATCTAAAATCGTCCAATATTTCGAGAAGTCAAGAAAGCTTCACTGTTGGCACTGGTGATATCGCGTGGAGCAATCACATCGCCAACCAGATAAAATTCTGAACCGCAAAAATTCAAAGCTGCTGCTTCGTCACGTCGCGATTTTTGACCGACTGCGTAAATGATGGTATCTGCTTCAATAAAAGTTTCCTTTCCATCACTTTCGCAGACAAGCCCATTTTCTTTGATTTCTTTGACACTGGTATTAAACTGAATATCCAATTCCCGTTTGATGATTTCATATTTCAAACCGAGCATATGGAGAAAATTTCCGCCATCGTTGACATGATCGGTTAATTCAATTATCTTGACTTTTTTGCCACTGGCAATCAGGTGTAATCCCAGTTCTACGCCGACCAGGCCGGCTCCAATGATGACAGCCTGTTCACCGATCTGATCAATGGCTTTATAAGCATCCTGAGCACACATGACATTTTTTTTGTCAATGCCCGGAATAGATGGTTTAACCGGCTCAGCGCCAACTGCCGCGATAATGACGTCAGCATCCACTTTTTCGGCAAAATCAGATGTCGCTTCAGTATTTAAATGTACTTCTATGTTACTATTATTGACTCGCTTTTCCTGCTGATTCAGGTAAGCATCCAGATTTTTCTTGAAAATTACGTGTTCTTCGCATCTGAGGACTCCCCCTAAGCGATCGCTTTTTTCACAAAGTATAACATCATGACCACGATCTGCGCAGGTCAGGGCGGCCTGCATGCCACTGATACCACCTCCGGCGACCAAGACTTTCTTTTTAACCGCTGTTGGTATGGCATATTTCATTTCCAGCTCACGTCCGGTTTCCGGATTAAGGGCACAATAGGGTTCGCCGTTTGACAGTTCACTTGAGAAACAGGATAGACAACGCATACACTTAACAATCTTATCGTCATTTCCACTTCTAGCCTTATTGGGGAAATCCGGATCACACAATAAGCCTCTGGCCATTTCAACAATATCCGCTTTTCCTGATCGGATAATTTCTTCCATCGGTTCCGGGTCAGCCAAAGCGCCGACTGTCGCAACTGGTGTTTTAACCTGTTTTTTAATTTCAGCCGCGTACTGTACATTACAGCCATCAGCCATAAACATACTGGGATGGGTAACGGCAAAAACTTCTTCAATTTCATGATTTCCGGCTGAGATATGCAAAAGATCGACGTGATTTTCCAGCTGTTTGGCAATGGCAATCCCATCTTCTATACCAAATCCGCCATCATAGCATTCTGATCCGCTCAAGCGAATTTCAATCGGAAAACCTTGTCCGACTTCTTTTTTGATGGCATCACAAATCGCAACAACCAGACGAGCGCGATTTTCCACATCTTTTCCGCCCCATTTATCTGTACGGGTATTGGTAATCGGCGAAAGAAATTGATGCAGCAGCCATCCATGACCGGCATGCACGGTAACCATCCCAAAACCGCAACGTTTTGCCATTCCGGCGCCTTGGGCAAATTTTTGAATGGTTCTCTCAATGATTTCTTCATCCATAGCCTGAACGATTCTGCCATCCAATTCACATTCTACCGGTCCGTAGGCAGTCCCTTTTGATGAGGCCCCAAAGAATGATAGATCCCGGTTGGCAAACATCCCTGTATGCGTCAGTTCAAGTGAAGCAACCGCACCATAGCTTTTAACCGCATGGGCCACTCTCGACAAATTGTTGCTGATATTTGGGGTATCCAGACAAATATGCGTTCGGCCGCCTCTTCCGAGCTCACCATCAACAATCCCTTCGAATGACGTTACACTGGCTGCTCCGCCTCTGGCTTTTCGTTCATAATAGGCCGCAGCACCTTCGTTTAAATAGCCGTCACCATTAAGATTCTGATAGCCGGTCGGGGATGCAAAAATACGATTTCTGAATAAAGTATTTCCTAACACAATTGGAGAAAACAGATTGGGATACTTGCAGTTTTTCATCAAAAACTCCTTTTATAGCATAATTTTTAAACGATTACTTCCATTTTGACTGGTCGCGACTCCAAACAAATGTCAGTCAAAAATCTACATTTTTGTAAATCAATTAAAATAATTATAACTTTTCAGTGATCTTTCTGTCCAACAGATAAACCTGATTGCTTAATCAGAAAAGCTTATGTATATTATTTTGAATCAGTCTGATGATTTTAATAATGTAATCATTATCGTTATCTTTAAGCCACGCCAGGTCAATACGATCAATATGGTGGGTGCCTTCAAGTTCGATAAAATGGACGTTCCGAAAGAACTTTTCCGCATAGCCTTTTGAAAAAAAGGCTACACCCTTGTTAGCATTGACTTTTAAAAACATAGCCTCGAGCGTATCAACCTCTTCAATAATATTAGGTTGATAGCCATCAAGCGCACAGCACTCAAGCATATTTTTATAATTTTTTTCTCCATACTCCCGGTTTAGCATAATGATGTTTTCATGCGCAACTTCAAATGCCGCCATTTTTTGTCTGGCAGCCAGGGGATGGTTTTTACTGACAATCAACCCCAGTGCATCTCTTCTCAGAGGGATTGAAATTACTTTTTTGTGGCTGACTAAATCGTAGCTGTAGGCAATCGCAATATCAAGGGTACGGTTCAATAAGGCTTCTCCAATTTCTTTGAAACTGTTCTTTTCAAAATTAAAGTTCATATCTGGATAGTGCTGTTGGATCAGACTGACTATAGGCTCAATAATCGTTGCCTCAATTGGTCCCGCATATCCAAAATTAATATCCAGCTGACTGCGGTAATGGATCTCCTTGACATTTTTAACCATTCTGTCGTATTGATTGATTAAATCTTTGCCCGAACCAAGCAGTGCCTTTCCTGCGTCCGTCAGTTCGAACTTATTCTTTGACCGATTGATCAATTTCACTTCTAATTCTTCTTCCAGACTCGCAATCTGTTGACTGATTCCAGATTGTGAAACATTCAACTGCCCGGCAGCTTTGGTAAAGCTTTGCTCTTTCGCAACACTCAAGAAGTATTCAATTTTACGCAAATCCATTTTTGATCTCCTTTTGTAATCGATAGCAGATCCTATGCGTTAGCATTTAAAACACCTTATATTGTATTTACTGATCCATAACTGTTTTTTTCTATAGCATTTTTTAAGTACTGACGAATTCCTGCCTGTTGGCTTAGTGATATAATGCATTGAGCGTTCGTTCCCGGTCTATAATGCTTATGGTTATGCTCATACCTTTACTACTGCCAACTTTATTATAAAAATCGAAAAAAGTCAATAAGTGACGGATTTACGCTGCTTGCTTGAGGATGATTAGACAAACGATTTTCACCCGTTAGATTGCGCCCATGCCGGTCGCACCACCAAAAACAGCATCTCCAATGTCAGGAAATGCTGTTTTAATGTTTTTCTTAATCTTCAGTTGAGGTTCGACTGCCGATCCGGTGATTTTCCAGATCTTCAAATACCTGGCGCACCGATAAGGGCTTTCTGCCAGTCAATAATTCAACATCGTTTGAACAGGCATTCATCTGTTCCAGACGAATCGCCCGACCAAAGGTGACCATGCCATCAGAGCAGAAAGGGAAATTTTTAGCGGTTTCCGCCCATTCACCTTCGGTGTTACGGGGTACGCCAATCGAATCAAAGAAGGCATACATTTCGTCGTCCGTCAATTCCTGATAGGTGACCGTCTTTCCGGTAATCTGGCTGCCAATTTGACAGAATTCGCTAATAGTAATGGCTTCCGGTCCGCTGATATCATAGATGGTATTGTTTTCACCAGCTCCAGCAGCCGCGCAGGCAGCTGCTTCAGCACAATCATTCCTGGATATATAAGCCATGTGACCATCAGCCATGTTATTGGCCATCACACCGTTGCCGGCAACACTTTCTTCAAATACCGACACCATCGCTTCAACATACTGCGAATCCCGCAAGATCACCCAATCAATATCCAGCTCTTTTAAGTAGGCTTCAGTTATTTTATGATCTGATACTTCATAGGTATCGCAATCTTCTTCACCAGCCCCAACGATTGAAGTGTATACAATTTTTTTAACACCGGCTTCCACCGCTGCGTCTATCGCATTTTTATGAGCAACTCGTCTGCGCTCACCAACAAAAGGCATGGAGATTAATAGAAGCACCTCGCCGCCTTCAAAGGCTTTTATTAAAGTCGCCTTGTCGAAAACATCGGCATGACGGGTTTCGATTCCCTGATCCGAGTACATTTTAATAAAATCTTTGTTGGGAGTTGTAAAAATAAGCTGCTCTTTTGGCACTTTCTTTAAAATACTTCGGGCCGCCGCCCCCCCAAAATTTCCATCGACACCAGTCATAATTATTTTTCCCATTAATTCGTTCTCCTTGTTTGATATTTATCTAACTATAACCAGTATAACGAATCCCTGTTCAAAAAGATAATTCAAAGAGCCAAAGAAGATGATAAGCTTAACTTATGATGTTTGATCAGTAGCGGCCCAGATCACGGGCGATGGTATAAGCCGTGGTATTGGCCGTATAAATATTTTTAGGTTCAACACAATCACCGAGTTCAAAGAAAAGGGGTGCACATTTTCTCATTGCATCAGCCTGATCCTGAAGCGGTTTCTGCCCAAGGGCATAGATCACCGTATCCGCTTCATAAAAGCTCTGCTTGCCAATTTCATAGTGCTGATTCATACTGGCCTGTGTTACCGCTGACTCCAACATTCCTTTTCGGATGGTTTCACAGCATTTTTCTTCTGAAAAGAGATCGCCGACAAATTCACCAATCACACCCTGGTCTGTAATTTCAACGGCTTTGGTTGATGTCACCACTTCAATCTGATAGCCCTGTATTTCATTTTTAATGGCCATTGAGTGAATCACATTGTTTGAGAAATTAAGGCTGTTTGCCATTTCCAGAATGGTTACTTTTTTACCCAGTTGTGAAAGATAAATTGCCAGTTCAATCCCTGACAAACCGCCACCCAGCACCACAACCTTTTGTCCAACTTTTTCTGCTTTCAGATATCCCGCATCTGCATCCATGACGTTTTTGCCGTCAATTCCCGGAATATTGGGTTTCACCGGTCTTGCTCCCAAAGCCGCAATAATGACATCCGGTTTGATTACTTTTGCCAATTCAGGCGTAACCTCGGTATTCATCCGCAAATCAATACTGGCATCTCGAATCAAAGTACTTTGCAAATCCAAATATTGCTGCATATTTTGTTTGAAGGGCACTTTTTGCTCACAGCGCAAGGCGCCACCCAAGATGTTTGTCTTTTCACAGAGAATCACTTCATGCCCCTGTTCGCAGGCAGTCAGAGCAGCCTGTATACCACCGATGCCACCACCAACGATAAGAATTTTTTTCTTATTCTGTGACAGCACCTGTGAATATTTACTTTCCCGTTCAAAACCAATTTCCGGATTGATGGCACAGATGGTAGTCAGTTTTGTAAACTGGGACGAAAAGCACTCAAAGCAGCGGATACATTTACGGATTTTTTTCTCCTGTCCCATTTGTGCCTTCACCGGTGTATCCGGATCAGCCATCAGCTGACGACAAAGCATTACCACATCCGCTTTTTTCGAAACAATAATCTCTTCCAGCAGCTCAGGTTCGGCAAGCGCGCCAACAGTTGCAACTTTTGATTGGCTGATTGCCTTTTTAACAGCAGCTGCATATTTAACATTGGCACCATCATCAAGAAACATACTCGGATGAGTGACCGTAAAAACATCAGGTGCTTCATGAGCGCCTACAGAAACATTAATCAGATCGGCTTTGCCGTCCAGTTGTCTGGCAATCTCGATTCCATAATCAATATCATAACCACCTTCAAAGAGCTCAGCGCCACTAATCCGAACACAAACCGGAAAACCTCGGCCGCATTTTTTCTTGATGTCCGCGACCGCCGCATTGACGAATCTAGCTCGATTTTCCATCGAGCCTCCCCACTTATCACTACGATTATTGTTGGGACCCAAGAACTGGTTAAACATCCAACCATGCCCAGCGTGAATTGTGATCATCCCAAAGCCACAATGTTTAGCTGTTTGAGCTGCATCACCAAATTTTCCGATAGTCTCTAATATAATGTCTTCCGGCATTTGTGAAATTTCCATTCCCAGGCCATTAATCGAATCAAAAGCGCCAAAAATCTCATTTCCCAAGCCAAACTTGCTGTGATAAGCATTGGCTCCGCAATGCTGCAGCTCAATATCTGCCACAGCACCGTGACGACTGATACACTGGGAAAGCCGAAATAATGGCGAAATTGCCGAAGGATCATCCAGTCGAATGGTGGGGCCAACGGCACCTCTGCTGTTATCGGCCATTGCGGAACCAATACTGACTGTGGCGGCTCCGCCCTGTGCTTTTCTTTCAAAGTAAGCAATAAATTCATCGCCCGGATGCAACCGCTCATCCGGATAGTATTCCAGGCCGATCGGAGCAGCAAAAATCCGGTTTCTAAACTGACGATTTCCAAGAACTATCGGGGAAAATAACTGTTCAAACTTTTTCACTTTTTTCACCTTTCTATCTTAAATCGATATGATCTATCGTAAATAAAAATGGATTGCTTGTCCAACGATAAAAAAGCCTGCCCCTTATGCATATTTAGCATAAGGGGCAGGCTTTTTTAATCATATAGTCACTTCACGAGTCGTTTCAAGAAAATCTGCAAGTACCGCGCTCTTATTTTTTTTGTTCCAGGCAAAAGCAATACTGCACTGATGGTGGGTATTTCGTATATCCATAAACATAATAGCATGTTTGGTGGGATTGGATAACTGTTTAACCGGAAAAAAAGCTACCCCTTTGCCCAACTCGGTTAAAAGAATCTGGCCTTCATATGAATCAACTTCAATAATATCCGGTTCAAATCCATCCAAACGACATGTTGAAATAATATATTCAGCATGTTTTTGAAAACTTTCACGACTTGGCAGGATAATCTTTTCGTGAAACAATTCTGATGCATCAATGGCATTTCTGCCAGCAAAGCGATGATTCACGCCCACACCCAGTTTCACACTACACTGGCACACCCGCATCGACTCTATCTGTTTTTCATCCTCTAATTCGGCACTAAAAACCGCAATCACATCCAATAAACCATCTTTTAGATTTGGCAGCAACCGACTGGGACGGTTCTCCTGAAAAACGAACTCAATATTTTTACTTTTTTTCTGATAACGTTTCAGAACTCGGCTGACGTAATCCAATCCCAGGTCATTTGAAAAGCCAACTTTCAGACAATGACTTTCTGTCTGACTTAAACACTGACAGTCCGCCAAAATCAGATCATAATTCATAAGGAGTTGTTTTACCCCTTTCTGATACACCTGCCCAGCTGCAGTTAAGGTTACCTTTGTGGTAGACCGTGTAAATAGTTCAAAGCCAAGTTCTTTTTCAAGCTGTTTAATTGCCCGACTGATCGTTGTCTGTGAAACAAACTGACGTTTTGCAGCCTCCGTAAAATTAAGTGTTTCTGTTAAGGTAATAAAATATTCCAGCGTTTGCCGATTCATACTCACTTCCTCTTGTTTTCCTTATGTTCGATCAGTTGTATAAATTCCTCTATCAATGGGTTATCAGCCTCTTTATTGCGTGCCATACAGAATTCCGAATGATGATGGGTTTCGGTGAGCCTAACCCGGTGAATTCCCAGCGCCTCCGTCATAACCTCTTCAGATATAATGGAAATCCCCTTATTGGCACTGACCAGGAGAATCATTTCATCAAAATTATCGACTTCTTTGATGATCTTTGGTGTAAAGCCATCCTGTTCACAGGCTTTAATAAATGATTCATAATATTTGGGTCCGTAGTTTTTGGAAAAGACAATCAGCTTTTCATTTTTCAGCTCATTTCCAAATAATTCTTGCCGGTTTCGCCAGGGGTGGCTGGATCCCACAATCACACATAGCGTACTGGCAAACAGGGATGTTAATTCAATTTGGGGATAAATGGCAATTTCACTGGCCAATCCAAACATAAGATCAATTTCGCCATTCCTGATTTTCTCCGAAAGCTTTCTGAAACTATGTTCTAAAAGTTCCAGATTAACCTCAGGGTGAAGGTCGACAAAGCGACTTAAAATTTCCGGCAAAAAGCGCTTTTCAATTGGACCGGAGATACCAATTTTCAGCGATCCAGCCGTTTTATTTTTTAATGCGCTGGCCTTTTCAACACCCTGTTCATAAATCTCGACGAGGGTTTTACTGCTTTCATAAAAGGCTTTACCAGACGGTGTCAGGGTTGGCCGATAACTGGAGCGGTCAAAGAGCAGCAAATCCAATTCCTGCTCCATGGCTGCGATCTGCTGACTCATAGCTGTTTGGGAGATAAAACACTGTTGGGCGGCTTTGGTAAAACTGCCGTATTCGACTGCCGCAATAAAATATTCCAACTTTCTGAAATCCATTGGTACTCCCTTCACATAATTCCTAACTCACATTTATTCCAAGCAAATCGAGTAATCTTTTTACTATTATATCTGTTTACTTGCTATTTGAAAAATAAAAATTTATAGATAATCGCAACTATTTGAATTAATTCTTTGTTAGTGGGTAATAGGACACCTACGGACTATAAAACTATCTAGTTTCTGGAAGGAGGCGCCCCTATCGAAAGCAAAAAAATACAACTAAAAATCACAAAGTGGAATAAAAGTTCAAAATCTGAACATCGAAGGGAAGAAGAAAAAAACCGCATACGTGCAGCATATTCAGAGACTCCAAAGGTTGAGGTCATACCAGCAAGACCAACTATCAGAAAGGAGAACGGACTAAAAACCAGAGTTGCGGCTTATTGCCGTGTCAGTACTTATAGGGACCAAACAGTCAGGTGCCTACAGTCCCGCTTGTTCTGCCGTTCGACATACCCTGCGTCATGTGATGAAAAGCACCTGGAAAGATTCAATGCGTTATCGCTTGTCAGGCGAATCCGTTCCCAACGAGAATCTAGTCATTTTTGATTTGACAAAAGCAGTTGAACTTCCACCATTTCGGAGTGAAAAAAAGTAAGCCTATTTCCCTGTTTCCGAGATACTTTTAAACTCGTGGCCAGCTTATTTAGAAGCTGGCCACATCTATAATCATCATGTTTTTATAGTTAAAAAGTCTAGCCATTTTTTATTCCAATTTCCACATCGTCGATAGATATCCAGCCTTTTTCTCGAGCAGATTTCTCGCCTTTCGTCAGTTTCGACATTAGCTTAAGCGCAGCCTTCAAAGATTCATATTCATTAATGTCAATTATTACAGATTTTCCGCAAGCATTTTTTGTTAAAAGATCCGCTTCATAACTGATGATTCTATCCGCCAGGTCGATCACCTCCTGTGCTGATGATTTAGTCGACTGCTGATCACTGCTAGTTACCATAATAAAGCGACCCGGCTTAAAATATTTGCGCAAAGAATTAGATTCACAAATAATTACTGCATTGTCTGGAATGTCCCTTAAAAAGTCTTCGAAACTCTCTTTAAGCTCACTACGGAGTGTCTTTAACCAGAAAACACGATCTGCTCCCGCTTTCAGTAATTTGCAGGTGTCTTTATTCCCAGTACTGGAAAATTCCTGTAGCAGCTCGCTTTTACCCGAAAAACTGGAACAAACACCACATTTTGTATTGCCATGCATACATTTCCCATTCTTTTCATCAATACAAGTAATCTTTAAAGCAATTACCAGTTGTTTGGATTTGATTTTCTCAATAATCGAAACCGCTGTACGTGTTTTTCCAATATTTCTGGCTGTTGAACCGATCAAAATCATATTGGGTAAATTTTTCAATTACTCACCTCCCAGACATTACCTGAATCTACAACTGCTTCTGTATTTAAAACCAGAGCAAACTACAAAAAAGCTAACTGTCGGTGCTTAGCTTCCAAAATCAACGATAACTTCATCCTGACGTTTTCACCTATAGCAGCCTAATTCTAATTTCATCACCCGCAACCAGTGGCCCACTTCCGGCCGGGATATCCAGGAGGCAATTGCAGCCAATCATTGAACGAATCTGACCGGAAGAGTGTCCATTCGGGATTTCAACGTCCCCATCAGCGTAAAGGCCTCTGATAAAGCGCCGCCTTTTACTGCTTTTGGGATAAGCATTCTTAAGAGATGCAGTTTTTTCTGTCAGTAAAAATTCGTCATTGCCGCTCAGCCTACTAAAAGCCGGACGGGCCAGCAGCTCAAAAGTCGAGATGCAGGCAAAGGGATTACCAGACAAAGAAAGGATTGGGATCTCACCCAAAACTGAAAACATAGCCGGCGTTCCGGGTTTTAAATTGACCCCATGAAATTTTATTTGGCCACCAATTTGATTGATCGCCGCCTCAATCAAATCCTTTTCACCAACCGAAACACCGCCAGTAGTTATTATGAAATCTGATTGTTTCATGGCATTTTTGATCTTGTTAGCTATTTCATTGCAATCATCGCCGATGGTTTGAGACATAACCACCTCCAAGCCCATTTGCTCAAGCCGTAGACAAATGTAAAACAGATTAGCGTCATAGATTTGACCGCTTTCTAAGGCCTGACCAGGTGCCACCAATTCATCTCCGGTAGAAAAAACGCTTACTCTAGGCTTCTTGACCACATTAATCTGACCGATGCCGGCACTGGCACAAACCGCCAGCGCAACAGCATCCATTTTTGTGCCAGACTTTAGCAGAAAATCACCGCTTTTAAAATCTTCACCCCTAAAACAAAAATTCTGATAGGCTTTATGTTCTTTGTAAATTTCTACTAAGGGAAAACCCACATTAGTGTCTTCCTGCATGATGACGCAATCACAACCATGAGCTATCGGACTGCCGGTCATCAGACGAACAGCCTCATGCTGATTTATTTCGAGTGCTGACTGGCCACCGGCGAACACCGTATCCACAACTTTTAACCGCACTGGCCGATCTTTTGATGCCCCAATAGTGTCCGCCGCTTTCAAGGCATAACCATCAAGGGGCGATCGGTTAAAAGGCGGTTGATCAATCTGGGCGACCAGATCGTCTGCCAAAATATACCCCAGTGCCGCATTTATCTTTTTTTTCGTTATGTCCAAGCGGTTGATATTGTTTGTGATGACTTCAATCGCCTTTTCCAGTTCAATTTTCATTTTTTCTCTCTAATATTTCAATTCGCTGGCAGCTTGCCAATTTTTCCCAACTCATCGGCAACAAAACCCAGTCCAAAGCGCTCATAAACTTCTCGCGTCGGCCAACCTGTTTCTTTGTCCCAACCCCGTTCGTGATAGTAAATATCTACCAAGTCGTTCCATTCTTTCCAGGTCACCGTTTGACCCCAGGGATCCGGATAGGTCATAATCGGAAAAATAGCATTGACTTCCATATCACGATCGCGGCCATAGTTTCTGATAATAATGGCCCGAAACAAAAGTTTTGACCGTTCCGCCGCTTCATTGAGTTCCGCTTCTGTCGTTTTAAAACCAGTGGCAGCTTCAAACATCTGCGCTTCCATATCCATCCAGAAAAGATCAGGGCTCTGCCAATCACAGCAGGTCACCGAATCCTTTATTTCAGCCTTGTTTTCACCCATGATCACCGCTTGTGCCGTTAAAGGACTGCGGCAGGGGTCATCCTTCAGTTCAACATAGTTTTTAAAATAATCATGATGATGGGCGATGGTCTGAGTATCTCTGGTCGAATTCATCTGATGCAGATTAGTGGCTACCCAGGCCGGTTTTTCCATCGACGCTTCAAAACCTCGTCCCTGCCAGTGGACGCAATGTCCCCAGGCTGTTTCCAGACTGATTGGCAAATCCAGACGGTCACCAGTCACCTGTGAGTAGCGCCCCTGATAAATGGTGTCACCAAACTTTTCTTTACCCAGCGTTCGAATGGCCCTGGCCATTCCTTCCGCCAGCAGGTTTCCGTAGTAGCCTTTGCGGTAAACAATCATATCCAGCAGGTATTTAACAAATTCTTCACTTTCGACATCAATTTCCATGCCCATATCGATATCGTCAAAAACCCCTTCTTTCTTGCCCATTGATAGCCAGGGTAAAAGCCAGACAATCACGTCCCATTTATCGACCCCATATTCATTGCACAGATCATTAATAACACTGCCTTTGTCAAAGTCGGGTTTCCAGAAGTCCAGTTTGTCTCCACGCTGAAAATTAAACATTTCGCCAAAGTGCTCATCAGATTCATCCGGTGGTCCACCTTCGCGGGGGATCATTTTGCAGGCTAAGGTATGATTTTTCTCGGTAACAAAGGTATCACCCGGTCCACCATATGGCACATCCTCTTCAAAGCCAAAAGCAAAAACACTGACACATTTTTCCACATGATTGACTTTTTCATCTTTAAAAGCCGACTTCATATCCAGCATCAGCATATTGCAGTGCTGATTACAGCCATGACTGCAGGCCACATAAGCCTTTTTAAAACCGCCTTTGGCTTCGGCAAAATTTGCCGGTCCAATACTATGACCTGGTTCGACGACCACCGGCTTGTGATCCATTAATGGATTGGCCATTCGACTTCGCAGTTCAAGGACTTTTTCAGCACTGGCCGGTACCACCGCTCCGGTTCCTTTAGCGGTAATGGCTTTTAAATTTTTCGAACCGAAAACCGCACCAAACCCACTTTTTGCCGCAACATTATCATTACTGGTAGTAATACTGGCGTTGCGCATCAGGTTTTCACCAGCCGGGCCAATGACGATACTATTGACATCCCTGCCGTGAATTTCTTCCAGCTTATTTTGTGTATCATGCACCAGTTTACCCCACAGTTTTTTTGCGGATAGAAACTGGATGTCCCCATCTTCAATATACAAATAAGTTGGTTCAGCCGCTTTCCCCTCGATGATAAAGCCATCATAACCGGCAAATTTAACCTCAGACCCAAACCAGCCACCAATCCCACTCCAGGAATACTGTTCCGGCAGGCTGTTGGGCGAAATCCCTGTCATGACACTGCGTCCGCCGGTGGGAATCCCGGTAGCCGTGGTTGGCCCAGTCATATAAATTATTTTATTTTCCGGATCAAAGGCACCCACCTCAGGTCCAACTTCATCCCAGAAAATTTTATTGCAGACTCCGCGACCACCCAAGTATTTAGGGACATAATTAGAGGTCGGAATTTCAGTTACGCTTTCATCTGTTAAATTGATACGGGCAATTTTTCCTGTATAACCATATAATTTTTCCATCAGGCACCTCCTTTATTGTTCTTTCTTTGCAGGAATTGGCAAATCACTCAAACCAATACATTTTACCTGACAGTATTCAATACAGGCCGGACCATTTTCTCTGGTTCTGCATAAATCACACTTATAAGCTTTGCGTTTCGTTTTCTCAATCTTTTTATTAAAGTTAATTCTTGATGGTTCGAATTTACATGCTTTGGCACACATTCCGCAACCAATACATTCATCCTGATCGATATAAACAATGCCTCTTTCATCAATGCACATTGCCTTGTCCTTCTTGGGACATTTTTCGTAACAGGGGGGATCATCACAATGATGACAGGTTAAAACAGCATGCTGTAGCGACTGCTTCTCACCGCGTTCAAGAAATATCCGCTTGACAGACGGGCTTGACACCCCTTCATGAACGAGACCACAAACGATCTCACAGGCTGAACACCCTGCACAGAAAGAAATATCATCTGGATACTGGATGACATGCCGTCCCAATCCACTTGCTGATTCATTTTCTACGTTTAAATTGTTATTCATCATACCTACCTTATAATTTACGTTCGACCCCGTATTAATCAGATTAAAAAATCCTCTTCACCTTAAAATTTTCTAATTACTGATACAAACCCCGCCATCAACGACAAGATTGGTCCCTGTAACAAAAGAGGATTCATCCGAACCCAGATAAACTGCCGGATAAGCAATATCATCCGGTTCACCCAGTCGTCCCAACATACAGACAGTATCAATCATACCCTGTTGCGCTTCTTTACTGTTTTTAATAGCCTCCGGAGTCATCCCCGTATTAATTGGTCCCGGTAAAATGCAATTGATACGAATGCCTTGACGGGCAAATTCTTTGGCAACATTACGGGACAGATTGGTAACCGCTGCCTTCATCGCACCATAAAAATAGGAATTAAGCTCCGGCCATATAGAAGAAATTGAAGCGACATTAATAATCGACCCTGTGCCAGCCTCAACCATTCCCGGTATGAAAGTCTGCATGGTCCAAACATAAGCCCGATAGTTAGTTTCCATAATCAGGTCAAAATCCTCCATGTTCTGATCAAGGAAAGGCTTATGAACCAGTACCCCAGCCGAGTTAAAGAGAATGTCAACATGATCGTATTTGGCATCTACCGCCGCTTTTAATTTAACAATATCGTCATAAACCCGCAGGTCGCATTTTACAAAGCTGGCTTCGCCGCCTGATGCCTGGATCTCTTTTACCAGCTGATTGCCTTTATCCGCATTTCGACCAACCAAGACTACTTTTGCCCCCTCTTTAACATACATCAGTGCAACCGCCTCACCAATACCTGAGGTTGCACCCGTAATTACCGCAATTTTGTTTTCCAGTCTGCCCATTTTATATTCTCCTTCCAGATGTGCCATTAAAAATGCTTTCAAAACATTACTTAAACAGCTATAATTTTTTCAATTATATCAGTGTAAGTAATGGATTTCATTCTACAGAAGTTCGAAAATTCCTTTTCTTTTTATACATTTTGTATTATGATATTTCTATGACAATGTTTTCATTTTGTCATTCGTAGTATTATTAATACTTTTTGTCTAATCCTTAACAATCTTTATGGTAATTTATTATTGTTTAAAATTGAGGTGATTCATGCGTGTAAAAATGTCTATGCTTTACGATGGTTTAAAGTCCTGTGTTCTCTGTAAAAAGGGATCATCCTATAATAAAAGTGTCCCCGTTGATGATGTCTGCTTTTCCAAAAAAAGCAAGGTTCCCAACGATGTTCGCTACCTCTTTATCGACTGGAGTGATTATGACCAATCTGCTTATGTCAACATCCCTTCGGAAATGCTGATTCTGGCCAGCCGCAGTGAATCCATCGAAAATGAACACTTTCCGCCCTGCGCCCTAATTGTTTATGCCGCAACTTCATTATCACTTCTATTTGAAATGTGCCGAGATGTCATGCGCGATTATTTTGAATGGGGGGATAGCCTTTTGTCGCTGATGATGAACAACGCTGATCTTAATCAGCTGACCAGCCATGCCCACAGCCTTTTGGCTAATCCGATCATGATTCTGGACAACTCCATGAAGCTGCTTTCTCATACCCCGGATGATCCCATGGATGATCAGGTCTGGGCGATGACAGTAGAAAAAGGCTACGCCGACCTCGATCACCATGCTTCCCAGATTCTAAAACGTGCCCTCAATTTATTAAATGATCATGACTCCGCTTTTAATCATCCCATGCATGGCAACAGCATTGCCTCTGCGACAAGTGTCATGATCAATGATCATCGCGTTGCTATCGTCAGCCTGATGGAAAAAAACCACCCCATCAGTGAAGGTGATTTTGACTGTCTCTGTTATTTCGGTAAACTTTTATCTTTATACTTTAAGACCTTTGACTTTCACAACCACTTGACCGACAATCAGATTGAAATGGTTCTGCTGGATATTCTCGATGAACGTTTTAAAAGTGACCATGAGCTGACGACGCGACTCAGAAATGTCAACTGGCAACCACAAAAGAATTTTTTTATCATGGTCATTCAATCCAAATTAGCTTTTTTAAATCCCGCGCAACTCAAAAAAATCAGCGAGTCGCTGATTAAAATAATTGATCATTCTTATGCTGTCATCTATGATAATAACATTGTTCTGCTGATCAATCATAACCACTCGGATTGTCTCAATTTTCAGACTAGGCGTAACCTTCTTCACTTTTTGAAAACAGATCAACTTTGCGCCGGCCTCAGCGATGCTGAGGATCATATCACTGAAATCGCCAGACTTTATCGTCAATCACTAATGGCCCTTGAGATGGGCGGTCACCTGAAACTTACCGACAATCTTTTTTCTTTTAATGATCATCGCTTTAACAGTATGATTCATTCCTTTGTCAAATTAGGTGATGTCAAAAGTTATTTGCATCCTGCAATCAGGAAGCTGGATGCCTATGATCGGAAAAAAGGCTCTGCCCTTTTGCCAACCTTAATTGCCTATCTGAAAAATAACGGTAAACAGCTAAAAGCCGCAAACGAATTATATATTCAACGCGGAACTCTGCTCTACCGCATCAAGAAAATCGAAGAAATGTGCCAGATTGATCTATCCGATCCGCAAACGATTTTTGATCTGCAATTGTCATTACAGATTGATCACTTTTCAAATCAATTAATAGAGTGACCGATCGCCACAAGGAAAACAAACCACCATATCATCCGATTTGCGCTCATGCCAACTGTGGTCTCTCGCAACTGCCTAATTAAAAAAAGACCCGTTCGTCTTATCACAAACTGATCTTTTTAGCACTATGCCTTTTTTGTCTTTTTACCATTGGTCAGTCGATGAAAATCACCCGGTTTAAGAACCTGTACCAACTGACCTTTAATGTCAGGTTCTTTTTTAAGTTCTATAATGGCTGCCCCGCCTTTTTTAAAAACAATCGTTTTTCGGCACAGTTTCTCAGCCCAAAAAGATAAATCAGGTTCGTGTCCAACCATAACAATTGTGGCCTCGGCTGGTGTTTTTTTGAGACTCTTCACCATTTCCTTATACTCACCAGTCCCAAGAAATTCTTTTGTGTCGATTTCTTTAATTAGGCAAATTTCAGAGACTAGCTCAGCCGTTTCCTTAGCCCGGGTGATATCGCTAGTCCATAGCAAAAGATCCGGCCGATTTTTTAAATACCCCCGCAAATATGGCAAATCATCCTTTAATTTCTCAACCCCCTTGGGAATTAGCCGACGTTTTTCATCAGATGAAACTGCATCCCGCGGTTCAGCCTTACCATGGCGGATTAAAATTAACTCCATCCTATTCTCCTTTCACACTACATTATATTTTATTACGTAAAATAATCTGAATCTGCTGAACATTATATCATAGGCTATCAGAAAAATTAGTACTGCTTTTATTAAATCCCTTTACTTTTTTAAATACTTTGGATACCCTTCATTTATCCGTTTATAGATCCTTCGATTAAGCTGCCCCACTGGCAAGCCCACAATATTATTATAGTCCCCTTTAATCCATTTAACAAACAGTCCCGCTTCTTCCTGGATACCATATGCTCCTGCTTTATCCATCGGTTTTCCAGACTCCACATAGGCAATAACTGCCTGCTTCATCATATTAGTCCAATTATAAAAGCGAATGCTTGAAGAAGACACAAATTGCTCATAACTGCCCTCGTCAATAATTGTGACACCAGTCATAACTAAATGGGTTTTACCGAACAATTTTTTCAGCATCAGAACAGCCTCTTTTTTATTGCCTGGTTTTCCCAGCACTTCATTTCCCAGTACAACCACCGTATCGGCACCAATCACCAGGTGATCAGGATGATTTTTATAAACCGCCATGGCTTTTTCAAAGGACAGCTCTGCGACCAGTTTTTTTGCTGTTTTTCTGGAAGGCTTGCATCTTTTTAACAGGCAATCTTCAATTTTCTTTTCATCAACATGGGGAGCTTCAACGATAAAATTACTTGTAATAAATTTCATCAGCTCCTGACGCCTAGGCGATTGACTGGCCAGTATTACTTGTTTACTCATTTTCTCCCCGTTTTTATTTCTATTATATCGTACTTCAAAGTTACTTGCATATTTTTTAGCTATTCATTGGCAATAAAATGACACTGCATATCATATGAAATCACTATTTAAAAAACCATCCAAAAATAATGCGTCATTTAAGACTTATTTCTGAATGGTTTTTCATATTTTTAATCCCTATAATTTTTAGTACTTATCAAATCCGTCTTCTAAATCAATAACCGGTTCATTATTTAACTCTGGTTCATCTATAAATGAAGTTTCTTGGACGTCCGGTTCAACAAACTCAGCATATACCGGTACTACTTTTTTGCCCTTACTTGTTTTAAAAGCACTAACCATTTCTTTTAACATTTCCGCCTGACTAAACAGTTCTTGGCTGGCTGCAGCACTCTGCTCAGCTGTCGCCGAATTATTTTGAACTACCTGTGAAACCTGCTCAATCCCTTGGCTGACCTGGGTGATTCCAAACGCCTGTTCATTAGAGGCTTTGGCAATTTCTTCAACTAAAAGAGCAGATTTTTCAATTTCTTTAACAATCTCGACCAAAGACTCGGCCGTTTCATTGGCAATCTCAGTTCCCGCCTTTACTTTGTCAATTGACCCTTCAATTAAAGCAGTGGTGTCATTTGCTGCTTCAGCACTTCTGGCTGCCAGTGAACGAACTTCTTCAGCCACTACCGCAAAGCCCTTGCCGTGTTGACCGGCTCGTGCGGCTTCAACCGCTGCATTGAGCGAAAGGATATTGGTCTGGAAGGCGATATCATCAATAACTCTGATGATTTTTGAGATATCCTGGGACGACCTGTTAATATCCGCCATTGAAGAAAGCATCAATTTCATCTGATCATTTCCCACCAGCGCTTTTTGTTTTGCTTCTGCTGAGAGTTCGTTGGCCTGATTAGCATTGCTTGCATTCTTTTTAGTCTGATCGGCTATTTCTATAATTGAGGCAGCCACCTCCTGGGTAGTGCTGGCCTGTTCAGTTGAAGCCTGAGATAATGCCTGACTGCCATCTGAGACCTGTTTTGATCCAGAAGCTACCTGATCGGCGGCATCGCCAATATTATCCATTACTTGACTCATCGAAGTCATAATGGAATTAAATGAATTTTTAATTGAAACAAAATCGCCTAAATAATCAGCTGTGATTTCCTGATTAAGATTGCCATTTCCCATTTCCTCCAAGACATGGGAGATTTCGTAAACATATTTTTTGAGGTGTTCAATTGTATCATTCAGGGCCAACTTAATGACAGCATGATCTCCTTGATAGTTACCATCCATTGTTACTGAGAGGTGTCCTTTGGCCATTTCCTGCAGTACTTCAGATGCTTCTTTAATCGGTTCGATGACCGCATTCAAGGTCTCATTAATCCCAATTATTATACTTCTGTATTCTCCAGAGAATTTATCCGCATCCCCACGTTTAGAAAGCTCACCTTCAACCGCCGCATTTGAAAGCATCCTGGTTTCTTCAGTTAAAAGCTTGAGATTTTCAATCATCCTTATCAGAGTTGGCAATAAGCGATCCGCATCACTCTGTTTACCCATACTCTCAAGGCTGTTCAAATCTTTCAAATCACCATTAGAGACATTTTCCAGCACATCAATCGTCTGACCAATCTGAACACCAAGTTTATTAACTGAATCAGCAATCTTTTTAAAGATTCCCTGATAAGAACCTTCAACCCGGACATCAAAATCATTATTGGTCATTTTTTCCAGCACCTGGCTGCCTTCTACTAACCCTTCCAGACCGTCAATACAAGCGTTGATATTGTTTCTGATTGTTTCAAAATCGCCCTGGTATTTCTCTGATATTTTTTCCGGAATTTGTCCTTTACCGATTTTATCAATATACCCTGCCGCAATATTCAGTGGTTGAACAATAGCCTCCAGTGTATTATTAAATCCTTCGACCGCTTCACGATATCCACCTTCAAATTTATCAGAATTTCCGCGAACAGTGAGATTCCCCTTGATAGCCGCTTGAGAAAGGGTATCAACTTCAACAATCAGAGCATTTAAATTATCGACGGTGGTTTCCATTATCGGTGTGATTTCATCTTCCGGATCATCAATCGTAAAGTTCTGATTCAAATCACCCACCGATATTTTTTTCATCGTGCCAATAACATTCAATTGAAGGTTTTCCGCAAACAGATCAAGGTTCTCGGCCAGGATCCCGACTTCATCAGACTGATCAAGACGAAGTCTTCCGCTCAGTTTTCCTTTGACCATATCCTGAAGCATCACAACCGAACGTTTTAGCGGTTCAGTGATTATTTTTATCAGATAGAAGGAAAAGACTAAAACAATTATCAACCCTAAAACATCAATCAGAATCATCATCATGACCATACTGCTTTTTTGCGCCTGACTCTGGCTAATAGCTTCTTGAAGTCCCATTTCAATAATCTCACCCATCGCATTGATATGAGCTCTTGCTTCTTCGAATTTCGTCAAGAAATCCGGATTTCCCGTCGTTCCCGATAATTCCTGTTCTGCAATAACCTGCCATTCAGAAAAAGAATCCGTAAACTGATCATAATGCTCAAAAAAATTCAGACCACTTTCTTCATCTTTAAAGCTTTCCCAGAAGTCACGATCTTCCTCAAGTATCGTCATTGCCTCCTGCACCCGCTCGTTTACCTGATCAATATTTTCAGCATAATCAGCGGAAATGCTGGTTTTCATTTCTTCAGTTAACTCACCAGAACTGAGTAATAAGTTCATCGAATTAATACTGTCGATCGCCTGATAGGCATCGCGATCCGCATTTAACACCAGCGCAATACTTTGAAAACCTTCGTCATAAAGCGTTCGTGTTAACTCAGAACTAATATTGTTGACATTTCGTGTCGCAGTTGCTGTGATTATGATTAGTGCCAACACTGGAATCATCACTAAAATCAGTAATTTTGTTTTAATGGATAATGATTTCATATCCTACCTCCTTATTTTCTGTTTGGTGATCTGATTATATCTGGAATTTGTACTGTATTCGATTTCAGTCCATTATTGCAACTAATTAACTAGAAATTTAAAAATTTTTATAATCAAATAAAAGCTTACTCAGTTAGTTGCTGAATAATATAATCTTAAGTAATATACCCATTTAATAATTTTAATTCATTTCCTTCTATAATTCAATCAATAAATTTAACACATTCTTAACTTTGTAAGAAATATAAAAAAACCCCAAAATAGTCATTTTGAGGTTTCAGAGTATTTTTACATATGAGATTTTAAGATCTTAGATGTCCAGCGCGGCATGATGCCCCTGATAAACAGCTGTTGTAATCGTTGAAGGTTTCACGCAATCACCAATAGTTGAAACTTTTGGGGCGCAGTCCAGCAACTCCAAAACTTCATCTCGACAGGCTTTCTGCCCCATCGCCGCAATTACCGTTTGACCTGAAACCATGACCGATTGGCCATTCTGGTCTTCACAGAGAACCCCACCATCCTGGACTTCAATACCTTTTAGGCCAGTATGAACGTCAATTTTGCATTTTTTGATTTCAGCCAGCAGCAAAGGCCGATGCCGGATATTCGAATCTACCGCCAGCTCATCACGCATTTCCACCAGACAGACTTTTTTTCCTTCTCTGGCAAAATGAATGGCTGCTTCACAACCAGCCAATCCCCCCCCAAGACAACAACTGAATCCTTAACCTGATCTTTTTTCAGATAGTAGTCATTAACAATGATCACCTGGTCATTATCAATGCCCTTTATCGGCGGAATCAGCGGCTCGGATCCAACAGCAATAATCAGTGCATCCGCCTCTTCATTTAAGGCGTATTCTTTCGTAACTTTTGTATTGAGACGGATTTCAACGCCTTCATCGGCTGCCAGCTTGCCCAAAGTTTTACCCAATTCATACATTTCAATTTTAAAAGGGATCGCTCGTTCACCCTTTAAGATGCCACCAACTTCGTTACTGGCTTCACATAAGACAACCTGATGTCCTCGTTTTGCCGCAATCAAAGCTGCCTGCAAACCGCCAGGTCCGCCACCGGCAACCAGTACTTTTTTCTTTTTCGGGGCTGGTATAATTTCCATCCCTTCGATTTCACGACCGATTAGCGGGTTGACGGTACAGCGTCTTGTTGATGTGACTGCCCGCTCAGCCATACAAGTAAAGCATCTTAAACATTTAACAATGTCTTCGTCCCGGTTTTCCATTACTTTTTCCGGCAGTTCAGGATCCGCTAGTAAAGCTCTGGCCATATCGACGACATCTGCTTTACCGCTTCTAATTATTTCTTCCATCATCTCAGGATCATTCAGGCCACCCAGAGTCGCCACCGGCACACTAACGTGTTTTTTTATTTCTGCCGCCAGATAAACGTTACAACCATGGGGCACAAACATCGATGGATGGGTGGTGCCAAAGCCCCGCTGATAAGTTCCAGCTGAAATATGTAATAGATCAACGCGTGACTCAACCAGTTTTGCGATTTCGACCCCGTCTTCCAGCGTATAACCGCCATCAAATAATTCAGACCCGCTCATTCTAAATTCAATCGGGAATCCCGGCCCAACATTTTCCCGGACGCTGTCTAAGACTTCCTGGGCAAATCTGACCCGATTTTCAAGACTTCCGCCATATTGGTCTTTTCGCTTATTAAAATATGGGGATAAAAATTGATTGATCAGCCAGCCATGGCCACCATGAACCATAATCATCTCATATCCGGCGCGTTTAGCCAGCGCTGCACAGCGACCATAAGCCGCAACAATATCAGCAATCAGCTCGACCGTCAATTCCTTAACCGGCAAGCCATCAGGACGAGTCGTTTCACTTGGCCCCCACTGGGCCAGCCCCTGTTTTTTATCCTTATCAGTCAGATAAGTTCCAGCATATTGACCTGAATGGGACAATTCCACGCTGGCAATGGCGCCATGTCGACGAATAGCATCGGCTGTATAAGTAAAGCTTGATAAAGATCCCACAGTTTGCAGATCCAGATGGAACATGTGAGAACCTTCCGTTTCGGGATGGACAACAACTTCACTCACTGTAACCGAAGCTGCACCGCCCTTAGCCCGCAGTTCATAAAAGGCTGTCGATTTGGGACCAATGGTACAGTCTGCCGTAATATCTGTCCCGCCCATCGGGGCTGAAAACATTCTGTTTCTGAATACAACATCACCAATTTGAATAGGTTTACATAAATTAGGGTACTTTCTTTCCATTTACTACTCCTTTTGATTAGACGGTCCATACTTAATGCAACTGACCTCTTTTATGTCGCTGGCTGCGATTTTCTTGCCGTTATTATAACTCTTCATCTTAAACATGTCAATATATACATGTTAAAGTTTTAATAGTTTCCACTATCTCGCTCTTTCAGCATTGAACGGAGGATTAATTTAACAAAATCATGACAAAAAGTTTAAAGTGTTGTAAAATAAGAATGAAATTTTATTATCAGAGAGGCCTTTATGCGAACACTAAAATATGCCATTCTTGGACTGATCAACCGCGAATCAATAACCGGCTACGATCTATCAAAGGTATTTAATAAAGATCTGGTCAACTTCTGGTATGCCAACCACTCGCAGATTTATCCCGAGCTAAAAAAATTGACTGCTGAAGGCTTAATTACTTATGAGATTGTCCTCCAGGGTGAAAAACTGGAAAAGAAACTGTATTCTATCACAGCTGCCGGCCAGCAGGATCTTTACGCCTGGCTTGCTACCATCGATCCGCTGGAACCTACGCCAAAAGATATTTTCCGCCTGAAGGCCTTTTTTATGGAAACTCTGCCTGTACAGACAATCCTCGATCATTTCGAATCCCAGTTGTCACAACGCCTTGAAAAAGTAGCTAAGCTTGAAAACACCATGTCGTCGCAAGCCTTTTTTCTAAAAAAAGACAGCAGGATAAGTCCTGAATTTTGTGATTATCTGGTTTTAAAAGGCGCAATTATGCGGGAAAAAACCTATATCAAATGGCTGGAAGAATGCATTGCCGAAATTGGCGAATCCAGCTGATTTTTCTGAAAATTTTAATAATTTGGTCTATGCTTCTGGCATTTTCAATTAAAGTTTACAGGAGAACTTATGAAAGAGTATTTTTT
Source organism: Eubacteriaceae bacterium ES2 (assembly GCA_031222025.1). Classification (GTDB taxonomy): domain Bacteria; phylum Bacillota; class Clostridia; order Eubacteriales; family Eubacteriaceae; genus Acetobacterium. Next base: position 782,079 of record CP130740.1, on the reverse strand, counting down.
AAATTTAGTCAACTCACTCATTGACAATCTTAAAGACGATCAGCTCAGTCCGGAAGATATTCACGGTTCAATCGTTTCCGGAATCAGGCTAAACGGGGCTCCTTTAATTATTTTATTCTGTGCTATTATTATTGCCTCGGTGGGATTAAACGTCAACTCTACAGCTGTTATCATTGGTGCTATGCTGATTTCCCCCCTAATGAACCCGATTATCACTATCGGCTACAGTGCCGCTATCTACGATGGCTTTCTTTTGCGTGATGCCTTTGTCAAATTCGGCCTGCAGATTCTCATCGCCCTGATTGGCTCCAGCCTATATTTTTTATTTTCCCCGTTGGATACTGCCACCAGCGAATTAATCGCTCGCACCGAGCCCTCCTTTTTCGATATGCTGATCGCTTTTTTTGGCGGTGCAGCTGGGATTATTGGTGCCACCCGACGGGAAAAATCTAACGTAATTCCAGGTGTTGCCATCGCCACGGCTTTGATGCCACCCATGTGCACCATCGGATTTGGTATCGCCAATCAAAACCTGGACTTTATTCTAGGTGCTTCTTATCTCTTTACCATCAATGCATTTTTTATCATTTTAGCCACTTTTTTAATCGTTAAGATCATGAAACTGCGCCCTGAACTCAGCGTCTACCAAAAATACAACACTTTTATCAAAAGAACGATCATTATTGGCATTTTTTTAATCGCCCTTCCGGCAACAATATCATCGGTTTATACCGCCTACACCTCATTTTTCAACACCATGATTTCCACAAGAGTGGAAAATTACATTAACACTGAGGTTGATACTGCTTCCACCACCACCATTCGTGCCATCGTCAATACTAACAATAAGACTCTGGAAATCGATTTAATGGGGGAGCTTTACACTGACGAAGAGATTGCTGCAATTACCGCCACTAAAGATGATTATGGCCTGGAGGATTATTCCATTGAAATTTCTCAGGATATCAGAGAGATCCTCTATCGCTATTTTGCTCAAGTTAATGATGATGGTGTCGCAAAAAGTGTGATCACTATCAAAAATTAAAAAGGCGCACAGGTGTGCTCCTTTTAATTATTTTACAAGTATTTTCACGGAGGAGTTATGGATCGTTTGCCGGAAATCAAGTTGTCAGTACGAAAATTTGTGGAGTTTATTCATCGTTCTGGCGATATCGATGCCCAATTCATAAATAGCAAACGTGCCCTCGAAGGCACGCGAGCGCACCAGAAGGTCCAAAAATCTTATCCGGAAACTGACTATCAGGCCGAAGTTGCCCTTAAATATCAGCTTGATTATAAGGGCTTCACCTTTTTAATCGAAGGTCGTGCTGACGGCATTTTTTACAATGATGAATTTCCGGTTGTCGATGAGATCAAATCCACCAGCCGACTACTCGAAGATCTCCCCCCAGAAGGCTATCCTCTTCATTGGGCGCAGGCAAAAATTTATGCCGCAATTATCGCCCTACAGGAAGGCACAAGTCCGATTGGTGTCCAATTAACCTATTTTCAACTGGAAACTGAAGCAATTAAAACAATCCGCGAAACTTACCTGTTATCGGAACTGGAGTCTTACTTTTACAGCCTTCTCGATCAATATCTGAACTGGGCAAAAGTTGAGTCTGATCATCAGACAACCCGCAATCAGTCGATTAAAGACCTGTCTTTTCCTTACCCCCATTATCGCAAAGGTCAACGCCAGCTGGCCATCGCTGTTTACAAAACCATTACCACTAAAAAAAAGACTTTTATTCAAGCGCCTACCGGGATCGGAAAGACGATTTCCACGCTCTTTCCAGCTATCAAATCCATTGCTGAAGCCGATACTGAACGCATTTTTTATCTGACTGCCAAGACGATTGTCCGAGAGGTGGCCGAAGATGCGCTTTTTCTGATGGCTAATAAAGGCTTGCTTGTAAACAGCGTGACCCTGACTGCCAAAGACAAAATCTGTTTTATGGAGACCCGCATTTGCAGTCCTGAACACTGTCCTTATGCCAAAGGCCACTTTGATCGAGTCAACGCCGCCCTTTACGAGCTATTAACTGACAAAAAACAATTTTCCCGGGCTGTCATCGAAGAGCATGCCCAAAAGCATCGGATCTGTCCCTTTGAATTTTCTCTCGATCTGGCATCATTTTGTGATGTCATAATCGGCGATTATAATTATGTCTTTGATCCCCGAGTTGCTCTTAAATACCTTTTAGCCGACGGTAAGAATAATATTCTTCTCATTGATGAAGCCCATAATCTTGTCGACCGAAGTCGGGAAATGTTTTCTGCCCAGCTCAGTAAAAAAATGATTCTAAACCTGAAGCGAGATTTAAAGGGCTCTGACAAAAGACTGCTGTCACCCTTGAAAAATCTCAACAACTTCATGCTTGCCTTAAAAAAAGGCTGCGTCAGCAATAGCCTTACCCTTCTGGATGAGGACCCAAAAGAGCTGGATGGACATTTATATCATTTTATTTCGATCGCCGAAGAATGGCTAACTGAAAATGAAACCCATCCCCATCATGCGGATCTTTTATCCTTTTATTTTCTAGCCATCACCTATCTGAAAACCGGTGAATTGATGGACGAACGCTATGTTAGTTACGTGGAAAATGACGCTGACGATACAATCATCAAGCGTTTTTGTCTCGATCCTTCGCGCCTGCTAAATGAAGTGACCAGTCTTTCCCAGGCAACCGTCTTTTTTTCTGCCACCCTGACGCCCCTGACCTACTATAAAGAACTGCTAACTGGCAGTGAAAAGGCCTATCACCTTCAATTTCCATCGCCCTTCGATGTGAAAAAGCGTGCTATTCTTATTGCCGATTCGATCTCCACCCGCTATACGGACAGAGAGATGACTAGCAACCAAATCGTTCAATTTTTAGATGCCGCCTTATGTGTTAAATCCGGACACTATATGATTTTCTTTCCATCTTATCAGTATATGAACATGGTATACGAAACATTCAGACATAACTATCCTGAACGTAACTGCTTAAAACAGGAAAACGAAATGAGCGAGTCGGACCGGGAAATATTTCTTGCGCGATTTAAGGAAAAGACCCAAACAGAGCTGATTGGCTTTTGTGTCATGGGCGGTATTTTTTCGGAAGGAATTGATCTGTGTGGGGAAGCTTTAATCGGTGCCGCCGTTATCGGTGTAGGACTTCCACAAATCTGTGGTGAGCGGGATCTGATTAAAGATTATTTCAACAAAAAAAATCATCAGGGTTTTGACTATGCCTATGTATATCCTGGCATGAATAAAGTCTTTCAGGCTGCCGGTCGTGTCATCCGAAACGAAACTGATAAGGGATTAATTTTTTTAATTGATGACCGTTTTGCACAGAAGCGCTATCAGCAACTCTTCACGAAAGACTGGTATCCCCAGTTACCGGTTAGAACAACTGACGTTGTTCTAAAAGAAGCAAAGGCCTTCTGGCAATCACAAGAAAGCTAAAGAACGCTTTTTTAAACAAAGCCCCCATTATTTCGAAAGAAACAGTCTCTGATTTCGACTTTGCTACTCTACGATCCTTTGATCTAAATCCCTTTGTCACTTGTTATATTAACTAACAGTTGTTGCTGCACAATTATCCCCAATGCTAATATCTTTAATGGTTCTTTTTTATATTTTTTTCGCAAAATTCACGCAATTAGACATTCTTAAAAGTTTATTAAATATCGCACATTTAAATTGCGTGCAATTTAAATGTGCGATATAATCATTTCAAATAAAACATTCACACAAAGGAGATTACGATGAAACTATATGATTTTACTGTTAAAGATGCTCAAGGCTCAGATGTATCACTAAGCGAATATGAGGGCAAGGTACTGCTGATTGTTAATACCGCCACTCACTGCGGCTTGACACCTCAATATTCCGGCCTGCAGGATCTCTATGACCGCTATCAGCAAAACGGTTTTGAAATTCTCGATTTCCCCTGCAATCAATTTGCCAATCAGGCGCCGGAAACGAATGGCGAAATTAAAACCTTTTGCGAATCTCGATTCGGTACAACTTTCCGACTATTTAACAAAATCGATGTCAATGGCGCTAATGAGTCCCCCTTTATACTTATCTGAAATCTGAAAAAGGAGGCCTGTTGGGTTCAGCCATTAAATGGAATTTCACAAAATTTTTGATTGACGCAGAAGGGAATGTAATAAAACGTTATTCTCCAACCGATACTCCTGATAAAATTGAAGCTGATCTAAAAAAACTGCTCACTCATTAAGTTTTCTTGATAAGTTACACAAGCAGCGGTAAAATAGAGTCAAAAAGGAAAAAAATATATGAACGATGACAATCTTAAATTAAAAAACCAGCTATGTTTCCCCTTGTACGCCGCTGCCAAGGAGGTCGTCAGACAGTACAAACCACTACTTGATCGTCTAGGACTGACATATACCCAATATATAACCTTGATGGTACTCTGGGAACACGAATCCATTAATGTTAAGACTCTGGGCCAATACCTCTATCTCGATTCCGGCACTCTGACCCCATTATTAAAGCGTCTGGAACAAAGCGGCTATCTGCTTCGGGTTCGTTCTAAAGATGACGAACGAAATGTCATGATTACCCTCACCGACGCTGGCAAAAACCTAAAAAAAGAAGCCCTATCTATCCCTGAACAAATAGTCAGGTGCCTGCCTTTAAGCCCCGAAGAGGCTAAAACCCTCTACCAGCTACTCTACAAAATCCTCGATTCAGAAAACTGTGCCATCAAAAAAACAGATGCATAAGCACCTGTTATTCTGAGTAGATTGAGCCAATTACTTTTTGGGTATCCGCGTCAAAAGAGACCAGTATATAAGAAGAATCCGAGTTCATCCAGACCAGCCCGTAAATGACATGATCAGTTGTTCCGGTTTCAATCATTTCTATTCTTAACAAACCGTCGCCACCCAGATACTTTTTGACTTCCTGATAAGTCATACCGGCGGCAATCCCGTCTACCTGACTCTGGGTTACAGCTGCCGTACATAGATTAATCCAATCACCGCCACCAATCGGCGGAATGAGTGCCTTTAAAACGACCTGATCATTCACATTAAAAAAAACATTGACCGAATAGCCAGTGCTGATGTCGGTATAATGGTATGACCCATCTGCTTCCATGATCGGTTCCATCCCTAAGCGCTGATTTACTTCCGCTTTGCTCATATTAAGTTCAACCTGATTATAAAAATTGTAATAGGGCTGATCCTGTCCAATTGTGGCAATATCTGTACTTGCCGATGCCTCGGTTGCACTGTTTTCATCGCTGGCCTCAACTGTGCCATCTCCTGGTTTAAAGACAAAAAATACGAGGATGATGCCCACAACTATCAGCAGCAAAAGCGCGATACCAGCAATCAGGAGCATTTTTTTACTGATTTTAGTTTTTTCCATTCATTTCACTTTCTTAGTTTTAATCACTTATATTTTATAGGATCTGTCAAATAAAATCCAGTATTTTATAAATATTTCAGAATTTTTAACAATATTTTCAATTCAATTCAAAAAAAGCCCATTAATTTCATGGGCTTAATCTGGTTTACTCCGCTTTTTGCAACACAAAAGTTACCTTTTCATCACAGTCGGGGCATTGCAGCAGCTGCTCAGTGACAACACCTTTTCTGGCTGCATAAATGAAAGGAAATAAGGCATTTAAGGCCATCATACAGAAGTTTCCGCTTTTTTCTTTATCAAGTAGTGGTCCGTCAAAAATCACTTTATCACCTGCTGTATAGAAAGGACAACCGGATGATTTCACTGTCAGTTTAATTTTTTGCTCCATCCTCCACCTCCTTAAAATGCCTTTAAATAAAGCGCTTCAATGTCTTCAACCCTGGATGTTCTAGGGTTAACCAAAATATTACCACTTTTCATGGCGTCCTGTGCCATTGCTGGAATTAGTGCTTTTGTTACACCGACGGCTTCAAGATTTGGGGGAATTCCTAGATCTGCTAGCAAACGGCGAATAGATGCGATAAAGTCAGCACTTTTTGAATTTTCTGGCTGACCAAAAATCAGATCATTAAGTTTTTCATAGCGGCCAGTATCGGCAAGGGCATTATATTCCAGCACTGCTGGCAGTAAAATGGCGTTAGCCACCCCATGGGGAATATTAAAGAAACCACCTAACGGGTGCGCCATGGCATGAACATTACCCAGTCTGGCCCAGGCAAAAGCAATTCCGGCAAACATACTGCCAATTAACATCGCTTCCGCTGCTTCTTCATTGCTACGATCCGCCACAAAAGGGCGAATGTTTTTGCCCAGTAAGGACAGGGCTTTTTCAGCCATGGCATCGGAAAAAGGAGATGCCGCTTTTGATAAATAGGCTTCAATAGCATGAACCATAGCATCGATACCGCAAGCGGCTGCAGTTTTTGGAGGCGTTGTCATAACCAAAGCGGGCTCCAGTACGGCGTAAGGCGGCAGCAGTTCATAGCTGAAAACCGTTAGTTTATAATTCCGACTTGTATCGGTTATCACTGAAAAAGCCGTTACTTCTGAACCGGTACCCGCGGTTGTGGGAATGGCAATTAAAGGAATTATCGGCCCCGGAACCTTATTGGCCCCTCGTATTCGGTGATTGAACCACCAAATTTCGCCAAAATACCCACTGCTTTAGCCACATCCATGGGTGATCCCCCACCTAATGCAATAATACTATCCGCCTGACTGTCGTGAAATGCCTTTGTTGCAGCATTCACTGTTTCAACCGAAGGATTGGCTTCAATTTCGACAAAAGTTTCGAGTGCAACACCATCCTGGATTAATAAATCAGTTAGCTGGGCAACGACACCTATTTTATTTAAATGGGGGCCGGAGATAACCAACACTTTTTTCAAGTCATTGTTTTTTAAAATTTCCGGAATTTTCTTAATACTGTCTTTTCCACAGATGATTTCCTGTGGGATTTGAAAATTAAAGGGATTCATACTTATCCTTTCTTAACTACTCTATCTCATCGATTAAATAATGTGTCAGATAACTTATTCAAGAACACCTTTTGCCCGAACCGGTTTCTTTACCTGCTCATCAATATCCTCATAAACCACGTCAATGTGGCGGCCAAATTCTTCCTTGTATTTTGCCTTGCAGTAAACATAGAAGACCAGTCCCAGCACTGCCCAGCCACCAGCCATTATCCACTCTTCAGCCACCAATGCCGTTGAAGCAAATGGCAGGGGTACTACATAAAGCACCGTCATAAGCCCTGAAAGTATCAATGCCAGGCTGCCAATCAGCATCCCAAACCGTACTTTATAAGGTCTTTTCATATCGGGAGCAGCTTTTCTTAATATCAAAAACGAAGCTGAAACCATGGCATATGCCAGACAGACACCAAAGCTTCCGGCATCAACAATCCATACTAACATTTTTCGGCCAAAGAAGGGTGCGATCACTGAGATCAGGCCGATTAGCGCTATGGCATAAACCGGTGTTTTATATTTAGGGTGTAGTTTGGCAAAGGCATTGGGAATCATATTAGATTCTGCCATCGAAAACATAGCTCGGCTACCGCCAATCATAAAGGAGTTCCAACTGGTAATAATGCCGGCCATTCCACCTACAATCAGCACTTTTGTCATGATTGACGAACCAAAAGCGTAAGCCATGGCATCCGCCGTTACCAGATTGGAATCAGCCATCGCCGATAAAGGCATTACGTAAGCAACAGCCAGGATAATCAGGGCGTAAAAGGCTACTGCCATCACAATCGATAAAATCATAATCATCCCAATTTTCTTGAAACCGGCATTGATTTCTTCCGCTGCCTGAGGAATAACGTCAAAGCCAACAAAGAGAAAGGGCGTCATCACTGCCACTGTCAGCACGCCACCAAGTGCCGTTGATCCACTTTCTGCAACATCTGTAAACATATTAGCTGAAATATTGGAAACATCACCATTCATCACCGATCCGGCAATTAACAAAATGCCAGCACCGGCAATCAGCACGGTTAAAATAGTCTGCAGTTTTGCTGCTGTCTTAGCGCCCAAAATATTAATAGCAGTAATGATAATAGCTGTTATAACGCCCACTGCTACCCATGAAGCATATATATCAAAGCCAGCAACAGTGTACATATATCCTTTCAGAAAATTAGGACTCAAATACTGGATAACAGTCGGAAATGCGCAGGCTTCGAAGGCCACGACCGAAACATATCCCAAAATAATAGCCCAGGTACAGATGAACGAACCCGTTGGCCCCATGGCCTTGTAACTGAAAACATGCTCGCCTCCGCATTGTGGCATGGCGGCGGTCAGTTCAGCATACGTCAAGCCGACAAACAATACCATAATGCCACCAATTAAAAACGCCAGGGCCGCACCCAAGGCGCCGGCAGATTCGATCCAGATCCCGGTGTTAACAACCCAGCCCCAACCAATCATAGCGCCAAAGGCGATGACAAATATATCTTTTGTGCTTAACACTTTATCAAATTTCGATTCACTCTTATTCATAGCTGGCTCCTTTTTAAACTAATATTTTTGACTTTTTCTAATTCATCATGCTTTTAATACTAACTAAATTTATCAATTAGTTTTCAGAAAATAAAACAGGGTTTTTAACCCCCAACCAGTTCAACCGGTCAGACTTAAAAACCCCATTGTTTTTTTGTTTATTATGTTATCGCTTCTTCAACAGCCTCGCGTAGAATTGCACAGGCTTTATCGCAATCTTCCTTTGTCACAATCAGTGGCGGTATCAGCCGCACAATGTGTGCCCCAATCGCCGTTACTAAAAGCTTTTTCTCCAGCACCCGGTGTTTAATATCGACTCCGGAAATACTGTCGTCAAATTCTATGCCAATTAGCAGGCCCTGCCCTCGTACTTCTTTAACATGTGGCAGACTTTTAAGCTGCGTCATCAAATAATCTCCCATATCTTTCGCATTGCCCGCCAAGTCACGATCCAACAGCTCTGTAATTTGAGCCAGTGAGGCCGCAGTAGAAACCGGGTGTCCACCATAGGTAGTGCCATGTGATCCCATGGTAAAGGCCTTTGCCACTTCATCAGTCGCACAAATGGCACCAATTGGCATTCCACCGCCCATGGCTTTAGCCATGGACACAATATCTGGCTTAATCCCATAATTCATAAAGGACATGGTCGCGCCGGTTCGACACCAACCCGTCTGAACCTCATCAAGCAGTAAAAGCAAACCTTTGTCATCACAAAGCTTGCGGATTCCCGCCATAAATGCCTGAGTAGCCGGGTGCACACCGCCTTCCCCCTGAACCGGTTCTAACATAATGGCAATGGTATTTTCATTGACAGCATCCGTGAAAGACGCAAGATTGTTAAACTCTGCATAGCTAAAACCTGGTGTCATATCCCCAAATCCAATTTGACAAGCATTATGAGGTTGGCCGGTAGCACTTAAGGCCCCCATTGTCCGGCCATGGAATGACATGCTGGCAGTTACAATATTATATCGGTGGGGTCCATATTTTTCAACCCCATATTTTCGGGCCATCTTGATCATTGCTTCATTGGATTCAGCACCGGAATTCTGAAAAAATATTTTATCCATTCCAATTGATGTGCAAATTTTTTCAGCCAGCAAAGCTTGGGGAATGGTGTAGGGATAATTGAATGTATGGATAATGTCGGCAACCTGGTCCTGCACTGCCCTGATGACTTTCTCATTGCCATTACCGGCACTATTAACCGCAATTCCAGCATAAAAATCCAGGTATTCCTGGCCATTCTCATCGTAGATATACATATCTTTCGCAGTTTCTGCTATAAAATCAAACCTTTCATAGGTTTCGATCATATATTTGTCAACTTTTTCTTTCAACGCCTCTTTACTGAGACCGGTGTCTTTTAATCTCATCTTATTTTTCCTTTCGATAAATGTCAGCACTTTGCGAAATCTGCTTACATCGCCTTTTTCACAAATTCCTGTCATTTTCAACATGCTGTTTCAGTTTTTTAACAACAGATGATTTACTTTTAAATATGCTGTTTCTCTAATCCCCAGGCCTTTAATTCGCTGAATGCCAGCCGGGAAATGCCACAGATGATTTTATCTCTGATAGCCAGACGGAAGAAAAATCACCATTGATTCACTTCCAAATAAAAAAGCGCCATACAGTCCTTCTGTATGAACGCCTTTGTTCCTGCCAATTGACAGGTTAACTATAACACGTGTGCATTATATTGTCAAGATTTCCAATTTTACATGTATAGATTATTTTAAAACGGCATTTTAAAGCCATTTTTATTTAAGCCGTTGCTAATTAAATGTAACATATTGCACATTTGTCACCAATTTATTATTCTCTGACTATCATCAACGTAAAAAAAAATAAAATCATTTTTTAAACCGGATTCAATTTTATTTTTCAAAAGCAACAGTTACACCGATAATTTTGGGGGGAGAATGGCAAATAAATTCCCATTATCTATTACAGTTGAAACACGAAAACAGAAGTGAATTTAAGTTGTCCCTGTCCTTTATTGATGTATCGGTGCGCCAAGCTGGTGCCAAAATAAATAGCGTCCCCCGCTTTAACTTCATAAGATTTGTCATCTACTTCCAGCAATAAGAGCCCCTGGTGGACAACAATATACTCTGCCGTACCCTGTCCATGACCGCCACTTTGATAAATTGCCCCTTGCTCGATTTCCATTTCATAGATTTCAAAATGACGATTTTTATCATAGGGAAAATAGGTGTAGACCGTATATTGCCCTGGCACCTCTTTCGTAGGTAAAAGCTTGTTACGATTGACTTCATAAACGCCAATTCCAGGTGTTTTTATCAGCTCATGCAGATCCACTCTTAAACCGCTGATGATCTTGCCCAGTGTTCCCACAGTAGGGTTTGCTTCTCCTCGTTCGATCTGCCCCAGCATGCTTTTACTTACCCCAGTTTGTTCCGCCACCTGATCCATACTCATGCCTTTTTCTTTGCGGATCAGTTTTAAATTGATCGAGATATTCTGATTTAGGTAATCCATTTTATCCGCCTCCACTTTCTTGGCTTAGTTTATCTAAAAACCATACTAAAATCAACTGTAAATGATTTTAAAAAGCTGCTAATGCATCAATTTCTGATCCTCCAGGAAATAGAATTTTCAGACCATTTATAATCAACTTTTAAAAAGTCAGGATGGTTTATTTTGATTGCGGTCAGACTATTTAATCATCAAGCGACACTTAAATTTTTTAATATTCTTAGCATAATCACTTAATTTTGTAAGTTATTATGCTTTTTTACTTAATTATTTTATGTTATAATAGCTAAAATTTATTCTCTCGATCCCAAGCTTTTAGGAGGACTTATGAAAAACAAGGAACTTGATTCCATCGATTTAAAAATCTTAAATATTCTTCAAAATGATGCCCGAATTTCTATAAAAGAACTGGCCGCTCAGGTTTATCTGTCATCCCCGGCTGTTTCCGCCCGCATTGAACAACTGGAAAAAGCCCAGTACATTAAAAAATACCAGGCAGTTATTGACCCCATCAGAATGGGCTATCATATCAAAGCTTTTGTCAATCTGAAAGTAGAACCGATCCAGAAAAAAGACTTCTATCCTTATATCGAAAAATGTCCTAACGTGATTGAGTGTAACTGTGTCACCGGTGACTATTCCATGCTCCTGGAGGTCCGTTTTCCCAGCACCCATGAACTGGATGCCTTTATCGGTGATCTGCAGCAGTTTGGCCAAACCAAAACCCTGATTGTCTTCTCTACTTCTGTCGAACATCGGGGGATAGGGCTGGCAATTGAAGATAAAACGCCCTAAAAAAAGCGACCGATGGTCGCTTCAGTGTGTAGACAAACCCCGCACCGACCAATTGGATTTCGCAGTCTGCGCGCGGATTCGTACAGTTGCCCAATTTGAAATCGCTAATTATAGTCATTTTCCAGCAACTGTTCGCCCCGAGGCAGACAGCTGAAAAGCCAATTGTCGGTGCTCAGGTATTCAACATTAACTTAGTCTTCAGTCTGAAGCGACCGATGGTCGCTTTTTTAGTTAACTCAAACGTGAAAGGCCGGAATCAATGGCCGCCTGATAAACAGCCGCTGCTACGGCTTTCCCAACCCGTTGGTCAAAAGCCGGAACGATAATATAATCTTCTTTTAGTGCGTCTTCATTAATTAAACCGGCGATCGCTTTGGCCGCCGCAATCTTCATCGCTTCATTGATATCCGCCGCCCGGGCATCCAGAGCCCCTCGAAAAATCCCCGGAAAAGCCAGCACATTATTAATCTGATTGGGATAATCAGATCGGCCAGTGCCAACCACCCGAGCCCCGGCTGCTTGCGCTATAGCCGGATCAATTTCCGGATCGGGATTGGCCATGGGTAGGACTATGGCGTCATCAGCCATTGATGCAACCATATCGGCAGTCACTATTCCCGGCGCCGAAACGCCGATAAAAACATCTGCTCCCTTCATTGCATCAGCCAGACTCCCTTTAACCTGATTTTTATTTGTCATTTGGGCGATTTCCTGATGAACCCAATTGGCATAACTTTCATCTGCTGCTAAAATCCCTTTGCTGCTGCAGACAATGATATCTTTTACACCCATTGAAAGTAGCATTCTGGCAATAGCTGAACCCGCTGCCCCAGCACCACTCATGGCGACCGTTACCTGATTCCATTGCTTATCCACTAGCTTTAAGGCATTTAAGAGTGCTGCGATAACAACCACCGCCGTACCATGTTGGTCATCATGAAAAACCGGGATATCCAGTTCTTCCTTAAGTTTTCGCTCAATTTCGGCACATCGAGGCGAAGCGATATCCTCAAGGTTAATGCCTCCAAAACCCGGCGCTATCAGCTTCACCGTTTTGACAATGTCATCTACTTCTTTTGAATCCACACAAATAGGAAAGGCATCCACTCCGCCGAATGCTTTAAAAAGCACGGCTTTTCCTTCCATTACCGGCAAACCAGCCTCTGGTCCAATATCACCCAATCCTAAGACCGCTGAACCATCAGTTACAATAGCCACGGTATTACCTTTTCCCGTATACTTATAGACATCTGCCTTATTTTTTTCGATCATCCGACAGGGTTCTGCCACCCCCGGTGTATAGGCCAGTGACAAATCTTTCTCATTTTCCACTGGAACCTTGCTGTCAATGCTTAGTTTTCCCCGCCATTCCTTGTGCTTTTGTAACGCTTCTTCCTGAATTCCCATTTTGACTCCTTTTTTTAACTCTATCAACTGCGTCTTTTTCTTTAATCATTATATGCTTAACTCGAATAAACTTTTTACAACTAAATACCATCATAATCAATTAATTGGAAAGTTGTCAAGAAAGCTTTTATCTAAAGCGTTTGCAGAATCAACTTCCATTGACAAAATTCTGTTTTCAAATTTATTTTAAAAAGATACTGTGATGACTATGCCCATTTCATATCAAAATAAACATTTAGATTAACTGCTTATTTCCTCAATTTCACTATTTTTATCTATCCCTTTTTTTACTTAAATTGAAACAAAATTGGAAAAATCAGGACCACAAATCCAAACCAAATAAAATAGACATTAAAATATGCTGTCTGAAATTTGATTAACTGCTCGAAAGAACCTTTCTTCAGGATAAAACGGAGATAATAAAAAGCCAGTCCTAAAAGATTAAACAGCATGACTACATTTTCACCCAAAGCTGCCATTTTATTGGGTGTGACTCCATAGATGCTCAGGCGAAAAACAATGGCGGAAAGAGCGATGCCATCAATTACAAGCGCGGTGAAAACCAAGGCCAAATTCAGATAATCAAAAAAGTTAGGCGGCGATTCCTGATCTCTGGCCGAAATCACATACAACACCAGCGCCAGAACCATCATCAACATAAAATCAAAGGCAATCAGATAATTCCGGTCCATAAAGGGGCTTGTGTCAGTAACGACCACTGTGATTAAAAAAACAATAATCGCCATCAGAAAAAAGGGTGAAAATATTTTTGCCAGCACCGGGGCAAAGTTTTCAACCATGCTTTTTTTAGTTTCAACCAGAAAAATGGTGGTCATAACCGCACCACTTATCCCATAATAAATCAAAACATCTCCCACAAACAAGCTGGCATCAATGTCAATAGCCTGAAAAATCGCCATTATAAAAACCATCAAAACAATTAGCCCGCAAGTAATCAAGGTCCCATAGATAAAAGCTTCCCCGGTAAAACGGACGAAATTCATCCGCTCCCGACTACTTTTCCATTCCTGACCCATATAAAAAACGCCGGTAATCAACCAGAAAAAAAGCGGCAGATGTAGCGCCATCAAAAACGCTGTGTCATTCGGTTCAACAAAAGGGTAGAGATTGACAGGGAAAATCAACACGACGTAAATTCCCAGCAAACTCCAAATTTTTTTATTCTCGATCCGATTTTTCAGCAGGAAAAACAAACCTGCAAAAGGCAAAATGAAAAAGCTGAAATTTTTTAGGAAAAAAAGCTCATTTGTATCCATTGCGATTCCCAGCCACTCTGGCAGTTTCATTAGAGTCCCCGCCATTACAGAAAAAATAATCACCAGGCCGATTAATTTCTTATTATCGTCTTTTGTAAGTTCAGTATCCGTGCCTATTAGCAATTGTTTCCAAAGCTGTTCGGTGTTCACTTTCTGATATTCCCGGGATATCTCATGAAGATTACCAAAGCGCCTAGCTGCAATCAGAAATGCCTCTTCTTCTGATAAACCGCTTTCCTTTAAATCCTCTACTTCATCTCGTAAATGTGATTCCATCTCTAATAAATGTGAATCCGATATCTTTCCCTTTTTGTGCAGAAAGTCCCGCCAGTCAGCAATTTGTTTTTCTAAATCAAACATCCAGTCACCTCCGTTAAAATCGACCAGCCATCCGTCCTTTTAAGCGCCTCCTGGACCACTTGCCACTGTTTTTTCTGGGCTTCCAGTTCAGCCAGGCCTTTTTGTGTGATCCGATAATACTTGCGTTTACGTTTTCCGGTTTGGAACTCCCAGTAGGATTCAATTAGTTCTTTTTCCTCAAGTCGGTGCAAAACCGGATATAGCATACCTTCTGACCATTCGAGATCATTTGCCGACAAAACCTTAACCTCCTTGATCATCTGATAACCATAGGAATCCTCTTTTTTTAAGATTGCCAGAATCAGCGGAATCGCCGAAGCCGCCATCAAATCTTTTGAGATATTCATCTTTTCCTCCACTTTCCTGCTCTGATGCATCCACATGCAATATTAATCACAGACCATTAGCCCATGCTTTTTACCTTGATCTTCTATGCAATTATACCTAGTATATCGAGGTATGTAAAGGAAAATTTTTTGCTATCCCCGGACTTTAACAGAAAATTAAAACTTTTCTAGTATAATTTATTTAAAAGAAATGGATACGGGATGAAAAATAATAAAAAAATAATCAGTGAACTTAAAAAAATCGAAAAACGGGAGGATCGGATAAGAGACCGCCAGAAAAGTCGAATGCTGCAGGAAAATATCGATCCGCTGCTGGAAAAAGTTGAAGCAAAAATCCCACCTAAATTAGAAGCCAGCCTAAAGACAGCTTTTTTAAAAAGCTTCACTCTGGTCTTTGACAAAGGTCTGCCCTATATTGAAAAAACAATTAATGATAATAAAATAAAAGGCCAGCATTGCCAAAACAACGAAGCGGTTGAAAATCGCATGAGTCGCAGGCATTTTCGGAAAATGAAACGCTCAGCTGGTCAAGGTGCTCTGGTCAATCAATCACTTTCAGCTGTTGAAGGAGGTGCATTGGGGATTTTGGGTATCGGTATTCCAGATATCCCTATTTTTATCGCCATGATTCTTAGAACCTTATCTGAAATTGCCAGTCATTTCGGCTATCCTGACAAATCCGACGCTGAAAAATGTTATATGCTGCTGCTGATTTGCGGGGCCATGACCAAAGATGCCAGGCAAGCAGATTATGATGAAAACATCAACAAACTCGGTCAACAGATTGACACCTACGATGCTGTCGCCATTGATCTGACCGATTATATAGAAGATACATCAGCAGTGCTATCCAAGACCCTCTTAACCACCAAGTTTATTCAGGGTTTGCCCATTGTTGGGATCATTGGCGGTCTGGCAAATCCTTTTATTCTTAACAAAATAAGCGTTTATGCCGAGCTCAAGTATCAGAAGCGTTATCTGGCAAAAAAACTCCAGAGATAAATCAGCAGACAAAACAGGCGCTCCCATGCTAAAGTCAGTTGGCATGACGAACACCTGTTTTTTCTACAATTAATTTTGCTATTCTGAATATACATCCCGATACGCCAATTCGCGCAATAGCATTGTATCAGCATAGGAGCAGGTACTTTTAAGCTTTTTCCCCTTTTCACGGGCATGCTCCACCATTTTCTGCACCAGAAGTTTCCCAATCCCCTGCTCTCTAAGTTCCCGGGAAACATAAACATGTTCGATCACCACATGTGTTTCACCTTCTTCATGATATGTGACAAAAGCCACCGGATCTTCCTCAAAGGCTCCGATATAGAACTTATTAAGTGCACTGTGTATGCGTTCCATGACATCCCTCCTCTTTTATCCAATTACTACCCTTTTCTTTTTTCCTCAATCAAAAAAGGCTGAACAAGTCAGCCGTTTAGTGATAAATCATTTAGGTTTTCACGATAATGCTTTCTGCGAAAGGCGGTGGGCGTCATTTTAAAATGCCCTTTAAAGGCCGCCGAAAAATGACCGATATTGCCAAACCCACATTTCCTGGCAATTTCTGTAATAGATGTCCCGGTCTCAGTCAAAAGTCTTTTTGACTCCTTAAGGCGAATTTGAATCAGGCAATCCAGCGGGGTTTTTCCCGTCTGTCTTTTAAACCAGCGATTAAAATGATCTTTTGACACACCTGCTTTTTCAGCCAACTCATGCATATAGATTGGCTTACCTAAATTTTGCTGCATGTAATCAAGAATTCCATCAACATCAAAAACTGTGATAACCGGTTTGGGCAAGAATTCCTCTTTTTCGTATGAACGAATCAGTTGCAACGTGATCGATTCTCCCAATAGCTCTTTCATTCTTGAAGGAACGCTTTTTGTCTGCTCATCCATAAAGCGCCGGATTTCAGTGACGACGTTTTCATGAATCGGAAAAAGTTCAAATCCATGGTACACCGAAAACTGCCGTTTAGCAATAGAATGATAACAGTTAGCAAAGAGTTCCTGCTCAATAAATACCACTAAACCCTTGGTAAAATCATCTTCAACAAGTTCCTTATGGGGAACATTCGGGCCGATCAACGCCCCTAAATAATGATTGGATGGCAGATCAATTGTTTCTTCGAAAAAAGATTCTGCGGGATCAGAAAAAACAATAAATGAAAAAGCTGGATGGGCATGATTTTCCCGGGCCTGCTCAAAACAGCAACCGGATTCAGGCACAAACACTCCAAATTTATCACTAACGTGATAATCCATATTATCAAAGACCTCACCATTTACATTTTCTCCGACTAGCGGTTTAATGGCTTCCAGATCCAAACGATTCATAATATCCCCCCTTCGCATCTGAAATTAATAGCATTCTATCATATTTTATGAAAAATTATTAGTATAAATTGCAATAAATTGTTGCCATATTATCACCAGTTTTCATAACTTTCAAAATGATAACTAACTAAAAAACGCTACTTACACCTCTTTCGGTAAACTTAAGACCTCAAAATGATTTTTATGCTACAAAAAGTGAGTCTGATTTTGTGAAACCAGACTCACTTTTAACTTCAATTATTAACTTCTTTAAATACAGACTTTAAACTAATGCCTGATCATAGCTGACAAATGTTACATAATCATACTGATCTTCCTGACTTTTAGGAACTGATTTAATCCCTCCTACCAGACGGCCTCCTTTTTCACAAGCCTCACTGATTAATCGCGCAAATTCTCGGGCATCGCTGCTGGTAATGATATTAATTCTATCCATAACTGGCACTCCCTTTCAAAAAGTTTTTATGATTATAACACAAATTAATCACACACAAAAGTTTAACTTTATTAATAATTTGTTAACTTTATACAAATTTGACTATGTAAACGTTGAAATATTACCTTTACTTGACAAAATTTTCTATTTGACATCATTTCTTAAGTATTTCTTAATCATTTTTTATGTCTTTTTATTACACAAATCTGATGTCTTGTAAGGACTTCATCTTGACTAAATACAAATTATCCGACACTGTTAACAATGTCTTAATCAAAGCGCTTAAATTGGAATGAAAAAATATCTACGCTTGCTTACTTGCCTTTTAGTAAGAACTGTGTTATATTTTTATCGATTACATCGCTGGAAACTTCCGCCGATCAATCGATAACAGGAATTCAGACTGACACAAAGAGTTTTCTGAGTGAAAGACAAGTGAATCCATGCATTTTTACGGATTTTTGCGCCTTTCGGGGCGCTTTTTTTTTCTAAATTTTAAAAGGAGGTTTTTTATGGAAACGCGCGTTGCCGTAATCGGTATTATTATTGAAGATGCAGATGCTGTTGAAAAACTCAACGCAATCCTGCACAACTATGGCCAATATATCATTGGTCGGATGGGGATTCCTTACCGGGAAAGGAAAATTAATATCATCAGCATTGCTGTCGATGCCCCCCAGGATGTCATTAGCGCTTTAGCCGGTAAAATCGGGAAACTAAAAGATGTCAGTGCCAAGACAGCCTATTCCCATGTGGTCTCAACAATAGCCGAGTGAGACATTTGTCTGAATAAAGCCTGTTATATCCGTCAAAACTGGTAAAATCTCAAAATTATTATGAAAGACAATAACCATGAAAAAACTCATCGATAAACTGGAAAAAGAACAAAGACTGAACCGCCAAGAATTTATGCTTTTACTTGATAACTTAAGCCCAGATACAAGCGAGTATCTGTTTGAGCGTGCACAAGCTGTGCGGAAGAAGGTTTATGGCACTCAGATTTTTATGCGCGGGCTAATTGAGTTTAGCAGTTTCTGCAAAAACGACTGCTATTACTGTGGTCTTCGCATCTCAAACCGTCAAGCCGAGCGTTATCGCTTAAGACAAGACCAGATTCTTAGCTGCTGCACCAAAGGGTATGACCTCGGCTTCCGCACCTTTGTTCTGCAGGGTGGCGAAGATCCTTACTATACAGATGATAAAATCGTCGACATGATTAAGGCCATTAAAAAAAATTACCCTGACTGCGCTCTGACGCTCTCCATCGGAGAGATGAGCCGGCAAAGCTATCAGGCTTTTTATGATGCTGGTGCCGACCGCTATCTGCTCAGACATGAAACCATCAATCAAAATCATTATCAGAAGCTCCACCCTGCCGATTTGACGATCCAAAACCGCCGACGCTGCCTGCAAGATCTTAAAGAAATCGGTTATCAGGTGGGCTGCGGTCTGATGGTGGGATCGCCCTACCAGACTAAAGACCACCTGGTCGAGGATCTGCTCTTTCTCAAGGAGTTTAATCCGGAGATGGTCGGCATCGGCCCTTTTATCCCTCACCACGCTACCCCTTTTGCTAATAAGCCAGCCGGAAGCCTAGAGCAAACACTTTTCCTGCTGGGGATCATTCGCTTGATGCTGCCAAGTGTCTTACTACCAGCTACTACTGCCCTGGGCACCATTGATCCTACAGGACGGGAAAAGGGCATTCTGGCCGGTGCAAACGTGGTTATGCCCAACCTTTCACCAACTGATGTCAGAAACAAGTATCTGCTCTATGATAATAAAATATGTACTGGCGATGAAGCGGCCGAGTGCCGCGTCTGTTTAGAGCGCCGCATCGAAACAACCGGTAGCCATTTAGTCGTTGACCGCGGCGATTATAAAAAAATAAAATAAAAAATTTAACTGACGGGAAAGATTAGTCTGACCCCAAAGAAAGGACCAACAAGATGTATAATCCAAAATCACTGAAATCCGACGAATTTATTGATCATAGCGAGATTCTAGAAACCCTGGAATACGCCAAAGCCAACCAAAACAATGCTGAGCTAATCGACGAAATTTTAGCTAAAGCCAGACTTCGAAAAGGCCTTAGTCACCGCGAAGCAACAGTCTTGCTTGATTGTACATTGGAAGACAAAAACCAGGAAATTTTTGCCCTGGCCGAACAGATAAAAAAAGATTTTTACGGCAACCGAATTGTTCTCTTTGCCCCCTCTACCTATCCAATTACTGCATTAATGGCTGTGTCTACTGCCCCTATCATGCCAAAAACAAACACATCGCCCGAAAAAAACTGACTCAGGAAGAAATCAAACGCGAAGTCATTGCCCTGCAGGATATGGGTCACAAGCGCCTGGCTCTGGAAGCCGGCGAAGACCCGGTCAACAACCCCATCGAGTATATCCTGGAATGTATTGACACCATTTACTCTATCAAACATAAGAATGGGGCCATCCGTCGGGTCAATGTCAATATCGCGGCTACCACTGTGGAAAATTACCGCAAACTCAAAGATGCCGGTATCGGCACCTACATCCTCTTCCAGGAGACATACCATAAAGAGAGTTACGAAAAACTTCATCCCACCGGTCCCAAACACGATTATGCCTACCACACCGAAGCCATGGACCGAGCCATGGAGGGCGGTATCGACGATGTGGGATTAGGTGTTCTGTTCGGACTGGAACTCTACCGATATGAGTTCGCCGGTCTTTTAATGCATGCCGAACATCTGGAAGAAGCTTTTGGCGTTGGGCCTCATACCATTAGCGTTCCCCGAATTAAACGTGCTGATGACATTGATCCCGATGTTTTTGACAACGGAATTGATGACGATATTTTTGCCAAATTGGTTGCCTGCATCCGACTTGCCGTTCCCTATACCGGCATGATTATTTCCACCCGCGAGAGCAAAGAGTGTCGGGAAAGGGTGATCCACTATGGTGTTTCCCAGATCAGCGGCGGATCGCGAACCAGCGTTGGCGGTTACTGCGAACCGGAACCGGAAGATGAAAGTTCAGAGCAGTTTGATGTCAGTGACAAAAGAACGCTAAACGAGATTGTTAAATGGCTGATGGAGAATGATTATATCCCCAGCTTCTGCACCGCCTGCTACCGCGAGGGCCGAACCGGCGACCGTTTTATGAGTCTCTGCAAAAGCGGCCAGATTCAGAACTGCTGCCACCCCAATGCCCTCATGACCTTGAAAGAATATCTAGAGGACTATGCCAGTCCGGATACCAAAAGTGTTGGTGAGTCCCTGATTAACGCCGAAATTGACAATATACCCAAGGATAAGGTCCGACAGATCGCCCTGGATAACCTGGCAAATATTGAAAATGGCAGCCGGGACTTCAGATTTTAATTAGAAAGTGAGTAAGCACTATGGGACTGAATGATACACCATCAGCCGATCGCGTACATATTGCCTTTTTTGGCAAAAGAAATGCCGGAAAATCAAGCGTTGTCAACGCTGTGACCGGACAGGATCTGGCAGTTGTTTCTGATGTGAAAGGCACCACCACCGATCCGGTCTATAAAGCCATGGAGCTTTTACCTCTGGGTCCGGTGATGATCATCGATACCCCAGGAATCGACGATGAGGGCGCCCTGGGTCAACTTAGGGTTAAAAAAACCAGACAAGTGCTGAATAAAACCGATGTTGCTGTGTTGATCGTCGATTCAGTGCGCGGCCTTACTCAGGAAGATCAGCAGTTGATTCACTTATTTGAAGAAAAGGAAATCGCCCACCTGCTTGTCTATAACAAATCCGACCTGCTTAGCGAACCAGCCGCGACAGGTCCAAATGAAATCTGGGTCAGCGCTACCGAAAATACCAATATTGAAGCCTTAAAAGAAAAAATCGCCAGCCTGGCCGCCAGCGAAGAACCAAAGTTAAAAATCGTGGCCGACTTGCTTGCCCCATCGGACTTCGTCGTACTGGTTATTCCCATCGATAAAGCCGCCCCCAAAGGACGCCTGATTCTACCCCAGCAACAGACGATTCGAGATATTTTAGAAGCCGATGCGACAGCAATTATGGTCAAGGAATTTGAACTAAAACAAACGCTAGAAGACCTCGGCCACCAGCCCAAACTTGTAATCACTGACAGCCAGGTATTTGCCAAGGTTTCTGCCGATACACCCAAAGATATTCTCTTAACCTCTTTTTCCATCCTCTTCGCCCGTTACAAAGGTCTGCTGGCGGCGGCGGTTAAAGGCGCAGCAGCGCTGGATAAACTGGTTGACGGTGACAAAGTGCTGATTGCCGAAGGCTGCACCCACCATCGCCAGTGTGACGATATCGGCACCGTGAAACTGCCCCGCTGGATTAAAAACTATACCGGCAAAGACCTGCATTTTGTCTTTAAATCAGGCGTTGAATACCCAGATGATCTGACCGAATATAAACTGGTTGTTCACTGCGGCGGCTGTATGTTAAATGAACGGGAAGTGCGATACCGCACCAAATGCGCCCTAGATCAAAAGATTCCCATCACCAACTACGGCACCATTATCGCTTATATGCAGGGAATCCTAAAACGCAGCCTAGAAGCCTTTCCACATATACTGGCCGAAATGGAGGATTAATTATGCGCACTGAAAAAGACAAGCTGGGAGAGCGTCAGCTGCCGGAAGATGCCCTTTATGGTCTGCAGAGCCTGCGGGCCCAAGAAAACTTTAATCTTGATTACAAAAAAACTGACTGGCAACTGATTTGCGCTATCGTCAAGGTTAAAAAAGCAGCGGCTCGAACATTTACAAAGCTTGACACGGACAAAGCAGAAATTTATCAAGCCATCGAAAAAGCCTGCAATCAGGTTCTGTCCGGCCAGGCCAATGATGCCTTTCTGACCGATGCCCTGCAGGGCGGCGCCGGCACTTCAACCAATATGAATGTCAACGAAGTGCTGGCCAATCTGGCGCTTAACAACCTGCAAAAGCCCTACGGTGCCTATGAGATTGTTCATCCTCTGGATGATGTCAATCGTGGACAGTCCACCAATGATGTCTATCCCACCGCCCTGCGCATTGCGGCCATCGAAAAACTCCGGGACCTGAGCGAAGCCTGTGCCAAACTCCAGGAATCCCTGCAGAAAAAGGAAAATGCCTTTGACGACATTAAAAAGCTGGGGCGAACAGAACTGATGGACGCTGTGCCCATCACCCTGGGTTCCGAGTTCGGGGCTTTTGCCCAGGCCATTGCCCGTGACCGCTGGCGTCTTTACAAGGTCGAAGAACGGCTGCGACAAGTTAATCTTGGTGGTACAGCGGTTGGTCTTGCCAACAATGCGGAACGTAAATACCGCTTCGGTGTGATCGAAGAATTGCGTGAAATAACCGGCATCGGCCTGGCCGCAGCCGAATATCCCATGGATATCACGCAAAATAATGATGTCTTTGTTGAGGTTTCCGGTCTCTTAAAGGCTCTGGCAGTCAATCTGATGAAAATTGCCAACGACCTGCGGCTGATGAATTCCGGCCCTCATGGCGGATTCGGCGAGATTAAACTTGCTGCCCTGCAAACCGGCAGCACCATTATGCCGGGCAAGGTTAATCCAGTCATTCCCGAAATGGTCATGCAAGTCGCTATGAAAGCCATCGCCAACGATGCGGCCATCACCCTGGCTGCCGCTCACGGCGAATTTGAGCTAAACGCCTTTTTACCACTGATTGCCGATTCTTTACTGCAAAGCCTGACACTACTAACAAGCGCCGTTACCATCTTTCGCGAAAAATGCATCGATCTGATAGAGGCCGACCGTGACCAGTGTCTTAAATGGCTGAATCAGTCTTTTGCCTTTGCCACCGGCTACACTCAGACCTTGGGCTATGACAGGGTCAGCCGGATTATTGAAGAAAATAATGGCGATCCGGAAGCCGTTAGAAATGCATTAAAGAATGAAAGCAAATAAATAAAAGCTGCTATGATTTATATTTCGTAGCAGCTTTTATTTAAAACTTCATTTTATACATAAATTGAGTAACGATTTTTCTCATAATCAAATTTGCCTCACTAAACTATCTAAAAACAATCTAAAGACTCCTTATAAAGCTATATTTGTTTTAAAAAAACTTTGATATATCCTCATTTTGACTTGATTATCTGATTCGACTTTACAGAATCAATTCTCAAACCGGCAGCCGCTTATTCTTAAAAATCAGCACTGAAGCAATCAACAGGCTGGCAATCAGACCGATGTAAATTAGATTAATCTGGGCTGTTTCAGCACCACCGACGATCTCCAATGGATCATACCAGCCGTAGATCGACAGTTTTTTCAAAATCTCAACCTGGTCTGACGCCCCGCCCAGCATGTTAAAAAGTATGAATATGACCGGAATGCCGGCACCAAAGGCCAGGGAGTTTTTTGTGGTGTTAAAGAAACTGGAAAAGAAAAAGGAAATTGACAACGCCAGAATATTAGCCAGACCCACTGTCACGTTCAGCTGAATAAAAGCGTCAGAATCAAAATATTCCGGAAAAAAAGCCTGGCTGATGATCATATTTAAAATACAAATACTGGCCATCAGTACAACCATTGACAAAACTGCATAAAAGGCTTTGGTTAAAATGATGGTCACCCGGGAATCCGGCGTGGTTAAAAGACAGACTATCGAACCCGAATCCACTTCCCTTGCCACCAGCCCATTGCCCAAAATAATACTGTAAACCAGCGGAAAACCGATCATTAACAGACCATAGAGCCAGCTGGCCAGATAACCGGTGAGATCAGAAAAACCGGACGAAAAGTTCATCGCTTCCATGAGTTGAGGTGGAAACATTTCGGTCATTGCCGAAATGGCCTGCATATTATCCGGATCATACATGGAAATCATCACTGACGAATACATAGTCAAAACACCAAAAAAAATCATAAACAGTTTCCAGTTTTTCTTGAGGGTCAGCTTAAACAGGGTCAGACTCAATGGCTTTTTCATGATCGTCCTCCTTTTGGTAAAAATGCAGAAAAATTTCTTCTAAACTTAATGATTTGACATCCAGATCAGTTACTTCAAGCTGCGGTAAAACAGCGACAAAATCCCCAATCTGATCCCCCGGAATCGTTACATCAATCACCCGCTCCAGATGATTAGTCTCAAAACCATGCGCCTGCAGACTCTGTACCGCCGCCGAAGGATTCTTGACCTTCAGCCGGTAAACTTTTCGCTGGGCACTTTTTAAGCTCTTGATATCCGACTGGGCAACAATCCGCCCGTCTTTTATGATAATCACCTGGTCACAAGTTCGCTCCACTTCTTCAAACATATGGCTGGATAAAAGAATGGTTTTGCCCCGTTTCTTTTCTTCCAGAATCAGGTCAATAAAACGATTTTGCATCAGAGGATCAAGTCCACTGGTGGGCTCATCAAGGAGCAGGACATCAGGATCATGCATAAAGGCTGCAACAATCCCCAACTTCTGTTTCATCCCCTTGGAAAACTTGCGAATACTGCCTTTAGGTGAAAACTCAAACATATCAATCAATTTTTTCTGTAAGTGGTCATTTTTAAGCCCCCGAACCTGACTGATATATTTGAGATATTCCTCGCCCCTCATCCCTTCTAAAAAAGTAATTTCCCCAGGGATATAACCCATCATCTGATTAATGACCGGCGCCTTGTGAAAGCAGTCCTTCCCATTAATGGTACAGTTGCCCTGATCAGATTTCATAAAACCGGTCAGCTGACGGATGGTGGTGGTTTTTCCCGCTCCATTGGGTCCCAGATATCCCATTACTTGCCCCTGACCAATTTTAAAATCCAGATCGAATACCCCTTTACCCGAACGATAGGTTAATGTGGCGTGATTAACTTTGATCATTACGCTCCCCCCTTTTGTCAGATATATACCCGATTTTTAATTTTTCAACAAAAAAACGCCTGATTTACAGACGTTTTACTAAATCAATCATCTATTTTTCGTAGTGAACCCGGCTTTCGTCATAACGATCATGTGGTTTAGCTTCTGCTTCCGGATAACCAATTGGAATCACCGCATAGGGCACCAGACTGTCAGGCAATGATAAAATTTCAGCGACTTTGTCCATGCGATCCTTTAGCGGCGCGATACCAATCCAAACTGCGCCCAGTCCCTGTTCAACCACTTCCAGCAGAATATTCTGGGTAGCCGCGCTCATATCAATATGGGCAAACTCTGGCATCATAAGTTCAATTCGGTAAGCTGGCACAATGGCCATTGGTGCACCGGCAATGCAGCCGCCGTAAGGGCTGGCATCTGCCAGGGCTTGTAAAGTTTCTTTGTCCTTAACCACGTAAAATTCCCAGGGTTGCTGGTTGCCGGCTGATGGTGCCGCCATTGCCGCTTTTAAAATCAGTTCGATTTTTTCTGCTTCCACTTCTTTGTTCATGTACTTTCTGACACTGGTTCGATTAAAAATTGCTTTCATTTTTTCCCTCCAAATTTTTGAGTATTTAACTCATTTTTTAGCATGTGTTGATGGTTTCATTTATTACGCCTGTAGAATTTCTTCTATTTCAACAATATACAGATCATGATAATCTGAGTTGCTATAAAACTGTTCGTTGATTCCTTTATCAATAAAACTTTCCGGGGCAATATATTGTCGGCAGAGTTTTTTACACAGCAATACTGTCCTAGCCTCAGCAAAATATGGGACACCATTTTGATGTTCTACCGCTAAACCAGATTTTTTAATTTTATCTTCATCACGACCGGACATACTGCCCATATAGCCTAGCATCTTCTGATATTTTTCATGGTCGAAAAAAGCCAGAGAAAAGGACTCTGAATCATCTACCAGTTCTTTTGTAAAACGGCTCTTTCTGATTACCACAAAGGCTACGTTTTTGCCCCACATTACCCCCAGACCGCCCCAGGAAGCGGTCATGCTGTTGACCTTACCTTGGCTTTCAGCTGTAATCAGCATCCATTCCTTGCCGATCAGCCGAAATGGACTGAAATCGAATTGATCCGGGCTGATATTTTTAAATTCACTCATATTGCACTCCTTCGTTATCGGTTGAATTTTTTTAAATCTTATGATATCATTCTATCAGTAATTTTCCCAAATACAAGAATGCACTTTTTTATCACTTACTACCCTAAATGATAGTAAGTATCATTTTTTCGGAAATTAACCTACATATGCCTAATGAACTTTAATTAAGGAGAATCCTATGGATACAAAAAAACATTTCTGCTGCCCCATTGATGCCACCATTAGTCTGATTGGTGGCAAATATAAAACGAAAATACTCTGGAATCTGGTAGGTAAAGTGCTGCGCTTTAATGAACTGCAAAAAATCGTCGGTCAGGCCACCCCCAAAATGCTGACACAACAGTTACGGGAACTGGAGCGCGATGGTCTGATCACCCGCACCGTATATCCGGTTGTCCCACCCAAAACAGAATACACCCTGACAGAATTTGGCCAGAGCCTTTATCCCATTCTTGATGCCATGTGCGAGTGGGGTAAAGAATATATGGCTGATACGATTACTCTTGATGCAAGTTCAAGCTGTTCAATCAAAGCCAGTAACTAATTTTGTTAACTAATCGCCATTGTCTGATCCATTGGACTTGTCTTGAACTTGAACAGGCAACTAATAATTTGCTTTACCCTGACAAATTTCGGCACATTTTCATTGACGCTTTTAACTTATACTGATATAATTGTTTCTTAGAAATAAACTATCAACCTTGCACATTTAGCGAATGGTTTTTAACCGCCAACAAGCGGTTCCGTTATTTTAATACTTTATCAAAGGCGATAACACTCACTGCTATCATTAAAAGCTGTCCATCCCAGGATCAGTCATTGATGATAGCTGTTACTGTTATCGTCTTTTTATGCGGGTAAAATGAAAACCAACTTAACAATGGGGTTAAGAGTAGCGGCTGAATACTGTCAGTTTCCAAAAGGTTGACACTCAATCACACTTATGGTGATCTGAAATATATCATTACGGTATTTCAGGAGGTAACAATGCTCAATTCTGGTGATATGGCCTTTATGATGATCTGTGCCATGCTTGTATTCTTTATGACTCCCGGCCTTGCCCTTTTCTACGGTGGCATGGTGCGCCGGAAAAATGTCATAAACACGTTAATGTCAGTGGTCTTCTGTTGCGGACTGGCCACAATTCTCTGGTTTTTATTCGGCTTTTCTGTGGCTTTTGCTCCCGATGCCGGAGGCCTTGGTTTTATTGGTGATTTTTCCCATGTCTTTTTTAAAGGAATCAGTGCCACCGAAGCAGGCGACTATGCTCAAGGTATCCCGGGTGCCCTGTTTGCGATTTTCCAGCTGATGTTCTGTATCATCACGCCTGCCATCCTGGTCGGTGCTTTATCTGGTCGAATGCGCTTTAAAGCCATGTTTATTTTTGTCGCGGCCTGGCTGACACTAGTCTATTTTCCGCTGGCACACATGGTCTGGGGTGAAGGTGGTCTTATTTTGAACCTCGGCGCTGTCGATTTTGCCGGTGGAAACGTTATCCATATCAGCTCCGGGGTCTCTGGCCTGGTCGCCTGTCTGTTTTTAGGCTCTCGAAAAGGATATGGCATCCGCTCATACCATCCTCATAACATCCCCCTCTTTTTAGTTGGTGGCGCTATTTTATGGGTCGGCTGGTTTGCCTTTAATGGTGGTTCCGCACTGGCTGCTAATGGTTTGGCCGTTCAGGCGATCGTCAATTCTATGCTCTCATCAGCGGCGGCCATGATGTCCTGGATGGCAATCGAATCACTGATCTACAAAAAAACTACCCTGATGGGAGCCGTTACTGGTGCCATTATCGGCCTGGTTGCCATCACACCTGGGGCAGGCTTTGTCCCTTTTTGGTCAGCTCCCATAATCGGTGCCCTGGTCAGCCCGATCTGCTTTTTCTTTATGACCAAAGTTAAGCAGCATTTTGGATACGATGATGCTCTGGACGCTTTTGGCTGCCATGGTATTGGCGGCATCTGGGGCGGCATCGCCACTGGCCTCTTTGCTCAGACCGCTATTAATCCAGTGGCTCAGTGGAACGGCCTCTTCTTTGGTGACACGAAACTCTTCACCGCCCAGCTTTTGGCGATCGTTATCACCATTGTTTATGCTGTGGTTGTGACTTCCGTGATTATGTTTGTGCTGAAAAAAGTTATGGAAATTCGCGTCGACATCGAATCCGAAGATACTGGTCTGGATATCGGTGAACACAGCGAGCAGGCTTATGCCGCATTCTCAGGAATTGACCAGTAAAGGGAGGTCATGATGAAACAAATTGAAGCAATTATTCGCCCGGAAAAGCTGGAACCGCTAAAAGAAGCTTTTCACGCTGCCAATGTTAATGGGATGAACGTCCGCCAGGTTTTAGGCTGTGGTAATCAGCATGGTTGGATCGCCCATAATCGCGGGACAACCGTGATGATCAACATGATGTCCAAAATTGAAATAAAAATTGTCGTTGCCGACGACCAGGTCGAAGACATCTGCGCTCTGATTGTCGATGTGGTTCGCACCGGTGAAATGGGTGATGGTAAAATTTTTATCAAACCCGTCGACGAATGTATCCGCATCCGTACCGGGGAGCGCGGTGATATCGCACTTTAAGAAAAAAAACCTCTGGCAAATAATGAGCCAGAGGTTTTTTCTGTATCTACAAAAATGCTGTTTAATATAACATTTCAGCTCTACTTAATTATACAACTAATTTTCAACATAATAGATAACCATACTAAGCGCAGCAGTTTCTTCTCCAACATTGCGGTAGGAATGCTTTACATCTGCTCTGAATTTGATGGAGTCACCGCGATTTAAAACAAAAGCCTTTCCATCAACAACCACCTCAATCAAACCTTCAAAACAAGTTACATATTCTTCGGTTCCCTGCAAGTGAGCCAGGGATGTCTGACTACCGCCTTTTTTCAGCACCACTCGATAAGTTTCAAACAGCTTTTTTTCCTCGAACAAAAAAACCGGATAATTAATAAATCGCCCTTCATCTTCAATTAAGGGGCTAATTTCATCACAAGGGATAAACATGGTTGCCTCGACTTCCGGTTTTAACAACGATGAAAAAGATGTTTTATAACCGTTGGCAATCTTCCATAAAACCGAAATAGTGGGATTAACATCCCCTTTTCAATCTGTGCCAGCATCGACCGCGAGACACCTGTCTCCTGTGCCGCCGCATCCAAGGTCAGTTTTTTGCTTTCCCGAATTTTTTTTATATTTTTTCCGACAATATCATTAATATCCACGCCTTCCTCCGCTTGACAATATATAAGACTAGTAGTACAATATATTAAATTCTAGTATCGTAATCTTTTAGTACAATATACCATCATTTTGATTGGAGGTCAATCGCATGTTCGAATTAAAGCAAAAAAGCGCCTTTAAGGTTGCTTTTCCATACACCCTGCCAATCCTGACCGGCTTTTTATTTCTGGGCATCGCCTATGGTATTTATATGACTTCTCTGGGCTTTTCGCCGATCTTTCCGATTTTGATGAGTCTCTTTATTTTCGCCGGATCAATGGAGTTTGTCACCGCCAACCTGTTATTGTCAGGTTTTAACCCTATTGGCGCCTTTCTGCTGACCCTGATGGTCAATGCCCGTCATCTTTTTTACGGTCTTTCAATGCTTGATAAATACCAGTCAGCCGGAAAGGTCAGTCCCTATCTGATCTTTGGCATGTGTGATGAATCCTTTTCCATCAATGTCAGCACACCTGTGCCCCCTGATGTCTCCGCTGGCGACTTTTATTTTTTCGTCACCCTTTTAAACCATCTTTACTGGGTGGCCGGGGCGACAATCGGTGCCCTCTTCGGTTCCCTGCTGCCTTTTTATCCCCAGGGGCTGGACTTTGTCATGACCGCCCTGCTAGTGGTTATTTTTCTGGAACAGTGGCTCAAAGAGGACGATCATCAGAGTGCTCTAATCGGTATGGGGCTGACCCTGGTCTCGCTGTTAATCTTTGGCGCCAGCCGCTTTGTCATTCCAGCAATGATTGCTATCCTGCTTGTTTTAATTCCCTTATCCCGTCAGAAAGAAGGTCTAAAAGAATGACTGCCACCCAACAGATTATCACTATTGTTATGGTTGTTTTAGGCACCATGACCACCCGCTTTTTGCCCTTTATTCTGTTTCCAGCCAATAAAGCCACCCCGGCCTTTATTCAGTCACTGGGAAAAGTCCTGCCCTCTGCCGCTCTGGGTCTCCTAGTCATTTACTGCCTAAAGGATATCAATCTTTTAACCGGCAACCATGGCATTCCGGAACTGATTGCAGTTGCTTTTGTGGTTTTTCTGCATGTCTTTAAGCGAAATATGCTTTTGTCGATTGCCGGTGGAACTTTTCTTTATATGGTTTTGATTAATGTTTTTTTCTGAGTCTAATTGATTAACAACAGTTTTTATATTAACATAGTAAGTAATAAATATTTTAACGAGGTCAAATGAAAATAGGATTTATCAGATGTATGAAATCAAGCGATATGATTCCAGCTATGGATAGCTTGATGGCACTTCTTAATAAAAATGGCATTGATAAGGTGACAGCCGCTCAAATCAGCCTTTCCGGTCTGGATACCTGCGGCGGTTGCCCCGGACTTAAAGCCTTAACGCACGCTGAAAACCTGGTTTCCGGCGGAGCCGAAGCGCTTGTCTTTATATCGCCACTGCTTAAAAATAAATCGGGGTCTTATAACTGTCCCCATCTCATGCGCATGGTTGAAGCAGCCAGAATGAAATTTGGGGATGACATTCCGGTACTTGAGTTCCGACGGGAGTAGATTATATTTGAAAAGTTTTAGACGTTCTAATATTTTCCGCCATACCGAAAAAGTTGTAATTTAACCAACAACACCCTTTTTCATCTCATAGATTTTCATTTTATGCTGAAGATTTTGTCTCGATATTCCCAGCTTTTTTGCTGTTTTAGAAACATTATAGTTGAGTTCTTCCAGCGCTTCCGAAATAATACTTCTCTCGATCTTTGCCATAATATCCTTCAATTCCTGGTCATGATCCACTTTATCCGAATATTTTTCAATTATTTTTCGATTGAGATAATCTTTTTTTAGATATGATGGCAATAAATCCGGCACCAGTACAGTCTCATGCTGTTGCGAAATAAATATTGCATGAGTAATGACATGTTTTAATTCTCGTACATTCCCTGGCCAGTCATGTGCAAATAAAATCTCTTTCGCCTCATCTGATACTTCAAAGAGCTTTTTGCCCATCATTTTCCCATCTTTTTCAAGAAACAAATCAACCATTGGCAAAATATCTTCTTTTCGATCTTTTAACGCCGGTAAATGAATCGAAAAAACCGCTAACCGATAATAAAGATCCAATCGAAGTCGCTTTTCTTCAACTGCTTGAAGCGGATCTTGATTTAAAGCACTCAAAACTCGGATATCAGCTTTTATTTCTTTATTTCCACCAACTTTTCGGTAAAATCCTGTTTCCAGAACCCGTAAAAGTTTTGCTTGCAGCTCAAGAGGCATCGAATTAATTTCATCTAAAAAAACGGTTCCTCCATCAGCCGTTTCCAATAAACCTTTTGAATCGATCGCACCAGTAAATGAACCTTTGACCGTCCCGAAAAGCGTACTTTCCAGAAGATTTTCTGGTATGGCGCTGCAATTAATCGCAACAAAAGGTTTTTTAATCTGCGAACTGCCATTATGAATGCTTTGCGCAAAAACTTCTTTTCCAGTGCCTGTTGGGCCAGCTATTAAAATTGGCGCAACCGTTTCCGCAGCTATTGTTGCATGATGAATACATTCCTTTATCGATTCACTTTTGCCAATAATGTCTTCAAAAGTATACTGAGTTCCATTATTCTTCACTTGCTGCGATTTTAAATCTGCCTGTAGTTTTTTGATGGTGTTGCCCATGTGAATATAGTCCGATATATCCCGGTAAATACAGATGGCAGCTTCAACTTTTTTCGAATCCTCTCTGGAGAAAACCGGGTAAGTGCTACTAATCACGTCTGCCACTTTTCCAGTCGGTGATGTATATTTTACATGAACATCCTTTACAACTTTACCAGTTTGTAAAACCTTTAATTCCATTGATTCATTTTCAAGATAATTATAGATTTCAGACATATTTTTTCCGATGACTTCTTCTCGTTTTGTGTTTTCAATGATCTCACAGCCTTTTGAATAACAGACAATATTGCCATCACAATCAACAACATGTATACAAACATCTTCAATTTGCTCGATGTCTTCAATCGGAACAGTTTTATCTTTAAACGATTTCAGGATGGATTCTTGATAGCTTTTCAATTTTTAACTCCATTCAATTGCATATAGTTCATTATAACATTTCATCTATCAGAGATTCAAATCTTCTTTTATCTAATTATTTTTTAAACACAAAAGATCAACTAAAAGCCGTCATTGTACTTTCAGCTGATCCAATATATTCATTGTTATCAATACTTATTTATATTTTATCTCGTATTCCTTAAGCTGATCAAGGATTCCCGAATCAAGGCTGGCCACCTCATGACTATCCAGAATCGTAATGATCTTTTGCTGAACCATTTCCATCACATCCGATGTGTCCGGATTGACCATTCGCCGTTTAAAGATTTCAGGATACCAGACTCGCCTGAAGTTGCTGAGCGTATGCATTTCGTTAAGATAATGTCCCCCATGTCCAACTTTTTTAATAACCTCCATGGCCAATGTTTCTTCGTCTACATCAACACCATTAGAATATGCTGCCAGCTGATTGATCATTTCATTTGCCAAAACAACCATTGCCGGAGAAACAGAATTACAATGATCCAATACGCCAATATCATGGACAATATTTGCTTTACTCAGCATTGAAGAAAAGAGTTCCATCTGCACTTCCGCAACAGATTGAGGATCAACAGTCTTTGCATCACTGCAACCAGCTGTTCCATAGAAGGGCAAACCATAATAATTCGCCATCTCTGAAGCCGCTGCTACTGATTTATGAAATTCCGGTGCTCCATATGAACCAATTGTCGTCTGCATATCAAACACCGTCGGCATTGAACCATAAATTAGTGGTGCCCCCTCCTGTACAGCCTGAGTAATTACAATACCGGCCAAAATTTCCGCGTTATTCTGAGTTAGCGCACCGGCAATAGTAATCGGTGAGGTTCCCCCCATCATACTGTAAGGCATATATACAACCGGAATCCGGTTTCGTGCGCTGATGGTAAGCTTCTGAGTACTTTCAATCGGATGACAAAGCGGCGGTATCGGTTCACAATAATTAAAAATAAAGGGTTTATCCGCCAGTTTATCATGACCACCTGCTACTACCGCTGCCATATCAATAATTTCCTGAAGGGATTCAATATCGTTCGTCGAAAAATTAATGGTCTTGTCAAAGTTCTTAAGCGTTTCCAAAAATGTAACTTGCGATTGGACAGCCGGATCGACATCAGCACACATGCCAACTGACAGAATGAACTGTATGTTTTCCAGGGCACTCCCGATTTTACACATATCTTTAATATCTGCTTTTAAGAAAGGGCGAGCCATATTATTTTGGTAATCAAGAATTTCCAGCTGATCAGCATGCGTTCCAAAATAAACATTATTTTCAGAATTGATGATCATATTCTCTTTACCATCTCGGGTGTATAAAACAAGTTCCTTAGGGATTGTGTTAAGGGCTTTTTCTATTACCGCACGAGGAAAGGTTACCATCTCGCCATCGACATTACAACCGTATTTTTTTAACAATTCGAGTGTTTCCTGACCCGAAATTCGCATCCCAAAATTCGCTAAAAGCTCTAGGCTTTTCTCATGTATTGTTTCAATTTTCTGCTGATTGAGCACATTAAACTCGATCGCTCTTTTTATTCTACTCATTTTTTCTCCTCATCCTCGACGGTTAAATTTTCTGACGAAAAGCTGCCGGTATATATTCATCCAACAGTTTAGCCTGTTCTTTTGTAATCTCTGGTGCCTGATAGGAATCCAATCGTTTTTTAACTTCATTTTTCATTTTTTCATAAACAGACACACTACCGGCTTCCTGCCATTGATTTGGATCTTCTTTATTTAAATATTCCGGAATGAAAAATTCTTCTTTAAACATTTTTGGTGTCCGGCCTTGTAAGAAATTACCTCGTGGTCCTATTTTTTCAATCAAATCATGACAAAAATAACTCTGGTCAGTATTGATACCACGAATTAATCGCCGATTCATTCTATACGTTTCTTCATCCATTAAAAATTTCTCAAAACTGATGATGTTGAAACTTCCCATAATTCCACAAGCGTGTAATACCAGATCAGGTTCTGCTTCCAGTGTTGAGCGAATCATCATGTCCGATTCAATTCCAGCCTGAATATCAAAATCCTTGGCATCACTTAATCCACCACCCGTTCGACAGGGTACTTTATAAAAATCAGCTAGCCCTCTGGTCGTATACGAAATTAAGGCAGTTTCTGGCGCACCGATACTTAACTGTACCGTCCGCAAATTTGTAGATGCCGATGTCTGTCCATAAACAACTGGAAGACCCGGGCGAACCAGCTGTGAAAGAACCATTGCACCCAGCACTTCAGCATTTGTCATCGCAATTAGACCTGCCACTGATGGTGGGCCAGTCAGAACTGGCATAGCACACGGAGAAAACCATACCGGTTGATTCATTTCGGCAGCTACTAAGAACTTTTCAAGGGGATCATGGTCAAAACACAAAGGTGATAGCGAATTAACGTGGACTATATTATTGTAAACCCCTGATCGTCCTTCAAATTTCTCAATTAATTCAAGTCCCTGTTTAAATGATTCGCGAATCGATCCTTTTATTGGAAATGTATTAGCCTGCAAATGAAAAGCTGTCTTGTTGGAATAT
Source organism: Eubacteriaceae bacterium ES2 (assembly GCA_031222025.1). Taxonomy (GTDB): domain Bacteria; phylum Bacillota; class Clostridia; order Eubacteriales; family Eubacteriaceae; genus Acetobacterium. The sequence goes on along the minus strand of CP130740.1, from coordinate 746,306 downwards.
TTCAGGATCATCGCAATAGGACTAAAGACTTTTTCATCCATTGATAGCTCTTTGTCATCCAAAAATATATTAAAATAATTGCAATCAATCACATCACTTGTATCTGATATTTTAAAGAGTTCCACCGTATCTTCGTTGGTCATTTTTCTTAAATGTCCGTCAACCGAGCGATAGATACTCCCGACTCCCGGCATCAACTTCAGACTACCATGTCCAAGGGTATGATTCCCCTTTGAATTTTCAATATTAAAAGTTTCAGGAATCGTTTCAATTGCTTTCATGATCAATTGTTCTTCAAGATATACAATATTCCCTTCAACTTTTGCACCATGTTTTGAAAAAACTTCCAAAATCTCCGGATGCTCAAATTTCAAACCGACTTCTTTCAAAATTTTTAGAGATGCTTCATGAATCGCCTGAATATCAGACTGTTTTATATATTTTTCATATGCTTTCATTTTTTCTCCTTAATTGTCCTGATCCTTTCTAGATATGTCCATAATAATCTCGGTGTGCCACACAGGAATAGGCATAATCAAGCAAGGTTCCCCAACTGAAAACCGGCAAATCAACTGCTCGCTGAATCGCTCTGGCAAAGGGTTGCATTCCTGTACATTCAAGCATAATCGCCTTGATATCTGGATGTTTGGCAATAAATTCTTTGGTAATTCGAATCATATCCTCTTCTGATTGGTCATAATAACTTTCCGGAATTTCGGGACGTTTTTCATGATCCCAAAGCGTGTCGAATTGAGGACATCCATATTCATCTTGTGCTCCCGCAATATAGAATCGGCTATTCAAATCAATTCCAACTTTTTCAAGATGCGTATCTGTTAAAAATCTCTTTTGTGCACAGATGATCCCCACCGCATTTTTTGGTCCAATTAACTGTTGGATAAATGGAACCTGCAATAAGGAAGACATAAATACAGGAATATCCACAGCCGCTGCAACATCCTGTTGAAAGTAAGCAAAATATCCACATTCTGCGGCGATTGCACGACAACCCATCCGTTCAAGATTCTTTGCAGCCTGAACGATTGGAGCCCGACAAGGTGTTTTATCCTGTTCCCATACTAATGTGTAATTATCAACCCCTTTAGCAATCTCATATTGAATTGGGAAATTCCAGGCACTGGCATTTCTGACATCCCCCGGGAACCCCGGATAAGCATCATCTAAAACCATTATTCCAATTCCCATACCATAACAGGTATGATTTTTGCGAGTTACCATGTAATTGATCTCTAAATCTCTTTGCATTTTTTCCTCCTAGAAATTAATTTTGCCATTTGGCATTTTTATGTCGCAAATTACATGCCAACTCTATCATTTTTCTTCATTTTCTAGTAATCTCAATTTTTCAAACAAATGCTTCTATATAATATAAAAGATTTTCTCAACAACCACAGCAAACAAAATTTATTTAATACTCATCTATTATATCAATCGATAAGACTTTTAGGTATCTTTGAAGATTTTTATTGCTATCGACATCTGGCAAATGATTAATACTTAGACACTGAATTTTTAGTCTGCCACTTTTTAAGCCTCAAAACGATAATTGATGCCATTTTTTTTGTCATGCCATTCTTTTTTGCATCAACGATTTTGCTCAAAAACCAACGGTATTTTAGTAATTCTATTTTTTTAACGAATTACTGTTGTCTATTTTTGCATCTTGTGATTTAATCATATCGATTATTTTTTATACCTGACCTACATTTTTGATGATTTTCCCGTAATATCACCTAATTAACGATTTGGCATAGATCTTGCTGATTATAACCCTAAACGAAAGGGTTAGTGGGTGATGTTAAATTGAGTGCGTAATATTTTCGTAAATAAATGTATCGGTTTGAATTTGAATTATACAAGGAGAGAACTTATGTTAAAAAGAATCCGAATAGTCCCGGTATTGATTCCCATTGTATTAATGGGTATTATTCTAATTATTGGATTTTTCGTACCAGATGAATTTACAGAAATCATGACAAATTTTTTCATTTTGTTGATGGCTAACGCCGGTTGGATGGTTTCACTCGGGGTGTTAATTTTCGTTGGAGCCATGATTTTTCTTTTCTTTTCACCTTTTGGGAAAATAAAGTTTGGTGGAAAAGATGCCAAGCCTAAATACCGAACCTGGATCTGGTGGGCGATCTCGCTTTGCGCCGGGATTGGTACCGGAATCGTTTTTTGGGGAGCAACAGAACCTCTGATGCACACATTCACACCACCTGCCGCAGCCGGTGTTGAAGCTGGCACGCTGGAAGCGGTTATCTGGGCAATGGCCAAATCATTCCTTCACTGGTCCTTCTCACCATACTCGATTTATGCCGTAGCAGGACTTGCTATTGGATATGCCTATTATAATATGAACAAGAGCTATACTGCCAGCTCTGGACTTGTCTATCTTCGCGACGGCAAAGAAATTAATTCTAAAGCAAGTACGATTATCGATGGCATTATTTTGTTTGCTATTTGTGGTGGAGTCGCCGGTTCCTTAGGTTATGGTCTCCTTCAAATCGGTAGTGGACTAAATTTCGTATTCGGCATTGAACCTGGACCAATTATCTGGACAGTCATTGCATTAATCATTATCACCTCATATACTATTTCCAGTGCAACAGGGCTTGATAAGGGAATCTCCTGGTTAAGCGACAAAAATGCCTGGATTTTCATCGCTCTGATGGTCTTTGTTCTAATTTATGGGCCAACCTCATATATCTGTAACCTGACCACTCAATCTTTGGGTTTCTTTGTCAATAACTTTATTGATCTGAGTCTTTTCACCGAGCCTACAGCCAACACCGAACTTTGGCCACAATGGTGGGATATGTACTGGATGGTTGACTGGCTGTCATTTGGACCTATTGTCGGTTTATTCCTGGTCAAATTAGCCTATGGACGAACAATCCGAGAATTTATTACTGTGAATGTAATCCTTCCATCATTATTCGGGATTATCTGGTTCGGTATTTTTGGCGGATTTGCACTTGATCTTCAGCTAGTTCATGGCATCGATATGTCTGGTTACCTGGCTGCAAACGGCGCACAATCATTTATGATGTACTTGTTTGAATATCTGCCATTTACTGATTTGATTCGCGTTATCATGCTAATCACGATTTCCCTTTCTTTTATTACCCTTGCCGATTCAATGACCTCAACTATTTCGACTATGTCATTAAAACAATCTAAAGGTGTAAAAGAAGCGCCATTGCCAGTAAAAGTTTTCTGGGGCGTATTTATTGGAGTAATTTCTCTGGTATTTGTTATTAGTGGTGGTATTGATGGTATAAAAATCGTAAAAACTATCGCCGGTTTTCCAATCCTCTTTATCGAGCTGGCTATGATTCTCAGTTTTGTCACCTATCTTGTTAAAGGTAAATATAAACGAGATGAAGTTGAATACGCCGAGTTCTTAGATTCGGAAGCAAAAGCGGCTGCTGAAGAAGCAGAGGCCGCACTGGCCAATACAAAAAAACGCAAAAAATGGTTTTCCCCTCAAACAGCTGACTCGACTGAGTCAAACGAATAACCCATTTTTAAACACCCCCCCTCTATAAAACAACACACCAGAACGTGTGTTGTTTTTTTACGCAACTGTAAGCCCTTATAGATGCCGGTATTCCCGTCTAGATCCGCACAAAGAAAGATTGCAAATTCACCTGCCGAAATGCTGGTCATGCAAATATTTTTGTCACTTAAATTAATCTGGCATTACTCTGGTTTTTAGGGCTTTTGCAGAAAAACCATTTCTAAATGCCACTTGTCATGCCAATTATTTTTGCACCTCCATAACTCTACAGACAAATTCTTTAAACCATCAAATCAAAATAAAGCCTGATTTCCTTTTTTTCACACCATTACATTCTTTTTTTATTTATTTGAATATTTGGCATGAACCTTGCATCATTTACTAGGCAGTAAACATAAAGGAGAAAAAACTATGGCAGATATGAGTTATTTAAAAGAAAAACCGATTGCGGTTTTAGGTGCAGGTGCTGTTGGAAAAGCAATTGCTGGAGATTGTGCCCTTGGCGGAGCAAAAGTTAGAATATGCGACTTTGAACCCTTTGCATCAAAAACATTGAAAAATGTTGAGCGAGTTGGCATAAAATTCTACGGTGATCAGGTAAATCTCTATGGATTTGAAAGAGAAGGATTTGCCCAAATGGATAAAGTAACGACAAATGTAGCTGAAGCAGTTGAAGGTGCTGGTATCATTGTCATTGCCACTCCGACTTTTGGACATCGACCTTTTTTTGAAAAATTGATTCCCTGTTTAGAGGATGGACAAGTTATCCATATCTTCCCTGACAACTTTGGATCCCTAATTCTTCGAAAAATGATGAAAGAAGCTGGATGCACTAAAAATGTTATTATCGGTGGCTGGTCCAGTTCAACTTATGGCAGCCGTGTTGAAATGCCAGGCGGTGTCATCACCCACAAAATTCGCGTCTATTATCGAGCTATTACTTTAAGAGGTGCTGCTATGCCAGCCTCAGATACTGGCGATTTTATTGAAAGTTCAAAATACCTGCCTTCAATGGACGCTGTGACCTTTGGCGACGGCGCTGTTGCCGGAGATACAGTACTGGATACAGGTTTTTCCAATGTCAATCCGGTTCTTCATTGCCCTGGTGCTATTCTTGGGGTTTCGACAATGGAAAATTTTGGTACCATTTTTGGTGAAGACAAATTCAAATTTTCTATTTATTCACATGCCTACTGCCATTCAATCTCACAGGTTCAATATACATTCTACCAGGAAGAATGTGAACTGGCACAAAAAATTGGTGTTGGTATTCAACCCTACGAAAAAGATCATTTCTTCTCCCGAGAAAATGTTCTCGGTCAGGAATATATGGGCACTGATTATCTGATCCCTTTTGAACAACAGGATCCAATTCAATACGGCACCGGCCCTTTCACCATGGAAAATCGCTATATTACAGAAGATATTCCTGTCGGCTGCTATGTCTATCAGCAGTTAGGCGATATCTATGGTGTTAATACACCAGTTGTTGATTCAATGATCAGCCTGGCTTGCGCCATCCTTGGACGGGATCTTACAGCCAATGGTTATACCTTAGAATCACTTGGTATTGACAACTTGTCGAAAGATGAACTCAATCATTACCTGAGAACAGGCGAAAAATAAGGAGAAGATGATGAAAAAAAGTATTATTGATTTTCGAAACATGGTTCAGAAAAAGGATAAAATCGTTTATATTACCGGTTATGATTATTTGACAGCCAAATATGAAGAGCGTGCTGGCGTGGATATGATTTTAGTCGGGGATTCACTGGGTATGGTAACACTGGGTCATGAAACGACTTATCCTGTTACCATGGAAGATATGATCAGTCACTGTTGTGCGGTCAGAAGAGGCGCTCCCAACACCTTTATCGTCGGTGATATGCCCTTTATGTCTTACCAGGTTTCAAATGAGGAAGCAGTTTACAATGCCGGTCGTTTTGTCAAGGAGTCGTTGGTTGATGCCATTAAACTGGAAGGTGGTACTGATTCAGTCTGCCAGCGCATTAAAGCAATTTCTGATGTCGGTATTCTGGTTATGGGCCATATCGGTTTAACGCCTCAATTTGCCGCTCAGATGGGCGGCTACAAAGCCCAGGGTAAAAGCGCCGATGCTGCCATGGAGCTCTTACGACAGGCATTGGCTATCGAAGCAGCTGGTGCTGCCTTTATCCTGATTGAAGGTGTACCGGCAATTGTTGGAAAAATCATTACCGAACGTTTGTCCATACCTGTTCTGGGGATTGGTGCCGGTTCTTTTACGGACGGACAGTTAATCATTTACGCCGACATGGTTGGCTACTATGACGATTTCACACCAAAATTTGTCGAAAAATATGCCAATGTCGGTGCGGAACTTTTAAAAGGTTTTTCAACCTACTGCGAAGAAGTCCGAAATGGCAACTTCCCGAATGATGCCAAACATACCTATGTAATCGCCGAAGAAGAAGCAAAAATGCTTGAAAAACGTTTGGCTGAAATTGAATAGGAGGAGTTTAATGGAAATTAGAGAATTAGGACAATACGTAATTGACGGCAATGATGTAAGCCTGACTGAATCAATCAATCTGCTGCTCGAAAACAAAACCGATCCGATTGCCATAATTAACGATGGTTTATTAAGCGGGATGAATATAGTCGGCGAACGCTTTAAAGAAGGCTCAATGTTTGTTCCGGAAGTTTTAATGGCGGCACGGGCTATGAATGCCGGGATGGATATTGTTAAACCGCTGATTCTAGACGAAGATGTTCCCAGCCACGGAACCATCGTTATTGGTACCGTCAAAGGTGATCTTCATGATATCGGCAAAAATCTGGTTGTTATGATGCTGGAAAGTGCTGGTTTCAAAGTTATTGATGTTGGCGTTGATGCGTCGGTGGAAGATTTTGTGAATGCTGCTAAGACTCATCAGGCTGATATTATCGGAATGTCTGCTATGCTGACCACTACCATGACTTATATGTCTGAAATCATTGACCGTTGTCAAGAAGAAGGATTAAATGTTGAGTTTCTAGTCGGTGGTGCTCCATTATCGCCAATATACTCCGAAAAACTGGGGGCGTCTTACGCAGCTGATGCTTCAGCCGCCGTTGATTTAGCCAAACAACTTGCAGCCGTATCTGCCGTTGAAAAATAAATTACTAAAAAGAAAAAATCCGGCCGGAAGCCTAGCTGCTCTATCAGCAGCCTTTACGGCCGGTCTAATCCCGATTCTGACAAAGTATCTTCTGTTGGATGGACTTCCAACTGTGACGATTCTTTTCTACCGATACCTGTTTGTCGCTTTTATACTGGGAATTGTCATTGCATCAAGCCAAGATAGCCTAAAAATCAATAAAAACCAATTTTTCAGTCTACTGATTTATTCAATCGTTGGATATGGCGGAGCCACCTTTTTACTGGCCCAATCTTTTTTTATATCCCAGTTGGTCAGGCAACCATGCTCTATTTTTCCTATCCTGTTTTTGTCATCATCATTATGACCCTTCTTTTCAAAGAAAAATTGGATTCTCGAAAATGCCTGGCGCTTTCACTATCGGTGACCGGTATCCTGTTTCTAATCGGTTTTAAGGTAGATCTAAAAACACCTGGGTTTTTCCTGGCTTTAGGATCCGGTTTAGCCTATGCCACCTATCTGACGGCGCTGCAAAAAAGCCAGTTACGGCTGCTAAGTAGCCAAGTGATTGTCTTTTATCTGGGCTGTTTCAGTTCTCTTTTCTTCGGAATTCAGAACCTTTTTAATCCAATTAGTCTCCCATCCGTCGAAAATTTCGTACTACTGTTTTTACTGGGAGTCATCACTGTTTTTGTCCTGTTGATGGTAAACTATGCCATTCAATCAATCGGATCGGCTGACACCTCCCTAATTATAGCTCTGGAGGCCGTAGTAACGCTGGTCTTCGGTATTGTAATCTTTCATGAAAGCTTTACTTTTCTAACTCTGATCGGTGCTGTCTTAATGCTTCTTTCATCAATCACCATCAGTCTATCAGCAAGGCATCCATCAACAAATGAATAAAATTCTAAAAGTAAATGAGGTAACTAAATGGGTAAAGATCTTATCCTCAAAACACTCGCACATCAAAATGTTAATGAAATCCCCTGGGTCCCTTTCAGTGGCGTTCACGCCGGATTTCTAAAAGGCTACACCGCTAAAGAAGTTTTAACCGACGGTCAAAAACTTTATGAATCTCTGCTCGAAGTTTTTAGACTCTATACCCCTGATGGGATGCCGGTCATGTTTGACCTGCAAATTGAAGCTGAAATTCTTGGTTGTGAACTTCTCTGGGCCGAAGACAATCCACCATCGGTCATGAGTCATCCATACGCCCAAGATAATAATCTACCCTGTCGATGTAAGATTCCTAAGTCTTCAGATGGCCGTCTTCCCATGGTCTTGGATGTCATGCGACGGATAAAATCCGAAATTGGCGAACAGACTGCTTTATATGGTCTGATCTGCGGCCCTGTCACCCTGGCGTCACATTTAAGAGGTAGTCAGTTTTTTATGGATATTATTATGTCGCCAGATTATGCAAAAGCACTGGTTGAATTCTGTTCAGAAGTCTGTCAGGCCGTCTCACAGTATTACATCGATGCTGGAATGGATATCATTGCTCTGGTTGATCCGATCATCAGTCAGTTATCCCCTAAATCCATCGAATCACTATTTTATGATGCATATAAGGCCGCTTTTGATTATATCAGAAATCAGGAGACTTACAGCAGCTTTTTTGTCTGCGGCGATGCTACCCTACAGATGGAAATCATGTGTCTAACAGGCCCTGACAGTATTTCAATCGATGAAAACGTTAATTTGAAAGATGCCAAGCAAGTGACTGATCAGTATAATATTACCCTTGGCGGAAACATTCCCCTAACCACCACTCTGCTTTTTGGCAATCAGCAGGATAATATGAAATTTGTCGTTGATTTGATTGATTCCATCGACCATTACAATCTGATTGTCAGCCCCGGCTGCGATATGCCTTATAATGTTCCGATTGACAATACCATCGCGGTCGTTCAGGCACTTAAACAAACCGAATCTGTCCGAAAAATGATTGAAAACTATGAAGCTGTCGACGATGATATCCCTGTTGAACTGCCAGATTATAAGCATCTATCGAAACCACTGATTGAAATCTTTACGCTGGATTCAGCAACCTGCGCCGCTTGTACCTATATGGTTAAAGGGATTATGGTAGCAAAAGAGGTCTTTGGCGATCAGATTGACATTGTGGAATATAAATATACCAATCGGGAGGACATTGCCCGAACAAAAAAAATGGGTGTTTCTCACCTGCCTTCAACATATATAAACGGTAATGTACAATGGTCTTCTTTGATTCCAGGCAAACAGGAATTGATCGAAGTCGTTCAAACTTATCTGAATTAAAATCAAAATTATTTATCAAAAAGGAGAAAGCTATGTTGGACTTAAAACAATTAACAGAACTGCTGGGAGAACTGGAAGATGAACAAGTAACTGATCTACTGCAAGAGTTTGCTGCTTCAAACCTTACCGAAGAAGAGGCTCTGGAAGCCGTAGCTGCTTGTCAGTCCGGTATGGCAATTGTTGGCGAACAATTTGAAGCTGGCGAATTCTTTGTCGGCGATCTGATTTTTGCCGGCGAACTGTTGACCGAAGCGATTAATATTTTAAAACCCTTCTTAGGTAGCGATGCATCAAATGATCTTGGCACCATCCTTCTGGGGACTGTTCACGGCGATTTACATGATATCGGAAAAAATATTTTCAAAAGCATGTCTGAAGCAGCAGGCTTTGATGTCGTTGATCTAGGTATCGATGTTGAAGTAAATGACTTTGTCGATAAAGCCAAAGAAATCAAACCTCAGATTATTGGTATGAGCGGTGTTTTAACATTGGCCATCGATTCGATGAAAGATACCATCACTGCTTTAAAAGAATCCGGCATTGATTCCAAAATAATCATTGGCGGTAACCCGGTAACACAACAAGCCTGCGAATTAGTTGGTGCTGACGCTTTTACTAATAATGCCGCTGAAGGTGTAAAAATCTGTCAGAGCTTAATTTAGGAGAATATTATGATTATTATTGGAGAAAAAATTAATGGCACCATCCCGGTCGTCAAAGAAGCCATTGAAAAACGGGATGCAGCCTTTATTGCTGACCGGGCAGTTAAACAGACTGAAGCAGGTGCCCATTTCATTGATGTCTGTGCCAGTACCGCTCCAGACCTTGAAATTGAAACGCTGAAATGGCTGATTCAAGTGGTTCAGGAGGCAACAGATACCCCATTATGTATTGATAGCCCTAATCCCCGGGTGATTGAAGCCGTTATCGAATATGCAAACAAACCAGGAATGATCAATTCAATATCCGAAGAAGGCGATAAATGCCAAGTGCTTTTGCCTTTGATGCAGGGCAATAGTTGGGAAATCATCGGTTTGACATGTGATGATCGGGGGATTCCCAATCAGCTGGCTACAAAACTGGAAATCACCAGAACGATGGTGGAAAAGGCTGAAAAATTCGGCGTTACGCCTGACCGTATTCATATTGATCCCTGTGTTATGGCATTATCAACAGAAAATAATTCAATGCTTAATTTCGCCGCGGAAATTAAGGCAATTAAAGATCTTTATCCGACCACCCATGTGACTGGAGCGATCAGCAATATTTCTTTCGGCCTGCCGGTTAGAGCGCTACTCAATAAAACGGCAATGGCTTTTGCCATCCAGGCCGGAATGGACTCGGCTGTGATGGATCCTTTGAATCGTGACATGATGGGAACAATTTTTGCTGCCTATGCCCTTTTGGGAAAAGACAGACATTGCCGAAATTACAGCAAAGCCTACCGCCGGGGCGAAATCGGCCTAAAACAACAGTAGTATTTAGCCCTAATCTTTCTAGTCGAAATTTATTTAATAATGGAGAATTAACAATAAATTTAATGAAAAAAGGTCAGGATCTATGAAACTAAGTGCTACTGTTAAAACAAAGAAAAAGTGCTGGAAATATTTTTCTGTTTGGATATAATCCCTGACATTAAGACGAAAAAAGATTTCCTCAGAATGAAGCTTTTAACAGATAGGTAGCTGTTTTATATAGGTGTCTGATCATATGAACACATTGAACAATGTTGATCATATTCAGACACCTTTTATATGCATTCACTTAATTATCTAACCCTAGGATTATTTTCTTAATTTGAAGGTTTGATTTCTTTTTGTGACTGTCAGACTATCAATCCATCTGTCTATAATGCTGCACTTTTTGAAAAATGCAAAACCAAGCTATATACATATCTATTATTCTTTACAGACGATCGGTAATAAATATTTATTTGAATAGGAGCAGTTTATGAAAGAGAGAAAAATAAATACAATCAAAAGAAAACTTTTGATTGTCCCATTATTTTCGGTGCTTGTTGGAGTTTTTGTAATTGGCTCAATATCTGCCTATCTGACAAGAGAAAGCCTACTTGCGGATATGAGAGAGAGCGGCTATTCTACATCTCAACAGCTCGTTGCCCGATTAGAAGATAATACGGAAGCACTTGATACTATGAATGAAATGATTGAAGATCAAATTCGCAGTGTCTGCAATATTGTCATTGGTAATCGTACCATCATTAGTGATCCGTATCTGACAACCCTCGCTGAGCAGTCCGGGATCAATCAGATCTACTGGTTTAATAGCGAGGGCGAAATTCTGAATTCAGTCAAGGGCGAATATATTGGCTGGAAGGCCTCAGAAGGTGATCCCATCAACAGTTTTATGGTTAGCGGATTGAACGAATTCATGGAAGATATTCGAAAAAGCACTGAAACTGATGAGACCTTTAAATTTGGCTATATGAAAACCGAAACCGGTGAATTTGTTCAGGCTGGCGTTTCAGCAGATCGGCTAACTGAACTGACAGATCGTTTTGGTTATCAGGCCCTGATTGATGAACTTTCCGCTAATGATAACATTGTCTATGCCAGCTTTATCACCCCCGACTTAATAACTGTTGCTTCCAGTAACCCTGACGATATCGGGCTTAATTGTGAGGATGATCAAACAGCACGCGATGTCGCCGTTGATGGAAAAACAAGCGCCGTAGAAAAAAATAACGTCTATGATGTGTTGTATCCAGTGGTCATAAACGACGAATTGAAAGGCGCTCTAAATATCAGTTACTCTATGTCTTCCATACAGAATGCTATTTTAAAAAACATCATGATGGTATCTATTGTCGGCCTCATTGTCTTTTTTTCTTTAGTTTTTATATTGTATCGTGTTTCAACATCCATTACCAAGCCGATTGCCCGTACCAACCATATGATTAAAGAAATGAGTATGGGACATTTAGATTTGCGTCTGGACATTGAATCAGATGATGAAATTGGCCAAATGGCCTTAGCTATGAACCAATTCGCAGACGATCTTCAACACGTTGTAATTGGCACCATGAAAAAAATTGCTGATGGGGATCTATCTGCAACGATTAGTGAAAAAGATGAACTGGACGAGATTACACCGGCATTAAAACAAACAATACAATCCATCAGCGGATTGATTGAAGAAGCAACTAGACTTTCAAAAGCCGGTGTTAACGGCCAGCTTCATACCAGAGGAAATGTGGCTTTGTTCAAAGGCGGCTTCAGAGATGTAGTGGAAGGAATCAATGCAACCTTGGATGCGGTTGTTGAACCGATCAGCCAGGCGGCTACTTATGTTAAACGGATCGGGAATGGCGATATACCAGCAAAAATCACCACCAACTATAAAGGTGACTTTGATGAGCTTAAAAATAGCATCAATGCCTGTATTGATGGTTTGGGGGCTCTGGTAGAAGGAAATCGTATTCTTGATTTGATGAGCCATCATGATTTTACCCCCAAAATGGAAGGTCAGTATTTAGGAATTTACTCAGAGCTAGCCATTTCGATTAACGGCCTCAGTCAGCGACTTAATGATGTCATTGAAATTATCAATCATATTGCAGTTGGTAATCTTCATGATTTAGATAAACTGCTGCAAACAGGAAAACAAAGTGAAAATGACCAAATGGTTCCAAGTCTGATTGGTATGATGGAAAAAATCAACCTCTTAATTAATGAAGCCGATAAAATGGCCCAATTTGCTGTAGAAGGCAATACGCTGAATCGTGGCGATGTTGATCAATTCCCGGGCCAATATGCCAAAGTGGTTTCAGGCTTTAACCGAACCCTGGATGCACTCCTAGAACCTTTAAATGCTACATCAGTTACTTTAAAAGAATTATCTAAAGGTAACTTGAATGCTTCCATGACCGGTAATTACCAAGGAGATTATGCCGTAATCCGAGATAATATGAATCAGACAATTGCTTTTTTAAAACAATATGTGGATGAAATTACAGAATCTCTGGAAGCAATTGGAAAAGGATTGCTTGATCAGGAAATTACCAACGAATATTTGGGTAATTTCAAAGCCATTAAAGATGCCCTTAATCATATTACACAAAAACTCAGTCTTACTATGAGAGATATCAATATAGCAGCTGAACAGGTTGAAATGGGTGCTAAACAGATTTCTGATGGCGGACAGGCATTATCTCAGGGAACAACAGAGCAGGCCAGTGCAATTGAAGAACTTTCTTCCTCTATTGAAGAAGTATCATCTGAAACAAAACGAAATGCAAATAATGCTGACGAGGCTAACAAACGTGCCATTGATGTTCGTCATAATGCAGAACTTGGTAATCAACAAATGGAAAAAATGATGACGGCAATGGTCGATATCAATGAATCCTCACAGGATATTTCAAAAATTATAAAAGTTATTGACGATATCGCTTTCCAGACCAATATTCTGGCACTCAACGCAGCAGTGGAAGCTGCCCGAGCCGGCCAACATGGTCGAGGTTTTGCGGTTGTCGCAGAGGAAGTTCGAACTTTGGCCGCCAGAAGCGCCGATGCAGCCAGAGAAACAACAGAACTGATTGAAGGCTCCATCAGCAAAGTGGAAATCGGAACAGAAATTGCTGCTGAAACATCTGCAAGCCTGAAAGAAATACTTGCCGAAATAGAAAAAGTTTCCGTACTTGTCGAAAGTATCACGCATGCATCCAATGATCAGGCTACTAAAATTGCGCAAATTAATTTGGGCATTGAACAGGTATCTCAGGTCGTTCAAACCAATTCCGCAACCGCTCAGGAAAGTGCGGCATCCAGCGAAGAATTAACCGGTCAAGCAGAGCTGCTTAAAGAAATGATTGAGGCGTTTAAATTGAAGAATTAATTCAATATTGATACAAAAAAACGCAAATCACTTAGCGAAAAGCACCCTCTTTTCAGGTTTCCATTAGTACATATAAAAACAATTGTACATTCGCTGTAAATATGTCTGGATCGGAAAAACAAAAAATGACAGCCATGCAAATATTATCTCAAATGAAGTCATTTTTATTGTACGAATTATAAAAATTAAAGAGTAATTTTCAAACTTATTATTGCGATTTTTCCAGAAATAAAACCTACTGAATGATTCAATTTTTCATCATTCAGTAGGTTTTCACAATGTTAACAGTTAATTCATTTTCTATTTAAGTGTACTATTTCTAATGGCAATCTAATTATAAATTTACTTCCCCTTCCCAGTTCAGAAGCTACTTCAATCGCACCGCCGATTTTTTCCAGATTTTCTTTAACCACATACAGACCGATTCCATCACCTGCTGTATCACCGGCGTTTGTACCCCGGAAATAAACATCAAAGATCTTTATTTGTTCTTCCTTCGAAATACCTTTTCCGTTGTCCTCAACAACAATATACAGGAAGCTGTCCTCTGTAAAATAATTAACTGTAACTGATCCGCCAGCTTCGGTAAACTTATAAGCATTTGTTAAGAGATTATAAATGGCCTGACTCACTTTGTACCGATCCGTTTCAACAAAATTTTTTTGGTGATTTAAAAGTTTTAATTCAATTTTCTTCTTTTCAAACTGCATTTTTAATCCGCTAACAATCTGCTTAATCAGCTGACCAATATCAACTGATTCAAAATTGACCGAATCCACTTCTTTCTGCGCGTCAATCATATTGCTCATATTACCAATAATTGAAGTGATATGCTCAATTTGGGTTTCACAAATCTTTATTTCATCCGAATTCAACTCGATAATACCATCCTGAAATCCTTCCAAGTGTGTTTTTAGAATGGTAAGCGGGGTTCGGGTCTGATGAATCAGCTCATCAATCAGTTTTTTACGGCTGGTCTGCTTCATTTTAAGCCGGGCATTTAATGTATCCAGACTGCTTTGTATCGTACGTATTTCTTTGATCCTTGATTTTGGTATTTCAACTGAATTCCCCAGATCAATATCAATAGCCTGTTGCGCGGTCAGCCTTAAATCCTTACTCATTCGTCGACTAATATAGATGCCAACAAGTAGAATCAGGGTAAAGACAATTCCAAACGAAATCAGCCCACTACCGGCTAAAGACAGCATGAATTTTTTTGCCTCCAAAGAATTACTGATTGAGCTGTAACGGGTAATAATAAGTTGTCCAACTACAAGACCATCAGCCATTATCTCATGTGTATCGACTTCCTCCGCCTGTGTCTGAACAAGGCGCCCCATCATGCCACTCATCATGGGCATGGTTTCATTACCAACCTCGCCCAGCAAATTACCATTGGCATCATAAATTTTAATTTCCTTAATTGGGTCACTTAAATGAGACTCTAGCTGCATATTAATCTGCTGCTGGGAATAGGTATTTTCCAACAGTACTTTTTTTGATAATTCTTCCAGCTGGGAAACATGCTCACCATAGCTATCAGTCGAGTAATCAATAAAGGTCCGATTAATCAAAATACCAAATACAAGCGAATTGATCGCTACTGATAAAACAACGGCCAAAATTAGTACTGTCATCCATTGTCTTCTGATACTCATCATTTTGCACCACCAAAAATATAACCGGCACCGTATTTTGTCTTAAGAATTTGTGGATCTTTTGAGTTTATTTCGATTTTCTGACGAATCCGTTTAATATAACTGTCGATATTCCGATCATAGCCCTCATAGTCAGAGCCATAAGCCAGTTCAATCAACTGATCCCTGGATAAAACCTGCCCCTGATTGTTAAACAGTACCTGCAGCAGGTTGTACTCAGCCGCCGTGATATCAATTTCTTCCTCCCCACGGTAGAGTTTCTGACTACCGGTATGCAGGCTTAAATCCTGACAGTTTAAAACAATCTCATCAGTCTCATGATAGACCCGCTTTAATAGGCGTTTGATCCGAAGCATCAATTCCCTAGCACTAAAAGGCTTAACTACATAATCGTCAGCGCCATTTTTAAAGCCCTTGACGCGGTCAACTTCCTCCTGTTTGGCCGTCAGCATAATAACGGGTATTTCTGAAACTTTCCGGATTTCTGTCAACACTTCAAAACCATCAATCCCCGGCATCATCACATCCAACAGCACGAGATGGAAAGTGTGGCTGTTAAAAAGACTCAACGCCTCAAACCCATCTTTGGCAATCAAGACTTCATAACCTTCATTTTGGAGGTATTTATCGACAATACCGCGAATTTCTTCATGGTCTTCAACAACTAATATCTGATATTTCACTTAACCACCCCACTTACAGCCAAATAAAGGCATATCCCTCACCCGCATCAATAAACCGCAAGTAAGGGATTTTTAAAAATTAATCATATTTTACATCAGTGTCTTAAAACCTCAAACATTTTTTTATATTGTTCTTCGTCGATCTCACCATTAATATACCTCTGCTTGAGTAACTCAAGTGATTCATCAGGTTTCTGCTCATCTTTATACAAACTGCCTTTATTTCTGAATACGAAATAAAGAATTACACCAACAATCACTAACCCGATCAAACCCATCGTAACAACCTCCTCTTAATTAATCTTCATCATTATTGTAACAGCCGGCACCGCCGCCCATCATGCTACCACGTCCGAAACCGCCCATCATTCCATAAGAATAACCATCTTCATCATGATGTGCAATCATTTCATCCAATCTAGCCAGTGCTGAATCAGCCTGTTCCTGAGTCATTAAACCATCCGCCACATATGTGCTGATAGTAGCCTTTCGCAGTTCAATCATCTGATTAAAGGAATCATTAATATCAGCCTGCTGCTGTTCAGTCAAGTTACTGGTATCAATGCCCAATCCACAAAATGCACGAAAATTTTCACCCACCGCTAAATCCGTGCTTGCAGCAAAAGCCCCCGCCGGAACCGAAACCAATAATAAAACCGCTAAAATCATTAATACTTTTTTCATCATATTCATCCTTCCCTGTTTGGTTTACATCTATACTATAGACCCCAAATATGGCACAAATATGATTGAAAAACAAAATTCATCAGTTGTCTGGACTGTATTCTTCTGGATACAGTTACTCAAATTTTATCAGTCTGGCATTGATGGCAACAATCACCGTACTTAGAGACATCAACAAGGCGCCCAGCGCCGGACTGACCAGAATCCCCTGATTGTAAAGAATTCCGGCGGCCAGGGGTAGCGTAATCAGGTTATAGGCAGTTGCCCAGACCAAATTTTGGATCATTTTCTGATAGGTCTTTTTCGATAATCCAATCAGCGAAACTACATCATTGGGATTGCTTTTTACCAGAATCACATCAGCGGCTTCGATCGCTACATCAGTTCCTGCACCAATCGCAATTCCCAGATCCGCTTTAGCCAAGGCCGGTGCATCATTGACGCCATCACCAGTCATGGCGACTTTTTTACCCTGGATCATGAGATCACTGATTTGATTAACTTTCTCTTCCGGCAACACTTCTGCAATTACCTGATCAATCTTTAAAGCCTGGCCAACTTGACTGGCCACGATCTGATTATCCCCAGTTAAAAGGACCGTTTCAATTCCCATCGATTTCAAACCATGAATAGCCGTCTCCGCTTCACTCTTCATTTTATCAGATAAGGCAATCATCCCCGCCAGATCATTTTCCATCAGCACAAAAACAATGGTTTTCCCCTGAGCGGCCAGAGACTGAAATTTTTTCTGATCAAAGGGAATTCTGATTTTTTCGAGAAATCCGGGACTGACAATTTTTACTTCTTTTTGTCCGACCTCGGCTTTTAAACCCTGGCCAGTGATATTCTGATAATTCAGCGCCGGTTCAAGTGTCAGATTTCTGTTTTTGGCTTCATTAACAATCCCCTGAGCAATCGGATGTTCGGAATTTATTTCAAGAGCAGCTGCCATTGCCAATAGTTCGTCTTCTGATACCTGTTCACTGATTAGATCGGTTACTTCAAAAGCACCTTCTGTTAAAGTCCCGGTCTTATCAAAAACCACCGAAGTCAAGTTACGGGCATTTTCAAAGGCCGCCCGATTTCTAATCAGCAGACCATGCTGGGCCGCAATCGAAGTCGTAACCGCTGTGACCAGTGGGATGGCCAAACCCAAAGCATGAGGACAGGAGATAACGATCACAGTCACAGCCCGGGTAATCGAAAAATTCAGATCGCCGCTTGCCAGCATCCATACCGTGAAGGTTACTATACCGCTAACAGTGGCAATATAAAAAAGCCATTTTGCCGCCTGATCAGCTAGCCGTTCAGTTTTCGATTTGTTTTTCTGAGCGTCCTTGACCAGTTCAATCATCTGCGACAGAAACATCTGGTCTCCCGTCTTTTGTACTACAATCTTTAGCACACCATCGGTATTGATGGCCCCGCCGATCACTTCATCCTCAGCCTTTTTCTCAACAGGCAGGGATTCACCGGTGAGCATGGATTCATTAACAAAGGACAGACCTTCATAGACTTTACCGTCAACTGGTATTTTCTCACCCGGTTTAATCAGAACGCGATCTCCTTTTTGAAGTTGAGAAACCATCATTTCTGCCACTTCTTCATTTTCAATAATCAAATGAGCAGTTTCCGGCATCAGTTTTGCCAGTTCATCCAGGGCTTTAGAAGCTCCAATGACCGACTTCATTTCGATCCAGTGCCCTAACAACATAATCACAATCAACGTTGCCAGCTCCCAGAAAAAATCATTACCTTCAATCACAAAAACCGTCAGCACACTGTAAATGTAGGATACCGTAATCGACATGGCCACCAGGGTCATCATGGCCGGCGACTTTTGTCTGATTTCATCAATTGAACCTGTCAGAAAAGGCTTGCCGCCATAAAAATATAAAAAAGTAGCCAAGACAGCAACCATATATTGATCACCGGTAAAACGCCAGTCGACCCCCACAAAACTCTGAATCATTGGCGAAAGCAACAATACCGGAATCATGATGATAAAAGAAACATAAAATCGTTTTTTAAAATCCATCGCCATCATTTGATGATGATCTGAGTGATCATGATGGTCATGTGCACCTGGCTGACTATGATGGTCGTGATTTTCCATCGCCATATGATGGGGATGATCTGGCATCTCATTATGCTGATTGGGTCCTTCCATTGCCTCATTATGGGCATGCGCCTGCTTATCGATATCATGAAAATGCCCTTCATGACCTTGCATCGCCTTATGATGGGTGTGCTCAGATGTTTGATTGTCATGATCATGGTTCACTGTTTCAATGTGATGATCGTGTCCATTCATAGTCTTGTGTGGGACATGACTATCTTTTTCGTTGTCATATAGGTCCTTGTCCATTTTAAAATCCCCATGATGACTTGCCATTTTCTCATGATTTTCATGATCCATATGCGCCATTGACTGATGCCTTTCCCCTTTCTTGCTTTGTAGATTGTCATCATCTTTGACTTTTTTATGATTATTATGATCGTTCATATTACACATTCCTTTCTAAAAAATTGACTTATTAAAATTCTACCCTAACCCAACAATTAAAATCAATCTTACTTTAAATTTTATCTTTATTGTCAAACACGCTTTTGCAAAATATTGCAATGAAAATCGCTTTTCAACTCATTAGTCATGCTACTTTTTATCGTCATAAAACCTTAAACACAAAAATACATTTTATTGCATTGCATTATTTGAATTATTATGATATCATTTAGATATCATAAAGAAAGAAGGAATAAAACGTGGAAGAAAAATTTTTGAACAATCGAAAAATCGGAATGTTAATCTTAATTGGCTCGCTACTAATCTATCTGTTTGCTATTATTGGTTTGATTGTCAACATCATCAATGACGGATCAGTAATCTTGACCTTGATCTGCATTTTTCTGCTCTGCACCACCTGGCTGCTTTGGCCGGGACTTAAAGTTGTTAAACCCCAGGAAGCCCTAGTCTTAACTTTATTTGGAAAATACACGGGCACTATCAGCGAACCGGGTTTCTATTTTGTTAATCCCTTTAGTGTTGCAGTCAATCCAGCGGCTAAAACGCATTTAAAACAAAGTGGTGATATCAAAGGAAAAAAAGATCTTGAAGCAATAGAAATTGATCTCACTTCGAAAAAGCTATCACTTAAAATTATGACCTTAAATAATAATCGCCAAAAAATCAATGATTGCCTTGGCAACCCAATTGAGATCGGTATCGCCGTGACCTGGCGGATTCAGAATACCGTCAAAGCAGTGTTTAATGTGGATAATTACATGGAGTATCTGTCTTTGCAATGCGACAGTGCCCTGCGAAATATCGTTCGCCTTTATCCCTACGACGTCACTCAAAACGTGGATACCACCGGTGATGGTCAGGCTGACGAAGGCAGTCTGCGCGGTTCCAGTGAAGCGGTTGCCAATCGCATCAAAGAAGAAATTCAGTCACGCGTCGATGATGCCGGAATCGAAGTCATTGAAGCCCGAATTACTTATCTGGCCTACGCAACTGAGATTGCCGCTGCCATGTTGCAAAGACAACAGGCCGCCGCCATTGTTGATGCCCGTAAACTGATTGTTGATGGCGCTGTCGGTATGGTGGAAATGGCTCTGGATCGCCTTAATGAAAAAGAAATTGTGGAACTTGACGAAGAGCGAAAAGCAGCGATGGTTTCAAACCTATTGGTTGTTTTATGCGGCAATCATGATGCCCAGCCCATCGTCAATTCCGGAAGTCTCTATTAGTCATGGCCGAAAGCAAAAAGAAACAGATTCCTTTAAGGCTCTCACCAAAGCTTTATGATGCCATTGCCGCCTGGGCTGAAGATGATTTTCGTTCAGTTAACGGACAGATCGAATACCTGCTGACAGAATGTGTCCGCCAGCGCAAAAAAAATGGCAAGTATGTGTCTGATGAACTGGACATACCACCCGAACTGGATATCTAAAAAGATCCCGAAAACGAAAATGTTTTCGGGATCTTTTTTCAATCTACACTATCAGTTATTATCTGTTTCCTGATTTATTCTTTATTTATCCAAATAATATGAGCCTTGCGATCATAAAAACCATATTATTTTAAAAGTTTAGTATGTCTTGTTTTAGTAAAAAAAATTTAATGGTGTCACTCAGGCTTTTTTAACAAACTCCGATTTCAAAGACATGGCCCCAAAGCCATCAATCTTACAGTCAATATTGTGATCGCCATCAACCAGACGAATATTTTTAACTTTAGTTCCTTTTTTAAGATCCTGCGAACTGCCTTTTACTTTCAGATCTTTGATCAGAATAACGGTGTCGCCGTCATTTAAGATATTTCCATTGGCATCTACAACCTTTGCTTCTTCTTCAACAACTGTTTCTGCCGTCCATTCATAGGCACATTCAGGACAAATTAGCATTACCCCATCTTCATAGGTATATTCTGAATTACATTTAGGGCAATTTGGCAATTGATTCATTAATTATTCTCCATTCTCATTTTATTACTCGAGTTTACCATACTATCATATTATCTGGTAATTGACAAGTTTTATGATTTTAGCATTCCCAGTTCTTGAATATTGGTGAATCTTACCATAAAGAATTTATTACACTTTTCCCTTTGATTTCTTCAGATCAGCTAAAATAGGCGGATTAACGTATGTATCAAAAAAAGAAGCCTATAAAAAAGGCTAAGTAGACAGTAAAAGCGCTCGATAAGACACTGACATTTCTTCAGATGAAGAAAGCTTATTTGCAAAAATTAATTATCCTCTAAAAGAACTGTTTTATTAAACCCTAAAGAAACGGTTCTTTTTATACAAGAAAACGTAAAATCAAATAAATCATGGCAACAAATACAGTCATCAACATAAAAGGAAAGGCAACCCGAAAATAGTTTTTAAAGGTGATTTTGTATCCCTGACCTTCAGCCAATCCGATCGCCACTACATTGGCACTAGCACCAATGACAGTCCCATTCCCCCCTAAACACGCACCAAGTGACAAGGCCCACCATAGAGGGTAAACATCCATACCTGAAATAATTCCCATATCCGTAATCATTGGGATCATCGTTGCAACAAAGGGGATATTATCAATAAAGGCAGAAGCAAACGCCGAAACCCATAGAATTGATACGGATGTGCTAAAAAGATTTCCCCCAGTCAATTGAATCACTTTTTCAGCTAGCATTTCAATGACACCCGTTGCTTCAATTCCCCCAACTAACATAAACAGTCCGATAAAAAAGAAAATGGTTTTCCACTCAACTTCAACTAAGATTTCCTCTGACGATATTCCTGATAAAAAAATTAGCGCCACCGCACCGCTTAATGCAATGGTTGCTGATTCAACATGGATATAAGCGTTAAATATAAAGCCCAATATGACAAGGCAAAAAATAACAAGACTTTTTCTGAGTAAAACTGGATCATGAATCGCTTCATTTTCATCGACTTCCAGTAGTTTTTGTTTGACCGATTCATCAGCAACCAAAATCCTTTTATAGAGAAGAGAAAACAGAATTGAGGTAACAATCAGAATTGGCAAAGCGATTACCGCATTATTCAACAAAAAATCATTGAATGAAAGCTGCACTTCACTGCCAATCATAATGTTGGGGGGATCTCCGATTAATGTTGCTGTACCTCCAATGTTAGAAGAAAATATTTCCGCGATTATAAACGGAATGGGATCTAGTTTCAGATCCTTGGCAACACTAAGTGTTATCGGTATTATCAGCATGATTGTTGTGACATTATCAAGGAGCCCTGACAAAATACCAGTTATTAAAGAAAGCAGAATAATCAGTCTTTGGGGATCAGCTTTTGAAATTTTTAACATTTTGATCGCTAGATACTCAAAAATCCCTGTACGTCGCATAACCATAACAATCATCATCATACCGATTAATAAGGTAATGGTATCAAAATCTACTGCATGGATGGCTTCCTCCTGGTTGATGATTCGTAAAAAAATCATCAGCAAACCGCCCGCCAGGGCAACTAGGGTTCGATCCAGCCTATCCATAATTATTAGAACATAGACGCCAATAAAAATCGCTAGTGAAAGAAAAAAATAAGTAGCTTCATTCATATCATCCTCCTTGTATACGCATATTTTAAGTCTTCACTTAAATAATTTTCTGTACATTCATCTCATTTATTTTAACTAAACTTGTACACCGTCATCTTATACATCTGTTTTACACACTATAAACGTTGACTTGAAAGAGAATCGAATGCTCATTTTCAACTTGATTCCATTTTCACTTCTTTTCCTTTGTATTAACAATCATTGCAACCTGAAATCCCAGCATTTTTCTTTTACTTTCTGCAGGGCAATTTCTGATATAAAAACTCTTTCCGCCCACTGATCAAAACGGTATACAAACTGGCAGTATTGAATTTACGATTTTAAGCAGCCAAAAACATTTGAAGTTAACATTAAACAATTTCATATATCTCGTGATTTAGACCTCCAGTTTTTCTTGTAAGATCGTTCAACTTATAATTTTTAATTTCTTAATCTAAACATTCCAGTATCATTTTTTAATTTTTTTGATTGGCGTAATAATTCTTCACTTGCGGATGCGCTTTGCTGCGATAATGCAGCATTTTGCATAACAACCTGTGATACCTGATCAAGTCCAACCCTGATTTGCTCAGTTTCACATGCCTGATCTTTTGAAACTAAAGCTATATTATCAATGATTCCTGCTGTTTCATTTATACCTTTAACAATATCCATTAATGCTGTAGCCGTTTCTTCAGCAATTTTTGTGCCTTCGGAAACTTTTGAAATTGAACCTTCAATTAATAACGTTGTCTTGCTTGCAGCTTCAGCACTTCTTGCAGCTAATGATCTGACCTCTTCAGCAACGACTGCAAATCCTTTACCATGCTGACCGGCTCTGGCTGCTTCAACCGCCGCGTTTAAAGCTAGAATATTGGTCTGAAAAGCAATATCATCAATGACTTTAATAATTCCGGAAATTCCTCTAGACGACTGATTTATCTGATCCATCGCCTCCTGCATTTCTTGCATTTGTTGACTGCCATGGTCTGCATTTTTGATTACTTTTTTTGTTAATTCCTTAGCTTTATTAGCATCTTCAGAACTGGAAACCGCCTGATTTGCAACATTAGCGATTGAAGCAGTTAATTCTTCAATTGAACTGGCCTGCTCAGTCGAACACTGGGCCAAAGACTGACTTGCAGTTGATAATTGATTAGCACTGGCATTTACTTGACTACTGGAAATAATGATTTCTCTCAAAAAATCATTTAATGTTATCATAATTGAATTCAGCGATTGTGCAATCATATTAAATTGACCTGGATAACTTTGGCTGTCATCGAGATTTAAATTTCCCTGACTGATCTGTACTGTTTTTTTTGAAATTTCTTCGATAATATCATTAAGCTGGGTTGTTGTTGTGTTCACCGACTCCTGGAGTTTTTCAAAGACGCCCTGATAAGAGCCCTCTATTTTGACATTTAAGTCTCCAGCAGAAACTGCCTCCATCACTGTGTACACTTTATGAATCGGCTTTTCGAATTCTTCGAAAATATTATTAATTCCTAAAAGCAGCTTCTGCCAGCTCCCCTTTAGATGGCTATCATCTGCTCTTTTACCGATCTGCCCGGACAGTGCAGCCTGAGTAAGCATATCTGCCTCCTGAGTCAGATTTTCGATTGCCGCTTTCAAACTATTCAAACTCATTTCAATTCGTTTAAACTGTTCGTACACTCCCTGGGTATGCTGGTCAGACTCTGCAATGTTTAAATCAAAACTTAAATCCCCATGTGCCAACATTAAAAGACTTTTTTCCAAACGGTTAATTTCATCAGCGGTATAAGCATTGACACGCATATAAGGTGTTATATCTGTAGAAATTTCCAAATAGCCCTGTTTCTTCCCATCCTTGTCAATTAAATGAACTGTATTTAAATCAAAATATTTTCCATACGAATCAAACATGACATTTGTTTGGCCTGTTTTTTCCAGACAGTTCACACCACACTGTTCAGTTTTGCATATTGTCGAACCACCGTTACTGCATTGCATACCATATGCTTTTTCGCGTTGATCAGCAATATTTTTCATCACCAAAACATCTTCCATTTTTTTATTGAGATAAATCCATTCCCGTTGCTCATTCATTACCTGAATGCCAAAAGGAATCGCATCCAACATCATTTCATACAGTTTGCACTTTTCATATGCTTTAATTAGATCATCTTCAAACTTTTTATTTTCTTTGGTTATTTGATCAAGTTTCCCTTCAAGATCGCGAACAACTTCAACATTGTTTTCTTTTAAAATAATTAAACGACTTTTTATAAAAGCCATCTTATTTTCGTGACTATCCTGAACTGCGTCCACAAAGTCATCTTCCAGTTCAAAAACGATCCCCAAAATGTCAATAATCTCGGAAAATCTCACCATGTTTTTTGAAATCGTTACAGCAATGATAATAATCATTACTGTCAGGATTAAAAAAGCGATGCTTGCACTTAAAACAGAACTGTTCTGAATCTCGGAAACCGCTTTAAATCCTTCAATTAATTGATTCAGCAACAACAGCCAAAAGCCAGCTAGACCATAGAATACCAGCATAATTGAAAATTCAGCAATTAAAATAAGTTTCCAACATGATTTATTTATTCTAAACATCGTTACCTCTTTCTATTGTATCCTCATAAAAATTTAGAAAACAGTCAAGGCATAAGACTAGCCATTGACTGCTATTCCGAAATTCTAAAAAAATAAATATATTATTTATGCAACTGATCCGACTAATATCCCAATAAGCTTCACTGTATTTAGGATAATGCAATCCTGTTCCATTCACTTCAAAGTAGTTGTCACTTTCTAACAGATTAGCTACGGTGGCTTTACCAGACTAACACGCACCAACAATTTCTAATGAATTACTACATTTTTCGAAATTTTCATAACTATTATGAACTAATTTTCAGTCGTTTGAGCCTGTACTTCTTTTTCTCTAAAAATTAATTTAAAAACAAACCTTACAAAAGGACCCACATAAAACAATTGGATAATCAGTGCAAAAGGAAAATTTTGCACCAGTTTCGGTAACCAAAGAAGCGGTAAATCCCCTACAAAGCCATTATGCAAAATTGCGACATACAAGGTCATAATCGGCGCCATTACACAAACCGTACAACCCGCCATGGCCACTGTCATCAAAATCGGCTTATCCACGCCCGGCTGAAACCAACTCATGACTTTTTTGCGGGCAAAAGGCCCTGCTATATATCGCTGTGCAATAAAAGCACCGATAAATTCCGGCCACATTCCCAATAAAGCATTCAAAAATGTTTTATAAGTGAATCCAATTTCCCACGCCATATTGAAAAGGGTCATACAATATACCATCGAAAAAACCATAATTAATGTAAAGACAAGATCTTGAAATTTTGTTTTCGGCATTAAATCCTCCAAAATTAAATTATTTCATTAAGACAAAACAGATAATTGACATTCTATAAAGCACAAATATTAAAAATATTTCAGAAACAAAATAAGCTGCTATCATGTGTTCTTTTTTGAACATCTCTACCCTTTTGTTTAAAAATGCTTTAAAACTCAGAAAACAGTCAAGCCATCGAGACCAGGCATTGACTGTTATTCTGAAATAGTTTGATAACTTTATTTCGTAGTCACCGTTCCAATTTGACCAGCTCGATAAGCTTTACTGTATTTGCGGCAATGCTTATCCTGTCCCATCAAAGCGTAAGTTGCCAAAATCGTTCCCATCATTTCCCGGTTTAATGGATCCATAACCGCTGAGTCCATTCCAGCTTCAATAGCAAAAGCCATAGCCGTTTTATTAAGTAGCGCTCGCACCGGCAAACCAAAAGAAATATTACTGATGGCACCTGTTACATGAATCGTTGGATACATCTCCTTGATGGCCTTGATTTCTTTTGAAAAATCAAGTAAAGCGCTATTTTGTGTTGATAGTGCCATAACGCAGGGGTCAATATGGATACGATCCGGACTAATATCATATTTGGCTGCTTTTTCCACCATTTTCTTTGTGATGTCAAGCTTGGTTTGCAGATCATTGGGAATACCGTTATTATCACACGTCAAGCCCACTACTTCCCAGCTGTTGCCTTGCATCAGCGGCAGCAATACTTCACATTTGTCGCCTTCTTCGGAAATAGAGTTAATCAGTCCCGGTTTATTGGCATATTTAAAAACTGCTTCAATAGCGCGCGGGTTGGGGCTGTCAATACACAGCGGCGTATCAGTAGCATCCTGAACCACTTCCATCAGCCATTTTAAAGTTTCTACTTCTAACTCCGGCGAGGTACTGGCGCAAACATCTATAAAATGCGCGCCTGCCTCAGCCTGTTGTACTGCACGATTGGCTATAAAAGCGGCATCTCTTTTTTCAATCGCTTCTTTTACAACCGGGATCGTTCCGTTTATCTTTTCTCCAATAATAATCATTGCTTACCCCTATGCCCAAGCCTGGCAGATTTTAACACCTTCAGCCGCATTGGTAGTAAAGGCATCGGCACCAACAAACTCACAGGCTTCTTTGGTGACCGGATTGCCACCGATAATATATTTTGCATTGATGCCTGCCTCTTTTAAAGCATTCACAGTATCCTTCATTGAATCAATCGCCAGAGTAAGAACACCGCTCATCCCAATGATTTGAGGATTAATTTCTTTAGCTTTTGCCACAAAAGTATCAATTTCGACATCAATTCCAATATCAATCACATCAAATCCTGCTGCTTCTGACATGCTTCTGAAAATATTTTTTCCGATGTCATGAAGATCGCCATGAACAGTTCCTAAAAGGATCGTACCCAAATTAGATGATCCGCCAGCACCCAAGGCTGGTTTTAAAACATTGATCGCTTCGGTCAATAATTCGCCGGCAAAAATCAAATCCCCTACAAAGTAGTCACCGCTTTCAAACAGATCCCCAACAATAGCCATACCGGCCTGGCAGGCACCAACTACTTCTAAGGCTTCTTCTTCAGTCGGATTTGTCGCCATAAATTCTTTCAACATATCCAGTGCCTGATCCTCTTCAAGTTCTCCCATTAGTTCAGTTAAGTTTTTTAAATCAATCATTTTATTAACCCTTTCATTTTAAAGATTTGCAATGTTAAGCTTTAGTTTTTTGAATTTTTAATAGAATAACCGACAGACGAAATTAAGCATTGCGTCTTCATATTCTTGTATTGTACAAACATCATCCAGATCGGCAACAATTGGAAATTCTTTTTTATAATCTTCCCATTTAGTATAATATTTTGATTCAATTTCTACTTCTTTTATCATTACTAACCTCCCTTTAGTATTTCCCATAATCCTGAACAGTCGCCATTACCGCTTGCAGATTTTCCATTGTATTACCGCTAAAGGATAAAACCGGTTTGTCAAAATTAAAAATGAAGTTACCGTTAATCCCCATCACATCAATGGTTTCTTTAGCGTAATCAATACATTGTTCTTTTGTGGCTGTCTGCAGCATGGTTACCGGGTAAAAACCGGAAATAATATGCTTAGTGCTGGTTCTTTTAACAGCATCAGCCATATCACCAGTTTCGTGGCGAATTTCCTGACGGCCTGGCAATTCATTAAAAAGTTCGATATAGCGCATCATATCTCCCTGTAACAACAACCAGCAGTTTGATCCACAATCGACAATATATTCGATCAATTTATAGAATGATGGCCACCAGTATTTTTCAAATTGTTTATTGTTCATAAAGGCAGGCATATGGATAGGTATCATCGTTCGACCATAATTTGATGACATCTTGGAGACAGCACATTTTTTCATATAGGGCAGGATTGCTTCACTGGCTTCCATGATTTTATCCGGACAACGACGGATATCCATAGAAATTCCCGAAAAGGATCTAAGTAGGTCAGCTACAAAATCGTATGGCGCTTCAGTTACACCACCAGTCGGCAAGTTTGAATAACCATATTGGACACTCAATTTTCCCATTGTCATCAATTGACTTTTTTTGTAATCTTCAAAGGAAGCAAAAGCTTTGGTCAGGTTCATTGATGCTTTGCGCGGATCGCCGTCTAAACTTTTATAGATTCTAGGCAGCGCCTTTTCAACCATAAAGGCATAAGGATCAGCGATAAATTCGTCATATTCATCCTGCTCCATCGAATGCATTTCCGGGTGCTGCATAACACCACTGGAACTCATCACAAAGGATTTTGCATCAAGAATCTGATACATGGCTGCAATTCTGACGTTCATACTGACCGGAAAACAATCCACATCAGTCAATTCCTGACACAAGGGTTCCAGATAAGAAAGATAAGCATCTTTATCCCACTGTGTTTTTTTCAGATCCAGACCACTAAATTCAATGGCCGCCTCATGAGCAATTTGAATATGAACAGGAATGCGTGCAGGCTTTTTCCCATCATAAATGTCTTTAAAATTCTTTTCTTTTTCTTCTTTTCTTTTTAGTGACTCAGTCATACATACTCCAATTTCTATAATTTGTTTTCCAAAACACCTCATTTCATAGTCAACTAAAAATGAACATGTTTTGCCATTCATCTGCTTATGCATACTTACTATGTTCAGTAGCACCTCTTATCAACTTTTCACATTGTCCTTCGAAATAAGTAATTTGATATTTACATTTCCAACTTATTATGCTTATAATAAAAGAGCTTTATTATCACCACATTTCCACCTCTAAATTCGCGCCATAAAAAACGAAAGGTTTAACTACCATGCATAGAGAACGAATCGGAAAAAATATTTCTATCATTCACCGATACAGCCAAGTATTTCTAAACCCGGTCCTAAAAAAATATAATCTGGGAAGTGGTCAATACACGTTTCTGATGATCTTATTTGACAATAACGGAATTAATCAGGAAAAACTGACAGAGCTTGTTAAAATTGATAAAGCCAATACAGCGAGAGCTGTTAACAAACTTGTTGCCGAAGGTTATGTTACCAAAACTGTCAGTGATAAGGATAAACGTGCTTACCAACTTTATACGACTGAAAAAGCCGAAATCATTAAAGCCGATCTTAATGTCATTTTTGACAGTTGGAACAATATTTTGTTAAATGGCTTAACTGTTGAAGAAGAAAATCTCTTAGCTTTTCTTCTTGATAAAATTGAACAAAATATCTCCCAGCACTTTGAAGAATGATTTACTCCATTTGACTGCTTTTAAAAGATTTCCAGATCAATCTTCACTTTCTGATAATCGAGCGATCATTTTTAGTTAAGACATCTATTTTTATAAGCGCCTCAATAATAATCCTCTAGTGCAGGCAATTAAAAAATCATTCATTAAATTTTTTCATTGCCTGCACTCCCATTAAATTATGTCTTTTCCATTTTATTCGTTTATTAACAATCTTACGATTGCAACATCTTTAAAATTATAAAAACACTAAAGGCATCAATGGCCTGATCATTGGGTAAAAAATTTGAATATATATTTTTTTTTGCCATATCCATTAAAATTTCCATATCAGTCATCTTTCTAACCTCCTAATACTTTGCATTTTCAGCCAAATACTCAGTTACTGCTTTATAGTTTTCCGGTTTGGCATCAGTTGGCGAAAGCAGTGATTTATCAGTTGTCAAAACAAATCCACCATCTCCGGCAACATCATCCAAAACTTTTTTAACTTTATCCACACATTGTTCAGGTGTTTTAAAATACAGGTCATTGGTTTTGATACCGCCACCGATACAAATGGTGTCGCCAATAGCTTTTTTGGCTGCGACCAGGTCATCTTCTTCAAAAAGACCCAGAATACAGTTTGTCGGCAATTCTTTTAGATAATCGTATAAATGACTCCAGTTTTTCTCAAACATAATCAGGAATTTATAGCCTCTTGATGCAAAAAATTCAATGTAGGCTTTAAAAGATGGCCAATAAATTTTTTCAAATTCCTTGGGCCGCAAAAACTGCGGAAGATGCAAGAAAAGTGACAAGTAACTTTCATTTGAAGGCTGATAATTCATTGCCATGGTACTCTTAATGCAGGGTTCTACCATTGCCATGCATGCTTCTGCCAGTTTATCAGGACATCTTTTGACATCCGCCATAGTCCCTTTAAAATCTCTCAGATAATCAAGGAAATAATCCCCTGGCATCAGTGGGGCAGTCCCATATAAAGCGGGAAATCCGTATTCTTCTTTTAGACGAACTTTATAACCACCAGCCTGTTGACCATATTTGGCCATTTCACCGATCGCTGCCCCCATTTTACCGAATTTTTCATCAAGCGTGCCACTTTTAAAAATTTCGATTTTTCTGGGAAGGATTACATTAGTGATAAATTTCATCGGATCTTTGATAAATTCATCATACTCATCTACTTTCATGATTTCGGATTGGCTGGTATGAACCTGCATGGTTCCCGTATCGGTGTTCATAATAGAACCACCCAAAGCATTATTAAATTTAATCGGCGAGCTTAAACCAATACCTAAAGCTGCATCAGTTTTGAATTCTTCGAAAACCTTTGCATAAGAAGAAAATTCAAGCTCGGGATCTTCCAATGCATCATTTATTGAAACTTTGTTATATGATAGCGCCCAAGTTTCCATCAAATTGAGCATGGGCACCTTATCATTTTTTTTATGCTCAACTGCATTTGACATTCTTAAAATTCTTTCGTTAAACAAAGAATCTAATTCCTTCATTACTGCTCCCTTCATATTTGCAATTTTCATCGTTTTACTAATTTGACCATGGTTTATTAGTATTATATAGACCATGGTCAAATTAGTCAAGCGAAATTTTCATCACTTTTCTTTCTATCTTAG
Source organism: Eubacteriaceae bacterium ES2 (assembly GCA_031222025.1). GTDB lineage: Bacteria > Bacillota > Clostridia > Eubacteriales > Eubacteriaceae > Acetobacterium. The sequence continues at coordinate 714,650 of CP130740.1, read as the reverse complement.
TTTTTTTATTTTTTGAATATTAAACTCATTTTATATTCAGATTTATGCTATAATGTACAAATCACAAAAAAGACTTTTAAAAAAGGAGTATAAATGGATACAAAAGAAGAAATTCTGAAAGTCGCCAAAAAAAAATTCTATACTGACGGTTTTCATGCCACAACGGCTCGTTCAATTGCCAGAGAATGTGGAATTGTCCACTCTAATCTGTTTTATCATTATTCATCTATGAACGACATTGCTTTAGTGATCATGCAGGAATTTGTTGAAACCAGCCGCCAGGCTGTTCTTTCGCACTCCAAAAACTTGACTCCAATTGAATTGTATATTGCCTACACAATTGTAGATATTTACTATATGTACTATGACAAAAAATTTGCCGACCTGTGTTTTGAAATTCCAGAAATACTTAGTGATGCGGTTTATAGAAATGCTATTGAAGAAATATTCCCCGACTTAAATTTAGCCTTAGAAGATGACAACAGTGAAAATATTTTTGCTTATCTTGACTTTCAGGCGGTTATTACCACTCAAATTAGAACAATCTTTTTAGTCAAAAAGAAAAATTTAAAGTTAAATATCAAAGAAGTTGTTAATTATATCTTGGAACTAAAAAGAAGAATTTGGGATATAGATGACGATACCTTTGAAAAAGCCATTGCCCATTCAACGAATGTTGTTAAGAAAGTTAATTATGAAGAACTTAATATTTTCAAAAAATAAAAAATAGCGTTTCCGCTATTTTTTGTTTGTTTCCTGCTTCTATTTATACATCCAGATTGAATAATTTAATGGCGTTGCCACTAGTAACCATGGTTCGTTCTTCTTCGGTAATATCCAGAGTTTTCATGAATTCTACGCCTTCTGACATCCAGCCATAGAATACCGGGAATGATGAACCAAACAGTATATGATCAGCACCACAAACTTTAATGGCACATTCAACCTGTTCTTTACCCCATGAAGCTGGATGAGTCATATCATAGAAAATATTGTTTTTCAGATACTTTTTGATCTGATCGCCTTCGCTCATGTCCAGTCTTTCCATCGCTTCATCTTTTTTCGTTTTATGCGGTGTCATCAGATGCTGGTTAGCAAACCAGTTACCGCCAAACATAGTATGAATGAATTTAAGATTTGGGAATTCTTCGAACATATGACTGAAAAGTTCACGTCCAACCGCTGTTCCCTGATCCATAATTCGACCAAATTCTCTTCTTAAATTGGTATACTCGTAGATAGATTCATAACGAACTGGCAGTGGTGTATGATGAACTGCAACTGGTACATTAGCTTCATTAAGAACCTTTAAGTATGGTTTAAAAGCTTCATCATCAAGATAGAGCTGACCATAATGGCAGGCTAACTGCACGCCAACCATGCCCAGTTCTTTTAAGCATCGTTCTAACTCATACAAATTTTCTTTTCCACCCCAAGGCGGCAGAACAGCGTTGGCATATAAACGGCCACCTGAGCGTTTGCACATATCAGCAGCATTATCGTTGATAATTTTACAGGTATCCAGTCTTAACCATTCCTGCCAAACTGGTACACGCAGAATGGCTTTATCCACACCGGCATCATCCATTGCCTGCAATTTTGCTTCCAGCGAGTAATCGCCATCGACGTAATTTAAATTCTGGTAACCTTTTGGTTTTTCCAAAATCATTGTTTTTTTCCCATTTTCCAGCGTTCCCACACTGGCGATTTCTCCAAAAGATCTTGGAGCCGTACTTAAGAAACCGTCCAGAACTTTTTCATTTGAGAACAAGTCTTCTGGAAGATGGTGCATATTGATGTCTATAATCATTTAAACATCTCCTTTGTTTTTAGTAGGTATCGAAACAATATTGTTTTGTACAGCCTTATTATATATCAATTTAGTTGCTAACGCAACTATTATTTTGAAATTTTTTATTTATCCAGAAGATAAATCAATGATAAAATCTCAGAAGACAGGTAGGAGGATAACTTGTAAAGATTGTCGATTCGCTGGCAATTTGCTGTATGCAAAGAACCCGATTTTCACTTTGAAAATCGGGTTCTTTGGCCATCAGACAAGGGCAGAGTTACCTGGCATTGCCTCTCATTACTTAGTCATTATTTTTATAAGCGCGATAAGAAAAACATGCTTCGTTGGGATGCTTATAAAGACTGTTTCGACTGACACTTAATTCATAACCAATATTTCCAGTTGTAGGATTATAATCGGTTAGCAGGGCATGCTGATTAATCGTCGCCGGATTCATGTCAAGGGCTGCACAGAATCCCCACCCCATCAAACTGCTTTCTTCACTTATTTGCTGATAACTACCACAATGCGTTGCCCAGTGCATCTTACCCGTAATTGCATCTAAGGCCGTTCCTTCGACAGCAGAAACGGTCGCCGTTTTATTCTCCTCATCCAGAGTAAAAGTATAGGTTTTGGTCGCATTTTGCTGATAATTTGTATTGTTATTAAAAACGGTCACTGTGCTGTCATTACCGGCGATACTTTCATCGACATAGCGGGCATAATGCTGTCCAACAAATAAATTTCCGTTATCGTCAAGATAATCTTCCAGACCAGTAAATTGATTATTATCACCGCCCAGCGCCCAAATTATATTGCCATTCTCACGATCAAATTTATAGACAGCGTATTGATTTCGCATTGAAACCAGTAAATTATCATCTTTAGGATCAATACAGATGCTGTTAACATGAACATAATCCATATAATCATCAGCTGTGCCGTTATTAGTACTGTTTCCGTAGTCACAGGCTTCTTTGGCTGAAGCATATAACTCTGGATAATCAGCAGTGTTATATTCATGAATCACTTTTCCATCTTTTACTTCCTGAATAATACCAGCTTGAATGTAAGCTGTAGAGCCGCCATCAATGCCAGCGACAGTCAGGTTGTCCACGAATTCCTGAGTATAGCTCAGACCAATCCAATGATTTTCGCCCAGAAGTACAAATTCATGCTGATCAAGATAACCTTCTCCGTGGGTGTGATTTTTATCATCATTAGCCATGAGAGTAATATAATTGATTTCATTGTAATTTTCATCCATCAGGACATACATGCCACTGCTGAATCCGCCCATGGCATTTCTTAGACTCGGATCCAATTCAACCATAAAGGTATAAAATCGACCTTCCTCAGTGTCCTGAGCCTGAAAATTCTCTACAATATTTTCTCCAGTACAATCTAAATTACGATAGTATACAAGGTTCCCATCGGTATCGACTCTCAATAAAAATCGATCAACCAGAATGGAGTAGACACCCGATTCCACTGCCTCAACTTCACTTTTGGCAATATCTATACCTGGTAATAATTCATTAACTGTATGAATATTGTAAGTGTTTCCATCCGACATTGTAACACCAATCACTTCATCAACTGGTTCATCGGCATTGATTATGGCCGGCTTTACTGTAAAAGAATCTTCTGAAACAGACACTATTACTGCCGGATTGCTCCCCACCGCATCAGTGACGGAAACAATTCCCGAACCTGAAAAAACTAATTCATTTCCAGCTACCAGTGCATTCAAATAAAGATCATTTTTGTTTTCAGGATTCTGGGCTGCTACCAGAACCACGCCAGTAGCATCGTTTTCATCAGATACTGAAAGGCCGCTCTTCGTATCTTCAACCGGACTGGTAAAAGCCGTTGATTTTGCATCGACCGCTGCTATTTGATCGCTATAATCAAAATATACATTTGTATAAGCCCTGCTATCACTTTCAGGACTGCAACCTGCCAAAGCAATTACCAACAGTAACAGCACGGCACCAATTATTCCAAAGCGCCGAAATTCATTTCCAAATCTTTTTCTCATTTCTTCATCCCCCTAAAATTATTAATCGCTTTATTTTTACGATTTTGAGAATGAAAAAAGTGTAGCACATGCTGTTGCTTTTGAAAAATGCTGAAAACTTATGGCTCGATATTTAAAAGTTATTCATCAATGTATTTACAAGGGCATTTTCACTGCGCCAGGCAATGACGACCGAACGACTGGCAATGCTTTGAGTTAACTCCATTTTTTTCAGATTACTTCTCCTGTCCGGCACCGAATCGCCTAAGACAGCGAATCCATATCCCATATCCAGATAAGTCATCAGCATTGAGGTATCATCCATTTTTTCTATCTTCAAGTTGTTCAAACCCAACTGATCCATAAGAGTCAAGACTCCACGATATGCGCCTTCACTGTTTACGGGACTTAATACCAGCAGAGGAAGGGATTTAAAATCCTGTAAAGTCAAATTTGCTTTTGTCCCCAAAATAGAGTTTTCGGAATAAATTAAAGCAGGATTCTTCAATGCAATTTTTTTTGTGTTAAAAGCATACAATTCTGGTAATTCAAAATCCATGGTTAAGATAACATCAATCTTCTTTTCTGATAAAAGTCTTCGAATTTCTACAAAGCTGCCGCGATAAATTCTAATTCTTGTCGCAGGCGAAGCAAAATTGATCGTTTTAATAACTTTCGGCAGGAAGTCATCCACCACGGCACCGTCAAAACAGCCTATTTCCAGTAATGATTTCTCTTCCTTTCCAATCATAATTGCATTATTTTTGGCCGTTTCCAACCGTTCAATGATTTCAAGTAAATCGATTCTAAATTTCTCCCCCGCAGCGGTAAGCATTACTTTTCGACAGTCTCTGATAAATAGTTGCGTATCCAGTTCTTCTTCCAGCAGCTTAATCTGCTTGCTCAAAGCAGGCTGGGAAATAAACAATGATTTAGCTGCCACTGTAAAATTCAGTTTTTCAGCTACCGCAAGAAAATATTCAACTTGGATGAAATTCATATCGGGCTCCTTTTTAAAAGACTGACAAATTTACAATAACTACCAGTTATAGTTCGATAATTTAAGGTTATCATCAGCCGAAAGATTGCTAACTGTTCAACAATTATTTATCTTTTCGAAAACTGTTTTGAAATTACGTGCGTTCATAGTATCATTTTCCATCTGATTTTTCATTATATAAATTAAAATTTACTTTTAAAGTCGTAAAATATTGTGATAATTATTTTGCTGTATAAATCATACTTTTAAAAATCTAAAATTTTCGCTATATTTACATCACTTTTTATTGAAATATACTCTAATAGGATGTAAAAAATCTCAACAGTACCAATTAAAAGCATTGTAATTGATTTTTCACGCTGTTATACTGTCCAATCAAGCCCTTTATTAAGATAATACACTTCAGGACGTCTAATCTCCATGCTTCATCCCCGGCGCACTATAAAACTAACTGCCATTGATGCTTTCGTTAGGTAATTACCTTTACTATTTATCATATTAATCAGCGACTGCCTTGACATCTTTAGTGTGTCCTGGCAAAAGCGTCAAATATTTGCAGTGAAACGCTGAGTTCTTTAGCCTGTAATTTAAGAACCAACTATTATGAATCAGTACAAATAAAAAACTCCTTAAATCCCAAAGCCTTAGTCATTCTTTTGGATAAAACCTGCCATTCCTGTCGTCACAACAATCTTTTCAAGGATCCCGCCAGCTAGTATGATAAAATAGCTTCTGATACTTCAAGGTATTACTCATAATACCGTTTGAAGCTGAACATTAGATTTGCAAATAATAATATTTCAATTCCAGCAAATTCTAAAATCGCTGTTTTTTACTCTGATTTTGTACTATAATGGAAGCACACCATAACAAAAGCAGAGAGGACGAAACAATTGCAGAAATTCGTATATGACACTATTTTAGATACCATCGGCCAGACACCGCTGGTTCGCATTAACCACTTAAACCCCAACCCCAATGTGGAGATTTTTGCCAAAGTTGAAGGCTTCAATCCCACGGGCAGCATTAAAGACCGAATCGCCCTGAAAATGATCGAGCAGGCCGAAGCTGAAGGAACACTCACTAAAGATAGAATTATTATTGAACCCACCAGCGGCAATACTGGTATTGGTCTGGCTATGATCGGCGCAGTCAAGGGCTATCAGGTAGAAATCGTGATGAGTGAAGCCGTCTCGATTGAACGTCGAAAAATGATTCAGGCCTTTGGTGCCACCGTCACCCTGACCTCGCCCAACGAGGGAACTGATGGCGCCATTCGCAAGGTAAGAGAGTTGACAGCTCAGTATCCCGATCGCTACTTCAATCCCGATCAGTTCAGCAATCAATATAATAAACTGGCTCATTATACGACAACAGCCGAGGAAATCTGGGAACAGACGCAGGGAAAAGTTACCCACCTGGTATCCTCTTTAGGTACCTCTGGTACTATTATGGGTATCGGAACGGGGCTTCGCCATCATAACCCCGAGGTTAAAATCATTGAGGCTTATCCCGAACTAGGCCATTATATTCAGGGCTTAAAAAACATGGAAGAAGCCATTGTACCTGCACTCTACCAGCCCGAGCTCATCGATGAGCATATTATGATTGAATCTGAGGTTGCTTTCGAGTATGCCCGTCTGATTGTCAAACAGGAAGGGATTTTTGTCGGTATGAGTAGCGGTGCAGCGATGTTTGCAGCAGCCGAAATCGCTAAAAAAATTGATTCTGGCTTGATTGTGGTAATCTTCCCCGATCGTGGTGAAAAATATCTGAGCACTGATTTGTTCAAACTCTAAAAAAAAGGCAGGTGATTGCACCTGCCCTCAGTGTGTAGACAAACCCCGCACCGACCAATTGGATTTCGTAGTCCGCGCGCCGATTCGTACAGTTGCCCAATTTGAAATCGCTAATGATAGACGTTTTCCAGCAACTCCACGCCCCGAGGCGGACAACTGAAAAGCCAATTGTCGGTGGTCAGGTACTCAGTATTAGTGTGTCTTCAGTTTCAATCAATCACTTGATATGTTTATATTTTTCCACAGAAGCATTGATGGGGATAACGCCTTCCATAAAGCTTTCCGGGCCGGCACCACTCATCAGTCTAAAGCCCATAAAGATATAAGAGCCCAACGGTCCGTATGTTTCCATACACCGTTTGACTTCAGCATCCATCTCTTCCTGAGTCGCTGCCTCCAGACCCGGTTTTCCGTTGGTGTCGTAGCCGCCAACCACCGAAATTTGCGAGCCATACTTTTTCAAGATCCCCTCAATATCGTTCATCGGCTGGGCTGATGACCAAGCTACTGTTCCAATTTCCACATAATCAGGAATCACCGCTTGACAACAGCCACATGTGTGAATAAAGGGGATCATATCTAGGGCTTTGATGGCCTCGTTCAAACGCTGATGTTCTGGTTTAATCAGTTGACGATAAGTGACCGGCGACATAAAAAGACTTTTTTCGGTTGCAATATCATCAAAGTTGGTGATAATATCGGGTTTGAAAAATTTTGCAATTCGCTCTACCAGCTGGATCTTATAATCGGTTATCGCAGAAAACAGAGCCTGGCAGGCTTCCGGTTCTTCGATCATGGCACACAGAGCATTTTCAAAACCCATTAAGTGAGTTAATCGTAAAAACTGTCCATTCCAGATCCCGTATTCAACTGCCCGTTGATCGCGATCTGCGCCCATCATACCAAACTGCATGGCTGCACTACCTTCCCAGTCATAGGCGTCCAGATCCGGGAAAGTAACCAGATCTTCCCAGGCTGTGACATCATCTAGAACCGGCTTTCCGCCAGGAACCGGCTGACCACCGGCTGATTCTGTAGCATGCCAGGTCACGCCAAAGCCGTCGAGACCGCCGCCCACTGGTCCGTTTTCAAAGGTTTCAAAGGCACCGCCAACCATAATCACATCACTCATTTCGTTGGGAACCCATTCCGGCTTCTTATGTTCAACAGCCGCCATTAAAAAATTTTCTCTTGGTGTAAGCATTTCTATACCTCCGTAATCCTTATCATCATGTTTTTTTCTAATTATATCGGTCTATTTACGAAAAGTATATACAGCATAATAGTAGATTTTTTTCTACCTCCATCCTACACATTGTAGGTTTCATTTTATTTTCCTATTGCAAATAGAAATAAGCTGGCATACAATTAATACGAACTGTTTATATCAAAGAATTCACACATAGAGAAAGGTTGTCGCCATGAATCTACCTCAGGATATCATCTATTTTCAGCTGCAAAAGCATTTTTCTCTGCGCTATCTCAAAAAAAACAACCAGAACTTGCTCTATTCACGACCAGTTTTTTTTGAAGTAGACATGTCTCAAACTGGTCAGACGATTCTTATTAATGACGACAATCTTTTACAATTACAAAGCGATTCACTGGCGGACTCACTGATAATTCTTAGACAGGCACCAAGCTTTGACTTGACCTACATCGATGCTACAATTCTTCTTGTTGAAGAAGAAACTTCTATTCAAACTCTTTTTAATGCCTTGCAAAAGATATTTAATTTATTTGATGACTGGGACACACAGCTTAATCATTCGCTCTTTAATGGCGGCAGTTTTCAGGATTTAGTCAACATCTGCGATCTGGTAATGGATGAGAGGATTCTGCTGGTTGATCACAAATTTCATTATGCCGCTTTTTCCCAAAGCTGTGAACTAATGTTCGATGATACAGTTATTGATGAACACTACAATATGCCTATTGATGCCGTTAATGATTTTATATCAGATCAGAAATTTCAGGCTCTTTATGACGAGCAAGAAATATTTCTTTATGAGTCCACAACGCCTGACGGAATGGACCAAATGCTTTGTCGCAATTTTTTTAATCAGACTGCTTATGCCGGTCGTCTAATTGTCATCCTGATACAAGGTTCCAACGAAAGTACAAAAGCTTACGTAAGTGCTATTCTTGATCATTTATTTGTCTACAGCAATCTGCTCTTTGATAAATATCAATCACTTGACATTAAACAGGTCGTCTTAAACAATATGCGTGAACCCCTTATTAATATTCTCAACAATTTACCAAATCCAGTCGGCCAATGGGAAAGGCTCGCTTTGGATAATGGCTGGCAAGAAAATGATCGACTGCAGCTGATTCAGTTTTCTTCAAAGGCATCATATACAAAAATATTTACAGCGAATTTCTGGGCTCAGAAATCGAATCTCAATGGCCGGGATGCATCTCGCTTTTTTTTGATGAAAGACTGCTGCTGTTGATCAACCTGGATTTATACCGGCAATTCCGAAAGACTGACTTTTATCAACAATTGCCACTTTTTCTGCGCGAAAGTCTTTTAATTGCCGGAATCAGCCGCTCATTTACAGATATTAATGCTTTAAGATTGGCATTTAAACAAACGCAAATCGCCTTAGAAACTGCTACAATACATGCTTCCACTGCCTGGATTCATTATTTTGACGACTTCGCTCATTATTACATGCTTAAAAGCGCTACTGGTATTTTTAATACTGAAGAGATTTGCAGCCCAAAGCTGCTCGCCCTGAAAGATTACGATCGTCGCAAGCATACAGAATATTACCAGACTTTAACCGTCTATTTCCGCTGCCGACTCAACGCCTCTTTGACCGCAAAAACCCTGCATATTCACCGCAGCTCTTTTTTGACGCGACTGGAACGAATGAAAAAACTCTTTGCAATCAATTTTGATACAGATGAAGATCTTTTATATCTGTTTCTTTCCTGGTTGGTTCTAGAATACAATCAAGCGTAAAAGCCCCAGCCACAAGATCAATGTTAATCATCTGATCTTGTAAGAATTTCTTAAGAATTACCCCAATACCACTGAAAGATTTAGCCGTTATTATAAATATAAGCTCTTTAGGAAGGAATCACTATGAAAACAGTCACTATTCTTGTCGTCGATGATGATCATGATATTGCCATGGCCATCAAAAAACTTCTGGAAATCGAAGGCTATGACGTATCAGTCGCTTTTAACGGCCTCGAGGCCATCAAACAACTTGATAACTCTCCATTCCAGCTGATTATTCTGGATATTATGATGCCCAAACTGGATGGTCTTTCGACGCTGATGAAAATTCGTGACTCGAAAAATATTCCTGTTATCTTGCTGTCAGCCAAGTCAGAAGACTCTGATAAAATCCTCGGACTCTCAATCGGTGCCGATGATTATGTGACCAAGCCCTTTAATCCACCTGAACTTGTGGCGCGGGTAAAAAGCCAGTTGCGTCGCTATATGCAGTTGGGGGATGCCTGGCGCAACAATAAGCAGGGGATTCTTCAGGTCGCTGGTCTGATGCTTGATCAGGATACAAAATGTTTTTATGTTGATGGTGAGTTGGTGAAGTTGACTCACACGGAATTCAATATTCTCAATTTCCTGATGACCTATCCTGGTATGGTTTTTTCGGCCGAAAAAATCTATGAGAATGTCTGGCAGGAAACTGCCCATTCCGTTGAAAATACGGTGATGGTGCATATACGGCGAATCCGTGAGAAAATAGAGATCAATCCTAAAGAACCAAAATATTTAAAGGTGGTATGGGGAATTGGCTACAAAATTGAAAAGTTTTAGCGCATCGAAAACTGTTAGATTTATCATATTTATTTTAATCGTTCTATTAACAACAATACTGGTCAACTATTCATATTCGGTCTTGGTCACCGTCGAAGATCCAGGTGCCCTTCTTAACGACAATTATTATAGTTCCACTTCATTTGATAGTGAGCTGATCGATATTATCGATGACATTTTAAACGATCGGCCAACAGTCAGCCCTTATGTTTCTTATTACTATAAAAACGCAACAAATGAATCCGGCAACCCGGAACTGGTGCAAACCTTTCCGCCCAATGATCAATCCGTAAACATTATTTATGAGAATGAAGAATTTCATTTGCTGTCTTCTGCCATCAATAGTGCGGACCGATATTATTTTTCCGATGCGGATCTTTTAGCTGACCCGGAGAACCATTTTTATTTAACCATCAGCCCTGAATATTTTGCTTCCAATGTGGAAGGCTGGCAGCAGTCTCATGACTTTCTGGTTGGACAGTTCAACCTGTTTATGCTTTTATTACTGGTGATCTTGCTGTTGTTTGTTTTTCTTTGCTTTGCCACCGGCAAAAGCCCTGATAAAGCAGAAATCACATTAAATGCCACAGATTCACTCTGGTCAGAAATAACGGTTCTTTTAATCATACTCGGTCCCACTTTCTTTTTGATCTTACTAGAAAGTCTGTTCAACTTTTCATATGGTAGTGGAGACAATTATGTGCTATGTATTTTGCTGGCATTAAACACCATTGTCTGGACGACCTTTACCGGCGTTTTCCTTCTTTCAATGGTCCGAAAATTCAAAAGCCATACATTTTTAAAAACGATGTTCTGCTATCGTTTTGTCAAAAAAAGCACTTCAACTGCCTCCGACTTTGCAAAAAAAATCATCGAAAAAACCGGTGATATTCAAATCATGCAATCAGCACCACCCACTGAACAGATACGTTATCGGGAGATTATCTTTATTTCATTAAGCGCGGCCATCGTTTTTTTCTTTACCATTTTTCTTATGGCCGGTTCAATCCTGTTTTTAGTTCCAATTTTGCTGGAAGCCCTACTGATTTACTGGCTAATTAAAGGCAATGCTGCGATCATTGAAAATATTGACCAGAATTATGAAGCGGCTGTCGAAGAAAGAATGAAGAGTGAACGGATGAAAGTGGAGCTAATCACCAATATGTCCCATGATCTAAAAACACCACTTACTTCTATCATTTCATACGTTAACCTTTTATCAAAAGATCAAAGCATTGAAGGCACCTCTAGAGAGTATCTTGAAATCCTTGAAAATAAATCCGACAATCTTAAAAATATTGTTGCCAGCCTTTTCGATTTATCTAAAAGCAGTTCTGGCAATCTGAACCTGAATTTAGAAATGCTGGATCTGAAAAAGCTGCTGGAACAGTCCATTGCCAGTCTTGAGGACGAGATTAAAGCATCTGATCTGGTCTTCAAAATAGATATTCCCGAAGAATCAATTTATATCGAAAGTGATGGTAATCACCTGTATCGAATTTTTCAAAACCTACTTGATAATATCCTTAAATATGCCATGTCCCAGTCCCGTGTTTATATCGAACTGGTTACTGACCAAGCGGATGTTGTGATTACCATGAAAAACACTTCAGCTAAAGAGATTAGTTATACTGCCGAAGAAATCCTAATGCGCTTTACCCGCGGCGACCAGGCCAGAGAATCGGAAGGTTCAGGACTGGGCTTGTCCATCGCTGAAAGCTTTACCCAGGCCTGCGGTGGCACATTTGATTTGTCCATCGATGGCGATTTATTTAAGACTCAGCTTATCTTTCCAATTACCAAAAAAACAGAAAGGATTTAAACATTCGTTTAAATCCTTTCTGTTTTTTCGTTCAGTTGGTTGATCGTCTGCGTTAGGATTGCCTGTTCATCAAGTCCTTCGATGTCCAGACCTTCTGCTTTAACAATTTCCACTTCTTTGATGCCATAGAGCATACAAAGACCTTTTACATAATCAGAGCCGAAATCAAACTCACCGATGTAGCCGCCTGATGTTGTCACGTAGAACAGTTTCCTAGCTAGACACAAACCCTGGGGCATACCGTCAGAACCATAACAAAAGGTCACCCCACAGGCACTAACCAGCTCAAAATAGTTTTTTAATACTGCTGGAAAAGATAAATCCCAGTAAGGCGCACCAACCACAATCAGGTCAGCAGAGGCAAATTTTTTTGCGGCCGCAAAGATTTTATCCGAAAAATCATTTTGCTCAATCAAACTGGTTCGCAAATCCAACCGTTCGGCATCCAGAAACTGATTCTGTTCCCTTTGAAGATAAACAGTTTCTAACTGACAATCTTCTTGCTCCTGTAAATTCTTAATTATAGCATTACAGATTTTTCGTGTCCGGGATTGCTCGCCCCGAATGCAGGCATCAACAAATAACAAGTTTTTCATCTTCCCTCCCCAATGCTAAAGATAATTTTCCCTGGCTTCTTTTCGTTGTGTCATCCGAACATTTATGATCTCGACAACCTCGTTGCTAATTTTTGCAATAATCCGAAAATGACCAAGACGATACCACCAGAAGTCTGCTTTTTTCCCAGCCAATGGCTTACCACCACAACTTGGATCAAGACTACGCGAAAAATTCTTTTCAATCCAGTGTATAATCAAAGTTTTTGTTTGTTTATCAAAACTTTTAAGCGATTCAATTGCATTTTGTGAATATTCTATCGTCATCATCTCAATCAATTCCCAACATTTTCTTTACTTCATCATGTGGATGAGCCATTTTGTTCGGTTCATCTTCATATTCGGCAACCACTTTCAAATCAAATTCGCCTTCCAGTTTTTCGAAAAAAGCGTCTTTAACCGCCTCGGACAAATTGACACCATTCAATTTTGCATAGCTTTCCATCCATAACTTTTCCTGATCGGTTACCCGCAATGATACATGAGCCACATTAATCACTTCCTTTCTAGTCTAATAGTCATATATTGTAATTCAATTGTCTTAATTCTATCAAAATATAAGCGGTAATATTTTAATACAGATTTAATTCATTCAGTTGATATTTTTATAAGCAGCTATGTCTGATGGCAAAAATTAACACAACTTTATTTTAAATCGAAATCTTTTTAACAGCTAAAATGATAGACTTTTTTAGGAGGTGATGTTAATGATGTTTACGACCCATATACATATTGGACAGTTTTTACATGAACAGCTCACGAAACAGGTAATTGACAGTTTTCAAGTCAATCGACGAGCATTTATTTATGGCAATATCAAACCTGATATTACTAGAATGGTTTTTTATAAACACCAGATCACAGCTGTTTTTGATCTGTTTTGCAAGCAGGTTGATATTGCAAAAGATGTCACTCGTTCCGACTGGCATCGATCCATCGCTTTAGGCGTTGTATCCCATTTCCTCTGCGATTTTTTCTGCAAATTTCACGCTAAGAATCCTTATAAAGAATCATCAAAATGGACACACTTCTGGTATGAATGGGATCTCCACCATATAGTTCTTCAGGATCTTATCGTAAGAACCTCATCTGAGACTCAATATATTTCAGATCCTCTAATACATCAAAGCAGCTTTTCCAATAACAACGGTTATTTTGATGGACTTTCAAAAGAAAAGAGTAATTATCAATACCTTGTCGATTTAATCAACCACTATTGTTCTAAAAAAGAAAACACAACTGTCGATAAAGATTTTGCTTTTTATGCTATCAATGAGACTTTTGAAAAAATCCTTGGTATTGAGCTTTTTATGATTAAAGAAAATAACGTTCAAAATTACAATGACCATTTTGAATCGCCAGAAGATACAGCATTCCTGAATGGTAAAGCCGTTTTCTAGGAGATTACGAAAATACTACATTTTTTTAGTTGTGAACTGAAATACGCAAAAATTTTATGTCACACTTATTGTCACATATTGTGTATAAGTAATGATATATGCTACAATTTTATTAACGATAATAAGAAAGAAGCAATCTAAATTACTTTGAAGGTAGACAATGAGAATCAATAACTTAAACGGAAGAACAGCTTATCGTTTCGGCAGTCAGAATGCCAATTTAAAAACAACATCACCGGCTAAACTTTCCTGCGGACTACAGATCAACAGCGCTAAAGATGATGCTTCGGGTCTGGCAATCATTAAAAAATTTAAACCACCCTTTCGAAAATGTTTTGTATTATTATTGGTTTTATTAACCCTTTGTAGCTCATTGCCAATAAGTGCTTTAGCCGAAAACGACTCCGACAGTTTGCTTTATTCTGACTATGATATATATATGGCTGATTCTATTATTAACGGAGTTAGGGATGCAAATGGCGGGCATCATAAGCTTGAAGGTCTTGATTATGGTTCATTATATGAATATGCTGTTTTTGATAAACCGCTTTATCGTGAAGCTGCCGAATACCTTCTGGATGATGGACTGAATTTATCAGCAACGACTATTTGGGCAGGACTTTTCGATAATGATACGATTATTAGGCATCCAGAATATTATTATGAAGTTATTCTGATGGATTATATAAAATTCCAAACAGATTCCAGTCAATACCAGACAGAGCTTGGCAATAAAGCGATTGAACTGGGAAAAGAGGCCGGAAACGAAATCTTTGATTCTATGGTATCAACTAATCTCGATCCCAATACTTTTTCACAGTTGAGCAAAGCTGAAGCCGGGAAAATAATCGAGAATACAAAAATAATTAAAGACTATAAAGACCTTTATTCTGACTGCTTTTCAGTCGCAACTTCTTCAGTTGAATTGCTGAATATGGTCAGTGATGCAGCGGCCTGTGCCCAGGCAAAAGAAGATCGAATTAAGGCCCTTGAACAGCTAAAAGTAATCGTCGAAAAAGATGGCGGATATCCTGACCTGGAAACGGCGATTAATACAGTATTGTCTGCAATCGACTCAACCGATACTTACATTGCTGGAAAAACGCTGGCACAGATTACTGATTTAAGTATCTCAGCAGCCTGGGACGCCATTATGAAAGATAATCCGGTTTTTGAAGGTTATCAGCTGACGGGAATGGGATTTGATTTTCTTTTTGGCAGTCATTCAAAAGAACAATCCAACCTGGAACTGCTTTCTCTGCAAATTATCGACAGCCAATTTTACCTTGCCATGATTGATGCCAAAAACCAGTTTATCCAGTCGCCGTCACAGGAGACTGCATCTACTTTTAATGGGGCTTATACAACCTATACTGATTTTTCTTTATATGGGCTCGGTTTTATTAAAGAATTTGCTCAAGATACAATATCGGACAATCTCATCAGTTATCTGACTGGCCTTTATTCTACTGATCAGAGCCAGTTGGTCGATGCATTCACAACAGCTGCAGGTATTCAGGAATCACAAATTGAAGGACTCCAGGCCATCAAAAGTACATATCATCAGGTCTATCTTGAGATCTACCGATCATATGACAGCGTCTATGATCAAAATGCAAGCAGTGAAGCAAGTATTTCATACTGTACTCATATTCAAAATACTGGCTGGCAGAACTGGGTGACTGATGGTCAAACAAGCGGCACCGAAGGACAGGGGCTAAGACTTGAAGGCATCAAAATTATTTCGAATTTAGATGGAGTCGGCCTCCAATATAAAACGCATGTCCAAAACATTGGCTGGCAGAGCTGGGCATCTGATGGTGCAATGAGTGGAACAGAGGGACTTTCTTATCGCCTTGAAGCGATTCAGATCGAACTTAACGGAGAAAATGCAGAGCAATACGATGTCTATTATCAGGTTCACGCCCAGAATATTGGATGGATGGGATGGGCTAAAAACGGTGAAAGTGCCGGAACCGCAGGATATGGCTATCGGCTTGAAGGAATCAGAATTCAAATCATCCCTAAAGGGCAAACGGCCCCGGGAATAACAGATGGTGCCTATCTTGAGACCTTTGATATTCCTATTGTTAGAACCACTGAAAATTACTATGCTGATGGTTCCCACAAATTCGGAAACCAACCGCTATATAACTCTTATTATGAACGTCCGGTCTTGAAAGAAACCACTACTGCCAAAGAAAAAATCAATTTAAAATATGATGAACTGGAATCTGCCTGGTCGCAATCAAATGATTCTGACATAGCAAATTTTATTGAAGCCTATAATCATGATGCCGATTTTAAAAGTTACCTCAATACCCCCTATTATAACGAAGTGACAAGCACCGTTACTTACAACAGCCATAATCTTATCTCAATCACCCAGGAAAATTACACATTTTATGGCGGCATACATCCAAATACAGAAACCACTTCCAATACATTTAATGTGAAAACGGGCGAAGAAGTGACTTTGGGCGACCTCTTATCGATTGATTCGTCAGATATCAGTAGCCAATTAACAAAAGAGTTTGAAAATTTAAAAACCTCAGACTCCCGATATAGCGATTTGGACTTAAGCAAAGTCAGTAGTCTGTTAAATGCCAATTCGGCTTATTATCTGAATGACAAAGGCCTTTGTATCTACTTTAATCAGTATGCGGTTGCCTCCTATGCGACAGGGATGATAAAGGTTATTATTCCCTATACAAGGTCTGATTTATTAAAACCGATCGAAACATTTGTTCCATAAGATTCCGAGGAATAACCTTTTATTTTCTTTTGCCTTACTGCTGACTAAAAAATTGTAATTATTAAAAAAGAGTCTGACCTTCACCAGACTCTTCTTCTTATTGTTCCACAATTTGAACTCAATTCCTTAAATCCAATTCTAATTTATTACGGCTCGACAATATTAAAGAAATAAGTCTGATTGAAATTAACCATATTCACTGCCAGCTCCTTTAGAATATCTGTATTACCGACCATCTGCATGCTATTTATAACCCCTTCCTGATCGCCACTAAGCAGATAAAATAGGGCATTTTTCTCAGTTGTAATGGTCAAATCCGGTGTTGGTGCAGATATTCCCGCATAATGTAGGATGACACCACCATAAATTCGTAGGGTATAGATCTCTCCTGTATCGACCAAATTCAAATTAACGGTATAATCCATATCACCAGCTTTATCACCGTCAAGGCGGATACTCATATAATCTAGTATCATCTCGCTGTCCATACTCATCAGAGTACCAGTACTACCGCTTGCTTTCAGGCTCTCATCACTTACGGTTCCGTTTCTAAGTTCATAGGCACCACTTAGATAAGCATTTCGCCAAGTACCGGATTCTGCCTGATATCCAAGTTGTTCCAATGCATCTGCACATAGATAACGGGCATCAAGATTATCTGGTTCGGCAAAAACAATCACATTGGTCACTTCTGCTACCCACTGATATTCGCCCTTTGCAAAATCTTCCTTGGCTTTTGTAAGAACTTCATCTGTGTCGCCAAGATATTCTACCCATTTCTTTGCGCTATCGGTCGGTGACAAAGGATTAAGGTTGACCGGATTGGCATCATACCAGCCCATATATTTCTGGTAAACTGCTTTGGCATCATGGGCTACAGTTCCATAATACTGCCGCGTGTACCAGATCTTATCCAACACCTCTGGCAGCTTGATCATATTGGAAATCTCATCTGACGTGTAGCCCTGATTAATATATGTCAGCGTTTGATCGTTAATATATTTGTAAACAGTTGCCGTGTTTTCCATATAGGTCTTTATTATATCATTGCCCCAGTGTGGCCAGTTGTGAGACTGAAAGACCACATCAGTATTGGCACCATAACGAACCCAAGCCTCAGTTATATACTTAGCCCAGGCATTACCATCACGCACCTCAGCTCCCCTTAATGTATAAAGATTATGCAGGGTACCAGTACAGTTTTCGGCAATCCAAAGTGCCTTATAATCAGGGAAAAAAGTGTTCATTTCAACTGGGGCTTCAGTTCCCGGTGTCATCTGAAATTCTAACGTTTTACCATCGATCAACAGTGTTTCACCAGTTTCAGTAATTTCATAAGTCGGTGGGATAAACGAAACCGTCCCGATCGATTGCCCCATTCCAATTCCAATCGCCAAAGTCCCTGTAACCCCGGGTTCCAGATAAACCCCATATTGATAACCAGCACGTCTGCTCATGGCCGTTCCGGCATAGACGTTTTCACTGATGGCATGTTGCGTAAATCCTTCTGGAGCAAGAACTACTACTTTTCCACTGGCCAACTGTTCTTCAATGGGAAGGTTTGAATCGGCAACATCATCAACATCAATCAGCCCTTCCACTCCACCATAATGATCAACGTGAGAGTGCGAATAAATAACTGCCACGATTGGTTTCGCCCCCAAATTGTCATTAATTAGCTGCATTGCTGCTTTTGAGCATTCCGTACTGATTAACGGATCAAACACAATCCATCCGTTGTCGGTTGCTACTACAGTCAAATTCGAAATATCATAGCCCCTGACCTGATAAATTCCCTCCTTCACCATAAATAAACCATACGCATGATTGTTTTTGGTATTCTGCCAGAGACTGGGGTTGACAGAATCCGGCGCTTCTTCGTAATCTTCCAGAAAAGCATAAGCTTCCTGACTCCAGACCACCTTGGTGTGATCATCATTCCAAAGTTCCAGTGTTTCAGGTGCTGCGATCAGATTCTGCGTGGCAAAAGTCGCCTCTGTCTGATCAGAAAAATCTAGCCGATCATAATAATCATCATTTTCCTGAGATGTAATCTCAGTTGCTTCTTTGATCTCGTTGTTAAGCGCAAATTCAGCATTTTGAGTTGAGCAGCCAACAATTAACAGCAGGATCAGTAACAGTATCACTGTAATCTTCATTTCCCGCATCGGATTTTCCTCTCCTTCGTAAAATATTTCCATTGTCATTCTACCCGTTTCTTATCTGTGTAAACGTTTGTATTTTACTGCTCAAAAACCGTTAAGACTTAATAGGTGCAGACAAACGATTGATCAACTTGGCCATACCTTCTATAAATCTGATTGCCAAAATTCATTCTGCTAATGACAGGTAGATAAAATGATTATTTTATTGCCGCAGTGCAAGTAAAATTAGCTTCAGAAAAGCTATTCAAATAATTACATCACAATATTTGAAATACTTATGCTAGCTTTTTTTGTATTATTTACGACTTATAAAGTGAATCATTTTGAAAATTAATACGTCAATTGAAAAAAGAACTTGACAATTTACAAATTTCCGATTGATTTAAAATTTTAAATAGACATAAATTAGAACTTTTTTTAAAGCATCCTAACAATTGGAACGAAAGCAAAAATATTATATATATTTAAACATGAACCCACACATCTCATTAACAATGGCATAATATGCTATTTGTAAAATATTAAATATATTTAATTTTATTGTTGACGTTCCTTTACAATGATGCTAAACTATACCTGTGCACAACAGTAATTTTTAAAAAACACACTGAAAAAATTAGTAAACTTGATTATCTGGAGGCTAACATGATCATTATTGGCGAAAAAATCAATGGCGCAATACCATCAACTGCTAAAGCCATTGCTGAAAAGGACGCAGAATTTATTAAAAACCTGGCTATTAAACAGGCAGAAGCTGGAGCAGACTATATCGATGTCTGCGCCTCAGTGGATGATGACATTGAAATGGAAACGATGAAATGGCTGATTGATATTGTACAGGATGCCGTGGATACCCCGATTGCCGTAGACAGCCCCAATGTCTACACCTGTATTGAGTCGATGAAACTTTGTAAAAAACCGGGACTCTTTAATTCCGTTTCCATGGAAGGGGACAAAATCGATGCGGCTTTTAAAGCCATTGCTGATACTAAATGGGAATGTGTCGCTTTATTAAACAGTGATAAAGGGATTCCTAAAACCGCCAAAGACCGTCTGGACGTATTCCATGACATTATGGCCAAATGCAAGGAATACGGTATCGATCCTTCCCGTATGCACATCGATCCCTTGATTGAAATGCTTTGTACTTCAGAAGACGGCATTAACATGGTAACTGAGGTCATTCGTGAAATCAAGAAAGCTTACCCGACCATTCATGTTACCGGTGCGGTTTCCAATATTTCATTCAACCTGCCAGCCCGCCGAATTGCCAATCAGGCTTTCGCAGTCCTTGCTATGAACGCCGGTATGGACTCCTTTATCCTCGATCCACTGAACAAGGACATGATGGGAATGCTTTTCGCCACCGAAGCCATGCTGGGCGAAGATGAATACTGTATGGAATACATTGGCGCCTTCCGTGAAGGGATCTTTACAAAATAAGAGTAGCTCGTTAGCATACACCGTACCGACCAAATGGATCTCGCAGGCTGGTGCGGTCTCGTACACTTGCGACAGGTCATTCGCTTTAGCGCTAAACTTACTTTATGTAAGTAAAAATGGTTTTGTAGTATTTTGGGGCAAGTGTTCGCCCCGATGCAGCCAGCTGAGAAGCCAATTGTCGGTACTCAGTAGAAATAGTCGCGTTAAAGGTAATTAGAACTATAACAAAAAATTTGCACACACAAAGAAACTAAAAATAAACAATTTTAAGGAGAAAAAAATGTCAACAATTGCAGAAGTAAAAACTTTAGTAGAAACTGGAAAATCGAAAAAAGTAGGCGCTGCTGTTCAGGCCGCATTAGATGCTGGCGTAGCAGCTCAAGCTATCCTGGATGGCATGATTGAATCAATGGGCGTAGTTGGAGAAAAATTCTCAGCTGGCGAAATCTTTGTACCGGAAATGCTGATTGCTGCGAAAGCAATGTCTAAGGGTGTTGAAGTGTTAAAACCGGTTATGGCTGGCGACGACTCAACTTCTTTAGGAACCTGTATTATGGGAACTGTTGCTGGAGATCTTCACGATATTGGTAAAAACCTGGTTGTAATGATGCTGGAAAGTTCAGGATTCGATATGGTTGACTTAGGCGTTGACGTGCCAGCGGATAAATTTGTGGAAGCTGTTAAAGAAAACGAAAATGTTGTTTTAGTTGCCTGCTCAGGTCTTTTAACCACCACAATGCCAGCCTTAAAAGAAGCGGTTCAGACCGTGAAAGCAGCTTATCCTAAACTGCCGGTTATCGTTGGTGGTGCACCTGTAACCCCAGAATACGCAGCTGAAATTGGTGCTGACGGTTATGCACCGGATGCTGGTTCTTCTGCTGCTAAAGCGAAAGAACTGATCGGCGTATAAACACCAATCCGCGGTGCGGAAAAGGTACATATCGATCGAATATATTCGCATGATTAAGCTATTTTTTATAACTAAAAACATAGGAGAACAAAATGTTAACTAAACGAGAAAATTTGATGGAAACAATAAAAGGTGGAAAACCTGACCGTTTTGTCAAACAATATGAAGCCTTCGAGATTATTATGGAAGCGCCGATGGCTGGTCCAATGCCGATGCCAGGTGAAACTGTTAAGAATGCCTGGGGCATTACTTTTAGCTGGCCAGAAGGACAACTAGGTTCGTTCCCTGTCCATGATGATGAACATCGCGTATTAAAAGATATTACAACTTGGAAAGATGTCGTTAAAGCGCCACCAATCGAAACATCTGATGAAGCCTGGGCAGCAGCAGTCGCCCATGCTGAAGCAATCGACCGAAAAGATAAATTTGTTACTGCCTTTATTGCACCTGGTTTGTTTGAAATGACTCATCATCTGATGGGCGTTGAAGATGCTTTAATGTCGTTTTATGAAGAACCGGAAGACATGTTAGAATTGATCGAATATCTGGCAGATTACGAACTTCGCTATGCAGAAGAGTATCTGAAACATGTAAAAGTCGATGCGATTCTTCATCATGACGACTGGGGCAGCCAGATTTCTACTTTCATTTCACCAGCGATGTTTGAAGAATTCCTGCTACCTTCATATAAAAAGATCTATAAGTTCTGGAAGGATAATGGTGTCGAAATCATTATGCATCATAGTGATTCTTATGCCGCAACCCTTATTCCGTATATGATCGACATGGGAATGGATATCTGGCAGGGCGTTATGAACACAAATGAAATTCCTACTATCATCGAAAAATATGGAAAAGACATCACTTTCATGGGTGGCCTTCACAGTGGTCTGGTGGATTTCCCAACATGGACACCAGAAGTGATTGCAAAACAAGTTGCAGAAACCTGCACCGCTAATGGCTATAAGTATTTCATTCCATGTCAGACATCAGGATTACCCATCGAATCATTTCCAGGTGTAAATGCAACGATTGATTTAGAAATTGACCGAATGAGCCAGGAAATTTTTAACTAGTAATAATTGCAGCAAAGGGGAACTAAGTAAATTAGCCCTTTAAAAATCAGTATAATTCTTGACAAATTATACTGATTTTTTAATGCCCATCGGAGCTACAGACGTCATCAACACTCGCCAATGAACCGTACAAGATTATTCTATTGCTATTATTTATCTTTTGGCCCTCAGGAATAATATATAAATTGACCAGGAAATGCCAAAAAATCATAATCAGAATAAGATCATAAAAGCAATTCATCTTAATCGCATTTTTAAATTAAATTTTGATGTGTCATTGATCTTTTATTCATGTTTTCTGCTTAGTTGTCATATTAGTTACCATACTTGCCTTATTTTTCTGATAAATAAGGCAACGATCAGAAAATCCTGCTGGCGGAACCCCCAGTCCCTGATTTAGTCTAGCCCAGTAATTAACACTGGCGATAGTGCTGGCCAGCATGACAATTTCTTTCTCAGAAAATTGCTGAGTCAAGTTTTTGATAAATGTCTCAGCTAGATCCGGTGGTGTAATCGACAGACTAACCGCATATTCCAGCGCCAGAAGCTCTCGCAGACTAAAGGTATTAACATCTTGAATCTCACGTTTTCCCTGCAGCACTTCCAGTTCCTGATCGGTAATACCATTTTTTTCGATTCCAAGTGCGTTCATATCAATACAAAACCTACAGGAGCAAATCAGTGATGTCTGTAGCCTAACCAGATTTAAAATTCTCTGTTCTTCCTTATTTCCTCCCTTTGCGGTCATCATCTCAAGAACCCCTGAACCAATCGCCGCTCTTGGATACCAGGTCAAAAGGCGCGCCGGCAAAAGATCTTTCCCTGTTTCTTTTTTTGCAATCAACAATCCGATTTTAAATAAGAACGGTATTTTGGAAGGCGGTTTTACAAAAGTATTTGGCAGTTCGTCCATATCTTTGCTGCCCCTTTCCTCTTTATTTTTCATTTTCAACCTCTATTCTAACTAGTCTGATCATCCAAATATTTCTCATTAATGGGTTACTTAAATATATCCGGTCTCCCATTAATCACTTTCATCAGTTTTCCCAGGTATTATTTTGTTTTTTTCGTATTTTCTTCTACTCTGAACAACACAATTTTTTTTATCAGTTCAAGAGGGACCGGTTTATCCAGTGGAAATTGGACTGATCCTTTGGCACTTTTATAAACAGATAGTTCATCCTTGAAAGCTTCAATCCCCGAAGGCGCAGGATAAAACCCGATATGCTTTTTATAAGCTGCAAAATGAACTAGGTTTCCATTTAGATAAAAGGTTGGCATCTGGTAAGAGATTTTTTCCGTTGCTTCAGGTGCCTGCTCACGAATCGTCTGTCTTATTTGGCTTAATATCACCTGAATCGCTTCTGGAAACTGCAAAATATAGTCATCAATAGTTTGTATTTTTTCAATAGCCATTTTTTACCTACCCTTTGATTATTAAGATATTGCTTGTATACCCGATTTTTAATGAAACTTTCGGCCTACATCAAAATCAAGACACTTTTGACTCCAACATCAGATTTGAAAATAGTACATTGATTATTAACAGCTATTAAAGTTTATTTCTTTTTTCTGTTTATTCAAGATTTAATTGCCTATAAATCTTATATGACAGTCCAGTGAATTCCGCACTCACCAAATATTATATATGGAGGATTTTCTAATGGAAACTAAACAATTATTTAAACTCCGCAAGTCGGTCAGAGATTATACCGGGCATTTGTCGGAAGAAGCCCTGCAATCGGTTCTTGATGTTGCCCAGCTCTCACCTGTTGGCAGGAGCGATTTTGAATCTATGCATCTGACAGTGATACGCAATAAATCACTTTTAGCTGATATCGAAAAAAATGCTGGTGAATTTTTTGATGACACCAGTCGGCAAATTTTATATGGCGCACCCTGCCTGATTCTGGTGTCGACAATCCTTGGCGATGTCAAGACTATCAATGTGCCCTACTCCAACGCCGCTATCATGGCCAATAATATGGCTCTAGCCGCAATTGACTTAAATCTCGGCAGTTGCCTGATCTGGGGTGCTGTCATGGCCATGGTCTATAATCAAGAGCTGCTAAAAAAACTTGATCTGCCGGACGGTTTTCTACCCTGTTGCGGTGTCGTTATTGGCGAGACTGATGAACACTTTAAAGAAAAAGCAATTCCCCTTAGTCGGATTGCAGTTGAATACATCTAATATACCATCAAGATCAATTATTTACCTTATTAAAAAAGGGAAAGCCAATTGTTGGGCTTTCCCTTTTATAATACATCCTTATGAGAATTTTTCTATAGAAAGATTTTTAGTCTCTTTCGCTACCAAACATGCTAAAAATCCATCCAAATGGATAAAGTAAATAATCACTAAATGATACTCAATAACTTTAGATAAGGGTAGGGAATTATCACTGTTTATTCATCATTTCCGTCTTTTTCCTCATCTTGAGGAATTGGACATGACGGAAAGCTCTCCGGATAGCCAGCTTCTTTTTCCTTTTTAATCAGATAATAAGAGGCCCCTGCTGTTACAATAAACAACCCTATCATCAGTAGGATAACTGCTGTATTTGCCAGCATCAGTTGCTGGGTTGCCACCTGATAGGTGCCAATAAAACCAAATAACATAAAGGCTCCAGCTGAGATCAGCTTAACTGTTCGTTCCGGAATTTTTCGGCACAGTACTACCCCAATAATTATACCAATCGCATCGGCAATCAGCATCCCAGTTGTCGTCCCAATTAATACCCAAACCGGTGTGTCTGGAAACTGAGTAGCCAACGCAATTGTAGCCAGCTGCGTTTTATCGCCCATTTCAGCAATAAAAAAAGCAATTGCTACTGTGATCACCGGCCCAAAACGGGTGGTTCGATTTTCCTCGCCTTCAAGTTTATCTCCTCTGATCGTCCAAAGACCAAAAAAGATAAAAGACAAAGAGGCAATCCCTTGAATATAGACTTGGGCCGAATCAAACCGGGTAATATAGTTTCCCACCACCACCGCCAAGGCATGATTAAAAACAGTAGCGATAAAGACCCCCATCATAACTTTACCGGCCTTAAAACGGGTTGCAAAAGCCATTGCCAAAAGTTGGGTTTTATCCCCCATTTCGGCCAGCACCACAGCCCCGACAGCAAATAAAAAAGCAATAATTCCTGTGTTCATTTTTTTTCCTTTCAAATTTTTTTGGCTAACAGCATCCAATACAAAATCAGGCATGCAACGCCTTACGCTTCACGAGTCTCATCGTGAGCTACTAACTAAAATAAAAAGACTTCTGGCATTACCGATTGCAACAATCGTTAATGCCAAAAGTCTCGTTACCATTAATTGGCTACAAAGCCAGGTGAACATCTCACCAGTATGTTGACTTTGTATAACAACTACTCCCTTTTAACACACTAATTTTACACTAATTCTTTCTGTTTTGTCAAACTTTAATTATGAAATTCTGACTCATTGAGAATTTTTAATTCGAGCTTGCAAGTTGTTTTAATTATTTTCCTATTGTATCAGCTTTTGCATTCGCCTAATAATTCTCTTTAATTCTTATACCGATCTACCAGCTGCCCGTTAACATCATATAGCTCAGCAGGATCACTTTTGCTGTTATTCCAGGTACCGCCACCATCAAGCCAGTAAAAATCAATTCCTGAGTTGTTGGCTGCATCACCAATTTTAACCGAAGCCCCTGATGCTAAACTATAAGCCGGAAATGTGAAAGTCTGGTCGCCAAGTACTGAAACGATTTTCCAGCCGGTCAGATCAACTGAGTCGGCACTGGTATTTTTTAGAATAATATATTCCGCTTTTTTATCCAACTCACTGATAACAACCCCAGAATAGGTTGCTTCATCTGTTATACTATTGTTTAGTTCATTATTTACTTCATCCGGGTTAACATTATCAAACTCATCGTTGATCACCTGGCCCTTAAGCGTATAGGTAAAAGAGTAATGACTGGGAATCTGGGTCGTTGTTGATGGATAGGCGATCACTGCTGTAAAATCAGTACAACCACCGGCATCTCTGATGACCTTTTCCATATAGGCCTGATCGCCATCCCGATTAAGGGTGCTATCCTGAGGGGTAATATTATAAGCATTGGAAACACCACCAAGTGAATCGGCAATGACATGACCTTCATCTAATGTTGGGCTTTCAACACCCGGAACCTTAGCCTCATCCGAATAATAACGCCCGGTTGAAAGCACCGGTTCATTGTCATCATCCTGTAAAATAATTTTATCTGCTATCACCTTAACCAGTTGCCCGTATTCATTAGTAAAGGCATAATATTCACGATCGCCATAGCCAATATCAACCACCACATTCGACTCTCGATCGCCTGATAAATCTCCGCCATCAACCTCAATCAAAGTATATCCGTCAAATTCTGATCTATTTCCCAGCGCTGAAAGATCACAAGCCGTTGTCGAAACTAATGTCAGCGCGATCAAAATCAGGACAAACAATCTCTTAAACGCTATCCTCTTATATGTTGCTTTATTTTTCTTCATTTTTCACTTCCCTTTATAATAATTTTCCCAACACATACACAATTCTATCGAAAAATCATAAATGTTGCTTTATTTTTCTATTAAATAATTGATAACCCCATGCCAAAGACGGTCTTTCGAATCGCTATACTCATAAAATTCGATTTCTTTTGCACTCATTGACTTTATCGATTCTATGTCAAATCCACCACAAAGCACTGAAAACTTCATTATACGAGGAGTCAGAGCCTGATTGGGACAAGCATAAATACATTTCATGCAAAACAAACAACGAAACCCAAATTTGAGTTGCCCATTCTGTATTTGGATGTTGTTTCCGGGGCAATTTCGAACGCATTTTCCACACAAATCACACTTTTCTGATGTTTTAATTGTTGACCCAAATATCTTTGAGCCAAAATGCTCGCCCTTTCCCAATGCAAAAAATAATCGGTCCTGCAATTTAGGCTTTGAAAGCTCCATTTTCCCTGACAAAATATCGGCAATAATTCCATTAACCTTATGAGGTAGTATTTTAATTAAACTGTAATTTAAGAAAGAATTCGCTTGAATCGCAAAGTTGGACGGCATGATCAACATTTTTTCATAAATTAGATCATAGCCGTTTTTTTTCAAAAAGTGTTTGCTTTTTATTCGACAGGCAGTATTCGGTGAAATATCGCCTCCCCCAGAGACAGAAATAATAACAGCACAGGTGCCCTTTGATTTTGGCAGGTTGCTTGTCCACTTTTCGACCATTGAGACTAATCGACAGGCATAAACCGGTGACAAAACAATAAGCAAATCAGTATCTTTAAGTTGATTGGGAGGGACTTTGGCAATATTGATTTTTTTTACCTGCAAATTATTTTCCAACAATTGCTTTTCAAAACAATCAGTTACAAGCCGTGTGCCTCCCGTTCCTGAAAAATATGCAAGCATTACTTTTTTAATTATACGATCATTCATAAGCTTTTTCCTTCCATTTTCTCGAATTTAACTTTTGTGACAGCACATTTTGTCTGAATTTCGGCTCTCTTTTCGCAAAAGCATTGTTTTACATGATAAATCGTTATATAATGAAATCGATTTTTAACGAAAGCAAAAAACTTAAGGAGCTATTTTTATGGATGATATCAAAACTACAAATATGATCTCAAACGTCGAAATTTTAAAAGCCTCGCCCGAAGCATATCAGAAAGCCGCACAAGCCATCAGTGAAGGTAAGATTGTCGTCATGCCAACCCTGACCATCTATGTATTGGTATGTGATGCCTTCAATGAAGCCGCACTCAATAAATTGCGTGCAGTTCGAAATAGCCCGGCTAATAAACCTATCACTATTGTCATGGACAAACTTAAAATACCTGAATATGCCGTTCTTGATGAACGACAAAAAGAAATTATTAATATTTTTTCCCCATCGCCAGTCAGTATGTATGTGCAGAAAAAAGAAAAAACGCCACTTGATGCTGCAACCTCTGAATCGGATGCGATCGTGGTTTATTTTCAGAACAGCCCCATACGAGATCTATACGACTGTTATGGCGATATTCTGGCTATCAGCTCATCCAATTTACGCTCCATGCAAGCCGCCCGTACGATTGAAGAATCCATTGCCTATTTTGGTAATGATGTAGATCTCTACATCGATAATGGTCCGGCCAAAGGGAATGATGCCAGCCCGCACATTGACATCAGAACCAATCCAGTAGAATCTCGACGAGAAGCAGCTCATTTCCCTTTCGACAAAATAGCAGCTATTCTCGCTGAACATGGCTTACAATGAATTTATTCAAGCGAACTTAGCCAGTTTTCAAGCAATTCAGTTTCAACCATAGAAGTTGAAGCAAAACCTGATTTGATCTCAGATAATTGGCAGATTTCAGCAATATCCTTTTCAATGTCGCCAAAGCCACCACCACCGTGGGTACAAAATGGAATAATCGTTTTCCCGGAAAAATCATACTGTTTTAAAAATGTCTTTACTGGTGGCGCCAGCTTTTTCAGCCAGTTCGGGGATCCAATAAAAATAGTTTGATATCCCTCAATGGATTCATTAATAGGTTTCAATGGCGGACAAAATCCTCTTTCAATCTGACTTCTCACTTCCTTTACGGCCGTATTGTAATTAAAAGAATAGTCATTTTCCGGAATCAATTCCATCAATACACCGTCTGTCAGAACAGCAATTTCCAGTGCTAACTTCTCAGTTGACTTAAAACGGGAATAATAAACTATTAATGGTTTTGTCATCTTTTTCTCCTTGACTTTTACTTAATTACGTCTTAGTCTGCTATAATCTATTATCAATTGTCTATGTAATTAATCTTATTATAATTATAGATTTTTATTTTTCAAATGACAAGTCTTGATCGTCTTTCACAAATAATATCCGCTACTTTTTATCAGATTGTTCAAGCCAGACTAACGTAAAGTTAGTGAAAATGTCTGCTATGCTTATGATGGAATATGTTACTAGGATGCTTGACGAGTTTTTTGTTATCCATTATACTGTCAATATTGAACTTATAAAAATTACACGCTAACCATGAATGGGCAGTTGAAAAACATCTAATCGCATCTTGTCGAAAACCTGCGACAATTTGTAATGATGGTGCTTTCCAATTGCCTTGTATTTTTCATGCTACTTAAATGTAAAACAAAAATTTGATAACCATCAGATAATATTCATTCAAAATTAAAAAGTAGAAAGGAAGTTATACTTTGACCAATAGTCAATTAATCAAACGCTTTATACCTTACTATCAAAAATATAAATGGATCCTGTTACTGGATCTGTTTTGTGCAACCTTAACAACTATCTGCGACTTGGTGTTACCCCTGATCGTGCGCTACATCACCAACTCTGCAATAAATGACCTGGCTTCTCTAACCATTTCAACGATACTAAAGTTAGGATTTTTATATCTGATTCTTCGACTAATTGATGGCATCGCCAATTATTTTATGGCCGATATCGGCCATGTAATGGGCGCACGGATTGAGACCGACATGAGGCGTGATCTGTTTTCTCATTTGCAAAAATTACCCTTTTCATTTTATAGCGATACTAAAATCGGCCAACTGATGTCGCGCATTACCACTGATCTTTTTGATGTCACCGAATTTGCCCATCACTGTCCCGAAGAATTTTTTATCGCCGCTTTAAAAATAGGATTGTCTTTTGCTATTCTCGGTTCCATCAATATCTGGCTGACACTGATTGTTTTCATGGCACTACCTGTGATGGTTTTAGCAACTACCTATTTTAGACGACAGATGCGTAAACAGATGATGCGATCCAGAGTACAGACTGGAGAGATCAATGCACAAGTAGAAGACAGCCTGCTGGGAATTCGAGTCGTCAAATCCTTCGCCAATGAGAATGTTGAGGAAATCAAATTTGATCTTGGCAACAGCAAATTTCTGGAAATTAAGAAAAAAACCTATCGTTATTTTGCCGGCTTCCAGACCACAACTCGTCTCTTTGACGGATTGATGTATCTGTTGGTTGTTGTTTTTGGCGGGATCTTTATGGTTCAAAAAGCTATAAATCCCGGGGATTATGTTGCTTATTTGATGTACGTCACCACCCTCCTAACTTCAATTCGCCGTATTGTCGAGTTTGCCGAACAGTTTCAGCGCGGCATGACCGGTTTTGAGCGTTTCGCTGAAATTCTTGATCAGCCTACCGAATATGAAAACCGCGAAAATGAAATTGAGCTAAAAGATGTAGTGGGTGAAATTGTCTTTGATCAAGTCAGTTTTCAATATAATGACGGCGGCGATGAAGTGCTTTCAAATATTGCCTTTAAAGTTGCCGCCGGCGAAAACATCGCCATTGTCGGACCTTCCGGCAGCGGAAAAACAACCCTATGCCATCTGATTCCCCGTTTTTATAATGTTACTGCCGGAAAAATTCTAATTGACGGACAGGACATCAACAAACTGAATCTCCATTCTCTTCGTTCACAAATTGGTGTCGTTCAGCAGGATGTCTATCTCTTTGCTGGCTCAGTCTATGATAATATTGTCTATGGCCGCCTGGACGCTAGTCGCGAGCAAGTCATTGAAGCTGCCCGCCTAGCTGGAGCTGATGAATTCATCAAAAAACTCCCCGATGGTTACGATACCTATATCGGGGAGCGGGGAATTAAACTATCCGGTGGACAGAAACAGCGTATCAGCATTGCCCGAGTGTTTTTAAAAAACCCGCCGATTCTGATTCTTGATGAAGCGACCTCAGCCCTTGACAACGAGAGCGAACGAGTCGTTCAGGAATCTTTAAAAGAATTGACTAAAGGCCGTACAACACTAACCATTGCCCATCGCTTAACGACCATTAAAAACGCCGATCATATTTTAGTTCTGACTGAAGATGGGATCGTCGAGCAGGGTTCTCACACTGAACTCCTCAAAGAAGAGGGGATCTATTATGATCTTTATCAGATGTATCGAGACTTGGATGAACTTAATGAGGAATTTTAAAATTAAGTTCTTATAAAAGTCTTGACTTTATAAACAATTAGTGGGTAAATTTAATTAACAACAATTTTCGAGAGGAGAATGATTATGGAAAAAATAAAATGGTCCACTATGGGTATTGAAACATCTCATTTGGGCTTCGGTTGTATGCGATTGCCTATGAACTCAGACGGGAAAATTGATGAAGTTCTGGCGACAAGTATGCTTGACAAGGCATACAATGCCGGTATCAATTATTTCGATACCGCCTATGTCTATCATAATGGCGAAAGTGAAGTCGTTTTAGGCAAATGGATGCAAAAGCATGATCGTGAAAGTTTTTATGTGACGACAAAAATGCCCATGATGATGGTAAAAAGCCTTGACCAAGCAAAAAGTATTTTCGAAGAACAGTTACAAAGACTACAGACTGACTACATCGACTGTTACCTGATGCACGGTCTGAATGAAGCTTATTTTAAAAGAGCTAAAGAACTGGGCATTATTGAATATGCTGAAAACTTAAAAAAGGAAGGCAAAATTAAAGCGTTGGGCTTTTCATTTCATGATAATTATCAAACCTTTGAAGAAATTATTAATTATCGCGACTGGGATTTATGCCAGATTCAACTCAACTATATGGATGCTAACATTCAGGCCGGCCTAAAAGGCTGTCAACTGGCCGCGCAAAAGAAAATTCCCCTAATTATCATGGAACCCCTCAAGGGCGGATCGCTAACTAATTTTCCTGATGATATTGCTAGTATTCTAAAAGAAA
The DNA here is from genome assembly GCA_031222025.1 of Eubacteriaceae bacterium ES2. Taxonomy (GTDB): domain Bacteria; phylum Bacillota; class Clostridia; order Eubacteriales; family Eubacteriaceae; genus Acetobacterium. Next base: position 682,323 of record CP130740.1, on the reverse strand, counting down.
TTGACCCAACATCATCGTTGGCCAGCTTTGCTTTCAGATGGTTTGCCGATCTTGAAACGGCCGTAATTTTAAGCGGAATGTCAACAATGGCGCAGCTTAATGAAAATCTTCAAATCTTTGAAAATATGAAGCCACTGAATGCTGCCGAAAAAAATGCCATTGAAGAAATCAAAGCCATCATTAATCAGAAGGTTAATAACAGCTGTACAGCCTGTCGTTATTGTATGCCCTGCCCTGCTGGTGTCGATATTCCGCAAAATTTTTCTTTGTGGAATGAATTTGGCATGTACCATGTCGAAAGTATGGTTAAACGCCGCTGGGGAGGCTTTATGCCAGATGATGTAAAAGCTAAACATTGTATCGAATGCGGTAAATGCGAAGAAGTCTGTCCTCAGAAAATCTCAATCCGAGACGATCTGGCAAAACTGCAAAAAGAACTTGATGCCGTTTGCGGGATAACCAATTAGACGTAGACCCATTGCTTTGTAGACCAGCGAATTTCCAATCAACTAGTAAAAAAACCGACCTCCAATTGTTAGAACTAACTTTTAGAGGTCGGTTAAATATTGACTAATTTTTTCATCTTCTGATATTCAATCCAGGTCAAGCTAACCATTAACGCATCAAAGATTGTCATCAGAATCATAAAGGGAGATGGCGACAAGATAATTCGATAAATCTGATAGGCTATAAACAGAATCAGCACCCCCATTGCCAGAGGATAAGCCCACAGTTTTTTTTGCCATAAAAAAAGAATCAATATACATTTGATCAAGCCATGGGAAACCAGATATATTACAGCGAAATGCTGAGCACTGATGGAAAAGCTGCTGCTTACCGTTAATAATAAGTTGGCAAACAAATCATTAGGATCTTCAGACAATTCATTCTGAGTCAGAACTCTTGTGATCCCATCAAGTCGGTCTGAATTTAAAAACAGCAATAAAATCCCGCCAACAATTTCCAGCAGGCCATCAACCCCTTTGAAAATCAGACCAATTTCAAAGCCTATATGCGCAATATTCTTATTTTCAAAGACTCTGTTCATGACCTTTTCTTCCAACGTGCCAACTTTTGTGCGGCACGATACGACTTAAAGCGACAGCCTCCTGATAGATATAAGCCAGTTTTTTACCAACCTTGTCAAGACTTCTTTCCACCACTATCTGATATCCAGCATCTTCAAGCCGTGGCAGCTGACCATTCAATATTTTCAGGGCTTTTTCTTCAAATTCATCAATATTCTGAGCTTTATAAACCTGCTGATCCGCCACTAGCCAGTCCTGATAAACCGGAATGTCTCTTAAAAGAACCGGCGTTTTCATTCCCAAGGCTTCTAACACCACTATCCCTTCCGTCTCTTCTTTTGATGGGAATAAAAACAGGTCACAACCAGCATAGGCTTCCCGCAACTGATCTTTTAGGGCGTATCCGGCAAATTTAAGATTTGGTAACTCCGTCTGTACGGCTTCTCTTATTTTTGATGGTACCGTATTTAAATTTGTTTGCCCGAACCAGATAAATTTGTAATCAGGCATTCTTCTGGCCAGTTCCACAAAATCCAATATTCCTTTGCGATCAATGGTCAGTCCCACTGACATAATGATTTTGTCAGATTCCAAATAACCATATTTTGATCTAAATTTATTATCAACCACATTTTGTTTATTATAATAAGAAAGATCAATCCCGTTTGAGACGACTTCAATTTTCTTTTCAATGCCATAAGATTGAAGCAGGCCTTTAGCATAAGGAGTAGGCGTGACAATCAAATCCCCGGCATTATAACATATTTTTATCCATTTACCGAAAAGTCGGTTAAACCTGTTCGATCCATAAAAGGAGTTTTTAAAATCTTCCATTGTTGAGTGGGCATGATAAACTACGGCTACCCCTTTTTTGCGAGCCTGACGTGCGATCCATAAAGATTTGGGGAAAACTGTATTGATATGAACAACCTCAGCCTCATCAAGACTCATGACCAGAGTCATGCCATTTTTTTCAGCCGCCGAACGCTGATGATAAATCGCCCGCCCCACACCGCTCTTCTCAATCATTTTCTGCATCCCAGAATATAAAAATACTTTCATCGTCTTCTCCTTACTGTCCAATAAGCTTTAATACTGCCTGAAAAATCTGTGTCAGTCCCAGACTGTATAACATGATGGCGGCTGGCTTGCCCAAGAGGATTATCGTTGTGAATTTTTTCAAGTTCATCTTGCTGATTCCCGCCAGATAACAAAGAAAATCATCCGGTGCTACCGGCATGAAAATCAAAAAAGCAAAAAGTTTTTCAAACTGATTTTCTTTAAGCAAATATTTTCTGTACTTCTGATAGAATTTTCCGCCAGTCACTTTTTGTACAAAATCCTGACCATAATTTCGGGCGATCAGAAAAGCCAGAACTGAACCGATACAAATCCCCACATAATTCAGCAAAAATCCTTTGATTGCACCAAAAAAGATTACACCGTAAAGGCAACCAATGGCACCGGGCATAATCGGAACCACGACCTGAATAGCCTGAAGAATCACAAAAGCAATCGGGGCAAAAATTCCGCAGCTGTTTAAAAAAGCTTCCATTTTCGCCTGATCAGTAAAGATACCCGACTGATAGCCAACAACTGTTAAAACTAAAATAATAACAGCGGCGAGTCCCATAATAATCTTTTTTCGCTTATCCAACCACAGAATGAATCTGTTCATTAAGTTCACATCCTTCAAGTAATATCGATCTTTCTGATACAACATTTTCATAAATTTTTTCCGCGCCCTGTCCAAAAGCTTCCATTGAGATGCCATGGGCGATTTCCTGCGAAAATGCTTTCATTTCACTATAGCTGCAATTTCTGAAAAGTTTTGTAAAAGCACTCTGAAATTGCGCTTCTGTTTCGTAAGCATAACCATTTTGACCTTCAAATAGAATATTATTCAAGCAATCATCCTTACGTACCAGCAAGGGTTTTCCAGCTGATAGAGCTTCCAGATAAGTCAGACCCTGAGTTTCACTCTGCGATGCAGATACGAATACATCTCCGAGCGCATAATAGTTTTCGATCCTATCCCAGGCAACTTCCCCGGCAAAGATAATACGGTCTGATAAACCCTTTTCAGCACTCATTTTCATCAGATGATCTTTTTCCGGTCCGCCGCCGACAATTAAGAGTTTGACATGATCATCCAAAGAGCACAGTTTATCAACCAAATTGATCAGTTGCGCCAGATTTTTTTCCTGCGAAAGTCGGCCAATTGAAACGAGGATATGATCCTCACTGTTCAGACTTAAAGTTTTTTTAAGTTCCACAATCATAGCATCATCATAATTTTCAAATTTTTCGACATTGATCCCAGTTGGCAAAACGTTAATGCTTCGTTTAACGCCATAACCTTGAAGCAATGTTTTAACTTTTTTTGTAGGGACAATCACCGTTTGGGCTCGTTCACAGTATTTTCTACTTAAATGCTGAATCATCCCTTTAAAATTTTCGTTACCTGGTATTTTCAAATAGTGGGTATATTCTTCATAAAGAGTATGATAAGTATGAATCAGCGGAATTTCCAATTTTTTAGCAATCTGACAACCAATATTTCCAACTGTAAACTCTGTCTGGGTATGGATTACATCTAAAGAGAGCGCTGCAACCTTTTTGATCCAGAATTGCGGCAGTGAATAACTGACACGTCGATCCTTTAATAAAAGAAATGGTACACTGCCCATTCGGTAGATTGTTTCATCCTCATTTTCTGCATTGGGGTTGCTGACCGTAAAAACATAAACATGATGTCCTCTTTTTTAAGTGCTAGGCTTAGTTGATAAGCCGAATTTGCCACCCCATTGATCTCTGGATAAAATGTATCGGTAAATAACCCAATGTTCATAATGAAACCTCTTTCCTGCTGGCGATGCTATTTAAAATTATGGCTTATAATTGATCCAATTTGTTGATATGCATTGACTTTTCAAATATTGCACACCAATATTTGTATTACTTAATTAATACAATAGTACTAATTGCTATTTCTGTCAAGCTTTTTATTGTTTATAGAAAAATATCTTACTTCTTATTATCATAACCAAAAATTGTTAAGAATAATAGTTTAAACTTCTTAAAATCTTCTTACAATCTTCAATATTCATTTTATTATTCCAATATATATCATATTTTCAATTTCAAACGATAAAAATCGCTGCTATCTCATATTCAAGCGGTAGCCGGCTCCCCAAATTGTCTCAATAATTTGGGGGTTCTTGCTGTCTTCCTCAATTTTATCACGAATTCGATTAATATGGACTGTTACAGTGGCAGAATCTCCAATATAATCATACCCCCATATTTTTTCAAATAAGCTTTCTTTGGAAAATACTATATTGGGATTAATGGCCAAAAATTTTAAAAGTTCAAATTCTCTGTGGGGTAACTTAATTTCCTCTTCCCCTTTAAAAACCTGCCAGCTGTCAACCAGAATTTTTATGTCAGCGATTAAAATACTTTTTTCTTCATGTCTGGCAGTCCCTAATTTGGGATCTTTTGAAACATTTGTCAAACGCTCAAAACGCTTTAGATGTGAATTAACCCGCGCAATCAACTCTGCCGGATCAAAGGGTTTTGCAATATAATCGTCTGCCCCCAGACCCAATCCTCTGATCTTATCAATGGTTTCTGTTTTGGCTGTGACCATTAAAATTGGCAGCTCAAACTGTTTGCGAACCATCTTGCAAATTTCATAGCCATTTATATCGGGCAACATCAGATCAAGAATTAACAGATTAAAGTCGCCCTCTTGCAATAGATTTAGAATATTTTTTCCATCTTCCCGAACTACCACTTCGTGGCCACTCACTTCCAAATAATCTCTTTCAATTAAGGCAATTTCTTCATCATCTTCAATAACTAAAATTTTTGCCACTTACCTTTCCCCTTTCTGCGAATTTTCCGGTAATTCAATACAGACCGTGAAGCCATCGTTATTTTCGGCCATAATCACTCCTCCATGCTGTTCAACGATGTATTTGCAGACATAAAGGCCTAATCCACTACCTTCATTCTTGGTATTTCTAGATTCATCACCACGATAAAACTGTTCAAAGACGTGCGGTATCTTTGTTTCTTCCAGACCTAGTCCATTATCACTAAAACGTATCTTTATCTTATCTGCCTGTTGCTTTAAAGATAATGTAATTTTCAGCGCTTCGACTCCGGCATACTTAATACTGTTTTCAAGCAAATTATCAAAAACCCGCTTCATTTGTTCTGAGTCAATCATGACATTATATGACCCATCATCTTTTTCCAAGTCTATAGTCAGCTGATCATTTTCATGTCTTTTTTCATCAGCATATTTCTCAAGCCAATCGCCTAAATCGACATGTTTTCTGAAGAAAGGCATGTTCCCAGTCTCCAATTTAGAAATAAAAAACAGTTTTTTAAGCAAACCTTCCATATCATTGGCCTTCCTGTAAGCAATTGTTAAATACTGTTGCTGCTTATCAGGGGTACTGGCAACGCCATCCAGAATACCTTTGATTGAAGCTTTGATCGAGGTTAAGGGGGTTCTTAAATCATGAGAAATTCCAGAAATCATTTCCGTTCGGGATTTTTCATAGGCTTCACTTTTTTCCAGCTCTGCCTTTAAATTTTTCTGCATGGAGTTAAAGGTCTGGCATACTTCGCCAAACTCGTCTTCTTCTTCATACAAAATTGCTTCATCAAAATTCCCTTCTTTTATCCGTCGCGCCGCCCGATTCAGTTCTCTAACTGGTTTCATTATTCTATCAATCAGGAGTTTCGTGAAAATCTGACTGCAGATCATCAGTGCTGCAATGGCTAGAATTCCGGTAACACTAAAGACAATTAAAAACATTTCAAACATACCGCGGTCCATTCCCCAAAAAGAAAAATCTCCGGGATAATAAGTGGCATAGACATTGTAAGTCTGATTATCCACAATGACTCTACACCTGGCAATTGATACATTTTCCATGCTATAGAGAATCACTTTATTTGAAGCAAGTTCGGTTTTTTCCAGTTCCTCAATACATTCCCACTCACTGTGCTTGACATTCGAATACCGGCTTTGCAAATTAGCATCCGATACATATAATTCAAAATTCAACTGCCCTAATTGCTGGCTCAGTTCTTCAAATGACACCGGATTATCCTGCATTTCGATTAAAATGTTCTGGACGTCAAAAATATTTTCCGATAATTGCGCATTTTGTTCAATCGCATTCAAAAATTCATCTTTAAACAAGCTGACACTGAATCCGCCGATGCCAAATAGAATCAAAAGAGACAATAAAACCATCATCGTATTAGAGATGAAAATTCTGGTTCGCATCGTCGAAAAGCCAAATTTTTTGAAATTCATAAGATCAGTTCCTTTTGCATCATATATTTACTGGTTTTATAAACTAAAGCCGCTATTATCGAACCGATAATTGCACCGCACAAAATATCTGAAAGATAATGAACACCTAAATAGAGTCTTGAAAAAGCAATCAGGGCGGCTAAAATCATTGCCAGTATACCGTAGCTTTTTGGCAGATTCAAATAAATTGTAACCGCTGCGGCAAAAGAAGAGCCACTATGTCCCGAAGGAAACGAATAGGAATTCTGTTTTTCAATCAGATATTGTAAACCTGGGATCACTTCATAGGGTCTGGGTCTGGCGACAATGTTTTTCAAAATCATATCATTAAGAAGCGTAGTCAGACCTAACGCAATAATGACCATTATGCCAACTTTTCTGGTCTTTTGAGAAAGCATTAAAACCATTGCCGAAATGATCCAGATCACACCGCTATTACCTAGTTTTGTTATCATAATAAAAATCGGCGTTAAAAAAACATGTCGCACACTTTCCTGAATCCATAAAAGAATATTCTGATCTAAGGCAGCTAAAAATTGAAGCATTTCTATCATCTCCATTGCTTTTTTTATAGTGTAGGCTTTTTTTATAAAACTGCTGATGATATTTTATAAATAAATTCTAAACTTTGTTCTTTGGAAAAATGATAACAAAAGTTGTCCCTTTATTCATTTCACTATTTACTTCAACACTGCCATGATGCAGCAGAACGATTTTTTTGACCAGTGCAAGTCCCAAACCCGAACCATCTTGCGCTCTCGCCTCATCAGCACGATAAAAGGGTTCAAAGATATAAGGCAGATCTTCTTTACTGATCCCTCGGCCATGATCAGCAATCGTAAAACATATCTGCTCTGCTGTTTGCTTTAATTCCAAATCAATCACATTCCCCTTTTGCCCATATTTAATACTGTTATCGATGAGATTGACGAATAATCGTGTCAAGAGTGTCTGATCCCCAGTCATATAAACTGAATCTTCAATTATACCCGTGATGCGATAATTTACAGCTGCTTCATTTTCCAGATAAATCGAAAGACAGTCTTCCACCAGATAAGATAAGTTCAAATTTTCAAAAATAATATGCGCATTGGTCTGATCACTGCGAGTCAGCATCAAAAGCTGTGCGACAATTCGATTCATGGCTTTCGTCTCTTTTTCAATCACTTTGAGCGAATCTGTCAGTGCTCCTTCCTCTTTAACGAATAATAAAGCATTTTCAGTATGAGCCGAAATAACTGCAATCGGCGTTTTTAGTTCATGTGAAGCATCTGAAGTAAATTGCTTCTCTTTCTTAAAAGAACTTTCCAACTCATTTAGCATCTCATTAAATGTTTTAGCTAAAAGCCCCATTTCATCATCCGGTAAAGCCATTTCCATTCGCTTGTCAAGCTGTCCCTGACCAATTTTTCTGGCGGTGTTGGCCATACGTGTTAGGGGTCGCAGCGCACTTCTGGTCATGAATGCACCACCCAGAAAGGCAACGATCAAATAAATGGGAATTCCCCAAAGCAGTCTTTCTCTAAAATCTTCCAGCGTCTGATTATAGGCAACCAGCGATCTGACTGCTCGAATCCAAATCTGATCAACATTATCATCATCTATTACCTGATCCAAAATCAAATAATCTCCTTCATTCGTATTGATAATTCGTATTTCATTCATGCTACTCTTAAGATCCAGAAGATCATCTGGAATATTGGCTTCAGCTATTATCAACTGATTATTTTTATCAAAAATCGAAAGATATGTACCGAGTTTAAAACTTGTATTGATTTGAATCCCAAAACTGTCTGCAATACTGCTTTCCATATCAATATCCGCCTGTGACGCTTGCAGCTTGAGCAGATTTTCTTCGTTTGCCATCAGGCTTTGTTTGAAGGGGAAATAAATTAGCGGCATCAGAATCATCAATAGCAGAACTGTCAGCACCGCATACCAGAGTGTCAGTTTGGTTTGAATCTTAATCCGAGCAAAGTGCCTTTTCATCATAACTCCTCTTTCAGTACATACCCAATCCCCCGCACTGTATGAATCAGCTTTTGCTGAAAACCATCATCAATTTTGCGTCTTAAATATCTGATATAAACATCAACAACATTAGAATCATTATCATATTCTGCATTCCAAACATGCTCGGCAATTTGCTGTCTGGTTAAAATATTGTTTTTGTTTCGCAAAAAATACTCAAGAATTGCGTATTCTTTAGCCGTCAGTTCAATCGTTTCCCCGTCCCGTATCACCACTTTTGAAACGGTGTTAAGGGTCAGATCTGCCAATTCCAGGGTATTGTCAACAATATTTTCCTGTCTTCTTAGCAAGGCTCTTAGTCTGGCAAAAAGTTCATCAAAAGAAAAGGGTTTAGTTAAGTAATCATCCGCGCCCGCGTCCAAGCCCTTGACTCGATCGGAAATATCATTTTTAGCCGTTAAAAGCAGAATCGGTGTTTTAATTTTCTTTTTTCTAATATATTCGATGACTGCCAGACCATCTATTTTGGGCATCATTACATCCAATACAATCAGATCGTATTCATAGACATCTACATAAGAAACCGCTTCTTCTCCATCAAAACATCCATCAACACTATAACCTGCATCTTTCAGTTTTTCTACAATTAGGATCTGAAGTGCTTTTTCGTCCTCAGCGATCAGTATCTTCATTATTTTCATCTGTCCTTTCATTTTTCTTAATGCATAAATTTTATTATATGGATTAATCTTCTTCAGTTTATACCTTTAGTATATTTTAGCAGATTAAAAGCAGATTAAATATTTTTTTGCTGTTCCCGTTTAATCTTGCTTTAATTTTGCCGCCCTAGGATATAGACAAGAAAAACAATGAAAGGATGGCAAGTATAATGCTAACAACCAATCAATTAACCAAAAAATACAATGATATTACAGCCGTTGATGCTTTAACCCTAAATGTTGAGAAAGGCGAAGTTTTCGGTTTCCTGGGACATAATGGTGCCGGCAAAACAACCACCATTTCTATGCTGACCACCCTGATCTCACCGACATCTGGAACTGCCCAGATTAACGGTTATGATATACAGTCCCAAAACCTGAAAGTCCGGCAGTCTTTAGGCTACCTGCCGGAAAACGTCAGACTCTATGAAGATCTGACGACAAAAGAAAATCTGACTTTTTTCGGAAAACTCTCCGGGGTTGAAGCCATTGACTTACGGATTGACGAAGTCCTTGAACTTCTGCAGTTTTCGGCCTGGCGAGACAAAAAAATAAAAACCTTTTCCAAAGGTATGCGTCAGCGGGTCGGAATTGCCCAGGCGATTCTTCATAAACCGACCATTCTTTTTCTTGACGAACCGACGTCTGGACTTGATCCTCAGGGAACAAAAGATATCCGGGAAATCCTAGCCCAGCTAAACTGCGAGTGGAACACCACTATTTTTATGAATACCCATCTGCTCTCTGAAGTCACAAAAATCTGTACAAAAATCGGTATTATCAAAGGCGGGCAATTGTTGCTATCAGAAAATATCGATAAGGTACTGAGTCAGTTCCCTGAAGCAAAATCGCTGGAAGAAATATACTTTAAAGTTGAAGGGGCGGGGAAAGTGTCTAAAATCTGGATCATTGGTCGTTTTGAGTTTAAAAAAGCTCTGCAGGATCGCTTGTTTTTAGTCATTACGCTACTGTTTCTGATTCTTTCAATTGTCTCGGTTTATATCGGTGTTACCACTAAATCTGTTGAGATGCAGACCTATCAACAGGTAATGGAGAATCTGAAAGCCGCTGGTTCTTTAAATATCCCTGATCCACCGGTTATTTCCAGTCTCTCCATGCTAAAGAATCTGGTTAACTACATCGGAATCGTCGGATCGGTAATGGCAATCTTTCTGGGCTTTGACGGAATCAGCAGAGAGAGACAAGATGGCACACTGAGCCTGATTCTAACCCGACCGGTTTTTAGAGATCAGCTTTTACATGGTAAAATTCTTGGCGCCGCAATGATTATCGCCTCAGTTCTGATGATTACTTTTGTTGGAAACATCCTTCTCTTTTCACTGATCACCGGGGTTAGCCCGACGCTTTTAGAAATGCTGCGTCTGTTTCTGGTCATATTATTTGGATTTCTGTATCTGATGTCTTTTTATATTGCATCCCTCTTTCTTTCGATGCAATCATTTGATTCTAAATTCAGTTTTTTATTGATGATGATTATCTGGCTTGGGGTTTCATTTGTCATCCCACAGCTGGCTGACACCCAGAGAACCTTTGTCTATAATATGAATGCCGCTGCCCAGTCAGTCACCCAAATTGCCACAAATACCACGCTTTCGGATTTGATCGAGTTGTTTTCACCAACTGTTCATTTTGAAAATTTAAGTTTTGACCTTTTACAGGTTAATGCCGATTCCATCAATCTAAGTCTGATTGAGATCTTTAAACTGCGGGCACTGTCCATTATCACCATGCTTTTACCTGGAATTCTGGTTCTGGTTGCCTCATATGTCCGATTTCTGCGAAAGGAGGAAAAAAATTGAAACGTTTATTCCTGTCGATCATGACAGTTACCCTACTGTTACTCTTGTCATTCGGCAGTGTCATGGCTGCCAATAGTGATACTTCAGCTATTTCAACCAGCCTCACTGGTCAAAGAGGGCAAAGCGTATCACTTGATTTATGTCTTAATAATCCTGATAGCCAGGATCATACCTGGAGCATTTCTGCCGACAGCCCGATCAACAACTATCATCCTGTTTTGATGCTTGATGGACTTGCCGTTTCAGAAATTCAGATACCGGCTGGTCAAGCCGTCAATGTTACGCTGACTCTAGACATTCCTGCCGATCATCCGGAAGGCAATACCGCTCTTACAGCCGATTTTACCGATGAAAACCAGACCTTGTATAGCTATTATTTCTGGCTGAATGTCAGCAATGACTATGGGCTTACGGTTTCCAATCAGTTAAACAATCTGACTGCTACCAGCGGCCAAAGCTTCAATATTCAGATTGATCTCACCAATACCGGGGCTTTAAAACAAGAAGATATTAGTCTTGATTTTGGATTGCCGTCTAAGTGGGTGGTTGAAAATATCACACCGCAAAAGATGTCACTGAATGCCCAGGAATCAGGCAGCTTTGATGTTCAAATTTTTGTCCCATCAACTCAGGCGGCCGGTACCAGCAAAATTGATGTGACCGGAACCTCTGCCTATGGGCAGTCGGAAACCGTGACCATTCCGGTCGATGTGAAAAGCAGTTCTTCCTTCGGGATTATTGCACTCATTCTGATTGTTATTTCAATAATTGTTACCTTCGTATTTTTCAAAAAATACGGACGACGGTAGAAAGGAGTCCGTTATGTCTGTGCTTATCAAAAAAGAAATCAACGACATCTTTAAAAATAAATTGTTTTTGCTGACTGCGGTACTGTTGTTGATTTTGTCCGTCGTGGCCGTCATTCTGGGCGCGATTCAAATTCGATCAACGATGATGGACTACAACAATTCCATCTCCTATTTGCAGTCGCTTGGTAAAACAACCCTGCCGGAAATGCCAAACATTAATCCCCTGGCCATTTCCAAAGCCTATGTCAACTATTTGGGCATGGTGGGGGCCTTGATCGCCATTATTCTAGGCAATCACACCCTGATCAAAGAACGGGAGCAGGGGACACTGCGGCTGATTCTATCCCGGGGATCTTTCGGGATCAGCTGCTGACTGCAAAAATCATTGGCAATGCCATCGTGATGGCTGCCATCACCCTTACCCTGGCAGCATTTACCATTGTCACCATTTATGCTATTGGCCAGGTGCCCTTAAACGCTGACGATCTGCTTCGGCTGGGACTGTTCTTTTTGATGTCTTTGTTGTATATGCTGTTCTTCTACAGTTTATCGCTGGCCTTGACACTGATGACAAAAAACGGTCGCCAGGCCATGCTAATTGCCATCATCGTTTGGATCATCTTTGCCTTTGTTTTACCGCAAATTGGCGATACCATGGATATGGACAACCAGCTCCCAGGTGGATTTTTCTCTAGCATGGGGCTACAAACCTCGCAGGAAAGCCAAATCCTTTCCCACTTCAAAACTTATGAAACGATCAGAAATGGGATTGAGGAGCTTTCGCCACTTAAACATTACGAAAGAATGAGCTTTGCCCTGATGAATATCAAACCGGGTTTTGATCAAATGACTGGCTTGCAGGTGGTTGCCACCAAATGGATCGATTTACTTGGTGTTTTTACGCCAATGATTGTACTTGTTTTTTTGTCCTATGGACTATTTTTAAAGAAAGAAAATATTTATTAAAAGGAGTTAGAAAAATGAAAAAAATTGTACTAGGTTTTATCACAACTTTAATGGTCGTATCACTGTTTACAGGATGTACAGGCAGCTCCGGCAGTCAGACGACTTCCAGCAGTCAAACCGCTACCGCAACCGATTCGTCGCAGACCGATACAGATGGGGATACCCTTCCCGATTCAGTTGAAAAAACTTATGGCACCAATCCCTATGCTGCCGATACAGATGGCGATTCTATCCCTGACAACCAGGATGACAACCCAATTTTTGCCGCTATGCCGTTTACTACTGACGGTGCCGCAATGAATGTAGAAATTGTTGATGCTAAAGTGGAGGACAACGCGACCGCCGATCATCTGGAAATTACTTTCAAAAATACCGGCACTACACCACTGGATCAGCTATCGATTTACTACACCATTGACGATCCGGTAACCGGCCAATCGGAAGCCTATTATCAGGAATTAACCGGTCTGACTTTAAATAGCGGTGAACAAACCACAATTCACTTTGACAATGGCACCGGAACGGGTCATTACCCCGGCAATACAAACGGCATCTACGGCACCTCAGCCAATGGACCAACCTTTACCATCACCCTTCATGACGGACAAAATGAATTTACAACTTTTACCGTCGTTAAAGCCACTGGCGTCGAGGTTGCCGATTAAATATAACAAAAAGGATTGAAGCCCTGGTTTCAATCCTTTTTTTCGAATAATTCTTTTGAATTGTTTGTTGATAACTCGGCATCAATAATCAACGAAAAACAAACTAAAAGGCAGAGAGTTTTCGAAATACAGCGTTTTAGAAAATGTATGACCTGATCTCCCAAAAATGCCATTACACATGTTAGTCTTTTTATGATAAAATTTCCAAAATATTTTCCAAAATAGCTTATGCGTATTATAAAATGCCTTCTATACAGTTATAAACGCTAAGTTTTAAATCATTTTTCTTATTTCAAATTGTATTGGCAAACAATTGTTGAAACATCAAGCGTTTCATTTCTGTTTTCATTGAGATAGGGAAAACGCGATACCGTAGCTCTAATTTCTTTTTGCGGCTCACCAGGATTACCCCAAAGAACAGTCACTTCTGTTCCTAACTCACAATATTCAGCATCAATAGAGCAAAGTGATAACATCTGCCGATAATAATAGCTGTAATTTCGACCTGAACTGATACCAATCAATTTACCATCTTTTAAAACCTGATCAGCATACAGTACACCATAGCCATGTTCTTGACCAAAATGACATTCTTTCATTGGTAAATAATGATCCCCCTGCTGAAATTGCGAAGCCACTACATCTAAAATATCATCGACATTCCAAACAAGCGTCACCATAGCTCTTCGGGGATTTTGCATTTCTTTTTCCAGCGCGTCTCTTCCAATGAAGTCATGGTCAAATTTAATTGTACTGGCCCAACCGACTTCAATGGGATTACGGTATCTTAATTTCGGATCAGTTCCCATGCTTCCTTTTAAGGGCGATGAAAACTCTTGCATATGCATGAATTCCAGCAATCCTTTGTCTTCATTCCATGGATAAGGAAAGTGCATGAAGCCTTGTGGAAATCCGTCTTCCGTGTGACTTAACTGATAAGCCCAAAAACCCAGTTTTCTGATGCCAAAAGTTTGGCCAGACGCTACGATATGATCGTAAATCATCTGAGCATGTTGACTGTCACAATGAATTTCATAGGCCAGTGTCCCCGCCATCCCGACGCGAAGTACCCTGACATCAAAACCAAGGATTTTACTCATGCGAAATCTGGCAAAGCAAATATCATGAAGACATTCACCAGTTGCAACCTCCAAGGTTTCCAGGGAGCGCGGTCCGGCAATCTGAAAAATCGTCTGATTCTGAATAAATTCAGCAGTTGCATTATAATTACCGCTATAAAATTTATAAGCTGCATAAGGGGCCAGGAAGAATCCCTCAAATTCGTCTTCGGCCAGACGCAAAAGGACACCATGGGTCATGATTAAGCCCTCTTCGTTACACATAATACAATGTTTTATTCCTCCTACCGAAAATTTCTCAAAACTGTTTACACTCACTTCAGAAAAGAATTTTACGGCATCCGGTCCTTTAACATGAAAAGTTGGCGCATTGTTCAAGCCAGCATGGATATAGCATGTTTCTTTCCACGACATCACCTCGTCCCGCCAGCTGGTATAGGTAAGCGGAATCATATGATCATAGCCTAGACCTTGAATTCTACTGTACACATAATAATCAACATCAGAATCATATGATGCGTGAACAGGCAGTTGAAAACTTTTTTCGAAAATTTCCGCGTTTGTTAATTTTTCCATTAATCTCTCCTTTAAACATTTATTAGATAACGATTTCATTTTACTCGTCTTATCGATAAAAGAACACTCCAAAAGATGTATACTAGCATTCGAATACTGTATATAAGAAATTACGCGAGCAAAAAGTTGATTTTTTATCACTTTTACGATATGATCGACAGAATAAAGGGGGATGAAATCATGACATTTCAGCAAATGGAAATATTTTTGATAGTTGCCAGCTACGGCAGTTTTACAGCCGCTGCAAAAGAAGTTTATACAACACAACCGACGATTAGTCGACAAATTAAATTATTTGAAGATGAGTTAGGATTTGATCTTTTTCTAAGGAATGAAAAACCATTAATGCTAACTGAAGCCGGAAAGATGATGTATGATCAATTTTCTGAAATTGTGCATAGTATTAACGAGACGATCAAAACTGGCAAAAAAATCGCTGAAGGCAAACAAGGCAATATTTCTATCGCTTTCCTCCAAGGTCTTTATATTGAGGACTACTTTTCCGATACTTTGAAAAAAATTCAGGATGAGTATTTAGATTTAGAATTGACATTCAGTAAAATCAATATACCTTCAATTCGTGAGAAAATCCTGTCCTCTCAGGTAGACTTATTAGTTACTTTAAACCTGTCGCTTCTAAATCAGGAGGATTTGGAGATTGCAGAATTATTTCCGATCCAATCATATATTCTGATGAGTCGCCATCATCCATTGGCTCAGAAGAAAGCCTTGGGAAAAAATGATTTGTTGAATCAAACAATTTATTTACCCAATCCAATAAACTGTTTCCCGATCGTACAAAACAGTCTTTTTGGCTTCAATATTAAGCGAGAAAAAATTATTAGTGTTGAAGATATCGAAACCGCATTTTTAAATGTTCGTTTTTCGGAAGGAATTACTTGCGCCAACAACATGATGCATGCAGTCTATGATAACGAATACTACAAGAAATTCCCTATTATAGATAGTCAAGATGTACCAAAAGTCTGCATGGCCTGGAAAAAAGGAAATCAGAATCCTGCGGTTTACTTTTTAAAAAATATTTTTAAAAAAGCCCTGGCGTAAGCCAGAGCATTGATTTGCATCCCTAAGAGATCATCTTTTGCATTCTCATATTTGCCATACAGGCTGGCGACAACAATAATAAAAAGCAGCAAATTTCTCTATTCTTTTGATTTACCTTTATGTTTTAACTTGTTTACCTTAGGTGGGCTATAAAAAATATAGTCGCAATAATCTGACGTTTCCTGACTCTTCATAATTGAATCTAATGTTTCCCGCTCTACACCTTCAACAATAATTTTTTTGCCTGTCGATAAAAACAGTTCGATAAAAGTTGCCAGAATTTTCTTTGTTTCGTTTTTTTCGAGCAAAGCCTTCGTCAATACATTTCCAATTTTTATGACGTTAGCAATACGATACTTCTCAATATTTTTAAATGATACATCCATAATTACGTCATCAACCGCAATCAAGTACCCCTTGTCTTTGATTTCATATAGTATTTCCAATATTTCCTCACTGTTCAAGAGTTCTTCATGTATCTTTATTAGTATTCTATCACGCGGTATTTTCAGATTCATTAAAATATCCATCATACCGTTTGTCCTATAACCTTTTAATGTTTCTTCAGACAAATTAACACTATACTGAACATTATCTTGTTCACCCTGCTCAATATACCTGCGTTCTATTTCAAAAAAGACATTTTTATCAACCTCTGTAAGATATCCTTTACGTCTCAGTATCGGTAAAAATTCCTCAGCATTTAGAAATTCCATATCATTCTCCCAAACACTTGTAACGTTAAAAATTTTCATTTCGTCGGTACATAAGGATTTGATCATCTGATATCGCAATTTTATCGATTTCTCAGCAAGTGCCTTATCAAATGACTTTGTGAAATTAATTCTTTCTTCCAGCTCTTCTTTTGAATTGCAGATGATGACATTATCAGTTACAGTTTTACTATCATACATCAATTCGTCAGAAAGACTTATTAGATCCGACCATTTTTTTATGCCTACCTGACTTGTCGCGACACCTATCGAAAGCCCTGCATAATGATTTTGTTTAGATGAATCGATAATCGGTACAGACAGCATTCTTTTGACCTCATTCACTTTATTATCGATGCTGTTTTCTAAATCATCAGCAACCGACTCTTTAACAAAAGCAATAAATTCATCGCCACCATATCTATATAAAAAATCGACACCAAACACATTTTTTAACCTGTTACTTACTTCTATAAGTATTTCATCACCAACATCGTGACCATAGGTATCATTAATCACTTTAAACTTATTCAGATCAATAAAAAACAAAGAAAACTCGCTTATATCAAGCTTTTTAACATCTTCAAAAAGACTATGCCGATTCTTTAATTTTGTCAGATAATCGAAATTCGCATGATATTCCTTCTCTTTCATCTTGACCAATAATAAAAGACTTATAAAGGTCACTAATGCACCAAATAGGATTATACCGATATTCATCGTTTCCTGTTCTTCGATGACATTGTTATTTTCCAATTGAAATAAACTAGTTATCTGGTCAAAATTATCTTTTTGCTCCATTGAGTTAGTGATAACATATTCATAGCTAACAAGATCATTAGGATTTTCTATTACTCGTCGGGCATTGGTTGAATAATTGTTCAACGAACCTTCAATTTCATCCAGCGCTGAAATAATTTCATCATAACCGTTCGGATTTATCCCTAGCTCTGAATCTCCATATTTTAAAGCCTTATAATCCCTGCTATAATTATCAAGTTCAGTTTCAAGAAGACTTTTAGTCTGTTCTGCTTTATCCGAATGCTGTTCAACTTCATCAAGGTAGATTTGCAAATAATTGGATATCAACATCGGTCGCATTCTTTGAGATCCCGATATGTTAATGGCTGCGCTAAAATACTCAGGATCTGAAGTATTATATATTGATATACCTAGACCGATTAAAAAAGGTAAAATTGATAATGTTAGAACCACAATATTCTTTAATGTCAACTTTCTTTTGGGTTTCATCACACTGCTAGCTCCTTCTTATAAGATTTTTCAATCAATTATTACCTCTTTATACCCTTTTCTTTCAATAATATTAATTATAAACTTAAACTTCCAATCATTTGTCATCGTGATGCATGTTTTTCCCGCATCAAATACAATATCGGTCTTTTATTGAGATCCGCTTTCCACAATTCGGACAATTAACAAAAATTGCTGAACCACAATAGGTGCAATTGTTAGCTTCCTTTTGCTGAAGTTTTCCACAGGTTGAACAGATAGGATGCATTCTAATGTAAATCCATAATGAAACTACGCCAACTAAATTTGTAAAAAGTGTTAGCACTCCAAAAGTCCATGCATTTACACCAACTTTCCATGATTCACAGACCACATAAGCTGTAGTATAAAGCCAATAAATTCCAAGTAGAATAAAAAAGCCAGTAATAATTATTCCAATGAACACATAATCACCGGAAGCAAAAGAAATAAAATTCTCCCAATCAATTTCGTGTTCAACCCTTTTTTCGCTACCGATCTCGTCATCAGTTTCTTTAGCTCCAACAAAAAACTCATTTGATGAATCATTTATCTGTTCTTCCGAAACAAAAGCCTGTTTTATTTCCGGAATCCTGTCACCAAACCGTATTCCAGTGCTGACACCAGCTACAATCATAAAAATAATCGATACTATAAAAATATTAAGAAACCCTTTTCTAGGATTCATATTTTGTACCTTTGTTTTAATAATTTCCATTTATTTCGACCTCCGTCATCTTTGATCTGTTACCTAAAAACATCATTTAATACTTGTTCTCACCAACTTAAAACACGATCTCTTCCTCAAATACTATGTTCTGATTTTTCATTTCAGTGAGATAACCAAACGCCATAGCTACTGCAGAGAAAATATACCTGCAATCAGTAATAAATCCATACGATTCATTCCTGTATTCTAAATGCAGATCATCTAACTGCTTTAACATATTCTCTTCTAAGCCTGATTGATTCCATTCAAAACTATTTTGATTTATTATTGTCTTCATATATTCATGTAGCTTTTTTTCATACGCACAATGATCTAACAGACTGCCAGAAAATCCACTATTGTGAGGGAATGTAAATGCATCTGCTATATAATGAAGTAATTTCCCAAGCAAGTAGCACTTCTTTCGTTCACTCATGTTTTTATATTGAATCTTTCGAACCAGTTTAGTAATACATTCACGTGTGTTTTCATAATTATGACCTCGAAATCGCTGTTTTTTGATACTTCCACGAAGATAGGTAACCGGATTATAATCTGGTTCAATACTTCCTAACACAACTGCTTTCTTTAACTTATACTCTACCGGATAATTCATATGCTCCATAAAATATCTGCTTAAAGCTTTATGATCTTTTTTTATCATCTTATCCTTCCCCTTGAAATTAATTATTCATTTTTATTTCCTTGTGTTCAAAAATATAAATACAATGCCGGATAACAGGGTACATACACAAAGCGTATTAAGAACAAATACTGATTGTCCCATAAAATCCATGAACGGATTGTACCAATCCAGAATTCGTTCAACAATAATGGTTATACTACAGATAATGCAAATATGAACCATCATGCTCTGAAGGGCTTCCAAAAATCTCATGATTCTATATCTCCTCATTCAATTATAAAAATACCATCCGGTATTTTATGGTCTGCTTTATATGGCTGATTGATTATCTGTCCCTGCATTGTCATAAAGGAACAGTGACCGCCATCCAAATTATATGCCGCTTTACATCCAAGTTTTTCAAAAATAGCTGCTTCTTCTTTTAAAAACAGTCCTCTGGAATAACCTTCCTGTCTGCCATCAGCCACGAGAAGGCAATAATGACCTGGCTCATAATAACCGATCGCAGTTCTTGGATGGGATTCGCGTATATAATCCCATGTTAAAAAATCAGTTTTTGCTTTTCCTGATTTGTCCAAAAGACTGGGTCCAAAAATCCAGCTCTGGTATGCGCCTGTGTTAATAAGAGTCTCCGTATCCAGTTGTTGCGGACTATAAATATTCATGGTACCATCCCAATTTAGAACGCAAGTTTCCATATCAGTCTTTTCACTTCGATATATAACACCATTGCGGATAATTGTTCCATTGTCCTTATGTCTGTTATTATTATACGAATCACCGTTAACTGCTAGAATCGAACTAATTCTCTCTGTCATGGATAGCAATGTTTCACTATATCCGTTCCCATAAGTGTCATTTGCAAATGCTGTTTGTAAACAGGTAATATCGCCGATATAAATATCTGCAATCACATAGGAAACTTTTGATCCATATTTTAAATGTTTTCCATTTTCTGAATAATCAAGAATTCCACTATCATATGAACCCTTTGACAATTCTATTGAGATTTCAGGGCTTGTATAGGTTGTTTTTGTTATCTTGACCTGGTCTGTAAAATGATCTGCGAATTTCAGATGCCAATCTTGAGTACTTCTCAACTCATTCGTTTTTTGTAACCCTGCGTCTGCCGTTTGCTGTATTATTGGTGCGCTTGTCATTACTGTCTTTTGTTCTACATTTTCCACTGCATCCTGACTTGTCATCGCATGAACCGTTATTCCTTTTTCTGGAATTAAATAATTGTAAACATATATTCCAAAAATCAAAAAAGCCGAAATAACTACATCGATAAGTACTAATGCTATTTTTTTTATAATATCCTTCATGAAATTTTTTCCTTTTTAATTTTTTCTGAAGATCAGTTTACGCTGAATGATAAAACTGACAAAAAAAAACGAAATTTCCGTGAAAATTTTCGCTTCAAACACCGTTATAAAAGAAAATCCATTATAAAATTGAAGAAGCAGACTGTTGAAAAGCAGAATTAAGACAGCAAGACTAAGATACTGAAAAGCACTTTGCGGCTTTGCTCCAAGATGAAATACAAACCTGCAATTCATGAAATAGTTATAAGTACCGCTAATAATGCGAGCAAAGACATTCGCCAATGTTACACCAATCGCTCCTACCGGAAATAATAATGTCAAAATGCAAAACATTATGAAATCCAGAAAAAAACTTGATAAGGATGTTAATAAAAATTTAAGGATATCCTTATAGATGCGAAAAGAATCCCGCAAAACATGAAAATGACTGCAGCTATTAGTTTCATCATGATAAATTGTTTCAATTGGAACCTCAAGAATTGGAATTTCTTTTTTTACGCAAAAAAATAGAACATTTGTCTCATATTCATATCGAGTTCCTTCAACAGCCAGTAGCTTATTAAGCATACTTCTGGAAAATGCACGCAAGCCAGTCTGTGTATCCGAAATTTTCACACCACTTAGAATCCAAAAAATCAATCTTGTAATTTTATTTCCCAATCTTGATTTTATGGGCATATTCTGGTCAATTTTTCGTACTCCCAAGATCAAAGAATCGGCTCTTTTATTTACCTTTGCAACAAGTTTCTCCATATCTTCTGGTAGATGCTGTCCGTCTGCATCCATTACACCGATCACATTGCAATCGTGTATATTTCCACTGATATACAGAAGTGCTGTTTTGATTGCCGCTCCTTTTCCTTGATTGTATCCATGGTGAAGTACAATGGCATTCCTATTTAATCGTTGAAAAAGATCAGCTTTAGATCGATCACTACCATCATTAACCACAACAACTCGATTACCGTTGTTCCAAACACTGGATACAATTTTTTGCAGATTTTCTTCCGGTTCATATGCTGGAATGATAATTGTTGCATTCATACTGTAACTTTCCTTTCTATGGTGATCAGCTTTTTACAATCTCATCTTACAACAATTATCTTTCATAAGAAAAAATTGAATCTAAATAAAATATAAACTATTCCAATCGAAACCTGTATCCTATACCCCATACCGTTTGAATCAATGAATTTTCAATATTTGGTTCTATTTTCTCGCGAAGGCGGTAGACATGTACCGTAACAGTTGCAGTATCTCCAACTGCATCCATTCCCCATATTCGATCAAATAAAGTATCTTTTGAAAAAGCAATATTGGGATTCTCAATAAAAAACATAAGCAGATCATATTCTTTATTCGTCAAAGATAATTCTTCTTCATCACGGAGAATTCTTCTTGCTTTTGGATAAACAGTCAGATTTCGAATTTGTATTCTTTCTTCTACATTCTCCTGTTTGAATTCACTTCTTATTTTTTTATGAATATTGATATGCGCGCGTACTCTTGCTACAAGTTCTGTCGGACTAAATGGTTTTACAATATAATCATCAGCTCCTACTGCCAGTCCTCTTATTTTATCAACATCTTCTTTTTTTGCAGTCACCATAATAATTGGGACATTAGACTTTTTGCGGATTTCCCGGCAAAAAGTTATACCATCCATTTCCGGCAGCATAATATCTAATAGTATTGCATCAAACATCTCTTGATCTAACAATGAAATCCCTTCTCCGCCAGTCTCTGCAATTTCTACATCAAAATTATTTGCCTCTAAAAAATCACGTTCCAGTTCGGCAATTAATCTGTCATCTTCAATTATCAAAACTTTCATTTTTGCGCTCCACTTCTGCAACTTCCATCACAATTTTTAAACCCGAATTACCATTTTCCGCCCAAATTCTACCATCTTGGCCGGTAATAATATCTTTTACAATTGCTAGCCCAAGACCACTTCCTTCTCCAGCATTATTTCTGGAATCATCCACTCGATAAAAACTGTCAAAAATTCTATTCAATGACTCCTCAGGCACACCTCCAGCATCATCTTCATAACTGCAAAATATTCTTTGATTGACATTTTTCAAAGAAATATTAACGTTCGATACAGATTTTTTTCTATATTTAAAGGTATTCGAAAACAAATTATCAAAGACTCTAATTAATTCTATCCGGTCAAGACAAACTAAATAATTTTGGTCTTTTGCAACGACACTTATTTGAATACAATTATTATTTAATTCCAGATTTCTGTCATTAATATATCTACTTAAAAAATCTTTGAGATCAAATCTTTGCTTTTCATATTTAATATCATGATTTTCCAACCTATTATAAACAGATAAATTATCTACAAGACGTTCCAGATCGTTTGTCCTTACTTCAATGGCCTTAAAATACCTTTTCTGCATATCCATATTCTTTGCAATCCCAGTCGCCAGCCCTTCAAGATAACCCTTAATAGACGTTAGTGGTGTCCTTAAATCATGCGATATACCCGACATCAGTTCTCGTCGATATGTTTCATACCGAACTCTTTCCAATGCTGATTCCTTCAAATATCCCCGCATTTCCTCGAAATCTTCACATACTTCGCCAATCTCATCATTATTTAAATAAACTATCGGTGTATCTAAATCACCTTCACGAATTCTCTTTGTTCCATTACTTAATAATTGCAGTGGCGGTAGTATTAGCTTTAGAATATAACCAGAAAGAATCGCGTTTGTTGCAAAAATAACAGCCACAACAATTATCAAAAAACATACAACAAACTGCAATAAATGCTGTTTTAGATAAGAGATTTCATTTCCATTCCAAGCAATGTTTCCATTGTTTACAGCAATGATCACACAATCAGACTTTTCTTTTTCAAAGCTGTTTTTGATTACTGATGCACGCCCTTCTCCAACCACCATACTTCTAACATGAGTGATTGAATTCCCTGCTATTTGTTGTATGATCTCTGAATCAGCAGTCGTCAGATTAGAATACTGACAGTCCCCATTCATGAAAACACTGAAATGGTATCCCATCGTTTCTAATTCTTTTCCTAGATTGTACATTTCATTTGACTGATTAAGTTCATTCTTTTGCATCTCGAGTTCACTCCATTTAATATTAGATTCGTCATCTTCACCCTGGTGTCCGATTTCCTCTTCTTCCATCTGTTTCCAATTCGTATCCCATAATTCTTCCTGATATTCATAAATAGTACTCTGTGCAGAAACAACGGCATTTTCATCCTTAAACATGTTTTCCAGCGAGTACAAGTACTTACTATCAATTTGTTTCACTCCTATAAATCCAATTAAACCAGCACACAGAATTGGAATAGCTATCATTAATATATTGGATAAAATAATTTTTGTTTTTATCTTCACAATAGTACCTTCTTTACATAATTTCTATTCTGTAAAAAGTATAAAAATAAGATCTGAATATCTAAATACAAATTTCTAAACATTCTCTAAATAAAAAAATGACCACCTTAATAAAGTAGTCATTTCAGAATGAAGACAACGGACAAAGAAACCTGGCCGAATATTATTTTTTGACTCAAATAACCCAAAATAGTATTCAAATGTGAAACGATTAAAACAAGACTCCTAAATTTCGCATTCGGCGTTCTTAATCAAAATACTGCCTATCAAATTATATTAATCAGATCACGATAAAAAATATAGTTCCTTCGCCAGGGACACTGTTCATTTGGATTTTTCCGTTGTGTTCTTCAACTATCCATTTAACAATCGATAATCCCAGTCCCGTACCACTACGGTCACGAGACTTGTCAGCGCGATAAAAACGATCAAAAATATAAGGCAAATCTTCCTGACTGATACCCATACCATTATCTGTTATGGTAATTTGCGTAGAATTTTTTTCTATGCTCGCCGACACACGAACATAGCCACCCGGTTTTCCATATTTAATTCCATTTTCAATTAAATTAAAAAGCATCTGTGTGATCAGGCTCTGATCCCCTCTGCACATTATTTCTTCATTCGAATCATATTGCAATTCAATAATTGACTCGGAGGCAGTCTCCAGCAGCTGTTCAATCACATTGGTGATAATCTCATTTAAATCAATGGTTTCAATTTCGAGCTGGTATTTACCTTCATATCCGCGAGTAAGCATTAAAAGTTGTGAAATAATAACCTTCATTTTACGCCCTTCAGAATGGATCAGTTCAAAATAGTTCTGTTTTTCTTCCGATGTTATTTTATTCTGGCTTGCGATAAGTGCTTCAGAATAGGCGATAATAATAGATACCGGCGTTCTCAATTCGTGCGATGCATCAGAAGAAAACTGCTTTTCCCTTTTAAAAGCTGTTTCAAGATGCTCAAGCATCCCGTTAAAAGTGTCGGCCAAATGTCCAACCTCGTCTTCCGTATTAATCCCTTTAATCCGCAAAGAAAGATCACCTTTTTCAATTTCTGCTGCAGTACGGGTAATTTTGGTAATTGGCTTCAGAGCTTTATGAGCAATAAATAATCCCCCAGCCGTGGCAATCAAAAGATAGACTGGTGCAGCAATCATCATTATAATTTTTACTTTTGTTAAAAATGAATTGACAGAATTAAACGATGAATATACGCGCACATATGCCAGAATACTATTGTCATTTTTCAAGCTTTCATCATAAACCAGCCAGGAACTACCTTGTTTCGTGATCGTTTGAAATTCACCAGCACGAAAAGGATCAGTTGTGATCGAGTCAAGTTTACTGTTATTCACCAAAAAATTCCCGTTTATATCGACAATTGCAACATTTGCATCATCCGGCAGTTTAGTTTCTTCACTCCAGACCACTCTGTCATTTTCAATCTCACAACCAAGAATTACCTGTGAAGCTGCGTTACGTAAAATTCCTTTTTCGTTTGTAATAATAGAATTTGAAATCAGGACATATAAAACCGGCAGAAAAACAGCCAGAAGAAAAACGTTCATTAGGGAATACCATAGTGTTATTTTTAATCGAATTGAAAGTCTACTCATCACCACTCCTCATCATGTATCCGAAACCTCTGACTGTATGAATGAGTTTTGTCCCAAAACCTTTGTCGATTTTTCCACGCAAATATTTGATATAAACATCAACAATATTCGAGTTATAGTCAAAATCAAAGTTCCAGACATGATCAAGTATTTGAGAACGAGTTAAAATCGCCCCCTGATTACGCAATAAATACGCTAGTAAAGCATATTCTTTTGAAGTCAGAACAATTGCTTTTTCCCCACGTACAACCGAATGATCATTGGTATTCATAATTAAATCTTCCAATATCAGAACGCTATCTTTGACTTCACCCTGTCTTCTTACCAAAGCACGAATTCGAGCATAAAGTTCATCAAAAGCAAAAGGCTTGATCAAATAATCATCAGCTCCGGCATCTAATCCTTTAACCCGATCTTCGACCTCATCTCTTGCAGTGAGAATCAAAACCTTTGATTCGTTTCCTTGAGCTCTGATTGTTTTTAATAACGAAATACCATCGATCTTGGGAATCATTATATCCAGAATGATACAATCATATTTCATAGCCTGTGCGTAATCAAGCCCACTTGAACCATCAAAACATTTGTCGATAATATGTCCTTCCTCCTTTAACCTTTTGGCAATAATGTCATTCAATGCTTTATCATCTTCAATTACTAACAACCGCATACAATCACTTCCTTTTTTTAATAACGTCATTATACAAAGGCCAGATTAGAAAATGATGAAAACAAATTAATTTATTTCTAATCAGATTCTCATTTAGATTTATTACAATATGACCATAAGCTGATTAAGCTTAAATAACTCTAAGGAGAAAAAAATGAAAATCAATCCGTTAAAATCTGTAAAAGGCAAAATTATTTCAGGTCTCAGTCTAGTTATGGCACTTGGCTTAGTATCTGCATTTGCACTGCCGGCCTTTGCTGCAAATTCAAACCCGTCAACTGCTGATAATGAAATTACCGCAAATCCGACTGAAGAAAACGACGTAAATGATAGCTCAGAAGATGCCCTTCTGGCCAGTCAGGTATCAGTCACCGAAGCACAGGCGATCGCTACGGTTGAAGCAGCAAACCCCGGAACCACGGTAACCTGTGACGAACTGGGCAATGAAAATGGAACTGCTGCCTATGAACTTTCAATTATTAATCCAGATGGTTCTAAAACCAAAGCTCTTGTTGATGCCAATACCGGAGCGATCTTAAGCTCATCAGATACCGAGGATGACAACAAAAACGATGCTGAAGAAAACGATTCGGAAACGATTGATCCGGCTCTTGCTGCTCAGGTTAAACTGACGGAGGCTCAGGCAGTCGCAATCGCTGAAGACGCCAATCCAGGTTCTACAGTAACCTGCAAAGAGCTTGATAATGAAAACGGCACAATCTCGTACGAGTTCACAGTAACTTCAATCGACGGAAATAAGACTGAATTGAAAGTAGATGCAAATAGTGGATCAATCATTACTGATACCACCGATGAAAATGACTAAATCAGATGAATTGAATAGTTAATGCCTGTTGACTTAGTTTTATGATTCTCTACCTTAAAATAAAAAAGGATTGAAACCGATGGTTTCAATCCTTTTTCCCAAATAATTCTTTAAATCTTCTACCAATAAATTTTCCGGTATCACCAATCAAAACCAGTAGTTTTGTATCTTTAAACTTGTGAAAAAGCTTAATTAAAAGCAGTATCAAAAGCAAGACCAAACTAGCAATAAACAGGCTTACTGCCAGTGGATTTTCGCGGTACATTGCTTCTGAGAAAAGGGTAATCGTAGCACCATAACGAGCCAGCAGTAAATTAACCGGTGATGGAAACTGCACCATAGTCAGCGTGTCAGATCCGTTCAATTTTGCAATCAGATAATGATAGTAACTGTTTTGTGTCAACAGTTCAGCACCAGCTCCGCCACTGATCACATAACGAACACCGTCTTTGGTGAAATCAAAATAGCTGTGAATGTGGGACAGATAAACAGTTTTGACCTGATACTGGTTCATCAGGGTTTCAAATTTCTGAGCCTCGACCGGATCTCTAAAACCATGCGCGATGGTTGTATCCTCACTGTAAGCTTCAAGCTTTTGTTCAACAAATCCCCCTCCTGCTTGACCTGATCGGTATAAGCTTCAATTTCATTGGGTTTAAGTCCCTCCCGCGGATCAGTTGATGGCACATGAGAAATCACATAAATGTTCTTGCCCTGCGCTTTTTGAAGATCTCTTTCCAGCCATGCATACTGGTCATCAGGAATTGCCTGCATTTCGGCATAGCCTCTTGAACTATCCAGAAAAATAAAATGATTGTCGCCATAATCAAAAGAATAATATGCTGGTCCGTAAAGCATTGTATAAGTTTCACGGCCATCCCCGCGAATATCATGATTACCAAGGGTCGTACAGAGAGTCGTCGATATTTGCGAAACCATCTGATCAAAAATCCGGTATTGATTGGGTTTTCCGCTGTAAACCAGATCACCGTTATCGATCACAAAAACCGGATTAAGGGCATCAATCTGAGTAATCATCTGAGCAAAAGTTTCATATCCATCACGACTGTCTCCCAGGATCACATAATTATCATCATCTGTAATATCCGGCTGGGTGGGAATTATCTGTACCGTTTCACCAGCAGTTACAGCTAACTCAAATTCCAGGGTGTTAACTGTCGTTCTTGCCGGATTTAATGTCGAATCAATATTTGCTGCGTAAAATTCAGGATTAATATTTTCGATATCCAATCTAAGACTGATATTGGCATCCGCTTTTATCGTAACTGCAGGCAGCGGCGATAATGCTCGGATAACCAGTACTTCACCATCTTTGATTTTTTGAATTCCTTTAATAAATCCATTCGTAACAACTACTTGAGTTCCATTCCAGTTATAGCTGGAAGTAGAATCATCGGGATTATAATTAAGCGACAGTGATTTGAATCCGTTGTTTATATTATAGTCATGATAGGCGTTGTAAAGAAAAGAACTTGTTCCTACTGCCAGACAGATTAGTAAAATAATTATGATGGGCTTTAATATTTTTTCAATTTTCATGATCAATCCCTCTCTGTAATCTTTGCAATCATCTTCTTTTTAAGTAAATTCCCTTATTACCAGAGATTATCCACTTTATTTTTATCAAATTTCAATTATAAGTCAAGGTTAAATAGCTACTATTACTGATGAATTGATTTTCACAATAAAACCAGTTTATCTTCACCTGCTCTTCACAATAATCCATGGTTTCTGTGATAATCTATCCTTAGAAGTATATATATACAAATATATATATCTTCAACCGATTAATAATCTATTCCTAAAACTATGCACCAAAAATCTAATTTCAGGAGGATCCAATGACTATTTCATCAATTTCATCTTCATCAGCAACTACAAGTAGCTCATCAAGCACCAGCTCAACAGAAACGACCATTAAAAATCTGGAGAACCAGATTAAAACACTCCAGAAAAAGATCACCAAGATCAATTCTGGTGATGGCGATGCCGAAACCAAGCAAACCCAGGTTGAACTGGTTGAGTCTCAAATTGAACAGCTTGAAGCACGCATTCAGCAGATTGAAAAACAGGAAGCGCAAAAAGCCGCTGCTAAAGAGGCAGCTGATGCTGCAGCTGCTGAACAAACAAGCAGTACCCAAAACAAGCCGGTTGAAAATATCCTTGATCTTTATGCATAATTCAAAAATCTCTCTTTTGTCATTTTGAATTATTTCAGCTTATGAATTTTTAACCAGCAATTTTCATTCTGCACATTAATCTAAAGCTTTTTAGGATTATTGTATCATGCAGAACAAAAACTAAATACCAAAGTAAAAAAACATCGTTCTCAATCAACGATGTTTTTTATTGCTCTCACTCACGCTTTAAACCATTCTTATAAATAACAATTTTTATTTCTCCGTAAGAATAATCGTCAGGCAGTCGCTCTTTTATCGCTTTCAGCCCATCAAGACCCACTTGCTTGATGACTTCAAGCACTTTAGCTTCATGCTCATCTTTGACTAGCCCTGTCCAATCGATGACCTCGCCTTCATCATGGCAGCGACAAAGATGGCCTAATATCGTATTTTCTGTAAATCCCCGTTCTTGGGCAATCTCAGCTATTATTTTTCTCTGACGATACATGTCTAAGGTGACAAAATGAGACGGCCTCTTTGATGCCTGTTGAATTTTCCTTTTTTCTGACTTAACCTCATTTACTACTACTTCGACAGCTTCCGGTCGTTCCTTCACTTGATCAGGATGATCTTTGGCATAACTTTTAATGACCTCGATAAAAAACCCTCCATAGCTCTCAAAACGTTTTTGTCCGGCGCCATTAATCATTAAAAAAGCCTGTTGATCCATGGGAAAATAAGCAGCCATTTCTTTTAAACTTGTATCAGGAAAAATCACATAGGGTGGCAGTCCCTTTTCTTTTGCAATCTCTGAACGCTGTCTTCTTAGGCTTTCAAACAACTCATGATTATAATTTTCAGGAATTGCTGCTGACCCGGTGTTGCGGCCATCTGGATTTCCCTTCATTGCAGGAAGCTTCTCAATGAGTTGCTGTTTATGAAAAACCTGCTCCTGACCTTTTAAAATCCGGCTGGCATTAGCGGTTAGTTTAAGTACCGGATAATCATCCGCTGTTACCATAATATAACCCTTGGCGACCAGGATCATAATGATTTCCCGCAAATATTCCTGTCGGTATTCTTTCATAATGCCATAGGTGGAAAGCGATTCAAAGCCCAGTTCAGCCACTCTTTTATTTTTTGACCCGCGCAAAACAGCCATTACCATATTCAAACCAAAGCGATTTTTCATCCGATAAATACAGGAAAGAATCTTTTGCGCTTCCAGAGTGATATCCACTAATTCCGATTGATCCAGACAGTTTCCGCAATGACCGCAGCGCTCAAATTCCGCTGTTTCACCAAAATACTCAAGGATTTTTTTTCGCAGACAGTCATCCGTGTGGCAATAATCTACCAGATACTGCAGATTTTCATAGAGAATCCGCTCCCGCTCCGGTGACGTGTTATTAAGACTGATCAGCTGCTTTTGCTTGACAATATCAGCGGGTGAATAGAGAATTGTACAATGACAGATCTCCCCATCCCGACCGCCACGTCCAGCCTCCTGATAATAAGCTTCCATATTTTGGGGCATATTATAATGGATGATAAAACGTACGTCCGGTTTGTTAATTCCCATCCCAAACGCATTCGTCGCTACCATCACATCAATTGCATCATTAATAAAATCCTGCTGATTTTGGGCTCTACTTTCTGGACTCATACCACCATGATAGGCCGCAGCAGAAATTTTTTGCTGTAAGAGTTTTTGCGTGACGCTTTCCACCGCTTTTCGCGAGGCACAATAAATTATCCCCGATTGATGGGGAAACTGACCAATCGTTTTTTCGATAAAGGAAAGCTTATCCCCTGTTTTCAAGACCCGATATAAAAGATTAGGCCGGTCAAAACCGATAATCGACTCGACTGGATTCTTTAATTCTAATAACGCTTTTATCTCTTCCGTTACCTTTGCGGTGGCTGTGGCTGTATAGGCCGCCACAACTGGCCGCGGTGACAGCCTTTTGATAAAGTACGGAATATCGCGATAACTGGGTCTGAAATCATGCCCCCACTGACTGATGCAATGAGCTTCATCCACCGCCAGCAATGAAACTGACAGTTTTTGAACCAGCTTTAAAAAAACGGGATCGCAAAGACGTTCAGGGGCAATATATAATAGTTTGTAGTGACCATCTTTAAGATGGGTTAAACGGCTGTCATAGGTTTTCTGGTCCAAACTGCTGTTTAAAAAGGTCGCCGGAATCCCCATTTCGTAGAGTGCATCCACCTGATCCTTCATTAAGGAAATCAGTGGCGAAATCACCAGCGTAATACCCGGCAAACTCACAGCCGGCAGCTGATAACATAGGGATTTCCCACCGCCGGTGGGCATAATGCCCAGAACATCTCGACCATTAACCGCCGCTCGGACGATTTTTTCCTGGCCGGTTTTAAAGGTCTGATAGCCGAAGTAGCGGTTTAGGTTATTTTCGAGGGTCATCAACAGCTCCTTTCATTTCCTGATTCTTCTACTAAAAAAAAGATTCTCTTAACCTTTAAAACTCAGAGAATACACTTAATTATTTGGAGTATTCCCCCCAAGCCGCCATAATGAAATACTAATGTCATCATCTTCATTTACTTTCTCAATCCACTGATTGAGTGTTTCAAAATCTGAATACCATATTTCATGTTCAAGACCATCTTCATCGGTATATTCAAAGTTTTTTGTGCCACTGTTATCATCAATACTGACCTCTATTTTAGAGTTTTCTATAATCTCCGAAATCTGTTCGACCGTCAGAGATTTCACCCCATCTGTAGTCCAATCAAATCCGCCAGTTGCTAATGCAAGGCCATTGTTTCCAGGTAAATATGATAGGGATTGTTTCATCGTATCCAAAAATTCAAAATCCGCTTTGGGTCCCGGTTCACTAAATCCACCATAAAGATTGTAGCACATCATCACGTACTCTATCCCATCAGGAAAGGAAAGTTGACTTGTTGGCGTCGCTGGCTCAAGCACCACTCTCAATAATAAGTCATTCTCTAGACACTTACTTTTTAAAATTCCCAAAAATTGAATATATTGATTCCAAAGGTCTATATCTTTTTTTAAGTTCTCAAAATCCATCTCAATCCCATCAAAGTCATTATTGATTGCAACTTTTATGATTTCATCTGCCTCTGAATCCATCATATTCTGACTTGAAAAGAGATTCTTGATTAGCTCTATGTTCTTTTGACTTGACGATCCATCATCATATACAATATCATTTGTAAATGAAAGGTATTCCATCTGATCTTCACTTTTTAATTCGTCTTTTGCCTTTAATAAGCCATCCGACACAACAATTTCATCCTCTTGATTATACCATGTTGAAAAATAAATTATATTTTCTAAAGACGCCATATTGTTGAGCTCTTCAATACCATTTTCAAGATCCCAGTAGACCAACCACGCTGAATCACATGAAATATACTCTTGGGCGGGATCAGTAACAACTTGATTTGTTGTACCGGAATAGATTTTACTGCAACCGGATGTTAAATAAAGAATTCCAATAATAGAGACTAAACAAAAAATAGATTTTTTCACAACGCTCACCTTTATAAATATTTTATAAACATTTCGACCACTTTTTTCCATCCAGCAAAGATTTTTTGAACAACATAATTTAAACCAGTGTATTTATTTGTAAAAACAACTGTCTCTTTTTCGCCTGAATTGTCCGTTATTACAATATCTTTAAAGATTCCATCGTATACATTATCTGCTAAATTTCTTTGGCTGTAGCCATTTCCATCCCAGCCTGATTTAAGTGCCAAAGACTTCAGTGAAAACGTCGTATTCAGATCATTTTCATAAACTAA
This sequence comes from Eubacteriaceae bacterium ES2, assembly GCA_031222025.1. GTDB lineage: Bacteria > Bacillota > Clostridia > Eubacteriales > Eubacteriaceae > Acetobacterium. The sequence continues at coordinate 649,159 of CP130740.1, read as the reverse complement.
TTGATCATCCAAATAAACAGAAAGTTTACTGTTATTAACAGACACACTGATATTAAAGCTCTGCGATTCACGAATATCTGATTGACTTTGATATTCATCGCTCCCTTCTGCAACACTTTCAGTATTCTCAGAAAGTTTTTCCTGGAGCTCCTGAGTCTTTTGAAGGGCAATATCTGTATTTTCAGCGTAGCGAATTTGCATTTTTAGTTCTTCAATTTCTGCCTCCTGTCGATTTTCATCAACTGATTGCTTTGAAATGTTTTTAATCACATCAATATCTTCATTATATACAATTGTTTCAATATTATCACTTACTTCTTTAATAATCAGCTTATTATTATCAATTTCTACTGACAAATCACTGCTGCTATTTTCACTTAATAAATCAATTCCCTGCATCCCCACTTTATTCCCATTTAACGTAGAGGAAAAAGAAAATTCGGCCAGATTTAAATCCGCCGCTAATGTCGCATTTGCCCCTCCATCTGCTTCAGTTGTAAGAATCGCTTCATTTCCCTGAAGTTCCAAAGAACCTAGATTGAGCAACCAATTTTCCCCTTGCTTTGCATTCCCTGTAATGCTTGAAAGTTCAAGAGAATTTGTTTCATTAATCCGAGTTATCAGATGATTGACAGACCAATATGCTTGGGGCTGTATGCGCGTAAGATCGTAAATCGTGCTGTTTCGATCATTATATGCGCTGCCTTCTCGATTGAAATTTATCGAGAACATATTATAAATCCATTCCTTATTAATTTCGCTGACACGTTTATTTGTACCAAATTGACCCGTGTTTGAATGCATTAGGATATAAAGATCAGGAACTGATCCGAGACTTTCATAATAGACTGACTCCATCGCTTCATAATCAGCGCTAACTCTTGTAGTCATTTCTTCATATGATTCCAAAGGTATCCCATTTTCATCGCGAATATAGTCCATTAAATAATGATCATAGTCTCGATCGATGTAGCTGGATATTTCGGCAAATTCGAGGGTATTGAGCTCTCCCAAGTAATTTTGATATTGATCAAACACGTTGATAAACTCTAGCCGATAGCCATTTGTTCCCAGTTCCCAATAACTGGATTTTTCTAGCTCTGTCAAATCATCAGGTGTTAGAAATTTCGGATCATCATTTGCAAATTTGTCAGCGTAAGTCAAAATTGTTGCTTTATAATTATATTTTTCAAGAATTTTTTGGGCAAATATAGCCGTATCCCGTCTGCCATCCTCAAAAATCAAAAAAAGAGATTTTTCCGGCAGACTTGCTCCGTTTTGATAATAATTTATAACCTGTTCTTGTGTTATTGTAACATATCCTTCATTATATAAAGCAGCCAGGTGTTGATCAAGTAGGTCTGTACTGATCAGGGTATCTGTTCCTTCCTGATCAACCCCAAAATACGATACTGCAATAAAGCCATTATCCTGGTCTCTTATCTCAGTTGTTTCCTGAAAAGTATTTGTATTTAAGAAAATTCGTATAATTGTTATTAAGACGACTATTAAAAAAGCTAACTGAAAAATGCTTCTAATTATTTTTTTGACTGATTTCTTGTCTAATTCTTTAAATTTACTTTTCATAGCTGACATTCCTATTCCTGTTCACTCCGTTCTTCAAGGCGAGCGGCTTTTCTTCGACGCTGTTCTTCTTTTTTTCTTTTCTCTTCAATATCCTGCGGAGTTTCACGCGTGCCCCAGGTAGATTTCCAAAATGTCACCCAGGCAATTGGCATCTGCCATAACAGAACAGCTTCATAATACAAACAAAATACCAGTCCGAATACCCAGGTGCTGCTTTTTCTTAAAATAAGCTGAACAACACTCATCATTAACGCCATCATTAATAAACCTACAAGAAATGTTGTTGGAAAAACACGATGAATGATCGGAATATAAAAAAGGTTATAGATAACAACAACTGGCGCTAAAATCGGGACAATTAAGCCAATATAGAAAAGCACTGCTACAAATGGTTCTTTTCGCCAGATAAAACTTCCAGCCATTAATGATTCTCTAAGCCATGACCGTTTCCAACGCATTTGCTGCTTTAAAAACACGGGATATTCGTTGGGTACGATAGTAGAACAAACGGCAGTATCCTGATAACTGGTTCGATGATCTTTCAGCACAAAGTTGGTCATGCTTCGATCATCACCAAAAGTTGCCTTTTGTCCAAAAAATGTCTGATTCAGCCACTCTTCCTTATGTTCCAACACGATTTCCTTACGATAACAAGATAAGGGACCTGACAAACAACTTACTGCATCAAAATATGCTTCAGCTGCCTTCATAATTCGAAAAGAAATATAATATCGAACAGATTGCATTTTTGTCAAACTATTGGTATATGTATTGGCAACATCCGTTCTCCCGGCAACACCACCCATTTTCGGATCAACAAATGGCTGCACCAGGTTGCGAATAGCAAATGGATCTAAAAAACTATCAGAATCTACGAATACAACCAGCTCATGTTTAGCCATTTCGGCACCTCTTGCCAATGCTGCCCGCTTACCCTGATTAACGGATTGAACATAGTAACTGAGTCGGTCTTTTGTTTTATAGCGTTCAGCCTCATTATGAAGTATACGGACAATCTCATCGATTTTTTCAACGGAATTGTCATTTGAACAATCATCGACAATGATGACTTCCAATTTATCAAGTGGATAATCCTGATTGATGCAAGATAAAATACATTTCTGAATCCACGTTTCTTCATTAAAACATGGAACCAGAATCGATACACCCGGTGTATAATCAACATCTATCGGATACGGTCTGTAGAAAGCGCCAAACAGGTATCTACCCAGCAAAAAAACAGCTGCAATAATACTGTATAAATAGAGGACTCGGTTAAATCGAAAGTAAATCACGCTTTCCATTCGCATTAAAACAATAAAGCTGGTAATAAAAAGCATTAAAGTACTGGCAATTATTATTGTATATTTTCCTCTTCGATCATTAATATATTCAGATAAAGTTTTTTCAAATTCGAGCCCACAGACATATTCATCTTCGCTGATTTGGATAATGCGAGCGATTTTTGCATTCAGTTTGACATGCATCTCATAGCCTTCCGGCATTGAACCAGGCTCAATTTCAAAATCCAAATGCACCATTTCCAAATCTTTTATCGACTCATAGACTTCCTTAGAAATCTGCAGTGAAATACCCGTTACGGATATATCTTTAGCAATCGCTTCATACCACAGATTTCTTTTCTTTAGACTCCTTAAGCGAACATTATATTCAACCGCGTAGCGGATACCTGCCTTTTTCCCTTCAACAATTTTGTCAATATCACTGCTGTCACCGAAAACTTTTTCACCGCGTCGATCGATATTACTTCTGATTTTCTCCTGATCTGGGACGTTTGACAATAAACGACGATCCTGGTTGTCATTAAGTAAGATATCATTATGTGTTAATTTCATTTATACTTCCATTTCGAAAATTATTGAAGATAATCACTCACTAATCCAAAGTGATACTGTTGATCTTCTGGCAGACTTTCATTTTCTGTTAAAAAGCGATCAAGCGCTTCTGCTGTATAGCCACTTTGATTATTATAGTGAAAAATAAGGATACTCCCATTTTCCAGGTTTTCCAGCCGACTTAGTATTTCTTCCACACTTGTTGATTCATAATCATTCGTCGAAATATTGCCACTGATCGAATACTCATACCCCACACTGAACACAGTTTCCAGACCAGTTTTCGAAACCTCTAGCTGCGGTGGCCTAAAGTTTAAGGTAAGCTGGTCAAGATCGCCAATGATATTTTGCATGACATTATATGATTTAATATTCTCATTAAGCAAAGAATAGATTTCTGTCTCGTCATTGTCGATATCTATATTTTCGTGGGTATAATTGTGGCTGCCTATGTCATGACCTCTTTGAGCAATAACCCGCAAAAGATTCGGGTTAGGATTAATTCTATCCTCATCCGGCAGATCTGACTGATCTAGATCCACATTCTGACCAATTACAAAAAATGTTCCTTTAACGTTATGCTTGTCAAGCACATCTAATATCGAAGTTACAACCGGATCTCCGCCCCAGTCATCAAAAGTAAGAAAAACAACCTTCTCACCATTTGTATTAATAAGGCCGGTCGTGTCCACACCTGTTGTATCTTCGAAGCCTTTTAGCTTCTGACCGGAAATATCAGGATTGCCGATGTAGCTTGTATATATTTTTTGATTTGCAGCTTCCAGATCAAGTTTTCCTAAATAGATCGGGCTCTCCATTTCAGTAAAGCCATACCGCCCCCGCTGACCTGTTGTCGAATTCTCATCTGTACTCATTAAATAATCAAGTGAACAAATTTCATAATTTAAGGGGATTTGACCTTCTTCATATGTTACTTCACCCAAATCATCTGTTTTCCCATAATTAACATATCCATTGAAAATATAATTTTGAGCAATTAAATCCATCAACTCAGATATCTGAGTCGATTCATTTAATATATCGGAATTAATACGAAAATATACGATTTCTCCTCGTCTCAAAGATTTATTGCTGCTTGTCGGTAAATATTCATTCACAATTTCCTGTGGCGCTAAACCTTTATATCGACTTTGTATCGGATATTCAGAATAGGTAATTAAATCCATCTTTTTTTCCAGATTATATGCCGAAACCGCTTCTTGTATATTGTCGGTGACATATCCATAGCCGGGCATATAATAATGCGAATCAATCCCTAAATTCAAAAGCATCTGATCACAATCGTAAATTTCTTTCAGTACTTCATAAGTACTTTTAGCTTCAAGTGCAGAGTCCGCAGTAACCCCACCATTTTCAATATCCTGACCTCTTGCAAGAATTAGTGCAATCCGGTCAGGATATTTTTCAATTTCTTTAGTTGTCACAAAAAATGTGCCCCGTGAATTGAGTACATCTAGTTCATCAAGCACCGCATTTAATGCCGCCTCATCACTAACCCCTCTAAAATTAAAGGCAATACCAGGATAGGTGGTATAAATGGTATCGATAACCGCTGCTTTCGCATCCTGGTTTAGATCAATCAAATTTTCTAAATCGATCGACTTATACTCATCCGATGATCCACCGCTTTCTATCGATTTAGCCTCAGCCTGAATCGTCTCTTGCATCGTAACCAGAAACATGTTGGTGTCGGGATCACTGGCGCCAATCACCTGCTGAAGAATCGGATCGTCCGCTTCAACAGTGTTTAAATTCAGCGCATTGGATGCTTGACAGATCCATTCTATGGTTTGAAAAATATCGACTTCATCAGCTGTTTCAATATCCTCCTCTGTCATCAATTCTTTATTCAGGGTTGGGTCATCTTGTCCAGTTGAATACTCTTCGTCTGTTAAAATACCTTCCAGTTTTATCATCAGAATACTACCATAAGAAACGCCTGACATGTAATTTTGGGTCATTTCATAGTCGCTAAAACTCTGATAATTAAGATATGCGTCCGGGGAAACAGCCAGGTTCAAACCTGAAGCATAAGCAGCTTCGAGTAAATCATCAGTATAGATAGTTTGATTACATTTTAAAAGCCGAATCTTTTGCCCTGTTATCTTATCAAGAATTACGCCGCTTCTACAAAAATCTTCAACTAAATCAGTCTGATCCATCTCTTCCATTGCAACGTCCCCTGACAAAGTATTATTTCCAATCTTATACTTTGAAGCGATCATACTTACTGTCTGATCATCCTCCGCAGCATCAATTCCCTGAAAGAAAAATGTCGCTTTGATATTGTATTTTTCAAGAATGGCGCTGACTTCTTCCATATCTTCGTAACTTCGCAAACCTTCAAAACAGATTGCTACGACTGGCGTAGATAACTGTGCATTTCCAATTATATATGATTTTTGTTCAGAATTTTCTAACTTTAAAAGCGCTTCATCGATTCTTTCTGTCGCGTCATAACCATTTTCTCTTAAAAAACTCTCTGTCTCAATTTGATCGACATTTGAAAGGAATGCAATAATCGCGACAATTAATACCATCAATACGCCTGCGATAATGATCCACTTTTTATTCTCGATCCAAAATTTTCTGAGCATTTTTATAAATTCCAATACTCTATTCCTTCTCTTTCAGCGTCATCTTTTGAAAATATACTTTTCACGTCAATCAGAATTGGGTGATTATCTTTTTTATACATCTGTTTTAGTTTTTCCATCGTTAAATTCTTATACTGCTGGTGACTTACCGCTAAAATAATACAATCCGCATCATTTATCTTCTCAGATGAAATCATGTCTTTCTGATAGATTTCTTTCACTTCGATTTGATCTGCAACAGGGTCAGAAATGATTGGTTCAATTCCAAGTTCTTTCAAACCTTTGTAAATATCGAACACCTTAGAATTGCGTAAATCCAAGCAATTCTCCTTAAACGTCAAGCCTAAAAGATACAATTTACAATCCTTTACCGGCTTATCCATTTTAATCAACATTTTTATTGTCGCCTCAACTATAAATCGACTCATATCATCATTGATCTTTCGCCCGGCCGACATAATTTGCGAGTGAAAGCCAAGTTTTTGTGCTTCATAAAGAAAATAGTATGGATCAATACCGATACAATGCCCCCCAACTAATCCGGGGTAAAACCTCAAGGCATTCCACTTTGTATTCATTGCTTCTATCACTGAGTTTGTATTAATCTGCATTCTGTCAAAAATCATTGCCAGTTCATTGATAAAAGCAATGTTAATGTCTCTTTGGGCGTTTTCTGCAACTTTGGCTGCTTCAGCAACTTTAATACTTTCAGCGCGATATGTGCCATTTTCTATGATTTCATCATACAAGCCAGCAATACACTCACAAGTCTTTTCATTTATTCCTGACACAATCTTCCTGATGTTTTTTAATTCATGGACTTTATCACCGGGATTAATTCTCTCTGGCGAATAACCAACTGTAAAGTCTTTTCCACATTTCATGCCAGACTGCTCTTCTAAAAGGGGAATACAGATGTCTTCTGTAACACCTGGATAAACAGTTGATTCATATATGACAACACTTTCTTTTTTCATAATACCAGCTACAATTTCTGTCGCGCCAAGAATCGCATTTAAATCAGGCGTTTTATCAGAATGTATCGGTGTTGGAACCGTAACAATATAAAACTCAGCTCCTCGAATAACTTCTACATCAGAAGTATAATGTATTTTAGATTCACTGATTTTTTCATCCCCCATTTCCCCAGTTGGATCAATCCCATTTCGATATTTTTGAATTTTCGCCTCGTTAATATCATAGCCAACTACATTAAATTTTTCACTAAAAGCAATTGCCAGTGGCAAACCGACATAGCCTAAACCAATGATTGCAATTTTTTTTAAATCAGTGCTATAATCTTTTGAATTTCCCATCACCAAACAACCACCTTTGTAAGATTAAAATTTTGTGCTAATTGTTTATAAATCATTATCATTTGTCTAAATCTACAAGTCAACTAATTCATATTCTGCCTGCTTTTATACAATATCGGCATTTTATCTCATTTTTTTAATTTTCCAACAAAAAAACTACCACGTTAGTGGTAGCTTGACGATCATAGGATATTTCCCTTAGACTCATGGCTTTGCGTCTTTAGCTTTCGCTAAATTTGCTCTTGGACTCAATCCTGTATATATTATCATTATTTGTACTAAGGGTCAATATATTGACTTTATTCTTTTTTTATTTTGAACTTTAAATCGATTAAAAATATTTACTCCAAATTTTACGATTCAATTTCTGCCTTCAGCCGACAGTATCGATCAAATTAGAAACAGACTCAATATAAAAACACTCGCCATCGCCGTACAACCTAAAATAAAAGTCATCAGCGAATAGGATCGATAGCCCTGAGCTGGTGTCAATCCACCCAGTTGCGTAATAACCCAAAAATAGCTGTCATTGGCATGGGAGACAATCATTGAACCTGCTCCAACTGATAAGGCAACAAGGGTCGCTGCCATCGGGTTTGTAAACCCCAGCGCGCTCATTAAGGAAGCAGGATCTGAATATGCACCCATCATTGAAGCCACTGTCGTAATGGCCACTGTCGACGACCCTTGGGCTGTTTTTAAAAGAGCCGCCATTAAAAAAGGAAAAAACAGCCCCATACCAACAAAACCCTGGGCATGAAGTTGTATCCAATCGACCAGTCCAGCTGCTACAATGACTTTTCCCAACACACCTCCTGCGGCAGTTATAAAAAGAATGGGACCGACCAGGCTAAGGGTCTGGCTGGTCAGTTCGTGTAAGGAACTGGCGCATTTCTGTTTAAAAAGTAAAGCAATCGCAAATAAAAGGCCAATTGTCAGCGCTATCATTGGCGCTCCCAAAAAACTGATCCAATCTTTAAATGTCTGGGGACTATTTAACAGTCCAACAAATGTTCCCATTGCCATCAAGAAAATTGGCAAAATGATCGGTAGTAAAGCTGATAAAACAGATATTCCTCCGCACGGATGATCAAGTATACCGGCATATTCTTGTTCCTGCTCTACTGCATTCTCTTCCTCGCAACTGATCATGCCTCTGCCAATTTTTCGGGACCAAACATAGGCAACTAACAGGGTGGGTAACGATACCAGGGTTCCCATCATAATCATGGTAAAGAGATCATTGCCAATTCCCAGCGCTCCGGCAGCGGCAATTGGACCCGGGGTCGGTGGAATTAAAACATGCGAAATCAGAAGTCCAGTTCCCAAAGCCAAAGTCAGTTCAGCAGATGATGCCGTCGTCTTCCTAGCCAGATTTTTCCTGATTGGATTGAGAATTACAAAACCACTATCACAAAATACTGGTATCGAAATAATCCATCCAACAATTAAAAGAGCCAGCCGCGGCTTCTTTGGCCCCACTACTTTCAAAATAGCCTGGGTGATTACAATGGCCGCACCAGTTTTTTCAAGGATTGCTCCAATCAAAGCACCCAAAATAATGACAATACCAATACTTGAAAAAACACCCGAAAAGCCGCTGCCAATCAGGCTGGGAATCTCGGATATTTCTATCCCCGATGCAATCGCCAGACAAAGTGAAACTCCCATCAAAGCAAGAAAAGGATGCAGATTCCATTTAGAAATTGAGACAATTATCACTATAATAGCCACCAGAAACGCAATCATTAGACTCAAACCAGCCATCATTCCTCCAGAAATTATTGATTTAATAATAAAAGTGGATTTTTATAAATTTTATAAAATGATCATAACGCGAATTAGCTAAAAGTTCAAGAAAAAGCTGGGAGTTTGAAATATTCAAATTACCTAAGAAAATTCTGTCGTACAAAAAGAACCATCTAACGATGGCTCAACTTGTCTTTACTCTTCTTTTTCTTAAATTCAATCAATTCAATAATCTATTCAACCGCCATTTTCCCAAACGCGCCATAGTCAGCCATCATCTGTTCATAAATTGCTGCGCCCAACAATTTTTCAGAGACTTCATCCATTATCTGATCCGGCTCAACATCTGAAAATTGTTCAGGATAGAGCACTTTTCCAATATAATAAGCATCGGCAATTGCCACTTCTATATTGGTACCATAAAGGATATAAGGCAAGATATTATAAACTTCTCCATTTTTAAAAGCGTCCAGCGCATCATAATACTCGGGATTCGCCGCCATATCTTCATTAACCTTAGCAATCCCGTCATAATCGATAAAAATTCTATCAGGATTCCATTCAAGCAGCTGTTCTTTATCGATCATCATACTCCCGGCCGTGCCAGTCTCATCTACCACATTCACCGCATTAACCGCAACAAAGGGAGGATACTGTCCTCTCGTGCTTTCAATCCCCTGTGGTCCTTTAGAACCTAATGCACCAACATAGCTGTTTAATTTTGTTGCTTCTTCAATTCCCTCAGTTCGCTGATTTAAGTCCTCTTGGTACGCCTTAATTGAAGCAATGATTTCATCACTTTTCCCACTGTTTTCCGTCACTTGACCAATCAATTCAAGGGATTGGTAAAGAGTCTCGTCGAAAAGGCCAGTTGAGCCACTGCTTAAAGCTACAACCGGAATACCGGTTTTAGACTGCAACTCATCAGCAATTGAAGCATCTGTTGCGCCGGTCATGAATATCACATCCGGTTCCACAGACAGAATCTGCTCCGGGTCTACCGCCGCATTGGGACCACCTTCACCAATCACTGGCAACTGAGAAAAAACTTTTTCATTCGCAATAACATAAGGCTTACCAACAGATGACTCCTGATCAATTGCTTCAATACCCACCAGATTATTTACATCGCCAACATAGGTAAACAGGCGCAAGGCTCCAACGCCAACGGCAACCACTTTTTCCGGCATATTTTCAAACGCAACTGTTCTGCCGGTTACATCTGTAACCGTCATGCCATCTCCACTTGTTTCATTATCTGTTGATGCCGTTGTGGAACAAGCGGTCATACCAATCACCATTACTATGACCAAAACTATCGACATTAATCTTATTCTTTTCATCTTCTCTCCTTTACATTGGAACGACAACCGTTTGCTCATCGATTGTTTTCACTTTAGCCATTACTTCATATACAAGGCTTATATTTTCTTCAGTGATAACCTCCCTTCCGCCCGCCGCGTGGATCACTCCATCCTTAAGCATAATAAATTTATCCGCAAACCGCAGTGCCAGATTCAAATCATGAATCGTTACCACTGCTGTGATTTTCCTTTTTTCTGCAATTTCTCTGATCAGCTCCAAAACCTCCAGCTGATTTTTCAAATCTAAACTGCTGGTTGGTTCATCCAACATCAGCACATCAGTTTCTTGAGCCAGCGCTCTGCCAATCAAGACTTTCTGAAATTCCCCCCCGCTCAATTCATCCACATTTTTCAAAGCAAATTTTTCCAGTGACAAGGTTTTTATTGTATGATTAACAATTTCCAGATCTTTTTTGCCCACATCCCATTTAATGTAAGGTCTTCGCCCGATTAGAATGGCATCAAAAACCGTTGTTGTTGAACTTTGATTGGATTGCGAAACATAGGCAATTTTTTTAGCCAGGTCATTCCCGCTCAGCCCTTTGATCGAGTTTTTTTCAATTAAGACCTCTCCTTTTTGAGGCTTGAGGATTTTATTGATACACTTCAAGAGGGTCGATTTGCCTGCGCCGTTGGTACCCAGTATTGCCAGGCATTCCCCTTTTTCCAATGAAAAGGAAATCCCCTTCAAAACATCATGACAAGGATAATTGAATGCTAAACCTTCAACCTGCAGATTCATCTTCGTTTACCTCCTCTAATCAATAAATATAAAAATAGTGGTGCTCCCAAAAATGATGTGATTGCACCAACTGGTAACACAATTGGTGCAGCTATGGTTCGGGCAAAGGTATCAGAGAGTAAAAGGATAAGTGCTCCCATTAAAGCAGAAATCGGAATCAGAAAGCGATGATCACCACCGATAAGTCGCCTCACCATATGTGGTGCCACCAAACCCACAAAACCGATGCTGCCAAGAAAAGCTACCGTCACAGCGGTAATCAATGATGATACCATCATCCCACCAAAACGGGTCTGTACCACATTTACACCCAGACTTCTGGCTGCATCTTCACCTGAATCCATGGCATTGTAATCCCAGCGTTTTATCATAAAATAGATCATGCCACAGCCGACAACCAAAGCCATTATTAAAACTTCCTGCCAACTTGCTCTACCCAGATCCCCAAAAGTCCAAAAAACTGCTGCCGCGATTTGTACAGAGTCAGCAAAATACTGAATCAGTGTCGTTCCTGCGGAAAAAAGTGACGTTAAAGCGACCCCAGCCAAAACAATTGATTCCGGCGAAAAACTTTTTAGTCTGGCCAGCATTAAAATAACGAAAGTTGCCAGCATTGAAAAAGAAAAAGCAAATATCGCTACTAAATAGGGATTATTAACAACAATGGGTTGCGATGCAGAACTTTGAACCGTCCCCGCTCCCAAAACGATTATAGCAATATTGGCACCAAAAGCTGCACCACTGGAGATTCCCAGGGTCGAAGGAGAAGCAATCGGGTTTTTTAAATTATTCTGCATCACACATCCAGCGACCGCCAGACCGGCTCCTGTTATCATAGCTGCCATGATCCGAGGCATTCGTATCCGCCAGACCACTACACTGGACATCTCAGATCCAATAGACATCAATGTTTTGAAAATATCTGCCGATCCCAGATCAAAAGCGCCACTGTTAACCGCAAAGACTGAGGTTATTAGCAGCATAGCCAGAAGAGCAATACTCAGCAGCGTTTTTTTAGCCGTAAATTTCTGATAAAGCTCAATACTATCCCCTTCAATTTCTATCTGTGCTTTGGGGTTTTTTAGCATTACAATGCCTTCCGATCAGTCACCGACCAGAACAACCAGCCACTTTTCGACTCAATCTTATCTTCTATCACACCATTTACACTAATATTTTCAAGCACTTCTTTTAACGCGCCTTCCTCTTCTTGTCCATCAAGAATTTGTTTGTAATAATTGAATGCATTTTCCACATTCCAGTTTTTTTGACGGGCATAATCCTGATGAGTAAATTCGGGAAAATAACCCATTTCCCAGAGCATATTAAAGGCATAATACAAATTTTGACGATAATTATCTTTTTTGTTCTTTAAATTAAGCTGCTTCTTCAACTCTTCGCCGATTTGGTCTCTTTTATACAAATGACTGCTCATAAAACAAAAATTTCGGGAAGCCGCAATCATTTTCCTCAAGGCTTGCGGTCCGCTAATCGCCGGGCTCATGGAGGCAAAAACCAGATCAAAGGCTTTTTCCCAACCTTCCTTTTGCAAATCGGCTTCTTCCCAGATCATGACCTTAAAAGAAAAATGGTTCTGATCATAAGTCACAGCGTTTTCTTTGGAAAAGTCAATCATATTCGGGGAGATATCAATCCCGGTAACCTGACAGCCCATCTTTAAAAACAGTTTTGAATAACGCCCTGCACCACAGCCAATATCCAATACTTTCGCCCCTTCAAAAATAGCGCCTTTGTCAATCAGCATTTTAATCAGCACATCATTTTCATCATGACGTTTTCCGATTTCATTAAACTCTTCAGCACGAAAATCCCAAAATTTTCGCGCCTGATCCAAATCCTTTTGCTCCTGCTTTTCCTGCCATTCTTTTTCAAAATTCATCTTTTTCTCCTTTTTTTAACAGCCTTAAACCGATATAAAAGCAAATGCGCTTAATCATTTGCCTGCTACAAACCTTAGGTCGTTATTATTCGTTTTTATGCTTATGCGATCCTTACTACTTGCTACGATAAGCTTGTTCTGATCTTTCTTCACTTTCGTCTGGTCAGGAATTTCAACCACCTTCATTTCTGCGCATTAAAAAAGACTTCTGCATTAACAGAAGCCTTCCCATCTTAAGGTTATTCTTTTCTTCCATTGATCCCCTGGAATTTTCATTCATTAAGGCAGGTCTCCTGACTGACAGATCATCCTATTCTTGCCTTCCCAGTTTTACCCAGTGGCTTGTTAAGAATTCGTCCCTGTTCACAGTGGTGGGTCCGCGCTTTCTAAGCTTCCCTATTCTCCAATTTTCATTGGCACCTTAATCATAATATTCTTATTGTTAGATTAGAATTACATATTAACACCATTTTAAACATTTGTCAATTATTCAAATAGACTTTATGCTCAACTTTTAAAACAACGGTAGATATCTTCTATTCTATTAACTTTTCAGCTCTCAAAAGTAATGCAAACAAAGCTTACTAATAATGAATACCGTCAACTTGACTGCAGACAGCTTTATGAGATACAATTTAATAAATTTATATAGCAAACTAGCAAAATAATAGAATTTATCCAATGGTTTGCAGCATTACAAACAAGGAGAAAAAATTTGAAATTTATTTCATGGAATATTGATTCATTAAATGCCGCCTTAACCAGTGATTCAGCGCGGGCTTTATTATCCAAGCAAGTTTTGCAGACTATTATTGAACATCAGCCCGAAGTCATTGCCATTCAAGAAACCAAGTTATCCGAAAAAGGCCCGACTAAAAAACATATTGAAATTTTAAACGACCTCTTTTCCGATTATGAAATTGTCTGGAATTCTTCAGTGGAACCGGCCCGCAAGGGTTATGCCGGCACCATGTTTTTATACAAAACCAATCTGTGTCCCAGTGTCAGTCTGCCGACCATTGGCGCGCCGGGAACTATGGATGCCGAAGGCCGTATTATCACATTGGAGTTTGACGATTTTTTTCTGACTCAAGTATACACACCTAATGCTGGTGATGGTTTGAATCGTCTCACTGACCGCCAGATCTGGGACCAGAAGTATGCCGATTATCTGGCCAGTCTGGATCAGCGTAAGCCAGTTATTGCTGCAGGTGATTTTAATGTCGCCCACCAAGAGATTGACCTGGCGCACCCGGAAAACAACCGCCGCTCAGCCGGCTTTACCGATGAAGAGCGACAAGGATTTACAAACCTCCTAGGCAAAGGTTTTACCGACACTTTCCGTAGTCTTCACGGTGATATCCCCGGGGTTTACTCCTGGTGGGCGCAGCGTATTAAAACCAGCAAAATTAACAATTCCGGCTGGCGTATTGATTACTGGCTGGTTAGTGACCGTCTGGTAGACCGCATTCTAAAATCGGAAATGATTGATTCCGGAGCTCGACAGGATCACACTCCCCTGTTATTCGAAATTTCATAAACATAGCTTGATTAAAAGCACCTATATTAAAGAGGTGCTTTTAATCTTTTATAAAAGGAACTCAGGCTGCTGAATCGTTTCACTGCTTATTTTCTTTTCATGTTTTTCTTTATACATCCGTTCATCCAATTTTTTAAAGAAATCTTTGACGGTCTTTTCCTCTTGGGGATCAAAAACCCCGCTACCACAACTTACACTAAGAGAATATAATCCATTTTCTTCATTAAATACTTCAACATTTTTTAACAAACGTTTTTTCAGCACTTCCACTTCCTCAAGTTCATTTACTTCGAGTACAACCGCAAATTCATCGCCACCAATACGCGCCACAAAATCGTTTACGCGAAAACTTTTTCTTAGCACCTGGCTGATCGCAACCAAAGCTTCATCCCCAGTCTGATGCCCGAATGAATCATTTATGGTTTTAAAGTCATCAATATCCACCATAAATCCAGCAATCTTTTTATTTTCGTTTTTCCATTTAATCCAGTCTTCAAGATAATAATCAAATTCCCGGCGATTGTAAAGACCCGTTAAATGATCAGTATTGATACTAAGTTTCTGAATAAAAACAAAAATGATCAGCAGTGACACCGCAATCGAGGGCAAAATGGTGGCCAGACCAAAAAAAAGGATCTGTAGAACTGTACCTATAACCGCTGGAATACCAAAGAATAGTAACGGAAACCAGCTTTTTGTCGGCATATGATTGCGATTTTTTAAAACGATTGCAAAGGCGGTAAAAATATAGCCAAAACTCAACAATGGCAATATCCAAAAGAAATCACCTCGATAATATGCGTTATCCGGACCGAAATAAAAAAACCAGCCACCCCAAACGCTTCCAATGCTCAACAATGCATGAATCGATACCGGAATCATACCCAAACAAAAGACTTTTTTCTGAATCACCTCATCGAGATAGAAATGGTGATGGACGTAGGACATCCAAAATAAACTTAAAAGCGGTATCAGGGCATAATACAGGATGGTCGAGATCGTCAACACAATATTAATGAAAACGCCCGGCACTTCGTATAGACAGACACTGATACAATCCATCAGCAGAATAATAGCATTTAAATTTAGCAACCACATAAATATTCTAGAGCGAGTATTTGACAAATCCGCTCTTTTTCTAAAACTAAGCCAGATAATGATTAGAATAATCAATGACAGTGCATTCATTTGCAGGGTGCTGATTTTTATGGCCTCTAAAAGTGAAATCATCATTGGCTCCTTAGAAATATAGTTTAGTATTTATTTTTAAATTATACTAAATCATAGAGTGTATTTCAATGGAACACTTATTATTTTTTCCAGATTCTATAATTTCATTATTATTTGCTAAACTGTATAGACCCCGATTCGATTAGCAACCAGATCACCAATTGCTTCATTGGCCCCAAAAAGATCGATGGCGAAAGCATCGGCTTTAATCCGTCCGGCATATTCTTTAGTCACCGGGGCACCACCAACAATGACTTTGACCTGAGCCCGAAGGCCTGATTCCGACAGAGCTTGCAGGGTTGCATCCAGTTCCGGAAGAGTCGTTGTCAAAAGCGCTGACAGTGCCAGAACATCTGGCTTATGAGTTTTTACCGCTTCAATAAAAGTCTCCACTGGCACATCTATACCCAGATCAATTACAGTGTAACCACTACCCTGTAGCATCATAATCACCAGATTTTTACCGATATCGTGTAGGTCACCCGCTACTGTCCCTATTGCCACTAATCCTTTTGAGGGCCCAGACGAACGGGAAAGGATCGGTTCCATCACATACATGGCCGCGTGAGCCGCTCTTGATGCCATTAAAACATCCGTTACATAGATTTCTCCATTATACATTTTTTGCCCCAGGTCTTTAAAGGCCGGATTAATTGACGTTTTAATGATTTTATCTGTACGCAATCCCGAATTCAAAGCATCCTTTGTTTTATTCATGGCCAGCTGGGTTTTGCCATTCTCGATGGCTTCTTGCAATTCGATTAGTATTTTTTCCATAATTTCTGCCTTATCGTTTATACATTTTGCGAAACTGTGTAGGGGTGATTCCCTCAGATTTTTTAAAGACCTTGGTGAAGTAACCAGCGTCCTCATAACCAACATTTTCAGCGATCGCCTGAATCTGATAGTGGGGATTTAATAAAAGCTCTTTTGATTTTTCAATCCGCACGCTGGTCACATGGTCCATAATAGGATGTCCCAGACTTTTTCTAAAAACTCGTCCGGCGTATCCAACACTTAATTGAGCCGCCGCCGCAATCCGCTCCACTGTTAAATTATCACCATAGTGTTTTTCTATATAGGAAAGCATCAGTTCGATACTGGGATTGTCTGGTTCTTTCGACATCTTTCCCAACCGTTCTAAATAGTTGTCTACCGCCTTGGCAGTCAGAGCGCCGATCTGATCAATCGAAGCCGACTGATAAAGTTGCGGAATCGTTTGTTTATTAATATCCGCAAAACTGCTCGTATCAACACCTAAACGCACAACCACACGGGATAGAAGAATCAAAAGTTCTGTCATTTTTGCCTGCATAAGGGCTAAATTTTGATGGGCTTCAAATCGTAATCTGGAGATTTGCTCTTCAAGATAAGCTTTGGCCTTATGAGAATTTTTCTGAAGCTGTCTAAAAATCTCATCTTCATTAATCAGAAAGGCCGCTGAAGAGTGATCTTCTTCTTTGTGCTTTTCAATTTCGGCATGATAAAGGCTTCTTTGACGGTCAAATTCTCGCGACTGTTCAACATTTTCCCAGCCGGCTTTCATAATATAATTAGCTACAACATATAACAGGTAGGCCGATGCTTGGACTTGATTACCGGTCGCAATCGGCAGCTCTGAAACCGCTGCAAACAATTCCTCAAAATCATCGGTAATAGGCTGATTCATTTTACGTAGCTCAATCCAAAAAAATTCCTCCGGTTCCCACATCAATACCTGGCCACAGATAATTGTGCCCACATGTTGACCATTTAAAATAATCGGTGCCGCCCATTCTACCAGCCCAGAGGGGCACCTGAAAATATAGGGCTCGCCAAATAAGGCTGCCTGCTTGCCAGCCCGCTTATAGGCAGACTGACACCGACTTTTACCGCCCTCCAGATCATAAATCAGGCGACAGAATTTACTGCATTTCTTAATGCCTTTACGCGGAAATATGGAAACCCCCTCCACATCAACAATATTGGCCATCAAACCGGTTGTAGTTGTGAAAGCATCTAAAATCTCCTGAAGCGTTTTAATATCCACCAGATCGTTGAGGCGATTGTTTTCTGTTAAATGATTGACTGCTGAAACCATTTTTTCCACCTGTATTTCATTTTTGTCAGTATAACATTTTTGACTTGAAAACAAAACCTTTGAAAAACCGTTATACCATTTTATCCTGAGAATGAAAATAACAAAGCCATGCATTAGTCAATTCCCGTGCACGGCTTTGTATTTTCTATCCATAGTTTTTAAATTCTATCCCGTTTCTTTTTTAAATACATGAGTAGACCAATAAAACCACCCATAAAACCGCTCAACAACCCACTAATACCATTGCCTAAAGCATTACTTAACACAGACTCCGGGATCGGAATCAGAGAATAATTTACAAAAAAACTAACCAATAATCCCATCAGTCCAGCGATTAAACCGGTTTTTACTGCATCTTTCATCAACATCTCTTTACTTAAAATTTATTAACTTTATTAAATGCTTCTAAAGTAGGTCCAAGGCGTGGATCACCAACCATCAATGAATTACCATTTTCATTTAGCAGAGTCGGCATCAGAATGAAGTTTTCTTTTGGTCCATAAACCTTTGCACATCGTTTTGCCTCATCGATTAATTCTTCTACCGAAGCGCCAATATAGCTGGCTGGCCCAGATGAATCCCAACCACCTTCAACAAGTAACTTTCCTTTATAGGTATCTAAGATCCCTTCAATGTCATTCATTGGCTGAGCTGAATGCCAGATTTTAGCACCCATTTCGACATAATCGCCCACTATTTCCTCACATTTCCCACAAGTATGCTGTGAAAAAATCACACCTTTTGAAATAACCGCCTCAATAATTCGTTTATGTGCCGGTTTAATCACTTCTCGATAAACTTTCGGAGACATAAACAATCCATTGGCTGTTGCCAAATCATCAAAATAGGTCAAAACATCCGGCTGATAGGCATCAATGAAACGGTTATGTACCTCAATCCGATAGTCAGCTAATGCATTGAAAAACTCTTTACAGGTTTCTGGATCTTCGACTAATGAACACAGGGCATTTTCAAATCCCATAAAAGCTGCCATTCGTTCAAATAAGCCACAGGCGCTGAAAACATTCACTACCAGTTCTTTACGACCATTCTCATCAAACTCTTCCAGTTCCTTTGCTGCCGCGGCCTCAATGCCAAGACTGTCAAGATCTGCAAAGTGAACATGTTCCTTCCAATCTTCTATTTCTTCAAACATAAACTTATTAGGTTCAGGCATAGCCCCTTCTTTAGTAGCCACCCATTTGACGCCAAATGAATCTACACCACCTAATAGTGGCGAGTCAGTAATGCATGTTCCCATCATACAGGATTTATAAACTTCCATTGAATTTGGAATAAACTCAGGCTTCTTTCCTTCGATCATTGCAAAAAAGTTTTCTCTCTGATTCATTTTGTTCTCCCCTTTTATTTTAAATATTAAACTACTTACTTGACAAGTTCTTTTGCTTTTACGACTGCGCTTCCGGCATCAGCCGCATAGCCATCAGCACCAATTTCAGCGGCATATTCCGGCGTTACCGGAGCCCCACCAACAATCACTTTGAAACCAGTCAGGCCACTTGATTTAATCGCCGCAACCGCACTTTTTAAGGATGGCATGGTAGTGGTTAAAAGTCCTGATAAAGCCACTAGCGTTACATTGTCGTTTGTTTTAATCGCCTCTACAAATTTTTCATCCGTAACATCAACACCTAAATCAACCATAGTAAAGCCGGCGCTTTCAATCATCATGGAAACCAGGTTTTTCCCAATATCATGGAGGTCTCCTGCTACCGTACCAATTACACAAGTTCCCAGTGACGTAGCATTACCGTCAGCCATCAGCGGTTTTAACACATCCACGCCTTTGGACATGGCTTTGGCAGCGATTAACATCTCTGGAACAAAAATCTCACCAGCTGAGAACTTATCGCCTACAACGCCCATGGAATCTACCATGACCTGTAAAATTTCACCGGGCTGATTCCCAGCATCAAGCGCCTCCTGCACCGCAGCCCCAATTTTTTTCGATTTTCCTGTTTCCACAAATTCCTTGACCACATTCATGTTTGACATCGTTTCTTCCTCCTGAATTTTTATATTTATCAGTACCCGTTTTATTAACGAGCCTGATTAACACTGATTGACTTTTATAATTAAATATTCTCCTTAAAAATCTCCCAGTGATTTTAGCGATTTTAGTAATTTAATATTTCAGCTCTATCAGTAACTCTGGCATGAAAAGATAAAGTTGCTTTAATTCCTGTGTGTCTAGCTAACTATTACTGCTATTTTTTAATCGGCCCAAAAATATTATGCCGATACGCACTGATATATTCTACACAGAATTCATCTTCACCCATTAAGGCTTCAGTCGCATAAATAATGCCCATCAAATCCCGATCAGTGGGGTCTAGAATTGCACTGTCCATCCCAGCGTTCATAGCCATAACGGTAAAACCCATGTTCATAATCTTTCTAACCGGTAGATTAAAGGAAATATTGCTGACCGCTCCGGTAACATGAATAGTCGGATACTGTTTTTTAATCTCTTGAATGACCGTCTGAACCATCGTTACGCCATCTTCAGAAGTACACAACATTTCGACCAAAGGATCGATATGCAGTCTTGATGGATCAATGCCATATTCTTTGGCTTTGGCCATAATATCAGCAAAGACTTCCAGCCGATCTTCAGCTGTTTTGGGAATGCCTCTGTCACTGTTTAAAAGCGCCACGCAATCCCATTTTGTCTCTGCAATAGCAGCAAAGCCAATATCTACCTTATTCCCTTCCATGGAAACGGAATTAAACAAGCCCGGTTTGTTACAGAATTTCATGGCGGCCACACAAGTTTCCACACTGGGACTGTCTACTGCAATCGGCAAATCAGTCACTTGTTGAACCAGATCAATCAACCATTTCATGGTTTCCATTTCAACATTGTTCTCTACCGAGGCACAGACATCAATATAAGTAGCCCCAGCATTAGTTTGAATTTTAGTCAGATTTTTGATAAATTCACTATCCTGTGAGGCAATCGCTTTAGCTGTAGATGGAATTGCCCCATTAATCTTTTCTCCAATAATAATCATATTTTCTCCTTAATCCTCTTTGTCCTTGCTACTTATTATAAGCTTTCAAGCAGTGGTTCAAGTGACTGCAATATTTCATCACTAACCGCTAGCAGTTTTTTCCCTGACAGCTCGAACAGATAGAGGTCTGCATCAGACTCATGCCCATGTTCGTGACAATTACAAGCAGCTTCGTGATGATGACATCCCTCACTGGCTAAAACAAAGGTTTTTTCTTTAAAATCAAACTTTCTGGCAATGGACAGTTCAAACTGGCTCCCATTTTCATCCTTATAGCATAATTTTTCCGTTTGTTTGATTTGTTCATCCATACGCTTTACTCCATTTTTGTTAATTGATCAAACAACTCAATTAATTTATCTTCAAGATCAGACTGACCCATTCCAAAAACGATCAGCACCAGACTGATTTTTATCCCCTTATCTTCAAAAATACTGTCCGGCTGTTCAATAATGTTTACCGCTGTTCCGGTAGTTGAGATCATAAAACCCGTGCCGTTTTCTAAAACAAAACCTTTCAAGTGGCCAATAATACCACCCTTTTGATCGATCCATTTGACGATTGATTCAAAAGTCTCAATAATCTGCTCTTTGATATCGTCCATAGCCAGCGTAGTGACTACTTTTTCACCTGATACAGCAAGTGCCTCATCATGAATCGTCGTTCTGATTTGATAAGCCTTTTGTTTTGAAAAATTAAGGCCACTCTTAATTTTAACCATTTTTTATCACTTCCAATATATTCTGTTCGATCGGGTTAAGCAGGGATACAGCAAAAAAACAGGCTGTCGCGTTTAACTTCTCTACTTCATTTTTCACAGTTTGAAGTTCTTCCTGACTGACCAGATCGATTTTATTAATCAGGATGCAGTCCGCCCCGCTTAACTGACCGGAAATCAAGTTTTCCAGCGGAATGCGGATACGTTTCCAGCGGCTGGCATCCACCAGGGTAATCATCCGAGATTTAAGGTCAAGATTTGTTTCGAGCGTTTCGGCAATCTTATCCGGAAAGGCTACCCCAGTCGCCTCGATAATCACCCAATCTGGATTGAGTGATTCTTTTATTTCATTAATGCCAGAAAGTAGATCACTGCTTAAACTGCAACAAACACAACCGGAAAAAATTTCTCTAACTGCATAACCTTGTCCTTTTAAAAGCTGATCATCAATTCCCACTTGACCTATTTCATTTTCAATGATTGCAACGCTGCACTTTTTATCTTCAGATGCCCCGTTTACTAAAAATTCTGCCAGCTGCAAAAGAATAGTCGTCTTTCCAGACCCCAGAAATCCTCCTAATATCAGAATTTTCAAAAGCTAGACCTCCTGTTTTCCTTCATCAATTTTTTATTAGCCATCCTCTCTTTTATATTATTTGTAATAACTGAATTATATACGAATAATTATTTCATTTATATGGAGAAAATCGCATGATTTTGTGATAATTACAGCTTTGTTAAAATATTATTTCATTTTGATCTTAATTAAATAGTAAAATAAAGACCTGTATCCCAGCACAATGGAATAAAAAGAACATTTTATGAAATCATTTTAGAACTTTTCTATACTCAATTTTGTCAGTGATAAATGAGATGCCAAATATTAAACGTATATTAAGCTCTCCTATGGGCAGTTACTGGCAGAAAAATGCATTATCATATGTTATAATAAATAATCAGAAAAAATCTTGGTGGAAATGAGTAAAGGAGCAATATAACATGCGATTTGTAAAATATCGAAATATTCGTATCCATCAAATTCAAATATTTTTATCTGCAGCTGATTGTGCCAATTTTACCGCCGCCGCAGAGCAGATGAATGTTACGCAACCTATGGTCAGTAAGACCATTCAGTTACTGGAACAAGAGCTTGACATTATTTTGTTTCGCAAAGATCATGGGAAACTGTTTCTAACCCCAGCAGGTCGGGAATTGAAACAACACTGGAAAAATGTTTTGGAAATGTTTGAGCAATCTGTGATAAACGCCCACTCTATTCAGGAGGCAAAAGAAACACCCATACGTTTTGGCTTGGGCATGTCTAGTGGACGTGCCGACCTTCGTCATCTCATTACTGATCTGATGGATCAGCAACCGCCAGTCGAACTATTATTAGAATGCGATAATATGGCAAATACCCTTAAACGGATCAGCGAAGGCGATCTCGATCTGGGAGTATGTTCGGGCCACCTGCTGACCAAAATTCAAAGTCTTCGACTGAACTACAAATTAATTGCTGAAACGTCGCTATCGATTTTTATCCCCACTTGCAATCCTTTAACGCAAAATCAGCAAATAGCTTTTCCCGATTTACGTAATGAAGCATTTATCGCCTTTTCACCTGAATCGGATCCCTTATAT
Organism: Eubacteriaceae bacterium ES2; assembly: GCA_031222025.1. Classification (GTDB taxonomy): domain Bacteria; phylum Bacillota; class Clostridia; order Eubacteriales; family Eubacteriaceae; genus Acetobacterium. The sequence goes on along the minus strand of CP130740.1, from coordinate 625,783 downwards.
TGGGAGCTACTCAATTCAATGGCAAACGAGGCAGGATTCATCCCTAAAGTTGCTTGCTATGTTAAAGATGAACTATCTTTTCAAATTAATCTGGAAATGGGAAGAGGCATCGTGATGGCCGACAGTGGAACCCCGCTTGAAGGAGGTGATATCAAAAAGTATATCTTAGCGGGCACTCAATGCAACTTATTTCTGGTCTGGCGTGGGAATAACAGTAATCCAGGTTTAATCAAACTCTTGAATTCGCTGTAGGTATGCATTATTGTTATACCCCCCAATAATCTGTTCATTTCCTTTACCCTTATTGACTCAGTATAATGAAGTCATCAATATGAACTGTGAGGTAAACAAATGACTGAAAAAGAAAATGTACAAGTTGCTTTAGACGGCGGAATTCCGGAACATACCACACTTTTTTGGAATGGAGGACAACTGATGGTCAGTTCTGTCCTTGGAAACATGCCCATCCCTGGAATGAAAGAAGGCTATGACTGGTGGGGTGTTCATTGGACTGCTTGTGAAGAAGCAGGCGGCGCATTTGCACCTACTGTCGGGAGACCGCCAATTATTGAAGATATAGAATGCTGGAAAGATCAGGTGAAATTTCCAGATATTTCTAATATTGACTGGAAAGCAGCAGCGGCCAGAGACACTGCAAATCTAGATCCAAATAAGATCTCAAATTTCTATGGTCTCGCTAATGGGATCTTTGAACGTATTCATTTTTTGATGGGCTTTGAAGAAACCATGATGGCATTAGCAACTGATCCTGATCAAGTTGCCGATCTGGCAAATGCTATCACTGATGTTTATGTGCAAATTATTGAGAAGATCGGGCAATATTATAAACCTGACTATTTTACATTATTGGACGATTATTGTCACCAGCATGGTTCATTCATGTCACCAGCTACTTTTGATCATATCTTTGCTCCGGCACTCAAAAGAATTCGGGATGCTGCCGAAGCAAATGGTATGAAGTTTATTCTTCACTGCTGCGGCAAGGAAGAAGTTCTTTTGGATAATTTTTACGCTATCGGCATTCGCCGAATCGAACCTTGTCAACCAATGAACGATCTTAGTAGTATGAAAAAACGTTATCCGGATATGTCTTTTATGGGTGGCTTAGATCTTCAAGGGGTTATTGACAATCCTGATGCAACAGAAGCCGATCTACGTAAAGAAGTTCGTCGTTGTATCGATACTTACTCCGACGATGGTCGATATGTAGTTTTCGGAGTAACTTTATCCATGCATGATCCGTCCGCATATGCACCAGGAAGAAAGATGCATATCCTTATTGACGAGGCAAACAAATACCGAACCTGAATTTAGGAGTTTTAAAATGACAACCAAACAAATTATTTTGATTCATGTTACCTATACAGCAAAAGCGAAAAAAAGGAATGATTTTCTTAATGCCTTATCTCAACTTGGCATTATTGAACAGTCAAAACAGGAACCCGGAAATATAAAATATGACTATTTTTTACCGCTTGATTCTGATGATCAATTGTTTCTTGTGGAAATGTGGGAAGATGATGAGGCTTTGACTTTTCATTCCCAAACCGACCATTACAAACAACTACAATCTATCAAAAATGAGTTTTTAATTGATACCAGCATAAAAAAGTTTTACGGTAGCCCTTTTTAATGAAATAATTTTAAAGCTTTAAGGATGTCAAAAAATCAAACTAAAATAAAGCGCTATCATTAGAATTTCCCCCAGGATAGCGCTTTGTTTGCATTTATATAATATTTGAACTAATGACACCAATTTAGTTTACAATTAAAAAAATAATTTCACCGCAATCACCGCGGTCATGACAATGATCAGATATCGAAATGCTTTTTCATTTATTCGTTTGACAATAAAAGCACCGATAATTGCGCCGATTCCGATAAAAGGTATCATCATCCCCGTTAGTACAAAAGTCTGAACCCTAATATTATGCCAGATAAATACTTGCATTGGCAATTTTGTAACATTTACAATAAAAAAGAACCAGGCCGTTATTCCCAAATAGTTAGCTTTATTGACTCCTTTTGCCAAAAGATATACGCTAAAAATCGGTCCTGCGGCATTTCCGATCATTGAAGTAAAGCCGGAAAGGATGCCCGCTGAAGCATACAGCCATGTTTTATCTGGAATGCTTATTTCATCCCCTTTCTTTTCAAAGTAAATCAGTAAAAACAGACAAAGTAAAACTGACAAAGCGATCAGATTTTTAAACTGTTCATCATTGATGTATCCACCAATAATCAGTCCAATAATCAATCCAATGAAAGTCCACGGCAACAATTTTAAAATATCTTCTCGCTTTGCATTGTGTTTGTAGTAAAACAAAGCGAAAATGTCACCGACAATCAGCATTGGAAGGATTATTCCAGTTGATGCTTTTCCACCAAATACCGCGGCAAGTATTGGTATGACCAAGGTAAGCATGCCACTGATGCCAGTCTTGGAAACACCAATTAACAAGGCCGCCAAAATAACCCAAAACCACTGATTTGGCGCTAACTCCGGTAGTAACTCCATTTCTTTTCTCCCATCTTTCACCGCTCCTAAATTATAATTGATTGACTTAGCGATACTTGCAATCAATATTTTAAAGTATTAATCATAATCTTTCTAAAAACACTTCGATGATCCCACCACAAACCATACCATCCTCTTCCGCCTGCCAGCCAGTCATATCTACCAGATGTAATTCTGCTTTCGTATCGCCACTTAACATCGTTAAAGCTTTCATTTTTATCTCAGCTTCTGCACAGCCGCCACCCAGTGAATCAACCGTTCGACCATCCGGATAAACCAACATCTTTGTGCCTACTTCCCGAGGCGCCGATCCTTTCCTGCTGACAATTGTTGCTAGTACTTTGGGGAGTTGAAGGTCAGCAGCACAGATTTCCTGTAATAATGCCTTGGAATAACCACTACTATTTCGGCATATATTTTTTTCCTGAACAATTTCCGCCATGATCGATATTGCTATCTCAACTGGCGTTTCTGCTCCAATTTTCAATCCAATTGGGGTATGCACTTTTTCCAGTTTATCACAGTCTATTCCCTTTTGACCTAACTGTTCTTTGACTTTTTTCACCCGAACTTTGCTGCCAATCATCCCAATATAAGTATTTTCCTTTTTAATGATTTCTTCCAGACAAATCTGATCATATCGATGACCACGCGTCACGATCACAAAATAGGTATTACTATCTCCTTCAACTTTCGAAAGAGCCTGTTCAAATGGTTCACAGATCACCCGATTGGCACCCGCATTGACAGCGTTTTGAGCAAAACTATAACGATCATCAATCACGGTGACAAAAAAATCTGCCATGCGACTAATTTGAATAATCGGAATCGAAACATGACCCGCACCGCATATTACCAGTTTTTTTTCAGTTCTCAGTCGCTCGCAAAAAATCCGATTACCCTCAATTTCGATTAAACCAGTCTCATTTTGCTGATAAATGAAACTGCTCTGACGTTGCAAAAATTCTGATCCTTCCGATTTAAGCCCTGTTTTGCTGCCGGAAATGACTAGTTTTTCGCCTATATGTTCACCATCAATTACCTTAGCGGCAAGGTTTTTTTTGTCAACCTCACACTTGCCAATTTTTTCATAGAACTTATCCAAACCTTATCCTCATTTCTTAATATATATGCTGTTAGAATATAAATAGTACAATCCAAAATGAGAAAGTCCAAAATAGAAAAACATGATAAAATAAAGCTATCAGTAAACGGAGGATCTCATTATGGCAAAACACTTTGATAAACAGTTTAAACTCGATGCAGTTCAGTACTATCAGGATCACAGGGATCTGGGACTGCAGGGATGCGCATCAAATCTTGGTATCAGTCAGCAGACGCTTTCCAGATGGCAGAAGGAGCTGAAAGATACTGGCGACATTGAATGTCGAGGTTCTGGTAATTATGCTTCTGATGAAGAAAAAGAAATTGCCAGATTAAAACGTGAATTACGTGATACCCAGGATGCGCTTGATGTATTAAAAAAAGCCATCGGCATTCTGGGAAAATAACAGAAGCCATCTATCTAGAGGTTTCTGAAAAGGCAGAAATTACCTATAAGGAAGACCGCCGAGTTTCTGTCTCTGGAGTGCTGAAAATTTTAGGCGTTTCCCGGTCTGGATACCGGGCATGGCTTAAACACGTGCCTTCTGATTCACAGAAACGCAAGGAAGCCGTAAAAATCAAAATCAAAGAAATCTATCATGACTCCCATCAAAATTATGGTGCGCCTAAAATCAGGAAAGAACTGCAAAAGAGCGGCGCAACCATTTCAGAGCGTACCGTCGGTAAATATATGAAAGAAATGGGCATCAGAGCTCAATGGATCAAACCATGGACAACGACAACCAGGGATTCAGATTTTAGTCATGAACTTCAGAACATTCTCGATGAACGCTTCAATCCCGAACGCCCAAACGCCGTCTGGTGCAGCGACATAACGTACATTTGGACTATTGATGGCTTTGTCTATCTGACAAGCATTATGGATCTTTACTCCCGAAAAATCATTGCCTGGACGCTTTCAAAAACGATGGAAGTATCTTGTGTAATTGATACGATTAATAAAGCAAAAGCACGGCGTTGTACTGAACTGCCATTGATTTTGCATTCTGATCGCGGCAGCCAATTTGTTTCAAAAGAGTATCGAAAGGCAACGGCTAAAATGCAACGAAGCTACTCTAAAAAGGCATTTCCCTGGGACAATGCATGTATTGAATCTTTTCATTCCCTCCTTAAACGGGAATGGATAAAGCGCTTTAAAATCAGTGATTTCAAGCATGCCTATCGGCTTGTATTTGAATATATTGAATCTTTTTATAATACAAAACGGATTCACAGTCATTGTGATTTTATGTCGCCCGATGATTTTGAAAAACTATTTGCAAAATTGAACAAATCAGATTTGCAATTAGCTGGTTAAGATAAGGATAAACTTCTCATTTTAATTTGTACTAAATCTTGACAGAAGACCAATACACTTTTTTTGCTTGGTTATAAATAAACTCTTATTAAATCGCCTTACCAAATCCGCAATTTGGGAAAGTGCATACGTCGCAAGAAAGGCAGAGACCGCCCTGACCCAAAATCGTAAACTCTTCCAGATCAAGCCGCTCATCCGTCATAATCCGCGGTAGAACCAAATCAAAAATTGTTCGTTTAGCATACATTACGCATCCGGGAAGGCCAACAATCGGAATATTTCCATCATAATAGGCCAGTAAAAACATTGCCCCCGGAAGTACCGGAGCACCATATGTAATCATTTGAGCGCCCGTGTTCTTAATCGCCAGCGGTGTTCGATCATCAGGATCCACACTCATACCGCCAGTACAGATAATCATATCAGCACCCTGTTCAAGCAGACTCATAATCGCTTGTGTAATCATTTCATGTTGATCATTTGATATAATATGACCGATTATTTCAACATCAAATTCTGCCAGTTTTTCCTCAATGACTGGTGTGAAGGTATCTTTAATTCGACCATGATACACTTCATTTCCGGTTGTCACAATCCCCACTTTTTTATGAATGAATTGTTTAATTTCAAAAATTGAGCCTTGACCACAAACTTCTTTGGCCCGATTCATTTTACTTTCTTCAATAACTAATGGAATTACCCGAGTGCCAGCCAAAAGATCCCCTGCCTTAACCCGAAAATTACCATGCCTGCTGGCAACCATCATCTCGCCCAGCGCGTTAACCCGATTCATTTTATCCTTATCAATTTTCAAAATGCCATCGCAGGTCGCGATCAGCTCAATTTTACCTTCCTTAACTTCTGACGGTCTCATATTCGCACCCTTGCATAAATCATAGAGAATTTTAGCCGCATCATTTTCATGAAGCATGCCGTCTTCCTTTTCCCATATATAAAGGTTTTCTTTTCCCACTGATAAAAGAACCGGAATATCTTCTTCTCTAACCACATGCCCTTTTCTGAAAACAGCATCTTTGGTTACCCCTTTAATAATTTGGGTAATATCCTGACAAAGCACATGGCCAACTGCATTATTGGTTTCAATCATTCTCATCGAATTATCTCCTTCGTGTTATATTGTTTTTTCAATCAAGCTTTCGACTTTTTTAGCTTGCTGATATGCCAACTGGTGTTTGACTTTACCAACAAGGGTGTTACATTTGTTTTTGCTGATCTCGAAACGCTCATCAATACTGACCTGCCGACACCCTGTTATTTTTTTATCGGCCAGATAAACAATCGTTTTTTCAGAAATATTTTCTTCATCTTCGCGGGCAAGCAGATGGTGGGCTTCTATCACCTCGGCAACCAAGGGGTAGCCTTCCTGACGAATCCACCTGGCGCCTGTTGCCGCATGATTCTTTTCAGTCCTGGCAATATCATGAAGCAGCGCCGCTGCAAGTATTAAATCATGATTAAGCCGGCAATTTTTTAAGGCCAGTCGATTAGACCAATCCAGTGCCAAATCTTTTACACTTCTCCCATGAGCGCAGATATTTTTTCCTGTCTGATATTTCTTTAATAATGCTTCACACTGCTTCTCATTGGGGATTGCTTCAATTTTTCGGTTAATATATTTAACTTTTTTTATACCAGACCTTTCCTCAATAAGACTGATCCCACCATAAGATTGTTTTAAAGCCGGTGCCTGTTCAAGATCCAATCCCAACCATTTACTTAAGAGCCCCTGATTGACACAGGCATGACCAACAATCAGCAGATTTCCGTCATATTTATTAATCATTCTCTCCACTAACGGCTCAGACCGCCTTAAAACCTGATGATAGGATTCACCACCTGGAAAAGGTACTCTGGCAAGGTTTTCCCCTCTCTTTTGATAGTCCTCGGGATAGGTCTCCCTAATCTCATTAAAGGTCATACCATCCCATAAACCAGTATTAATCTCCTCTAATTCAGGAGCCAAAATGATCGGCCATCGTTTATCGGCAATAATCTCTGCCGTCTGTCTGCTTCTGGCTAAAGGGCTGGCAATCGCTGCCGAGATTTCTTCTCCGGCAAAAAAGTCCGCTAATTTTTTTGCCACGCTTTTTCCCTTTTCACTTAGCAACAAGTCAAGTTTGCCAAGGCAACATTTAATACCTGCCGGAAATTCCGGTTCGCAATGGCGAATCAGAAAAATATTTCTCATTTAATAACCATCCCCTTACTGCTTTAGTAAAATTGCTGTACCATGAAAATCACAGAGTGGAATCAGAAATAAATTATTTTTTTCAAGGTATTCGTCCACGGCTTTTTTTACGCCCGGAAACTGACGGCTATTGTAATCATGGATCAGAATAACCCCCCCCTTTTGAAGTCGGGGATAAAAATATGAAAGTCCGCATCGGGTAGGTTCATAGAGATCCGCATCCAGACTGACAAGCGCAAATTCTATTTCTTCTTTAGGGATTGTTTGGGGAAATCTTCCCCTAATGAACGAAACTTGATCCGGAAAGGGCATTTGTTTGCTGATTGCAGCGATACTTGTATCGGAAAAGTCACCTGGCTGGGCCTTTGATAAACCCTTTTCATTCACGATGTCTTCCGCCTGAAAGCCCTCAAAGGTATCAAATAAGTATAGCTTTCGCTCCGGAAAATTCTGGTTCAGTTCTCTGGCAAAGGCACCCTGGTAAACCCCCAGCTCGGCAATCGCACCCGTCACCTTTCTTTCTCTGATTGCCTTACTGATAAGCCGAAGCTCAGCCAACCGCACATCATACTTTGTTTTTAATTCGCTGGCATGTCTGATATCGCCTTCAAACCCCAATTGTCTGATTTGACTCTCCATTTCCACCGCCGCATCAGCATTTAAAGACCCTGTCCAAATAATATCCGGCCCATAAGTCGAAAGTCTTTGCGGCTGACAAATGGGGACTCCAGAAACAAAAGATCCCCATTTGTCTGGGTTATTATCAAAACAGGCGATCATTTCATAGGTGCCTGACAAAAGATTGATCAGTGCCTGACCACCTTGACCAGCTCCAAATAATGCAGCTTTCATATAACCTAACCTCCATTTCGTTTTCTTTTTAAACGTTTAACAATTCACTATAAAATTTCAAAAAGTGTTCGCATTTTAAAGCGAATTGTTTTGGAAAACAATTCGTTATTGAAAAAAATAACGACTAAAAATTTCGTCCACACTTTCCTGAGATTCTTTCTCAAATTTCTGGAATTTCAGAAGAAAATCGACGCCCTCTTCAGTTAAAATTGTTTTTCCACCATTTTTCCCACCCCGCTTGCGATGAACAATTAAAAATCCCAGCTGTTCTTCAATCTGATTAATCATTTTCCACCCCTTGCTATAGGAAAGATGCATTTTTTCGCAAGCGCTTTTAACTGTTTCTCCAGATCTGATTAAATTTAATAACTGCTCTGTGCCAGTTCCAAAGAAAGATTCTTCCTTTTCGATACTAACCCTTACTTTAGGTTTTAGTTTGCGTTTATAATAGAGATTCATGAGCATTTTAAAATCATCCTGAGTATCCGCATCTAAAAGAATCCCTTCATCCTCCACTTCAACCTCTATTTGCTTAAAAGAAGAGTTTTCAACTGCCCCCAACAGGCCACGTTGACCAGAGTATGCAATAATTTCAGGTAAAGCGGTCCTTTGAATCAGCAAGGGATGGCCCTTGACACCGCGATAAACCGGATTAATAAACACGCCTTCTGAATCAAGCAGTTTTAAAACCGTTTCTTTGGTGAAAAGAGGAATGTCAATTGGTGTCACTAAAATTCGTTCGGCCTTATTTTCAAAATACCGCAAGCCAATTTTTACCGAATCTAACATCTGCGTTGTTTCATAAGCATGATTATGCAGACAAATCACTTGCATATCTTTGACCAGCTCTTCAATAATTCTGGCCTTATTGCCTGTAATAATAACAATTTCTGATATACCAGCAGCCTGAAAAGTCATTATGATTCGTTCTAGTATCGATAAATTGCCTATTTTTAGCACCGGCTTAAAGTCACCCATTCGCGAAGACATACCCGCTGCCAGAATAACTGCTCCTACCTTCTCTTTTCCCATATCTTCACCTCTTTTCCGATTTACCGACTCTTTTTTAAAAAGAGCCGGTAAATCCTGTCAAATAGCCGTTTACTGTTTTAAAATTGGCAGCGTAGATCCTCCGTGGGGCATGACGATAACTTTTGCAGTTTTACCCAACTTGTTAAAAGCTGCAAGTAATGCTACCTGAACAGTCTGATAGGGCTTCATAAAAATGGAGTTGACGACTTGCGGGTCCATTTGGGAAACAAAAAAGATTTGACTCTTCTGAAGCACCATGGCAATGGCCGCTGCTTTATGTCCACCTAGTTGAAAATCATTCTCAATGCGCTCAATCAGGCTCTCCGAATCTGGCGCCGATAAAAGCCACTCTTCAAAAACGTCTTCGCCAAAGCCTTCCTGGCAGGAGCCGACCAGAATAATAATCCCGCCATCTTTCACCGCATGTTTGGCATTATCCAGTGCCTTTTGTGTCTGATAAAGATTTAAATCCTTGGGGGCTCCCCCCTGTGAGACGATCACAATATCGGCAAGCGAATCAATCGGCTTACTGTATAATTGATCCAGAAACTGGCATCCCTGCCGGTGGGCTTTTATATAATGCCCAGCGACTGCATGAATGATTCTCTTATGTTCATCGAGAATTACATTAACGATAAAATCGATGGGACAAAACTCAATCGCTTCTTCCAGATCCTGTCTGACCGGGTTATCATCTATCTTTCCGGCTACCGCCAGGGGGTCTACCATACAGCTGTGATTCGCCTGAATCGCGGCACGCGTTGAGACACCCGGCATAATAGCCTTAGCACCACCGCTGTAACCGGCAAAATAATGGTATTCAATGTTGCCAAGACAAATTCGCCGATCTGCTTCAGCAACAATCCGAGTAACATCGACCGGGGTTCCATGCTTTGTTTTCCCCATTCTGACAAAGTCCGTTGGATCTCCATCCACACAGCGGATTGTCGAATAAACATACTCGCCAACCAATTTTTTCATTTCATCCGGTGTATGCTTGCGGTGACTGCCAAGTGCAAAAACAATGGTAATATCCTGGCATTTAACCCCTTTTTTCTTCAATTCATGAAGAACCGGCGGTAAAACAAGATAAGACGGCAGTGGCCGGGTAATATCACTGGTAATAATGACTATCTTTTCTCCAGCTTTAACGATATCTTTCAAACGCGGCGAACCAATAGGACTTTGTAGCGCTTTGTTGACCGCCTCCTCACCCTTTGTTTCGCAGTGTACTGGATTAGGTTTTAAAACACCAAGCAGATTACTTTCCGGAATTTCAACTGTCTGTTTTTCTTTTCCAATTGCTATATCAATTTTCATGCTGACTCCAATCGCTTAAATGCGACTGACACCACTTTCTTGAGCAGCCTTTGCAACGGCTTTAGAAACCGCCTCTTTAATACGGGGATCAAAGGCATTAGGAATAATAAAATCAGCCCGAAGCTCATGATCTTCAACTAAACCGGCAATCGCATAAGCCGCCGCAATTTTCATTTCATCATTGATATCGCTGGCTCTGACATCCAGAGCCCCTCTGAAAATCCCCGGAAAAGCCAGAACATTATTGATCTGATTGGCAAAATCACTTCTTCCTGTACCAACTACCGCCGCTCCAGCTTTTAGGGCAAGATCCGGCATAATTTCCGGAATGGGATTCGCCATCGGGAAAAGAATCGGATCATTATTCATACTTTCAACCATCTCTTCGGTCACAGTACCCGGTGCCGAAACGCCAATAAAAACATCCGCATCCTTAATCACATCAGCAAGACTGCCTTTAAGACCAGTCTTATTGGTAACCCGGGCAATTTCTTCTTTATCCGGGGTCAGTCCATCCTGTCCCCGATAAATGGCCCCTGAGCGATCACACATGGTAATATCAGAAACGCCCACTTTTAAAAGCAGCTTGGCAATGGCGATCCCAGCCGACCCGGCACCATTCATGACCACTTTCATCGTGTTAATATCCTTGCCTGTCAGTTTAACCGCATTGAGAATCGCAGCCAGGGTCACAACCGCTGTACCATGCTGATCATCATGAAAAATCGGGATATCACAAATTTCTTTCAGTCTTTTTTCAATTTCAAAACAGCGGGGGGCTGCGATATCTTCAAGATTCACACCGCCAAAACTGCCGGCCAGGAGGCTGACAACCTGAACGATTTCATCCACGTTTTTCGAACGAATGCAAAGGGGGATCGCATCCACATCGCCAAACGCTTTGAACAAAACGCATTTGCCTTCCATAACCGGCATACTGGCTTCCGGTCCAATATCACCAAGACCCAATACAGCTGTCCCGTCACTGATCACCGCAACGGTATTCCAGCGGCCAGTCAATTCATAACTTTTACTAACATCCTTCTGAATTTCCAGACATGGCTGAGCCACCCCTGGCGTATAAGCCAGGGACAGCGCTTCCTTATTGTTGACAGTAACCTTGGATCTTACTTCCAGTTTTCCTTTTAATTGATGGTGTAATTTTAATGATTCCTTTGCATAATCCATTTAAAGAACCTCTCTCTTTTCTTTTCAGTTAATGGTGCTTTCTTCTTTTATTTTCGAACCGTGCATCAGTGCCCGGACAACCGGTAGGGTTTCGCCTGTTAAAAAGCGAATTAATGCACCGCCACCAGTGCAGATATAATTAATTTCTTCACTCAAATTGTATTTATTGGTTGCCGTGATGCTGTCTCCACCACCAACAACTGTATAACCAGCGGTTTTTCCCAGCGCATCCCAGACATTTTTGGTTCCATACTCCGTGAGTGTTTCTTCAAAAATTCCCATTGGTCCATTAGTAAATACGGTTTTAGCTGTAAGAATAATCTCTCTGAACTGCTCTGTAGACTCATGGCCAATATCGACCAGCATCGCTTTTACCGGCAAATCGCAAACTTTAACTTCTTTTCTGACTCCGTTTTCCAGATAAGCCAGGTCACTCGGTAATACAATCATAGAGCTGTACTTTTCAAGCAATTCTTTAGCAGAGTCAATATACTGATTAAAGCCCTTCTTTTCAATAAAAGCTTTCGACTCTTGGCCAATGTCAATACCTTTTGCCAGCAGCATAATATTACCAACCAGGCCTCCGGCCAGAACCTTATCAGCTATGCCTTTTCCCAAGACACTCTCCATCATAATGAAAGCGTCAGATATTTTTGAACCACCCAAAACAAAGACTGATGGACGGCCGGGTTCTTCGGTAATGCCGGACAGGACACTGTATTCTTCTTCAAACAGTCTTCCCATCGCTGAAGGCAAGAGCTGCTCAAAACCACAGAGTGAAGGCTGATCCCGATGTGCTGCCGCAAATGCATCACAGACGTACTGATCCGCAAGTGGCGCCAGTTTTCTGACCAGCAGTGTTTGTGCCTGGTCCTGATGACTCAGTTTCAAGTTCATTTCAAACAAGGTCTGTTCTTCCGCTACAAAACGCACATTATCAAGCAGCAAAATCTGGCCGTCTCTCAACTCTTTTATGGCCTGCTGGGCGGTCGGTCCACAAACGTCTTCCACAAATTTAACTTCTCTATCTAACAATTCCGCCAGAACTTTGGCATGAGGCTGGGTGGTATAAAAGTTTTTATATTCTATATCACTTCCCTGGTGGGCAAGGACGACCACCTTTGCGCCCTTATCCGCCAGTTCCGCCAGTGTTTTTATACAAGCTTTAATTCGAGTAATATCTTTAAGCTCGTTTTTTTCTTTATCTACTGGTTGATTTATATCCACCCGTACAATCACCGTTTTACCGGATACCTGAAAATCATCCAGGGTGTTAATACCATATTTCATTAACCGCACCTCTTATCGACATTGGCAATTAAGATATTGATTGGTTGCTTGCGTTCCTTCTTCTCTGGTCTTTTGCATACCGGTTGCCGCTCTGATTGCATCCATTGTTTCCGGAATGGTCACGCTTTCCTGCGGGATATTAATGGCAAACATAATATCATCGCCACTTTCGACAATACAATCTTCCCATAAGCCGATTTCATACATATCGCCTCGATTATTTCCCAAATCTCTGGCATAACGGAAGAAAGACGCATTCCCTTTAAAACCATCATCAATTTTGACCACGCGAATACGCGGGTGCTTTTTAAAAGCTTCTAAGGCCATTTCTTTGGTTATTTTTTTCTTTCCAGTCGCTAGAACTGTAATAATATGACCATGGGTCACTGGTGTATGCACTAACACACCCGTTGCTTCAACATGCGGCATAATCGTCATCAAATCTACTGCCTGATGCGAAGGCGCTTTGTCTACCTGAAGGGCATTGGTTAATCCGCGGTGATAGTCACCAGGATCGGCAACCCGTCGAATAATGGTGATCGCCACCTTGTCTACTCCACCACAATTACGATCCAAACAATCTACGGCTCGAATCAGACCAGTGGTGTTGCAGCTTGTCAGTTTCAAATAATCCTGATTTAAACCTTTTTCGTAATTGGCATAACCGTGGAAGAAAACATCTGCCACAGAATTTTGTTCGCCCCCCTGGAAAATAGCTTTGACGCCTTTTGATTGATAAAGTTCTTTATTTTTAACTCCTACACCACCAGGAGAGGAATCCAGCATAATATCAACCTGATCAACAAGGTCTTCAAAACTTCCCGACACCGGAATACCCAGGAGATCAAATTCCGACTTTTTACTCATATCAACCAGGTACAAGTGATACGGCATGCCCTTTTCATGTAAGGCTCGAATTGACAGGGTTGGTGCCAAATCAGCAATTCCCACCAGCTCCATATCGCCCTGAAGCGCAACTGCATCTGCCAGACGCTGGCCAATGACACCATATCCTGCAACGCCTACTTTAATTTTTCCCATAATATTTTCCTCCAGTTTAAATTCTTAAAATCATAGAACCAATTATCTGTGCTAGATTTTTTAATTTACTTGTTTTCATTCTGAAATTTGTTAACATTTCTGACTATATAAGAAGTCGCAATCCAATTATTTCTTTGGCAAAGCATTACAGCACAATCCCTCAGCATCATGCGCCGCTTCCATGATGATTTCGCAGACCGTTGGATGAGGATGGATCGTTTCAGACAGCTCTTCAATTGTTCCTTCGCATTCCATAATTACAGCGATTTCACCAATCATATCCGTTGCTCTTGGAGCCATAATCTGAGCGCCATAGATCTCACCGGTCTTTTCATCGCTAACAAGTTTTATTAAGCCCTTGCTGTGACCCATCACGCTGGATTTTCCATTTCCGCCAACGCCAAAACGTCCGACTTGTATTTTCTTTCCAGCTGCAAGCGCATCCGCTTCACTCATACCAACCCAGGCAATTTCTGGACTGGTGTAAACACAAGCCGGCACCACGTTATACTTCATCCGGTCTTTTTTACCAATGATGCTTTGAGCTGCAATCATTCCCTGCTTGGTTGCAACATGTGCCAGCTGTATTTTTCCGGTAATATCACCAATTGCATAAATATTGGAAATATTGGTTCTGAGTGTTTCATCCACTTCGATAAAAGGCCCGTTTAGCTTAACCCCGACAGTTTCCAGGCCAATCTTGTCAATTTGCGCTTTTCGACCGACACTGACAATACAACAATCTCCAGATGCTCCCTTGATCTGTCCATTTTTCTCATAACTGACCGTTACCTGGTCAGCCTCTTCGATCGCAGTCACTTTGGCATCCGTTACAATCTCAACCCCTTTTCGCTTAAGAATCTGAGAAAGCTCCTTGACAATTTCAGCGTCAAGGCCTTTAAGAATTTCCTGCTGCATTTCAAGAATTGTTACTTTTTTGCCCAGTGCAGAATACAGTGAAGCAAATTCAATACCGATGACACCACCACCAATAATCACCAGACTCTCCTGACAGGTTTTCATTGCCAGGACTTCGTCACTGGTCATTACCGATGGATTTTCGATTCCGGGAATTGGCGGTAAACTTGGTGTGGAACCCGTTGCCAGGATAATATGATCTGCCGTCACAATCTCGCCGTTCACTTCGATTTCGTTGGCCTTTTTAAGCAGGCCAAAACCATTGATCACGGTAACGCCGTGGGCTTTTTCAAGCCCTTCAATACCCTTTCTTAATCTGCTTACAATTTTTTCTTTATGAGAAAAAAGTTTTTCATAGTCAAATTTCAGTTCTTCAAAATCAAGTCCAAACTCTTTGGCACTTTTTGCCTCTTCATAAAACTCGGCACCATGAAGCAAGGCTTTTGTAGGGATGCAACCTCTGTTAAGACAGGTCCCCCCCAATTCTTTTGCTTCAATAAGCACTGTTTTAAGTCCATACTGGGAGCAGCGAATCGCTGCTTCATATCCCCCTGGACCGCCACCTAAAACCGCAACATCAAATTTCATGTGTCCTTCTCCTTAAATCAGCAACAACGGATTTTCCAGCAATTCTTTAATCCGTTTCAGGAACTGAGCTGCCGGCGCACCATCTACAATCCGATGGTCATAGGTCAAACTAAGTTGCATCATCATGCGAACAACAATCTCATCCCTAATCACCACTGGCTGTTTAGCCAGCTTTCCAACTGCCAAAATGCCAGCCTCTGGCGGATTGATAATCGCTGTAAATCCATCAATATCAAACATGCCCAAATTGGAAACGGTAAAGGTTCCGCCTGTATAATCTTCAGGCTGAAGTCGGTTTTCTTTGGCTTTTGATGCCAGTTGACTGGATTCCTGTGAAATCTGATCCAGCGATTTCTGATGACAATTTTTAATGACTGGAACAATCAGTCCCTGATCAATGGCAACCGCCATACCCATATTGACATATTTTTTAAGAACAATTCCCTGATCCGTCCATGACGCATTCATCATCGGGAATTCAGTTAAAGCTTTTGCCACGCAGCGCAGAACGATATCGTTATAACTGACCTTTTTTCCAGCCGCTTTAAACTGTTCTCTTAAAGCAACCGAATTGGTCATATCAATGGTCATTCGATGATTGGCCTGAGCCATTTCCGTCAGACTGACTTTCATGCGCTCTGCAACAATTTTACGCATCCCGCTGATCGGTATCTCTTCTTCATCCAGTTGCTGGATCACTGCGCCCTGTGCCTGCTGCCCCGATGTCATGGCTCGGACATCATCCGCCATTACCTTTTGACGAACACCCGACCCCTGAACAGAACTAAGATCAACATTTTCCTGCTCAGCTATTTTTCTGGCCAGTGGTGATACCGCTGTTTTCGACACTGGATTTTTTTCATACTCCAGAATATCCGCTTCAATGACCAAACCTTCCGGACCGGAGCCGGCAATTTGTAAATAATCGATTCCTTTTTCCCCCGCCAGCATTTTAGCTCTCGGTGATATAAAAACTTTTCCGCTTGAAGTTTTTTCGATTGTTTTAGCGATACTTTCTTCTGCGTTTTCTGCCTCTTGGCCTTCTATAGACACTGTCACATCGGCGTCTGCTGCTCCCGCAGCGCTTAGTAAAGCGGAATAATCTTCGCCCTTTTCTCCAATAATAGCTATCGGTTGCGTAATCGGAACTTCATCACCTACATCGTGAAGAATTTTTAATAAGGTTCCACTTTGACTGGCATCAATTGTAATGGTCAGCTTATCCGTTTCCATTTCAAAGAGTGGCTCATCTGCAACCACTTCCTGTCCTTCATCAACCAGCCATTCCATAATGGTTCCTTCGGTCATTTGAAGCCCTTGTTTGGGCATAATTATAAATTCTGCCATTCTCTTCTCCTAACCTCTATCGGTAACATACTTTTTTTGCTGCTTCAATGATCTGATTGACACTGGGGACTACTGCATTTTCCAGTTCAATGTTGAAGGGGAGCGGACAGGCTTGTGCGCCCAAATGAACGGGTGGTGCATCCAGATATTTAAAAGCCCCTTCGACAACCTCTGAAACTACTTCAGCTCCCCATCCGGCAACTTTATGAGCCTCATGAACAACAACCAGTTTACCGGTTTTCTTAACCGATTCGATGATCGTCTCCATGTCAAAAGGTACCATTGTCCGAGGATCGATGACTTCAGCATCAATTCCCACTTTTTCCAGTTCGGCAGCGGCTTCCAAAGCCCTGCTAACATAAAGAAGAGAGCCGACAATGGTAACATCTTTACCGCTTCTTTTTATTTCGGCTTTACCAAAGGGCAGGCAAAAATCCGGATCATCCGGCACTTCAAACTTCGTGGCATACAAAGCCTTGTGTTCAAAGAACATGACCGGATTATCATCACGAATAGCTGTTCTCAGTAAGCCTGCTGCATCAGCTGCATTAGATGGACATGCTACCTTTAAGCCAGGAAAATGCATGAAAATAGTTTCTAAACTTTGACTGTGTGTTGCTGCGTTACCACGCCCAATACCCTGTTGTCCACGAATAACCAGGGGAATTTTAGCCTTACCGCCGAAAATATAACGGGTTTTAGCTGCCTGATTGATTATCTGATCTGCCGCAACAAGGGTAAAGTCCATATACATCAATTCCACGATGGGGCGCATCCCGGCGCAAGCTGCTCCGACTCCGGCACCAACCATGACCGCTTCTGAGATCGGGGTGTTTCTGACTCGATCTGTTCCAAACTCCTTATATAAATCTCTGGTGCAGCCAAAGATTCCACCTAGAATTTCAATATCTTCTCCCATAATAAAAACATTTTCATCCCGACGCATTTCTTCTGCAATTACGTCACGAATAGCTGTAGCGTAAGTTTTTTTACTCATTTTTGCTCCTTTCTTTAAACGTTATAAAAAACATCATCCAGAACATCAGCCGGATTCGGATCAGGGCTCTCGATAGCAAACTCAGCTGCTGCGTCAGCTTCCTGTTTGGCGGCTTCTTCAACCTGATCCAGCTCTTCAGCGGTAAAATCTCCGGCTTCGATCAGCTTTTTCTTAAATAATTGAATTGGATCTCTGGTATCACGCCACATTTCGACATCTTTTTTATCCCGATAATTTTGGGGGTCGCCAGTCCAGTGACCAAGTGTTCGATAGGTTTTACACTCAATCAGGGTCGGACCATCACCTTTTTTTGCCCGCTTAATGGCTTTCTCAAATGCTTCGTAGACAGCAAAAACATCGTTTCCGTCAACCGTTACGCCAGGTATTCCGTAACCCTTAGCGCGATCACTGATGTTTTCAACAGAGGTTGACTGTTTAACTGGAACTGAAATTCCAAATCCGTTATTCTCACAAACAAAGACAATTGGCAGTTTCCATACAGCGGCCAGATTTAGACTTTCGTGGAATGTTCCTTCATTTGAGGCGCCATCCCCAAAAAACGAAACTGCTACTTTATCATTTTTTTGAAGTTTTGCTGCCAGCGCAGCACCGGTTGCAATCGGGATTCCTCCGCCAACAATCGCATTGGCACCAAGATTACCTTTAGTAAAATCGGCAATATGCATTGATCCACTACGACCTTTGCAGTATCCCGTTTCTTTTCCCATCAGTTCAGCCATTGCCTTATCAAGTTCAGCACCTTTGGCAATACAATGTCCATGCCCCCGGTGAGTACTGGTAATATAGTCATCGTCAGTTAATTGAGCACAAACTGCAGCCGCTACCGCTTCTTCTCCTGCATATAAATGAACCGAGCCACGCAGTTTGTTTTCTTCAAACAGACGCAGTGCCTTTAATTCAAAATATCTTATTTTATTCATGGTCTCATAGATCCAATATTTTTTTTCTTTTGAAATCACGTTATTGCTCCTTTCAATACATTGTGTTTTTTATATTACAATTTAATTATTCTGCTTCCGGCAGACTCCAGTTAAAAAATTCAAAATAGGGCTTGGCGGCCTTCATTCTAAATTCTTCCATATCGACTTTGGTCCAGTCATAAACACCTAAACCAGTTTTTTGTCCCAAATCACCTTTTTCAAATCGTGAACGAATGTAATCAGGCGTTTTATCAGCATTTGACAGATCCGGGAAAAGATAATCATCAATGCTGACAATCATATCAAGACCGGCATAGTCAAAGTGTTCAAAAATTCCGATTGAAGTATAGCGAGGAACAAAGCTATATTTAAGGGTTTTGTCAATATCTTCCGGACTAGCAATTCCCTGTTCCACCATGTGAACCGCTTCCCGGTAAAGCGCGTGCTGCAGGCGATTGCCAATAAAGCCGGGTGCCGCTTTTTTCATCACGACCACCTTTCGACCAACCGATTCCAGAAATTCATAAATAGCGTCGATGACCTCCGAAGTTGACCCCTCACTTGGCACCAGTTCCACGCACGGCACCAGATGAGGTGGATTCCAGGGATGAGCAACCACCAGTTTTTCTTTTTGTTTCAGTCCTTTAGCCAAATCATCAGCGGAAATCGCTGATGTTGATGAAGCAATTGCCTTAAAATTTTTACAATGCCTTTCAATCTCTTGGTAAACACTATGTTTGACCGCCAGATTTTCAACCACACATTCAAAAATCAATTCAGTATCCGAGATATCTTCATACTTGGTGGTTACTGTCAGAAGTTTTTCGCATGCCTGATACTGTTTTTCTGTGACCAGCTTTTTTTGAATCAGATCTTCAAAGCATTCCTGGTAGCGCTTCTTACCAGCTACAATTTCATCTTCGTTATAGGCCAGCAGTGTCGTTTTATAGCCATTTCCGGTAAAAAGAACCGCCAGACTGGCACCAATCATCCCGGTTCCGATGACCGAAACATTGTTGACTTTATCCAATTTCATGATTGACCTCCTTTTTGGCTCAAATCTTTTAACCCTGAGTTAAATAGTTATAGCACTTGATAATATTGGTCCGCTGGATGTATTCCATCATTTCATCCTGGCCAATATCAACCGGACAACGCTCTGAAAAAGTGATGCGCTCAACACATTCTTCCTGAGACCATCCTTTTTCAATTCCGTCTGCCACTGCTTCGATCCATTCATAAATAAATCCGAGCTGATTCATAATATAAGATTTTTTTACAACTGGACCATGGCCGGGAACAATATGATCCACATCTAGGGTGTAGATAAATTTCAAGGAGTGAATCAACTCGTCAATATTGGCTGAGTGTAGCCAAATTTGACAATCTGAGAAAACCGTATCTCCAACAAAAACAGTTCTTTCTTCTGGTACATGCACCGCGATCTGACCATCAGAATGACCAGGGGTATGATATAAATTAAAGGTGTGATCGCCCACTTTCAAGGACATGTCTTTGGAAAAGGTAATCTGTGGTTTATTGATGATATAATCTTCTCGGGAAGGCATCAGTTTTAGCCCTTCCTGATCCTGGCGGGTAAGAACATCAACACTGTAGTCGTAACCGTCCATTTCCCCAGGAACAAGAAAAAAGTCTTTGAGCATTGCCTGGTGACCAATAACCGGGCATTTTTCAGCAAACCAATGGTTTCCAAAAATATGGTCGATATGAGGTTCCGTATTAATCATGTACTTAATTGGCCCTTTTTCTTCTGCAAATTTAATCATCTCCAGTAAGCTGGACAACCATTGCGCATTATCGATAAATACCGATCCTTCTTTGGTAAAAACAATACTGGGGTTACAACCCCTGATTTTTGTTTCAACATAAATATTTGATGTTAATTTCTCCATTTTAATTTCCTTTCCTGACGAAATTATAATTTTCCTTAAAAAGGAGCAGTAATGCCTTCATTGCTGCTCCTTAACTGTTTTAGTTATTTTGAGCTTCCTGCAAAGCATCTTTTAGTACATGCTGTACCCAGACCATAACCATTTCTTTACGATATTCTTTGGTCGCCCGAGCATCCGTGATTGGTTTGCAAGCTTCTGAAGCAACCACTGCTGCTTCTTCAATCAATTGATCAGTCAGCATTTTGCCCTTTAATAGGTCTTCAGCTGCCGGAACCCGCATGACAGTTGGTGCTACCCCGCCAAGGGCAATTTTTACATCTGCCACAGCACCCTGTTCATTAAGCGTCACTTTACCGGCGACACCAATAATGGCGATATCTGTATCTCCGCGAATCGAGTATTTTTTGTAAACAGCACCGGTTTTATCCGCGTATTTAGGAACAATAAAGCCTACCAGCATTTCATCCTCTGCTAAAACAGTTTTACCAGGACCGGTAAAAAAGTCTTCTAATAAAACGCTTCGACTGCCATTTTTTCCGACAATATTGGCCATCGCTCCAGAAACAACCAGTCCGGGAACTGTGTCTGCACTTGGTGACGCATTACAGGTATTACCGCCAATTGTCGCAATATTTCTAACTTGCATACTGGAAACATTGCCGGCACCAGTTTTTATAATCTTCCAGGCCCCCGTTAATAATTCGGATTTTGAGACATCCATCAGTCTGGCCATGGCACCAATATATAAACCATCTTCTTTGACTGTAACTTCGCTTAGCTCAGGAATTGCATTCAGACTTACCACCGCTTTAGGTTTTAAAACACGACTTCTCATGCGTATAACCAGATCGGTTCCACCAGCAAGCAGTTTTACATCTGATTTCTGTTCCGCTAAAATCTGAATACATTCATCAACTGTACTCGGTTCAAAATATGATTCGAATTTCATTAGTTGGTACCCCCAGCATTCATCACATCTCTGGCATCTTCAATGGCTTCAACAATTTTTACATAACCGGTACAACGACATAAATTGCCATGTAATCCTTCACGGATATCTTCTTCTGTGGCATTGGGATTTTCATTCAGAATCGCAATTGCGGTCATAATCATCCCTGGCGTACAAAAACCGCATTGAATCGCAAAATGGTCAATAAATGCCTGTTGCATTGGATGTAATACATCTCCGTCACTGACACCTTCAATTGTTGTAATCTTTTTATTTCTTGCCTGTCCAATCAGCATAGAACAGCTTTTAGCTGCTTTACCATCAACCAGAATGGTGCAGGCCCCACAGTTACCATCATCACAGCCTTGTTTTGTACCGGTCAATCCCAATTCATTTCGCAGTACATCAACCACCGTACGATCCGGTGAAACCAGTAAGTCAACAGGCTTTCCGTTCACTTCACAAACTACTTGAATAAAATTCGCTCTATTTTGCATCATTAGCCTCCTTGTCTTTAATCAATTTCAGTATTCGTTCTGCCGTCATCGGCATTTCTTTTGGTCTCACACCAATAGCCTGATAAACAGCTGCTGCAATAGCTGGACCAATCGGAATCATCATTGACTCCGCGCACCCTTTAGCATTAAATGGCCCATCTGGCAGCGGATCAGGAAGAATTGCCCGCATGAAGTTTTTCTGCAGTGGTGTTTCCAAGACTGTCGGTAATCGATAATCAGACATGTTGGAATTGATCATTTTTCCATCTTCAAACATATGGTAATCCATCGTTGAGAAACCAAGTGCCATAATAACACCGCCATCAATTTGTCCTTCAACCAATTTGGGATTAATCGGATTTCCAGTGTCAGCAGTACTAACCAATTTTATTAGTTTGATCTGTCCAGTTTCAACATTAACGGCAACTTCGGCACCAAACGCACTGTACTGATACCAATTCCACATTCTTGGTGTTCGTCCATCTTCATGTCCGGGACCAAACCATGGTACAGCTGGAGCTGGACAGAATACACCACGACCTCTAACAGGTGTCCCCTGCAGTAATCCCCAGGTCTGTTGTGTAAAGAAATCAAATGGTTTGAACAAATCTTTAATATCAATTACTTCTACATCAGAACCAACGATATAAGCTTTCCCGTTTTTAATCGTAATCTGTTTTTTGGCCAGACCAACTTCGCGACCAGCTGCTTCTTTTAACTGATCAATTGCATCCTGGCAAGCGATTACAACAGCATTACCTGTCGTATACGTTGTTCGACTTGATGCACCAAAGTTATCGTATGGTGTTACTGCCGTATCCGCACGGGTGACTTTAACTTTTTCAATATCGATCTGAAGCTCAGTGGCAGCCATCTGACGAAGAACTGATTGCGCGCCCATTCCTTGTTCATCACAACTGACCAGAATTTCTACGCTGCCATCACTATGAATTAAGCAATCGGCTTCAGCACGTCCAAGAGGCGTATTCTGTTTTCCACCAGCAGCAATTCCTCTACCATATCTCCATGGACCTTCTTCCTGTTCGCATGGTTCATCAACTTTTATCGATTTAGCAACTGCTTCTAAACACTTACCAATTGCGATACTTGTGACCTTTTCTCCATAGGGATTGCATTCACCATTTTTGATAATATTTTTTAAGCGCAGTTCGAGCGGACTCATATTCAGCTTTTCAGCTAGCTCATCCATTAGATTTTCCATTGCCCATTCTGATTCAGGAACGCCAAGTCCGCGATATGGCGCAACTGGCATGGTATTCGTTCTGACCGCATAAGAATCGCAACGAACATTCGGAATGTTATAGACACACATCAAACCAGAAGCAGATAATCGCCCGTCATAATAACCTCGAATCTGCGCACCGCCATCTTCAACCAGATAAAAGTCTTCAGCAATAATTGTTCCGTCTTTTTTGGCACCCAGTTTTAATTTGGTAAAAACAGGCCAGTTAGTCGGAGATGATGTAAACATTTCTTTTCTGGATAAAACGTAAGAGCATGGTCTTTTAGTTCTTAGGGTCATTAAAACTGCCAAAGGTTCGATGGTTGGAAAGAGTCGATTTCCAAAACTTCCACCTGTAACCGGCTGAATGACTCTTAATGTAGAGGCTGTTAACTGCGGATACATTGTCAGTAAATGTTTTTTGAGAACTCCGTGAACTCCCATTCCATTCGAGATCAGTTTAACCACACCGTCAGGTTGATACTCTGCGATACAACCATTGCATTCTATCTGAGATGTCGATTTTTTATTAGCCTGAAATTCGCCTTCAACGATTACATCAGCTTCATCAAAAGCCTCATCAACATCTCCAAGGTTCATTTTGTAGCTTCCAGCAACATTCGGTCCCTCTGGCTGAAATCCAGCATAACCAGCTGCAAATCCGAGTTCAGGACTGATTACTTCGGGAGCATCTGGAAGCATCGCAATATGCTGATCAATGACATAAGGCAGTTCTTCATAAACGACCTTCACCAATTCTAATGCTTGCTCTGCAATTTCAATCGTTTCTGCCGCTACTGCAACAACAGCCTGTCCAGCCCAGATAACTTCGTGACGAGCTGGATTTCCATAATAACTAGAACCATATGCAATATCAGACCATGGCAGATCCGGATCGCTTCCTTTTACAACCGTTGCAACACCCGGTAGAGCTTCAGCTGCACTAACATCAATGCTAACAATTTTTGCATGCGCATGCGGGCTACGTAAGACCTTTACATGAAGCAAATCCCGATACTGAACCTGATAGTCCTCAAAGTATTTAGCTTTTCCAGTTGCCTTTTCATAGACATCAACTCTTTGAACACTTTTCCCAATGTAATTGGTCTTTTCACAATCAGACATAGTTGAAACCTCCAAATTAATTTAAAATTCATATCAACTGTTAATAAAACAAAAATCATAACATCTTTGCATCGTTTGCAATTTTCACAAAACCATAACCACAGCTTCTACGAATCTCTGTACTGAAACATCATTTAAAATATTATATATAATCGATTATATTTTATAGGTGCATATTAACACCTATACGAAAGAATGTCAAATATTATTTCGTAAGTTGAAAATTTTTCAAATAAAAAGCTGATTGCCAGTTACAAGCCTAAAGAGTATAATCTCCTTACGCTTGTAACTGGCAATCAGCTTTTAATACTATTTTTTCGTATTTTTATATATTATTCATTTCCTGAATTAAGAGTTCAAAATGTTCTTCGACCGCATCCATGGCTAATTGCTTGTCCCTATTCTTCAATGCCTGATATAAACTGTTATGACGTTCTGCCAAAGCTTCCAGAGTCATATCTGAAATCCAGGCACTGATACTGGTAAATTCCCTGATCTTACACTGATTCCAAAGTTTAATCAATAGCTCATTATTCGAAACTTGAAGAATCTTTTCGTGAAATAAACTGTCTTTTTCAACAAACAGATCAAAATCGCCATCTTTAACAGCTTGTTTCATTTCTCCCATGACATTAAAAATAGCTTCTAGTTCTTCATCAGTGATAACTTCAACAGCATAACGCATTGCAGCCATCTCTAAAGCTTCTCTGACATAATAAGAATCAATGACATCCTTTTTGTCCATTTTTCTGACGAAAGCACCCTGATACGGACGATTTTCAATAAAGCCCATCATTTCAAGATCACGGATCGCTTCCCTCACGGGAGATTGCGATACTCCCAGTTGTTTGGCCCAACGGGTTTCAACCACTCGGTCTCCGGGTTTAAGCTCCTCATTTATAATTGCCTGTTTGATGACTTCTCGAATTTCATCGCTATAAAGTCTTCTTTTTTTTAATTTACCGTCTGCTTCTACCACTAAAGACAACTCCTTGTTAAAATTAATATATTACCATATTATAGCATGAATTATCAGATTGTCAAAATTATCTATAATCGTTGATTGATAAAAAATGATTTATTTTAAATGCATTTAATATTTATTAAGCAAATCATATTGCTATATACATTCTTTTAAATTATATTTGGATTTTTCTATTAAATATATTTAATTTTTTTAACCCTTACAAACACAAATCTCCATGAATCAAGTCTCCGGACATAATTGAAGGTATATTGTTTTATAACAATGACAAAACAATATACCTTATTGATACCTTACCTTATGCGATTTAAACAAATTATAAAGAATTTTTATCCCTGCTGTTCAGCAGCCTCTTTTTCAGGAAACTTTTTAGATATAAATCCAGCAATCGGACCTGCCGCTTTTTCAGCAACCCATCCCATAATCGCGCCACATAATAAAGCAATTAAGACGCCAGTAATATCACCAGTTGGGTGCACTTCGCTTGCCGACCCAAAAAGACAGGCCGCTCCAATAAAGGCACCAGGTATAAACGACAGAAAATCAATTTTTGCTTCCACACACATGATCACTACAGCAAGGAACACGGCAATCCCTAAAGCAAACGGGGATGACCATGCGCCAGAAACTAAAAATATAAAAGCTCCCCATAAAACGCCTGCTAAATTTGATACCAAACCCTTAAGCAATCCCATATTTTTTCCGCCAGCTGCAAAAAATGTTGCTTCACCCGCGAAAGCAATCCAAACAATTACAGGTAGTACTCCCGCAATAAAAACCAGATGAGAAAAAACGCCGGCAATAATTCCAGCAGTAAGACCAATAGCAATTAAATAAGCCATAATAATTCCACCTTTCATTTTTATATTTTTTGAAATATGATAATCATGGTGTCTTTTTTATCGCATAAGCCTCGATTTTTCAGATAAGTCTAAACATCGGATCCAATATGTTTTAAACTTATTATCTATAATCGATTATCTATAATATACGATATTTATTTGTAATCGTCAATCATTATTCGTATTATTTTGTTTTATATTGTAATTTACGATATTTTCAATTGAAATGTATCAACCATTTTTTTAAGTTGAGCTGCCTGTTCTGAAAGCTCCTGACTCGCTGCCGCGCTCTCTTCTGCTGTTGCTGAGTTAGTTTGTATAACTGTCGAAACCTGTTCAATACCTTGCGATATCTGAGCAATTTCTTTTTTTTGATGATTTGATGCCCAGGCAATCTTACCAGCTAAATCAGTCACTTTTTCAACACTTATAAGAATTTCATTCAAACTTTCTGCCGTATAGTTAGCAATTTTACTTCCAGCTTTCGCCTTTTCAACCGACCTTTCGATTAAATCCGTTGTTTCTTTAGCTGCTTCAGCACTTCTGGCCGCCAGTGTTCTGACCTCTTCAGCAACTACCGCAAAACCTTTGCCGTGTTGTCCGGCACGTGCCGCTTCAACTGCAGCATTCAATGCCAAAATATTTGTCTGAAAAGCAATATCATCGATTACTTTAATTATCTTCGAAATATCATTTGATGCTTCATTAAGCTCAATCATCGCTGTAAGCAATTCTTGCATTTGTTCATTTCCCATTTGGGCACTTCGATGGACACGTAAAGCCACATCATTGGCTTCACTTGCGTGAATCGCATTTTTCATAGTTGCCTCAGATACTTCTTCAATTGATGCAGTCAATTCCTGAATTGAACTGGCTTGCTCTGTACTTCCCTGCGCCAAGGCCTGGCTTCCATCAGCAATTTGATAAGCACCCACCTGAACCTGGCTAGCAGCCCGATTTATATCTGTCATCGTGCTATTAAGTCTATCAGTGATATCATTTAACGACTGTTTAATCGGCAGAAAATCTCCATGATACTTGGTTTTAATTTCATGATTTAAGTCTCCCCGCCCGATTTTTTCTAATGTGATTGTTATCTCCAATACACATTCTTTTAAAAATCTAATCGTCTGGTTCAAATCATTCTTAATTTGAGCATGATCTCCCAGATACGCGCCGGTCATTTCAACACTCAGTGCACCATTAGCAAGTGCTTTTAAGGTGTTAGACGCTTCAAGGATTGGTTCGATTACCGCGTCAAGTATTTTGTTGAATCCGAAAATCACTCGTGCATATTCACCGTTAAATTTTGAAACATCTCCCCGATTACCGAGATCGCCTTTCACTGCAATACCTGCCATCGTTTCCGTCTCTTCTACCAGTTGAATGATCGTTTCGATCATGCCAATCAGGCAAGGGATAATTTGATCATTTTCGCTTTGTCGGGGAACTTTTCTCAATGCATCCAGATCACACATATCCCCATTTCCAATATGTGTTGAAATCTCAACAACCCGCACCAATTTCTTATTCACTAAATTAATTGAATTGGCCAATTCTGAATAGATACCGCAAAAGTCGCCTTTAATATTTTGCGTAAAATCATTTTTGCTCATCAAAGCAAGCACACGATTACATTCTTCCAAGGCTGCTAATACATTTATGCAGGAATTGATATTGTTTTTTAATATTTCAAAATCTCCCTTATAGGTTTCAGTTATCAAATCCGGTTTTTCACCATTCCCAATACAATAAATACGTTGTGCAGCCACCTTAACTGGAATGATCGTCACATCTAAAATACTATTAACACCGTCAATCATTTCCCTATACTTCCCAGAAAAGTTTTTTGAGTTTCCTCTTACTTCAAGATCACCTTCCTGACACGCTTTAACAATTCTACTAACCTCTAAAAAAATAGCCTCCATTGATTTTATGCTTTCTCGCCATTTTTCATTGATCAGTCCATGATTGCGGAGATTATTAAAAGGGTCCTCTAAAATATTCTCTTTCAGATTTTCTTCAAATTGGTTCAGCTGAAATAGTATATCTTCAAATTCATCAGCAGCATTTCCCTTAGTTTTTTGTCAAAATAAACCAAATTAAGTCTTTGAATATTTTCATTAATTCTCTTAAAAGGCTCTAGTGTTTTTTTGAAAAAAGGATATGCAATTGCTTCACCACCTAAAATCACCCCAACTGAAGTTATTAGAAATTTGATCCATTGCACGGATATGATATTTAAATATTCTGCTATCATACTCGTCATTATTACAGACATTAAAAGCAGTAATGCTAATAATAACGATAATTTCCCTTGTACCTTCATAATCGTCTTCCTCCCTTTTTAACACTTCGCCTACACCAATTACAATTTTCACTTTTCATATGATCTACCTCTTTTCTCCACAAATCAAATAAACAATTCTATTTAATCGATTATCGTTTGTTTTTCTGTTTATTATAGCGCTACCCTATAAACTTATGCAAATGGAAATTTTAACGAATTTTTCTATTTACAAGAACGTAGCCTATAAAACATCTTTAATATCCGTAATCCTTGCACTAAAAAAACAGCTGCTTTAGCGCAACTGTTTTCTGGCAAACTGTTATTTTAACTGTTCAACAAAAGTATTGGCAATTTGACCCCCGTCTGCCAAAATATCTACCCCACTCAAAAAACCGGCTCCTTTAGAACAGAGAAATACTACTAATGCTGCTATTTCATATGGACGACCCCAACGATCAAGAGGTATGGATTCTTTTTGCATTTCGGCCGTCTCTGGCTGGTTATCAATCAGCTTCTGATGCATCGGTGTCAAGTAGGATCCGGGTGATATGGATAATATTCGACAACCCTTATCAGCAAAACGCACAGTATTTTTCTGCGAAAAATAAATCACAAAACGTTTTGATAGACAATAAGCAATTCCTGCCCAAACAAATGCGTCATCCTTAAACGGATCCGTTAATAATTTCAGCTTTTCGTAGAACTCTGGTGCTTCACAAGTATCAAACACTTCATACCATTCATCACTGGCTTCTATCGTGTAAGCTGCTACTGATGCAAAGTTAATCATAACACCCCCTTCTGAAAGGACCGGATAAAACGCATTGGTCAAATACAAAGTACCCATTGCATTTATAGATAAAATCACCTCAGCGCCGGTATCAGCGGGAGATACTCCAGATGTATGAATAACATTTACAACCTCCCCCAGAGAAGCGGCAAATGCAGCCAGTTCGTTAACCCTTTGTTGATCCTGAATATCGACCTTGAAAATGAAAACTTCGTAACCTAATTCTTCCATCTCTTTTTTCGCACTAGTCATTTTTTCTTCGTTGCGTCCCGCTAAGACCAAAGTATAATTTTCCCCTAATTCACAGGCAATTGCTTTTCCCATACCGCCATGTCCACCAGTAATAACAGATATTTTCTTTAACATATTTGTTCTCCCTTTCCTGCTTATGTAAAGTCGATTACATTATAATCGATTGTCTTCAACCAATGACTTATAACCATTTCTTGTCAACAACTATCGCTGGAGAATTATTACATCCTACTGTCACTTTCGTATTCATTGGGATATTGGCATCAATAATTGCGAATCCAATATTTTTTTCAACAGTATAACCATAAATTGCAGCACGAACAATTCCAATTTGAATTCCATAAAGGTTTACCGCTTCACCTTGACTAATATCCTCGTATGATTCTGCTTGAAACTCCAATCCCACCAATTGAAATATATTGCCTGCTTTCTCTGCGTGTATCAAGGATTCTTTCCCGACGAACTCCTTATCCATTTTTACTGACCATCCAAGACCACACTCATACGGTGTCAGCCCATACAAATCCTGTCGCAATGCGAACCCTTTTTCCATTGGAATAGATCGGACGATAACTTCAAGAATCGTCGGTTCGACCGCTCTAAAAGACCTTCCAACACCTCTAAGCGCCGCTTCTATTGCTTTTGAATCCGACGTGTGACAGTAAATTTCATATCCAAGCTCACCAGTAAAGCCACTACGATGAATTCTAATCGGAATTTTGTCAATTAACCGTTCTACCATCGAAAAACGTTTTAAGTCATCTACCGCTATATCCAAAATTGCATTAACCATCTTCAGCGCATTTGGTCCTTGAATAGCATACATTTTATAGCACTCAGTTAACTCCTTAAACTGTAGATCTAGGTCACTGGTTATCAAAGCTCCTAGACGGGGTAAAAGCTTAGGTGCATACAAGGTTGATACCCAAAAGCAATTTTCGCCTACTTTTGAAACGATTACATCGTCGATTATTTTACCATTTTCATCAAGCATTGTGCTATATTTACTCTGACCAACTTCAAGATTTGCAATTGTATTGACACAGAGATAATCTAATATCAGGTATGCGCTTTTACCAGATATTTCAACCAAATCATGCGTCCATTCATACCAGCCTACATTTTGACGTATTGCAGTGTGTTCTTCTCTTGCAACGGTATCCTCTTTAAATAACATATTATGCCCCCTTAAACCATTCGTTTGTCAATTCTACGGCCGATAACTATCGTCATCAGATCATCATCTACACCTTCAAACCAACATGACCACTCTGTACTAACCATCGTTTTAACCATATTATGCCATAGTATTTCATAGCCGGTTATCAGTTCATCAATAGGTGCCATAGCAAATCGTCCGGTAAAATCTTCGGATTTTACACTGATTCTAATCTCATCCTGATCAAACCTTAGCAATTCATTGGGCACTAGTTGTACATCAAGCATCGCTTTTATATACCCGCCCATTAATCGGCCATCATTCCAGTCAATATTATGCGGTACCCCCATCCAACTTCTCAAACCTTCAACTGCAAAAGGATCAATAAAAGCATTTTTCCCAGCTGTTGCAAAAACAATCTTAAATACCCGCAGAAATTCATCTTCATTTGCAGCCATATCCCGAATTGCTACTAATGGGAAATTAACCGACCAGGTCCAACCATTTTCCATCGTCCAACGGTATGCCCATTCCAATGACTTTTCTTCACCGAAAACATTGGTATATTGACCATTTCTTAAACATTGACCTTCCGTTACCATTCGCTCCCGAGGTGTTTGGTGAACTGGATCAACCGGTTGATTCATGTGATCTAGCCAACCCTGTTCTGGTAGGTTATATACGTCGCGACGTTCCGCAACAACACGGCAGTGCAGATCTCCGCACCCCTGGCTTCACACATATTTAATGCGACTTCATTTTCAATCCTGTCCTTACTGTTTAAATCAAAATTTGCAGTAAACATGGCTGTCGTCATATTGCACATCTCAGAACCTACTATATCCCACGGACAGGTATCCAGCTCTTTTTCCACTCGATTACGGGTAAACTGAATAACGCGTCCTGACATATTTTCATATTCATCTCCTGAATCACCAATAATTCCCCCTAACCAGGCGGATTGTTCACAAAATTCTGGAATATTCCACTCATCTCTAAAGTTCTTGATATAATGAATTTTTTCCTCTTCAGAATTTGCAACCGACAAATTCATCATATTTGCAATTTCACAAATAGCAATTGTTCTTTTGTCATAGTCCGGCTCCAAAATTCGCATAACCTGAAACAGATTGGCACTAAAAGCTGCTATCTGACGGCATCCCAGCTTGTAAGCCTCTTTTTCCGGAATTATCTTCCCCCATACAGTTTTTACACCCTTATGAATTTCCAATTTTTCATTTAGTGACATTTGATATCCTCCTTATTCTGTCTCCTCTTTAAGAGCATCTTCTTATTAACATATTAAAATTTTTACCCGCAATTAGAAAGACTAC
Organism: Eubacteriaceae bacterium ES2; assembly: GCA_031222025.1. Classification (GTDB taxonomy): domain Bacteria; phylum Bacillota; class Clostridia; order Eubacteriales; family Eubacteriaceae; genus Acetobacterium. The sequence goes on along the minus strand of CP130740.1, from coordinate 593,720 downwards.
ATTGTGCAGGTCTTTTTCTCAAAATCGCTACTTTTCTGTTGGGTGTCATATTAGATCATTTGACAACTTGCAGATTCCATTGAAATAATTTCTGAATGCGATGGAATGATTTATGTAGTTCTGTCTTCCTCTGCATCTTAGACCCGCAATTTTGATCAATTATTCCAATTAAAACCCTCATAATTTAGGGGTTGTTACTTGCGAAATTAATGAAATAATATTTCCAAAACGTTGCTGCTTGCAATCCATTACAGTAGTGGTAAAATAATAATCACAAAATAACATTACAACGTCAAAAAAAGGGGGATCGTTTGTGAAACTAAATGCTGATATCATCTTTGACACGTTAAAAACATTGTACAAATCTGAAAAACTAGGTTTGAAAACTGATAAGCTACATCTTGAACGACCGGAAATATATATGGATGGCGAAAAAAAATTTTTAACTAATCATCTTTATATTGCAAGCGCTGAACATCTGCCCTATCGCCCAATTATCGAAAAAGACGTTGTTATTGTTTGTACTGGAAACTTTCTGGGTCTATCCTACTATTTGGAGCGCTGCTGCTTTATCAGCATTCAGGAGAAAACGAACTTTTTCTATCTATTTAATCTTATTCAACAAATCTACAATCGATATGACATTTGGACTGATCATCTAACAGAAATTCTTAACCATAATGCCAGTATTGAAGAAATGATAGAATGCAGTAGAGGTATCCTAAATAATCCGGTTTTTGTCTTAGATTCAAACTTCCAATATCTTGCCCATACCTCCGATTATGTAGAACTTACTCCTGAAGAATTAGACGATGTATATACTAAGCTTAAATCTAGCGGGAGTCTCAGCCTACCAGCATTAGGTAAATTTCTTGAATACAGCGAACCGACAATGTGCCACCGCGAACCAGTGTTGATTAACCTTCTTGGCAGCAGTACGCTCAATATAAATCTTTTTGAAAAAGATGAATATATTGGCTGTATGACAGTTGTTTATCAGAATCGCAGTTTCAATCCCAGTGATAAGGTTATTGCAAATTATCTGGCCGAAATGATCCACTCTGCAATACAAAAATTCACAGTTGTACCCGGCAGCGAGAAAAGTATCTTACGACAAGCTTTACGCGAAATATTGGAAGGTATTCCCAGTGACCCAGAACACCAGCGCTTTCTGGAAATTGCCAATAATGATGTCGAATACGTTTGCGTTAAAATGACTATGAATCACCGCTTCGATCAGCTTCCAATGGGATATCTCTGTAACATGATTGAATCTGCATTTCAAAATGGCATCGCTTTTGAATATGATGATGCCGCTATCGCGTTTCTCGAAACCGGAAGCCTTCGGAAGACTAATGGCGAATATGCTCTGCCCTTACAAGAATGGATGACTCCTTTTATCGATTCAATGGATTTGCGTATGGGCATCAGCGACCCTTTTAACGATCTTTATCGAAGCCGACTTTATCATCGCCAGGCGTGTGCAGCGCTGGAAAATGGCAGCTTACTTGATGCAAACAAACGATTTTACACCTTTCAGGATTACGCTTTAATGGAGATGATTGTCAATTCGCAAAGTGAGCTACCGCTGGATCTCTACCACTCTCCTGGCATCCGACGCTTAATTGCTCACGACAATCATTCCGAAGTCAGTTATATTGATACTTTACAAACTTATCTGAACCAAAATATGAATATTACCAAAACCGCTAAACTGCTATTTGTACATCGCAGCACTTTGATGGAGCGCATCTCTCGAATTATGAATGAACTGGATACCGATTTAAATGATCCAAACCAACGTCTACGGATTCAAATCCTACTCAAAGCAATTGAAATACATGAACAAATTTTAAAAAAAGATTTTCTGTCCTGACAATCTAATTCAAATCTATCATTTGTGATGGAGCAATTTTCCCAATAAAAAAACACCTTCATCAAGGTGCTTTTTTATTGAAATTTAGCTTAATGCTCTTAATGCTTCGTCTATCTCATCCACTTTTTCCGGAGTCATCTGGGATTGGGGATACTTTGCCAGAGCACGAAACGTTAATCCCTGTACCATTTTCATTTGAGGACTGGTTTTAAATCCGGGTGAATACTTTTCCATCAAATCAACTGCATCTGGATTTTTCATAATTTCTTTAATCTTTGAATCTACAGATAGAGACATTTTTTCCTCCTTTTTCAGCAAGTTTGCGCTGTCTTTTGTTATTCATATTTTACAAAAAAATATAACTAGATAAAAGCCTGCAAACTACTGCTAAAAATACAGATAACTTATGCAATATCGTGGGGTAAATAGCTACAAGGATATCCAAAGATTATCAAAATTCCGCTGTTATTTACTGTTAACCTCATTTATTTGTGATGAAAATTTCAGCGAAATGTTCACATGTAAAAGTTCATCAGTATTCTCAAAATCTAATTTTCCAATCTCCTTGATCCGCTCTAGGCGATAAACAATTGTACCACGGTGAATACACAATTCCTTTGCTGTCTTGAGGGCGTTCATATTGTTTTTTAAATAGACACTCAAGGTTTTTACATATTCGGTATCATTTTTCTGGTCATATTCTTCAAGACGGGATAAGATTGGAGAAGATAAATTTGCTGCCGGCAGGTCTTTAGTCATCTGCTCAAACAGATAGTCAAGAACATAGTCGCTAAAAAAATAGCTGTCTTTTTCCGGCGCGATTTTATTTCCAAAAGCCAAAGCAATCTGTGCTTCTTTGTATGAATTGTCTAAATAACGAAAATCCTTTAATTCATTACTGTAACCAACTTTAAAATTACTGTCTTTGATAAAAGCGCTAAAACTGTCAAAGAATTTTTGTCTATCTGCAATTCGATCTAAATTAAAAAACGCAACCAACTGCTCATCCTGAACAATCGCAAAGGTATTTTCATAATCATGCTGAATCTTACTGCAAAAATATGTTAAGGTCTGGTTAAAAATATCCTGTTCACTTGGCAATATAGCTGCCAGACAATAGGCATGGCTTAACTCCCACCCCAGCTTTTTGAGTTCCTTTTTTAGATCCGCCTGATGATAAGCCTTTCCCAGCATTATGCTATCCAGTAATTCGGCCAATTCCTCAAAATCGGAATGATCGATTGATAGCAAATATTCTGAATCTTCATTCAGATACTGACCAAAGTATTCAAGTAAAGTTTCATCGCTTTTTAGAAAGGGATGATGATTTTCAAACACAACAATGCGAAAGAGAAATGTCTGATTGTGAAAAATATTTTTACACAAAGTCCGATAGGGTAAGCGTTTCTTAGGGTAAATAAAGACCGCTTTTTCATCCTTTACTTTCAAATAGGCATCGTCATTCTTAAAGCTATTGACCTGTTCAGGCTTGAGACGACCAAATTCATCCGTACCAAGTTCTTCGGTGAAATTAATATCATAAATCACTAAACTCGTCTGAGCAATAATATGATAGTCTGGATTCATAATACTCATTCCGTTCTGAAAAACAGGCTCGCTCAGATCCAGCAAATATTGAAGCGATTGATGTTCTCTGATTCCCTGCTGCAGATTTAAATCCCATTCCTCAAAAAAATCAAAGATCTCATGAATTCTGTTACTCAGCTCGAAAATTGTAATTGTGTCGGTTATGCTTAAATAACTAAGGACAGGATTTGCAGGTATTTCAGTTGGGTTGCCGACAAAAATAAAACAGACCTCTTTTGGAATCAACCTATCTGCTAGCGGTTGATTTGGAGATACTATGTATAAAGTGTTTGAAGATATTTCCTTCTGATCCTGAAAAAACACTGGTCTTCCTAAAATCAGTTTTTCTGCGTTTATTCGCATATAACAATCGGTTACAAGCGGTTCTAACCGCTCTTTAATTATACTCAATGAAAGTTCCATTCCTAGACCTCCTTGTGAAAAGTGTACAAGCAAGTCATTGAAATGTCAATAATTTTGTATAATTTACAAATTACTAGCCCTGGCATAAAATAGAGCCAATCATAACGATTACAGGAGGAAATCACACATGGCATTAACCCCAAAACAAAATTATCTGAATGCAATTAACCATGAGCCAACCGAATGGACACCGGTCTTTCCGGTCGATTGTGCCGGTAGTGGCTTTGGTGCTTTTCCTGGTCCTTGGTTTGAAAAAGGCCCAATGGGCGGCGGTTACGACGGCTTTGGTATCCGTTGGATCACCCCAGCCTCTGGTGGCGGTGCCCCAATTCCTGCCCCAACGAACACATTATGGATTCAGAAACGATCGTCGATTGGAAAAAAATCGTAAAATTCCCGGATCTTGACGCACTTGACTGGCAGGCTATCGCCGATGAAGAATTTAAACTTGTAGGAGATTTCAACTCGGAAACAACCGCACTTGAGTTTGGTTGTGGTAACGGCGTCTTTGAGCGATTGGCTGCTTTGATGGGTTTTGAAGAAACCCTGATCGCATTGGTTGAAGAGCCTGAAGCTTGTTATGAGCTGATGGAAGCTATCACCGATTACAAAATCGAATTTGCTAAAAAAGTTAAAGAATATATTAATCCGGATATTTTTAACAATTATGATGACATAGCAACCGAACGTGGTCTCTTTATGTCTCCCGCTACCTATCGCAAGTTGATTAAACCCCATCACGCTCGTCTTTATGCTGCTGTTAAAGCGTTAGGCATGATTCCTATCCAGCATACTTGCGGTCTTTGCGAATCACTGATTGAAGATATTATCGAAACCGGAGCAGCTGCCTGGAGTTCTGTACAACCAGTTAACGATATTGTGGGACTGCTGGAAAAATATGGTGATCGTATCGCTCTGATTGGTGGATATAACTCAAATGGCGCACCAGGCCGTCTGGATGCTACCACCGAAGAACGTTTAGCTGATGTCCATCGTTGTCTGGATACTTATGGTAAATATCCATCATATATTGCCTTCCCCTTTGTCACGGTCAATTCTCTTGACCCACGTGACATGCTGGCCGTAATGGGACCAATGATCGGTGAAGCCATCCGTTACAGTCACGAACTTGGACGGTCGCAAAGCGTTTAATTCTTTTCAAATTCACTAGGAGATAAAAATGTCAAATATTGCAGAAGTTAAAACATTAGTTGAAAATGGTAAATCAAAAAAGATCGCTGCCGCAGTACAAGGCGCTCTAGATGAAGGCACTCAGGCCGGTGATTTACTGCAGGCAATGGTCGATTCTATGGGTGTCGTCGGTGACAAATTCTCTGCAGGAGAAATTTTTGTTCCTGAAATGCTGATAGCCGCCAAAGCAATGTCTAAAGGCGTTGAAGTTTTGAAACCTCATTTAGCTGGTGCTGGTGCAGTCTCTTTGGGTACTTGCGTAATCGGAACCGTCGCTGGCGATCTTCACGATATCGGCAAAAATCTGGTTTCAATGATGATTGAAAGCGCCGGATTTAATATGGTCGATTTGGGCGTAGATGTACCTGCTGAAAATTTTGTTAAAGCTGTTAAAGAAAATAATAACGTTGTTTTAGTTGCTTGTTCAGGACTACTGACAACGACCATGCCCGCCTTAAAAGAAGCTGTCCAGACAATTAAAGCTGCTCTGCCAGACATGAAAGTTATTGTCGGCGGTGCTCCGGTAACTCCAGAATATGCCGCTGAAATTGGTGCCGATGGTTATGCGCCAGATGCTGGCTCAGCAGCTGTTAAAGCCAAAGCACTTGTCATGTAATTAGTATTAAAACAATTTCGAGGTGGATTTCCAGCATGGCTTCCGCCTCGAAAAATTGAAAGGATATCATGAAAAACGATAAGAAGTTTAATCTGATCAGTAATCTGTTTAATTCGATTGTCTTTGGCCTTACCTTTACCATTTTAGGCGGACTAATAACTTCCGGCACTGTTGATTGGGTTCATTTTCCAATATCTGCCCTTGTTGGCGTTGCAGTCGGTTTTGTAATTGGTTTGATTATTCCCATCGGAAAAATTGGTGCTGCAGTCGCCAGCAAGATCACAACCCCTGGCACATTTTTCTTCAACCTGGTCATGTACGCGGTTCTTTTGGTTATCATTTTAATTTTTATGTGCCCTATCCTTACCATATTTATGGGAAGCGTTTTAATGGGTGCCCCTATCGCCGCTGTTTTACCAAATTCCTATGCACTTTTTTTCCCGTTTTTAGGAATCGGTCTTGTTCTTTTAATGATTTTGGGTGGCCCTATTACAAAATTGGCTATGAAAGTTTCCGGTTTTGAACCAGAAAACCAGCAAAGCCAAAATGAGTAAAAATATCCATCCTTATTATGCGTTCTTTTTATTATGTTATTTAAAACGCATTATCAATAGCGTTTAAAGTAAATTGCGCATTAGTAGCCCATTGACATTATTTCGTTTGAAATGATATAGTCAATGGGCTATTTTCCTTATATTTTCAACCTAACCGCATTGCTCAAAAAATTTTTTAGCATAGCCGATAAAATTAATCACATCCAAAGCCGCATCCTTTCGCCAGGCAGCCAGCAATCCGCTTTCTGTTCCTACCAATTCCCGATAAACCGTCGTATTGGATTGCATGTGCCGATAGAGTCGATCCGTAACGAAAACCTTATTGCCAACAATATTCAGATAGACGCTGTCATCGTTCTCCACATAAGATCCAACAATTGGTTTAAACCCTTCTGTTGCGCAAAGATTATCCAGAAGTTTTGCATATTCCCCACCAACTGATAACTTGACAAGAATAAACTCACAGTTTTTCAGATCTGCAATTGACACCGACTCTTGTTGAGATAAGGGATTATCCATTGACATCCCTACCAGTAAAGGATAAGTAAAGACTTCAAAACTATTCAATTCAGAATGTTCAGCAATTCTATTCCTTAGAAAAAAGGGCAGAAAAATAACATCAAAACGCCCTTGTAAAAGATCTTCCAGCAAGTCAAAATTGGAGCGCAATTCGACCTGGTAAGCAGCATTCTGATTTTCCGCTTCATAGGCACTCAGTAGAGGGGTCAAATAACGGTCTGAATTAGTACTTGATCCAAGCCCAATCACAACCGGCTGTCTTTTTCGGTTTTCTTGTCGTCTCGCTTTTTCCAGAGAAAATAAAAGTGAATGATATAGACTCCGCCAGTCTTTAGCCAGACTTTTTCCGGCAGCTGTTAATCCTACCCGATTATGTGAACGATTAAAAAGCGTCATACCCAGAGCGGTCTCTAAGGCCGTGATCCTTTTACTGACCATGCTTTTGGTAATGCCTAAATAACTTGCTGTTTGCGAAAAACTCTCCAATTCCGAGGCCTTTAGAAAAACAACTATTTCCATCATATTAATTCCCATCAGCTCATGATTTTCCAAATTTTTCTCCCTCCATAAGTTTTATTTCACCATTAATCATATTCTATCGTATTGTTTCCAAAATGGAAACAGTTAGTTTGCCTTTTGATGAGTATGCTTTTTCGTGAAATGTTTTACAATTGAACTAACAAAAATAAATTTTGGAGGAAAAAAGATGAATGAACGCGAGAATGCTTTGCATGTTATCATGCATGATGGCAAAGCCCAGTGGCTTCCCTCTGGCGCAGATTGTCTGGAAATGGTCATTCCCACCAATGTGGTGCGCGAACGCCCGCCCTTTAGCGAAGGCAGCGGCTCCGACTACTTTGGCTGCTGGTGGGAGTTTGATCCCGCGACCATGGGCTTTAGTCCTTTGCCCGATCGCCAGCCTTGCAAAGACATTACCAAGTGGGAAGAACAAGTAACTTTTCCTGATCCCGAAAAACTGGACTGGGCAAAAGCGGAAGAACAAGCCGCAAATTTTGATCGTGAAAACAAACTTTCGATGATCTTTTGGGAAAGTGGTCCATGGGAAAGACTGCACGCCCTGATTGGATTTCAGGAAGCACTGGAAGCTCTCTATGAAGAACCAGAAGCCTTTGCCGAACTGATGCAGGCTATCACTGACTTTAAGGTCGCCATGGTTAAAAAAATCAAAGAACACTATAATCCTGATATTGTCTGTATCCTTGATGACTTTGGTCACCAGAAAAGCCCCTTTATGTCCACTGAAATGTTTCGGGAAATGATCAAGCCCTATGAAACTCAAATCGGCAAAGCCATTACCGACAACAATATGATTTACTGTCACCACAGTTGCGGCAGCATTACCCCGCTGATGCAGGATATTTATGAAATGGGTCCAAAACTGATTCTGGGTTTATTTGCCCCCTATAATGATCAGGAAAAAGTCATGAAGGAATTCGGCGACAAGCTGGTTTTTATCGGGCCTATCGATGCCCAATTAATCAGCAAAGCTGATACTCCTCTCGAGCAAAAAATTGCTGAAACCCGCCGTTGTGTTGATGTCTTCGGTCCCTCTAAAAGCATCATTTTCGATGCCGCATCCATGGATCCTGCCATTGCCGGACCAGTTTATGAAGAATTCTATAAATACCGCACAAAGTATGACAGTCCCAGCTGATTATTCTTAAAATTTTCGCAATTTCATTTTCTATGCTTTAAGATATCAGCCTTTAATAAAGAAAAATCCGCCCAGGCAAAGCAAAATCCCAAAAATCTGCTTGATCGAAAGCTGTTCTTTATAAAAGAAGACGCCCGCAATAATCAACAAGGCCGCTACGGCTATATTGGCAATCAAAGAGCTGCTGCTGATTTTAAAGCCATTGCGATATAAGAAAATATAACCCAGTTCGATGCCAACAATCGCAAAGCCCAGTAAATAACTACAGGGATTAAGACTTAAAAAATCGTCTCCTAATTTGTGATCACTGAACAGATAGATAGCAAAAGTCATGACCATTGCCACTGCATAGGCCACGGAAAGACTTAAATAGGCATTTGCCTGCGGCGGTGTAATTTTTACCAGATTATGATACATAACATTGGCCAGAATAATAACGATCATCGGAATGTATAAAGTTGCTTGCACTATTGCTCCTTTTCTTACTGCTAAAAAAAGCATCCGTCATTGAACCTTATGGTGTAACGCGACACCGTACCTACAGTTCAATGAGGATGCTTTTACTGCTTTCACCCGGTGATGAAAACAAGCATGATTTTTATTTCATTATATCAGTATGATTATTCGTTGTCAAGGATCCATTTAAAAGAAATTAGATGGTTATCAATCAGTGCGCGGATCCGATTTTCACTGGATAAAAGCAGCAGCGGACAGTCCTTAAACAAAGTTACATCTATTTCCTCTGCAATTAATTAAAACCTTCATCGAAGAAATCAGTACATCGGTCTTTAGTAAAAAACAGCCACTGCGATAAATCTTACAGCATCTGAAAACTGATCCATTTTTACGCTTTTGGGATCGTATTTTTTAGAATTACTTAGTTCAATTCATTATTGATATAACGATGCAAGGTTATAATCATTAGCATGCTGAGTGATTGATTCAAAGAATCCGATAACAAGTCCACCTCAATTTCTTCGCTTACTTTTTGAATCCGATATCTCAAACTGTTTCGATGCAGGTTCAATAGACTAGCGGTTTTGGGCAGGTTTGCTTACTCAGTTGACTACGATCTTGCATTAACGCCATATGGCGGCGAGTCTTTAAACATGGGCAGTGTCGATCCCAAAGATTTCCGTGCACGGATGCGGACACCATTAGAAGTTGACTGGGCCTGGATGGTTGATTTTAGTAAAGGTGACTTCGTTGGAAAGGAAGCTTTAGAAAAAGAGCGTGACAACCCCAAAAGAAAGATTGTCAATCTTAAATGGAATGTCGATGATCTTGCTGATATTTATCGCTCGCTCTATGAAAAGGATCAAGAACCCTATAAGTATATGGAGTATCCCATTGGCTATTTACAGCCAAGTGGCGGAAATGCTGATCGTGTCCTCGATCAGGAAGGAAATTTAATCGGTATTTCTAGTATTGTTGCTTATTCCAATTATTATCGGGAAACCATTTCTCAATGTATCATGGATATTGATAAAATTGAAGAAGGTAAAGAAGTAATCGTACAATGGGGAGATTTTGGCCACCGGATAAAAAATGTCAGAGCCGAAATCGTTCGATACCCCTACTCGACTTTGACAGAAAACAAAGACTATGATCTCAGTACCGTACCAAAAGGAACCGAAGCGTAATACAGTTAATTACTCATATCCTTGATAACAATATTTGTGAATTCCTGAGATCACCTTAAGAAAACAGTTTAAACATTTAGCGGAGAGCGAAAAATTCAAAAGTGAATTTTTTGCTCTCCGCTTTTTTTATCTGATCTCATTCACAAGACCAGATCACATTATATCCATTATGTTCGTAAATCCATGCCAGCTTTCTGCTGATCTTTCAAAACAAACGCATCAACCTTTTCTTTAAGCATTTCGGCCTGACTGGTCAGTTCTTCACTGGCAGCTGCACTTTCCTCTGCGGTCGCTGAATTAGTCTGAACCACCTGGGAAACCTGCTCAATCCCCTGGGTAATCTGGGCAATCGCTGCAGCCTGCTCATTGGAAGCATTGGCGATCTCACCGACAATCCCAGTCACCGCTGCGACACGACTGAGAATTTCGTCCAGACTGGCGGCGGTCTGATCGGCAATTTCCGTACCGATGGTAACCTTTTCGATTGACCCCTCAATTAAACCGGTGGTTTGACTGGCCGCTTCGGCACTACGGGCCGCTAAAACCCGCACTTCTTCGGCCACGACGGCAAAGCCTTTGCCATGACTCCCCGCCCTGGCAGCTTCTACTGCCGCATTAAGTGCCAGAATATTGGTCTGGAAGGCAATGTCGTCAATCACTTTAATGATTTTGGAGATATTCTGTGACGACTCATTAATATCATCCATCGCAGTGATCATCTTTTTCATCTTGCTATTACCGATTTGGGCATTTTGCTGAACCTGAGCGGTGATCTCATTGGCATGATTGGCATTAACTGCATTCTTCTTCGTTTCTGCCGCTACCTCTTCAATGGAAGCCGTCAATTCTTCAATGGCACTGGCCTGCTCGGTGGTGCCCTGAGCTAATGCCTGGCCGCCGCTGGCGATCTGCTGGGCTCCGCTTTCCACCTGTTCAGCTGCCACATTGATTTCTGCCAGCGTGGTACTGAGTTTTGTCGTAATCTCATTCAGTGCTGTTTTAATCACAAAGAAATCGCCCTGATAATAAGATGTGATTTCATGGTTCAGATCCCTCTGCTGCATTGCCGACAGGATGTCTGTCATTTCACCGATAATCCGTTTTAAGAATGCCGTGGTTCTATTAATTGCCATTTTAATCTCGGCAAAATCTCCAGAATAGTCGCCAGTCATATCGACCTGCAGATTTCCGTTTGACAGGGCTGTCAAAACAGCAGAGGCTTCAGAGATTGGTGCAGTCACAGCATCCAGGGTGTTGTTGAAACCGGCAATAACCTTGGCATAATCACCGTTAAACCGGGACGTGTTGCCACGTTTTTGTAAATTGCCAGCAACCGCATTGGCGGTCATAGTCTCTGTTTCTTTAATCAGTAGTAGAATCGTCTCGATCATTTCAATCTGGCTTGGTATTAAGGTATCCTGTTCACTCTGCTTACCAAATTCTTTCAGACGATCAAGATCACTGAGATCCCCCTGAGCGATGTGATCGAACCCTTTAATAATCGCAATAAATTGATCAACAACACAATTAATCGATTCAGAAATGGTCCCATATATACCACTATATTCGCCTGCAATTTTTGTGGTAAAGTCATTTTTGCTGACCTGTGCCAGCACCGCATTCCCTTCTGTTAAAGCACCCAGACCATCGATACAGGCGTTGATGCTATTTTTTAGAATATTAAAATCGCCATTGAAGGTTTCAGTGATTTTTTCGGGAATCCTGCCTGCGCCAATCTCATTGATATAGTGACTGGCTGTTTGAATCGGCTGAATCAACCCTTCCATAATTGCATTGAGTCCGGTAATGAAATCCTGATAGGACCCAGACAGTATTTCTGGGTTGCCCTTATGGTCAAAACGACCATGAAAAGCCACTTCCATTCCGGTGTTTTTCATTTCTTCGTACACCAAGTTCAGTTGGTTAACGATCGCAGCTAATGAATGGGCTAGCACATCCTTATCGGACTGAGGTATGATTGAAACGGTCAGATCCCCTTTGGCGATGCCATCAGCAGCAACAGTCAACTGTTGTTGATTTTTCACGATCATTATAAAAGAAGCCATCATCTCTCCCAATTCATCCTCAGGAATGACTTCAAAAGCCTTTAATTGCTCAAGATTGAAATCGACTTCACCAAGTGCCAGATGTCTGTAAACTTCGCTCAGCTTTGCAATTGGTTTGATCATGATTTTACAAAAAACAATTGCCAGGAGACTGATGATTATGACGGTTGCCAAGGCGATCAGCCCCATTGTCATCCCCAATGACTGCTGTACTTGAGTTGCTTCTGGAAGCGCTGACAGCACGTTTCTACTAGCCAGATAGGCCGATATCCCGGTAATCGCAATGCCAATTACCGAGAAAATGATAATTATCAAAGATATTTTCCTGGCCAAACCCGTTTTTTGACTCTCCTGATAGCTGTCGCTGTTTTTTATATTTTTATCATCCATTTTCGTTTCCTTTTTGCAAACATAGCCCATTGACGGTTTTTTTCAAAAATCATCAATGGGCTATGTTAAGTTTGTTAAAATATTTTTTCGGCCCCAAATAAAGGGGAATCATTAGCTGTTCTCACCAATGCCTTTTTGCTCAGCAGATCATTAAAGCATTTCAACTTTATGCCAAGCTTCCAGCATTGGAGCCAAACGTGAGTCACCGACAATCAGAGAATTACCATTTTCATTCATCAATACCGGCATGAAAATATAATTACCCTTGCTTCCATACTGTTTGGCACAACGCTGGGCCTCGGCAATCACCACTTCCACAGAAGCACCCATATAACTGACCGGTCCGGTTGAGTCCCAACCACCTTCGACAATCAGATGTCCTTGATATTTATCCTGAATCGCTTCAATGTCGTTGCTGACCTGAGCAGAACTCCAGATCTTTACTCCCATTTCAACATAGTCACCGATAATATCCTGACATTTACCGCAGGTATGCTGGGAAAAGATAACCCCTCTGGAAGTGACCGCTTCAATAATTCGCCGATGGGACGGTTTGATAACCTCCCGGTACGCTCCTGGTGACATAAACATTCCCGTAGAAGTGGCCAGGTCATCAAAATAAGTGATCACGTCTGGCTGGTAGGCATCAATAAAGCGATTATGAACCGCTATTTTGTAGTCAGCAAAGGCTTCAAAGAATTCCTGACAGGACTCGGGATCTTCTGCTAATGCGCACAACGCGTTTTCAAACCCCATAAACGCCGCCAGTCGTTCAAACAGACCGCAAACACTGAAAACATGCACCACCTTTTCTTCGCGGTTAACGTCTGCCAATTCGATTTGCGCTACCGCATCAATCTCCAGTTCATCAACATTGGGAAAGTGAACAACATTTTTCCATTCCGCGATGTCGTCAAACAGAAACTTATTTGGCTCCGGTATCGCCCCTTCTTTGGTGGCAATCCAATTAACGCCCAGTGGATCCATACCGCCCTGCCAGGGTTGATCAGTAATTCCCGTCCCCAGCACGCATGTTTTATACACTTCCAACACATTTGGAATAAACTCCGGCTTTTTCCCCTCGATCATGGTAAAAAAATTCTCTCTTTGATTCATCGATTTAATTCTCCTTTTCCAGTTCATAAAACGAACGTGGTTTTCTTTAAATAAAAACATCTGGCCAGATATTGCGAAGTGCACCATCAGCCAGATGTTTTACGGCTTTAGAATACTTTTAAAAAACAGTTACAATGTTTAGTTTTCTTTTTGCGTGTCCGGAACGCCTGCCAATTTCAGGGCCAGTTTCAAAATCAACCCGCCGAAAATAGTAGCAAGAACCAATCCAATCCCAAAGAATGGCAGAAACAGTGTAAATGATCCCGGTAAAACGGCTAAAACTGGGGCTCCGTAAAGCACACTCCCAATAAAAACAGTAAAAACAGGGCACATGAATACCAACATAATGATCAAAATCACAACATTCATCGCCAAATTATAAAGAAATTTGCCAGGTGTTGATACCTTATCGGCCACTGCCTGCGCCCATTTGCCCAATGGTACGACCAAACCAACAATAATCCCGACAACCGCTCCCACGAGAACCGTTACCGGAAAATGCGGCCAATCAACTGCACCGGTAGTGATCAAGCCACCCAGGATCGTAAAAATAACGCCATAAAATAATGAATTCAAAAGTGTCAGGTAAAGGTTAATTTTCTTTTCAATACTCATTTGAAATACTCCTTAATTTAAAATCATCGGGTTCAAGTAAAAAACGCCATGACGTTTTCCGCTCTCCCTGAAGGATCCGATTGCCTGCTTTTATCCTTTTTCAATATGACGGTTCATTTTTTTTAATTGAACCAATTTATTTTTCGTAATTGATTCGAGATTGCTTATATAGTTCTTCCATAAAAGGTCTTGTGACAAAGAATGCATACAGATTAAGCATTGATGGTTTTTCAGGCTGACAGAATTTATTGGCGTACTCACGTGCAATTGCGCGCTGTTCATCTTCCGAAGTCGTTTGCGGATCAAAAGCTGCCGGCACAACACCGATTAAAAGTTGATCGCCATACATTTCATATAATTTATGTGTATCATTCATCACCTGAGGCGTCCAGGCATCCCAGCCTGCAGCAATAATGTTGGGTACCTGTTTTTCAATCATGCCACAGCTGTGCAGTTCTGCAAATTTACCCTTTTGATGAATGAAATCAGTCACTTTTCGCATATATGGAACGATCAGTTCTTTTACTGAAGCAGGCGAGAAAAAGGTTTCTTTCTGTCCACCCCAGTCATCATGGAAATAGAAAACATCGATTTCCGGAAAAACCTCTATATATTTATCAATGATTTCAATATAAAGATCAGATAGCTTATCAAAGAATTCCTTAACGGCATCTTCCTGCTCATCATCAATCATCGCCAAGGCTGCATTTTCAAAATCCATAAAAGAAATCAGTCTTTCATAGAATCCCGTGAAAAACCATGTAAAAACAGATTGATCCGGATTGAAATAGCCTTTGTTTTTTTCCCGTTCACCTTCCCAGTCCCAGGTGTTAATGTCCGGCCATACAACTTTTTCCTTCCAGTCATTCATATCTGTCAATAAGGGATTGCCAGGACGGACCATTGAACCGTTTGCCGCTGGTTCAAATTCCCATTCTATCCCAAACATATCCTTGCCGGCGCTTAAATTGGATACGCCCGGGACAAATGAATGATCAAAAACAAATGCTCGTGCAACATTATCCGGAAAGAGTCCTGGTGTAAATATTTGAACATCCGCTCCCGCACCAGTAATGACCTGCCAGACCGGTTTACCCTCAAAAACTCCCCGCATAGCGTCTTTCGCGCTGACTGGTGTTGAATAAATCGGGGTGGGCATTCCGCTAAAAACATGGGGAATCTCTTTTGTAATCTTAAGCTCTGCTTCACTAAATTTTGGAATTGTCATTTTTTCTCCTGTTTCTTTCCTTATACTTTCCCAATCAGTGCTTTCGCTTTTGCCGCAGAAGAACCCGCATCCGGCGCATAGCCGTCTGCACCGATTTCTGCCGCATATTCCGGTGTTACTGGAGCACCACCGACAATAACCGGAAGATTTGGAAAAGCACCTTTAACAGTCTGTACCGCTTCTTTAAGGGCCGGCATGGTGGTTGTCAGCAGACCTGAACAGGCAACCAGAACCACGTTATCGTTTTCTTTAACGGCTTCCACAAATTTTTCAGCCGGAACATCCACACCCAGATCCACCATATCAAATCCTGAGCTTTCGAGCATCATAACAACCAGGTTTTTTCCAATATCATGAAGGTCTCCGGCAACCGTTCCCATAATACAAGTTCCTAAAGAAGTTGAGTTTTCTCCAGCCATAACAGGTTTTAAAACTTCGACACCTTTAGACATTGCTTTTGCCGCAATCAGCATTTCCGGTACAAAGATTTCGCCAGCTGAGAATTTTTCTCCAACCACTCCCATTGACTCAATCATACCATCCAGAATTTCTTGAGCAACGATACCTGCATCTAAAGCAGCCTGAACAGCAGCACCTACTTTTTTTGATTTTCCAGTTTCTACCAGTGTTTTTACTTCTGCAATTTTTGACATTTTTTTCTCCTTAGATTTTTAATTTTGTGTGTGTGCAATTTTTTTGTTACAGTTCTAATTACCGTTAACGCGACTATTTCTACTGAGTACCGACAAGTGGCTTCTCAACAGCCTGCGAATCCTAGGGGCTGCCCCCCGGGTCATTGGTCGATACGGCCTATGCTAGCGTCACCCTTATTTTGTAAAGATTCCTTCACGAAAGGCACCAATGTACTCCATGCAGTATTCGTCCTCGCCCATCATGGCTTCAGTCGCGAAAAGCATTCCCATCATGTCCTTATTTAAAGGATCCAGGATGAAGGAATCCATTCCTGCGTTCATGGCCAATACCGCAAATGCCTGGTTGGCAATTCGTCGTGCCGGCAGGTTGAAAGAAATATTAGAAACCGCACCGGTAACATGAATGGTTGGATAGGCTTTCTTGATCTCACAAATCACTTCTGTTACCATGTTAATGCCATCTTCCGAGGTGCAAAGCATTTCAATGAGTGGATCAATATGCATACGGGAAGGATCAATGCCATATTCCTTGCATTTGGCCATAATGTCATGGAAAACATCCAAACGGTCTTTGGCGGTTTTCGGAATCCCTTTGTCACTGTTTAAAAGTGCCACGCATTCCCATTTTGTATCGGCAATCGCTTTAAAAGCCGCATCAATTTTGTCCCCTTCCATGGAAACAGAATTAAAGAGTCCTGGTTTCTTACAAAGCTTCATGGATTCAATACAGGTATAGACATTGGGACTATCCACTGCAATCGGTGTATCTACGGCATCCTGAACGATATCAATCAGCCATTTCATGGTTTCCATTTCGATGTCATCATCCACAGATGCACAGACATCAATAAAGTCAGCCCCTGCTTGAGCCTGTTTAATGGCCAGGTTTCTGATAAATTCCGCATCCTTAGCGACAATGGCTTTTGCCGTTGATGGAATGGCACCATTTATCTTTTCTCCAATAATTATCATGTTTTAAATTCCTCCTGTTTCTAGTAATAAAACGAACCACCATATTGTTTTGCTTCATCGAATACAATCTCGACATTATGCAGGCATTTTGCGTTTGATGGGAAACATGTCAGCGCAAGGTTCTTTTGCGGTCCAAAAGTATCGATGATTCTTCTGACATCCTGACGAATTTCTTCTTCTGTAGAACTTTCATAATTAGCCAATGTCTCTGCGCCAACTTCGAAAGCAACCTTGTCAGCATATTTTTTCGCCAGATTGACTTGATCATTTAACGGTTGAAGCGGATTAATCATCTGTACGCCAACATCAATCAAATCATCAATAAAAATCTCCATTTTTCCACAACTGTGGTGGGTATAAAATACACCGTTGGCGCGAATTGCATCCCCAATCATCTGATGGGCCGGTTTCAACAGTTCACGATACATATTTAAGGACATCATCGGGCCTGTCGCATTTCCCAGATCATCCTGCACCATGAAATCATCAGGTTTGTAATATTCGCTCACTTTATTAATCAATTGAACCTTATAATCTGCAATGGCATCGATTAATGCTTTAAATTCTTCCGGCTCTTCGTACATGGCCAGAAAAGCCTCCTGAAATCCCAGCATTGCGCTAACGCGCTCAAACGGTCCACTTTCCAAAAGAATACGCAGTAGCTGTTTATCCGGATCATAATCTGCAAGATCTTTTTCTGCCGCCGCTTTCCAGTCAATCTCATCAAGATTGGGGAATTTAATAACTTCCCGCCAATTGTTAATATCGTCCAATAGCGGTGCCTTTCTGACTTCCGGCGCAAACCCGAAGCAATTCGCATCCCACAGCCATGTACAACCAAACCAGTCATCGCCGTCGGTACCAAAAGGGGGCCGTTCGTGAATCACGCTCGGCACTACCGTTTTATAACAATCATTGGTGATCGGAACCCAACCTGGTGATGCATCCCGTTTGAGAATATGCAGCATATTTTCTTTTTCTGAAATGTTTCTTTCCATGTTCTATCGCCTCCTGAATTTTTAAGTAACAATTCATACCTTTTGATTCATTTGAGCTATTCAATTCAAGTCATCTTTTCAAAACCAATAAAAAATTTGGATTAACTCAAATAGAACCCCTTCATTCTTATTGTATTTAATGTATCATATCAATATGCGTCAATTTTTAGAATCAAAATTGCAACTTCAACAAGCCTTTCGTTATATCATCATTTTTTTGTTTTTTTTTAAGATAAACAAGGATTTATTCTAGATATAATTCAATATTTTCTTAAATTTTCGTTTTTATATAGCTATATGTTAAATAGTATCATTTTGAAACCATCATTGTAAATCCGACAAAACATTTGACATTTGCCCTATCAACCTGTACGATTAGTACAACTAAAGAAAGAGGTTTCTTATGAATTTAAATCTGGATATCATTTTCTACGAATTATCAAAAACTTATGCTTGTGTCCAAAACAAGCACATTACACCCACTTCCAAGATCGGTTACCCATCTATTTGTCCGCCGAATTTGACCTTCTGCCAAGATGAAGTTTTGTATGTCTGTGACGCATCTGAAATTCCCACCGCTTGCACCAGGGGTTTTTTTGTTTGTTCAGGCAAAACAGATATTTCAGACCCAAATACTGAACTTTTCGTTATTTCTGTGGAAAATACCACCTGTTTGGCATTATTTGATTCACTAATTGCCATTTTTAAGAAATACAATAACTGGGACCGCTTACTGCAAAAAGCACTGAACTTAAAAAATCCGCTAAAAGCCCTTGCCTGTTACAGCAGAAACATCTTAATCAATCCCTTCTGCGTTGCTGACGCAGATTTTCGACTGATTGTACCAGTATATGAAAACATCGAAAAATACAATAATGATAATTTTTCTCCGCCCGATGAAGAGGGATATATTCAATTCGAACATGTTAATTATTATAAAAACGATCCCAAGCATTTAGCAATCTGTAACGTTAAGGGCATGTTTTTTTACAAATCTGATTTATTACCTTATCAATGCTTTGGAATAAACTTTTTCAGAGAAAATGATGCGGTTGCAAGGATCATGTTATTTGAAGTCAACAGCATTTTTTCAAAAATTGACCAGTTTCTCTTGGAACATCTGGCCCTCTATATGCAGCCCTGCTTTTCATTGGCGGTTTCACAGACATCACCCGACAGCAGAGGATTTCATAATTTTGTCCTGTCCATTCTTGAAGAAGAGACTTCTAAGTCAGTCACAGATTCCTCCTTATCGCCGCCAAACTGGAAAACTTCTGACTTATTTTTATGGTTGCATCTGCTTCAGTCTGAAAAGGATATCTCCACTAAAACGACGAATTACATGTGTATAAAAATCGAAAAATATTTTTCGCAGTCTTGTGCCATTAAGTGGGAAAAAGGAATCTCTATTCTGATAAATCTAACCGCAGCAAAGCTGTCCGAAGAAATTTTCATCCAAAAATTCGAAGTCTTTGTCAATGACAACAGCTACCAGGCTGGCATTTCCAATACCTTCAACGGTCATGAAAATATAAGGGATTTTCATATTCAGGCTACCATTGCCGCTCTGACTGGAAAATCCATTCATCCGGAAAAAAAGCTATATAAATTTACCGACTATGCCGTTACTTATTTTCTTAAAAATGGTGTAAAAACCTTTACCAGTGTCGTTTTCTGCCATCCTGTCGTGCAAACACTTTCAAAATATGATGCCGAAAATGATTCCGACTACGTGATTACTTTAAAAACTTATCTTGAAAATCAGATGGGTATTTTAGCTACTGCCAATGAACTGGCCGTTCACCGATCGACGATGATTTACCGTTTAAAGAGGATTGAAACACTGACTGAAATTGACTGGAATAACAACGAAGAAATATTTTACATTCTTTTTTCATTGAGAATGATCAGCGAAGGACTTGTGGCTTTTTGATAGGTATAAGCACTTTGATCGATGCTTTTTCAACACCATTCGATCCAACCTATTTAAACTAACAACGCCCACTCAAAATTTTTGTTGGGCTCACATGTTTATTATCTTTGTTAATTAGGTATTAGAAAATTTAATCTGCTTAAAGTTCAAATCCCTTCGACACCCTGCTCAGATCGTAATCTTTATTTTCCATTAATGTTGAGTACGGATCGCGAACGATTTCTGCTCTGACGTTTTTTATGGCGAATCATCGAATTATACTAAATCTTATTATTAAGCTTAAAAGTTCTCAACAACGTATTTTATCTCCATATTGACAAACGAACAATAGCATGCTATTATTTACACAGTGGAGGAAAAGAAAATGGAACAGGATTTATGCGGACCTTTATTTAAACAAATCAATGATAAACTCGAACGAAATGTTAACAATGCCTTGCGGTCACAGGGATTAACCATGGCCCAGGTAAGAGTCCTTGTGTTTCTGGAACATTCGATCAATCACTCCCTTACACTAAAGGAAATTGAGCAGATTATGCATGTGGCTCAATCCACTGCAGCGGGCATTGTTTCCCGCCTTGAACAGAAAAAAATGGTTGAAAGTTTTGGCAGCTTGGAAGACAAACGTATAAAAATGGTCCACATTACCCCTTCTGGGTTAAACATCTGCCGTGATGCCGAAAAAGATATGATTAAAACCGAAGAAAAACTGCTTTCCGGATTAACAGAATCTGAACAGAAAATTTTTCGAGGTCTGCTTGTGAAAGTGTGGGAAACGATAAAATAACGCTCCTTTAAACAGGAGTTTTATTTATATTTATATCAACAGTATGCTATTAATAGCTTGCTGTTTAAATAAGGAGGAAGATATGAAAAATGAAAATGATCTGAAAGTATTTAGAGAAGCACCTGTTGCTAAAGCGGTTTTAAAAAATGCAATACCCGCTATGGTTGCGATGCTGATGGTCCTGGTTTATAATCTGGCTGATACATTTTTTATCGGTCAGACGCAGGATGATTTACAGGTAGCAGCCGTTTCACTTGCAACGCCGGTATTTATGATATTTCTTTCAGTTGGAACCGTATTTGGAATTGGCGGAACCTCCGTCATTTCAAGAGCTATGGGCGAAGGTCGTCGGGACTATGCGAAAAAAGTATCTTCGTTTTGCATGTGGAGTTGCGTTTCCGTCGGAATTTTACTTGCAGGATTCTTTCTGCTTTTTATGGATCAAATCCTTAGCTGGATTGGTGCCAGTCCCGATACATGGGATCTTGCCAAAACTTATCTGACCATCGTCGCATTTTCCGGCCCCTTTGTATTAATATCCAGCTGTTATTCCAATGTTATCCGTGCCGAAGGCCAATCCGGCAAAGCCATGATGGGCCAGGTATTGGGAAATCTTCTCAATATTATTCTGGATCCCATACTGATTCTGGTGTTTGGGTGGAATATTGCCGGTGCTGCCATTGCCACCGTGATTGGCAATATTTTTGGCGCTGGTTATTACCTGTTTTATTTTTGGCGGGGGAAATCATCTCTGAGCATCAGTCTTAAAGACTTCACACTTGGCGATAATGTGTGTACCGGGGTACTGGCAATCGGTATTCCGGCTTCTTTAGGCTCACTTCTTATGAGTGTTTCACAAATTGTCGTTAACAGTCAAATGGCGGGATATGGCGACATGGCCCTGGCTGGAATCGGTGTCGCCATGAAAGTGACCATGATCACCGGGATGATTTGTATCGGCTTCGGTCAGGGAATTCAACCCCTTCTTGGTTATTGCGTTGGCGCAGGACTCTGGGACCGTTTTAAGAAAGTCATGTTTTTTTCGCTACTAATGTCTTTTGGACTCAGCGCATCTTTGACACTTTTATGTTATCTGTTCAACAGTCAGCTGATTGGAGTCTTTTTAACAGATCCTGATGCCTTTGGCTATGCAACAGATTTTGCTCGAATTCTTCTGACAACCAGTTTTCTGTTTGGTGTTTTTTATGTGTTTGCCAATGCGCTGCAGGCCATGGGTGCTGCAACCGGGGCGTTGATTATTAATCTCAGTCGCCAGGGACTGATTTATATTCCGGCCCTGTTTGTCTTACAGGCAGCGCTTGGCGCTGTTGGTCTTGCATGGGCTCAACCGGTAGCAGATCTTTTGTCTACTGGTCTGGTAATTGTACTCTATCTAAAAACGGTGAAGAAAATGCAACAGGAAGAAACGATTCTATTTGATGAAACAATTGATTTAGAAGAAGCATAATTTACTGAACAAAATGTTTGAAAAATATTATCCTAAGCTGATTAATCCTTCTTAACCCTAATCAATATAAAAGGATCACGTCTGCTTTAACATTATTTAATTATCCATTCCCCAGATCGATTATTCCCTTTACGTATTATCATGCCTTTTTCCTGTAAATCTGCCATGATGCGTTTAACTGAACGAAGTGATATTTTTGTCTGCTCATGAATATTCTTTTGTGTCGATTTGGGATTGATTTTTAGAATATCAAGAATTTGCTGTTCCTCAGTTTCAACCTTTTGATTGGTGCCAATGGTGCCAATGGTGCCAGAATTTGTGGCACCATTCTGCTGTCCACGGTATAAATTCACTCTAAAATCTCCATCAAGATCGATCAATTCTGGCTCTCTTAAGCCATATTCTCGACACTCTTTTATGATTCTGGGAATACCACTTCCCCATTTTTCAATAATCTTCATGTAGGAAAATGCATTGCTGATTGCTCGGTTACGGATTTTTGAATAGCCTTCCTTCATTTTTTCAATAGAAACCCCATTTAACAACATCCCGGGAGAAGTAATTTCCAAGCGGTTGTCATACAATGCAACCTGGATATTTCCAGGTTCCAGATAACTGCGGTGAGCCACAGCGTTAGCGATTAATTCACGAATACTTCCAATAGGGAATTCATAAACATCTTGTCGATACAAACCTTCAATTCTTGCTCCAAGGTTGATTTTTTCCAAAATATATTGATAGGTGGCTTCTACCTGATTTTGAAGCGATCCGCCTATTTCGCGGCGATCCACAAATATTGACCGATCCACACCTTTAAAAATTGCACACTGAATTATCAATGGTAAGGTTACCTGATTCGTAAGCAGTGCATATGCATTGGTTGGTACTACTTCTCCATTTTTTTTAGCCAATACACCCCAAGTAAGCAAAGTATTTGTGGTTACATCTTTAACCTGTAATTTTGCCTCATCCGTCAAAGAATTTTGGATCGCCACAGCTTTTAACTCAGCACAAAACTGATCTATTTCAACTTTAGTAACACGCAACCGGCTACATGGTTCCTGATCATAATAACGATTTTGACCTTCCAAAATCAGTTCCTTGAGCATATAATCTTCAACTTGTCGCGTTGTACCTGCTACTCTATTATAGGTTCCTTCTCTTATTCCAAGAGCCTTAATATAATATGGTCGTTGTTTTCCGGGCATGATTTCGACAACAATCACTGTTTTGTCTTCGACTGTTTTCACTGTTACATCCGGAATAATCTTTGGTTCACAACTGTCCGAAATGGCATTTGTAATAGCATCCATTGTCTAAAAGATAGATTCCCTGTCCACGCCAACGATCTTGCGGGTTTTATCTTCAATACCAAAAACAATTTTACCACCAAGACCATTGGCGAAGGCAACCACCGTCTTCATATATTTGATACTATTACTTGGTACTTCCTGTTTATATTCTATGGTTTTGGATTCTCCTGCAAACAATTCTTCCAACATTATGTTCACCTCTCCAAATTTAATTGCTTATCATTTTACCATTTAATCTTTACATTGGCAAAATTGCTATTAAAAAATACACACTTTTGCCCCTCCTCTATGAAAAAACTTTTCTACATGAAGATCTTAGTGACATACCATTTTTTATCGACTTTTCTATAATCTCACCGTTATGATACCTAATACGCAATTGACTATTTAATCTTTCTTAACCCTAATCAATCTAAAAGGATCACATCCGCTTTAACATTTCAATGTAACAGATGTGATCCAATAATTGTTTAATTGATGATTTTACTTGATCAATTTAGCGTTATTCCGTTGAAAACCCTTTTTTGTATCAATCATTTATTTACCAATCAGCTCTTTTGCTTTGGCTGCCGAAGATCCAGCATCCGGCGCATAACCGTCAGCACCGATTTCTTTGGCATATTCTGGCGTTACTGGTGCCCCACCAACGATAACTGGCAGAGCTGGAAAAGCTGCTTTTACAGTCTGGACTGCTTCTTTAAGGGCTGGCATGGTTGTTGTCAAAAGACCTGAGCAGGCAACCAGAACCACGTTTTCGTTTTCTTTGACAGCTTCCACAAATTTATCAGCTGGTACATCAACACCCAGATCGACCATATCAAATCCTGAGCTTTCAAGCATCATCACAACCAGATTTTTACCGATATCATGTAAGTCCCCGGCAACGGTTCCCATAATACAGGTTCCTAAAGAAGTTGAGTTGTCACCAGCCATCACCGGTTTTAAAATTTCAACGCCTTTAGACATTGCTTTAGCAGCAATCAGCATTTCGGGAACAAAGATTTCGCCAGCTGAGAATTTTTCTCCAACTACGCCCATTGATTCAATCATACCATCCAGAATTTCCTGAGCCGCGATTCCTGCATCTAAAGCAGCCTGAACAGCAGCGCCTACTTTTTTTGATTTTCCAGTTTCTACCAGTGTTTTTACTTCTGCAATTGTTGACATTTTTTCTTTCTCCTTAAAATTGTTTATTTTTATTTTCCTTGTGTGTGCAAATTTTTGTTAAGCTCCAAGCATCGTTAACGTCGGTTCAAGGTATGCTAACGCGCCACCTTTATTTTACAAAGATCCCTTCACGGAAGGCACCAATGTATTCCATACAATATTCATCTTCGCCCATCATGGCTTCAGTTGCAAATAGCATGCCCATCATGTCTTTGTTTAATGGATCAAGGATGAAAGAGTCCATACCAGCGTTCATAGCTAGGACTGCGAAAGCCTGATTGGCAATTCGACGAGCTGGCAGGTTGAAAGAAATATTGGAAACCGCTCCGGTAACATGAATGGTAGGATAGTCTTTTTTGATTTTCCAGATCACTTCCGTCACCATGTTAATGCCGTCTTCTGAGGTACACAACATTTCAATCAGGGGATCAATATGCATACGGGAAGGATCAATATTGTATTCCTTGCATTTGGCCATAATGTCATGGAAGACGTCCAGACGGTCTTTAGCGGTCTTGGGAATGCCTTTGTCACTGTTCAACAAAGCGACACATTCCCATTTGCTATCAGCAATCGCTTTAAAGGCCGCATCAATCTTGTCCCCTTCCATAGAAACGGAATTAAAGAGTCCCGGCTTATTACAAAGCTTCATCGATTCGATACAGGTATAGACATTGGGGCTGTCCACCGCAATGGGGGTATCCACGGCATCCTGTACGATGTCGATCAGCCATTTCATGGTTTCCATTTCGATGTCATCATCGACTGATGCACAGACATCGATATAATCTGCGCCCGCTTGAGCCTGTTTAATGGCCAGGTTTCTGATAAATTCTGCATCTTTAGCGGCAATGGCTTTGGCTGTTGATGGAATGGCCCCGTTTATTTTTTCTCCAATTATGATCATTTTAGCTTTTCTCCTGTTAAAATATGTTCAATTTCACCGAAAATTTTACGCATCAATTTCTATTATTTTTTTAATCCTGTTCGTTCTGATAGGCGATCCGACTATACTCATAAATATAAGTTGTAAAACTTGGGGGTGCGTAGAGAAAATATTGAGAAACTTTATAGTCTTTATATTTTTCTACCCATGCTTTGGCAGTCGCTCTTATTTCTTCTTCTGTTGCATCTGGGGCCATTGGCAGCTCCGCTAAACCAAAAGCTATCGGCGCATCTTTGTAGGTTTTCAGAATCATGTCAAAATCATTCATAATCTGCGGACACCACAGGTCAACCCCCATTTCAATGTAAGCTGGTATCAGTGTCTGATTTTTTCCGCAACTGTGCAGTTCAAACCACATACCCAATTCATGGATGGCATCCGTAATCCGTTTGTAATAAGGGACCAGCATCTCTTGATACGTAGCCAATGATAAAAACGTTGAATGCTGATGTCCCCAGTCATCGTGAATCAGAACTGCATCAATTGGCAAAATCGCTTTCATCCGTCTGATGTAATCAATCAGGAAATCGGTATACTGATCAAAAAAGCGTTTAACACTGTCTTGTTCTTCCTCATCAATCATTGCTATCGCTGCATTATCAACATCCATCAAAGACATCAGGCGTTCCCACAATCCATTAAGAATTCCTAATTGATTGGCTTTATCCACATTCAAAAATTCCTGATTATTCTTTTTACAACTTTCCCAGTCCAGATCATCAAGATTGGGAATGGTCATATATTCTTCCCATTTGGTGATATCTTTTACTTTGGGATTTCCCGGATGTACTGTAGATCCACCAGCAGCCTTACTGTATTCCCATTCCAAATCAAAAAACGAACTTTTCATCACATCTGAATCATATTGATAAGCTGGTTCACCGTCGAAAACAATATGACAGGCTACATTATCCGGGTTAATTCTCGGACGAAACACATTAATATCACAAAATGCGTAACCACCCGCTGGTATCCAATATGGTTTTTTCCCGGAAAACAGCATCTTCCAGTTTTCTTTTCCACTAATTGGACGGTTCATTTTGGGATGCGGCGGTATAGTAGGCATTCCAAATGCAGCAAATAAATCGGTTTCAACACCTGGGTACAACCCTATCTGTTCAAATTCTTTTTCACTAAAAAGTGGTCTAGTCATCTCTTGTTTCCTTTCTTTTAAAACATTTCTTTACTCATTTTGTTAATCTCATCACTAACTGCATCATATACGCCAGGAAAAACACTCAGCGGTGCTCCCTGAGTCAAATTGGGAATAAAATAGTGCTTGCCATTGTTTTCACAAGCACGCCGAACTTCTTTTGCAATCAATTCAGGGGTCCAGTCGGCCTTATCAACAACACCATTATCGATATCCCCCATAAAGGAAATCTGACCGCCATACTTTTTAATTAATTCCGGCAGATTATTGGTAGAAGAACAGCCCTGCCAGATATCAATCCCCATTTTAATCATTGATGGTACAAGGTTTGCGCCATATGTGTCACTATGATGGACAATTAATTCAACGCCATTTTCTTTATAGCAGCCATAAATCTTCTGGTAGGCTGGTACGAAGAATTCCTCAAACATCTCTGGCGAAAGGAATGATGACCGATAGCTTCCCCAATCATCATGATGGAAAATGCAATCCGGCTGATAGTGCTTACATAAAAGTTTCGCATATTCCACCTCCCAGTCCACAATGTAATCAATCAATTCGTGCATTAATTCCGGCTCTTCATAAAAATTGATAAGACAATCATCCATCCCCATCAGATAGTGCAATTGTTCGAATACACCTGGTGCTACCATAACGGTTAAAAAACTTTCATTTCGATCTACAGGGACTATATTTGCCTTGAATTTTTCCCACTCTTCATCAGGAAAATCAAGTCTTGGCGCTTTTACCACTTCTTTCCACTTCGTAATGTCTTTTAATACCTTATGTTCATCATCATGAACCGGAAATGGACCCGGCGTTCCCTCCGGCCAGGAAATCGTCACCCCCCAGCTATTCACATATGTCTCACCGATTCCTCGCATTGGAATCTGAGAAATAACCGGATCGCCCCAAATGATTGCAAACATTCCCGGTTGGCTTGCAAATGCTTCAAACTGGTCTACAAAACGGTCGGGATTTCCGCCTTTAATCGTTTCCATCAGATTTTGCCTTTTACTTAGCATTTAATCTTATCCTCCTTACTCATAAAAAGCACTCAACGATACCTTTTTTAGCAAATTCAATCAACCGTTCAAGTGCTATCGCCAATTAACAATCGTAAACTTGTAGCATTCCATATATCTTATGGTGATTGAATTATATCAGCTTATTCAAAAACCATGTGTTGCATGTTTTTTATGAAAATGGTACAATGTGACGCAAATTAAAAAGGAGGTAGCTCTATTGATCATCACATCTTCTTTACTCTTTCATCTGCTGGCCAAACATTACACCGTCACGGTTCACCCCGCCGGATCTGAAAATCTTCCTGTCAAATCGCCAAGAAAGCTGATCAGGTCAAAAATAATGGCTGAAACCAAAATCAATCCCGGCTTCTATATTTGTGAAAGCCCTGAATTATTAAATTCATTAACGATAAGCGACTCCGTATTTCTATTTATAAGTCCACCAGAAAAATTTGACCTTCCGGCACATTGTGATACAGCCTTTATTCAAACAGATCTTTCTCCGGATGAGCTGCTTTTTGAAGTTTGTGAACTCTGTCGGAGTTTACAGGAATGGGATTTATCGTTAAAAGATGCTTCTCTTGATAAAACCAATTTAAAACGAATGATGACCACTGCTCAGCAATTCTTTCCCAATTCAATAAGCGTGGTTGACCGAAATTACATTATTCATGGTACTCCTTCAGACTGGAGTAAGCTTGAACTGTTCAAAGACTATACGCCCATCGATTCGACAAAATTAAAAACACCCTTTTCAACTATTAATGAACTGCTCCTTGAACCAGAATTTGTTGACTCGCTCCAGAAAGAAGAGGCCTTTCTTTACCACGAAGGTCAACCTGATGCCTGCATTTGCATGAACATCCTTGCCCGGGAACAATTTCTTGCCCGGATCATTTCACCACTGACCGATCCGGTAACACCCGGTTTAATGTATCTGTTTAATCACATCGCCCAGTATATTCAATTTATTTTTCTCAATTATACGGATGATGTCACTGTCAGACGCCAAAATGATAAAATTCACCGCCTGCTTTTAGACCTGATTGAGCGACCGGATTCTGTTAATCGAAAACAGTTATCCAATACCCTCGAAAGCTATGGATGGTCAGCAAACCAAAACTATGATGTGACGGTTTTTCGTTTTGAAAATGTTGAAGAATTAAATCATATATACTTATATTTCTGCAATCAGTTAGAAATGGAATGGTTACATTCATACGCTGTCAAATCTGAAAATGAAATTATCTGGATATTTAATAATGATTTATGCAGCAGTCAACAAGGCGGACTGAGCCGTCGTCAGTCTTTGTCCTATCTGATCAGAGATTTAGTATGCCGAGCTGGTATCAGCAATTCTTTTGCTGATTTGACCAAACTGCAACACTATTACCAGCAGGCAGTTTTTGCGCATGAAAAAGGATCTTTAAAAAGGCCTCATTTTTGGTATGCAAATTTTCGAGATTATACAATTGATTATATTTTTGAGCTAGTTAAATCTGACCTTGAAGAAAGCAATCTGTATCATCCGGGCGTGTTAAAACTGATTAGCTACGATCAAACAACAGGAAGTTCTCTAACCGAACTCCTTTTTACCCTGATTTCCTGTAATTTCAATGTAACCAACGCAGCGAATAAACTTTTTATGCATCGCTCAACCTTTAATCGCCAAATGAAAAAAATCAGATCAATCACCAAACTCGATTGGCAAAGTGAAACGGATCCTGATGAGTTGCTGCATGTGCTGATTACGCTTCGACAATTATCGAATTCAAACAATCCATTCTGATAATTCTATAATCAGATTTGCAATAAGATTAATCACTTTCGTCTGATCAAATTAACTGCATTAAATTCAGTTTTTTTATCTCACACCTTTTAACAACTTCTTCCAAATAACAACATCGATTAATCCGCCCCTTTTAGTACCATCCAATTTATGTTAAACTATTTATTATCTATCAAAGCGAGGAAATTTACATGGCCAACTACAAAACCGGAATAGAATCAAGACAGAAAATTTACAATACCGCTAAAGAATTATTTTATGCCGTCGGTTTTACCAAAACAACTCTTTCAGAAATTGCCAAAGCGTCTACGTACAATAAAGCCATGGTTTCTTATTATTTTAAAAGTAAAAATAACCTTGGTATTGAAGTCTATAATGAATATATGTTTGCCAATCGAACAAAAACTCAAAATGCCATTAACCAAGTATTTCCCGGCTGCAGCGTCGCTTTGAAAGCAGCTATTGAATATCGGGTTCAGAATCGTAATTGCCGCTTAAATAAACATCTGAATCAATTCTATCACGAGCTCTGTGCCAGCAATGTATTATTAAAAACAGAAAGCGCCTCCATTCATTTTATCGAAGAGATCAACGAAAGTGACCAGCTTGGCCTTGATCGCTTGGCTGTTAAGGCACTGGCAGTTGCCAATTTGGCTGTTGTTCACGGTTTGCATGTTTCGCGCGACGATGGTTTTATTGATTGCAGCAGCGAGTATATAGCTGATCTGGAAATTCGATTACTCTTTCAGAGCCTACGTTTTGAAAATGCATTTATTGATGCAATTCTTGAGCAGTCACGCAATATGATCGACGCAATAGATGTTCGGGTCGAGAAAAACTTTTTAGTTAAATAAAAACGAATTAATCAAAACACCAGACGATAAATTTAAAAATCATCCGGTGTTTTTTATTGCTCCTTTTGTTCTGCAGTTTCGAAAAAACATTTCCTCACTAAAAATACATATGCAATTCAAAGCCTACTTTCCACTGACTGAGTAGCGCCTTTCAAATCTTGTCCTTGTTTGATTTTATGACATTTATTCAATTCTGCATTCAAGGAAACTTAAAACTAAATGTTAATTTTACGGGACTTTTAACCTTAATTATAATATTTAAACCATTACTATCGTAATTTTAAATATTTATATTGTTTTTAGTGACAACACCTTTGGATTATGTTATGCTGTACGTAATTTAACCATGGTTATATTTTAAAGCAATCTAAACTAACAAAAAGGAGAAACACATGAGCGAACAGCAAAAAAATCTATTTGTCCAAATCGGTAGTTGTCAAGATAGTTGGCGGTTTTTCTTGAATTAACCGACTGACTTATTGGTTTCATTTATTTCATTTGATTCATCTTTTTCAGGATTTAACCATACTTCGTTTTCCAGAGCCCACTTGCGAATATTTTTAGTCCAGCGGTTTGGATTATTCTGCCGTGCGGCCTCATAAACAGCTGTGCGGTTTGAAAAAATCTCTTTATCCATTCCGTTATGCCGCTGATTTGGGGTCAGGAAATTAAGCCCACTGTGGCAGTGTTCAAAATTATAGTAATGCGCAAATTCCAGAACCCATTGTCTTGCTTCCAGGATTGATTTAAAGCCCTTGTAAGGGTAATCAGGGCGATATTTACAGGTTTTGAAGATGGATTCGGCATAGGGATTGTCATTACTGACTCTCGGTCTGCTTTTGGATGAAACAATTCCCAGTTTCTGAAGGGTTTCCATCAACGAAGCTCCTTTCATCGGACTACCGTTATCGGAATGCAGAACCAGCGGCTGTTTAGCGGTTGAAATCGTTTCTGAAAGCGCTGCTTTTCGAACAAGTATGCTGGCATTTTGTGCGGATTCTTCCGGCCAGATTTCCCAGCCAACGATCTTTCGACTGTAAAGATCCAGAATCAGATAAAGATAATAGTGAAAACCCTTTACCGGACCCGGCAGCCACGTGATATCCCACATCCAGACCTGATTCGGCCCTGTTGCTTTGTGGCTTGTGATAGTTCGCTTCTGAGGTTTTGATGAACGACCCCGATGATTATTCATGCCGGCTTCTTTCATCACACGGTATATGGAAGATTCGGATGCAATATAGCGCCCCTCCTCATCTGCCAGACGGGGAACAATCTGACTGGGTGGCAGACTCTGATATTTTTTCGAATTCACGACTTTTATTATCTCTTTCCGTTCTGCTGGTGTCAGTTTATTGGAGGGAGTTGGCCGAATCGCAACGGGACGCTGATCTTCCAGCGGTGTTGCCGGATTTTTCCAGCGTGAAAAAGTACGTTCGCTGATATTCAGCTCACGGCATGCCATAAATTGGCGGGCTCCGTTTTGAATGGCTTCTTCGATTAAAGCAACAGCGATTTTGCGATCTGAGGTTGGGATCATTCGTCCTCGGGCTCCCCCCAGATCGCTTGTGCCTTTTTTCTGAGCACCAGTAATGCTGCTGTTTCAGCCAATGCTGCTTCCTTTCGCTTCAGTTCGCGATTGAGTTGGGTCACCTGTTTTTTTGATTCGCTTAGATCTTTTTTAAGTCTCTTTGATTCATTGGCAACACTCCCATTGGCATTGATGCAGGCATCACGCCAGGCTTCGATTTGTTCAACATAAAGGCCTTTTTCACGGCTATATTCAGCCAGCTCAGCCTGATTCATACGGGCTGTTTCCAGGACGATCAGAAATTTATCCTCACTGGACCAGTCTTCTGAAGTTCCTGTTCCCGATGGTGCTGCCATTCCGGACGCTTTTGCCTGCTTCTTCCACTTGAAAAGTGTCTGCTCTGAAACACCGGTTTCATTATGCAGCTGACGAACTGATTTGCTGATCGGCGGCAACATCTGCTGTATAATATGTTCTTTGAATTCATCGCTATATTGTGTCATGTGATACTCCTATCCTTTTCTATATTTACTATAATATAGTAAATTCAATCACCTGACAACTATCCTAACACATAGTGAAATTGCTGCACTATCAGTAGCACTTCTACTTTACACCTCAAGTATGACAACCCCTGCATTGGCAGAAATTGCAAAAGCATTTCCTGATGCTACCCCGGAGACGATCAAACTTCTGTCGACCATCCCTTCTTTGATGCTGGTTTTCTTTTCATTGATAGCCGGCAGGCTAACCCAATATTTGAGCATCAAGAAAATTATTCTTATTGCAACAGGCCTAATTTTTATCGGCGGTATTCCATCTGCTTTTTTCGGTAATCTTCAATTCATGATCGCTATGCGGGTTATTTTTGGTGCCGGATACGGATTGATCTTTCCCATGGCATCAGCGGTTATCACTGATCTATTCACCGGTACCCAGGCTAATAAACTGATGGGCTTTAAAAGTGCTGTCGGCGCTGCTGCAGGAATGGTTTTTCAAATGCTGGGCGGTATTCTGGCTGCCTATAACTGGCGCTATTCGTTTCTCGGATTTCTGTTGGTTCTTCCAATTGCCTTCATCATCTGGTTTAAATTACCGGATACAGGCGTCAAAAAAACTGTTTCTGACGACGTATCCAGTGTAAAAGAAAAAAAACTTACTCCTAAAACCTACGTTCTGACAATCGCCTGCGCTCTGCTTAATGTTGTTCAATTCAGTTTCATGACAAATCTTGCGATGGTAATGACAACTGACGGGATCGGTAATGCCACCCAGTCGGCTACCGTGTTGAGCATCTTTACTGCCTCCGCCTTTGTCATAGGGTTGCTTTATGGTAGCCTTTCAAAAGTCTTGAAAAAATACAGCGCATTTTTGGGGCTCTGTTTGTTGGTCTTGCTTTTCTCGTTCTAATATTCGCCAATAATCTAACCATGTTAATCGTTGGTGCTATCCTTTTTGGGATCGGCTTTGGAACCTTCAATCCAGCCATCGTCATGGCTGTAGCCGCTAGCGCAACCAGTCCTAAATACGCCGCTGTTGCCATTTCCGTTTATGTCAGCGGAACAGGTATCGGGCAGTTTTTATCACCATATGTACTCAAATTTCTACGCAATCTCTTAAACCTTACCTCCAGCCGAGCTGACTGGCAAATCGCATCTGTCGCACTGATTCTTGGTAGTGTTATTTCTGTCGCAGTGATTGCCGTCACCCAGAAAAAAGAGAGTTCAATTGAACAGAATGTATAATTTGACAATAGCGACTATTAATTAACTAAATCAACGATAAAGAAATACATTCTTAGTAATCTGCAAAATATTACTACGCATTCATATTCATCTGTTTTAAAATATAGAAACCCAAAACACCTCGTTTTCATTTAGACGGTGTTTTGGGTTAATCTAAAATGATCAACAATCGGATTACCAGTCTTTAAAAGATCCATGTCGTTTATACCTGTCAGCCGTTTGTCTGGCGATCGTCCCATTTTGAAACTGTACATTAATCATACTTCTCTTACTTACAATTCGAATTTTTTTGGCTCCGGAACCACTTGCCTCCGGACAATTAGATCTTCTGTTTTGCGTTTTGCAAAATATGGTATACTCTTCTTCAAAACCATTAATATAGCATTCTATTTTTCCACCTTCCGATGAAATATCTAAAATATCATCTACATCCACAGCATAGCAACTAATATTCCCCAGATGACCGCGGATATCGATCAGATTTGCTTGAACATTTTCCAAAAGGATTTCTCCCGAATTAGTAGAAACCCCAATATTCCCGGAAATTCTGACATCAGTAAGCGCTACTTTTTCTTCCTTAGCTTGTAAAATAAGCTTACCATTATAGTCCACTGGCACTTTCACCAAAAGTTGTGCATTCTTTTTAGATCAATCAGTGCCAAGGTTCCATATGCGCCTAGTGAAGCATGATCTTTAATTTGAAGCTGTTGACCTTCTTTTTTCACATCAAGCGTCCGCATCGCCGTATTGCTCCAGCTGAGCTCTACCTTATCACTCAACGAATTCATCACACAAATCCGAAAGATATTACAATTTATTTCTAACTTTGTAATTTCCTTTCCCTTATATTCCATGTACTGCAATTTCACTTAACTCAGTCCTTTCCTTCTATAGTATATATTAATTGTAAAGTTTCCAACTATACTGATAAAGCCTCCAAAGATCATAATAATGTAGCACCACATTGGATTTTTAATCAATATTATGACGGAGACAGTTACCACAAAAAATATGATAACCAGAAAACAAATCGCTTTCACATAAGAAATTTTCTTACTAACTTCCTGCCGCTGATATTGTATTTGTATTTGTTCCGGTAAAGAAAGCAACAACTCTTGAAATAAATTTTTCGAAATTTCTTTATTGAAAAAGTACTTTTCTGCCAACATTAGCTTGTTTTGAATGTCATTTAATTCTACTGACGGCTCCTGTTGAAATTCTTTTTTCAATTCAATGAAATATCTTACTTTTTCAAGCTGCGCTTTACGATCGTTCAGTTCATGACGTTTACCTGAATGAATGAAAATCACCATTATAATTTCCATTATCAAAAAACACCCTATGTAGACGCATTGCAGTAAACTATTCTGCCTGAATTCCGACATGAGTTTTGTCAAAATTGGATAAATAGTGATTATAAACATTAACATGATATTCAATAATAGATAGCCCAGACTTCCCAGTGATTTAGATGAAGAATACAAAATTGCATGTGTAACCCAAATACTACCAAATGCTATGAAGCTGATCAGATAGATTGTGATTTCATTAAACAATAGCAGCAAGGCATTAACATCAAAGGACTGAATTCCAGCTACTGATATTTCCAAAGCCATCATCGTCATTGCAATTGCCGTAATGGCATCAAACAAGGTTGTTATTCTGTTGTGGTTGTTCTCGGCAATTGAATCCAAGTTTTTGATATTATACAATCGCACCATCCTCGCAAAATAAGATACATTCATCAAATAAACAAAAATAGTTGTTTAAATTATGTGATACTGATATACTAACAGAAACAAATTAGCAGAACAATCAGCAGTTTATCTAATAAAAATAGTTTAAACGACATTTTTGCAGTTTTTAGTTTATTAAAAAGGATCCATAATGAATAAAAATGATTTAAGAAGCATCAAAACAGAAAGAGCTATAAAAAAAACATTCCACCAGCTAGCTCAGGAAAAAGAAATAAAAAAAATAACTGTTCGCGAACTGGCAGAAAGGGCAGAAATCAATAAAACAACCTTTTATGGCCACTATGATAATATTGACGATTTGATTGAGTCCCTTGAAAAAGAAACCATTGACTATATTATTAGTCATCTGGAGAATTTCAATAGTTTATTCAATGATCCTGATGCCTTTATAGAGAATTTTTATCAAACATTATTAGCTACCCATATCGATAACATCATCAGCCTCAATATTAATAGCAGATATTTCAAAGAAAAAATCGACAATTCAATACAAGAGGAAATGAACCGCTCTAATATTGATATTAATCAATACCGAACTTTTCAGATATTTGCTACTTTTATTATCAATGGGCTTCTTGCTTTACTGAGGGAAAAACCTCAGCTATCCAATGAAGACTTAGACATCATTAAAAGATTTATAAAAAACGGCATTCATAACTTTACTTAAGCTATTATATCCAGCTAAGAACAAGTCCCCACAAATATTGCTGATCCCTCTGATTTTTAATTTCAAACTCAATTAATAATAACAGCTTCCAGATTACGAGCCCCAAAATCATTAAAAGCGTAGCAGTATTTTAACCACTACGCTGTTTTTCTATAATCTTATTATTCTTCTAAATCATATCCAAAGCTGCAAAATAACCGCCATGGATCGCCTTTCTGACAATACTGGCCCCTGTGCAGTCACCAACAGCCATAAAGGATTCCCATTCCTCCCATGCTCTAAGTTCCTCTACTATGTCCGAATTGGCTTTACTGCCAACCGCATAGAGAACAGTATCAGCCGCCAGAAAATGTTCAACTTGGTTTTCATCTAAATAGACAATCCCATTATCCAAAATCTCTTTTGTATTTACTTTCAAGATACTCTCAATCTGATCCTTCTTTTGATCCATATATTCAAATAAAGTTGGTTTATGTAAGATATTGGCATCCTGAGCCAGTTGATCAGTCAGTTCCAGAATCGTAATGTGCTTGCCAAATTCTGTTAAATGAAGTGCTAATTCACAGCCAATTAAACCACCACCAATCAGGATAATCTTGTCTCCCAGCTTCTCAGGCTGATAATAAGCTGTTGTTGCATAGTAGGCTTTGTCAACGCCCTTAATATTAGGAATACAAGGCTTTGCCCCTGCAGCAACGATAATCGCTTGTGGTTGCTCTTCATCAAGCAGGTTTTTGTCTGCAGTAGTGTTTAACCGTACTTCAATATTACGTTTTAACGTCTGCCTTACCAGACAATCTGTATATCTTTTCAAATCCATCTTATGGGCATCATAGTCAGTAAATAGAAGCGTACCGCCTAGCTTTTCCTGATTGTCAACCAAGATTACCTGATGTCCCCGATCACTAGCGGTGATAGCTGCCTGCATGCCACCCGGACCACCACCTACAACTAAAACCTTCTTCTTTTCTTCTACCCCAGGCGTATTTAAAAGATAGGCCTCCTGTCCCGCAATCGGATTGACATTGCATTGATAAAATCCGTCATACAGCCCTGCCATACAGTCATTGCAGCGAATACATGGACGAACTTCCTGCTCTTTGTTATGCAGTATTTTTTTCGGCAGATCACTGTCAGCCAGGGTTCCCCTTCCGATGGCTACAAAATCAAGAATGCCTGCGGCGATTAGTCTTTCCATTTCCGCCGGATCATCATTTGCTCCAACCGCGCAAATAGCCGTTTTAATCCCAGCATTCTTAAGCTTTTTGGCATAGGGCACATTGATAAAATGAGGCATGAGGGTCGAAGTGAAACAGTAATGCTCTGAATTATGATAGTCCCCTGAGGAGATTTGAATGATATCCACAATCCCCTCTGTCATTTTACAAAAAGCGATACAATCCTCTTCCGTCCAACCATTAGTTTGATGCTCGTCTCCACTGATGCGAATTTCGATGACTACATCATTGCCGATTCTCTCCCTGACAGCCTGTAAAACCTGCAGTGGAAATTTGGCACGATTTTCAATAGAACCACCGTATTCATCAGTTCTGGTATTCCAGGCTGGCGATAAAAACTGTGCCAGTAACCAACCATGACAGCATTGAATCATCACTTCCTGAAAGCCAGCAGCCTTTGCACAAAAAGCAGCTTCAGCAAAATCATTTGTGATTCGCTTCATATCTTCTTCATCCATGGCTTTCACTTCAGTTCCACTTTCTTTAACAAAAGAAACCGGTCCAATCGGGGTTCCATGCTCCTGATTAAAAAACGGTTCGGCAAACAAGCCGGCATGCGCTAATTGAATAGAAGGTACAGCACCATGGCGCTTAATAGCATCCGTATATTTAATCCAGTCTTTTGCCGGAAGAATCATGCGGGAAAAATCTGGTCGAATTACATCCACATTTGGCCGTCTAACTGCATCCACGTTATTGACTGGCGTTTCGCCTTAGGTGATACCTGCCGCGCCGCCACGGGCTTTCTTTTCATAGAAAAGCACCGTTTTAAAATCAGGTGAACCGGAATATTCATCGGGATAAGTCAAACCTGTTGGGGTGGTTACGATGCGATTGCGAAATGTAATATTTCTAATCTTATAGGGGCTTGCCAGATTGGGATATTTTCTCATTTTTACCTCTCACGATTTTCATTATTTTGAGGCTTTGTATTTCATTAAAATAAGCCTCTTCTTAAGAAAAATTCTACTTAAGAAAAGGCTGTCTGTATACGTCTATTTATCTAATATTTGGCATATTATTTTGAACAATTTCATAGTCGTTTTACCATCCGCTTCATCCGAAGCGAAAATTGTAAATTGAAACAAAAGTTTTCATCATTCAAATCCAAATCAAAAACTTGCTCGGCCCGCTTCAATCGGTAGTAAAGCGTGTTCTTGTGCAAATACATGCGGTCAGCTGCTTTCTGAATATTTCTTCCAGCTTCAAGATAGGCTTCAAGACTATTCTTTAAAAATGTACCATTCTGTTTGTCATATTCTTCTATCTTTTTCACAACCGGTAAACAAAACCGATTTAGATCATATTCTTTTGAAGCCAGTTCCATAAAATGATAGAGCAGCACATCTTCATAAAAAATTAGTGACTTTTCAAAACGCAATTTAATAAAGATGCTTTGGATCGCCTGCATCTCCTGAAAGGCGCCTTTTATTTCTAATATATCTGTAAATCGTGAGCTCACGCCGATGCGAACCTGATACATGGAAAAAATAGACTGAATTTTATTCAACAGTGTTTTTCCATAATGTTTTTCCGCAATAATCACAATCAGACTATCATCATAAATAATACAAAAACAAGATGGTATCGAAGACAACAATGTTTCCCGAAGGAAAAACAAGGAAAGGGAGTTGTTTTGTTGATCATCAATTTTTATGCCCAACAAGCGCATAGATTCAGGAATTTCCAGATGCAGGGATCGACACCGCTCTCTTATTTCGCCCTCACCCGCTGTTGACTCAATGATATCTTTCAGGATGCCAAAATAGGGAATCGTTTGCATTGCTGTTCGTTCATGGTACAATATTTCAAATAAAACCGATTTGCAAAACACTATTAGTAATTCCGAATCTTCATCACAAAATGCTTTTCTTTCTACGATTGTTACAAAGGCCACCACACCATCCTTATCGCGAACACCGCAAGCTAAAAACTGAGCGGGCAAGTGTGAAAACTGTCCAATAAAAGGATTTTCCTCTTTAATCAGGCTTCTGTGATCCCCTACGCTCTTCAAAACAAGACTTTTTTCAGCAAAAAAACCTTCCGGAAACAACTTTTCCCAAATCTTTTGGTCTCCTTTCGCTTGACTCATGGCTAAAATTTTCCCACTGACATCCTGTATATAGATGGGATTATTAAACACCTTGGCAGCAACATCTGTAAGGTATTGCAGTCCCCTTCTATCAATTAAAGCATTTAAAATCTGATCTTTTCTTTCTGAATATGTTTCATGTACCATTATTTTGCTCCTGTTATGACTTTTTTTATTATACCATCACTCTCCAAAATTTCAGTTTAAAAAAATCTATTACCATCAATTTACCAATTCCATCAAGAATATTTCTAATTCGACTTTTCCGACGCCATAACCTTGAACCATGTGTGGTAACTCGTCTCAGTATTAAAAACAGCTTTTCCATTCGCAGCATTTAGTATTTTTTCGTAAGAATTGTAAATTTTTTCCAATCCTATTTCCTTTTCACCTATAATATGCTATCATTCCAATCACAATTAACAGATTCCCATTCTTAAAATATGAAAAGAGAAGGAGCCCTTACAATGAAATGGATGAAAATGAATCTGATTTTACCGCTCGTATTAATGCCGGTTATTACCCTAGCTGGCTGTTCGCAGTCATCAGCCCAGGTTGATGATCTGAATCTGTTTGAGGATTCTGAGAACAGTGATGCCTCTCTGATTGTCGTCATCAGCGATCTGCACTTGGGAATTGATGACAGTTTTTCTGAAACCGTCACTAATAAAGCCGCGATTGTTTCCTTTTTAAATCAAATCGCTGTCAGTGATGTGGATGAACTAGTCATCGATGGCGATTTATTCGATCAGTGGTTTGTCCCAACCTCCTATGCCGGACCAGCCGATCTCAAAGAATTTTTCAGCAAAGTCGCCGAAAACAACATAGAGGTCGTAGATGCCATAAAAAGTCTCATAAAAGACGGCGTCAAGGTTACTTATGTTCCCGGCAATCACGATCTTCTTCTGACTGAGGAAATTCTAGCCGAACTGATTCCAGGCATTAATCAGGATCGCGATGTAGATGGTCTTGGTACCTACCGTACCGGTTCCCGTTCAGAAATCGCCATCGAACACGGACACCGTTATAATACTTTCTGCGCTCCGGATAGCCTATCAAATAAAGATATCACCGGCGACTATCCATCTATTCTGCCGCCTGGTTATTTCTTTACCCGGGTTGCCGCTACTTCCGTTGCCGAGGGAAAATCTGGTGCACAAAAAGACCTGCCCCAGGTTACCCAACCTGCCGCTGATAATACCGATCAGCTTGGCGCCTACATCTACTACCAAACCTGGGCTGGAACCATTCAGCGTTTCCCCATTCAGGCTGACTTTGACGATCCCGTGATCAATGTCAATGTTGATGGCTTTAATAACAGCTTTGCCCTGTCCGATCTTTTACCGACCCAACAGGCTGACGGCAGTATTAGTGCTGTTTTATACGCCAATGTGCAAGAACGATGGGATACCCTTCAGGAACTTAACAATGTTAATGTAAAGCTACCTTATGCTGAAGCCACCGCCAAGGCCCAGGATCCTACCTACACCGATGAACAAGCTGTAACCCAATACTTTGATGTTGATCCCTCTGTTGATGTGGTTGTCTTTGGTCATACCCATGTCCCAATAATCAATACCTTTACCGACGGCTATGACCGTGAAAAAGTTTACGCCAACAGTGGTACCTGGATTGATGAAAACCTGCTGGGCGAGGATATGACTTTTGTGGTCATTGAATCCGGTTCTGATACCAGCACAGTCCGCCTGATGCAGTATTCACCAGACACCCAAACAGCCAGTGAAATAAACCCTGCTTCCTGAGTTTAAAGCGGCTGCCTGAAGTGAGAAACTTCGGACAGCCGCTAACAGTTCTTTGCTCGTTTAATCAATTTCTTAAGCCATGTCAGGTTGACCTTTATCAAAATACAAGTTGGTCTTCAGGCAGTCAGAGAAGTCATCATGAATGTCATGCCATCGATTTTTCAGAAATTTTAAATAGCATTAAGACTTCTGCTGCCTCACTAAATCTCAGATGCCTCAATCAACCGTTTAACCAGATCCCCGCCAATCATAATGACCGTTTCCGGATGAGTATAATCAGTGACGTTCTGGTCAAACAAAATCGTTGCCTCGGCTGGCAGCTCATCGTCCCCATCCCAGAAAAATATTTTTAGTGGCATGCAGGAAAAAGCCATGGCCATAAACCCGGCATCGGAGTTTTTCAGACGCTCAAAGCCAAGTTTTTCGGTCGTATTGATTAAGTCGTCAAGTCTTCCAGTAAATGTTTTTGCAAAAGGTACCAGGGTCATTTTTTTAAAGGCGGCGGCAAAAGGAGCTGCTCCTTTTAATTCATGCAAGGGCACAAAATGACCGGAATTTTGCGGTGCTTTTTTTGAATAGTAAAACAGATGATAGATGGCAAATTGGGTCGTGGAATCTATTTCTTGGTCTGGATTATCGGCTTCATAAAGGCGGGCATCAGCTCTGTCAATCAGATAGTCAACGCCAAAATACTTAATCGGCAACATTTTTTCATCGTAACCGGGCAGATTTAAAGCCTGGTAGCGTTCTTTAAAATCACTCTTAAGCGCTTTTAAGCGCCATTCTTCACAACGAATCTGATACTGGTCAGTCTCGCAATTATTTTCCTTCATCATGACCTCATTTTTCTCAATCTTATTTTTAGCTTTTGTATTTCAGTACTTTTTATGATACCCCAAAAACCCATCAACTGCAATATTCTTCCCTATTTTGCTAGCACTTATTTTTTCGTAAAAATTTTCTTTGTCTCTTCAATAAGGATGGTCAAAATTGTATCCTAAAAAAGTCTGGTTACCTGAACAAATAATCGTTATAATAATCATGTAAACGTATTTATATGCTTTAAATTTATTAAGGAGAAAAAATGAACGAACAAGATTTTCACATTACTCAGCTAAAAGCTGACTTTCAAAAAGGTATGAACCTCTCAAAAAAATTTATGATCTTCAATTTTTTTCTACTGATCATTCCTTTATTTATTATGGGTATTGTTTCTTACCGCTGCGGATTGCCCTTGTCAATCATTGTTATAGTTGGCATCCTAATCCTTTTAGTCGGCAGCGGCC
Source organism: Eubacteriaceae bacterium ES2 (assembly GCA_031222025.1). Taxonomy (GTDB): domain Bacteria; phylum Bacillota; class Clostridia; order Eubacteriales; family Eubacteriaceae; genus Acetobacterium. The sequence continues at coordinate 551,081 of CP130740.1, read as the reverse complement.
TAGCCTACTTTGTCTCAAAAAAACTGACTGACCCTCTAGTCGAACTGACACAAGTTGCGGATAAAATCGCCCTTGGCCAAACTGAGCTGGCAATCAATATTGATTCTAAGGATGAAATTGGCTATCTTGCTGATGCTTTCAAAAAAATCATCAACCACTGCCACCTGCAATCCCAAGCAGTCAGACAGATATCACTGGGTGATTTCTCAACAGAAATTATTCCAAAGTCTGACCAGGATCTTTTATCTCACTCACTCAATCAGGTCATTTCTGAAATTTCTCAGATCAGTACAAGCATGCAGGATGCCAAACAGGAAGTCCTTAATGGCCATTGGGATTACCGGATCAATACCGATAATTTTTCCGGCGAATTCAAAGAGATGGCAATTGGCGTGAATGCTGTCATCAACGCTTATGTTAAGCCGCTAAAAGTCGCTTCTAAAACCATTGAACGGATTGGCCGCGGCCAGATTCCACCAAGACTCAGTATTACTTACAAAGGTGATTTTAATGAGTTAAAAGACAATATCAACGCCTGTATTGCGGGTTTGGGGGCTTTAACCGAGGGTAATCTGGTTCTTGGAAAGATGCGGCAAAATGATTTTTCACAAAAAATCGAATCTTCCTATCAGGGGATTTATGCCGAGATCGCTGAATCCATCAACAGCCTCCGGGCCAATCTGATTACCATTGTTAAAATCACCAACCACATTGCCCAAGGCGATATGCAGGATCTCAACGATCTGATTAAAATTGGTTCCTTAAGTGAAGAAGATCGCCTGGTTCCGGGCCTGATTCAGATGATGGAATCAATAATCGGGCTGGTTAATCAGACTGATACACTTTCAAAATTGGCAATTGAAGGAAATCTTTCCAATCGGGGTGATGAAACAAAGTTTCAGGGCGAGTTTTCCCGCGTGATCAGCGGCTTCAATCATACCCTGGACGCTATTATTGCGCCGATCGAAGAAGCTTCATCCGTTCTCGCTCAACTCTCGAAAGGTCATCTCAACACCTTTATGGAAGGTGACTATCAGGGTGATAACGGACGCATTAAAGAAGACCTTAACAAAACTGTTAAGTTCCTCAAGCGTTATATCGATGAGATTTCCACAACTCTGGAAACCATGGGTAAAGGGAATCTGGATCAGGAAATTATGTCCTACTATCATGGTGATTTTGTCAATATCAAAATTGCCATCAACGAAATTTCCACAAACCTAAGTCGAGCCATGAACGACATTAATATTGCGGCTGATCAAGTAGAAGCCGGGGCCAGTCAAATTTCCGATGGCAGTCAGGTGCTGTCCCAGGGAACAACCGAGCAGGCTTCTTCCATCCAGGAACTTTCCGCCTCAATCGAAGAAATTGCCGCTGAGACTAGGCAGAATGCTAAAAACGCCTCTGATGCCAATGCCTTAACGACGACTGTTTATAAAAACGCAGAAACCGGCAATCTTCAAATCGAAAAAATGATGACTGCTATGCATGACATCAATGAATCCTCCAATAATATTTCAAAAATAATCAAAGTCATTGATGATATCGCTTTCCAGACCAACATTTTGGCTCTTAACGCCGCAGTTGAAGCCGCTCGTGCCGGTGAGCACGGCAAAGGATTTGCCGTGGTCGCAGAAGAAGTCAGAACTCTGGCTGCCAGAAGTGCTGAGGCTGCCCGTGAAACCGATGGCCTAATCGGCGGTTCCATCGAAAAGGTGGCAAACGGAACAAAAATTGCTGATGAAACTGCTCAGAGTTTGAAAGATATTTTAGAACAGATTGAAAAAGTCACCACACTTGTTGATAAAATTGCCAAAGCTTCAAACGATCAGGCGGCCGAGATTACCCAGATCACGCAAGGCATTGATGCGGTGGCCAGCGTTGTTCAGACTAACTCCGCCACTGCCGAGGAAAGCGCCGCCTCCAGCCAGGAGCTTTCCAGCCAGGCCCAGCTTTTAAAAGAAATGATTGCCTCCTTCAAAATCAAACAGAAGGATAAGATTGGACGGGGCATGAAAACACCATCCCCTCAGGCTGAGAAAACGCCTGTAAAACTGGAAGTTATTAAGCCGATTGACGAAACTGCCGTAGCCGATAAAAATGAACCCCTTGTTATTCACCTTGATGATGTTGTGGGCGACAAGTATTAACAATTAAGGGCGAAAAAGAAGTTCTAATTAAAAACTTTTAATTTGAACTTCTTTTCACTCTAACACCATGTGTCTGAAATAATTTTCAAAACATATCTTCAGATACTTTTTCACCAGCCTTTAAAACAATAAAACGCTGATCTTCCTGACCTTTTAGCATATCCTCAAGCAACCGAATATTACCAGTTGCTTCATTTACCACCAAACCCAGTTTTTCTGCCATAGCCTGACATTTGTTGCGATCAGCCTGAGTTTCCACTCCAGTTTTAATAAACAGCAGATATGAATAATTTTTAAACATAGCTCGAGCAATTCTCAACGCACGTTTCTCGCCATATTTTTCTTTAATCCGATCATGTTCGTAGCCAATGCCCTCCTCACCCCACAGCCAGCCCTGGGAAACAAAATAAGATGAACGGCGCAAGTCAGACAAATCTGTCCGATCGGCCAGAATCATGGCAATGCAATCATCTATTCGGGGAATCACCAGCGAACATGTCCTGGCTTCAATCCCGACCAAGGCTTTTCCGCACAATCCATAGTTGAGATAAATAATATCAGCATCATTTTCCAGATCAATTGCCTTTTGTATTTCAATATGCAAAAGTTCCGGTGTATTATGGAGAGCTTCTTGAATCCAACGACACTCAATATCGGAACAATCCAGCAACGCTTCAGCTTCTTTTCTTAAAACATTACAGCCAATCATCACCCTTTTCATTTTTCATCATTCCTTTCAAACATAATCAGTGGTTCAAGCCTGCCGGTTAGCTTATGCCAAAACAACTTAAACAGCCTGATATCTCAGGCTGCATCTCTCAGTTCTTTCTATTTTCTTTATTTAACGGTTCCGATTTGTCCCGATCGATAAGCCTTGCTGTATTTGCGACAGTGCTTATCCTGTCCCATCAGGGCATAGGTGGCAAAAATGGTTTCCATCATGGCGCGATTTAAAGGATCCATAACCGCCGAATCCATGCCCGCTTCAATGGCAAAGGCCATAGCGGTTTTATTTAATAACGGCCGTACCGGCAATCCAAAAGAAATATTGCTGATTGCTCCGGTGACGTGAATCGTCGGATACAGTTCTTTAATGGCTCTGATTTCAGCGGCGAAATCAAGCATGGCTGAATTCTGGGTCGACAAGGCCATGACGCAGGGATCAATATGGATACGATCCGGCGCAATACCCAGCTTGTCAGCTTTTTCCACCATGCTTTTGGTAATGGCAAGTTTAGTTTCCAGATTATCGGGAATGCCATTATTGTCACAGGTCAGACCCACAACCTCCCAGGTATTGCCCTGCATCAGGGGTAAAAGCACTTCACACTTATCGCCCTCTTCCGAAATTGAGTTAATCATTCCCGGTTTTTTTGCGTATTTAAAAACCGCTTCAATTGCTCGCGGGTTGGGGCTGTCAATGGAAAGTGGCGTTTCAGTTGCATCCTGAACGACCTCTATCAGCCATTTTAAAGTCTCTACTTCCTGTTCCGGTGCCGTACTGGCGCAAACATCGATAAAAGCTGCCCCAGCTTCCGCCTGTTTAATCGCCCGGTCAGCAATAAAAGCCGCGTCCCGTTTCTCAATAGCTTCTTTAACCACCGGAATGGTTCCGTTTATTTTTTCTCCAATTATAATCATTTCTATCTCCTTAAAACAGGCAGAGTAAACATTCCTGTTTACTCCGCACTATCATTTTTTACTTACTATTGACTAAGACACCCAACCCTGGCAGATTTTTACGCCTTCAGCGGCATTGGTGGTATATGCGTCCGCTCCAACCTCATCACAAACTGCTTTGGTCACAGGATTTCCACCGATAATAATTTTCGCTGGAACGCCTGCCGCTTTTAAAGCTTCTGCCGTTTCTTTCATGGAATCGATCGCCAGTGTCAAAACACCGCTCATTCCGATCACCTGAGGATTAATTTCTTTGGCTTTATCAACAAAATCAGAGATTTCAACATCAATCCCCAAATCAACCACTTCAAAACCAGCAGCTTCCGACATACTTTTAAAAATATTTTTGCCAATATCATGAAGGTCACCATGAACCGTTCCAAGTAGAATCGTTCCTGCTACCGTAGATCCACCACTGCCTAAAGCTGGCTTCAGCACACTTATCGCTTCAGTCAATAGCTCGCCGGCAAAAATAAGATCACCCACAAAATAATCTCCAGCTTCAAAAGATTCGCCTACAATAGCCATACCTGCCTGACAAGCTGCAACTGCTTCTAAAGCGTCCGCTTCAGATGGGCTGCCTGCCACGAAATCCTTTAATAGATCCAGTACCTGATCTTCTTCCAATTCTCCCATAGCTGTTGTTAATAATTTTAAATCTAACATCGTTTTTCTCCTTTTATTTTCTGGTCATTGCAGTAAAATATTTACAATCACCAATTTTTTTATAATTAACAGTCTTTTCCTGTTATTATCCATCAAAAGCTAACGCTTCTTTTCTTTTTTTAAATCTTTAATAAATGCGACCATTGACGCCGCCAAGATAAACAGAAAAGGGAACGAGACAACGATCGAAATCCCCTGCACTGCGTTTAGTCCGCCACTCATCAGCAATACAATTGCAATCAGTCCTAAGAAGACGCCCCAGATCACTTTAATTTTGTTATCCGGATTTAAGTTACCCTTCCTCGAGAACATTGAAATCACAAAAGTTGCCGAATCTGCCGAAGTGACAAAAAAGGTGATGATTAAAATCATCGTTAAAATTGAAATAATCCCGGAAGCCGGCAGATGTAAATAAAAGGTAAACAAACCGGAATTAATATCCTTTACAACATCTGCTGCTACTCTGATATTCTGATTGACCTCAAAATCAAGCATGGTTCCACCAAAAGCCGAAAACCACAGGAAACTGAATAAGGTTGGAACAATCAAAACCCCCATCACAAACTCTCTGATGGTTCGCCCCTTCGAAATACGGGCTATAAAAGTTCCGACAAACGGTGCCCAAGTAATCCACCAGGCCCAATAAAAAACTGTCCAGGACTTAATCCAGCTATCATCTCCAAAGGGGCTCAGATTAAAAGAAACCTGTATGAAATTTCCGATATAGTTACCAATACCAGTAAAAAAGATCTTAATAATCGTACTGGCCGGTCCCAGAATAATCAGGAACGCGATCAGTATCAGAGCCACAATAATATTGAAATTACTGATCATCTTAATACCCTTATCAAGACCGGAAATGGCATCGATTAAGAAAAGGATCGTAATAATTACGATAATCAAAATTTGAAATGTCAATGAATTTGAAATTCCAAAATAACCGCTTAAACCAGCCGCTACCTGCAATGTCCCTAATCCCAAAGACGTTGCCACGCCTATTGCCGTTAAAAGTAGGGCCAATATGTCAATAATGTTTTTTATCAGATCTGACCGTTGCGCTTTCATTAGTGGCTGAAAAATCGAACTGATTAAACAGGGGCGATTTCTTCGATAAATTGAATAGGCCAGAGTAAGACCAACCAAGGCATAGATTCCCCAGGGATGTAGCCCCCAATGTAAGAATGTAAACTGAATGGCCGCATTAGCCGCCTCCTCTGTCATCGGGTCAAGCCCTAGCGGCGGATTTAAAAAGTGACTGGCTGGTTCGGCCACACTCCAAAAAACCAATCCAATCCCCATTCCCGCACAAAATAACATCGAGATCCATGAAAAAGTAGAATATTCCGGTTGATCATCATCCTTACCCAATTTAATTTTTCCGTATGGACTAATGGCTATAAAGAATCCGAAGAAGAGGATTACTAATACTACAACCAGATACAACCAACCAAAGTATTCCGAAATCCAGGCAAATGCTGTATTTGAAAAATTCTCCAGCAGTAGAGGCGAGCTGATACCAATAATGATGAAACCAATGACCATTACGATTGAAACAACTAATACCACTGCTCTACCTCCTGTTTGTAAAGTGACTAAATACCCTCATCAAATCGTTTAAAATCAAATGTTGTGGTCTACTGCTTATCCGGAATCGGCATGGCATCATTTTCAGCAGCCATACCATTTACTTCTTTGGTCTGTCTGATTAACAAGAGTGAAGAAAGAATCCCTAAGACACCACAGACAATCAACAGAATAAAAATCTTATTGAATCCAACTGACACATCCCCGGCAGTAGCAGCATCATCCAACCATTTTCCACAAATCGGGCCGTACAAAACATCGGGAATGAAGGCGATAAAAGAGATAAGCCCCGTCGCCAGACCCGTCATGCCAACCGGAATGCCAGCCTGATCCATAATTGACCAATAAGTGGATTTTAAAATATTGGCCAGGAAGGCAATCACCAGCGTTAGAAAAATACTAAAAGCAACAATTTTCGCAGACGTCAACAGGCCAATTAGGGCTGCGATAATGGCCACGAAAACAATCGCAAAGCCTTTTCCTTTAAATGAAAATTTATCCATAAAAATCCCACCGAAAACTCCTGCCACCAGAACGATGATATAGGATCTGACAATTCCAATCGCACTGGCTGTGGTCGTCGAAATGTTTAGCACTTGAACCGTATAGGTAGTCATATAAGCATTTCCCATCGCCCAGGTTATATAGGCAAACATAATTACCAGGATGCAAACCCAAACCCCTTTGTTTTTCAGTACATCCATGACACTATACTTAACCGCACTGACTTGCGCGTTTTCTTCATTTTTAATGTCCGTTTTGGGTAGGAAGAAAAGAGCCAAAACAAAGAAAATCGCACAGACAATCGAACCAAAAATAAACAGTACCTTCATCCCAGCGGCCTCTGTTGCGGCCAAACCAACGATGGCTAAAAAGGCAAATCCCATTAAGGTTTGAATGACACCGCGCAAAGCCTCACTACCGCCAAACATTTTACTCTGATTATCCTTGCTGGCCAGATTCCTGATTCCCTTCAAATAGGCTGACCAGAGGGTGGCAATCCCGAAAAATCCGTAAAGCACATGGATTACCATTAAGACCGCAAAATTTGTAGTCATTGCAAAGGCAAAGGTCAAAACGGCATAAGCTGCCAGAGTTACCGATATCATCGAACGCATGGAAAAACGATCAGCCATCCATCCACCAATTGGGTAACAAATGGTATACGTTAAACTCAGCGCCGATGCCAACAACCCGATTTGCGTATTTGATAGTTGGTAGGCCGCTGCAAACTGATCATAAAAAGTAAATCGTAAGAAGGGCAACTGATAGGCCAGCGCCACAGTAGCACTGAGGATCAGAAACACCATAGCGCTTCTGAAATTAAATTTTTTCATAGAATCCTCCGCTTGTTATTCGTTTGCAAAATACATGTACTTTCTCGAGAAAAGAATAACAAGATCTAGTAATTTTGTCAAGAACTTTATTTTTTTGATTTTTTCTATCCATATATAGCGTTTTTCTAGTGCTTTTTTAAAATAATTTACGAATTTTAATCTTGACATTCGATTTCAATCATGATACATTGTTTTTGCAAAATACATGTCTTATTTTTAAAAACGGAGGTTTTATTATGTATTTCAACAGACGATTCTATGAAAATTATGTCTCAACTCGTGACGTGGAACTGCTTCATGAGTATTCTTTAAAAGTATTAAGCGATGTGGGTGTTTCATTCAAATGTGAAGAAGCCCTTGAAATTTTCAAAAAACACGGTGCCACCGTTGAAGGTTCAATCGTAAAAATCAATGAAGAACTTCTTAACAAAGCCTTAGCCACTGCCCCGAAAATGTTCACCGTCACCACTAACTCGGGCGAAACCCATATTGGCGAGCGTTTCAAACCCAAAACAGTCGGCTGCTATGGTCCGCCAAAGTTTTTATTCGAAGATGATACTTATCGGGTTGCTCATAAGGACGACAGCGTTAAATTTATCAAGTTGATGCATTCCAGTGATGTTACTGATTTCGTCAACAATTCCGCCTTCGATGTGCCGGATCTGGATAAAAGTCTGGATGATTTCTACCTGCCTCAGGTTGCTATGTGTTTAAAATATTCTGACAAACCAACCTATGGTAATGTCGCCAACAGTATGAATACCCGTGGTAAAACCCTTAAACAGGCCGCCAAAGACATTGCTGTCCTATACAAAGAATTTTATGATATCTGGGATAGACCGGTTCTTTTGACCAACGCCTGTGCTTTGTCACCACTAGGTTATTCCTATGAGGTACTGGATAATATTATGGGTCTGGTTGAAGAAGGTCAGCCTGTCACCATCATCACCTGTTCCATGACCAACATGACAGCTCCGGCAGCTCTGCTGGGAACAGTTATTCAGAATAACGCCACCGTTCTGGCTGGTATTGTTTTAACCCAGCTGATTAACCCTGGTGTACCGGTTATTTACGGAACAGTTTCCAGCCCAACCGATATGAAATCTATGGCGCTAGCCATTGGTGCACCAGAAGCCCAGTTAATCCAGATGTCTTCACTGGCGCTGGCCCGTTATTATCAGCTGCCAGTACGAACCGGAATCGCCGGTACCGATTCATTAAAACCCGACTATCAGGCCGGTGCAGAAAGCTTTATGATTTTAATGACAAGCTATCTGGGAAAATCTGATTTTGTATTAAACAATGCGGGTATCCTGCAGTCTTACGCCGTGGGCAGCTACGAAAAATTTGTCATGGATGAAGAAGTCAATCGCCTTCTGATGCGTCTCAACCGGGGCATTGATATCAACAGTGAAAAGGCAGAAAAAGTCTTTAACGACATTAAAAAGGCCGGACCTTTAGGCAACTACCTCAGTGGCCGTACGCCAAAAGAATACCGCGAAGAGCATTATTTAACTCAGCTTTTCAACCGTCAGGCTGGTGATCAGCAGCCAATTTTTGATAAGATCGGTGATATCCGTGATCGTGCTTCAAAAATCGTCGCTGATCGAATTGATAACTATCAAGCCCCAGACTTGACCAAAAAACAACAGGAAATTCTTAATCGTTATCTGCCAGAGGATGAAAAATTTTAGGATAATACAAGTATTTCTTCATGTTTTCAAAAAAATCTGTTACACTATAGTAACAGATTTTTTTGAGGAGTTTTTATGCGCTTACGATATTCCTTTATGTCAATCAAAGAACAAAAACTGATTCACGACTCTACTGTGACGCTACTACAAAAAACCGGTGTGGTGGTTCACTCAGAAAAAGCCCGTGAGGTCTTTATTAAACACGGGGCTAAAGCCTCCGGAAAAAAAATTTTCATCCCGGAATTTCTTATTGAAGACGCCTTAAAAACCGTCCCCCATTCATTTATAATGGATAATGGACGTCATCAGTTTTCCATCGGCAAAGGAGCGACCTGTACCATGCCTCCCTATGGCGCTAACTATATTCGAAAAAACGGTGAGAAAAAGCCTGCAAGTGCAGCTGATTTTATTCTTTTTTCAAAACTTAATCATCTAAATCCTCGTCTTAATATGGCCAATCCTTACATTGTTGAACCCGCAGATATTCCAATTAACATCCGTGAACGCTATAAACTGGCAACTACCCTGCGTTATTCTGATAAACCCGCTTTTTCCATTACCCAAAGTGGCCAGACCGCTGCCGAAAGCCTGCAGTTCACCAAGGATTTCTTTGGTTTAAAAGATCAGTACCATAGTCTGGGAAATGTTAATATCTCTTCGCCCTTAATTATGGGCAAAAGTACTGGTGATGTAATTGCTGTTCACGCCAGTCAAAACCAGCCGCTGATGATCGCCTGCGGTAGTGGTCTGGGCGGACTGACAGCGCCGCCTACTCTGGCCGCAAATTTTCTGATCAACAACGCTGGTGTCATTTCCGGCATTACCCTGGCCCAACTGATTCAGCCTGGACTGCCGGTCATCTTTGGCTTCCCGCTTTTTGGCACTGATCCTATTCATGCCAATATCGCCTGCGGCCATCCCGCTACCGGTCTCTTTACCATGGCTGCCGCCGATATGGGTAAGTATTATCATCTGCCGGTTCGATCCGGCGGTGTCTTTTCTGATTCTGATACCCTTAATTATCGCAGCGGGCTGGAAAGTAGCATCAATCTTTTTTCATGTTTGTTTTCCGATATTGATTGCATTATGCACCTGTTCGGTATGGAAGAATCTCTGCAGACACTCAATTATCAGAAGTATATTTTAGATGAAGCGCTCTATGAAATTCTTTCCACTTATCTGAAAGGCTTTGATATTAATGACGTCTCACTGATGATGGATGAAATTGAACGCTCAGGCTGTGATGGCAACTATATTAGCATGACAAACCTGAAACTGATCAGAAAGTTTTATAAGCTCTGGCCCTATTCTGATGACGCAACAAAAATGATGGCTCAGACCCAAGGTGTCATCGATGATCGTCTGACACATTATCACCCGCCCAAGTATGAACCTGATCAGTTAAAGCTTTTAGACCGTTATCTTGCAGAATAAACTATATGGGAGGTTATCTATGTTAGAATCAATTGTCCAAGCAGTCACCAGTCTGGATGAACGAAAAGTCATCAAGTTCGTTAATTACGCCGCTAAAGAAGGCTACAGTACTAGTCAAATTATTGAATCCATTCAACAGGGTCTAAATCAGGTCGGTAAAAACTACGAAACCGATCAATATGGTGTCACCGATTTAATGATGGCTGGCATTATTTTTGAAGAAGTCTTAAAACTGCCCAGCTTAAATATTAAAAACGACAGACCCAATCATAACACCATCGGGAAAATCCTTCTTTGTACTATCGAAAGCGATCTCCACGACATCGGCAAATCCATCTTTAAAAGCGCTGCCCTAATGAATGGCTTTGAAGTCATCGATCTGGGCATTGATGTCACCCCGGCTACTATTCTAGAAAAAACCATCGCTTTAAAGCCTGATATTATCGCTATTAGCTCAATTATGACCAACGGTCTTAAATATATCAAGGAGACCCATGATATGCTGACAGAAGCACACCTTCGCCAGCAGGTGAAAATCATTGTTGGTGGCCTCTCAACCCATAATGAAGCGGTAAATGCTGTGGGTGCTGACGCTTTTACAAAAGATGTCTATGAAGGGGTCAAACTCTGTAAATCCTGGGTGGAAAAATAATGGCTTATAAGTATGATCAGATCAGCGAAACACTCAAAAGTAAAATCCAAAAGGGCATTTATGCCCCCGATTCCAGTCTGCCACCGGAAAATACTCTGGCCCTTGAATACGGGGTCAGCCGCATCACAATCCGCAATGCCCTGGCGCGCTTAATTGAAGAGGGCTATGTTTATCCTGTTCCGGGTAAAGGCAATTTCGTGCTGTCACAAAAAAACGATCGCTTTATCTTCTCGCTAAAGCCTGAAGATGTTCTTAAGAACGGTTACGACCGAGTCAGTTTATTGGGTTCAGATATTATCAAACCTAATATTGACCAGGTTTATCATTTGCGTGTTGCCCCCGAATCCCGCATCATTCAGATCAACTGGCTGCTTTATTATCGCGATAATCCTGTTGCCTACGATGTTCAAATCATTCCCTACGTTGCAGGGATTACCCTGTGGGAAGATGATTTTACCTATTCTGATTTTGGCGATGTCATCCAACTTAAAAACGCCCTGCTGGACTACAGCGAATCTGTCAATATTGAGGCCATAAACGGCTCTAAAGGCGTTTGTGAAAAATTATCCATTCCAGCTGACTCTCCACTGCTTTTAATCACCGAAAAAGTGATCGATGATGATCAGCCGCTAGGCATGCGCAAATTATTTATCCGCCCAGACTATTGCCGCTTAACCGGCCAATCGATATTAACTTAAGGAGCAAACCATGGCAACACGAATTCAGGATATTATTATCAACGATCTACTGGCAAAAATTCAGAATCAGACTTTAAACGCCGGCGAAAAACTGCCCACCAACAATGAGCTGGCACAAATTTACAATACAAGTGCTGTCACGGTTCGCAAAAGCATTGCCAGTTTGGTTTCAAGAGGCTATCTGGAATCCCTTGAGCGGGTGGGAACCTTTGTCAAAAAAAGAGAACACTCATCTTTTCAAATCAGGTTCTCTTATAACCACTCAATTAACGAAGAAATTACTGACCATACTATCGATGATGTCATCCTTACATTAAGCCGAATCAAGGGTAGCCGCCGCGAACAAAAAGCCATTCAATACAAAGAAATACTTTATGCTTCTCATATTCCTATCTGCTATCACATTCTAACCGTTTTTATTAATGGTTACCCTGATATGAAAAAAATTGATCAGCATATAGATCAGCAACTGGATATGTTTATGCGGATTATCCAGAGCTTTGATATTAAAAAGCAAATTGAAATCACAATGGATCCGCCAGGACATATAATTCAAGAAAAGCTGTTGGCTGACGAAAATACCCCAATGCTTTGTATCACCCTCAACTATATGATGAAAGATGAAACCACCTTCGGCCAGAGCGTCTATTATATTGCCGGGGAAAATATTGATCTGCACGGAAAATTGGTGCCCGGCAAATAAAAAACTGATCCCGATTGATCGGTTTTTTATTTAGTTTATTATTTTTTTTTCGCCCCAATTAAACCCGATCGATATGCCTTACTGTATTTGCGACAGTGCTTATCCTGTCCCATCAGGGCATAGGTGGCAAAAATAGTTTCCATCATGGCCCTATTTAAAGGGTCCATAACCGCCGAATCCATGCCCGCTTCAATGGCAAAGGCCATAGCGGTTTTATTTAATAGCGGCCGTACCGGCAATCCAAAAGAAATATTGCTGATTGCTCCGGTGACGTGAATCGTCGGATACAGTTCTTTAATGGCTCTGATTTCAGCGGCGAAATCAAGCATGGCTGAATTTTGGGTTGACAAGGCCATGACGCAAGGATCGATATGCATGCGATCCGGGCTAATGCCCAGCTTATCTGCCTTTTCCACCATGCTTTTTGTAATATCAATCTTGGTTTCCAGATTATCAGGAATCCCCTTATTGTCGCAAGTAAGACCGACAACTTCCCAAGTATTCCCTTGCATCAGAGGCAAAAGAATTTCACATTTTTCGCCCTCTTCCGAAATCGAGTTAAGAATTCCCGGTTTTTTTGCGTATTGAAAGACTGCTTCAATTGCCCGTGGATTTGGACTGTCAATGGATAAAGGGGTTTCCGTCGCATCTTGCACCACTTCTATCAGCCATTTTAAAGTTTCTATTTCCTGTTCCGGTGCTGTACTGGCGCAAACATCGATAAAGTCTGCCCCAGCATCCGCCTGTTTTACCGCCCGATCAGCAATAAAGGCCGCATCCCGTTTTTCGATGGCTTCTTTTACCACTGGTATCGTTCCGTTTATTTTTTCTCCAATTATAATCATCTTTTCTCCCGTCTGAAAATCTATATCATTTTCAACACATTTTAATGTCTAAATCCAGCCCTGGCAAATTTTAACGCCTTCGGCCGCATTGGTCGTAAAGGCATCGGCACCAATAAATTCGCTGGCTTCTTTCGTTACCGGGTTGCCGCCAATAATAATTTTTGATGGAATTCCCGCGGCTTTCAAAGCTTCTGCCGTTTCCTTCATTGAATCCAGTGCCAGGGTTAAAACGCCGCTCATTCCAATAATCTGAGGATTCGATTCCTTTGCTTTGACTACAAACTCATCAGGTGCAACATCAATCCCCAAATCGATTACTTCAAAGCCAGCAGCTTCCGACATACTTTTGAAGATATTTTTACCGATATCATGCAAATCGCCATGAACTGTTCCCAGCAGAATTTTCCCAGAACTTCCTTGACTGTTATTACCCAGCGCTGGTTTCAAAACAATAATGGCCTCGGTTAATAGCTCCCCAGCAAAGATCAGATCCCCAACAAAGTATTCGCCCTGTTCAAACTGTTCCCCGACAATCGACATCCCCGCCTGACAGGCCGCAACTGCTTCCAACGCTTCTTCTTCAGATGGATTTGTCAACATAAAATCATTAAGAAGATCCATTACTTCATCTTCTTCCAGTTCTCCCAAAACCTGTGTTAATTTTTTTAAATCCAACATATTTTTAACCCTTCCTTATTCATATTTGAGATTCTAAAAAATTATTTCAGCTTCTCCCAATCAAAAATAATTTTTGTATCTTTAGGTAACTGACCAAATTTCCACACTTTAACGATGCCAGCCTCTTAAATTTAATGAGTTCCATATACATATCGCCCATTTTATCCCTCAAATACAATATCATTCTTACAATCGTTTGTCATTAAATATGTCAGCTACTTTAAAAAAACAATCGTTTTCAATTAATACTTAAATCATAACAAATAAAGGTTTTCATCAACTACCTTCTACAAGACATTTGATATCTTTTTTTGTAAAACACACCTTCTTTATGAGCATCAAAAAAGCCAGCCCCTCAGGCTGACTTTGAGTTCTACTACTATATTAATTTAAACAGTCATAGCCGCTTCATAAGCCTGCCAAATCGCACCTAAAAGATTTTCAGGGCGGACTGCATCCCCAATTAGATGTGTGTGATCATTTTTAATCGTTTCGAATAGAGTCTGATCACTCTTATAACCAACCGAAACCACAATATGGTCAGCGGGAATTTCAAGCGGCATTTTCACAGTCCCAGGTAACGCGACTGCAAAAGCCCGGCCGGCTGAATTCGGATAATTCTTGATGCACTGCTCAGCTATAATTTTGCCTTCATCATACTTCAAAATATTGGTGTTTTTCAGCACCGTTATATTATAATAGTCCAAAATATCCATTAACATGTTGTAATTGGAAGCATTGAGTCCAGCCACATTCAGAATGACATCCTCTTTTTCAAGAATTGTCACCCGACAGCCTTTTTTTGCTAATGCGTAAGCAATTTCGCAGCCTGTCAGACCACCACCAACGATGGCCACATTTTTATCAAGAATGGTCTGATTTAAGAGCGTATCGATCGCATAGGTCACTGAGGGAGCGTCAAAACCGGGAATATCAAGACGGCATTCTGTCGCCCCGGTTGCTACCATCACTTCATCATAAGCAGCTGCATCCGCATCTGTAAATATCGTATTCAATTTCACATTGATGTCCAGATCTGCAATTTGCTTACGATACCAGGTCAGCAGTCGTTTATCATCTTCTTTGAAATCAAAAGCCGCCGCTGCAATAAAGACACCTCCCAATTCGTCTGATTTTTCAAAAATATCCACATCATGACCGCGTAGTGCACACACTCTAGCTGCTTCCATTCCGGCAATGCCACCACCAACCACTGCAATTTTCTTCTTTATCTCAGCCGGTTTAATTGCATATGTTTTTTCACGACCACATGCGGGATTCAGGGCGCAGGAAATATCCTTGAATGGTGGTGTGAAAATTCGGCTTAGGCAGCCAACATGACAACCAATACAAGGCCGAATATCATCTTCATGGCCCTCTTTTACCTTGTTTGGTAAAAACGGATCAGCCAGTAAAGGTCTACCCATACCCATCATATCAATTCGGCCATCCGCTATTGCTGCTTCGGCTAAACCAGGATCATCAAACTTACCGGCACAAATAACCGGAATGTTAACCACTTTGGCAATCTCTGCTACGTCATCCAGATTGCATGCTTTTGGCATGTAAACCGGGGGATGCGGCCAATACCATGAATCATAGGTGCCATTGTCACAGTTAAGCATGTCGTAACCAGCTTCTTCCAACATTTTAGCAACCTTTAGACTTTCCTCCAAATCCCGGCCAAACTCGTCGAACGCTTCACCCGGTAATGCTCCGCGATTAAAAGCCTTGATGTAACTGCGGACACTGTAGCGAACAGAAACCGGGAAATCCTGCCCACATTTTTCCTTAATAGCTTTAACAATTTCAACAGGAAAACGCAATCTGTTTTCCAGACTTCCGCCATATTCGTCTTTTCGTTTATTCATGCTGGCAATGGTAAACTGATCGATTAAATAACCTTCATGAACCGCATGAATTTCTACACCATCAATCCCTGCCGCTTTAGCAACAGCCGCACCATCTGCAAAAGCCTTTACATAATCGTGAATTTCCTCAACCGACATCTCTCGACTCTTTTTGGTTGGATCCCAGACCGTCGGCAGTGCACTTGGTGCCGGATCACCCGGGTGAACGCTGGATCGTCCAGAAATAGCCGTAATCTGAATAAACACCTTGGCTCCCTGCTCGTGAATTCCATCTACCAGATATTTCTGCCTCTTAATGTAGTTTTCCGGATCTTTATTGATGTGTGCTAGACCCAGCCAACTGACCATGGGAACCAGGCCGGTTATAATCAATCCCGCACCACCTTTAGCGCGCTCAATATAATAATCCGCACCGTCCTTGCTGTAACTTCCATCCGGATTCATCAGCCGTTGTGAAAACACACCCATTGGCATCATGGCAATTCGGTTCTTGATTTCGCAGCTTCCAATTTTGATTGGTGAAAACAAAT
Organism: Eubacteriaceae bacterium ES2; assembly: GCA_031222025.1. GTDB lineage: Bacteria > Bacillota > Clostridia > Eubacteriales > Eubacteriaceae > Acetobacterium. The sequence goes on along the minus strand of CP130740.1, from coordinate 534,559 downwards.
GTTCATATTTCATTCAGGTTCTCCTTTTATTTCACCGAACATGTTCGGTAAAGTATTTGTTTTTATTATAGATCTGCCTGAAAACATTGTCAATACCATTTGTAAAAGAAATTACGCTCAATTTCGTTCCATAAATAAAGGCATTTAAAACGACGGTTTATCGTTTTAAATGCCTTCTACTTATTTCATAATATTTTAAAGTGTTCAAGTTGAATCCGCACATCCTGCTGGCCTATTTCCAGCAGATCATAACTGCCATTATGCAGACACCAGTCGTAAATGGTTCCTCGGCTCGCTCGTAAAATACTTTCTACAATTTCATAATCAGAATTATCTGTATGATTACATAAGGCAACATGTTCCACAAGCTTTCGGTAAAAAAAACGGTTTTTATCAAAAATATACTCATTAGCTATTCCGATTTGGTTTTTAAAAAAAATACCGGCTACCTCAACACCCTTGTTTACCACTTCCTGCAACTGCTCGCCGGTTAAAAAAAGGATGGTCGAAAAGCCAGGTGCCGGAGCCTTTTGACTAAAAGTATCCTCTAGCATTTCATCAAAACTCCGATAGCCTTCATCAATCAGATTTTCCTTTGAAGGAAAATGATGATAAAAAGCACCAATCGAAACATTTGCCGCCTTAACGATATCTGAAACCCGAACCATGTCATAAGATTTTTCTTCAAATAATTTGATGGCACACTCATATATTCGTCTTCTAGTTTCTAGTCTCTGTCGTTCCCGCTGATTCATTTTCCCCTCTTTTTCATTTAATTTCTTCAATTGTACCACGAATTTTGCCTAGCAACTAGGATTTTTGACCATACGAAACCTTGCAATCTGAACTTATAAAAAATGTCGACTATGAATTTACGTTCTTTTTCACTAATACAAAAAGCCTTTTAAGTGAGGGGGAAATTTAAAAATCCCCTTCCTTAAAAGGCTTTTTAAAAATTTACAGCACTAGAAATTCAGGTCTCAATCGCTTTCAGTTGCATCAAATTCTTTTGGTCTCGATTTAAAATAAGAACCGAAATCAGAATGATCAGGCCACCAATCAACTGGTTCATGCTTGGCATCGTTCCATAAATCAGGAAAGTGACAATCACGGTCACAACGGGAAAAAAATTCATCAGAAGATTTGAAAAGGTCAACCCGATATGTTGAACAGCATAAATACAAAGAAAGTAGGCCACTGTAGCGTTCAGCACCCCCAGCACTAGCATATTGATGATCACAACCGGATTGACTAACTGGGAAACCGATACCGGATAAACAAACAGAAAGGGCATCGTGGTCAGAACGCCTATCAACGCCTGAAAATTTAGTACGACTGTTTTTTCATAAGCATCAGAGACCCGATCAGAAAAAAAGCAGAATAAGACCCAGGCAATAATACTTAAGAGGCTCAGAAAATAGCCCATAAGATTGGTTCCCAGTAAGTCGGCTGGATTTAAGCCCATCAGAATATAAACTCCCACCAGCGAAAGGGCAACACTCAAAATACTCAAACTTGTCCGTCTACGTTTATAAAAAACAAACTCGATGATCAAAGAAAAGACCGCTGCCAGCCCAAACAACAGGGAAGAAACAGTCCCGCCAATATAAGAAATGCTCATGACACTGAAGAGATTAAAAAAGGTCGTCCCAAATAGACCTGATAATACGATCATCAGGATATCTTTTTTATTGATGGTAAAACTATTTTTTCTTGCCAGATTATAAACCGTCAATAAAGCGGCCATTATTATGAGCTGCAAGGCCACTACAACAATGGGATTGAGATAATCGACGATAATATCCTTTGAAATATAAGCCACCCCCGATATCAGAACCACTCCCATAATGGCTAATATGCCTAATTTTCGATTTTCCTTCATTTGTCACCTTACTCCTTATTGCTGCCAGTATTTTTCTTCTTGAGTCTGCAAATCTTCTACTTAGAAACATGTCACTATAAGACTTGAGCAGCTACAACTTCCTGCTTGAAAAAAATTTTGTTCATAAAAAATCCAATGGCTATAGGGAATTGCCTGTCACCATTGACCTTTTCTTTTATTTTCCACATTTTTTAGCATACAAAAAGACGCCACCTTTGTGACGTCTCTGTCTTTTAAATCATTCTACACCGCATTAAAAGCTCTGTCAATTTCGACCAGTTTCCTTTAATTATTCATATTTGCAATATTTTTTCTGGCCATGATACTATTTGCGCTGTTTTTATCTTTTAAAAAATAATCAGTTTGTTTTTAAAGCAATCCAGCTGATTTTATTATTTTAACGAACTTTGTTGGTGAATAAACCTGAAACTATCGTCTCAGATCAGCAAATTCATATAAAAATCAAAGGCTTCTTTGCTGAAGTACTCAAAATTTGATCTTGCAAAATCTGGGGTTAAGGGATATTTTTCTTTAAAAGATTCCCAATTAAATAAGTACTGAGACTTGGGCTTTGGCACCAGACTTTCATCAGGCTTGAAACCTTCTGTATTGAGGGGTGTCCCGAAACTCTGACCAGCATTTTCAAAGCTGCCATAATCCCGCATGGTTTCTACTAGCGCAGCCAGGGTTTCAAGATTCACTTCTTTTAAAGTCAGAGGGTTCTTATCAAAACCGAAAATATAACCGCCGCCCGGCAGCATAATATCCAGAAATGCTTTAGCTCGGTCAGTGATTTGCCCAGGCGTATCCGTTTTTAAAGCGGAACTGGGGAATAAGCCGGTCAGGATGAACTTCCTGCCCAACTTATCTTTAATCGTCTGAGGATCTCCATACTCAAAGGCCAATTGTGAACCGGCTGGTATTTCTGATAAAAGAATATCCAGATAACGCATCCAATCATGTTCGCAGAACATGCTGGGACGGGCGCCATGGGCGGCAAATTGCTGCAGCATCTTTTTATAGGAAGGCATATAGATTTCGACAAAATCTTTTTCCCGCATAAAAGTCGGCATATGCAGTGGAATAAAAACCGAACCTTCCGGGTGGATGTTTGCCGGCAAACCCCAATGGAACAATAGCGGCATCATCACGTCAGCAGCCTCTTTAAGTTGCGTGCGATGACGACGGACATCCATGCTGATCCCAGAGAAACTGCGCAGCTGATCGGCAATAAAGTCCATAGGTGCTTCGGTAAAATTAAAAGAACCTAGGGGACTGCCCGGATAATAGCCATGGGTCTGAATTAATTCAAAGAAAGTTGGTAAAAAGGCTGCTTCATCGTTTTGTAGCGCCATTTTCCCCATCTGAATTGAAGCCGCCATTAAAATTGGATTGGCCGGATCTAAATTTTTGTGCTGTCGGGGAATCACTGTTTCGACCAGAAAATCAAAACCTTTTTCAATCAATAAATCGTACTCGCTATCCTGCATCCCTACCACTTCTGGATGCTGAACAAAACCGCCATTACCCATCACAAAAGACTGAGAACCAAACAGCTGATACATAGAAGGCGTTCGCGACAACAAGAAGTTTGCCGGTGCAACCGGACAGCTGTCGGAATAAATTTTTTCACAGAGCTTTTTGGCCGGATCGGCCAATAATGAATAATTAAATTGAAAGTCAAAGAGATTTTGCCCCCCATATTCCGCCACAATGTGCTGGCCAAAACTGATTCCAACCGGCATCCGTTTGGGAATAATGTTCGAATAAAAATCACTGTACAACTGACCTCTTTCTTGCTGCAAGGCTAACACATCACTCATTTTTTCCTCCGTTTTGGGTCTTAAATTTTCAAAAAGTCTTTTTTTGTTTTAGAGACACGACTTTTTAAATATAACTAATTAATCACTGTTCATCTTTTTCATCGATCCAACAATGAATACGTTTAATAAAATAATATCAAATTACAAAACCCGATTCTATCTTTAAAAAGACACAATCGGGCAATATTTGTAAATTAATTTTATTTTAAGATTTATTCGATGTTTTTTGAGCATGATCCTTTTAATTTTTCCATGTTTTTGACAATAACATAGTTTCTGTGGGTTTCAATAACATTTTGGCCTCTGAGTATCTTCAGATATTTTGCGACATTAGCTCGATTCAAACCGACAAAGTCGCCAATTTCATACTGGTTAAAGGGTAACTTATTTTCTGGATCTTTAGTATTTTTTAAATAAATATAAAAAAAATTACTAATCTTTTCAAGTCCAGTTGAAAAAAGCTGAATTGACAACTCTAAACTTTGCAGAGAAACCAGCTTAATGTAGGCTTCATACATGGCAATATTTAATTTATCATTTTCGTTGATATATTGCGAAAAAGCTTTGCGATCAAATACATACACCGTTAAATCGGTAACAGCGGTAAAAGAGAAAGACAAAAGAATTTTATTTTCCCCTGGAAAATAAAGGGGCGCCAGATAGCCCTTGCCATAAAAGGCTGAAGTCTTGACATTACCGGATTCATGGAGAAATGCCCCGGCCATGGTACCGGACAGAATATAATACATCTCATCCATGGTCTTTCCGAATCCATTGACATCTTCATTTTTTTTATAGCTTCTGATTCCAGTTTTTATTGTTTTAAAGTAATCTTCGAATTCAGAAAAATCATCTGCAAAATAATATTGAAGTAACATCGCAAACCTGCCTGTTCATTTTAGTTTTCAATAACTAGCTTCGATCACTTTTATTTTTCCATACAAGTCTTGATTAACAGGAGAGTCAATACCGTATTTTCGAGAAAACTCAAGCACCGTTCCTGAAAATAATTCCACTTCACTGAACCGTTTAGCTTCAACATCTTGTCGCATCGAGGGTTTGCCCTTGGGATCAAGGCCATCGACTACTTTGAGCCAGTAATCAACATCTTTTTCGGATAAGGGCACACCTTCTAGATTGGCTAAAGGGATCACTTCCCGCATGGCGGCAATCATCCGCTCTCTTAGTTCCCCAACCATTTGAACACTGCCAAAATCTTCGCCGTAAACCGCGACGACCTGATTAATGCCAACATTCAACAAAAACTTAGACCAGATCTTTACTTCCATTTGTTGATCAATCTCGTTTGCAATTCCCACCCAATCGAAAAATTCTTTGACTATCAAAACTTTTTCAGAAATTGGATCGCCCTTTTGGTCGCCAAAACAAACCATCCCTGGATTGGTATAGGTCAAGTGGTTGCCTTCTTTGATAGTATCCATCCCCTGAGCGACGGACCAGATCAGATTTTTTTTGCCAAAGGCTTGGGCAATAACAGTTTCACTGCTGATACCGTTTAGCAGTGACATTAGCATCGTATGATCGCCCACATGATTTCGAACTGAATGAATGGCGTCTTCAAGTCCATCAAACTTGACACAAAATAAAATCAGATCAGCCTTTTGTTGATCTTCCGGTAAACTGTAAGAGAAATCACAGACTTGCCCGTTACAGTAGATGCCCTGTGTTTGATACTTCTTTACGCGATCCTGATCAGCAATTACCGAAAAATCCCTACCTAAAGATTGTTCTATCTGCTGTCCAAACAGAATTCCCAGCGCACCCAATCCGACTATTGATACTTTTTTAATTTTCATCTTGTCCTCACTGATCACTTGCCTATGTTTAAGCCATTTCGTTTAGTTTATCACTGCCGGCCTTAGCCGTCAATCGCAAAGAAGGCCAGTCCATACGGACTGACCTTATATTGGGGGATTGTAAATTTGAAAGATCTTATTTTAGAAAAGTTCTTTTGTCATTTCGTCAATGCATTCGTCAATATATGCAATGACACCTTCGAAGTTTTCGATTGGCAGACCAGATGTCTGACAAGGAATGAAAGAAGTTTTTCCGTTGGCTCGACAAGTTTCTTCTACCTGTTTTTTAACCACTTCTTTTTCCCAGTTTGGATAATCAACAGTTCCACTATGAAGACCACCCATAAAAGTAATCTGGCCATCATATTTTCCAACGAGTTCAGAAATATTATTGGTATTCATAACTCCCTGCCAAACATCAATTCCCATTTCGATCATGAAAGGAACCAGTGTTGCGGCATAAGAATCACTATGATGCATGATAATTTCAACACCATTTTCTTTATAAAAACCATAGATTTTTTTATAAGCTGGTAGGAAAAATTCTTCAAACATATCTGGAGAAACAAAAGTAGAAATCTGGCTGCCCCAGTCATCATGATGTAAGATTGCATCCGGATGCAATTTATCAACCAGTACTTTTGCAAATGCCAGTTCATATTCCGTCAGATATTCAATCAGTTCTTCCATTGCTTCTGGTTCTTCGTAAAGAGCCATCAGAGCATTTTCAATTCCCATTAAATGATGAGTCATTTCAAAAATACCTGGCGCAAAGAATGCAGTTACATATTTTTCATTTTTATCAACTTTGCTTGCATGCTCAATCGCAGCTGCCCATGCTGCGTCATCTGTCGTAATTTCTGGTGCCTTTACAGACTCTTTCCATTCTGTGATGTCTTTGATAACTGCCAGTCCATCAGAATGAACAGGGAACATCCCCAGCTGTCCTTCTGGCCATTGCCAGGTAATTCCCCAGTGATCCTTCCAGGTTTCACCATAGCGGAATTCAACGCCAGTTGGTACTTCCATAATAACTTCAAATGGTTCATACTGTTTTACGAATCGATCAGGCTTTCCAGCAGAGCCTTTCATCACTTCTTTAAAATTTTCTTTTATTGTTAACATTTTTTCCTCATTTCTGTATATTATACTTTTATTTATAAATGAGCCCTGATCCGCCTAATTCCTTTTCAAAACTAAACGGGTCCTTTTAGATTAACTTATGCGCCGATCAGTTCTTTCGCTTTAGCAGCAGAAGAACCAGCATCTGGAGCATAACCATCAGCGCCAATTTCAGCTGCGTATTCTGGGGTTACAGGTGCACCACCAACGATAACCGGCAGTTTAGGATAAGCCGCTTTAACAGTCTGAACCGCTTCTTTTAAGGCTGGCATTGTGGTGGTTAAAAGACCTGAGCAGGCAACTAAAACAACATTTTCGTTTTCTTTAACCGCTTCCACAAATTTATCAGCTGGCACGTCAACGCCTAAGTCAACCATATCGAATCCTGAACTTTCCAGCATCATTACAACCAGGTTTTTACCAATATCGTGAAGATCTCCAGCAACAGTTCCCATAATACAGGTTCCTAAAGAAGTTGAGTCGTCGCCAGCCATAACCGGTTTTAACACTTCAACACCCTTAGACATTGCTTTCGCGGCAATCAGCATTTCCGGTACAAAGATTTCGCCAGCTGAGAATTTTTCTCCAACTACGCCCATTGATTCAATCATGCCATCCAGGATAGCTTGAGCTGCTACGCCAGCATCTAATGCGGCCTGCACAGCAGCGCCTACTTTTTTCGATTTTCCAGTTTCTACCAGTGTTTTTACTTCTGCAATTGTTGACATTTTTTTCTCCTTAAAATTGTTTATTTTATTTTCTTTGTGTGTGCAAATTTTTTGTTATAGTTCTAATTACCTTTAACGCGACTATTTCTACTGAGTACCGACAATTGGCTTCTCAGCTGGCTGCATCGGGGCGAACACTTGCCCCAAAATACTACAAAACCATTTTTACTTACATAAAGTAAGTTTAGCGCTAAAGCGAATGACCTGTCGCAAGTGTACGAGACCGCACCAGCCTGCGAGATCCATTTGGTCGGTACGGTGTATGCTAACGAGCTACTCTTATTTTGTAAAGATCCCTTCACGGAAGGCGCCAATGTATTCCATACAATATTCATCTTCGCCCAGCATGGCTTCGGTGGCGAAAAGCATTCCCATCATGTCCTTGTTCAGTGGATCGAGGATAAAGGAGTCCATACCGGCGTTCATAGCTAGGACTGCGAAAGCCTGATTAGCAATTCGACGGGCTGGCAGGTTGAATGAAATATTGGAAACCGCACCGGTAACATGAATGGTCGGGTAGGCTTTCTTAATTTCACGAATGACCTCAGTTACCATGTTAATGCCGTCTTCTGAAGTACAAAGCATTTCAATCAAGGGATCGATGTGCATACGGGAAGGATCGATACCGTATTCCTTGCATTTGGCCATAATGTCATGGAATACGTCCAGACGGTCTTTGGCGGTTTTAGGAATCCCTTTATCACTGTTTAATAAAGCGACACATTCCCATTTAGTATCAGCAATGGCTTTAAAAGCCGCATCGATTTTGTCCCCTTCCATGGAAACGGAATTAAAGAGTCCCGGTTTTTTACAAAGTTTCATCGACTCAATACAGGTGTAGACATTGGGGCTGTCTACGGCAATCGGGGTATCCACGGCATCCTGTACGATATCAATCAGCCATTTCATCGTTTCCATTTCAATGTCATCATCCACTGAGGCGCAGACATCGATATAATCTGCTCCAGCCTCGGCTTGCTTGATGGCTAAGTTTCTAATAAATTCCTCATCTTTAGCTGCAATGGCTTTTGCTGTTGAGGGAATTGCGCCATTAATTTTTTCTCCAATAATAATCAACTTTTTTCTCCTTCTTGCCACACTGATTGAAACAAATCAATCACTTAAATGATGGGGCATCGTTTACAATCTAATTTTCTTTTATGCTTTGTCGAATGCTCAAACTGCCTATATAAACCAATCGTTTATCAAAGCCGACTGATTTACGAATGTTTTACCGGTAAAGTACATGCAGTATAACGCCGATTTTACGAATTGTCAACAGTAAATTTTAACCGGTAAAGTTTTTTTCACGAAAACAAACATTTCCTTGATCTTATTAGGTTTACAGGCTACAATAGTCTCATTAAACAAAAGTGAGAGCATTATGAAAAATCAAAAAGAAAACATCCTGCAAGTTGCCACTCAGCTTTTTTATGACCAAGGTTATAAGGCCACCTTTTTAGGTGAAATTGCCGAAAAATGTGAAATTACAAAACCTCTAATCACTTATTACTTTAAATCAAAATCACAGCTGGCCGGTGAAGTCGCCGATCGTTTTATTACAGAACTCAAAAATCGGGTTGCTTTTAAACTCTATATCGACTATTTCAAGAACAATCCTACCGATCTACAGGTGAGCACCGCGGTAGAAATCAGACTTCATGACATGATGCATCTATACGATGACAAGGTGATGCGCTTCGCTAAAGAACGGGCTGACGACAAGTATGAAGATACCTATACAAAAAACAATATCTATTTATATAAAATTCACGACCGTCATTACGGACTTAATCTCAAGCGCTGCCCCGATGAGATCTCGATGATCGCCCGGTCAGCTATGGCATCCTCGCTTTCAGTAAAATTGGCTTTTGCAAATAATGAATTTGACTGTTCAACAGAAGAATGTCTTGATTACCTGACCAGTCTGCATTTTACTCTAATGCACATTGAAGAGCAGCGGATTGATGAAATTCTGTCTGAAAGCAAACGCATTCTCGAAATGATCCCCTTTAAAATCGAACCATATTTTAAAATTGTCTAAAAAAAGACACCCTTTACTAAACTAATAGAGGATGTGTGTTTCAACTTTGCTAAAAATAATCTTGAATTACATCTGGCACAAGGGCCGTCAATTTTTTCTTGCTTGATTCTCTGCACCTGACCAAATTATCGCTGGTATATTCTTCAAGACCTCGGTGAATCCGCCTTAGAAAATATCATTAAAATTTCTATATAAATACCACAAATTCCACCATGTATATAAAAGCAACTATTTTAGTATGACTATACTTAGATCATTAAACTTTTCAATATCCATAGAATAGTATATAATAATTCTTAGCAACTGCCCAATATATTTTCTGAGAGTTTATGATATGAAAAAAAATATTTTTAGTAAAATTACAGCCCCGGAAGTCTTCATAAAGGAAATCCGGCAAAATACGAATCAAAGCAACTTCAAACGTGTTACTTACTTTTTTGTTGCCATGTTGCTTATCGAACCGCTTTTAATTATCTTCAATGATATAAAAGGTCTGATTAGCGGCCCCTATGAAAATAACTTATATTATGCCTACCTCATCATCCACTCTATACTCTGGTTTATTTCTGTTTTATGGTTGATTTTATACAAGCGGTTGTTGCGAAAATGCGCTGACTGGAACGCCTTAATTCCAGTAACGATATCTGTCATTCTAATTATCCTCAGCGTAATTAACGGATTGGATCAACTTCACAATGACTCTATTAATGTCTATATCACCTATCTTTTAATGGCTTGTGTGGCGCTACTGTATGCTTTTCCCACCAACCTTTATGTCCTCCTACCGCCATATTTTGTTTTTGTGATCACCCTTGTTATCTTTCAGCATAACGAATCCTCCCGCTTTAGCAGCCTGGTTAATGGCAGTATTTTTTTTATTGCCGTTGTGGTAATCTCGACTTATCTGTACCAATATTATTTTGAAAATGCTCTTAAAACGCTGGAATTGACCGAAGCCAATGAAAAACTTAATTACATGTCCACACATGACAGACTCACAGGTCTGTTAAACCGGACGGAATTTGAAAGCCAGTTGATTAAATTGGAAATCGATCAAAAAATTGCGCTGATTCTTCTGGATATTGATCATTTCAAACTGGTCAATGATACCTATGGTCATCTTTCCGGTGATCAAGCCCTGATTCAGGTTGCCAAAACTCTGCAGGCATCTGTCCCCGAAAGTTTTATCGTATCTCGTTGGGGCGGCGAAGAATTTCAAATCGCCGGCCCTGTCATGTCAGTCCAAGAAGGGGCTGACATTGCGGAAACAATTCGCGTCAAAATTGAAGCCTTAACTGTTATCACCGATAATAAAGAAATTCGCTTTACTTCTAGCTTTGGGGTTACCTTGCTTGACTGCAACCTTGAAAACAATTTGGACAGCTGCTTTAAACGCGCTGATGACGCCCTTTATCGTGCTAAAGAAAAAGGTCGTAACTGTGTTGAAACAACTTAATCGCCGAAAAGTGATTCGCTCTTTCAGTTTTTTTATGTTAGGATATAATTATAATTAAAGCGAAGGAGTCTCTTCATGTCAAAACTTTTTTTAATCATTTTTGTCCAGCTACTTTATGTCCCCATGCTGACGCTCAGAACTATCTGCATGGTCAAAAACCTAAAACTGATGACTGGTTTATTCGGTTTTATGGAAGCACTAATCTATATTTTCGGCTTGGCTATCGTATTGTCGGGTGAACAAAGCATTCTCGAGATGATTGTCTATGCCATCGGTTTTGCCCTTGGTCTGATTCTGGGAATCTATGTGGAACAAAAACTGGCCATTGGTTTTTCCAGCCTTTCAGTCAATATAGAACATGATAATGATGCCCTTGTTGAAAAACTGCGAAATGAGGGCTTTGGCGTAACCATTTACTCTGGTCAAGGTAAAGAAGGCCAACGCACCAATCTGGATATCCTAACCCGTCGCAAACACGAAAAGCGTCTATTTACAATTATCAGCGAATATGAACCCAAGGCTTTTATCATGTCCTTTGAACCCAAAATGTTTCGCGGCGGCTATCTGACGGAAATAATGAACCGGCGCTCAAAAGGTCTCGGTCACCATGTCAAAACAGACAGCAGCAAAAGTATTTTTACCAAAACGGTTGAAGAAATCAAAAACGAGGCCAGTACCCTAAAAAAGAACTGGAACCAAGAGTGAAAAATGCCATAAGCAATTACCGCTTATGGCATTTCAGTGCGTAGACAAACACCGCGCCGACCAATTGGATTTCGCAGTCTGCGCGCGGGCACAGGAACTATGTTCCTTTTGGCTCGCGGGCAGTCGCCAAATATAAATGAATTTTACTTGGCTCGTTGCCTTCGCGAAGATTCGTACAGTTGCCCTATTTGAAAGCCGTAATTATCAGTGTTTTCTAGCAACTGTTCGCCCCGAGGCAGACAGCTGAAAAGCCAATTGTCGGTGCTCAGGTATTCAAAATTAGCTTTGTCTTCAGTCTGACCGCTTATGGCATTTTTAATTACGAAGGTCAGTTTCTATCTCTTTTGTGACAATACCCCAATTGTAGAGCGTCCCGGTAGAATAAAAAAATTATCCCCCAGAGTCACGCCAATTTGTTTAGTTTCCCCTTTGAACATTTCAAAGAGACGACGCTGTTCTTCTGTTGACCACTCTTCACCATTTCCAGGAACGTAATCCTGGGTCTGCTGCCAACCACTTTCTTTTTTTACAGCGTCCGCCACAAATATTTTCCCAGTATTGACCAAAAGATTCATCACCTCATCAATCAGAAAAAGCTCCATGGAATCTTTAAGACCCTGGTAAAATTCATCAATTTCTGTACCCGCCGTCACAATATAGGGATATACCGTGTCACCTTCAGTGACATATCCGTGCAGTAATTTACTCTCAAACATCACACCATCTATTTTTACGTAAGCATCCGTTTTTTCACTAATCTTTGCTTCAAAATAGATGGCTTTAGGTTTAGTAATTTTTTCAACGCTTTCATAAAGGTCTTCCAGAATATCAAGCATGGCTTCATTCCCGCGCAAATGCAGTTCACGATCCAGACTTTCCATATCATAGAAAAAAGGAAATTTTTCAAATATTCGATAGCTCATGGTCACACTCCCTTAAAAATTAGACAGTAAAACAGTCCTAAAACGTTTACTATATTATAACACAAAAATTAAATTAATCTAATATTTTTACACCCTAATATTATCCGCCGTTGTCAAAATTTTCTCTTTTCATTTCAAAATTGATGATCTTTCCTTCAATCTAATGGGTATAATAAGTTTGAAAACAGAATATTTTGACTGCCTAAAAGAGGTGATCACAATGCAGTCACAAGCTTATGATGAAGCTATCCATGAGATAGAAAAAACTTCCATCTCCGAAGTTTTTACTTCCCTGGGAACTTCAGTGTCTGGTCTAAGTGCTCAAGAAGCGCAAACTCGTCTTAAAACGATTGGTTTAAACACCATCCAGGAAAAAAAAGGCAAACCGATGATCTTTAAGTTTTTAGCCAACTTCACCCATCTGATGGCTATCCTGCTTTGGATTGGCGGGATAGTGGCTCTAATTGCCGAACTGCCTCAATTGGCTGTTGCCATCTGGCTGGTTAATATTATCAACGGCCTCTTTAGTTTCTGGCAGGAATTCCAGGCTGAGAAGGCTGTAGAAGCGCTTAACAAGCTACTTCCCACCTATGCCCGAGTGATTCGCGACGGCCAGGAAAAACAAGTTTTAGCGGATGAACTGGTGCCTGGCGATCTGATGACTCTGGCCGAGGGAGATCGGATATCAGCTGATGCCCGGCTGGTGGAATCTGACGATTTTAAAGCAGATCAGTCCGTTTTAACCGGCGAATCTCATCCGGTTCACAAAACTAAAGATGCCAGTCAGCGCTCAGATCTGGGGCGTTCTGAACAGCCTAATCTTATTTTTGCGGGCACCAGTGCCGCCTCTGGTTCGTGCAAAGCGGTGGTTTTTGCCACCGGCATGAAGACCGAGTTCGGTAAAATTGCTGATCTCACCCAGAATCTGGTGGAAGCCCCAAGCCCCTTGCAGATTGAAATGGGACGCATTACCCGTCTGGTATCGACCATGGCTATTAGTATGGGTATTCTCTTTTTTATCCTGGCTGTACTTTTAGCACAAGTGAATGTAACTGAAAGTTTTATCTTTGCCATGGGGATGATCGTTGCCTTTATTCCTGAAGGACTGCTACCAACTGTCACCCTCTCTTTGGCCATGGGTGTCAAACGAATGGCCAAGCGAAACGCCTTAATTAAAAGACTCTCAGCAGTGGAAACCCTGGGTTGCACGACGGTGATCTGTACCGATAAAACCGGGACCTTAACCCAAAATGAAATGACTGTCAGTGATATCTTTTTAGTTGGTAAACAGGTTCACTTAACCGGTGTCGGTTACGATCCCCAAGGACAAATTTTGCGTGACGAAAAAACGATCATTCTGATGGATGAGCCGGACTTAAAAAAACTTTTACTGACCGCCAGTTTTTGCAATAATGCCCGTCTGCTGCCCCCAGGTCAGGACAAAGACCATTATTCCATCCTTGGCGATCCCACCGAAGCAGCCTTAATTGTTGCAGCCCAAAAAGCTGGGCTAAATCTGGAGGAAGAACTAAAAATAAGCCCTCGAATCCGGGAGCTGCCTTTTGAATCTTATCGCAAGCGGATGTCCACAATCCATCAGGTTCCTCAAAACCTTTCAGATCTTGGACAATTAGCCTGCGTTAAAGGTGCGCCCAAAGAAGTACTGGATCTGTGCTCTTATTATCAAAAAGATGGTCAGAGTCTGCCCCTTGATGCATCGGTTCGAACTTTAATTATGAATCAGAACGACGCTTTCGCCCGTAAAGGGCTCAGGGTTTTATCCATCGCCATGCGCCCGCTGACAAAAGCAATGGATCTCCCTAAGCGTCTAAGTGATTACAATCCGCAAATCATTGAACAGGAACTGACTTTTTTAGGGCTAATTGCCATGGCCGACCCACCGCGTCCAGAAGTCAGCCAGGCTGTTGTAAAGTGCCATCAGGCAGGTATTAAAATCATCATGATTACTGGCGATTACGGTCTGACAGCCGAAAGCATCGCCCGTCGCATCGGAATTGTTAAAAACGATCGGCCTCTGATTGTCACGGGTGTCGAACTTGATATAATGGATGAAGCTGCTTTGATAGACGCCCTTGGCCAGGAACTGATCTTTGCCCGTGTGGCTCCGGAGCAAAAACTCAGAGTTGTTACCGCCCTGCAGGAAATGGGTAATGTGGTTGCTGTAACCGGTGATGGGGTTAATGATTCACCGGCACTAAAAAAGGCAGATATCGGTATTGCCATGGGAATCTGCGGCACTGATGTCGCCAAGGAAGCTGCTGATATGATCTTGACCGATGACAATTTCGCCTCAATTGTTAATGCCGTTGAAGAAGGTCGCGGCGTCTACAGCAATATAAGAAAATTTGCCACCTATATTTTAAACAGTAACGTCCCGGAAGCCGTCCCCTTTATTTTCTTTCTTTTTTCCCAGGGGGCTATTCCCCTGCCTCTCACCGTAATGCAAATTTTAGCGGTGGATTTAGGCACCGATATGATTCCGGCTATCGCCCTGGGTGTCGAACTGCCCGAAGAAGGCGTAATGCAACGTCCGCCCCGGTCACGAAAAGAACACCTGCTGCACCGCCCGCTGTTAATCAGAGCCTTTTTATTCTACGGCATTATGGAGGGAGCCATCGCCATGTCAGCCTTTTTCTTCAAGTATATGCAATACGGCTGGCCGCAAGTCCCTATGGTCGGTTCAGGAGAGCTTTATCAGGTCGCCACCACTATGACCCTGGGTGCCATCGTCTGCACCCAAATTGCCATCGTCTTTAATTGCCGTACCGAACGTCTCTCGATATTCAAAGTTGGCCCATTCACCAACCGCATGGTTATAATCGGGATTGTTTGCGAATTGACCCTGTTTTCCATCCTGTCTTATACGCCATTTCTTCACAACATCTTTAACACTGGTCCCCTGCTGGTGATTGATTGGCTCTACCTGATCATCTGGATACCGGTGCTGATTTTTGTGGATGAAATCCGCAAGGCAATCCTACGAAATCTAAGCAAAAAAAATATTAAAGGAGTACGATCATGAAGATAATAATTGCCGGCTGCGGTCGTATCGGTTCCGGTTTGGCCAATAAACTCAGTCAGGATGAGGTGGCGCTTGCCGTAATCGATCAGGATCCCCGTACATTTGCTCATTTAAAGGCCGATTTTAAAGGGCAGAAAATAAGTGGTATCGGTTTTGACCGGGATGCATTGATTAAAGCCGGAATCGAACAGTGTGATGCCCTTGCCGCTGTGACCTCTAATGATGAGGCCAATGCCTTAATCGCTCGAATAGCCAGACTTTTTTTCAATGTACCCCGTGTCGTTTGCGCTATTCACGATCCCCGAAAGTCACAGCTGTATCGGCGCCTCGGCCTAATGGTTTTTGATCCCATGTCCTGGGGCGTCAACCGAGTTGCCGACCTGATCAGTTTTTCTCATTTTAAAGTATCCATGAGTATGGGCGATGCCGATATTGTGGAAATTGAAATCCCTGCTTTGCTGGCGGGGCGAAAAGTATCCGAGCTGACCATTCCCGGCGAAATCACTGTCATTTCAATTAATCGCGGCAACCAGACCATTATCCCCCTCTTAAATACCGTTTTTGAAGATCGGGATCGACTTCACCTGGCTGTCGCTTCCCGATCTGTTCATAAACTGGAATCCCTGTTAGGGCTATGAAAGGAGACCGTGATGAAAATAATTATTGTCGGCGGCGGAAAAGTCGGCGCTTATTTGACCAGTCTGCTGCTTGAGGCCGGACACACCGTTAAGCTGATTGAAAACAGGCCTAAACAGTTTGAACGTTTAAAATGCGACTTTGAAATTGAAAATCTGATCCTGGGCAGCGGCTCCGATCCGAATATCTTAGAAAGTGCCGGCATCGCCCATACAGATGTTCTGGCTTTGGTTACCGGGTCTGATGAAGTTAACCTAGTTTCCGCTTCGATCGCCCGCCAGGAATATCGAGTGCCGCGAATTGTCGCACGAATCAAAAACCCTAAAAACGCCTGGCTCTATACCCCAGAAATGGGTGTTGATGTAGCCATGAATCAGGCTGAACTGATTGCCAAGCTGGTTGCAGAAGAAATGTCATTGGGTGCCATGATGACACTTTTAAAATTACATCAGGGTTCTTATTCGCTGGTAGAAGAAAAAGTTCATCCTCAATCAGAAGCGATCGGACAAACACTAGCTACCCTGCAGTTACCAGCTGCCTGCATCTTTGCTGCTATCATTAGAGCCGAAAAACTGTTAATCCCCCACGGGGATACAGTTCTAGAAGTCCAAGATGAAGTTATTGCCATCGTTGATGCCGAAGCCTCTAAAGAACTGGCGGCAATCCTTGGCCAACCCCTTGCCTGAACACTTCACCAGAATACTTAATCAAATTTAAAATCGATGAGACCAACTTTGATCCCTTACCAATGCTCATGTTTTAAATCCATTGCGCTTATCTGTATTTCCAGTATATAATTAAAGAAAAACCAATGGAGGTTTGACATGACAAAAGTATTGATCCTGACATCATCCAAAAGGGTCGAAAAATTTTCTGATTTTTCAAATATACCATCCGACTGGGAACTTATTTACGCCGAAAATCTTGTTGCGGATGAAGATGTTTTAAAAATTGGCGCAGATGCCGATTTTATTTTTGCTGATGCAATTAGGGAAGTCAGCGGTAATCTGATCAATCAAATGCCCAAATTAAAGCTGATCCACTCGGAAGGCGTGGGCTATAATAAAATTGATTGTCAAACAGCGCAAGCCAAAAAGATATACGTATGCAATAATACTGCCGCCAATTCCGCTGCCGTTGCCGAACAGACGATTCTATTAATGCTGGCGCTGCAGAGACGCTTACTGGAAGGTGATTATCTGGTTAGAAACGGCCAACAAATTCAGGCCAAAGGCTCCTTTATCCTGGATGGTATTCCGGAACTGGGCAGTGCCCACGTCGGTCTGGTTGGCATGGGGGCTATTGCCATTGAAACGACTAAACGCCTGAAGGCTTTTGGTTGCAAGGTCAGCTATTTTAACCGGTCGCAAAAGCCAGAACTGGAAAGCACGCTGGGTATATCTTATGTCAGCCTTGAAGACCTGTGTCGAAACTGCGACATAATCAGCCTTCATTTGCCGGTCACAGCTGACACAACTGGTATGATTAATCAAAAGCTGTTCTCTGTGATGAAACCGGAAGCACTCTTAATTAATACCGCTCGGGGGGAACTGGTAGTTCAGGAAGACCTGGCTGCGGCACTGGAAAACAAGGTCATAGCTGGCGCCGGACTGGACACCCTTTATCCGGAACCCGTTACACCTGATAATCCACTTTTAAATCTGTCTGACACCTGCCAGTATAAATTACTGTTTACTCCCCATACGGCCGGCACCACGATCCAGGCTTTTGAAAAAATGCATAACACAGTCTGGTCTAATTTTCTGGCCGTTGCTAATGATGAACACCCCGTTAATTGCGTTAACGGTCTATAGAATAAATAAAACAGGCACTCCAATCGAAGAAACCAACTGTATGGTTAAATCTAAAGGAGTGCCTGTCTTTAATTAGTCTAAATAGGGATCTGTTTCCGTAATGATCATCTGCACAATCCTTAAACCGCAAACAGCTGCCTCAAATTGTTGCTTCTTTTGTTTTAAAAGCGCCAACCCTTCTTCTGGATAAACGCTTGCTTTATTCATTGAAACCAGGGTAAATTCATCTTTTTCATCAATTTTCAGATAGCCATCATCGGATTTGAGCACATACAAAGTCATCATTAAATCCTTTTTTTCAAAGCATCTAGAACTGCCAGACCTTTCTCCGGCTCAGTATTCTGATGTTTCACCCAGTCTTCCAGCTTTTCTAAGGCCTTACCATTCTTTATTAGTTCAATAGCCAGCTCATAACCTTCTCTAATACTTTTCGCCTTATCTCTTAAATAAATAACCAAGCCAGCATTAAGCGCGACAATATCCGTGCGGCTCTGCAGTTCTTTTCCCATCAACATTCTGACAATACAAAGAGCCGACTCATCAACGCTTCTAAAAGCCTTCACTTCATCTGAAATACCAGCCTTAATTCCCATATCCTGTGGCGTGAATTCATATTTTTCAATGGTGCCGTCTTCTTTTAGTTCTGCGACATATGTTTTGCCAAGCGTTGATGCTTCATCAATTATCTTGTCACCAACTTCTCCATAGACAACCATCGCCCGTTTATAGCCAATTTCCGCCATTAATTGCGGAACAAAATCGAGCATTTCCTTTGAATAGACCCCTCGCACACCATATTGCGGAAGCGCTGGATTAGCCAATGAAGCAGAAATGTTTAAAACGCTGCCAAATGAAATCTGTGATAGTACTCGTCCCAGGGCAACTGGATGTACCTGCGGACTCATTCCGTTAAAAATACCAATTCCGGCTTTTTCGATACTATCTTTGACCACATCAACTGATGAATCCATATCAATACCTAATGCTTCCAGAACATCTACGGTTCCACAAACAGATGTCAAACCTCTCGACCCGTGTTTGGCCATAGGAATTCCTGCTGCTGCCGCAACAATTGAAGCAATCGTACTGATATTAAAAGTCTTAAAGGAATCCATTCCCGTACCACAGTTATCAACAACTGGGAACTCCGTAATCGGTTCAACTTTTAAAGTATCGACTTCATAAATTGCTTCAAAACTTCCTGCTACTTCTTCCGGTGTGGCACCTTTGGCACTCAGTGCCGCCAGAAAAGCGCCCTGTTGCATAGGTGTCTGTGCATCATTGAGAATTTCCATAAACATCTCTTTCGACATCTCTTTGGTTAAATTCTCACGATTAATCAACTGAGTGATTACCTGTCCATATTCTTTCATACCAATTGTATTTTCCATTTTTTCCTCCTAAAATTCTACGATTGTTGAAATGCCATGATAGTTTTTTATATTTTCAAAACCCTGCTCCAGATTCTCCAGAGAAATCCGATTTGAAATTAATTCTTTAACTGCCACATTTCCAGTTTCCAATAATAACTGAGCTTTTCGAGTATGGGCCTGACTACACCCATAGGCCCCAACCACTTCGATTTCTTTATAATGAATATTATTAAAAGCAATCGGCTTGTCCTGATCCTGAACAATTCCACTAAAATAGCCAAGGCGACCTTTCTTTTTGATGAGCGCCAAGGCTGAATCCATGGCCTTTGGATCGGGACAGCAGGGAATGACAACATCAACACCAGCCTGATTACTCAACGCCTCCATCATTTCCGATTCACTTTCAAAAACCCCACTGAAGCCAAGTTTTTCAGAAAATTCCAGACGACTTTTGTTATTCTCCAGCAGATATACATCATTAATCTGATTAGCCTTGGCCAGCAGAAAATTCAGTAGTCCCAATCTTCCGCCGCCAATAATCAGCAAGCTTTCATCTTTTTTTATTTTCAACTGATCCTGAATGTTGACACAACATGCCAGGGGTTCTATAAATGAGATTTCATCAAAGGTCAGATTTGGACTATTGATGACATGAATCATATTTTTATTGATCTCCGCTGCTGTAATTTTAATATATTCCTGAAATCCGCCATCTATATTAAAGCCTACTATTTTGATATTGTCACAAAGATTATCCAGCCCTTTTTGACAGTATTCGCATTCCCCACAGGCAATTCCGGGATGTATGAATACTTTCTGTCCGATTTCATAATCAACAATGTTTTTCCCTATTTCAACGATTTCTCCAGCAATTTCATGCCCCAAAACACGAGGATAAACCAAGTCTCTTTGTCCCAAACTTGCACACTTTAAATCAGTTTTACAGATATTGCAGGCTTTAACCTTAATCAGCAAATCTGATTCCCCACATACCGGTTTCTCACGTTCTGTCATCATGAGCTTTCCCGGTTTCTCTAGTAACATCGCTTTCATCGCTAAACCTCTTTCATTAATAAAAAAAGCCCACGCTATTAAAAGCGCAGACTTTCCACATCTAACGGATTATTCTTCGGCAGGTCTTCTGACTCCTGTTCATCACTACAGTAACCTTCCCATTTAGTATCTAAACAGTGGTTATTAACTGCAGCTCCCAATTACAGCGGCGGGCCCGTCTAAGCATTTCACTTAATTCCCTATTCTCCTTGTAAAGGCACCGAAAAATCTTTATTCTATTCTGGGGACATTATACCATAACACATTTTTTTGTAAACATTTATTCCTGATTTTTTAAAGGGACTTTTCTAATTTAGCAGCTAGTATGAAGCTGTATATTAATACTTTGTTTCTCACCCTTACCGAATCAGTTTTCGAATATCCTGAATTTTCTGTCCCATCTGGGCATCCTGATTGTCTTTGGGCTCCGTAAAATCAAAAGCCCCAATGATCTCATTGCCGGAAAGCTTTTCTTTCATTTTCGCAAAGCATTTATCTGCACTGCCACCCCGATGTGTCGCCAGAAGAATAATTTTCTTATCCCTTAAATCATAATCGCCCAAAAATGTGTTCAGTGGTGGCGCCATCGTACTGGCCCAGACAGGGGTTCCGATAATAAGCGCTTCATAAGGTTCTAAATAGATGAATGCATTTGACAATTTGGGTTTCTCACCAAAGGTCGCACTTTTGCCGCCCCACACATATTTGCTGACTTTGCCGGTGGGATATTCCTTACTGGGGATCAAACGGCAAAGATCTGCCATCTGGTCAGCGGCGACGCTTTTAGCTACCAAATCCATATTGCCTTCGAGCGAATAATATACAATAAGTGTTTTCATCTTTTTCTCCTTAAAATCTAATGTTGTGCAACTGTAGTATATGCTTAGTTGTGATTCCATTGATACACAGAATTGCCGAAATTTATAAATAATTTTTCTTCACCTGAACTCTTTATCCGCTTAAGTCAATAAACTTGTACCCACCAAAAGTCTATCTTTAAAATAATTCAGACCTGCGCCTTTTTTATGTAAGCCTTGCTTACTCATGTTTCTCCAGCCTCATAACCACAACGGTCATCACCTTACTTCGCGTGAGTTCTTTCAGATGTCGGCACAAAATATCAAAAACCCGGGAATTTATGAAGGTGGGCTGATTTAGAAAAATAATTTTCGGATTTTTGAGCCTGGCCAGTCCATATTCCATCAGAATAATTTTTTTCTCATCAAGTTGACCAATCCGCCACTCCAATTGATGCTCCAAACCAAATAGTCTGGCCAGCCAGATAAGATTGTAATTTTTTTTATCAAGTCCTCTTAAGCTCTTTAACAGGTGAGTATTTACTTTTGTTTTCAAAAAATGCTCACTACCAAATAATTCGGCAAACTCCTGGTCATAAAGGCGTTTAAGAGGCGCCTTTAACTCCGGGGTAAAGCTCTGCCGATTAAAAATCAGCCGTTCGTCAGTTTCCAGTCGCTTACCGATTATTTTTTCATAAAACAACCGTTTGTCAGCTTCATTCTGAAAAAACTTTTCTGTATAGCTAAAACGTTCCGTCGAAAAAAGGCGTTGACCATGTTTTTTTAGCTGCAGTAAGGAAAAATCGCGAAAAATTTCGATCGGTTCCCCTGAATTTTTAAAGAGATCAAGCATTAAAAGGGTCATTTCATTAACCAGAGCAAAATCTTCAAGCGAAAAAACGCCTTCAGTTTTATTAATCAGTTCCAGCGCTCCAAACACCTCTTTTTCGTCTAAGCCCAACGGGACAGCGATAATTGAGTTAATCGGTAACCCTGTCATCTGTCGTATTTTTCTGATTGCCATCTGATCTGGATTTCTTATCAACATCGGCAAGCCTTCAAAAACAGATCTGGTGGCTATACCATCGCCCTCACGAAGTTTTAGCTGATAAAAATCCACATTACTGCCACTTCTAATAATCAGCGGATAAATAAAGGTTCCCTGGTGATCTGATTCCCGAAGCCAGATTACCGCGGCCTGCGCTTTAGTAACCAGCAGGAGTTCATCCAGTGTAATACTGAAAAGCCTTGGCAGTGATTTAATTTCCTTTGTCTTTTCGAAAAATCGCGCCAGGCATTCATCATGTGACCAAGGCTTTTCGGTGCTAAAATCATGGAACAACCTCGCCTGCAAGGCGCTCTTAGTTTCTCGGACCACCCGGGTTCCTTCCAGATTGCCATAGGAATCAAAACTGACCCCGCTGAAATTATGAATATCCAATAATCCTTTTCCACCATATCGATTCAGTGGCGCGATTCGGCTGACATAGGATACATAACCACTATTCCTGGTAGGATCGTTCTGATGAACAATATACTCATACCTTTCACTCTTAAGCGCTTTTTTCTGATCTTCATCCATTACCGACCAGCAATAAGGCTGAGCATTAACGCAATAAGCATTTGTATTCTCTGACAACCGGTTAACAAATACATAGGTTGCCAGATTCCCGCCTTTGGAATGACCGAAAAGGTTTCGTTCTCCAGAAACTCCCTTCATTGCCCGATCATAAAAGGCCCGTGCTTTGTGATGGTGGCGAGTATCTATTCCCAGGGAAGCCAGTAAGCACCCGCCCCAATCCAGAACCATCCCGCTTAATTGCTGGCTTTCGCAACCACTATAGACGACAGCCCCATTCCCTTCACTATCTTCCAGCGCGATAGCAACCAGACTGGTTTTTGCCACATCTTCGCTATTCCCCAGCTGGCCATAGTTATCATTTATATATGCTGTCACCCTGAGATCTGCAAGATTCTCACTCATTGCAAATACTCTTTGAAAATGTGCCTGTCTTTTTTTCATCAAACTGCTAATTCGTTTTGATGCCCCAATCAGCTCCGGCACCATAGCATTTTTGCATTGCCCGATTAAATCGATATACTGATCCAGCATCAATGCTGATTCTCTTGTGATGTTTTTTGGGTATGGGGCTGGCAGATGATAATATACTAATTCCAATAGCAGATATTTTTCTATATCTAACAGTCCACTCATCTTAAGACTCATATCGTCCTCTTTTAATTAATACTCATTAACACTTTTTATTGCTTAGTCGCTAACGACCAGACTGTTGAAAAAACGATTTTTTTGCATCACGCTACCAGATTACTGTGGTGAAAATACCGCTTCAGTTATCTTTTCTTTTAATAGCTGACATTCCTGATAACGGGCCAGTGAAACAGCCACATGTTTTTCCCGGTAATCCTCATCGCTGACTAGTTTTAAATTTCCTATAATTCCCGATTTTGATGCCGCCGCCATAGAAGTGGCAATCGCAGCCGCACTTCCGGCAACTGGATCGGGGAAATCACAAACAGCCATTTTTAATAATTCTCCACTGTCAAGGTTTTGATCTGATCCATTGAATCCTCCTTTTACTTTAAGTACAGCAACCTTTTGTAAAACAAAACTGCGGTAAAAACGAGCCTTTCTTAAGTGCTTTCCTCTGCCATCATTATATCTGAATCCCTAATAATTGCAACTCCCCTTTTTTATAAAACCAAAGCTTAAATTTCCAGATCTGTCGCGATGCTCGTTCACAGATCGCACAACGACATCGTTCTTGTCCGGCGTACTGCTAAGATCAGCTTTTTTCAAGTCCTTATTTTTCGTTTCTCGACGCACTTCAAAAATATCAAGCGTTATTTATTTTTCAAATCTGCGATCGGAACAGATTTCCGTTCACAGTTTATTTATTATTTGCAAATAATTGCAATCATATCGATTTTATATATTTAAAACGCACCTAAATCCTTTCTTGCATTTAAATATAATATATAATTTTAAACGTTTTTCACAAGTGATAATAGCCTTATTTTTCGTAATTTTTATATTATCATCTTTTTATACTAGACTAATTTTCAAAAACATGTTATGATTTATACGCGATTAACTTTAACTGCATTTAATCGCGTCTCGAGACAAAGTTCACCAACCTTGCCCATTGTGTAAAGAAAGGGTATTTACACAAAATACTAAAGGAGAAATCAACAAATGGGTTGTCAACCCTAAGTTCTAACTGATCTGGTTAATCGAAAACGTTAGCAGACTACTAAGTAATTATTATTCATTTATGTGTACCGAATCAGTTAACCTGCAGCCCTTATCTAATTTCTGGCTGCGCAAAAAAAAGTCTCTCGATCATTTTTGCGAGACCTTAAAAAAATATGAGGTGAAATTATGAAAAATAAGACGTTTCTAAAAATTGCTGTTCTCTCTGTCTTTTTCGTGCAGATGGGTGTTGGAACCATCACACCGGTAATCGCCAACATTGGCGCCGCATTCCCGGATGTTCCATTTACCACACTCCTGCTCGTTTCAACGATGTCTGTCATTATGACCGTTCCAGCTACCCTGATATCTGGTCGGCTGGCCGGTACTGTCGTTAAATACAAAACCCTGCTCATCATCGGGATGATTCTCTTTATCGGCGGCGGTATTGCCCCTTACTTCATGACAACAGCCAGCTTTACGGCGATTTTAGTCGTGCGTGCAATCTTCGGAATTGGATTGGGGATTGTTACTCCATTAGGTGCTGCCCTGATCATCTCTTTCTTTGATGGTGAAGTACGTGCCCAAATGATGGGTTTAAGCAACGTTGTTGCCAATGTCGGTGGTATCCTATTCCAGTTACTGGGTGGATTTGCCGGCGCTATTTCCTGGGAAAATGCTTTTCTGATTCACGGTCTAGGTATTCTGACACTTGTTATCATTCTGTTTATGCCTGAGCCGGAAGCTGTTCCAGTGCAAGCTTCCGATGAAGCAAAACCAAAATTACCAGGTGCTGTCTTTGCCTATGGTGGACTAATCTTCTTTGCTATGGTTTTAATCTACCCAATGCTGACAAATATGTCTACCATTATCGCTGCCAACAGCATGGGAACAGCCAGCGACGCCGCCATGGTCTTAACCATGTTCACTGTCGGTGGAATGCTCGGTGGATTCATCTTTGCAAAAGCCTTTGGCTTTTTCAAAAGCAACACCATGCCCGTCGGTGTTATTTTAATCGCCCTTGCCATGACCAGTATTGGCCTGGGTAGTTCAATTGCCTTCATGTATATCGGAACCACCATTGCCGGGATCGGGTTAAGCTTTATTATGCCCACTATGTTCATGAACCTCGGAGCGACAGTTCATCCCAGCCAGATGCCAACTGCAGCAGGAATCGTTACCGCATCCATGAACGTCGGCGGTTTTTGTTCAGCTTATTTCTATGCGATTCTTTCAGGAATCATGGGCGTGGATATGACTGTAAACATTAAATTTCCCTTTTATGTTGCAATGATCTGTTTTGCAGCCATCGGACTGGCCCTGTTCTTTATTAAACCCAAAGCTCAGACAGCGCCACAAGCAGAATAAATAAAGAAATGCACAAAAACAAACCCGCATGATCGAGCCGATTGGCTCAGTTTTGCGGGTTACTTTTTTATCAATCAATTCCAAACGGTTGTGGCGAACTTAATTATTTCTCATGCTCTTTTTAAAAATACTGATTCAATTCCGTAGCCGTCAATGGTTTGTAATAATAATAGCCCTGAATATAATCGCACTGCTTTGCTTTGAGAAAATCAACCTGTTCCTTGATCTCTGCGCCTTCAGCGACAATTTTCAAATCCAAATTCTTTGCCAGATCGATAATCGAATTAATGACAGCCTGATTTTTCTCCGATCCAAAGATGTCATCGACAAATTTCTTGTCTATTTTCAAGACATCAATCGGTAATTCATGCAGGCGACTTAAAGATGAATAGCCCGTCCCAAAATCGTCAATCGCCACACTCATACCAAAGTTTTTCATTTCAATCAGACGCTTTGACACATCAACGTTGATATTCATCGCAATACTTTCAGTCACTTCTACTTCAATCAGCCTGGGATCGATATTATTTTTCAAAATTGCCTGTTGCATTTTTATCAGCAGGCGAGCATCCTGAAACTGATAGCCAGAAATATTAATTGCCACCGGAAGTGGCTTTTTCCCCATCTCTCCCCAAATTCTGATCTGTCGACAGGCTTCTTCAAAGACCCAGTCGCCGATCTTTCCAATCAAGCCCGCTTTTTCAGCCAAAGGAATAAAAATACCCGGCGAAATCATTCCCAAAGTTTTATTTTGCCAGCGAATTAGCGCTTCCACTGCTTCTATCTTCTCGGTAACTGCATGAACTTTGGGTTGAAAAACAAGAAATAATTCATTGTTCTCAATGGCGTTTAACAAATGGTTGATAATCGCCTGAATCTTCTGTTCTTCTTGACGCATCAGCAAGGAACAGCAATATATCTGCTTTCCACCATTTTCTTTAGCCTTGTACATTGCCAGTTCCGCATTTTTTAAAAGGCTTACCACGTCAGTTCCATCTGCCGGATAGGCGGCAATACCAATACTCATTGAAATTTGTATCTCCTGATTTTTAATATGATGCGTTTTTTTAGAGTCCGTTTTTAATTTCGCCAATAACTTCGTTAACACCTCATCCGATAAATCTCTGATAACCAAAAGAAAGGTATCTCCGCCAAAATAGGCAACAAAGTTTTCTTCTCCCGCTAATTTTTGTATCTTTTCACCAACTGCAGTCAGCAGCTGGTCACCCCCGTCATGACCCAAAAGGTCATTATAAAGTTTGAAATTATCAATATTCATCTGAAATATGCCAATTTTTTTATTTTCTTTTTGGGCTATGACGAGCTGGCGTTCCAGACATTCATAAAAAAACCGACGATTCGGTAATTTTGTAATAAAATCATGATACGCGATATGAGTGTTTTCTTTAAGCCGGGCCACATAAACCTCATTAATGTAAAACGCCAAACGCAGGGCAATTAAGAGTATACTAAAACGGATGAAAAAACTATTATCAGGGATTCTTGTCTGAGCCATATCTCTAAGCAACCAAGTTGCAATTTGAGAAAGAATAACCGTTGCCGAAATCATCACCAAAGCAATACGATTAATAAATAGCAAGGCTACTAAAATCGGTACCATCGCCAATCCCCAAATATCGCTCATCCCATTAATGAAAAACGAGACTGTAAAGACCGGCACCGCAAAAAACATGACACTTATCAGCAGTAAATCTTTATATCTTTCGATTCTTTTGTTGTAAGCATTTAAAAGAATGATCACCGCAAAGACCAGGGACGCAAAACCCGAAACTAAGAACTGGCTGCTGTTTTTAAAAATGGAATTATACATTATAAAACTAAGCAGACAAATCAACCCATTCACTACTAAAAGATTCAGACTGATTTTTTTTCGTGTCTCTTTATCCAGGACCGTAATCATAACTGGTTCATTTTTTTTCAACATAAAACCATGACTGATCATTGAAAAAAAAATGACCACCGAAGGAATCATTGTTATCAAAGGCCCAATCTGCGGAAAGTCTCCATTGCACAGACAATTGAGTATAACATCTGACATCGTCCCTAAAAAAACGCTGATCAGATAGGCTATCAAAATGTTACGCGCTGCTTTTTTCCCCTTTACACTATCACTTTTCTGATGCCAACGCCATACTAAAAAGATTGCAACCCCAACATAAATTACATAATACAAATAAAAGAAATATTCCCAGAAATTTAGAACCGCGGCAGTGGTATAACCATAGCTTGTTTTGAGGATTTGGTTTTGGACCTCAGACAGTTCCCCGGACACCGCATATACATAAACTAATATGATGGTCGGAAGATACATGAGACCTTCCAGTACTTTCCCCCGCATGGACAACTTTTTTATCGTAACGCGAATGAAAAAATTCAACAAAAAAACATAGGCAAACATAATTCCGATGTTGCCGACTCGTCTGAAGAAAAAAGCAGCTTCAAGGGATTTAGCGCTTTGGATCATCGCAAAACTTAAAGCCCAAACAGCTACAGCTGACGTCGACATAAAAAACAATCGGTATTGCGATGAATTCTTATTAATCTTAAGTGTATATAAGCCCATTGCAAAACTCAATAAAGACGAGTATAAAAAAGCGAGCACTAAAATTATGTTTAATGTCATTTATCCCTACCACTTTCACGATATGCTGTATTATTTGATAAGACAATTTTAAATTTTTCTCTATTTTATCTAACAACTAACTCCACTTATACCACATTCGAATGATTTTTGCAACAGAACAATTATTCTTATTTTATATTTTCCCTACCGCAATTTCAGACAGTAATAGTTTTTATATACTATCTTCCATTCAACGTAAAAAAGCCCTCCTTTTATTTCAATAAAAGGAAGGCTTTCGGGCATCTTATTCAAATATTTCTTTTATAGCTCCTCCATCGCATTCATAAAAAGATAAACCCAGCATTTGCGCCATGCTCGGGGCAATATCCACCATCTGGATTTCGTCGAGTTCAAAATTTTTTTTAATTCCTGGCCCTGCTGCCACAAAATTGCAACGATAGCCCACTTTGTTGGGATCATAACCATGAGTTGCATATTTTTTTTCACCCAGATTATAAACGATTGGCCCCTCCAATGAATCTGAAAAAGCGGTCCCGACTCTTGCTTCGACCATCATAGCAGCATTAGGAGCTGCCGTGTGAAAACGGGCCATGTCTACTTCATCAAAACACTTTTCAATGCCACATTGACCATCTGTAATCGCTTGATCAATCAGGTCTTTTACGGCCCGGGTAATTGTTGGATCCTGATTTTTAATGTAAATATAGGCCGCGCCACCGCAACTCTGAGCATAAGCCTGCCAGGAGAGCTTGCCCTTTTTTTCCGTGATCAGACCCTTTTCTTTAAGTAAGACATTTAATCCTACCTTTTGAGTCACATCCATTTGTCCATGGTCACCAATAACCACAAATGACGTCTGATTTATAATACCCGCCGCTTCCACGGCCTCAATCATTTCACCAATTCGGCCATCCATCCTGATGATCGCCTCTTCAACCTCCCGGCTTTGAGTCCCGAAACGGTGCTTGGCATCATCCAGATCAATCAAATGAACTAATAAAAGGTTAGGCATTTTTCGCTTTATGGTGTCAACCGCACAAGCCGTCGAAAAATCATCCAAATATGGTTCTTCGATGCCCCGTCGAAGCGAACCAAACTTCTTCTCCATCTCAACGCAGTAAAGAGGGCTGCCATTTCGCAAAATTTTGAACAACTGATTCTCCCGGCCAATCGCCCGAATTTCCGGTAAATTATAGTTTATTGCTGCTTTTCCCGTAACCGGCCAGAGAATACCAGCTGATTTAAGCCCATTCTCTTTAACCAGATCATAGATAGCCGGTCGTTTGATCTCACTTTTATACCAGAACCAGGCCTGGTCATTTTCAGCGACAAAAGGCTGGCATGGGTTATTATGATAAATTCCATGCTGATTGGGATAAGTACCGGTTAACATGGTGGTATGCACCACATAGGTTAAAGTTGGATAGATACTTTTTAATCGACTAGTCGAAGACCCATTATCTATCAGCCTTTTTAAGTTCGGAAGCTTTTTTGCCCTTTCCCAATTATCCTCGGAAAAAGCGTCATAGGAAATCACGATTAAATGTTTTGCTTTTTTTGTCATGTAAACCTCCAGCCCAAAGCCATTGTTTTATGTATAGCGAATTTTTAATCCCGGGATGATGACACCAGCCGTTTCTTTCTGTCATCTTTCCAGTTTTGGCAACCAGTTGAAAACCACCAAACCAACCACAAACAACGGGATGATACCAAGCATTGAATAGCGGGCGTTCCCGGTAATAGTCGTTGTTAAAGACATAATAGCCGGACCAATAATTGCCGAAAATTTACCAAAAATATTATAGAAACCAAAAAATTCATTGGACTTTTGTTTAGGAATTATTTTAGCAAAATAGGATCGGCTCAGGGATTGAATTCCGCCTTGGGCTGATCCTATCATCGCGCCCAAGATGAAGATATGCCAGACTGACTGAATAAACATTGCCGCAACACAGGCAATAATGTAGGTGATCATTCCCACTACCAGCATTTTTCGAGCGGAGTAACGCTTAGCCAGATTGCCGTAAAGAATTGCACAGGGAAAAGCAATCAGCTGTATTACCAAAAGAATTGCCAAAAGCATGAAGGTACTCAAGGCTTCGTCACCTAAAATTGACGTCGCATATGGAACAACCATTTTAATGATCGTATCGACTCCATCAATATAAAAAAAATAGGCAGCCAGAAAAACGAAGACAATTTTGTGCTGACGAATATTTTTAAAGGTTTCTGCAAGTCTTAAAAAAGAATTTTTAACCGGATGCGGTTCCGGCTCAATGCAATGAATCTGCTTGACATTTTTTGCCATTGGCAAGGTTAAAATACCCCACCATAGGGCCGTAATGATAAAACCGATCTGATAACCGATAACCTGATCCATCCCCAATACAAAGATAATGGCCAGACTGACACCAAAGGGAACCACACTGGCAATATAGCCAAAAGCAAAACCCCGGGACGACACCTGATCCATTCTTTGGTCTGTCGTCACATCAACTAAAAAAGCATCATAAAAAATATTAGCACCGGAAAAGCCGATCGCCGAGAGAATATAAGCAACAATCAGCAGCTGCCAGAGACCACTGGCGGGCTGAATAAAAGCCAGAGCAGCCGTAGACAGAACCCCCAGAGCTGTAAAAAAAATGAAAAAACGTTTTTTATAACCCCGGTAGTCCGCGATCGTCCCTAGAATCGGGCTTAAAGCTGCAATAAAAATACTGGCCATTGAATTAAAATAGCCCAGATCCATAGCGTTTCCGACATTATCAAACATCCCGAAAACAATTGGCAACAGGGCAGTAGTAACCGCCATCGAATAAGCGGAATTTCCACAATCCACCAGAATCCAGGATACTTCCTCTTTATTTAAACGCATTAATCAGTCCTCCCCGGCAAGCTGTTTTATAAGCATCATATCCAAATAATTCTACTTTTACAAGCAGAATTATGTTAAAACGCTTACCAAGTTAATAAAGTGATTCGACATGCATCAACAGTCTTTAGATTTTCGACCCTCGGCGACCGTCTGATCGCCCATTTTTCTTAACAGCGTAAATCCTGATTAGGACGAATTATGGCATCATCCGGCGTCACTGTCGCTTGCATTTCGACCACTCCGATACTAATTGTCACCTAACCAACTTCATCCAAAAAATAACTCACAACTGCTTTGCAAATCCGTTCCACAACTTCCAAAGAATCGGCAAAACCTGCCAGATTAGTGTCAGCCCAAATCCCATAAGCAGGTGCCATGATTTCTGTCGAAGTAGTTTTTAATGATTCTCTCCCCGATTGATCCTATCTATAGGTTATGTACCTACTATATTTTATATGCAAACATTGTTTTTCTATGTTGCTGCAACTAAAAGACGAATAATTGACCGTTTCAAAATGTTGATTATACTGTCTTTATACCCAAACCTTTTCTAAAGAAATGGGCCGCAAGAATAAATGTTACCACAACTAAAATCAATGTCAAAACGAAATGCCAGATAATACTGCCTTCACAAACTCCGACATAAGTGAAACGAACAAGATTGACTAGCGGAAAAATTGGATTGATATATTTTATGGCAGATAAAATTCCCGGTAATTTGGAAACTTCGAAAAATACGCCACCTAAGTAAGTAAGTGGTGTAATAACAATTGATAAAATGAAATTCATCTTTTCGAAATTTTCAAAGGCCAGACCTGCAATTAATCCTACTGAGGCAAAGACAAAAGATGTCGCCATCAATGAAAGGATAAAAAAGAAGGGATAGGCAATTTCATAGCCGACAAAAAAAATCGTGGCCACATAGGTTAATAGCCCTACAAGCACCCCTCTAAAAACACCACCAAAAATAAAGGCTAAAATCTTTTCCGTGTTGGAGATGGGATAAGAGTTTAAATCCTGAATGGTATTTTGAAATTTTTGGGAAATAATGGAAAAAGCCGGATTCTGAAAAGATGCCAGAATCGCTCCCATGGTTGCCAGACCAGGAACTAGAAAATGCAGATAATTGATTCCGTCAATCCCTACTTCTCTGGTCGAAAGCATACCGCCAAAAATCATCATATACAAAATGTTGGAAATCAAGGGTGCCAAAACAGTTTGTACAGGCACCTTCATGAAACGGTGAATTTCCCGATTTAATAATGACAAAAAGCCTGTCCGATTATAAATAATTCTATTCATCATTTACTCCTATTGTTTGATTAATCGTAAGTAGATTTCTTCCAGCTTGGGTTTTTCGACCACTAGATTGGTAAAAACCATTTCTTTTTCTGATAACATTTTAAATATTTTGGTCAGATCTTTTTTAGGAGCTTTCAGAAATAACCTGGTATCATCGACAATCTTGGGCTGATAGGCTTCTAAAAAGGCGACATCGGCTAAACTCAACGTTTTCTCAAAAGCTACTTCAATCACCGCATCTTGCGAAAAAGTTTCCATCAGTTGGGTTTTTGATTCATCGGCAATAAGCTGGCCGCCATCAATAATCACGATCCGATCACACAGTTTTTCTGCTTCCTCCAGATAATGGGTAGTTAACACAATGGTCGTTCCAGAATCATGAAGTTTCACCAGAAATTTATAGAGGGTATGGCGCATTTCAATATCCACACCGGCAGTAGGTTCATCAAGAATTAAAATCTTCGGCCGATGAACCAGCGCTTTGGCAATCAAAAAGCGTCTGCGCATCCCACCAGATAGATCTCTTAGCCTGGTACCACGCTTTTCTGTTAAATAAAGGGCATCCAACAGTTCATCAATATAGTCGCGATTATTTCGGATGCCAAAATAACCAGATTGTTTTTTTAGTGCTTCATCGACTGTAAAAACGAAATCATAACCGGTATCCTGAGGGACAATACCGATTATCTTTTTTGTTTCCAGTTCATTTTTATCCAAATCAAAGCCGCCGATTTTGACTCTACCCGCCGTTTTTTTCACATTACCGGCCAGTATATTAATTAAGGTACTTTTACCAGCCCCGTTCTGCCCCAGAAGCGCCGTAAATTCGCCTTCATTTATGGTCAGACTGACGTCTTTCAAAGCTTCCTTTTTCCCTTTTTGATATATCATCGATACATTCTCAACTTGCAGCATTTTTCCACCCTTTCACCTGGTTATAGCCAGTTTTTCTTCTGTCAGCTGTCTATTATATCACGATTAAAATATTGCAACCAATTTTTTATCGGACAAAATCATTTGAAACGGGGGGGATTTCTTTTCGAATACGACTGTCTTCCAGTGAAAGCAGCGAATAATCAGACCACTCACCACTGTAGGCCACCACCCTGTTACGGCCCTGATCCTTAGCCTGGTAAAGAGCCTGATCGGCCATATGAATCAGATGCTCTAGAGACTGACTGGCATTACTTTTTTTAGCAATTCCTATGCTAACAGTAACATGAAATAATTGATTTCTTTCAGAAAATACATGCGCTGCAAAATCTCTTATAAATGATCCGGCCTTTTCTTCCACCGCACTATCATCATAATCTGTCAACAAGACGGCAAATTCCTCACCCCCCAGACGTGCGATCAGGGCATCTGAATCAAAGCATTCTTTTAGCATACTACCAATAGTCGTAATCACCCGATCGCCCATCTGATGACCAAAGCGATCATTAACATTTTTAAAATGATCGAGGTCCATCATCAACAGATGTAAAGATTGGCTATTTTCCTGTGCAATCATTCGGATTTCTTCGCTCTTTTGCATAAAAGCGCGCCTATTATATAGTCCGCTGAGGGCATCCATCATGGCCTGATACTGCAGACTTTTATTCAGATCATAAGCTTTAGTCACATCACAAATGATTTTTATTGTGCCATGGGATATATGAAGGCTGTCAATCTTTTGCGTGCTGATTTCAAAAATCCTCTCGCGATTTTCAATAACAACCTTAATCGTCATGTCGCCATCAGACAAAAAACCAGCCAAAAAACCGGGTGCATCCTTTAGGAT
Organism: Eubacteriaceae bacterium ES2; assembly: GCA_031222025.1. Taxonomy (GTDB): domain Bacteria; phylum Bacillota; class Clostridia; order Eubacteriales; family Eubacteriaceae; genus Acetobacterium. The sequence goes on along the minus strand of CP130740.1, from coordinate 500,202 downwards.
ACTTTCGATTCGCCCTTCAACCAGATTAATACCCAACTTTTCGAACAGGCGTTTTGCCTTTAAATTGTAATCAATAATTTTATTCTGCATACTGACCAGAACAAAGGCATCTCGGTTTGATTCAAAGGCTTCATTTCTAGCTTTAGCTTTTGTTTCGAGAAAATCATATCGCGAAATGGCAACTACTACCAGAAAACAACTAAAAGGTAAAAAGACAGCCATGTAATCAATCGCAATTCCTAATGGATTCTCAAAGGAAAAGACTAAACCCAATGCCGCAACTAAAGATGCCAAACTGATCAAGATCACTTTTTTTCGATTATCTTCATGGCTGAGAAATTCTTGCAGATACAAACTCAAGGTAATTAGGATCATTGACAAAGAATGAACGGTTTGTACAACCATCCAGGGCCCATAAGTGCGTTCAAGCAGTAACTTCCCATTTACATCAACAAAAGTAATGGCGGCAAAATAAAAATGGTGCCAGTCATTGGTAAATCGTAAAAACATAGTAATGACTGGAATCACAAAAATAAACAGGCTCCAGGCAATTTTATTCTTTGAAAATCGATTTGTATATAATACCCCCGATAAAAGCCATAACGCCGATACATAAGGGATTCCTAAATACTGAAAACTGTTCCAGAAAAGCATTTGGGCTTCTGTCACGGAATTGAGCTGTAAAGTATAACCCATGATATAAATAAAAAATGCCCAGCTTAGCAGCTGAATGACTAGGGCATATCCTGTTTCATTCAGCGCCCGGATGTGAACTGCCCAATAGACAGCCGCATAAATCATAATCAGAAAATAAATACTGATGAGATTATAAATTGTCACAAAGTCACCTCATAGAATTCTTTATGCTTAAAATAATATCATAATTACTCTGCAATATAAATTTTTTTTACCAATATCAACGTTTAAAAACTGGATATGGATATTAATTTTTTTAAATCTTGTTGTTCATAAATCCTCATTAAATAGGGTCTTGCTTTCTGCCTTTATGTTTTTTTTCAAAACATTAAATGTCATATTTTTTTATTGCTAAAATATCGACAAAAGTATATACTAAGTAAAAGTTTTTGATTAATAATTTATTCTCAAGAAACTGGAAAGGAGAAAGTTACTATGCATAAAATTGTTCCCGATAAATGTGAATTTTGTGGTGCTTGTAAAAGCGCTTGTCCAGTTTCGGCCATCAGTAATCCGGCTGGAACAACCTATTATGCTGTCGATGAAGCTGAGTGTATCGATTGCGGTGCCTGCGAACCTGAATGCGGTTTCGACGCGATTATTGTCGAATAATATAAAAAATGGTATCCTCGTTTTCTGTGAGGATACCATTTTTTATTTTTCCTTATCGATCAACAAATGGTACAGGGTGGGGTTAAACTTAAATTCGTTTATCAGCGCATGTACTTCTTCTAACGCTTTTTCTTTAAGTTCTGCCGGGGTAGTCTGGCGGCGCACCGCCCTGATCAGAATATTCTTGGGGGTATGAGACAGATCGACAAATTCCAGGAGCTGGGTTTTGTAACCGCTGTACTCAAGAAGGTTGGCTCTGACTGCATCAGTTGCCAGGGCCGAAAATCGTTCTTTGATGATTCCATAACGGGCCATTAACATTAACTTATCTGGAGCCATTTGACTGTTTAATTCATGCTGACAGCAGGGAACGGAAAAAATCATTTTGGCCTGCCAGTTAACCGCATTGTACAGAGCATAATCAGTGGCTGTATCACATGCGTGCAGGGTTATCACAATATCAACGGGAAAAGGTGCCGTAAAGCCGTTAATATCACCCATCTCAAAACGAAGGCCATCGTAGCCGTATTTTTGGGCGGCTTGCGAGCAATTCCCGATCACCTCTTCTTTTAAATCCAGACCGATCATCGTCACCTTAATTTTTCTGATTTCGGTTAGATAATAATAAACAATAAAAGTCAGGTAGGATTTCCCACAGCCAAAATCGATGATGTGAAGGTTTTCCGTTTTTAAGCCCGCAATCTCGTCATCCAAAATTTCCAGGAAACGATTAATCTGCTTAAATTTGTCATACATGGACTTAACAACCTTACCCTCGTCAGTAAAGATACCCATATCGACTAGGGGGGCAACAACCATTCCTTCTTCAATCAGATAATTTTTTTTGCGATTATGTCCCGCCGTTAACGTGACCGTTTCAGCTTGCAAAAGTCTACGTTTTTTAAATGAACATTTTCCCCTTTTTGAGATCATCAATATCAATTCCTCTGTCTCTGTCCACGCATTGATCTGCCGAAAACGGCTGCTGACTATTTCAAAAACCCGCTCATTCAATAGTTTCTCCGCTAAGGTCTCATGAAATACCTGTTTATCGGTATAGGCTGTTATCTGAAAATTTAAATCCTTCTTTTCAATGACCACTTTGTTATACTTTTCGTCTTTTGAAACAGCTTTGCTGATTACCATTTTTTTGATTCCGGTTTGAATAATTTTTTCTACATAACTTTTAAGAACATCCATATATATCCCTCTATCATATTAATATGCTTATTATATCACAACAATTATAATCTCTAACAGTGTCAGCTGCTTCATTTCTGCTTCACCTTTATCCCGCATTGAGTTTTAATTCTATTTTTCAGGCTTTAAAAAGTATATTTCCCGGCTTTCATAATTCTAACCTTTCTGTCATAATAGAGAAAACAATAGCCTTAAAGGAGTAACCCATGCCCGAATTGCCCGAAGTAGAAACTGTCCGCCAAACTTTAAGAAACTTTATTATCGGCAAAAAAATAGCTGATGTCCAAATACATTATGATAAAATTGTTGAAGATGACAGCAATGAATTTATCAAAACCTTGACCGGCCAGACCATTCGTGATATCGATAGAATAGGAAAATATCTGATTTTCATTCTGGATAGTACGGCTTTTATCTCACATCTGCGGATGGAAGGCAAGTATAATCTGACTGATTCGTCAAAACCATTAGGCAAGCACGAGCATATAAGTTTTATTTTTACCGATCAGACCCAGCTGCGCTATCAGGATACCCGTAAATTCGGTCGCCTTCAATTGGTTGATAAAACACACTACCACCAGCAACTGCCATTATCAAAACTGGGTCCGGAGCCCTGGGATGCTGATGTGCAGCAAATCTATCAGCGCCTTCATAAAAGCCGGCTGGCGATTAAAAGCCTGCTTTTAGATCAGACGATTATTGCTGGGATTGGAAATATCTATGCCAACGAGATCTGTTATCGGATGCAAATCGATCCTGCAACTCCAGGCAATCGCTTAAGTCGCAAGCGCACTGCCGAACTGATTAAAACAGCTTCCCAGATTCTGAAAGAAGCTATTGAACAAGGTGGTACCACCATTCATTCCTTTGACGCAAACGGCGTTAGCGGCCTCTTTCAGGTCAGTCTGCAGGTTCATCTGCAAAAAAACTGCCCCCGCTGTCAGAAAGCAATCACTAAAGAAATGATTGGCGGACGGGGCACCTATTACTGTAAAAATTGTCAGAAAAAAAGAGGGTAACTGAAAATAATCAATTCTTTCTTTTTGTTACTCATCCCAAATAATTTTAATCCATTACGCTTAATTTCTACTAGTCTGATATAAAAGGCGCTATCTGTTTCAATGACTTTACCATCGCCTTTATTCTTAATAATTTCTTAATATATTATAATTTAAAAAATATTGTTATTTTGAAATCTCTTAATAATTGTATGGGTATAAATGAATCAACACCAAAACAAATAACAAATTTTCTTATCATGAAAATCCCTAATGAAAGCCAGTGAATTGCGATCTCCTAAAACTCAGTTTTTGAAATTGGGCAAATTGACATTCATCTGCAGATAATATATTATTAAGAAAAATACAATTGAAAGCAGATAGGAGAACAAAATGAAATTAAGTGCAAGAAATCAGTTTGCCGGTAAAATCACCGCAATTGAAAAAGGGGCTGTAAACGGCATCGTTGTGATTGATATCGGTGGTGGAAATTCAATTTCAGCGACTATATCAATGGCCGCTATCGATGAATTAGGCTTAACAGTTGGCGGTGACGCGACAGCAGTTGTTAAAGCCACCTCTGTAATGGTAATGGCGTAATCAAACTGAAAAGGCCTGACTTTCAGGTCTTTTTTTTACCAAATTTTTACCTGTCATTTGTCAGATAGCGCTATCATGTATCCACCATTGTGCCCGATCCGACTACTGTCCATCCCCACATCAAGCCCAAATCATGAAAAAATCGCATGGCATGTATTTCATTGAAACACATACCATGCGATTTTTTTCCTAGTTTAAACCGTTATCGGGCAATGCTGGTTCTTTTTTGATAGGTTCTAACCACCATTGACAGACTAAAACAGATCACAAAATATCCGACGGCCAGCGTGGCAAAGATTAAGAAAACCTCAGCTGTATTAGTATATCGTCCCATAACAACAAAGCCACTTCTAGTATACTCTGGTATCGCCACAACCTGTAAAAAAGAAGTATCTTTAACAGTCGTGATAACCTGTGACAATAATGAAGGAATAATGTTTTTAAAACATTGTGGCAGAACAATATAGCTAAGCGTCTGAATCAGGGTAAAACCTTGAGATTTAGCCGCTTCAAATTGACCTTCCGGGATGGAATTAAGACCTCCACGAACAATTTCGGCAATAACTGCCGAAGTATAAAGCATTAAGGCCAACGCACCCCGCATAACAACAGTTCCCAAGGGAATCATGAAGCAGCAAACCAGAATCCATAGAAGCAGGGGGGTATTTCGGAACATTTCAATGTAAAAACTTGCCACTTTTCCAAAGAAGCGCTTTTCATAGCTTCGCAGCAGTCCCAAAATCGTTCCAAAAACAACTGAAGTAATAATAATGATTACTGACAGTAATAGCGTCAAACCCATACCCTGAGCCAGGAACTGAATATTTGAAGGCGTAAAGACATTTTGAAATAATTCTAACATGTAATCGCCTCCTCTGCCGCGTCAAAAGGCAAGTGGGTTGAATCGTTTTTCTTGAGCCGTTCTTCGTATTTTCTTGCCCAGGTTGCCAATGGAAAGCAAAGCATAAAATATAAGAGGCCGGCAAAAATATAAGACGGACCATAATCAAGGCTTGAAGATGCCCAGGAGTCAGCCATATACATCAGATCAAAACCGGAAATCATCGCTAAAACTGAAGTATTTTTGATCAGATTAACCGCCTGATTCGTCAGTGGCGGCAGGATAATTTTAACCGTTTGTGGCAGAATAATATAGCGCATATACTGAACATAGGTAAAACCCTGAGATTTAGCCGCTTCAACCTGTCCCACCGGAATTGAGTGAATACCGGCTTTAACCACCTCGGACACATAGGCGCCATGATAAATCCCTACCCCTAAAACGCCAATGGTAAAAACGCTTAGACGCAGACCAGCAATCGCCAGACCATTATACATAAAGAAAACCTGTATGACCAGAGGTGTGTTTTGGAAAAATTCGACATAAACCCTTGCGATGCCCCGTAGAAACTTGTTATTGGATGTGGAGATCACACCAAACATTATTCCCAGTGCCAGAGCAAGGATAATGGCGAGGGCTGCGACCTCAATGGTACGCAGAAACCCTTCGCCAAACATTTGCCATTGTCCAAACATCTTCTCCCAGCGCCACAAGGCAAAAGGATTAGAGCTTTTCATTAATAATTAAGTCCCCATTTCGTAATCAGTTCTTCAATTGTGCCGTCTTCCAGCCAACCGTTAATATATCCATCAACAGCATCAGCAAGAGCAACATTATTGAGGTTTGAAGCAACCCCATATTCCTGTGGAGAGAATCTATCAGGCAGGATCATTGTTGTATCATCCACGTATCCACCAAGAATTGATCCGTCTACACAGAAAGCATCAACTCGACCTGAATCAAGAGCTGCTTTAATTTCCGGATAAGTCGCATATTCTGAGAAAGTTACGCTAATGCCCAGTTCATCAGCCGCCGCCTGAACAGCATCTTTCGAAGTCGCACTTTGTGCAACCCCAATGACGGCACCATCCATATCAGCAAGACCGGCAAAGCCAGCATCTTTTTTAACCAGTAAGCCAACCGCATCTTCATAGTAGGCAGTTGAGAAGTTATAAGTCAGTTTTCTTTCTTCCGTGATTGTAAAGGTCGCAATAACCAGATCCAATTCACCATTATCCAGTAATGGTCCGCGGGTTTTTGCCGTAACTGGTGTTAATTCAACGGCGTTTTCATCACCCAGAATTTCTTTAGCCAGCATTTTCGCAAGATCCACTTCAAAACCTTCAATTTCGCCGGTTTCAGTGTTTCTAAGTCCAAAGTTCGGGACATCCTCTTTCACCCCAACTTTTAACACACCAGCATCAACAACAGCCTGCAGGCTGCCATCATCTGCTGCCGCTGTATCATCACTGGTATCAGTAGATGATGAGCAGCCAGCCAGAGTAAATACCAGGCCGAAAACTAAGAGTACAGAAAGTAATACCTTTTTCATAATCATTTTCCTCCTAAAAATTTTATAATCACCAAAACCTGAGTATCTCAGCCAAACAACAATCGACACTTGAACAAACAAACAATTGTTGCGCTAAAATATTCTTAATTTCGGAAATTAACGCAGGATTTTACTGAGGAAGAGTTTTGTTCTTTCCTCGGTAGGATTTTCAAAGAAATGCTCAGGTTTCCCTTCTTCCACAATCCGCCCGTCATCCATAAAGATGACCCGGTCGGCTACCATCCGGGCAAAACCCATTTCATGGGTTACCACCACCATGGTTATATTTTCTTTCGACAGTTTAATCATAACGTCCAGAACCTCCTGAACCGTTTCCGGATCGAGGGCTGATGTTGGTTCATCAAAAAGAATAATCTTCGTTTCCGTTGCCAGAGCCCGAGCAATCGCCACACGCTGTTGTTGTCCCCCAGACAGGGTTGTTGGATAGGCATTTTCTTTTTCGCTCAAGCCAACGATGGACAAATACTTGCGGGCTTTCTTAACCGCCTCTGCTTTAGCAACTTTTTGTAATTTAATTGGTGCCAAGGTTAAATTTTCCAGCACCGTTTTATGCGGATACAAGTTAAAACTCTGAAATACCATCGCTGACGTTCTACGAATCAGTTCTATTTTGTTTTTCTGGGTCAGTTCTTCGCCATCTACAAAAACTTTGCCTGATGTTGGTTCCTCTAAAAAATTCATACATCGGACGGTGGTGCTTTTACCTGACCCCGACGGGCCGATGATAACCAGCTTTTCACCTTCCGCAACTTCTAAATTAATATCCTTAAGCACATGGTGCTCACCAAAATACTTGTTTACATGCTCCAGTTTAATCAATCACTCTTCCCCCAAATCTGACATCGAAACGCCCAAAAAAAGCTTCTATAGACATACGGCGTATACAGAAGCCTCATTGCTTTATCAATTTCTTAAAATTTTCGTTAAACTATACATAAATGATATTATGTCAGCGTCATTTTGTCAATAGCAATTACATCAAAGCATACTCAGCAAATTTAACAGAACCATAAATGCTATTGAAAAACGCTAGTTAATGTCAAATACTGTTTTATCACATCTCATCTTTATCTTGCTGCATTTTTAGGTAATTGAACAGCTCCTCTTCTGTCAGTGGTCTGCTGAACAAGTAGCCCTGTATCCAGTCGCAATTTTTCTCCTTGAGAAATTCAAACTGGGGGACTTCTTCAACCCCTTCCGCCACCACATGAATATCAAGATTATGAACCATTTCAATGATACTACCGACAATCCGCTTATTTTTTTCCTCTTTCTCAAGGGATTTAATAAAAGAACGATCAATTTTCAGGACATCAATGGGCAACTGCATCAAATAACTCAGTGAAGAATAACCCGTTCCAAAATCGTCTAAGGAAATCATCAGGCCTAATTCTTTCAACTCTTGAATAATTCTAACAGCCTGTTCAATATGCCCAATAAAGACCGATTCTGTGATTTCCAGAGTCAACTGACAGGGATTGACCTGCTCTTCCTCAATAAGTCGCCGAACTCTTTCTGAAAAGTCCACTCGTTTCATCTGAATAGTCGAAACATTAACGCCAATTCTGATATCTATCGCCAGTTCAGCTTTAACAGATTTGATTTTTCTGCAGGCTTGTCGCAACACCCATTCACCCAGATCACCAATCAGACCAATTTCTTCAGCCATCGGTATAAATTCAGCTGGGGATATCAATCCCCGGTCTGGCACCTGCCAACGAAGCAAGGCTTCAAAACTAGCACTTTGTTTATTGTCTACACTGACAATCGGCTGATAGACTACAAAGAATTCATTCTTTTCAAGAGCCCTAATCATCCGGTTTTCCAATTCAATTTTATAGAGCACTTCATTTTTCATTTCCTTTTGATAAAACTGAATTGAATTTTTCCCCAACTCCTTAGCTTTATACATAGCGGTATCTGCTGCTTTTAAAAGGTCGTTACAGGTAATCGCATCTCCCGGCCAAATAGCGATACCGAAACTGGCCGTCATGATTACAGATGAATCTCCCAGTTTAAAAGGATTTCCGAGCAAACCTAAAAGCCTTTGAGTATAACCTAAAACCTTTTCATCCGAAATTTGGCGACGAATCAAAATAGCCAGTTCATCCCCACCAAGACGCCCCAAAAGATCTCGTTCATCCATTGCTGCTTTTAGTCTGGTTGCTACTTTGATCAAAAGTTCATCACCCGCTCCGTGACCCATTGAATCATTAATTTTTTTAAAATTGTCAAGATCAATAAAAACCAACGAAAAGTGATTGCCGTTTTCCTGATTCAAGTCAATTAATAATTCGATTTGCTCCAGGATCATCTTTCGGTTGGGAACACCTGTTAATGTATCTGTATAAGCAAGAAACTCTAATCGTTCCTGATTTGCTTCTATTTCTGTATTGTAATGTACCAGCAACTCATTCTGTGCCTTCAATTGCTGCTGATGGGCTATGACATCTTCATACATCAGATTCAGGTTCTCCTTCTGATCAAGCGTTGTCGCATAAATGATGGCTTTTTTTAAAATAATCTGCCGATAAATTTGATTACTGGCAATACTGGCTATAGCAATACATAAAAAAACAACAAAAAAGCTCAAGTAAAAAACCGAATCGACTTTCATGATCAAGTTTGGATAAAAAATCAGGCTGATGCAGAAAAAAAACAGACTAGCTAAAATCATATAATTAAACAGTGTTCTTTGAATCATCATATTCGAAAAAATTATCATAATAATAATGATCATCCAAAATATCAATGTAATTTTTTCATAATAAACATAGTATACCACCAGAAGATTTGCAACCAAAACTAGACTAATCAGATTCATAACTAGACGCCGCGGTAATTTTTGATGTAGAAGAAATAACATGAAGCAACCTGTTAAAAAAAGTGTTCCTGTAACAACCATTGACAGAATCATATTTTCTTCCCAGTAAAAACCAATGATGACACTAGTGATAGCCGCTAAAATCAGCATCGGCCCTAAAATAGCCATCATTAGTTTAATTTCGTTTTCTTTTATTTTTTCCAAATTGTCTGCTTCAGCAATACGATTAAGAATATCAATTAGACGTGCCCGAATCAATTTCATAGATGTCACCTCTTTTCACTCAGCTTGGTATATAATCAATCAGCGGATCAAAAGATGCCTTAATGATACCGTATGCAAATCCGTTTAGAAAGCCCATCTAATAATTTAGGCCTGTCGTCAACGATCTTTTTGAAAACCAATCTTTATATTTAGATTTCTAATGCTGGCAACAAAATATTTTTGTGGCATTTTACATTGCTTATCGGAGTATTAATTCAAGCTGCTTTGAAAGGGAAAATCAGTTGCCCCGGGAGCCGCTGAATTTTTTGCAACGACAATAATCTGAATGCCTTCCAGCCTTAAACCCATGCCTTCTGTGCCAGCATCGGCACCGTTTTTAGCCCAATCCAGCCAGCCATAATTCTGGGCATGCACCCGATAGAAAACATCATAGAGATTCCAGTCCAAACCATCCAGTTCAATCCTGATTCCTTCCAAGCGCAAAGATTGCCCCGTTGTCCCACTCACAGTACCATCGCTAACCATAGCCTGCCAGCCTATGTTTTGGATATGGGTCTGATACTGAATTACCGCATTGACTTCACTGTTGTCTATTAAAACTTTGATTCCCTCAAGCCTCAGGCCCTGGCCCACAGTACCGCTGATTTCACCATTTTTCTGTGCTGCCTGCCAGCCTACATTCTGTACATGGGTTGAATAATAAACATCCACATAGGACGGTGGCAAAGCCACAAAGGGTCTTAAATTAGCATATGCGTAGCTGTCAGCTGTCGAGCCAGTATAGCCATAAATGGTCAAATTCGGAATGGTCCCAAAAACCTGAGCACCGATATTTACCATATTGTTTAGAATTGTAATTTTAGTCAGTCCTGTACAGTTGCTAAAAGCGGCGTAACCAATAGTTGTTACGCTGGATGGTATAATAATACTTTTTAATGACTGAGCCCCCCAAAACGATCCATTGCCAATGGTAATCAGACCATTTCCCAAAAAGACCGATCTAAGATTTGGACAGTTGTAAAAGGATCGTAATCCCAGATTTGTTACCGTAGTGGGCAAGTTTACTCCCGTCAATGAGTTATTTCCGTTAAAGACATCGCTAGCGATTTCCAGTACGGTTTTTCCATCAAGACTGGCCGGAATATCGACATTTCCGCCGCTGCCAGAATAAGCCGTAATTTTTATTCCCCCACTTATATCTTCATACCAGTAATCCCCGGATTGTACACTGTTGACCGTTATCAGAGTTGAATCAAAGTTCTCAATCCCCGTGGTTTCCAGATTATCAAATGCTAGCGCCAATGCTGGTGACGATGCAATCATTAAATACGCACCCATTAGAATACTTATTATCTGTATTTTTTTATTTCTCAACTTATTTTCCTCCATACTCAATTGCCATTAAAATCTGAATGATCAATTAAACCAACTCTATATTTTCTAATTTTACCCAACCTGGATTGTTTTAATCGATTTCAGCCGTTGTCCTCCAATACCTTTTGTTCTCAAGCAAATAAATAGAAGTATTTTGTAATCCCTTTATTCGCTTTCTCTTAGCCCCAGAACGAAATCAGTTTTTCATACCCATATATTTCGTATTGATTATTCAGCTTGACAATCCACAAATTCTGTGGGACTATCTAGTTCAAAATTATTACCCATAAGCATTTGGAAAGTTACTTTATATATGCACATATAAATGAAAGGAAAACAATGACTCAAGAAAAATCTTGCTGCTGTTGCCAGCATGAAGCAATAACAATTTATGATCTGAAGAGCCCATGGATCATCGGTGAAATGGAAGTGTTAAAAGAAAAAGTTCCAGTCGTTTCAAACCGCCTGCAAACACGGGATTATTTCGGGGCCATGAAAATGCGCCTGGGGATTGGTCGAAAAAATTATAAGATCAACCCGGGAATCTATACCATCGGGAAACCGGATGCCAACTCGCCAGTACTGGTTTCTGCCAATTATAAACTAAGCTTTGATTCTCTGCGAAAAGAACTCACAAATGTGAATGCCTGGATTATGGTTATCGATACCAAGGGCGTTAATGTCTGGTGCGCAGCAGGAAAGGGTAGCTTTGGTACCAGTGAGGTAATCAATCGAATCGGCAAAATCAAACTGTCAGAGATTGTCTCACACCGCAAAATTATATTACCTCAACTTGGCGCGCCTGGTGTTTCAGCTCACGAAGTCACTAAAGCAACCGGATTTTCAGTCATTTATGGTCCAATTCGTGCCGCCGATATCAAAACTTTTTTGGAAGCCGACTTAAAAGCCACCAATCAGATGCGAACAGTCACCTTTACTTTTCTGGAGCGACTTGTCCTAACACCGCTAGAGTTAATCGGCGCAGCCAAGAAATCACTGTCATTTTTCGGTTTACTTTTTCTAATCAATCTGATTGCAGTAAGACCTTTTGCCCTGCCAGATTTTCTGCTGATTGCCGGATCACTGTTTACCGGAACAGTTTTAATGCCGGCACTGCTTCCCATCATACCTGGTAAAGCCTTTGCTTTTAAAGGCTGGCTGTTGGGATTTTTGTGGGTTGGCGCTTTCACGATCTTGAATAACTGGTTTTCTTCCGGCTTGCAACTATTAGCAATTGGATATCTGCTTTTATTACCAGCCGTATCAGCTTATTTTTCAATGAATTTCACTGGATCGTCAACCTACACCTCTCTATCCGGTGTTACCAAAGAAATGAAAGTTGCCGTGCCGCTGTTGATGATTGCATCAATACTCGGCAGTATTCTGATTCTTTTAGCCACCTTCGGCTTGTAAGGAGAAATGATGAAATACTTTTCTGATGTTATTACCTTGACGCTGCTTGAAGATAAATGTATCGGTTGCGGCCGATGCTGGGAAGTTTGTCCCCATGCAGTGTTTTCAATTGAAAATCGCAAAGCCCATCTCGTCAATTTCGACAACTGCATGGAGTGCGGCGCTTGTGCTAAAAACTGCCCTGCCGATGCTATAAAAGTACGTGCAGGTGTTGGCTGCTCAGTCGCTGTTATTAATGGTTGGTTAAGTGGCGGCGAACCTGACTGTGACTGCTGTTAACAAAACGACAAAGACCGACAAAAATCCCCGGAAAGCACGTTTTTGCTCCCCGGGGATTTTGAATTATTTAATAGATTTTGCATTGACACTCAAGTCTCAATTTAAAATTATTACAATACACTATTTATAAGCATCTTACATTTAATTTTTTCGATACAGCTGATAAAATTCTTCAACCTGACGATCTAAAATTGCCAGCGCTTCTTTTTCCTCTTCCGGACGTCCACTGTATTTGCTGAGCAGAAAAAATATTGGTGCATAGAAATTCATGGCCATCGCTTGAGGATTATGCGATTCAAACGATCCCTGCCCGATCATTTCTTCAAATAATCGAGTCTGATAGACTATACTTTCTTCCATAAAAATACTACGATAGATTGTATAAATCTCCGGATTCTTGTATTGTTCCATATTGGCCAGCCGCCAGAAGCGGGATATAAAATCGTCTTTTAAATAGAAGAGAAAGATCATCCGACTAAAAACCTGAAGTTCTTCCAGCGACATATCCCCGTATTTTGCAGCTGCCTGCAGAAAATTGCTTTCATCTGGCAAGCCTATTTCAAGGGATATCTGAGCCATTTTCCCCCGCATTTGCATTACTATTGTATCAAAGATCTCTTTTTTGCCGGAAAAATGCTTGTAAAGAGAACTGTCTTTAATCCCCACTGCTTCGGCAATGGCTTTGACTGTCGTCGCTTTATAACCGTTTCTCGAAAACAGGGTCAAGGCTTCATCGACAATTCTTTCTTTGGTAGTCATTAAACGGTCCTTTCCAATAGCGCTTTAACCTGGTCCTCCTGTTCAAAGAGAACGCAGCCACCCGTATGTTCAGTCAGCAGATTGCCACCATTTTGCAGCTTTAAAAATAGCGGCGAATCAAGTGCTTCCTTTAAAGAAGTATTCATTAGGCTGGTATCCGAATAGGGCGAGAAAGGGCATGGTTCAGCTTCTCCATAAGGATTGATGTGAAAAAATCCCCGACCAGCCGCCAGACAGCCACCTGATTCTTTTTCATCACCGGGAAAAGCGATAAACAGCATCTCTTGTTGCTGCTGGCGAATTTCATTTAATTTCTTGTCAAATCTCTCTCTTGTTTGGTCATCAAAAGCCTGGTGATCAGTTTTAGAATCTACTGGCACATATTCTACATAAATAACCGCCTTGCAGCCCCGTTCCTTTAATTCATCGAGAAATGCATCGGAAAAAACCTCATTCAAATTATCTTTGGTGACTGTCACCGAAACTCCGAATAGGTTCCCTCGCTTTTTAAGCGCCATCATCGATGCTTTGATTCTCTGATAAACCCCCTCTCCCCGCCGCTGATTGGTTGTCTTTTCTGAGCCTTCGACACTGATTAAAGGTACAAGGTTGGGATTTGACGACAGGAAATTCAGATATGACTCGTCAATCATCGTCCCATTGGTAAATACCGGAAACAGAATCCTTTTTTCTATGGCTGCCGCAGTCAAAATATCTTTACGCACAAAGGGTTCCCCTCCTGCCAGGAGGACAAAACTAATCCCCAGATCGGCTGCCTGGTGAAAAATATCTTCCCACTGTTTTGCAGACAGCTTTTTTTTCGCACTTTCTTCATCGCAGCAAGAATGATTGGCTCTTGCGTAACATCCGGCACAATGAAGATTACAGGAATCCGTAATGCTGGCAATCAGAAAGGGTGGAATATGTTGACCCAATCGTTCCGAATTCTGCCGCAATTTTTCAGCATTCTGACTTTCTTTAGAGAATTTCATCATAAAAAGACTTGAACGGGGATTTTTAAATGTTGTTCTGATAATCCCCTGTATAATTTCCCGAACACCCTTGCTTAAATAAGATTCTAAGTTAAAACTTGACATTTTCTCCTCCATAAAAATCTTTTTATTATCTACCTGAGCACCGACAATTGGCTTTTCAGCTGTCTGCCTCGGGGCGAACAGTTGCCTTAAAAACGCATATTATTAGCACTTCCAAATTAGGCAACTGTACGAATCCGCGCGCAGACTGCGAAATCCAATTGGTCGGTGCGGGGTTTATCTACAAACTCTAGCTAGTAAATACTAGCTTGTTTATATTCTAGCTAGTATTTACTAGCTTGTCAAGCTTTTTATTGTAAATCAATCCATTGTCATCTTCATATTTAAATCATAAATGTTTTCAAATATACAAATTTTTCATTTACAATTAACATGGGAAATGCTAAAACTTAAATGTAAATCAAGGCAAGTATCACATTTTATCTTCAGCGCATACAAACTGGCAATAAATTTTGACAGCTCAACCCCCTGTGCTAGAAAGGAAGCCATGAACTATCATCTTACACCTTACATCTTGCTGCTGATCTTTTCAGCAATTATCACTCTTTTCTTTGGTATTTATGCTTTCACAAAACGCCATGATGCCAAAGGCGCTAGAAGTTTTATGTTTGCCATGATCTTCCTGACTATTTGGTCGTCTTGCAACGCTTTTGAGATGGCAGCCATCGATTTTCAGACCAAACTCTTCTGGTCGAATATGCAATATTTCGCCTATTGTTTTGAACCATTTGCCCTGCTCGTATTGGCTATGGAGTTTACCGGACATGATGCCTGGATTAAAAATAAAAAAATCTTTTGGCTGACCCTTGTCCCCAT
Organism: Eubacteriaceae bacterium ES2; assembly: GCA_031222025.1. Classification (GTDB taxonomy): domain Bacteria; phylum Bacillota; class Clostridia; order Eubacteriales; family Eubacteriaceae; genus Acetobacterium. The sequence goes on along the minus strand of CP130740.1, from coordinate 484,937 downwards.
TATCACCCTAATCCTGGTTTGGACCAATGAATGGCATGAGCTCGTCCGCTATAATTTGTATCTGGATTATAGCGGACCCTTCCCAACCATTGCCAAAAGCTACGGGCTATATTTCTATGTTCACGCTTTTTATTCGGAAATGATGGCAATTATCGGCTGGTTATTGCTGCTCCGAGCTGTCTTTATAGAAAACACAATTTACCGCAAACAGGCCGCCGCTTTGTTGGGAGGCCTTAGCTTTATTGTCATCCCCAACCTGATCTACATTCTGGGCTTTGGACTACCATATGACTTGACGCCAGTCTTTTTTGTTCCAGCTGGAATCTGTGGTGCCTGGGGAATTTTTAAATATAAGCTCTTTGAAGTCCTTCCGGTTGCCCGCAACAAAGTGTTTGATACCATGGATGCCGGTATAATGGTGCTGGATCTGCAGAACCGGGTTCTTGATCTCAATCCGGCTTTCGAAAAAATGATTGCTTATTCTGCTTCAACTGCCATTACAAAGCCAGTCGCTGATGTTTTTGATAACATCCCTGTAATTGCGGATATCTGTGCGAATCAAACCATCGCTGATACTGAATTTGCCCTCAATCTAAACGATGAAGAAAAATGTTATGAACTCCGCCTATCGCCACTAACTGATAAAAAAAATGAATCGATCGGAAAAATAATCGCAATCTATGACATCACTGAAAAGAAAAAACAGCAGCAGATCTACCTTGATCAGCAGCAGGCCTTAATCAAACAGCAGCAACAGCTGGCTGTTAAAGAAGAACTCGAACGCCACGCCCGCGACCTGCATGATAATCTGGGTCAGGTGCTGGGCTTCATCAATCTGCAGGCTCAGGGCATCCGCCGTCTTTTAAAAAACGCAGAGATTGATTTTGTCAATACCGAACTGGAACTCTTGGTCAAAGAAACCCAACTAGCGCACGATGAGGTTCGGGCTTATATCCGAAAATCCCGGTATCAGGAAAATCCGGATTTTTTAGCAGCTTTGAATCAGGAGTTGACGACCATTGAAAACCATTGGAATATTAAGCTTGAAAAAAATCTGGAGGCACTTCCCGAAAATCTAAAACTTCGCCCTGATCAACAAGCCAACATCCTCAGCATTGTTAAGGAAGCCCTAAACAATGCGATCCGTTATGCGGGTGCCCAAAATATCAAGATTTCTCTCAACCGCCTGCCTAAGCATTTTTGTATCTGGATTACGGATGATGGTAAAGGTTTTGATGTTGAAAAAAGCTACGAAGATCACTATGGATTAAAAATTATGAAAGAACGGGCGGCTGAAATTGGTGCCCGCATCACCATCGAATCCGACCTAAATAAAGGCAGCCAAATCAGTCTGTGTGTGAAGGAGGTTCTAAAATGAAAATACTATTAGTGGATGATCATCCTCTGTTTTTAAAAGGTCTGCAGTTCTTACTTGAATCTTATAAGATTTCGGTTCTGGGAACCGTCAATAACGGTAAAGACGCGATCAGTCAGGCCCGCCACTTAAAACCTGATATCATCCTGATGGACATCCAGATGCCGGAATTTAGCGGTATCGAGACTTTAAAACTGATCAAGGCAGAAATGCCAGAAATCAGAATCATCATGCTGACCGCCTCGGAAGAGGATGATGACCTTTTTGATGCCATTAAATACGGAGCATCCGGCTATTTAATCAAAAATACTGATGCTGACGAACTGGTAGAAGCACTTTACAGCCTGGAGAAAGGCGAAGTCCTGCTATCTCCGGGACTGGCGGAAAAACTTTTAAATGAATTCAGTGAAGCCGAGCAGGAAGACTCCGACAACTTGAATAAAGACGGAAGTACCCTGACCCCAAGACAGATGGAAGTCCTCGAACTGGTTGCACAGGGTTTAACCTATGAAGATGCTGGCGATCAACTGGGGCTTAGCCGCCGGACGGTTAAATACCATATGGAAAAAATCATCGAAACCCTGCAAATGGAAAACCGCGCCCAGGTTATTGCCTATGCTGCCAGAATCGGACTAGTTGAAGATCAGAAAAAAAAATAAAGAATATAATTAAGAGTAACGTTTTAAATCAATGATTAAACGGTTTTGAAAATGAATGTATTTTTTTCTGTGCATCAGAAGCCGATTTTTGAGGGAACCAAAAATAAAATTGAAAGAGGAAATTACATGAAATTTAAAAACCTGATTCGTACTGGCGCTTTTTGTGCTCAGTGGCACAACAGCGGATACCATTTCCATTTCTACCCCTGAACAGTTTAACCAATTTGCAGTAGCGATCAATTATGGGACGCTTCCAGCAAACCCAATGCCGTACTAACGGCTGACCTTGTTTTTGATAACGTAACACCCTCAACACCCATCGGTATGTCTACAGATGGTACACCGGTTAATACCCATGCATTTTCCGGCAACTTTGACGGACAGGGGAACATCATTGACGCATATTATAATGATTCTAGCGCTGATTATGTCAGCATTTTCGGTTATACTTCCGGAGCTAATATTTCCAACCTGACGGTTAAGGGGAATATTACTGGCGAAGCGTATGTTGGCAGCATTGCGTGTGTGGGAAATAACCCAACCAGTATTACCAACTGTAGCGCTTCTGGTCTAGTTTCCAACCCAAAAGGTTTTCTCGCAGCATTGTTGGTGCATCTACGGGCTCCAGCATTACCAACTGCAACTTTTCAGGTGACATTTCCGGCAGTACTCACTATATAGGCGGCATTTCTGGTACTGACGCTGTCATCATTACCAACACCTATTATTCCGAAAATACCAGTTCTAAGGGGGTTGGCGCGGACGATCCCGCAAATATCCCGGCTGACACGAATGAAATCCGCGCTGTCAGTGATTTCACCACCGGCTATGTTGCCTAAGGGCTGCAAAACCCGGATAAACAAACTCCGACTGGAACTGCTCAATCCGGTTTGGTCTGGGGTCAGACTTTGGGTTCGTCTGGAGACCCTGTACCGGTTCTGATTAGCGATCCCATTGCCGAAGCCGGCAAAGCGGTTCATCAGCTACTCTTCTATGATTCAGAAACTGAGAAAATCAGTGCTACATCTGATACCACACTGACCAGTTATGCCAGTGATAACAGCCCAGCGGCCAGTTTCCCCACCCCCGATACCGGCTACCATTGGATGAATGGCGGCACGGAATTTACGGCTTCAACCCTTGTCACAAGTGATTTACAACTGATCAAAACAGTCGTGACCTCGCCCGGCGGTGGAACATCAACCCCAACCATGACCGGAATTACCGTTCCTGACATCACCACTCAGCCAAGCTTTGCAAAAGCCAGCGCCTATACGGTCTACCTTCGAATTACCGCCTATTCCTTTGATTTGGCCAGTTACCTGTCCGGCGATAGCGCCACTGACGCTTCCGTCAGTTCACTTGATCTGACAGACACTTTGTCCGCCAACAGCTTTAGCAGTTTTAGCATCGACAGTCTCGATGACTCCTATGGCCTCCTGGCTGAGAGTGACAACGCCCCAGAAATCAGTGACAGCGGAGTCTTTTCCTGCTATCTGAACTACGCAGCCAAATCGCCTAGTGGTCAAACCGCCACAGGCACTGCAGCTGATACGGAAACGCTAAATGAAACAGCTGACACAGCTTCGACAGAAAGCTCTAGTAACTCGAACAACCCGACTGCTTCTGCTGACAGCACCCTTAATACCACTGATAATTACAGCGATACCGTCATGCTTTCGGCCACCCTTATAATCAATGTGACCCTGGCATCCGGCGAAATCGCTCCAGTTACTCTGGATATCGAAGTGCCCCAGCGTCTTTACAATATCGACTACCGCACCCATATCCAAAGTATCGGCTGGGAAGACACTTTTGTGGAAAATGGTAAACTGTCCGGTGCAGAAGGACGGTAACAACGGCTGGAAGAGTAATCCATATTTAATCAGTTCTTAACATCATTGAAGCCTCAAGCATGTTATAATAGATAACAAATTTTAAGGAGTCTTCTCATGAATAAAACCAAAGTCGCTTTCATCTGTGTCCATAATTCCTGCCGTTCGCAGATGGCTGAAGCCCTAGCAAAAGAATATGCCAGTGACGTGTTTGACAGCTATTCTGCTGGAACCGAAACCAAACCACAAATTAATCAGGATGCAGTACGCCTGATCAAAGAACGTTATGGAATCGATATGGAAGCGACGCAATACTCCAAGCTACTGGATGAACTTCCGCCCATCGATATTGTTATTAAAATGGGTTGTAATGTTGTCTGTCCATATCTGCCAGCCAAACATACCGAAGACTGGGGACTTGATGATCCTTCCGGAAAATCGGATGAAGAATTTTATCTGATTATTGATCAGATTGAAGAAAAGATCAAAAAACTGGCCAATGATATTCAGAACAATGTGATTAACCTTTTATAAGGAAATCAGTAGAAACTGGCCAATGATCACAGAAAAACCGAATTAAAATCTAACAATTAAAAAAAGCCGATCAATCAGCATTGTCAATTCACTCAATTTTTTTTATAATATACTTGAAAGCACCACCCAATGTCCATACAATTTAAGAAATGAGGCAAGAATGAACGCAAATGATATATCGGTAAAAATTTTTAAAGCGCTGGGACATCCTGTTCGACTGGAAATCGTCAAGTTTCTGCTCGATAAGCCCCAATGTGTCTGTGAACTTAATAGACTGTTCGATTACAGTCAGGCCAATCTTTCCCAACACTTGCGGATATTGAAAGACGCCGGTATTCTGGAAAGCCAGAAGGTCGGTGTCGAAGTCCACTATCGCGTCCGGCTTAAAGGCATTGAAAAACTCCTGGTTGCAATGGAACTGACCACTGCCGAATATTTTAATCACATTCAGTACTAAAAAAAAGCCACAATGGCTTTTTTTATTACAAAAATATCCGTACCTTAAAAGACTCGTGGCAATTGGGGCAATTAACTGTATTCTGGCCCCTTTTTATCGGGAGCTTCAATCGTTTTTTACAATGGGGACAGGTTCTGTAACGGGCGGTTCTCAATTCTCTGATTCGCCGGAAAAAAAATTTTATTTTCTTCCTGACCGGATTCCAGAAGCGTAAAAATAAATCGTTCTCCCGTCTGCGCCTGACAATATTTCGGGAAAAGCTGCGAAGGATGTTAGCAAATAAAACCAAATAGGCCAGCCACATCAAAATACTGGACTGCACCGATAAATTAACCAGCATGATCCCCAGTGCCAGAAACAAACCGACATAATATAGCTGGTCAATCCCGTAGCGTCCAACCATTAACCGAATTAATCTGTTTTTCAAACTTTCAAGCATTTAAATCCTCCTTCTTAAAAAATCAGTCGTAAAAACGAAAATACAAATTGCAGGACATAGAGTCCTAAAAAGAATTTTACAATCGTGCCCAGTGGTGAAAAGCTCCCTGTCGATCGTCTGGCGAAAGGACTATTAGTCGCCCCCCGCATCTGTCTGAGCAAATGTTGGTATTCACCATTGCCCGGCTCCATTTCCACAGCCTTCTCAGCATGTAAAATGGCCGTATCTCGGTAACCAGCACCATAATTTGCCGCCGCTGAACAATAATACCATCTGGCCTCACGGTTAGAAATATGTGCCAGTACATCCAAAGCGGCATTATAGTTGCCCATATTAATATAATTCATGGCCGCTTCCACGCTGTAGCGTTTCTGCTGCCTGTACGACGCCCCAAAAATCCACTCAAAGGGATCAAAATCCTCAAAAGGATCACTGGTGTTTCCGTAATTCCCACTGCTTGACCAGGTTCCTGCTGTAGGACGCTGCTGACCATAGGCATTCTGATAGGCCGGATTATATTTTCCGCTTTTTATCAAATCATAAGCGGCATTGATTTCACTCATTTTTTTTGCTGCAAGCTGATCCCCTGGATTTAAATCCGGATGATATTTTTTCGCCAGTGTTTTGTAAGCTTTTGAGACATCCTCATCGCTGGCATCATGAGGCACTCCCAATATTTGATATGGATCCAATTAATCCTCCACCTTTGCAAATTTATAATTATTAAGTTTTATTTTACGCTTAAACCTTTATATTTTGTTTAATCCACCTTAAATATCTTTCAGAATTTTATTCTACTTATCTTTTTTACCAGCAAGCTAGCTGATCACCTGAAAAACTTCCGCCATGGGCCGTCTGGTTTTAGGCCGATGTTCTCTGTTTTTATAACCAAAAGCAATCATCGCCGCAAGACCAAAATGCTCTTGATCATACACTTTTTCTTCTGCCAGTATCTCTTCCACCACCGCATAATTAAAGCCTTCCATCGGAGTTGAATCGACTCCCAACATTGCCGCGGCAGTCAACATATTTGCCAAGGGAATGTAAGTCTGCCGAACGGCCCATTCAAAAAACAAGCGGTCATCAGCAGTAATTTTCAAATCATTTTCCTGAAAATCATGCAATTTATTTTTTCGCTCCCAGCGCAATTGATCTTCAAAATGCTGGATATCCTTCATAATATATTCCACATAAGCAGAATCATAAGCTAAATCTTTAGGTTTTCTGGCCAAAATAATCACAAAATGGCTGGCTCCGGCGAGACTCGCTTGCGCTCCCCAAGCCACAGGTTTAAGCCGTTCTTTTATTCGCTCATTATTTAACAGCAGAAATTTCCAGGGCTCTAATCCCATAGAAGAGGGTGATAGACGAGCCACTTCCATAATAACATTAAAATCTTCGTCCGAGACTTTTTTTGTCTCATCATAACCCTTGCACGTATAGCGATCTGCAAATATTTTTATGATACTTTCTCTGTTTTTTTGCTGATTATCCATTTCTAACTCCTTTTTTTTGAGTATCAATTCAAAAAATTTCAATTTAAGTATCTGATACCATGGCGCTGCTTTCTTTTTTTAATTATATCCATTATCGATAGAAACAAACCAATTAATCATCATTTATCATGGTTTGTCTTTCTAGCCTTTTCAATTTGTGTGCAGGCAGATTACCACCATCAATCGTAACCTCCTTGACACTACTTATTTGATTCACCCTGGTTATCACACTTAACAGGAATTTTACGCTGTTCGTGAAAATATTCGATTATTTTAAAAATAAAATGGTATATAAAAATTACACTAACAAAAAGGAGTGACCTCATGCAGACCCCCAACTACAGTATACGACAGGCTAACGAAAAAGATATGACCTATATTCTCAATAAAGCAAAAAAAGAAGGCTGGAATCCTGGTCTAAATGACGGAGCCGCTTTTTTTTCTGCTGATCCAAAGGGATTTTTCATCGGCGAATATAATCATGAACAAATTTCTTGTATTTCAGCCGTCCGTTATAAGGGATTTGGGTTTATCGGACTTTATATCGTTGAAGAAGATTTTCGGGGACATGGCTTTGGCCTGGCCATCTGGAATCACGCCATGAACCATTTGAAAGGCTTAAACATTGGCCTGGATGGCGTCGTCGCCCAACAGGAAAACTATAAAAAATCCGGTTTCAACCTAGCCCATACCAATATGCGTTTTAAGCTTACCCCGCCTACAGTTTCTGGCACAAAGCTATCTGATCATATTGTCTCGGCTCCGCTGGTCGATTTTGAATCATTGCTGGCCTATGATTCTGCTCATTTCCCATCTCCCCGACAAGCATTCCTTAAAAGCTGGTTCAGCACCGAAACCGCTAAAACGCTTGTTTATCAGGATGACCAAAAAAGAATTCAGGGCATGGGGACTATCCGTCAATGCATACAGGGTTTTAAAATCGGCCCCCTTTATGCTAAAACGCTGGAGATTGCCGACCAAATTTTATCAAACCTGATCCCTTTTTCACAACAGCGACCTGTTTTTCTTGATGTTGCCACTAATAATCCGGATGCCCTGGCACTGGTAAAAAAGCATCAGATGACATATGTTTTTGAGACTGCCCGGATGTATACAGATGGCCAACCCATACTTCCCTGGCAAGAAGTTTATGGTATTACAAGTTTTGAACTGGGGTAAAAAAATCGACACCAGGACAGCTGAATAAGCTTATTTCCTGATGTCGATTTTTTATTACCCTGAATGGTATGATTATCTACAATTTTTTAGCAATTTCTTTTATCAGTTTTTCAGACATTTCCCATCCCAGGCACGGATCGGTGATGGATTTCCCATAAACGCCACCGTCTACAGCCTGTGTTCCTTCTTCGATGTAGCTTTCAATCATTAACCCTTTGACGTACTTTTTCATTTTGTCATCGTAATGGCGGTTTCTGACCACTTCACGGGCAATTCGCGGCTGTTCATCGAAACGCTTATTGGAATTGGAATGATTTAAATCAATAATAATGGCGGGATTCTCAAATTCCCGTTTTTCATACTCATTAATCAGATGCATAATATCTTCGTAATGGTAATTCGGGAAATTTCTGCCATACTGATCCACGGACCCTCTCATAATACTGTGAGTCAGCGGATTACCATCGGTTTTAGCCTCATAACCTCTAAAGATAAAAGTATGTTCGCTTTGGGCCGCTTTAATGGCATTCAGCATAACCGAAATATCACCACTAGTAGGATTTTTCATGCCTACCGGAATTTCCAATCCACTGGAGGTCAGACGGTGCTGTTGATTTTCCACAGATCGGGCGCCAATGGCCACATAACTTAAAAGATCTGACAAATAAGCATAATTTTCCGGATAGAGCATCTCATCAGCACAGGAAAGACCGGTTTCCTCAATCGCTCGGATATGCAGACGTCTGATCGCTTTAATGCCTTCCAGCATATTGGATTCTTTATTTGCGTCTGGCTGGTGAAGCATCCCTTTATAACCGATGCCCGTAGTCCGGGGTTTATTGGTGTAAATTCGTGGAATAATCAAAATCCGATCTTCCACTTCTTTCTGAACCGCCTGCAGACGACTCACATAATCGATAACAGCGCCTTCATTATCCGCCGAGCAGGGACCTATAATCAGAATAAAGCGGTCATCCTTCCCTTCAAAAATATCCCTGATCATCTGATCACGCAGGACTTTGGCTTTCTTTCCGGCTTCGGATAGAGGGATCAGTTCAAATATTTCTTGCGGTGATGGTAACTGTTTAATTAATTCGAAACTCATTTTTCACTTCCTTCTATAATTTGTCTATGACTTTCATTATAATAATTATCCCCATTGTTCACAAGTATTTTCGCGCAAAAAAGCGCGGAAAATTCGTATTTTCCACGCTATCTATAAATATTGAGGGTATTGGGTTTTAACTGGATTATGAGCTTTAAAACATTTGCTTGGTCATTTCATCGATAGCTTCATCGGTCGCTTCATAAACACCCGGGAAACAGCCGAAATTCAGACCATGGCTGGCACTGGGAATAAAATAAAGTTTACCGCAACGTTCGCAGGCTTCTTTGGTCTTTTCCATAATTATTTCTTTGGTCCAACCTGGGAAGTCAATGACACCACTATCGATATCACCCATAAAGGTAATTTTTTCGCCATATTTTTTTATCAGTTCTGGAGTATCATTGGTAGACATAACACCTTGCCAGATGTCGATCCCCATTTCGATCATTGCCGGTACTAAATTCGCAGAATAAGAGTCATTGTGATGAACAATGATTTCCACGCCATTATCTTTTAAGAAGCCGTAAACTTTTTTGTAAGCTGGAACAAAGAATTCTGCAAACATTTCTGGCGACAAAAATGATGAACGCTGGCTACCCCAGTCATCGTGATGGAAAATACAATCAGGATGCAGATGGTCGATCAGCTCTTTTGCATATGCCAGTTCATACTCGACTAGATAATCGATTAATTCATGCATTGCTTCTGGTTCTTCGTAAAGTGCCATCATCGCTTCTTCCATACTCATTAAGTGATGTGTCATTTCAAAAAGACCTGGCGCCATAAAGCAGGTTACGTATTCTTCATTTCGGTCAACGCTGTTGGCATGTTCAATCGCTGCCGCCCATCGTTCTTCCGGAAATTTTACAGAAGGTGCTTTAACAACATCCCGCCAATTTTTAATATCTTTTAAAACAATATGCTCATCATCATGAACCGGGAATCCACCTAACTGTCCTTCCGGCCAAGTAAAAGTGATACCCCAGTCATTAACAATCGTCTGACCAGGTCCAACCATTGCTCCCATGGGCGCTTCCATAATAATGTTCATAAACTCATACTGTTTTACAAAACGATCCGGATTTCCGCCCTTAATTGTTTCAACCAAATTTTGTCTTTTCGTTAACATCCTTGTTCTCCTTTTGCTTTCGCAATTATCTGCTCATTGACTTTTTCTGACTTCCGAGGACACTATCTACTATTATGCGCCAATAACTTCTTTTGCTTTTACTGCTGCTGTTCCAGCATCAGGAGCGTAGGCATCAGCGCCAATTTCTGCGGCATATTCCGGAGTAACCGGTGCGCCACCAACAATAACTTTAACATCCAAACCACTACCTTTAATTGTCGCAACTGCTTCTTTAAGGGCTGGCATTGTTGTTGTCAAAAGACCTGAACAGGCAACCAGTTTAACATTATCATTTTCTTTAGCTGCTTCAACAAATTTTTCGGCAGACACATCAACACCAAGATCTACTATGTCAAATCCGGCACTTTCAATCATCATTGAAACAAGGTTTTTCCCAATATCATGAAGGTCCCCGGCAACAGTTCCAATTACACAAGTACCCAAAGAAGTTGATCCTTCTCCTGCCAAAGCCGGTTTTAATACTTCAACACCTTTTGCCATCGCTTTTGCTGCGATCAGCATTTCCGGTACGAAGATTTCGCCTTTTGAAAATTTTTCACCAACAACACTCATGGCATCAATCATACCAGCTAAAATTGCCTGTGGTGCATCACCTGCATCCAGTGCTTCCTGAACCAGACCTGGTACCAGCTTTGATTTACCCGCTTCAACTTTTGCTTTTACTTCTTCAACTTTTGACATGTTTTTCCTCCTGATTGTTTATAATTTTAAAATCCAATTAAGTATTGGTTTATAAAATCGGCATTTCTTTTCTCCACAAAGACTGCCGAATTTAACAATTTAAACGATTAACTTCCTGCACTTAAGATTTTCGTACTTTTCTGAATCATGTTCGCAGATTTTTGTCAGCGATTACAAAAAACTTATTCTGATGTAGACAATTTTCATCAAGCGTTAGTGTAATTTAATATTAATCTTATTTAATATCTCTGTCAACCTTTTTTTGGTGTAATTTATTGTTTTACGATATAGTAAATATCAATAATTAACTATATCAATCACAGTTGCAAAATTTTATAAGCCGATTTTCATACGATTAAATCAGTGTCATCTGGTTATTTAAAGCGCTTATATCATCCTGATTATTTTATATTCTCATTCCAGCGATTTCAAGTCAATAATTTGCAATTATATACATTTACGAATATTGTGACTATTTCTTAAATTATTTAATTTTAAAAACGTCTTCCAATAATCATAATTTTGACTTTTTTAAAAATTTCATCTTAAAAATTATTTTTTTGCCGTTTTATTTATTTAACGCAAGTTTAATTGTTTCATTAAGCCATAAAACTACAGCTGTTGATTTGAAAATTGTCCCTTTCAAAATCAATAAAAAAACGCTACTTGCCTAAGCAAATAACGCCTTTTTACAGCTTCCTATTCAAATAATACACAACCCACGTAGGTTAAGGTATTAGGACCATAATAGTAGTCAACATTATTTTTCTGACACAGTTCACTGACTAGAACTCCATAGGCTTCCACTGAGGAAATCGCTTTTTTCGGAAAACGGCAGGGATTGTCAGGATATGTGCATTCCTTACAGATGGTACAGCAGCCATCACCCAAGGGCAACATCTGGAATTTTTGTTCTGCCAGTACATCTACCAGTTCGTTAAAACTTTTTTCATGCTCATCTTTGATTTCTTCCATCCCTTCAAAGTCAAAGCTGTCTTCAAGTTGACCGGTAGTTTGAAGCAAGATTCCTTTAGAATAATCTTTTATTTTTTCTCGACATTCAGGAATACTGCCACAGCCCGGTGGACATGCCCAGTTTTTTCCATAAATCTGGCATTTGTTATCCTGACACATCGCCCGAACTTCGTCTTTTAAATCGATGGTGTTTACATCCATTTCTATCGCTTTGGTAAACCCTTTTTCTTTAGCCAGCTCTAATATTTTTTCAATTTCCATTTCTTTACCACCTTTTTATTATTTTCCCCGTCAAAATCAATCGTTTTCATCAGCGTAAACACAAAACTTTCAAACAATTTACGAATGAAAATATTTTAGCACAGTTTCGAACAAATAAAAAGGGATAAATTAATCAGGATTAATTTATCCCAACAAAAGCCATGAAATAACCGGAATGGTGATGACCGAGGCTAGCGTCGTCAGAAAGACGCCCTTTGTTGCCAGAGCTACATTGTTTTTATAACGATTACTGAATAAAACAGCCGATGTTGCTACCGGCATGGCAATAATTACCACCATAATGCCTAGAATATAGCTATCTTCAATGATCGGCTGCAGGACTGCCCAAGCAGCAATTGGAAACAGAATCTGCTTAATTAAGAGATATGGATAGAGGCGAAGCTCAGTAAAGACGCTTTTTATGGAGATACCCGCCAATGAGACGCCGATTACAATCATTGCTAGGGGGGTTGTTGTACTACCAACGGTTTCAAATGTAGCGTTTAAAAGTTCCGGAATCTGAATCCCGGACACAAATAAGAGCACTGCAATGATTGCCGAAAGAATTCCTGGTGTCAAAAAATTCTTTAAGCGTATACTTTTAAATCCATCCTCCGACATCAGGGCAACACCCAAAGTAAAATTAAAAAAGTTGAAAACCAGGTTGAAGATGGTCGCATAAAAAATCGCCCCAGTTCCAAAAATCGAGGCAATCACCGGGAAACCCATAAAACCGACATTTGACCAGGTTGTCATGTAAATATAGAGATTGCGATCTTCTGGCTTTATTCGCAGCAGGCGGGTCAAACCATAGGCTACAAAGGGCATTATGGCAAAAAATAAAATTGAGAGAACAAACATAATAATCACGGTACTTTGATCGGCATCTGTCGGCATAGCCGCGACCGAAGAAAGCATCAAACAGGGTAGCGTAATATTTAAAATCAGACGGGAGAGCTCATTTCCAAACTGATTACTGACGATTTTTTTTCGCGCCGCCAGATATCCCAGACCCAATATAAAAAAAAGTTCGAGCATTTGATTAATTACAATTCCAATATCCACAGGCCGCTCCTTATAATAGACTTTTATCAATATATCATAAGCAAGTCTTTAGTTCAACGCTTGGCATGTCTATTTCCGGTAGAAAACCTTTGCTAATTATTGATTAAATCTTAACAATCTGTTATAATATTATAAAATGTTTATACGTCCTACATTTTTATATCAGCTCTGTCTGCGTAAAAAGCATTTAACCAAAGGAGAAACAAAATGCCCAAAACCGAAAGCCGTAAGCTTGGTCTCACCCCCATCGATAGTGGCTCAATCGTCGATAAAATTATTGACCGTATTGTCAAAGCAATCTCATCGGGGCAATTCCCGATTGGCGAAAAACTACCCAGCGAATTTATTTTAATGGAAGAACTAAATGTTGGCAGAAACTCCCTGCGCGAAGCCATGAAAATTCTTTCCGCTCTGGGAGTTGTTACCATTAAGCGCGGCGATGGTACCTACGTTTGTGATCACATTGCCCCAACTATTTTTAACCCCATTATCTACAGTATAATGTTTCAGGCCCGTAGTGATGATCACATGGTCGAATTCCGCCGACTAATGGATGAAACAGTCCTGCGTACTGCCATGAAAAAAGCGACCCCTGATGACCTGGTGGCCCTTGAAGAACATATTAAAAAAATCCGGCGCACTTATGAATCAGGCGATAAAGCCAAAGCTGCCTATCTGGATTTCCAGTATCATGTCATGATTGCCGACCTCTGTGACAATCCTTATATATCAAATATCGTTAATGGTATCTATGAGGTTTTTTCATTATCCATTGAAGACACCATCACCACCGATACGCTTTTCGACAATGCCGAGCGATTTCATATGGATATCCTTAACTGCCTGAAAAATAAAGACGAAAACGCTATTGAAAGTGTCATCGCCGAAAGCGTCAGCTTCTGGTATCAAAACGAAAGCCAGGAATAACCTGGCTTTTATTTTAGTCCTCGAGATCAGCGATAACTGTGACCTGAGAGCTGTCTACATCAACAATACGCAAGGGGGCAGCAATAACTGATTTTACTTTCCTGTCACCAATTTCTTCCAGATGCATGTCTTCGATGGCGGTAATAAATTTTTCGGTGTTAAATCCTAAAAGATTTTGATGGGCAATTCCCGCCAATTCGTTGCAGGGTGAACCGATTGCCAGAAAATCAAATCCCACAGTTTTTAAGTCAGCAAAAGTATTGACCATGTATAAGCACGTTTCGGGCGTCAGGAAAGGCCCTTTCATCTGATAGGTTTCCGGGTCTTCTTGTCTAACCTTGTCAAAACCAGTTCGAATCAGTAACAAATCCACTTTTTTAATTTCATCTTCGTAAGCTTTTAAATCCTCTACGGTTACGCCTTCACAAGCCTTTTTTGGCAAATCAATGAGCAGTACCTTATCAAAGACAAAATAGGCCATTGGCAACTCAGTGATCCGCAGACCGTTAGGATTAAAATGTTTAGGCGCATCATAATGTGTCCCGCAGTGATTCGGCAATTCCGTAATAAAACTGTTAAAAGGCGTATCATCATTGATTTCTGTCGCCTGACGCACCTTTACCGTGGGTTCTCCTGGCCATGCCAGATCTTTAGGGTCCAATTTGTGGGATAAATAAATGTTCATACTTTCACCTCATTTTAAAATTTCAGACTAGGTCTGGATACATCAGCTTTACAATATCTCAGTAGAAAAACAAACGTATGACGCGTACTTTGAGCCAATAAGATGCTTTATCTTTTCTATCCTGCTGTGAGCAAAGCTGTTGTACCCGGATTTGTCTGGTATTAACGTTTTCATAATGCTTTAGTTGATTTGGGCAATAAAATTTACCCAAACGGCTTGCCTACCTTCAGGAAATTTTTTCGACAATTTGACGCATTATTTCCTGCATATTTTGAACTGCGTTTTCGATTACTTTTTCGTAGCGTAATGAATCAGATGATGTCTGTAGCTGCTTTGCCATTGCCCTAACTACGCCCAAGGCAATCTCGGTATTAAAGTTAATCTTTTGAACACCCAAGTTTATGGCTTTTTTTAGCTGATCATCGGGAATTCCTGAAGCTCCGTGTAAAACCAGTGGGACTGCTACATTTTCATTTATTTTTTCCAGCGTTAAAAAATCAAGCTTGGGCACACCCCGATATAAACCATGGGCGTTACCGATCGCAATTGCCAACGCATCAACCCCGGTTTCAACGACAAACTGTCGGGCATGATCTGGATTTGTCGCCTTAGTTCGGCCATTTGATCCGTCTTCCGGATTGAGATAACCCAGCTCACCTTCGACACTAACGCCACATGGCGAGACCAGATCCACCACTGCTTTTGTTCGCCTGATATTTTCATCAAGAGAAAAATTTGAGCCATCAAACATTACTGAAGTAAATCCACCATTAACAGCTTGTTGAATACTTTCCATGCTTCTGGCGTGATCCAGATGCAAGGCCATGGGGATAGGTGTCGTTTCGGCCAGATAACGTACCATCTTAGCAATCATACCGATGGGCATTAAACCCATATATGATTCACCAAAAGAAAAAATAACCGGTCTTTCCTCTTCTACCGCCACCCGATAAACAGCAAGAACAGTCTCAGAATTATAAACAT
Source organism: Eubacteriaceae bacterium ES2 (assembly GCA_031222025.1). GTDB lineage: Bacteria > Bacillota > Clostridia > Eubacteriales > Eubacteriaceae > Acetobacterium. Next base: position 469,127 of record CP130740.1, on the reverse strand, counting down.
TAAAAGCTGCTACCGCCCGTTTTTTGTCTTTTAAAACCGTCTTTAGATCAGTCAGCATCTGCTTTGCCCATTAGAATTTCAACCGCTTCTAAAAGCGTGGAATCAGTTCCCACATTACCCGGGAAAATAACATAAGGAAGTCTTGGAAAAAGACTTTTATCCCCAGTCATCCAGACAGGAATACCCGGCCTGATCTGGCCCATCACCTTTGCCTTTTTAACCCGCAGCGCTTTCGTCCCAATATCACTGGAAGTAATTCCGCCCTTGGCAATAATAAAATTGGGTCGAATCGAAAGTTTCGCAATGATTGCCGTAACTGCATCAGAAATTTCAATCGCTACTTTTAACTGCGCTTCTTTATCATCGGTGTCCAGGTCAAATCGTTCTCTTTTTGTATATACGGTCACCGACTGGCCGGCTTTAATTTGTTCTTCAACCAGGGCAATCACCCGCTTGACCTCTTTGTCCAGACCGTCTTTTTCCATCACCCGATGCTGATTGAATTCAATAAAAGTCATTGCCAAGTCGCTTTTTTTCAGCGCTTCCAACTGCTTGGTGGTTTTATTCACATGAGACCCAATAATAACAATCCCACCATTCCTATTTTCGCTTAAAATCAGTTCATCATGTCTTAGTAGCGCTTTATCAGGCACCCCACCCAACACCTTTGTAATAGCTGCCGCCGAACGGAAAATATATGTTTTACCCTTTTCGATAGCTTGAGCAAACGCAATGGTGAATATTTTTACATCTACATAATCGATGGCATTAACGACAATTTTATTAAAATTGGAAACTGCAATCAACTGGTCAACAATTTTGTCTATCTTCAAACCTCGCAGATCATCAAGTGATATATAGGTTACATCCTCAGCCTTGTAAGTGCCATTGGTTTTTTCCTGGCACCACAGACCCAGATGAGATTGAGTATAGCCGAAGGTTTTATCTTTGGCAAATTCTGTTTCTGCCGCGGGAATCAACTCATCCCTTCCTGGACATAGTGAATGTTATCAATAGTATATCGTCCACCCTCTTTAAAAAAAGGAAAAATGATTTCGCCGTCAATTTTCTTATCAGAGCCAGACTCAACAACACTTCGAAGCACCTCCGTTTCCAGTGGGTAATGGCCTCTTAACGTTGAGTCGCTACGGCTGATCAGAATAAAAGGCTTGTTGCTTTTTTGCGATACCGCCAAAACGTTTCTGGCAATCTGCTCATGGGCAATTTTGCTTTCCTCAGCTGTCAGGCCACGAGAGTTGGTCAAGATGAAAAAAATTGATTTTTCTTCGGCAAATCCTTTTTCAATGCTATCTAATTCCCAATCAGTATAAACCGATACATCATGCACGGTCTGGACCCCGGTAGGATCATCGTCAAGTACGACAATCTTGTGTTTAAGTCCATTAAGTGATTTTTCCAATTGTTTATCAACCCATTGCCAGTCTGTGTTCGGGAATGAGTCAAGCAGTTTTATATTTTGCCGGGATTCACTCATTTACTTCCCTCTTTTCGTCTTACTTCCACCTGGGCCAGTTTTTCGAAATACTGAACAATCCCACCATGATCATCATCATTATGGCCATCCACTTTCAAAGCCTGCATAATTTCCAGTAGTTGGCTGCTCATTGGCATGGGTACATCAATAGCATGAGCCGTCGTCATTACATTTTTGATATCTTTTAAATTGATGGAAATTTTTCCACCAGGCGCAAATTGACGATCAATCATCAGTGGTGCCTTGGCATCTAATACTGTACTCCCTGCCAACCCGCCGCGAATGGCTTTATAAACCAGTTCCGGATCTGCACCAGCTTTTGTGGCCATCACTAAGGCCTCTGAAACAGCCGCAATATTTAAGTTGACAATGACCTGATTGGCTAATTTAGTCACTGAACCACTACCAGTTCCACCAACCAGCAAGGCATTTGCTCCCATTTTACCAAAGTAGGGCATGATGGTGTCAAAAGATTTTTGATCGCCGCCAACCATAAAGGCCAACGTTCCGTCAATGGCTTTTGGCTCTCCACCACTGACCGGCGCATCCAGAAATGTAACGCCCTTTTTCGCCAGCTCATCAGCACATGTATGAGATTCAACCGGAGTCACTGAACTCATATCGATCACGATACTGCCTTTTTTTATGGTCGCTGATACACCATTATCATTAAATAATACCGCCTGGACAATGGCACCATTGGGAAGAATGGTGAAAATAACCGGACATTTTTCGCCAATTTCTGTTAATGATCCAGCCTTAGCGCCAAGCTTTGTCAGCTCGTTCACAGCATCCTGATTAAGATCATTGATCATTAAGGCGACACCCTTGTTTAACAAATTCTTTGCCATGGGTTTTCCCATAATACCTAAGCCGATAAATCCAACCATCTGATTCATAAAACCCTCCTTGCATCGGTCATCCTACCTATATCGTTAAAAATAAAACATACGAGGTACGGATAACGTCCTATGTTTGAATTCCTTTTCATATCGTAATCGATTCTCATTAATTTGTCAATTTATTTATTGTGCGATTATATTTCTTTTTACGCAACTTCCCTTGTTGCGCTCACCGGGCTCTTTGCTAAAGCCATGTTTTTAAAGAGATGGACCTTTTCTAATTCTCCGGTTTTTATTTAATATAAAAAACAGGTTATCGATTCAAGAAACCTTGAATCGATAACCTGTCAAATTTACACTATCTCGTTTGCGTAAACTTATTTAACAACCTGAATATTTTCAGCTTGTGGTCCTTTTTGACCCTGAACAACATCAAATGTTACTTCCTGGCCTTCTTCTAAAGTTTTGAATCCGTTTGACTGGATCTGAGAAAAATGTGCAAAAACATCTTTTCCATCTTCTCCTGTAATAAATCCATAACCTTTTTCCGAATTAAACCATTTTACTGTACCACTCATGTGAGTACCTCCTAATTTTTGTTTCCCTAAATCCAGTAAAACTGATAACAATACATTTCAAATCAGGATAATACGCTAACACATAAGTATCGATTAAAAATAAAGCTGTTACTAATTTACTACATATTTAAGTTCTTATACATAATAACACGAATACTGACAAGAAGCAATTTATTTCGACTATCTTAAGAAATAAATATTTTTAGAACGCAATTATCAGCATAATGCCTTCTAAGCACCGCTTTCGATTTCTGATTCAATTTTTATCAGCTCCATTTCTTTCAGGAAACGATCCGAATAGGTTTCTTCAAACCATTCAGGAAAGACGACGATCCGATAATGGCGCCTTTTTTCGAGGGGATCTTCGGTAAACAAGTGCCCTCTGAATCCTTTCTGAAGTTCTATATCTCTATCTTTCAGGAAATCCGGCAGACTATTTTGTATTTTTTCATGAATCCGCTCCGGATGAACTAAAATCATTCCCATTGCCACCAGCACCTCACCAGAAAATGCATCATGGTCCATCCAGTAGATATCCAGGCGCAAGGGATAATTCTTATATTCAATCTGCATTTCGCCAAGCCAGTAAAAAGTGGAATCCATACTTTTAGGTTCAACTTTTTCGCCAAACAAACGTTTCTTTAATTGAATCAATTTATTGGGTGGCAGTTTACGTCCAGGAAATCTTAAGATGATATCAGCCGCCGGAAAGCTTAGATCTCGCACTCGACAGAAATTTTCAAGCAATGTATGCAGGCTTTCTTCTTTCAAAGCCGAGCTAAGGTTTTTCATTTTAACCGTTTTTTGCTGGTGAACTCTTTTTTTTAGATAAGTCCATACCTCAACCATCTGCCCATCCACTTCGACTTCTATTCTTTCACGCTCATAAACAGGCACCTCTTCCCATTGATCAGCTCTTAATAGATCTATATTGGATAATTGCAGTATACGACCATAAACGCACTGATTTCCCGGTACAAGATAAAAAAAACCATCAGCATCCATTTTTAACTGGTGTTGTTCAAGTTTAGCCGCCTTTGATGGAATGCTTCTACCAAATATTTTCTTTTGTATAAATTCTTCTCTTAATGTTCCATATGAAAAAAGTAATTCCACTCTGACCTCGCCTTATTTTCAAACTAATTCTTATCAAGGGATTTATCAATTGCTTCAGTGTGTAGACAACCCCCGCAACAACCAGTAAGATTTCGTAGTCTGGGACGAACTTATCATCCGCCTTCATTTATCAATTTTTAGATGCGCCAATTAAAATTACTGCACCACTTTTCAGCAAACTCACATATTTTAGGCCGCTACTGTTTTATACAATTTCCAAACACATTTCAAATTCAGCGAAATGGCCGCCTATATATGCAATTTTCACGAAAAAAAAGGCGTTACATCTACAATCAATGTAACACCCTTGTCATTGCTTTTCTTCTCTTATTATAATTTATGTCAACAGACTTTTCAACAGCCTTTTTAAAATTCCTGATGCAATATTATTCTCAACCGGAATTATTTTCTTAGTATCTTAAAGAAACGCAGGTAAAATCACCTCGTCGCGATTATGTTTTTAAAATATACATTAATTTTTATAAAAACACTTGAATCCCTTATTAAGTCTTTGATAAACTTATTGTTAAAGTGCTTTTTTAGTCAAAGCACAATCAAACTTCTCTTTAGGGGACACCGTGAAAAAACGCAAAAAAATCCGAAGGACTTTCTCAAGTCGAATCGTCACTTACACTCTGATCTGCCTGCTGGTCTTAACCACAACCATCATTGGCGGATCATTTGCCATCACCAGAATTGTCTCTGCTACTGATTCCGAACCGGCAGCAAATTCCGAAACTGGAACAGCCAACCAGGACAGTTCAATTCAGACAAGTGATCAGGTCACCACACCCACTTTTGAGACTGCTTCTGCAGCAGATCCCAATGCAGCTATCAAAGAGCGCCTTCGCAACAATGACACAGAAGGCCTGAAGGTCATATTTCTGACCTTTGATGACGGTCCCAGCACGCATACTCCAGAAGTCCTGGATCTGCTGGCCGCTTACAATATCAAAGCCACTTTTTTCTCAAACTTGCATGATAGTGATGATCTTGCCCCTTATTATCAGCGAATTGTCGCTGAAGGTCATACTCTGGCTAATCATACCAGCAGCCATGATTACGATTTATATGATGACCCAACTGCTTTAATGGCAGATATTCAAAACCTGCGAGACTATCAGATTCAGCTGACAGGTACAGAACCGCCAAAAATCTTCCGTTTTCCCGGCGGCTCACTTAATGCCAACGAATCCTGTATACAAGCAGTGCTTAACGCCGGTTACAATTATGCCGACTGGAATGTATCTTCCGGCGATGGCAGTTCTTCCGTACCTGAAATTCCAGTCATTGAATCAAACATTATCAATGGCTGTCATCAGTATGATGTATCGGTGGTCCTTTGCCATGGTGAGATTAAAGATAATACCCGTGCCGCCCTGCCCACAATCATAGAAACGCTGCTTGCTGAAGGCTATACATTTCTGCCAATGGAGGCTGACTATTCTTATCCCCGACAATTAGAAATATAACATAATAAAATGAAGAGCCCGGATCAGTTGGAAAAACAACTAACTAACCGGGTTTATTTATACCTGGACGCCGCGTTTTCTATGTCCATAAAAAACTCAAAATATATCACAATCATGTAAAAAAAACCTTGAAGAAAACCATTAATCTCTGATAGACTAATAGCAACAATAACTTTTCACCGATCACCCTGACTGTTAATCTTATCTTAGAGGATAAAATGAAAAAACGAAAAAAACTCCGAATAAAATCCTGGAAACGGTTTATCAGCTACTCGCTGGCCTGCCTGATTCTTCTTTCTGCAACAATTGTCGGCGGCGTTTTTGCCATCTCTCATATCGTTACCGCTACCGAATCTCAAGCAGCTACATCTTCTGAAGAAACTCAGACTGCCTTGGCCGAGAACAATACTAACTCATCCGAAACTCAGTCCATTAGCGTCCAGTCCATTGCCCAAAATACTAGCCCAACAGTCACTGCAGAAACAACTGCTCCTGCCGAAGAAGACCCCTATGCCGATATCAAAGAACAACTGCGCAATAATGATACGGATGGATTAAAAGTGATTTTTTTAACCTTCGACGACGGCCCCACTCCCTATACACCTGAAGTTCTTGATATGCTGGCCTCCTACGATATTAAAGCTACTTTTTTTACCAATCATCATAAGGGTTCGGAAGCAGCAGCTAATTATTGCCGGATCGTCTCTGACGGTCATATCCTGGCCAACCATACCAGCAGCCATCTATATGATTTCTATTCTGATCCAACCCTGTTTTTGGGGGATGTCCAAAGCCTGCGCGATTATCAGATTCAGGTCACCGGTGTTGAGCCACCAAAAATTTTCCGTTTTCCCGGCGGTTCAGCCAATGCCAATGCCGCCTGTGTCCAGGCCATTCTTGATGCCGGTTATACTTACGCAGACTGGAATGTCATTGCTGGAGATGGTTCCGCCAGTGTCCCGGAGCCTACTGTGATCACCCAAAACATAATTGACGGCTGTCATTCTCACGATGTTTCAGTAGTCCTTTGCCACGCTGAGTTAAAAGAAAATACCCGTGCCGCCCTGCCTGCCGCTATCGAAACACTACTGGCTGAAGGCTACACCTTTCTCCCTATGGAAGAAGGCTTAGCATACCCTCACCAACTGGAAGTATAAAGCAAGCCCCCGCATAAGCAGGGGCTAATTTTTTACATCAGTTTAGAGATATTCTGGGTGAATGAAACCACGTCTTCAATCGGCAGACCGGCAATCAATCGAGCCTGATTGTATAGGACCTGGGTATACAGTTTAAACTGTTCTTCATCCTGATTATAAAAGCTTTTTAGTTTTTCATAAACCGGATGGTTTTTATTAATTTCCAGAACTTTTTTAGCTTTAGCCTGTTCCCCGGTTCCCATTACGTTCAGTGTTTTTTCCATCTCGATGGATAAATCTCCTTCTGTTGATAGATAAGCCGCATCGTCTTTTAAGTGCGTAGTGGTCTTTACTTTTACCACTTCCTCACCAATTAAACTTTTCATTTCATCCATCATTTCTTCTTCATCCTTGGTCAGAACCTGATCCTTTTTGCTTTCCTCAGATTCATCAAGGCCCAAATCATCACTTGAAACATTTCTGAATTCTTTATCGGCATAGGTGCGGATCATCTGAATGACAAATTCATCGATATGGTCAGTCAGATATAAAAGTTCATAACCTTTATCCTTGATGATGGAAACCTGCGGCAGTTTATCCAGAGCTTCAACAGATAATCCTGAAGCATAATAAATATATTTTTGATCCTCTGGCATCCGATCGGTGTACTCTTTTAAGGTGACCAGCTTTTCTTCTTTTGATGAATAGAAGAGCAGGAAGTCCTGAAGTTTATCTTTATTCTGTCCCCAGTTATCATAGGTTCCAACTTTTAACTGATTTCCAAAGGCGGCAAAGAATTTTTCATATTTTTCTCGATCATCTTCCAGCATCTTCTTAAGTTCTTCAGCAATTTTTGAATCAATTTTTTTACTGATCATTTTCAGCTGGCGATCCTGCTGCAGCATTTCCCGGGAAATATTTAAAGACAGATCTTCTGAATCCACAACCCCTTTAACAAAGCTAAAGTAATCCGGTAAAAGTTCGCCGCATTTTTCCATGATCAGAACACCATTAGAGAAAAGTTCCAGTCCTTTTTCATAGTCACGGCTGTAGTAATCGTAAGGAGCATTGCCAGGGATATAAAGAATTGCTTTATAGCTAAGCATACCTTCGATATTCATGTGCATGTAGTCAAGGGGTTCTTCATAACCAAAGCGTTTTTCATGATAGAAATTTTTGTAGTCTTCTTCCGTCAGCTCATTCTTATTTTTCCGCCAGATTGGTACCATAGAGTTGAGGACTTCATCTTCCTGATAAGATTCGTATTCCGGATTTTCAGGATCAGACCCTTCTTTTAAACGCGATTTTTCCGTCAGCATTTTAATCGGGTAGCGGATATAATTGGAATAATGTTCCACCAACTGGCTTAGCCGATAGCTTTCCAGATACTCATCGTATTCGTTATCCTCAGTATTGGCTTTGATCTCCAGGGTGATTTTAGTTCCGTGACCTTCTTTTTGGCTTGCTTCGATGGTGTAACCGTCTGTTCCTTCTGAGATCCAGCAATAGGCCGTTTCCGAATCAACGGCTTTTGTTTCGACCGTTACCTTATCAGCCACCATAAAGGCTGAATAGAAACCAACCCCGAACTGACCAATTATGTCAAATTCTTCATCCATCTCCTGACCTTTTTTGAAATCAAGTGAGCCGCTTTTAGCAATGGTTCCCAGGTTGTCTTCCAGCTCTTGTTCGGTCATCCCAATCCCGGTATCTTCAATCACCAGGATTCTTTTGTCTTTATCCGGGGTAATGCGGATATAATAATCTTCTTTATTAAATGTTTTATCCGTATCTGTAAGGGTTTTATAGTAGACTTTATCAATGGCATCCGAGGCATTTGAGATCAGTTCTCTTAAAAAAATCTCTTTATGGGTGTAAATTGAATGCACCATCAAATCCATTAAACGTTTTGATTCCGATTTAAACTCTTTCTTTTGCATTAGCTTTCCCTTCCTTTAATCAATGTATTAGCACTCGCATTATAAGAGTGCTAACAATATTTATTTTAATCACTTTTTAAAGCTCTGTCAAATTAAATTTGAATTTTTTTAAGATTCAGTGTGCAGACAAACCCCGCACCGACCAATTAGATTTCGCAGTCGCTGCTCAGGTATTAAACAATGCCGGCTATCAACTCCTGCAAAGTTCATAACCGGCATTTTTATGCTCACAACACTTTTATTTTAATCCAAGCAAAGTCTATAGATCTTGGCGGCCTGGCACAAATATCTCCAGAAATTCCTGGTCAGTTTCTGAAAGCAGAAAACCATGTTCCACATTGGCGGGAATATAAAGGGATTGTCCCGCCTCTAAACGAACTAAATTAGACCCCAGACGGATATCCGCCCTGCCCTTTAACAGATAATCAATCTGGGCGTAAGAGTGGGTGTGGAGCGGTGGTTTGGTCCCCGCCTTAACCGTCATTCTAACCAGACTTACATCCGCCTTACTTTCAAGGACTTCCCGCATCGCCCCAGCCGGCAGAAATTTTTTATCTTGACTCATTTTTCTACTCCTTGAGGTGATAGAGGGTTCGCAGACCTTCCACCGTCAAATTTTTCTTTTGATCACCTGAAAAATCCTGGCCAATCACCCCGCCATCCATCATAATCAGGCGATCACCATAAGTAATTGCATCTTCCAGGTCATGGGTTATCATCAGCGCTGTCAGTCCGCCCGCTTCAACGATCTTTTGCGTATACTGCATGACATCCACAGCTGTTTTAGGGTCAAGTGCTGCCGTATGTTCATCAAGCAGCAAAAGTTTAGGCGGATTAATGGTACACATAACCAGCGCAACCACCTGACATTGACCACCGGATAAGTCCTTCATTGGACTGTCCAATTTTTTCTCCAGCGCCATGTCGGATTCTTCCAGCTTTTCATAAAACAATTTCTTCAGATCTCTGGTCAGAGCCCAGTTTAAGTTCTTGCGTTTTTGCCGACCATAAGCCAGAGCCATATTTTCGGCAACGGTCAGGTTAGGTGCCGTTCCCATCATGGGACTCTGAAAAACCCGACCGATAAACTTTGAGCGCTTGTGCTCGGGCATAAAGGTGATATCAATCTGGTCCAAAACAATGCTGCCATCATTTGAGAGAATGGTGCCGGAAATCAGATTAAACAGGGTTGATTTGCCAGCGCCGTTATTACCCAACACCGTGACAAATTCACCTTTGTCCATTTTCAGATCCAACCCCTTAAGAATATGGTTTTCAATACCACCTTCTTTTTTAAAATGTTTTTTTAGATTCTTAATTTCCAGCATGTCCGTCCCTCTTCTTCAGTTCATAGTTTTCCCGATAATATCGCACTGCCGGAATTGCCAAAGCAATAGTAACAATGATTGCCGACAGCAGCTTCATGGCATATGCCGGGAAAATCCGTGTGCTGATGGCTGCAGCCAAAATAAAACGGTAGACGATCGAACCCAGGACACAGCTGACCATCCCGGCCAGAATCGTTCGCCGTCTGATAAAGGCTTCCCCGATAATAACCGCCGCCAGACCAACCACCAGCATACCAGAGCCGGATGTCATATCGGCATAGCCCTGGTCGCAGGCAATCAGGCCGCCGCACAGGGCGATCAGACCATTGCTGACCATCAGGCCAATGATCTTGTAGCCGTCAACATTCATGGATGAAGCTCTAGCCATTTTTTCATTATCGCCAATGGCCCGAATACATAAGCCGCAATTTGTTTTAAAAAAGAGCACCATCAAAACAATCATGATCAGGGCAATCAGTACCGAAACAATGATTTTTGAGATATTATAAGCAAAAGGCAGAACATTGGCAATCAGATCAAAGATTGAATTGACTCCCAGCAGGGTGACATTGGAAGATCCGCCCATTACCATCAGGTTGATGGTATATAAACCGGTCATGGTTAAAATCCCGGCTAAAATCGGCGGTATCCGAAGCTTTGTCTGGAGCAGGGCCGTAACAAGCCCAGCCAGCGCTCCGGCTGCCAATGCAAAGAAAATCCCCACAAAGGGATGTCCAGCCACGACCAAAACTGTCATTACCGCCATCCCCAGGGTAAAGCTTCCTTCCGCCGTCAAGTCCGGCGTATTCAGAATCCGAAAACTGATATAGATCCCCATGGCCAGCAGGCTGTAAATCAGACCCAGTTGCAGGGAACCAAGTATAAGTGTCATAGTGTGCTCCTTTTAAAAATGGTAAAAGGGCGATAATCAATCACCCTCCGCATGTAAATCCCTCCGCACCAACCAATTGGATTTCATAGTCGGTGCTCAGGTGCTAAAATATATGTTTTCCTTTATCTGAGAGCGTTGATCAATCGCCCGGTAAATTATTCAACAATGGTTGCCGAAACGCTGGCCGGAATGGTCACGCTAATAGCGGTTGCTGTTGTCTGGTTGATGACGGTATCTGTTGCTTCCATATTGATGGCTGGAATTTCTGCCGGTGTTTTACCGTTGAGAATTTCAACCGCCATTTTCGCTGATTCAGCGCCAATGGCCCGGTCGCCAATAGCAACTGTTGCCAGGGCTCCGGAATTAACCATGACAGCAGAACTGCCGTAAACCGGTTTGCCAGCGTTCTTAGCGGCTTCGGCAACAGTTGGCATGGCATTCTGAATCACTGAATCGTTAGGAATAAAGACAGCGTCCACCTGAGTTAGAAGACTTTCGATAGCCTGCTGAACTTCAGAAGAATTAGTGACCACTGCTTCTTCGATGGCATAGCCATCGGCAGTCATCAGTTCTTTAGCTTTGTTGACCGTGCTGACTGAGTTGACTTCGCTGGTATTATAGATAATCCCAAAGGTTTTGATTCCCGGGGTTAATTCCGTAGACAAATCAATAATATCCGCAATCGGAATTGGGTTTGATGTTCCGGTGGCATTATGATCAGGTTCTTCCATAGTGGTCACAATACCGGCCTTCACTGGATCAGATACACAGATAAAGACCTGTGGTGTTTCTGACTTCATATTCACAAAAGCCTGAGAAGCCGGGGTCGCAATGGTTGCTACTAAATCATAGCTGCCATCGGCCATTTCCTGAGCAATGGTATTGAGCGTTGAGGCATCGCCCTGGGCATTTTTAACCACAATTTCCATTTTGTCTTCAGTATAACCCTGCGCCCGCAGTTCATCGATAAAACCATCGCGCATATCATCGAAAGCGCCGTTTTCTATCATCTGAATGACGCCAACCTTTAAAACCTCATCACTTGCCGTATCCGTTGTTGATGAACAGGCCGCCAGTGAGACAAGCATTGCCGCCATGATCACCAGGGCTAAAACTTTTTTAAATCCTTTTTTCATTTCCTTCTCCTTTTTTTTATTTAACAGCTGCTTGTAAAAATATATCAGCATAAATCACTTTGACTTTTACAGGCTGCTAATTAATTCATTGCTTCCAGTTTAACAAATGCTTCTCTGAGCATTTCTACAGTTATCTGATAGGGGTTATGGCTGATATCGCCCATTTTTGTAACCGCATCAAGATAGTTTTCCATTGTCTGCATATCCAGTTCCAGATCTGCCAGTCTACAGGGCAGTTTTGCTTCTTTGTTAAAGGCATAGACCTTTTTAAACTCGGTTTCCTGACCATCAATCAATAATAAAATTAGAACACCAAAGGCCACCATTTCACCATGCAAATGCTTTTCTTCATCAAATCCCGGGACGGTTGTTAATGTATAGTAAATCGCATGAGCCAGACCGCTGTTATAATCCGGCGTATGGGATAGAGTTACTAATATTGATACCCAAGCCGTCGTGACAATAATCGTTAAGGCCGCCTGCTCAAAATCATCGTTGACCACACCCGTCTCATTAGCTCTCAAAGCGCCAAGCCCATGCTTTAAAACCGACTCGGCACACTGTCTACTAATGTGGACACCCAAGCTCAAGGGATGAGAAAGCTCATCTCCTCTGGCCGAAATTGACGCCTCGTAGTATTTTGCATAGGTATCACCAAGGCCGGCCCAGAGGTATTTGATCGGCGCTTTCGCTAAAAGTGACGTGTGAATAAAAGCGCAGATAGGAGGATCTTTTAAAAATTCCGGCCGGATAAAGGCACCCTTTTCATCATACATGATCGATACACTAGTACAGGGTGAGCAGTTTGAAGCGATTGTCGGGAAAGCAAAAACTGGCTTTTTAACTTTTTCGCCCAATAGCTTGGCGGTATCAACAACCCTGCCGCCACCGATGGCAAAAATCATATCTGCTTCAATAACAGATGTCACCTGTTTGAGTTTTTCAATATTTTCATAGGTGCAGTTGCCGCCGTAATAGATAGGCTCCGATAAGTTAAGACTACTGTTTTTCAATTCATCATCCAAATAGGGTCTGGCCTGATAATAACCATGGTTACCAATGATCACTGCCACTTTTTTACCATATTCAGAGCAGATTTCCTCAACCTGATCGTAAGCGGTCTCACCCACCCGGTAATTTGAAATGTTTACGTTATATGTCATATTTTGCCTCTCAAAAAGAAAACTCCTGTCCTTAAATACAAAGGACAGAAGTTAAATATCTGCGGTACCACCTTAATTGATGCAAAAAGCATCCTCTCATGACGTACTAACATACGCTTTCCTGTGATAACGGACGGAACCCCCGTTGAATATTACTTGGCCTAAGCCTTTCTTTTCACCCTCATGAATCCATTCATCTAAGTGATCACTATTGCATTCCCACTATCTGCAACTCACTGAAGCATCGTTCAAAGACTACTCTTTTCAGTCAAAGGTTTATCTGATTGGAAACTATCATAACATAAGCCAGTTCCGTTGTAAATCAGTTTTTTTTATACGCTTTACTGCTACATAAGCAAGGCTGGCTTAATATGTCAGAGGTTTGCGATCGGCAAAAACGGTCATCTTCTCTCGCACCTTTTTAATCTCCGATAGATCAAGGTCGCCAATGATCATTTTTTCCTGGTGATTTTTTCCGGCATCAGCTATAATCTCGCCCCAGGGATTTATCATCAAAGAATTCCCGCCGTTTTGAATATCCTTATTGGCTTTGCCACAGCCATTGACCGAAACCATGAAGACCTGGTTTTCGATTGCTCTAGCCTGATTAAGAATCCGCCAGTGATCGATGCGGGGAACTGGCCATTGGGCCGGTAAAAAAATTAATTCAACCCCTTCTAGTGCCTGCTTTCTGAAAATTTCCGGGAAACGCAGATCATAACAGATCATCACTGAACATTTGATACCGTCCAAATAAAAAGAAACCAGCTTTTCACCGGCAGCATAACGCTTTTCTTCACCGGCAAAAGAAAAAAGATGAATTTTATCATAATCTGCAATTATTTGACCCTGTCGATCAGACACATAAGCCGTATTATAATAATAACCGGCTTTTTCAGTAGCTACCGAGCCGCCGACAATATTAATTTTAAGCTCTTTTGACAAACGTGATAGAAAGGCTTTGGTTCGTTTTCCATCCAAATCAGCCAATTCTGCCATTGATAGTTTAGATAAAAAGCCGCCCACAAACATTTCCGGCAGCACCACCACATCGGCGCCGACCTGCGCCGCTTTTCTTATCCATTCTTCAGCATTTTTAAAGTTTGTTTCAATCTGACCGGCTACAACTGCCAGCTGAATTCCAGCAACTTTCATTCTTTCTCCTCTGCTTTAATCCACTGAATTGGGATTAAATAATCCTGACTCGTTTCTGCCACTATCTCTTCATTTTTTGCGACTACAAAATAAATAATTGTCAAGTTGACATCCACATCATACCTTAAGTATAAGCGTCCGGCCATATCGACAAATGGGAAATCTTTCCCCTGATAGTTTTGGGGAGGCTGACCATACTGAAGATATCCCTGCTTAAACGCTGTCTTTTGATGAAGCGGCGAATTGGTTATTATTTTTGCATCAATCTGGGTCCAGTCATCAAAACCGGCCATTGCTATATTATCTTTTGTTGCCGTGATTTTTGAATCAAAGACGCATTGAGATCGCGGACAGCCCAGAGATGCCATCACCAGATTCAGCTGATCATAAGCTACCAGCCTTGTAATGGACTCAAAATCGACTTGTCCATCCTTTAATCCAAAAATCCCCTCATCTAATTGGATGGCATATACCCCGTAATGAGCATTATAGGTATCGGCTTCGGGGTCGTAAAAAGTTGAATGACCCTTTTCGAAATCCCCGAAATTATATAGAATACTCATTCGCCCCCTGGTTGCCCCATGAGGAAAATCCTGACCCGGCTGAAAAGATTTCATCGTCTCGTCCCATTGAGAACCAGATACTGTTTTCGCCGTCGGAACAATTAATTCCAGGCCTGAACTTTTCAGAATATTCTGATCGTTTAGGAGAAGACTTTGTATAAACAATGCCGTATCGCTGCGACATTCTGGTATCCCAACTATCATCAGGATAAAAATAGTAGTCGCCGACAGGACCAGCCATCTTGCTTTCATCTTAGGTCAGGATGAACATAGCGTCCTCTTTTTTCAGTATTTTTCCCATACTGAATGGCCTTTTTAGGACACCGATTGATACAGGCCAGACACATGGTGCAGTCTTTTCCCCAGACCGGTTTTTGTTCCAGTGAAATTGTGTGCACCGGGCATATTTTTACACAAAGTCCACATCCAATACAATCGTCTGTAGCATAGAATTTCCCCGTGTTCCGGGCAAATTTGTTAAACATAGCCCCAGCCAGCTTTGATTTAACGGCTGGCATATTGCCTGGGATCGTATGGTAAACCCCTTTTTTACCTTGACTAACCAGCTCACCGATTTCAATTAGCTTCTGATCGGCCGCTGCAAGCTTTCGTCTTTGCTGATCCTGCGATTCCACATCGTAACCAATAATATAATTGCTGGGCATAGGCAGGGTGAAAGCACAATTCAGCGACAAACCCTGCTGAGTAAGCGCTTTGCTAATAATACTGGTGGCATGACCTTCCTGTTCACCGCAGGTTATGATCGCATAAACATAGGTAATTTCGCCCATAAAACTCAAATGGCTGATAAAGTCAAGCACAATCTTCGGCGGTGCCCAGGCATAAACTGGAAAAACAAAACCAATCCTTTCATTCTTCTCAAGCTCAAATTCAAACTTTTCTTCATCAATAGCTTTAGTTATACAAATCAGGTTATCATTCGTTTTCTCGGCTAATACCTTTGCCGCGTGAAGCGAATTACCGGTTCCGGAAAAATAAAAAATCATTAGCGGCCTCCTATTTAAGAATTAGAAAAATATTTTAAACTCCCCCAAATACCAAACAATAGACTAAAACCGATTAAAATCAAATTATTGTCACTAAAAGCATTCTCTTATAATGCAGTATTTTTAAAACACTCCTCAATCAGTTTCTACCCGATCTCCTTGATAAAACTAACAGTTCAGCGAATATAAATTTATTTAATCCGATCCAGGTCATTCTTATAGTAAAAAATTGCCAGCTGTGTCCGATCTCTTAAAGACAGTTTTTCAAGAATTAAACTAATCCGATTGCGCACCGTACCCTCACTTAAGAAAAGAATGGCGGCAATTTCCCGATTGGAAAGCCCCTGGGCGACATGGGCAATCATTTCCATATCTTTTTCATTCAACTTGAAGTCACTCAGCTTCAGCTGAACTTCATGACCCATCAGTTCTGGGATTTTGACAATGATATCCGAGCCAAAAACTGTCTGTCCTGCCGCTACTGCTTTTAAAGATGGCACAATGCTTTCAAAATTCTGCTTGACCATATAGCCTTTAGCCCCAATTTTCAAGGCTTTAACAATATATTCATCATCTAAAAAGGTTGTCAGATATAATATTTTTGCAGCTGGATTATCCTTTAAAATCTGCTCACCAGCTTCAAGACCGGTCATTTCCTGCATGCGGATATCCATTAAAAGAATATCAGGCTGCAGCTGATCATACAAATCAATGGCTGCCTGGCCGTCATGTCCAAGACCGATCACAAAAATTTCTTCATCAGCTTCGATGATGGTTTTTAATGATGCGCAGACCAGCTGATCATCATCAATCACTAAAACATTCATACTTACTCCTCAATATTTTTTGGTATGGAAATAAAAATACGAAAACCATTCGCCGTTTCAATATTCACGTTACCTTTGAGTGCTTTTACCCGATCTTTCATATTTAAAAGTCCAATTCCCTGCCCCATCGGCTCAACCTTGCCATTATCCCAGAAGACCAGTTGATAAAAACCGGGGTGCTCCCTGACCGTTATTTTAACCTGATTGCCATTTGAATGCCTGATCACATTGGACAAGGCCTCTTTAACGACAGAAATAAAACAGTATTTAATCTCCTTGGGCGGGTTGTTGGCAATATCATATTTATAGACCACCGAACAGAAGCTAAACTGATTGATCAAGGTTTGAATCTCCACCTCCAAATCAAAGCTTTCTTCATGCAGATCATGAACGCTGTTCCTGATGCTATCCATAGCTTCGGTCAGCGTTTCTTTCATTTGTGTCAGGCCCGCTTTAGTCGTTTCTTCTTTTGTGACCGCTAGAAGCGCTCCAGTCTGCAGGAGACTTCTTGATAAGAGATGACCCACATTATCATGAATATCCCGAGCGATCCGATTGCGTTCCGCCAGAGTCGCCAAATTTAGTTCATAATCCTGTTTTTCCATTAAATCACGGTTTTTATTTTCCATTAGAATTGCCGCTTCTTTAGTGTTGTCACGCAATTGATGATATTCTACTTTCATTAGCTCCAGACTGCTGGAGCGCTGCTTTAAAAAAAAGCCCAGCCCCATAAAAAGAGGGATCATAAGCCGAGCCGCCAGAGGCAACCCATCAATCCCGGCCAGATAAGGCAAGATAACCAGCGCCGAAAGCCAGATCAAGTCACCACTCAGCATATCATACAATATCAGCGGTAAAAAATAGATCAGCTCCAGATTATAAAAACAAAGGCCTACAAAAGCAAGAAAAAGCCCTAATGTGATTTTTTTTCCATCGAAATAGCTTAAAAGGGTCGCGAAAATGATGGCAATCAGAACCGCGACGATTTTGTAAACTGCATCAACCATGCTTACAAAAAGCGCCAGACAGCAAATAAAAAGAACTATCTTATCAACCAGTTTATGCATTCTCCCACCAACTTTCCCGTGCTTCTTGTCCATTACTTTAACATAAATCATGACATTTGTCATAGCCAATCATTATTCTGTACACTTCAATTATTTTATCGCTTCCGCTACAATTTACTTAAGAAAACAAGAAGGAGATTACTCATGGTTATCACAATAAAAAATCTGGTCAAACGATATGGTGATCTGATCGCACTGGATCATCTCAATCTGGAAGTGCGGGAAGGAGAAGTTTTTGGTCTTTTAGGTCCTAACGGTTCCGGCAAAACAACCGCCATCAATTGTCTTTTATCACTACTCAAATATGATAAAGGCGAAATCAAGATCTACGATCAGCCCATGCACCCTCAGGCTTACGACTTAAAAAAACGCATTGGGGTCGTGATGCAGAATGTCGCGGTGTTTGACGAATTAAATGTCTATGAAAACATTGATTATTTCTGTGGTCTCTATGTTTCAGACAAGGCTAAACGTCATCAGCTGGTAGAAGAGGCTATGGATTTTGTCGGCATTCGTGATTTTAAAAAGTTCCCCCCTAAAAAACTCAGCGGTGGTCTGTTAAGACGGCTTAATATTGCCTGTGGAATTGCCCACAAACCAGACCTGATCATTATGGATGAGCCCACGGTGGCCGTCGATCCCCAGAGTCGTAATAGCATTCTTGAGGGAATCCAAAAACTCAACAAAAACGGTGCCACCATTATTTATACCTCTCACTATATGGAAGAGGTGGAACAGATCTGCTCCCGAATTGCCATCATGGATAAAGGTAAAGTCATCGCCTCCGGCAGCAATGAATCTCTAAAAGAAATCATTAAGACCGGTGAGCATATTTCCCTTGAAATTCTCAACCCGGAAAAGCTTGATTTGGCTGAAATCAGCTATTTTCCAAATATTATTAGTGCTGACCTGTCCGGTTCCCAGCTTTTAATTAAATCCGAACGAGGTAAAAATAACCTGATTCCAATTCTGGATCTATTAAAGAATCGCGATATTCAAATTGGCAAAGTCTTTTCAGAACCGCCGACTTTAAATGATGTTTTCCTGGAGATCACCGGGAAAGAGCTGCGGGATTAAGGAGGAAAAAATGTTTCTTCACAATTATATATACCGCCTGAAGTGTATTCTCCGGGATCGCCATATGATCTTCTGGACCCTTTTATTTCCGGTTATTCTGGCTATTCTCTTCGATATGGCCCTATCAAATATCAGCAATATCGATGATTTTGAAAAAATCAATCTGGCTATTGTTTTAAATGGTGAAGCTGAAGAAAATACTGCCTTTTTAGAGGCAGCCGATGACACCGATCTATTTAATATTACTGACACATCAGAAGCCAAGGCTAATGACATGCTCAACGATAACCAGGTTGACGGTGTGATTCTGTTTGATGAGTCACCCCAAATCCTTGTTTCTCAATCCGGGATTAATCAAACCATTACTAAAAGTTTTGTAGACCAGTATCTGCAGATCACTTCAACCCTGACAACAATTATTAGTGATAATCCTCAGGCTTTGAACAGCGGACTGGTTGATTCAATATCTGACCAGCAGGAGTATTTAACTGAAGTGACCCCTTCTCGCAATGCCCCCGATCAGCTGGTGAATTACTTCTATACGTTGATTGCCATGGCCTGTCTTTACGGCGGCATCCTGGGGGTAAAAGAAATAACTGCGCTTCAGGCCGATCTCTCAGATGTGGGTGCCCGAGTCAGCGTCGTTCCTGCCAACAAGGTCAAATTATTTCTGTCTTCGATTCTGGCCGCAACCACCGTCCAGTTGGGCGTCATCACCCTGCTGATGTGTTTTCTGATTCTTGTATTACAGGTTAATTTTGGTGATCAGCTAGCCTACATTGGACTGACCTGTCTGGTCGGATCTGTTACCGGTGTTACCTTCGGGGCTTTTATTGCCGCTGTTGTCAAACGGGAAGAAGGTGTAAAGATGGGGATATTGATCGGGTCAACCATGACTATGAGCTTTCTGGCCGGCATGATGGTTGAAAACATGAAATACATCGTCAGTAAAAATCTGCCGATTCTGTCTTATCTAAACCCCGCTACTTTGATCACTGATAGTTTTTACGCCTTGTATTACTATCCTGACCACAGTACATTTTATCTGAATATTGCGTTACTGTGCATCTTTATCGCAGTATTTCTAACCATGACCTTTTTCGTTATTAGGAGGCAAAAATATGCAAGTTTATAAAACTTTTTTCAAGATCATTCTGAAGAATAGAATGCAGTTAGGTATTTACCTGATCGTTTTCACGGTTTTAACGCTAATTTTTACGGTCAGTTACAGCTCACCAACTTCAACCGATTTCTTAGAAAGTAAGATTGACATCGCTATAATTAATGAAGATACCGACTCGGTTTTTATGCAGGGCTTTATCAGTTATCTGACTGACTATGCCAATATCGTTGACCTGCCGGATGATCCCCAAAGCCTCCAGGATGCCCTTTATTTCAGGGAGGTGGAATATGTTTTGAGAATTCCTGCCGGCTTTACCGACAGCTTCTTAAACGATCAAACCATTAACCTGGAAAAAACGACTGTTCCCAATTCCACCAGCGCCACTTTTATGGATCTGCGCATCAATCAGTATCTAAATACTGCGCAAACTTATATGAATTATGGTAATGTTGTCAGCCAATATGACCTGGTTAAATCGCTTAAAAATGATTTATCTAACAGTGCACCAGTTACCCTGCATAGTCATACCGACGAAAGCGATGGTGCAGAAAAAATGGCCTACTATTACAACTTTATGGCCTACTCGCTGTTTGCCATTCTTATTCTTGGGGTTTGTGCGGTCATGCTGGTCTTTAATGATTCTGATATTAAAAAAAGAAATTTCGCTTCCCCCTTAAGAACTCTCAATTACAACAGCCAGCTGATCATGGGAAGTCTTAGTTTTGCCGTAATTGCCTGGCTACTGATGGTTACGCTCAGTTTTATTATCAACAGTGACTTTATGTTCAGTGAGAAGGGCTTACTTTTAATCCTTAACTCTTTTGTCTTTACCATGTCCGCTCTATCAATCAGTTTTTTTATCAGCAATCTGGTCAAAAGCCGAAGTGCCATGTCCGCTGTCGCCAATGTCTTTGCCCTGGGCACCGCTTTTATCAGCGGGGTGTTTGTGGAACAGGTTTACCTCGGTGACACGGTATTATCCATTGCCAGCTTTACCCCCACTTATTGGTATGTTAAATCCAATAATGCCATTACATCTGCCGCATCACTTTCCGGCAGCACTTTATCGGATATCCTGACCTGGATCGCCCTGGTGCTGGGTTTTGGGGTTGCCATTCTCGGGGTTACCCTGGTACTGTTAAAAAACAGAAAGGTAGAAGCATGAAAAAAATCATTCCAAACCAGGTGACTACATTATGGCCGTTTAAAAAAGACAGGTTATTCTTTTCACAGATATCCGTCACACTGATAGCATGACTTTCCACGCAAGGATACATTTTCTGGGGGTGTCGGCATTTTGACTTGGGATAAGTGCAATTTTCACAGATTGCACAGGATTCAGCGGTCAAAATTAAGATATCACTTGAATCTTCAAACACATCCTTTTTATTGCTTCAACAATTTCAATATGCTCGCCTCTGGTGGACAGCATTTCCGCCATATTCAGCAGATCGGTGACCTCAGAGATGGTACTGAATATCAGGGCGTTAGGGTAGTCTTTAATTCTATTTTCACATTCCTCAAGACTGCCCACCGCCGGCGGGCAGGACCATGACTGACCAAACCGGGGACACTCTATTTGACAAATAGTTCTAACAGCTGGAAAACAATTTATTTCCTGGGGATCAATAAATGCATATTCAAAAATAGGGTATTCTGCAATTTTCTTTTCGATGTTTTCGATATTCATGATGGCCTCATTTTTATTTTTGTTGTAATTATGACATAGCTTTATTGGGTTTGGATTAAAAGATCTAACTTATTAACCTCAACATAAAAAGAACACAGCATTATCGTTATGATCTGCCGCGTTCTAATAAGTATTCTTCAATATAGATTTGTTCCTTCAATTTTATTGCTGCTATCACGGATTAAAAATTTTTACAGATCAATCTCAACCTCAGTTACAGCACCTGTTGACGGACTCGTACCTTCAAAGGAGACCTCTAATTGGGTTTCATAAGACTTCCATTCGAAGTCTGCCCA
This sequence comes from Eubacteriaceae bacterium ES2, assembly GCA_031222025.1. Classification (GTDB taxonomy): domain Bacteria; phylum Bacillota; class Clostridia; order Eubacteriales; family Eubacteriaceae; genus Acetobacterium. Next base: position 447,224 of record CP130740.1, on the reverse strand, counting down.
TTCTACGCCCTGAACACTTTCAGCTTCTACCGGCTTTTCCTCCGACTCGAGCAAGTCCTCCATCTGTTCTTTCTGTTTTGAGAGCATTGCCATAATTCTAGACATTGCATATAACTGCGGATTATATTCCATTAGTGCCTTTTCATCCGCGTTTGAAACTTTTTTACCCCGTGTCATTTTCGACGCTGTTTCCAATGCCTTGTATGTATCTTGTGCAGCCTTTTGATAGGCTTCGCTTTGTTGTTGTGCCACTGCCAATTCATGCTGCATAATATACCGATTATAGGCTTGCATTCGATTGGCCTGGGCCTTTTTATCCACTTTGGTCAACTGGTTTTTTACGCTATCAGATAATTCTATTTTTGTCCCATTAACTGTAATATAACCTCTTGAAACCGCTCTGCTTACGGCAGCAGAATCCGAAAAATGAATTAAATAACTATTTTCTTTACTGCCCTTTGTAATTCCCAAGTAATCTTTGCCCGATGATGCCGAAAGTTTTTCGTCGATTGCCTGTAAATCCGATGCTTCAACAGAAATTTCTACTGAATCAGTTTTTGAACTTGATCTTTTAGTAGTCGCTGTAGAATTTTTTTCAATTTTCGCCGTATTTTTATAACTGACCGAATTGCTATTTTCTTGATTTATTAGTGACGATACTTTCATTGTTACCCGCATTCCTTTACATTTATTGGACTTTCTTCCGTTGTCTCTAGTAACTTTATCGACATAATGTCATAAATATTAAGTAAAATTTTAGATATTCGTCTTAATCAACCAAATCACCAGGGAGGATGCAAGTTTCAAAAATTTATCAGAGAACCAAAAACATGTAACTCGTATAAGTTTATCAATATCCATCAGAGAACCAAAACTGATGGTCCCGTGTGTAGAAGGTTTAATTCGTATAAGTTTATCAATATCCATCAGAGAACCAAAACTATATTGTTATGGAAATAGACCTCAAGGATGTATAAGTTTATCAATATCCATCAGAGAACCAAAACATTACGGCTGATGCTGCCGCTTTTTATGACGTATAAGTTTATCAATATCCATCAGAGAACCAAAACAAAAGTTCACCAGTATTGTGAATTTTTCTAGTATAAGTTTATCAATATCCATCAGAGAACCAAAACATGATATTTTCAAGATCATTTCCCCATACAGTATAAGTTTATCAATATCCATCAGAGAACCAAAACACTGCCGTTTGACAAACCGTTTTTATGCTGTATAAGTTTATCAATATCCATCAGAGAACCAAAACGGCAGTGCAAGGGTTGCATATTCTCAGAAGGTATAAGTTTATCAATATCCATCAGAGAACCAAAACGAATGGCTTCAAGACATTTCAGATGATGTCGTATAAGTTTATCAATATCCATCAGAGAACCAAAACAATTTTCACGGAATTCCCATAACCACCGTAGTATAAGTTTATCAATATCCATCAGAGAACCAAAACGTAGTTACACGCCGTAATTTCTAAAATCCGGTATAAGTTTATCAATATCCATCAGAGAACCAAAACGTGATCGGCTTCTTAACATACAATAATTCTGTATAAGTTTATCAATATCCATCAGAGAACCAAAACCTGGCCGGTATCGCTCTGGCGAGTGCTTTAGTATAAGTTTATCAATATCCATCAGAGAACCAAAACCTACTGAGAATCCATATAATGATAATGGAGTATAAGTTTATCAATATCCATCAGAGAACCAAAACGCTATTTGCAACGAAGACACAGATTATGTAGTATAAGTTTATCAATATCCATCAGAGAACCAAAACGCTTCAATTAATCCACCTGATTCTTCAATAGTATAAGTTTATCAATATCCATCAGAGAACCAAAACGAACACCCAGAAGATATAGGAGTTGGATGCGTATAAGTTTATCAATATCCATCAGAGAACCAAAACTTTTGCTTTTTGTCTAAAATATCAATATACGTATAAGTTTATCAATATCCATCAGAGAACCAAAACGATCCCGGCGTGACAGGAAGCAAAATATTAGTATAAGTTTATCAATATCCATCAGAGAACCAAAACTGATTGCTTTACCTGGTAAATACATCAATTGTATAAGTTTATCAATATCCATCAGAGAACCAAAACGTATGGCAGAAACAAGTGGAATTTTTCCTTGTATAAGTTTATCAATATCCATCAGAGAACCAAAACGATCCCGGCGTGACAGGAAGCAAAATATTAGTATAAGTTTATCAATATCCATCAGAGAACCAAAACTGATTGCTTTACCTGGTAAATACATCAATTGTATAAGTTTATCAATATCCATCAGAGAACCAAAACGTATGGCAGAAACAAGTGGAATTTTTCCTTGTATAAGTTTATCAATATCCATCAGAGAACCAAAACTAGATTACCAAAAAAAAATAAGTATTACGCGTATAAGTTTATCAATATCCATCAGAGAACCAAAACGGATCCGTCTGTCGCCACCTTCAAACGGTTGTATAAGTTTATCAATATCCATCAGAGAACCAAAACGTTCTTCTTTTACGGTTGAACGAGAAATCAGTATAAGTTTATCAATATCCATCAGAGAACCAAAACAGCAGCCCCACATGACTCATACTTGCCAATGTATAAGTTTATCAATATCCATCAGAGAACCAAAACGACAATTGCGAAAAAAATTGTCGAACGTGGTATAAGTTTATCAATATCCATCAGAGAACCAAAACGTATCGGACTAGCAGATGATACAAGTGTAGTATAAGTTTATCAATATCCATCAGAGAACCAAAACTGATTGACGAAGCTTTCAGGCATCAATGCAGTATAAGTTTATCAATATCCATCAGAGAACCAAAACGTAAGTGATGAACGATTCAAGCAAGTGTTTGTATAAGTTTATCAATATCCATCAGAGAACCAAAACATGTACTCGTCAGCAAAGCGTTTTTGTCTCGTATAAGTTTATCAATATCCATCAGAGAACCAAAACCCGTGCCGCATCCTGACCGGTTGTGATTGCGTATAAGTTTATCAATATCCATCAGAGAACCAAAACGTATAAGTTGATGGCTGAAATGGAGAAAGCGTATAAGTTTATCAATATCCATCAGAGAACCAAAACGCGATTCAGCGACGTTGGGGATATATGCCGTATAAGTTTATCAATATCCATCAGAGAACCAAAACCAAGCTGAACACCTTCAGTTGCATCAATCCGTATAAGTTTATCAATATCCATCAGAGAACCAAAACTGATATGAGGTATTTATGTGAGTTAGAAAAGTATAAGTTTATCAATATCCATCAGAGAACCAAAACACTGATGGTGCCTTAAATATTGAAGCCTTGGTATAAGTTTATCAATATCCATCAGAGAACCAAAACAGATATGAGCGTACAAACAGTTATGACCTTGTATAAGTTTATCAATATCCATCAGAGAACCAAAACGTCGTAGTGGATGGTAAGTATAACGATTTTGTATAAGTTTATCAATATCCATCAGAGAACCAAAACCTTAAATTAAATTTACCACTTTTTTGCCTATTAGGCAATCATAAGTTTACCATATTAGAAAATCCACAAGAATCCCCTTTAATATGCCATTCTCAAAGTTCCATAATATCCTTAGTTCCAAGAAATGATTCAGATGCAGTTTTTTCACCTATCAATATTTGCATCGAGGCATATTGTTTTTCTGTAAGTGTCAGCACTCTCACTGATCCTTCAGGTGGTAAAAAAGATTTAACGACATTAATATTTTTTCTAGCATCATCATGATTACGGGTAATCCGGCAATAAACTGACAGCTGTACCATAAAAAAGCCATTTTTAATCAGCTTATTTCGAAAAACTGATGCTTCATGACGATCACTTTTTGTCAATGTCGGTAAATCGAACATAACTATTATTCTCATAGCTCGATTATTCACCTTCATTCCCCTTAAAAAAAATGTCATTCTTATGGATTTCCGGAATTTTCAACAATTCAATCTTTTCTTCAGCTATCGCGGATGTCAAGCTTGAGATATATTCATTTAATGCATATCGAAGATGATATTTCCTGTTTCCAATTAAAACAGTATGATTCACCAGATTAACAAGATCTCTCCTGTTTTCTTTTGTCAGTTCAGTTGCCAGATTATCCTGATTTTGATCCACCCATAAATCAACTAAAGGGCGCAGCGGCTCCATTAAATCATCTGCCAGATTAAAACCATTATGACGGTTGATATGATGAATCCCTAGAGCACAATTAAAACCAAAAACAGACAATGTTTTTGCAACTGATGACCGTATAATTGTATAACCATAGTTAAGGGCTGCATTAATCGCTGAATCATAATCTCTGACAAATCCGGCTCCATACATGCGATTAAAGAACCATTTGGCAGCTATCCCTTCGCGATTGGTAACATCATCATAATCAACCTCTTCTTTAAATCTTTTCATCCGCTGAATATGTTCTTCATGAACATTACATAAAGACATTACTTTAGCCTGATTATCAATTTTCCCTTGTATGATCGTCTTCCATAGTAAGCCCTTAAAAAACTCGGTCATATCTATCTGCATTTTTAATTTTCCAAAAGGCGCATAGCTGCTATTCATGGGAAAGGTATGGGACACAGGTAAATGACTGCCATCGCAAAAGAGAATATGGGCACCAGCATCTGTTATTGCATTTAGGGCTGCAACTGACAAAGTCGTTCTGGGATTGTCGATGACAATAGAATAAATATCTGTTAACGGAATCTTATTCTCAATATCATTTTCCACTACAATAAGCCAATTGTTTTTAACTGTCAGTTTTTCGCCGGTATTAATGATAAGGGTTCGGTACATTTGATTTCACCCCCTTTATTTCCTAAAAGAGTTATTTCATATTTTGTGACTTTATCAGTCTTTGAAATAGTAACTGCTTTCTTCTTTTGCAAAGGTTTTGTATCTAGTGAATAACACAATCTACTTTCATTGATATTAAAAATAGATTTATAAAATCCCGAGAATTTAACCTCGCCTTTTTTATCAATCACCTCTATATAATCATTTTTAAATAAATACATCATATGCTCTGAATAGTCTTCCGGCAATACTCCCTGCTTAACCCACAATTTTTTATCTCTGTTAACAATATCCGTATATTTAAGTCCCCAAATGGACGTTTCTCCATTTTGGTTTTTATAGACTTCAACACAATGATACTTCATTCCACCAAGAACCGAATAATTATCTTCTGAAATTTCTTTTCGGTAATAATTCGTTATTGGTTTTTCCACAACCGATACCTGGTTCACTTTCTGGCCTTTTAAAGTCACGAATTGTTTCAAATCATTGGCTTTTAAATAGGACTCGACCGTAGCATGATTTTCTAGTACCTCTTGCAAACTTTCAATTAAGTCGCTATCATTTGTTCGCAGCTTAGCTAAATCTGTCTTCTTCAATTCTGCTACCGATTTTCTTTTAACCTTATATTTAACGCCCTCAATTTCACAAACACGAATTGGATTAGAATCAGCCATTTCTCCTCTGAATTTCCGTTCCTGTTTTTGCGAAACAATCGGTAGATGTGGCTTTATAAAAAAATCGGAAGTATCCCCGTAAAAGTCCTTGATCCGTTCTTCAAACATTTCCGCATTTTCTTCATCAAAACGGATCGCCACTTCCTTTTCCAGTTCTTTTACATACGATGGCACACGATTTGTTTGAGTTAGCAGCCTTTTGGTATAATCTTCCTGAAAATTATAGTATTTCGTCATTTTCTTCAAACAATCGGACAAATATTTCTGGTATTCATCATTAATCGTATTGCGATAATGTCTTTTGATCTGTCCCAACTTGATATTATCTGATGAAATTTCAACATAAGCTGGTGTGAGATTTGCGATGACAACCGCATCAACCGCGTGATTTAAATAACTTTCCCGATTCTTATCAGCCTTTCCCCAGATCGTATCACGCAACCAAATTTTTCTAAACCTTGATGTGATCCCTCCCTTTATTCCATAAACTGGCTCATTTCTATGGCTGTCAAAGAGTAAATTAGTTTTTAAATACCCTATCAGATATTTGGTAATATATCGGGTATCATTGATATTTCTGGATTTCCAGTCTGACAACATTTTCCGGTTCTTATCGTCATAAATATTTTCAACCATCAGATAATTATATTTGCGATCGGAAATCTGACTTTTCTTTTTATGATGCATTTCATTAATTCTGGCAATAAAATTTTCTCTTTGAACACCACTCATATACATTAAAGGTGTTCTTTGCCGTTTTATCTGATTTTCACTTCCCATAACTAAGGCCTTGTTATTGCTCGTATTATCCAAGATAAGTGAATAGGGAACGATGTGATCCACCTCAAAACGATGGGTTTTATCCAGCAATACAAGTTTCAGATCATCAAATGGTTTCCCAGAGTATAAACATTTCCCGTCCTGTTCCCGATACAGACGAAGTTTTTCTATTTGAGTTCCTGATACCTCTTCAATATCAATCCCAAGCAAGTCAGCAATTTCCTTTTTATAGAGATCATTTTTCTTTTCATTGTCTTTTTGACTCTTCTGAATTCTGGCCCGTTCAGTAAAGCTTCGATTTAAATCACTAGCCACTTCCAGATTGATACATTCTGGACTTCCATACTGGCGAACAATCGCATTGATTAATTTTCTCGTTTCATTGATGGCTCTAAACACAACAGGATTATCTTTAATCTCCAAATCATCGAGCGGTTTCAAGAGACGTTGCTGCGAAGAAGTATCCAGACTTTCCTGCCGTTCTTTTAAACGATTGGCCTGAAAATTCCCGTAGGCTTCACCGTTCAAAAATGCCTTAATCGCTTCACACATATACTTATAACTGACATTGCTCGTTCCACTGATTTTTTTACTGCACAGTTCTTTTCGCAAGGAATCAGTCATCCATGACAATTTCTTTAATTCGTCATTTCGCCGTTTAGGAGTCTGGTATTTTGAAATCAACTCACCCATCTGATGAAGCTTTGATAGCTGCACCACGTCAAACTGCTCTTCAGATATCAATTCTTGCCAATCTAAATTCGTCTTCTCAACTGATCCTTTTACAACTTTTAGATATTTTATCGCTTTTGACAGGGCCTTATCATCAGACAATTCACTTTTAACCAAAGTCAGCCCATGGCTTTTAACAATTTTTTTAGCTTCTGTCATGGTCAGGTTTCCATTTTTCAGAAGTGTATCAACCAGGTCTTTTGCTGCTTCCGGTTTTAAAAAAGGCTTTCCAGTTTCATCATCTTTAAACTGATACTGAGATAAGGTATTGGTAACCGCGTATACATCAGAAATAACGGTGCTGCGAAAACCTCTGTCCAACTCCTTATAAAACATACATTTCCCTATGGAATCCAAAAAACCTGAGTATCGGCGATATTTTTCATTTACATCTCCAGGACCATCTTCAAAATCACGCTGACTGAAAATAATCGTTTTCAGCATTTCGATATTTGCTTTTGTCAAGCAAGTGTAATACTTGCTCTGTTCTGTGAGAACTTGATTCATTTCATCCTTTAAATAAGATCGATTAATTAAATAATGTCTATCATGGTATTGATTATTTTTAAAATCAGGATATGGCTGCTTCGCATTCTTAAATTGATCAACAATGCACTCGGCCGGTGTCCGATAGGATTTTGAATGAAACAGCTTGTCGAAATTATTTAGCGCTTCGTAGTCCGCTTCTTCCTCTTCATCCAACTCACTATTTTCCATTTCATAAAAATCTTTATAACCACGATGATTGCTAAGATGAATAAGACAAGCCCCGATCTCTTCCGGGCTTATTTCCCCATCCAAAGCTTTAACCCGCAGGGTATAGATATCTTGCTGATTCGTTTCAAAATACCGGTTCAGAGCTTCTATTTTTACCAGTCCAATATTTTGAAGATGACCTTTAACCCGATTCTTTCGAAATTTACGTCGTCTAACCAGGCGTCTTGTTCCTCTGAAACCTCTTCTTTGTTGACTTTTCCGATCCTTTCCCAGTTGATCAATTTCACCCGACTCAAAAATACGCACCCCAAAATTTTCTATCCGCGCCGCATTTTTATCACCAGAAATAACCGCCCAGCCTATTGAACCAATTCCAATATCCAATCCTAATCGATATTTCATATCATCAGATCTCCTTAAAATAAATTGACATTTCTTAGTTAATCGTCTACAATAGAGTTGTTAAGAATTACTAATGTGTACGTTTATCAATATCCATCAGACCAAATTGATACCAATTGATATTTTATAAGTTTATCAATATCCATCAGTAGTTCTAAGATAAGGCACTTCTTCGGAGGTCGCCGTGGGGTATGGTGGTAACCGACAAGCAATCCACCGTTTTTAGAAATCAAGCGCCAGATCGGCGCTTTTTTCGTGTGCTTTTGTTATTTATACAAAACTTTTATTTCATTATACGCTTCATGATTTTTCAAATCAAGATATTTTCATATTTACCAGTCATTCTTACTTTAAATAATAATACAAACTATTGGAATCATACCATTAGTTGGTTCTTTCTGCCTTTCTCCTCTTAACCGACTAAAATCCAAAATCATTCGCAAAGGCCAGATCCATTGATACTTCATGCCTGAATATCTCAAAACCGTTGGACTCATCAACTGCCAGCAGATAATATTTTCCCGATTTATCATAGTGTTGATTTTTAAAGCTGAAATGCAACCTGACCATCCGTTGCTGAGCGTCATTATCTTTTTTATCCGCTATAAATAACAACTCATTAGATATTTTTTCATTATCGGCTGTAATGAAATAAATTCGGTAGCTGGCCTGGCTGATCCCCTCTCCTACTGCTTCTGCTTGCATAAAGTCCAGAAATACATTAAGAGTCGTGATCTTTCTGATCACACTCACCAGCATGATTGATGCCGGCCTTGTTTCCACCCGCCCTTTTTCCATTTTTATATCGATTAGTGGAACAATCATTTCCTGGGGTGATGATCCACCATGAACATAGTTCTGTCCACCACCAGGCATTTTAAAAATATTGGCGCTAATGGGAGTGGATACCATTTTACAGTCGTCATTCCCCAATATCTCCCCGAGTGAGTGCAAGGCTATTCCATCGCCTACCAGAGGATTGCTTTGAATTATAAAACGCCGATTGACAAAAGCATCTTTTTCGGCATTATTTGACAGCTTGTCGCTTTCCTGCAGCTTATCACGTTTATAAATAAATCCGTGATCAGCCGTCACCATAAAATGATAGGTATTGGCACTGCCTGAAAGGCGACGAATCAATCCGTCAATTTCCTCAACCGCTTCCTGGCAGGCGGTAAACACCTCATTTTCGGTATTGGCTTTATCCCCTCTGGCATCGATCTGATTATGATAGATGTAAACCACTTCCTGGCCGGTAAAGACTTCTCTCAGCTCCGCCTTTTTCATATTCCTGATGTCATCAAACTGGACACATCGGCTACTTAAAACATAACTCTTTAGAATAGTCTCTCGTTGTTTTAGATCATCAGCATTTTTACCATCAACCAAAACCTTGTAATCATCACTAACAGAAAGACTATGATGCGGAAGCAGTGCCGCCATTCCCAGCCTGGTAATGGAAGGGATTAGCCCCAGCATACCAGAAAAACTGGCCGTGCATCGTTCATCCGCCTGTAGTTTTAAAAACAGTTCATGGCCTACTTCATAACGCAGAGCATCCGATATAATCACAACCAGCTTATCCTTATTCGGTTCAATGATTCGTTTATAGAAGCGTCGTTGCAGTGGCAATGTCGTCTTAACTTCTTCAATATCAAAAGTCTCATTCCAGCCACGCACAATCTTATCAAGATACTCATTACTATAGATGTTCTCCACTAGCGAAGCAAGCTTTTCAAAACCAGCCGTATCACCAAGCTGATCAAAATAATAAAAGAATTTCCGGTAGTGACCATCAATCTCAAAATCGACTTTCAGATACTGGTCAACTAATGCTTTAAAATTATTTTGGCACCGATAATTGGCATTTATTATCAAATCATAGGCGTGAATGAGTAACTTATAACTAGTCGTAAATTCTTTGGAAAAGTGCTTTTTTAGTCTTTCACGGCAAATCTCCGGAAGGGTAAGGTCGCCCAATTTGGCTCCGGTATCTTCAGCCAAAAGCCTTTCCACCAGCCAATCAATCAGGAGCTGATCAACAAAGGCAAATGTATCACAGTTCATTAAGTCATTCGGCTCATATCCTTTTAAGACGCTTTCCATATCCAACCTTTTCTGAACAAAATCTGAGAATTTATTGTACTTTTCAATATACAAAACGTTATTCATCAGACTATCCATAAAGGCTATAATATTGCCAGTTTTATTCGATATAAATGGCTTTAAAGCTACTGGCAGTTGTCCCTTCAGTGCTCTTTGGGTAACCGTAAGAAAAAGGGTAAAGACCAGTTTTTCCAGCGATGGGCTTTGCTCGGTGTAAGCAAATTTCTGACGGCAAAAGTCCCAGAAAATGTTAAGCAGATCATATTTTTGAAACTCATCCAAAAAGCGATTATTCTCAAAAGGATTTTCCGCCTCCATTAAGATAACACGGACAACTTCTTCAAAGGAGGCCGTATGGGTCTTACAAAGGCAGGACATCAGGGCTACTTCAATACTTTCTTTATTAAAGTTCTGGATTTCAAGATCATAAAACCGCTGTCTTCGGTCCCGGGCAGCGAAGAATTTAATATGCTTCTGGATTACCGCTTTGTATTTTTTATCGATGCCCAGATCTACCATCAAAAGCGATGCCCGGTCGGCATAAAAGACTTTCGAATAGCGAATAGTATCCTCCAGATGATTGTCTCTAACGGATGGTCTGGGAAAAGGCGCATAAATCAGGTAGTTGTTAATGGTATCCACTCGCTCCAAAAAATGCTTGGTCTGAAACTGATTATCGGTTTCCAGATGATATACTTTTGCACCGTTTAGCTCGAGACCATCAATTTCCGCTTCAAAGTCGCCATTGTCGTCATACCAGAAGACCAGCTTTCGGTTTTTGCCACTGAATTCAGTATTGAGTTTATCGGTGATTTGTTTTAGGTTCATTTCTGCCATGGGCTGTCCTCCTGTCAATCAATAGAAATACCTTTAATTGTAGTATCCATATCCATCGTACTTCTCAGATCAATTCCTATCATCGCAGCAATCAAGAATCCTCCTTTTAAAACGAAATTATCCCGATACTTTGAAACTGCAATTCTTTCTAAAAGCCGTTCCATCATAAAGTTCTGCAGTAATGTGTTGGCAATAACGCCTTCTTTCTTAGCTCGATTATTAATCCAATCTTTCAGTTGTCTGGGACTGTTAATGGTCATGCCAACACCTCCATATATTGATGCACCAGTTTTGCGATTCTAAAAATATCTGCATACTCTTTTAGTTTGATAAAGTCTCTCTCCGGATCACGCATATATTGCCTAACTGCCGATAAAACAAGATCAGTATCCAATTTGTCCCTTTTTTTCAGACAATCGCAAATGGTTCGTTCTTTATCATAGACCGTAATCGAATTCCCGAATGGCGATTGAATCTTCATTTTTCCGATCTCATGTAATTCTTCTTTGATATAAAAGAACTGATACTGTTCTTTCATTTTCAATAAGCGGGTATTATAACCATTTGGAATTGTCATCATCAGCCTAATTGGCGTCCGATCACACAAATCATGTAGAAATAAAGCCGTTTCATGGGAGAAAATTCCTTTTTTACAACGATACTGCATCAACAGATAATCATCCACCATCTGTTGTGCATCAATATAAATCCCCTGTCCGATTCGCTCTAATTTGCCATCCTTTTCCAAACGACGAAATATTTTATTATCAATTCCCTTTTTCGAAAAATATTTTGTTTCAACTACACCGTTATTCTTTTTCAGATAATCTAAGATTTGCTCTTTCTCATTCATTAAATCACCCTTTTCATCTTTATCGTTCGTATATATTATATTTTATACGAACATTAAAGACAACAACCTGATTAGAAAAGTTTTTCACCTCAAATTCTTCGACAATATCTAAATAATAGAGGTGTAGCTTGGGTAGTAGTTTGGGGGGCTTGGGTAGTAGCTTGGGTAGTTTTGGGGGCTTGGGTAGTACCCAAGCTGGTTATTTCATAGGGTCTATACATATTTACCCGAAAACTTCCGCTATTTCCTTTCGTTTCGTACTTCAATCATTAATTGATTTTTATTCAACCACTATACATTTTTATTTCTCGACTTATAATAACGCAACGTCTTTATTGTTCGTAGATTATGTTTTTAATACGAACGATAAGGACGTTTTATAGTCGTACTTTCCTATTGTGCTAATGTCATGTTTAATCTTAGTATGAAAGGAAAGTACAAAAACGTCATATAATCTCTTATATTTTCCCCAGAACCTGAATTTTATTGCCATTCACGTCCGTCTGCACTTTCTCATAGTTGACCTTAACCCCATCATCCAGATCCAGTTCAATGCGAGCCAGGGCCAGATGGGCAATTTTTTCATCGTAATCTTTGCTTTCTTTTAACTGCTTGATCAACTTTTCCTTGCGCTTGGTCGCTGCTGAAACATCCCGGGAATTACTGCTATTCTCGATAGTTTCCTGCATTCGGTTCATTTCGCTTTCGTAAACCTTTTGCATCCGGTGAAGATAATCGACCCGCAGGTTTCCGATGGTATCGGCATTGTAGCGGTGCAGATAGATTAAGGCTTTAAAACCGTTCTCTTTGCCGCTATCAAAGAGCCAGTAAATTGGACGTTTCTGATAAATTTTACAGTGGTCTTTGTAAAAATCTTTAAGGAAATAATTGCGGATAATTTCTCTAGACGTGTTCCCTTTATTGCCTAAAGCAGCCGCAATAAAATCGAGATTGTCTTCCAGGCTTTCCTTACCATAAACCTTTTGAACAAAAGTTACAAAGAGACCGACGATATCATCTTCAAAATATTCTTCATCAGTAATGGGCAGGACATTATCCTTGTCCGGGATAAAGGTTTTGTATTTTTGATTGTCCCATTCGCCGCCAGCATAAGCCAGGCCTTGGACATCCAGGCTGTAACGGCCGAACATACAACCGACAGCGTAGGAAATAAATGAACGAATTTCCCGGGAAAGATCGGCTTTGCGGATCGTCACATCTTTGTCTTCTACTTCAGGAGTAAGTTCGTCCCCAAGGCCGTAGATGTCAATGAAGATGCGGTTGAGTTCTTCTTCGTTGGCTTTAAGTTGGGTGAATTGCATAGCCGTAAAATCCTGCCAGCGTTCAAAGGCTTCCTTGAGACAACCACTTTTAAAAGATGTTTCTGTGTCAACTAAATTACCTTTTTCATTCTGTTCGTAAGAGCAGATTATGCCCACATTTGCATCGGATTTCAAATCTACTAAAGGGTGCGTTTTGAAATCCCAGGAAGTTTCAAAAAAATCCCAGTCATTTTGAGAGATACAAATATTAGTATTTACTATAGAATCAACATTATTCTGGTTTACATTTAAAATTAGGGGCAACCTTTCTAAGTCATTATTTGTAAAACTCATCGTTGGATTTAATGCCTGTAAAAACATAAAAGCGACTTTAGAACATAAAAACCCAAGTATGTATCTTAAAGAAAAATCACTGTTTTCCAAAAATGCTGATCTGCTAGTATCATCAAAAATAAATCCATTACTCTTATGCTTAACTCCAAAATTTGAAGAACTCAATTTATTCCATGTGAGACCTTCCTGAAAATAGAAATCTTTATTTCTTAATGCTGCACCTTTTTGTTTTTTTAACCTTTTTCCATCAAATTGCCAATCAATAACATATTCATTGTTAGTTGACCATTTTCTATATTCTCCACCGCTATGACATGGAAACCATTTATGTTTCCCATCTTTTGTTTCTTCCAATTTTCTATATTCAAAACCAATGCTTTTTAAATTTACTTCAGTCCAAAGTCTCTGATACCTAGGATTATCAGCTGTAGACAATCCAGCTTTTAACATTAATATTTCTTTCAATAAAATCCCATCATCATATGCTTTTAATGCACAATCACTCACCCAATAAGCAATTGGCATTCCCGGTATTTTAGAAAAATTTTCCTGCTTAGCAATATATAAATCATTCCCTGCCAGAAAAGCCTCTTCCTTTGCATTCTGACTCCCATAATCAATTAGTCTGGCATAGCTCCCCTGATAATCCTTTAACTGATTATTTTCCATAACAAAAGCGGTGGTCTGAACCACTTCGCCACCAATTTCCTCAAAAGCTCTTGGTCCGAGATGAGCCATATTGACAAGATTTCTTTCCATCAATTTCGTTCTCAGTTTTTCGAAGCTGGAAAGAAACATCCATGCATGCTGGGTAATCATGGCCTGAAAGCCATTTTTATTAGTCATCTGTCCGCAGCTTTCCATAAAGACCGCAAACAAATCACTTTTACTGTCCGGATAATTCTTTTTCACAAAATCTGTCAGCTTTGCACTCATTCCCTTACTGCCCATATAGGGCGGATTAGTCACCACCACATGGTATTTTTGTGCCATAGCTTCCCCAATATCAATGAGTTTTTGCAGACGAACAGAAGCTTCCTCTTCGCCATGCATGTCAAATGTCATTTGACCATTTCTTTCACGCGGTACAGCAAAACGGCGAAGCAGATCCCAATCGCAGGGCGTAATATTTAAAATGCTACCGTATTCTTTAGCATCATGAAATTCTTCAACCAGCTGAACTGCCTGCTTTACTGCAAGGTCGTATTCTTCTTCTGATAAATTTATGCCCATATCATGTATTGGTGCTGTTGTAATGCCATTACTTTCATCAATCGCATAGATATGAGGCTTAATCCCATTGGTAAAAATCCGCCGGTTATAATGTCTGGCTTTCATCATCAGGGCAAAATAAGAAAGCTGATAAGCCCGTTTATCGATATCCAGTCCGTAAAGGTTGTTTTCCAGAATACTTACGGCGGCATCCCGCTGGCTGTAACCCTGGCTTTCATAAATCGCCATCAGGACATCAAAAGCATAAACCAGAATATGACCGCTACCCATACAAGGATCGATAAGCTTAATATCCTGTGGTCGAAGATCTTTATAGCTTTGCCGAATAGCAGCCAGCTGCTTTTCAACTTCCGCTTCCTGGTCAGCTTCTTCCAGATAATATTTCCAGCCATAGTAGCTGGCATTCATCACTTCACTTGATAATCCCGACTCAGCCTGACAATGTTCCAGCCACAGTCGTCCCAGGCTGTTCTCTACCATATAGCGAACGATCCAGTCCGGGGTAAACAGCTGGGTAGCCGCCGGGATACGTTCTTTGGTGATTTTCACGTTCTTTTTTAATAGCGCGAAGACCTCATCTTTGGGTTCAGTATTGTAATACTGATAAAGCCAGCCAATAATCTCCACCTGGCCTTCTTTTTCCACATTGAAATCAACTTCAGCAATATCATTAACCAAATGGGCCACCACCCCATCGCTGTCGGTATATGAAAGATTTAAAAGAAGTTCTGAGTAGTCATTGGTTTTTTCAAAAAGCTCTGGCAGAATTTCATTTAAGGCATTGCACTGTTTAATAAAAAGCATCCGAAACAGTTTGTCCCACTGGTTATTCTTTTTCAGTGCAATAATCTGATCCTTTTCCTGATCTGAATAGCCCAAATCCGCGTCGAAAGGACTGGTGACCAGGTCTGGCTCCGACTTCCCCTCTTTTTCCGAAGACAGCACCCGAATCCGGGTGGGCAGGTAGTCGTTGACTTCCATAAAGCGAATGGCAATCAACCGGTTAAACCAGGTATAGGCGACTTCCTCAACCAGTTTGTTAAACGCATCTTCCTGTTCGTTTTCTTTCAGAAGTTTAACCAACTCCTGCCGCTGCTTAATTTGCTTTCCGCTAATCGAATAGGGCTCTTTGGTTCCAATATCAAAAAACTGAACGGTAGGAGTCGACTGGGGCAAGGGCTCCTTGATTTCTTTTCCGCTTATTCCCAGCAGCCCTGCTTTATAAGTAATATCAGCAATAAGTTTATTTCTAGCCCAGATTGCAAAATTTTTGATAGCTGTTTTATTCATGATCATCCTCGTCTTTTAAAACTCAATATTTACAATCGTATCCTCTTCCAACTGGGCTAGAATCTGCTCTTTTAGGTCTTCCAGATAGACTTCCAGCTGCTGTTCGCTTTCAATCTGCCAGGATACCTGGTGACTGATGGATTTGATAGAGATGTTTTTTCGCTTTTTAACAGGCGGCTCTACGTAAGTACTACCGCTTGGATCAGTTCCTGGATCATTTACTTTTCCACTACCTGGTGCTGGCTTTTCATAGGCTATTCGACGATCCCTTTCGGTCATTTCATCCAGCAAACGCATTTTAAGAGCATCGGCTTCCGTTTTAATATTTAAAAGGGTCGCTACATTATTGCAGGTCTCCGCCTTTTCTTTAAGCGCGACAAATTTCTTGGCATATTGCTCGTGATAATCATCATAATATGTTTTTCCCTGCAACTCCTCTATAATCCGATCTTTCGCGGCATCGATAGCACTGTTAATTGCCGGCAGCTGATCACTCAAGTAATGGCTGTAAGTATGGATATAGTCACTTAACAATTCCGGCAGTTTGGGAATATCGCTATATGGTGAAGGCTTGGAAAGAATCCTCTTTATTTCTGCTACCAGACTTTCAATAGTCTGATTGGCAATAAAGTTCTGACTGTCCTCATAGATTTTAATCTTCTCATGAGCTTTGCTGAAAATGCTGAACTGTTCTCCGGCGAAGAAACTTTTTACCGGTTCATAATCTTCGGAAAAATCCAGAAAATCATCCAGATCATGATCGACTTTGTTAAAAAATTCCATCGGCGACTGAATCCGCTCAACCGAACGCAAGAGTGCCAGGCCATCTTTAACAACATCTTTGCCGGGGAGATGATTATTTCGATAGTTGATTTCCAGTTTTTCCAGATCATTAATCAGACTACGGCAGGAGTGCTTAAAATCCTCCATCATGGTGTCATCATCATCGTCCATCATTGAAATATTAAAGACTTCCCTGGACACTTCCCGCAGGGCTTTTTTCTGCTTATCGTTGGCTTTCTCACGATGCTCGGTCAAAAGCTTTTCGACAAATTCTTTTTTCGTGAAGTAACGGACCAGTTCCTCCGACAATTTATTGTGAAGGGTTACCGGCTCACCGCTGACCGTTACAGAAATATCCCCATCCTTAAAAAGTTTCGCTACCAGCCACTCCACATCCTCTTCCACGAAACCGTAAGGGGCTTTCATAAATCGGTCCATCACCGTTTTCATGGAGCTTTTAATGTGATTGGCCGAATTATCGCCAATAAAGGATAAGACATCATTGAGTGCTAGTGTATTGACACTTTCAGTTTTCCCCAGCGAAATAGCTTGCTGGTTGAGGTTTTTAAACAGGTCTCGGATATTGACGTCACCCATCGCCGTGTCAATATAGCCGAGTTTATGATAGACCGCATCGACCAGTTTACCCAAGGCCTCCATGATTCTTGAAGAAACTTCTTTCTTATTGGTCTGAACCCGGTCACCTACCACATATATTTTCGCGTTTTTCATGGCTTCAATCAGATACAGTTTGGCATGTTCTTTTCTTTCACTCAATTCGGTTCGTTTGGATTCTTTGATTTGCTCAAACTGTGTTAAGCGATCCCCCGAGCCTAATTGAAGAAATTTTTCAATCTTTAGGGCACTTGTAATTTCTTCAATAAAAGCTCTGTCATCAGGAAGAACGACCAGTACTCTCTGTTCTCTTCCAGATTTCATTCGGAGGTTTGTCTCATCATTACTAATGTCAGAAGCCGGTGTAATGACTTCCACTCCGATTACCTGATTCTGACTTAATTTATAAGGACGCCCATCGACAATCTGGTTAAAAGCGAAGTTATAGCGACCATTTAAAGCCGGGTACTGGTATTTTGTTACCTTTAATATATCTTCAAAAACGAGCTCGGATACCTTTCTAATGACCTCTGCCATTTCCACGAACTGGCTATCCACTTCCCGGTTGATCTCCTGCTCTTCATCGGTCAGAAAAACATAAAGCTCGCCATTTTTTTGTACCAGGGTCTCTCTGATCAAAATTTTCAAGGCCTCTTCCACCCGTTTTTTAAGGGCGATCCGATCTGTATCAATGTCACTGATCATCAGGCTGGTAATATTTTCCAGATTGGCGGTAATTTCTTTGACGTATTTAACCATAAAGAGGGTTTTTAGCACATTGACGTTAAAGCAGTTTGCTTCATGGTCCGGATTAATGTGTTCGTTACTGAACGCTCTGGCAATAACCCCACTGTGACTGTGATCCAGAAAACGATCCAAGGCATCATAAAAAACATTGAAGGGCATTAACGTTCCCTGTTCCTTATCCATAATCGTTACCGCCGAATCTTTAAAGAGGGCGATCATCGAACGTTCCCCCTCGGAAAGATGCTTGCCCGAAGCGCCATGGGTTCGGATAGAAGTTAATACACTGGCCAGCAGGTTAAACTGATAGGGCACAAATGGATAAACTGCGGAAAAATCCTGTCCGTCCCGGTAAAGTTTTTTCTCAACCCCATCGTTAAAGACAATCAGATTTTTAATAATGGTTTCTTTGTTTTCATAAAGAAGTCCCAGAGTTTCCTGGCCAACCTTGTTCTTATCCAGGATTCGTTTCTTGATGACTTCATCCACGTTAGCTGACGACAGTGACAGGCGGGTATCAAACCGTCCCTGAATTTTAGAAAAATCATTACCTTTGGTTTTAGTGACGGAATCAATATCCTGCTGACTGGTCACCACGATCCAGACTTTTCCATGGCAAGCCGTTCCCAGATCTTCTGTTACGGTCTGAAGATTAAGCATCAGCCGGGAATCTTCACCGATGTACTGACCAATTTCATCCACCAGAAAAACAATGTGGTGGTTGTCTACTTGCTGGATCATATACTCTCTAATCAACCGGGCAAAGCCCTCAATACTTAAAGGATAGGCTTCTGTCGATTTCTCACACCAGTTTCTGCCCGCCTGCTCACTCATAAAACCCATTTCATCCAGTACCTCCACAATGGTATCCTGAATGAAATCAAATTTATTACGGGAAGACTCCCAGCTTTTGCCAAACTCGTCGGCAAATTTTTCTTTGAATTCTTCATAGCGACCGGCTTCGTCAAGCTGCCTTTCCAAATCAGCCAGATAGGGAATGGCGCCACAATAGCCCTGCATTTCGTTGAATACTTTTAAGAATACCGAAACGATGGCGTCCTTTGAGCTTTTACCCGACATTTCGCTTTTCGAGTCAATATTAAAAAGAATGACATCGGTTGAAACGCTGGCTGCCAGCTTCATATTGGCCAGCACCATGGGATTCTCAATTTTGTCATCCTCTATAAAATAATCAAGGGCTTTTTTTGTGTTTACTTCTCTGTTTGAAAGCAGATAAGAAAGGATTTTTAAAAAGTGCGATTTACCACTGCCAAAGAAGCCGGAAATCCAGACCCCCATCTTATCGGTCGTACCGTTGATGCCTTTGGAGTAACTCTCAAAAAAATCGGCAAAATGCTTTTGCAGTTCACCAGTCACCACATATTCCTCCAGCTCCTGCCTGATGTTTTCGTCATCCGCCTGGCCAACTTTAATGACTCCTTTGATATCTCGATCGATAGGTTTTGCAAACATATCTTTAATTATCATGACACTCTCCCTTCTTTCTATTCTCATCTGTCTATACGACTAATCTACCAGCTTAAAGGCTCGGTAATAGTTATCGTCCTTAATCGCCGAAAATAGTACCAGTTCCTGGCCATCATATTTTCCTGGAAAAAATAGGACCACTGGCACCCGGTCAATGGCCTGATGGAGGTTATTAAGGATTTTATGTGACCTGAGAATCGGATAACACTTGCCAATCCCGGTCAGAAAAACCACTGCGTCCTCTGGCGTATTATCCTGAATAAATTTTACAATCAGGCTGTTTTCATCATTAATCTGCAGGAGGTTTCCCACAGCCGATACAATCCGTTCCAAACCTTTTTTCTTTTCGAATTTAAAGCATTGGTCTAAAAAGCCCTCTTCCTCCAGAATATCGATGACCAGATCATAAAGATCAAATACCACCAGTTTAAAGCCATCAATTTCCGGTTTATTTTTCTTCTCCAGATATTTTATCCGCTCTCTGACCATCAATTCATTTTCAGGGGGATAATCAAAAACATAATAGCCGACTTCATTGCCCAGGCCTTTATTTTTACGGAAACTGTCGGTCTTTATTATCGTTTCTGCTGCGTCCAGCCGCTTTTCCAAGTTTTCCATTATCTTACCCCCGTTAAAGCATTGAGTATTATATGCAAATCATTATCTTTCAGGCAATCCTCCAGCCTTTTATCTAATATTGGTTTAAGGATCTTTCGACTTCCCTTGGACTGACCAATAAGGCCTGCCTCCATCAAAACGTTCTTATAAGACGCTCCTAAGCGCTTAATCGTTTCGTCTTTCCATCCTGCCGCCTTTTCATCCTGAATTTGTTTATTCTTGAAAAAAACCGCACTATCGCTGTCATTTAGTTCAACCACGCCGATGATGAGTTTTTCCCGATAAACTTCATGCATAAAATCAAAAAACAGGGCATCCGATAACATTACCGCAATGAGGACAATTATTTTCTGATTACTGATGTCACTTTGCTCAAAAATCGAATAAAAAGCTTTGGGCAGGCTTTTTATTCGCCGGGATACCGTACTGAAGATCATCGTTGAACGAGCTTTTGAGGATGCCATGAAAAGATTTTCTTCCTGATTTATCTCCTTAATTTCGTTCATAGTTTTTCCGCTGCTAAGTAATCGCATAACCTCACGGAATTCCGAAAACCAGAAGGAAAACTTAACCATTCCAGCACTGTACTTTTTTTCCTGCATATGTTTCCTCCGTTTTTTCTGAAATCCCTCTAATTCAATACTTAATTTTGTTGATTTAATTTTCACGCTTGAAAAAATTTTACACTTTATTTTTATTACTTGCAACTTAAACCGTCAACTGTCACTAAAATCATTTTTATAACAAATTTTTTACAATAAAATCAAAAATTTATCGAAGGTTTGAAAACATAAAAAACGCTTATTAAGCAAACCTTTCAGTTCTTACTTAACAAACGGTTTTAAAAAATCTGTAATTTCTAACAACAAGACGTCTAAACAACTAGCTAGTCATAGCCAGTTCATATTTGGCAAGCTGCTCGGTTTCCGTCACTAATAGCTCGCTTAATCCCTCCAATCACGCGATTATCGCCGATTTTTTGAACTGCTAATCCGGCTTTTAGCAGTTCGGAATAAAGTCCTTCCACAGGTTCTTCTCCTAAATCAACAATCACATGATGAGCCGGTATTTCCTGTTCATGGCCTGCAACGTTGATGATTACACCGCTTTCGGTAACCGCCACAAGTGAGGCTTCAGTCAAAACAGTCACTTTATATTTTATAAGCAGATCCATAAACATCTTACGATAAGGCACCGCCATGTCTTCCGTCAAAATATCTTTATTGCTCGTTACAATCGACAGCTTATGGCGGTGCATGGCCAGATGAAGCGCAGCCTCGCAACCAGCTATTGTCCCACCGATGACTACACATCTGGGGCCAACAATCGTCTTATCCGAAATCACATCAATGGGATTAGTTACTTTTTCACTTTCCATCCCCTTAAAAAAATATGGTTTAGGCTGTGATCCCTGCGCCAGAAAGATATGATCTGGCTTTTCATTCGCAATTTTTTCAAGGGTTGCAATTTCACTAAGACGCAATTCCACACCTAGAGTCAACAGCTGTTCTTCATACCATTTAAGCAGATTATCTTCTTTAAATTTCTGAACTCGCTTACTGGCAAACTTCAGTTTACCGCCTAATTTTTCTGAAGCATCATACAAAATCACCTGATGACCCCGAATTGCACAGATCCTGGCTGCTTCCATTCCGGCCGGGCCGCCACCAACAACGACAATTTTCTTTTTATCCGCAGTCGATCTCATTTGTTTTTCCAACTCATGATAACCTTCCGAGCTGACCATACAATCCAAATTTTCAATATTCAGTTCCAGGCAATCGCTTTGAAATGGATCTAAAACATTCTGCTTGTCCATCGTTGTTTTCTCCTTTATCATTAAATATTTATATCTATCCCACCGCATCATACAATTTCACATGGCCAAGTTTTTAAATCCTTCTGTTCAGCATATTGCAATAAAATTTCTCTTCGATAAGCAAAGTTCTAGTAATTCAAAATCTCTCAGCTTTCTAATATTTATTATTGTTTGTCAAATCTTAAATCATCTTTAGAAGCTTGACATCAACTTTATCAGGTGTTATCATCTCATAAACAGTAACAATAAGGAGCAATTAGATATAATGGAAACTTACTACACAGTTGATCAGATCTCACAAATGCTTAACATCCACCCCAAAACCATTCAACGCTATATTCGTGAAGGAAAGCTTAATGCCACCAAAATCGGCAAAAGCTGGCGCATCACCGGCCACGACTTAAGCTTATTTGCCGAAGGCACCCGTGTAACAGTGCCTTCTCAAAATCAGGAAAAAAGCAAAGCCAGCGCCTCGGCAGTGGTTGATATCGAAGTTGAAAACGGCAATGCGGCCATTCGTATTATCAATTCGCTCAATGCCGCTTTGAATGCCAAACCGCCGGAGTTTGGAAACAGTTCCATGCAGACCCAGCTAATTGAAAATGAGAGTAAACTGAGAATAACCCTCTGGGGTAATATTCAGTTCTTATCAGCAATTTTAGGTGCCTTGGAAGTGTACAGTGATTAATTCTTTTTCCCAATCTCAGCGGAATTATTCGCTTTAACTTTTGGTTGCCGATTAACCAGCCAGATTCCCAAACTGACGCAGACCAGGGAAAATAGAGTCCGCAGGTTTAAAAAGGCTTCGCCCAGAATCAGACCTGATAGGATCACTCCAAAAACCGGAATCATAAAGCTATAAACCGCCACAATTCCTACTGGATTATGTTTAATCAGAATCGTCCAGACACTGAATGCCGTTGCTGATAAAACAGCCAGATAAAAAAGCACTAAAAGTGCCAGGACATTAGTCGGATGGATTTGACCACCAGACAGCAAACCGACACCAATCAACACCAGGCCACCGAAACACAACTGAAAAGCCGTTAAGGTCATAGCATCACTTTTTTTCGTATAAACCCGGGTCATGATCGTCCCCAAAGCCGAAGCAAGGCAGGCTAATAACATAAAACCCTCACCTAAAAATTTGAAATCGCCGTTCAAAGAGACGCCGTTCAGCTGAACAATCAATACCCCGGCCATCCCCAGCAAACACCCAAAAATTTTATACCGAGTCAGCTTTTCCTTTAAAATCAGATGGGCAAAAAAAATCACCAAAAACACTGACATGGGATTAATAATGGCCGCTTTCACCCCAGTAGTATTAGCCAGACCGATGTAAAAAAACAGATACTGGAAACTTGTCTGAATCAGCCCCAGACTAATGATACTAGTCCACTCGCTGCGATCTGGAAAAACCAGTTCTTTCTTGTAGACGCTAGCAATGACCCAGGTCATTATGCCTGCCATGCTGAACCGACAGCCAGCAAACAAAATCTGACTGCCAGTTGTCTCAATAGCAAAAAGCTGATAGCCAATTTTAATAAATGGATAGGCACTCCCCCAAAGCAAACAGCATACTGTTGCCAGTAAAAACACAAGGCCCCGCTTTTGCAATTTATCCGCCATTTATTTCTCCTCTCGAACATTTTCGTTTTTAAATAATAATCAGCGGATTATCTCGACCCTCTTCCATATCCAGCAGACATTGCACAGTATTTTGAGCCATACTTTTTACGGTAGTTTCCGTATAAAAGGCTGTGTGAGGCGTTAGAATTACATTAGGAAAAGACCTCAAAATGGCCATCTGACGGTTATCGATGCAATCACCGGAACGATTAATATAATAAAGGTTTGTTTCATCTTCCAGCACATCGAGGGCGGCAGCGGCTATTTTCCTATTTAATATCGCATCAATTAAGGCATCAGCGTCGATAAGATTACCTCTGGCCGTATTAATAACGACCACCCCTTCTTTCATAAGTGCAAAAGATGCTTCATTTAACAGATGATAATTATCATTTGTTGAAGGTGCATGGAGCGTGATAACATCACTTTCTTTAAAAAGTGTCTCAAGATCCACATATTGACAATCAGTCAATTCCTTTGGAAAGGGGTCATAAGCCAAAATTCGGCAGCCAAACGAAGACAGATATTTTATTACTTTTTGGCCAATCATGCCTGTACCCACGACTCCCACACAGCATTCGCCAATACTTCGACCCACTTTGCCAAAAAGCGTAAAATTCTGGACACGGGACTGATCCATTATAAAAAGCATTTTTCTTAAAGACATCAAAATTAGCATCAGGGTGTAATCTGCTACCGCTTCCGGGGGATAGCTAACCCGGGAAGCTTTGAGACCAAGTTCCTTGGCTCGTTTAATGTCAATATGATCATATCCGATTGAACGGGTCAAAAGAAAACGCACACCAATCTGGTTAAAAGCTGCCAGAAGTTCTGCCCCCATTTCTGTTGGCGTAAAACTGATACCATCACAACCATTTGCCAGGTGAACGTTATGCATTGAGGGATATTCTTGAGTATAATCGAAATCTATCTGGTGTTCTTTACATAAAGCATCAAAATACGGTTTTTCATCAAATTCTCTAAAACAATATAAAAATAATTTCACTTTTTTGGACCTTTCTTTTTAATTCATCCAACACATTATATCACAATCCACAAAACCAAGGTTCAGGATAAAGGGAGTTTTTAATCTAAAATTATTAGCCTGGATACTCTGAATCGTGTACGAAAAAATGCTTTCATCACATCAGTAATGAAAGCATTTAAAACAACTCGTTTTGAATTATTTATAATAATTGTTATTTGGACCTTACAACCATTTAATTACGTGCCGACTTCACATTATTTAGATTATTCATTCTTACACCTTTACGGTATTCTGATGGTGTCATCCCCTCCGATTGCTTAAAAACTTTTGTAAAATAACCCGCTTCATAATAACCAAGCTTTGTAGCAATGTTCTCAATGGGAAAGCTAGTCTTAATCAGTAACTCTTTCCCTTTCGCAATTTTTCGTTGCTTAAGATAAATAGAAAAGTTGACTCCTAATTCCTTTTTAAACAATCGGCTGAAATAATAGGATGAAACATTTGCAATTTCCGCTACTTTTTGCAGTGTTATGTTTTCCTGATAATTTTTTTCTATATAGGTTAGCGCCGGTTCCAGAATTTTATTAAACGACCTGCTCTGGGATAAATTACTATAAACATTCTTTATTTCGGCATTAAATTCCTTTGCACCAGTATCTATGCTTTCATGCGATTCAGCCATTTTAGCTTCTGCTGAATCCCGAAATCGAAAATCAGTCCGCGCCCTGTCGCTGGTCGCCTTAATTCGTTGCGTCCGTGATAATAGCCGTAATCTTTTATCTTTTCCGGTAATTCGATTGGACTTTTGATTAATAATCTGATTATTCATGTAATGGATTATCCTTGCTATGGCATTAAATTTATGAAAAGGCATTAACTGCAAATCGTGATAGCTTTCAAAGTATTGATCATTATCTTTTATATCAATCCCACTAAAGCCCAGCCTTGCCATTTTTTTGAGCTGATCTTCGTCAGTCAGAATCTGACCGGCCATAAAAGCCCCCAGATACTGATCTTCTATGATAATTGGCACTGCCAGATCAACAATTCCCATATGGCAACGATAGATGAAGGGCTTTCCGCTTCTGGCGGCTTCCAGCCCACCCCGGGAGTCGCATTTCTGACAATATTCACCTAGATGTTTGTTGCTGCGGATCATGCTGCAAAAATCACTGCACCCGCTGTGATGCGTAACAGGCTGACCTTTATAATCAACGGTAATAATCGCCAGACCGGTTGCTTGGGCCATGTCATCCTGAAATTCGCCAAACTTTTGCAAATCAATTACATCCTCGAGCCTATTCATGCCACCAATCGCCTTTCGTTTCATTTTCTAATTCTACTATAGATGCTATGTCAAAAGAAAGCAACCGTTTTTTACTAATCCGCACTTTTGTTCCCATCAAAGGATGTAAATATCAGCTTTTTTCATTGCAGTTCAAGACCCGGGACAAAAACAGCACATAGTCTCAAAGTATCGCAATTGTCTAAGAGCCGTGATTTTGATGCTTTCCAAAAGGATCTGAGC
This sequence comes from Eubacteriaceae bacterium ES2, assembly GCA_031222025.1. Lineage (GTDB taxonomy): Bacteria > Bacillota > Clostridia > Eubacteriales > Eubacteriaceae > Acetobacterium. The sequence goes on along the minus strand of CP130740.1, from coordinate 420,930 downwards.
AAAATACTATACTGCTATATTTATTGCAAATTAAAAAGAACCTGTCTTTTGACAAGTTCCTTTGTTTAAAGTAAATACAACTTATTTATCTGACAATTTCAGATCCGTTTGAAATATCGTTTTTTTATCTTCTCTGCTTAATTTTCAACTCGGACAATTCAGTAATCAGGCATCCAAGTTTTCTGATTTAAATTTTCAATCAAAATTTAATAAGCCGCTTTGAAAATATTGATGATATCCTGCTCATTGCCTTTGCGCGGGTTACTGAAGGCATTACCATCTTTTAAAGCCATAAAGGCCATCTTTTCAAAGTCTTCTTCTTTGACACCCATTTCTTTCAGGCTGGCCGGAATCCCTACATCCTGAGATAATTTAAACATTGCGTCAATAGCTTTTTGTGCTGCATCCATAACAGATAATCCGTCAATATTTTCACCCATAAATTCAGCGATGTCGGCAAATTTCTGCGGATTTGAAATCAAATTATATTTTTCGACGTGGGGCAATAACATCGCATTGGCGACCCCGTGGGGCATATCGTACAAACCACCCAATTGATGGGCCATGGCATGAACATAGCCTAAATTGGCATTGTTAAAGGCCATCCCAGCTAAAAGTGAAGCGTAAGCCATATTTTCGCGAGCTTCCAGATTCTCACCTAGGGCAACAGCCTGGCGCAGATTATTGGCTATTAGTTTAATCGACTGAATGGCCGCTGCATCAGTAACCGGATTAGCATCCTTGGAAACGTATGATTCAATGGAATGGGTTAAGGCATCCATTCCGGTCGCAGCTGTTAAGCCAGCTGGAATTTTAAGCATCAGCATGGGATCATTAAAGGATGCCAGAGGCAGATTTCGCCAGCTGACAATGACAAATTTAACCTTCTTTTCAGTATTGGTGATAACGCAATGGCGGGTTACTTCACTGGCAGTTCCGGCCGTGGTGTTAACCGCCACAATCGGTGGCAGTGGATTAGTTAAGGTTTCGATGCCAGCATAAGAATATAAATCACCCTCATGGGTAGCTGAAATTCCAATCCCCTTACCACAGTCGTGGGCAGACCCGCCGCCAACTGTGACGATCATATCACAATTTTCACTTTTAAAAATATCCAGACCCATTTTAACTGTAATATCTTTAGGATTTGGAACCACCCCATCAAAATAGGCAACATCCAGACCGGCTTCTTTTAAAGATTTTACCGTTAGCTCAACGGCGCCGCCTTCCATATCTTTCATAAAGGAATCGGTGACAATTAAGGCTTTCCTGCCGCCCAGAATCTTGCATCTTTCCCCAACTTTGCTGACACAGCCAGCACCCATAAAGTTAACACTTGGTACCAGATAATCGTACATTCTCATTTTACGCTCTCCTTTTTCCTGCTAGCAGGCGTTAAACAGTTCTACCGCTGCCTGGGCGATGGCCATGTCTTCCTCGACGGTACCGCCACTGACACCCACCGCACCAACTACTTCACCATCAACAATAATTGGAAAACCACCTCCAAAAGGAACGATTCTGCTATTATTAGATAACTGCAGACCATAAAGACTTTCCCCGGGCTGAACCAAGGGTGCCACTTCATGGGTGCCAATCTTTAGTGCGGCAGCCGTAAAAGCCTTATTAATGGCAATGTCGACACTGGTAATAAAAGCGCCTTCCATCCGATGCATCAGCATCAGATTAGCACCGGAGTCTACAGCTGCAAAAATTACTGGCACCTTTAAATTCGCCGCAACATATTCCACTGCCTCGGCCATTTTCTTAACTACTTCCAGCGTCAATTCTTTTTTCTCGTTTACCTTTTTCATCTTCGCCTCCAAATTTTTCACTATATCCAGATTCGGATTTTCTGCTCTTAGATATGCATACCCTTATTTAGCTTAATTATATGCTATGTCGTTAGTACAATATTGTTCTATCCTGACAGCTTATTGACTAATCCTGATATTATTTGGCGGCAATTGTATTATCTTGTTCTGGATTTATGTTTTATCGCACAGAATTACCATGATCAACGTGAAGAATATCAACATTGTAAGTTCTTGGAAGAACGCAGCTGTAAGAGTTGGTTTTTTGTGTATGAGCTAGAAATGGTGCTTGGCAAACACTTTCAAAGCTACCATCGCCAAGAACAACATTACCACGGCATAATACCATTGATGATTTTCCATTGCCCTTGTTAATTATGTCCTTTCAGTACTGGATATCAGTTTTAAACGATCGTTGATCAAGATGTATGACAGATTATTGATCGACTGAATATTTTTATTACACAGCAGGCTGACGGCAAGAATGACCATTTTATCGGATATACGTTTCAAAAATACAGTATTTTCTTTTGAAAATGGTCAAAAAACGATAGTCTAAAAATACTATTATCTACGAGCTTCGCAATTACAGGCGAACCTTAAGTCTACTTATTCGAATTAACTGTCGGATATTTCATTTGCGAATGAAATGAATTGAATGCAGTAGTTCTGTTTATGTGTTTATATATATTTTTACGATTTTTGCCGCAGATTCTTTTCCCCTTTATGTCGGAATCTCTGTCATCAATGTCATGGCTATTTACTTGTTCAACAGTTTTGGTGTCAACTATATGCTGGATACTGGAGAATATGGTTTTTATAAAACCAAGAAGGACAATCGAGCTGTTGCGATGTCCATGTTCAACCTCCCTATCAAAATTGGTTTGACTCTTGGTGGTGCCATCGCCGGATTCGGTTTAGCCTGGGCCGGTTACGAAGTCGGTGTCGACCTCGGACCTGACTTTATCAACAAATTTATGATTCTTTTGGGAATCGCTCCCGGGGCAATTGCCCTACTCGGGTCTGTAGTTATGTTCTTTAGCTACAAGATCACCGATGAAGACGCCGCTATGTATGCCGCTGAAAATGCTAAAGCTATGGGTATGCCGATACCGGGGGCTCATGAGGAACCATTAATTCCAGTCGATGAAGAACCCATTGCCGTTATTCAGAAATAAAACAACAATTGGCATGTTTAAAGCAATACGGTTATGCCGGCAATACTCAAAAATGAACGACGCGAAACACACGATTCTTCGTGAAAAACGGCTTCACCAAATAGTGGCATGGACACGAGAAAACAGCCCCTATTATAGCCAGCTATATAAGGATATTGGGACAGACTTTCAGTTATCCGACCTGCCACCGGTCAACAAACTTGACCTCATGGCCCATTGGGATGACTGGGTAACAGACAAAACTATCTCACTTTCCGAAATCAATGAATTTATGGGCAATATTGACAACATCGGACGGAAATTCAAAGGGAAGTATCTTATTTTCACTACCAGTGGCTCAACGGGTAACCCCCTGGTTGCTTTGTTCGACAGCACCACAAACAACATGATGAGTGCGTTAAATTTGACCCGGTCTTTTGCTCGAAAGAATGATCTGTATGCACTGATCCGGCATGGTGGAAAAACCATTGGCGTCTTCGCTACTGGAGGATTTTATCTTGGCAACAGTTCGGTGCGGGCACGACTTATCAAAATGCCGTGGAAAAAGCGACAAATGGCGTAACCAGTGCATTACTACCCATCAATCAGATCGTAAATGAGCTGAACGCCTTTCAACCGGCAATGCTGGGAGGCTATCCCACTAATCTCGAATTACTGATAGAAAAGCAGCAAAGCAGACAACTACATATCTCCCCAGCGTTAATTATGGCCGGCGGCGAATATCTTTCCAATACGTTGCGTGAAAAGCTTGCCGAAACCTTTGACTGCTATGTTCAAACCACATACTCCTGCACAGAAGGTGGTACGATTGCCTGCGAATGCACTGAGCAACATTTTCATATTAATGATGACTGGCTGCTTGTTGAGCCAGTGGATGAAAATAACAATCCAGTTCCAGCCGATATGCAAGCTGATAAAATTCTGTTGACCAGTCTTTATAATTACTCTCAGCCCTTCATTCGTTATGAATTAACTGATCGTGTAGTATTCCATGATGAACCCTGCAAATGTGGGAATCCGTCGCCATGGCTAACCCTGGAAGGGCGTACTGATGATGTCGTTAGTTTTAGGCAAAATGGTGTCACAATCAGGCTTGCGCCACTTGCAATTTATGCAACACTTAAAGAAGTACCCGAACTGAGAAGATTTCAGTTTATTGCTCATTCGGATCAACATGCTGAACTACGGATTGAACCAGTGAATGGTTTTACAGCACAAAATGCATTTGAGAATGCAAAAACAGCGCTAGAAAATTTTTTCTCAATTCATGGATTAACTAGCATTGAAATAACACTTTCCAACGAAAAACCAAAACAGGATGCCGGTAGCGGAAAATTTAAACATATTACCAGAGCTTTCTAAAAATTTGTTTTGCACTATTTTTCAAGTCGATTTTTATCCAAATTTCGAATTTATAACATAAAACCCCTACTACAACCGTAGCAGGGGTTTTATGTTATAAATCATGCAATACTTATATATTTCAGAATATTCCGTTAGTTCCCCATCAGTATCATTGTAAGTAATATTACACATAATACTATATCTGCAATTAAGGCCACACCGCAAAGACCAATACCGACTTGATAGAAAAAGCCAATAACATCTATATCAATAACTTCAGTTTGTACTTTCGTTTTTGATTTTTGTTCCGGCACCGAATTAGGATCTTTTTTAAAATTATCTGCTACCGCATCAACTTTAGGGTCTATTTTTGAATCTATGTGATATCTTCTGTCCCAGTGAGCATTTTTTTCTGATTGAACATCTCGTTCCGGCTTGTCAAACGCATCATCAATCTCTGGCTTTATCTTAAGGTCTACCGTTGTTCTTCTTTCCCTGCGAGCTTTTCGATCGGCTTGAACGTCTCGTTCAATCTCATCGAATACATCATCATCTTTGGGTTCTATCTTTTGCTCTGTCTTTGATCTTCTTTCCCTACGGGCTTTTCGTTCGGCTAAAAAATCTTGTTCAGTAAGAATTCTTTCTTCAGTGTTATCTTCTTTCATATCTTATCCTTTTTTACAGTAAATTTTCACATTTTGTAATTTGAAGCACTTGAACTCAGCTCAGTCTATTAATATAGGAAGTTTAATAAAATAATACCATATAGACGACAAAACACAAAATAAAAAACGTAATTTATCAGCCATCAGCCATAAATAATCTTTTTTCATTCTATAACAGACAAAGTTATTTAAAGCATCGCCACTAATTTCCTGATATGACACAAAAACCTGCCACAAACGTAGCAGTTCTAAATTTAATGCGTAATATTAAATGGCGGAGAAGGAGGGATTTGAATTATTACAATTGAAAAAACCGGGGTAAAACCGTTATTAATTATTTTTCTTCAAATCCCTTTATATAGCCATTCCTTTACACTGGTTTATATTTCTTCTATTCCTCTTTACAATCTCTTGGGGGGCAGTTTAGGGGGCAACTTTTCAATTTAGGGGGCAGAAATTCACTGCCCTCTTTTTTATTTGCCTATATCGGTAGCAATCATTAATTTTGAATTAAAATACATTCCCACCTATCCCGATAATGCACATGAAGAGATTGCACGATCCATGTAGATTGTAGCCCCAGATTAGCAAGAACCTTGCACTTTTAAGATCACCGTAATTTTACGGGTACCAGTACAGCATTGTAAGAACAAATTAAAAAGCTGTGCAAAGTGGTTCGATCACTTACACAGCTTGCATTAGAAGTTGGCACATTAGTCGCAGTTATCAAAATGATAACCGACACCATCTTCTACCAGAATTATAACATTATCACGAACTGTTGAATAGTAGGAATCACCCACTTTTAGAAGTCCCAGAAGAGGACACCCGGATTAAGGCATCAAAAAGCACCCTTGCGGATGCCTGGTTGTCAAAGCCTCTTCTCGCGGCTGCTATCGATAATTCGTTGAAGATCCTTTTGCCGATCCTCGATATTAATAATCCGATCAAAGGCCATATTGCCGATAAGAGAACAGTTTTTATAATTGTTTCCCAGCCCTTTGATAAACTCATTCCATTCATATAGCCCCATTGTTATTGGATCTCTGTTAATCAGCGGCAAATATTTGTCCGTTAATACATCCAGCAAATACTTAAGCTTGTCGACATCATCCTTCAAATTTGAAATACCGTCACATAAATCATTATATTGCAAAAGCTCAACCGCTACCATTGTTTTTTCTGTACATTCCGTCATTGTGCACATCCCATTAAAAGCCCTACAGCTCTATTGAACCCTAAAACAAACGCCTGGTACATTTCATAACCCGCTAGGTCATTGCTGGCTTCATCGATGGCACTGGCTAAATTATAATCAATTTTTTTAATGTCTTTTATTATTGATTCATAATGCTCATGCGAATTTTGATGCTCAACGGTGTTTTTTTCTGGGTCCAAATTGTTTAATTCATAATCCCATAAGACTTTTAAGCTGCTATTTCCCATATATTAAAATCCTCTTCTCTTTCTGCCTGATACGGCTATTATAATCTTTATCGGTAATCTTACATGCCCCTTGATTGTTTAAAGCCTGTACGGGGCTGTCAGGCGTTTTAATCATCGTCAACAACCAGGCTAGCCAGTAAGTGGCTAGGTGGTTCAAGACTTTTCTTCAATTCTTCCAAGCCTGAAAAGTCCAACAGGTCTTCTATATCAACATCGATCATAAGATCATCCATGTCAATATCAATTACAAGGTCCTTCATATCAATGTCAATTGAAAAATCATCATTCATAATTAGCCCCTCTACCTCTTCACGCCCAGCGCTTCAGTGATCCAGTTCATTTCATTCTGGATCATCAGTAATTTGAGGGCTGTTTTATTCTTTATCGGCCAGTAAATAGCCATGTGCGTTTCAACCTCTCGTTTCATGCCTTTGAGCTCATTCAGTCGTGCAAGTAATGTTTGATTCATGTTCTTATCCTTTCCGGGGATCTCCCCAATTCTGGGGGCATGTCCACCATGGCAGCCCCCTTATATTTCCGGTTACATCATCTGTGCATTGATCCGCAATCCATAATAAAATCCATTGCCGCCTACAATCTGCTTCAATGCCCCTTTTAGGGATGTTCCGTAATTCATGACCTTTGATAACAGCCCAGAGGTAGAAGAGGGTAAATAGCCAACACAATAGGATTTTCCGTTAATGGTGGCGATCACTTCCAGAGTGTCATCTTCAAAATAATCGGCTGAATTCTTACCAGTGTAATGGCCACATCTTCAAGCTGGTAATTCTTCATGTGGTCGATTGCTGTCTGTCGGTTGCCTTTGGTCACGCCTTTAACGAAGAGGGTTTGACCTTTAGCCAGTGCCCAGGCTCTCTTGAATGCCTGGCTTTTGGTTAATCCGGTAGTGGCCAGCTTATTGGCGGTTCTTACAATCTCTGAACGGTTATACATGGTGTTTGCTCCTTTCGTTTATCTCTTAACTTGATTATGTTATAAGCTAAAACACTTATGACGCCAACATTAAAGCTGATGATTATAAGCTTATTTAAGAATATACTAAGCTAAAATGCTTATTATTTAAGTTATTAAGATGATGACTAATGGAGGTGTTAAGTATGAGCATGTCGGAAAAGATTAAAATATTACTGGTTAAAAGTGGGGGTATTTCTGAGGCTGAATTAGCCCGCCGGTTAGGAGTTACACCACAAACCTTTAATAGAAAAATGAAGCGTGATAACTTTTCTGAGGATGATATTAAGGAAATAGCTGGCATATTAAATTGTGAATATGAAATTAATTTTATTATTCCTGATACTGGAGAGCGCATTTAAACCGGCGATATCATGGAATACGAAGAGGATCAGGATTAACGGGGATTTTACCTTTAAAGGAGGAACCAATGAAAATCAACGCAAACGGCCGTGAAATAAGGGTGATCGGTTTAGAAACCGATCAGGAAGAATATATAAGCTTAACTGATATTGCTAAGTATAAAAGGGATGATCCAAGTGATGTAATTAAGAATTGGATGCGAAACAGGGATACGCTTGAATTCTTGGGATTATGGGAGTCTTTGCACAATCCAAATTTTAAACCCGTCGAATTCGACGGGGTTTAGAAATCAGGCCGGATTAAATACCTTTACGATATCTCCCAAAAAGTGGATAGAAAACGTTAATGCAATCGGCATTACCAGTAAAGCCGGTCGATATGGTGGAACCTATGCCCATTCAGACATTGCCTTTGAATTTGCATCGTGGATCTCACCAGAATTTAAGCTTTACATTATCAAGGATTACCAACGCCTGAAAGAGGAAGAGGCCAGCAAGAAGGAACTCGGTTGGGATGTTAAGCGGGAATTATCGAAAATCAATTATAAAATCCATACGGATGCTATTAAAATATTTGTCATAACACCAGAGCTGAGTAAGCAGGAAATAGGTTATACCTATGCCAGCGAAGCCGACATGATTAATGTTGCATTGTTCGGCAAAACTGCCAAACAATGGCGGGAAGAAACCGGGAATAAAAAGAAAAACATGCGGGATTTTGCTTCTGTGGAGCAACTTGTCATTTTATCCAACCTGGAAAGCTTGAACGCCGATCTGATAAGGCAAGATGTACCACAAAATAAAAGACTGAAGAAACTTCGGGAAGTGGCTTATTATCAGCTTGAATCATTGACAGAGCAAAACATTACAACGAAGTTTAAGCCTAAAGATATCCCGTTAATTGAGGAATAAGCCCAAATACGAATGCGCCTTCGCATTTAGGGCAGGGCAAAACCGCCCAATACACCCTTTAAAGAAAAAAGCCCTTGATTTGAGCCGTCAGGGGCTTTCTTTTATAGGCTGTATGGCTAACCCGCGAAAATTCGGCGGTTAAAATGCTGTCCGATATAACGGAAACCAATAGAGCGGGAAAATCCGTTGTACTTGGTGTGCTCATAACTGGCCACACCTCTAAAGTGCATGATCTGCACATCCGGATGTCAAAGAACTTGACACCTAATCCGGGTGTCCTCTTCAAGGACTTCCAAAAGTCGGCAATCCCGACAATTCAACCGTCCGAGATAAGGACATTAGAAAGCTATTGTCAACTTTATTGACTTTACCGGGTGTCGGTGTTCCCGACATCTGAATCCACTGATAGGACCCCTCAATTTTGAGGAGCCCGAAAAACATTTGAGTCGTCAATTTTGGCGGTCGAAAGTTCGGCTGCGAGATCTGCGGGAAATTGCGCCAATGTTCGCACCCGAAAAACCGGGCACCAGATCACAGCCAGAAAATCCGACTTTGAGGGTATCCCCAACTTAAGGATACCATTTTGCTGACATTGGTAAAATGGTTTTGCAACCAACCAGCAAACAAACCACCCGATAGGAGAGGAAAACCTCTTCTTTTTTCATGCTTATATCTACTGTTGTAAATGTTAGGAATGTTATAAATAGTCTTGAAGTTAGTACATTAAATACAGAAAACTGATGGAAATAATGAAATAAATGAAAATAATTAGTTGATACACGTATTAACACGTGTTATAATGAAACTATGATAAGGAAAGGGGAACAAGCTCATGCCAATGACACCAAAGGAAATGATAAAACTGTTGAAGGAAAATGGATTTATTGAAGTTCGACAAAATGGATCACATAAATTCTTTGTTAATCCTGAGACCGACAAGAGAACCACTGTACCTTATCACTCAAAAGACCTTAAAAAAGGAACTGAGCAACAAATACTGAAAGATGCTGGCCTGAAATAGGCTGGTAAAGTCCTTAGTGGAGGGAAAAGAAATGAAAAAATTATTTTATCCAGCTGTTTTTATTCCTGAAGAGGATGGAGGCTTTTCCGTGTTTTTTCCTGATATTCCCGGGTGTAATACCTGTGGTGATACCATGGATCAGGCTTATGAAATGGCCTTTGATGCTTTGGGACTTGTCTTGTCCTATATGGAGGATAATAAAGAGGAGATTCCCGGTGCTTCGAATCCACAAGATATAAAGCTGGAAGAGGGGCAATTCCTAGCAGTGGTTGAATTTGATATGAACGCCTATAAAAGAAAAACTGATTCCAGAGCGGTTAAAAAGACGCTCACTATTCCTTCATGGCTCAATGATGCAGCACTTGAAAGCAATGTTAATTTTTCACAGGTGCTTCAAGAGGCCTTAATGGAAAAACTACATATTGCATGATTAAAGTTTTAAAGCTGTTAAGGAGAAGCAAATGAAAGCGATCTATCCCGTTATTTTTACACAACTTGAAGATATTGTTTTAGTTGAGGTTCCAGATTTAGAAATTCTTACAGAGGGAACCGATATGGCCGATGCAATTGACATGGCCAGAGATGCCATAGGCTTAAAAGGGATCACCCTTCAAGATGATTCAGAAGAGGTGCCAGCACCTTCACAATTTAATGCAATTGATCCAGCAGCGGGGACTTTTGCCGATGACGGTAAAGGGATCGTGTCACTGGTAGATATTGATTTTGTAGATTATCGCCGACAACTGGATAATAAGACGGTCAGAAGAAATGTAACCCTGCCAAACTGGTTAAACAGGGAAGCCGATAAAGCAAATGTGAATGTATCCAGAGTCTTGCAAGACGCACTTATGGAGAAGTTACACATTTCAAACAGAATGTAAGTAGATTCAAGCCCGGGCATTCGCTCAGGCTTTTTTTATACCCACAATTATAGGACTATCGGACGTATGGCAATTCTTATATCATTTTGACCGCCTGACTGCCCCGCACGCCTCTTTTAATTTCAAAGTCGACAACTTGCACCCCCGATGATTGGAACGGTTAAAACTGAAGCACCCAACGGTATTGAAGCATTATAAAAAGATTGTGGCTGATATGGGATGGCCGGACCTGCGCTTTCATGATCTGCGTCATGCCTATGCTGTCCTGTCCCTTCAGGCCGGGGACGATATCAAGACCGTACAGGAAAACTTAGGCCACCATTCAGCAGCCTTTACAATGTATACTTATGCCCATGTCACCGATGCCATGAGAAAAGAAAGTTCTGAAAGAATGGATAATTTAATCAATAACATTTAGGGGGCAAAATAAGAATTAAAAATCTCTTAGGGGGCAGTTTAGGGGGCAAACATGATTTTAGGCAATAAAAAAACAGCCACAAAAGGCTGTGCAATCACGTTTGTTATTAAATTTGAATGGCGGAGAAGGTTCGTAGTGATCGGTATCTACACCAAAAAATTGTAATGATTGTTTGCGATATTAGTAGCGATTTGTTAATTTTCACTCGATTTTTTCAATTCCACCAACTCCACAATTTTTGTGTTTTTGGTCAATGAAAAAACCTCGGTAAAAAATTTAGATCTGCTAATTTGGCTAGGGTGTCATAATTTATCTGACCAAAATTACACTTAATAGCCTAATGGAAGCACGTTCTTAAATCAATGCATTATATACGGGATAGAAAATTTGATTTTTTTTTGACACCATAAAAATATTTATATCATGATAAATCTGTTATATCTGTTTAAAGATTAAACCAATCCAGAACCAATACCTATTTCTAGATTGCTTTTTACTCCAATAATCTCACCCGTTGAAGTTGTCTTCTTTATATTTATTTCTCCATTATAGACACCACTCTGACTCACACTATCAACGCCTTTACAATTTCTTACATCTATCACATCAATTATTTTTTTCTTGTTTTTAAATATTCCACCAGAATATGAAATACTTACTTCTTGGATAACCTGACCTCTATTACTCTTGCAATTTTCAAAAGAGCATTCTTCTACTAAAGCGACCACTTTTTCTGCCATCGCATCAATTATATAGCTATCTCCAGCATCAACTCCCTTAAACGAGCAATTTTTTATTTGACTTCTAACACTTTCATCACCAAGGTAATCCAACCGAATAGTCCCAAACCTATCAGTATTCTTTATATTATAAAATTCACAAAACTCCACAGTTATTTTTTGGCCAGGAGAGTACTTATCAATAACGGTATTTTGACATTCTAAAAATTGTGAATTAATTATTTTTGATTCTGACTCCGCTGTCGAAATCACATCTTGGCAATCCACAAATGTTGACTCAATTACGGTCGCTGATCCGAAAGTCTCAATGTCAGTAGTCCCTCCAAAAAATTTTGATGTGAAGTTATATTTTGCCCCGCTACCAAGGCCTCGAATAACTTTTGCACAATGACTAAATTGACAATTCTTTACTATATTCATACTATAAATACAATTATCTATATTCACAAATGTACAATTTTCGATTGACCCATGTTTAACTTCTCCACGTACATCAAAAATATCAATTTTATGCTTACTCTTTAAAAATGTGTCAGTTCCGATAATTTTACAATCCGATATTGATAAATCATTTCCTGAAACAATTGGAGTTCCGTGAAAATATTCATATTCATCTTCATGATTGAAACCTACCATTTCAAAATTTTGAGACGGTATTTCCGAAAACTCAAATAAACAACGCGTTATTGTTTTTTTATTGTTCTCACCTTCATCATTAACAAATCCAGATGAAATATTGAATAATTTACATGAATCAATAGCTATCTCTGCCCCATTTACTTCTTGATAGTCTTTTTCAAAAAACTTTTTTTGCATTTGATAAAAATAACTCGCACAGATTATATCACAATTTTTAATCAACATTTTAGAATGACTTTTTGCTTTAATAAAATAAATAACGTCGCTTTCATTAGTTTTTCTTACAGACTTGCATTCTATTTTACAATTTGTAAAAGTAAGTAACCCCGATAAATCTATTCCTACATTTTCAGGTACACCTTGATCATTATAAATAATTAAACAATTTTCAAATGTTAAAGATCCTTCACAAATAATATTCGTGTTGACATTAACAATGTTATTACGAAATTCCTTAGTTTCATTCGATTTAATAACAAGATTATTCTCAAGATTAATTGCATCTAGTTCAGTTAATTCAATAATTTCTATAACGTCATTATCAATGTACCCCGTTACTTTGTTCTCCGGTACAAACCCATAGTTTTCAGCTACTCCCTCTAATCCTGTTGCTTCACATATGGCGTTAATTTTTTCAATTATTTCATTCTGACCACGACGATTTACTGAAAAATACGAGAATAGCTCATCATACTTTTCAACATAATCATGATTTCCGAATGATAGGAAAAAATATTCCATAATAGTTTGAAGCATAGCTTTTTGAGAATTTATACTTTCCACATTTTCTATTGAAGCCAAATTAACTTCAGTTTGAGGATTTTTAATTTTCAAATGCCTTTTTACCGAACGTATAAAATATTGTTGTAAATCTGTCGGTTCTATCATATTCGCCAACGTATAAAGTATTGAAACAAGTAATTCTCGTTCATCTTCATCTAACTCTAAAATATCGACAACTGTATTTAAATCGTATAGTCTCTTTTTTTCAATAGAATTCAAATCATCAATAATTACATCAAAGGTATCGTTAACCCTGTCAAATTTATGATCCAAATTTTTACTTATACCATCTAAGCTATCAGTCATTTGCCTAAATTTATTCTCAAACGGTCTAGCACCAGCTTCAATTCCCTTTTCAAAATCTTTATTTGCCATTATATATCTCCTTAAATAAAATTATTCGCCCATAACAATGTCGTAAAACTCTTTTTCTATAAACTCTTCTTTTATTTTTTTTATAAATTGATAATCCGAAAGCAATCGATAGAGTGTGACCATGGCGCCACCTATATCCAGCTTACTCAAAGCTTTTTTTGTTAATTCAGGATTATTTGTTGCAGTCCCAAGTGCTGTACCCAAACCAACCACTAAAACATTACTGGTTGTAGCAATCACATTAGAATAACTAAGTATTTTACGCGTTTTTACCTCATACAAATTCCAGCTGTGATATTGATTTTCATCATAAAACAAACCATGTATCATAGCAATAACCGTATTAATAAGGGCCGCAAAAGTAGCTTGTTTTGCAACAGTAGTTAAATTCCCCATGTCTAAACCATACTCTGCGAGCTTTCTGGAAAGATCCGGTGAGATAACGCTTACTACCGGTATTGGCAAACCGGCAATAGAATATTTATCTGATTTAAGATGGATACCTTGCTTAATAATTGAGGTGCCTATAGCAGTTTTACCTTCAAATCCACCATTCATTAACCTTTCTTTTGTATATTCAAATACTTTTAGCGTATCTGCATTATTTGTGATTTTATCACGGGCCAGATTATTACTCGTAAATCCTGTCTTTATATGATAGGAAGCAAAATCCCAAGTTGTCATTGTACTTGTTGTAATATTTGCTGTTCCAAAAATCCAACCGAGCAAAGGATCGTGACCGAGAGTCTTAAAACGATGGGTATTTCCACTTAAACCTAAGCCCATTTCTTTACTGCCATAAATGGCATCATAGGGTACTGGACTTGATATTATTTCGTTCAAAGATGGCCGATACCATTGATGTGAGCGATCACTACTTTCATGAGTTTGATCACCTTTTGATTCTTTTGCAGCCTCTTGATCATTAAGTCGTTCTTTAAAATCCGTCAAGAAGTATTGTCGAGCACATTGTAATGCAGTAGCAAAAAATAAAAAGGTAGTATCAATTTTATTTAGTCTTGTCGCTTGTTCAAATTGACGATCAATGTCTGCTATAATAATAGAAACATTTTTCGCCACATTTGCTACTCGCTCCGACTCCTTGGCCATAACGGCAATGTTATTACTTTCTTCTTTTGCTTCCTGTATGACCTTGTTTTTTTGTTCTCTAAGCTTTTCGTATTTTCGCAAAGCATCCCCCCAAAAATGACAAAATAATAAATCTGCACAGATAAGTTCTGCCTTCATTAAAATATTTCTGTCAATTCTTTTTCTATTTTATTGCTTAATAATACAATTGTAAAGTATAATTATTTTAATAAACATTATCATTTAATGTCCTTACTATCTATACTTTTCTTTCATCCGATCAATCATATCAACCATTTCCTGCCGATAACTAGCTGGACTAACCACCTCAACCCAGCCCCCTGAGACAGCAACCATTTCTTAACACCTTCTCCATAAACGTTTGCCTTAATCAAAGCTTCTCCATTTTCTTCTGAAATCACTTCAGCTGTAGGCAAGCGATCTAAAACTGCTTCCAACGAATCACCCTTGAATTTAAATTTGATGGTTGTCAATTCACCAGTATACATAAACTGAATCCTTTCCCGGAATTCTCCCTCTTGAAAGCGCTTACCATAATCAATTTTAAAACGTTGATCATTTTCACAAACAGAGTAATTAAGAAACCGATCTAATCGGAAAACACGAGAACCTGAATTCTCTTCTCCATGCTTCTCTGCAACTACATAAAAATAATACTCATTAAATAACATCCCTAAAGGATTTATTTTGTAAGCTTTAACTGTCCCATCCTGCTTCTTATATTGAACATCAAGCACATTCTGAGTTTTAATATTCTGGCTAAAGAACCAAATACGTTCTACTAAATCTTTACTGTGTTTAACCGGTTTATAATGATGCTGTTCATTTCCGATTGCACCCTCAATAGTTTTCTGGTTAAAAGATAGACGCAACAAATGATCAATAATTTGTTCCATTTCTTTTTTATTAAAAGCCCGTGCATCAAGCAGCACCTTACAGACTGCAAAAATTTCATGATCTGACAACGCCATATGCTCTTTGCCAATCAATCGATAAGATTTTGTCTTTCTGTCATAGTCAATACTACTTTCGGGATACTCATTTTGCAGGTATTCTTCAATTTCCTTTTTATCACGATCGATTGTCTTTTCACTTATACCCCATTTTTCAGTCCATTCCTCTTTTTTAACAATACCTCCTTTGGCAAATTGTTTGTACATGTCCAAAATCCGGACAGTTTTATTATCATCACGTTTTGAATTCATGCTAGCACCCCATCCGCTATCTTTTTAAATTCACACATTTTTCTTACACGCTCTACAAACTTTACTGTGCCCGTATTTCTCTGCATAATCATCGTAGCTGGTAGCTGATAATAGTTCTGACACAATCGCTTCTGATTCTTTTTCTTGGGTTTATCATTTTTTTCAAAAATCATTTTAGTTCCTCTTTTCCTGAATTAACTTGTTACCCAAATTATACAAGAAAAGATGGACAGATTCTGTCCAAAACAGTTTTCTTGAATCTTTTATCAATAATTTTCGATCACCTTTACTTATTTATTCTCTTGCAGGTCTTGTTCATCATAAACTTCCAAATGTTAAATTCACCTGTAAATTAATCAAGGATTATTGAATTTAGTAAAACTTATCCTCATTATACGCTTTTATATAAGGATTTCAAAATCATTTTAAAGTTAATTGTTTAAAATGTTTTACAATTCATTTAATAGATTATAGCATTTCTGTCAGCATCACCTCAACGTGTGACAATTAGTGTGACAAAATTTAAAAAAGAAAATATCTATAAAAATTAATCCTTTTTGATTTAATGAAAAAGGACTTTTTACAAATAATAATTCATTAATTTTCTACGCAAATTTTTTCAACTCCACCGATCCCACACCTTGTATTAAAGCAATATTAATATTTCAACTGTTGGCCCTTTAACTCCATTCATGTATAATATATGTAATTATTTGGAGGCTTTTTTATGATACTATTTACCTATTCTGATATAGCTGCTTTATTAACCGATGAAGACCTGAAAATAATGAATATTTTTGAACAACGTGAAACTGTAAACGAATTGTGCATAAAAGAAGATTATTATGCGAATATGCTCAAAAGAAATACTTCTAAAGTTTCTGAAAAATTGCATTCCTTTCTGTCAAAAATGGATTTCGTAGATAACATTTTTACAGATCCACTTTGTCGATATCTTACAGACATTAAAATAGAACGAATCGAACTAACTGCATTTTATGCTGATATCATTCGTCTTTTATTGCAAACAAAAAAAAGATCATATCAATCACTTTTTCTCCGCGGAGATTTTGAAAACCTCACATGGGTTCTTACTAAACATTTTTTTGAAAATTTACTGGAAAATCTATATTATTTTGAATCCGACTCCAGTTTAGCACCTTTTAACGAAAATTTACGCACTGAATTAAAAAGACAGCTTTCTAATTACTTCAATCAAATAAAAACTTTTGAACAAAACATCGATTCAAAAGAAATTCCTACTAAACTAATGAACTTTTTTCTTGAATTTATTGGACTTAATGAGAACAGCAAAATTCTTTATTTGACAGATCCATACCCTTTTGAATCATATCTATACCCCAACGAAATATACAATACTCTTAATAATCCAAGCTTTATAATTTTCAAATGCCAATTATTAGACATATGGCCATTTGATAACAGATCTCCATCTTACCAAATCGACACTGACGATTTAGATCTGTTTCTTGAGATGATTCCATTAGTTGATATTGATCGGATTAATAATGACACCATTCTCTTTTCTACTCCAGATAAGTCAGAACTGTTTAATAACAACACTCGCCTCAAACTTTTCAAGGGTATTATGAATCACTCAGAAAACTTTAATTTTTTCGAAATTTGTGAGAAAACTCAATTAAGATCAATCTCCATTCTCAGTTATATTGCAAATCAACTGGATTATTTACTCACTAAAAAAAATGTTGAAACCATAACTCAAGACATTAAGTTTACCAATAATTTTATGAATTACTTTATTGCCAACAAATACACGGCATATGAAAATTCATTGTCACATTATAATCACAGTGTTTCATTTGAGTATGAAAACCAACAATTAACATTTCCTTTTTTTAACATTCTGTCTTTAGAAGATCGATGTTTCCTTGTCGAAAAGTACTTAGAAATAAATGATCTCGATTATTGGCATAAAATTGTAAATACATTTATTCAAATCAAATCCAAAACACTGAATTTTTTTATTAACATATACATGGATTCTATTACCGATGATTTGTCCTGTTATGATCTGAAAACACTAACATTTCAATTGGACTGTTTAGGAGACGTAAAGAAATTCATAAAAATTAATGATGAGGATGCAAAAAGAAATCCGTCATATGAAATTTTCGAAAGGCAGCTTTATCAATTAATAAAATTACAGCCCTATCAACAAATGGACAACTCAAAAGAAATCAGCTTCAAATTTGATATATCTAGCTTCATAAAATATTATGACTTATTTCCAGAAACCGATTCCGAAAATCAGTACATAAACGAAAATTTTAATAAATTAGATGATTTTATTTTATCGGTCAAATTAAACCCGTTTTCGATGATCGATCATTTTTGTGCTCATTTCAAGATTGCAAATTTCAACCCTGAATTTCCAGGATTGTTTGCCGATAGCTCCTTTTTTTATAATGCCTCTTTAAAACTTAATCCAAAAAGAAATTAAACAGTAGTCTATGAAAATTATGGCTGATCTTAATTGATCAGTCTTTTTTAATTTTTTGATGTTTTTTACAAAGATATGGGGACGACTAGCATATCAAGCTTGAGATACCATATCAATGAACAGCGATCATGTTCCCTTGGCAAACTTTTTTTTAATATAAAATTCTATTTACATATTATTTTCATTACTAGGGGGACGGCAAAAATTTAAAAAAGTTTTATTCTATTAATGAAAGGAGACATCATATCATGAAAAAAACCTTTGTACAGTACACTGAACCACTCGAATCAGTTTTAACGATGCTGGAAGAAAAAGGGATTATCTTCGATGCCAATCGTTATTATCATGAAATCCTGGAACCACTACACTACGAACAAGAAGAACTGCGGTTACAACTGCATGAGCATCTTCATTTAAAAAGGAATGCTTCCATCGACAATGACACTGACATCATGTGGGACTTCTACAAAACCGGCCATCACCCTCTCAACTTAACAATGGAGTATCTTAAAGAAGTCCAACGTGAATCGACCGCTTATGACCTTCTTTTTCAACACAAAAAAATTCGTCAGTTTCTAGGGCCGTTCGGTCAACGACTCTTAGATAAGCTTGATGCGCAGAGTTGCCTGCATGGGCATTGGAGCACTGATACCGCAACAGGACGTCTGAAATGCAGATCACCTGCTTTACAAGGCTTTCCTAAACAGGTTTCCCGGTATTTCACAGCACCAAAGGGCTTCGTTCTCATTACAGGGGACTACAGTCACATTGATTTGAGAGTCCTTGCCCAGCTAAGTCAAGATGAAATCCTCATTAAAGCTTTTAATCAAGCGGTCGACATCCATCGTCAGACAGCAAGTGCTATTTTTGAAAAAGATTTCAGCCAAATTACAGAGCCTGAGCGTCAAATCGCCAAAAAAATCAACTTCAGTATTATATATGGCATAAGCTCAGAATCCCTCTGGCATGATCTTAGACAAGTTAATCACAATGCAACGTTACAAGACGCTAAAAACTACCGTGATAATTTCTTTTCAACTTATCAAGGTGTCGTAAAATGGCAGAACGAAGCACTTCGCTCCAGTACAGTCTATGGTTTAAACGGCTTGTCCTGGTCATCTTTCCGTACTATAAACTGTCACCTTAATTACCCAATTCAAGGATCAGCAGCCGCTGGATTGAAGCTGGCATTAATACTGCTTTTCAAAAACTTGAAACCCAACTGGTATATTAGCCATACTGTCCATGATGAAATTCAGATCATCGTTCCTGGAGACGATGCTGAATCAGGGCAAATGATTTTAAAACAGGCAATGATCGAAGGCATGAGTTATATAGTTAAAGATCTACCAATTGACGTAAAAACAGAAATCAAATATTCAACAATTTAAGGAGATAAAAAATTTATGAACGAACAAAACAAAAATATTGATATCGTTTCTTTAATCGATAGCGACGATCGTTTTGAAGAAACAACAATTAAGAGAATCACCAACGCAGATTCAACATTATTAACACCGTTAGCTAAAGACGAAGTTGATTCAGTATTTTCACCTTTTGAAGATGATGACTTCATCGTCAACCTGAAGCCAGAATTTCCTGCCACGGGATCTCGGATTCGGTGTGTCATTGACAAATACCAAATCGACAAGAACCAGCCAACCAAATACGGAATGAAAACTTCGATTAGGCTAGTACTAAACGGCTTCTATGATGACGACAAAAAAAAGATAGAAATTAATGAAATCTTCTACAAAAATCCAGGCGAACAGATCAGCGGACGTTTCAGAGCGTTTTGCCAGGATTTGTTCAGTGCCTTGGGTCTTGAACAGGCAAATTTAAAATCGCTAGTTGGACGTGAATTAACCGCAATAATCACTTATACAATAGGATCTGATGGTATCACTAAATGGCCTCATCTTAGCCAGTTTCAACCATTAGATTAATCTGCTGACTATCAGGGGAGTGAAAAAAACTCCCTCCCCTTGATTTATTTTTTAAAAACGAAAGGAATTTACCATGAAAACTGAACCATTAACTACCCAAAGCACTCTTGAACTGTTTGACAATGAAAAAATTTTCACCAACGTACCAAAAGACATCCTTTATTCCGAAATAACCTATTGTCCAAAAGTCTGGATTAATACTGATAAGCCAGGTATGCCATTGGAATGGGACACTGATCAGTCTCCAACCTTCGCTCCAATGGGGAGTTATAACTTCACAATCGATTTTAAAACAGATTTTTCCCGTATTGAAGATGATGACAGCACTAATGACTGTCTGTGTGTGAGCTTTTTTATTGAAGACCAAAATGAAGAATTTTTTTCGCTGACAGAATATATCGGCATTCCGCATTCAACACCTGCTGAAGAATCACCAGCCATGCTTTTTTATCAACTGTTTGGACTTTCAAAACCAAACAGTTGTACTGCTAAATGTTCAGGTAAAGCTTCACTTGTTTATCTTACACGTGATGACGGCTTACCGCCATTCGCCATTCTGGGCAATTTCATTCTTGACTAAACATTGATTATCCATTTTCAACATAATCAGTAAATTAACCGGGAAGAGCCAACCTTTCTTCCCGGCATTCACAAAATAAGAAAGGATTTTTATGAAAACTGACAAACTTAAAAACACTCTTACACCGGAAATAACTGATTCAATCGATGATATCACTAATTCAATCGACTTTGACCTAAGCCAATACATTGATCTGCAGAAAATTAATCCAAAAGGATTATCTGTTCAGGAATGGGCAGAAAGTCTAGGTTTTATATTTAAACAACAGAAAGACTCATCTATTACAATTTCAGGTCTTAATATCAGTGTCTGTGCAACAGCCATAAAAAACATGTTTCACAATATCGTCATGGGATCTGAAACCGACTTTGCCATTTATAACAACTCTGGTTATTATGAAATCTGCAGCACTATAAAAAACAAACCCGGGTATATCATAGTAGCTCGAATCTTTTATTATCTATTAAACTATTATGATGGTGTCCATTTATGGAGCAGTATGAGAGAGCACGATCTGATAACAGCCTTGATGCGTGAAATCAAAACAACTGTTCACACCTGGAATTCCGGAGAATATCTGACACTCAAAAATGGCATTTTTCTTCTAGGTAACAAAATGCTGATCCCTCACAGCCCCAAATTCTACAAAACCTATGTATTGCCGATTACATATCAACCTGCTGCACAGTGCCTAAGATTTCTTCAATTCATTGATGAAATTACCCTATCCGACCAGCCCCTAGCTCTCAATCTTCAGGAACAGGTTGGATACATTATTTCAAATTCCATGAAAGCTGCAAAAGTTTTTTTCTGGGTTAGTGATGGTGCTTCAGGTAAAAGTACACTGGGAAATATCGTTGAAGCTATGATTGGGACTGATAATATTTCTTCAGTCACTCTTAGTGAGTTTAATTCCCGTTTCGGTCTGGAACCAATGCTCGGGAAAAAGCTTAACCTCGCTAATGAATCAGAAGTTTCAGGCTTATTTAGAACTGAACGAATTAAACTAATTTCCACTAACGACAAAATAACTATCGATCGTAAGGGACAGCCTGCAATAACTGTCAGACCGTCGATAAAACTTCTTTTTCTGACCAACAACATGCCTGAACTGATCACAGATATAAAGCACGGTTTTGAACGAAGACTTCATATCACACCTTTTCCAGCAAAATTTACGGGCAAGGGAGCTGATATCAACCTGACAGAAAAACTTTTGGAAGAAATAGATGGTATTCTCTTATGGGCTTTAGCAGGGCTGGAACGCCTTAAAGCAAACAACTATCAGTTCACGCCATGCGAAGCCATTGAAAATGCTAAACGAGATTTTTTTAGAAACGCCAATCCTATCTTAAATTTTTTTGGATCGTTTTATGAAAAGAAAGATCCAGCGGAGAAAACATCAATCTTAAAAAGTAGCATTTACCCGACCTATGAACAATGGGCTTCTCAAAATTATAAAACCCGCACCAGCAAACGGAAATTCTGGGAACAGCTTAATGAGTACTTTGAAGGCATCGGTGAGCCATTGCTTATTGAAAAACGACATCCTGGTTATGACTACCTCCTGAATTATCAGGCAATTGATGCTATGAATGATGATATTGAGGTGCTGGGCTTATGATCATTAACCAAAGTAAACTTGTCATTTCTCGTGATGAAATTAAAAACCTTGAATATCCTAACCTGAAAGATATTGAATTTATCGAAACAACCGAGCTGTCATTACAAAGTTACTACCAATCAATTATTACAGTGGTCGAACAGTTGTTGTATTCCTGAACCTGTTTCATATGGTCTGTCTGAAAAATGGCAGACCTTCCCCTTTAATATTTCCCAAGCTTTTTAAAACTTGCTATCACCTTAACCGAATTAAAATCGGTTAGTAAATATATATTATTATCATGATTAAATTTATTATGAAAGGATCTGACTAAATGAGCAAATCAGAAAAAGTTATTAAAAATGCTGTCATATATGCCCGGTTTTCATCAAAAATGCAGAATGATGGAGCCAGCATCGACCTTCAGCTGGATGCCTGCAATGAATTCGCCAGAAAAAATGGTTATTCCATTGTTAGAAATTATGTGGATGAAGCCATCAGCGGAACTAAAGAGTCGCAACGTGTGCAATTCATGCAAATGATATCTGATGCTGAAAACCAAGAGTTCTCAACTGTTCTGGTTTATAAGTATAATCGTTTTGCAAGAAACTTAAATCTTCAACTGAAATATGAGGATCTTCTGGATCAGTCTGGTGTTTCACTTGTGGCCGTTACTGAAAACTATGGTGACAGTCATCAGGCCAAGCTGCTCAAATTGATTGCATCCTGGTCAGCAGAAAATGATGTTATCCAGATATCTGAAAATGTCCTTCGAGGACAAAAATCCAGAGCCCGTGAATGCCGTCATTGTGGAGGCCTCCCACCCCTCGGTTATGACGTTGACCCCGTAACCAAACATCTGGTTTTATCGGCCAACACTGACGAAATAACTGCTGTTAAAATTATCTTTGACATGCGCAGCAAAGGATACACTTATCAGGAAATCTCAGATGCCTTAACGAAAGCTGGTGTCAACAGAAGCAAGAAAGGCCATTCAATTACCAAAACAACGATGCTTTCTATACTGAAAAATGAAAAATACATGGGGATTTTTGTTTTCAATAAAAGTTCACCCAAAGACAAACGTGGCAAGCGCAATGGCCATCGCCAAAAAAATGATTCTGAAATCATCAAAATACCTGGTGGTTGCCCTAGCATCATTGATGAGCAAACCTTTGAACAGGCTCAGCATGTAAGAAAAAATTCAAATGCTGCAGCTGGCAGAGCACGTGCCAAGCGTCATTATCTTTTGTCTGGTCTTTTGTATTGTTCATGTGGTGCTGCATACACTGCTCACTATCGCAATGAACGTCCCGGCCATAAAAGCTATGCAAACTATGTATGTTCAGGCAGACAGCGAAATTCACAGTCGACATGTCAAAATCGGGGTATAGAAATGACCACACTTGACGCCGTTGTGATGGATTTAATACAGAAGATTCTACTGCAAAATGCCCAAAGTTTAACTGATTATCTGAATATATCCAGATCTGAAAAGCACACCAATCTGGAATCCAATGTACAATCGCTCCAAAGGAAAATTATTGAAGCCGATAAAAAAATTACAAATCTTTCATCCGCAATTGCAGACGGACTTTATGATCAAACACTTCAAAATCAATTAAAAAATTTAATTCAAACCAAAACAACACTAACTGAACAAATCAGAGAACTCCAGTCGTCCACTGACTCAGAACCTGTTCTTTTAGAGACAGTTAAAGAAAAACTTGGTAAATTGTCGAGCTTCATGCAATCAAACAATATTCGTGAAGTCCAGATGGCTGTTTCTTCAATCATTGATAAAATCATTATTCACCAGGAACATGTCGAAATCATTTTAAAGATTCCTGTTTCTCAAGCCAAAGACAATTCAAACTTTGCTGCCAATCAATCAGTGTCCAGAGAGCATATAAAAAATAAACAGTATGACGGCTCATATCTTCCCGATTCCGAGATTTCAGAATTAACCAATTATCCCATTACACGTGGTGCTTAGGTTCTATACCTAGGCACTTTTTTATTTCATTTATTGCTTATCATTTTTCCACTTATTTTCTGTGTTCCTTTGTGTATTCCATCAGTTACTTACTATTTTTATTAAGGAGGAAAATTATGCATTATTTCTTTAATTTCAACGATACCGAAAATTGTCCAGCTTTCTCGGCCTTACCAGCTTCCGTTCAGTCAATGATTCAAGAAACATTAACGATTCTGAATCAGCAATACGGAGAAAGCCGTGATCCCTTTAAAGACCTGGGCGGCTATGTGGTTCTTTTAACATCTTTAAATGATGTTAAAGCATTTAATCAGTTCAACACCTGTTTAGAGGAAGGAACCTTCGAATATGTTGACATGGTAGACAGCTATTTAGGATGCCTTTATTTAGCCGGAGCCGATTATCACATTTTTTTGGTTCTCCCCGCCCCATTCGCCCCACTTAATGTCATCAGCCAAATCGATTCAAACGTGGGATAAGTGGGATTGAAATTTTTCGTTGTTTTCGTTCGACTGAGCAATCAGTCCTTTTTAAATTCAGGAGGTTTATATGTTTAACAATGACGCTTACATGACAAAAGGTTTCCAGTCAGAAATCCCCGCCATTACCCAGGTCATTCTTTTTGAGTGTCTGGAGAAATCCAAACAAAACCTGGAAGAGATGGACTATCTTCAGGTTTTCGAATTAAAGAAAATCCGTTCCAATGGAATTTACCTTCAGGAAATCATTCACAAGCAAGAAGTTCCAGCTTTTAAAGAAATACTTGTTTTAGAAATCCCGGAAGCTCAGATCATCGACACGAAAGTTTTTGCAATTGATGATGGTGATCATCACACTTTTTTACTGGCTTCAGAATATTAAAGGAGGCCTTCGACATGCAGAAATTATTTCACACAGCAGATACTGCTTCAAACGAAGTATTTAAAACACTTCCTCAAGCGGTTCAGTTAAAGATTAAAAGCATGCTGACCATCATTGACACCACTTATGGCTTAACCCGAAATGTTGAAGTGGATTCCGGCGGTTATGTTGTCATTCTGGAAACTCTTGATGATCTTCATCAGTCGAAATCGATACTTCATCTTGATTTTGAAAAAGCTGTTTTTGAATATGTGGATGCGATTGATGGTTATCTGGGCTGCCAGTATCTGATCGGCTGTGATTTCAATATCTATTTCATTTTAAAAACAGACTCTGGCTGAAAAAGCTCAGTCCAGAATATTGGAAGAGATCCTTTAATCGGATTCTCATATTTTCAGGAAAGGAGGTGTTTCTTATGTGGTATGTTGTTGGATTCTTCGGCACACTTACTGTACTTGTTACACTTGATTACACCCTGCAAAAAGCTTAATGATCATGTATTCCCGGCTCATGGATTGCCTTAAATCCAAACATATCAAATAGGAGTTTACTTATGTTTTTATTGACAAGCGCGGCTTTAACGGCATTCAGTTCTGTTCACTTTTTCGAGGGGGCTGTTGCCGCCATTGCTCTTTATGTTTCAACCAAACCTGCTGCCAAGAAACCACGAACACCAAGAAAGTAAGGGAGAATTGCCATGAAATCAAAAAAGACGGTCATTAAGACCGAAGCATTATTTTCCGATGATGAAAACCATCGTTATAACTTAAGAAAAGAATGGGACAAAGCTCTGCCAACAGCAACTGTTATTTCAATCTCCCCTAGCGGCTTATCCAATGTTTCCGCTGATTTAACCACGCAGCTGATCACCAACAACATCGAAGCTTTAGGATTCGGTTCCTTTGAACTGCTGAATCTCTATTCCAAGATCGATGTGGATGTTAAGAAAATGAAAGATACCACTGGCCTATGGGATGAAAATACGGATATCTGTATTAAGGCCAGCTGTGACAAAACCTTTAAGGATGAAAACGGGAAAATCATCTTCGCCTGGGGGAAGCTTACTGAAAATAATAAGAAGCATGGTGAACGTGAGAAACAGATCCTGTCCCTGCTTTCCATTTATTTTGAAAAGGTCTATTGCATTAAGGATTACGGGATTCGACATTTCCTACACCCCTTAACGCCCAGTGTTCGAAATGAATGGGTTCTGGAATCCTGGAAGGATTATCGTGGCTACAAATCCGAAGAACTAAAAGCCATTGCAGAACGGGAGAAAGACAAATTGATCAGTACAGCAAAATAATTCTATTTTTAGTATTTCAACCATTTAAAAGCCCTAATCTCTTATCATTGAGATTAGGGCTTATTTTTTTAACTCGAAGGGAGTTTAATATGTCTAAAAATATATCTGCAAAACGTGTCAATATCGTGTCTCTGAAAATGGTCAAAGAAGGCAGCATCCTTTACAATATTCGTCATCTATCAAGGCCTGCAGATGCAGCTGGTCTTGGCAGACAATTTCTGGAAAATCTTGACCGGGAACAGGTGCTGGTCTGTTGTCTTGATAATAAGAACCAACCTGTTTCCATTAATGTTGTCAGTATCGGGACAATCAATAGTGCTGTGGTTCATCCCAGAGAAATTTTTAAAACGGCAGTCTTATCAAATGCTGCCAGTATTATTCTTTTTCACAATCATCCATCCGGTGATCCCAAACCTTCTCAGGAAGACATTGACATCTCTAAACGGATTAAAGATGCTGGTGAAATTCTTGGAATTGAACTGTTGGATCACATTATTATAGGTTCGAATGAATCTTATTACAGTTTAAAAGAAAAAAATCATTTCTAAATTTCAAAGAATTTTGGCCAAGGCTTTTTTCTTCAAACTATACTTAATCAAAATAAATTATTAGTCATTATTATTAATTTCTTCTTCATCAGCTAAATATTTCAATGCATAATCGCAGCATTGCACAATCAGCTGATTTAGAGATATGTCCTTATCCGTGGCAACTAATTCCAATCGTTTGATCAGTTCTTCAGGTAAACGTATTGTTTTGGTGATGGTTACCGGTTTCTTAACAACAAACATTGCTGGCAACCTCCTTATTTCTTTTAAATATATTGTACGTTTATTTCACCATCAGTAATATACGCTTTATTTGCAATTGTAATTGCACTATTATTACGTTTGCATTTTGTTTTAGATTTCTATATACTAATTTTAGAAAATATCAACCTTACCAGATTTTCCTGCTTCATCTTCTACATAGCTGCTCAATATTATATCTCAAAGACTCATTTAGAGAGACTATTTCCTATATTATGTTGAGCAAAAACAAAAAGCCTGCAGGAACGGCAAGTTTAGACAAACTCTGTCCATTTAATTTTGTATACTGATTAAGACAAAGGCATTCTCCAACAACGAACGATTGATTTAATGATAGAAAACATAATATTCATTTCAGATACAATCGTTCTAATATAGATTCTAAATTAAAAGAGAGAGGTAGAAAAATGAAACGAAAGATTCAAAACGGAACCAGCGTCTGCTTGACACTGCTTCTACTATTTGCTTTACTTCCATTAGGGGTAATAGCTGAAAGCCAGGAAACCATCGATAAAACCATTGTTTCAGAAACCAGTTCAACAGCCGAAGCAATAGTTCAAGCGAATGACAGTTCCAACGTCAACATTGAATTCACAAGTAACCTGCAAAATGGTATTCAAATATCTTACTTGAATGCCTCAAGAAATGAAGATAAAATCGTCTTCACCTTTGAGTATTACAGCCCACAAAACTATGATTACAGTTTTTTTAATCCCCCAAGCGGCAGTTCCATTATTAAACGTATTTATGATGGCATTCAGGCTGGTACACATACCACCACCCTTGAACTGAGCCTTTATGATTTCAAAAACGTAATGGCTAATGAAAGTATCACCATGCGCTTCGACTTTAATGATGATGCTCCGCGTACTTGGATTAATTTCAATACCACTCAACTTTCTGGTCTTGCAACCCAGGAAGAGCTTGACAATCTTACCAATGATGAAACTAATTTGGACTATGAGTATATTGATATCACTGGTGGAGTCAGCATTACAAAATATACCGGCACAGATACAAATTTGGTAATACCGGATACACTAGATGGAAAAAAAGTTTTAGCAATTGGAGATAGTTCTTTTTCCTGCTGCAACAGTCTAACTGAGATCTACATTCCTGATTCCGTTACCCAAATTGGCAATTGGGCTTTTGAATGGTGCTCTAATTTATCCGAAATCGATATTCCCGATTCTGTTACCAGCGTAGGCAAACACGCTTTTTCTAGCTGTATGAATTTAGCCAATATCAATATTCCTGATTCTGTCACCAGTATTGACGAATATACTTTTTCCAACTGCAGTAGTTTAAAAGAAATTCACCTGCCAGATTTCTTAACCAGTATCGGTAGTTTTGCTTTTGATGGTTGCACCAGTTTAGAAGAAATTAACCTCCCCAATTCCTTAACCAACATTGGCATTGGTTCTTTTGAAAGTTGCAACAGTTTAAAAGAAATTAACCTCCCCAATTCCTTAACCAATATTGGCAATAGTGCTTTTAACAGTTGCCGCAATCTGACAAATATTGACTTACCTGATTCTATTACCAGTATCAGCCCAGGTACTTTTTATTGTTGCTCCAATTTAACAACCATTAATATTCCTAATACAATCACTAGTATTGGAAATGAAGCTTTTGTCTCTTGTACCAGTTTAAAAACATTAAATTTACCTGATTCTATCACTAGTATTGGTAGATATGCTTTTAATGGTTGTTTTAGTTTATCCTCTATTCAAATCAACTCGGCTAGCACAACCATATATAACGCAGCTACGACCATTCCACAAGCGACGACGATCATCGGATATAATCCTTCAACCGCAAAAGACTATGCCGATAGCCACGGCAACCCCTTCCAGTTAATCGATGATGACAGTGATCAGCCAACCAGCATCAGTCTTAATCATACTGCTCTTGATTTAATCGTTAGCGAAATTGATACGCTGACACCAATTTTTTACCCTACTGATGTCTCAAACCAATCTGTTACCTGGAGTTCCAGTGATTCCAGCATTGTAACCGTCGATTCAAACGGTAATATCAACGCAATTAAAGCGGGTACCGCCACGATTACTGCAACCACAGCCAATAAACTAAGCGCGAAATGCATCGTAACTGTAAAATCTACTGAAGATGACCTTAATTTCACTTATGATTTTATTGATGGCGGTATTTGCATCACAGGCTGTACATCTGATGTAAGTGACATGGTGATTCCAGAAGAAATTGAAGACGAACCTGTTCTGGAAATTTCCGATTGGGCCTTTAGTGACTGGACCTCATTAAACAGTGTTGTTCTTCCCGACAGTTTAGTAACTCTTGGAGAAGGAGCTTTTAGTGGTTGTACAAATCTTTCTGCTGTTGATTTGCCAGAATCTCTGGCCATCATTGGTTCAGGCGCTTTTCGCTTATGTGATAACTTAAGTACTGTTACCCTACCAAATAAACTTTCCTCCCTTGGCGAAGGAGCTTTTTATTCATGTAAAGCCTTGAAAAGCATTGAAATACCAGCAAGCATAACAACAATTTACGCAAATACTTTTAAAGATTGTGCCAGTTTGGAAAGTATCACCATACCAGATAATGTAAAGCTTGTTGGATATGCCGCTTTTCTTGGATGCGACGATCTGGTAACCATTCAATTTGATTCAGCTACAACAGAAATAGTTGATTTTGCAAATGTCATCCCGGAGGATACGACAATTATTGGTTATTACGACTCCACTGCAGAAGAATATGCTCAAAAATACGACAGAAATTTTAAAGCGCTTGACGAATCCGATTCAGATCCTGATGATTCTGACGATACTGATCAAGTTTCAATTTCCTACCAGACACACGTCCAGAATGTTGGCTGGCAGGATTGGAAAAGTGATGGGACCATGAGCGGTACATCTGGACAATCCTTACGTTTAGAAGGTATACAGATAAAAATAAATAATGAAGACAACCTTGGAGTAGAATATCAGACCCATATCCAAAACATCGGTTGGGAATCCGATACTAATCGAGGATGGAAAAATGACGGTGAAATGAGCGGTACCGAAGGACTTTCCTATCGGCTAGAAGCCATTCAGATTAAATTAACTGGAACTGACGCTGATAAATACGATATTTACTATCACGTCCATGCTCAAAACGTCGGTTGGATGGGTTGGGCCAAAAATGGCGAAAGTTCTGGTACTGCCGGATACGGTTATCGATTAGAAGGAATCGAAATTAAAATTGTGCCCAAAGGTGATTCTGCGCCAAGCAACAATGTTGTTTATGCTAATCCGTATAAAGAAAATGTTGAAAGTCAGTATTCATCTATCTTACAGGAATATCGTACTGCAGCATCGAATGGCTTTTCCAGTTCTCTTATGAATAGTTTACCAGATGTTAATTCTGAACTTTTTTTAAGCAGTTCGAAAAGCAAATTATATTACCTGCTTGAAGATATTTCCGGTGATTCTTCACCTGAACTGGTGATTGCCATGTATGATCCAAATACTTACAGCAGCGTTCATCAATGTGATTACCAGATCTATGATGTATACCGATTAAATAATGGAACACCTGAAAGAGTTTTTGATATATATTCCATGGGTTATCGTGCAATTTACACGCTTTGCGAAGATCAAACGGTTCGTTGTTACGGTAGCGGCGGTGTCAATGCTCATTCTGATACATTCTATCAGCTGAATGGCAACAAATCTTCCATCATACAAACAGTGACCTATGATAATCCTTATTACACTTTAAATGATGCAACCCACCTTAATAGCACAATCTCTAAAACTGAAGCTAATGAAATAATCAATAGCTATGTTCCAAGAACAGACATCAACTGGATTGCACTCTGACTATATTATCTGATTAAATTCCAGAATAATAATTTTATTGACGACAAATAATGTAATCCCTGATGCGAAAATACTCGTTGATTTTTAAAAGAAATCGAGATTTGGTATTTCCTCTATCCTCTACCACCTTATATCAGAAATGCGTAGTTTCTTGAGTCCGGAAAGGATTACCCGAATTCAAAGCTCAGGAACTAAAAGCCATTGATGATCAGGAAAAGGATAAATAAAGCAGCCAAGCTAAATAATTTCATTTTTAAAATCCGATATTTAGGGGCTGTCGGTAAATAGGCCCAGAAAAAATCAGTATAGTTTATATGAACTGTACTGATTTTTTAATGCAAAAAAAGAAAAAAGATGGCTACCGAATAACCATCTTTTCCCCGTTACATAGTATAATGTAACTACAAATTATGAATACCTATTATACCGAATTTTTCGAAAAAGGACAACAAAAAATAAACTTTAATCTTTATCAGATCGGTTTGCCATCAGACGATCCCGTCTATACCCTGAAAAAAGTACTGGAGGACTTGGATTTCAGCAGCCTGCTGGACAACTATTCACCTCAGGGAAGAAAAGGATACAATCCGATTATGATGTTTGCCGTGTTGACTTATGCCAACATGCGTGGTGTGAAAGCAATCGATCGGATTGTCGAATTATGTGAGCGTGATATTGCTTTTATCTGGCTGACAGGAGGACTTAAACCAAAGCGGGATGCCTTTTATGAATTCATAAAAAATCGTCTGACTGGCGATGTTCTTTCTGAGCTGCATTATCAGTTCATCAGGCGACTGAAGAAAGAAGAGCTGCTGACACTGGATGCCCTTTACATTGATGGAACAAAGATTGAAGCGAATGCCAACCGTTATACGTTTGTCTGGCGGGGAAGTATCAACTATCATCTGGCAAACCTGCTCACTAAAATTAAAGCACTTTATGATGCCTATAATGATCTGATCAGGACCTGCGGTTATGGCAATAAATATGGCTTCAGCGAAGAACAGATGCTGGTTATTGAAGGGATTGACCGGGTGAAAAGTATTATTGAAAAGAACCGCCAGCGTAAACGCCAGGCCCAAAAGAAAGTTTCCAATAACGGTATCCTTACAATCGAAAACTGTTCGCCGCTGGAATTGCTGAAACTGCAGAGAAATCTGATGACCATTGCAAATGGTGAAGGAATTGCTTTTACCGTTTTAAAGAGACAAAGAAAATCGGGTCTTCAGAAACTGTATGAAGCAATTGAAGCGTGCGGTGAACGACTGATGCATTATAAAAAATGTTTTGAACGCATGGGAACTGAACGCAACAGCTACTCAAAAACAGATATTGAAGCAACTTTCATGCGAATGAAAGATGATCATATGCGAAACGGGCAGCTCAAACCGGCTTATAATGTGCAGATTGCAGTCGAAAATTATTTCATTGTTCACAGCTATATCAGCAGCGACCGAACAGACTATAATACGCTGATCCCGGTTCTTGACAAGCACCGGAATGCTTTCTTGCATTATCCTGATGAAGTAACCGCAGACAGTGGCTACAGCAGTGAAAAGAACCTTGATTTCCTGAAAAAACATGATATCTGCAGTTATATAAAACTTCAGACGCATGAAAAAATGAAAACAAAAGCCTGGCGTAACGATATCGGAAAACACTACAACATGTCTGTGATCATCCAGGAAGATAACTGTTATTATCGTTGCCATGACGGACGCCTTTTATCCCATATTCGGACAGAAAACGGGAGCGCCAAAGGCTATGAGCGCAAAATCGAGGTTTACGCCTGCGATGACTGCAGCGGGTGCAGACATAAGCCGGAATGTCTCTATCGCTACGACCCGGTCAAAGATACTGATAAAAACAAAGTGATGAAAATCAATGAAAACTAGGAGGCGCTGAAAGCCGAATCCCATCAAAATATCCATTCAGAGAAGGGGATCTTGAACCGGCAGATCCGGTCAATTCAGACAGAAGGCCATTTTGGTGACATCAAAGAAAATGATAAATTCAGACGCTTCAATTACCGTTCCCATGAAAAGGTGGAAAAGGAATTTCTTCTTTACGTCATTGGACGCAACATCAATAAATATCATCGATTTACGCATCACAAAATTCAAAAATTTGAAAGTAAACATACCCAGGTGGTAGCCTGAATATAAGTTTGAATTGAAAATTCGACCTTTCTTTTTGTGTTGCCTGAATTTCTAAACGGTTCGTCAAAAAAAGCAACCCGCATGTTTTAACAAGCAGAACGCCTGTTGTTATCATGCGGGTTTGTTTAATTTTCCATTTTATCGGTTATATTTGCTATTTACCGACAGCCCCAATTTTCTACAACTCAGATAGGAATTTTAATATGCATAAAAAACACATCTACCTTTTAAATCTACTTATATAAATTTTTCAATAGCCAAAAAGTATTTTTCATTCATATTAACATTTTCTTGTAACCTAATCATAGGATTATCTTGATCTCTCATGTAACGTAGCTCTCTCGAATTGTATTTATATAATCTATTAAAAATTTGGTTCAATAAATATTTCTGTTTATTTTGAAATGATAAATCTTCATTCTCATCAAATAGAACATCAGCCATCGGGACGCAATATTTCAAACAATAAAAAGTACTGTTTTCATAATAATTCGATATAATATCACTTCGCTTTAAGAATAATGCCAACGTACTTAAAAACTCTGGTCCATTACGTAAGTGCCCTGCATAATTATTTTTATGTAACAAATCCTTCAGTAAAAATCCATTGAAACAATAATCGTTTCGATTTTCACTATGACCTAATCTCAAACGCAAATATGAAGACTCTTTTAATAATACTAATTCCCCTTTATATAAAAGGTCTAATCGATTATCAACCTGTAAAAAGTCCACATCGTGATTTTTTAAGAACGTTCTTAGATCATTTTCAGTTGTTAAAATATTATAAAGATTCTTCCCTTCATACTTACCCTTAGTGGAATTCAAACGTCGACTTAAATGAAAAAATAAAACTTGATCTATAGGTGTTTTAGGCATTTTTTTATCAATAAAATTGTCAATTATATCGTCAAATACATCATCAATATATAATTCTTTCTTTGATTTTTTTTCTGCTTCTTCAAGAACAGCCAAGAGTTCGCGCTTTGTTATACCTAAATATTCACAGACTCCCTGCGACATTGTTTCTTGCGATTGTGTATCGATAAACACTATTTAACCTCTATTCTTATAGTTTGTCAATAAAAGCCAATTTTTAAGCCTGTCCAAATATAATGATTTTGGCAATTTGCTAGTGAGAAAACCTCGTGTACTTTTTCATTCCTTAATCCGTCAATACCTACAAAGCGGATGTTCACGAGAAACAATCTTTGAGAAAATACGAACATGGACAGGCGTTAATCTGTTTTCTGATGAAGATGATCAGTTATTATATTTCCTTTTCAGAACCTTCAATACATCCTTCTTTATATAGAGTATTAACACGTCATCACGCTAAATTCCATTTTGAGAATTTCTATTTTAGTTGAAAAATCCGAAACTTTCTAGCGAATTAAATTATAAATACAAGATATATATCGGGGTATTTCTGTTTTTTACAATTACCTATTCAGAAGAATCAATATGCACCTCATTTTAATCATACAATATCATCCTTTTATTATTACTGCATCTATCACTGACTTTTTAATTTGTCTTTTGTGAGCAAGTCAAAAATATCTTGCTCAATATTTGATCTTATCCTTCTAACATTTTTTATAGAACTGGCATTATTCACATACCACTCTAATAATCCATTTTCTTTAATAGTATTCTTTTCTTCATCATCAAGTTCATTCATCACTTCTTCATATTTCTTTTTAATAATCAAATTTATTGCTTCTGAATCTAAATAATTAAAAGCAATTGATTTATCTATTCTTGATGAAATTGCAGGGCCAACTCTTTTTTCCAATTCTTCAAGTGATTCAAAGTTTGATGTAAGTATAAAAACGGTATTTTCAAGGTTTACATTATAATTCAAATCACGATAATAACCTTCATCAAACATTTCATAAAAAGCATTATAAAAATTCGGATGAACTTTATCAAATTCATCAATTAAAATTATATTACTTTCCCTAGATAATAGATCACCTGCTAAAGACGCTTTATTATGTGCATCTCCAAAAATATATTTAACAGCTTCGTCTGTTTGCATCATTGAAAACTGTATCTTTAACAAATTTCCACCAAAATATGAACTTATTGCTTTAGCTAGCTCTGTCTTACCAACTCCAGATGGGCCATAAAAATGAAGAATAATTGGCTTTTCATCACTCTTTTTTGATAATTGATACATGCTTGAAAGAATCGCAAATTTGGCATATTTTTGGTCGACTATTCTTTTATCTAAATATTGTTGTATTTTTTTAATCTCATTCACATAAAATTTCTTGTATTTAGAATACTCTTCAACAAAAATATCTTCAACAAATTTCGATTTCAACGATTTTATTACACGTCTGGGGGGATTCTGAATATAAATGTTCTCGACATCATGAGCTAATGAGATAATCTGAGTAAAATTTAAAAGCACATGCTCTAAAACAGATGAAAAATCACTTTGTTTAATCACTACGTCTTCAACTTCACTTTTCATATCTGCATAATATCGAGATTCCTTGTTAATATAACCTTGATTTGAAGCTCGAATTGTTTCATTGTATTGGCTAATTATTTCCGGAAATTGCATTGCATCATCTAAATCAACTTCATAATTGTCCAAACATTCTCTGAAATCTTGATCAGACCCCCAAAACAAAACTATTCTCTCCATATTACTCAACTCCAGCTAAAAGCACATCGTACAATTTATATACTGGAAAATCAACTACCATTTCATCATATTTTCTATCACAAAACCTTTGTGCTTCAACTGTGCATGAATTATAATTCTTAAAATCGAGTTCTTTATCAGTAATATGACCAACTTGAATAGCATAAATTGTCAAATCCATTGTAGTTAAATCTGTACTACGATAATTATTTCTAAGCGTATCCAAATTAAAACGAAAGACAATCTTTTCATCTCCATCGATTCCAAGGAATTCAAAATAGCCTTTTGCTAACTTTATAGTTTCATCAAATTTATCAATATTTAGTTCAATATTGTCACTTGAATTGATGCGTGTGCTTCCATTCATCATATGCGTATAAACGGAAAATTTTAGCATTTCTGACAAAGATCCAGTTGGTTCCTTTAGCTGATATCTATCGAACTTTACGATATCATCATCTTCTTTACACACTTCTAGGAAATCCGACAAAACCGTATTTTGCAGAATTGTTGTTGCTAATTTCTCTGCATTCTTAGAGCTAGATAAACTGACTTTTCCACCAACATTTGCTGAAATACCAGCTATTGCTGTAAAAATCGAAGCAAATGGGTTAAGTTTCACACCCAATTCTCCGTCAACTGTTGCATTTTTTTGAGTTCCTGATAATAATTCTATCGTTTGGGATAAATCTCCCTTATTTACAATCTGCATATAATCTGTTACTGATCCCTCATCAAAGTAAACAACTTTTTTCAAGAACACACCTCCGGTTTTCTATAATTTAATCGCCAATTTTTCCGGTCCACTTCCAAAACTGTACCACTATCTAAGATATCTATATCTATCTAAATTAGAATTTTATATACCTTTTCAATTATCATTATAGGCCTTATCAATAATTGTCTTTGCCTTTTCAAAATCTACTTCAGTTTTAATAAGAATTTGTAAATCACCCGTACCAAAATGACCAATTCCTGTCATATCTCTTGTAAAACCATCTTCAAGTTTTATTTCATCTGGGTTTAATCTCAGGTGTAAAAGGATCTTGCTTTGATAAATTTCAACGCAAATAAAATTTTTTATTTTTTTGAAAGCAACATAAAGCTTTAGTTGATTTTCTGTTACATCATCCCCTAATGACAAAATGTAGTCTTTAATGGTTCCGTAAATATTTTGTAGTTTTTGAGGAGCACCCTCATATTGTTGCAAAAACGTTTTATCTGTGCCACTTTTTTTCAGTGATGTAACACTTAAGTTCTCAATCATAGGTTTAATAATTGGAACATTAATATGCTCAA
The DNA here is from genome assembly GCA_031222025.1 of Eubacteriaceae bacterium ES2. Classification (GTDB taxonomy): domain Bacteria; phylum Bacillota; class Clostridia; order Eubacteriales; family Eubacteriaceae; genus Acetobacterium. The sequence goes on along the minus strand of CP130740.1, from coordinate 383,523 downwards.
ATAATATTAAATCATTTCCAAATTTTTTATATCGTACAAGTTTTATATTTCTCTGCATTTGATTGACAGCATGTTCATCAAACTTTGTAAAATCATTAGCAATACAAATGACACAGGGAATACTCCAGTCAATTTCATTTGCCTTTTCAATGCCCAAAATATCCATGACCAGTAATTTAAAATCTGCCCTATGATCTAACAACCAGTCAAGATAAAACAATCCTTGATTGATAACATTCTCATTAACACTTCTCTTATATTCAAAAATAACAGGACAATTATTTTCATCAATTCCTAAACTGTCAATCCGTCCATTTGTTATTTGAAACTCACTTTTTAAAAAAGTCACTCCAAAGAAAGTTGGCATATTCTGTTCAATAAGCATTTGAAGTTCCTTCTCTAAAGTAACAGAAGTGGAAGAAATTTCGGAAACGCTATTTTTTACAGAGAATAATTTTATTTCAGTCATTTTATATGCTCCTTGATGTATTTCAACTTTTAATTGTCTTCTTGGTTACAATATATTAATTTATTAACATTAAAACTAATTATATCAAAATTCAAAAATAATTAAAGCTATTCCTCACACACTTTTTTAAAACATAAAAAAACCTGCCACAATCGTAGCAGGTCTAAATTTAATGCGTAATATTAAATGGCGGAGAAGGAGGGATTTGAACCCTCGCACCGCGTTAACGGCCTATACCCTTAGCAGGGGCACCTCTTATAGCCACTTGAGTACTTCTCCCCAAAGGTAATAAATAATGGTTGAAACTAATTCAATTAGCATTTGAATGGCCGAGAGGGTGGGATTCGAACCCACGTGGGCTTGCACCCTAACGGTTTTCAAGACCGCCCCGTTATGACCACTTCGGTACCTCTCGTAATTTCAAAATGCAAGACTTATTATAGCTTGCATTACGGCAATTGTCAAGCATTCTGAAAATTTTTTTATTAATTTGTTAAATTATTTTCAAATCCGTTGATTAGACTTTTTCGATCCAGTTCAGCTCATCTTTTTCTTCTCCAACCTGCACCCCATAGAGTGTGTCATAGATTTTTTGCGCGTATTGACCGATTTCGCCCCTGTTAAAGGTCATTTCAACATCTTTCCACCCTAAAGTACCAATCGGCGAAATAACAGCCGCTGTGCCCGTTGCAAAGGCTTCCTTCACTTTTCCATCCTGATAGGCCTTATAGAGTTCATCAATGGTAATTCGACGTTCAACAACCTTTTTGCCCCAATGCCTTAAAAGCTCGATCACGCTTTTTCTGGTAATACCACTAAGAATAGTACCTTCCAGCGAAGGCGTCACAAACTCATCATCAATCAGGAAAAAGACATTGCTGGTACCCACTTCTTCAATATAGGTTCGGGTTTCGCCGTCTAGCCACAAAATCTGATCATAACCCAATTCTTTAACCTTCTGCTGAGCTGCCAGGCCACCGGCATAGTTACCGCCGCATTTGGCTTCTCCGGTACCACCACGAACCGTTCGGGCATATTCATTTTCTACAAAAATCCGACATGGTGCCATACCACCTTTATAATATGAAGCCACAGGAGACATAATAATCATAAATTTATACTGTTTTGAAACACGAACACCGATGTAGGGGTCTGTCGCAAAGATAAATGGTCGAATATATAGAGATGTTCCCGGGCCTTCTGGGATCCATTTAGCGTCAAGTTTTACTAATTGCTTAAGCGCTTCCAGCAGAAAATCTTCATCAATCTGAGGAATGCACATCCTTTTATTGGAACGGTTTAATCGTCTGAAATTTTCCAGCGGTCTGAATAACTGTACCTGGCCATCCGGTGTCCGGTAAGCCTTTAATCCTTCAAAAACTTCCTGAGCATAGTGAAGAACCATTGCCGCAGGCATCAGCTCTATTGGACCGTAAGGAAGAATCGTCGCATCATACCACCCCAGCCCTTCCGTATAATCCATCATAAACATATAATCCGTAAAATTAACGCCAAATTCCAGACTGTCGCTTTGAGGCATCGCTTTGGGTGCATTCGTTTTTACAACTTTAATCTCCATGGTTCCCTCCAACTATCATAAGACTTCTTTGTCTTAGTTTTTACATGAGACTAGTATAACAATTATTGTATACAATGAACAGAGCGACTTGATTTTTTTTTGTTTTTTTTTTATACATAAAAAAATCCCTGAATCAATTGTGTCAATCAATTCAAGGATTTGTATTCATTTTAATTTAGTCTAGTCCAAGAAATAAATCTCGATGGTCTGTCTTCCCCAGGCTACACATTTTTCTTCTGAATCCATATAGATATCAATAATGCCATAAGTTACCGCGCCACCACGATCTTCAACCGTGTAAACGCCACCTAAAGCCGGAATATAAACTTTAGTACCAAAAGGAATGCCTGCCCAGGTCGCAATGGTTCGACCTTCCTGCGGTGGCAATCCGCATGCGGTATTATTACCAGTTGCCGTATAAGCGGTAGCAGAAACAGTCATGCTGCCGGAATAACCAGAGTCATCAGAAACTTCCGAAGAAATATTCTGAGCTTCGTCACTGCTTTCAACATTAATGTTATCGGAATTCTTACTAACCTGAACATTTGTCGGTACCGTCACGGTTGTTGCCGGACCCACTTCAATGATTTCGTCCTGGGGCGCTTCAACAATCTGGCTCTTTACGACTTCCCGTTTAACTTCCAGGCCGTTTTCGTAATAAACGCGCTCTGTAACGTTACTTTTGCCGTTAACCCCAACCTGTGTCACTACACGGGAACCCGCTGGCAATTCAGTATTTTCATTAAGCGTTACCTTCATCGGTACTTCACGAACTGCAGAGCTTTCAACCACATCTACCCGGATCACCTTAATATCACCAGTCGCTTCGGTAATAACAGTATCCCCTGACGGCTCGACGCGATCATCATCATCCAGTTCTATATCCATCTCAGAAAGAAGTTTGCTAACCGTTTCATCACCTGCAAAATATTCAATTGTTTGACCATCTACAGTCAAATTTCCACTCGTCTTCTCGATAATTGTGACTTCTGCCACATCCTTAAAAAGTGACGTCAAGGAAGCGCTGTACTGGTATTCTTCACTAACTGGAAGATCGTTGGCAATGAGGACTTCTTCAAGGGTCTCTAATAACTTTCCTTCAATCATTACCGTTTCGCCATCATAAGTGACGCGAATTTCTTTTTCAACGGTAAAAGCACTGGAAACTCCAACGACCAAAAGCAGGATCAATCCAATAATCCCAATTTTGACCCCAGGAAATTTCTTAAGAAAGCCCCCAGTTTCTCTTTTATTATTCATAAAAAAACCTTTCATCTTGTCAACACATCATCTGAAACTTTACATATTTGTTACGATTAGTTTAACATCCAATTCGTATCATGTCAAGGTCTTTGTCCCTAAGCCCCCACTCCTGGGTAAGTCGTTCCCATAAAAAAGACTAATTTAAAGCCATTTTCAATCTCTATTGGAGGAAAAGTGTAAATTTTTGCCACGATTGGTAAAGACATGGTAAAAGCTCAAGGAATCCTTTAGCTGGCCCGGTTATACTGGCATTTGTTACAAAAGAAAATTTTTTTAAGGAGTTTCCATGCCCCCATTTAAAACCAGCGATGTACAAATACACATTCTGCAAAATAATACCCTAAATTGGTTTAATAAAAATAAACGCAGCCTTCCTTTTCGCCAGACGAAAAACCCATATCAGATCTGGATTTCCGAGATCATGGCTCAGCAAACTCAAATGGATACTCTGATCCCATATTATAATCGCTTTATTGAAAAGTTTCCTGATATTAAGACGCTGGCTGCTGCCGATGAAGCTCAAGTTTTAAAAGCCTGGGAGGGACTGGGTTACTATTCCAGAGCTCGTAATCTTCATAAAACCGCCAAGCTGATTGCAAGCGACTATGATGGCTGCTTTCCTTCTGATTACCAGACACTCATAAAATTGCCGGGAATCGGCCCCTATACCGGCGGTGCCATCGCCAGTATTGCCTTTAATGAAGCGGTCACCGCCGTTGATGGTAATGTTCTGCGGGTCATCAGCCGTTTTCTCAACAGCCATCTTGATATCGGTGAAACTAAAACGAAAAAAACCATTACCCAATGGCTAGAAACGATTCTCCCGGCCAATTCCGGCGATTTTAATGAAAGTCTGATGGAACTGGGGGCTCTAATTTGCAGTCCCACAAACCCTCAATGCCCTGACTGTCCCTTGTGCGATGGCTGTCAGGCCTATGCTCAGGGAAACGAGGAAAAGCTTCCGGTCAAGAAGAAAAAAACCAGACCAAAAATCATGCAGATGGAAGTGGGCATTCTGATCCAGGATCAGTCGCTTTTCTTTGTGCGCCGGGAACAAAAAGGTCTGCTGTCGGGGATGTGGTCTTTTCCCATCGTAGTGCAAACAGACAAACCCGGCCAAGCAATCAGCAATTTCTTAGACCACTACACCCAGCATCTGCCCAAAGCGCAATACTTGGGACACAGCCGTCATGTTTTTACCCACATCATCTGGGAAATGGATGTTTACGGCTTTTATTTGCCCGCTTCTATAAAAGAAGAAAAAGCAGCTTATGATCTCGCCGGGCATAGTCAGACCTGTTTTATCCCTATCGACGAAACAGACCGACTAACTTTGCCTGTCGCTTTTAAAAAGCTTTTGCCCCTGTTTAATTTCTGACTGGGGAAACTGTCTAGCCACACGATTAGCCCTCTTGTTTTAGCAATTTCAGCTATAGCGCTTCACTTCAAAACGGTATAGTGCCACATCTGTTTCACTCTCCAGAATCCCGGCTTTCTGCCGGGCGATGGCTACCTGCTGTTCCACCGTGTCAACGCCGTCCAGATCCGGCAGCAAAAGACCACGATTGAGATCTTTCTCGACGATCACACCATATTTTTTCGGATCCAGTTCAGCGGAGCTGTTTATTTTCTCAGCCTCACCCAAGATATCTACTTTAATTTCCAGATCCATCAGCTCCGCTTCTTCAACCGGCAAAAAACGCGGATCATAGGCGGCCGCCTCAATGGCATTGCGGATAATTTCCTGGGCAATATTCTCGGTCACCGCTCTTGTCGTTCCGATACAGCCCCGCAATTCCCCCTGCTTATGAATCGATACAAAAACACCGGCCTGCTGGTATTCCAAATCCTTTAAGGCTTTGTCGTCAATTTCAACCTGGTCTTTATAGTTGGTAAAATTAAGCTTGCGTCCTCTTTGAACCCAGGTATTGATGGATGCTCTGGCCAGTGCCACATAGGGTGATTCGCTGGAACGCCGGCTTTTATAGGCCAGCTGCTGATCTTTTTCATAGCGCTTTTGCAGACTAGGAATTTCATCTTCCTTCATCTCAATATAAGCGGTCATATAGCCGACGCCAAAGGGCCCCTCATAAGAATAAACCTCTGCCTCCGTATCATAACCATCAAGTGCTCCCAGACCCATTACAATTGGCCGTAGCCCACATTGTCCGGCCGGTTCATAAACTTCATGGGGCACTGTCAAAATTGAATAGTAATCTTTTTGGCCAATCCCATAAACAATATTGTCATCAAAAACCGGGCCCATCCGATTAAATTCGTATGGTCCTTCATCCTTTAGACAATGGGACAGGTCTGCACTGCTTAAAATAATGGTATCATTACTGGTGCGCTCAACAGCCTCTCGAATGGCCATGCCCATCTGATACAATTCATAGAGGCTTAAAAAACCAATAGTGATATGGACAATTTTATAGTCCTGATAGAAACGGTCAATAAAATAGAGGGGGACTAAAAGTCCATGGTCAATTTCCAGTTTTATTTCATATTCTTCAGCGGTGCGCTGGTTTAAAAAAATGCTGTGGCACTGGTTGATGGCAAAGGAGCGATTTAATTCATCCAACAATCCCATATCACATTTTTTCTCCATTTTTATATCCGGGCTGCCAAATTTTCCCAGATCACCAGCGATTTTATTTTCATAAACAACTGCTACCCCATCTCTAAACACATTCCCGTGAGGGGTAATGCAGACGATGGTTTTAGGCTTTACGGCAACAATTTTCTTAGCCAGATCCCGCATTCCTTGTGCAGTCTTTTGCGCTTCTGCTTCCCGGCCTGCACCTATTTCTGGAATCAGTACCGGCGGATGTGAGGCAATGGCCATTCCTTTTAATCTCATTTTTCTTCCTTTCTAAAAAGCGCCCCGTTGCCGGGGCACTCAGTTTATCGACATATTTCGCGCCGATTAATTAAATTTTGTCGTTTGCTAAGACAGATTGTAAAAGGCCTTTTTTCCGGCGTAAACCGAGAGCTTGCCCAGTTCTTCCTCAATCCGCATCAGCTGATTATATTTAGCTACCCGGTCGGTTCGCGAAGGCGCCCCGGTTTTTATCTGACCCGCATTGACTGCCACCACCAGATCGGCAATGGTCACATCTTCGGTTTCACCGGAGCGGTGGGAAATCACGGCTGTATAGCCGGCCCGTTTACCCATTTCAATAGCATCCAGAGTTTCTGTCAAACTGCCAATTTGATTGACCTTAATCAAAATTGAGTTGGCAATCCCCTCATCGATTCCCTTTTTAAGCCTGGTCGTATTGGTTACAAAGAGATCATCCCCACCAGCTGAACTTTTTTACCTAAACGATCGGTCATCAATTTCCAGCCGTCCCAGTCTTCTTCATCCAGCCCATCTTCAATCGAGATAATCGGGTATTTGGCAATCAGGGCTTCATAGAAATCAATCATTTCCTGAGCCGTTTTTTCAACCCCTTCACCCTTTAGTAAATATTTTTTGCTGGTCTTGTCATAAAGTTCAGACGCTGCCACGTCCATGGCCAGCATGATATCCTGTCCCGGCGTAAAGCCAGCGGCTTTTATGGCATCCACGATCACCTGCAATGCCTCTTCATTGGATTGCAGGTTAGGGGCAAAGCCGCCTTCATCCCCCACCGATGTGGTCATGCCCTTAGCCGACAGCACTTTTTTCAGCTGATGAAAGGTTTCCGCTCCCATCCGTACCGCTTCTCTAATCGAGTCGGCACCAACCGGCATAATCATAAATTCCTGAATATCCACATTGTTGTCCGCATGCTCGCCGCCATTTAAGATATTCATCATCGGTGTCGGCAAGGTTTTGGCGTTGATGCCGCCCAAGTAACGATATAAAGGCATGTTAAAGGAATTGGCCGCAGCATGAGCTGCCGCCATAGAGATGCCTAAAATCGCATTGGCACCAAGCTTGCCCTTGTTATCAGAACCATCCAGGGCAATCAGAGCCGCATCGATGGAGATCTGATCTGCCGCGTCCATGCCGATCAGGTACTCAGCCGCGTAATTTACGTTAGCCACAGCTTTTAAAACTCCTTTCCCTTCATATCGGCTTTTGTCGCCATCCCGCAGTTCAACCGCCTCAAAGGCACCGGTTGAAGCCCCGGACGGTACGATACTGCGACCCAGGCTGCCATCTTCCAGATAAACATCCACCTCAATGGTCGGATTTCCCCGTGAATCCAGAATCTCTCTTGCCATAATGGCATCAATATATGTACTCATCTCTTACCTCCCGGAAATTATTCTTCTTATTATATACACCTTTATTCTTGATCTAAACTAAAACATACAAAAAAGCCCTGAATGGACATTCACAGGCTTATGATTATAAAATAAAATTAGACAGTCTTCGCTTTACTGCTGCGGTCCTACCATTGGTTCACCTTCTTCATCAATCAGCACCGTCAGGCCGCTGCCAAGGTGATCGTAATGGTATAAATAATTAACCCCGGTTTCCGTGTCTTCGATAATCCGACAACCAGTTTCTTCTCCCATGGATTCGTTTAAAATTATTCTGAATCGATTCTTTTTTGGTTTTTTTGTTTTCATTTTTCTTTAATCTCCTGGCGCAAAAAGCACTTACCCCATTATAGCGAATTTCTGACTTAAAATCAAATTTATTCGCCTTTTTAGTAACTTTTCTGTTTTGACAACCAGCTTCTGCACCGTAAAACCCTTTACTATTGGATTACTCCATTTTCCAAACAGACTGACAAATTCATTTTTTTATTGCCAAATCTTTCAAATTGAACATTAACTACGTCTCCATTCCTGCTGAGGATTTGACCTTTGCCAAAACGACGGTGTAAAACAAAAGCCCCCGCCTGATAGACCTGTAAATCAGTCTCATTTGCCTCAATCGGTTTTTTTCTCGATAAAAGGTTATTTTTTTTAATGCCGAAACTTTCATTGCGTTTTTGCTCCTGCGGTTTTTGCTGAGGGATACCATCTATTAAATTGCTGATAAATGGCGATGGAAAAACCCCATTCTTCTGGTCGCTGACGCAAACAAAAATCAGTTCGTTTTTAGCCCGGGTAGCACCAACATAAAAAAGACGGACTTCTTCGCTAAAAAGCCCCGGATCTTCACGACTGCCCGAACAGGGGATAGTTCCTTCCACAGCATCAATCACAAAGACTTTTTCAAATTCCAGACCCTTGCTGGAATGAAAGGTCGACAAAGTCACCCGCGGCTTCTTCTGTTTGTAGATTCTGGTTTCCTTAAGCTTTTCACTGAGCGCTTCCAAATGTTCAAAATAGGCATCAAAACGCTCGGAACGTCCAGCCAGAATCTTTAACACCGATAGTTTCTGATTCAGATTTTCTTCCGAGTGGCCGGAACCAATCTTGAACTGCAGAAAGCCGCGATAGCCCAGATCATCAAGAATCAGCTCGATCCCTTTTTGAGGTGGCATCGTTTTTAAGCGTTCCAGTTCTTTCTCGACCCGCTCCAGTCGCTTAACTAGCCAGCTTTTATCCCGATTTTCCCTAATCAATGCCTTGATCGCCGTATCGCTGGCTCGCATCTTCAGCAACTTAACCATTTCTTTGGAGATAGCCAAATCCATTTTAAAATAAAGCTGGCTAAAAAGGTCATAATCATTGGGACGTAAAGAAAACTCATAAAAAGAACGAATATCTTTGATGATAAAATGGTTGAAAAATGCCGGGTTATGTTCTTTCATTAAAAAGGGTATCCCTTCCTGATCTAAAAGATCCACTAGGGGAATAGCCGATTCATTGTTGCGATATAAAACCGCCGTTTCTTTGCCTTCTTTGCGGATTGATTCCAAAATCAGCCGATACTGATCCGCTAGTGATTTCACCCATTCCCGTTTTACCGGTAGCCCTTCTTGATTGGGGGTTGCCATTCTTTTCTGATAACGCTCGCTGTTTAAACGGATAAACTGATCAGCACATCCGACAATAGCCTGGCTGCTGCGGTAATTGGTTTCCATCAAAAGCACCTGCCCGGTCGGCCAAATCGTCTTAAAAGAAAGCAGAAACTGGGGAAACGCACCACGAAAGCCATAGATACTCTGATCTTCATCCCCCACCAGAAAAAGATTGCCCTGACTGCCAGCCAGCAGTTGAATAATTTTAAACTGAATTTTAGAAGTATCCTGAGCCTCATCAAGATGGATATAGCGATAGCGATCACGAAAAGATTTTAGCATTTCAGGATGCCGTTTTAAAAGGCCATAAGTGTATTTAAGCAAATCGTCAAAATCCATCAGGCCCTGATCCTGTTTGCTTTTTTCATAGGCCTGGAAAAGCTTGTAAAAATCGATCTCGAGTGCTGGCAACGCCTCGATCTCAGCCCTAGTCAGGAGCATATTTTTTACGTAACCGATCCGCTGGCTAATCTCGGCCAGCTCAGTTTCTGCCGGATAGGCCTTAAACAGGTTGAGATAAAGTTGCCTGATAAAGGGGGTTACGTTGGCCAGCACCTCAAAAGCTCGTTTATGATACTGTCGCTCATAGGCCCTAATGACTGACAAAGAAAAAGAATGGATGGTTGAAAAATGAATATCATCTTGACCAAAGGCACTGACATAACGATTCTTAAGGTCACGAGCCCCCATACGGCTGAAGGTCAATGCCAAAATTGCCGACGGCTCCACCTTTTCAACCTGGATCAGGTAGGCAATCCGGTTAATGATCACTGTTGTTTTACCGCTGCCCGGCACTGCCAGCAAAAGGGTCTGGCCTTCTTTGGCCAGCAAAGCTTCTTCCTGCTGTTTATTTAAACTGATATGATATTTTTCTTTAAAATCACTGTAATTTTTCATGCATTTTCCAGATCTAAAAATTTCTTTCATTATATCCCGCAAGTCCAGCTTTATCAAGAGCACAAAAAAGAGCATTTCATATGGTTTTTTAATCCATTATAAAATGCTCTGAATTTCTTTTTTAATTTTTCAAACTTACTTATTCACCGTAATAAGCCTGATCCATTACTTTTTTCATTTCCTCAAAGCCGACCGTCCGAGGATTGGTGGTAGTGCACACATCGGCCAAGGCTTTTTCAAGCATGGCTTCCCGGTCAGCCAGATAAGCTTCCTCACTAACACCAGCATCTTTCAGACAAGCTGGAATCTTTAAAGACTGGCTCAGTGCCACAACGCTGTTGTACATGGTTTCAGTCGCATCACCAGACACATTTAAAATACCGGCAGCACTCAAGAGTCGCTGATAAAGATGTTCAACCCGGCCTTCCTGACCGTTAAATTTAAGCACATAAGGCAACACAATGGCATTGGCTAAACCGTGCGGCAAATGAAAACTGGCGCCAAAGGCATGAGCGATACTGTGGGTGATCCCCAGTCCGGCACTGTTAAAGGCGATTCCGGCCATACAGGAGGCTATCTGCATACTGGATTTAGCCACCAGATTAGAGCCATGTTCATAACTTTCATATAAGCTTTTAAAAACCAGTTCCACTGCCTTGCTGGCATAGCAACGGGAAAAAGGATTATTATTGGTGGAAATAAAGGCCTCAATCGCATGGGTCAGAACGTCCATCCCAGTCGCCGCAGTTGCTCCCGCCGGTACGCTTTCGATCAGCTTCGGATCGAGAATAGCGGTATCCGGCATCATTAAAATATCGGTTAAAGGAATCTTGGTATTATTCTTTTTATCCGTGATAACAGCATACTCGGTCACTTCCGAGCCGGTTCCAGCCGTGGTGGGAATTGCAATAAACTCCGGCTTATGAACATAACGGTCTTCAAAAAAAATCTTTTTGAAATTAACGCAATAAAAAATAATTGCTTTGGCCGCATCAATAACCGACCCCCCGCCGATGGCAATCAAGGCATCCGGTTTATTCATAATAATATGCATCAGACCTTTTTCTACAATTTCTGTGGACGGATCAGACTCAATATCGGAAAAAACGTGGTAACTGATCCCCTTCTCGTCCAGTAAATCTGTGACCATCTTAAGTATCCCGAATTTTACCATCCCCTGATCGGTGGCAATACAAACGTTTTTGTAGTTGCCCTCCTGAACGCGCTTCAGGGAATCCTCCCCATAATATATCGCCGGCTTTACTTGAAAAAATCGCATGGGTTTTCCTCTCTATTCATAAATTTCTGTAAATTCTTTCAATAAAATTAATCGCATCGAATTAAAATCATTATAGCAACATATTTTGACAAAATACAGACAATCTCAAATATTTATTGAAGGACAGCTTTTTTTTATCTGTTGAAGACATAAAAAAAATACCAACAAAAGTTTGGTATTGTTTAAGAAATGTTTTGTCGTGCACCCCACTTCGACAATCAGCCTCCAAGCGTTACGTCGGTCGTTTGCTCGAGTCAGAGTATCCTCCGGCACATAAAAGGTCTTACTTACCGCTGCTTCATTCCTGACCTGACGGGGTTCATAAGTTTCTATTGCGAAGGGTCCAACTGTCAACACCACTTGCCTTCGGCAGACCTCAAAATCTGAAGCCTCCATGGGGAATTCAATCCTGCTGTAGCGGATTGCAGGTTACAAAGCACCGCTAACTCTCCATCTAGCACGACTAATGTATTATAACGTAATCGTCTGATAAAAACAAGTTTATTTCAAATCCTTTAAGGAAATTTGCCGGCTGATCTTAGTATAAACATATCCGTTTCAAGTTAGAGAGTCTGCCACCCTGGAGCACAACCCAAAAGCCAAATGTCTCTGCTCAGGTATTTAAAATTACTTTGTCTTTCGTTAAAATCTGCCTGCTGATCTATATTTTCCCTAAATCCGGGTATCTACATAAAGTCTAAATTAATTGTTTAGCTGCTTGTTATTCACGATTGCTTTTAATTGAAAATTTTTCTCGCCAAAGGAGGCCCTCCATGAATGAATCCAGTCTTTTTCAGTGCAACGACTGCACTGGTGTCCTGTTGGAACTGCACGGCACGATTTCACAATACTGCAACCATAACATGACCGAACTGGCCGCCAACACCATTGAAGCATCAAAGGAAAAGCACATCCCGATCGTCACCCATAAGGACGGCGAAATCACCGTAAAAGTGGGTAAAGTCCCTCATCCGATGACCACCGACCACTCAATTCTATGGATCTTTGTCAAAACCAGAAAAGGCGGCAGTTTTATTCAGCTAACCCCGCAAGATAAACCCGAAGCCAGCTTTAATATCGATCCCCTTGATGTGATAGCGGTTTACGCTTACTGCGATATCCACGGCTTATGGCAAGCCCAGCTCGATGACATCGACTATCAGGAAACAGTTTGCTCCCCGGAATTCCCCCAGGGCTGCGTCGGCGACGAATAAAAAAAGCGGGGCAACCCGCTTTTTATTCACCGATAATTTTGATCAGCACCCGTTTATCTCTTTTTCCGTCAAATTCAAAATAAAAAATCTGTTCCCAGGTTCCGAAATCAAGTTTTCCTTCGGTCACAGCTACGACCGTTTCTCTGCCCATAATGGTTCGTTTCAGGTGAGCGTCGGCATTGTCTTCAAACCCATTATGGCGGTACTGGCTGTATGGCTTTTCCGGTGCCAGTTTTTCCAGCCACACTTCATAGTCATGATGCAGGCCACCCTCATCATCGTTAATAAAAACACTGGCCGTGATGTTCATGGCATTGACCAGAATCATACCCTCGCTGATTCCGCTTTCTTTCAAAGCGTTTCTAACATCATCAGTAATATTAACCAGCCCTCTGCGCGATGGCAGATTAAAATGCAGTTCTTTTCGATATGCGATCATTTTTTCCCCCAGTAGAATTTTCACTTCATCTTATTTTAAAGGATTTAACCGTATTCGTCTACCGCAAACTCACTTTCAGGCATTTTTAACCGGCATCAGGATCTTCGTTAACAGCAGATCTTCTTCCACCTCCAGGCCATTGTAGTAGAACTCATAAACCTTTTCTTCCACTTCAAGTCCATGGTCAACCGCCCACTGATACATGGCCTTATAAGTAGGTTCGATTTTATTGTAAGCCCCCTGATACATGCAAAAAATCATATCCTGTTCTGGGATTGCCGAAGCCCTAATTTCGCCTTCTCCCTTAATCTTTTTGACGACCGGAAAACCAATTTCCACATCCATCTTTTTGAAATCGAAATTATGGTATAAAACAAAAGGGATATCAGCAATTTGCGCATCATTTTCTTTCAGGTAAGCCGTAATCTTTCCATAACAGGCGCCAATATGCTGCGGCAGTTCAGCAATAGTCGTCTCTTTACGGATCGTCAGCGTCGGCGTGTTGCAGTGTCGGATCAAAGTAATTTCAGATATTTTCGGCATCTTAAACCCTCCCAACTATTTAAAAAAGACACTAACCAAATCAGAACGTTCTTCTGATTCCTGGTTAATGTCTCCGTTCAGTAACACTTTTATTTTTATGTCAGTTTAATCTTACCGGTTTACGCTTCTTTTGTCAAGGTTTGCGTCCCGCTTTACCCTCCAAATTGTGTTTTGCCGCTGTAAATATTTACTTCAACAGCGAAAACATCTTTTGTCTAAGCTAAATACTACCAGAAATAAGCCCCTGCTCCAGGGCATCAACAACAGCGTTCATAATCCCTTTTGAAGTGTAGGTAGCTCCTGAGATGGCATCCACATAGGGTGTCTGATTGGCGACAATTTCGGCAGGCACAGCATCAATGGCCCGGCCATAATATTTCTCATTATTTTCATTATGTGAAACCACGGTAACCGCGGTAATCTGATTGTCACTGACCGTCACCGATACCGTCAGGTCAGGGCCATAACCGTCAGCAACACCCGTATAAGTGCCATCTTGTATATCCGCCGTTCCCAGCAGTAAGTTCTGATTAACCGCGGCCACCTCTTCATCAACTGTTGTGTCTGACTGAGCTGCCGTATCTGAATTATTACTTTCTGTCTCTGTCGCTATCGCCTCAGCTGAAATCTGCTGATCACTTTCACTGCCGTAAACCCAGGCCACGTTCGTTTCCAGCTCTCTGGCAAATGCCGTCATAAAAGCCTGTGGCCCCATAATGCCACCCACTTCCCAGAGATGAATTCCCAGAAAAACCAGTAAAACAGCTGTTAAAATCCGATGCGGTTTACACCATGAGCACTTTCCTTTGTAAGCCTTGCGAAGCCAGTAAGTCAGCCCCAAAAGAATCCCCATTACCATACAGAGTGTCCCAAAATTAAAAGATAAAATCGCTCCCGATGAAAAAAAACCGTGAATACAAGCCGTGATCACAAATAGTATCCCCATTGGCTTGTGAATATTTCGTAATTTCCGGTTAAGTCTGCCGATAAAAGTATCCTTTCCCTTATTAGCTAGTCTTAATATATAAACAACCGATAAAAGCACTGCCAGAATGACTGAGGTCCAGGCAGTTACAACATTTAACAGAATTGTCATCTTACTATCTCCTTCCAATCTTTAGGAAATTTTAGCAAAGATTTGTGACGCTTCTGTGTCGAAGTGCAGACATTTAAAGTTTCTTAAAAAAATGTTGGAAGCATGCCAAATAAGATGACACCTAATCCACCTGATAAAAGCACCAGCTGAATTGGATGAAGCTTAAATTTAAAATAGGCAATACTGGTGATGACGAAAATTAAAACTTCTTTCAACTGCAGGGCTGCAAAAATTGTTTGCAGGCTGGTCATCTGTGCGCCCTCCAAAAATAGTCCTTTTAGCATCAGGCTCACAACTGCCGAAGCGATCAGGGCGATCACCACCGGTCGAATCCCATACAGGGCACCCTTAACCCATTTATTATCCTGAAAACCGGTAAACAACTTAGCAATCAGGACAATAATAATTAAAGAAGGCAAAACCACCGCCGTAGTCGTTACGATGGCACCTAAAATGCCGCCCAGTTCCATACCGATAAAGGTGGCAATATTGACTGCAAAAGAACCGGGAGTGGATTCGGCAACGGCCAGAAAGTTGACAAATTCCGTCATGGTCAGCCAGCCATTGCCCAGCACCTCCTGCTGAATTAATGGAATCATGGCATAGCCGCCGCCGATAGTAAACAGGCCAATTTTAAAAAATGTAATAAATAAGTTAATGTAGATCATGATTATCCTTATCGTCTTGAATTATCTGTTTATTTAGATATAGCTGACGTAAAATGCCAATTGCCCCGCCACCGATAATCAGAAAAATAACGTTCAGATCGGTAAAAACCGCCAGTGCAAAGGCGGCAATCAGGGTCAATATCGTCAGCCAATTATAGTCACCTTTTCGACCCAACTTAATCGCTGCCCCCAGAACCAGAACAATAATCCCGGCGCGAATCCCCTGAAAAGCGTAACCGACCCATAAAAGCTTTTGAAAAGACTCAAAGAAAGTGGCTATCACTGAAATAATCAGGAGGGATGGCATCACCACACCAATAGTTGCCGCAATGGATCCCAGCAGTCCGCCGCCGATCTTATAACCGACAAAGGTTGCCGTATTAACCGCAATTACCCCCGGGGTCGCCTCAGCAATGGCAATCATATCGACAATATCTTCACTGTCGATCCAGCCATGCCGTTCTACCATTTCATATTCAATTAAAGAGATCATGGCGTAACCGCCGCCAAAAGTAAAGATCCCGATTTTAAAAAAAGTTGCAAAAATCGTCCAGAGTGTTTCCTTCTTTTTCTCATCCACTGCCAGACACCTCCCATATAATTAAACTTCGAGCCAAACAGCTGTTTCTTCAAAGCTGTTGTACTCGGAACAAAACCAGACCGCATAATCATCCAGAAGCGGATAGTTTTTAAAATAGACGCCGGGTTGGCTGCAGTTTACAGCTTCCCATCTGTCTGATTTTACCATAAATTCAATAAAAAAGGCATTAAGCGGAAAACCCAGACCGCTGCCCTGATACTTAATATAGCTTTCTTTGGCTGCCCAGATCTGTGAAAAACCGTTATCCCGTTGATTTTCTGGCAGGCTTTTAAGAAAGGCACTTTCCTCTTGATGAAAAAATTTCTCGGCCAAAGATATGCGCGCCTGACTAATCTTTTGCACATCCACACCCAATGGTTTGGGTCCCACTCCGCAGGCCGCTAAATGGCCTGAGTGAGATAAGTTGAAAAAAAAGTTATCCGCCCCTGCAAACATTGGTTTGCCACAGTCACTCAAAATCATTTCCGGCCAGCCTTCAGCTTGAAAATGGATCTGCGTGGCTTTTTTCAATAAGAGTCCGGCACCCAAAGAAAGTGCTTTTGCCTCGATGCTTTTTAACCGGTTTACTTTCTGCCGTCTCTCCAGATCGAGTTCTTTAAAACATGAATCAAATTTATCTTTTTTAAATAAGGGCCTGACATCCAATAAATACAAAATATTTCTAGTCATCCACTTCTCCCTGACATTTTTGTAAATAAAAAAACGATAAGAGTGAAGCCACGGTTATCGTTTCTTTTAAGCATGTTTATGTTATCTTTTATCCTGGTATTACGCTCAACTCAAAACCTTTTTTGACAAGGATTTCAGGCATTTCATTTTCCAGCTTTGTTGAGACTTCCAGCACTTCTTTCACTTTTTTGCTGTCAATCCCGAGCAGAAGTAAAAAAACTTCAATATTGGCTTCATCAAACTCTTTTGACGAACAATCGATTTCGCCAATTTCCCGTGCCAGCGAAATCCCCTGCTGGAAACCAAAATTGCCGTAGGTTAAAAGCTTCATTTTATACTCCGGCATTTTTTCACCATACTTTTCCACCAGAATGCGGAAATAGTCAACTGCCACTGCTGTGCCCTTGTATAAAATATTTTCGGACAAAAGATCGGTATAGAACTGCCGCAAGTTCCGATTGGTTAACATCAGGCGACCATGCACACGAATTTCGGTAGCTGTAGCAATCAAGAGGTCGTACTCAATATTTTTATTTTCAAACTGCTGCCTCACCAGTTCCTTGATCTGCTTCATGTACTCATTATAAACCATCAAACCCAGTTTGCTTTTTGAACCATAGTAATAGGTGATCAGACCACCATTAGCATTAACCATATCTGCTATTTCCCGATAGGTGGTTTTTTTATACCCCAGTTCAAGAAACAGGGTTTTTGCAGCCTGATAAATTCGTTCTTTTACTTCGATATCATTTCTTGGTTTAGCCATATTTATATCCACCCTTTCAGACTCATCGCGCTTACTAATTACTGTGATCTATCGTTTTCATTATAATCGAAAACCCCAAAAATCTCAAGAACAACCTTCCAAAGCCTATGCCTTAACCCCGCTCCAACCCAAAGTCAATTGTCGATGCTCAAGCATTCTACCCAACTCAGACTTCAGCCTGCGAAGACGATTTATATCTTTAATATTTCCATTAGTTGCTTTTTTCTTTCGCTATAAGTATCCTCACGCAGGGGAGCACAGCCTTCCAGCGTCTTTTGGCCTTTTAACAATTTCTCAGCAAAAGCCATGCAATTGTTCTCGCCGCAATTTTTACAGTTGATACCCGGCAGATATTCAAATACATCAAATACGCTTACTTCACTCATTGATTACTCCTGATTTTTATATAATAAAAAGCCGTCAGCAACATTTACAACCTCTTTCAGCTAATGCTAAAGTCGCAAATCTTGCCAACGGCCAGATTTCTTAAATAATGGCAGGGGTATCAGGATTCGAACCTGAGAGTGATGGAGTCAGAGTCCATTGCCTTACCGCTTGGCGATACCCCTGCAAAACAGCTACTCGAATATTCTACACAAATTCCTTATCAATGTCAAGGGGGAAATAAAAAATTATACCAATTCTCTTTCCCTTACTCTTTATCATTATTTCAAGTTAAACAGCTGTATGGTATTTTGGGCTGTGATTTCTTCGATCTCTTCCAGCGCCATTCCTTTAAGCCGCGCTACCTCTGCAGCCACCAGCCGCACGTAACCTGGTTCATTGCGTTTGCCTCGATGAGGCGTAGGGGTCAGATAAGGGCTGTCAGTTTCCACCAGCATTCTGTCCAGAGGCAGCATTTTCACCACATCGGGCAGCTTGCGGGCATTTTTAAAGGTTAACGGGCCGGAAATGGAAAGATAGAGTCCCAGATCCAGAAAAACTTTGGCCATCTCCACCGAGCCGCTGTAGCTGTGCATGACACCACCGCTCGCCGGGGAAAAATGGTCTTTCAGGATCGCCTCCATATCGGCCATGGATTCGCGATTATGGATAATTATTGGCAAATCGACTGCTTTGGCCAACTCAATCTGTTTGATAAAGACGGTCTTTTGGACATCCCGTGGCGATAGGTCATAATGATAATCCAAGCCGATCTCACCGATGGCGACAACCTTATCTTTTTTCGCCCAGTCTTTGAGCATATGATCATGAATCTCATCATCATAAGTTTTGGCATCGTGGGGGTGAATTCCCACCGCCGCATAAATACATGCGTGTTTTTCCGACAGCAAAACAGCCCGCCGACTGGACGCTTCATCAGCACCCGGGTTAACGATTTTCTCAACCCCGGAGTTCACCGCTCTTTGAATCACCATCTCGCGATCTTCATCAAATTTTTCATCATCGATATGGGCATGACTGTCAATTAACATTATCTTCTCCTTCTGCAAAAAACTTCAACAAGGCTTCCTTTTCATTTACCAAGCCTTCTTCCATTACCGCTTTTAATAGCATTTTTAAGGTATTTCCAACCGCCGGCCCCTTTTCCAGCCCCGCCGCAATCAAATCATTGCCATCAACTGCCAGATCTTTTAAGGAAAAACAGGCCTGCTCAGCAATTAGCTGATCGATCACTTTTTCAATCATATCAATTTCTTCAAGACGATAATGACAGGACCGGTCTTGTGCCTTACAGTCAGCCCGTTTAACCGCCAAAAGCAGCCTGAAGGTTTCTTCTCCCAGACGGTTAAGCCAGCGTTTTAGAAGCCGTTGATCCTTTTCAATTATCGCATCGTGGTATTTTATCAGAAGACAGATTTTTTTGATTTTTTCCTTGGGCAGGCGCAAGGCGTTTAAACGCCTGCGGGCAATTTCTTCAGAGACATTGCTGTGGCCGTAGAAATGCCCAATGCCATCCTGGTCAACTGATGCACAGGCCGGTTTACCCAGATCATGAAAAAGCATAACCCATTTAAGTTCGGAAACCTGCGGCGCCGCCGCCACACTAACCGCGGTATGGCTTAAAAGATCATAACAGTGATGGGGATTTTTCTGATTGTAACCTTTGAGCGGCAACAGTTCCGGGATAACCACCCCCAGAATATCAACCCCATCGATTAGAATTTTTCTGATATTTTCACCAAGTAAAAGCTTATCCAATTCCTGATAAATACGCTCGGCTGAAATTCGTTTCAGCAAAATTGCCTGTTCCCGCATGGCTAAAAAAGTCTTTTCTGCAATGGTAAATCCCAGCACCGCGGAAAAACGCAGGCCACGTAAAATCCGCAGAGCATCTTCCTGAAAACGACGGTTAGGATCGCCAACGCTTCGAATGACCTGATTTTTTATATCATCAAGACCCTCAAAGCAGTCAACAATCCCCTTTTTAGGATGATAGGCCAGGGCATTCATGGTAAAATCCCGCCGTTTCAGATCATCACACAGATCCTGGGTAAAAAAAACCGTATCCGGATGACGGGAATCAGAATATTGGCCTTCAGTCCGGTGGGTGGTGATCTCTACTGCCAGCCCCTCTATTAAAACAGTCAGGGTTCCGTGCTTAAGACCGGTCTCGAGGACCCGTTCATTTTTAAAACAATCCTTAATCTGATCCGGCCTGGCATCGGTGGTCATATCAAAATCCTCCGGGGTCTGACCGCGCAAGTAATCCCTAACACAGCCACCTACCAGATAGGCTTCAAAACCATTTTCATTCAGCCGGTTAAAAATTTCAGTGACCGGCCTGGGGATTTTAATCATTTCTGCCCAATCCGATTTCATCGGCAATTTTTCGCATGCCCAGAATTGTCTGAGTCATCAGATCATCTAATGAATAGCCCGCCATCTCGGCGCCTTTGCTCACAATTTCCCGGTTGACGCCAGCGGCAAAGCTCTGGGTTTTGAATTTTTTCTTGACCGATTTAAGCTCCAGATCGTTAACGCTTTTGGAAGGGCGCATATAGGCGCAGGCGGTAATCAGGCCGGTTAACTCGTCGGTGGCATATAAAATTTTCTCCATCTGATGAAGCGGTTCCACCTCGGAGCAGATGCCGTAACCATGGCTGACAACGCTGTTAATAAAAGACGCTTCAAAACCATTGTCGTTTAAAATCTCCACCACTTTTACACAATGCTCTTGGGGATATTTTTCATAATCAAGGTCGTGTAAAAGCCCCACCACTTCCCAGTAATCAGGATCTTCTCCTTCCAGTTCAGCAAAGTGGCGCATCACTCCCGAAACCGCCAGACCATGGTTGACCAGAGATTCTGTTTCATTATATTCTTTTAACAGCTTAAGGGCCGTTTCTTTATTAATTTCCTGTGCCATAACAATCTCCTTTTGCTCTTTTTGCCATGCTACCATAAAAAGACTATTTCTTCAATCATTACAGCTTCTATTCAGATGCACCCTGACAAATTGGATTTGTCCAAACTATAAAAAAGCCGCGCACCACCCAGGTGCACGCGCTTATAAATTTTCGTTCCACTTGCGATAATATAGCGTTCTGATCCGGGCCAGGCTGGTATCAAGGCCAACCTTAAATGCCCGGTCATCAATCCTGTTCACCGGCATGACTTCCATCAGCGAATTGGTGACAAAGACTTCGTCAGCGGCCAGCAGCTCATCAAGGCTGTAATGCCCCTTTTGACAGTTAATAGTATTTTCGTTTAAAAGATCCACCACCTTTTGCCGCATAATACCCGGCAGCAGGCCGCAATCATCGGCTGGCGTATAAACCACATTATCTTTAATAAAAAACAAGTTTGAAATACTGCCTTCCGCCAACTGTCCTTTGCTGTTGAGAAAAATCACCTCATTAAAACCGCGGTCCTGAGCCCGGTTTAAGTGCAGCAAATTTTCCAGATAATTGTCTGATTTCACCGACACTAAAAGACTGTCTTCATTGCGCCTGTAGGAGGAGACGGTCAGAACAATCCCCTTTCTCGCCATTTCATTGTCGTACGGGTTTTCCCGGGCCGTAATAAAGAGATTGTTGCGCCTTTTCCCTTTGCTGAAGGTGATCCGCAAGCCCCCGGTTTTCATCCGATTAGCTCGAATCAGCCGGTTACAGTCCTCTTCTATTTTAAAGGGATCTCTTTTGAAATTAAGGCCAATTTTGCGGCTGCTTTTAATCAGACGTTCCATATGTTCCTGATAAAAATCCATCTTGCCCTTCTGGACGTTTATCGTTTCAAAGAGGCCATAGCCATAGAGATAGCCGGGATCAGCCTCAACAAAACCTCTTTCCACCACATCACCGTTAATGCTTAAATAATGAATGTCTTTTCACCCCTTTTTATATTTTAATGCCTCAAACAAAGCTTTTCCTTTATGATAGGTCTCCTCATATTCCAGCTGATTGTCTGAATCCCAGACAATACCACCGCCAACCTGAAAATAACCTTCCCCATCCTTACAGACGATGGTTCGTATCACAATATTCAGATCCAGATCACCGTTAAAGCCCAGATAGCCGATAGACCCGGTATAAATATTTCGCTGGGTCGGCTCCAGTTCATCGATAATCTCCATGGCCCGGATTTTCGGTGCCCCGGTGATTGAGCCTCCCGGGAAGGTCGCTCGGACACAGTCAACCGGTGAGATATCATCCTTTAATTCCCCTGTTACCGTAGAAACCAGATGAAAAACGGTTTCGTAGGTTTCCAGTTTATAAAGTTCCGGCACTTTCACCGTTCCCGATTTGCAGATTTTTCCTACATCATTACGCTGTAAATCCACAATCATTAACAGTTCTGCCTTATCCTTCTCGCTGTTCTCCAGGTTTTTTTTATTCGCCGCGTCTTCCTGTGGATTTTTCCCTCGGGGCATGGTGCCTTTAATGGGTCGGGTTTCGATAGCCCGACCTTTAACCTGGATAAAACGTTCCGGCGAAGAGCTGACAATCTGTCCCTGCCCAAAATCCAGGTAAGAGGCAAAGGGCGCAGGATTGATCTTGCGCAGAAGGCCATATAGTTCCAGCGGTACCAGCTGCAATTGACACTGAAAACGCTGGGTCAGATTAGTTTGGTAAATATCTCCGGCGCGGATATACTCATGGATGGCATCCAGGGCATCCATGTAACCTTCTTTGGCAAAATTACCACGAAATACGTGTTCCTCATTAATTGAAAATAATGGTTTATCTTCTTTTGCGTATGCCTGTGCCAATGCCACATTTTTTTTAAGACCGGCAACTAGCTTTTCCGCCTTTTCTCTGATTCCCAAGGCCGCCAGATATGTCTTGTCATTTTGATGATCTACTATAATAATACCATCATAGAAACCCATAAAACAATCAGGAATTTTAACATCATCTACTGCTGTTCGCGGAATTCTTTCGGTATGATGGCAAAGATCATAGCCAAAATAGCCGACCGCCCCACCAACAAAAGGAAAGTCAGATTCATATTCACGATGATTTTCAGCCATCAGCTTATTCAGCTCATCAAAAGGGTTGCCTTTTGATTTTTTTATCGTCCCATCATCATTAATATCGATTTCATCATCTTTACTTGAAAAAGTCAGAAAAGGATTAGCGCCCATGAAGGAATACTGACCCAGACCATCAGCATCAATCCCACTGTCCAAAAAAAAACTGTAAGATTCATCACGAAAGCCCTGAAAAAGCTCAAAACTTGTCAAATTACTTTTTATTTCTTCTATGATCATTGGATCCCCTTCACCCGCTGTTTAAAGTTTCCCAGCAGTTCCATTCCCATTTCCGTTAGGATCGCCTCAGGATGAAACTGAACACTTTCAATGAGAAAATTCCGATGCCGCATTCCCATAATTTCCCCCTCTTTACTACGAGCCGTCACTTCAAAACAATTCGGCAGGCTTTCTTCTTCCACCACTAAAGAATGGTAACGGGTGACATTAAGCGGATGATTAAGCTCTTTAAAGACACCCTGATTATCATGGGTAATTGCATGCACTTTGCCATGCACCGGTTCCATCGCCTTAACGATCCTGCCACCAAATGCCTGGCCAATGATCTGATGCCCCAGACAGATCCCCAAAATCGGGATCTGTCCGGCAAAGGCCTTAACAACCTCCAGACATACTCCCGATTCATTCGGAGTACATGGCCCTGGCGACAGGACAATCATATCCGGCTTTAAGTCCCTGATTTCTGCGACGGTCACCATGTCATTTCTTCTGACCTGAACCTCTTCATTTAAACACTCGATGTACTGGACAAGATTGTATGTAAATGAATCATAATTATCAATCATTAATATCAATTAAGGGTCTCCTCTTTCAAATTTCTGAATAGCATTTTAACACAGTCCGCGTCTCCAGCACAACCGCTACAATTGATAAATTTTAACCAGCATGAGACTATATCAGCGTCAATATTAACAGTTTTTCCCCAGAAAAATAGAAGTTATCCACTGAAACAGTTGTTTATCAACAGGTTATCAACAAATCCCAGCCATTTGTTGATCATTTGTATCGTTTACGGCAAATTAAATTGACTTTATCCACTGTATATGTTATTATTTCCTCAATTTATCAACACTTTTCTGGTGCCTTTTTTAAGGAGAATAGGGAAACAGGTTTCATTCCTGTAGGGACCCACCACTGTATTGCCGGAGCCATTGTCAAAACCACCGCAAGGGAAGGGACAAATGGTGATGAAGCTGACTCAGGAGACCTGCCAGAACTGTATCGATTATGGACGAAGGTAAAGTTCACATCTCTTATAGGTGTGGACTTTTTTGCGCGATAAATAAAGCCGTGCGAAGACAGTCAATTCAAACTGTGATTGAAAGCAAGTTTTTGCTTACAAGATCAGTTCAAGTTTACTAGCTTTATAGGTCTTAGCCCGCGACGAGGTTGTGCACAGCATAACCGAGTACACGGCTTATTTTCACCTCTGCACAGTTAGAACAAGCATAGCAAATAACTTTGTCTACAAAATTCAATCTATTAAAGGAGACTATTATGAAAATCTCAACCAAGCAACTGGTATTCACCGCCCTGTTAATCGCCTTATCTTTTATCGGCGCTCAACTCAAAGTTTTTGGCACCATTGCCTTTGATTCACTGCCGGCATTTTTAGGCACCTTTTTACTGGGACCTGTTTACGGTGCCATCATCGGCTTTGCCGGTCATCTGCTGACCTCCGCCACCTCCGGCTTTCCTTATACCTTCCCGGTACACGTTCTGATCGGGATCGGGATGGGGGTAACCATGGTAGCCACCTGGTTTATTTTCAACCTATTTAACAAACGCAATCAGACCAATATCGGCCTAATTATTTCAGTTCTGGTAGCCGCACTCTTTAACGGCCCGATCCTGTCTTTGCTCTGCGCACCTTTACTGGTTCCCATGCTGACCTGGGCTGGCGTTATTGGGATGATGATACCACTGGCACTGGTTGGCGGAATTAATGCCGCCGTCGCCGCCGTGGTTTTTAGAGCCATCCCGACTTCTTTAAAAGCCCAATTGGATCTGGATGCTTCAAAAGCCAGTTGAAACAGAAGCTTATGAAGACCTATCTGTACCGCGATTTATCTGTCATCGAGCTGCCGGACAGACTGCTTGTAACTGCCTGCGACAGTAGCGCCGGCGTCGGTGAGAAACAGGAAGATGAACTTCATGTCCCCACCAAATACGTTTCTATTTTTGCCACCCGGGTCTGCCTCTTTGAGCTCCTGGCCTGCGGTTGTCAGATTATCGGTCTTGCCAACACCATCTGCAATGAAATGGAACCCACCGGCAAACATCTGATTGATGGCATTCATGAAGAACTTAAACGCGCCGGCCTGCCGGAGCTTTTAATTAACGGTTCAACCGAAGAAAACTTTAAAACCGTCATGACTGGTTTTGGCATTACCATTATAGGTACTACCCAAGAGCTTAACTTAAGCCCTTCACAAGCAGGCGATCTGATCGTCTGCATCGGTAAACCCAAGGTCGGCAACGAAGTGGTTCTGGAAAATGACACCGAAATTGCCGCCTACCCTGACCTCGCTTTTCTTACCAGCTGTGACCTGGTTAATGAAGTGGTTCCCTGTGGCTCCAAGGGTATTTTGTATGAAGCCCAAAACCTGACTGCCATTTATCAGCTGCAGCTCTCTAGTTTGACCGACGCTTTAGATTTAAAAAAATCTTGCGGCCCGGCAACCACCCTAATTGCCAGCGTCAAAGAGAATGGGCTTGCGCATTTGCAAAAACATTTTGGTGGCCGACTAAATGTCATTGGCCAACTAACAAAAAAACCTGAGGCTATTTAGCTTCAGGTTTTTTTAATTTAGCTTCGCGGATATTGCCCATTTCAGTACGTTTTTCACGAACTGACTGAAGACGCGCGATCAGTTCTTTTTCTTCATCTTCAGCAATCATACTTTTCATAGTATCCAAGCTCTTTTCAAATTTTTCAATCTGTTCAAGCAGATTTTTTCGGTTGCACATAAAAAGTTCTGTCCACATCGGTGCATTAATCATGGCAATTCGGGTCAGGTCCCCAAAACTGCCGCCTTCAAAACCAGTGATGCTTAAATCATCTTCGCAATCCACCAGAGCCGCCGCAATTACATGGCAGAGCTGAGAGGTGAAGGCGATCTTTTCATCGTGGATTTGGCAGGTTGTTTCGACGATATGATTAAAGCCCAGGTCAGTAATAATTTCTTTTAAGAAAGCAATATTGTCGGGCTGGTTTTCGGGACGGGGAGTTAAAATATAATTGCGGTTGACGAAAATCGAATCCGTCGCACCACCATAGCCTTCCTTTTCACTGCCAGCCATGGGATGACCGGGCACATAATCGATATCGGTCCGTAAAAGTTTTCCCAGATTTCTGAAAATCACCTCTTTAACCCCGGTAATATCGGTTATCAAAGCGCCTGTCTTAAAGTCTTCCATATAAAGCGCCAGAAAACCCAGGGCATCCATAGGGGTCAGGCAGATAAAAACCAGATCACATTCTGTCAGCATCTTGACCAGCCCCACCGACTCCCAGGCGCCGTCAGCAATCACTTTATCAGCAATCGCTTTTTTTATCACCGACTCTTTGATATCATAGCCCATAATTTTCTTAAAGCCCATTTTCCCGAGACCCATGGCCAAAGCGCCACCCATAAGTCCCAGGCCAATAAAGCCAACGACCGTTTCTTCTCGTTTTCTCATTAAAGCACCTTGTTTTCGATTTCCGCGTACTTTTTGACCGTTTTCATAATCTTGTCAAATTGTTCCGGTGTTATCGACTGTTCACCATCGCAAAGGGCTTCTTCGGGATTATTGTGAACTTCGATCATAACCCCGTCGGCACCCGCTGCGATTGCCGCTTTGGTCATTGATTCAACAGTCCATGAAAGACCCGTGGCATGGCTGGGATCGATAATAACCGGTAAGTGACTTTTTTTCTTAAGGACTGGAATCACGCTTAAATCCAGAGTGTTACGGGTCGCAGTTTCAAAAGTTCTGATGCCTCGCTCGCAGAGGATAACGTTATCGTTGCCTTCCTTCATGATGTACTCAGCCGACATTAAAAACTCTTTCATGGTTGCTGACATCCCGCGCTTTAAGAGGATTGGCTTATTGGTTTTGCCCAGTTCTCGTAAGAGAATAAAGTTCTGCATATTACGGGCACCCACCTGGATGATATCAACATCTTCAAAAGCTGGTAGCTGTTCTAAGGACATAAGCTCACTGACAATGGGCAGGCCGGTTTCGCGGCGGGCGATTTTTAACAGTTCCAATCCTTCGTAACCCATTCCCTGGAAAGAGTAAGGCGAGGTTCGGGGTTTAAAAGCGCCGCCTCGTAAGAAAGTCGCGCCAGAGGCCTTGATGCTTTTTGCAATGCTGACTACCTGTTCTTCGCTTTCCACCGAGCAGGGTCCGGCAATAATAGCAATATGACCTTCCCCGACTTTACGGCCTTTCACATCAATCACCGTGTCATCGGGATGGAATAGGCGATTGGCTTTTTTGTAGGGTTCCTGAACTCGTAAAACTTTATCGACAATATGATTGGTCTGAATTTTCTCCAGATCAGCAGTCGCCGTATCCCCTATCAAACCAATAACGGTGCGCTCAGTTCCTTTAGAGTAGTTCACACTTAAATTCTGACTTTCAATCATCTCAATCAGCCTCTTTACTTCTGCTTCAGTTGCATCCGGTTTTACTACAATAATCATTTGATCCTCCAAAATTTAAAATCTTCATCCATCTCCCGTGCACTGAAGACAAACAAAAAGGAGACTCCCCCAAGGAAGTCTCCTGAAATAAACTTAATTAATACTGATGGTATCAATCACTTTTCATGGTTTGAAAACTTCGTGGGTAATGCTTTTTTATTACACGCAAAATAACCAAAGCCATACCAATAGCTCTGGATGTTGCTAAAGTAATAAAATTGTACATTACTTCTTAAAGTTTCCATGATTCTCTCCATCTGTAAATAAAACTTTTTTTCATTATAGACTTTTAAAAAGCTTGTGTCAACGAATATTTTTGTGATATTCCAATTTTAACAGACTCCCCCAGCTTCAAACTCATTCTAATTACCTAACTCTAATCTCTAAATTTTATTAATCCAATTGACAAGAATTGATACTCATGATATATTACATATAATTTCTCTAGGAATTGTATGTAATCACTACTTGAGATATTCCCTTATCAATGCCTAGTTCATTTATAAACTTAATCTGTTGTCCTTATCAGTCGTAATTTTCGGCTCCACGAAAAAAAATTAGAACACCTGCATCTCAATCAGTTATAATATTATTAAGGAAATTTAGAAGGAGAACTCGAATGAAAAACTCACAGCATTTTGAAACCATTCAACTTCACGGCGGACAAAGTCCTGATCCCACTACTAAGTCAGTAGCGGTGCCAATTTATCAAACCAGCTCTTATGCCTTTGACAGCAGCGACCATGCGCAAAAACTTTTCTCACTGGAAGAGCCCGGCAACATTTATACCCGGATCATGAATCCCACCAGTGCCGTCCTGGAAGATCGCATCAACCTGCTGGAAGGCGGAATAGGCGCTTTGGCTTTTGCTTCCGGATCAGCTGCCATCACTGCCGCCATCTTAAATATCGCCGGCTGCGGAGATGAACTGGTTGCCGCCGCCACCCTCTATGGCGGGACCTACAATCTTTTAAACGCCACCCTGCCCCGTCTGGGGATTCACACAACTTTTGTCAACCCGGATGATCCGCAGAATTTTGAAGCGGCTGTCACTGACAAAACCAAAGCCGTCTATATTGAATCACTGGGGAATCCGGCCATCAATATCGTTGATGTGGAAAAAGTCGCTGCCATTGCCCATGCCCATGGTATTCCTTTAATTGTCGACAACACCTTTGCTACCCCTTATCTCTTTAAGCCCCTTGATTTTGGCGCTGATATCGTGGTTTACTCAGCCACCAAGTTTATTGGCGGTCACGGTACCACTATTGGCGGCCTTTTAGTTGACGGCGGACGCTTCGACTGGGAAAATAGCGGCCGTTTTCCCGAGTTAACCACCCCTGATGAAAGCTACCACGGCATCACCTATTCCAAGGATATCGGTGCAGCGGCCTATATTGTCAAGGCCCGCGTCCAGCTATTAAGAGATACCGGAGCCTGCATCAGTCCCTTTAACTCCTTTTTACTCCTGCAGGGAATGGAAACCCTGTCTTTAAGACTGGATCGACACCTGGAAAACACCGAAAAAATTATCGCTTTTCTTTCAAAACATGCTCAGGTTAGCTGGGTAAACTATCCGGCGCTTGCCGACAACCCCTATTATGCCTTATCGCAGAAATACTTTAAAAAAGGGCCTGGTTCAATCTTTACCTTTGGCATTAAAGGCGGGATCGAAGCGGCTAAAAAATTCATCGATAATCTAAAACTGTTTACGCATTTGGCCAATGTCGCCGACGCCAAATCTTTAGTGATTCATCCAGCCACTACCACGCATCAGCAGTTGTCCGGAGACGATTTGATTAAAGCCGGCGTGACCGAAGATATGATTCGTCTGTCTATTGGCCTGGAACATATTGATGATTTGCTGGCTGATTTAGAAGAGGCCTTTAAAGCAGCAAGGGAGGCTTAAAATGCCGATTAAAATCCCTAATGATTTGCCTGCTTCCAGAATACTGACCGGCGAAAATATTTTTGTCATGGATCTGGAGCGGGCAATTCACCAGGACATCCGGCCACTAAAAATTGCGATTCTTAACCTGATGCCCACTAAAATCGCCACCGAAACCCAGCTGTTACGGCTTTTAGGCAACACACCCTTGCAGATTGAGGTCAGCCTCTTACATACTAAATCCCACGCGAGTAAGAACACCTCAGCAGACCATCTGGATAGCTTCTATTCCTATTTTGAAGATGTCCGTCATCAGCATTTTGACGGCTTGATCATCACTGGTGCCCCCATCGAAACCCTTCCCTTTGAAGAAGTGGATTACTGGGATGAACTGACCGAAATCATGGAATGGAGCAAAACAAATGTTTTTTCAACCCTGCATATCTGCTGGGGGGCTCAGGCCGGTCTCTACTATCACTACGGGATCGAAAAATACCTACTTGAACAGAAGATGTTCGGGGTCTTTAAACACACCCTCAACCATTCCTTTGTTAAGCTTTTTAGAGGCTTTGACGACATTTTTTATGTTCCGCATTCCCGTCACACTGGCATTAAACGCCATGATATAGAAGCCCATCCCGATCTTTCCATTATGGCTGATTCTGATGAATCCGGTGTCTATGTCGTCACCGCTCAAAAGGGCCGACAGATCTTTGTCACTGGCCACAGCGAGTACGATGCCGAGACCTTAAAACTTGAATACGACCGGGATATTGCTCAGGGAAAAAACATTGAAGTGCCAAAAAATTATTTTGAGCATGATGATCCCTCCCTGCCGCCCATCGTCAGGTGGCGCAGTCACGCCAATCTGCTCTTTTCAAATTGGCTTAATTACTATGTCTATCAGGAAACACCGTATGATTTTAATTAAACGGTATTGTAAAGCCGATTTAAAACCATTTCTCGAGAAGCTTACTTATCGCAAAATAGTGCCAAATATCGTAGGTTTTCATATAAATTGGCGTACAATTAGAGTAAATACTTTACCATGTATCATATTGAATTTTTTCGAGCCTCATAAGTAACATGATAAAAGCCGCCTGAACAATCTTCAGACGGCTTTTAATACCTTTTAAACAATCGTAAAATTCGAAACCGAATCAGGAGTGGTTCGGTCATCAATATAAATTTCAACCGAGTAATTTCCTGTTACCAGCACATATTCAGCCGGCAGATAAGTATAAACCGGTACATCGCTGTAGCCCTGATTATTAATCGTTATGGAATCAGCTATCTCATCTTCAAAATACCAGACAAAGGTAATATTAGTATCCTCCGGCGCATTATGAAGTTCTGCAGACACATATACAGTAGTATTTACCGGAAACTGCGTTACATGATCAACCGGCAAATAATTCTCGTCAATCCCGGTTGTTGTCACTGCATTTGTAATTTGAGCAGTTGATGTATTGCTCGATACTGTCGAATTGTTTGATACAACGGTAAAATATGTTACTGTATCCGGTTCTTCCCGATCATCAATGTAAATTTCCACCGAATAGTCACCGGGCTCAGTGATCATCCCTGCCGGCAGATAGCCAACCAGCGGCGCATCCGAGTAACCGTCATTGCCAATTGACACGGTATCAAACACTGTATTGCCCTGATACCAGACAAAGGTAATGGTGGTGTCATCTGGCGCATTATGAAGTTCAGCAGCCACATACACATCAACATCCAGAGGGAATTCGCTCACTTCATCAAGAGGTTCTGAATTTTCATCAACAGCGCTGGTCATAACTGCATTGCTGATATTAGCTGTGCTGGCGGAGCAGCTGGCACCTATAAAAATGACCGCACCAATCATAATCATCACCATCATAATCGATAATTTTTTCACTTTTAACACCTCCTTCTTTTCTGATTTCGAAAAATTCAGGTTACTTATTGAACCATCCCATCGCCATTCAAATTTCATCCATTTTCTCATCCTTTTTGTTTTATTACCCCTTAAGCGACCTTATAATCAAAGGCTAATCTTGCAAATTTTTTTTGTTGCCGCTGGCATAACAAGAGTTTTACAAACTAAAAACAAAGTTATTTTAATGTCCTGATCACCGAAAAGCGGCTTTTTAGTTGGCTGTATCGGGGCGTACAACTGCTTAAAATACTAATTTTTAGAGTTTTCAAATTGAGCAAGAGTAGGACCCCGCAGCAGCATATGATACCCAAGGGTCCGACCCCTAGGTCATCGGTCGGTGCTGGGCTTGCCTACACACTGAAACAGCTTTTTCCTATGATTTGGGACAATAAAAAACAACCATCACGGCCAATAAAGTCGGATGGTTGCATGCTTTATTAATTTATTTTATCCTGCAATAATTTCATCACTTTAAAATATCGTTTGGTGATGGTTTTTATCAAATGAATAATATCGTCTGCCGATTCAATACTTTCCCGTTTCATAATCAGGGCATCCGCGATGATCAATGATAAGCATCTGGCACAATTTCTTCCAGAATCATCCAGTACATCAAAATCCGGCAAGGCTACATAAGCACCCACCCGACTGGCAATTTGACAACCGGCAAAACCACAGCTTTCCTTCAAATAATTACTTAAAAGGTAATCCCGATACTCGGTATAGTCTTTATAAATCGCTTTGGCATCTTTTTCCCAGCACTGAGAGTAAACACTTATATATTCCTCAAGCATACCTTTCAGATAGGAAAGCATCTCCTTGCGATAAGCTTTTCGTGATTCTTTAGTCCCTTCCTCATGGTAATGCCAGGCAATATATTCATAAATCAGATTTCCTGCCAGATAACCGGTATCCGAGGATGAAGCGCCCATAAAGGGATACTCCATGTCAATAATCTTCATTTCTTCTTCATCGATCATAATATTGGAGGTGTGCAAATCTCCATGCACTAGGCATTCACTTTTGCGCATGAAAATACCGCGAAGCTTTAAGAGTTCCACACGGATTTCTCTTTTTTCCCAAAACAGATCACTCATTGCCACATGGCGGGGATCCGGGTCAGGCATCGGCGGCAGTTCGGCATCTTCCAGAAAGACATCTCGCAGGAACAGAATCGACTCCATAATGACCCGCATTTCCGGGTTCATAAACTTGACTTCCAGTGCCTTATGGGCCATCTGGTCAAGGTAGATCTCCGATGTATAAAAATTGGATTTGGCCAAAAAAGCCCCCATCTGTTTGGGAAACTTGGGAAAGGATTTCCCTTTAGTCAGCTCGAATCGCATAATTTTGAGACGGCCACAGTCTTCATAAATAAAGAGATTATTTTCCGGATCGGTATAGTACATCTGTGGTAGATGCTCCGGCGTGATGGCGGTGCGCAGTTTGATAATCTCCGCCTCCAGCTGATTGCGGCTGGTAGTCAGTTTGGCCGCTTCACCAAAAACCTTCAAGTAAGGCTTAGCTTGTTTGACTATCACCGAATGGCCGGACTCATCCCAGACCCGGTAAACATGATTGACAAAACCATCGCCGTCATCTTCACCTTCGCCAATCTCATAAACCGAAAGCTTCACATCCGGCGAAAATATTTTGGTGAACTTTTTGATATATTCTATTACTGATTCGGGTGTTAAATCTTTATAAGGCATAATCTCTCCAATTTTGTAAAAGATAACACTCTTATTTTAACACCGCTTATGCATGGATAAAAGACAGATATTTTAGCATCAACAATAATTTTTTGCTCAACACTAAATTTTCAACTGATCATAGCCGTCAAAAGAGCCTTTGCGGCTTAGCAGAATAGAAAAATGAATACTGAAATAACGGACGATCAGGATTGCCGCCATAATCACAATCTGATAGACGATGGCCGTCATCGGCATGGAGCCACCTAAAATTTGGCCAGTCATCATCCCCGGCAAAGAAACTAGACCGACCGTCTCGGTGGAGGCAATAATGGGATTTAAAGATCCCACCACAGCATCCTTATACCAGGGTAAGGTGGCCTCCCACTGGTTAGCTGATAGGGCCAAACGGTACTGGTATTGACGTTGGTTCTTATCAATCCCCTGATAAAAAGTATTAAGGCCAATAATATTGCCGCTTAAACTGTTGCCCAAGAGCATTCCGATTAAAGGAATATAGTATTGGGCTTCAAAAATATTGGACAGGCCTATGACAAACTGATTGATAAAGAGGATCATGATAAAATTGGGCAGACCAAAACCTATCAGAATCGGCAAAAACTGTTTTTTGAAATCAAGCTTGCAGGTTTTGATGGTAGTCATCGCTGCCACTCCAATCATAAACAAAACATAGGCGGTATTGATCCATAAGTTATCGAAGAGGAAGATATACTGCAGAAAAAAGCCAACCATGACCAGCTGGATAGTCATGCGAAACAGCGAGTAGATAATGCGTTTATTTAACTTAATCCTCATTCGCTGATTAATGTAAAGCATGGGAATAATAAAAATCAGCAGAAAAAACGGTGCGTAGAAAACTATGTCCTGTGCGTTCATGACCATTTTACCTCCCTGATAGTATGTCCTTTGAATACTTCATCATGAGAAATAATCAGCATCGTTTTATCAATGGCCAAGAGCTGACCAAGGGTTTTTTCTTTTAGCCCCGCATCAAGACCGGTGGTCACTTCATCCAAAATAAAAATATCCCGGTTTAAGAGCAGTCCCATAATCATCGCCAACCGCTGCCTTTCCCCACCAGACAGATCGTCAACTTGCTTGTCAATCGTATCGGCTGTTAACGAAAACTGCTGCAGCCATTTTTTTAGCTGGTCCTGCTGATAGCCAAGCTGTCTGTTGACATGAAAAGAAAAGACTTCCTTAAAAACCTCACTAACAATTCCTTTAGGCAGATCGGCATCCTGACTGACATAGGTAACTTTTTTTCGCAGCTCATTAACCGTTTGGGGTGATAACAACAAGCCATCCACAATAATCTCACCAGAATCAGGACGGACAAAGCCCATCAGCATTTTAATCAGCGTGGTCTTGCCGCTGCCGGACTGAGCTGCCAGCAGTACCTTTTCGCCGGCCTCAACAGTTAGATTAAAGTCTTTAAACAAAGTCCGTCCATTATATGTTAGGTTGATATTTCGATACTCGATGTATCCCACATAAACCTCCTTTTTTTAACCAAAAACCAGGAAGAAAATAATGACAATAATCCCCAGAATAATTCGATACCAGCCAAAGATTTTAAAGTCGTTCTTTTTAATGTAGCCCATCAGGAACTTAATGGCCAGAATTGAGGTGATAAATGCCGACAGCATCCCAAAAATCAGAACAAAGAATTCCAGGCCGGTAAAATTAAAACCGAACTTGACCAGTTTTAACAGACTGGCCCCAAACATAATTGGGATGGCCAGGAAAAAGGTAAACTCGGCGGCAACCGTCCGTGAGGTTCCCATAATCATAGCTCCGATAATGGTGGCGCCTGATCGGGAGGTCCCGGGAATCAGCGCCAGCACCTGAAAGAGCCCGATATACAGAGCCGTTTTATAATCCAGCTCACTCAGTTTGGTAATTACCGGTTTTTTGCCCTTATTTCGGTCTTCAATGACAATGAAGAGCACCCCATAGATGATAAGCATGATAGCCACCACCACATAATTATAAAAAGTCGCATTAATAAAATCATCAAACAATAGACCAATCACCCCTGCTGGTAGACAGGCCACAATGATTTTAGACCAGAGAATGGTGGTATTTTTTTTTAGAACAAACTTGCCTTTCTTTCTGCTAATCGGCACCAGCCGTGGCCAGTACAAATAGACAACAGCCAGGATCGCCCCCAGCTGTACGACAACAAAAAACATTTCCTTAAAACTGTCCGGCAGACTCAACTGGATAAATTGATCAACAATGATCATATGACCGGTGCTGCTGATTGGCAGCCATTCGGTGATCCCTTCAACAATCCCTAAAAATATTGCTTTTAATAATTCCAGAATAATCAAACTCGTTATCCTCTTTTCTCTTTACTTATTTTATCCGTTCTAATCTTACTTTTTAATTAAGAAAATTTCAACTGATTTTATTTTTTTTAAAGAAAAAAAGAGGCTCAGCCTCCTTTTTTACAAAAATTCCACCATCCCGGTTTCGAGGCAGTAATATGCGCCAATAACCGCCAGTTGAGACGATTCAACCTTTTCACGAATCAGTTCCTCGTTTAATAGCTTTTTAACACCGACCTCAATGTTTATAAGCTCACAGCTTTTCTGATCCCCTTCATCGCCAATGGCCGCTTTGATGATTTCGGCCGTTGCCTTTAGATAATCCGGCGCATTACCGTCTTTCGCCGCTTTAACAGCGCCACAGTGGCTGTGTCCCAGAACCATCACAACTGGCGCGCCAAGATGATCCACCGCATAGGAGATACTCTCCATTTCCAGTTCACCCACCAGATTGCCAGCCGTCCGAATCACAAACATCTCACCAATTCCGGCAGAAAAAATCAATTCCGGCGGTACCCGGGAATCCGAACAGCCAATCACTACCACTTCAGGGTTTTGTCCTTTTACAGCAGTTTCTGTCCGCTGCTTATGAATCTTCTCAAAGTTGACTGCTTGACCATTTACAAATGCTTTGTTTCCTTCTTTCAAGCCTGAAAGAATGCCGTTAACTAAATTATTGCCCATGTTTTTCTCCTTTAGCAGATTCTCAAAATCCCTGGTAAATCTGTTAATGTCGTATGTCAGCTGTCTTTCTTAGTCCCCATGATTTACCCAAAACCTGTTCGACGAAAACTTGCGCCACGATTGGATCAAACTGCGTTCCGGCATTTCGTCTCAATTCTTCGACGGCTTCCTCTTCACTAAGACCTTTCCGATAGGTACGATCAGAAGTCATGGCATCATATGAATCGGCGACCCCAATAATTCTGGCCTGCAAAGAAATTTCCACGCCCTTTAAGCCTTTAGGATAGCCCGTGCCATCCCATTTTTCATGATGTTCAAAAACATATCTAGCCACTTCGGTAAATTCTTCTGACGAAGAAAGAATGCGGTATCCCACTTCCGGATGTCTTTTCATCTGTTCCCACTCTTTTATATCTAGGCTGGCCGGCTTATTGAGAATGTTTTCTTCAACGCCCATTTTACCAATATCATGTAAAAGTCCCGCCACCGCAATTTGTTTAATCATGTTAGTATCCACATGCATCGCCGAAGCAATGGCATTGCATAGATCACCAACTCGTTTGGAATGAAACATTTCCCGATTACTTTTTTCATACAATGTGTTAATAATCAGGTCAATGGTTTTGCTGCGCATGCTGTTGGCCATGTAAAGCTTGTGATGGTACATTTCATCCTCAGCGTTTTTTTGCGTTTCCAGTATGTCCTGATTGGGATCAGTTTTCGTCGCAATTCCAAAAGAGATGGAAAGCTCAATCCCGTCAATGGATTCCTGGGCAACATTTTTCTCGATCCGCTCGGTCAATTTTGCTGCCTCATCGGCGCCAAGACCCGGCAGCATCATGATAAACTCATCCCCACCCAAGCGGGCGATCACATCGCATTTTCTTAATGCTCCCTGCATCAGGGTTGAGGCTTTTTTAAGCAGTTTATCTCCCATATGATGACCAAAAGAATCATTAATCAGCTTTAAACCATTGACATCAGCCATGACCAGACTGATGGGATAGTTTTTTTGCCGATCAGTTGCCGCCAGTTTCTGATCAAAGTAGCGGCGGTTATAAAGACCGGTTAAATAATCATGATAACTTAAATATAAAATTCTATTTTCTTTTATTTTAACTTCACTGATATCCTGAATCGTTCCAACATTTCCAATATGTGATTCTCCGGCACCAAACACCGGTTGCAGCTGCAGTTTCACATATTTTTCGCAAAGATCTGGGATCGCACAGGAAATCTGAATACTTTTTTTCCTAATCATCAATTCCTGGAACGCTTCATCCTGGAGACCTTTTCCCAGATAAGCAAGCAGCTTTCCCAGGCTATTGACAGTATCTTCCTTGACAGCCAAAACATTTAGCGCTTCTTCCGAATAACTAATCTGGTCCGTGATAACATCATGCTCGAAACTCCCCAGCCGGGCAATCCTCTGGGCCTGTTTTAAAGCCGACTCACTTTTTTTCCGGGCGTCATTCTCTTTTTTTAGTATTTTTAAGAGCTCCACACTTTTTTGATGCGCCTTTTTCAGGGCTGCTGTCTGCTTATCAACCATTTCCTGCAAGCGTTGCTTCTCATTTTTTTTATCACAGTTGGCTTTTCTAATCTTAGTCATCGCCCGCACCTGGGCAACCAATTCCAGATCATCAAAGGGACGCGCCATAAAACCTTCGGCACCGCAATCCAGTGCCATTAACCGATATTCCATATTACTGGTGGGACCTGCCGTCATAAAAACGACCGGAATATCCCGCAGTTTTTCACTGGATTTCAGCCACTCACAAACCTCAAATCCGTCCATTTCCGGCATGATAATATCCAGAAAAATCATATCAGGATTTTCGTCTTCAGCTTTCAAAATCCCTTCTGCTCCACTCGCCGCCGTAATCACTGCGGCATTCACAAAAAATTCTTTAATTGACTGTATAAAAACTTGTAAATTTAGCAGGCTGTCGTCAATTACCAGAATTTTCAACCATTGTTCGTCCACTTTTCACCTCGGTCTTGTTTTTTATAATACGAAATAATAAGCATCTTTCAAAGAATCCTGTTTGTACTTGATTACCAGTTTCCACAAATCATTTTTTACCGTTTTAAACGGGATTTCATCATGCTCATATCGTTCGATCAATTTATTAAAATATTTTTTTCCTGGGCGCTGGCCAAATTTCTAAAGTCTCCCCAGATATGCTGGGCCACATTAATCGCATTACCCATCGTTGGGGTTTCAAGAAGGGCTTCTTCAATCAGCGAATAAAATGCCAATACCGGGCAGCCCTCACTACTTCTCAGCAATTTGCGGATTTCCAGATAATTTACCGGCGACCCCTCCAGCACTGCATACTCATATCGGCGCCATTCCTCTTCCAGAACCGCGCGGGTCAGGTTTTTGTTGCAGGCGTTCAGACATTTAACAACCGACAGGTTCTTGTCCTGACTTTCCAGCATAATATCACAGCTTTCTTCCGCTAATGGTTCAATAAAGTTTAAAAAGTTTTTTAAGCAAACTGTGTCCGCATAATAGCCAGATTTTTTCCCGATCCCCTGATCGCCGTAGGCAATCAGCGGAGTACCATCCTGTGCTTGCCATCTCACTTTTAACTGACTGATCCAGTCCTGGTCAGATTTTTCCTGGGCAGCCGGATTAAGCCTGTGCGAAAGCCAGTCGAATACCACTGGAATACCCATTTCCTGTCCCAGTGCCAGCACTTCTTCAATATTATAGCACTTCGCATCATTTTCAATTACCAGACGATTTTTAAGCCTTTCATCCAGATCCTGGTAGACCTCTTTAAAACGTAAAATCGCCTTTTTCTTATTCCTGAAAATTCCGCCCATGGGAACAACCAGCTTGTGACTGGCATCCACACCCAGCGCATCCAAAAAACGGCAGTGACTGGTTAACTCCCAAATTGCCGCTTCCCTAATTTTTTTGTCTTTGGCATTTAAGATCGCATTGGGACCAGGATGGATGCTCAAACGCAGATTTTCTTTGACAATCTTTTGGCCCAATTGTTTCATGGGCTCTGCAAATATTTCCCACCACTTCAAGCTGTTAACAGGACTGGCAGCATAGGGAATCACATCCGGACAAAGTCTGAACAGTTCAATCTGATTGGCAATATTATACTCTATCATCTTATCTAAGGCAAATAAGTTGTGTTCTATTAATTCTTTCAGCCGCTTTTCTTTGGCATTTTTAATACGACAGCTTTTTAACTCTGTATCTAAAACGCCCACCGGCAGACACGCATATCCTAATCTCATAAGACCTCCTCTCCAAAAGAACCGACCAAAATGGTTGTAAAACGCTGTGACTGTAACATTTTCGCAAATCGTTAGCTAGCATTATATCAGATTTTGCGCCATCCATAAAGAAAAACCGCCGATAATCACTTAAGGTATTAGGCTTTTTTGTTGAAGCCTTTAAATATCTTTCAAGCATTCTAATATATATTTTTTACAATTCGTTACAAATATGATATAATAGCTTTCAACTGTGATCAAATACCAGTATCATTAAAACTTATTTAAGATTAATAGCTATAAAAGGAGTGCCCATTGAGCAAACAGAATAAAGGAGTGATTGGTAACCGACGAAATCCGTCGCCCCGGTCTTCCGCCAATCAGCAATCCAGTAACCCAAAACGTCCTGTGTCCTATGATAAAACTGCAACCACTAAGCCCGTTCGTGTTACCTCTTCCCGCAGCAGTGCAAACAGCAAGGCGCTTAAGAAAAATAAGCGCAGAAGCAACGGATTTTTTAAAAAATTTTTAAAAACTACTATTATTATCTTAATCGTCCTGTTCGGTTCCGGGGTTCTGGTCAATGCTTTTTATCTGAGCAATGTTAATTCTGGTCTTTCCGGAAATTTGAGCCAGTACGGAATCAGTAGCACGGCCGCTGCCTATGCCAAAGATCATAAAATTGTCAATATCGCTGTTTTTGGTATTGATGGCCGCGATGACGTGGAGGGCGACCGGACAGACACCATTATGATCGCCACCGCGGACTATGAAAATGATGCGATTAAAGTTACATCATTAATGCGCGACACCTATGCCTACATTAATGAAGACTATGAATTTGATAAGCTAAACGCCGCTTATGCTTACGGCGGTCCGACGCTGGCGCTACAGACGATTAATCAAAATTTTGATACTGCGATTACTGATTATATAACTGTCGATTTCAACTCAATGGTCACCATTGTCAATGCCGTTGGTGGCGTCACCATCGATATCGAATCGGAGGATGAACTCTACTGGGTAAACGCCTATCTTGATGATGTCAATGAAAAAGTCGAAACCGGCTCCCCTCATCTGGAAGATATCGGTTCACAGGTAGTTGATGGCTCGCAGGCACTGGCCTATTGTCGGGTCCGTTATGTGGGTGACGG
This sequence comes from Eubacteriaceae bacterium ES2, assembly GCA_031222025.1. Classification (GTDB taxonomy): domain Bacteria; phylum Bacillota; class Clostridia; order Eubacteriales; family Eubacteriaceae; genus Acetobacterium. Next base: position 343,047 of record CP130740.1, on the reverse strand, counting down.
CGATTTTGACCGTACTCAAAGACAGCGAGTGGTCTTTGAACAGGCCATTTCTAAGGCACTCGATTTAAGCCCTAAAGAACAGTACAATCTGCTGATGGGGATGATGCCTTACATTGAGACTTCTCTGAGCACTTCGGAGTTCATCAAATACGGCTTTAACACCCTCTTAATGCAATCAAGAGCAATCCAACAGTCCCGTTATCCCGCTGATGACGCCCTGCTGCTCGACTATATCGGCGATGCTTCTTTTGTTATTCCCGACACCCTGCTTGATAATATCAATGAGCTTTATGCCTTTATCTATGAAGACGAAAATTATGTCCCCTCAGATCAGGCTACCGAAATCAGCAATCAGATTGAAGAAAACATTAATGGCGGTTCGTCCGATGATTATTTCGATAACTCCAGCGACGATTACTACACTTATGACGAAACCGATTCAGCTGATGACAGTTACGATCCCTATTCGAATGGGCCCCCGGACGCCCCTCCTTCAGACAGCTACAGTTCTGAATACTGATGGGAAAAACAAACAAAGACAGGTCTATTCTCCCGATTAATGTAAATAGACAAAAACCGTTCAAAAGCATAAAATAGAATGAAAGAATGAGGAAAACCATGGTTCCCTTCCTTAGCCCAACCCAAGTAAATGATCAGACAAAAAATAAAATCCGGCTCATCTGGATTCTGATCTATCCCTTTTTTGTCTGTTTGCTGACTGAGTGGGTTCAGCGCGATAATCTTTACGACCTGACTGTCTGGCTGCAGGCTAAGTCCGTCAATTTTTATCTCTGCTATCTTTTTATTCTAGGTATGTTTCTGCTTTTTTACAGCCTTTGTTCACGGATCTGGCTTGCTTCTATCTTTAGCGGCCTAATCCCCATTGTTTTTGCCTTGATCAATTATTTCAAACTGAGTTTCAGAGATGAGCCCCTGCTTCCATGGGATCTCTTTTTATCGCAGGAAGCCTTTAGCATTAATTCCAACCTGAAACTGACCTTGGCCCCTCATCATCTGCTGATCCTACTGATTTTAGCTGGAATTCTTTTCCTGCCAATTTATCTGCGGAAATTTGAACTTTTACTCAATCATAAGAGTCGCCTACTGATGTCATTTTTTTCTCTTGGTCTATTGTTTTCCCTGTTTCATTTTGTTTATCTTAACGAAGACAACCTGGTGGATTTAAACATTGAAGACAAACGCTGGAATCAGTCAGAGAATTATCTTGACAATGGCTTTTTAAATGGCTTCTTTATCAATCTGAAAAATATTATGATCGAAAAACCGGCTTCATATTCTTATGCCTCAATCAGCTCAATATTAGAAAACTATCCCGGTGAAAAAGTAATGGCCAGCGCTTCATCAAAGCTACCGGCCACTACCCAACCCAATATTATTTTTATTATGAACGAATCCCTCTTTGATCCAACCCAGCTTGACAATGTCAGTTTTTCAACCAATCCGGTCACCAATATCAATGACATGCAGGCCGGCAATTTATTAGTTTCAGAATTTGGCGGTGGCACCGCCAATACTGAATTCGAGGTGCTGACCGGTAATAAAACCTTGTATCTGCCAGCTGGATCTGTTGCCTATCAGCAATATGTTAAGGACGAAATCCCGGCCCTGCCCGCCTTTTTAAAGGAATACGGTTATAACACCGTGGCCGTCCATCCCTATGTTAGCTGGTTTTGGAACCGCGATACTGTCTATCCCAACTTGGGCTTTGACAAATTTATCAGCATGGATGATTTTGAAAACCCGGAAATCGCCGGTAATCTAATCTCCGATCATTCGGCTGTCAATCAGGTTATTAAAGAGTTTGAAGATAATCAGAACTCTGACGATCCCTTTTTCTGTTATCTGGTAACCATGCAGAACCACTGCTCTTATCTCGATAAAGGTTATAACGCTTTTGATGTGACCATCAGTTCTGATGACCTGGACGAAGAATCCCTGGAAATGCTCGGTAATTATGTTCAGGGAGTTTACGATGCCGATGCCGCCTATGGCGAAATTGTCGATTATTTTAAAAACGTCGATGAACCAACGGTTATCGTCATGTTCGGCGATCATTTACCAGGATTAGGTGAAGATTACCAGGTTTATCGGGATTTGGGCTTTATCGACACCGATGACCTGGAAGGGGAAGATTATATAAATCTCTATTCCACCCCTATTTCGGTTTATTCCAACACCGATTCGATTGATCTTTCTGATCTGGGTCTGGTCGATGCCAACGAACTTGGCATCGAAGTGCTGGACCGTTGCGGTTTCACCCTGCCTTCCTACTGGGCTTTCCTATTAGATCAGCAGGAGGATTTTAGTCAAAATAATTATGTGACTGTCAACAGCGACGGCACCCTAACCGAAGGCATTAGCGCCGAAACAGAAAAGTTTAACCAGGAACAATGGCTGATTGAGTATGATATATTGTTTGGGGATGGGTATTTGGAGAATGTGAATTAGACTTAATAAAACGCAATCTCAGTCATTGCCGTATCAAATTCCCCATCTGAAGGACCTTCTTGGACACCACGAATCACAAATTGAATGGTATCGCCATTTGAAACAACATTATTAAAATCAAAATATTGCGTGCTGGGATTTGCTGCCAGCGATAAAGATCTACTGTAATTGCCATTCACATAAAGATCGAGACTTGTTACACAGCCGTTCTCATAGAATGCCTGATCAGATTTGGCATATCCATTAACAATCGAAATACCTTGGATTTGAGCTTGGCTTCCTGTATAAGTGAATAAAATGTACTCACCATATCCATTTCCTGCCGCACCTTCAATCCAGGCCGTTGACCAATTGTTATCAACCAGATTCCCGGCATAATAATAATTATCGCCCATGGGACTTAAAGCAGATGACGCATTGACATTAAATACTGTATTGGTCTGACCGATACTTTGTATTGATTGCGTGTTGCTTACTGCATTATTTATTGTGTTGTCAGTAGCGCCCTCAGCTGACGTCTGCGTAATCGTAAATTGCTGTGTCGCTATATCTGATAAAACATCTTCATAAATAACCCTTGCCTTCAAAGTGGTCGTTTCCGTAATTACAATTGACCCCTCGTAAAGCTTAGAGTTCGTTAAAGGATCCGTTCCATCAACCGTATAATAAACACCCCCAACATCGTTCTGATTAGTGATAGTCACTTGCGAAGTGCCATCTGTATTGGTGATAGCTGAAATCTCCGGTTCAGCAAGTTTTTTTAACGAACATCCTGATGATAAAATCAGCACCGACGCTAGCAACAATATTAAAGTTATACAAGTGAAATTTCTTTTTTTCTTTTTTTGTGTTTCGATATTTTTTTCTTTCCGCATTTTTTACCTCTTCATTTACAAAATACAACGTCAACTCATATCCGCTGGCTCTAGAATTCTTAAAAATATTACAAAAGCGCAACTATTCCAGATACCCATGTAGTATATCATGATTTTCTCCTTGTTTGCGCTCACTTAAAAAATAAAAACAGATATGTTGCCATGCCTTTAGACACAACTGGCTGGTTTTCCATACAGTTAAACTTTTGTGCCATTTTTTTTAATAATTTTCCGGGTTATAAAAAATTTTTATAGACATATTTAATAATAGCAAATTTCTTAAATCTTCACAAGGTGTGACAATAAGTGTGGCATCATAAATTTTCAGCTAGCCTGTTTTCCGATCTTATTAGTCTACCGCCGGAGTCAAAAATTTCCACAAAAAAACATCCCCTACCGAAAATCAATCAAACTTGATTCCAATAGGGAATGTTTTTCATTAAATAAACGCATAAATAAAAATCCCTGCAATAATCAGAATATTGCCTAAAAGCTTACGCCGGCTGAGCTTTTCTTTTAAAATAAGCAAACTCAAAACACCAATGTAGATATAACCGGTTGACTCTAGAACAGGCCCAATAGTTAATGGGACAACCTTATAGGCCATGGTCGTCATAAAGGCTGAGATAAAGAAAAAGCCATAAGCTCCAATCACATAAGGGTTTAAATACTCTTTGATGCGTGTCTCATATTTCATTAAGGCGGACTTTTTAAGAATAACCTGCGAAAGTGAAGCAACCAGGACCGAAACCAGATACAATACAAAATACATCCAATTACTCATCGCTGACCACCAGATAAATCCCGGCAACAATCACCGCCGCTCCCAGAATCATGCCCCAGCGCAAGCTTTCGCCAAAGACCCAATAGCCCCAGATAATCCCCCATAAGATTACAATGGCTTTGTTGGCAAAGGCTACGGTCAACGGGAAGACTTTTAAAATCTGCTGCCAGAGAATGGCATAAACAAACAGGACCATTAAAAACAGGCCATAAAATAATATAAACTCAGTGGATAAAAAATCGTAGCCACTGGCTTTCTTTGAAAAGATCCCTCCAATAGAATAAAACAGCAGGCTTGCATGCAGGAAGAGATAGTTTCGTAACTTTGTCATCTTATCATTTGATGTAATTTTATCATTTGACACAATTCAATGCTCCTTATTTATTTTCCTCTTCTCTTATTACCAATATTTATCCTTCTCTCTCGAAACCAGTCGAATAAAATATAAGCTCCCAGACCCTCAAAAACAATCATCAAAGGATAGGCTCCGGTTAAATACCAATAGGAAATCGCCACGTAAGCCGAAATATCGGTATAGGCAACACCCAGAATTAATACCAGAATACTCAACGCAATAGCCGTCATTAAAAGCCAGATTTCAAAGCGTTTTTCCCCGTGTTTTTTTCTCAGTAGGAACCATGACAGTCTCAGATAACCGATTCCTGCCGCTAAAAATAATATCAGGCCGGTCAATTTATAAATCAGGGTGATCTTATTTAGAAGACTGGCTTTTAACAGATCGATTGTTTCCTGATCTTCGCTCGGATAATTGGCCACATTGCCGGTGATTTTTTCAAACAGTCGGATACCGTTCTGGCCATCATCGATACTCATCAACACATTGCTATGTACTTCTTTATAATTAACAATATAGTAGGCGGTTTTTAATATGGCAATCGGGTATTGCTGCAGGTATTCTGTTCGCCAAGGTGACATCAAAGCCGATGGCATGGTGGACCGTTGGCTGAGTATTCCGCTGTCAACAGCCGCAGACAGTTCATCATAAACAGCTTCATAAAAGCTGGCGGCCATCTGAGGATTCTGATAGTAACCCGCATCAGCGACCGCTTCTCTAAAGCTCCAGAAAAACCAGCCGTCTTCCACTTCTCTAACGGCCACATCTTCATCATACCAGGACCAACGATCCATACTTTCACTGATATCATCCTCAATACTTTGTAAAGTCGGCGACACATCGATCATCATGGCCATCTTTTCCCGGGAAACAGAAACATTATCAGCTTCCACCGGATCTTCGATGGAATACATCATTTTGATGGTCTTAGAAAAGGGATCGTCATTTAATTCGTTGGTCGTAAATACCCCATAATAATGGGCATTAACTGCCGATATTGTCCAGGTTCCCAACAGCATTAAAACGATCGGAATCACTGTAATCAGACTGCGCTTAACAATTTCTGCCTGTTTCTTTTTATTTTCCAGAACAATGGAAATAATGGTTATTAAAATGGCAACAACTAAAAAAGGCAGCAGCCAGATTCCATCCTCTCGGGTTAGCCAGAAAGTCGTAAAGCTGATTCCGGTAAGAAGCGCAAAAAAAATCATTCGACTTAGTTTAGCTTTACGGTTTAAATAAAGACCAAACATTCCGCCAACAATCAAAAGGGTCTGAGCAGCCGTTATGCTGTTACGATAGACCCTAAAAAATGTTTCATCGGCAAATGACACCGGGTTAAACAAAAGAAAAGCAAGTAACAGCAGCAGAAACTTTTTTGATGCAACAAGGTCTTTCATGACAAAAATGAAAAACAGACAGGCTGCTGCATAAAGAGCCGTCATACCCAGAACATAGGGAATTCCCACCAACCGATTAAAAGCCAGTAAGAGCGGAAACATAGCCCCTTTAACCAGGGTCATTTCCGAGTACTGTCCCAGCCAGTCGCCATTCAAAATGGAGTCGGCAAAGCCAATCATTAATCGGTCATCATGACCAGCGCCAGCATGCGCAAAAATCGGCAAGCCCAGAACCAGCACAAAACGAATCATGAGCAAAAGGCCAATGATCAGCGGAAACTGGTAATTTACAAGCCACTCTTTCAGGCTAATTTGACTTGGTTTACGCACAAGCGTCACAATCTTTTTATCCATACTATTTATTTTCTTTCAATTTTTAAAATACCCAGGAAAAAACTGGCAAAAATTACTTCAACACCAATCGCAATCAGGGTAGCAGCCGGAATAGTGATCTTTGTCATGACTTCCGGCTCGAGATTTCCAAAAGAATTGTTGCCCCAGATCACAAAGGCGATAATCGTAATAATAATCCCGGCTAAAGTCAATAAAAGGCCAATAACTACACCTTTTTCCACTGTCAGTTTTTCGATATTAGCCAGTGAGCGATTACTGTTGGGGATAAAACCCGACTGGATGGCATAGGCCTTAGTAAACAGCGAGAACATGATGATATTAACACCAACTAAAAGGCTGGCCGCACCATACATCATGGTATTAATACTGAAATGAACCCCGCCAATGGTTGCTGACCCCAAACCAGTCACCATCATCATCAGAATCCCAATCACTGATAAAATAAGACCCGGATAAAGAAAAGTCCAGTTAGGGCTATACATCATTAAGAACTTCAGATGGCGCCAGCCGTCATGCCAGCTTCGCAAATGCGGCGGACGTGACCGCCCATCTGGAGACAAGGTTGTGGGTACTTCAATCATTTTAAGCTGATGGAGCGTCGCCTGAACGACCATTTCACTGGCGTATTCCATGCCGGTGGTCTGCAAATCAAGGCTCTGGATGGATTCTTTACGGTAGCCCCTTAATCCGCAATGAAAATCTTTAATGTCGCTGGGGTAAAACAAACGACCAATAAAAGACAGGACTGGATTGCCCAGATAACGATGGAGGGGTGGCATAGCGCCTTTCTCAATGCCACCACGGAAACGGTTGCCCATGACCAGTTCATAACCTTCCCGCAGTTTTTCCAAAAATGGCATCAGATTTAGAAAATTATAAGAATCATCGGCATCGCCCATGATGACATATTTGCCGTAGGCTTGGTCACAACCGCCACGCAAAGCACTGCCGTATCCCTTTTCGGCAATATCAACAACTCTGGCGCCATTTTTTCGGGCAATTTCCTGCGAACCATCGCTACTGCCGTTATCAGCAATCAGGACTTCACCTGACACATTGTTCTCTTTTAAAAATGTACTGGCTTTTTTGATACAAATCTCCAGTGTTTCCGCCTCGTTAAGACAAGGCATCAATATAGTCAGTTCCAATTCATTCTCTTTCAAAGTGTTCTCCTCTATTATCTATACTTATAATAATAAAAATTCCGTGTTAAACAAACCTTTAACCGATCAATGTCGATAATCAATCCTCAAGATTTACACTTTATTAATTTTATTAATTTCTGTCATCATATTCAAGTAGCGTTCAAAATTATGGCGGTGCTGTTTTTTAAGCACCTGCAGAATTACCCCACTGAAATAGGAGATAATGGCAATGACCCACAAGCTGGTTACAACAATCAAGGTTGGATAACGGTCTACCAGACCGGTTTCCAGATAGGTTTTTACAATCGGTACAAAAAATACTGCCCCAATGGCAATCAGAAACAATGAGACCATTGAAAAAAACAGATATGGCTTGGTATCCCGAAATAGAGACCCGATTGTTTTTAAGACTTTAAAACCATCCGAATAGGTGTTAAGTTTTGATTCGCTGCCTTCGGGCCGGTCGCGATAATCGATGGGCACTTCTACAATTTTCATGTTATTATCCAGGGCAAAAATAGTCATTTCGGTTTCGATCTCAAACCCTTTAGATGTTACCGGAAAAGCCTTGACAAATTCTTTGGTAAACCCCCGAGACCCGGTCATAATGTCTTTTACATTAGCTTTAAAAAGCGTATTAATCAGTTTTCTGACTAGGACATTACCAATATTGTGAAAGGGTCTTTTATTCTCCGTAAAGTAGGTTGATGACAACCTATCCCCGATGGCCATGTCCGCTCGATTCTCATAGATCTGCTTTTCCAGCTCCAGAGCAAACTCCGCCGGATAGGTATCATCACCATCAGTCATGATATAGCAATCGGCATCAATCTCCCGAAACATGGATCTCACTACATTTCCTTTACCCTGGCGATACTCATAGCGAACGATGGCTCCCGCTTGCCGGGCAATTTCATCAGTGCCATCTGCCGAGTTATTATCATAAACATAAATATCAGCGTGGGGCATCACCCGTTTATAATCCTCTACCACCTTTTTGATGGTTTTTGATTCATTGTAACAGGGAATTAAGACCGCTGTCTTCTTGCTTTTTTCCATTTGTCTTCCTTTCAAGTTAGTCATATTTATTGATTGATTTTATAGAGATTAAAGCCGTTTTCAGTACCAAGCAAATTTAATGTCACTTGATCTTGGGTCAAGCCGTTCAAATCTCTTTTGGTCAGGATATAGCTTACATTCAGCGTTTTTAGATCTGCAAGCGTTAAGTTGACGGTAAAGAGGTCCGCTGAATCGAGGATAAATTTATCAGTATACTCCTGCGGCTCGCATAAATGCACAGAGATATGGGCATAACGATTATAGACTTCATTGTAATCACCTTCCGGATCAAGAAGCCGCCAGCGATCAAGATCAGGATATACATTCGTAGAATTTATTGTCGCCGCGCCAGCCATTATCGGTAAATTTATTATCGGGTATCCACCTCCGGCTTCTGACTCAACGACCCACAAGCCATTTTCATCCATATTAACCTGACTGATTAAGCCGATAATCTCCCGTTCATAAATCACATCCAGGCCTTGCGTCAGGGGATTCACAAACATGCCGGCAACAAAGACAACAAACATCACTGTTCCCATTAGCAGCTTCTGACTAAGGGCTTTTTTGAAACGCAAAATCGCAAAAAATCCAATGACCAGGACAAAAAAGATCACTACAAACATTAAGATGTTAATGTAACCATTATAGATGATCATCGCCCCGATTGCCATAAATAACGCCATGCTAGCCGCTGTCCCAGCTGCCATTTTACAAGAAATCTCAGTCTTTAAAAGCGCCAGACTTCGGATTAATAAAAGGATATTGATAAATCCTACCGCCAACGATACCCGATATGGCTGGATATTGCTGAGCAGGGTTATTTTAGCTAGCATACCCGGCCAGTTGAAGATACAATAACTGCTAAGAACCAGTAGCAGTACTAAAAACAGACTTAAAAAAATGTCTTTCTGTTTCTCTTTAAACAAAACCCAAAAGGATAAAAGCATTCCCATCGGAAAGAAGTCGAAAAACATCGAAAGCTCCGATGAGTTCCCATAAGGTAAGGCCCTGGAGGTGGCAAAAAACAGGTTTCCGGGATAGAGAAAATATCGGTAAATCTGTCCGCCACCAGTCTCAAAACGACTTCCTGGATATACCGTTCCCATCACCAGTTCGATGGTTTCATAGGATTTAAACAGGATTAGTGTTACCCCCATAACAAAAACAATTAAAAGGCCTGAAAGCAGCAACCAGTCTTTTAATTGCAGGTGGATTATTGCACGGTTTTCAACCAGAATACTGATAAAAAAGAACAGCAAAATGTAGGCCAGTGAAATCTGCCAGGAAGGATAAAAGGTAAACAGATAAGCTCCTGCCGAGATGAAAAAAATAATTGCAAATAAAATTTTTAACCTAAACTGCTTAGTCTCAATATATTTTTTTACCATCAGAATTGCCAACTGGCCGAAAATCAGCATTTCCACCAGACCATTCACAGCAAACCACCACTGCACGATCGGTGCCCAGGCAATTAATGCCCCATAAATCAGTGACAATTTTTTACTGTTTTTACTGATCATCATCCCGGTTTCAAAGGAAACCATAAACAGGGCAATCAGACGTCCTGCCCAGAAAAAAGATAAGCCTCTGGCCGGATCTAAAAATAAATAGCCCCAATGAAAAGGTCTAAAAATGACTGCCAGATTTTTTACCGGCTGCCCATATACAAGAAAGACATCTGTTAAAGCTCCCCGAATGGTCTCGCTAAAATAAGGAAAAGATCCTGAAGCATTCAAATACTGTGATAAAGCCATAGGTGTATTAACAGCCCATTCATCGGCTCGGACACCTCGAGCCACACCGATAAGTGCGTCATAGACCTTGGAGTCATCAAAATAATACTGCCAGTATAAAATTGATGAGCCACTTAATTGAAAGATGACACAAACAATCAGCAAACCTACAGCAACAAAAAATCGTTTTTGATAAAAGAATTCAAAAATTTCACGGTGTTTTTTTGAAATCAGCGTCAGCAGTACTGCAGCGGTAAAAATTGCCACCACCAGCATCCGCTTTAACCTTATAAGAATAAACCACTCAAATGAAGGGTTTAAAAGCTGTTCTAGTCGCAATTTGTTTTCAATCAGCAGAAAAAAAAGCTCGGCAAATAAAGCAATGCAAACTGCTAAAAAAATTATTAAAACTGTTTTTTGTATCGGCTTTTTATCCACAATAACTCCTTCAGTTTTTGTAACCACTTTGGGATTTCAACGCTGGATGGGGTTTAACTAAATTCAGTGGCAATTTCTAATTGGATCGCTTCAATAATAGTTGACCAGTGTTAAAGCTAGTGAAAAATAAATAAAGCCAATTGGAACAAGGTTTGTCAATTTATCTAGCTTACTCAGATAAGCCGGATCAAGTTTTTTTAGCGGCGGACCAACATTCGAAAATATCGGCAACAACGGCAACAACCCAATAAAATATCGGCCCTGAACCCCGGCGATTTCAGTTTCTCCAACAGCTGTCCAGGTCAGATACATAGACAGCAAAATAGCTGTGTAAATTCCCAGGCTGACCAGACCACTCCCGGACTTTTCGAGTCTGGTAAATTTTATTTCCTGTGGGCTCATTAAAATCATCGCTCCCAGGAAGATCAAATATACGATAGCAGCGGCATTTGACCCATATGTCAGCCAGCCAAAAGTAAAAAGCATCAGCAAGGTTGTCAACTGGCTAATCATATTACTGCCAAAATTCCTGATTGCAAAAATTGGATCATCTAGCATTTGGCCAATCTGTTTAGACATATTCACCCCATCAGGCGCAAAAGGATGGGGAATGGAAGAATAAGATTTCATCCAAATGACGGCAAAAACGGCTGTAAAAAGAATCATCAGATAAGAAATGGCATAATATTGGGGTTTTTTAAATTTCTTAGGTGGTATAAAAGCCAGTAATAGAACCAACAAAACATAGGGGAATTTCGACAAAGTAATCAACATACATAATACTGAAAAAATGATTAACTCCACAAAACCAATTGATTTATCCTGCTTATTTAAAAGATAAAAAAATAAGGCAATGGTTAGAAGAATCATCCCCATTCCAAAAGCATCCTGATTATAGGAAGCTGCCAGATAAACTGGCATCGGCATGGTTGCAATCACAAAAAAAATATTTTTATAAATTGGCGTTAAGCTAATAGCAAGCGCTGCTAAAGCAGCGTAAGCGATCACATTGCTAATCCGCCCCAGGTAGTAGGACCATAACAGCGTCAGATTTAAAAACCGACCAATTCCCAGCCCCAAAGCCTGGGGAATATAGGAAATAAAAGAATAGGCGTTGGTGGCCTTAAGACCATCACTTTCAACAATTTTAACGGAAGTATCCGCAATATTCAGGTCATTATCCTCGATCGTTTCTCCTTGCTCACTTTTAATGATCTGATAATCCTGCGAAATTAAAAGCTGACTGTCTTCTTCCTGAACCTTTAAATCGCCCTGGACCAGATACATGGCTCTCGAAAAATGCGCGGTTTCATCGGGTGTGTCTAGAATCGGGGTTGTCACAGCCATAACACAGCCAAAACCAATGATCACAAGCAGAGCATTGACCGCTTTATTTTTACCCAGCAAAAAAATCACCAAACTGCCAATCCCCAAGCCTAAAAAGACAGGAGCCATTGACACCCAGTTATCCAATGCCAGAAAAAAAAGCGAGGTAATAAAAATCAGGGCTCCGATGATGACATATTTCCAGTTGGATTTTAAATGATCTATGCTAAATGATTTAATTATTTCGACTCTATTATACATCTGATCTTTATTCACATTTCTCACCTGATCAATATCCGCTATCAAATACCGCTTTAAATGTCATGATAAATATTTTTAAATCAAACCACAGCGACCATTTCTCAATATATTCAATATCACATTCAATTCGCTTGCGAATCGAGGTGTCTCCTCGCCAGCCTTTTACCTGCGCCCAGCCGGTAATACCAGGCCGGACATGGTGCTTGATCATATACTTGGGAATCTCGTCTTTAAACTGGCTGACATAATGGGGCCGTTCCGGACGCGGACCGACAATACTCATATCACCCTTTAAGACATTAAAAAACTGGGGCAGCTCATCAATACTGGTTTTTCTGATGAAGCTTCCAAATTTCGTTTTACGAGGATCATCTTCAGTCGTCCAGCCCACATCACCGGTTTCTTCCGAGGCATCACACCGCATGGAACGAAATTTATAGATAAAAAATTCTTTTCTGCCCATCCCTACTCTGATCTGTTTGTAGATAATCGGGCCGGGTGAGGTGATTTTAACCAGAATCGCAGTCAACAACATAATCGGTGAAACTAAAATTAGAATCATGAGCGATAAAATAATATCCCCAAGCCGCTTGACAAATTTATTAAGAGGCTTATCCAGCGGAATATAGCGGGTATTGATTAATGGAATCCCGTCCAGTTCGTCAAAATAGGCCTTGGTTCCCTGAATTAGATGAAAGTAGTCCGGAATAATCTGGGTTTTAATTCCCTGATATTCACAGATATCAATCACCTCATCAATCCGCTTGAAGCTGGTATTAGGAAGGGCAATAATCACTTCATCTACCCGATATTCTTCGAGGATTTCGTTCATTTCCTTAGTTGTTCCCAGAATCGGGATTCCGTTTCGTTCTGTTTTATGATAATAATCATCAACGTAACCGGAAATCTTATAACCCAACTGGCGATCGCCAATTATTTTTGACGCAAAAGCACTACCAAGCGATCCTGCTCCTACGATGATCACATATTTAATGTTAAAACCGCGTTCTCTTGCCATTCTCAGGATTTTTCTGATCCCGCCCCGTTCCAGCGTCATAAAGAAAACAGAACTCAATAAAAACATTCCCAACATAATTCGGGAAAAATGAATGCTCTTTTGAGCAAAAAGTACTGACATCAGCAAAGCTATTCCGACAATATTGGCCATGATGATTTCCCGTAATTCTTTAAAAAAAGGCTGCCTTCGGTAGGGTTTATAGAGGCCAACAATTAGAAATAGAACCAGGTACATGGGTAGGATAATAATCAACAAGCGCATATAAGCCTGAAAATTCATGGTCCGGATTCCATCAGTAAAGAACGGTGATACGAAGCGCAGATACCAGGCCAGCAAAAGAGACCCGGTAATCACCAGCATGTCAAAAACAACCAATATGAAATTAAAAAATCGTTGATTACTTTTTATCATCGCTTCAACCTCCGTTTTTATCAAAAACACAACTAAACCACATTTTAATTCTGTCTTCGAAGTTTATGACTCATCTAATCTTTTATTTAAGGAGACATTTATCGTTTTCGATTATTTTTAAACAATGCTAGGTGTTTTAGCAGGGCTGTTCCATTAATAACCAGCCATTTGGTTAAACCATTGTATTTATTCTGATAATGCTTTTCATAAAAAATCCCCATCGAATCATAAAAAGCCTCAATGACTTTGGGATTTCTTTTGCCAATGCCACTAGCTTTTTTATGATGAAAAATACGCGCTTCAGGATAATACATGATCTGAAAATCGGCCTCTTTAATCCGGTAACACCAGTCGATATCTTCACCGTACATAAAAAAATCCTCATCAAGTAGGCCCACAATATCAATCACACGTCTAGGCAGCAGCATAAAGGCTCCCATTACGCAATCCACTGAACAGGTTTTATTTTCATCCACATAGGTCAGGTTATAAGCCCCAAAGCGATGACTATCAGGAAAGGCATCATCCAAATGCAGACGATGATAAATGCCGTTCATCGGCGTGGGGAAGCTGCGCTTGCAGGCTGGATCAAGTTTTCCATCCTTTAAGACAACCTTACAGCCCAGCGCACCAATGTGCTTATGATCTTTAATAAAAGCTAGGGCCAGTTTGATGGTATTAAATTCGACAATCGTATCAGAATTAAGCAGCAGTATATATTGACCGCTGGAAGCCTTTATCCCCTGGTTGTTAGCCTTGGAAAAGCCGAGGTTATCGGTGTTTTCAATCACAGTAATCTGGGGAAAAGTTTCTTTGATTTCTTCAATACTGCCGTCATTTGAAGCATTATCAATACAGATGATCTCAGTTTCTATATTTTTTAGGTTACTCTTGAGGATCGAATCGATACAATCCGAAGTTAACTCAAGTGTTTTATAATGAACAATAATTATTGATAAATCCATACCCTTCCTTTCAATGTCAAAGACATTATATTATACCATGATGCCTGTCACTTTTAAAGGAAGCTTTCTATTTACCAAGTTTGACAAGTACCTGTCTGGGCAGATTCATAATCATCAGACCTTCAATCCGCAAGTAGTTAAACAAATTTTTAGGTCTAAATTTCACTTTATTTACGTGATTGAGATTCTTAAAGCCTTCTTTAACACCTTCAAGATAGTGTTTGCCATAACCACCGGCTGAAAACCGCGCCCACTTGATCAGAAATCCAGTTAACAAGAAAGGACTGTTTAAAAGCAGCTGTAATAGCGGCATATTTTTATAAGCCAGATAAACATTATTACGGGCCGATATCTTCACCTTAAAAGGACTATACTTCTGACCATCAGCGGTAGTTGCGCTGCCAATATGATAGCAGACGGCTTCCGGTGCATAATAATTGGAATAGCCGTTGATCAGGCCCCGATAGGACAGATCAACATCTTCCAGGTAGGCAAAAAAGGACTCGTCAAACAGACCGATTTCATTTAGAACTGATCGCCGATAAATACCCGCTCCCGCACAGGTGCTAAAAACCTGGGTAGATTCCTCATAGGACTCTATATCCTTGCCATCTCCACGCTTATAAGCCCAACCAAAAATATTGTAAAAATCCCCAGTATCGTCAAGTTTATCACGCTCATAATAGCGCACCATTTTCGAACTGACTGAAAAGGCATCACGCCGTTTTAAAATATGTTTATATAGCAGGTGCACAAATTCCGGCTCCACTACCACGTCATTATTCAGCAACAGACAAAATTTCCCTTTACTGGCACAGATGCCCCGGTTAACCGATTTAGCAAAGCCATAATTTTCCTGATTTTCGATCAGTTTAACCTGATGAAAATTTTTTATAATTTCTCGACTAGTGTCGGATGAACAATCGTCCACCACAATAATTTCCAACGACTCATTATAGCACTGCGCCAGCAGGCTATTAATACAGTTGGCAATATACTTTTCACCATTAAAATTTGGAATGATAATTGAAACGTCTATACCCATTCTACTTTCCTTGTTAAAAATTTCAGCCTATTATACCATATTCTTTTCAGATAATCTCGTCTCATGCAAATTTGTTTGCTTTTTTTATTGATTGTTGTAGGGATTATGAAAGTTAATCCAGATTTCCGGATTAACAATGGTGTCATCTGCATTGGCTATGGCCCCAAAATGAAGGTGCGGCCCATAGGCATTGTCAATATAAATTTTGTTGCTGTTATAACCTGACCCGCCAACCGAACCAATGATCTGCCCTTGCGTTACCGTCTGACCGACGCTGACATTGATTTCCTGCAGGTGGCCATAGAAAAAGGAAACCGATTCGCCGTAACGATCGACTGTTTTAATCCGAATATAACGACCATAACCCATGAAGTAACCAGCCTTTTCCACTACCCCGTTGCACACCGAATAACACTTGGCGTAATAAGGTGCCGGAATATCTATCCCTTCATGAATATCCCCCCATCGCGGCCCAAACCAGTCGGTAGGATCAGCCGTATTAGGTTTATAGCTTTTACTCAGCGGATAGGCAAAATTTCCGTATATCGTTCGCGTATCCTGACTAATTCGCCTTGTGGCAGCAAGCTGATAGTCCATGCCACCATCCCGATTCTGAACGTAACCATGGCTGATAAAGGTGTCCACCACTTGTCCATAATTTTCCAGATCAATTTTAGCTTCCCAAGAGTTACTGCCGATATATGCGGCCTGTTCAAAATGCAGATCATCCTGACCGCCCTGCTGACTCCAAGTCGGCAGAAAAACCGCGGCCACACCAGCATCGCTACTGACATTTTTGATTCTTAACTTAAAGGTATTGTCCAATACTGCATTGTCATATTCAATTACCGGCTTAGCTTTCTCCATTACCAGACTATCAGCGCCAACTGAGATTACTTCATTCTCCCGCCCGAAAACGTAGGTGTGAACAGTATAGCGGCCGGTTTCAAAATTGTGGTCAGCTGCAGATACCTGCGCCAGATACTCATTGCCATTTTTAGTTCCGGTCAGCCATTTTAATTCATCCTGACCATTACGATCAGTCCAGACCGCGAAAATTACATTTTTAACCCCCGCTTTATCTGAGAGATTGTCGGTTGAAACGGTAAAAGCCAGGTTTTCTTTGTCCGCTGAAAAAGCGCTACTGACAGGCTCATCCAAAAACGGATTTTCAATGGTCTCCTGGGTCTGACCAAGGAAAATAAAATTGCCAGCTGAATCTTTGAGATAAACGTGACTGTAATAGCAATCATAGCTCTTTTTATAATTTGCCAGATCTATGTTTACCTTCCAGCTATTGTCACCAAGATACTGCGCCTCTTCCCAGCGAATATCATCCTGTCCGCCCGTTTCGGACCATGTTGGTACCAGTACCTGCTGTAGGCCGTTTGTGCTGCTGATTCCGCTAAAGCCAATAGTGTATTGGTCATTTGTCGCTTGCTGGGAAGTAAACTGAAAAACTTCATTTTCTTTGCTGAACTGTGCGATCAGAACTGACAACAATGTCCCCTGCTGATCTGAGATATAACAGTGGATCTGATAAAGTCCAGCTTCAAAATGATGATCGCTGATTGATACCGTAACAGCATACTCCCCGTCCGACTGCCTGATGCCCTGATGCCAGATCAAGTCGTCCTGACCATTATGCGCAGTCCAGACTGGAAACAAGACTTGGCCGATATTCTGTTCGTCACTTAGACCATCGGTCTTAATCAGAAATTGACCTTCACCTTTTTCACTGACCAAAAAAGCAATTTCACTTTCTGTCAAAACACGATCCGACAAATCTTCAGCTTCTGACGTGTCAAGTGCCACAACAGAGCCTGTTCCCGACACTGAGAAAAGGAACAGTAATATCAGCAGTATCAGATTCTTTCTAAACATTCCTTTTATCCCTTTCAAACAATGTAAATATCAGCTAAAAATATCTGCCAACAAATTGATTCACAAAATAAATAAAGTCTTTCAAGTCAGCCGTTTAAAGCAAAAAATGCCGGTCTTGTCAGAAAAAGAGACTCTTCCCCGCAAGGTCACGGCATTGATTTTATTCTAATATATCATCAATTTTGTTTTTCAGTTTAATCCCGTAGTTAGCGTCTGAGGCCCACCCGGTTCCGTAAGGATTATTGGGGATACTCAACCAGTAAACGTACTGAGCTTTGCCGCGCAGTTTGTCATTCCAACGGGGATCTACCGTCGCATTTTTAAGCGTATCGGTATTAGCGTAGCATTTAAGGTGCTGAATATGTCCACGAACACCCATCTGAATGCCGATTTTATTATCGCCATAGGCGGCAGCAAAATCAAATCCTCCGGTTCCGCCATCAACGGCGCCCAGACCGGCAAAGTTAAACTGAGTCACTTTAACCTGTCCACCATACTGCAGATATCCAGTTTCAATCATCATCTGGGCAAAAGCCACTTCCGGACGGATGCCTTCAGCCACAGCTTCATCATAATACATCTGGCAGAAAGTCTGTAAATCTACACCCCGATCAATATAGTATTGAGGGAAAGTCTTACCACTGTCTTTATATGCTTGAACCAGCTGAGCTACAGTCGCCTGAGGCGCTCCGGCAATCGGAATTAGTTCTGGCATGTCAACGGTAGCCGCCCCCAAAAAAACGTAGGTGCCATCCGCTTCCACCCCATAGGCATGGAAATGAAAATTACCGCTGTCGCCATTGTGATCATCAACGTTGACAACTACTTCATAGCTGTCATCATCTAACTCATTGGCCTTATACCAGACAATATCATCCTGCCCGCCGGTCTCTGACCAGGTCGGCACCAGAATTTCTTTGATCCCATTAGGTGCAACGACACCTTCAATAGAAACAGTCATTTCTTTGCCTAAAAGACTGGCAGAAACAGAATCCGCCACCATTTGATCAGGCTCATCGTTCGAACCAGTACTACTTACATCAACCGTTTTGGCCGCCAGCTGAACATATTCACCGTCGTTGTCAACACCATAACAATGGATATTATAAACGCCGGTGTCACCTTTATGATTTGCAGTATCAATAGTTACCTGATAAGATCCATCACTTTGCTTTTTCGCCTGATACCAGACCAGATCATCCTGACCACCGGTCTCAGACCAGGTTGGTACTAAAATATTAGCCAGTCCATTAGGTGCCGAAATACCACTTAATTTAACTGTAATACTTGATCCCGAAACATTAATCAGGACGGTGCTGGCAGTCATAACAGTCCCAACCTCAACGGTTTTTGCACCCAGGAAGGTCGTTGAACCATTATTGTCCAGACCATAGATATGAATATTATACTCACCGGTGTCATTATCGTGATCCGCGGTGTCAATCTCTAACATATAGCTGCCATCAGTCTGTCTTTTTGCCTGATACCAGATCAGATCATCCTGTCCATCGGTCTCAGACCAGGTTGGCACTAAAACTGAAGCAAGTCCATTTGGCGCCGTGATTCCTGAAATAGAAACACTGATGATGCCGTCCTGAGCCGTTGCCGTGATGGTACTGGCGGTCATTGAATCACCAATCGTAGCCGTAGTCGATCCCAGGAATTTCATCGTTCCTGAACTGTCCTCACCATAAACGTGAATGGCGTATTTGCCGCTATCGCTGTTATGTTTGCTGGTATCAATCTTAGCCTGATAGCTGCCGTCGGACTGTTTGGTCGCCTTGTACCAAACAATATCATCCTGTCCGTCTTTTTCACTCCATACTGGAACATAAATATTGCTGATCCCATTTGGGGCATTGATACCGCTAACCGTTACCGTAATTGTTTTACCCGATACACTGGCACTGACTGATGAAGCTGTCATCGGCTGAGTGGTGGCCATCCATTCGTTAATAGCCGCCAGAATCTGGTCGGCCATTTTCTGCTGATTGGTCGCATTGGCCATTGCCTGAGCTTCCGAGTTGTTGGAAATATAACCGGCTTCAATTAACACTGAAGGCATACTGGTCTTACGAATAATGGCATCATCCCGCTCAACGATCTTGCCATTGGAAGGAACATAGCCCAAATTCTTGAAATACGCGCTGAACAATTTGGCCAGCGACTGAGATTTCAGTGCAATCTCCGGCGGTGTACTATCAAGATCCGCAGTAACCCCACCAGACCAAAGGCCGGTGGCCTGATAGATCCCATCATTGTCAACAGATGGATGATAACTGCTCCAGTAGAGCTCAACCCCGCTGCTGGAAGACGTTCCGGAATTATGATGAACGCTGATTAGAAGGTCTGCACCAATTGAATTAGCTGTATTGCATATTGTTGTTGAATAAACATCGTAATCAGGCACGCTTGATAAAAGCGTCGGTAGACCCGGATTATTGGGGATGGGATGGCTGAGCATAGCATTATAGCCAGCGTTTCTTAAGGTCGTGACAACTTTAATCGCCAAAGCATTATTTAAATCCACTTCCCGAAGACCCAGTGATGAATTCACCGCCCCCGAATCAATCCCATCCAGATGACCGGGATTGACTACTATTGTTGCGCCACTGGCCTCAACCGTCTGACTTGCACTGTAGGACGGTAATAGTATTGCAATTAACGCAATTAAAAGAATGGGAATAAGCCATTTTTGCTTCATTCTTCTTGCTGTATTCACTTTTTTTCTCCTTTAGTTTTAAATGTTAATTGCAAATTGATTACTTTAGAGCTACAGGTTAGAGATTATTAGGATTCCTTTTGCAATAACTATAAAATTAACGCCTGAGGGTTACATTTTATTTCAAATTTTTTCCTTTTTTTGTAACAATCATATCACGATCTAATTCAAACGTCAATTTTTGTTTGCATTTGTTACATTTCGTTTACATCATTGAGTTCGTCAAAGACTTCATCCTCATTTTTGCCCTTTATATAACCCATTATATCCACACAAATGGTATAATTTCCACCTACGCGTGTCAGGTTGCGGTTATAAAAAGGATCGTTTTTCACATATTCCAGCCAATGCTTCTTCATATAGCCGATCTCCCGATTAAAACGCTTGTATTTAAGATAAGTATCTTCGGCACCACGGGATTTAGATTCGTAATGATACAATTCCACATCACTCATCCACACATTAAATTTGCCCTTGCTGTAGAGTTTCAGACAAAAGTCCACGTCGTTAAAAGCCACTTCCAGTTTTTCCTCAAAACCGCCCACCGCTTCAAAATCGCTGCGCTTAACCATCATGCAGGCCGCGGTAACAGCCGAATAATTATTGTTGATAACCAGTTTCCCAAAATAACCGTAATCGCCCCGGGGATAGCCGCAATGGCCATGACCGGCCACGCCGCCCATGCCTAGCAGCACACCGGCATGCTGAATCGTATTATCAGGATAATAAAGTTTTGCACCAACTGCGCCAATTCTATCCTGCTGAGCCATACTGACCATCTTGCCAATCCAGCCTTGGGTAATAACCTTGATATCATTGTTTAAAAAGAGCAGGTACTTGCCTTTTGAGGCTTCAACGGCCAAATTATTGATTCTTGAAAAGTTAAAAGGCATATCCAGCCGTTCAACTTTAACCTGATCTGGATGCTCATTCTGCATTTTTTCAAACAGTTCAAAGGTTTCTTCCTTTTCGCTGCCGTTGTCGGCAATAATGATCTCAAAGTTTTTATAGTCGGTTTTTTCAAAGATGGAATCCAGGCAGACTTTCAAGTCACTGGCATTATCTCTGGTTGGAATAATAATCGAAACCAGACCATCATCTTTTAAGGCATATTCAATATGGTAAACTCCCGGGAAAGCGCCGTGGCTGACCACGCCTTCAATGTCCCTCCGTTCGAGGGCATCCTCCAGGGCCTTTTTCCCGGCTTCAAAAGCGTAGCCTTTAGAGTCAGGATTTACCGCTGTCGAGTTGCCAATCATTCGCCAGTGGTAAAGGATCTTTTGAATATGGAAAATGCGCTTGGTTTTTTCCGTAAAGCGAAGCACCAGATCATAGTCCTGTGCCCCTTCATAACCTTTTCTGAAGCCACCAATTTCGTCGATTATCGTCTTTCGATAAACCCCGAAATGGCAGATATAGTTAGTTGCCAAGAGAATATCCGGCGCCCAGTCGGTTTTAAAGAAGGGTTGGCTTCGCTCATTTTCTTCGCTTAATTTATCTTCATCACTGTAAATCAGATCGGCTTCCGGATGCTCATTCAAAAGTTTGACCACTTCGTAAAGGGCAAAATCCGCCAGCGTATCGTCGTTATCCAAAAGGCCGATAAAATCACCAGTAGCAATGGCCAGGGCTGAATTTGTCGCCTCGGAAATATGGCCATTCTCTTCTCGATAGACCACTTTTATGCGGGAATCCAATGCAGCATAGGAATCTAAAAGTGGTTTAACGTGAGGTTCGGTAGAACAGTCGTCGGCAATACAAAGCTCCCAGTTCTGATAGCTTTGCGCCCGGACAGAATCGATACATTCTTTGAGCCAAATGGCTTCCACATTATAGACTGGCATAACAATGGAAATCTTTGGTCGATACTGGAAAGCCGCCAGTTCTTCGGCAACGGCTTTTTTATCATAGTCTTCATGAATATCGATCCAGAACTCATAGTTTTCCTCGTTTTTGTATTTGACTTCAAACTTAATTTTACGGATAGTATTTTTAAGACCATTGCGTTTCAGATAACTAATGGTTCTGATTCCAGCATTGGCCAATCGTCTGGTGTTAAAAAGATTGGGCTTCTTCAGATAATCATAGTCCTTAGCCAGATTGATGGCAATAACCTTTTCCAGCTGGTCGTCCCTTAATTTAAGTTTAAGCTTTTTGCCATAAGTTTTTTTGTCAAACTCAACGATAAAGCCAACTTTTTCATCCTCATCCAGACAATATTTATTATTGACATCGATTCTAAAATCTCTTTTAAAGGCTACGCCATCGGATTCCTGTCCTAACAAATAAAGATCAACAGGTTTTTTAGTCCCAGTGTTGAAAGCCCAGCCCTGTAAGGTAGCCGAACTGCTTTCCTCGTCCTTAACGATTTTATCGACAAAATATTTAATTTCTTGACGTTCTTTCTTATTTGCCATGATTCTCTCCTTCAAGTGGTTTAAGCATTTCCCACTGATGATCCATATGCACCAGACCCTCGGTAAAATAGTCAGCTGTTACTTTGATCATCAGGGCATTGTTTTCATAATCCAGATTGACGATACTGCGGTTGGCAAACAACCCCACATCCACCTCGTATTCACCGCCCAGCAATGGCAGTTTTGGCACGCAGTAGCGAACTCGATGTACCCCCTTAGTACTGGGGATTTCAAATTTATCCAGATAGGTATTGGGCCCAAAAATATATTGACGGTCAATGGTGTAAAAGGCCACACCAACTAAAGCATCACTTTTTAAATCGTCAAAGAGTTCGTATTCAATGTCCAGTACAAAATCATCAAAAGTCTTTAAATCCTGTTTCTCACAGACAATCGTCTTGATTTTGCCAAGATTGGCATCTACCTGCATTTCACTTAAGATATTTTCTTTATCTTCCAGCGCTTTTTGTTCCATGGCCTCTTTAAGCATTTCCGATTCATATTCATCGATAATGTGAGCCGCCTCACCAAATACCCTTAAATTGCCTTTATCGATCCATGCGCACTTGGTGCAGAAGCGCTTGATCTGCTCCAAGGTATGAGAAACAAAGAGCACCGTCTTACCGGCCGCCTTGAATTCTTCCATCTTATTGATACACTTAATCTGAAATTTGGCATCCCCTACGGCTAAAACTTCATCAACAATGAGAATTTCCGGATCAACATTGATCGCCGTAGCAAAGGCCAATCGAGCAAACATCCCGCTGGAATAGGTTTTAACCGGCTGATAGATATACTCGCCGATATCAGCAAAGCTGACAATACTGTCTAGCCGTTCATCCATTTCAGCTTTCGAATAACCCATGATCAAACCATTGGCATAAATATTTTCAATCCCAGTATATTCCGGATTAAAGCCAGTCCCCAGTTCCAAAAGGGCTGAAACCCGGCCATCTACATAGACTTGACCTTGCGTCTGGGTTAAAACGCTGGATATAATTTTTAAAAGCGTCGATTTACCTGATCCGTTTTTGCCAATAATCCCGATGGACTCGCCCTTTTTAATCTCCAAGCTGATATCATTTAGGGCATAAAACTTATGATGAAACTCTTTCTTGCGAAAGAAGCTCATAGATTCCTTAACCCGATCCAATGGCTTATGATACAGTCGATAGACTTTTGAGACATGCTCAATTTTAATTGCAGTTTCTGACATAATTCCCTCCTATCCTAAAGCACATCCGAGAAATGGGGCCGCAGTTTACGATACACACCAATTCCCAGCAGCAGAAAAACAAAGGAAAAAATCCAGAAATAAGCCGTCATCACCGGATGCTCCCAGAACCAGCCAGTTCCAAAATAAGATTCCCGATAACCCTGAACAATATAGTAAAGCGGATTTAGTTTGAGAATCCATAACAGATTTTCCGGAAAGATATTCACATCCCATAAAATTGGCGTACCCCAGAACAGCACCTGCATCCCGACATTAATAAACTGCAGAATATCAGTAAAAAAGGGTTGAAGCGATGCGGTAATCCAAGTCAAACCAGTCAGAAAAACAATCAGACAAAACAGGTAATAAAAAATCTGGATAAAATATGGCGTAATTGGAATCCCATATATCAGTACAATCACTACTGCAAATAAAATAAAAAACACATGAGAAAACAAAGCCGATAAAATTTTTACTGTTGGCAAAATTTTTATATTAAAGGTCATTTTCTTGACCAGGTAAGAGTATTCCCGAAAACAGTTGGTGCCATTGACCAGTCCTTCTGAAAAAAAGAACCAGACAATGATCCCCGTCAACAGAAACAGAATAAATGGCACATCATTGGTGTTTCCAGATTTTAATCCCACCTGAAAAACAAACCAATAGACCAAAATGGTCACGGTCGGCTGAATAAAAGCCCAGAGCACACCCAAAAATGAACCTGCATAGCGAGCCTTAAAATCATTAACGGCCAATTTCTGAATCAGCTTGCGATTACTGAACAGATCTTTAATGTAGTTCAGTAATTCTGTAAAAATATTCAAAACAACACCTCTTCTAAATGAAAAAGCACATAAACTGTGCTTTCAGTCTGTAGACAAAGTTGATTAAAACATCAGAGCACCGACAATTGGCTTTCAGTTGTCTGCGTCGGGGCGAACAGTTGCTGGAAAACGTCAATAATTAGCGATTTCAAATTGGGCAACTGTACGAATCCGCGCGCAGACTAGGAAATCTAATTGGTCGGTGCGGTGTTTGTCTGCACACCAAAAGTCCATATGTGTGCTTTATTTCTTCGAATACATCCGTTCGTAATAATCCTGATAATCGCCAGACTGTACCTGTTTCAGCCAGTCCTGATTATTTAAGTACCAATCAATGGTTTCTACGATTCCCTGTTCAAAGGTATAGGAAGGTTCCCATCCCAGTTCAGAGGTAATCTTGGTATTGTCGATGGCATAGCGTCTGTCGTGACCCAAGCGGTCTTCCACGTAGGTGATCAGATCCTTGCTGACTTGGCTGCCGTCGTTGTCGATTGGATATTTCCCTGATTTTAATTTTTGACCTACATTTTCGATAATCAGATTAACGATCTCGATATTGGCTTTTTCATTGTTGCCACCGATGTTATAAACTTCTCCTGGTTTCCCTTTTTGCAGCACGGCATCAATTCCGCTGCAGTGGTCTTTAACATGCAACCAGTCGCGGATCTGCATACCATCACCATATACCGGCAGACTTTTTAAAGCCACCACATTGGAGATCATTAAAGGAATCAGTTTTTCCGGGAAATGGTATGGACCATAATTATTGGAGCAACGGCTGATGGTTACTGGCATTTTAAAGGTCTGGCCATAAGCTCTGACGATCATATCCGCCGAAGCCTTAGAAGCCGAGTAAGGACTATTGGGAGCCAGCGGGGTGGTTTCAGTAAACATTCCGGTTTTCCCCAAGGCACCGTAAACTTCATCGGTGGATACCTGATGGTAGCGAACACCGTCCCGATAAGTCGGATAACCAAACTCGTCTTTACCGGTCATCCAAATCTTTTTGGCTGCATCTAAAAGAACCTGGGTTCCCATTACGTTAGTTTTAATAAAAATTTCGGGGTCTTCAATACTTCTGTCCACATGAGATTCAGCAGCAAAATTCACCACGACATCAAAATTATATTTTTCAAAAAGCGACTGAATATATGGTGCATCAGCAATGTCTCCCTTTTCAAAAACATAATTGGGATTATTTTCAACATCACGCAAGTTTTCCAGATTACCTGCATAAGTCAGCGCATCCAGATTAACAATTTTAACTTCAGGATGGGCGCCTAGCATGTAGCGTACAAAACTCGATCCGATAAAGCCGGCACCGCCGGTTACTAATATTGTTTTCATTTTATGTCCTTTCCTTATTCAAAGCGCAGACTGTCTTTAATCTCTTTTAAAAACGGCAAATTGCCGTCCTTTTCCGACAAAAGCACATCGCCGACCTGATCAAGCGGCCACTCAATACCTACATCCGGATCATTCCAACGGATACCACCGTCGTATTCCGGAGCATAAAGATTAGTGCACTTATAATTAAATACCGCTTCATCTGAGACCACTAAAAATCCATGGGCAAAACCTTCCGGTATATAAAACATGGTTTTGTTTTCTTCGGTCAGCATCACACCGGCCCATTGACCGTATGTTTCAGACCCTGGTCGCAGATCAACAGCTACATCATAGACCGCACCGCGAGTCGCCCGCACCAGTTTTCCCTGAGAAAATTTTGTCTGAAAATGCAGCCCCCGTAAAACGCCTTTACTGGATTTGGACTCATTATCCTGAACAAATCGCATGGTTAAACCTTCCTTATGAAACTCCTCCTCATTGTAGGTTTCCATAAAATAACCGCGATCATCACCAAACACCGATGGCTCAATAATTACCAGTCCCTTGATCTGAGTCTTTTTTACATTTATCTTTGCCATCTTAAACCTCGACTTCTCGGGCGCACTGCAAGAGATACTGTCCGTAAGCGGTTTTCTTTAATGGTTCAGCCAGTTTAATCAACTGATCCTTATCAATAAACTCACGGCGATAAGCTATCTCTTCGATACAGGCCACATACAGTCCCTGTCGTTTTTGAATGGTTTCCACAAAGTTAGATGCTTCAATCAAGCTATCATGAGTGCCTGTATCCAACCAGGCCATGCCGCGACCAAACAGTTCCACCCGCAGGTTTCCCTGTTTTAAATAGGTTTCATTAACGGTGGTGATTTCCAGCTCACCACGAGCTGATGGCTTAATATTTTTGGCGATTTCCACCACTTTATTATCATAAAAGTAAAGTCCTGGGACTGCAAAATGAGATTTTGGTTTTTCCGGTTTTTCTTCAATGGAAACCACTTTGCCATCTTCAGCAAATTCAACCACTCCATAACGTTCCGGATCAGTAACCGGATAACCAAAAATTACCGCGCCTTCTGTTAATTCCGCGGCACTGCGAATGGCGCCAGTAAAACCATGACCATAAAAAATATTATCACCCAGAACCAGGGCCACCATATCATCGCCAATAAACTCCTCACCGATAATAAAGGCTTCGGCTAATCCATTAGGCGCTTCCTGAACAGCGTAGGTAAACT
The DNA here is from genome assembly GCA_031222025.1 of Eubacteriaceae bacterium ES2. Taxonomy (GTDB): domain Bacteria; phylum Bacillota; class Clostridia; order Eubacteriales; family Eubacteriaceae; genus Acetobacterium. The sequence continues at coordinate 315,758 of CP130740.1, read as the reverse complement.
GCAGTCCCAATTCTTGACCCGTACCAAATAACCGTTCAAACATTGGTAAATCATGGGGGTGGAGATAATCATAATCTCTTTAATGCCGGCCAGCATAAGTGTTGCCAGCGGATAATAAATCATCGGTTTGTCATAAATCGGTAAAAGCTGTTTTGAAACAGCCTGGGTAATGGGATACAGACGGGTTCCTGAACCGCCTGCTAAAATAATTCCTTTCATTCTTGCCTCTCTTCTTAAATTAATTCACTCATTGATTTCTGATTAAAATATATCTTCTATGTTAATTGTTTCAAATATTCATCCAGTGCTTCATGCCAGTCCCGAAACGTATCTAAACCCAGATCAGCCAACCCTTTATTCTCAAGCACTGAAAATTTTGGCCGTGGTGCCGGTCTTACAAATTGTTCGGATGTCACTGCTTCCACTGGAATATCGATGCCGGAAAGTCTGAAAATTTCGCAGGCAAATTCATACCAGCTGCACTGTCCCTGACAGGTTCCGTGGTAAATGCCGTAGTTTTCAGTCTGCATCAGATCTATAATAGCCTTGGCCAGATCAACTGTCGAAGTCGGCGAGCCTATCTGATCATTAACTACAGTAATCTTGGGATGTTTACTGGCCAAATCCAACATCGTTTTAACAAAGTTATTGCCATCACCATAAAGCCAGGCTGTTCTGATAATAAAATATTTGGGCGCTATTTCTATCACGGCTTTTTCTCCGGCCGCCTTTGATTCGCCGTAGACGGTTTTAGGATCAGCCGGATCATTTTCAACATAGGGTCGTTTTTGACCGTTTTCAACGATGCCATTACCATCAAAAACATAATCAGTGGAGACCTGAACAAGTTTAACGTCCATATCCCTAGCGATCTCAGCAATATTTTTAGGTCCCAGGGCATTAACTGCCATGGCCAGCTCGCGATTGGTCTCACAGCCGTCGACATTTGTCATCGCACCGCAATTAAGGATAATGGTAGGGTTTTCTTTGCGGATGATTGCTTCAGTTTTTTCTTTATTGGTGATGTCCAGGTCCGGCACATCATAAGCAACAAAGTCAATATTTTTTTCCTTTAACTGAAGACTTAACGCTCTTCCTAACTGACCATTTGAACCAGTTATTAAAATTTTCATAAATTCACCTGATTTCTTAAGTACTTGCTAAAAGCCATAAAAATTCATTGTCATTATACTTCATCGGTCTTTAAAAGTCTATTTTTTTATGGTTTATAAAGACTTTCCTAAAGATTCAATGCATTTTCAGGCAAATTATGCTATCATATAATGTAAATTATTATATTCCAAATGCAACAAAAAATCATCCATATTTACATTTTTTTATTATCAGCCTGCGCTTTTCAATGAAAAATTAAGTATCTCTGTGTATGATATGCTGGTGTAAAAATGGTATTTAAAGAATGAAAGGATTTCTATGAAAAAGAAGATCGCTTTAGTGGTTCTTTTTCTTCTTGTGTCGGTAATTGGCGCCGGATTAGTCTACGGATATAACACCCTTTATCAGATAAATGAAATGGTATCAGAACCTAAACTTGAAGAATCAGAATTGAATGTTAATTATGACCTGGACATCGATACCGTCAATATTGCCGTTTTTGGGATTGACGGCCGAAGTGACGTGGAGGGCGACCGATCTGACACAATTATGATCGTATCCCTCGATTTTCAGACAGGTGCTGTAAAGGTTACTTCAATCATGCGTGACCTTTTAGCTTACATCCCTGAAACAGATGATAAGTATGAATCCCTGGAAAAAATCAATGCTGCTTATGCTTATGGCGGTCCTGAGTTAGCGGTTAAAACCCTTAACGAAAACTTTGATCTGAATATTACTGATTATGTGATCGTCAATTTTGACTGTATGGTTGATACGGTGGATGCTCTGGGTGGTGTGGAAATTAACGTTCAAAGCGAAGATATCCTGGAATGGACCAATAAATATATCGACGACGTTAACGACAAGGTCGGCAAGTCCGATCCCAAGTTGACCGATACCGGTGTACAGACTGTTACCGGTGTCCAGGCCCTGGCCTATGCAAGAAACCGCTACAGTGATGATGATTTTCACCGAACTGAACGACAGCGTGAAGTGTTTGGAGCGATTGTCGATAAAGCCTTTGATATGGATATGGTGACGGCTGTCAGTCTTTTAGGGAAAATCTATCCTTATATTCAGACGACTTTAGATCTCAATGAGATCACCTCCTATGCCAAAGCCTTTTTAACTGCTGACACCAAGGCTTTCTATGAATTCAGGGTTCCAACGGATGCCAATGTCTATACGGCGATGATTGACGGTGCATCCTATGTTGTTCCAGATACTCTCTACGATAATGTTATTGCTCTGCACGACTTTATCTACGGACCCATTCAGACCGAAACAACTGATACAACAACAACCGATGCTACAACAACTGAAAGTACTGATTCAAGCACAACCACAAGTGATTCCAGCTCCGGCAATATCACTTCCAATCGCGTCAGTACCGATCTGAACTCATCTGGCACCAGCAACTCATCAAGCTCAACAGGCTCAAGCTCAACAACCACCACGACAGATAGCAGCGGTTATACCTCATACGTGCCATCGGATCGGGTTAAGGAAATCAGTGATTCCATTACCTCTTATGCTACTAATGGTTATTTTAGCGGTACCTCTTCATCTGATGAAGATAGTTCAAGTTCATATGACAATTCTTCTTCATATGATAACAGCTCCAACAATAATGACAGCAGCTATGATGACAGCAGTTCAGACGACAGCAGTGATTCCTATTATGAAGATGATTCTTCCAGCGACTATACCGATGAGTCTGATACTTCTTATGATGAAGAAAACACTTATCAGCCACCGCTGGATAGTGATCCTTATATCGATGACTCTGTCAGTACCGATGATTCAGGCTATGACAATAGTCCCACCACAAGCGAATAGAATCAAGTAGCAGTTGGCAGCAACTTCTTGAAAGACAAAAAGTGCCTCCTGAAAGCAATCCACTTTCAGAAGGCACTTTTCTTATTTATTACAGGGCACACATTTACCGAAATCAGTGTGCTTTTATCAAATCTACAATATCTGGCATTTGACTTCAGAATAATTCATTTTTTATTTTGCCTGAAATTTTAAAATACTTATCCTAATTGAGCGCCACATTCCCCACAAAATCGCGTCCCTGGGGCAACTTCCACACCACAGGTCGGACATATTATTTTCTGTACTTGCCCCAAGCGATTGCCACATTCCTGACAGAATTTTGTTCCCTCCGGGTTTTCAAATCCGCATACATTACAGGTTCTGGCGTTTATTTTTTGCTCTTGTTCACGATTAGCACTTTCCACCTCTTGCTGGATTTGCTCAAGCTCATTTTCTGTAGCTAGACGATTCTTTTGAACAAGACCCAATTGCTCCTGCCATTCGGGAAAAGTCTCCAGTCCGTATTTTTTTACGGCTATTCTACCAATCTGAGCATAAATCTTTTCTTCCTCTGCAATTAACCCATCAAGTTTAGCTTTGACCGAAAAAACCTTGACATTCGGATCATCCTGAGGCATTAGACCGGATAAGCCCTTCATTATTCCCCCCAGACTGTCACCTAATCCACCAAATAAATCATTTGCCATGATTGTCCTCCTCCATTTTTATTTATTTTATGATAGATAAAACTTGGGTTTTTAAGCGATTTTTTTTATCAACTGCCAGCCTAGCCGTCTTACCTGTCGCAGAAAAATAAATTTTTAGTTTAGGTTCTGTTCCCGACGGTCTAAGAGCAAACCATGAAAAATCATCAAAAACAAATTTTAGCACGTTTGATTTGGGAAGTGTAACTTCTTTTATCATTCCAGATACCAGGTCCCGGCAAATTGAAGACTTGTAATCGGTGATCTCCTTAAGTTTCAAGCCAGCGATCTCAGAAACCTCCAGCCCTCTAAAAGATTCCATTATCGAATTAATTTTTTGCTTGCCTTCAATGCCATCCAGCGTAATCGCTTCGATACCTTCTTCAAAATAGCCATGTTTTTCAAATAAAGCGACTAGGGCTTCGTATAAAGTCATGCCCATTTTTTTATAATAATCCGTCATTTCGCAGACCAAAGCCGAAGCAATCACGGCATCTTTATCACGGGCATAATTACCGGCCAGATAACCATAACTTTCCTCGTAGCCAAAAGCAAAGGTATATTCTTGACTTTTTTCAAACTCAGTCATACATTCACCAATGTATTTAAAACCCGTTAGTACATCTAAAACAGCAGCGCCATACGATTTGGCAACAATCGCTCCCAGTTCGCTGGTGACAATAGTTTTGATAACCACTTTATTATCTGGTAGTTCAGTACGAGTTTTTAAATAATAATCGACCAACAGAGCTCCCGTCTGATTTCCGGTCAAAACTACAAATTCTCCCGCCGAATCGCGGCAGACCACACCAACTCGATCACAATCCGGATCGGTGCCGATAATCACATCTGCCTCAAGATCCTCGGCCAGCTTCATAGCCAGAGTAAAGACTGACCGGTCTTCCGGATTGGGATAAGGGGCGGTTGTGAAATTGCCATCAGGATTTTCCTGTTCCGGCACAACGCTCACCTGCTGATAGCCAAGTTTTTCTAGAACCCGGCGTACTGGTTTATTACCGGAACCATGAATCGGTGTATAGACAACTTTTAAGTCGTTGTTTAAATTTTCTTTACAGCAATTACAGACTGCCTGGCTATATGCCTCATCCATTTCTTCACCAAGCATGGCCACCACGCCCGATTTTAATCCTGTTTCAAGAGAGATCTGATCAATATCAAAGTAATCTTTAATCAAGGCAATCTCGGCAATTAAAGCATCAGCAGAAGCAGTTACCATTTGACCGCCATCCGGTCCGTAAACCTTATAGCCATTATATTCCTTGGGATTATGTGAAGCAGTAATAACAATCCCGGCCGCCGCCTTTAAATTCCGAACGGCAAAAGAAAGCTCCGGTGTCGGCCGCAGTTCAGCAAAGAGATAAGCCTTAATCCCCATCTGAGCCAGAACACAGGCGGCTGTTTGAGCAAATTCCGGTGATTTATAGCGGGAGTCAAATGCAATAACCACGCCCTTGTCAGCATTGCCAGCCGCTTTTTTTAAATACTTGCCCAATCCTTTGGTTACCCGGGCAATAGTATGGACATTCATCCGATTAATCCCGACACCCATTTTCCCCCGCATACCACCAGTACCGAATTCCAATTCAGTATAAAAACGGTCTTCGATTTCTTCCTGATCCTTTATATTTTCCAGTTCTGTTCTCAGAGCTGGGTCAAGTTTTTTTTGATTTAGCCATTGATTATAATTTTCCTGATAGTTCATCACTATTTCCTTTCGCTTAAAAAGTCATACTGTCAACAGACCATCTGAACTGTTTATCATGTTAATACAGACGGTTTTCATTGATTATTTATTTCTGTCTGCGAGTCATTGTCCTTCACCTTTGTTCGGGATTATTAAGATTTAGTATCAATAACAGATACGCCCAGACCAGAATATTTAAAGCCTTGCGGTGGTTGCTCACCAAAAAGATTGCGGAGATCAAAAAAATAATCATCCCGCATCACTGCTTTGAGTTTTTGATGATCCATGCCTTTAAATTCACGCCAGTCTGTAATCAGGGCCACCGCATCTGCGCCTTCAGCGGCTTCATAGACATCTTTACAATAAGTAATTTCGTCTTTTTCTTTATATAAACGCCATTTTGCTTCCTGAATCCCTTCTGGACAGTAAATTCGAATAATAGCACCTTCGGCAACCATACTTTTTATAATACTAATCGATGGGGCTTCGCGCATATCTGTAGTTTCCGGTTTATAGGATAAACCTAGAATACTAATAACTTTTCCTTCAAATGAGCCAATCACACGCCTGATTTTTTCGACCATCTTGCTTTTCTGCTTGTAATTAGCTTCAATGGCACCTTTTAACACCTTCAGTTCTTCTCCGTAGGCTTTTGCAATTTCCACTAGAGCTTTTGAATCTTTAGGCAAATCAGAGCCGCCAAAACCAGGGCCCGCTTCCAGATATTCATGACCAATCCGAAAATCTTTACCGATGCCTTTTGAGACATCCAAAATATTAGCATTGGCATTTTCGCACAAAAGCGCCATTTCATTAATAAATGAAAGCTTGATCGACAGGAAGGCGTTAACACCATACTTGATCAATTCAGCACTCTGGAAATTGGTGATCACATAGTTTTCTTCCTGCACGTGAAGACTGTCATAAAGTGATTTCATGTTTTCCACAGCCTGCTGAGATTCTGCACCAATAACCACCATTTCTGGCACCAGACAGTCCTTGATCATCACCCCTTTACGGGAAAAATCCGGATTTGAAACAATATCGAAAGCAATATCCACATGTCGCTCATCAAGTGCTCTTTGGATAGTTGTTCTGATTAAACGGCAAGAGCCAGGCGGCACCGTCGATTTGACCACAATTGTGGCATAATTTTCCAGATGGTTGCCAATCGCTTGGGCAATGGGTTTAACAAAGCGGAGATCCGGCAACTCTTCGGTATCGTTGGGTACTTCACAGGTAATAAAAATCATCTCCGATTCCTTGATTGCCTGCCTGAGATTAGAACTGAAGGTCAGCTTTTTGGAATCAAGTGAGGCGACCATCAAGGGTCTAAGGCCTGGCTCGTAAACCGGCAATTCCCCTTCATTTAACATTCCAATTAATTCTTCATCCTGATCAACACCAATCACATCCACATCCGAATCCGATAAAATGGAACTATAGGTAATGCCCAGAACACCCATTCCAATGATACAAATCTTCATCTTACACCTCCTATTACCCTGTCTGACATTCTTTTACATATTATATAAATTATAGCACAGGTTTTTTCCTTTTGAATAGCCTGTATTTCAAAAGCTTTCGCAAAAAAAAATAAAAGCCGGGAAAAATTCCCGGCTTTAGTTTTCTACTGTTCTTTCGCACTAATTCGCGCAATTGCCCGTTCAAGAGCAGCCTGAGCGCGGGCTGAGTCGAATTGTTCATCTTTCAGTCGTTTCAGCGCACGTTCTTTAGCCTGTTTTGCTCTTTCCAGATCAATTTCGTGAGGCCATTCCGCTGCATCCGTCAGAATAATAGTTTCTGTCGGGTTGACGGTCGCCAGACCGCCAAGCAGGGTACCAGATCTTTTGTCCTTGCCATTTAACAGAACAAAAGTTCCCACTGCTACTGTCGTTGTCAATGGGGTATGATCCGGTAAAATCGCAAATTCACCTTCTGTCCCCCTAATAACAGCCCGTTCCACATCTTCATCAAGAAACACACCGGTTGGAGAAATAATTTTTAATCGGAAAGTTTCAGCCATTAAAACTCACCTCGACTATCCTTGTAATTTTTTTGCTTTTGCTACGGCATCTTCAATGGTACCAACCATCAGGAATGCATTTTCTGGTAAATCGTCGTGTTTTCCTTCAAGAATTTCTTTAAATCCTTTGATGGTTTCAGTAATCGGTACATAAACCCCAGGTGTTCCGGTGAACTGTTCCGCAACATTAAAAGGCTGTGACAGGAATCGTTCAATTTTTCGGGCACGGGAAACGATAATTTTATCTTCATCAGATAACTCGTCCATACCCAGAATAGCGATAATATCCTGCAGTTCTTTGTATCGTTGCAGAATTTCCTGCACTTCACGGGCTGTTTGATAATGTTCTGTTCCCACAACTTTAGGATCAAGAATTCGAGAAGTTGAATCCAATGGGTCAACAGCAGGATAAATCCCTTTTTCAGTGATCGCACGATTAAGTACTGTGGTCGCATCCAAATGGGCAAATGTCGTTGCTGGCGCCGGGTCAGTCAAGTCATCGGCAGGTACGTAAACAGCCTGAACTGATGTGATTGAACCCTTGCTGGTAGAAGTGATTCGTTCCTGGAGGGCACCCATTTCAGTTGCCAGCGTTGGCTGGTAACCAACGGCACTTGGCATACGACCTAAGAGTGCTGATACTTCCGAACCAGCCTGCGTGAATCGGAAAATATTATCGATGAAAAGAAGTACGTCCTGTCCTTCATTATCACGGAAATATTCAGCCATAGTCAAACCTGAAAGCGCGATACGCATTCTGGCTCCTGGTGGCTCATTCATCTGACCGAAACAAAGTGAAGTCTTGTCGATAACGCCTGACTCCATCATTTCGTAGTAAAGGTCATTCCCTTCACGTGTACGTTCCCCAACACCGGCAAATACTGAAAGTCCACCATGCTGAGTCGCGATATTATTGATCAACTCCTGGATCAGTACGGTTTTACCAACACCGGCACCACCAAAGAGACCAATCTTACCACCTCGAACGTAAGGGCAGATTAAATCAACAACCTTAATGCCGGTTTCAAACATTTCCGGCTGTGTCTGCTGTTCTTCAAAACTTGGTGGATGACGATGAATCGGGCTCATCGTAACATCTGTCATATCCATGGGTTTGCCATCAATTGGCTGTCCCAGAACATTAAACATTCTTCCCAAGGTTGCTTTTCCAACCGGCACCTGAATTGGTGAAGCGGTATCGACAGCATCCTGTCCTCGCATCAGACCATCGGTTGAATCCATGGCAATACATCTGACAATATCGTCTCCCAATTGTTGAGCGACTTCAACAACCAGTGTAGTGCCGTTTAATTCAATATTGATTGCGTTGTTCAATTTTGGCAACTGGTTTTTATCGAATTTTACGTCGACTACCGGTCCAATTACCTGAACAACTTTCCCTATATTTTGGGCCATTCCCTAACCTCCTTATGCAAAGCTGTTTGCATTTAATTTTCTTTTTAAACGTTCAGATCTACTTCAAAGCCTCTGCACCACTGACAATTTCCGAAATTTCCTGCGTAATAGCAGCCTGACGAACCCGGTTATACTTAAGGGTCAAACCTTCAATCATATCATTAGCATTAGTTGTTGCCGATTCCATGGCCATACGTCTGGCCCCCTGCTGGCTGGCAGCAGACTCGACCATAGCGCCATAAATGGTATTGCTGATATAACTTGGTATCAAATATGCCAGTAAATCTTCTGGTTCCGGCTCATAGCGCATGACCGTCATTTCAGAAAGTGGAACCTTTTCAACTTTTTCCGTTGTTGCTTCTTGCTTTAACTCTTCGCGTCGAAGCGGTAACAGTTTCACTAGAATAGGTTTTTGCGAAATCATTGAGACAAACTTAGTGTATGCCACATATACTTCATCAAATTCACCGTTTTTAAAACCATTCATGACGATACTGGCCACTTCCTTGGCATGGAAATAAGAGGGATTTTCGGTAATTCCCAAATATTCGCCTTCAATATGATAAAAACGGTTTTTAAAATGGTCGCGACCCTTTGAACCAACTGCGTAAAGCACAGTGTTTTCTTTGTCGGTAATGTTTTCTTCCACCATTTTGGCTACATTGGTATTATATCCACCTGCAAATCCACGATCGGCAGTGATCACAATATAGGCTGTCTTTTTGATTTCACGCTGACGCATAAACACGTTGGACCCGCCATTTGTTTTAGCAACAATCCGATTCATGCTTTCCATCATGGCTTCAAAATAAGGACGTCTGCCTTCTGCCATTTCTCGGCTTTTGCGAAGCTTTGCCGATGCCACCAGTTCCATCGCATGAGTAATCTGCTTAGTACTGTTGACACTTTTAATTCTTCTTTTAATATCTTGTATATTATCTGCCATTGGATTTCACCTCCACTGACACACTAAACAGTTTTCAAGAAAACTTTTTTATAAGCTTCTATACACTCTTTAAAGCCTGCCACTACTTCATCAGAAAGACCGTCTTTGCCTTTAGCCTTAGCCATGATTTCAGCAAAATTACGTTTGGCGTGAGTAGTTAAGCCTTTTTCAAATTCACGAATATCTTTTACTTCAATATCCATTAGGAAACCATTGGTTGCAGCATAAAGAATCAGCACCTGATCCTCAACAGCCATCGGGTCATACTGATCCTGCTTCAGGATCTCAACGATTCGTTCCCCTTTAGCCAATTGGGCTTTAGTGGCATCGTCAAGGTCTGATCCAAACTGGGCAAATGATGCCAGTTCTCGATACTGAGCGTACTCGATTCGCAGCGGGCCCGCTACTTTTTTCATCGATTTGATCTGGGCAGAACCCCCAACTCGCGATACCGAGATACCAGGGTTAACCGCTGGTCGAATACCGGATCGGAATAGTTCCCCTTCCAGGAAGATCTGACCATCAGTGATGGAGATAACATTGGTTGGAATGTAGGCAGACACGTCACCGGCCTGGGTTTCAATAATTGGCAGCGCGGTAATGGAACCACCGGCTTTTAGTTTAGCGGCACGTTCCAAAAGTCGTGAATGTAAGTAGAATACATCCCCCGGATAAGCTTCACGTCCTGGTGGACGTCGTAAAATCAGGGACATGGCTCGATAAGCTACCGCATGTTTAGAAAGATCATCGTAGATAATCAGAACGTCTTTTTTCAGTTCGTTCATGAAGTATTCTGCCATACTTACACCAGAATACGGCGCCAGATATTGCAATGGTGCTAACTGAGAAGCAGAAGCTGAAACAACAATGGAATAGTCCATGGCGTTGTTTTCTTCCAGCTGACCCACGATCTGGGCAACAGTAGATTCTTTCTGACCAATCGCAACGTAGATACAGATAACATCTTCACCCTTCTGGTTGATGATGGTATCAATCGCCAAAGCAGTTTTACCTGTCTGACGGTCACCGATGATCAACTCACGCTGGCCACGGCCAATTGGGATCATGGAGTCAATTGCTTTGTATCCGGTCTGGATTGGCTGATTTACAGATTCACGTTCAATTACCCCAGGTGCTTTTACTTCAACTGGACGTCTTAAGTCAGTGCTGATTGGTCCTTTTCCATCAATTGGAAATCCAAGAGCATTCACAACACGACCGACTAAAGCTTCACCGACCGGCACTTCAACAATACGGCCGGTACATTTTACAATATCACCTTCAACGATGTTTTCATCGTAACCCAGGAGTACACAACCAACATTGTCCTCTTCCAGGTTAAGTACCATCCCATAAACATCATTCGGGAAGGCCAACAATTCGCCGGCCATCGCTTTTTCCAAACCATGAACACGAGCAACCCCGTCACCAACCTGAATGACCGTTCCGACATCAACGACTTCGAGTTTTTCCTCGTATCGCTCTATTTCATTCTTAATTATTTGACTGATTTCTTCTGGTCTGAGATTCAACTTTACTCACCTCTTTTAATGTAGTCTTATATTATTCATATTTGATTTAATTTCATCCAGCTGTTTACGAACACTGCCATCAATGACCTGCTCACCAACATAAACAACTGCACCACCCAGAATTGACGGATCAATTTTATTGGATAGATGAATCTTTTTATCAAATCGTTTTTCCAGATTCACCTTCAGCGTTTCTTCCAGCTCCGAATCAATCGGATGCACTGTTAAGACGGTCGCTTCAACCATATTCTGATGTTCAAAGTATTTTCGTCGGAAGTCAGCATAAATTTCTCTGACATTTTCAAAACGATTTTTATCGATTAAAATGTTCAGAAAATTCTTTAAATATAAATTCAATTCATCTTTGAACACATTTTTAAGGATCGATTTTTTTTCGTCACTTCCGATTGAAGGAACCATCAGCAATTCTGAAAATTTATGATTGCCATCAATTACTTCGATGAATCCTGAAAAATCCTGATAGACATCTTCTAGGATGTTCTTATCAGTGGCAACGTCAAACAGAGCAATTGCGTATTTTCTTCCTACTAAACTCATTTGGCATCTCCCACACCCTCAATAAAACTCTTAACAAGTTTTTCATGCTGCTGTTTATCCATGGTTTGTTTGATGACTTTTTCAGTCGCGAACAGTGATAATTCAACAATGTTTGATTTCACTTCGTTCATAGCGCGACCTTTTTCGATGTTGATTTCTACCATTGCTTTGTCAATGATCGCTTTAGCTTCTTCATGAGCTGATGCAATAATCTCCTGATGCTGCTTCTGCGCTTCAAGATTTGCTTCTCTCAGAATCGTTCGCTCTTTATCGCGAATCGTTGCAAGTTGTTCCTCATATTCTGCCTTCAATTCTTTTGCTGCCTTATTGCTCTTCTGTGCATCGGTAATTTCAGAAGATACTTCTTCCTGGCGATTAGCAATAATCTCCTTGATCTTCTGATAAAAGAATTTTCGGATAATCAGAAAAAAGATAACAAAGTTACAAAGCGTTGCAAGCATGATTCTGAAATCTATATTGACTAAACCTACACTTTCCAAATCAATAGCCTCCCTTCCAATTTAAAAGCTTTTTATTCTAATATTTAGATAAATGGATTTGCAAACAATAAAATCAGCGCTACGATCAAACCGTAGATCCCGGTTGTTTCCGCTACCGCTGCCCCTAAAAGCATGGTTCTGATGATATCAGACTGAGCTTCCGGCTGACGGCCAACGGCTTCAGCCCCTTTACCAGCAGCAAAACCCTGACCAATCCCAGGTCCAATCCCGGCGATCATGGCCAGTCCTGCACCGATGGCTGAACACGCTTTAATAAACTCAACTCCAGACATTACTCTTTCCTCCTGTTAACGCTTTTTAGATAAATGGATTCGCAAATAATAAAATCAAAGCAACGATAAGTCCGTAGATCCCGGTTGTTTCCGCTACCGCTGCTCCCAATAACATGGTTCTGATGATATCAGACTGGGCTTCCGGCTGACGACCAACGGCTTCAGCGCCTTTACCAGCGGCGAAACCCTGACCAATCCCAGGTCCAATCCCGGCGATCATCGCAAGTCCTGCTCCTATGGCTGAACACGCTTTTATAAACTCAACTCCTGACATTTCGTTTTCCTCCTGTTATTTTTCTTTAGATAAATGGATTTGCAAATAATAAAATCAGTGCCACAATCAGTCCGTAGATCCCGGTTGTTTCCGCTACCGCTGCTCCCAGCAGCATGGTTCTGATAATATCACTTTGAGCCTCCGGTTGACGACCAACCGCTTCAGCACCTTTACCAGCGGCGAAACCCTGACCAATCCCAGGTCCAATCCCGGCGATCATGGCCAGTCCCGCACCAATTGCTGAACATGCTTTAATGAATTCAATTCCTGTCATATTTTCTCCTCTACACAATCATCATCACTTTACGCAAATGGATTGGCGTACATCAGTACTAGTGCCACAATCAATGCGTAAATACCAGTTGTCTGCGCAACCGCCTGACCAAGAAACATTACCCGGGTAATCAGGCTCTTGGTTTCGGGACGAATCCCAACACCTTCAGCTGCCTTACCGGCCGCAAAACCCTGTCCGATTCCCGGTCCAATACCGGCAATCATGGCGATGCCACTGGCAATTGCTGAAGCTGCCAAAATCCACATACTACCATTTAAGCTTACCAGCGGATTGGCAAATAATAGAATTAAAGCCACAACCAGGGCTAAAATCCCGGAAGTTTCCGCTACCGCAGCGCCTAAAAGCATTGTGGTAATAACATCTTTTGATGTTCGTGGATTTTTTCCAACCGCTTCTGCCCCTTTACCGGCCGCAAAACCCTGTCCAATTCCCGGTCCAATACCGGCAATCATGGCAAAGCCAGCCCCGATTGCTGATCCGGCCAGAATTAAAGTCTTCGCATCGAATTGCATGAGAAAATTTAAAACTAAATCAACTACGTTTGTCATATCGACCATTGTCTAACCTCCTCACTTCTTTAATCCATGGCCATGGAAATAAATACCATTGTCAGCATAACAAAGATAAAGCTCTGCAGGGCACCCGAGAACATATCAAAATAAAAATGAAATGGTATCGGAACCGCAACTGCAAAATACATAAACCCAGTTAAAGCGGTATACAAAAGATCCATGATAATCAGACCACCCAGCATGTTTCCGAAAAGACGGAAGGATAATGATACCGGATTCGCAAACTCACCGATAATGTTGATCGGCAGTAAAAAAGGCAGTGGCTCTAAGAATCCCTTTAAATAACCTCCCAATCCTTTTGATGCCAGACCAAATCCCTGAGTCATAAAAAATGTCATTAATGCCAGCGTCACTGTTACATTCAAGTCAGCTGTTGGTGATCTCAGCGCAAACAATCCTGCAATATTCGCTAAAAGAAGGAACATAAATAATGCAAGCATATACGGCGCAAAGCCCATTTTGTCTTTCCCCATTGTCTGTTCCGTAAGATTGTCAATCGCATTGACAATCGTCTCTGCAATGACTTGAGCCTTTCCCGGAACAACTTTTAAATTTCTAACAAGTAATAAGGATACAATGATCAGCACACCCATCACAATCCAGGTATTCACCAGGGTTTCTGTGAGCGGTAAACCAAACAGATATCCATAAATTGTTGGACCAGCCATTTTCTCACCTCAATATCCAATATTTAGATTTTCGCCTGTTACGGCTTTTTGCCTTACGGCATGTTTTTAAGTAATGCTTTACAAAAAAGCACAGAAAGTTTGTTGGCAATCAAACCCAAAATCAGACCGATAACATCGACCATAGGAAATATGATTGCTATATATATAACAACACCAGTAAGAATATAACGCAGCATGTATCTGGTCTGAATATACGACTGCGCCTTAGCTGGTGGCATTGTCAAGGCTTTTTTTAAGGTGTATTCTAACAATTTAAAATTCAACACCCCGTAAGCTCCGCCGACTAATACCCCTGTCACAAAATTCAATGAAGTGGTAATCAGTCCACCGATTATCATCATCAACAAGCAGATCCCGATGCCAATGATGACAATCCAGTTCTCCGTTGAAATTTTTTCACTCTTCTTCACTCCGGTCACTTTCTTCTTCCTTTTTCTCTTTCTCCCTCTCTTTGATAGCCTTTTCACTGAGACGCATGGGAATGACGTATAAATTACGAAAACCGCCCAAAACTCCTAAAACAGTACAAACTATCACAACCCATGAGCCGGTGTTGAAAAAATACTGAATCGCCTTTCCCAACAACAGCATCAACCCGGTGGGGATCAAAACAGAAATACCAATCTGCGAAAGAAAGGCCAGATATTTCCAGGCATCATTTTTTTTTCGCGCCATCCCCACTCCTCTTTTCTTAAAAATTTTAGTTATTATAAATTTTTAACCAGTTTTTCAAGCGAAAATAGCAATCTACGAAAAAAACGAACAAATTTTTTCCCTGATTTTTAAAAAACCAGGATTTAGAATAAGAATTTGTCATTTTTTTGTCGATAAATCCATTTCTCATATAGTATCACATTTCTACATACATGTATATACAGCAAATTGTTTTTTTTACCCCTATTTTAAATACTTTTCTTCAATTTGCCCAATTGCATCAACTCGCCGGGCGTGTCGGCCGCCTTCAAAACCACTTTCCAGAAAGACGTCCACAATCCGCAAGGCCAAGCCTTCACCTAAAACTCTGGCACCAAGCGCCAATACGTTTGCGTTATTATGGGCCTTCGCCATCTCTGCCATAAATTCGTTGGTACAGAGGGCGCAGCGGATGCCCGGCACCTTATTGGCGGCCATCGATATACCTAAACCCGTACCACATATGACAATCCCTAGTTCAGCCTGACCCGATTTAACTGTTTCCCCCACTATTTCCCCATAAACCGGGTAATCACATGAATCAGAGGAATGAGTTCCAAGATCCATAACTTCAATTCCCTTTTCATATAAATGACTAATGATCACCGCTTTTAATTCAACACCACCGTGATCTGAACCGATTGCTATTTTCATCGTTCTTCCTTTCTTACTTGCCTTTTGGCTATAACACAAAAAATCAAAATAATTTATCTGAACACCGACAATTGTCTTTTTAAATAAAATGATATCCCGCCGCTTTATAAAGTCGGTTAATCAGTGCTAGGGTTTCATTATTCATGGGAATATCTTCGGCATAAATAACTTCCACGCCCAGATCGTCAAAGGTTCGCAATCTGGAATAAAGGTTTTTTGCCAGTTCTTTGGGATCAGACTCGCTGCCCAAGGAAATGGTGATCCCTTCCTTATAAAACGCCATAGTCTCATTGGTGGCCAGGACCCCAATTTTCATCCGGGCTTTTTTTGAGTGTTTAAGCGCTTTTGTAATCTTTTCAGTAATCTCAGTTTTATTCCCCTTGACCACGATCAGCTCGCCTTGGGGCGAATAATGGGTATACTTCATGCCCGGAGATGCAACTTTTTCCGGACAGACGTTATCCGTCACATTCGCTGCCACCACAACCTGACCCAGCACATCTCTCAGGGCGCGAACTGTAATGTCTCCAGGCCGCAGAACCATCGGCGGTTCTACCGTCATATCAATGACTGTGGATTCCAGACCGATTTCCGTATCAGCAGAAATAATCATCGCCGCAACCAGGCCATCCAGATCATTTAGCACATGTCCGGCACTGGTGGGACTGGGCCGACCCGAACGGTTGGCGCTGGGGGCGGCAACCGGACAACCAGCCATTTTGATAAAGGCGCTGGCAATAGGGTGATCCGGTACCCGTATTGCCACCGTATCAAGCCCTGCTGTTACCGCATCGGGTACAAGTGCCGACTTTTTTAAAACCATGGTTAATGGCCCCGGCCAAAATTTTTCCATCAAAACTCTGGCTTGTGACGGTATTTGAGAAACCAGTCTTGCGATTTCCGCTTCTTCACTTAAATGAATAATCAGAGGATTATCGTTGGGTCGTCCCTTGGCTTCAAAAATCTTTTTTACTGCCTGTGGGTTGAGAGCGTCCGCACCTAAACCATAGACCGTTTCAGTAGGGAAAACCACCGTTTCTCCATCCTTGATTAACTGAGCGGCTTTCTTTAGGCCAGCTAAATTTTCCGCAGACAAGTCATTTATCTGAAAAATTTGTGTTTTCATCTTTATTTCAGACCGGCTCTCCTAAAAGCTTTTGTTTAAGTTGCCATAAGGCTCTTGATAAATCCACATGATAGACATGGGGATTGACCATCCGCTTAAAGGCCGGCCATAACCCTTCTTTTTCTTTTTGCAGGTGTTTTTGAATCTCAATAACACTGGGACTCTCATAAATACATTGCCCGTTTTTAAAAATCGGGACCAACAGTTCTTTTATATAATAGTCCGTAATCGTCCGCTTTTTCCAGGTGTGAACCGGGTGGAAAATGGTCAGTGGTTCATCCTCATTAATTTCTTCATCATCAAGCATTAATAAATCTGCCAGCGCCATATCGTTGCTCTTGCCGTAAATTCGACAGATTTTTTTTACACCCGGATTGGTGATTTTTTCCGGATCATCAGAAATTTTCAGTTTCGCCTTGCCATCAATGGCCGCCAACTTGTACACACCACCAAGGGCTGGACAATCATAGCCAGTGATCAGTTTAGTACCAACCCCCCAGGAATTGATTTTTGCCCCCTGGCTTTTTAGATCCTTAATCAAATATTCGTCCAGGTCAGATGAGGCCACAATCCCCGCATCGATAAGCCCTGCTTCATCCAAAAGCTTTCTTGCTTCACCGCTTAAATAAGCCAGGTCTCCAGAATCGATACGAATACCATAATGTCCTTTGATGACATTATCGGCAAGAGCCTTTTTAAATACTTTAATGGCATTTGGCACGCCCTCTTCCAGGGTGTTATAGGTATCTACCAAAAGAATGGCATTATCCGGATTATAGTGAACGAATTTTTCAAAGGCTTCAATTTCGCTATCATAGCTTAAAATAAAGCTGTGACTCATGGTTCCCATGGCGGGGCGATCCAACATGACTTCAGTTTCTACCACAGAAGTACCAGCGCAACCACCAATAACCGCTGCCCGAGCACCAAAATAGCCGGCTTCTGTACCATGCGCCCGGCGCAGACCAAATTCCATCACCACATCACCCTTGGCTTCTTCAATAATTCGAGCCGCTTTAGTGGCAATCAGGGTTTGATGGTTGATGATGCTCAGCATGGTCGTTTCAACAATTTGCGCCTGAATCAGCGGCGCCTTGACCCGGATAATCGGTTCCAGAGGGAAAATAATCGTTCCTTCCGCCACCGCATAAAGGTCGCCGGTGAAATGAAAGTCTCTTAGATAAGTTAAAAATTTATCTGAAAACTCCGGGTGATATTTTTTTAGGGCGCTGATATCTTCGTCCGTAAAAGCAATTCCCTTGATATATTCAATTACCTGCTCAAGCCCAGCCGCCACCGTATAGCCGCCATTAAAAGGGTTGTTTCTGATAAACATGTCAAAAACCGCTTCCTCTTCGGCTTTGCCGTCCTGAATATAAACATTGCCCATGGTGAACTGATATAAATCACTAGCCAGCTGAAGTCGTCGTTCAAATTGCATAGATTTTGTCTCCTTTTTTACATTGCATATTATTCTATCACTTTAGGTTGATGGAATACAAATTTTTTCGATATAAATATTTGCGGGTTTCCCTTGTGTTTTGCGCAATTTTACGATTCTAAGGCCCGCATTTTTACCTGCACTTCTTTAAAAGTCATCTATCTATCTTTTTTTGTCCAAGACGCGCGCATTGTCCCGTTTTAAGAAAAATATCCCGTCAAAATTTCATCTTTAGGCTGATTCTAAGCCAAAGATCAACCTGGCTTCTAAGCTGTTTTTTTAATCAAAAAAAGAGAAACGCCAGGCATCTCCCTTGAATTTTTTCTTAATTGCAGTCACTGTCGCAGGATTCACAGGACCCTGAACAATCCGAGCCCGAAATTTCTTCCGCTGCAAAAATAACTGTTTTATCTCTTTTTTCGATCTCAGCATAAATTTCCAGATCACTCCAGGGCAGACCGCCCCATTTTGCTAGGGCCAGATCACTGGGATATTCTTCCCGGGACATAATCACACCGTCTGAGAGAACCAGTGGCAGACACTCTAATCCTTCGGTTTCCAGCGCCTTTTTTACCTGCGGATTGTCTAGAAAAGCCTGACTGTGTTCCATTACGTTAAAACGCGAGATAGATACACCTTTTTCCCGCAGATCATTAACAATATGTTCCATCCTGACTAATTCTTTTTCAATTTCAGTATTGCAATTTCCCCCAGCACAGCCTGCCGGTTCGTATATTTCTAATCGTTTCATTGCTTTCTCCTGTTTTTTCTGATTGTAACATATTCCGCTGCGCTTGTTAACCCACATATCTGGTAAAGATTTTATCGTAATTATTATATATTTACGTTTTATTTTACGAAAACCATCAACCATGCTCATTGCTAGTTACTCAAACAATGATCAGCTCTATCATATGGCGTCAATTGCCCATTTAAAAGACTTTTAATTCTTCACAACAAATAACAGACCGCTAATTATATGTACCCTTGTTGGAATTATATTGCAAACCCTCTTATTCTTTTTTAATTACCAGATACTGTTGATTTGTTTTATCAAGGATTGCTGAAATGTTTCCGCCGACAATATTATTGATAACAATCCCTCCCGATAAGACAGTCATCATCGAATTCTCTTTCGGTACCAGTTCATAGTGAAGAGTATGACCGTCAAAATTGATGATAATTTGTGAAATCTGATCAATTTTATATTCCATCCCATCGATCACCTCCACACAGTTGCCACTACTGTTAAAACCAATGCTGTAAATGTCAGAAGGACCGCTTTCGATTTGAATGCTCGTTGCTGTTGATAGAGCATTCTGAAGATTCGTTTCAATATTAGTGACAGATCCTTCTTTATACTGAATGGCTCCACTGCGGTTAAAGAGATTCAGTGAGGTTAAAAAGATTGATCCTACAACCCCCATCAGAATAATAGTGATCAGAGAGGCAGCCAATAGCTCCGTTAAAGTAAAGCCCTGCTGGTTAATCCCCTTTTTCATTATTGCCAAACACCACCTTTCTTGTTAAAAGCGGTAAGGTCTACATAGGACTGTCCCTGATTATAATACACTCTGACATAAATCTGATAGGCTACTACATCATTTTCTTCACCAACAAGAATTTCATCACTTTCAAAAACATCACTTTTATGAACCGGGACAATACCATACTGTTGGCTAGTATAGCCATTATCAACTGGATAAAGAAAATCATCGGTATAATCAAAATCATCGGTATTATCACTTAAATTAGTGGCACCACTTACTAAAACACCGGTATAAGTAGCATTATTTGACAAACTAACCATCAGAGTGTCAAGTATTTCCTGGGCACTGGCGGATGCGTTATTTTTTTCATCATTACCGACGATCACCCCTTGGCCGAAAAGCAAAGCGCCCAACACGGTTAATAAAAGCAATGCAATGATCGCAGTGGCTGCGACCGTTTCTATTATGGTGACACCTTTCTGATTAGCTGCAATCTTTTTCATGGCATCCTCCTTAATAGTATTTTTCCGAACCATTTGTAATAAAACCTCCAGAAACCGTTCCCCCTGTATTGCTTCCTGAGGCACTTGGCTCCTGCGGCGAGATAAGTGTGATATTTATATTTGTCCAGGATGGGGCGCTGTAGGTGGAAGGGTCTATCTCATAAAGCATTTCACCATCTTTTCCTGTTGGAAAATTGCCACTTACTGAATTATATTTACCCGCCTCAATCGTATAGGTCGTGTTCTCAGGTTTCCAAGACATCTCACTTTTTAAAGACAAATCAGTCGTTGAACTGCCATTTTTAGCAATATAATTAAAGCCAACCGTTTTTGCCGCCCAATACTGAGTAAAACTCATCGCGACTGTATCGATAAAAATCGCATCCGAAGCGATATTAAGCGTTGCGGAGCTGACACCGTCGCCACCGAATTTAAAAATATTTCCACCAAAAACTGTTGCATCAGCTTTTTTTATGATCACAGTTGAATTTGTCTGTTCGTAGCCATCAGCAAAACGAACCTTAAGATTGGATAGGCCGTCAATCAGCACCTGATTATTCGTTCTATAAATAGAAGTCTTACCTTGAACGTCAAGATAGTCTGTTTTAAACGCAACATTGCCTGTATACGATAATGACAAATCTCCATTTATCTGAACATAATCTGCTTCCAGATCCAGATCTGAGTTGAAATTAAGACCAAAATCCCCATTACACCTGAACAGTTGAAAATTTCTAATCGATAGCGTGTAATCATTAGATTCTTTGGGAATAACACCATCCACAAAAATCTGATTGACTGCATCAGCTTTACCATTAATTTTTAGTGTACATTTATCAGAAAGATTAATATTTCCAGCCTGAAAATATACGATATTATTAAATTCCTGATACGAACTGCTGGTAATTGTTGTTATATCGCCATGTAACCAAAAATTTTCGCAATCCCATATTACTTTTGTTGCATTTTTTACCGTTAGATCAACAGGGTTTGACGTTGTCCCAATCGAAATATTTTTCGCAGTCAAATAATTTACCGGCGCGGCTGAATTTGTCAGCAAGGAAAGATCTCCTCGAATCAGGATATTATTCGTGCATATCCAGTTAAGTTGCGATTTATCGGCAACAGTAGTATTTCCGCCAGTATTATTTGCATAATCTCCGATATAGATATTATCTGCTTCGATTTCCAATAATGATTCTGTTCCACCGTTCGAATCAATATTAATGTCGCCCTTGATCCATAGATTTTTACATTTTATCTTAAGATTGGCATTATTATTTAAGGTCAGATCACCGTCAAAAACAATATTCTGCGCTTCAAAAGTACATGTTTTTGAAGTATCATTATTATTTTGAATATAATCCTCTCTTACCCTAATTGTATCCGTTGCAGTCACATTAAATTCAGCCTGGTATACATCATTGGTTGGAAAAGGCGCTACAAAACAAAGATTTTTAGCCGTCAAGTTTAAAGTATATCCCTGTATCCAATCAAATTTTGCCGCATTGGGATTATCTTTATCTTTTCCTACCGCCAGACTGAGATCTGTTTTCGACACTGTCAATGATTTTCCCGAAGAATCGAAAGCTTCTTTGTCGTTCCCTTCTTTCTGAATGACGCAGGCCAACTTGCTTCCTTCTTTTTTAATCTGCGTAGCCAGGGCATCACTGCAATTAAAGGTTGGCTCCTCAACGCTTCCATCATCACTATAGACAGGCTGCGTGTAATTAAGACTGGTCTGGTAATCAAGACTTCTTCTTAAATTCTGGGTTTGAATATCGAAAATGTAATTGAGTTTTTGCACATTAGTACTGTCAGGATCACTTTCTTCTGTCACAGACATGACCCCCAGCGCAGATGTTTCATCGGTTATTTCAGAGACAGTCGAGACCACATTTCCGGCAACACCACCAATATAAAAAGAAGCCGTCATATAGTCGTGGATTTTTTGAATCTGCGCATCAATAGCTGAGCGAATAGCAGTCGTACTTTCTTTCGCTGCAATCGCTGCTGCTAATTGATCATAAAGGTCTTCCAATGTCCCGTTTTCAACTTCTAGCCATTTACCTCGCTCGGTAATCTCTATCTTCCCATACTCAATCACCGACTTGGCATCGATATAAGCCTGCCTGCTTTCCACCGTCTGCTGGGTAAAGGAAATCCCACTTTGGGCAACAGTTAACAGACCTACTACCAGGACCATAATAATCACACTAAAAATAAGCACATAAGCTAAAACACTACCGTTCTGATTTTTTATAGGATTTTTCATGGTCACCTCCTGTTAACTTTATTCTACTCTTAAAATGAAGTCTTCTCCACCATCAACACGTTAAATCTGACTTTTATGGAAACCGAACCACCATCTAAGGATGGCGCCCAGTTGGAATAGGTAATATTGGTAGTTGTTGTACCGGAATTAATATTGGCTGTAAGATCCTCAGCCGGACTTATTTCAAATTCGTTGACAATGATATCTGGACGAGAGGCAACGGCATCCAGCAACCGATAAAAATTGCTCTGGGTTCCCAAAAGCTCCATCTCTACCACCCCCACCAGGCTGGTCACGCCAGTGTCGGCGGCATCATTAGTGGTGTCAGCCGTAGTTACGTCCTCAGCTTCGGCCTGAATATCTTCTTCAGTCACATCGTCAGATTCTGTCGTATTGAATATACTGTTGTCCTCGATAACATCTGTCTCAGGTGCCGTGGATACAAAAAATGGCACCGTGGATTCGCCATTGCCGGTGATGCTTAAAAGCTGGGGTGAGAGCGAATATTTCATGCAAAGGTTGGTCAATAACTGATCCAGCGCCTCATTGGTCAGAGGGTCCGAATATGATGATTCCAGGGTTAAAACCGTTCCCCGATTTTCATCAAGGGCAGTTTCCAGATCTGGGATACTGCCGATTGCCGCTTCCATGCTCATTTGGGTGGACTGAGCCTCCAAATACTGATCATGGATGACCGAATAACGATCATAGGCCGGCAGTAAAATCAGATAGATCCCCGCCGTAGCTATCAGAAAGCAACCTAATATATAAAGCAGCATTTTTTCTCGTTTTGTCAGTTTCTTCATCCTATTCACCCGCCTTCAGATAGCAGTCCGCCGAAAAGTCAAAAACTGTTACAGTGGTGGTAGACGAAGCCGAGGTCGAAGTGGCTGCCGCTGTCGTGGTGATGGTTTTTTCCATCTCTCGCAGGGCATAGCCGGTATAATCAACCCCCGAAAAGTAGCCCGTTTCCTTAATTCGATCCACATAGCGGGAAGCGTCTTTTTCACTGTTGGCATAACCTGCCAGATGCAAAATCCCGTCTTCCTCGCTGTAAGTTATTTCGGTCAGCTCAATAGCCCCATTTTGAATCGTAGCCAGCTGATTAAGTTTTTCCGATACCAGCAGCGGTTTTGAGACAACCGCATCGTTTAAGCCCTCCAGTTTGGCAATCCGGGCATTGACCTCATCTAATTGGTCGGATAGACCCTGGGCTTCCAAAAAGAGCGCCTGATTGTCAGAATTGGCAATATAGTCATTCATCTCGACCAGTTTATTTTGCATATTCTGGCCTAAAAGATAAAAAGTCAGCAAGGCTCCCAAAAAGAAAGCAATCATCACCAAGGGCAAAATCAGCGCTTTGTGCAGCGGCTTCATTTCCTTTTTGGGTTTTAAGTATTTTAAGTAAGCCGAATAAAGATTGACCTGCTTTTTATGGCTGAAAAAACCGGTAGTAATCAGAAATTCCTCAGAAAAAACATAGTTATCCTGAACCTGAGCTTTCACCGCAATATTGGGAGTCTGGGGCACCATAAAGAGGTTCATTTCCTGATCATAAACCGAATTTCGCAGCATTTCCAGCTCTAACTCATCAAGCCCAGCATAGACACTCATATTGAGTTCCGATTCCAGCTTCTGTGACTTGTGGAACTGAATCAGGCTTGATAGTTTATCCGACAGCTCCATGGCAAAAGATTCAGTCCCCCGGTCAGCCAGCAGACGTGAGCGGTTGGAAAAAATATAACGGCCCTCATAAAAAAGCAGCGACAGCATATTTTTACCATCCACCACATTGATGGCCAGGGTCATTTTCTTATAATCTTTAGTCTGGGTGATATACTGAAGAATGGTGTTTAAGCCAACATCAATAGATTTTATTTTAATCTTCAACCGTTTAAAAAGGCTGACGTAAGCTTCAAGCACACCTTTCTCCAGCCCGATGCAGAGCATATTTTCCTTTTTGGGGCCGGGGATCATGGTATAGTCCACTACCAGATCTTCATAGTTTCCCGCTGAGTCTTCAAACTCAGTCGCCACCAGTTTTTCCATGTCCCTTTTTTTCAAGGTCGGAATCTCAATGTTTTTGATGGCAATCAGGCTGCTGTCGATGATCAGTTTGACATTCTGAAACAGCTTCTGGTGGTTTTGGGCCGCTTCTTTTAAAACTAACTCCACCATTTCCAGATCAGTAATAACGCCATTGAGCATGGCGCCTTCTTCCAGCGGAAAATGATAAGCCGCATCGATATTCAGACGTCCTTTTCCTTTAACGCCCTTAATGACTTCTATGCCTTTATTTGAAAAAAAGACGAGTGTTTCCACATAGCCCTCCTAGCCTATATTCTGATACAGTGTCATAATCGGCATCATGACTGATAAGATAATGGCGCCGACCATAAATGCCATAGTAATAATCATAACTGGTTCAATGTAGGTAACCATCCTGGCTGTCGCCATTTCCGCTTCGTAATCATATGCGTCCGAGACGTTCTCAAGCATTTCATCCAGACGACCGGATTCCTCACCGATATAAATAGTAGCCACCAGCTTAGCATCAAAACCATCAACTTTTTCGACCGCCGCTGACAGGGCTTCGCCGTTTCGGACCGCTTCGACAACCTTTATAAACTGGTCGCGGATATAGCTGTTGCCGACTGTGTCACCGCCAATGTTTAAGGCGTTAATCATGGGCAGGCCGCTGGAATAGAGCGAACTCAAGTTTCTGGCAAAGCGAGCGGTATAGATAATTTTTAACAGATGTCCGATTTTGGGGACTTTGAGTTTCGCTTTATCAGTTTGTAGTTTGACCTTGGGAATCGATAAAACGAAAGCCCCGATGGCCAGCATTAATAGTAGACCGATTAAATAAAAGAGCCCATAGGTCTCCAGTGAATTACTTAGAAAAAGCATGAATTTTGTTAATGCCGGCAATTCAATCCCATCAAATAGTTCAAAAAACTGAGGCAGAATCAAGGTGAATACCAAAAGTACCACGACAATGGTAACCCCGAATAAAATGATCGGATAGGTCATGGCCGCCCGAACCTTTTCCTTCAGCTTGTGCTCTTTCTCATAGTGGTCGGCCATTTTCCGGGCGGAATTCTCCATCTGCCCACTGGCTTCACCGGCTCTAAAAATATTGATCATCAGTTCCGGGAAGGAACCGCCGCTTAATTCCATGGCTTCGGACAGCGTATTGCCCCGTTGGATTTCTCTTAGGATTAGCTCGTAGACTTTTTTTAGCCCCGGTTTGACATCCCTTTCCTCGAGAATTTTCATGGCACGGATGACCGGAATCCCTGAACCCAGCATGGAAGCCAGCTGTCTCGAAAAATCTGATAGTTCCATGGATTTTAGTTTGTAAGGCTTTTTGACATTCTCCACTTCCCGGATTTTTAAAAGGAAGGTCTGATCCTGGCGCAAAAGCCGTCTGACGGTTTCTTCGTCGTTGGCTTCCATGACACCTCGAACCATTTTGGATTCAAGGGTTTTTGCTGAATATTTATATGTGGGCATTCCTATCCTCCAAGTTTCAAGATTTACCCTTAATTATAACCCATAAAGGTTTAAATACCAATTAATAATCATGCTGCCTAAGTGCATTGATAGATAGATTCCGATACATAAATATGGGCCAAAAGCCATATGTTTATCCTTGCGTTTTTTAAGAATATAATAGGTTGCCACCGCCCCACCCAAGATCAGCGCAATAAAGGTCGCCAGTAGGGTATTCGCCCAGCCCAGCAAAAAACCAGCCACCGCCATTAGCTTAATATCACCACCGCCAAAGGCGTCCGGAATAATCATCGTTAGAACAAGCATGGGGACGCTGACTGAAACAATCCCAATCATCCGTGCCAGGAGATTCGGCTCCGGGAAGGCAAAAAAACTGAGAAGCACTGGCACCATTAGTGCAACAACCAAAACATTGGGGATGGTCATAGTATCAAAATCGATAAAGGTGATAGCCACTAAAAGCGCCATCACCACAAAAACCAAAAGGTATTGCAGGCTGGGACCAAAAACGTAGAAAGAGACCATGGATAAAAGACCGGTTAAGGCTTCCACCAAGGGGTAGCGAGCCGAAATCGACTGACCGCAGTTTTTGCATTTACCACCAAGCATCAGGTACGAGATAATAGGAATATTCTGCGACCACTTGATTGGCGCCTGACAATTAGGACAAAAAGACCGGCCTTTGGCAATGGAGAGGCCGATAGGCAGACGATAGATAATAACATTTAAAAAACTTCCCACAACCAGACCCAATATCAGGGCGTAGAGGTAAAATAAAGCCATCACTGTTTGCAGTTCCAATTGCCCACCTCCTTACACCTTTAATGCAATATACATTACAGACACAAGTATTAAATTGTGTCGAAAACCTCACTTCGACCTATCAGGCTTACTAGACTCCGCATTTCAATCAGCGCCTAAAGCTAACTCATTCTTAAGTCAATTTACAAAATATTTTTCATGTGTTTGAAATGTTATTATAACATGTCAGCTTAAAAATCGCTGCCAATTTAAGGCTAAGGTTTAACCTGTGCTGCCAGATTAGACCAGACGAGCGGATACAGCAGTGTCTTTTTTATAGAATGCTATCAGTAGATTCGTAACCGCAATTATAACAAAAACAAGAATATGCGCAACGAGAAATTGTGATTCAATTGTCAGTCCAGTGCCACCGTGACAAACCAAAACTATGCGAGCATCGCTTAACATGCGAAAGGAAAGCCTTCACAATTTCAGAATGCCTGAATTGTGAAGGCTTTCCTTCGTTTTTAATATTAAAATTTAAGGAAAGTATCAATTTCCGGCAAAATTTAATATTGAGCTAGCTTCTGTTTCTAAACATCAAGATTCTTACTTTTAATAATTTGACACTTCTGAGCCATCACCTGAAGTGAGCACTACCTGATATCCAGCTTTTTGGTAAGTAACCGTATCAACCTTAGCATTATTTGAATTGTCTAATGTAATCGTCCAGTAAGCGCTATCTTTACCACTTGGTTTAGCCGTCGTACTGATGTTTAAATCTTCCGATAAATAATTAAGCATCGTTGCACTTGCCCCTGTTGCGCTACTATCTCCACTTGCATCAAGCGCACCGACTGCAGTTGAACTCAATACGGCATCACTCACCGTTCCACCATTAGCGGTATATTCCGTCGCAGTCGCCTGCGCCGCCACATAAACTTCCCTTGCTTCTGCAATCAAAGCTTTTCCTCTTGCTTCATTCACAAACCCTAACATGGTCGGAATCGTAAAAGCTGCCAATACAGCCAGGATTACCAAGACCACAATAATTTCCACCAGGGTAAAACCTTTGCTGTTCATCTTCATTTTGTTCCAAAATTTCATTAAACCAACTCCTTATTGTTTTTTTGCTATTTTATCGCCAGCGTCACCGGCGAATAATGCCATCTTTATATACTATCGGATGAGGGCGGTCGGAATCAAGTCTTTTTACTGGTTCTTAACAATAATTAATTGCTTTTTAAAAATTGTTCTATTCTTATTTTGCCCCAGAAATAATCAGACCTTTAAAAGACCGGCTTGAGATGATTGATAGTCTGATTGATTTTTTTATAGGCACAATCGATGGTTGAAATCGACAGAAGTGCAAACCTACGCCATGCACTCGGTTCCGCTGCGCTCCACCTCGTCGCGGGCTTCGCCCAATGAAATTTTGATAAGTAAATAGCAATCCTCAGGCGAGCCTGAATTGCTATTTACTTATCAAAATTTCGCACGGCTTAATTTTTCCCGCAAAAAAGCCACACTAAAAGTGTGGCGGCTGGCTGTCGTATTAACTCTTAACGTAGACCCTTAGCTTTGCGTCCCAGACTTTCATCTGGTTTGCCTTTTGCAACTTGCATATATAATACTTTATTTTTACACTTGAAGTCAAGTTAATTCCCAATTAAATCAAGGGATAATTTACAAACAAAACCAGAAAGACAAATAATAAGGAAAATGTCGGCGTTCAGGTATTCAAACAGGCTTTCCTTTTAATCAGTCTGGGCATCAATTTTCAGAATTTTTCAAGCTTAGACCCGACCAAAATACTGATTAAAATCTTCGGCGTTGGTGCACCAGGAAAGTCCGGTTTCGTAGTCAATCTGCTGGCTTTTAACCAGCTGTGCCAGGTGGGCGTTGAGGGTGTTCATACCATCCCGCCCGCTGGTCTGCATAACCGATGTCAACTGGTGGGTTTTACTTTCCCTGATCAGGTTTAAGACGGCATCGGTTCCGGTCATCACTTCAAAAGCCGCCATTCGGCCAGATCCGTCAGCCAGGGGCACCAACTGCTGGGTGATCACACCTTTCAAGGTCGATGCCAGCTGGGTTCTGATCTGCTGCTGGCCATGAGGCGGAAAAACGTCAATAATACGGTCAATGGTATTTGCCGCTCCGATGGTATGCAGGGTTGATAAAACCAGATGACCGGTTTCGGCAGCCGTAACGGCGGCGGCGATAGTTTCATAGTCACGCATTTCCCCAACCAGAATCACATCCGGGTCTTCTCGTAAAGCAGAGCGCAGGGCGCCAGCAAAGGAATCCACATCCTCCCCCACCTCACGCTGATGGATGATGCTGCGCTTATGATTATGCTTATATTCAACCGGATCTTCAATGGTTAAGATATGCAGGGCTTTATTGCTATTGATAAAATCGATCATGGCGGCCAGCGTCGTAGACTTGCCACTCCCGGTGGGCCCGGTTACCAGAATCAGGCCACGGGGTTCATTGGCCAGTTTTTTGATAATCGGCGGCAGATTCAGATCTTCAAAGCTAGGGATGGTGTCATTTAAAAATCGAATCGCTGCGGCCAATGTCCCCTGTTCCCGATAGACGTTGACACGCTGTCTCAAGCCACCCGCTGCTACATAACAAAAATCCAAATCCTGGCCCTGATCCAGCTTGTCCTTCTGTCTGTTGTTTATGAGGCTCAGGATCAACTGTTCACAATTCTTTGGATCACTTTCAAACTCAGAGCGGTAGAGCTTGCCATCCCGGCGATAAACCGGGGGTAAACCACTTGACAAATGGAGATCGCTGCAACGGTTTTTCCGGCCATAACGAATCAGTTCTTCGATATTCATAGACTCTCCTTATATTTTTACAATTATCCAAATGCTATACATAGTTGATACAATGATACTTATTACAAAATACCTGAGTGCCGACAATTGGCTTTTCAGTAGTCTGCCTCGGGGCGAACAGTTGCCAGGAAACGCCGATTATTAATAATTTCTAATTAGCAACTGTACGAATCCGCGCGCAGACTACGAAATCCAATTGGTCGGTACGGAGTATATTTTCCCGTCAACCATTAGTATTATCTTCAATCATCCTTTTATTCCACGTAATAAGATAATTTCAGGAATTCTTCCATCGATGTCACTCCGGCAACCGTCAGTTTGGCCACGCTTTCCCGCAGGGTGATCAACCGTTTTTCCTGTTCCACATAAGTGTAAATATCTTCGATGGAATCTCTTCTTGAAATCATTCCTCTAAGGGTCTTGTCAATAGCCAGGATTTCGTGTATTGCGGTTCGGCCTCGATAGCCGGTTTCATTGCATTGATGGCAGCCCCGGCCGCGATAAAGTTTATCAACCTCAATCCCTAGCAGCGTCACATCAATTTCCGAAGGCACATATGTTTCCCGGCAATTGGGACAGATTTTTTTAACCAGCCGCTGCGCGACCACACCAGTTAAAGAATTGGCTACCATATAAGGCTCTACACCCATATCTTCGAGTCTGACAATAGCCGAAACTGCGTCATTGGTATGAAGAGTAGAAAAAACCAGATGTCCAGTGATAGCTGACCGCACAGCAATGGAGGCTGTTTCACTGTCTCTAGTTTCACCGACCAT
This sequence comes from Eubacteriaceae bacterium ES2, assembly GCA_031222025.1. Classification (GTDB taxonomy): domain Bacteria; phylum Bacillota; class Clostridia; order Eubacteriales; family Eubacteriaceae; genus Acetobacterium. The sequence continues at coordinate 285,250 of CP130740.1, read as the reverse complement.
AATAATATCCGGATCCTGTCTGAGAATCGAGCGCAAACCCATATCAAAGGTCAGTCCCGCCTGAGGATTAACCTGGGTCTGATTGATATGAGCCAGATTACGCTCCACCGGATCTTCAATGGTGGCTATATTGACCGCTTTTCGCCCCATCATCTCGAGAATCATATAAAGGGTGGTGGTTTTCCCACTACCAGTGGGGCCGGTAATATAGACAATACCATGGGGGCTTTTTAAAATTGACAACATCTTATTATAATCCTGATCGGTCATACCAAACTGTCCGGCATGATCCAGTTCGGTATTCATGCTTAAGAATCGCATCACGATTTTTTCCCCATAAACAGTGGGGATCGCAGAAGTTCTGACATTTAATTCCAGACCATCAATGCGGACCCTGAAATGGCCGTCCTGAGGGATGCGGCGCTCGGCAATGTCAAGGTTAGACAAAATTTTGATACGGGCTACAATCGACTGATGCAAAGTCTGGGAAAGGCTTAAATAATCGACGATCAGGCCGTCAATTCGCAACCTTACCTTGGTTTCATTCTCAAAGGGCTCAATATGAATATCGCTGGCACCACTGCTGTAGCCTTTTAAAAGTACGGTATTCACTAAATTGACAACCGGATTGTCGCCATCACTGGTAATTATTTCTTCGGCGAAAGAAATAATTTCGCCACTGGCTGAAGAGTTAGCTTCCTCCGCCGCCTTTTTTGCTTCTATTTCCGAATAAACCTTAGAGATTCCATCAATGATCTCCTGCTTTTGAGCAATTACCACCTCAATGGGCATATTGGTGATCAGTTTGATATCTTCAATCGCATAGAAATCCAGCGGATCATTTACCGCTACGATTAACCGTCCCTTATCCTGAGCAATGGGCAGCATCCGGTACTTATTGGCTATGCTTTGGGGGATTTTAGCCGCCGCTTCCAGATCAACAGCCTGATCCTGAATCGAAATAATCGGCACACCCAGTCTTGCTGACAAAGCACCCAGCAACTGTTCTTCAGTCACATAACCGTACTCGATCAGGATCTCCCCTAGTCGCTTGCTTTTATCAATGCTCTGATGCGCCAGCGCTTCCTGAAGGTTCTCTTCTGAGATAATTCCAGCATTTTTTAAAATATCTCCAATTCGGAGTCGTTTTGTTTCCAAGTGATTCCTCTTTTCTGTGCGATTTTTATACCCATCGTTTTTTTGATCGAATCATTTTTTATAGCTTTTGCCAACGGCAACTGAAAGCAATTTATTTTATTCTAACAAAAAGGAGAAAACGAATCAACAAGGTAATAAAAAAGCCCGCGACAAATGAAGCTTAGCAAAACAAGTTGTAAAGCTTCATTTGTCCAATCTCTAAATTTAAAGGCTTTGCCCAAAGACTGAAAGGGATCTTCCCTTCTTCGGACAAAGCCTTTTATCGTTTATTAAATTTCTTTGATATTTACCATATCAATATCTTCAATGGTTCGATGTGACTTAAGACAATCCAGAAGTGCCTGAGCTGTATCCAGTGATGTCAGCAGACTGATTGAGGATTCAACCGATTTACGGCGCATCCGCACTGAATCATGTTGGGGCATACGCCCTTTCGTTGAAGTCGAAATCACATAATTAACTTTTCCGCTCTCTAAAAGGTCACCAATATTTGGTTTGCTTTCAGCCAGTCGACGCACAACTTTTGCCGGGATGCCAGCTTCATTAAGCACTAGTGCTGTTCCCACTGTGGCATAAACCGCAAAGCCCAGATCATGGAACTGACGGCCAATTTCAATGATACCTTCCTTATCCCGATCCTTAACGGTCAAGAGGACCCCGCCTGACCGTTCCATCTTATTACCGGACGCGACCAGACCCTTATACAGGGCATCAGAGAAGGTTTTGGCAACCCCCAGCACTTCACCGGTTGATTTCATTTCCGGTCCCAGCTGAGTATCAACATCCTGCAGCTTGGCAAAAGAGAAGACTGGTACCTTAACCGCAATATAGTTACTTTCCGGCTGCAATCCTGGCGTGTAACCTAAATCAGTCAGTTTATGACCCAACATCATTTTTGTTGCAAGGTTTACCATTGGCACATTGGTAACCTTGGAAATATATGGCACAGTTCTTGATGACCGGGGATTTACCTCGATCACATATACTTCATCATGATAGATTACATACTGAATATTAACCATGCCCACTACTTCCAGTGCTTTAACCAGACGGCCGGTATAGTCGATGATGGTTTCTTTAATTTTGTCACTTAAAGTCTGGGGCGGATAAACAGAAATTGAATCGCCCGAATGAACACCAGCTCGTTCGATATGCTCCATGATACCCGGGATCAGGTAGTTTTCGCCATCAGAAATGGCATCCACTTCCACTTCCTTGCCCATCAGATATTTATCAATTAACACAGGATTTTCCAGCTCGATGCTAGTGATAATCGTCATGTATTCAACCACATCCTCAGTCTCGTAAGCGATGATCATATTCTGACCACCCAGCACGTATGAAGGACGTAAGAGAACCGGGAAGCCTAACCGCTCGGCGACCTCAACCGCTTCTTCAGTGGTAAAGACGGTTTCGCCCTGGGGACGGGGAATTTTGCATGATTCTAGCAGCTGATCAAAGACTTCACGGTCTTCGGCCGCATCAATGTTTTTAGGTGAAGTCCCCAAGACCGGCACACCCATTTCTTCCAAATAACGGGTCAGTTTAATGGCCGTTTGACCGCCAAACTGAACGATCGCACCGATCGGTTTTTCGGTTTCCACCACTGATCGCACATCTTCTTTAGTCAGTGGTTCAAAGTAAAGCCGATCGGAGGTATCAAAGTCGGTGGACACTGTTTCCGGGTTGTTGTTGATAAAAATTGCTTCATAATTGAGTTCACGAAGCGCCCAAGCACAATGCACTGAGCAGTAATCAAACTCGATCCCCTGACCGATTCGAATCGGACCAGACCCCAGCACCAGAATTCTTTCCTTGCCCGTTGGATGCTCTTCAATAAAGAGAGCGGCTTCATTTTCCTTATCGCGGGTGGAATAAAAATATGGGGTCTGAGCCGCAAATTCACCGGCACAGGTATCAACCATCTTGAAAGAGGCATACTGCTTGGTAGTTTCCTCAATTTTCTGTCCCGACAATTCTTCGATGGTTTTATCTAAAAAGCCCAGTTCTCTGGCTACCCGTACACGTTCCGGTGTCAAGCCTTTATCAGCCAGGTCTTTTTCCATAACGGCCAGATGACGCAGTTTATCCAAAAACCACATATCAATTTTAGTAATTTCAGAGATATGCTCCATAGAAACCCCACGTTTAATGGCTTCATAGACCACAAAGGCCCGCTCATCATCAGTATCGTGCAGCATCTCCATGATGCGTTCATCACTTTCGTCCATTAGTTTCTGAACCGACAGGGTTTCAAAACCCAGTTCAATTGAACGAATCGCCTTCATCATGCCATGCTCAAAGCTGGAACCAATGGACATGATTTCCCCAGTCGCCTTCATCTGGGTGCCCAGTGTTCTCTTGGCGTACACAAATTTATCAAAGGGCCAGCGGGGGAATTTTACAACAATATAGTCAATGGCCGGTTCAAAGCAGGCTGTAGTGGTACCGGTAACTTCATTGATGATTTCATCCAGTGAATATCCCACCGCAATCTGGCTGGCTACCTTGGCAATGGGATAACCGGTCGCTTTAGAAGCCAAGGCCGAAGAACGGGAAACCCTTGGGTTAACCTCAATAACTGCATAGTTAAAGTTGCCCGGATTTAACGCAAACTGGCAGTTACAGCCGCCTTCAACCCCCAGTGCAGAAATGATTTTAAGTGCTGAGGTTCGAAGCATCTGGTATTCTTTATCGCTGAGGGTCTGGCAGGGCGCTACAACAATGGAGTCCCCGGTGTGAATGCCAACAGGGTCAAAGTTTTCCATGCTACACACGGTAATAACGTTGCCCTTGGCATCCCGCATTACTTCAAACTCAATTTCTTTCCAGCCAGCAATACCTTTTTCCACCAGAATCTGGCTAATCGGTGAGAGCCGAATCCCGTTGGTGGCAATTTCCCGCAATTCATTACAATTGTGGGCAATCCCGCCGCCGGTACCACCCAGGGTAAAGGCTGGTCGGACGATAACCGGATAGCCCATTTTATCAGCAAAACCCAGCGCACCATCAATGGTTGTCACCACTTCAGAGGGGATAATCGGTTCGCCAATTTCTTTCATCATATCTTTAAAGGCCTGACGGTCTTCAGCTTTTTCGATGGTTTCCAGATCAGCACCCAGGAGTTTTACATTATGTTTCGCTAAAAACCCTTCTTTGGCCAACTGCATCGATAGGGTCAAACCGGTCTGTCCGCCCAAAGTCGAGAGAATGCTGTCCGGTTTTTCAATCTCGATGATTTTTCGCACCACTTCCAGCGTTAAGGGCTCGATATAAATTTTATCAGCCATGGATTTATCGGTCATAATGGTGGCCGGATTGGAGTTAATCAGGATAACTTCCAGCCCAGCCTTTTTAAGCGTCTTGCAGGCCTGGGTGCCAGCATAGTCAAACTCGGCTGCCTGGCCGATAATGATTGGGCCAGAACCAATTACCAGTACGCGTTTTATGTCAGTTCTTAAAGGCATCCCTGTTGCCCCCTTTCCATTAAATCGGTGAATTTTTCAAACAGATAACCGGTGTCGTTAGGACCAGCACTTGCTTCCGGGTGAAACTGAACGGTAAAGGCGTGACAGTTCTTGTATTCAAACCCTTCACAGGTCTGATCATTTAAATTGATATGGGTCATGACCCCCACCGACTCGGGAATCGATTCAGGAATTACGGCATAGCCGTGGTTCTGACTGGTAATATATACCCGGTCTTTGGTTAAATCTTTAACCGGCTGATTCATGCCCCGGTGTCCATACTTAAGTTTCATTGTTTTTCCACCCATAGCCAGTGCCATCAGTTGATGTCCCAGACAGATCCCGAAAATCGGTTTACCATAGCTGATGAAATCCTTAAGGTTTTCAATAATCTGAACATTTTCGGCTGGGTCTCCCGGTCCGTTTGATAACATAATCCCATCAGGATTTAAGTTTTTAATCTCTTCGATAGTGGTGTTGGCCGGCATGACTGTTACGTTGCAGCCCAATTTTAAGAGCATGCGACGGATATTATGTTTATAGCCATAATCAATCAGGGCCACATGGTTAGCCCGGTTTTCCTGGGAATAATACCAGCCCATATTATGGCGGGTCACCTTCTGTACAGGTTGTTCCACTTTAAAGGCGCGGATTTTTTCAAACAAGGCATCATTAACCTCTTCGGTTGTAATAGCACCGTTCATCGTACCGTGCTCTCTGATAATACGGGTAATGGCCCGGGTATCAACATCCCAGATCCCGATTTTATCCTGTTCAATCATAAACTCATTGATATTCTTGCTGTAACGGAAATTTGACGGTTCCTCACACCATTCTTTGGTGATATAACCGTTAACCCAACTACGCTCCGACTCCATATCATCCGTGTTGATCCCATAATTACCAATCAGCGGATAGGTCTGCATAACAATTTGACCATAATAGGACGGATCAGTCAGCACTTCCTGATAACCTGTCATCCCGGTTGTAAAGACGATTTCGCCAATCGTGGTGCCTTCACAGCCAAAATTATATCCTTCAAAAACCGAGCCGTCCGATAAGACCAGCCAGGCTCGTTTATCTCTTTTGTAATATGACATTTTAAACCTCCTTTTTCATCATCACCAGGGCCAGCGCCCTCTGATGACCGACAATTATTTAGTTAACTTACCCCTTATGCCTGCCTTTAACTGTCTCAATTCTATATTTTTACAACGCTATCCCGCAAGTTACTGCTTTCCCAAAAAAAACCTGATTGCACGCAACCAGGTATCTTGTATCAGCTCATTTATCGAATCGCTAAATCCTCGCGGTTTGGGCCAACACCAACATAGGCAATGGTCGTTCCTACTAATTCTTCGATTTTTCGGATGTAATTCTTGGCATTCTCAGGCAGATCTGCAATATTTTTAACTTTTGTGGTATCGCTCATCCAGCCAGGAAGGGTAATATAAACCGGTTCAACATTTTCCAGATCTTCAGTATCCGGGAAACGGGAAACAATCCGGCCATCCAGTTTGTAATCCACGCAAATTTTAATTTCCGGCAGATTATCCAGCTTATCTATTTTACAAAGTGCCAGTTCGTCATAACCGTTAATAGCATGGGTATACTTAAGCACAGGAATATCCAGCCACCCTAATCGTCTTGACCGACCGGTTCGGGCCCCGAATTCATCATCCGGATTTTCACCGGTTCCCCGCAGCAGATCGATGGCACCACCAATTTCCTCAGTCGGGAAGGGACCAGCCCCCACTGCGCTTGAGAAAGCCTTTGCTACGCCGATGACCTTGTCAATTTTCTTAGCCGGGAAGCCGCCGCTGACAGCGGCGTAAGAAGCAATCGGATTGGATGATGTAACATAAGGGAAAATACCATGGTCGATATCTTTCATGGCTCCCAGCTGTCCTTCAAACAGAATATTTTTGCCGGCATCAATCATCTGATGCAGAAAAGACATGGGCTCGATGATACTGTCCTCAAATTTTTCTTTCCAAACTTTGCATTTTTCAAATAAAGCCTCTACTGTATAAGCTTCAATGCCATAAGAGCACATCTGATCATTAACCACCGGAACAATTTCAGAGAGCTTGCGCTGAGTGCGATCGAGATCTAAAAGATCTTCAAAACGAAGGCTTTTTCGCATCGCTTTATAGGCGTATGCTTGACCGATTCCCCGCTTAGTGGTACCAATCCCGCCTTTTTTCTCCATTAACTCATCAAGTTTCTGATGATATGGCATCAGTACATGCGCCTTACCGGAAATTTTCAAGCCTTCCAGACTGACATTTGCTGCTTCAATCTGAGCCATTTCTTCCATTAACACATCCGGATTGACCACGACTCCGGTGCCGATCAGGCTGATGCAATTCTTTTCAAAGATTCCACAGGGAATTAAGTGCAGCTTAAACACCCCGAAATCATTGATAACAGTATGGCCGGCATTATCTCCACCCTGAAATCGGACAATCAGATCCGATTTACCAGCAAGGTAATCCACCATCTTGCCCTTGCCTTCATCGCCCCATTGAGCGCCAACTAATACAGAAATCGACATTTATTATCATTCCTTCCTTAAAACCACAGGCGAAAAATCGCCGCTTACACACAATCTATATAATTAATTTATGATCTCAATTTTGCCCAAGGTATTATAACATAAAGCTCACCATTGCGGGTAAGATTTTTTATAATAAGACATTGATAATGTTTGCAAATTTTAACCAGTCAATAATTGTTAACTTTATCCTTAGCATCATTGTCAATTCGCCTTTATCACTCAAAACTTACGACTCTATTTTACCATGCCTTCATCATTATGCACAGCTCTTTTTGTGCAAAAATATTCTTTTTTATAAAGTTCAAGAAATTGTTAAGTATCAGACCGAGACTGTTCCCGTCCTGATCACTCAGTAGTTCCAATGACTCATTAGCGCAATCCTATAATAAAGCCGTTAAAAACATTTACTTAGCAAAAATCATTTCTCGCAACTTCAAATTCAATCAGTTTCTAAAAAATTTAAAAAGCTATTTTATTATAGAAATAACAGAAGTTTGGTTAAATATTTATGCTTACTTATGTATTTTTAAAGCCGATTGGTTTTTTCTATCCAATCCAATAAATCTTTCATCACCTGGTCGCGATTGATTTCATTGAGCATTTCGTGACGGCCACCGGGATAAAGTTTTAATGTCAGATCAGTTAACCCCTGCTTCTGGTAAGCTTCTTTTAGTTTTATAACCCCCTACCCTGTGCCCCCACCGGATCCTGATCCCCTGAAAAAAGATAGATGGGCAGATTTTTAGGCACCTGCGCCACATTTTCATCTTTACCAATCGTGATCAAACCTTTTAAAAAATCATGATAGAAGCCCGCTGAAAAGACATCTCCGCAATAAGGATCAGCCAGGTATTTATCCACTTCGGCGGGATCTCGGCTGAGCCAGTCAAAGCTTGTACGGTTAGGCTTAAAGCGCCTGTTATAGCTGCCAAAGGAAAGCTTATCCATGCGGGGACTTTTGGCCTCCCGGCCATTTTTACGCACTTCTGAAACTGCCACCAACAAACCCAACTGATGCAGGAGGCGATCCCGACCATTCGATCCGGACAGGATGGCACCTTTAAGCTTTTGGCCATGTAACATCAGATATCGCTGAGTGGCAAAGGAACCCATGCTGTGGCCCATCAGAAATAGAGGCTGGTCAGGGTTTTCTTCGATTGCCGTTAAGCTGAGGCGGTGCATATCGGCGATCATCCGTTCAAAGCCGTTATCTCGGGCCAGAATACCGACATTCGCAAGTTCCCCAGCGGTTTTTCCATGCCCACGGTGATCGTTGGCATAAACAATATAACCACTGTTCGTCAATACCCCAGCCAGGCGATCATAACGGGCTGCAGTTTCCGCCATGCCATGGGCTATCTGCACCAGCCCTTTTGGCACCACACCCTTATCAGGCCGCCATTTATAAACAAAAACCGCTGTATCATCCTCTGAAATAAATGAAAAATTCTCAGTTATCATTTTTACGCACCTTTCGGTTCTAAAATTGTTTTGAGTGCTTCATTAAAAACCTGACGCCAGGGAAAGTCTCCATCATGGACACACCAGGTAAATTCGTAGCCGGTAAACATATAAGCAATGGCTTCATAGAGCTTTTGCGGATCCCCAGATTTTTGAATTTCACCACTTTTCTGACCAGTTTCAATAATTTTCACAGCCACTGCTTCAAGATCTTTGCGAATTTCAAAAGTCCCCAGATCTTTAGCCAGATTAAAACTTAAGAGCTGACTGTTTAGATCAGGTCCCAGCTCTTCCATACTGCCAATCAGATTATCAAACAGCAGAACGATCTGATCCCAGCAACTGGTTGTATTCAAAAGCGCTATGAGCATCGGTGTCAGATTACCGATGATGTGGTCATAGTAGGACAGAAGTATTTCCTGTTTTGAATCCAGATGATGATAAAAAGTGGTTTTGGTTATTTCACAAGCTTGACAAATATCGATGATACTAACTTCTTTATAGCCCCGCTCCTTAAAAAGCTGAATGCCAATATGAAATATTTTTTCTTTTGTTGTCAAGTTACTTATCAAAGTTTTCAAGTCCTGCCCCCATTTCCTGTTCTTAATTTTGTTCGCTTCACTATCAGTGATTATAACAATAAACTGTTACCCAGACAAGCTGATGAAAAAAATCAAAGCTTGTTAAAAATAAAACTTGCCAAAGCATCATTATCATGTTACTATTACCGCAGTTATATATAGTATTACCGCGGTAATAGTGGTGGTCTTTTCCACCATGCTTAAAGGCATTAAACGGCAATCAGACGGCAGCTTCATCGGCCAATCGGCACGATAACCGATTGTCAGCATTTAATTTCTGTTTCGATCGCTGATCCTGATGTCTTCCGGTTTTGACGAATTCCGGTAGTCAGTTTTTGCAGTTTGTGTCTATTCAAGCCCTATGTAAAGGGTTTCTATTTCAGGAGGAAACAAGATGAAAATATTGGAACAAGGACAAATCGGCAAAATGAAACTGCCAAACAGGATGTATATGGCCCCAATGGGAACATCTACTGAATGGGACGGATCTTTTTCAGATCGTTCGATCCGCTACTATGAAGAGCGCGCCAAAGGCGGCTTCGGACTCATCATCACCGGCGCCAATCAGGTCACCACGCAATATGAAGCTAAAGCCTGTAATATTCTGGGTACCGCCAAATCTTTCGAACAGCTGAATTTCCTGGCCCGCCGGATTCACAATCAGGGTTCAAAACTCTGTATTCAATTAACTCCGGGACTTGGTCGGATGCAATTTACTACTGGCGATGTCCAACCTTACTCTGCCAGTGAGGTTGGCTCCTTCTGGTTCCCCGATGTAAAATGCAAAGCATTCTCAGTTGAAGACATTCATTTCTTAGTTGAAAAAATGGCCGAAGGGGCTGTGATTGCCAAAAATGCTGAAGTAGATTGTGTAGAACTACACGGTTACGGCGGATATCTGATGGATCAGTTCCAATCTGAAATGTGGAATACCCGAACCGACGAATACGGCGGTAACCTGGAAAACCGCATGCGTTTCTCAATTGAATGTATTAAAGCTATCCGTCAGGCTGTCGGCCCTAACTTCCCGATTTTGTTTAAATTTACACCGGTGCATGGCGTCCCTGGCGGTCGCGAGATTGAAGAAGGTATTGAAATGGCTAAAATGCTGGAAGCTGCCGGTGTCGATGCCCTTCACGTTGATATGGGTTGTTATGAAGCCTGGTATAAAGCTATCAATACAGTTTATCAGCCGGATTGCATGCAGCTGGATGTCGCAGCTGAAATTAAAAAGCATGTTTCAGTACCGGTCATGTCCCAAGGTAAAATGTATAATCCCGCCGATACTGAAGCAGCACTTCAGGCTGGAAAAGCCGATTTTATCGGTTTAGGTCATCTGGCCATCAGTGATCCATACTGGGTTTCAAAAGTTCGCAAGCACGAAACCTTTGACATTGTACCTTGTATCGGCTGTAATGAATGTCTCTATGCTGGCTTTTCCGGAAAAATATTGCAGTGTGCCGTCAACCCTCACGCTTTTGCTGAAGACTATTACCCAGTCGTGCCTGGTGATCCATCAAAAAAAGTGCTGGTTGTCGGCGCCGGACCTGCTGGAATGATGGCAGCTATCACTGCCGCTCAGCGTGGTCTTACTGTCGAGCTCTGGGAAAAACGCAACGAACTGGGCGGACTTTTACTGGCTGCTGGCGGTCCCCGTTTTAAAAAAGACGTCATGAAATACGTGACCTATCTGATCGGAAAACTATATCGCAGTGGTGTCAAAATATCCTTGATGAAAGATGCCAGCCCCGAAGAAATTCTTGCCGGCAATTTCGATAAAGTCATATTTGCAACAGGTGCAAATCCTGTTATGCCACCAATCGAAGGAATTGAAAAAGATTTTGTAGTCGGCGCCAATGATCTCTTAACAAATAAGAAAAGTTATGGTAAGAAAGTGGTTGTTTTGGGCGGCGGCCTGGTTGGCTGTGAAACAGCCTGCCACATGGCTGAAAAGGCCGATGAGGTGACCATTCTGGAAATGATGCCGGAACTTCTGATGACTACCAGTCATAGTAAGAACAATGACCAGGCCTTACATCAACTGATGGCAGACTGCCAGATTAAAAGCATCACCGGTGCTAAAGTAATTGCATTTAAAGAAAAAGAAGTGCTCTATGAAGTGGATGGTGCACAAAAAACAATCGCTGCCGATACCGTTGCCATCGCTGCCGGATACCGGTCAATCACCACCCTTTACGATGCCCTTTCTGATAAAATCGACTGTGCCATCGTCGGTGATGCACAATGTCCTGACAATATTTTAAAAGCCGTTCACCAGGGCTTTAACGCCGTCAGATCTATCTAGAGTCTTTCAGGATATAGGCTACTTTCCAGTAGCCTCAGTGTGTAGACAAACCCCGCACCGACCAATTGGATTTCGCAGTCCGCGCGCGGATTCGTACAGTTGCCCAATTTGAAATCGCTAATTATAGGCATTTTCCAGCAACTGTTCGCCCCGAGGCAGACAGCTGAAAAGCCAATTGTCGGTGCTCAGGTATTCAACATTAACTTGGTCTTCAGTCTGAACCGCCGGTTTTACCGGTGGTTTTTTATTCCCGGCTTTCTTCTTCTCTTTCGATGGTTCGCAGAGCATTTCGTAGCACTTCTTTCATCTGATCTTCAAGATGATAGGGAACGGCTATTACTCCGTCAATGGCATCAAATAAAATCCTTATCTTATCTTCCTTGCTTATTTTCATGCAATTCACCTGACCTTTTCTTTTTATTCTATTGTTTTTACAAAGAAAAATCAATATTTAAACTGCCTGATTCGATTTTAATCAGCATTAAAACATTTAGAAGATTTCTGCATCTTTTACTTGACATGTCGTTTTAGGTAATGTATTATCCATTTAGATAATGCATTACCTAAATGGAGGTATCACCTTGGACAAACTTGACTTAATCCCGGATCAGAAATATATTTTCGGCGGTATTCAAATTGCCGCCAATCAAATGGACACGCTCATGGAACGGGCGCTTAAAGAACATAATCTTACCACCAAACAATGGCTACTATGTGTCGTCATTCAAAACAGTTTTGACCACGCTCCGACCATCAAGGAATTGGCGATCGGCATGGGCAGTTCCCATCAGAACGTTAAGCAGGTCGCTTTAAGACTACAGGAAAAAGGCTTTGCGCTTCTTGAAAAAGATCCACAAGATGCCCGGGTCACGCGGGTTCACCTGACCGACGCAGTCGCTGATTTTGGCCAGGCCAGCCAGGAAAAATCGGATGTTTTTTCCGCAAACTTATTTGATGGCATCAGCCCAGAGGAGCAGAAAATTGCTCGTAAAACGATAGAAAAACTGCTTAAGAATCTTGAGAAAATGGATCATGAATCGCGATAGTCAAGCTGCTTTGACCGATAAAAATCTGTTGACATCTTTTTTAATCTGACTTTCACGATACACCATACTAGCTACAATAGCCGCAAAAATCAGCGGCAGAAAGGAACTTACTATGAAAAAATTTCTTCTGGTTATTCTGATTGTTTTCGGCCTCGTAATTCTGGCCAGTGGTGTTGGCATCTTTTATATTACAAGGGGACTGGAAGAAGGCGCAAAGCTTTCAATTAATCCTGTTGATCTTTCGCAACTTGCTGATGGCAGTTATGATGGACAGTATGAGTCTGGCCGTTTCAGCAATGCCCTTACATTAACCATCAGCGATCATCAGATCACCTATATTACCGTGACGCAAACAGTTAAATTTGAAAATCCCGAGGTGACTAAGAGCCTGATCGACGAAGTAATGACCGCGCAAAACACGGATGTTGATGTCGTCAGTGGCGCGACCGTCACCAGTAAAGCCTATTTAAAAGCCATGGAAAATGCCCTGACTCAGTGACAGTTTAAAAGTGCCAAAGGCCTACAGTCCCTATCGGTCACATTCACTCTATTAAATTTTGAAAGGAAACCCAAATGAAAACTCTGATTTTATATGCCAGCAACTGCGGTTATACCGAAGATTGTGCTAAAAAACTCAAAAACATGTTATCAGGCGAAATAGCTATCCTTAATATCGAAAAGCAAGCACCACAGGATCTTTCTTCCTATGACACCGTGCTGATTGGCGGCTCCATCTATATGGGACAGATCCAGAAAAAAATCAAGGCCTTTTGCAGCACGAATGAAAACATCCTGCAAGAGAAAAATCTCGGTTTATTTATTTCCTGCGCTACCGCCGTCAAAGACCTTGAAGCCATTGATGCTTTTTACAAAAGCGCCTTTCCAGAAGCACTTTTGAATCATGCCGACTGTATCGAAAACTTTGGCGGCGAGTTACGAATGGACAAAATGAAATTTTCTCACCGATTGATTGCCAAAATGATGATGAAGTCGGCAAAAGAAGATCAGCCTCCAGTTCGTCCGCTAGCAGAAAATGTTGAAAAAATGGCTACTGCTATCAACCGGCTTGCAAGCTGAAAAACCATCTTTAATCAAGATCTTAAAAATGTTCTAAATTTTAAGCAGTTATATTGAACTCATCTGCCCTCAACAAAATCTGAGTGCTTCTTGGCCAAAGCAAAAAATCTTAGCTGGTATTTTAGATAAAAAAATTTCACATAAGCCTTCATGTGTTATAATCTAAGCAAAAGACCAACGCACAGATGTGAAGGCTTGAGGCTAACATGTCTTCCTGTTTTGCGATTAAGGAGTATTTATGAAAAGAAAAAGCTTTGTTTTTATTGCCATGATTTTCCTGAGCTTATTCCTCTGCGCTTGCGCCACAACTAATACCCCCAGTCTTTCCACCAGCGATGAAGAAGCAATCATCGATCAGGCTGTTAGCCTGCAAACCGAAGGTGACACCTATGAGGCCGATGACTTTGATGTCACCGAACTGAAAAAGGGAGACCAAATTTACGGAATGCTCCCTGGACAGTCCGCCTTTTATACCAGCCAGGCCACAGTTGAACAAGCTGGCGGTTCGTATATCAAGCTGTATAATCTGCTGCAAATGCTCCCCCATCCCGAATACGGTTACCGGACTCAACTGGGCACCTACGAAGTACAGGAAGACATGTGGGTAGCAACTGGCCTTTGTCTGGTCAACTCAGAAGTCTCCGGCCAGTTTACCGGTGATGGCGGCGGTGCTCAGTTTGTAGTTCCTGACTATGAAACCAGCTTAAAACTGGTCAGCACGGAGGATCTCCATGAGTAACCTTGAAAGTTCTATTTTAAGCCGATTTCTTGATCAGGAATTGGCAAGGGGTAATACCATTGATAAAATCGAAACGGGCTGGTCAAAAATGGATACTGTAATTCGCCTCAAAAAGCCGCTTAATCAAGAAACAATCACAAGAATTCTTGATGAAAACCCCCAAACACTTCGCAGTTTTACCGCTACCGACCCACATTATCCACAAGAAACCGGTCTGATTCATGACCGGGAATCCGTTGTGGGTCCGACCTAACCGCTTAATTTTTTAAGCGGTTCAGACTGAAGACAAAGTTAATTCTGAATACCTGAGCACCGACAATTGGCTTTTCAGTTGTCCACCTCGGGGCGAACAGTTGCTGGAAAATGCCTATAATTAGCGATTTCAAATTGGGCAACTGTACGAATCCGCGCGCGGACTACGAAATCCAATTGGTCGGTGCGAGGTTTGTCCACACACTAAACCGCTTAATCTTTTAAGCGGTTTTTTATTTGCTCTGTTGCAGCCTGATATTTTTTCAGTCGCTCACGATCCTTATCGGTTAGTACAGCAAGTCTTGAGCTATCCATATTATCAGCTAAATCAGCAAGCTTAACCCGACAGGCCAGCTCATTTTTCAGGACTCGCTCAATAAATGCCTCATATTCTTCGCCCTCTTTTTTAGTCAGACAAACAAGCGCAGCCAGTACTGATTCCGCAAAACCCTCTTCCCGCAAATCCTCAAAAGTGATTTCCGAATCTTCCACTACATCATGAAGCAGCCCGCATATTCTTTCTTCCTCACTTTCAAGTGCCAACATCACCCGCAAAGGATGAAGAATATAGGCTTCTTTCCCCTTGTCAAGCTGTCCGGCATGGGCTTTATTGGCGATTGCAATCGCTTTATTTAACATAATCCACCTCATTTCAAATTTAATTCATTATAACATCAACTGTTTTCAATCGTGAAAGAAGAATTATTCTAAATATCACGATAAAATTTCCCTAAACCTATTAAAAATTAGCCAATATGTTAGCGTATTGTGATTTCGGGTAAAAAAACTCAATCGTAACTCTATTGAAAAAATTCATTCAACAAGGAGCATTTTATGAACTGGTTAAACAACCTGAAAATCCGAACAAAGCTGATCAGCAGCTTTGTTATTGTTGCTGCCCTGGTCGGGCTGATTGGCTATATTGGGATTGGGAACATCAAAACATTAAGCCAAAGCAGTGATACGCTCTATCAGAGCATTACCGTTCCAATTGCCGATATCGGCGCTCTGTCAACTGCTTTCCAAAGAAGCAGGGTGAATATCCGCGATATGATCGCTGAGAGTGATCCTGCGGAAATCGATTACTATATTGATCAATACCATGCTCGTAATGAGGAAATCGACCAACTTGTCGCTAAACTCCAATCATTAATTTTGTCTGATGAACTCCACTCCGCTTTCACAACGTTTATTGACGCGCACGAAGCGGCCGATCAACAAATGGAAACAGTCATAGCACTGGTCCAAAATAATGAGGATGAGCAAGCGCATCTTTTAATTTCTGAAAACGGTGCCACCGGCGAAGCATCCCGTGCCGAACAAAACGCCCTTGAAGATCTCGTGGCTTTAAGCCTGGCCATAGGCGAAAATACTGCCACCAGCAATAACCAGACCGCCGCTGACGCGACACAACAAATGCTGATTATCATCCTCCTGGCAATGGCTGTCGCAATTATCTTCGGATACCTACTGTCAAACATGATTTGCCGCCCACTCCACAAAGCATCCCATATGATCACCGAAATGCGTCAGGGCCATTTAAGCGAGCGCGTCCATCTAAAATCCTCAGATGAAATCGGACAAATGACCCATGCCATGGATGAATTTGCCGACGAACTGCAAAATGTGGTGATTGCCACTATCGATCAGATTTCAAACGGAAATGTTTCGACCAACCTTACCACCAAGGATGATCGAGACGAAATCACCCCGGCCTTAATGCGCACTATTACAATGATTCGAGCCCTGATTGACGAAGCTGCCACCCTATCATCAGCAGCCATCAAAGGCCAGCTACGAACCCGCGGCCAGGCCGATCATTTTAGCGGCGGCTTCAAAAATATTGTCACCGGAGTCAATCAGACGCTGGATGCACTGGTGGGCTTTATCGATGTCATGCCCAGCCCGGTCATGATTATTGATAACGATTTTAACATTCTCTATCTGAATGACCTGGGAAACCAAATCGCCGGTACCAAAAAAGGATCAGCCCAAGGTCAACATTGTTATAATCTTTTTAAAACATCAGACTGCCAGAGCGAGGACTGTGCCTGTTTCTCAGCTATGAAAAATCTTAAGCCAAACACTCGAGAAACTGATGCCCACCCACAAGCTGGAATGGATCTTGATATTTCCTACACTGGCGTTCCGATTCTCGATCAAGACGGCAAAGCTATCGGCGCTTTGGAAATCATCACCGATCTGACCGCGATTAGACAAGCTGAACGGCGAATGCAAAAGATCGCCGATTACCAAGCCATCGAAACACAAAATCTGTCTGATGCTCTAACCAGCCTAGCCAATGGCGATACTGCTATTCAGATTAATCTGGCTCCCGCCGACGAGGATACCCAGGCCGTCCGCGAAACCTTTACAACCCTTAGCGAAGCACTGAAAAAATGTCTCGCCTCAATCCAAGGCCTGGTTGCTGATGCTAACATGCTGGCTCAGGCTGCAACCGACGGAAGACTGAGCACACGGGCTGACGCCAGTTGTCATCAGGGTGCTTATGCCAGTATTGTTGAAGGTTTCAACCAAACCCTCGATAGTGTAATTTTCCCGCTAAAAGAAGCTTCCAGCACCCTAGGCGACTTAGCACGAGGGAACCTGAATACTGGTATGAGCGGCGATTATCAGGGCGATTTCACTCAGATTAAAGATGATATGAATAAAACTGTTACCGCATTAAAACGCTATGTAGAAGAAATTACACATACGCTGACAGCGGTGGGTGCCGGAGATCTTACGCCGGAAATCACCACTGATTATCAGGGCGATTTCTTGGCTATCAAACACGCCCTTAATGAAATCACCAGTGGCCTGAGTCAAACTCTTTCGGAAATCAACATTGCTGCTGATCAGGTCGAAATCGGTTCACGACAGATTTCTGACGGTGGCCAGGCCTTGTCTCAGGGAACCACCGAACAGGCCAGCGCTATCCAGCAGCTAAATGCTTCTGTCAGCGAAGTTGCCAATGAAACCAAGCAGAATGCCGTCAATGCCAATACCGCCAATGAACTGACCTTAACGATTAAAAACCATGCCGTCGCCGGTAACGAACAGATGCAGCAGATGGTTGGAGCCATGAATGACATCAACCGTTCATCCCAGGAAATTTCAAAAATCATTCGGGTTATCGATGACATTGCTTTCCAGACCAATATTCTGGCTTTAAACGCCGCCGTAGAAGCCGCTCGGGCCGGGCAGCACGGCAAGGGTTTTGCAGTGGTTGCGGAAGAAGTGCGCACACTGGCAGCCAGAAGCGCTGAAGCCGCTCGGGAAACAACTGAGATGATTGAAGGCTCAATCGAAAAAGTCGATAACGGCTCAAAAATTGCTGACGAAACCGCCGAAAGCCTGATGGAAATTCTTAAAGAAATTGAAAGTATCACGGCACTAGTTGCCAGTATCGCCCAGGCCTCCAACGATCAGGCCACCGAAATCAGTCAGGTTACTCAGGGACTCGACCAGGTTTCCCAAGTGGTTCAGACTAACTCCGCTACTGCAGAAGAAAGCGCCGCCGCCAGCCAGGAACTCTCAAGCCAGGCTGCCATGCTTAAGGAAATGGTTCAGGCCTTTAAACTCAAAAATCATTCGCCACATGCTAAAAAAGCTCAAGAAAAAATGTCCATTAAAATCAGCGAGCCTTCGACATTCCAACTTCCGGATGAAATGGAAATCATTCTTGACGACTCTTCTGATAAATACTAAAAGCCAGCTGCCGTATGTAAACAACCCCCGCACAGATCGATTTAATATTGTCGTCTGAGCTGGCCTTTATATAAAGGTCAGTTGCTCTTGTTCAGACATTTTCTGACAGTTTAAGAAAACGGGATCTTCTGTCATCAGCCCAATCGCTGCATCTGAATCCCCCAGCCAGGCTAAAGCCTGGCTTTTTTCGATGATTACCGGCATCCGCTCATGCACTTCCGCAACGGTCTCAACCGGGGCTTTGGTCAGGATGATAAATTCAGGCTCATTGAGCTGATTATAAAAGCCAGCCAGGTAAAGCAGTTGATCATCTCCGCTAAACAAAAACTTTTCTTTCTTTTCATTCCATTCGTAAAACCCGGCCGCCGGGATCAGACACCGTCTTTTCAGAAAATCCCGGCGAAAAGTTTTCTTTTCCAGTACCGTTTCCGAACGGGCATTGATTAAAAGCTTCTGCTTACCGAAATGCGCCGGATAACCCCATTTCATCAGGCTCAGCCGTTTTTCTTGTCTATCACCATCTGACACGAAAACCGGGGCTAGATTACTGGGATAAACGTCACCTTGCTTAAGTTCCAGGTTAAACTGATTGCTCACTTCTTCAACAATAGCTTTAACAGCCAGATTATCTTTATCTGAGTATAAAATATAACGACCACACATATTGTTCCCTTTCATGAAAAACCTCTTGGCTATGCCTGTAAAAAAGCATGCGTCATAACTCTACAAAATGATACCACTGCTTAAAACAGCCTGACTAAAACTTCCCAATCAATTCCGCTGGCATTGAAGCACATATTAAATTAATCCATCAGACGCTTTGCTCTTGAACTCACCCAAACCTTCTTCTATAATAAGAGTAAGTATATTCTTACAATTCAAGGAGGTAAAAATGAAAGCATGCGTTATGTACTATTCAAAAACCGGGCATACTAAACAAATGGCCGACGAAATTGTAAAGGGGATGGAAAAAGTTGACGGTGTCAAAGCCAAATCTTTTTCTATTGATGCCATCGATGAAGATTGGGCTCAGGAAAGCAAGTGTATCATCCTCGGCTCGCCAATCTACATGGCCAATGTTTGCACTGACATTAAAGCATTTCTGGAAAAATCATCGCGAAAATTAAATCTCCCCGGCAAACTGGGTGGCGCCTTTGCCACTGTCGATTACGTGCATGGTGGCGGCGAGCTGGGGATTCGTCTGATCCTGGATCATATGATGGTCATGGGCATGCTAACCTATTCCGGTGGCGGCGCCAAGGGAAAACCAGTTATCCATCTGGGTCCGGTAGCCGTTTCTGATGCCCTGGAAAGCTACACTGACACCTTTCAAATCTATGGACAAAGAATGGCCGAAAAAGCATTGGAAATTTTTTAATCTAGTCAAAAGTCCTTTAATGATTTAACATGATCCACTGTTTGCAAAAAAATTTCTAGAAATAGTTACCCCCAAGACAAGATCAGATTACTACAATCTCATTTTGTCTTGTATTTTATTGCCCACCATCACTAGTGCCTTTTAACGGTAAACACATCTAGTCTGATCTGCATCACACAGGTTACTGCCACCACCTTCTCGGCAAAAGAAAAATCATCCCGTCCGGTCTGATGTTTCATAATCATTTGCAGGCCATGACTTTTTTCTACAGGCTCTTCAAGTATTTCAACTTGCCCCCACCCGATCAGACTCTCATAAAGACAGGAATAATCGCAGCCGCTTTCGCCCATGGTTAATTCAATCATTCGATCCATTTCAACACATACTTGTCTGCTGCTTTCTAGCATCTCTAACTTACGGCCCTTTTGCGCACTGTGCAAATAAATGAGCAATGACTGATTATCATCACTTTCATAGCCAAAATTCATCGGTACCACGTATGGCACCTTATCGTCCACCATCCCTAATCGTAAAACTTTGCAGCCATTAATAATTGCCAATATTTCCTGAAAATCTGTTACTTGCCGTTCTGCTCGTCTCATAATAATCTCCTTCTTCGAATTAACGCATATTCACTTAATTATCATAGTATTATAACGCATCAGCACTTTTTCTTCATCAAGTTTTAGCCGCCAGATATTGTTTAACGATTAAAGTAATTCAGCATTTCGCCGATAAATCGGATATATCAATCGATTAATTCGCAGACAAATCAATTATTTTTAAATTTTTGCGTTAAATATACCAACCGCTTTAAACACACTGAATAAAGCACAGCTAAAGAGGTATATCTTTATTATACTGGCTCTGTCGGCATTTTGAACCCCAAGAAAGGATCATATATGATGAAAAGAAAATTTGCTCAACTTTTATCTTTATTCTGTTTAGTCGCCTTACTATTTCCGCAAGGTATCCTGGCTACCAAAACCCCAGTCTCTGAAACGGCCCCTCTTAATTCGGATTTTATCGAATATCAGGAAAACGGCGCCATCCAGACAACAACTGTTGATGGTCACGCCACCGGCCATATACCTGAACCCTTGACCCGAGTCGAGACAGCAACTGACGAGACTGTTGATGCCTCGGCCGCTTTTCCGGCTGCTTTTGATCTTCGCAACACTGGTCGCATTACCGATGTGCGCGATCAAGGAGACTGGGGCAGCTGCTGGGCTTTTGCCAGCATTGCTTCACTGGAATCCTACATAAAAGCTTCCACTACCAGCGATTTATCGGAAAATAATATGATGTGGAACCACGGTTTTGACTGGTCCCCTAATGACGGCGGCAACAGTACCATTGCCCTCGCCTATCTTGCGCGTTGGAGCGGCCCGGTCGATGAAGCAAGTGATCCCTACAATTCCGGTAAACACACCGGATTATCACCTGTTTATCACGTCCAGTCGGCTGAATATCTGTCATCAAGCGCTAACGACATCAAAGATGCGCTGATAAATGGCGGTGCGGTATCAACGACCATCTACTCCGCCGCCATGAATTATTCAGAGTATTACAACGACGCCACTTACGCCCTGTATTATTACGGAAATGCCACGACTGATCATGACGTCGCCATTGTCGGTTGGGATGACAATTACAGCCGCTATAATTTTTCCACCACTCCTGCCGGTGATGGTGCCTGGATAATTAAAAACAGCTGGGGCAGTAACTGGGGTGATGGCGGATATTTCTATCTGTCCTATTATGATACCTACGCCGGTAATAATGTTACATCCTTTCACAGCGCTGAAGCTACCAGCAACTTCAATCGGATCTACCAGTATGATCCCTATGGCAACACCCTGGCGATTGGATTTAACAACGCCGATCACAGTTCTTGGGGCGCCAATGTGTTCACTGCGCAGGCATCAGAAACCTTAACGGCCATCAGCACCTATTCCCTGAGTCCTTACACCACTGCTGAGATTTTTATTTATACAAACCCATCCGCTGGCCAGCCCAGAAGTGGAACCTTGCGATCAAGCCAAGTTGTAACCTTTGATAACCAGGGTTACTATACGGTTGATTTAAACACGCCCGTCAGCTTAACGGCCCAGGAAAACTTTTCAGTGGTCATAGAGTATATCACCCCGCAAGCCTGGTACCCAGTACCAATTGAAGCCCAGGAATACAATTATTCCAGCGCTGCCACTGCTTCCGCTGGCCAAAGCTATATCAGCAATGACGGTGGCTCATACTGGCAGGACGTAGCGGTTTCCGACAATGCCAATGTCTGCATTAAGGCCTTTACCGGCTCTCAAAGTGCGACCCTGCAAAGTATCGCTATCACCTCTCCCGCCAATAAGCTGACTTACCAGCTCGGCGAATCTCTGGATATTGCTGGCCTGGTCGTAACAGGGACTTACAGCGACGGCTCGACTAAAACAGAATCGATCACCACCGCCAACATTTCCGGTTTTGACTCGTCAACTGCCGGCACAAAAACTTTAACCATCACAGTCGGCGGAAAAACCGCCACCTATACAATCCGGGTTCAAGACCCGGGCAGCTCATCTGATGAGATTGATGTCTACTACCGCACCCATGTCCAAAATATCGGCTGGCAGGACACCTGCTACAATGGCGAAGTCAGCGGCACCTCAGGACTGGGCTACCGGCTGGAAGCCATTCAGATTCAACTAGGTGACAGCAATGCCGATCTGGGCATCGCCTATCGCACCCATGTTCAGAACATCGGCTGGCAAGACTCCCGCTACAATGGTGAAATCAGCGGCACCTCGGGTTACGGTTACCGTTTAGAAGCCATTCAGATCCAGCTATATGGCACTGACAAAGACCTGTATGATGTTTACTACCGCGTTCACTGCCAAAATTTCGGCTGGATGGGTTGGGCCGTCAATGGTGAAATGGCTGGTACCTCTGGTTATGGATACCGCTTAGAAGCCATCCAGATTGAAGTCTGGCCGAAAGATACCTATTTCTACGGAATGGATGAAAGTCCTGCTTCACTGACTAACGGCGAAGCAATTCCGGCAGACTTGACCGTCAGCCAATAAAAAATTTTCCCAGCAAAAAAGCGGTAAAGCCACTATGGGCTTACCGCTTTTTTACTGCCAGGGACGCTTTTTCGCGGTCCAGCCTTTTTTCTCCCAATAAAGACGATCAGCTTCATTAAAACCGTTTTGCTGCATCCGTCGGACAAAATAAAACATGACTCTGGTTTTTAAGCCTGGTTTGACATTACCGTTAGCGGCCTTAATCTTTTGAGCCAGA
Organism: Eubacteriaceae bacterium ES2; assembly: GCA_031222025.1. GTDB lineage: Bacteria > Bacillota > Clostridia > Eubacteriales > Eubacteriaceae > Acetobacterium. The sequence goes on along the minus strand of CP130740.1, from coordinate 262,224 downwards.
CGAGTCGTTTTTTCATCAATTTTACTTTTCATCTTTCCATCAACCGCCTGCCATTCAACCGCCCTAACCGCAAATCCCAAGCGGTGGCGTTTGGGAATGCCCCAGAAAAAAAGACTGCTATCGATATCTTTGATTGTAGATTTCATCCCAGCTCCCGCTGCTGTGGCCACGCAAACGGCCTGTTTTTTAAACATTTTTTCTTCCGGCCGATGAACCATAAATCGATAACCGAAATGGTCAAGAAAGGATTTCATCGGCCCACTTGCATGCATTACATATACCGGACTGCTAAAAATTAAAACTTCTGCCGCATCCATTGCTGCCGTGATTGGCTTTAGTTTTTCATAGTGGGGACAGAGTGATTCGTCTCTACCAAAACAATTACAACAGCCAATACAAAATTGATCAAAGTCTTTGGGCAAAAAAAACTCCTGACTTTCTCCGCCAATCTTATCGGCTACTTGTCTGGCAATCTGATATGTTGAGCCCTTGTGGTTCTGTCCGTGAATCAGAACAGTTTTCATCGCATTCTCCCTCATTGATAATGATTTTTAATCTGAAAAGACATACAAAAAACTGTTGCAATAACAATCGTTGTTGCAACAGTTTTTTAGTCATATGTGGAGACTACTTCTTGTCTTCGTCAGCCATGAAGCCGTGTTGTTCTTCTTTTGATTTTTCACTTAACTCTTCAGCTTCTTCATACATTGCATCTGTATGGCCTTCAACTTTTTTGTCTTTTTCACTCAGTTCTTCCGCTTCTTCGTAGATACCTTTTTTACCATCTTCTACCATTTTACATCCTCCTGTTCGTTTTTTTGAAATTTAAATAATTAGTCCCTAGGGTTTATACCCCTTTTTTATTTTGTAAAACACCGCCAAGCAGCTTGTTGACAACTCAACCGGCGTTAACAAACAACCGTTTACAAAGAATAATATTTGGCCTTTTCCTGTTATAATAATTACATACTCTTATTATACGCTTTTAGTAGAAATGAGTTCAAGGGATTATTTTGTGCCCTAAAAAGAAGAAATCATCTTTTTTTAGTTTTTACGCTTTTCAAAATCCTCTTCAATCTGACTTTTCCAGTCAGTCAAAATCGGGCTGCAAGAAGCTCAGGTCCTGCCGCTCAGTGAATGGCGCCATCCACCCCGCCACTGCCCAACAATGAGGTGTTGGCGGCATTGACAATGGCGTCTACTTTCATATTAGTAATATCGTTTTCAACGATTAGAAATTCCATTTGTACACCCCCAGAATCCTAAACATAAGCATTTTAAGCACTGCAGACATTTTAATGCTCACTTCATCTTGAGTGTATGCCCAATGGGCGGATCTGTCAAGCTTTCAAATCGAAGAAAAGATCTGCTGCAATACTTGCCTTTTATCGACAGCATATCAGGATTACAAACTGCCTCGATTAATGCAGTGGCAGTTTTAAAATAAATTCCGTCCCACAGTCGATTTGGGACTCGACCCAAATTTCACCACCCAGATTAAGCACCTGCTCCTTTACCGATGAAAGTCCCACTCCCCGGCCACTCAACATCGATACACTGTCCCTGGTCGAAAAGTTATCCCAAAAAATAAAATTTATCACTTCCTGATCTGTTGTTTCGGCTAATGTCGCTTGGCTGACAAGCCCGGCTTCAAGAGCCTTTTTACTGATTACCACGGGATCAATCCCCTTGCCATCATCTCTGATTTTAAGCCAGAAATAGTCATCCTGCTTTTTAAGCTGACAATGGATTTTGCCGTTTAACGGTTTGTTTTTTTCTGCCCGTTCATCAGCATCTTCAATTCCGTGATCAGCGATATTTCTGAAAATATGAATCAAGGCTTTGGTCAAGCCGCCAAATTCCATTGGGTCAATATAGACAGAATCCCCACTCACCTGAAAATCTTCAATTTCTTTATTCAGTTTATTGGCAATGAGCCTGGTATAATCACTGTAACCCAGCAAAATCTCATTGATGGTCGGAAAACTCAAGCGGTGCAAATGATCCAGAACAAAGACTGAATCTGCTTTTTCAAAGCGACTATTGATGACATTTTCCAGATGTTTAATGCGATCATAATGGATGGTGATGGTATTCTCTGAGGTGAAAAAATCATCGCCAAAGAAATTCTGGATGACCTGCAAATCCTTTAAAACAAACCCGTCAAAAGAACGGCCGGCAAAAAGGCTCACAAGTTCTTCCGGACTGCAAGCATCCGCTTTTTCCAGCAGGATTGATAACTGATCTTCCAACTGATGCAGATTAAAGGCGGTATTGTGAAAAGAATGGAGGGCAAAGTCCCCCTTCATGGTATGGACTGTCCGGAACATAACCGGCAAAGGATCTTCCCGATCAGAAATCAGTTCCACCGCATGTTCAAAAAAAGCATAGGCTTCTTTCAAGGAATCTAATATATCGGCTTTATGATTCACTGCTGAAAAAATCAGTTTCATATTATTTTTTTCTTCAATGGCCTTATTTTCTAGGGCTTTTTTATCCGTCACATCAGTAAGAATCAGCATCAGTATCTTCTTTTCCTTGAAAGCAATAATTTTATAGGCCAGCTGAATATTACGGTTATTAATTAGCAACTCCTGGGGCAACAGACGAATAAAAGTTTTTGCCCGCTGCTTTTTTTCCTGTTCAAAGAGGCTGGAAAAGACCTGACTCAGATGATCTTTTTGATCATCCGGCAAACATTCGGACAGGAGATCCAATAATGAAAGCTTTGCAATACTTTTCCCAAATATTTCATCACAAATCTTACTGTATTCTTCAGTAATGATCAAGTCGCTGGCAAAAGACAAAAATCCCTGTTCCGCATGATTCATGAGATTTTTAATCTCCTTATTTTTCATCTCAATCTGCATGCGCAAGAGTTTTTCTTTCTCATTAGCTTCTCTTAAAATTTTCTGCTGTTGATTTAAAATCTCGATTTCTTTTTCTTTTCGCTCCGACATGTCAGCCAGAAAATTGCTAATACTGACTACGCCCTCATAATGCCCCTGGCAGGTAATAACAACATAATCATAAACATCATCAACAGGTCGGTTCATGGCCTCAATACCGAACCGAGCCAGATGGCAGGAGCTTTCAAGAATCAAAATTTCTTTTTTCATAATCAGTTCGATGGAACGATTAAGATATATAGCAAAGCCGAATTGGGTGCCTATATTCTGATAAAAATGATTGCGCATGACTAGGCCGATGGGACGTTTATCCACATCCACAACCACCACCCCATTTGCGGTTGAATTTTTTTCAAAATAACGATTAAGCTCATTGCCCTGATCGGTTACAGAAAATTCAGGTGCCGCTTCAACCAGATGGGCAATGCTTTCTTCCATGATCTGTGCCCCTTTTCTAAAGCTTATTCGCCCATTGCATCATTAAGAATATCCAAAACCACTTCGGCTTCGAAGGGCTTGGAAATGTAATTCAGAGCGCCGGCATTCAGCGCTTCCAGTATGGTATCTCCCTTGCCCAGAGCTGAAATCATCACTACACTGGCCTCTTGATCCAAAGCAAGAATCTCTTTTAAGCAGTCGATTCCGTTCATATTAGGCATGGTAATATCCAGGGTAACAATATCAGGATTAAGCGCCTGATACTTTTCAATCGCTTCCCCTCCGTCAGCCGCTTCTCCCACCACCAAATGTCCACCGGAGATTAGAATTTTTTTTAGTTTATTTCGGGACATAGTAGAATCATCTACAATTAGTATGTTCGCCATTACTTTCTCCTAACGATTGAAAATTATCTCAATTTTACCAAAACCCAACTGACAGGGTACAACCAGCAGCTGATTGACAGCTTTTAATTCCCCCTTCTGACTGAACATCTGCGCTTCAAGATCGCACTTCACATTTTTATGATAAAGGTTTGAAATAAACAAACCATTCTGACAGTTCATAAATTCACCCAAAGCATCCTTGGCCAGATCATTCATACTTTCAATGGTTTCCTCGGCATAAACGGCCGCAAATTTGACCGCCGTTTCCGCATCCGCACAGATTGCAGTTGCAATCTTGTAGTCTCCAACAATCTGCTGGGATGCCAGGTATTCATATGTAAAGTTATCCACCGCAAAAGGCTTTTCGATGATCAGGTCTCGATCGATAAAACGAACAAGATTTCTGACAAAGAGCTCCATGTATTCCTCAAAAATCGCTAGCTCTGGGTCATTGCCAATAATCATTCTGACAATTTCATCCGTATTGTTGCCTTTTAACACTTCAATTTCATGGTCTGAAAAACCGGAGTCAATTTTGTAGGCAGCCAGGATTTTTTCATATGCTTCATAGTCTAAGATTCCCTGATCCAGAAGAATTTGTCCTAAAAGCACGTGGGATTCCTTCTGCTTTTTCAAAAGCACAGCAAGATTTTCTTCAGTTATGAAGCCTTCAGCGATTGCCAGCTCACCAAATCGCATATCTTTTGTCATCTGCAGTCCATGAACTTTATTGATCTGAGCCGCATTCATCATACCTGATTCAATCGCCAGAACCCCCAGCATCACCCGAGCTGATTCCTGCGCCTTTAAGACCTGCTTTAACTGCTCCGGGGAAACGATTCGTTTTTTCAGCAAATAATTCCCGAAATATTTATTATACATGCTCTCCTCCAAAATGTTTCATCGTATCTTAAATGTAACTACCTGTCTTTAACAGAACTCTTGCATATTAACATTTTGATGTTAATTGCCTGTAAAAAAGCCAATAAATTTCGATTAAAAAACCTTTTATTCAAAAAAACAGTGCCAGCCATCAATTCAGATATTCCTGAAACAAGCTTACACTGCTAAATTGTTCTACAAAAATAATTTTAAAAAATAGCGTCGACCAACTGAAAGTGCCATTGCTCTTAAGATAATCCTGTCTGCAATCGGTTTGACAAAGCTCAGTTCTTAATCAGGTCTCTTTCCACCTGGACGAAACCAAGTCGATCAATCGTTTGCGAAAACCGTTCACCTTTTTCTCCCTGCTGGCTGTAAAATAAAATAATTTTTTCAATCATTTCAAGAAGATCTTCTTCATTGGTGAAAATCTGATTCAGAGCCTGTCCGATCGCCACCTGTTTACCCCAGCGACCGCCAATCACCAGCTTGTAGCCGTTGGCACCAGCCTGAACAGCATCATAAGGACACTTTCCGCTGCAAAGTCCGCAGTTTAGACAGGTCTCACGATCAATTTCAATCTGCTCACCACTCATATTTGCGGCACTGACCGGACAGGCTTTGATCACCCCACAGTTTTTGCAGTTTTTGCAGGCCTCCCGGTCAATCTTTGGCACTAATTGTCCAATAATTCCCACATCGTTGAGATCCGGTTTCATACAATTATTGGGACAACCACCAACAGCAATCTTAAATTTATGGGGCAATGTTAAATCCCGATACCCTTTATAAAAGCGTTCATGAATTTTAGTGGCTAATCCAAAGGTATCAATTAGACCATACTGACAAATCGTTCCTTTACAGGAAGTTACTGGTCGCACTTTAGGACCAGTTCCGCCGGTTTCCAGACCTTCCGTTTTTATATGATCCCGGAAATCTTCGATGTTTTCATATGGAATTCCCGGGCATTCAATTGTCAATCGAGTCGTAAAGGCCAGCTTGCCATTGCCATATTTGTTTGCAGCTTCGATGATACAAGCCATTTGCGAAGTATCCACCACTCCATTTTCGGTAATCACTCGACCCGAAAATTGGTCTGTACCCCTGTTTCTTAAAAAACCCAGTCCTTTAACCCGTTTGACATCTTCCTTACTGATTGTTTCTGACATTTTTTACCCTCACATATTACTTATTATTTTTCGTTATACTGATTATACGCCTTGTTGTTTTATAAGTAAAATGATAATATTTTATATGTTCTATAGTTTTTACCTATACTAAGGAGGATTTATGAATCTGCGTCATTTGAAAATTCTAATTGCCGTTGAAGAAGCCGGCTCAATGTCAATGGCTTCCAAGCACCTCTACATCAGCCAACCGTCTGTCAGCCAGGTTATCCGTGAATTAGAGGCTCATTATGGCGTCAAGCTGTTTGAACGCCTGGGACGAAAACTTCTAATTACCGATGCCGGAAAAACCCTCTGCACCCAGGCACGGATGGTAATCAGTCAGTTTGACGCACTGGAAAATAGTATGGAGCATCTTTGCGAGCAGCAAAGTCTGAAGCTAGGGGCAACGATTACCGTCGGCTCCTGTTTGATGGCTCCGCTGATGGACGTTTATTTAAAAGAAAATCCTGAAACCCAAAGCTTTTGCTATGTGAATAATACCCGCTCGATTGAAGAACGATTATTACGAGCTGAGTTGGATCTCGGTCTCATTGAAGGTACTGTCCATCACCCTGATTTAATCGTTGAACCGGTGATTGACGATTTCCTGGTTGTCGCCTGTGACGTGGATCATCCATTTTCAAAATTAAAACAGCTAACTGCCAGGCAACTGGAAAACCAGCCCTTTGTCATGCGCGAAAGCGGCAGCGGAACCCGCGACCTGTTTTTGAACTATATGAAAAGACGGGGTCTGAAAGTCAGTATTGGCTGGGAGGTCACCTCCCCGGAAATTATCAAGACCATTCTTTTGAACCAGCCCTGCCTGTCAGCCCTTTCAATACGACTCATTGAAAACGAACTAAAGACTGGCCAACTGCTGGCTTTCGCCCCAGCAGAACCAGTCTTTAACCGTACCTTTAATCTTGTCTATCATAAAAACAAGCAACTTACCCCAGCGATGATCAGTTTTATGAATCTGGTAAAAAAAGATCCCCCAGCCGATTTCAAAAATCGATATGAACTGAGGCTTATTGTTTGAGCATAACTGTTTTCACCCCAAAGCCACATCCAGAATCATCATGACAGCAAAGCCGATTAAACAGCCAATAGTGGCAACATCGGTTTTCGAACCACCGACCTCACGTTGCGCCTCAGGGATCAGTTCTTCGACAACGACATATATCATCGCTCCCGCTGCAAAAGCCAGGGCGTAGGGCAGCACCGGACGCATGGAAATTACCGCAAAAGCCCCAATCACTCCGGCAATCGGTTCCACTAATCCCGAGGCCTGACCATACAAAAAAGCTTTTTTGCGGCTGAAGCCCTCTCGTCTAAGCGGAATCGATACCGCCGCGCCTTCCGGTAAATTCTGCAAACCAATTCCCAGCGCTAATGCCACAGCACCGGCAATACTAGATGCTGTTCCTCCCGCCGCCGCAGCTCCAAAGGCAACACCAACAGCCATTCCTTCCGGGATGTTATGCAGGGTAATGGCAAGAACCAGCAAAACTGACCGCTGCCAACTGGTTTTTATTCCTTCCGCCTGGGAAACATCCAAACCCAAATGCAGATGAGGCATTAGCTTATCAACCAGATATAAAAACGCACCGCCGCCCAAAAACCCGATCGCCGCCGTTAACCAGGCTGTTTGTCCTAATTCCTCAGCCATGTCAATACCCGGTGCCAAAAGCGACCAGAAGCTAGCGGCAATCATAACCCCAGCGGCAAAGCCCAGCATCCCGTTTAAAACATTCTGATTGATTTTTTTAAAAAAGAACACCATTGCTGCCCCAGCTGCTGTCATTGCCCAAGTAAACAGCGTCCCAATCAGAGCCTGTTCTACCGGTCCAAACTGTTTAAGCCATTCTATCATTGTTCTTCCTCCTTAAGCGTCATGATCATTTTGTTATATAGTTTAAACTTTACACCATCCCGGATCAAAAAACAACCAGACTTTTTTAGCTACTCAAAAGGATCTTCAATGCTTTTAAACAAGTAAAAGCTCCTGACCGAGGTCATTTCGGCCAGGAGCTTAGACAGCTCACTTGTTTTACTTTTCCAACCCTTTTTGAATGAATTTTATAAAAGCAGCTGACTGTTTTTCTAGAAAAGGTTTGCTTTCCTTCAAGACAAGTTTTCCATCATCATCCATCTGTTCACCAGCTTTAGGAATGGTCAAACGGGGAAAATTCATCACCTTCATATTGAGCAGGCTGATCAGGGTAACCAGATGATCCTGAGCAATTCCGGTACCTGACATGCCATTGGTGATTCCACTGATCGCGACCGGTTTTTTTGATAGCACCTGACCCTCAGTCTCACTAACCCGGCGGGACATCCAGTCAATCAGATTTTTAAGCACGCCAGGGAAAGAATGATTGTATTCCGGAGTAAAAAACCATATCCCATCAGCAGATTTGACCGCTTCGCGTATCCGTTTCACAGCTGCCGGAGCCGGGAATTCTATATCCTGATTCATATGGGGTAAATCACTGTATTCAAGGATTTCAAAATCAACGCCATCACCGATCAAAGCTTTTGCTGCCATCGCCAACTGACGGTTCATAGAATCTTTTCTGAGAGATCCTACAATTGCCAAAATTTTTATTTTTTCCATCATCACCACTCCTTTAATTAACTGACCAGGGGATATCTTAAACCCGTTTAATTTATCATAACATGCGTATAATGAATAATCAATCTAATCTGTTTAATATAAGGCTTTTTTCAGCGATGGTCCACGCAAGTCTGTCTACTACAATTTTTATCTCTTTTCATTATGCCTGCTCGGCCAGGTTGTAAATCAGTTCCTTGTCTTGCGCCGATAATGCTTTTTCTATTAAAAGTGTTCCCACCAGATAAACTAAAATAAGGGTAATATTGGTAACTACCGTATATGTGATCCCCAGTGCTGTCGCCTGAAAAAACAGAATCGGCAATTTAGCACTGGCCCAGATGCTCAAAAAGAATAAAACGTTTGAATAGCGGGCCCCTTTCTTAAGCATGATCTGGGCAACCGGGAAAGCCGCAACCAAAGGGCCAGCCGACATGGCACCAATAAAGAAAGCGATCAAAATCCCGACCAGACCAGATTTTTCTCCCATAAAGCGAATCATTGTTTCCTTAGGAACCCAAACATCCAAAAGTCCGATCATTAAAAAAATCGGCGGGACGATTTTAAGCATCGAGACAAACTGAAACCCTGCTGAAGATAGCGCCGACAAACCCAGTGAAGCTTCAACATTAACCGCCGCCACACCAATCTTCAATCCCAGTGCATCAAGGACAAATAATCCTCCCAGCATCGCCAGTGAAACATAAAACACCTTGCTTTTCAATAAACTTAATAATATTTCTTTTTCGTTTTTCATCACATCACCATCCAGACCACAAAAGCGACAATTCCCGAGGCGATAAAAGCCATGCTATTTCTTAAAACAACCGCTTTAGAGCCAAAATATTTAGTTTCAGCTGACCAGTAGACCAGCCCCACTGCCATTAGCGTTGTCATGAAAGCCGCAACCTGAGGATATCCTGCACCATTCGAAAGCAGCTCAGCCCCTAAGGGGAAAGTTACAAAGGGGGGCATAAAAGCTACTGAACCGACAACCATGCCAATTAGCACCCCAATAATTCCCGATTCCTCACCCATTACCTGTTTGATCGTGGCTGGAGTTACCACACTCAGAACAACTCCCACTATTAAAAATAAGGGAATCAAAACCGGTAGAATTTTTATAAAGGCCATCCATCCCTTTTTGACCGCTTTTCTTGTTTTATCTCGGTTTTTAATCAATGATACCGTCAAAAGCACCAATGCAAGGCCATAAATAATCATAGTTGAAAGATCCATGCCACTTTTCCTCCTGTTCATCTGTTGTAAAATATGCGTTCTTTTATTCAAGCTTTCCATCACCAACACCACATAAAATTTGCAGTGTAGAGATTATATCATTTTGGCGAAAATCTTCTGTAACCTTGTTACTGATCAGAATATATACAAAAACCGTAACAAAGATTATTTAATCTTTGTTACGGTTTTTTATAATCGATCTTTACCGTTTTCGCTCATAATTTTTAATAATCTGTTCTGCTACTTTTCGTGGCGATATCCGCATATCCATTGCTTTTTTCTGGATATATCGATGAGCCTGTTCCTCTTTCATATTAAGGTTTTCCATTAAGCAAAGCTTACCACGATAAACCACGCCCAAATCATCAATTTTTGCCTTAAGCTGGTCATTCTGGTTCTGGAGCTTCATCATTTTTGCCCGGGATTGCCGGACAAAACGGATATTCTGGGTTAGCAGCTGCCGATTTACCGGTTTTTGCACCACAAAAGCCATCGTATCGGAAAGTTTTTCTTCAACATGCTCAACCAGCTCACCTTTAACTATAAGTATTACGCCGACACCAAAAGTATCCATAATATCCATGGCAAAATCAACGCCAAACTCATCACCTAAAGGGGTATTGACAATAACCAGATCATATTCAATTTCCTGAAGTTTACGCCTTCCTTCACTGGCTGAAATCGCTGAATCGATCAGCTCGAAATTTAGCGGCCTTAAAATCTCCGTCAAACCCCGTATTACTTCCTTTTGTTTGCACACCAGTAAAACGCTACTCAACCCCTTCACCTCCCACCTTTTCAAATATCCTGAAGGCAATTAATATACTGACAAGTAATGTTCGATTTCCCAGGGATGAACGGTTTTTGTGTACTCATTCCATTCAGCTTTTTTAAGTGTAATATATTTTTTCGTCAATTCACTGCCTAGAACACCTTCAATCAGCGGATCCTTTTCCATCTCGCGCAAAGCATCATTTAAGGTCATGGGCAGCTCATCAAAGCCTGCAGAAAGATCTGTATCACTTTTAATTAGAAGTTTTTCATCAAGGGGCAGATTTTTTCGCATGCCATCTAAGCCTGCTTCCAAAACAAGGGCAAAAATGAGATAGGGATTGCATGTCGGGTCAGGGCTACGCAGTTCCAAACGACTATGACCACTAAACTCCGCCGGAATTTTAATCAGCGGCAACTGATTGCCACAACTATAGCTGATAAATCTCGGCGCTTCCTGACCACCAATCAGACGCTTATAACTGTTCACTAAAGGATTAGCTACAGCGGTGATCCCTTTAATATGAGCAAGAATTCCCGCAACAAAGGATTGCGCCTGCGGACTCAGCTTACCGTCTTTGATTTCAAAGATATTCTCACCGTCTTTTTCCAGAAACACATTCACATGCATGCCACTACCGGGTTCACTAACAAGCGGTTTGGGTAAAAAAGAGGCGTGCATACCATTGCGCTGCGAGACTGTCTTCACGACAGTTCGGAAAGTCGTCAGTTTATCAGCCGAACACAAAGCCGAATCATATTCAAAATCAACCTCATGCTGACCTGGACCCTTTTCATGGCGGGAACTTTCAATTTCAAAGCCCATATCTTCCAGTGTCAAAATAATTTCCCGTCGGGTGTTCTCACCCCGGTCATAGGGTGCCAAATCAAAGTAGCCCGCCTGATCAGTCGGTTCTGTGGTTGGATTGCCTTCCTCGTCCTGCTTGAACAAGTAAAACTCGCATCCTGTGCTGACAAAAAAATCAATCCCAAGCTGATCAGCTTTTTGAAGAGATTTTTTTAAAATTTGGCGGCTATCAGAAGTGTAGATCCTTCCGTCTGGATATTTTATATCACATATTATCCGTGCCACTTTTCCCCGTTGCGGACGCCAAGGCAGAAGCTGAATCGTACTCATATCCGGCACCAGCATCAGATCAGCATCGCCAGCCGCCGTCAGACCCGGAATCAGCGATGCGTCAAAAGGCATTCCTCCTGCCATAACCCGTTCCAGTTGGTTAGCGGTAATTGCCACATTGCGATTTTGTCCCAACAGATCACAAAACTGCAATCTAATAAACTTTACATCATTTTCCTGAATATATTCAAACGCATCCAGCACATCTTTTTCCAGATCCATGATTTGCCTCCTTTATCCTATTCATACTCTTTATTTAAAAACCATATTTAACCATTATTAGCTAATCATACTCTAAGTTTCTTAGACTATCCAGTGACTTTAATTCATTTTAGCTGAATATTTTCGTTAACTACTAATGCAGAACTGTTTATCTAAAAATTTGCATCACAAAAAAAACTGAAAAACCTCTTCAAAAAATCTTGAACGCCATTGTTCAATTTCTGCTTCATATTTTTCATGTTTTTTAATTAAACCACACTTTCATTACAGTTTCAATTCTTTTTTAATGATATGGTTTTCATCCTACTGTTTGGCCATCTGTGCCATCACAACCTGTCGTAAAAGATCCATTGACTGGGTAAACTCCTCAAGCGTCAACCCGGGAATCTTTTTCGCCACCAATTCATATCCTTCTTCAAAGGTTTTACAATCATTTACAGCTACCATTAAGTCCGCGTCTCCTAAAAAGGCATCCAATATTTCAATATGCTTTTCTTCATCAATAACAAATTTTTCTTCCATATATATGACCTCCTATGATCCTTCTTTTTCTCTACTTTCCAATCAATACCCCGATTATATCCAATATGCCCGCATTTGTAAAATAGTATTCATAGATCCTTAATTTTTTTGTAATCATTTTCATTGTAATTTTTTGAAAAAATCTCTTTACAAGAAAGTTTTCATGCTTTATAATAAGATTATCTTAAATAGAGCGGTGAACGCCACAAATTGATGTTAGCAATGGTGCTTTGGAACAACTTTCCAGAGCACTTTTTTTTATTATCTTTTCATCTTTTTCTCTTGATTTTATTAAAAATTCATTTAAACTGATTAAGAGAAGCAGACGGTTCACCTTTATGCCTGCTTTCATTATAATATGTTTTTCAAGGAAGACTGGCATATTATAAATTATACAAAATTTTTTTAGGAGGACACACACGTGCCAAATTCTACAAAAGAAAGTGTTGCTGATCTTTTCGGATCAAAAGTATTTAATTCAAGTGTTATGCGTCAGCGTTTACCAAAACAAATCTACAAATCGGTTTTAAAAACCATCAATGAAGATTTACCGCTGGAAGAAAACATTGCTGATGTTGTTGCTACTGCTATGATGGACTGGGCAATCGAACAGGGTGCTACACATTTCACCCACTGGTTCCAGCCAATGACCGGCATTACTGCGGAAAAACATGATTCATTTATCAGCCCAACTGCTGACGGAAAAATCATCATGGAATTTTCCGGAAAAGAACTGATTAAGGGTGAACCGGATGCTTCCTCTTTCCCTTCTGGCGGATTAAGAGCAACTTTTGAAGCCCGTGGTTATACAGCTTGGGATCCAACTTCATATGCCTTTGTTAAAGGAACAACGCTTTATATTCCTACCGTATTCTGTTCTTACTCAGGTGAAGTTCTGGACAAAAAAACCCCACTGCTTCGATCAATGGAAGCTTTGAGTGATCAAGCTGTCCGAATTCTAAAACTGTTTGGCAAAGATGATGTCAAAAAAGTTACAACCACCATCGGTGCTGAACAGGAATATTTCCTGATTGAACGGGATATGTTCAAAAAACGTAAAGACATCATCCTGACTGGCCGTTCTTTATTTGGCGCAAAACCACCAAAAGGACAGGAAAAAGATGATCACTATTTCGGAAAAATTCGTGGTCGCGTTGCCAAATATATGGATGAACTGGACAAAGAATTATGGAAACTGGGCATCACATCTAAAACCAGACATAATGAAGTTGCACCCAGCCAGCATGAAATGGCACCTATTTTCACCAGCACCAATATGGCAACTGACCACAACCAGCTGATTATGGAAATGATGCAGCGAGTAGCTTACCGTCATGATCTGGCTTGTCTTTTAAATGAAAAACCATTTGAAGGCGTTAACGGTTCAGGTAAACATAATAACTGGTCAATGGCCACAAACACTGGCGAAAACCTGTTAGACCCAACAGATAATCCTGCTGACAACAAACAGTTCCTCTTATTCCTGTGTGCCACCATCGAAGCTGTATACAAATACAGTGAACTGATGCGAATTTCTGTTGCCAGCGCAGGCAACGACCACCGACTAGGCGCTAACGAAGCACCACCGGCTATCGTTTCTGTTTTCCTTGGTGAACAGTTAACTGCTGTACTTAAATCAATCGCAACCGGAGAAAAAATCACTGAAGCCAAAGATCTGGTTATGGAACTGGGCGTTAAGAGTCTGCCAAGCTTTATTGTTGATGCAACTGACCGTAACCGTACATCACCATTTGCTTTCACCGGCAATAAGTTTGAATTCCGTATGTTAGGTTCTAATCAGTCAATTTCCGGTCCAAATATCACCCTTAATACCATTGTTGCTGATGTACTGCAGGAATTTGCTGATACTTTGGAAAAAGCCTCTGATCTGGATGCTGCTATCGATGCCCTGCTTAAAGAATCTGTTGAACGCAGCAAAAACGTTGTTTTCAACGGTAATAACTACTCTGACGAATGGGTTGAAGAAGCATCTCGTCGTGGACTGCCTAACCTAAAAACTACACCAGCGGCTCTGGAAACATTCCTGCTGGACAAAAATGTAGAACTGTTCGGCAAACATGGTATTTTCACTAAAACAGAAATGGCTTCTCGTTATGAAATCCTGCTTGAAGAATACTGCATGACCATTAACATCGAAGCTTTAACAACACTGGATCTGGCTAAACAGGAAATCATCCCGGCCGCCATCACTTACTCTAAAGAGGTTGGCGAATCATTGCTAGTTAAAAAGAACTGCAGCGATGCCATTGATGTCAGTGTCGAAACAGCCTTGGTGGAAAAAACATCTGCGCTTCTGGCTCAAATGTACAAAGCTATCGGTGATCTGGAAACAGCACTGGAAGGCGTTGAAGGCTGTGATGGTCCGCAGGCAGAAGCCTACTACTTCTGTAACACTGTGATTCCAGCTATGAATGCTGTTCGTGAACCAGCAGATGCTCTGGAAATGATCGTTGCTGAAAAATACTGGCCATTCCCAAGCTACAAAGATATTTTATTCTATGTTTAATCAATAAAGGTGCAGGGGTAGTCATACCCCTCCCCCTTTTAAATATAAACCTAAGGAGGGTCCTATGAAAAAGCTTGAAATTGTTATTAAACCGGAAAAGCTGGAAGAATTAAAAGAAATCCTCAACACCTGTGATGTACAGGGGCTGATGATCACCAATGTGATGGGTTATGGTAACCAGAAAGGTTTCCAGAAGTCCTATCGAGGCACAGCCTATACCGTTAACTTCCTGCCAAAAATCAAGGTTGAAACTATTACTGACGCTGAAACTGCAGAACTTATTATTAAAATTATAACTGAACGTCTATGTATCGGTTCAGAAGACGAAATCGGCGGCGGCAAAATTTTTGTCTACGATGTGGCTGACGTTATTCGAATTCGTACAGGCGACCGTGGTCATGATGCAATTTAACTTTACAAATCAAAATAATCGTATCTATCAAGGGAGATAGTTAAACCAATTTCATGGCTTAATCTATCTCTTTTTATTTTCCTTAATTTATTTGTTATTATTAGAGAGGTGTTAAAATGGAAACTCAATTATTTTTAGATATTACCTGGGTGTTTTTAGCTTCAGTCCTTGTATTCTTTATGCAGGCTGGTTTCGCAATGGTAGAAACCGGTTTTACCCGAGCCAAGAATGCCGGAAACATCATTATGAAAAACTTTGTTGACTTTATGCTTGGATCAATTTTATTTTATGCCATTGGCTTCAGCATCATGTTTGGTCCTGACTGGGGTGGTATGATCGGTACTGCCGGATTCTTCGCTCCGGAAAAACTGGAAGGCGCTGGCGCTTTTGATACCGTCACACCAGAGCTATTCATTTTCTTCCAGACTGTTTTCTGTGCCACAGCTGCTACCATCGTATCTGGTGCTGTAGCCGGACGTACTAAATTCACAACTTACTGTTTTATCTCAGCTTTTGTCAGCCTGGTCATCTATCCAGTGGTTGGCCACTGGGCATGGGGCGGCGGTTTCCTTGGTGAAATGGGCTTTGTTGATTTCGCCGGCTCTACAGTTGTTCACTCTGTCGGTGGTTGGACCGCTCTGGTTGGCGCAGCTATGGTCGGCCCTCGTATTGGTAAATACAACAAAGACGGTAAAGCCAATGCTATCCCTGGTCACTCTTTAACCCTTGGCGCATTGGGTGTATTCATTCTCTGGTTTGCCTGGTTCGGATTCAACTGCGGTTCAACTCTGGGTATGACCACAGATATTGGCCACATCGCCATGACTACTAACCTGGCTGCTGCTGCTGGTGGATTGACAACAATGTTCCTAACTTGGGGACGATTCGGAAAACCTGATATTTCAATGACCTTGAATGGTGTTCTCGGCGGACTGGTTGCCATTACCGCTGGCTGTCTAGTTGTAACCGTCTGGGGAGCAGTTGCCATCGGTGTTGTTGCCGGCTTTGTTATCACCTTCGGTATTCCTTTCATTGATCAGACTTTAAAAATCGATGATCCAGTTGGTGCGGTTGGCGTCCACTGTATGAATGGTGTTGTCGGAACTTTATTAGTTGGTTTATTTGCAAACTACGCTCCAGGAACCGAAGATGCAGTTACAGGCTTACTGTACGGCGGTGGTGTTTCATTACTGGGTGTTCAGTTTATCGGCGTTCTGTCAGTTGCGGTCTGGACTCTGGCCTGTGCCTTTGTACTCTTCTTCATCCTGAAGAAAACAATCGGCCTGCGCGTTGACAAGAATGTAGAAATTGAAGGTCTGGATGTACACGAACACGGAATTGAAGCTTACTCAGATTTTGTAAGCCGAATGAACTAAAAAATATTTATCCCCCTATTAAATATGTAATAAAGTTATTCCTAAAAGCGCTGAATCTTTCAGCGCTTTTTTTAATGCTTAAAGATAACTTATTCACTTAATCATCACAGAGGCAACAAATAGCTGCCACACTCTGCTGCTATACTGTTACCAATGAAAGGTTCATCACTGGTTTATTCCAGTTTTATATAAATCCAATCCTCTCTCTCTTTTCTAAAGCCTCAAAAGAGGCTTTTTTGCTATTTTCAAACATTCTTCACCGATTTTTTGTTGCTTAATATTTATATCTTGATATAATTATTATTAAGTAAAGTTATATGATTATTAACTAACAATCTTTCAATCGGGAGCTTTTGATGAATAAATTTCTGCAGCGCTTTGAAACCTATCTGACCAAAAAACCGACTCTAAAGGAATCCCTGCCTATTCTGCTTGTTTTTTCAAGTATTTTCATTTCTTTAACCTGCCTGCTGATATATTTTAAATCATCTAATCTCATTGGTATATTTGCCCAGTTTCAAGTCCTCACTTCAATTCTCTTAACTATTCATTTGCCCGGTTCAGGCTATGTTATGTCCATTCTGCTAAACATTTTTCTGGGCCTTGTTTTTGTTGTCGCTTTTGGTGTCAACCATTTAACAATCAGTTTGCCCGGCATATTTATTCCTTTGTTTGCCATTCTTCTGATTTCCATACTGAGATTTCTTCTGCGTAATTTAATCAATAAAATCCGCAGCCTCAGTGAACAAAATGATCAACTTCAACAGTTAAACACCGACCTGGATCACGCTCATAAGGCTCTGAAGCAGCAAAACGAAGTACTTGAATCCTATCATCAGATCATTCGGGAAAATGAAAACCGTTTAAGCCGACTTGCTTACTTTGATCTGCTGACTAACCTGCCAAACCGCACCTTGTTAAGCGATCGCATGGAGTTGCTGATATCCTTCTCCCGGGAATACTCGACCCAATTTTACACGATTTTTATCGACCTCAATCAGTTTCATCGGATTAATGATATGGTTGGTATCACCGGCGGTGATTTTTGCCTGAAAAGCTTAGCCAGACGCCTGCAGACTGCCGTCAATCCGGACGATCTTGTGGCTCGCCTGGGCAGCGATAAGTTTGTTATCATGATTAAACGAAACGTTCCCAGTCACGAAGTAAAAACCTACCTTCACCAGCTTAGCAATATGATCATCCAGCCCATTGATTTTGAAGATCAAATCATTAATATCCGGCCCAGTTTCGGGGTTGCAGTTTATCCCCTAGATGGCTCTTCTGTGCCTCAAATTCTGGCTTTAGCCGATTCTGAAGTCTATAAAGGACTATCCGACCCAGATAACAATGTCACCTTTTTCAGCCCAGGTCTATCCCTTTAAGGTTTAGAATGTTTAAAAAGCTACTAATATTTCTAATTTTTTAGCCGATAATCCATTAAAGAGAACGATTCTTAATGGAGGTAATCAAATGAAAATAGAAAGTTCGTCGCTAACTTTGTCGAGCCAGCATAGCTACCGGGAAAGCATCGTCCAGCGGGAATCCCTTCGCGTCTGGAATAATAGCGCAAACAGCAGTCAAAACAATCAGGACAGCCTGACAATCTCCCCTCAAAGTCAGGAAATTCAATCCAGCAGCAGTCTGGAAAAAGCAGAAGATGACGACCCTTTTACCCTTTCCGATAAAGATCTGATGGAAATGCAGTTACTGCAAAAATTACTCCAGGCACTAACTGGCAAAAAAATAAAATTTCTGGTGCCGAAAACCATCGATACCAATCAGCAAGTCGCCCTGAGAAATCAGGTGACCGGTCTCAATAATCAACGTGCCCTGCTTAATCAGGGATCAGGCTTTCGTTATGAACAGCAAAACCTTTATATCGAGCAGGAAACAACAGCATTTAACGCCCAGGGGATGATCACCACCGCCGATGGTCGTACTATCAACCTTGACCTATCGCTGAACTTGAGCCGCAGCTTTAGTGCTGCAGAAAATCTGACCATACAGGTCGGTAACGATCCCCAGCAGGTTGACCCCTTAACCATCAATTTTGACGCCCCCAGCGTCAGCCTGACCAGCCAAAAATACAGTTTTGATCTCGATGCGGACGGGACGACTGATCAGATTTCCTTTGTCGGTGCTGGCAGTGGTTTTTTAGCTCTGGATTTAAACAGTGATGGCCTGATTAACGACGGCAAAGAACTATTTGGACCCCAAAGTGGCGACGGTTTCGCTGATCTGGCAGCCTACGACTCGGACGGCAACCAGTGGATCGATGAAAATGATGCCATTTACGAGAAACTGCGGATATGGACCAAAGACGAAAATGGCAATGACCAACTTTTCGCCTTAGGTGAAAAGGGTGTCGGGGCAATTTACTTAGGTAATGTGAATACCAGTTATTCACTAAAAAACGCCAGCAATCAGTCCCAGGGGCAACTTCAGCAAACCGGTATTTTTTTGAAAGAAAACGGAGGCGCTGGCACTATCCAGCATGTGGATCTGACCATTTAATTCTATCCCCTTAGTTAAAACCTTTTCAGAAAGCCAATAAAAAACCAGGTTATCGTTTTATCTTTCTGTGATATGATCCCCCGTAAGTAGATTTTGGTTATTTACCTTGTCTACTTTTAGGGGATCATATCATGCAACGATTGCCTGATTTTCTTTTATTAAAGTTTCACATCTGATCTCCAGATCATCATCACTGGTCATTGCCAATAACGCCCAGCTCTTTCATCACTTCAACCAGTTTCTCTGTATCCAAGGGTTTAGCAGCATAGGCCTCACATCCCAGCTCAAAGGCTTGATTTACAAACTCGGTATCCGAAAGCGCAGTGGTGACAATAATCTTAACCCGATTTTCTTTTAAAATTCCTCGCTGCGCTTCAAAATCGCGAATGGCCTTTAAGACTTTTACACCGTCTATCTTCGGCATCATAATATCCAGACAAATCAGATCATAAGGATCAGCTTCCTTTTCCGCAATCAGATAGGCATCCAGTGCTTCCATCCCATCGACTACCACATCACATTCGCCATAACGTGACAAAAACTTTGACAAAAAACGACGACTGATCATGTCATCTTCAACAATAAGAATTTTCATACTTCTCCTTTTTCAAACTATCTTCAGCTGTAGCCAATTTTAATATTAACATTTTTTCATCGCACCTTCAAATATCAATGGACCGCCATTTAAAAAAGTTAGACGTTTAGATTTAACTTTTTATAAAGATCTTCGATTAGTAAAACTTTCTGCGCCGCGCTCTCATAATTACCTCGCCGGGCTTCCAGTTCCACCTTAAATGCCGCTGCTTTTAATTCTTCAAGATCCATTTCATTGGCCAGCTTTTTTATACAACTTGCTTTTTCCTCAAATGAACTTAGATTCCCGCCATCAACAGCCAGGCTTAAGGACGCTACTGCTGCTACCAACGGCTGTAACAGTTCAATACTCAGCTGCTGTGGTGGATGTTCAACTTTTTCCGCAATCACAATCTGACCATTTTCAGCCACCTGAATTTCCATATTTTTTATGCTGTCGGTTTCATTTTTTATACTTATATTACGTTCAATCGCAGCAATCAGCTTTTCAATTTTTACCGGTTTTGAAACATAATCATCCATACCGCTGGCAATAAATCGCTCCCGATCCCCCTGAAGGGCGTGGGCAGTCACAGCAATCACTGGTAGCTTCTTATTTATAAACCTGATTCGCCGAGTAGCTTCCAGACCATCCATTTCCGGCATTTGAATGTCCATCAAAACAGCATCATAATCTTTGTTTCTAATCTCTTCAACTGCATCAAAACCGTTACTGGCAACAGTTACCCGATAACCGCATTCCTTTAGCATTTTGGCCAGTACCTGCTGATTTACTATATCATCCTCAACAATCAGAATATGATATTCCGTACTGGGACACGCAATTTTTGGCGGGACCAAGGGCTTTTTTATCGGGTCGCCTTTTTTTAGCGGGATCATAAACTGAAAGCGGCTTCCCAAATTTTTAACACTGTTCACTGTAATACTTCCCCCCATCAGCTCCACTAATTGTTTTGAAATGGCCAGCCCCAGCCCCGTTCCGCCAAAACGCCGGGTGAAAGAGCCATCTAACTGACTAAAACTCTCAAAAATCTTCGCCATATCTGAAGACGCAATCCCCAGTCCCGAGTCTTCCACCGTAAAACTGATTAAATGAGTGGGTGTCGATGTGACAATTACCCAAATTTCTCCTTTTTCAGTAAATTTAATGGCATTACTCAATAAATTATTTAAAACCTGCTGCAATCTGAGCGGATCACCCATCATATAACGAGAAACCGTTTCTTCTATCCTGACATTTAGTTTTAGACCCTTTTCATGAGCCGCCGGAACCTGAGCCTTAATCGTGTGTTCAACCAGTTCTTCCAGATCAAAGTACTTCTCCACAATCTCCAGTTTGCCAGCTTCCATTTTCGAAAAATCCAAAACGTCATTTATGACATTTAAAAGAGCCCGGGAACAAGTTTTAACGATTTCGATATTTTCCTTCTGCTCTTCTGTCAGTTTTGACAATCTGAGCAGATCAACCATGCCGACAATACCATTTAAGGGCGTTCTGATTTCATGACTCATATTAGCCAAAAACTCACTTTTAGCCTGACTGGCAATCTCCGCCTCAACTTTGGCCTTTTTCAGTCCTTCTTCCAGCTCCTTACGTTCTGTGATGTTGATTCCCAGAGCCATATACCCCTGCAATCCGTCCATCTCGCTTGAAGGATTGTAAATCCCTTTAATCCAGCAATATCGTCCGCTCTGATGACGGATTCGATACTCAACACAAAAGGGCGACACTATTTCGAAGGCCTTATTTCTAATGGCAACATAGCTTTCCCGATCTTCCGGATGAATCCAGTCAAGATATTGCGTACCTAAACATTCCGCTCTGGAAACCCCGGTAAAACTAGTCCACTCTTTATTGACATAAATAATATTTCCTAAAGCGTCAGTTCTCCAGATCAAAGTCGAAAAATCATCAAACATCCGGAAATAAAAGTCTTTCTTTTTTTCCAGCCGCTCCTCCTGCTCTTTTCGCTTTGTAATATCGGTGAAGGTAATTGCGACACTTTTTTTATTCCTGATTGACAAAGGGGCTATCGAAACCTTAAACCAGAAATCATTTATGGTTGAATCAGTCATTAAACTCTTAGCAAATTCCAGGTTGATAGTCTCTTCTTCTCCCGATAGCGTTTTATCCACTGCAGCTCGCAGTTCGCAGTTTCTGCATCCCGCACTATATCCGCAGCCTTTTTCCAGTCCCAGTTTACAGTGAAAAGCATCCCCGAAACTTTTCTCATGACAGTTTTCTTCGCTTATTTGAAAATAGGCAAGCAGGGCCTTGTTTACCCTGGTAATTCGGCCCTTCCCATCCAAAATCATAATTCCGACAGATACCGCATCAAAAACCTGACTGAGTGCTTTATCATCCCATTCGCTATTCATCATCATACACTTTCTTTGAATTCAGACATTACCGTCAAATTGGGGCGGCAGCTTTGCTAATATTTACCAAAGTCCACATCATTTAAATAAATGTCAGATCCTTTATCTTTTTCAATGTGGCTGCCGCTTCGTGGCGCGCCCCCTCTTCGCCCCTTTAATTTAAACTGACTAACCTGTTCTCGCATCAGATCAGCCTGGCCTGACAGCTCTTCACTGGCTGCCGCGCTTTCTTCGGAGGTTGCCGAATTCATCTGCACCACATCTGAGACCTGACTGAGCCCGGTGTTAATCTGGCTAATCCCAATAGACTGTTCGTTAGAGGCAGCGGCAATCTCACCAACAATATCCGTAACCTGAGTTATATCCTCGACAATCTGGTTTAAATCATCCGCTGTTTGTGTGGCAATTTGCGTCCCATGTTCAACCTTTTTAATCGAGCCTTCAATTAAAGCCGTGGTTTCCTTAGCCGCATCCGCTGATCGAGCGGCAAGATTTCGGACTTCTTCAGCTACTACTGCAAAGCCCTTGCCATGCTGGCGGGCTCGGGCCGCCTCTACTGCCGCGTTTAAAGCCAGAATATTGGTCTGAAAAGCAATTTCATCAATCACTTTGATAATTTTCGAAATGTTGGCAGAAGAAACATTGATTTCTTCCATTGATTTCAACATCAGCTGCATTTTACTATTGCCTTCAACCGCGTTTGATCGGGTCTGTTCGGCCAAATTATTGGCAGTATCCGCATTTTGCGCATTGGCTATGGTTTGAGCGGCAATTTCTTCAATAGCTGACGACAGCTCTTCCACTGAACTGGCCTGTTCTGTGGCACCTTGTGAAAGCGCCATACTGGAATCAGCCACCTGTTTTGCGCCAACCGTTACCTGAACCGCTGCCGAATCGATATTGCCCAGCACCTCGTTGAGATTTTGACTCATTCTTTCAAAGGCTTTGCCCAGATCGCCAACCTCGTCATTGGCTTCAACGCTAACCGTCACATCCAGATCCCCTTCAGCAATTTGTTGGGCTGCATGAACCATTGATTTCAAGGGATTGGCTATACTGTTAGCCAGTTTTAGACCTAGCCCCACTGCCAGCACTATACCAGCGATACTGATCACAATCATTAAAATAGCCATATTTCTGAAATAATCGGCATTATCCGCAAGCAGTGTCTGGGCGTATGCATCATTATAATCAATCAGCGCCTGTAAACTGTCATCAGTCGCTTCTCGGGCTGCTGTTACTTCCGAGAGAACCACCAGAGCCTGATCATAGTTGCCCGCTTCGATTAAAGCCAGATTATCATTACGGACTTGGCGATAATCACTAAGTTTCTCAGTCAAATCATCAAAGAGCGCCTGATTTTCATCTTCGTCAATGGTTGACTCATATTCAGCAAGCAGCTGATCATCTTTTGCCACCGATTCATCAATAGCCGCTATTCTGCCAGAAACCGTCCCAGTGTTTTGCTCATAAAGCGCCAGAATCTGATTGGCGCGAATGTTTTGCAGCTCCACCTGAACATCTGATAATTTTGTCGCCGGCACCAGATGATTATAATACATTTCCTCCGATTTATTCTGAATACTATATATACTAACAATACCAAACAAACCCACTATGGCTGTCACAATTGCCAGAATCGCAAAGCAGGTCACCAGCTTATCTTTGATTTTAAGATTTTTTAATCGGTTCATAATCGCTCCTCAAATTATTCAAAGTTTTGTTCAAATGAATCATCAATCAATTTTTTATAGTCAATTATCAATTTAATCTGATTGCCCACGTTACCAATTCCCGAAATAAACTGATTGGCATCTTCTGTTTGGGGATAGTTGACCATCTGCGAGTCGGGTATATCCACAACTTCCGCCACCGCATCAACAATCAACCCCAAGGATATATCAACTTCTTCAATCACAATAATACAGGTTTGCTCATCATAGGATTTAGACATTTTTTCAAACTTAAGGCGCAAATCAATAACTGGCACAATCTGTCCGCGCAAATTAATGATTCCCCTCACATATTCTGGCAGTTCCGGCACTTCAGTAATTTCCTGAATCCCGATAATTTCTGTCACCACGTCAACTGACAGGGCATAAATTTCATTCTCAAGTGGAAAAGTCAGAAATTTTTGTTCATTCCATTCCTCCAGATCGTCGTCAAAGTCGTCTTCATAATCCAAATCTTTGTTTATTTGATCCATAAGCCCTCCCTACATTTTTAATCGGCTTTGTGAAATGAAGCCATCAATATCCAAAATTAGGCTGATCCCCCATTTCCCAGCAGGGTACAGCCAGCCAGCCCAGAAATTTTTTTCATCCGCTGGATATATTTGGGCAAGGTTTTAACCACCACCTGCTGTTCGCCCAGGAGTTCATCCACCAGCAAGCAAACTGTTTTATTTTCACCTTCCACCATCATCAAAATGCCTTCTTCAATATTACTTTTGGCGTTTTTTACTTGGTAATACTCATGCAATCTTAAAATCGGATAGCATTCTCCGCGGATCATAATCATTTCCTGATGATTAGGGTTGGTGAAAATCTCTTCTTTTCGCGGGATAAAGGATTCTTTAATCCGGGTAATGGGCAGGGTATAACGGGAATTGCCAACCCGAACATTCATCCCTTCGATGATCGCCAGGGTCAGGGGAATTTTAAGTGTGAAGGTCGACCCCTGATCCGCTTGACTTTCTACCAGAATCGATCCGCCAATCGCTTCGATATTGGTAGCCACCACATCCATGCCCACACCCCGGCCAGAAAACTCAGTCACCACTTCCTTGGTTGAAAAGCCCGGCAGGAAGATCAGTTTAAAGACCTCCTGGTCGCTCAACTCCCGCTCCGTTTCATCGATTAGTCCATTCTCCAGCGCTTTTTTTAGAATACCTTCTCTTTTAAGCCCCTTACCGTCATCACGGATGATAATCAGCACATCCGAGCCGGCATTGCAGGCCTCGAGCGTAATGGTGCCGGTCTTTTCTTTCCCCTTTGCCAGTCGCTCCTCACAGTTTTCAATGCCATGATCAGCCGCATTTCTGACAATATGCATCAGCGGATCGCCAATCTGATCGATGATGTTTTTATCGACTTCTGTTTCTTCGCCGATAATATTAAGATTGATCTCCTTGCCCATTTTCTTGCTGATGTCCCGGACAATCCGATGCATCTTATGAAAGGTCGGACCCAAAGGGACCATTCTGATTGCCATGACCATATCCTGAATCTCGTTGGTGATCTTTCTTAATTGTCTGGCCGATTTGCTGAAGTTATCCAAAATCAGCCCTTCAAGATCGGGATTTTGTGTAACCATTGATTCGGAGATTACCATTTCCCCCATCAGATTCATCAACTGATCCAGTTTTTCCACGCTGACGTAGATTCCCCCGCTGCCGCCCGCTGCCCCACCTGACGTCCGGGCACGGGAAGAAGTCTTTTGCGCCTCCGGCATCCGAATAGGCGCTTCCGGAGTCAAGCTGGCTACTGCATTATTCTCAGGTTCATCGATCGTGATTGATTCCAGCTCAACCCGATCAACGGATGCGGATCCTTCCAGAAATTTGCGTATTTCGTCATCGGAAAGCCTCGTCTTCAAGAGAATTTTAAAACCTTGCTGGCGAATTTTTTCAGCGCTTTGGGCTTCATTGATAACATCTTCCGGATCGGTCGTGAATGATTCCGATTTTTCTTTGAGCTGATGGACAATCGCGAAAGCTCTGATATTTTCCATCCCACAGTTTTCTTCAAAAAAAACGCTGGCCGCAAACTGATTGATTTCCAGCTTCTGTAACTTTTTATCCGAACTGATGTAAAAGCGTTTTTCATCTTCCTTATTTTCCGGTTTCGCAAAAGCTTCGGCATTATTTAATTGTTTCAGCCTTTCAAGATGGGCTACGATCTGGTCAATCAGTCCATCGGGCTGGCCATCCGCTTCTTCACCGGCTTTAATCTTCTCAAGCTCGGCTTTCATAAAATCAAGACTGCTGAAGATCAGATCAGACAAGGATGAAAGCTCCACTTTTTCCGGCTTTTCCTCGCGAATAAAGTAAAAGAGATCTTCCGTTCGATGGGCAACGGTGGAAATATTATTCATCAGCATCATCGCCGATGAACTTTTTAAGGTATGCATGATTCTAAAGATTTCGTTAACGGCATCCGTTGTCAATTCACTGGACGTTTCCATGATCATCACAATCTCTTCCATTTGTTCCAGCTGTTGATCCGTTTCACAAAGAAACATCTCCAGCATTGGATCATTTTTAAAGTTTTCAGTCACGCTGTCTCCCCCTTTCAATTTTTTGTCAGTCTTTTACCTTTCCAGCACAGTAATCAAGGTCTCAAACAAGTCAAGCGCGCGTTCCTTTAAAGAAAAGTCATATTTTCCCATTCGCCATTTCAGGCAGACTTCCTTATTACCGCCAATCAACAGCTCCGCTATCCGGTTGGCATTGAGCCGCTTAGAAAAGATGCCGCTGTTCTGGCCATCTTTAATCATTGCAACAATAAAATCCTCCCTTTTCTTAATAATTGCTCGAATTTTATCGGCCAGACCAGCCTCATTCAGCAAACTGTCATATAATTGCATAACAACGGTAATTTCAGGATAATTCTCATAATATTCAGCATAAGCTGAAAAAAAATAACGCAGGCTGTCAACTGGCGACAAGTCTTTTTGGGCACAGGTTTCAATAATCGCATTATCAAACTTTCCAAACTGATCAATTACGGCTGCCAGTATTTGTGTTTTATTGTCAAAATGTCGAAACAGCGTACCTTCCGATACCCCTTCTTGTCTGGCAATCAACTTCGTTGACAGATTTTGAAGCCCCACCCGGTTTAAAACTTCGATGGTCGAGACAATAATACTTTCTCTACGGTGAACTAGTGATTTTTCCAATTTTTCTCATTCCCTTCAGTAGGAGTAAACACTCACTCCTTGAAACCCATTATACGCTTTTCTTTTTTTCTGTCAATTGCTTAGATTAATATTTAACAATTATTTAATATCGCTAAGAAATTATCCGAACCGTCAAATTTTTTCATTGACATCGATTACGTCCCCCGATAAGATAAGAGAGAGTATTTTGGCTTTCAGAAGTTTAAACACGGGGACTTTCAATGGATATAAATGATCGCACAAAAGAGAAGCTGGCAAAAAGCATTAAAGCACTGATGGTTTATAAACCGTTGGATAAAATCACGGTTAAAGAAATCGTTGATCATAGTGAACTGACAAGGCAAACATTTTATCGCTATTTTCAGGATAAATATCATCTGGTCAACTGGTATTTTGATAAGCTGGCTCAACAGTCTATCAAACAGATGGGTGTCAGCCTAACCCTGGAAGAAGGGCTGACCCAGAAATTTACCTTTGTTCGAAATGAAAAAACATTTTTTACCGCCGCTTTTAAATCCAGCGACTGTAATTCTATTTACGACTATGACCTGCAACTGATCACCGGCTTTTATACCGATCTGATCATCAAAAAAACCGGTCAGCCGATCGCTGATGATGATCTCTTTCTCCTGGATATGTACTGCCAGGGATCGATGGATATGACTTACAAGTGGGTTCTTGACGGAATGACTATGGACCCCAACGAATTTGCCAAACTGTTAATCAAAGCAATTCCTGATAAACTGAAATCCTACCTCCTGGTTTTATAAAAGTGACACTTCTAGTCATCTGTAATATTTTTGACATTTTTATAATACTGTCACTTGAATCAAAACCATAGATTGATAAAATAAGGATAGTTATGCAACTGTTTACAGTTAAAAATTTTTGGAGGTAATTTCATGGCAAGAACCTATTATTTTCCACCCGTAGTTATTATGGAGCCGGGCGCAATTGAACTGATCGCACCGGAAATCGAACGCATGAACGTTAAAAAGGCCTTGGTTGTAACGGACAAAGTATTAATCGAAGCCGGTATTGTTCAGGATGTGTTAGATGTATTGGACAAAGCCCAAGTGCCCTATGCCATTTTCTCAGATGTTAAACCTAATCCAACGGTCACTAATGTTAATGCCGGTCTGGCAGTTCTTCAGGAAAATGAGTGTGACTTTATCGTCAGCATTGGCGGCGGCTCACCCCAGGATACTGCTAAAGGTATTGGCGTTTTGGCAACCAACCCCGGTGATCTGCGAGACTACGAAGGCGTTGGTAAAACCGCCAACAAATCGCTGCCGATTGTTGCCATTAACACGACTGCGGGAACCGCCAGTGAAGCTACCATCAATTATGTTATCACTGACGAAGAACGTAAATTGAAAATGGTTATTGTCGATCCTAACTGCCTGGCAACTGTTGCCGTGAACGACCCTAACCTGATGATTAAAATGCCTAAAGCATTAACTGCAGCAACTGGCATGGACGCCCTTACCCACGCCATTGAAGGCTACACAACTGCCGGCGCTTCAGCTTTTACTGACCTCTTTAACCTTGAAGCAATCAAAGCAATCGCTAAAAGTCTTCGAGCCGCTGTTGAAAACGGTGAAGACATTGATGCCCGCGATGGTATGGCCTACGGACAGTTTGTCACCGGAATGGGTTTCTCAAACGGCGGTTTAGGAATTGTTCACTCGATGGCACACCAATTAGGCGGTTTCTATGATCTGCCTCATGGGGTTTGTAATGCTGTACTATTACCTCATGTTGTTGCTTATAATGCTGATGCTGTTGGCGATCGTCTGGCAGCTGTTGCTCAGGCAATGGGTGTTGACCTGACTGGTGTTAAAGCTGAAGATATCAACGGCTTAGCTATTGAAGCCATTAAAACTTTGTCTAAAGATGTTGGGATTCCCTCCGGACTGGAAGAAATCGGTGTTAAAAAAGAAGATTTCAGCGAACTGGCTGATCTGGCACTAGCCGATATCTGTACCGGCGGTAACCCAAAATGTCCATCTAAAGACGATGTCATTGCCATCTATGCCGCTGCTTTTTAAGTGTGGCTTTAGAGGATAAATAAAAATTTGGAGGAAAATCATGACGACAACTGGAAAATTATTGGACCTGGCCAAAAAAATGGCCGATGCGGCAGCTGTAAAAGCTATTGAAATCGATGTCCCGATGGTAATAGCCATCTGCGACAAACACGGTAATCCTGTACTCTTTAACCGAATGGAAGACTCCCTACTGGCCAGCATTGATATTGCTACGAATAAAGCTTATTCAGCTGTAGCCTTAAAAGGAAGCACTGACCAGTTTGCTGAAGTTGCTAAAGAAGCAGGCTCGCTATTTGGTCTGGCCAACTGCGATAAAGGAAGAATGGTTGTCTTCGGTGGTGGTTTTCCCATTATTATCGATGGCGAAATCATTGGTGGCATAGGTGTCAGCGGCGGCAGTGTCGAAGAAGACATGACTGTTGCCAAAGCTGGCTTGGCTATTTTATAAGCCCATAACCTCAATACAAATATAGCCGGGCAAAACCCGGCAGGAAAGAAGCGGCTTAAGAGCCGCTTCTTTTTGTGTGTAGACCAACCCCGCACTGACAATTGGATTTCGTAGTCCGCGCGCGGATTCGTACAGTTGCCCAATTTGAAAGTGCAAATTAAAAGCATTTTCTAGCAACTGTTCGCCCCGAGGTGGACAACTGAAAAGCCAATTGTCGGTGCTCAGGTAGATAAAATTAACTTTGTCTTCAGTCTGAAGCGGCTTGAGAGCTGCTTATTTTTGCTTGCTTCAATAAAAAATCTTCAACTTCCAAAGCTGGCACTGGTCGACCCAGAAAATAGCCCTGACCGATATCACACTTGTTTTGAATCAAAAACTCCTGTTGCTCAACTGTTTCGATCCCTTCTGCCACCACGATAATGCCAATCGCATGAGCCAGCTCCACCAGGGTTTTATAAATCGTTTCCTCTTTTTGTGAACGCATATTCTGAATAA
Organism: Eubacteriaceae bacterium ES2; assembly: GCA_031222025.1. Lineage (GTDB taxonomy): Bacteria > Bacillota > Clostridia > Eubacteriales > Eubacteriaceae > Acetobacterium. The sequence continues at coordinate 232,239 of CP130740.1, read as the reverse complement.
AAGTCTGATCTATTTTAAGTACATCAATGGGCAGAATCTGCAGATAATTAAGCGAAGAATAGCCGGTTCCAAAATCATCCATGGCTACCGTCAAACCCTTTTGCTTTAATTTTGCCAATGCTTCTTTAGCCGCATCCAGCTCCATCATCACTGCCGTTTCGGTAATTTCAATTTCAATCTCATCCGGCATCACGGCCATCTCATCCAATATCTTGCAAATACGATCAAAAACCGTGGCTTCGGTAAAAGTATAACCCGACAGATTAACAGCAATCTTTAGCGGCTGATAGCCCTTATCTTCCCAGCTCCGTTTCTGTCTGATGGCTTCCTTTAAAACCCACTCGCTGATGGGAATAATATGTCCGGTTTTTTCGGAAAGCGGAATAAATTCCCCCGGCGAAATAAATCCTTTTTGCGGGTGATTCCAGCGAATCAGCGCCTCAACTCCAAGAAGTCTTCCTGTCGACAGTTCAAACTGGGGCTGGTAATATAAGATAAATTCTTCATTTGCAACCGCCACTTTTAATTCGTTGCCCATCTCAATGGTCTTCAAAGTCCGCTCATACATCTCTGGCTTGAAAAATTTGTAGCCATCTTTGCCAAGTTCTTTGCGGCTATACAAAGCGATATCAGAATTCTGCATCAAAGTTGTCACATTATCGCCATCCTGAGGAAAAAGGGCAATTCCCACGCTGCAGGTTACATAAATCCGTTGTCCGTTCAACTGCCAGGGGCAGCGAATTCTCGACATAATGCATTCAAGCCAGATCATCAGATCTTCTTCTCCATCTAAAAAAAACAAAAAGGCAAATTGATCTACACTTAAACGAGCTATCATATCCTGTTTTCTGGTCAATCCTTTTAACACTTCTGAAACATTGGCAATAAAATGATCCCCCACCGTATGACCCATACTTTCATTAATATGTCTAAAATTATCCAAATCCAGGTTGACAACCGCAAATTGCTTATTTTGTTCAATGGCTTCCTGTATGGCAATATTTAAATAGGTTCGGTTAGGAATTTCCAAAAAAGTATCGTAATAGGCGATATGCTCCAGCTTTTCTTCCATCTGACGCCGTTCAGTAATATCTGTTCCAATTGAGACCAGACCAGCTACATTACCATCCCTATCGTGCAGCGAATTATTATTCCATAAAATCGTTTTATAAGAGCCATCTTTACAAAGCATTTGCAGCTCATTGTCATTCAGGTTTTCACCTTCTATAATCTCATCAAACATTTCTCGCATCCGCTCTACAGATTGCCGGGAGCGCAGTATATTATAACCCATTTCACCAATCACCTCATCACGCCTGAAGCCAAAAACTTTTTCAGCACAGGGATTATAATGGGTAATTTTTTCTTCTGTATCAAAAATTATAATGATACTGGCAGCTTCCATAAAAAACTGATTTGACAGTTCTTTCTCTATCCGCAAATCCTCATTAATGGTTACCAGCTCTTCATTTGCCTGCGAAAGAGCATCATAACTGTCAATAACCTGATCAACCGCGCTGGCATACATATCAAGCGTCTTTTTAAAGATACAAAAAAAGATAACTGCTGTTGCCAGTACGTAAAACCAGCCCTTGTAGAGTTGCACAGTTTTCAGCTGTTCAGGATCAATAAAAATTGAAGCCACGATCTTGTCCGACAAAAGAATCCACAAACCACCGATCAGTAAATAAATAGCGGCCATTATTAAAGCTTCCCGCCAGGAGTTCAAACGACTCCGTTTAGCGATTAGCTGGTTCAGATCCATATTTTCAAGCTGCGAATCGATTTTATTCGATATGTTTTTGTCCATTCACTTTCCTCTCCATTGATGATGCAAATCATTTTTTTGCACGAGAACACACTTTCATTTATTCTATTTTCCCAATAGATCATCTAATAATCATCGATTTTATAAATTTATCCAATTATTGATTTTTCAACCCCGATGTTGCGTATTCTTTCATTTTTAAATATTTTACGGCTGTTTAAGTCCCTGATAATTCATTTAAAAAGAACCCGAATTGTTAAATTTTTTTAACAACTCGAGTTCTTGATAGTTGATTAATACTTATCTTTATCCTATTACCTGATAATGAGCTTTGTCTTATAGCCTGTGCCCGGTTAAATTCCCAATTATCTCACAATACATTTTAGAATGCCAGTTGAAAAGCTCCGTTTTTTTCGTTAATGGCATAGAAGTCAGAGTATTCAAGATCAAAAATTGTACGCTCATCGATGGTAATTTTATTTTTAATCAGCACCTGCCAGAAACCGGCATAGTCAAGATTCCCCTGCAAAATCAAGCCTTCAATCATCTGATCTTTAAGTAAAATTTTCTGATAGCTGTTTCGATCCTCCCGGATGTAAACTTTAGTGTCTTGGTCGGGACAGATTTGACCCAGTGAAAGAGTCGGACAACCATAAAAATTAATGGTGTTTTTAATAGCAAAGCGATCATCATAGACAGCCTTTCGCCCCATTATGTTTTGAGCAGCCACTCTGCCCTGTTTCATGGCATTGGGCCAGATCCCAGAAAGACCGGTGACATCCCCTGCCGCATAAATATCCGCTTGGCTGGTCTGCATTTTTTCATCGACCACGATACCCCGATCGCATTCTATCCCTGACCCTTCCAAAAAGGCGGTCTCCGGTCGAACACCAGCGGCCACAATTACCAAGTCAGCCTCAAGGTTTTTCCCGCTTTCTAGCATTAGACTTGTCCCAATCCTGTTTTCGTCCAGTTTTAGCTCAGTTACCTTTTCAGACAACAAAAAGTCGGTGCCGTTTTCCTCAAACAGGATCTGATAGACACTGGCCGATGGCCCATCCAGTTGCAGAGGCAGAATATCAGGCATCATTTCCACAACAGTGTTTTTAATACCCCGCTCATTAAGAGCGCTGGCCACATCCATTCCGACGAGTCCCGAACCAATTATCACTACCCGGCTATCGGATCTTAAATGGTCATTGATCCTTTTGACATCCGCAAGATCCCGGAAGCCAAATACATTTTTCGCCTCCCGCAAACCCGGAACCGGCGGGATAAAATATGCCGCACCGCTGGCAATCAGCAGTTTATCAAATTTTATTTCCTGACCATCTTCTATTTTAACAAACTTTTTCTGCGGATCGACACCTGTAACCGCCAAACCCTTTAACCAACTGACGCTTTTATCTGTACAAAAATCACTACCGGCAAAATCGATGGATTTCTGGTTGCGGTGACCACTGAGGCAGTGGTGGAGCATGCATCGAGAATGAATATCTTTTTCCTTTGATATCATGGTGATTTGAGCGTCTTGATCGATTTCACGAATGCTTTTAATAGCCGAGATTCCTGCCGCACTGGCACCAATTACTACTATCTTCATCTTTCTTTACACCTCCTGCACTGTAATCGCTTCTTTGGGACAAGCCTTCACGCAAGAAGGGCCATCGGCCAGGTCCTGACAAAAATCACATTTGATCATTTTGCTATTAGTCTGATCCGCCTTCATCACGCCATAGGGGCAATTCATCACGCACATCAAACAGGAGCCGCATTTCTCGGAATCGTAATTCACTAATCCACTGGCAGAATCTTTTGATAAGGCCCCACTCATACAGGACATAACACATTCTGGCTCGTCACAATGACGGCAAAAGATGGGAAAATAGCCCTGGTTCTCTTTAAAATAGATCTTATTGCGGGACTCAGCCGTTTTTCCGGTTAGATCAGCTGTGTAAAAATTGCTGCCTTCCTGATGGGCGCTAATACACGCAACGGTACAGTTGAGACAACCATCGCATTTTTCGCGATCAATCATAATCCGTTTCATCCTGCCCTCCTAAATGTTTAAGCCCTGACGTTTGGCCAAAATAATCCCTTCCAGGGTATCAGCCGCCTGTTTGGCATTATCATCAATAATCAGCTGGCCGCCCGTTAATTCTTTCATGTTTTCGGTAAATACTTCCACCGCCAGCGGACTTCCGGTTACAAATGGCGGCAGTCCCAGATGCAGAGGCAAACCCAAGGCTAAACCAAAGGCACCATCAGCCAAGGCCTGTTCTTCCAACCACTGTGGCGCTGATAAAACCAGCGGCAATTGGGGAATGTCAATACCCAGTGTTTCGGCTAATTCTGTCGCCACCAGCTCCAGTCGTCCAATTGCTAAACAAGGGCCAAAGTTTAAGACCGGTGGAACACCCAGTTTTTCACAGATCGCCCGCAGTTTAGGACCGGCCATTGAAGCCGCCGAAGGAGACATTAAACCAACGTTTTCCAGGCCGCCGGAAGAGCATCCGGCTGATAAAACCAGGATATCTTTTGCGATCAGTTCTTTTACCAGATCTACCGTCAAAATATCATGACCGCCAGCAGTCAGGCTTGAACAGCCAACCACACCGGCAATTCCTTTAATATCGCCACTGACAATCAGATCAATCAGCGGTTTCCAGCTTCCGCCCAGAAAATCTTTTAATGAGGTTTCGCTAACACCAGTCAGGGTGTCATTATTTCCATGTTCCGGCTGTAAATTTATTTCTACTTTGCTTCGTCGATTTTTATAAGCATCAGTAATGGCATCCAGAATTTCTTCCACCTGTTCTTCCCGTTTTTCAAAAACAAAGGGCTTTAATTCAGCATTGGCTTTTTTGGCCACATCATCCAGACAGATCTGCTTGATTAAAAGCTCGTCACAGATTGGTTCAATCCCTGGCAAGGTACAGTTAAACTCGGATAATACCGCATCAATCCCACCAGTCACCAGAATAGCTTCTGAGGTAAAATTATTACCGGCATGGCCATCAAATACTTCCTGATAATGCTCGCCCCGCAATTGCAAATCCTGACCAACACAGGTGCAGCCAACTAGTTTAAAGCCTTTCGCCCCAGCTTGTTTTGCTTTTTCAATTACATCCTGATCAGTCAAGCGTTCCTGCAGATAGGTAAAAATAGAATGCTGATGTCCGGTGATCATAATATTGATGTAATCCGGATTGATCACGCGCAGTCCCACCGGTGCTAATCGAATCGCCGGTTCTCCCAGCAACACATCATTTAAAAGATTGGTCAGGGTTAAGCCGTAAAGCCCGGTTGAAATCCCCAGTTTCAGAGTGTTCAGATACATATTAATGGGATCTGAATTTAAATTGGTTGACGTCTTGACCACGCCGGCAAAAACCTCAGATTTCGCTCCGCCAGGCAGGATATCCAGCTCCATCCAGCGTTTGAAGCGTGGGGCATAGGCCAGTTTTTCAACCAGTTCCATTTTAACGTAATCCGGTTTGTAAAGATCAGACAGGACTGCATCGGCAACTTTTTCGGCGCAGAGATACTCATCAGCCTCTTCAATGCCAAAAATATCAGCCAGTCTTTTTAGCGTATTTTTACCTTTTAAAAGCCCTTTGGTCTGAGCAGTCTTTTTAAGCATTAGGGCAGTATTTTCAATCACATGAATGTAACATCCAGAACCAGCCGCCACCGCTCTTAAAAAGTTACGGGCTACAATGGTATCAGCCGTAGCGCCACAAACGCCTTTTTGTCCATTGGGAGTAATTCGGCAAGGGCCATTGGAACATAGCCTGCAGCAAATACCCTGTAGTCCAAAACCACATTTCACACTTTGCCCTTCTACCCGGTGATGCGAGGTTTCGAAACTCAATCCGGAAATAAAGTTCTCCAGACTATGATCAGCACTTTGACAGGTTTTACAGCTAAAATTAGAATTCATAATTACGCCTCCAGTTTTGTAATCCTTTTATTGCTTCTATTATATACCTGTATAGCCCGTTGTCAAGAATGATTATTAATTAGTCTTCAATCTTTACTGCGAATTAATTTAGCATTTTTATATTTAATATCTCTATCATCACGTTTTTTAGCCTATTCATACACTTTTAATGCAAACAATCCTGCTTGAATTTAATTGAAATTAATTTCAAGCAGGATCGACGTTTTTGCATTTTTAAAAGTCAAATTCTCTAAAAGATTACTTTTTGCCATATTATTATCAAATCAATATAAGCTTACCAGCACAATAGCAAATCTTTCTAAAAGCTTGAGCCCGGCTGTTTAAGAAATTCAATTTCTTCCGGCGTGGACACTCTGTTTAGAACTTGGTTGCGATGGGGATAACGGCCAAACTGATTAATAATTTGCCGATGCCTTATTTCAAACTCCAGCGTTAAAGGATCTCCCAGCGCTTCAAAATAAGATAAAGCTTCGTCATGAATTAGCGCCGATTCCGAATGCATAAACGGCATCAGAATAAATTGCTTTTCAACTTGGGAAAGACTTTTGTAGTCCGGCTGCCCAACCGCCTCTTGAGCCAGCACCAGGGCCATTAAATCCTGTGAAAATGCGCTTTCTCCATCGCGGTTTAAATTCCTGGAGAATTGATCCAAAATAATTATTTCCGCCAGCCGACCTTTGATAGTTTGCCGCCACACCACCAGTTCCCCCTTACAGGCAGACTGCCAAAGCTTAAAAAAATTATCGGCAATCTTTTGATCAAATGACGGGTTTTTTTGAAACCAGAAGGGTTTATTCTCGGGATCGAACCAAAATGTCAGTACCCTCTGGCTATCCAGTGACGCTTTTTTTATTGGCTCTTCTACCACAAAAGCTTGGGTCATAATAGCCCGTTTCAGATCCAGGCATGCCTGATAACGGTCTCTTGTATCCTTAAGATTCTTCTGCTTGAAGTCTTGATCCGCTATCGACATGAGATTGATTTCAATCCCTGCTTTTGCCGCCGCTGCCACCGCCTCAGCCAGACTGGCGCAGATTACCAGATCACCCAACACCAAAGAATAACTGTCCTGTAAAATCTTCTGCGTTTCAATTAAAAGCGCATAACAGTTTTCAAGCAGTCTCACAAAGGGTGTAATCGCCCCTTTCATGGCCTGCTGATAATCCTCAGGATCATTGCTTTTTCCCGCTCTCACGACCGCCATATAAGCCTGGATATCCGCTTGCCCCTGACATAAGGCATCTGCCTGCAGTCGCTTAGCGATCGCGATGGAAGCTTTACAAATATCATTATCCGGATCTTTTTTCAAGGTACAGCAACAGGCCATATTCATAAGTGCTGCTGTAATTGCCTGTATTGTTCCCACCGCTGAACCAGCAGCCGGACCGGGAAATTTACAGATTGACAATTTTTCCAGAAATTCATCTACGGTTAAATTACTTAGTTTATCCACGTTTCGCTCCATTATAAACTCTTTGCTTTCAAATCAAAGCTTTTCATAATCCTTAAATTTAGGTATTTCATATATTATAACCGTTACACCGAAGTTAAACCACTAATATTACAATCCATTCTGATTGAATTCAATAATCTCTATTCAATATTTTAATTCTATGTACCCCATCTTCTATGCAAGAACATTCCTAGATTTTATTGCAAATTAACAATGATCCTCCCCTCATTAATTACTGGATTTTGCAAATTAAAAAGTTCAAAAGCGCCATCAAACGTTTTTGAACTTTTTAAATTGCTTTTTAAATTTATTCTCGGTTATAAAATATTATTTCACGACAATCGCATCTTAAAATCCTCATACCCAAACCGCCGAACAGTTTTCAGTTGTCCATCCAGCTTTCTGAGCACAATATCCGGCAGCGGCATACCATTAAAAGTATTGTTCTTAACCATGGAATAGATAGCCATATCACAAAAAACCAGCTTGCCCCCGATTGCCAGGGGTTCATCAAATGAATAATCCCCAATGATATCCCCGGCCAGACAGGTCGGCCCAGCCAACTGATAAGTATAAGCTTTCTCTTTTGGTTGACCGGCACCGATCACTTCCGGTCGATAAGGCATTTCAATCACATCCGGCATATGGCAAGCTGCCGATGCATCAAGAATGGCAATTTGGATGCCGTTATCCACAATATCCACAATACTTGTCACCAGAAAACCGGTATTTAAAGCCACGGCTTCACCCGGTTCCAGATAGACTGCAACCCCATATTTTTCTCTAATCCCCTTAACCAAGCCAATCAGCGCCTCCCGGTCATAATCATCCCGGGTAATATGGTGGCCGCCGCCCAGGTTTAACCAATTCATTTGCGGCAGAAATTTTCCGAACTTTTCTTCCACAGCCGCCCAGGTTTTTATCAAATCATCCACATTTTGTTCACAGAGCGTATGAAAATGTAAGCCTTCGATTCCTTCTAACTGATCGGCTTTAAAATTCTTCAGAGTCACGCCCAATCTTGAGCCTGGTGAACAGGGATCATAGATGCCGTGTTCCTGGGTGGAGCATTCAGGATTGATGCGGATTCCGCAGCTGCGTCCAGCTTTAAGAGCCTGATCTCTAAATTGTTGCCACTGGGCAAAAGAATTAAAAACTAGGTGATCACAGATTGCTAAAATCTCGGCAAAATCTTTTTGTTGATAGGCCGGTGAGAAAATATGGTTTTCTTTGCCCATCTCCTCAAAACCCAGCTTAGCTTCAAAAAGACCACTGGCGGTGGTACCTGAAAGATATTCCCCAATTAAGGGATAGGTTGCAAACATTGAAAAGGCTTTTTGGGCCAGGAGGATTTTGCAATCGGCCTGCTCTTCAATCTCGTGCAAAATTTTGAGATTCTTGACCAGCAAAGCCTCATCGACCAGATAAGCCGGTGTCTGCAAGTGTCCAATCCCTTCAAAATGCGCAGTCATTAGTCAACCAGCTCCGGTTCAAAACTTTCCTGCCATGGCAGTCCCCATTCATTCAAGGCTTCCATAAAAGGATCGGGATCAAATTCTTCGATATTATAGACACCAGGCTTTTGCCATAGCCCTTGCATCACCAGCATGGTGCCAATCATAGCCGGTACACCAGTCGTATAGGAAATAGCCTGAGACCCCACTTCTTTGTAACATTCCTGATGATCGCAGACATTATAAAGGTAATAATCCTTTTCCTGACCGTCTTTAATCCCTTTGAAAATACAACCGATATTGGTTTTTCCGACTGTCCGTGGTCCAAGACTGGCCGGGTCCGGCAGAACGGCTTTTAAAAACTGCAACGGGACAATCTGTTTGCCTTCATATTCGATTGGCTCAATAGACGTCATACCGACATTTTCCAGACATTTCAAATGGGTCAGATAGCTTTGACCAAAAGTCATAAAAAAGCGGATTCGTTTAATGCCTTTAATATTTAAGGCCAGGGACTCCAGTTCCTCATGATGCAGCAGATACATATCCTTCGGTCCGATTTCCGGGAAGTTGTAGACACGTTTGATTTCCATTGGCTCGGTTTCAACCCATTTGCCATCTTCCCAGTAGCTGCCGTTAGCGGTGACTTCGCGGATATTGATTTCCGGATTGAAATTAGTCGCAAAGGGATAGCCATGGTCACCAGCATTGGCATCGAGAATATCAATGGTATGAATTTCATCAAACTGATGCTTCATCGCATAAGCCGAAAAGACACCCGTTACCCCGGGATCAAAGCCACTGCCTAAAAGGGCGGTAATTCCCGCTTCTTCAAAGCGCTTTCGATACTCCCACTGCCACTTGTATTCAAATTTTGCGGTATCTTCAGGCTCATAATTGGCAGTGTCAACATAGTGGGTTTTAGTCGCCAGACAAGCATCCATAATAGTCAGATCCTGATAAGGCAAAGCCAGGTTTAAAACCACATCCGGCTTGAAGCTTTCGATCAGTTTAACCAGTTCATCCACATGATCAGCATTGACCTGGGCTGTAGAGATTTTTGTCTTACCACCATCCAGTTTTTCTTTCAAAGCGTCGCATTTTGATTTCGTTCGAGACGCGATCATTATTTCTTCAAACACATCGCTGTTCTGACAGCACTTGTGAATTGCCACACTGGCAACTCCGCCGCATCCAATAATCAGGGCTTTTCCCATTTTCTTACCTCCATATCTTATCGTTCAAACAAAAACAAAGCCGTATTTGCCAATTAACTACCAACAATCGGCTTTTCAGTCGGCATTTATAATTTAATTTTCCACTTCTTTTAACAGTTCTTCAACATAATTGGGCAGGGCAAAAGCGCCCACATGCAAGCGGGTATTATAATAATGGGTTTTAAAACCCAGGGCATTCCACTTGACGGCCTTTAAATCATCGATGGGATGATATTTTTTTGAGGCAAAGCCAAATAGCCAATGGCCGGAAGGGTAAGTGGGAATATGGGCCTGATAAACCCGGGAAACCGGAAAAGAATTGACAATCCGTTTATGGGCCCGCTGCATGGCTATCGCATCTTCAGCGTAAAAGGCACTTTCATGCTGATTGACCATCATGCCATCCTCTTTTAGGGCTTTAAAACAGTTACCGTAAAATTCTTTGGTAAAGAGGCCTTCACCTGGGCCAAAGGGGTCAGTTGAATCCACAATAATCAGATCATATTCGTTTTCATGTCGTCTGACAAACTTCAGGCCATCCTGATAAAAAAAGCGCACACGCTCATCACTAAAGCCGCAGGCAGTCTGGGGCAGATATTTTTTACAGACCTCAACAACCAGTTCATCAATTTCCACCAGATCGATCTGTTCGATTTGCTGATATTTAGTTAGCTCTCTGAGCACCCCGCCGTCGCCGGCGCCGATCACCAAAATCCGTTTAGCCATAGGATGAACGGCCATTGGGACATGAACAATCATTTCATGATAGATATATTCATCTTTTTCGGTCAGCATAATAAAACCGTCCAGGGTCAGAAAACGGCCAAATTCCTTGGAATCAAAGACATCAATGCGTTGAAACTCACTTTGACCCGAATACAGTTGCCGATCAACCTGAATGGACAGCTTTACCGTTGGGGTATGCTTTTCTGAAAACCACAATTCCATTAAACTTCCTCCAATACATTCAAATACTCAAGATTCATATCCTCCGGTCCGGTCATCGAGCTGCCGCGATCTTTCATATAGGCTACAGAGTCGAGTATCTCTTTGGTCACCCGTTCCCCCGGTGCCAGAATCGGAATCCCCGGCGGATAACACATGACAAATTCGCTGCAGACTCTGCCTACGGTGTCAGCAATTGGCAGGGCAACTTTTTCCCCGTAAAAAGCTTCCTGGGGGCCAACAACCACCTCCGGATTGATGTATTCGTAGGTAACCATACCCGTGGGATCTTTGCGATAGATCCGTCTGATTTCAGCCAAGGCACTGACCAATCGTTCCAAATTCTTTATGTTATCCCCCACCGAAATATACGCTAACAGATTGCCCACGTCGCCAAATTCGGTCTGGATATCGTATTCGTCCCGCAAAAGGTTATAAACTTCAATCCCCGCCAGCCCCAAGTTCAGGGTATTGACAGACAACTTGGTCTGATCAAAATCAAAAATCGTATCCCCATTGATCAGTTCCTTGCTGTAGGCATAGTAATCGCCAATTTCGTTTATTTCATCCCGGGCATACTGAGCCATCTCAGTTACTTTAGAAAAGATTTCCTGACCGTGCAGGGCCAAATTCTTGCGGGAGATATCAAGACTCGATAAGAGTAGATAGGAACCGCTGGTTGTCTGGGTCAGATTGATAATCTGTCGGACATAACCAGCTTTCATTTCCCCCCCAATCAAAAGAAATGAACTTTGGGTTAGTGATCCGCCGCTTTTATGCATACTAACTGAAGCCATATCAGCCCCCGCTGCCATAGCACTTATCGGCATATTCTGGCCAAAATAAAAATGCGTGCCATGGGCCTCATCCACCAGCGCCAGCATTCCCTTTTCATGAGCCAGGTTGACAATAGTCTTTAAATCCGAGCAAATGCCATAATAAGTCGGGTTATTGACCAAAATCGCCTTGGCCTCCGGATTTTTTTCAATCGCTTCCTTAACCGCTGGCACTGACATGCCCAGTGAGATTCCCAGTCGATGATTGATCTCCGGATTGACATAAACCGGAATCGCGCCACAGAGAATCAATGCGTTGATAACGCTACGATGAACATTTCGCGGCAAAATAATCTTATCACCCCGCTTGCAGACCGACAAAACCATGCTCTGCACCGCTGAGGTTGTCCCATTCACCATAAAAAAGGCCTCCGCTGCCCCAAAAGCATCGGCCGCCAGTTCCTCCGCTTCTCTGATCACTGAGACCGGATGACAAAGATTATCCAGCAACTTCATGGAGTTAACATCAACCGACAAACAGGCCTGACCTAGAAAGGCCGTCAGTTCAGGGCTTCCCTTGCCCCGCTTATGCCCCGGCACATCAAAAGGCACCAGCCGGTCTTTTTTCATTTGATTCAACGCTTCAAGGATCGGCATTCGTTCCTGATTTTTTTTGTCACTGATTTCCCCTTCCGAAATATTTGTTGAGACTTTTTACAAAAGTCTTTTAATAGATATTGCTGCCGCTGAAAATCTCAATCATTTCCCGTCGGATGCTTTCCGAAATTTTCAGCCGCATCTTAGGTGGCAGTTCATAGACATCCGTATTAAAGAGATAATTTTGCAGATTAATTTCCTTTAAAAGCATCTTGGTATGGAAAATGTTGGACTGATAAACATTAATATCGATGGCATCATAATCTTCCAGGGTTTTATTATCAATATAGTCCTGAATCGATGTTATTTTATGGTCCATAAATAATTTTTTACCCGAAACATCCCGAGTAAATCCCCTGACCCGATAATCCATAGTAATAATATCCGAATCAAATGAGCCAATCAGAAAATCAAGTGTGCTCAGAGGGGTAATTTCGCCGCAGGTGGCCACATCAATATCGACTCTGAAAGTGGCAATGGATGTATCAGGATGAAATTCCGGATAGGTATGAACAGTTACATGGCTTTTATCCAAATGAGCTACCACCGTATCCGGTGTCACGCAATTGTCTTTACCATTTAAACCACAGTCCCGTAAAAAGGTTTCCTCAGCAATCAGAAAAGTTACACTGGCTCCCTGGGGATCATAATCCTGGGTTGAAACATTGAGCACCTTGGCACCGATCATCTCCGTCACCCGATACAGAATGCTGGTCAGGCGTTCAGAATTATACTGTTCGTCGATGTAAGCAATGTAGTCACGCTGTTCGCGTTGACTTTTAGCATAGCATACATCATAAATATTAAAACTTAAGGATTTTGTCAGGTTATTAAAACCGCTTAACATCAATTTATTTTCCATCATTCACCTATTATCCTATATTAATTTAAAAAAGTTAATATGTATTTCCCATATCGCAAAAAAAAGCTCAAGTGAATAGGCTTTATCCACTTGAGCTGATCGCTATCATTTTGATCATTATGTAGAAACTAGAGAATTTTCTTCTACACCGTTTTGATCGTTTCACAAGTGTAATGTGCTTTTTTCGCACAGGTAAGCAACTTATAAAATTTGAGTTCACCGCAGTGCTTCTCAATCAATCAGGCAGTTAAATCTGCCAACGGCATTTGACCCGGCTGTCCGTATGGCCTTTATTCCCAAGCTGGCGGAATGGTCAAAGTGATTATGAGCGTCTCTAATTTTTACGCTATTCTTTCATCGATTTGAATTTTACACTAACCCTATTTAAAAATCAATATCAATTTTTGTTCTTAAATAGAATTTAAGTTCTCACCTGCTGTCAAGTGGCTTTTATGAAATTCACCGATCTGATCAGTGCTGGTGGCGATGATGAATATCCGGTAAATGTGGATGCTCGTGGTCTAGTTGTTCATGTTTATGAAGATGAGAGTGTGCTGTTTCTTCATCATGCAAATGATCGTGATGACCATCATCATGGCTATGCTGATGCTCATGGGTTGTCGCCAGGTGACTGTGTGTATGTCCATGATCCTCAGATACCGTAAAATAGGTGCCGATCAGCATTAAAAGCAGCGCTAATACAAAAGCGAGGCTTAGTCCTGTCCCGAAAATCAGCCAGGAAATCACAACTCCCATAAAAGGCGCAGCCGCATAATAAGCGCTGGTTCTGGCCGCTCCCAGGCCCCGCTGGGCTTTAACATAAAAAAGTATACTTAGTCCATAGGCAACAAAACCCAGCAACATGGATAAGAAGATCTCCATCGCAGTTCCCGAAAAGCTGGCCCAGATAAGCGCGATAATAAGGGCCCCTGTGCCCGAACCAAAGCCTTTTAAAACAACAACTTGCGCCGGATCTTTGTGGGAAAGACTGCGGGTACAGTTATTCTCGAAGCCCCAGCAGATACAGGCCAGCAGCACATAGACCGCCCCCAAAGAAACCTGTAGCTCGCCGCCATCACCAAGGGTCAAAATCATACTGGAGGCGGTAATAAAAAAAATCGCAATAGTCAGTCTTTTGCCAACGGCTTCCTTAAAAAAAATCATCGCTATTAAGGCTGTGGCGACAATTTCAAAGTTACCCAAAAGCGCCGCTGTTGCAGAATTGGTCTGACTGATCCCCAGCATCAGAAGAATTGGCGCCGCAATATCCAGCAGAATCATCAAAATGACTGACGGCAGCTCTTCTCTGGTCAGCGGCGCTTCTTTTTGAGCCAGTTTTTTTCTATTTAAGAGGACTAAAACAAGCATCCCCACACCAGCGCCAAGATACAAAAAAGCCGCCAGATACAAAGGACTCATCTCATCAACCAGAAGCTTAGAAAAAGGCGCATTTAAGCCAAACAAAAGCGCTGCCAGAATGGCGTATACTACCGAACGATCCAATTTCATTGTTTTCTCCCGTTTTATCCAGATGTTTTTTCACATCAATACCTGCAAATATTATCTTTAAGCCTATCATACCCCTAATTTAATGTCAATTTGTAGTATACTGTGATCAAATCACTGTCACGTTTTAATATTCTGATATAATAATAAAATATCAATAATAAAATTAATCGCAGAAAGGAAGATGCGTATGGATTTTCTGATTGCTTTTCTGGAAGGAATGATTACCTTTATTTCCCCCTGCCTGCTGCCGATGCTGCCGGTATATATTTCATTCCTGGCCGGTCCCCAGGACGACAATAAAAAATCACAAACTGTAGTCAACGCCTTTGGCTTTGTTCTGGGTTTTACCCTTGTTTTCGTGATGCTGGGGGCTTTTTCGGGAAGTCTGGGTCAGTGGCTGAGCCGCTATTCAAGCCAGATCAATCTAATTGCCGGCTTGATCGTAATCCTCTTTGGCTTGCAGTTTATGGGCATTTTAAAAATCCCCATGCTGAACCGCTCTGTCAAACTTGATCATTCCATTAATAACGTCAACTTCCTATCTGCTGCCTTGTTCGGAATGATATTTTCAGTCGGCTGGACCCCCTGTGTTGGTGCCTTTTTAGGCTCGGCCCTGATGCTGGCCGCCAGCAGCGGTCAAACCCTTAAAGGCATGTTGATGCTCTTATCTTTTTCGCTGGGTCTGGGCATTCCTTTTATCTTAAGCGCCCTGGTTATTGATCAGTTAAAAGGCGCCTTTGATTTTATCAAAAAACACTATCAGCTGATCAACCGGATTTCCGGTGCCTTTCTAGTCCTGATTGGAATTTTAATGGCCACCGGATTATTCAATTCGTTTTTGTCAATTCTGACTGTTTAATACTTAGCCCCAGGCAAAGCTTGCTGTTTATGCCGCATTAAGGCGGCGGAATGGAGATTATAATGAACAAACAAGTTAAAACCCTACTAATAATTGGTCTTTTTATTCTGCTGATGGGAGCCGCTGCATTTTTATATCAATCTCTCAGCCAGTCAAATACACCTGAAACTGCCACGGATGAGTCCGGTACCATGATTGGCCAGACTGCTCCTGATTTCATGGTTTTTGATAGTCAAGGCAACGCAGTACACCTGTCCGATTTTAAAGGAAAGCCTGTCGTTTTAAACTTCTGGGCGTCCTGGTGTCCACCCTGCTTGTCCGAGATGTTCACTTTTAATGATGTCTTTCAGTCAAAAGGTCAGGAAGTCGCCTTTTTAATGGTCGATCTGACCGATGGGCAAAGAGAAACCCAGGACGATGCACAAAGCTATGTCGACTCACAGGGCTTTACTTTTCCGATCTATTTTGACCTGGAGCAGGATGCCACTGCGCAAATGGGCATCTCTTCCATCCCTACTACCTATTTTATCGATGCCGATGGCAAAATCCAGTCCGGTTATCAGGGCGCTATTAGCCAAGAACTGCTGCTGGATGGCATCAACAAACTTTTAAATCCGCAAACGGCCAATTAATTCACAACTGCGAGGAGAATCATGAAAAATAACCTTTACCTAATCGTTCTTGGCTATTTTATGCTGGGACTTGTTAATATCCACTTTGCCCTGCTGGGACTCGTTTGTATGAGTATTCCCTTTATTCTTTTATTTAAAAACACGCAAAAAACCTGGTGTCAGGGTTACTGCCCGCGAGCCAGCCTCTTAAATAGAGTTGGTAAATCCCGACTTGGCCGGTCTAAAGCGTCACCAAAGTTTTTCAGCCGCGGCAATATGAAATGGATTATGCTGATTTACTTCGCTATCAGCTTGACTTTTATCATGCTTTCAACCCTGAGAGTCGCAACCGCCGGCGTAGCACCAATGGCCATGCTAAAATTGCTCATCATCATCCCGCTGCCATTTGAAGTGCCACAACTGATTGAAATTTCCGGCATGACACCCTGGCTGACCCATTTATCCTACCGTTTTTATTCAATGATGCTGACTACTACCCTAATTGGCCTAACGCTTTCACTGCTTTATAAGCCCCGGACATGGTGCACAGTTTGTCCCATTTCGACAATTTCCGGCCAATATATTAACCAAAAAACCAAAAAGGACCGGGCTTTCGAGTAAGCCGAATCTTTTTACAGATCAATTCCCAGAACATTTTTTACCAGAATCCCAATCACAAATGAGATTCCGGCAACAGTCAGGCTGATCCCGGCCATAACCAGAAAGTTCCGCTTAAACACAGTATTTTTTGCCACCGATATATAATAGTTAAAAATTGCTATAATTAAAATGGCCACTGTCAAGGTAATTCCCAAGGCAATAATAAAGGCACTTTCACTAAGCACCAGATAGGGCAGAATTAGCAGTACGACCGTAATTAGATAGGCAAAACCGGTATAGACCGATGATTTCAAAGGATTCTCCTCCCCATCTGCCTTAGCCTGCAGATAACCGGACGCTGACATTGACAGGGTGGCCGATATCCCGGTTATCAGTCCGGCCATGGCAATGACTTTGGTATTTTGCATGGCAAAGGTATAACCGGCCAAGGCTCCCGTTAATTCAACTAGAGCATCGTTCATCCCTAAAACCATACTGCCCACATACTGCAGTCTTTCTTCATCAAGCATATTTAGCAGCAGTTCTTCATGGACTTCCTCTTCATCGATGATCTGTTTGAGTTCTGGGATTTTTTCAATTTGTTCGCTGTAACTCTCCAACCCTTTTTCTTCACCTTTTTCCAGCAGTCTAACGGCAAAAGTAAAACCAAAAATCTTGCTTATCAGAACAAAGAAAAAGACTTTTATCCGATTGATTTTAACGGTCTGCTTTGAATATTTTTCAAATTTTTTAGCATGTTTTTTTTCTTCATTTGCAATCTGCAATAAAATTTTCCCATTTTCCGGATCTTTCGACCGTTCCCCAATTCTTTTATAAATTTCATAGCTATCAATTTCATCCTGCTGAAATTTTAAAAACAATTTTTTATCCATCATTACGCCTCTCTTTTCTATATTTCTTATTAAATGATTAGCCATCCGTCTAGCCATCTAAATTTCAAACTTCTTCATTTAAAAACAATCGTGCCAGTTTTAAGGTTTTTTGTTATACTATTAAAAAAACGAGGTGAACCGATGCTAGATAAAGCTTTAATCCCTTTTTTTCAAGAAAATCTGACTTTCTGGCCCCATCTGACGGAAGAAGAAAAAAACCTGCTTCTCGATCACTCAATGCTTAAAAACTACACTCATGGCGAAAATATCCATAGCGGTGACAATGATTGTGTCGGTGTCCTGCTAATCCAGTCCGGTGAACTCCGTACTTATATTTTATCAGAAGACGGCCGGGATATCACCCTTTATCGACTGACTGAAGGCGAGGTTTGTATTTTATCAGCCTCCTGCATCCTTTCAAACATCACTTTTGATGTTCATATTGATGCGGAAAAGGCGTCCCAGGTTATTTTGATTAACGCTTCTATTTTTCAAAAAATCTGCGCACAAAACATCTATGCTGAAAACTTTTCCTACAAATCGGCTATTGACCGCTTTTCTGATGTCATGTGGGCCATGCAGCAAATCCTATTTATGAGTTTTGACAAGCGATTGACCATTTTTCTATTGGATGAAGTCGCAAACACCGGTTCAAACACCATCCAAATGACTCATGAGCAGATTGCCAAATATGTCGGTTCCGCCCGGGAAGTCGTTTCTCGGATGCTTAAATATTTTGAAAAAGAGGGCTATGTAAAACTGTCAAGGGGAAAAATCGAAGTGATTGACAAAGTCAATCTGCGAGAAATGATATAAACTTAAACCACTCCTGTTTTTAAAAATACGTTGAAATGGGCTCAAAATCACTTTTACCTGGCTTGTTTCAAACGACCTTTCCAACGCATAAAAAGCTGATCCTTAATGGATCAGCTCAAGAGAGGAGTGTGTAAATATGAGGAATAGTCCTTATGCTTCCAGCATTTTTAATATATCAGCTTTTGGTTTTGCGCCAACAACCGTTTTAACAATTTTCCCGTCTTTAAAAACAGCCAAAGTCGGAATCGACATGACCCGGAATTGTGAGGCAAGTTCCGGCTGCTCATCCACATTGATCTTGCCAACTTTTGAATGACTGACTTCATCGGCAATTTCATCAACAATTGGTGAAACCATTTTACAGGGACCACACCATGGTGCCCAAAAATCTACCAGTACCGGTTTATCTGATTGAACAACTTCTTTTTCAAAGTTTTCTTTTGTTACAGTTAATACGCTCATTTGTAATCTCCTTGTTCTTCATTTGTTGAGACTATTATAACGTCTTGAACACTTTATCTCCGTAACAAAGTCACATTCCAAAATTATTTATCCTCTTCATCTTATCTAACCTCTAGTAACTGATATATGGCGCACCTTTTTGTTTTGTGTCCTCAATGATATAATCAGCAATTCCCAGCAGTCTGCCCATATTTTCAAATAACATATCAATAAATTCTTTTTCTGTTACCTTAATTTCGCCTGTCAAATAGACCTTGATCAGTTCTTTGAAGCCGGCAAAGATATATACATTGCGAAGATTTAATTCTTCATCTGTTAATGGCAGATTTAAAAATCTCACGACTTTGTTATTTAAAGGCAGAAACTTGCCATAAATATCTACATTATCCTTTGAAACACGACTAACCAAGCTGGAAACCATATTATGATACTTTCTATTAAGGAGATCCGGGAAAAAGTAGAAAAAACTTAGATAAACCATTAAAATTTCATTATCTTTCGCTATTTCTCTTGCGTCTTGCTGAGCCTTCCCGATCATTTTACCAAAAATTTCAAATAAAATTTCCTGCTTACGCGGAAAATGGTAATTTACCAGGCTCAGATTAATTCCCAACCGATCGGCAATCTCCCTCATTGTAGTTTTATCAAAGGTTTTTTCCATGAAAAGCTCGTAGCTGACCTGACATATTTTTTCTCTTGTTGATAGTTCCTCTTTCATCTTATCAGTCCTTTTTAACATTCAGAAGTCTTATTTCCGAATAATCAACCCGATTAACGGTGTCCATACTTTGATCAAGATATTTATTGATGTCGACTGTCGGAATCCCGATCATAATGAGATTCAGACGATTAATCTCAACAATAATTGCCTGCCAGTCCATTCGATCAATCCCCATAAAATAATTTTTGAGCAGTTCCAGAGCACAACCATAGATAAAGACCTTACGGCCAAAAATATGGGCTTCGTCTAAACCTTCGGTTTCCACCAGCGGATAATAAAATAGCTCAAAAAGGTCTCCCAGTTTTAAAACCCGCTCATCTCTGGATATAACTTCAGCAATAAAGGTTCCCGTTTGCTGATCCCTGTTGATAACCTGATAAAAAACATGATTAAAAACCAATTGTTTGATGATTGCGTCATCTTCGACATGTTCATCGACCAGGTCGGCAATTTGTTCAATTAGTCGCTTTACTAGCTCTTTCACCAGGTCTGCCTTAACTGGAAAATAATAATTAATCAGGCTCTTAGGCTTACCAGTCTTTCCAGATATTGACGAAAATTTGGTTTCCTTATAACCCTTTTCATAAAATAATTCTTCACAACCCTGAATGATTAATTCCCGGGTAGCCAACCCTGTTTTTTCTGATTCCATTTTCCCCCCATATAAATAAATTCACAAACTGTCATTATCAAAATGTCAGCGATATTACATTATTATAATATTCTAACATTTTCCTTGTCAATGCTATTTTTATAATTTAACAAAAAAAATACAAAAAAAGAGAAGCAGCTTGTGCTTCTCCAACATCCATTTTTTAACCAATTTTCTTATTCAAACAAGCAAATCTAAAGCCATTTTCCCGACAGTATCTTTCAACTTTTGAATGGCTCAAGCCCCTAATCGTCGAATCATTTTTGTTGATAATCCAGTCCCCAATGAAGTCTGGATCACCTATAAAATCAAGATATTTCAAGCGATGGCAGCCATGAAAAATCCATTTACCGATAACCTTAACTGAACTGGGGATTATCACTCTTTCGAGGTTCTTACAACGATAAAAGGCCGCTTCATCAATTTCTTTCAAGCCTTCTGGCAATTCTAAAAACCCCTCAATACCGGAATTATAAAAAGCTTCTTTACCAATATACTGCAAATCACAAGGAAAACGGAATTTTTTCAAATCTCTAGTTTTATAAAAGCTGCGGCGTTCAATCCGCCTGACTTGATTTGGCATAGTTATTGATTGTAAACTTACACACTCTTCGAAAACACGTTCTTCCAGATGCTGTAAAGAACTTTTTTGCGAAATAACAACTTCTTTTAAATTCAAACATCGCTCAAATGTTTTTGCTTTCATAACCGTAACCGGATCAGGAAGCGTGATTTGTTCAATCTTTGTACAGCCGCTAAACCCCGATTCGCCAATTTCCTCAACAGATGACGGCAAATATATTTGTCTTAAAGAGGTGCAGCCACGAAATGCATTTCTTTCTATCACACGAAGTCCTTCCGATAAAACAATTTTTTTGAAATGCGAACAATTCTCAAATGTACCCGCCTGAATTGCCTGATACTTTTTTTTAATATTAACCTTCGTTTCCCTGATCCCTTTGATTTTATCCCGTTCAAGCACACTTTCAAAAGACATCAGTCTACTATTTTCATACTCTATCGCACTCTCCATTATTCACTCTTCCACTTCATAATTCTTTAAATTTTCTGTCTGATAACCAAACACGCACAATACTCCTCAACCATAAAACCTTTTCGACAGGTGACAATTACATTATTTTTATTAAAAATTCTGGCTGCATTCGTTAACAGACTTGTGTTTTTGCGCTTGTTGTTTCGCCCTTCTGCGCTCCTTTATAAAACGCTCTAGTCACTCAATCAAACCATATTTCACCTTAATCCTTTCCAATTTTTCAATCATCGGTTGTGAAGCTACCCATAAGAAAAACACCGTTGCCACCGCATGAATCAAATCAAAGGGGGCGCCCGAAATATAGATGGCCAAAATCGATCGCCAGTTGATCACCTGAGTAAACATAAACAATGACGCCAGATTCATAATGCCACCGTAGATAAAAAAAGTTGTCAAAAATCCGAAAATACACAAGGACAATCGATTTGTTTTTAAGACATTTTTTTGAAACAAGATACCTGCTAAAAAGCCAATAATACCAAAAGCAAACATCTGCCAGGGTGTCCATGGTCCTTGGCCAAAAAAGAAATTCGAAACAAAAGCCGTTAAACTTCCCACAAAAAAACCTGATTCCGCACCAAAACAGATGCCAGAAATAATGACGACCGCAACCACCGGTTTAAACTGCGGCAACATGAAAAATGCCGCCCGACCAGCCACCGCAATTGCCGCCATCACCGCAATCAGCACCAGCTCTCGAGCCTGAGGTCTTCGACCTTCGAATCTTAAAATAAAGGGTATAAACGAATAAATTACAATCATCATCGCGATTAAATAATAATCCCGATCACCCCGATAAATACCAACATAAATCGTCAAGGGAATAATCACCACAATCAAAAGCATGGCCAGCCAAGTGCGTTTTTTGAATTTCCCATCAGCCTGAATTTGAAAGTCATCAAATTCTTCACTAACTTTTTCGTCTTTTTTCTTTGTTTCGATTGCTTTTGTTTTCAAAGAATCATTTTTCTGTAAAAAATCATCCAAAAATTGATCTAACGATTCATCTGGTAGCATTGAATCACGTCCTTCACGGTTATTGCATTATTAAAAATATGTCGCGTCATCCGATTTGCCGCCGTTGTATAAAAGGAATTTCCCGAAAAAAAGGCTCTTGGTGTATTACTGCTGACAATACTCCCCTCAAAGAATAAACCGCAACGGTCTCCAAACTGGGCGCAAAATTCTATATCGTGTGATACCATCAAAATTGTCATACCATGTTGCTGTAGTTTTTTTAGCATGCTTCCAAAATCCTGTTTAAAATGATTATCAAGGCCTTTTGTCGGTTCATCCAGCAATAAAATCCGCGGTTTTAAAAGCATAATTTTAGCTAATGCCAGCCGTTGCTGTTCGCCGCCACTTAAATCGTAAGGATGCTGTTTCATGAGATGATCAATTTCCAATACCACTGCCATTTTGTTAATGACTTCCAGGGGCTCTGCCTCTTTGTTTTTCTTTTTTTTCCCAAAAGACTCCAAAAGCTCGTGCTCAACGGTCTTCCTGACAAATAAACTCTGTGGATTCTGTGGCAGCACACCTAGGCATTCATCAAATAATTCTGTTGCCGAATATTTCTGAACTGATTTATTAAAAATAGTCACTTTACCGCGATAAGGTCTGTTCAGTCTGGAGATCAATGAGATGGTTGTGGTTTTTCCAGTCCCGTTTCCACCTACTATACAGTAAAAAATGCCTTTTTCAACTTTTAGATTCAGATCCTTTACCACATCCGACTCGGTTCGTTCATAGCGAAACCAGACATCCTTCATTTCGATGGCAATCTCAGTTTCTTTTTTCAACTCTTTTTCCGGGATGATTTCAATTTGATCCGGCCTATCGACAACTTTACTGATCCATTTCCGACCTTCTCGAACGGTCAGCGGACAGGGCAGAACAGATTCTACACCCGCATAAATCTGCATCGGTGTTGGCATCGATAAAAACATTTCATGCTGATCATTCTTTAGCTTTTGGCCAATTTCCGTCGGACTACCATGAGCAATTATACAACCCTGATCCATCACAAAAACCTTATCCGCAGCCGGAATTACATCCTCCAAACGATGTTCTGTCATAATGATGATGGTGCCCAGATCACGATTAATTTTCCTGATGGTCTCAATAAAATCCGCAGCGGCAATGGGATCAAGCTGTGACGTAGGTTCATCGAGAATCAACACCTCCGGATGCATGGCCATTATTGAAGCCAGATTTAAAAGTTGTTTTTGCCCACCGGATAATTCGTTGACACTTTTATTAAACCATCTCTGAATGCCAAAATAAGAAGCCATTTCCGCAACCCGCAACCGAATGGTGCTGGAATCATAGCCCAGACTTTCCAGGCCAAATGCCAGCTCATGCCAAACCTTGTCAGTCACAATCTGATTATCGGGATTTTGCAGCACATAGCCGATTTTTTCACTCTGTTCGCGTTGGCTGAGGGTGCTGATTACTTTCCCATTTATTTTTATTTCTCCAGCTGTTTTGCCAAATGGCGCTAAAACCGGTTTGAATTGTCTGAGCAGACTTGTTTTTCCGGAACCGCTTTTCCCGCAAATTACCACAAAATCACCATCTTCAAGAACCATATTAATATTTTTCAGAGCCGGATTTGTTGCCTCCGGATAATAAAACTCAAAATTCGATACCTTTATTTCTGCCATATATTTCAGCAATTTCTGTCAATTGCCAGAGCCTCCTTTCTGTTTACATGCAATGTCAATTCCGCCTTTTGTCCTGAAATTACGCTCATAAAATATTTCCATTTCAAGCCATAGTATATATTTACAAGTAGTGGTATCAAAGCAAAAACTAAGGCACTGCCAAAAGTTATTATGCTGGAAAAAGTCAGCGGGGACAGACCGTTAACAATAATAATCGGATTATACTGGGCGAATCCATTGCCCATATAAATACCGATCGCAAACAGAATAATCAAAAACAGCATCAAAGTCATTATGCCGCCATCCCGTTTGTCAAAACGATAAATAGAAAAAGCACTTCGTCCCTTTAAGCCATAGCCTCGCGCTTTCATACTGTCTGCCGTATCAATGGCATTTTCCAGTGACCAGGTAATCATGATCGATAAAACATGAATGCCATTTTTTGCCCGTTGTATAATATTCCCGCTCCCCGGATCACGACCGATACACTTTTGCCCGTCTGTGATTACTTTCAGCTGTGCCTTAAATTTAGGTACAAGACGCAGCACCATTGACAAAATCAGCGAAAGTGCCGGAATCACTCTGCCAAAAAGATAGATGAATTTGTCAGAGGTCATAATCCGATTGTAGCAGGAAAACCAGGTAATAACCGTCATCAGCATCACCGCCAGAATCACCCCATAAACAATTGATTCTAGTGTGATTGGATTCCCGTTATCCAGATAAAACAGGATGGTTACACCGGCATGGTTAAACATCGGGTTAATCAGTGCGACAATAAAGAGCATTGGCAGCATAAACAGAAAATTAAACTTTAACGTATTCTTCCATCCATTCAGATAAGTCGAATAAACCATTCCGGAAAAAAGCATGATTGCAAGAATTACCGGATGCGTGAAAAACATGCTGACAATCAGTACAAATAAAAAATAAATTAAGTTAATAACCGGATGAAACCCGGAAAACTCGTCTTCCAAGCCTGTTTCCTCCCTTCAAGCGACAGCCTGACGGCCAATCTTTTTTTGCGATAGTCGTCTTTTAAAAAGTTAAAATTCTACCACATACTGTTATCTCCCACATCTTTGCCCAAGTCACAGGTGTATACCCAGTTAATCACATCACCGTCCGTCACCGTATACTGACTGCAGCCATAATTGGGGAACCAGCCGTTAACATTGTACATCCAACCGGAAAGCTCGCCGCAATCAAATTCATAAAGCTGATTGATTCCCTCAACATAGGCCGAATTATAAGCTGGGGTAAAACTGGATTCCATATGAATCCCATAGGCCTGACAAACCCGTTTGAGCACATCATGGACAGACTCCCCTGCGGTAAACTCTACCTCAGTCGCATAAAGAATCCAGCCGTTTGATGGCACAAAACTTTCTTTCCCCGCCGTTAAATTATCCATATTATTAAGAATTGTTGCACAGCTAATCGAAATCGTGCAATAACCACCTTGTGTTGTGGTCTGCTGACTACTGCTATCGGCCGATTCACCACTGCCATCATTGACTGTTGCCTGGTTGGCCTGGCCAGACTGAGCACTCTCAACTGAAGTGGTGGTAGTTTTTCCCGCAACAATATAATAATCATCTCCAGTTTCAATTACTTTTGTTGAAAGCTTTGTTGTCTCACCTGAATTATCGACTGTGACTTCACTCAGTTTGCCCAAATTTCCATTAACCTGTTTACACAAAAAACCGGAATCTGCATCCCATTTCTCTGTGAACTTAATATTAAGTTCCGGTACCGTAATCAGTCCCTGGCTGTCACTTAACTTAAGGCCTAATCCATACGGCGCGCTAGCGGCGGCGGCCTTAATGCTATCAAGATTTCCCCCCGTCAGCGTGAAGTCCACTTTCAGATTCTGATCAACCGGGTTTTTAATGTTTTGTCCGTTAAATACCCACTCATATTCAATCCCCTCAGGACTTGTCCCCTTAAAAACAACTGTTCGATCCTGTCCGGCAATCGATCGAAACTGGTCCGCTGTAATAATACCGTCTTGTGGAATCTCATTTTCATCTGCCAACTCTGTCACTTTGTCTGTATCAGACCGAGCCTGGCTCGACACCTGATCACAACCAGTAAATAATACCAGGAGCATCATTACCGCAATTAACCCAATAAACCAAGCCTTCCTTTTTTCCATTTTTTTCTCCTTGTATAATTCTTAAATACTGACAATACGCGACCGTTTGTTAGTGCAACCGGTCCTAGCCATTGTCAAACTGATATAAGCCATATTTCAATTTAACCCGATCCAGCTTTTCAATCATTGGCGGACCTAAAAGCATGCTAAAAACTGCTGAAGCGAGGGCATGAACCGCATCATAAGGAACCCCGCTGATATAAAGAATCTTCATCGATTGCCAGTCCAACGCCATCCCCGACCCCGATACGCCAGTGGCCATCACCAGTGCGGCAATATTCATAATCCCACCATAAATGATAAATGTCGTCAGAAAGGAAAAAATCCCAATCGTAATCCGATCGGTCGGCAGCCGTTTATGCTGAAATACCAATCCAATCAAAAGTCCCATAAAACCAAATCCATACAGTTTCCAGCCCAGAAAAGTTTCTGTACGGCCAGAAGCAAGATGAAAAACATAAGCCCCTGTGATAGCTGCAAACACCGTAATCACCGGCCCCATGATCCATTTGAATTCAAATTCTTTTCTGACAAGCTCATCTTCACGGTTAAAGCACAATCCCGCCAGCAAACCAAGAACCCCCCAGCAAAACATCTGCCAGGGTGTCCAGGGCCCCTGACCAGAAAACAGATTCACCGAAAGTCTGGCAATCGCACCAACCAAAAAACCCTGTTCCGGCCCCAGGCAGATGCCGGCAATAATAACCAATGCGGTACCTGCCTGAAAAGGGGCTGTCATATAAAAAAACAGATTTCCCGCCGCAACAATGGCCGCCATAACAGCCAGTAGCACTACTTCCCGGGCCTGGGGTTTGCGCCTTTCAAAGGACGTTACAAAGGGAATCATACCCAGAAATAACAAGGTTAAAGAAATCAGATAATATTTTCGGTCATCAAGAAAAATAATACCTGTACCAATGGCCACAATCATTACCAGCAGCACCAATCCTAAAATGACTTTTTGTTTCATGAACCAACCGTTCTTCCTGTTTTTTTCTTCAAAAACACGATAATCGCCCCCGCGGCGGCAAGTAGAATCACAAGACCACCGCCAATCATTGCCGCCCGATTCTCTTCTGCAAATATTTCGGATTCAGAATTACTTTCCTCGTCCAGTCCCTGAACGCTAAGCATTTCTCCTTCAAAGGACCACGGTGCAGAACTAGTGTCCGCCGCCTTAACCACGCCGCCACCAGCACTGGTCGCCGCGACAGTTCCACCGCCAGCTGAACCGCCGGCCGAAGAACCACCGGCACTAACGGCCGAACTGCTCTTGTTATAAGCATTATCATAACGATCTTTCAAATCATCCATCGATATCTGATTATTAATGACTGGCGAAAATCCATCCGTGATGTCAAAAACCCATGTCTTTCCTGCTAAAAAACGCTGATAGGCAATAATTGCCTGTGATGCCTGATAGGAAGCCATGCCATTAACCGCCCCCGGTTGAGCACCGCCGTTACTCTCACCGCCCGCTTTAATATGCATAAAACCGCCGCCATCAACGTAATAAGCCATTAAATCTGACAACAGCCAGTTATCGCCTTTAATAAAGCGTGCATCTTCAGCCGGATCAATTCCCAATGATGTTAAGGCCAAAATAACCTGTGATGTGCTTTCTGAAGTTTCCGGTGCCCCAAAAGTCCCGTAGCTGCCATTGTCGTTCTGTAGTCCTGAAAGGACTGATAAAGCCCGATCAATAACTACTTTCACATCTTCCCGATCCTTGTATTTTGCCAGTGCCTGCAGGGTCATAGCAGTCACGTCTGTATCTGGAGTCGCATCTGCAGAGTTATAATACAGCGAAAAGCCGCCCCTTGTGCCATCCGCTGCCACAACCTCTCGGTCAAGAATCGTCTGAATCAAAAGATCCCGAGTCGTCTGCGTTCCGCTATCAGTCACTGGAATCTGATAATCTCTGGTATCAAGGGCGATCAGCGCCCAGACATAGGCCATCATGCCGCCTTTTTGAATTTTTTCAAAGTTTGATAATTTCGCCAATAAATTATAGCCGCCTACATTAGTCGGATCTTTTCCAATCGCCGTCAGTGCTATGATTGTTTTGGAATAATCCGTATTGGTTCGGTCCCCCGAGATGCTTCCTCCACCTTCAGCTACTTCAGCCATCACATTGTTGTAAAAAGTATCATAATAGCCTTCCGGAACAGCGTAGCCGCTTCTGGCAAAACAGACTGATTCCCATAGTCCACTTTGAATCGTCGGTTGGGCTGCCGCCACCATCATATAGGCTGCCGTTGCATCATAGGCCTGTTCAACCTCTGTGTTTATCTTTTCATCAACCCTTATAGCGGCTGTCTGAATCACCGGACTGATGCCAATAATTCCGATGTAAAGCGGATTTACGACTTCAAAGCTGATGGCCTCTTCCAGTTCTTGAGTATTTTCATAAACACTAATGCCCCCCTCTTCTGAAACAGCAATTCCGAAATATTGCAAGTCCGCTGATGCTTCTTTGTTAAGCGCAATACTCACTTTTACGGGTTCTGTCAATTCGACCATTTCCCCATACTGATATAAATCACTGAAAGAAATCTGATAAAGCTGTAAATATTGGGCTTCTTCTTTCCCTTGTTCAGTCAGTTTCTGATTGACTGCCGCAAGCATGTCATCCGTAACAATCAGCTGGTCAGTTTCTGCTTTAATATTAAAAGGTAAAGCAAAAACAAGACCACTGCTATCCTCTGCTTTTATACTGTTTTGAAGTTCTTTGAGCCGAGCAATCAATAAAGGATCGAGTTTCTCTTTTTCACTATCCGTCAGCTGATCAAAAGCTTTGGCAACCAGGATAAAATCATCCATTGATTTTTCACTGCTCAAGCAGGCTTCAAGATCGGTATCCTTTATCGCATTCTTAATTTCATCTAACAAATTTTTTTCAAGCATTTCAAGGCTTGGTATATTTTCAACCAATGCTTTCTGATCATCGCTTAACAAATCATATTCTGTTCTAACCGAAGCCACTTCCTCTGCCGTCTCAAGCTCTGCTTGCAGGGGCAGATCAGCAATCAGACCCATAACCCGATTAGCCTGCTGTTGATTATTTTTTTTGACCTGATTGATCTGTAGCAGGCTGTTATCAAGTTTTTCCAGACTGGTTTGACTAACCAGATCCTTTTGCTCAATCGTTAAGCCATTTTTATACTGGTCAATCAGGCTCTTAATGGCGCTTTCATCCCTTAAAGCCAGCTCGCTGATATCCGGCAGTTCCATTACTACCTGCATAAAGGCCTCTGCAATCTGCTGATTGCTTTTTAGCTGAGCCATTCGATTTGTCAGATCATTAAGCTTTTGTGCCGCTTGCTCACTAACCAAGGCCTTTGTTTCTGGCGAGACGCTTTGATATTCCTGGCAAACATCTGCCAGTAAAAGTTCATCCTGCAAAGTCAACAGCGCTACTTCCGGCAGGGTATTCATCCGGTTTTCAATTGCTGCCGCTAAATTTACTGGCCAATCCACCTTTACCTGACAAAGCGCTAAATGCCCCGAACCAGTCGTAGCGGTAAGTGTTGCAATCCCATTTGCCAGAGCCTGAATCTGTCCATCTTCAGAAACCTGGGCAACGCCTTCATCTGATGATTGCCAGGTTACAAGCTTCTCATCCGTTGTATTTTCGGGATAAAAAGAAATGCCAATCTGATATTGACCCCCTGGTTCCAAACACAGCTCTGACAGACTTAAGCTGATTTTTTCCAATGGAATCGCTGTGATCGTCACCTGACAAACATCCAGGGCTTGGCCAATACGGGCACTGGCAGTTAAAAAAACAGTTCCGGAGGATTTGGCTGTCACTACACCGTTTCCATCAACTGCCAGTAAGGATTCATCCGAAGATGTCCAAACCACATCATTATTATCAACCACATTATCCGCAAGCATGGTAATTGGCGGAGTATATGATTCATTAACCAATAATGAAAGATCCTTTTGTTCAAAACTGATCTGTCTGATAATCGCTGGAATGGCTTCAGTAAGCTGCACAAGAAGCTGATCAATATCGTCCTGCGAAGCATAACCACTTTGAATCAGTTCCTGAGCCTGGTTAAAAACATTGCTGAAATTTTGATCCTGAAGATATAAAGAAAAATTATCCCGGGCCTGCAAATCAGTTATCAAATTATTAAGCATAGTTGTATCGCCAGCGACTTTCTGAGCTACATCCAGATCATAACCATCACCGGTCAGCGAAAATTCAAGGCACAACTGGTCGCCCGAATACAAATTATAGGTTGCTGCCTGTTCCGATAAAATCTGGCCATTTAAAATCAGGACCCAGCTTGATCCCTGCTGAAAGTCGCCATTTAAAATCCATTTATCATTATTGCTGTCATCATCGCTAAACGCCGCACAACAAAGGCCAGTTACCTGACCATCCTCCCAGAGGATATTCTCTTTCAGATAATCATTTAGTACATCGTATGCTGTTGCCCCCGGATTAACCTCAAGGGATTGATCCGTTGCGAAATTCAAGCTATCACATTTGGTGCTGATGCCAATCCTTGCCGGTTCATCGGCAGTTGCCAGTTTTGTTCCGGAAATTAATACCAGCAGTAGCATCAAAACTGCCCATGCCCTTTTATTTTTTCTTTGCATTTTATAACCCTTCTTTAAAATTTTGGTTGTCGCGTGAAGCCAATGACTTTGAACTGATCTTGTAAGCAAAAACACGCTTCCAATCTCACTGAAGCCTCCATTAAACTTACAGAGTCGAAAAATTTAGCCGTGCAACTCGTTTCGCTTTCGCTTCACTCGTCGCGGGCTTCGCCCTATGAAGCCAATGACTTTGATCTGATCTTGTAAGCAAAACACGCTTCCAATCTCAGTTCAAACTCACTGTCTTCGCACGGCTTCATTTTTCGCGAAAAAAAAGAACTTCTATCCAAGTCAAAAAAGACTGTGACAGAAGTTCCAGAAATGCTGTAGAACTTTGTTAAAAAACCATCCTCGTTACTGCGAAAGGACAGTCCTCTTCCATTGTTAAGAATAAGTTCCCGACTGGTGCCTTACGGCAGTCACGGTAGCGCATCTGTTCAGGATTTTCACCTGGATTCCTCTATAGTAGCTATTTCCAGCTACCATGCCTAATAGAATTCTCTGATTCCCGGCACTCTTAACAAACTTAATTTTAGTGTGCATAAATATAATTTGATACTAATTAAATTTTAGCACCAGAAATCAGAAATTGCAATATCTTTTAAAATTTTTTCTACTTTTTCTTTTTTTCTTTACTGGCTGATAAAGGCATTGTCCGTCGAACCCGGTGCCGCTTGACCTTTTGGCACCACAACAATGTGGATTCCTTCCAGACGATAGCCAAAGCCAGCCGTTCCAGATTGTCCACCGTTCTTGGCCCAGCCCATCCAGCCGACATTCTGGGCGTGTACCTGATAATAAACATCGTACTTGTCAGCGTCAGCACCGGTCAGTTCAATCTGAATGGCCTCCAGGCGATAGGAAAGCCCTTCGGTTCCGCTCATCGTCCCATTACTGACCCAGTCCTGCCAACCGATATTCTGCACATGCGTTTTGTATCGAATGCCCAGATCCGCCGTGGTATCCAGCTTGACTTCAATCCCTTCCAGTCGCAATCCCTGGCCAGATGTTCCGCTCATGGCACCATCACTGACCCAGTTTTGCCAACCCACATTCTGTACATGAGTACGATAAGTGCAGCTGACCGTTTCCTGATCATCAACATCCGGTATACTTGATTTTAAATTTTCACATACTTCATTAACACTTTTAGCTGTCGCTTCAAAATTCTGCATCATGGTCAAAGCTGTTTCGTATGCCGATTTAAAATCATTGTCCTGCAGATAAGCGGCTTTTTTACCACTGCTGTTAATTTCACCTAATAGTTTCGTCAATTCAGTTTTATCGGCTGTATTAATCGGGGTCATACCACCTTCAAAATCCTCGCCCAGGTCCGCACCATATCCCCACAGGGTAAACTGCACCCGGATCACGTCGCCATCTTGAGGGCTATAACCATCAAAACCATAACCTGGAAAATCGTTATTGACCGAATACATCCAACCGGACATGGGGCTATAGTCTTTTTCCGACAGACGGCTGGCATCGATTAATCCCTCACTCAGAGCCGACTCCGTTGTCGGTGCCGCACCAAAATCCGGATGGGATGGCATGTTTGAAATGGCTTGCGGCACATTAACCGTTCCTTCCTGGGCACCGTAAATCCCAACCAGATAATTATTTTTCCACAGGAGACTCCCCTCTCCCATGACACGATTCAGTAAAGTAATCCCTGTATCTCCACTTTCAATAGCAACTTCAACCGGTTCAACATAATAACCTTGACCAAGCGAAAATTTTTCGACTGAAAAAGTCACCGTCGGTGTTTCATCTGCCGGATCGTCGGCCGGGTCTTCATCTGCTACTGTTTTCAGCTTTTCAACTGCCGCAGTATAAGCAGACCAATCGATAGTGGCTTTTTGTGCGTCACTTAAAGCTGTTTTCGTATTCAATGCATCAATTTCTGCGATCTGTTCTTCAACAGCCGCTTTGTTTGCTGAATTGATAGTATCCGGCAAAGATAAAATGGCTGTCGTTATCGGTACGGTTGAGGCAACATCGCTGCAGTCAAAAAGCTGATTTTCACCCTTATAGGAACGCACCAACGCTTCATAACCTCTGGCAATCTGCCCTTCATCAGCCGAAAATGACAGTGTCTTGTCCGGCAAGAGATCAAACATGGAATAACCGTTTTTAATATAATCCTCATCAAAAAGATCGACACGGCTCATGCCAAGCAAAATGAAGCTCTGGGCATTAGACCAGGCATTATTATAATCAATTCCGCTGTAAAAGAGTCCCGTGTAACCCTGCATTCTTGAAAAATAAGGCAAGAGCACTGTCTCCATGGCCTGTTTTACATCATAGAACTCATCTCCGGATTTTGCATTTGGGTCGTAATAGGCAGCAATCGGCTGAAACTCCATCACATACATATCAATCAGCGGATCGGAATGACTGACCGAACCACTTAAAACATTGGCAGCCAGTTCATGAATATAGCTTAAGTCTCGGTCCGGCAGATAATTGGCTGATGACAGTGCCAATTGGCTGACCTGATTCACAAAATAACCTTCTGAAGGATTTTTTCCGTTAGTCAGCATTTCAATCAGATTGTAGCCGCCAACATCCCGAGCATCATAACCGATCGCCGTTATTGCCAGCACATCTTTTGCCACCTCATTGGCATCAAAGCCTTCGTTCAGCGGTTGTCCGCTGCTGTCAAGCTTGCCCGATTGACTGTACTTTTCTTCAAAAGCCACAAAGCATTCATTATTAAAGCCAGTATGAGGCGTATAACCTGCTCTTGCGGCGGTAAAAATCAGCCAGGACCCATAGGCTTGGCTGGTCGTTCCAAAGACTGCATCATGACCCGATGTGTTTGCCGGCAACCGATATTCCAGACAATCCTGAATATAGTTTTCCGTTTTTGCAATCAGCGCATTCTGTTCTGAATCAGACGGCGAACTTGCATTGCTGTTATTGATAAAGGCCGGCTGGTTGGCGGAAAAATCCACGCCATCTTGCGGTTGACGTTCATCTTCATACCAGTAACTCAGTGTTTTCCCGCCTAATTTGGCAGCATCGTACTCAATATAATACTGATTTAAAAGCGCTGGAATCGCCTCGTTAAAATCATAGGCTTCTGTTGCAATGCCGCTGAAAGTCAAGGGATTTCTAAGCGTCCCTGACATCAATACCAGTTTGGCACCGCTTTTGTCAATCAGCGCCTGGGTTTCAGAGCTGCCATCGGCAGCTACAATTTTTGTCGTATAATCCGCCTTTAGAAATTCTTGGCTGTCTTCATTGATATTTGAATCCGGAACCACCTTATCCTCAATATCAAAAACCACTTTGACCGCTATCGTCTGACTGCTACCGGCAGCATAAACCGGGCTGATTCCAAAAAAAGTTAAAATCAGACACAAGATGCTTAAAGCCAGCAGCTTAAAACCGCTTCCTAATTTTGTTTTCATTTTTTAACCCCTTCTTCTTGAATTATTATTTTCACATCACCAAACCCCATTATCGGATTTGGTCATGTTTCAACAAACACATTCTTTGTATGGGGCGGCAGAAATCTGCCGCCACCTTGCTTTTTTAATGACTGCTGGTAAAGGCGTTCGCCGTTGAACCCGGTGCTGCCTGACCTTTTGGCACCACCACAATGTGGATACCTTCAAGACGGTAGCCAAAACCTTCGGTTCCGGCCGCTTCACCGTTCTTCGCCCAGCCCATCCAGCCGACATTCTGCGCATGAACCTGATAATAAATATCACAAAGATCGGCATCTTCACCGGTCAGGTTTATTTTAATGCCTTCCAGCCTTAAACTCTGGCCGACCGTTCCGCTTAAAGATCCGTCTGACACTTCTGCCTGCCAGCCGACATTTTCGATGTGGGTCTGATAGGTCACACCCACATCATAACCGCTTGTATTCGTATTAATTTTAATGCCTTCCAGCCTTAAACCCTGACCTTCCGTTCCACTTAAAGCGCCGCAAGATCTGATCCCCTGCCAGCCGACATTCTGAATCTGGGTCTGATAAGAAACGCTGATATTATTGGTGGCAAAGGGGCAAGCGGTTTCGCCAGGTGCCGCGCCGGCTTTTTTAACCAGCTTGATTTCGATGGCCTCCAGTCGATCGCCAAAGCCTTCCGTTCCAGCATCCTGGCCATTCTTGGCCCAATCCATCCAACCGAAATTCTGGGCATGAACCCGGTAATAAATATCGTATTGATCAGCATCGTCACTCGTTAAATTGATGCGAATGCCTTCCAGCCTTAAACCCTGGCCTTCTGTTCCGCTCAGATCACCGTCATATTTTGTTTCCTGCCAGCCGATATTTTCGATCTGGGTCTGGTATGCCACACCCACATCATCGGCGCCGACATTAATACGAATGCCTTCCAGCCTTAAACTCTGGCCTTGTGTTCCGGATAAGGCACCGTTGGTCTTTTCTCGCTGCCAGCCAACATTCTGAACATGGGTCTGATAGGAGATTGTGGGCACATCGGTATCCGGAGCCGGTTCATCGTCTTCCACCACAATACCAAAGGTTGAAAATTCACTGACTGTGAAGATCAGCGATTTGCCGTCAGCTGAAATTTCCGGGGTAATCCATTCAACTTCGCCGCTTTCTTTAAGATGATAAATCATATAGGCTTCATATCCCTGTTTATCATCCGGAATCGGCATGGTCAAAACGGCTTTTGAATTGGCATCCGCATTAAAGGCTGCCAGCTCGTCAGCGGTCAGATCCGGTTTGATGTTATAAAGCGAGATAATCGCTGAACCGGTCAGGCCTTTTTTCTCAGCTGCCGCAAGCGCTGCCGCCTCGACATCTTCCTTGCCGCTGAGATCTCCGACAACCAGGCCCACGCCCTCTTCAAAGCCAGTCATTTCAATTCCCGTCGCCTCGTCTTTGGCTACCGGGGTGTCATCCTCGAGCTGTTTAATCCTGGTTTCCGCTGCCACCAGGGTGCTTAAATTGGTAACCAGCGCTTTCTGGGTTTCCGTCAAGCTGTCATAGGCCGCTCTGGCAGCAGTAACCGTCGATTTATCCGTCAGTTTCAGTTTATCTGCCGCCGGCAGCGCCGCAATCTTGGCGGTCACCGCATCAGCCAGGGTCTGGTCGTCATCATCCGGAACAAAGGCGGCAATTGCTTTCGCCAATACACTTGCTGCATCGTTGGTTGCTTTCTGGGTGGCTGTCATGTTGCTGACCACCGTCATGGCACTGTTATAGGCGGTGTTGACCGCTTCGTCTTTCAGGTAGGCGATCTTGTTGCCGTTGACCACTGCAATCTGCTTAAGCAGGTTGTCCTTGTTGGCAATGCTGACCAGTACTTTGTTGGTGCCATACTCCAGTCCTGTCAGATCTTCGCCGTAGCCGCAGTAGGTAAAGGCCAGCCGCAGCACATCACCTTCTTCCAGCGTATAAGCATTCATTCCCACATTTGGGGTTTCATTGTTGACCAGATACATCCAACCCGAATCATGACTGTAGTCAAATTCACCCAGGGTCGAACCGGTGTATTTTTGTCCGTAGGCCATGGCCGTATCGGTATCGCCGCCGCCAAGTGTATCCACAATATAATCCGGAATGGCAACGCTGCCGGTATCGGCGCCAACCACTGCCCGCAGGTAGCCGACTTCCCCAACCAGGTTGTCTGCTCCCAGCAGTTTTTCAATGGCGTCTCGAGCAGTCATGCCGTCGGTGATGCTTAAGGTGACCGGTTCAACATAGAAGCCCTGGCCGATGGTAAAGCGTTCCACGTCAATGGTAATGGTCTTGGTCTGGGCTTTAACCAGTTCGGCGATTTTTGTTTCCGCCGCCGTCAGGGTGCTTAAATTGGTGACCAGTTTTTTCTGGACATCGCTTAAGGCATTGTAGGCCGTTCTGGCTGCTTCCACCTTGGCCTGATCACTTAAGCTCATGGCGGTCGTTGCCGGCAAAGCGGTGATTGACGCGGTTACCGCATCCGCTTTTTCCTGATCAATGACGGCCTGTTCCAGGGCGGTGATTTTTGCTTCCGCCGCTGTCAGCGTGCTTAAATTGGTGACCAGCTTCTGCTGGTCCGCCGTCAAAGCTGTATAAGCCGCTCTGGCTGCCGTTACGGTCGATTTGTCAACCAGCGTCAGTTTGTCGGTTGCCGGCAGGTCCGTTATTTTTGCCTTAACCGTATCCGCCGCCGCCTGATTGGCGGCACTGTTGAGTTCAGCAATTTTTGCCTCCGCTGCTGTCAGGATGCTTAAGTTGGTCACCAGCTTTTGCTGGTCTCCGGTTAAGGCATCATAAGCCGTTCTGGCTTCCGCCACCGCTGTAGCATTTTCCAGGGTAACGGTTTTAGGCAGCTTGGCAATCAGGGCTGTCACTGCGTCCGCCGCCTGCTGGTCGGCAGCCGAGCCACCATTGGCCGCTAATACGGCCTGCGTCAGCGCATCCGCTGCCGCCTGGGTTTGATCGGTTGTTTTGGTCATATCCGCCACTATAGCAAGGGCATTGTCGTAGGTACTCTTGACATCGCTGTTTTCCAGTAGAGTATCCCGGTTATCCGCGCTGTTGACGGCCGCAAGGGCTTTCATCAGAGCATCCCGGTTGCCGATGACAACCTTGGCTTCGGTTTCACCAAAAACATAACCGGTCAGATCAGCACCATAGCCGTAATAGGTGAAGGCAATGCGGATCACATCTCCGTCATTGACCTGATAGTCACCCATTCCCACTGTCGCACTTTCATTGTTGACCAGATACATCCAGCCGCTCTGACTGCTGTAGGAACCGCTGCCCAAAGCGCTGTCGGCCAGGCTGTTGCCGGTAGTTTTGGCAGCATCGGTATTAGCGCCACCTAAAGTTACAATATAATCCGGAATCACCACACTGTCTGAACCGGCATCAGTCCCCTTAATGGCCGTCATATAGCCGGAACTGAAAACCAGATTGTCGGCTCCAACGGCCTTTTCAAGCAGGGTCATGGCCGTATCGCCTTTGGTGTAGGCCATGGTGACCGGCTCTTTAAAGAAGCCCTGACCGACAGTAAAGCGTTCCACATCAAAGGTGACCGTACCGGAATCCGGTTTCAGATTATCAATGGCCGTTTCCGCCGCTTCCAGTTTAGAAACCAGGTCAGCATTGACCAGTTTTTTCTGGTCATCCGTCAAGGCCGTATATGCGCTTCTGGCGGCTGTTACTGCTGCTTCGTTGTCCAGAATAATGGCATCTGCCGCCGGTAAAGCTGTGATTGCATCGATGACCGCCTGGGTCGCTGCATCGACATCCGGAATCTCCCCACTTTCCAGCTTAGTTTTAACGGCATTATATTTGGTCATGTCAACCGTTGCCAGCTGCGCCTCTGTAAAGCCCGGATTGTTGGTGCCTAATACCGTATCCACTGCCGCCAGTTTCGCCTGGGCATCCGCCTTGGTCAGGCTGGTAATGGCATCCGCATCCGGCAGGGCGGCAATGGCATTGTTAAGCAGAACCGTCGAGTTTAACACATCGGTGCAGTCAAAGATCTGGTTGCGGCCTTCCGCCGCCCGCACCATGGCTTCATAGCCCCGGGCACACTGGGCAACATCACTGCCAAAGCCAGTACTGCCGTTTAAATCACTTAAAAGGGTAAAGCCGTTTTTAATAAACATGGTGTCAAAGATATCGACTCCTGACATGCCCAGCGTAATGTCCGCCTGGGCCGTTGACCAGGGATTGCCGTAGACCATTCCGCTGTAGAAGGTCCCGGTGTAACCCTGCATCCCCGAAAGATAAGGAAAGATCACTGTTTCCATGGCCTGCTTGACATCATAGAACTCGTCGCCTTCAACCGCATCCGGGTTATAATAGGCGGCAATGGGCTGGGACTGCATAACGTACATGTCGATCCCTGCGGATTGACTGCCTTCGCCATTATCGCCGCTGGAGCCGTTTAAGACCCCTGCTGCCAACTCATGAATTCGTTCCGTATCCCAGCCGTCTTCGCCGTACTTATAGGAGTTCATGGCAAAGTTGCAAACCTGTGGACCAAACCAGGAACCGCCGCCATTTATCTTTTCAATCAGGTTATAGCCGCCCACATTTCGGGCATCGTAACCCATGGCGGTAATGGCCAGGACATCCTTGGCATTGTAGGTACCCTTGCCACTTTGATATAATGCCACATACCGTTTGTAGCAACCGGCCATATCGAAGTTGTAGCCGGCCCGGGCTGCTGTAAAAATCAGCCAGGAATCCAAACTTCCTGAATCTGTTTCCGCCGGCAGCCCGCCTTCCGGAATGTACTCGGCAATCTGACTTTTGATACTGGCTTTGGTCGCATCTAAAATAGCGGCCTTTTCCTCATCCGTCGGCGGGGTGGTATCCCCGTTAAAGGTAAAGCTGGGGGTATTGGCTTCATAGGACAAGAGATATCCGGCATCGGTAAAGACTTCAAAAGCATAAAGGTCATTGGCATCATAGCTGAAATCCATATTGCCAGCTCTAATCATGGTATTAATTTTAGTATCATCCAGGACCATGTTTTTAACTTCCTGACCGGTGAAAACACTATCTGCCGTATAGCTGTCTTTCTTGTTCAGGGTAACATGATAGGTATCAACAATGCCGGCATCAAAGCTTTCATCCACCGGCACCAGCTTTACGGTAAAGTCCGGCAGCAAAAAAGTGGCCTTAGATGCTTTTGTTGTTAATTCTTCAATCGTTTCATCTGTCACCTGCTTGTCTGCAACCGTAATAACGGCTTTAAGCTCAACCGTCTGTTTGCCCACAACCTCACTGGTCTGGCGCAGGGTCGGGTAACCGTCATTAACGGATGTGTCAATCTGCCAGACGGTGTCAAAATCCCAGTCCGTATAGGTCGCTTGGCTTTTGAGTTCGTCGGCGGCTTTGGCCGTCCCTCCCTCTACTGTCGTATCCGTTACCGCAATCGTATCGATATAGTAACAATTGCTTGCACTGCACGTTTCATAATCAGGGTAAAGTTCACCAATTGCTTTTATTTTTGTTGTTGCCGACAAGGTTGCTGTTGTATAGCAGTTTTCAACCTTACCTTGTATGGTTCGGGTAATTCCATCGGCTTCCGAACTAGACGATATAATATTAATACTGCTGTAACTGTTTTTCAAGGTACCAACATTAAAAACCTTATAGGCAATTCCACTCATTGGCTTACTGGTATTAACTGAGCCGGAAACGCTACAACTGTCCATTACACCCTGCAAATAGTATACAATTCCTCCCTGGTTAACACCTGACTGAACATTATATTCTATATTAAGATTTATAACCTGCCCCGTTTCACCAATCGTATAGATCAATGCACGGTTTGTACCATCGTTGTACCCTTTAATCGTGTATCCTTTACCGTCGAAAACACCTTCAAAAGGCGCATTCACTATTGTATCCCAGGTCTGCGATGCTTCAATCTCAATATCATTTCCTAATGTCACAGTAATTCCGGTATAGGAATTATCAGCTGTTATACTGGATCGGAAGGCATTGAGATCCGCCGCCGTTGAAATCACATAACTGCCGTTGTCCGGGTCCCAGGTATCTTCCGCCGCCGAAACCGCTGCTGGAAAGAGACCTAGAAGCAGGCATAGCATCAGAACTAGCCCGAATACCGACCGAAATCCTTTGTTTATATTTTGTATCTTATCCATTATTCTCCTCACTCTGCTATTGTTTTATCAGAACATTGCAGAACTACGCGTCGCTCTGCAATGCTCTGAATTCGGATATAAAAAAGAGAGAAGCTGGTGCTTCTCTCTTTTAATAAATACATTATTCAGTCATATCAGAAATTGCCAGTGCAACCTCTGCATTTGTCGCATCCACATCATTCAAAACCGTTAAAGCATCATCATAAGCAGCATTCGTCGGGTCTTCCGCCATCACGGCAACCAGTTCATCCTTGTTGGCCATATCAAAGGTATTTGCTACAGAAGTAGTGGTATTCCAGTCAAAGGCCCAGGTATTGTAAGTTGAATTATAAGTTGCTGCATTGGTTGGCAGGTAAGAGCTATTGGCCATTCCCAAATCAGCACCCATATTCAAAGAATAGTAACAACGGATGGTGGCATCGGTATTGGTGGCATCTAATACACCATTACTTAAAAGATCGGCAATGGTCGTATCCATTGAATAATATACCGAATAATCTGCATTATGCGTCTGGCTGTCAATTGCAAACATCCAGCCTGACTGACTGGTAAATTCTTTTTCGGACAGCATCTGATCGTTACAATTGGTATTGATCATATGGGCATCTGTTGCACCGGTAGTCAGGGTTGAAGTCATGGGATAAGTAGACAAATCATAAGTTACCGATGTCGGATCAGTAGCAACACCAACCCCTGCCAGATAGTCACCGTAGGTTGAATCAACAATATTCAGTGTTGCATCGCCTTTTACTGCATCTAAAATCTGACCAACGGTTTTTGAGGTGTCATCAGTGGTATAAGCAACTGGTTCAATCAAAGCTGATCCGCCCAGTACCGACTGGTCCACAGCCACATAAAGGGTATACTCGGTATCTGCCTTGGCGATACTGTTTAAGCCCGGTATTGCCACCAGTGCCGCGGTTAAAATTGCAGCTGAACCTGCCATTAATACTTTATTCCGTTTTAAACCGAATTCTTTAGTCATTTTTACTTCCTCCATCATTTTTTTATTTTTCATAAAATTTGAACCTTGACATTTCTGCCAATAGAGGGTAAATTAAAGTATCTGTTTTAATATGACGTTTTGTCACCGCCTCCGGAATCTGCAAATTCCGGGGGCTTTTCTTTGCCCTCTCACCGCTTTTCACCTCATTAAATTTTCCCCGTCGCTGATGGCGGCCCGTTTATCTGCGCCAATCCCTTTCACCTCCCTCCGCGTTCTGGAATCTGCTTGGCCGTTTTTCCTTCGTTGTGATTGTGATTATATGAGTCAGATTTTTAGGTATCCGTTACCCCATCTCCAGCCGTTTTACCCAGCCTTCATCGATGAAGTAATCATCATCCTTTTCGCTAAAACGTTCTTTTATCGCACTCTGATTTAAAAGATGCTGATAATCTGTAATTGGCGTATCAATCATCACTCTTTTTTTCTGGGGATTGAGAACCCCAAAAGAAATCAGGCCTTTTGAGCCATGCAGGGAATCAAAAAGCACCTGACTTGGCTCAATACCCGTTTCAGCCTTGCGATCAACCATACTCTTTTTAATATATGCTTCCAGATAAGTAATGACTTTATCATTTAAGCCTGCCGAAAAAATATGAATTTTTTCAATATAGGCCATCATGTCTCTGACCACCCGAAAGGAATAGTTAGGGAAAAGGGCTTTTGTTTCCGCTATTTTTTCTGACCAGTCATGATCCCCAAGATCCAGAAAAATCATCACTTGCTTTTCCATGTCCTGATAAGCGGTGGCATAAAGCTGTCGAAAGATATGATTGCAGTTGGGACAGGTAAAATCAAAAATTCTGCCGGTCACTACCGCTTGTCTCAAGTGCTCGTCCACACTGCCGTTAACGATTTCGTAGCCTTTTGATATAAAGACTCTGTCGCATTCAGGGCAGGTACAGTTCACTTCTTTTTTAATTGCCATTTTGCACCTCTTTGTTTTTTTAGAGAAACTTAAAGTTTTTATTATGTTTTCTAGGATCGCTTGCTGCCGTTTTCGGTAACCTAGGCTTTGTTATAACTGTTCATTCAACGACTATCTTTTTTAGCTAATAATAACATAACGATAATCAAACTTATTGGTAGTGACACAACTAAACAAGGTAGTATGTCGCTAAACAAATATTGAAAAAATATTTCCTTATTTGAAAATATATTAATGTTATGATTGATTTTTTTTACAGCCCAAGTCCCAATTAAATAACCCAATACTTGCGCCACAGTTAAGGCAACAATTAGTTTTGTTTTATAAGCCATACAACGACTTTTTTGATCTCGCATTTATTTAAACCTGATGCAGTTCATTTCTTTTTTTAATGTCCATTTTGCACCTCTTTGTTTTTTAGAGAAACTTAAAATTTTTATTCTGTTTTCTAAGATCGCTTGCTGCCGTTTAGCTGTGCATTGAACTTACCGAGGTGAAAAATGAAGCTGTGCCACTCGTTCCGCTATCGCTTCACTCGTCGAGGGCTTCGCCCTATGAAGCCCGTTGGCGTTCTTAGCGTCCAAAAGCGAGCTTTCTCCCACTAAGAACACCAACCGTCTTCGCACGGCTTCATTTTTCACGCAAAAAGGGACCACAATCAAAGAGTCATTTTGACTCTGACTGTGATCCCAGAAAATGCTGTGGAACGGCAGTGTTAACTTTCCCTCTCTGCGTAAGGTAAAGTCCGTTATAAAGAAACAGTTCCCGACTGGTGCCTTGCGGCAGTCACGGTAGCGCATCTGTTCGGGATTTTCACCCGGATTCCTGTGTGATTTTCATCTCGCCTAATAGAACCTCATGTTCCCGGCTTTCTTTATAACCTACATTATAAACAGACTCGACTGAATCTGCAATTCTTAAACTGATTTAAGAACTTGTCATTATCCTATCAGATCTTTATTCAAATTGCAAGTATAAAATTCATAGAAAATAAGGCTATACTTTCAACAAATCTCTGACCACCTGACCGGCAATCAGTAAACCCGCCACCGATGGCACAAATGCAATGCTGCCCGGAGGCGTTTCTCTGATGACTGGTTCTTCGGTGGAGTAAAGCACTTTTAAGTCTTTTATGCCACGGCTCTTAAGCTCTCTGCGCATCACTTTAGCCAGTGGACAAACAGATGTTTTATACAAATCAGTAATTTCAAATCTTGACGGGTCCAGCTTATTGCCTGTTCCCATCGAGGAAATCACCGGCACGTTGACTTTTTTAGCTTCAACAATCAGACTGATTTTGGCCGAAACCATGTCAATGGCATCCACCACATAATCATAGTCAGAAAGGTCAAATTGCTCAACGCACGCTTGGTTATAACACTGGTGGATGGGATTGATCTGGGCATCCGGATTAATGGATAAAAGCCTTTTGGCCATCACCTCTACCTTAACCATGCCAATGGTCTCCATTGTCGCCATAATCTGCCGATTTAAGTTAGTCCTATCAATGATATCCTTATCGACAATCGTCAGCGAACCGACCCCACTTCGGATTAAACCTTCAGCCACAAAGGAGCCGACACCACCAACCCCAAACAGGATGACCCGGGCTTTTTTAAGCTGATCCAGCCCCTGGCTGCCAATCAGTTTTTCGGTTCGGTTAAAAATCGTAGTTTCGGGCTGCATTTACATCCGCTCCGGTGCCTCAACACCTAGAATTCCCAAAGCGTTTTGTAATACCTGACGGACTGCTTTAATCAAATGAACACGGGCTTTCATCAGCTCAACATCCTCAACCCGAACGCGGCATGCATTATAGAAGCTATGGAAACCGGCGGCCAGATCGATGGTGTAACGGGTAATTCGGCTGGGGTCCATTTTTTCTTCGGCAATCAGAATTTCTTCGGGGAAATCAGACAGAATTTCCAGCAGATTCATTTCTTCCTTTTCAACCAGGCAGGCATAATT
This sequence comes from Eubacteriaceae bacterium ES2, assembly GCA_031222025.1. Classification (GTDB taxonomy): domain Bacteria; phylum Bacillota; class Clostridia; order Eubacteriales; family Eubacteriaceae; genus Acetobacterium. Next base: position 188,032 of record CP130740.1, on the reverse strand, counting down.
GACTGTTTCATCCATGTTCACCGCTTCATCCATCTGACGCAGGATACTGCAGATGCGAGCATGAGCATACTGGACATAAAAGACCGGATTATCATTGGACTGCTCGATGGCCAGATCCAGATCAAAATCAAAATGGGAATCCGGCGAACGCAGGTTGAAGAAGAAACGGGTGGCATCCACGCCAACTTCTTCAATCAGATCGGTCAGGGCAATGGCTTTGCCTTTACGTTTAGACATTCTGGCCACTTCACCATCGCGCAACAAACGCACCAGCTGCATAATCACCACTTCAAAATTGTCGGCATTCACTCCAACAGCCGTTAAAGCACCTTTGAGGCGCGCCACGTGACCGTGATGATCTGCTCCCCAGACGTTGACGCAGCGGTCAAATTGACGGTCAACAAATTTATTCATATGATAGGCAATATCGGCCATAAAATAGGTGGGCAGACCGTTGGCACGGATCAGCACATCATCTTTTTCTGAGCCGAAGGCTGTCGCTTTAAACCACAGGGCACCGTTTTCTTCATAGGCGTAGCCGCCTTCTTTTAAAACCTTGATCGTTTCATCAATGGCGCCACTGTCATAAAGGCTCTGTTCCGAGAACCAGACATCATAATTGATCCCATAAGCGCCCAGATCGTCTTTCATCTTATCCAGATTTTTATTAAGGGCATACTCAATCAGCACTTTCTTACGGTCAGCTTCTTCCCATTTCAGATAACCGTTACCGTTGATGGCAATAAAATCCCGCATATGGTCGGTAATATCTTCACCCTGATAGCCGTCTTCCGGAAAAGGAATGTCCTCGCCCAAAAGCTGCCGATAGCGGGCATCTAAGGAATCGCCAAACTTGGCAATCTGGTTACCGGCATCATTAATATAAAACTCCCTGGTCACATCATAACCTGACCAGGCGGCAATCGATGCCAGAATATCCCCAATGGCACCGCCACGGGCATTACCCATGTGCATAGGACCGGTGGGATTAGCCGAAATAAATTCCAAATTATAGGTTTTGCCGGCATGCTTTTTGCTTTTACCGTATTGGTCAGCCAAACTTTTAATTTCTTCCAGGGCCTGATAGTGCCACTGTGGTTTTAATCTGAAATTAATAAAGCCGGGGCCGGCAATTTCCACCGATTCAACCGATGTGCCTTCGATATCCAGATTTTCTATCAGCGCTTCTGCAATAAAACGAGGTGCTTTTTTTGCCTGCTTAGGCAATTGCATGGCAATATTGGTGGAATAATCACCGTGGTTTTTTTCTCTGGGAATTTCCAAAAATATTTCCGGTTTCTCATCGATGCTAAAAGCACCGGATTCCAGGGTTTTATCAAGTCCCTGAGCAATAATGTTTTTAATTTCCGCACTTAACTTTTCCCGTATGTACATTCTTAATTCCTTTCATCCTGGCATCTTAAAGATATAAAAGGAGAAGCGCTGCTTCTCCTGTTAGCATTTCTACTGGGTTATATTAATATTCAAGACATTCTCAGAATTAACCACGCCTTCAATTTCAATATTATAATCAATCATCACCTTGGTGGGTTCGCTTCGGTCATTGTAATTAACAAAGACATCCTTGGTCAGAATTCCCATGGCCACATCGCCATAGGGCGTTGAGTACCAGGTGGTATTTCTTTTCCCTGTCTCAAATTCCATCACCGAATTAGTGGTACCCAGACGAATCACCGAAACTTTCTGGCCATCCAGACAAACCGTTGTGGTTGTTCCTTCCATACCGGATACTTCCGACTCCGAATAAGTTACACATAGTCGATCGGATTCTCTATAAAACTGACCCTCTGTGAGAAACTCCATGGTATCCTTTTTTTCTTCTTCATTTTTAACGGTTCCTGAAATGGATAACCATACATTTTTTCTTTCCTCAGTCATTTTTTCTCCTTGGATTTAATCTCACACTATTAAACCATTGATTGATCGTTTAATCAAGAAATTTTCGTTCTTTTCTTAAATTTCAATTAATCCCTTTTATTCCCCGATAACTATACCTGAACTGTGACCCGTTTTCTTTTAGCTGACTCAATGATCCGCTCCACCAAGTCCTTATAATCAATCCCCGTCGCTTCCCACATCTTGGGATACATGCTGATATTGGTAAAGCCCGGCAGGGTGTTGACTTCATTAATAAAAATTTCGTTATTGTCAGTCAGGAAAAAGTCAACCCGCGACAAACTCGACCCTTCAATGGCTTCAAAAGCTTTAACAGCGTAGGCTCTTATTTTCTCCAGGGCTTTTTCATCAATCTGGGCCGGGATCACAACCTTTGAATCTTCCTGGTCGGAATACTTGGCTTCATAGTCATAGAACTCTTTGGAGGGAATGACTTCCCCGGGAATAGAAGCCTTAACTTGACCATCCTCTTCCAGGACCGCACATTCAATTTCCCGGCCTTTCACAAAGGCTTCCAGAATTATTTTATGATCAAAGACCAGGGCCAGTTCCACTGATTCCAGCAGCTCTTCGCGATCATGGGCTTTACTGATACCGACACTGGAACCCATATTGGCAGGCTTTACAAAGATCGGATAGCTCAGCGCCTTTTCCGCCTGATCAACCAAAATCTCTTTTTCCTTTTGCCATTGATTTTCCCGGAAATAAAAATATTTGCCGGTGGGAATGCCCACGCTTTCAAACATGACCTTGGAAAAAACCTTGTCCATGCCGACTGCCGAGCTTAAGACGCCGCAGCCCACATAGGGTTTATTGAGCATTTCAAAGACCCCCTGAATGGTGCCGTCTTCACCCATGGGACCGTGAAGAACCGGAAAAAAAACATCGATATTTGAAAAAATCGGATCGGCAAAAAAGGAAAAATCACCAGTCAGATGCATGATATCCTCTTCCCATGAACCATCTTTTATTTTTTCATAGTCTCCGGCATAAAGATACCATTTTCCTTTTTTAGTAATGCCAATAGTGGTGACATGATACTTTTCTGGATCGATAACCTTTAGCACATTATAAGCCGAAACACATGAGACCTCATGTTCTCCCGACTGACCGCCAAAAACAAGGCCCAGATTGAGCTTATTTCCCATAAGTCTTACTCCTTCATTTATTGAATGCATTCCAAAAATTCTTCTTCAGAAATAACAATAATGCCGTTTTCCTTTAACAAGGCGGCAGTGATGCCATCGCCTTTAATTTTCTTACCGGTAAAGCTGCCATCATAAATTCTGCCGCTGCCGCAAGATGGGCTGTTGCTTTTCATCACCGCAATTTTTGCCCCGGTGACTTTCGCCGTATCCAAAGCCCGCTCAGCGCCAAGTTTAAATCTTTCAGTCACATCCTCACCCTTTTCGTTAAAAACCTTTTGTTCTCCATCAACATTTCTTATTTCAGAACAAGGTCTGGGGGTGGGCAGCCCCCCCAGCACTTCCGGACAAACAGCAATAGCCTGTCCTTTTAACATGAGTTGCAGCAGCTCTTGCACCAGTGAGCCTTCTTCCTTATAATTTATTTTCATTCCCAACAAGCAACCCGATACTAGTATTTTCTCTTTTTTTTCAATAGCGTTTCTTAACACCAAAAATTCCTGCTGATTCATAAAATCCCCTCTTTCACTTTTTATTATTCAGCTCATCTTCACGATAAATCCATGCTCCCCGTTTAAAGACCATCTTGTAGACCATATCTTTCAAGACGATTTCGCCAATTTTGATGACCGAATCCGGGGCAATTTTAATCTGCTCAGCAATTTTTGCCCCCATACCGATCTTTGTATCATTTCCGATCTCAACACCAGCACCAATAATCGCCCCCGGATCAACGATGACATTTTTCTGCAAATGGCTTTCCCGCTCAATGATCACACCTGTTCCCAATCTGCAGCCTTCATCAATTTTTACACCCGCACCAATGATCACACCGGCGCCAATAAAGATTCCTTGGCCTAAACTTGCTGTTTCATCAATCATCGCACTTTTATGAATACTTGATTTTATCATAAATTTTTCTCTCCTAACAGGTTTTTCCTTACTTTTTGCGAATTCTCAAACCCTTTGGATAATGATTCTTGATCATTTTTTCACTGGCTTTGCCAAAACCAAGGGGATAGCCCTGATAGGTTAAAAGAATCCACCCGGATTCTGCTTCTTTTTCAATGACTTCCCCTTTTAAATACTGATAGGCCAACGCTTCGGTTTCCAGCTCACAGCTTTTTAAAACCATGGCTTCTTTAAGATACATGGCCAGCGCATAAGAGGGTTCAAAACGGTTTTTCTTAAGCGTTCCCAGATGCAGACCCGGCCTGAGCACCTTTAAGGCGCTGATTGTTTCAACCGTGACGCCCTTGGGAAACAGATAGAGATGTTCTCCTGAAAGGTACAGATTATCAAGCAGGTTTTCCCGGCTGTCCGGTCTGATCAAGTCGGCCAAAAAACTTTCAAAATCTTTTAAATCCTGACGGACAGCTTTTTTAAAGCGCTCTTTGGGCGTCGCTTTAAGACGGCTGCCCAAGTCCTGACTGGCCGCATTTTTACGCATCCGGGCGATAAAATGCCCTTCTCCCCTTACATGCATGGGCATGATCCGCAGGGTTTTGTCCAAATCATTTAGCTTATTCTTAGACCAGTCCGGATTGCCCCTGTCCGTCAGACCATTGAGATTGATGGCTTCCAGTGAAAAAGGCTCCTTATTCAAAAAATCTTCGATCACCTGTTCATTTTCCTCCGGCGAAAAGGTGCAGGTAGCGTAAACCAAAAGCCCACCCGGTTTTAAGAGCCGACTAGCTGACTCAAGGATCTTTTCCTGTTTGCCGACACAGCGGTCAACCCGATCAAGACTCCAGTCGTTAAGGGCTCCCGGATCTTTACGAAACATGCCTTCCCCCGAACAGGGCGCATCCACCAGAATTTTATCGAACTGTTCATAAAAAACCGACACTAGGCGCTCGGGAAACTCATTGGTCACCAGGACATTACCAATCCCCATTCGTTCTATATTAGTCGATAAAACACCGGCTCGGGAATTAACCAGCTCGTTGGATAAAAGCATTCCCTGACCATTTAGCTTGGCACCAATCTGAGTAGATTTCCCCCCGGGTGCCGCACACAGATCCAGCACCCAATCTCCCGGCTTTACATCCAGGGCTTCCACCGCTGCCATGGCCGTGGGTTCCTGAACATAATAAAGGCCAGCATAATAATAGGGGTTTTTTCCTGGCCGCACTGATGCATCAATATAAAAGCCGGACTCACACCAATCTACCGGATGGCTCTCAAAGGGCAAGATCTTTTTTAAGTCGCCCGATCCGATCTTTAGGGTGTTGGTCCGGATGCCTTTTATCTCTTCTCGGTCATAGGTCTGAAGAAACGCCTCGTATTCCGGTCCCATCAGCTGTTTCATTTTTTCCTTAAATGCCTGTGGCAGTTCCATTCTTTCCTCCAGATTTTTTATTGTGTTCATTATACTTTCTATAGGCTTAAATTACAAATTCTTTGAAAAACTTCAGTGCGTAAATTTACCCCGTACCGACCAATTGGATTTCGCAGTCTGCGCACGGATTCGTACAGTTGCCTATTTGAGAAGTGCTAATTATAGGCGTTTTTAAGGCAACTGTTCGCCTCGAGGCAGACAGCTGAAAAGCCAATTGTCGGTGCTCAGGTACCACAATTAACTTTGTCTTCAGTCAAGAATTTTTCAGCTTTGCCCATAAAAAAGAGCATGCTTACGGATAAACCGGAAAGCCATGCTCTTCATTTGATTTTTTGAAATTCCCGCACCAATAAAGCTAGCGCTTGGGTTTGGCAAAAATCATTCGTCCCGCCGAGGTCTGTAAAATACTGGTAACAATTACCACTGTCGAAGAGCCGATATAGCGTTTGCCATTTTCCACCACGATCATAGTGCCATCATCCAGATAGGCCACTGCTTGACCGTTGTCTTTTCCGGCTTTAACTAAAAGTACTTTCATTTCTTCACCTGGCAAAACAATTGGTTTAACCGCATTGGCCAGCTCATTAATGTTCAACACTTCTATCCCCTGGACGGTTGCCACCTTATTCAGGTTATAATCGTTTGTCATAATCCGGCCTTTTGTCGATTTCGCCAGTTTAATCAGCTTGGAATCCACTTCGTTGACATCGTCAAAATCCTCTTCGGTAATCTGCACTTCAATGTCCAATTCGGTCTGTATCTTGTTTAAGATATCAAGACCTCGTCGACCGCGATTTCGTTTGAGCTCATCCGCCGAATCTGAAATTAACTGTAATTCATTGAGGACAAAAACCGGAATCACCAGCGGTCCTTCGACAAAACCCGTCTGGCAGATATCAAAAATTCGGCCATCAATAATCACACTGGTATCCAAAAGCTTGGGGATTTGACAATTTTTCTTTTTTGTCCCACGCTTTGTTTCAACCGTAGATGTCGATTCCTTTTCTTTTTTCACACCCTGAAAAGCCAGCAAAATATCGTCCTTTTTCCTCATTGGAATGGTAAAACCGATGTAGCCCAGAACGATATAAATCGCGATGGTCAGGAGCCCACTTAACCAGGGAATCGGAATTTGCATCAGGGCAATACTGATCAACATGGCAATTAAAAGACCGATCACCAGTCCAAAAATTCCAAAACTTACATCGACCAGCCGCACATTTTCAAGACTTCCTTCAATGATTTTAGATAAGTGTTTCACCGCTTTTAAAAACAGCGGAAATAAAATAAAAAAGATAAGACCAAATATTAAAATAAGCGCAATATAAATACCAATTTCCAACTCTGTACTTAAAGTTACCGATTCTAAGAACCAGGAGTTTGTCACCGTCAGATTAGCTGCTCCAACACCCAGAAGCATACCAACCAGCGCAAACAGCACCCTAAATATTCTCTGCATTCTTATTCACCCCCTTTCCATAGTAATAGTCATTATATCATTTAATTCTTAAGGAATTATCTTCAATTTAAAAAGCAAGCTGTTAAACAATTCTTTACCCTGATAACAGACTTTTTAACAAAAAATATAAAAACCACCTTTACTATGGGCAGTTAACCTGCGCCACAATAGCGGTGGCTTTTCTTTATTCGCTTACTTCCTGGCAAACAGCATTATTGATAATGCCAACAATTTCATCCTTGTCCCGCTTTTCGATCAGGATCATTTCACTGACCAGAAAATTTCGGGCACTGTTAAGCATTTTTTTCTCCCCGGTTGATAAACCCTTTTTTCGATCCAAAAGAATCAGGTTTTTGACCACCTTGGCCACTTCAAAAATATCCCCGGTTTTAAGGTGCTCCAGATGCTCACGATAGCGCCGGTTCCAGTTTTTTTCCATATCATCCATCGGGGCATTCATGGACTCGAGCATATCAAAGATATCATCTTTGCCGACGACTGTCCGAACACCAATCTCATCGACTTTATCCACCGGTATTAAAATCTGCAGCCCTTCTGAAACAATTTGCATAATGTAATAAGTACTTATTTCGTCAAAAATCTCACGCTCTTCGATTGCTTCAATGATGCCTGCTCCGTGCATTGGGTAGACAATTTTATCACCAATTTTGTACATTTAACCACTCCCATCATTGATAGTAATCTCATTATACCATAAAAAAAAGGAATAAGCCTTTTATTTTATAAAAATTTTATTCCTGTGTCAATCTTTTTTTTACATAATCATCGATAAACCGATTCTTTTTCGATCCAGATCCAAAGAAATGACTTTGACGCTGACCACATCCCCCAAAGATACTGCCTCAGACGGATGTTTAATAAAGTTGTCCGTAATTTGCGAAATATGAACCAGTCCATCCTGATGGACGCCGATATCCACAAATGCCCCAAAATCGATGACATTGCGTACAGTTCCGGTCAGTTCCATTCCCACCGCCAAATCCTCCATTTTTAAGACATCGGATCTCAGATGCGGTTTAGGAGTCGATTCTCTGGGATCGCGGCCAGGTTTTCTCAATTCTTTGACAATATCATAGAGGGTCGGCACACCAATTCCCAGCTCATTGGCAATGTCAGAATAGCTTTTTTTAATCACCAGTTCACTCTTGCCCAGATTCGTTTTGTCAACCCCGTTCATAATCAGCAGTTTTTCCACCGATTGATAGGATTCGGGATGAACACCGGTATTGTCAAGCAAATTATCGCCGTCTTCAATTCTTAAAAAGCCGGCACATTGTTCAAAGGCTTTAGCTCCTAGGCCTTTAACTTTTTTAAGTTCATTGCGGTTTTTAAAAGAACCATTCTCCTGGCGGTATTTAAGAATATTGCCGGCAATGGTCTTATTGACCCCGGCTACATATTTTAAAAGCGCCACTGAGGCCCTATTGATATTTACGCCAACATTATTTACTGTATCTTCAACTGTTGCTTCCAGCACCCGCTCCAGCTCCTTCTGATTGACATCATGCTGATATTGGCCAACGCCAATGTGTTTTGGATCAATCTTAACCAGTTCGGAAAGGGGATCCTGAAGGCGGCCACCGATGGAAATCGCCCCCCGCAGCGAAACATTGATATCCGGATATTCTTCGGTGCCCAGTTCCGATGCTGAATAGACAGAAGCACCAGCTTCATTGACCACAATATAGGAAACCGGATATTGGGCTTTTTTAATCACCTTGGCGACAAACTGTTCCGATTCCCGTGAAGCCGTGCCATTGCCGATGGCAATGATATCCACTTTAAATTTTTCGATCAGGTCAAGCAGTTCTTTTTCCGCCTTTTCCTCCTGTCCCTTGGAAAAAACCGGGTAAATTGTGGTAGTAGCCAGGACTTCCCCCATTTTGTCCAGTACCGCAATCTTACAGCCGGTTCTGAAGGCCGGGTCAAAACCCATGGTGACCTTGTCTTTAAAAGGTGGCTGCAGCAACAATTTCTTTAAGTTGAGGGCAAAGAGCTTAATGGCCCCATCTTCGGCCCGTTCTTTTAAAAGCGCCCGGATTTCTCTTTCAATAGCCGGAGCAATCAGCCTTGAATAGGCATCTTCTATGGCCATTTTAACCAGATTAGCCGATTGGTCTTTTAAATTTTCTTTAAACAGATAGTCTTCAACGGCTTCCACCGGCGCTACGACTTTAACGCTTAAGACTTTACGTTTTTCACCCCGGTTAACAGCCAGGACGCGGTGATCTTTAATCCCTTTAATCGCTTCTTCATATTCATAATACATTTCAAATTCCGGACTTTCCGCTTCCTTGCCTTTAATAACCGATGCTTTGAGCTTCCCCTTTTCCAGGGTCATCTTGCGGATGGCACCGCGATAAGTGGCGTTGTCCGAAATCACCTCAGCAATGATATCGCGGGCCATTGCCAGCGCTTCATCGGCACTTGCCACTTCCAGTTGCGGATTGACAAAAGTTTCCGCCAATTTATAAAGCGCCTGCTCATCGAGGCTTTGCTCAAACATTTTAAGAGCGAGGGGTTCAATCCCTTTTTCTCTGGCCACTGAAGCTCTGGTTTTCTTCTTCTTTTTATATGGCAGATACAAATCTTCCACTTCCTGCAAGGTTTGAGCCTGTTCGATGCTTAATTTCAGCTCCGGGCTCAACGCTTTTTGCTCATCAATGGTCTTTACTATTTCTTCTTTCCGTTTATCGAGCTTGCGCAAATAAGTGAGACGCACATCCAGCTCACGCAGCAGGGCATCACTTAAATTGCCGGTCACTTCCTTACGATAACGGGCGATAAAGGGTATTGTGTTGCCTTCATCGATGAGTTTAATGGTATCCTCAACCTGCTTGGGTTTAATTGAAAATTCTTTTGCTAATTGATTGATCATTCTTTGCATCCTTTTTTTATTTCTTGATGATAGTTTATCATTTTTTTTTGTTTTAAGAAACCTTCTTTTTATTTGCGCTATTTTCGGAGCGATTGTCAATTAAAGAAATTCATGCTAAAATACTTTAGAATAACTATAAAGGAGCAGTCAAATGGCAATCAAATTTATCGTCGATTCCATGTGTGAAACCAACAGCGATATCCTCTACCGCTATGATTTTGACGTCATGAATATTCCGGTCACACTGGATGATAAAACATATTCAGATGGGATTGATATTACCCCTCAGATGATCATCGATTTTGTGGAAAATAATAAAAAAAGCTTTCCCAAAACTGCCCAGATCATGCCCACTGATATGATGAACCTTTTTGAAAAGCATTTAAAAAACGGCGATGATGTGATTTACCTCGCCTTTTCCTCTAAATTATCCGGAACTTACCAGACAGCCAGTCTTTTAATCAGAGATTTCAGAGAAAAATATCCTGACCGTAAAATCACGGTTGTCGATTCCTTATCCGCCACAACTGGCCAAGCGCTGATTCTCTATCAGGGGCTTAAACTCAATAAACTTAACCGCCCTTATGAAGAAATCGTCGAAACCATGACTTTTCTGGCTCAGCATGCTCAGATTTTCTTTTTGGTTGGTGATATTAAATGGCTGGCGCAAGGCGGCCGGATCAGTAAAAACGCAGCAATGATCGGTGATATGCTAAAAATTGTGCCGATTCTATATTTTACCGAAGGGGAAATTCATGTCTATGAAAAAATTCGTGGTGAAAAGAAAGCCTTAAAACGTCTTTTTGCCATTATCGAAGAAAAAATGGGACCACACCGCAATCAGATCATGGGCATGGTCCAGAGCACTGCTCACGGCCTTCAGGACAAAGCCATGAAACATTTTGAAAAGGAACTGGGCATAAAAAATTTTATGACCCCCGAAGGTGCCGGTGCGGCACTAACTGTTCACATCGGCAAGAACTGCTTAGGAATCATGTTTTTTGATGCCCTGCCCGGTAATTACGTCAACGTCATCCCCTGATAGAAAACGCACTGACACGCGATCAGTGCTTTTTTATTAGCCTTTAGAAGGCATGGACATAGCAATCAGATCGACGATTCGGCTGAGTGGCATGGTCTGCAGCCACACTTTTCCCGGTCCCTTTAGTGTAGCTAGAAAAACGCCTTCGCCGCTTAAAAACATGTTCTTGACCCCTTTTACAGTTTCGATTTCAAAGGAAACTGATTCTTCAAACATCCCGATATGCCCCTGGTCTACCTTCATGACTTCCCCCGGTGCCAGGTTGTATTCCATCACCGAACCATCCAGTTCCACAAAAGCCGTTCCCGGTCCAGTCAGTTTCTGCAGGATAAAGCCTTCACCCCCGAATAAACCGACACCTAGACTTTTCTTGAAATACATATCCAAATCCAGAGAGGTTTCAGCTGCCAGAAAAGCTCTTTTTTGACAAATAATAGTTTGTCCCGGCTGCAAAGTTAAAGCTTTAATCTCACCCGGAAAGCTAGATGTAAAGGCAATATGGCCGCCGTTTCGGCCGGAGGTATAAGTCGTCATAAATAATGAATCCCCGGATATCGATCTCCTCAGGCCTTTTAACAAGCCACCCTTGGTATTGGTTTCCATCTTAACGCCATCAGACATCCATGACATCCCCCCCGATTCGGTAAAAATCGATTCACCCGCATCCAAATTAACCAGGACAACCGGAAGGTTGCCACCCTTGATTTCATAATTCATGATCTTTCCTCCTTAAAATCTTGCAAAAAATAAGCCCAGCGAACAGAAAAAACCTGTCCGCTGTAGCTGTATACCCTTTTATGAAAAATTTTAACGTTTTGATAAGCTTAGTTTTAAGCCAGCGCCATATATAAACACCATATTAGCGCTCGGTCCATTTTCAAAAATTCAATAGCTGATTAAAAGCTATTTTTTAGACTTAATCAGGTTAATCAGTCCGCCAGCTAAAAGCATTTCTTTCTGGCGCTCTGAAACTTCTATTTTCATGGTATAGGTCAGGCCTTTGGTTTTATTGATGAGTGTGGCTTGACCGGCCTTAACTGCACCAAGAGCATCTTCGATAACCAATTCGTCATTTAAGGCAATAGTATCATAATCTGCTTCATTAACAAATTCCAAGGGCAGAATCCCGTTGTTAATCAGGTTGTTTTTGTGAATTCGGGCAAATGATTTAACTGCCACGCCTTTAATACCCAGGTAAACTGGTGCCAGAGCTGCATGTTCACGGCTGGAGCCTTGGCCATAGTTGGAGCCACCGACAATAAATCCACCGCCATTGTCAATTGCCCGCTGAGGGAATTCGGCATCACAAGGTGTCAGACAATAGTTGGACAGATAAGGAATATTAGACCGGAATGGCAACAATTTAGCATTGGATGGCATGATATGGTCAGTGGTAATATTATCTTCGACTACGATCAAGGCTTTACCAGCCACTTCTTTTTGCAGCGGTTTTGTTTCCGGGAAAGGCTTGATATTAGGTCCTTTAATTACCTCAACTTCCGTTCCTTCCGGTGCCGGCTCCATAACCATGGTATCATTTAATAAGAAAGCTTCCGGCATTTCAATGTCTGACAATTCCACCTTGCCTAAAGGATTAGTCAAAACGCCAGCCAGGGCTGAGACCGCTGCCGTTTCCGGACTTAAGAGATAAACATCAGCTGAAGGTGTTCCTGAACGACCAAAGAAGTTTCGGTTAAAGGTTCGCAGGGACACAGCATCCGTACACGGTGCCTGACCCATCCCGATACAGGGACCGCAACCACATTCCAGTATTCGGGCACCGGCATTCAACAGATCTGCCAGAGCGCCATTTTCAGCTAACATGGTCAGGACCTGTTTAGAACCGGGTGCAATGACAAAAGAAACATTTTCGGCAATGGTTTTGCCCTTCATGATTTTTGCCACTTTCATCAGATCCAGCCAGGATGAATTGGTGCAGGAACCGATAGCAACCTGGTTGACCGGCATGCCTTCGATTTCCGATACCTTAACCACTTTGTCAGGACTGTGAGGGCAGGCTGTCAGTGGTTCCAGTGCAGATAAATCAACCTTGACGATTTCATCATAAACCGCATCGGCATCAGCAGAAAGCGCTTTAAAATCACCTTGGCGACCCTGAGCTTTTAAGAATTTTTCGGTCATCTCATCAGAAGGGAAGATTGAGGTGGTAGCTCCCAGTTCCGCGCCCATATTAGTAATCGTTGCCCGTTCCGGCACCGTTAAGGTTTTAACGCCAGCACCAGTATATTCAAAAACCTTGTTTACTCCGCCTTTAACAGTACATTGTCTTAAAACCTCGAGGATAACATCTTTGGAAGAAACTCCAGTACGCAAATTCCCTGTCAGTTCCACCTGCACCACTTTAGGCATAATAATATAATAAGGATCACCCGCCATGGCAACAGCCACATCAAGACCGCCGGCGCCGATAGCCAGCATTCCGATTCCGCCACCGGTCGGGGTATGGCTGTCAGATCCAACTAGCGTATCACCCGGCACGCCAAAGCGTTCAATCTGCACCTGATGACAGATGCCGTTGCCCGGTTTGGAAAAATAAACACCATGTTTTTTAGTTACACTCTGAATATAACGATGATCGTCCATGTTTTCAGGGCCTTCCTGAAGCATGTTGTGATCGATATAAGCTAACGATTTTTTTGTCTTGACCCGTGGCACTTCCATCGCTTCAAACTGCAGATAAGCCATGGTTCCTGTAGAATCCTGCGTCAAAGTCTGATCGATGCGAATGCCAATCTCCTGCCCTTTTACCATTTCACCCACAACAAGGTGACTTGCAATAATTTTTTCGGTTAATGTTTGTCCCATTGAATTTCCTTTCCTGTGCAAAAAACGTTTTATTACTTTACGGTGTTAAACTACTTGAATGAATATTATATCATAGTTATGTTTTTTTTCCAATTTCTCATTGCTCTAAATATTCGCAATCTTCTGCACAGACCCGATCGCGTCCGCTTTCCTTGGCCTCATAAAGAGCCTGGTCTACTCGTGTAAAAAAGGGCAAGAGCTCTTCATGACGACACCGGATAGTAACGCCGAAGCTGGCGGTCACCGGTCCTGCCTCCGGATGTGAATATGCTTTTAGGGCTTTTCGAATTCGCTCAGATACGGCAACCGCAGAAGCCAGAGAAGTGTCGGGCATCAAAATGACAAACTCCTCACCGCCCCAGCGCACCAGAATATCAGATTGTCTGAGCAGATCACCGGCAATTTTTGCGGTCTGCTTCAAAACATCATCCCCGATTTGATGACCGTAAGTATCATTAATCTGTTTGAAGTTGTCCAGATCGAAAATAACCAAACTCAGATCACTCCGGTAGCGATCCCCATGCTCAATCTCTTTTTCAAATGCCCGATTAAAATAAGCCCGATTATAAAGACCGGTCAAAGCATCCCGCGATGCTTCCTCGATCAACCGATTTTCTTCTTTTTTCTTTTCGGTAACATTAATCACAATCCCTTCAAATTCGTATTCAAACTGATTTTTCCAGGTTTTAGCAATCTGCACTTCAGCCCAGAAGCTTCCCCCTTGCAGATCGCCCAGTTCCATTTCAACGGTCAGATAGGTAGACTTTTTGATCATCCGGTCTAAAAAGGCCTGATAAACGCCACGACTGCCAAATATTTTTTCGGGACTCTCCCCAAGTGTTTGTCTAAAGACTTCCGATGACGGGCACTTAAACATTTTTAAAAAATACGGATTACCATACTGAAATTCCTGCTGCTGATCCACAATAAATAAACCGACCGGAATCGACTCCACCAACTGCCGGCTCATCTTATCGATAGACCTGGCCAGTTCTCCAAATTCGTCATTTCTGTTCAAACCATAGATTTCAGCTTCCCGCTGCCCCTCTTTTAAAACCGTACTAGCCATGATCTTCGAAAAAGGGGAGATAAGCATTTTTTCAATAAGTATATTAATGGCCAGGGCTAATCCCGCCATAATCCCCAGCAAGAGTAAAATATAATAAAAAATATCATTGCTCGATAAAAAATTATGGGTATCATAGAGACTTATCACATACCAGCCTGAATCTAGAATGGGAGCAACCGCACCCACTTCATAACCGTTATTGTTAATTTCAAAAACATAGGAATCATCCTGACCTGTCGCTTCAAAACATGCCTGGATCGCAGTAAAATCAAAATCCGTCAAATATGTAGAAATTAATTCGGCAGGATGTCCGTTATCCTGATTTTCCTTATTCTCCGGCGGTTCACCATCAACAAGCCCTTCATCGACATTATTTTCTTCGAACTTGCCCAGCTCTATTTCACCGTTCTCATTAATAACCAGCGTTTTTACCCCGGATTCTTCGTAGTCGATTAAAATCTCGTCAATCAAGGACTCCATACTCAACTGGGTGCCCACAACACCGATTAACCGGCCCTGATCATACACTTTCATATTAATCCACAAACCTATGGTGCCTAAAAATCGATCCTTATCAATTTTTAATCGATACTCGTCATCACTGGACAGCAAATCAAAGTACCAGGCATCCTGTTCATTTGCTGATTCAAGGCGTCCTTCCGGAACAATTTCAGAACTGTCCTGATCTAAAAAATAAAAATCCTGGGTAGCTGCTGGCACTAAAAAAGTATTATTATTGAGAAAAACCTGATTAAACTCATTAATCGATAAGAGCGCAATATCCTCAATGCCTTGATCTAGGGGTTCCTTCAAAAAATCCTCGATGTCCGAAGTATTAGAAAGCTTTTGAACCAAGCCGATTTCTCTGTTAATATAATTATCAATTTCAGCAACAATTTCATTATTATACAGTCTGGCATAACTTTTTACAATTTGATCGGTTACCTTTAATACTTCTCCGAAAAATAGTACCCCCGCAATAATCATCGCAACGGCCGCAATGCCCATCATAATTAGGCGAAATTTTTGTTTTAAACTTTTCATTCTTCCCCCTCAACCGTCTGATAGATTTATCAAGTCTTAGGTTCATACCCCATTTTTAGCATGAATTATCATTTTTTATAAAAGATAACTAAAGATTTATCGTTTAAAATACAAAATGGCTCCTTTAAACAAAGTGCAATAATTATGAAAGGCATCGCCTGAATAAGCAACTATTGACAGATAATCTGCTGTAATGACTTTTTTCTTCAGACAATCAGTCATACAATTTTATCTCAATTTGTATCAATCGATACATTTCAGGCAATGAAATATTTTATGGAAAGAACTGAACTATCTTTTTCAAACGATCCCCAAATTAATACCGTGCTGCAGGATTTTATGAACCAGCAGCAGATTTATCGGGCGGCAATAAAGGAAATTAAAACCAAATTGGAAATTCTTGATGAAGAATTTCAGGCCCGTTACGATCACAATCCCATTCACCATATGGAGTACCGCTTAAAAAGCCCCAAAAGCATTATCGAAAAAATGCAGAAAAAGGGCTATGAAATCAGCGCCGAATCAATCTGCAAAAACCTGACAGATATCGCCGGAGTGAGAGTGATCTGTAACTATTTGAGCGATATCAACCGGATTGCCAATTTACTGCTACGCCAGGATGATATTACCCTGGTTCGCAAAAACGATTATGTGGCCCATCCCAAAGAAAACGGCTACCGTAGCCTGCACTTAATTGTCCTGGTCCCCATCTTCCTGGCGGAACGGACTGAGTCAGTCGCCGTCGAAATCCAGATTCGTACCATCGCCATGAATTTCTGGGCCACTCTGGAGCATCAGCTCAAATACAAGGCCCACACAAATATCTCCGAAGACCTGGGCGACCGCTTAAAGGTTTGCGCCACCACCATCACCCAACTAGATGAAGAAATGCAGTCCATCTACACCGAAATTAAAAACGGCGCCCATCCTGAATAAAAAAAGCCCGGACCTAAAATCCGGGCTTCTTATCCTTCTGTTGGCAGGCCGGGCAATAGCCGTAGACATCCAGCTTATGGCCGACAATTGAGTAGCCTGTTTCACTGGCCAGCCGCTCTTCATAACCGGAAAGCGGACAATGTTCGATGGGTAAAATCTTTTTACAGCCCAAACAAACCAGATAGTGGCGGTGAACCGGACTATTGTATTCATAAACCGTCCTGCTGTCGCCGGACAGATTGAGTTTTAAGATCAGATCATTGTCACCAAGTAATTCCAGATTTCGATAGACCGTTGATAAATTAATCGATTCATTTTTCAACTGCAAGTAGATTTCATCGGCCGACAAGGGATGTTCAGCCTTTTTTAAAAGCGAAAGAATGGCCAGCCGGTGTCTGGTTTGCTTAAGTCCCTTTGCTTTTAAATGTTCACAGATTTTTTCCACTGTCGACCCTCCCCAGACTTTTTTTCGATCGCATCCTTTTTAACAAATACAATAAGAAATACGTGCATCCCGACAATAAAACAATAGCCGCACCCGAAGCAATATTTAAACAATAGGATAAATAAATCCCGAAAAGACAGAAGAAAACACCTAATAAGACTGCCATTGCCATTCTTTTGGCCAGATTACTGGTGAGCATCGCCGCGATCGCCGCCGGTGCCGTTAAAAGCGCAATCACCAGAATAATTCCGACAACCCGGATTAGAGCCACCACCGTCATTGCTACCAGAATTAAGAGAATATTATCCATCAAAGCGGTTTTAATTCCTAAAATGCCGGCAAATTCCTGGTCAAACAAAAAAACCTTCCAATGATTGAAAAAAGCGATCACAAAAAAACTAACCAGCATGGTAATCAATAGCATCATCAAAAGATCTGAACGGGTCACCGACAGAATATTACCAAACAGATAGGAGCTTAAATCTGGCGGGTAGCCGGGCATCAGGGCGATAAAAAGAATTCCCAGCGCCATCCCCATGGACCAGAAGAGACCAATAATCACATCTGCTCCGGAGCGGGTATGCTTACTGATGGCGCCGATTCCCAAAGCGGCCAGAACAGCAAAGAGAAAGGCTCCAATGATTGGCTCAAAACCCATTAAATACCCCAAACCAACCCCACCATAAGCAGTATGGGCAATTCCCCCGCTCATCATCACCAGCTTCTTTTCGACAATAATCACCCCGATCATGCCACAGACAATCGAGGCAAGAACCCCGCCGACCACAGCATTCTGTAAAAATTGATAGTCAAATAAAGCCTGAATCATGAACAGCATCCTCCTTCATGATCTTTCAGCACCCGATGGGGTACCCCGTGGGCGATCAGATCCACCGGACAACCGTATAATTGAGTGACAATTTTTTCATTGAGCTGGGGCTCACCGTGATAAACCAGTTTACTGTTGAGGCAGGCCAGTTTTCCCACATGGGAAGAAATTGCCAGCAGATCGTGGGTTACCAGGATAATGGTCATTTCCTTATTTAGTTCCTTTAAAAGCTGATAGATATCTTCCCTTGACCGGGCATCAACACTGGCGGTCGGTTCATCCAGAAAAAGAATTTTTGGCCGTACCGCCAAAGCCCTGGCAATCAGCATGCGTTGGAATTCTCCCCCCGACAGCGAGCCGATCTGACGACCAGCCAGATTGAGCATCCCAACCTTTTCTAAAAATCCCTTGGCGGCTCCTTTCTGCGCTTTACTGTATCTAAAAAAGGGCTTAACATTACTGGCAATAAAACCCATCAACACTACTTCCTCAACCGTCATGGGAAATGCCTTGTTAAGGCCGGAAAACTGGGGCACATAGCCCAAGGCAGTGTTAGATGGTTTACCACATTGGCCAAAAATCTCAATTTTCCCTGAACTGATTTTCGTCAAACCTAAAAGCGCTTTTAAAAAGGTCGTTTTGCCACCGCCATTTGGTCCAATAATACCCAGATACTCTCCTTCTTCCACATCCAGACAAACCCCTTCAAGCGCTATTGTCTGATCGTAAATAACACTTAGATCTTCGACATGTATTGCCTTTTTTTTCATTCCATTGCCTCAGCCATGGTCTGAGCCATGTTTCTCATATTGTTTATGTAATCCGCTGACAAAGGTTCCAACTGAATGGTTTGACCGCCCAGTTCCTCAGCAAATGCCTGCGATTGGCTGCTGTCAATTTCTTCCTGATAAAAAATCACTTTAATGTTTTGCGCTTTAGCCAGATCAATGGCTGCCTGTAATTCCTGGGGCGTCGCTTCCTTACCTTCCTCTTCCAGCGCCACCATGGTCAGACCGTAATCATCCGCCAAATAACCAAAAGCCGGATGATAGGCGATAAAGGTTTTGTTGGTTACTTCAGAAAGGGCTGCCATAATTTCTGAATCAACTGTCTGCAATTGATCTTTATAGTTTTGGGCATTGGCTTGATATGTTTTGGCATTGTCAGGGTCCAGCTCAGACATTTGTGCACAGATCGTATCAATCATAACTGCCACTCTTTTGGGCGAAAGCCAGATATGGGGATCGCGACCGCCGTCTTCAAAGGTTCGGTCGGGATAAACCTCTGCCACTGCATCTTCCAGCGCCACAACTTTGACATCACCCGTATTGGATAAAATATTAGCATCTTCCGTTGGCACCCCAATTGTAAAATAAAGCGCTGCTTGACTGAAGTCGGCCATTTCCTGGGGCGTTGGCTCGTAGTTTTCCGGGCTGTTGCCAGGCGGCACCAGGGTTACAACATCTACCAGATCACCACAAACAGCCTCCACAAAAGTCTGTTCTGGAACGATAGTTACGGCTACAACAGCTTTGTCGCTGCTTTGACCTGTTTCTGCAGACTGGCTACAACCGGTCATTAAAAACAACAGCATTCCGCCAAGCAGAATCAGCATTAGATTTTTTTTCATCTTTTCACCTCAATTTAAATGCAAATGATTTGCATTTAAATTGTATGCTTATCCTGTCCATTTGTCAAACTATTTCGTCAGTCACTTTTTTGATCAGGAACTTTTAAATCCTTGATTCTGGCATTTTAATCTTCTATCAAATTAGCCACCAAAAAAATCTCCCGATTTAGTTCGGGAGATTCAGCGCTCCAGCAGTTTATATCAGCGCATATTCGTGGAGCAGCTTTTCAACATCCGTTCCCTGAATCTTTGAAAAAACGGCCAGTAAAGCCAGTCGCTGCTGATCCGTGAGCGGCAGATCTGTCAGTTTTTTGCTGTCACGCAATTTAACAGTTGAGTCAAGCAGATCGCGTACATCATAGGTGCTCCCCCAAACTTCTGGTACCCCGCGGTCGATATCTAAAAGGGTATACACCGCTTCCATGCCGGTTCGAATGGAATATTCAGTAGTAAAAATGGTATCCCGTTTGGTTTCGGCGAACTGTCCGAGGAAAGCGAAATTAATGGCCTTTTCGGGAACTACGGCCGGTCGATCACCGGCTTCTCGAGGCATAAAAAAAGCTGTAATATAAGGCATCATGCAGGGAATGGTATTAGCTGATTTTTCTGCCAGTTCTTCAATTTCTGCAACCGGTACGCCCATATGGTAGAGCCATTCCATACAAATTTCTTTCCCACTACACTGGCGCATGGTTTTCTTGATAAAATTACCGGGTTTATCCGAGAAAAGTCCATAGATCCAGCCAACCAGCTGGCCTTTAGGCTGATTCCGAAATTGGGGCTGACGATTAAAGGTCCAGCTCAAGAGCCAATTGGAATCTTGAGCGGTTACAATTCCCCCAGTTACGACTTTGCCGGAAAACGGATCGCGCTGGCAGATTTTCTGCACATAAGGAGGGATTTTATCATCCAGGGTTGTGACAGTGGCGCTCATCCAATTCGTTTGTTCCGGCATTGAACAAAATTTATCGGGATGGCCAAAAGCTTGATCCTGAGCGGCAATCTTTCGCCACATATCCCAGCCGCCACCGGCTTTAATTTCATGGTTAAAGGCTGCTGGCTCATTCTGACTGCCCAGGCTTGAATTTTCCACACAACCGCCGTTAGTGATAAAGACCAGATCATTTTCGGTCAGGTCAATGAATTCTTCCCCGCCTTCATGCAAAACCACAATCCGTCTGGCCTGCTTTTTATCCGGCGTGATCTCAAATTCTACATTGACCACTTTAGTATTATAATGAAACTGTACCTCAGCCTCTTTCAAATACTCAATCATCGGTAGAATCATCGATTCATACTGATTGTATTTTGTAAAACGCAGCGCCGTGAAATCAGGCAATCCGCCAATATGGTGAATAAAGCGTTTAAGATAGAGTTTCATCTCCAGAGCCGAATGCCAGTTTTCAAAGGCAAACATGGTTCGCCAATACATCCAAAAATTGGAATTCAACACATCTTCACTGAATAGTTCATCAATTTTTTTATTATAAAGGGCTTCATCCGGAGTAAAGAAAAGTTTCATAATTTCCATTGCTGCCTGATCAGACAGACCGAACTTTTTATCAGTGTGGGCATCCTGACCACAATTGACAGTCGCCCGCATTAATGAATAATTGGGATCAGCTTTATTAAGCCAGTAGTATTCATCAAGAACGCTAACCCCTTCAGTTTCAATCGATGGGATTGAGCGAAATAGATCCCACATACATTCAAAATGGTTGTCCATTTCTCGACCACCACGCATCACATAACCCAGATTATCGTATTGAAAGCCGTCACAAGCCCCACCGGGAATAGGGTCTTTTTCCAGAACATGAATGTTTTTGCCCTTCATCTGGCCGTCCCGCACCAGAAAACAGGCTGCCGCCAAAGCTCCCAGACCTGAACCAACAATATAAGCCGACTTCTGATCCACCCCTGCCGGTTTTAAGGGACGGGCATAAGCTTCATAATTTCCGCTTGAATAATACATCTTTATACCTCCGTTTTTCTAATGAATTATCCTGATTATACAAGAGGCTTGAGGGCTTTTAAATAAACAAAAAAAGTGATCTGTTTAAATTTTAATCAGATCACTGTCATTGTAAAGTTTTTTAATTTTGACGATAGTGTGCAAGGGCTGTCGCAATGTTTCCCTGAACCAGAATAGAAAGACGTTCAATAATCTTTTTCGGATCTTCTTTCATGTTGTTGCGAATCCAGTCCAGCATCAAACCAACCAAGGCGTATTTATAAAAATCAGCGATAAATGCCTTGTCCGATTCCTTGACTGACATCTTTTGAGCCAATTCTTCTACCACCCCAATCATCAGATCATAAGTCAGTTTATAGAGATAAGTCTCTACCTGCTCACGACTCACGGAATTAAAAACATTTAAAATAAAGGGCTTGTTTTCAAGCACCGCTTCAAAAATTTGCAGAAATCCCTGCTGCCAGTCGTCATAAGTTTTTTTGCCATCCAGAGCTTTAGAGGCATCCTCAATGCAAGCCCACTCCACCAAATCATAAATATCCTTAAAATGATAGTAGAAAGTCATCCGACTGATTCCGCAGTCATTGGCAATATCGTTAATGGTTATTTTATCCAGCGGCTTTATTAAAAGCAGATTTTTTAGTGACGCTTCCAGGGCCCGTTTGGTTGTATTTGACATAAAACCTCCCCCATAATTTAGACCAATATATTTTATCTTATTAGACATAACGATTATATCATAGAATGAACGAAACTATCATTGAGCCATCGAAGATTTAAAATCATTGACTGCATCCGATCGAACGCTTGACTATAAGGAATCAACATCATTGTCTTTGAAAATGACAAATAAAAAGCTAACAAGAAGTTCTCAATGCAACATGCAAAGATTTCATTATGAATCCATTTCATCAAAAGCTTCCAGTCCGCTTTTTGTCACTAGTGGTTTGGAATCTCCATGTTTAACCAAAAGCATTGTTAAAAATGAAAGCCACACAAATCCTGATGCATAGGGCAGCAAAATAAAATAACCTACATGTTGAAGTAAAAAGCCAGAAAAAATTGGCGTGACCACCTGTGCCGCCATGGAAAAAGTATAATAATATCCGGTATAGCGCCCGACATTAGAACCCTTTGCCATTTCCAGCACCATCGGAAGTGAATTGACATTTATCGCTGCCCAGGCAATTCCGGCCAGGCTGAAAGAGACAAACATCAGCGGGCTGTATTCACGATAAAAAAACATAGATCCAAATATTATAGCTAACGCTGTAACTCCCACCAGAATCGTTTTCTTTCTGCCAATCTTAGTCGAAATCATGGCTACCGGTAAAAACGAAACCACCGCCGCCAGGCTGGCCACCACCAGAATCAAGGCAGAGCGGCTCTCTCCGATATGAAGTGCCACGAGCGCATATTTGGAAAAAGCCGACGTTACGGCATTATAACCCATATACCAAAGCGATACGGATAATAAAATAAAAATCAGACTTCGTTTATAAGCTACTGGCAGTTTTTTTAAATCTTCGACGGTATTCTCATCTTCCTGTTCGATCTCCTGACTCTCTGCTTCCATTTTAGCCACTGCCGCTGGTTCATTAACCATCATTTTTAAGATCATCACCCCGGCAATCATAATCAATGCTACCACCAGAAAAACTGGCCAGTAATTGCTGCTTCCCTGCTCCGGAGCCATCAGACTAATCAGAGACAAGGCAATAATTCCACCCAGAGCACCCATGAGATTGATTACAGCATTCCCTTTTGACCTGAGCGGTTTAGGTGTAACATCGGGCATCAGCGCTACTGCCGGCGAACGATATGACGACATGGCCAGCAGAACAAAGGCAAGCGCCCCAACAAACAAACCCAAGTTATGGCGGTTTACTGAAAATGGAATTAAAAGCATGGCAACAACTGATATCCCGGTACCGGCAATAATATAGGGCATACGTCTGCCAATCGGGGTAATGGTTTTATCGGAAAGCATGCCAAAAACCGGAATCATAAAAAGGGCCAAAACATTATCAAATGACATGACAAATCCTGCCACCGTATCGCTAATCTCAAATACCTTAAGCATAATCAACGGAATGATAAATTCATAAACCTGCCAGAATACATTGATAGTCATAAACCCAAGCCCAACCAGAAAGGTGAGTCGATAGTCCAGTTTCATAGATGTCTCTCCATTTTCACCACATTATTTTTCAGAAACATAAGTCCCTTTAATTATCTACTTTATCTGCTCCTTCTTCGCTTGAATACCTGATCAGCACCTCTTTAATGAATACATCATAGGTTTCCCACTGCGATCTGACTATCTCATTAATTTGCAGTTGCAGGATATTGTTTTCTTCCGTTGATAGGCTATTCCCAATAATAATATCGAATAAAATATTAGTCTTTTCACCAAGCTCCACCATCCGGAAATTGACAATTTGAATATCCGGATATTGATCAGCGATTACAGTTCGAATTTCTTTCTCCGTGATCTCAACCCTTGCCTGATTAGTAGACACCGGATCCATATGAATAACGATATCGATATCCAATTCTGCGAGAATTTTTTTTTCCAGAATATCAATTGAACTATGTACCTCCCAAACATTTAAATTGTCTGGCACTTCCGCATGAATGGACGCAATCCTTCTGCCCGGGCCATAGTCATGGACAATTAGATCATGAGCACCCAGAATATATTGCCCTGCTGTAACAGTCTGATAAATCTGCTCTTCCAACTCAGAATCAGGTGCCTGTCCTAAAAGCAAATTAACCGTATCTCTGGCAACGGAAAAACCAGTATACATAATCAGCAGCGAAATAAGAATTCCGGCAATCCCATCGATTGGAATACGAAAGAAATGACCAATTATCATTGCAAGTATGACCATCGAAGTCGCGATACAGTCACTTAAGCTGTCAAATGCCGTTGCCCGAATCACACCGGAGTTGATGGTTTTGTAAATATAAAGATTATAAGAATACATCCATAGCTTAATCAACACCGACAAAATTAGCAGCGAAAGCGTTAGCCAGTTGAAATCAATGATTTCCGGGTTTATAATTTTATCATATGACGTTTTTATCAGCTGCATCCCGACGCTCATAATAATAAATGCAACCACCAGTGACGCAATATATTCATACCGTCCATGTCCCAAAGGATGATCCTGATCAGCCGGTTTATTGCTGAATTTCGAACCAAGAATGGCAATCATCGATGATGCCATATCCGTCAGATTGTTGAAAGCGTCGGAAATGACTGCAATACTGTTAATGGCAAGTCCCACTCCCAGCTTTATTATAAACAGGAGAAGGTTGCACATTAGTCCAATCGTCCCAGAAAGCACACCATATGCTTCTCGCACTGACTGATCAGTTATTGCTTCATAATTTTTTATCCTTTTTCTGATAATTAGTTTGATCATAAGTCCTCCAATTGATAACATATGTTAATAATAACATGATTTCATTAATTTCAAAAGATTTCAATTAGGATATGATACTTAAGTTTCTGGTAATGCTTTTTAAAATGACTTGTTTGTCGGTGATTCGAATCACTATAAAAGTCAGACAACCATGATGTCAAGATATAATCATTTTTATATTATAACTGATTCTTATCATTTTATAGAATGCTTTAAGCCTTGTCAACATAGATTCCTGTACGAAAATGTCATATTACTGCAATTACCAACAAGCAAAAGATAATTATCCTGAACACAAAAAACAGCCTACCGAAGTAGGCTGCCTTTTGTATTAGGAATGAAAAGAAAAAGGATTTGTTGTTTGCTCACACATAGAATAACGCTCGAAACTTTATGAAACCTTTGAATCATGTTAAAGCACTGTTAATCCTTATTTCTTTAAGCTTTTATTAATTCTCACCCAAAACCAGAGCTGCAAACTCATTTTCATCGGTTATAACATCAATGTCTGTTACAACTTTAAATCTGTGCCTATATGCTATTCCACCGGTCAGAATAATAGCTGTTTATCGAAAAAAAGACTATTATCATTTCAGCACATACTTCATATATCGAAGCGTGCACAAAATAGGGCCACTTTTCAATAATGTCATTTTTCGTTCTACTGATTAAGAAATCGCAGCTTCCTCATTTTGCGGTTCTACTATCCTAATCATTTTATCAATCAACTTGATCAAGACGATCGTTTCTTCATCCGTAAAACTTTCGAGAATTAACTCACTGATCCCCATCAGCTCGCGAAGAATTCTCTTAGCCGTTGTGATTCCGCTTTTGGTCAGGACAATTGTGATCACCCGTTTATCCTCAGGGCTTTTCTCACGCTTTAAAAGCTCATGTTTCTCCATTCGCGAAATAATACCGGTTGCCGTATTTAAAGGAACCTCAAGGTAGTCTGCAAGTTCTGTCATATTCACATTGCTGTTACGATACAGGTAAAGCATTACATATAACTCATTTTTTGAACAGTCTACCTTTTGCCAGAGATCCGCCGCTAAAATTATTTTTATCTTTTCGACCAAATCTAAAAACATCATTTCCGTACTTTCATTTTGACTCATAATTCCCTCGCCTTCTACAAAACTTCGATTAAAGAACTAAATTTAGTTTACTCCTGTAGCCGCAGATTGTCAATGCTCTTTTTAGTTCAAAACCTGCTTTATATTAGTTGTCTTTTAGCATATTTATAGAAAATCCCCTGTTGCTGCATTAAATTGCTATAAGATCCCTCTTCCACGATATTTCCCTTTTCCAGCACGACAATACGATCACATTCAATAATTGTGCTCAGTCGATGCGCAATCACCAATCTTGTTGCATTAAGATTTTTTAGGCTTTCCGCAACAATTTTCTGGGAACGATTATCGAGCGCACTGGTCGCTTCATCAAAGAATAACACTGCCGGTTCTGCAGCAATGGCTCTGGCAATTAAAAGCTTTTGCCTTTGTCCGCCAGACAGCGTTCCCGCACCTTCAGCCACCATTGTTCGCAGACCCATGGGCATGGCTCGTACTTCCTCATCCATTCCTACCTTTTTAAGCAATTCCCAGATTTGATCTTCATCAAGCTCATCCCGTGATCCTTTAATGTTAGACAGAATGTCACCAGGAATCAGCTGACTGTCCTGCAATACCACACCCATCTGTTTTCTGATTTCGCGAATGTCCACACTTTCCAGATCATAGCCGCTACAGTAGATACTCCCGTCACTGGGTTTCTCAAAGCCTAATAAAAGCCGCAACAAGGTTGATTTTCCGCTTCCTGACGCCCCGACAATCGCGATGTATTCACCATGTTTAATATTCAATGAGATATTATCAAGAATGGTCGGACCGCCTTCCATGTAAGAGAATTTCAAATGTTTTATTGCCATCTCACCGGAAATTTTTCCCGGTTTGGTTTTTTTGTGATCCACCTCCGGCACGCCATCCATAATTGGTTTGGTATTTTCATACTGTGGGATGATACCATTGATGGAAATAAGCGTCTGTACTAATCCCAAAAATGATGAGATGAAGACAGCAAATGCGGAATTAATCGCTATAAAACTCCCGGTTGAAATGCTGTTTTCACTGACATAATAGTAAATCAGACACATGCAAAGACTGGGAAAAGCCACTGTTGTTACCCGTAAAAGAGCGGTCAGAATGCCCCTTTTATACTCCGTCTTACGTTGGCTGGTATATGCCTTCACCCAATTCAGATAGGCTCGCTCTTCTGCTCCAGCCACTCTAAGTCTTGGCACTGAAGTAATCAGTTCGTAAACAAATCCAGAAATTTCATTTAGCATTTCGGTAGATTTTCGTTGAAAAGTCATCTGTCTCTTGCCAATCAGAATATTAATGAATAGCGTGATTGCCGTGAGTAAAAATGCAATCCCGCCAATTTTAGGATCAATTGTAAAAATGTAAAAGCCATTAACAATCGAAAAAGCACTGGTCATAATCATTGAGATGACATTCACCGATAAAATTTTCTGGATCATTGCAAAACCAGTGGCCCGCATCGCTAGAGCACCTGAGGAATACTGCCTAAAAAAGGAAGCCGGAAGCGAGAGCAGTTTATCCAGCAATGAATTCTGCAGGATCGAGAGTTTCCCCTGTATTCTTAATATGCCAATACTCTGCCCCATAATAAATAAGCCCCGGCTTAACGCTACAGCGATTAAAATCAGCCCCACTACCAAAATCGTCACCGACTGATTTTGGGGAATCCATATATTAAACAACTGCTGCATAGCCATGGCTGGAAATAAAGATAAAACAGACGCTAAAATTGCGAGCATCACTACCCGAAACAGATCCGCCTTTTCGAACAACCTAGTTCCCAATCGAACCATATCAAAAAAGCTGACCGGTTCTTTGGGCAAGGGCGGATAAAAAACGTAAGCTTTCTGAAATAAATCAATCTCAGTAACTAAATGATTCTCCCCTAATTGATTGCTACAAAAATAACGGGAAGCTTTTTTAGGCAGCAGTGCCCACGCCTGCCCATCCTGATCAAATGCCAACATCGGGCCATTATCAGCCTTGTACCAGGCCCCTTTTAATTCAACCTCTCGATAGCGAAATCCCGATTCGTTGGCGATTAATTTCAGCTGATCTTCTATATTCAACAATTCTCTTAAAGGAGGCATGGTAATTTTGATACCTGAAAATGAAGCAACTTTAATAATTGCCGAAATCAACGGATTGTCTTCAACAGTGATTACAGAGGCTTCTTTTGATAAAACGCTATCAAAAGCTTTCCGAGCACTGTCTTCATATTTTTTGCGGATTTCCCGTACTTGTTTCAGATCTTTTGCCATCACGATCCCTCAGTTCTGATGAGATTTGCATACTCACCGTCCAATGCCATCAAATTTTCATGATTTCCCCGTTCTGCGACCTGACCGTCACTTAAAACAATGATTTCATCACAATCACGAATCGTTGACAAACGATGGGCGACTAAAATCATCGAAATCCCCCGTCTTTTGATATTTTCCATTACCTCTGCTTCAGTTGCCGTATCAAGCGCGCTGGTTGCCTCATCCATAATCAGAATCTTAGGCTTTTTACAAAGAGCCCGGGCTATTTCCAGGCGCTGCCGCTGACCTCCACTTAAATTCTTGCCACCCTCACTAAGCACATAATCGAATGCATTGGGGAGCGCCAATATATCGTCGTAAATGCAAGCGTCCTTAGTGGCTTCAACCACATCCCCCATGGTAATGGTCTCATCCCACATGGTGATATTATCCAGCACAGTGGCTGAATACATCATAATTTCCTGGTCAACCGAACTCATGGTATTAATTCGCAGTTCCGCCGGAATTTTTTTAATATCTATCCCATCAATTTTTATCTCTCCACTCCAAGGCTGATACAGGGTCGTGATCATTTTAGCAATCGTCGATTTACCGCTGCCTGACGATCCGACCAAAGCGATAGAACCTCCAGCTTTAAGCCTTAAATTTAGATTCTCAATAATCGGGCTGGATAAACGATTGTATCCAAAGGTTAAATCAGTAATCTCAATTTCTCCCTGCAACTGGCTGCAATTAAAGGTATCTAAATCAATGTCCTCTGATTCCAAAGCCGGATCTTCGGGATATTTTTCCACATCATCCAACCTTTGAATATCAGCAATCATGCCTTGTAGCGCCGCACTGGTACTGACCAGCTCACTCATCGGCTGAGTAAATCCATTCATCAATGTGTTATAGGCTACAAAGGTTCCTGTCGTCATCATTCCCATTAAAACCGTTTCACCGCCCAGCATAAAAATCAGAGCTGTTAAAATACTGGTTAACAGTGCCGGCAAGACCGAGATAATCGCTTCCATTCCACCCATCCGTTGCTCAACCTCCAGTGTTTCTGCACTGAGCCCTGCAATTCGGGTAAAAAAATGATCTTCTTCGCCAATGGATTTTATGGTCTCGATGGATTTTAAATTTACCATGATCCAGCCGATTGATTTTCCCTGATACTGCAAAAGCACCCGGTTATTATCAGCATTTTTTCTGGCTGTATATTGAAGCAGGAGTACATTCACCAGGGTTACGGCAATTCCCACAAGTGTGAGAATCACATTAAAATGGAACAACAGAATCAAATATAGGCTGGCGGTGACAATATTAACCATAATCCTGGTCAAATTGCCGGATAACGCGGCCGCAATGGTATTAATACTCTGCATCCGACTATTAATATCCCCTGATTGACGTTGATTAAAAAACTCCACCGGCAACCGCAAAACATGACGCAGATACTGTCCGGCGCTGTTGATTGCAATATAATTTTCCATCCGTACCAAAGCGGTTTCTTTAAGCCAGTTAAGCAGCGCCTGTAGCATGATGGTATTAACGAGAATCAAAAGAAAAATATAAATATGATATCTTTGGGTATTGTTGAGAAAATAATCGACAAAAACTTTAGCGTAATTGGAAATTACCAGCCCCGGAAGCACTAAAAGGACGCCAATAATCAGCGCATAAATCAATGGCGAAAGGCCGTTCACGGAAAGTCTTTTAAACAGAGCTTTCCAGATATTGGGTTTCTCCCCAGCTTTTTTAAAATCTTCTCCTGGCCGGGCTTCGATGACGACACCAGTGAACAGTCTCGCCAGTTCCTCCCGGCCAATCACTCGCTGTCCGGAAGCTGGATCGCAGATATATACTTTATCTTTTTTAAACCCTTCAAGCACTAAAAAATGACTGTAATCCCAATGAATTATCAGAGGCATTTCCATTTTCTCAAGCTGATCTACGCTTGTGACAAAACCCTGAGCGGTCATCCCATATAGTCTGGCCGTTCGTGCTATATTACCGGCTTTAACCCCATCACGGGAAACCCCGCAGTCAATTCTTAATGTTTCCAGGGTTTCATAACGTCCATAATGGGCCAGTATCATCGCAAGTGATGCCACCCCACATTCCACCGCTTCCATCTGCAGCACAACCGGTACTTTTACGACCTGATTTTTTTTAGAATTTTCCATGACCTGTGCCTTTCTATGAGATCACAATATCCCACAAATAAAGTTGATCGGTGAAAATTGTTGCCGTTGCAGAAATCCCTACTACCATCTTCTGTTCGACACCCTGGTTGGTTTTAGTCCAGACATAGTTCCCTTCTGCATCAACCTTTGGATCAATAATGATCATTGCCTGGTTATTGGTCTGGCTGTCCTGTTTTTCGATGGTTCTGACAATCCCCTTTAAATAGCCGTATTCATCTGAAGGCAGGGTTGAAAGTTCAATATATACCTCGTCCCCCTGGGTGACGTTCTGAATCGCATCATAATCAGACTGGACCACTACCACCCCCATTTGGCTGTCTGTTTCGGTTTTGCTGATTGTAAAGAACAGTTTGTTTTTTTCAACTGTTTCACCTTCCTGAAAAAACAGCTCATTGATCACCCCATTATCCGGCGCGACAATCATGGTCTGGCGTTTTATATCGCTTATCTGACTTTCATTTAACCCGTTATTCAAAGATGATTCCAATGCCTGACTGGTTATCACCGCCAAAAGATCACCTTTCTCCACGTAGTCACCTTTTGAAACCGCAACTTGGCTTACAACTCCATTGATATCACTATTTACATTGATACTGCCCTCTCCATAAGCAACCGATCCATCCAGAACAACGGTAATATTAATGGGCACCGTCACCGAAAAAACAATCACAGCAATTAGAAATATCAGGATTCCCAGAAGAACCAGCAGATTCTTGGGCCCAATTACTGTGATCAGGGCAACCTGTTCTTTTTTTAAAGGTTTCTGTTCTTGAAAGATTGATTTTTTTTCCATGCGGATTCCTCTCTGCACTGAACTGATCAGCATCATTAAATGTTGATTCAGAGCAAACTCAGTTATTTCAATTTATTTTACACGATCAATTTGACATGGTAACAAGCTGCCCATTTACAAATCTTTTTTCGATTACCGGAATCCCCTGCACCAGTCGGCTGTCAAAAGTAACCGATCCATAGAGACTCTCAAATTGTGAATCTTTTAATACTGTTTTGATCTTCGAAACATCCAGACTACCCGCCTGATTAACTGCATCCGCTGCCAAATGCAGGGCAAAATATCCCTGAGCTGCTGACAGATCAGGCGTTTTCCCAAACATTTCCTGATAGGCTTTAATAAATTCTGCCTGCGAACCTTCCGTCGCCTGAGCATCAAAATAACTAATCACCTGGGTTAAAGATTTAAGACTTATCGGCACCTCATATGGCTGAACTTCAATATCATAGGTCACAAAAATTGGCCGGGTATTACCGGTCTGTTCCAGATAATTAAAAAGCGTCGTCACATCAGACCCGACACAGGCTGAGACGATAGCCTCCGCACCCATGGCATCCCATTTTTTTAAATAAGCGTTAAAATAATCAGCGGTCGGCAGATAGGAAACCGCATCAACGATTTCCAAGCCAGCCTTTCTGGCATGCTCCTCAAATTTCTGCATAAAATCTTTGCCATAAGTATTACCGGCAGTATGAATAATCACCACTTTACTTATTCCCTGCGCTGAAATTTTTTCGACCATCACCTGAGCCTGCTCATTTTCCGAAGGCGCCACCAGATATGCCCCTTCATTTTCAGCCCGACTAATTTTAGAGCTGGCAATGATTGGTGCAAATAAAATCTTATTGTTACGCTGATAAATTCCTTCAACCTCAAGTACATCATCGGTGCTACGATGACCGATGACAATGGGAAAGCCTTGTTTTTCAGCTACCATCGTCGCTACTTCCACTGCCGTATTGGTATTATCCCCATCGTCCACAAAATTAATCGTAACCGCTTCATCAAGAATCCCGCCATTATCATTGATCTCCTGCGCTGCCAGTTCAATGCCGTTTTTAAAAGAAATGCTATAGTCTTCTGAAAAGGGATAAATCACATCAATAACCTGATCAGCGGTCTGATTTCCCGATCTTTGGCAACCGCAAACCAGGGTCAAGACAAACAGCAGAAAAAGCAATCCAATTTTTTTCATAAGTTTCTCCTATGCCACTGTCGAAAATAGAATCAGGCCCTTTTTGTTCAAGCTTTTCAGACAGTTTTTCATTTTTTCTTCCGGCCAGCTCAGTTTTTTCGTCAGTTCTCCGATGCTAAGAGCCCTAGAACTCCAGATAATATCAAGTTCATCATCAGATAAGGTTTTTATATCCATTTGTGCCAGCTTTACAACATTTTGAACATAATACCCTGAAAGCTTCTTTAGTTCAAGTTGATGCCATTCTTTCAACACCCCCTCAAACAAGGTCAGTTTTTTGAAATAATTAAACCACTTTTCATCTTTAACATATAGAAATTTAAAATATGCACTGCTTACCCCATAACGGATGGCCAGGCTGAAATCATTTTTTATCCGATCTCTAGGTATTAGTCCTTTATGGTATTGCTCCTTCATCTGATTGGATATGCTTGTAATAAAACGCGATCGCTCCCAACAGATCTCAGGTAGCGATAAAGCCATCGTGTGATTGACTGGAAAATCTTCATTGGCGGTCAGACATTCTCTATCTTCAAGGGTTATCCCAAAGCTTTCCGGATTTTTATAAACTGCTGTTCCTGGCAACGGCATAATAAAGGTCGTCGACAAATCCATCATGCCTGGGGCATTAGTTAACATTTCAAGTGCCATTTTAGTGGTCTGTTCAAGGGTTTCAAGCGTTTCAAAGGCACCACCAATAATAAAATTACCAGTTAGTTGGGGCAGACCTTCTTCAAAACAGATCTCGACCACTTTTTTCACATCCGCTGGCCTTGCCTGTTTGTAATAAGCATCCAAAACTTCAGGCACTCCCGATTCCATGCCAATCTGCATCCTTACCATCCCGCTTGCAATCATCTGACCAATAAGCTCCGGGTATTTAGCCAGAAATCCCGGATGCCCTTCGCAAAACCAAACAAAATCATATGTCTCTCTTAATTTCTTCAGCCCACTGAGGATTTTTTTCAATCTTTTAGGCTGCGTAGTAAAAGTATCATCAGCAAAAAACAGATAGCGAGGTCCATCACTTTTCTTAAGCCGCGTTTCAATTTCGAAAAGCACCTCTTCCGCTTTCCGCATTCTTAAAGTTTTAGAGTTGCCGCCTTCAAAACAAAATGCACACCGGTGGGGACAGCCTCTGGCGGTAATGACCGAAAGCAAGGGCCGTTCCTTTTTAATCCATTTATCCCGGTCATCCGGGATAGCAAAAGCAGAAAAATCATTAAGTACAATATAATCACCGCTTTGTCCATCTGTAATTTCTCCCGGAACCGTTTTTGCACTGCCATCCTTCCTAAATTTCAACCAATCGACTAGTATTTTTTCCCCTTCGCCTTTGATAATCGCATCCGCCTGCCAGCGCTGTCTATCTTCAGACGTCATATGCAAGGTTTGTGGTCCCCCAGGACGATATAAAACGAAGCATCCTTTTTCAACTCGTTGATCATCGCCGCCACAGCTGAACGATTGTCAAAGTCGCAATAGAAACAAACCGCAAAAAGCCTGGGCGCTTCCTGTCTGATTACAGCCATAGCATCAGTAGTGATCGCGGTCAAAGCTTTGGCTGCAAAACCATGTTGATTCAATTGCGCTGCCAGCGTTAAAATTCCCAGGCTTTCAACCATTTCGAAAGTCCGCCCCCGAATCAGGCGTTGAGTATAGATCAGCAGCACCTTATTGTTCAAATTTTTCGATACAGTATCCACTTGCTTTTCTCCATCTGATTCAGCGCCTTCTCAGCATCTTGATAAAAATCAGGGTTTTTCGCACCATAAAACTTTTTCGCCCGTCGAATCACCTCTTTTTTAGACAGTCTGCCGCCACAAAGTTTTAAAAGTGTTTCATCCAGGGGACTTAAGCTTTTGCCAAAAATCCTTGGCCCTTCTGCCGTGAGCTCGGTATAGAGCCAGTATTCAAAGGTACGAAGAATAATCGCGTCTTCATCATTAGTTCCTACTTGAGATCCGGTAAAATAATCTCCGGAAGCCCGCATGGTCCAATAGGCATTATCGATTGGTAAATTTTTATAGACATAATCATTCCATCGGGTAAAGATCCCGTAATGACGAATTAGCCGATAGGATTCCAAAATAATCTCTTCTGGGATCTTGCCCTCCAGGTAAATACTCATCATTAACTGCTGAAGCCGTTTATTGGCCTGTAATCGGGTGTTTAAAAGATCCATAAAATCCAGTTCTTCCGTCCGGGATAAAGGAATATCTTCATTGCAACAGTCAATTAAGTCTGTATAGATTGACATGCCAAATTTTTCCGGATTCATCGTGATTGGTGTTCGGGGATAGGGCAAAAAAGAAAAATAAGCGGTTTCAAACTGTCCCGGCGCACGATAAAGTAACTCTGTAATCAATTCTTCTGATTCCTGAATGGTTTTTTTTGTTTCGTGGGGACCACCAAGAATAATATTACCGGAGATACTGTGAATGCCCGAATCGATACAATGATCAACGACATCTAAAACCATTTTTTTAGAAATTTTTTTGTTGTACTCCTTCAAAACTGTATCACAGCCAGATTCCAGACCAAAAAATATTTTCTTAAGTCCGGCTTCAGATAGATTTTTCGCCATCTCCCGGTGCTTATCAATGGTTGAAATATGGGCACTGGCAAACCAGACAAAATCATAATCCTGACGCAATTCCGATATTTCCCGGCAAATTGAATTAACCCGATTATGATCCAGCGTAAAGGTATCGTCCAAAAAATTTATGTATTTGATATCCGGATCACGCCGGAAATTCTTTTTAATTTCTGTCATTAAAGCATCAACGGAATGACGACGAACCGTTCGCGAGTTAGCCCCTTCATAACAGAATGTACAGCCGAAAGGGCAGCCTCTACCCGTTAATATTGGCAACAATCCATAATACTGATAATCATCAGTTAAGGTTATATCGGGCCATGGTGTTTGGTCCAAATCCTGGGGCGGTTTTCGCGATGGCGTTTCAATCAGAACTTTATTTTCATCAGGATAAAGAATCCCCTGGATCTCAGAAAGTCTGCCTTTATTGTTTAAAAAATAATCCATCAGCTCAAGAATTGTTTCTTCTCCCTCCCCGATACAGGCCGCCTGGATACCAGTTTGAGAGAAAAACGCTTTATCCAGACCTACTGTTTGAGGCCCGCCGGCCAAAAGAATTACTTCTGGATACGAATCTTTTATCTCACGGGCAAGCATTTTCACCCAATGGATATTATTAAAATCACAGTAAAAACCAACGATTCTGGGTTGCTGCGTTTTCATCAGTTCTCTGATTTGAATAAGACTTGCCTTGGCATAGCCCTGTAACATTTCCACACGATAGTTTTTTTGTCTTAACAACTGCGTTAATATATTCAGTCCCAGATTACTTCCCGGCACATGCCCGCTCACATAACGATGGGATTTTATCAGTAGTATATCCATGCTATCCCCCCTTTGAACTGCTGATTTAGCAAATCAGCACTTCGAAGGGGATGCCCCCTTCGTGTTTCTAGGATGTTGCAGTTTGTGTTGCAACAAATGCGTAATCAACACCAACAATGCTAAGACCACCTGCTGCCTGATCCAACTGATCATCGGAAATAGGCTGTTTTTCTTTAGCTTCTTTAAAAGCCGCTGCGAATTCATCTGCTGAACAGGTGTAACCCAATTTTGCCACGATTGCATCGAAATCTGCCCCTGTTTTTGCCTCGTTGATTTCTTTTGCTAAACCCTCATCACTCAACACCTTTGCCGCTAATGCTCTTGCACCATCAATACTCATTTTCATTCTCCTTTCAGATTTCCTGCTGATTCGATCAGCAAATATTAAATTAACTCGCTGGTTTCCCACCGATTAATTCCCAGTAGTATGATCCTGAACTTTTTGATCCTGACAAACGTTTCTGACTAAAACATTATTCAATCAGTATTTAAACAATTTTTCGCATCTATTAAATAAATTTTTGTAGCCGGCTACACAATAAAATGTGTCAGCCAGTATTTTTTATCAAATTGAAAGAGCATTTCAACTAATTTTTCATGAAACTCTATCTCATCACGATAAGGTTTGCCAAACTGTTTATATAAATTATCTTTAATGGTTTGTAAACTTCTTCTTCCCGCTGACTGGAGTAAAACCTCAACTTCCAGAGGAGAAAGGGCTATCCCATCCAATTGAGCAAAGCCACCAGTAAAGGTCATGGTTCGCCAGATTTCAAAAGTCCGCTGGGGGTAGTCCCTGGAAAAATCAAGGTTTTCCTTAAAACCCTGCCCTTCACCCAGATACAAAACATAATAGTATTCATAAGCTCGGGGATTGGCGGCTATCTCTTTAAACCAACGACTCTGAATGCCATAATCCAACGCTGCCACAAACTGCCTTTTAACAACCTCATCTGCAAGCAGATGATTTTTGATCTTTTCCTGCATCGATACCCGGATCAAACGGTTTAAATCCTGTCGCATCCCCAGCACCTGATCCTGACTTAAGCCAACAGGCGTAACAAAGGGATAATCATTATTACAAATCCGACCCTCTGGATCATGTAATTCGAGACTAAATTTCTCCGGCCTTGCAAATATTTCTGTGCCTGGATAGGCCCGCAGAAAACCAGTGATAATATCGATAATCCCCGGTGCCCGATCCATCAGTTCTTTTATCATATTAGGGGTTTTCAAGGCCTCTTCTCGCGGTCCGCCAACAATAAAATTTGTGGCAATTTGACTCAAGCCACTGGCTTTTGCGTATGAAGCAAATTCCAACACATCATTAATTTGAATATGTTTGTTATATTGATCGATAACTTGCTGATCTCCAGATTCGATCCCAATCTGGAGTCGGATTAAACCTGAATCAATCATCAGTGGCAGAATATCCACCCACTCTTTCATTTTACCCAGATGGCATTCACAATACCAGACGATGTCTCTTTCTTTGCGAATTTTTTTCATTTCTTCACAAAATTTCTCAATTCGCTCCCGCTTCAGGGTAAATGTATCATCCATAATCACCAAATACTTAAGCTTTGGATTAAGCTCCAGGTTTCTTTTGATTTCTTCCATCACATTGTCAATGCTACGCAAGCGAACAGATTTTTTTCCCAGTCCCGGTGCGCAATAAGCACATTGGTAAGGGCAGCCCCGTCCGGTGAAAATCATATTTCCATACTGATGCTGCGGGTGAAGTGACGTATGGTAAGCCGGAAAGGCCAATTCGTCCAGATTTGCAATTACTTGAGGATCTCCAGTCTTACATAGCCCGTCTTCTCGCAGATAAACCAGGCCGGGAATTTCCGCCACACTTCCCTGTTTCATAAAAACTGCTTTCAAAAGTTCGGGCAGGCTTTTTTCCCCTTCCCCCCGCAAGATATAATCAACCTGAGACTCTTTTAAAAAAGATTCTTCCAGGCCAATACTCTGCGGGCCACCAACAATCAGCGGTATAGACCATTCTTCCTTGATACTTTTGGCCAAACGAATGATCAGATCCTGATTGTCAAAGTCGCAGCTAAAGCCAATCGCTAAAGGTCTGTGTTGCTTTATTTCTTCAAACAGCTGTTCCGTTTTTCCATGAAAAACCAGTGGCCAAAATCCTTCCGTTTCCAGGCTGGCGGCGAGAGAAAAAAGGCCCAGATAATCATGCCGACTGGTATCATACTGATTTGATACATTGCACAATAATATTTTCATGGCTCATCCTTAATAGGGAACAACAAGCAGCCAGTATTTTGCTTCAAACTGCTTAAGTGTTTTAATCAACCGCTCTAAAAAATCTTGCCGGCTTTCATTAAAAGGTTGTCCAAATCGATTATAAAGTATGTCAGCGACTTCTCTGATCGTTGATTTACCGGTTGCGTACTTGATCAGTTCATATTCAAAAGGTGCCAGCGCCTGACCCCAAAGCATCGGGAAACCTTGGGAAAAATCCACATCGCGCCACATTTCGATTAATCGCTGTGGCCGCCAGTCTGGCAACTGGTCGTTTTCAACATCCTGAATCCGACTAGCCGCACCGCGAGCCAGCATTGTATAGAATGGTATCAGCCGCGGTTTATGATGTGAAATGATATTCATCCAATATTTAGGAGTATTCGGCGCCAGGGAGCTTTTAAAGCA
Organism: Eubacteriaceae bacterium ES2; assembly: GCA_031222025.1. GTDB lineage: Bacteria > Bacillota > Clostridia > Eubacteriales > Eubacteriaceae > Acetobacterium. The sequence continues at coordinate 149,403 of CP130740.1, read as the reverse complement.
TCTTAGAATATCTTCATGTCCTAACGTGCCATCATTGAGCATTTTTTTAATCTCATCCACAAAAGACTGCAGATATTCCTGATAAGCGGCCATAATCTCCCGCCGATCCATTTTTTCACTACCCAGCAGGGGATAATCGGAGATCGACTGAAGGCCTTTGGGATCATAGACCGTCAATCCATACTGGCCGGGATTGAGACCAATATCAGTCAGCGGATAGGGCATTAATATACTTGGCGCAATTTCCATCATTCCCGGACCCAATCGTAATAGCTCAGCTCCATAAGCTTTGTTTTTTTCGATATGTTGACGATTTTCAAAGGGACCGCCCACTAGAAGAGCCCCAAAAACCTGGCTCACACCGGCTTCATAAGAAGCCTTGACAACTTTTTTCACCATTTCCGGGCTAATGTTCTTGCGATAAATCTTCAACATTTCCGGATCTGCTGTTTCGATGCCAATCTGCAACCTGTTCATGCCAGCCTCCACAAGCATTTTAATCGCTTCCGGATGGCGACTTAAAGAGACCACATCGCCTTCACAATAAAACTGAAAAGGCCTAATCTTTTGCAGCTCCCTGGCTTTTTGACAAAATTCAGACAACCATTGAGAATTAGTCACCAGGGTATCATCACAAAAGGAAAAATAATTCAGTTCTTCATATTTAAGCAAAAAATGTTTCATTTCAGCGATGACATTACCAACACTTCTTTGCCGGATCGGGCGTTTCATAGCGCCTTCGTGACAGAATACACAATGATAGGGACAACCCCGGCTTGACATAATATACAAGCGCGAGTGATCAACTGGTGACAGACTTTTTTCATAATTGGGAAAAGGCAGTTCATCGAGATTTTCAACTACCGGAGCTTCACCTTTGTCGACTGTCTGATTCTGTTCATCAATATAAAAAACCCCCGGAACATCATCAAACGTCTTTTTAGTTGTAAGGCAATCCAGGACTGCTTTCACCGCCAGTTCGCCTTCCCCCCGAACAATGGCTCTGGCGCCAGACTCCCGTAAATAGGTTTCATCAAGGGCCATCCCCTCCGGACCACCAATAATCACAGGTATCTTTAAATCTCTTGCTATAATATTAGACACATTTTTAACGATATGTTTATTTTCAAAATCAACAGAAAAACCGACAGCCAAAAGTTGGGATTGATTGAATGTGTTGATTTTATCGATAACCGCATCCGGGCGGCACTCACAAACAACCGTATCAAATCCTTTCGAATCGAGATAAGCAGCCAGATTATAAGTTCCCAAAAATGCGCCATTTCTGCTGAACCCTGAAATTTCCATACCGATAGTTGAAACTTTAAATAAGATGACCTGATTTTTCACCCCATCATTCTCCTCTTCTGTCTGATTCCATTCGCCAGCGCTTTTCAGCGGTCCGAAAAAGGTAATCATGCCAGTATCTTCCAGTTTTTTGCACGTTTGCAGCAGTTGTTTTTTTAGTTTCTCCAGATTTTCATAAACCTTGCCAAATTGCGCATAGAGTTTTTCGGCAATTTCATTCATCATCAGCTTACCGGAAGTATAGGTCAAGACGTCAAACTCAAAGGGCGATAAAACAAACCCATTTATTACTGGTATCTCATCTGTCAAACCCTTTGTTAAAGAGATCGGCGCCACTCGCTGAGGAAATGCCTGCCAAATACATTGCTCATTATAATCCTGAATCAGACGATCACCACGAACTCGAGCCTTATACTGTGCATGCATAAAGGGTTTGGCCGAATAGCCCAAGCCAATCCACATTCCGGTCAACCCATAGCGCTCACTGAGAGCATAGGTCTGTAAAATCATCTCTTCGGGAACTTCGCCATTAAGAACCATTTGTTTCATCAGCTTTGTGACCATTTCGAAAAACTCATTTCTGGCTGCACAGATTTCTTCAATGGTAAGCGCCGCCGTTTCAACCACCGGAAAATCGCCTACAGATGTCAAGGCCTTTTCATCTCTGACAAAAACACCAAATTCCTCAGGGTTCTTGGACATGGCGGTTTCTGGAAAGGGCATATAAAAAGTGCTGACCACTTCCACCATACCTTGTCCGGCTTTTATCATCTGCTGTACAGTTTCGAAGGTATAATCAAGGGTTTCGCGGGTTTCAAGAGCCCCTCCAATAATGATATTCCCAACCAGTTGCGGCAAACCGGCGGCTTTAGAAATTTCAATCACCTTAAACAAATCTTCTCTTTTTATTTTCTTGTTATAAATATCAATAATGTGCTGATTACAACTTTCAATACCAATCTGCATCCGCACTAGTCCGGCATCAACCATCATTTGAACGATTTCCGGATATTTTAGAACAATATTCACATGCGCATCAGCAAACCAGACAAAGTCATACTCCTGTCGCAGCTTTTTTATTTCTTCACAGAAAACAAGCACCCGTTCCTTATCCAAGGTAAAAGTATCATCGCCAAAAAAAATATATTTTACATTGGGATTTTCCGCAAGCCGCTCCCTAATTTCTTTAATAACATTTTCAACGCTTCGGCGCCGGACATTTTTACTGTTAGCTCCCTCATAACAAAAAGAGCAGTGGAAAGGACACCCTCGTCCTGACATCACCGCCATATGACTGATACCCCGATGCTGGGGCGATTTTATTTTCCCGCTGATAACTGGCAGTCCATCCAGATCTTCGATGACCGGATAAATTCCATTATCATAATAAATGCCTTCATCTGTAAACGCACAAAGTCCAGGAATTTTTTTAAATGCTTCTTTATCATCATTCTGAACCGCCACAATCGCATCATAGAGGGAATATTCGCCTTCGCCCCGCATGATTGCATCAGCCTGGCTGCTTACCAAAAAGCTTTCCGACAAGCCCACCGTCTGCGGTCCGCCAACTAAAACAACAGCACCAAATCGTGATTTAACAAGACGTGAAAAACTTTCAACCGCTGACTGATTTTCGTAATCACAATAAAGTCCCACCACTGTATTTTTATCACAATCGGAGTGTTCAAGAAATTCCAGGCCAGCTAACAATTCGCCTGAAAAAACTGCAGTGTCAACAGCTTTTGACTGCATCATTTCTGCAAGCGACATGTGACCAATCGGTTCGATCTGGGTAATTGAATGGGTTCGTGTGCCACGGTGAATCAACATTAGTTTCAAGTTAATCGTTCTCACTTTTACCTCCAGATTGCTGTTAATTAATCAACATTGTATTTCATTTGATTGCAATTGTCTATAGACCACAAGTAAATTATTAAGTTTTTACAATTACTCCGCCTTATGTGCCCTGATGATCAGATAATCGGAGTGATCAAGACATTTTTCGTATCGGGGATACATGGCAATAATTTCCTGGTCCGCAACCGGCTCCAACAAGCCATCAATCATTAGCCCTTTGGATACCAGGCTGTTTATTAATGTGGCGAAAGTCCGATGATATTTAATTACCCCTGCCACAATCCAATCGCTTATTATTTTTCCTTCCTGGCGGTATGCAATATTATTATTTTGTGAAAGGCTGGCTTGGTTAGTATTTAAGCTGCAATTTTTCAGTGGATGATCCTGAGAAAAAAGCAAAACCCCACCCGGTTTTAATAAATGATAGAGATCCTCCAACAATAAATCGAAATCTTCTACAAAATGAATAGCCATTGATGAAATCACCAGGTCAAAACCTCCGCTTAAAAGCGCTACATCCTCCATGCAGATATTACGGTAATCAATTTTTTCGGAAGCATTTTTTTCCCTTGCCACCGCTAACATTTTTTTGGAGATATCAGTGCCAATTACCTGGCGGGCCCCAAGGCGGACGCATTCGATGCTGGCTTCACCTACGCCGCAACCTAAATCAAGCACTTTTTTTCCTTTTAAGTCCGGCACCAGTGAAAACAACGCCGGTTTTTCGATCAGATTTTCGGCATGAGAATGATCTCTACTGATTTTAATAAAACCTTCAAAAAACTCTTCATCATCAAAAATATTCTGCTTGGACATTACACCCCTCCAACATAAAAATCCTGTTTGTTGTATCTATTTTACAACAAACAGGATTTTTAAACAAATCAATCTGACTATTTTTATTATCTATATTACTACAATTGAAAACGACCTATAGTTGTTTTAATGTATAGATCAAAACACTCCAAGGGCAAGAATGATTCAACCATTACGATACCCTGCCGCCAAATACAAAATGTTATACCAATATTTTCGCTTCCTCCGCCCATCGCAGATATGCCTCATGCACTCTAATACCAAACAGCGCAGTCAGATAATAATTTTTATGGTCCACGCTTTCTTCCATTATCCCCTCAAGTTCAGACGCCATTTTTTGGAGTTTCTCGAGTTTTAAGCGATTGCGTTTTTCAAAATACTCAATATGCGACAGAATATCTTCCTTATTCAGATTACCAGCAAAAAAGAGCTTTAATAGTATCTCAAATCGAACATCTTCCTTTTCCACCGGGATTTTCAGCCAGTTATCCAGTTCAATTTTTCCAGTTTTTGTAATCTGATAAACTTTTCTTTCTGGTCCATTTTTACTGCTTGACTCAGTGTTAATAATCATTCCCTCTTCAACGAGTTGCTTCAAGGTCGGATAAATCTGCCCAAAACCAGCACTGAAGAATTGACTAAGCGCCACATCGATCCGATTTTTGATATCATATCCTGAGCAATCTTCATGGTTCAAAATCCCTAGGATCACATATTTTGTCTTATTCTCTTTCATAATAATTTACTAGTTTCCTTTTCTAATGACATAATCCAATACTTTTTTAGGGCAGCTATCCACACACTCACCACATAGAATGCAATCTGATGTATCAATTCCGCCACTCTTCAGCTTCTCCTTGACATCAATGCTCATGGGGCATTTTTGATTGCATTTTCCACACGCCACACATTTATCTGCATCAGCCCGTATTCTGAGCTGCGGAATTCTGATCAACCTGCCGACATGGTAACCGGCAACCAAAAATGGATTCATCCAGCAGATACTCTGACAAGCTCCTCTTTTTCCCAAAGCAAAGGTTAAGACTACATAAATCAGTAAAACCCCATAATAAACAATATACTTTGCTGGCGAATCCACCGAAATAATATTTTCCGTCATATAAAGTGGCTCAATTGATTTAATCCCTCCAGCCAATAAAAACATTATTATGATTATCCCTGACCAGACTGCAAAAATACTGAAGCGAATCATTTTTAGTTTTTTTACATTAACATTTTTATGATTGACTTTAAGCGAAATATCGCTTAGTGCGGCCATCGGACATATCCAACCACACCAAGCCCGGCCAAAAAAAAGGGCCGTAAAAAACATCAGTATAAATAACAGAATACTTCCTGAAATAATCCCTTTCATTGCTGCATCAACAGACAAATAAGGTGAAAAATAATTTAAAGTGACCGGAAACAATAACAGAGAAACCAGGGTCACTCCGCTTCTTATTTTCTGACGTTTTTCCATAAAATTCTCCTATATCAATTTGATATAGCTATTGTATGATACTCATCTATTTTTGTCAATAATATTTAAAAAAGAGATTGTAATTTTCACAATCTCTTTTGAATAGTAAGAACGTTCTGATTCTTTTCATACTGATAGAATAGATCATCCATATTTTTTTTCACCAAAAAGATACCAAGCCCGCCTATTTCGCGATCTTCAACTCCTAACTTGGTGTCCGGATCTTTATTTTCCAGCGGATTATAAGGTTTCCCAGAATCTTTGAACTGTATCTGAATCACTGGCGGCTCGCCAGAAATTTCAAAATTAATTGTCGCATCTCCATTTTCTTCAAGATAGGCGTAATTGGCAATATTCACAAAAATTTCTTCCACTGCCAGATCAATGTGAAACTGGGTTTTCATATCTGTATCAACCTGTTCCAATTCCTGATCGATGAATGCCAGCACTTGAGGCAAATTTTCGACACTTGCTAAAACTTTTAATTCTTTCATTCTAGTCTCCCTTTCTGTTGGTCAATAAGTCAACATAAACCCCCATCACGTCAATCCGTCTGATCAGATGGAAGTCGTGACGTTCATAGAAATGCCAGTTATCTGCCACATTGCTGTTCTCCAGATAAATGGGACAATCATCAAATTGCTCAATGGCATGAGTCAGAATTGCCGAACCCCCACCTTTTTTTATGGAAGCAATCATAAACAGATAATGGTGCTCGCGATCTTCATGATAGCGCTCAGTCATCCAGGCTTCTTTAATCATCCTAACCAAGCTGCTGAAGCGAGTCTTTAAGGCAAAGACCAGCATTTCTCTGGCCATCCGGTTTTTTAAGGCTTTTCGAAAGGAAAAAAACTGATTCTGTTGATACATCCAGAGCGAAACAGCAACCATTTTCCCTTGATCATATGCAGTAAAAATTGTTCCCGTACGATTATAATACTGGAGCATTATTTTTAAATAGCGGTTGAGCTCGGCCTGTTCTAAAAAAACCATCTGATAGAGGGGATCGTCTTCAAAGGCTTCAATTAAAAGGGCATGGGCTTCCTGCAGTTTTTTCCGGTCAAGTTTCTGTTCGGAAATTATCATTGTGACAACTCCATAAACGCAGCTGGCAGCAAATCCATCAGTGTCATCCCTTCCTTTTCCCAAACCACATGTCCACCGAGATTTTTCAGAATTTTGAACCCTTCTTCGGTATAGGCATAGGCAAAGATTTTGTCAATTTTATAGCCTTCATTTTCTTTTTGAATCAGGTAATTCCCTGCTGTCTGTTCCAGTCTTCTGGCTAAGCCTTCACTGCGAAACTGCTTTTTAATATTCATATCCAACAGTAAAACATAATTGGGTTTATTTGGCGTTAGAGGCTTCAGATCTGCGACTTGAAGGTTATCATCAAATATCAACTGCCTATTAACTGCTTGATCGTAAACATTTGCGTTCACACTGTAAAAACAGAAAAAACCAGCTAGTTCATGATTAAAAAATGCTGCAATAATGCCATCTTTAAATTTTTCATAACGTCTGAAAGCCAGCCCTTCATTAGTGATGACCTGATCGCCGTATGTGCTTTTGTCCAAGTCAAGAATTTCCTGAAAGATTTCTATCGGCAGTTCTTGACCCTGCTTAATTATAAAATCCATCATAACTCCTTGATTTCAAAACCCAGCATGGTAATATCATCAAACTGCGGTTCTTCGCCGGTAAAGTCATCCAAATCGCTCAAGACACTGGTGCAGAGGGCTTTAAGTTCTCGCTTTTTCTGTTGCCCAATCAGCTGATAAAGACGGTCTTCACCGTAGAGTTCTTTTTCCACATTATTGGCCTCAGTTACCCCATCAGTGTAAAGATAAAGGATATCACCGGCTTCAATATAATCTTCATTCATTTTATACTTGGCAGTTTCCAGGCCGGCACAGACAAAACCTTTTTTGCCCTTTAAAAGCTCCACACTGCCGTCTTTTTTCCAGACAATGGTGGGATTATGGCCAGCATCACACCACTGGATACAACCAGTTTTGATTTCAATCACGGCAATAAAGAGGGTGACAAACATACCCTGTTCATTATTTTTGCAAAGATTTTTATTAGCCTGAGTCATAACCTCATCAACTGGCAACCGTCTTAAGACCAGATCCTTTACAGTGGCCTTGCTCATGGCCATAAACAAAGCCGCCGGCACACCTTTGCCCGATACATCCCCTATCACAATACAGAAATGCTCATCATCGACAAAGAAGAAATCATAAAAGTCACCGCCCACTTCTTTCGCCGCCGTCATTGAAGCATAAACCCCAATATCCGATCGCTCGGGGAAATCAAAATCCTGAGGCAGCATCCCTTCCTGAATCAGCGTCGCAATTCTCAGCTCTGTTTCAATTCGCTCCCGTTCCGAGGTAGCGTTGGTTAATTCTTTAATATAGCGAATGATATCGCTGGTCATCTGATTAAATGCCTGGGCTAAAATTTCTATTTCATCCCCCGTATCGATTTTTAAGTCCAAAGCCATAATCTGACCCAGCCGCTCATCCGTATTAGTGTTGACAAAATCAGTGGCGCCATCAACAATTAACTGGAGCGGATTGATCAGCTCTTTTCTGAGGAAAAAGAGATAAATGGTGATAAAAATGGCGAAAATGAACAAGGCAATAATTGATACCAGTAAAATATAATGAAGCAGGGTCTCGCCAATCACGCTCATGGACATATCAGCCCCTACCACCAGAATCGGATTGCCAGCCTCATCCCGGATGACATCAAAGGCCGAAATCAGATAACCAAAAGCACTGTCACTGGTGATATAAATTTTCGACTGTTCCGGATCAGTAAACAGTAACATCGCTGCATCAAGGTCTTCCTGAGGATAATAGTCCGTACCCAGCACATCCCCCAGTTCAAAATGCCCAACCTGACCGGGAACCGTCCCCTGGGCAAAAACCTTTAGCCCCTCCTCGGTTGGCACATAGCTATAGAGGTATTCCAGATTGTTTTCTTCCTGAATGATCCGAAAATTTTCAACCATCCGGTCATATTCTTCATCAGTTACCATTGTTTCAAAATACGTGTCGACCTTGTCCGCCGGAACCATCGTCGCGGCCGTGTGAACCAGAGAAGTAATGTTTTCTTCATAGCGGGCAAACATGGCATCCCGATAACTATAATAAGACACCAGTATGATGGCTACACACAAAATGACGGCCAGCAGCATGCTGGCAGCCGAAAACTTTGCTTTGAGACTAATTTTTCGGATTTTAAAAGCATTTTTCATATTGTCACCTCTATAAAATAATTAATAGATTATTAAAGACCAGAGTCCGATTGTAGGCAAAATCCTTGGCTTTTTGGCGGATGATGGCAACACCCAGATAATCCATGCTTTCATCAGGATGATCGGGTTCTTCAAAAGGATTATAGGTCATACTGTCATCCCGCAGCCGAATGTAAATATCTTCTTCAAACACCGCAATTTTGACACTGATATAATGCTCTTTTCCATCAGCAAAACCAAATTTAATAATATTAGCCGATAACTCTTCAATGGTCAGATTGATATAATAAGCGGTTTTCATATCAATTTCATGATTTTCGCAAAACTCAGAAATTTCATCCGCCATCAATGACAGTTTTGTCAGATCGGTGGCCAGCTGGTTTTCATAGATAGCGTCTTTTTCATAGACCGGCTTTTCATAAAGCAGCAGGTTATCGTAGCCATTTCTATTTTTGACTATTCCCGCAACAGACAGCAGGATTATCATCGTTAAGACCTCTGACCCTAACATGGCCGCTGCTGTACCCGCCACATCATAGAGTGGAACAAATACTGCGGATAGGACCACCGGCAAAATCAGGCCCCGCAGTAAAAAGATCGCTGCAGCCAGACGGTTTCTTTTGATGGTTTGATAGAAGGTTGCCATGACACAATTAATACAGGTTGGAATCACTGCCAGTGAAAATATTTTTAAGGTTTTAACCAGTAATTCCGATTGCATCCCAAATAATTGGGCAATCGGGTTACCAAAGAAAAACAAAACTAACCCACATACCACGCTTAATAAAACGGCTGTTATCAGAGCCAAGCGCATGGTTTCATAGACCCCTTCAAGATCTTTCTCCCCATTAAAGGTTCCAATTAAAGGGGCCAACGCCAGTGATACCCCATCAAAAATAGCATAGGCAAAAAGCGACACGTTGAAAAAAACATTATAAATTGCCAACCCTTCAGGACCAGATTGATTACTTAACAATTGATTGATCACAATCAGCAGGAGCCCCTGATAAACATAAACCGAAGCCACCCCAAAACCATTCCTGAAGAGGAGGCCCGCATCAGACAGTCTGAACGAAAAGCGAGTGAATTTTAAACGACAGTGCTTTTTTATAAAATGAAATCCATAGACAAACAACGCACAGATCTGACCAATTACCATAGCATAGGCCGCTCCAGCAATCCCCCATTTAAAAACCACAACGAAAAGCACATCCAAGATCAGGTTGACAAGTACCGAAACTGTGATGCCAATAGTTGAAAGCAGAGGGTTGGCATCACTGCGAATCATCAGCGATAATACCGGGACGACAATAAAAACTGGCGCCGTTACAAAGACAGGGATTAAATAGGCACTGGCGCCTTCAACACCAGCTCCCCCCATCAGCACAATAAAAGGTTGCCGAAAAATAAAAGCCATTATGGCTATTAACAAACCTGTTATCAGTGAAAAACCCAGTGTCTGGGTAAACCATTTTTCAATTTGTTTTTTATTCTCGTTTCCGATGGCTTCTGCCACTGCCAGAGACCCGCCGATGCCAAAGGCAAAAGCGATCAGATTATAGATCATATAAACTGGCATCGCTACTGCCAGCGCCGATAATCCAACATCGCCCAAAATATTCCCTAAAATTACCGCATCAACAAAAGTGCCTAACACTACTCCGGCTGAAGATAAGATAGAGTTAAAAGCAAAAACCCGAAAGGCCTTAGTAATAAAATGCTGATTATTCATTTCAAATCCTTTATATAAATTACAGTGATGTACTAACACCACTTATCTTTCAGTATATCATATTTTTTTATATCAATTGTGTATTTATTCTTAAACATTAAAAAATCTCTCATATCAGCTTGCTAAAACGCCCTGAACCTGCTTTTGATATTTAATAGGCGCCTATATTTGCCCAGCAGATTCGAAAAATTTTCATTTTAAATATGACATCTCAGACTATCTCAATCTTTTCCTGTTTCATCATAGAACTGTAATCTGTTATATCTTTACCTGTATTAGGATGTTTATATGAATAGGTCAGATCAGCGCCAAATAGGAGTATCAGCGCCATGCAAAGCGGTAAAGTCACTTTGAAGGAAAATTTTTTAAAGAAGGTATCCAAAAATGGTGCCAGCACATAAACAATCATCATGCCACCCAGACCAAACACCAACGATCCCTCGGCGCAGATCCGGCCATTGATATTTAAAAAATATCCACTGTAATCCCACCATTCGGCATTAAAAAACAGTTGCAGGAAAAAACTGGTGTAGTATTCAACCAGGCCACAGATCAAAACAATCATCCCAAAATTTTTGGTCGGTGTTTTTCTAAAGCGATACAAAAGCGTCAATATTAAAACTGCACCAACCCCGTAAATCGGAAGCCATGGTCCATGCAGTACCCCTCGCTTAATAAAAGTGCCATCCAGAATCAAAAATTGTGTTACTTCCCATACCCATCCAATCATGCACATGGTGAAAAAAATCAGAATCAACGAGGTTAATGAATAAGAACGTAGATAATTATGCGTTTCAGCCCAGAGATGTTTTTCCTTTTCTGGAAAAAGGCCCAGTCTAGTTGGATAAGATTCCCCTTGTCCAGCCGCTTTGATCACCAAATCCTCAAGCTCGATGACTTTTCGGGCGTCTTTTTCTAAAATCTTGGGATCATTGCCAATCCTGATACCCAGATTTTGGTAAAGAAATGCTCTAATGCCTACTTCCTTCTGAGTTACAGGATTGGCAATTTTTAATTTTTTTTCGTATCCTGAATTGAGTAATTCCTCATCTGCCTTCTGATACAGATAAATATCTTTTAAGGTGTCTGCATCGGCTATCTTAGATTCCCTGGCTAGTTCTCTAAGCGCAGCATAAAATTCACACATTGTTGACTGTTTATAGGGATTCACATAAAAGATCCCGACCAGACCAAAACTTAACACGCTTAAAATGCCCCAGCCCAAGAATGATAAATCCAATATAAAGCATTCCCATTTATGTCCATCCATCATCCGGCGTGACAAAGTAATGGCCTGCAGTGGTTTAAGATCCGGGTTTTCGGCTAGCAGATATGGCACTAACCGGTAAGAATAATATTTTATAAAGCCACCTACAACGGTCAGAAGCCAAAGAACTTTTAAAATAAACAAGACTGCCATAGCCTTAACAATATTCATAAATTTCTGAATTCGAAACAAATAAAAAATTCGATAAAAAGAAACCTTGTCATATATCCGCCCCTCCAGAAATACTCTTCTAGAAGCCACTAAAAAGGTCTGAATGACAAAAAATATAAACATAAAATAAATAAACGCCGCTCCGATTATCATAATCATATGCGTTGCGTCAGCGGAGTTTGTCACGCCTTCAACAACATTCGCTACAGTCAAGCCGATCGAACCAGAATAATAAGCATTCAACACATCGGCAAAAACCCCGTTTGTCCTGCCAAAAACTGAATCTGCCGCCTGATTCAAAGCCCCATTAAAAAGATTTACACCATCAGCAGTTAGATCCGCATCGACTGTACGAAAAGAATGTACCGCACTTAATGTTCCCTGAAATTCTGCCCCAATAAAGGCTGCTATCAGACATAAAAGCACAAATACCCAATAGTGCTTTTTGACATTGCTCTTTCCCTGTTCTTTTAAATCCCCTCGCTTCATTGCTACTCCTTTTTGTCTGACCGACAATTTTTGTTAACGTTTTCTCTCTTTTTGGTAATATTCTCTAACCGCCGAAACTATAACGAAAATTATCCCCTATTTCTTATACTGTTCTTAATTTACACCATCGCCTTTTTCTTGTCAATTTCTTGTTTTTAAAAGCATGTTAAATCTAAAAATACTTTGCAAAAAAAAGCACCACCGGGCAATCGGTGGTGCCAGACTATTAATGTTTTATTTTAAATTGATTAATCATCGATTTGAGCAAATCTGCCTGACTTGCCAACTCTTCGCTGGAAGCTGCACTTTCTTCCGCCGTGGCCGAGTTAACCTGAACAACTTCGGAAACCTGTTCAATCCCCAGGGATACCTGTGCTATTTCTGTTGCCTGATCATTCGAAGCCCGGGCGATGTTAGAGACCAGATCGGTCACTTCGCCAATCTCTGAAAGAATTTCTTTCAGGCTTTCAGCCGTTTCATCGGCGATTCCCGTTCCCACTGCCACTTTCTCAATGGAACCTTCAATCAGAGCGGTCGTTTCTTTTGCTGCTTCTGCACTTCTGGCAGCTAATGTTCTAACCTCTTCGGCCACCACGGCAAAGCCTTTGCCATGTTCACCAGCTCGAGCCGCTTCTACCGCTGCATTAAGGGCTAGAATATTGGTCTGGAAAGCAATGTCATCAATGACCTTAATAATTTTGGAAATGTCATTGGATGATGCGTTAATGGCTTCCATAGCTGTCATCATGTGTTCCATCTGATCGTTGCCAACTTGGGCATTTTTGCGGACATTTACAGCCCGGTCATTAGCGTTATTGGCATTAACAGCGTTCTGTTTGGTTTCTCCGGCAATGTTTTCAATGGATGCGGTGAGTTCCTGAATAGAGCTGGCCTGCTGGGTTGTTCCCTGAGCCAGCGCCTGAGCGCCATCGGCAATCTGTTTGGCCCCGGACCCTACTTCATCGGAAGCCATATTAATATCCCGCATGGTTTTACTTAATTGAATACTGATCTGATTCAAGGCATCCTTGATGGACAGGAAGTCACCATCATAGCTGGAAGTAATTTCCTGATTGAGATCACCTTGCGCCATTTTTTCAAGCGTCAAGGAAATTTCACTGACATAGCGGCGTAAACTCTCAATGGTCTGGTTTATGCCATTTTTGATCATCGCATGATCACCCTGATAATCGCCTTCAACTTCAACCTGAAGATTACCCTGGGCCAGTTCAGAAAGTACATCAGTCGCTTCCTGAAGCGGACTAATAACCGCATCAAGGGTCTGGTTAAAGCCAATAATGATATTGGCATACTCACCGGGCATTTTTGTTTCGTCGCCACGATATTTAAGCTCTCCAGCAACTGCATTTTGTGCCATAAGTTGGGTCTCTTCAACCAGCATTTTAATATTTTCAATCATGGCAACCAAGCTTGGCGTCAGGGTATCATTATCACTGCGCTTACCCTGCTCTCTGATAACTTCAAGATCACTGAGATCGCCCTGCGAAATATGATCTGCAGTTTTTTCAATTCCAAGCAAAGTAGAATGAACCTGATTAATCGCCATTCCGATTTCGCCATAAATTCCCTGATAGTCCTTCTCGATGGTGTGAGTCAAATCATTATTACTGATCAGTTTCAGTACCCGGTTACCTTCTTCAAGGGCTCCCAAACCGGTCACACAATCATTAATCTGACTTTTAAGCGTGTTAAAGTCGCCGTGATACTCATCGGTTATCATCTCTGGAATCTGCCCTTTGGCAATTGAGCCAATGTAATATGTAACCACATCAATTAACTCTTTCACCGTTGTCATAGTTGCGTTGATCCCGCTGATAACATCTTTAAAGCCGCCATTAAAGGCATCCGCGTCACCTTTTTTATCCAGCGCCCCTTCTGTAACAGCCTGAGAAATCATATTGGTTTCATTGACCAGCGATCTGATACTGCCAATGGTATTATTAATAACTGGGGCAATTTCGTCCAGCTCGTCACGGATTTCCATGTCCATTGACACATCCCCATCAGCCAGTTTTTTAAGGGCGCCCATAATCACAAACTGCAAATCATCAGCAAAAGCATCAAGAGTTTGAGCCATCTCACCGATTTCATCATCGCGGTTAATCTTTAATCGGGTACTGAGCCGCCCTTGTCTGAATTCCTTAACCATTGCGTTAATTTCTTTAACCGGCTTAACGACTGAATTGGAGGCATTTAAAAGAATCAGCGCCAGAAGCCCGAAGATGATAATGCCGGCAATTACGGTAGTTGTTATATTACCAGAAATAGCCGCTTCCACCGAAGTCATGGTATAGCCGATATTTAAGGCACCAATGCGCTCGCCGTTAATTTCCACCGGATAGGTAATCATATAAATATCCTGGCCATTATCGACAATTTCCTCTGCTGATACGGTACCATCTGCAACTGCGTTTTTCATGGACTCAACTTCGGCAAAGGAAGTCCCGATATTTTCCTGATTGGTATCGGCCGCCACATTGAGATCTGTGTCAACAAAAGAGGCAAAAGACACCTGATCACTGGCTGCCAGCTTTTCTACCATAGCTTGATAGCCAAACTGATCGGTCAGGGCTAAAACTGCGTCAGCGGACATCCCAATCTGGACAAAATAGCCGGAGGCGCTACGTATATAGCCATATTTGTAATAATTGTCACTCTCAGAATCTTTGCGGATATCTTCGATCAGAACCGATTCACCGCTTTGCATATAACTATAGATTACATGATCCTCAGGAACGGTCCAGCCCAAATACTCACCGTAAGCAGCATTGACAACAGTTCCTCCTGGATTATACCAGTAAATCGCCGTCACCCCGGTCTGATCGGCCAGGCTGGTTAAGTATTCATCAGAAATATTCCCTTCATTGGCCATAATAATCTTTCCAATGCTTTCAATCCGTGATCCCAGTGTTTCATTTAAAGCATCCGTTGCCGCCTGATTGAATTCAATCTGATTAACCACCTGCTGTGCTGACGCAATCCCGTTATCACGCATCTGCTCCTTCATACTTTTCTGTGTAAAATATGCTGTCAGTGCCCCTAAAATCAAGACCCCTGCAAAGACACAGATTAATGGAATAATCAGAATTCTGGTCTTAATAGACCTATTTGTTTGTCCATTCTCCATAAAAGCCCCTCCATCTTTAATTTTCTCAAAATTTAAAATTTTCTTATCCTTTAGAACCATTTTAAACGCTCTTAAGCACTTATTCAATAAAAAAATTAAGTATGCGAAGAATTTTTTATGCATTTATGTGGAATAAAACTAAATTATCTCAATATTTTCCTGGCAGGAACTAATAATCCCGTTAATTTTCTTTAAACGATTTGCCCCTTTCTAGGATTTCATCCTTGATTGCCTGGGGAATATCCAAAAATTCATAATCCGGCATCGCCAGATAATAGCCTTGGGCATAATCAATACCCAGATCGATTACTGTCATTAAATCCGCACTTTCTTCTATTCCCTCGGCTACTACCAGGACCTCTTTTTCATGACAGAAAGCGACCAGGTTTGCAACCAGATTTCTTTTATCTTCATTTTTATGGATACCCTGAATCATATCCATATCAATTTTTATAATGTCCGGCATCAGATTTAACACCCGCAGCTCATTGGAGTAACCATTGCCAAAATCATCAATGGCCACCTGCATACCATGGCTTCTGATAAAATCCGCTTTCTGCAATAACATTTCCGAGTCCGTACTTTCCCGCTCAATGATTTCAATCACCACTTGTTTAAAAAAATGCTGATATCGGTCAATAATCAACTTTCGATCTTCTTCCCGCAGAAGCTGATTGGGAATACTGTTGATAAAAATTTTACGGCCGCCAATAACTTCCTGATGGTCTTCAATGCTCTGGGCGGCTTTGAGCATCACCAGCCGTTCCAACTGCAGAAGCTTTGACTGTGCTGAAGCCACCGAAAGGATCTCCTGAGGGCCTTTGAAATTATCTAAAAGCGCTCGCATTAAGGCCTCGTAAGCGACTACGACACCGCTTTTTAAATCAACGATAGGCTGATAGGCAAAAGTAATCAGTTCTTCATCCAGAAGCCGGTTAATGGCCTCACGATTTTCCAGCAGATAGGACATCTTTTGAAAATACTCCGGATCAAATTCATAGAGCTTCCCCTTCTCCTTGCTTTTAGCTTCATACATAGCGAAGTCAGCTCGTTTTAAGAGGGTCTCCGGATCTCCTCCGTCTTTGGGATACCAGGCCACACCAGCCGAAAACCGAATCCGACTTTCTTCTCCGGTCGGCATCCGCAAGGTGAAGGCTTCACTGTATGGATAAAGATTTCTGATCAGGTTTAAAAGGGTCTGCTGACTATTATTGCCATGCAGATAAATGGCAAACTCATCACCAGAAATCCGGGAAACAATCCCACCGTATTTTTCAAAGTATCTAAAAATCAGACTGGCCTGGATTATCAGGCGGTCGCCCATTTCATGACCAAAATTATCGTTGATATATTTCAAATTATCGAGGTCGATAAAAACCATTGCCCCGGTTCCATCAGCCTGCTCCGCAATCCGGTTTCTAACCTTGCGTTTCAGTACCGCAGCCGTAAATAAACCAGTTAAAGCATCATTTTCCAGTTCATCGACTAAACGATTCTTTTCTTCAATTTCCAAGCTGACATCCATCACCACGCCAACCACTCCTGATGGCGATTTTGCTTCAATAATTCGCAGCCAGTAAACCTTATTTTCATAGCTGTCAAAGTATTTGAAAATACCTTCCTGATCAGGGACTTTCTCATTAGTCAACCGGGTGTAACAGTATTCCCATTCCGCTTTACTGATCACTGCCCCCGGATCCAGATGCAGAATCCAGTAAAGAAAATCTGTCAGGATGACATTCTTACCATTTTCTGTGATCTCGTAACCACCCATAGGTAAAAGGCTCAATTCTAGAATCTTAGAAGTCGTTTTAGACACATTGGTCAGACTCTGACTAAAAACGGTAATCG
This sequence comes from Eubacteriaceae bacterium ES2, assembly GCA_031222025.1. GTDB lineage: Bacteria > Bacillota > Clostridia > Eubacteriales > Eubacteriaceae > Acetobacterium. The sequence continues at coordinate 132,019 of CP130740.1, read as the reverse complement.
CCGCGGTCAAGTCATCAATCTCCCGCATACCAGTTGGTTTAAAATCTACCCGATCGTAAGGCGACAGGTTTTTAACGTACTGCGACAAGCGAGTGATCTTGCGGGTAAAAAAATGCATTGTCACAAAAACCGCGGCAAAAGCCAGCAGATTGGTCACAATAAATACATAAATCAACTTCTGACGGATAGAAGCCGAATTGGCCCGCAAAACGCTCTCCGGCACTACCCCCAACAGACTCCAGTTTTCATTGACAAAAGGCGAATTTCCACTGTATAAATTTAGTGGCTGAACGGTCAGCCCCACCTTATAATGATTAGGCATTGTCGTTTCATACAGGTCTTCATCATCACTTTTTTTCAAAGACAGCGCCGCTTCATTTTTCAAATAGGCTTTAGCAATCACATTGCCGGTTATAAACCAGCTGGTATCCATCCGGTTTGCATTAACTGCCGCCACCATATAAAACCCATTTGTATAAGGAAAATCTGTCTCCGCAAGATACAGGTCGGAAAAAAAGTCCAGTTCAATTTCAATGCCGACAACGCCATAAGGGTTACCAGCCCGATCCAGAAGCGGCAGACTATAAGTGATAACCTGCTGATTATCCCCTAAAACATCCTGCGGCGGTGACCAGTAACCCAGGCGGCGCAGTTCCGCCCCCTTATAGCTTTGGGCTGCGCCAATGGGATTGAAATAAAAGTTATCAGCCTCGTCATTGGCTTTAATGACCATGTCCAGATTCCAATCCGTACTGGTCGGAAGTTGGTAGTTCTTGGCAATGGCAATCGGTCCAATATTCAACTGATAATTGCTGGCTTTTGCCAGTTCCGGTGTAAGGTTTCTTAAATAAACGGCTGAATGAGCGGAATCGCTTTCTTTTTTTGCATTGGAGCCATTTAAGATCATAAAAGCACCTGTTACTTCCGACTGCTCAAGCACTGCAAACAGACTTTGGCTGGCTGATACGGCAACGGCATCGTAGGCATCATTATCCAGATAGATATCTTCCGGTTCAAGGCCATAATCCGAAGCAGTTGTAAGCAGACTTTCATTAAGCAATTCTGTCTCCTGGGTAAAACTTTCGATCAGTTTTTCCTGGGCATCATTAAGAACATGCGCCTGGGTCGCCGTCGTGCTGGTAAAAACCCGTACCGCTTCGGCATCAAGCATATCAAAGACCTGAAAAAAGGCCAAGGCCAGAATTAGGGCTACACTCTGAAAAACAACAATCAAAGCCATAATAATATTTAGTTGTCGGCGTAAGCTCATCTTTTTTTTCATTGTGCTTCCATCTGCTTCTAATTTTTTTATCAGCCGAAAAAAATGGTTTCTATTCTTCTATATAGGCAATCCCGGATGAATCCAGTTCGTTTTTAACCATTGTGTACCATTCCTCAAAACGGGCATCCAAATCTAACTGGTCAAGCACCGCTTGATCGTCGAGACCCTGATCTCTTAATGTCTGGGCACTTTCTTTGCCAGTTTCCGAGATGGCTTTCAGGGAATCCTCAAGGTATGTTCGTACTGTATAGCTGCCATTAAAGGGCGCAGACGCATAGGTCTTTTCTTCTTCAACCTGATTCAGGGCGATCTGATATACTGCTGCCACATTCTGTTGGGCTGGTTCACCTGCCGCCATTTCGCTCAGCTTTTGAGACACCCCATCACTGTCATAGGCTGTTTTTTCCACTGGTAAATAACCGGTATTCATGGCAAATTCAATATTTTGCTCCGGATCGGTAAACCATTTTAAAAACAGGGCCGCACCTTCTTCTTTTTCCGGAGTCGCAGCGGTGATCGCCACACCAGCACCCTGAGAAACCGCCAGGTCTTCCCCGCCATCAAAAACGGGATAGGCCAAAGCTAAAAAATCGATATCTGACTGGCTATTGTCTTCTTCAATCCAAGTTGGGAAATAAGCCGCCCCTGAAGTTGATCCGACAAAAGCCACCAGATCTCCGGACTTAATGTCATCGGAGCGGAATTTTCCGACTGCGTTAAAATAACCCATGGCCATACCGCCATAATAAACATCAAAAACTTTTTTCATGGCCTGATGATTTAAGACCACCTGGCTGTTTTCGCCATCAATGATCTGAACCCCCAGCTGCCGGTTGCCAACAATAATATAATTAGCCAGTGAATCAATCCCAATCAGGCTTTGGCCGTCACTATATTGATAGTATTCTTGGGCGGTTTGATAAACCCCTTCCCAACTGGCCAGACTTGAAGCATCCTGTCCGGTCGCCGTAAAAAACATATTTAAGGCCGTTTCGTTAGCATAAAGAATTTCAGTGCTTTTTACGGTTGGGACAATTAAAAAGCGATCCTCATCGAAGATGCCACCATTTAGAAACTCAGTCACATATTTATCCTTTTCATCCTCCGAAAAATAAGCATTTAGATCACACAATTTCCCCAAGGCATCCAATTCAACTGCTTTGTCCGGATAGCAGGAAAAAAGATCCGGCATTTCCTCTGCGCCCACTGTCGCGTTGGCCGCTGCGGTTACCGCTTCTTCCAGTTCCAGGACACTGCCTTGGGCGATCGCATTGACAAAAACGCCGTTTTCCATCCCCACAGTCTGGTTAAACGTTTCAATCGCCAGTTCCAGAGCGATTTTATTATCACCGGTATAATAATGCCAAAAATTGAGCGTAACCGGATTTTCCGAATCAAGCGCCGATTGTGAATCCTGACCGGAACAAGCCGTTAAAATACAAATCATTCCAATTAATAAAAGTGCGATTGCTTTTTTCATCGCGTCCCCTTCTTTCACTCCAAAAATTTTGTCAAATCAAGATAATTCTAACCTATATTATGGTAATAAGTCAATGAAACATCGTTTTTATTATGCCAAAAGCCTAAATTTACCAGTTTTAATTTTTCCAGCTTTGTCAGTTGCCTATTTATATTTTAATGCCCTGAAAAAACCATTTTATAAAATTACTTATTGTTTTAACGCTCCATTTATGTTATAGTGTTTTGCATTGATTTTAGATGATCGTGTGTTCGCGACCTTCCACACGTAAAACAAAACTAAAGGAGAAGAAAATGAAAAAATTAAATGTACTGTTTGTGACTCAGGCTGGTATTATCGCCGCCCTGTATGTGATTCTGACCTTTATGTCAAGCATGATGGGTCTGGCCAGCGGTGAGATCCAATTGCGCCTATCCGAGATGCTCTGCATACTCCCGGCTTTCACTCCCGCCGCCATACCAGGGCTGTTTCTAGGTTGTTTTTTAAGCAATCTCTTGACCGGATCTACCCTGATTGACGTGATCTTTGGCAGCCTGGCAACCCTGCTTGCCGCCATTGTGGTTTATCACCTGCGCCATCACCGCAATCCGCTTTTATTAACCGCCCCGCCGGTTATTGCCAACATGCTGGTGGTTCCCTTTATTCTTAAGTACAGCTACGGAGTTCCCCTGCCAATTCCCATGATGATGTTCACGGTCGGGATCGGCGAAGTAATCTCCTGTATGGTACTGGGTTCTGTTCTCTATTTTGCCTTGGACAAAAGACGTCTGCTCTTTCACCAGCATTAAAAAAGGCCGCAATCGCTTCTGATTGCGGCTTTCCTTATTTTTTTTCGACTTCCGTGACACAGGTGGTTTTAATGGTCTCCACCAGAAACTGCAGACCATCGATGACATGCGGTCTGATATCTCCGCCGATTAACACCAGCATAATATCGTCACCTAGAGCCAGCTCCCCCTGATTAAGCCAGACCCGTACATGAAAAATGCCATCCAGCTCAAACGTTTTTCTGATGGCGGCATTTACTTTGACCTCATCATATGAAAAAAACATGCCCTTGACCTTACTGCCATCATCCAGTCCCTGTCGAACCTTGGCTTTGGGCGTCTGCCTGACCGTTCCGTTATGAACCAGGTACATGCCTTCCTGCAAAGCGGACTCGTCTTTTTTCGCCTGTTTTAACCATTCATCCACCGAGGGAAGTGATTTACTTTTATCAATCATTTTATCTCCTTTATCTCAACTGCAAATAAATTGATCTATATTATACGCCATCCCGTATCTCAAGCTATGATCTGTACTTTTAACATCATTTTTTAGCAACAATCATATCCAGGTTTTCAAGCCAGAGCGAACCGCTTCTTTTAACCGTATAACCACGATTTTTCAATTCTCTAAATAGAACCTGCATAAAAATGCCATGGCTGACCAGAATTGCATCCTGCTGCCGAGATTCTAGTTGATCGATGGCCTGATGCGCTCGCCTGATCGTCTCTTTTCTAATTTCCGGCTGTGTTCGAATATTTAAAAGCCAATGTGTCCGCCCCATCGCCTTCCATAATATTGTTGGCAGTTTAAAAGGTACTTCCAAAAATGAGTGAAGTTCCACTTCATTAAAAAGCTCGTTTTTAATGAAGTCCCGATCTCTAAAAAGCAATCTGGCCGTATCCTCAGTCCGCCTCAATTCACTGATAAAAATCGGCATTTTTCCCGTTTTAATTTCCGAACTGATTTCACTGAATACATCTGCCTCTGAATATCCGATACAGGCCTGATTAAATTCGTCCGCATTATAAACATTTTCCCAGTTAAACAAAACCTTTGCATGACGGATCACGATCAGCTTCATTCCATAACCTCATTTCACCATTAATATGCTTCTACATCCCTCGGGTATAAGGGCTGGCACAATCCAGACAAAGTTTTTGACCATTTTCCAGACGGATCATTGGTTCTGCCGTTTTTTCACCGCATTTTTCACAAATGACACTCTGGAAAATTCGAGCTGCTTCTGGCAGGTCATAGTCCGGGCTTTTAAAATCAAATATTTTTGTGGCATCAGCTTCATTTAAAAGAAAGCTTTCCTTTTCATCTCGACTCATTTCCGGTAGATCCTTTAAAACCAGGCGGATTTTTTCTCCATTTTTTCGATTAAAGAAAGAAAACGCCTGTTTGCCACGGTTTCTGAAAATCAGATTTCCTTTTCCGGCACTGCAACCCAAAATAACCTGAACACCATCAACACCGCAGGCATCGTTTTCGGTCACACAAACCACATCCTCATCTTCTGAAAAATCAATTTTCAGCACTTTCATTGCTTCTAACGAGGCTCTCACGCCAATTGCCAGACCCGGACAATGATGTCCATGAAAAGCCACAGATTTTTCCCACAACTCTTGATTCATTTTCACTCTCCTTAATTTAAAAAAAGACTTGCTTAAACCAGTCTCAGAATTTACAACGACCAATTGAATTTCAGTATATCCCAGCCGGTTTTCTTTGTCAATCAGTTTAGAGCCGCTCTAATTTAACCACAACAGGAAACTTTTGATTTCACATCAGAAAATCAAAGAAATAATCACTTCTTTACGTGATTATGCTGTGATATAATAGCACTGCTATTAATTTTATCTGCTGACTTTCGCCTTGATCAATCTGATTACTTTAAGAAGTTCTGCGCTTTTTATTTCTTGTTAATTGACCGCTTTTGAGCAACGGCAGATATCTGATGGATACCTTTTCAGGAAAGGAACGTTGCCGATGAAAAATATTGCCGATTACATGTGGGTCATTATCTCAGCGATGATTGTATTTTTGATGCAGCCAGGTTTTATGGCTTTAGAAACCGGCATGACCCGAGCAAAAAACTCCATCAATGTTGCCATTAAAAATATGTCTGATTTTATCCTTTCCGTTGCCGCTTTCTGGTTTATCGGCTTTGGTCTAATGTTTGGTCATTCTTTTCATGGCATTGTCGGGATTAGTGACTTTTTTGCCAATTTCGAGCAGGAAGACTGGAAGGCCGCCTTCTTTCTGTTTCAAGCTGTTTTTGCTGGCACTGCCGCCACCATCGATTCGGGTGCGGTTGCCGAACGAGCCAAGTTTTCCACTTATCTACTGATGTCCTTTATTACATCAGCCTTTATATATCCCATTTTCGGCCATTGGACCTGGGGCGGTAACTTTTACCCCGATAATGCCGGTTGGCTGCAAGAGCTGGGCTTTCTTGATTTTGCCGGTTCGACAGTGGTTCATTCTATCGGTGCCTGGGTTGCGTTAGCCGGAGTCATCATCATCGGCCCCCGCATCGGTCGTTTTTCAGCAAACGGCAAGGCGCAAAAAATTCGTGGTCATAACCTGGTCTTTGCCTATTTCGGGGTTTTTATACTTTTTTTTGCCTGGTTCGGCTTCAACGCTGGCAGCACCTTAACGGCAACCACAGAAATCGCCGATATTGTTGCTAACACCATGATTTCTGCGTCTTTCGGTGGAATTACCGCGTTATTTGTCAGTTGGAAATTCAGTGAAAATCAGCTCCCCGAGCCCGAAAGCATTATTAACGGAATTCTGGGCGGCCTGGTTGGGATCACCGCCGGCTGTTACTATGTCGATGCTGTGGGGTCTTTAGTCATTGGCATTGTATCCGGTCTGATTGTATACTTCGGAACCATCCTGCTTGAAAAAATGAAACTGGATGATGCTGTTGGTGCCATTCCGGTCCATGGTTTTGCCGGAGTTTGGGGAACCCTTGCAACCGGACTCTTTATTAAAGAACATTTTTTAATTGAATTCGGGGTCACCCGATCCCACCAAATTTTAGTCCAAATACTCGGTGCCCTGTCAGCTTTTGTCTGGGCTTTTGGGATATCCTTTGTTTTGATGAAAATTATCAACCGATTTTATCCCATGCGAGTCTCTTTAAGTCATGAAGAAATCGGCCTGAACATCGCTGAACATGGCGCTTCAACCAGTATTTTTGAGCTCTCCAATTCTGTTCGCAACATCATTGAAAACCGGAATTTCAAAACCGCCTCCAAGATCGAGGTGGAATTTGGGACTGAAATTGGCGAATTGACCTCCTATTTTAACAGCATGGTTGAAGACTTGCGGGAAAAGGAAGAAGCCGCAGAGGAAGCGCTGAAATCTCTTGAACATATGGCCGTTACCGATGGCCTGACCCAGATTTTAAACCGTAAAAATATTACCGCAGCTTTAGAAAAAGAGATTTATATTGCCAGCAATTACCATTCTAACCTGTCTATTCTTTTATTTGATATTGATTTTTTCAAAAAAGTCAATGATCAGTTTGGCCACCTAGCCGGAGATCAGGTACTGGTGGATATTTCTCGAAATATTCAGTCTTCGTTACGAAAAAGCGATTATTTTGGGCGTTATGGTGGTGAAGAATTTCTAATTGTCATGCCAAAAACCGATCTGGAAACCGCTTTTATTATTGCAAATCTGATACGGGAAAAAATCAGCAAAATGGTCTGGGACTTCTGTGACGGTTATACTGTCACTGTCAGCGGTGGCGTTGTGGAAAATAACAGCTCTGATATTAACAAAATGATTCAACAGGCTGACAACCTCCTTTACACTGCTAAAGAAAAGGGCCGTAATCAGATCCAAAAATAAACATCCGCAGCAAGGTGACTTTCCTGGCTGCGGATGTTTTATGATCATTTGATTTTAATAGTTTTCATTGCGAACTTCGAAATAAACCTGTGCATAATGACAAACCGGACAATATTCCGGTGCTTTTTTACCCATCACCAGATGACCGCAAACTCGGCATTCCCACATCACTTCATCACTCTTTTCAAAAACTTTCTGCATTTCCACATTATCTAAAAGATAACGATAACGCGCTTCATGTGCCTTCTCAATGGCACCCACTTTTTTGAATCGTTCCGCCAGTTCCAGAAAACCTTCTTCCTCGGCTTCCTTGGCAAAACGATCATACATATCCGTCCACTCGTAGTTTTCACCTTCTGCGGCTTTTAGCAGATTGTCACTTGTTTTACCGATATTCCCCAGTTCTTCGAACCAGATTCTGGCATGCTCCTGTTCATTGCGGGCGGTTTGTAAAAAAATTGCCGAAATCTGATCGTAACCTTCTCTTTGTGCCACATCAGCAAAGTAGGTATATTTGTTTCGCGCCTGACTTTCTCCAGCAAAAGCATCCATGAGATTTTTTTCTGTTTTTGTTCCGGCATATTTATTACCTGTTCTCGCCTGCTCTTCTACTTTTTCAAAAAATGAAGCCGGCTTTTTACAACGGGGACAGATAAACTCATCAGTTAGTTCCCCTTCATGAATGTATCCACAGACTGTACAACGATATTTTCCCATTTTTTCCTCCTCAAATAAAATAATTCACGCTCATTGCAATAGTTATTATTTTGTAATGATTATAATTTATATTGACTATTATACCGCATATATGAAATAAATCAATCTTTTTTTAATTTGATCTTTTGTTCATTTGTATCGCAGAAAGAATTATCAACAGCAACTAAATTCCCGTTTATAGAAGGATTTATTCCCTTTTCAAGCATCGATATTGCGTTTTTCAACAACTGTTCTGTTTCGCCCCTGGCCTTTGGCTTTGTACAATGCCTTATCAGCCAATCTAATCAGATCCTCAAAACTCCTAATTTCTGGATTTAGGGTTGCTATTCCAATGCTGATCAACAATGCTGCTATCATGTAGATAACCTGAATATAATAAAAGGGACCTTTACCTAGTTTTAGTCCGCTAAAACCCAGGATGCTTTTCTCCAAAACAATCGTCTGATAAAAAAGGTGATGCCAATTGTTGGTCAAACGCATAAAAAAAGTCAGTACTGGCACCAAAAAAATCAGTCCTAACCTAATTCCCCGCACGCCTTCTCCTTGATCCGTATATAGTAAACAGACCAGCAACCAAAAAGCCGGTATAAAAGGAATTCCAAAATACTGAACCTGATTCCAGAATAGCATAGTCTCCAGCGATTCAACGTTAATTTCCATCAAATAACCTAAAATATAAACCTGCGTAGCAATACTAAGCCATCCCAATATTTTAGCATAACTCGTTTTACCCCTGACAAATGAAGATACAAATAATAGCGAAAGTAATATGACACATATAAAAAAGTAAAGACTGATAAATTTAAGCATTTTTAAAAGGGCTCCTCATAGCTGTTTTTTTAGATTTTACCCCAAAAAAGAAATACCTACCAGCATAATCCCAAAATGCTGATAGGTTTTATTAAATTTAACAAAGCTTTTGTCTCAAACAATTTTTCATTTCAAAAGTCTTTTCAAGCAGTATAAAAAGCGTCTTCTGTGATTACCCGATTTCTGCCCATTTCTTTGGCCAGATAAAGCGCCGAATCGGAGCGGCTTAACACATCATCAATCGTTTCATCATTTTTTAACTGCGCCACACCAAATGAACAAGTTTTTCTGCCAACTTTAGCAAACTTGTGCTCTGCAATTTTCAACCGCAGTTTTTCTGCCAACTTCAGCGCCCCTGAAAGATCGGTATCCGGACAAATTATGATAAACTCTTCGCCACCCCAGCGACCCAGAATATCTGACCGTCTGATCCCTTCTTCCAACAACCGACTCACCATAACTAAAATCTCATCACCAACAAGATGCCCATGCTCATCATTAACCTTTTTAAAGTAATCAATATCCACCATAATCACAGATACTAACCGGTTAGTCATTTTTTCCTGATCATTTTCCATGAGCACTTCATCTATTTTTCGACGGTTATAAAGACCCGTCAACTGATCCTTCAGAATCATCTCCTTCATTTCGTCTTCCATTCGCTTACGCTCAGTAACGTCTCTTTCAATGTATAAAATTCCGATTGGATTTCCATCTTTATCCCTAAGAATATTGGCGTTAGCTTCACTATAAAAAAGCGTTCCATCTTTTTTTACCATCAGATATTCCGCGGCACCGGTTAGATGTCCATTGAGCATTTCATTGATAAAATAAAAAGCTTTCTCTAAATATGTCTCGTGGACAAATATCATAACATTACGACCTAGAATCTCATCTTTTGAATCGTAACCCCACATTTCTACAGTTCTATCGGTAACAAAATTGACAATTCCGTCCATATCCGTAATAGCAATTCCATCTGGTGAAGTATCAACGATAGCCTTAAATTTTTCCTCACTAACACGTAAGGCATCCTCTACAAAACTACGCTCGATAATTTCTTCCTGCAAACGACTGTTCGTTTTTATTAACCTATCAAGATCAGCTTTTTCTTTCGTGATATCCCAATTGGCACCTATCATCCTGATCGGCCGACCATTTCCATCTGTTGTGACGGTAGCCAAAAGGCGAATTTGTCGATTCTTTTTAATTACTCGAAATTCAGCAAGGCATTCACCCTTACCTTCGATTGCCCTGTTAATTGCTTTTCTCACCTGATCAATGTCATCAGGATGGATGCTTTTTTCCCAAATATCATGTTGAACTCGCCCGGCTTTAATTGGCAAACCATGGATTTCTACCATCTGGTCATCAATAAACAGGCTATCCGACAAAATATCCCAGTCAAACACCCCGATCTTTGCGACCCGGGTAGCCAATTTGAGACGATTTGACAATTGTTCCAGCTCTTCTTCCGCCTTTCGGGCGATTACCATATTAAACACCGCTTCCATCAACAGTGTCATTTGCAAAACATCTGTTTCTTTGTATCCGCCCCGGCGATTGCCCAATCCAATCTCACCAATTATTTTTTCGCATCGGATGACCGGTACGGCCATCAAATTATTAATTATAATATGATTAGCGTTGGGACTCCGCTGTTCAATTTCGAAATGATTGATAACTAAAGGTTCTCCACTCTTTCTGACTTTTCCCATAGCAATCTGATGTTCTAATAAGAATGCTTTTTTGTAAGACTTTATTTCCTGCTTACTCATGGTTTTTTCAAGACCGGTGGAAATCGATAAAAGCACCTGTTCTTCATCACAATAACAGATATAGCCCACCTGGCTTTTTGACAATTCAATAGCCTGCTTAAGGGTATAGTCAAGAAATCCCTGCATCGAACCTGCCGAATATCTGATCATATCCACTAGTTGTCTTAGTTGCTTTTCATTGTCTGCGATCTGATAGTCTTCCATTCTTTTCCTCTCTCACTTGATTTATTTTTAAAGAGTGCCCTATACTTTTAAGACCATTTCAATTCGTAATTATTCTATTGCAAAATTGCTGTTGATCGACCTTCATAGTTAATTAAAAAATTTTCCCGGACAAATATATCATTTTTTATTATTACCCAAACTGAACTATTTTATTTGGCTTAAATAAATTTTACTGCCTTTATCTTTTGGGCAAGTTAACTCTGAATTTACTGCCTTTTCCAAATTCACTGATAACCTCGATACTCCCATCATGAAGCGCAATAATACGCTGGGCAATCGTCAAGCCCAATCCGCTACCGGGAGAGCTTCGTGAATGATCAGCTTTATAAAAGCGATCAAATATTTTCTTCTGATCCTCCGTGTCTATACCACAGCCGTTATCCCAAATGACTAGGCTAATCTCACTCATGGTTTCAGCAAGCTCAAGTCCAATTGACCCTTTGATGTCTGAATAATTGATTGCGTTCGTAAATAGATTAATAACCACCAGGTCAATCAGTTCCCGATCCCCAAGCATCATTACCTCATCCAATTTTACTTCCAGATCAAGTTCTTTTGCTTCCCATTTTTCCTGCAGCAGGAGTACTACTCTGCGGATGCACTCATCCAATGAAAAAGGATCCATTTTTAGCGCAATCACACCGTTTTCAAGCTCGGAAAGCTTTAATACATTGGCGGAAAGTTTCCCCAGCCGTTCACTCTCTTCAACAATAATTTCAATATATTCCTGCCGTTTTTCTTCAGATAACTCAGGATCTTTTAATAGTTTTCCAAACCCTTTGATAGATGCAATCGGTGTCTTGAATTCATGGGAGACATTGCTGACAAAATCCCGATGAATATAATCGTTGCGGGATAAAGCCTGAGTCATCAGATTAAAGTTTCGAGCCAGCACCGCTACCTCATCTTCGCCTTTTACCTTTAGCTGCAGATCAAAATCACCGTTTGCAACTTTTTTAGTTGCTGCCGAAATCCGCTTTATCGGTCTGACAATCATGGCAGAGGCCAAAAAAATTAGGATACTCCCCAGTAAGAGCGTGAACAATAGGGTCGCCTTCTGACGATTGATGATCCCTGCGAGCTGATCACTCGCGAGATTTGGCCAGGCTACAACATATCCATCCTGCAATTTACCGATAGCCACAGGCAAGCCTTCTGTCTGGGAATAACCAAAATAGATCTCTCCGTCATTAAGAGTTGTCAAATCATCTTTTTCCAAATTGACCTCAATGTCTGTTAAATCATTTGTTATTCGGAATGCAACAATTCCCCTATCAAAAAGCTGAAGTAATTCTTCATGCGTCATATTTTTTTGATCAAGAATTAAAATGGCTTCCGTCTGTTTAACCAACTCCGTCTGGTCTTCATCAAAAACATTCCCCAGCCTGGTGTGATAGATAATCCCATAGGTCAAAATTGCAGACAAAAACAAGACCCCTAAGAATATCAGAATGAATTTCAGATAGATCGAACTAAAAAAACGCTGTCGAATTGTTTTTCTCATGATACACCTGTTTTCAATATTGCTTAACCACAGCCTTATAACCCAACCCTTTGACAGTAACAATATTAAAATCCGAAAAGGCCCCGATTTTTTCCCGAATTCGTTTAATATGTACATCAACGGTTCGCGGATCACTCTCGCTATCATAACCCCAAATCTCATCCATTATCTGTATTCTGGTAAAAATTCGATTTGGCGAAGACAAGAGTTTATACAAAAGCATAAACTCCTTCTGCGGCAAACTTAAGTCTTCTAGCCCGCTAGAAATTGTCATCGCCTCATAATCAAGAATTGTGTTGCCCAAAATCAATTTCTTTGCACTGACCGCTTGAGAGCGCCTGAGCAGAGCAAAAACCCGTAGTACCATCTCATCAGTATCTACAGGTTTTACCATATAATCATCTGTTCCAGAGCGAAATCCGGTTTTCTTGTCATCAATACTTTCTTTTGCCGTAATCATCAGCACCGGTAGTAGGTAGCCAGATTGCCGCAGCGCTTGAGTCAAAGAATATCCATCCATATGTGGCATCATGATATCGGTAATCAAGAGATCAATATGGGTTTTTTCTATCAAATCCAGAGCAGCTGCGCCATCGCGTGCTTCAAAAACCTCATATCCCTCTTTTTCCAGAGTATCCCGAAACAGTCGGCGAAGATGATGATCATCTTCGCATACCAGCAAATTAAACATACCATTCTCCTGTCTCAAAAATCAAATACTTCTCAGAGCATCGATGGGATTTAAGCGTGAGGCTTTTCTGGCTGGCATAAAGCCAAAAACAATCCCAATCACTCCCGAAAATCCAACCGCCAGCAAAACAGTTGACGCCGTCACTGCAAATCCAGTTTCCATTAAGCTCGCCGCAACGAAAGCGACGCCAATCCCCAGTATGAATCCGATCATGCCACCAATCAGGCACAAGACAATGGACTCAATCAGAAACTGCAACTGAATTTGTGTCGGTTTGGCTCCCAGCGCTTTCCTAAGACCTATTTCACTGGTTCGTTCGGTGACTGACACCAACATCATATTCATGATACCGATTCCGCCAACCACTAATGAAATCGCCGCAATGCCACCCAGCATCATTGAAAGGATGCCCGTCATACTCTCAATGGTATCAAGAATATCCTGCATATTGATAATGCTGTAACTGTCCTCATCATCATTAAACGAATTGTCGAGCACCGCTTCAATCTGCCGGGTAGTCAGATTCGCCTGGTTTTCGTCAGTCAGATAAATAGTCAGATTGTTAATATACTTGGCTCCGACCATATTCAAGGCCGTCGTGTAGGGAATAATCACCGCTTCATCAGTGCTGCTGGAAGCAAAACTGTCCGACGCATTGAGAACTCCAATAACGGTAAAAGTAATCCCGTCAACCTTGATCGTCTCACCCACCGGATTTTTACCGATGTACAATTCATCAGCAATCCCCTGGCCAATCAGAGCCACCCGACTTTCATTTTCGGTATCGATCGGACTGATCATCCGGCCAGCAGAAATCAAATCTTCGGTATTTTCGAAATAAACATCATTCTTACCCTGCAAGCTGATCTCATCCATGGTGTGTCCACCATAAGCCACGCCTGTTAAGCCTGACACCGTCGGCGCGATTCCCGCAATATTATCAAGATTTTCAAGCTCTCCTAAATCGCCCTGGGTTAACCCCTGCTTTAAAGGGGTTCCCATCACCTGAACAGTTACCGTGTTGGCCCCCATTGACGCGACTTGATCAGTCACCGTTTGAGTCGCACTTGAAACAATGGTAATCATGGCAATCACTGAACCAACACCAATGATAATCCCCAGCATTGTTAAAAAAGAGCGCATCTTGTTGCTGAGAACATTTTCCAACGCCATTTTAATGCTTTCTTTAAGCATGAGTCACCTCCTCAGTGAGATTTCCATCCACAATCCTAACAACTCGGCTGCCGTTTTTCGCTACCTCGGCATCATGGGTAATCATCACAATGGTTTTGCCCTCATCATGCAGGCTTCGAAAAAGATTCAGAATCTGGTGCCCGGTATTCTGATCCAAAGCGCCAGTGGGTTCATCGGCCAAAAGCAGGGTCGGCTCTGTCACCAGCGCCCGGGCAATGGCTACCCTTTGCTGCTGACCTCCGGAAAGTTGATTGGGACGATGGTGCACCCGATCCGCCAACCCCACCCGTTCGAGAATCTGTTTTGCCCGTTCACGCCGATTTTTTTCAGGCACTTGGGCGTAAATCAGTGGCAGTTCCACATTTTTCAGCGCCGATAATCGCGGCAAAAGCTGAAACTGCTGAAAAATAAAGCCAATTTCTTTGTTTCTGATGTTGGCCAGCTCTGTTTCAGTCCGATTTTTAATCGGTTCCCCCGATAAATAGTAGGTGCCCGCAGTTGGCACATCCAGACAACCGATAATGTTCATCAAGGTAGACTTGCCTGATCCCGAAGGTCCCAATACCGAAAGATAATCTCCCTGATTGACACTTAGATTAATCCCTTTCAAAACAAGCTGCTCTTCATCACCAATGGGATAGGATTTAACAAGATTTTGCATTTCCAGAATTTTCATTTGCATCACCATCAGTTACTGGTCTGCATTGGTCCAAAAGCTGCCATATCGGTAGTTGTGACCACTGGAATCAGGATTGTATCACCTTCAGACAAACCTTCGACAATCTGAATATTAACCCCATCGGTCACGCCAGTCGTCACGATGCAATTTTCGCTTGTTTGTTCATCCACTTCACGGATCACGTAGCTTTGACCTTCTCCATCAAACTGAATTGCCGCTACCGGCACGTTCAAAACATTTTCTGCAACGGCTTCAACCACGACCACTTCCGCGTTCATCCCGATCCGAATCGACTCATTGCCTTGAAAATCAATGATGGCCGTAAAATAAGAAACGCCGTTTTCATTTTTAGCTTCTCGGCTTATTTCACTGACAGTGCCTTCTACGGTTTGATCAATGCTGTCAATTAAAATCGTTACCGGATCACCGACGGCAATATCCGACAGTTGATATTCATCGATTTTGATGGCTACCTGCAAGTTATTAAAGTCGACAATTTCCATAATTGTCTCCCCTGCCATGACTGTATCGTCCTCGGCAAAATCAAGTCCGGTGACCTCACCATCAACGGTCGCTTCAATTGTTTCACCTGCAACCGTTTCATACAAATCGGTATCCTCAGTTACCAGCTCACCATCCTCAACATAGAGACTGTAAATTTCCTGGTTGGAAGTCGCTGTAACAGTTTCCCGGGATTGACTCTCGATCACCCCTGAATAACGGTTATCATTCACGATGGTTGCTAACCCAACTGTTTCTTTCGTCACTTGACCATCCGCCGGCTGAGCCAGAACTGAATAGCCCCAAATTCCCAGACCTAAAATCACTATAAAAATGACACCCGCAATAATTGCTTTCTTAACACCTGTTTTTTTCATTTTCTATCTCCAATTCTTAATTTTCTACATGCTACCGCTTGTAAATGAATTGAATATGAACTCTTTAAAAAACTTAAGCGTCTTTTTAAGTTTAGTCAGCTACAGCATTGCGATACTGGATGATGTAAGGATTATTCATATCAAACTCTGGCTCTAACTTTTTCCGCAACTTCAGAAGATTATCATAGATATTTTTACAAAAAATATTTCTGCCAATATAAAAATCCAGACTGCCACAACGGTTAAACTGTTTCTTAAATTCAAACAGTGAGTCATGCATGGAAAGACCACCACCCAGATGAAGCTTTTTTATATCCTGCTGCTGGGCCCAAAGCGCCGCTTCATATAGAATCAGATTCATGGCGCCCAGATTGCGATAGCCATCAAGGGTTCCCGACAAATGATAATGCATAAATTCATCATTATGTAAAAAAAGGGCGGCAGCTATAATCTGATCCTGATAGCAGGCATAAAAATAGAGCAGATTCTCTTTCATCTCGTGATTGATGATCCCATAATAACTCTGATCAAAATAATAATAGGAATCGGCCTTTTTTCGGTCCATTGTCTGGTTATAGATGGCTTCAAAGGACTTGAATTTCTCGCCTTGATCCATTTGTATCGTTATGTGATTCTTTTGCGCTTTACGTAACTTATTGCGGTTTCTCGAGGTCAGATTCTTCTGAATCACCGCGACTGAGCTGGTATCCATACAAATTGTTTCATTGACTTTGCGATTTTCTGAGATGCCATCAAAGTAAATATGGTTATCATACAGCGGGTGATAGCGAATGTACTGGCAAACAATATTATTATCCTGACAATAGGCATAAAGCGATTTAAAAAAACATTGCTGGTGGCACTTTTCAAAATTCCCCTCTACAATTGGCCCACCATAGCCATAGGGCGTAATCAGATCGTAAAAGCGGTTTGGCTCCAGCTTATTCTCGAAATATTGAACCCCGGATATATCAGATTTTAGCGCCACATAGCAAATCCGGCAGCTTTCCTGCTCCATATAAAAAAGCAAGGGTTCGCCGTCGCCATGTTGACAAAGTGCCGCCAAATAGTCCCAGCTATAGTACACATCACCATCAAATGACGCGATGATCTCATCCCAGCGTTCTCTTTGCACTTGCCCAATGACTTCAAACATCTCTTCCCCTCCAATCTTCAATACAGTTTATAAGATAATCCATCTCTTCCTTTTTATATCTTTGATCGATGGGAATCGAAAGAATCTGTTTAGACAATTTTTTAAATAATCCATTCGGCCGGTTTTCTGTTTCAAAATATGGCCAATGCACCGGACAGTAAACATTTCACTCAATTAAAAACCGACGCAGCTGATCTCTTTCCTGGCAAAAGATCACGCAGGTAAACGGACAAACCGCTGCTGTGTTAAGCACTTGAACAGATAACGATCGCAAGCCCTGGCTGAGGTGTTTGAAGTTTTCTATTCTTCTTTCAATCAGATCATTGATATCAGTAAATGCCAGCAAGAACTCCGACAGATAGGATATCCCTCTAACTGTCTGATCCTGCCAAAGCGTTTCTTCCGCTTTTCTAAAAATTTCAAGCGCCAGATCCTTAGAACCCAGGCGATTTTCCAGAAAAAGGTTTTTTAGCACCATGGCATTGATTTTATCAGTACCATGATTTCTTTCTTTAATTTGTTCACCTTGACGCTGCAGTGATGTTTTGGCATAAATAAGTCCGCCATCTGGCACGGGAAACCACTTTCGCAGACTGCAGACGCCGTAATCACCCACCGTTAGCCGCTGAGTGAAAAGGCTGTGAGTGGTATCTTCAATAATCAGACAATCCGTTTTTTGTCGCAATGCTAAAAGTTGATCACGGGGTTGCAAGACACCAAAATAATGCATAATCAGAATAATCCTGGTTGAAGCGCTTATTTTCTCCTCAAGATTATCAAAATTAATGGTAAAATCTTCGAAAATCTGGTAGTATGAAATCTTTCTTACCGCAGATGCTTCGACTACCGAATCACATATGTATTCAGGCAAAAGCACGTCTCCATCCGGCAAGGTATCCAGCAGCAAACGAATGGCGCTTCTGCCACTATCCAGGTAAACCATATCAAACCCGCTCATATATGAATTCAGATCATTACCTGTTTTTTCCAGAGCACAAAAATCCAAGTGGTAATCTGATCCTATTTCCATGACTTTTTTCCCTTTCACTCATTTATCTGCAATTTGCCGCAATAAATTTAAACTGATCTTCAATGGTGCATATTAATTATTGCGAACGATTCAATATAGCTAATATTATATCAGAATTTTCAGCTTATTTCTTGTTAAAAATCAATCTTTTAATATTTGTCAGCTTTACTAAACTTAAATGTTTAGAATTGACAATATAATTTAAATCTGGCTAAATTTTCTGAAATGGGTTACAATAAAATAAAACGGCTACTAAGCTGTTCTTTGGAGGAACGATGTTGCGTGAAGAAATTATTGAGGCCATTGAGGCTGTTGGATTTGATGAATATCGTGAAATTGATGCCACTGAGCTGATCTTTGCCGATGCAGTGTTTGCCAGTTGCAAACAGAACACCTGCGGAAATTACGGAAAAAATCATTCCTGTCCACCACTTTCCGGTGATATGGAAAAGAATAAAAACCGCTTTCTCGAATACGATCATGCCATTATCTTAAACAAGCTGGCATATATGGGCGAGTTCTACGAAAAAATGGAAGAATCGGGCAAAGAAGTTGCTGAAACACTTAATCAACTGCGAAAAAAACTTGATGGTAAAGCAGTCATGATTGCCGGGCCCGGCGGTTGCGACCGCTGCGATCCCTGTGCCGCTAAAGAAGATGAGCCCTGTCGCTTTCCCAATGAAAAGCGCTATTCAATGGAAGGCAGCGGCCTGGATATTGTCAGTATGTCCAGAAAACAAAACATGACCTATAACGGCGGCAACAACACCCTGGGCTTTTTTATGATGGTTCTCTATTAAAAGAAAGCAGCCAACGGCTGCCTTCAGTGTGTAGACAAACCCCGCACCGACCAATTGGATTTCGCAGTCTGCGCGCGGATTCCTACAGTTGCCCAATTTGAAATCGCTAATTATAGGCATTTTCCAGCAACTGTTCGCCCCGAGGCAGACAGCTGAAAAGCCAATTGTCGGTGCTCAGGTGTTCAACATTAACTTTGTCTTCAGTCTGAAAGCAGCCAACGGCTGCTTTTTCTCTTATTTCCAGGTGATTGTTGCTTTATTTCTCGGAACCGTCCGTTTATAGGTAACCGCCGGATGACCGATGATCATACAGGATACCAGACTGCAATCCTCTTCAACGCCAAGATCTTTTAAAATTTCCGGCTGGTCGTTTAATGCCGCCAGGGCAAAACCGCAGAAACAGCAACCCAGTCCCAGCGCTTTGGTCATCAGTTCCATATTGGCTGAGGCCAGAGCACCATTAACCGGATTTCTGGCAGTTACAAAAATAATTGTCGGAGCATGAAAAAATAGCCGGTCTTGTCCGATTTTATCGGCATGGTAGTCATCGTACATTTTGACCCAAAGTTTCGCATACAGATGATAGCGCTCCATCCCTTCCATTTTGTTTTCCAGAATGGCTTTTCCTTTTTTTCTTAACAAATCATAAATCACATCGGCCACCTCTTCAAGAGTTTCGGTCACGACAATATAAGAAACATCTTGAGTATTTGATCCAGTTTCGGTATAACGTCCAGCTTCAATAATTGTTTCGAGATCTGCTTGTTCAACCGGCTGGTCTTTAAAACGGCGAACGCTTCTTCTGAATTTGATAAAGTTTAACAGATTTTGCGATGGAAGCTGAAAGCTTTCAGCTTCATAATTTTTAACTTCTTTCATTTCCGGCGAATCGCTGGAAACCGCTTCCTGTGGACAGATGGCAATACAATGGCCGCAATCAAAACATATTTGATTTAAAACCTGCGCCTTATTGGCATCCGTCATTTTAATGGCCGTTCGTGGACAGTCTTTCAAACACAGCTGACAGCCAATACATTTTTCTTCGTTGATTGTTATCATAATCTTCCCCTTGTATAATTGCTATTTAGTTAACACCTGTAAAAACCTATGCTCCCTAGCATAATCTAATTTGCAATGATTAGCAACTAGATTTTTTTAATATTTACAATATGACTTCTTTCAGCAATCCAGTAACCAGGTAATTTAAAAGCAGATTTCTGTTATTTTTTGATTTTTTCCGAATTTTACTTGACATTTCAAATGTTATTATTTATGATTAAACCATCCTCAAAAGAGAACCCATCAAAATTATTTTATTAACACTTTTACAAAAACACCGATCTCCTCCCAATTTTCGGTGTTTTTGCCTGTCTATAATAATGATCGCAAAAAACAAGCAGTATTCTGATCCCGCTTGTTTTTTTTTGCTGCAAAATCTAAATACTTTTTAAAATCGGCGTAACAAGCCCTTCAAATTTATTAAAATGCTCGTACTGATAAGTTTTTCCACCAATTTTTCAATACAATATCTTATTCTTTATGATTAAGAAGACCGTCTGAAAATATTTTTTTAAGTTGACATGTCAACTTAAAAAAGATATAATCTCAATTGACAAGTCAACAGTTTGTCTGCTATTCACCTAAATAAGTCTGTTTCTTTAAAAGGAGTCCATATGCAATCAGAAGACATTCTTTCTTTTATCAAATTGAATACTCGTATCTTTCGCAGCACGCAAGTCTATCTGGACCGACTGTTAAAAAAATATGATCTAAGCAGCGGCACTTATCCTTATCTCTTTCGCCTGATGCATCATGATGGGATCAGCCAAAACCAGCTTAGCCAGGAGCTTGGTCATGACAAGGCCATGACGGCCAGAACAATCTGCCGTCTGGTTGAGCTTGGTTACCTGCGCCGGGAAAAAGACCTGGCCAATCATCGCGCCAACAAAATCTATCTGACTGTTAAAGCCCGACAAGTCATTCCCGACGTCAAATCAGATCTCTTTGGTCTGGCTGCGATTATAACAGCTGATCTAACCGAAGAAGAAAAAAATATAACAATGCGTTCTCTTATTAAAATTAACGACAAACTGCAGACTGTTACTCATCACAAGGAGGATTTATGAATCAATCAGAAAACATCAATAACCGACGATGGATCATTCTCGTTGTTGTACTTTTAATTACCTTTATGGCCACCCTGGATGGCAGCATCGTTAATGTCGCCCTGCCAGTCATGACTGAGTCCCTCAATGTTTCCACTTCCAGTATCCAACTGGTGGTGACCAGTTACCTGATTACCGTCTCCGCCCTGATACTGATTTTCGGCCGCCTGGGAGATCTGCTGGGTAAATCTCGGATTTTTAAATTCGGAATTGTAATTTTCACTTTTGGCTCACTACTGTGCGGACTTTCACATACTTTCATTGTGCTGGTTATCGCCAGAATTATCCAGGCCATCGGTGCCGCCGCCACTATGGCCAATAACCAGGGTATCATCACTCATGTTTTTCCGGCCCATGAACGGGGCCGAGCCTTGGGGATGACCGGCACCTTTGTGGCCCTGGGGGCCCTGACCGGGCCGGCCTTGGGCGGTCTCATCGTCGGCGCTCTTAGCTGGGAATATATTTTTCTAATCAATGTCCCCATCGGCATATTCGGCTTTATAATGGCCATGAAAATCCTGCCCCATAATAAGGTCGATCGGCAGGAAAAGCTGGATCTGAAGGGCTCTCTGCTCTTTATGATGACCATCATTCCAATGTTTGCCGCCATTGAAGTCGGCGGACAGATTGGATTTGCCCAACCCCTGGTCTTAGCCGGACTTGGTGTTGCCCTCTTTTCCTTTATCGGATTTCTAATGATCGAAAAAAAACAGCAAGAGCCCCTTTTAGATCTTTCAATTTTCAACAATAGTCTTTTTTCTTTAAGTCTATTCTGTGCTTTCCTGTCATTTGTGGCGCTGTTCTGCTCAAATATCATTCAACCCTTTTATCTGCAGAACGCAATGGGTTATTCACCCTCTTTTGCCGGTATGCTGTTAATGATTTATCCGGCTATTCTGGCAATAGTAGCACCGGTCAGCGGTTATATGTCCGATAAAATCGGTTCCGAATTTCTGACCTTTATCGGCCTGGCCATTACTAGCCTGGGGCTGTTTTTAATGTCTAGCCTGACCGTTAACACGTCACTTCCCATTATCGTCACCTACACCGCACTTTTAGGGATTGGCAACGGACTTTTTCAGTCGCCTAACAATTCACTGATCATGTCGACCGTAACCAAGCATAAACTGGGGATCGCCGGAAGCGTCAATGCGCTGATTAGAAATATGGGGATGGTGTTTGGGATTGCTGTATCCACCACCATTCTTTACAGCCGGATGAGCGCCATGATCGGCTATAAGGTCACCGATTATATTGAAGGCCAGAGCGATGCTTTTATTTATGGCATGCACACCGTTTATCTGGTTGCGGGAACTATCAGTCTGATCGGTGCGGCACTCACTGCGCTGCGACTGATTCGACAACGACAGGCAAATCAGAAAGCTGATAATGTCTAGGGAAAATAAAAGCTTCGATATCAACAATCCTTATATCGAAGCTTTTATTCTGTCTCATCAAGAAAACTAATTCTTGTTTGCTTTTCAACGAAGTATATTCTGACGCAATTTCAAATTTTGCAGTCGTTTTATCAGCCCAGATCTTCTAGCCTTCCAGCCGAATATAATAGGGGCAGATATCCTCAAAACTACCATCCTTCATCCGGAAACCACCGGGAATGACCCCTAATGGCACAAATCCCAGCCGCTCATAAAGATGGCGAGCAGCGGCATTGCTGGCTACCACCGCATTGAACTGCAAAATAGAAAAACCGTATTTAGCTGCCTGCACCAGACAGTCACACACCAGCTTTTCGCCAATGTGCAAACCCCTGGTCTCAGCCAATACCCCGTAACTGGCATTGCTGATATGACCACAGCGTCCGATATTGTTGGGATGGAGGATATAGAGGCCGTAAATTTTTCCGGACTCCACCGCTTCGGCCACCGCACCATAAGTTTGCTCACTAAAAAATTCTAGCCCCGTCTCAAGGGTTAAAGATTCTTCCTGAGGGAAGGCATTGCCAGCCTCTACGATTTCATTCCAGATGCCAATCATCGCCGGGATGTCATCTTTATTAAACTGCCGAATCATGATGTTTGGTTCTTTTGTCATTAATGTTTTCCTTCCTTAAAAAATCCAACCGACCATTAGACTAACCCACTCGAATGTGATTAAATTTATTGTAGATTTATAAATGTCCTCCTAAGTTAAGGAAGTTAAGCGAATCACAGTTTTTAAAACGTTTTTCTATTTTATGGTCTCCATCATTCCAAAGAGATTGCCTTCTGTGTCTTTGAAATAGGCAAAATAACCAACCCCTGGGATGATCTGCTTGGGCATTAAAAGCGTTCCCCCAGCAGCTTCTATTTTTTTAGCAAACTCGTCAAAGGATGCCACTTCAATGGTATTGATGGTCGTCTCCGTCGGCTGGTCACGCTTTTTGATCGCACCATTAATCCCCGGCTCGTTTTCCTTATGAGTCGTTACCAGCCAGTAATCTTCTGGACCGCCGAAGTTGGAGATCTGCCAGTCAAAGACTTCTTGATAAAACTTTACTGCTCTTTCCGGTTGATCAGCGCACAATTCAAAATGGATAATTGATGACATCATGATACCTCCGTATAACTGTTTTTTAACTTAATATCCAAAATAGCATTATGTATTCATTTTGTTTTTTCTGTTACTAAGTACGCCGTAATTCCTCAGATCAATTATAATATATATTCTTTACCTGTCTATAAGTTTTTGCCCAACTGATAAGCAAAATAAGATTTTCATCAACCTCGGAGGCGACTTTTCAATCTTCGTACTAAAGTCCCAATCTGTCAAAAGCTGTTATATATTATAAGCTATTTTAAATTCCAAAAATTTATTCCTAGTCATTAAAATCAAAACATCCTTCTTTTTCATTCGCCACATTTTTGTATCGGATAAGAACATATAAAACTCTGGCACAATTTTTATAATCATACCAGAGTTTCATTATTATATTACTGTTGCCATTTCGATCTTTGGACTTTTTATTATTAGCTTGGTTAAAACATCTCTTTACTGAGCTGATCAATCACATCACTGGTTGCTTCATAGACGCCTTCAAAGGAGCTGATATTTAAACCCTGACTCAGATTGGGAATAAAATAAAGTTTTCCATTCTCCTCGCAGGCTTTTTTGGTATCTTCATAAATTTTTTCCCGCGTCCAGCCGGGGAAATCAACTCGACCACTATCAATCCCGCCCATAAAGGTGATTTTTCCGCCATATTCCTTTATCATCTGGGGAATATCATTAGTGGTCATGACCCCCTGCCAGATATCAATACCCATTTCGATCATGAAGGGAACTAAATTAGCAGCATATGAGTCTGAATGGTGAATAATCAGCTCAACACCATTATCCTTCCAATATCCATATACCTTTTTATAAGCCGGCAGGATAAATTCTTTAAACATCTCGGGAGAAAGGAAGGAAGAAATCTGACTACCCCAGTCATCATGATGGAATAAAGCGTTAGGATGAATATGGTTGATATATTCTTTGGCATAGGCCAGTTCATACTCCACAATGTAATCAATCAAGGCTTTCATCTCTTCCGGCTCTTCATACAATGCCATCAGGGCATCTTCCATGCTCATCAGATGGTGAGTCATTTCAAAAATACCCGGAGCGCAGAAAGCAGTCACATATTTTTCGTCGCGATCGACGGAATTGGCATGAGCAATGGCCGCAGCCCACTCTTCATCAGAATAAAACACTGTTGGTGCTTTAACCGATTCACGCCAGTCGCAGATATCTTTAATCACCTTATGCTCATCATCATGCATGGGAAATGAACCGATCTGTCCCTCTGGCCAGTCAAAGGTAATGCCCCATTTATTTTTAATCCGTGTTCCTGGCGCCGGCGCCAGTGGCAGATCCATCGGGGCTTCCATAATCAGATCCATAAATTCATACTGATTGACAAAACGATCGGGCCGACCACCATTTAGAACTTCCAGTAAATTTTGTTTAATTGTTAACATCGTTCCTCCTAAAATATGAAAAATTTGTTTGTAAACAAATTATATTTTCCTTACTATGCCTATGCAATGCCCAACAGTGCTTTTGCCTTTGCTGCCGAAGAGCCAGCATCGGGCGCGTACCCATCTGCGCCAATTTCATCGGCATATTCCTGGGTCACTGGTGCCCCGCCAACAATCACCTTCATATCGGGATAGGCTGCCTTTACGGTCTGAACGGCTTCTTTTAAAGCCGGCATAGTCGTAGTGAGCAGGCCGGAACAGGCAACCAGGACAACGTTTTCATTTTCTTTAATGGCTTCCACAAATTTTTCAGCAGGTACATCAACACCCAGATCCACCATTGTAAAACCTGAGCTTTCAAGCATCATCACAACCAGGTTTTTTCCGATGTCATGGAGATCTCCCGCTACCGTTCCCATCACACAGGTTCCCAGAGAACTGGCTCCATCTCCAGCCATAACCATTTTTAAGACATCGACGCCTTTAGACATGGCCTTGGCAGCAATTAGCATTTCCGGCACAAAAATTTCACCGGCTGAGAACTTCTCTCCAACAACACCCATCGAAGCAATCATCGCATTCAGAATTTCTTGTGCCGGCACACCACTATCAAGCGCTTCCTGAACCGCACCTGCCACCTTTTTGGACTTACCGGTTTCCACCAGTGTTTTAACATCTTCAATTTTAGACATCAAATCTTCCTCCTGATCCGCTTTTAACAGTTTGTGTGTACTGTTATCATTATTGCTTGCAAGCAATTGAATTATAGCTTATCATGAGTTCCAAGTCAACAAATTTCGTAAATATTTGCATTGACACTGTAATTAACTGTTATTCATTGGTTGAATGCGTTTAAATTTAGTAAATAAATATACCGCCTACTGTTCGCAAACAGTAGGCGGTATATCTTGAAATAAATAGTTCTTTACGCTTTTTAACATTTGATACTCATCAAGTATTCGGTCGGTGATGTTGTCTGCTGAATTAAGGAGAGATTTCTGCAGCAAAGGATTCGCTTCAATTTTTAAAGCATAGAACATTTCGCTGATGCAGATTTCAAACAATTCCTCTTTGGATAAAACAAGTTCGCCTTCATACTGCTTTAGTGTCAAGGCCCGCATCACGCCATATGAAGCTGTAAGCGCATAATCGTGGCGACGTTTTTTTTCTTCCGGATGAAGGCAGTCATTTTTTTCGATGATCGACTCATACAGTTTATAGAGGTTTCCGTCTCGAGTCGCTTTTTCCAGCAGATCCAGCTTATTCATCTCGTAGATGAAGCGATCATAATCCGGATCAATGCCTGTTATTTTAAAATGCAGACTAAAAAAAGTGACCAGTTGAAGAAGCTCATCTTCACGATCTAAATATTTCAACACATGACTAAACAGCACTTCGTAATTATTATTCAGCATATCACTGGCAATGATATCTTTGGTTTTAAAATAGTAGGTCACCAAACCAAGATTAACCCCGGCTTCTTTCGCAATCATCGTGTTTGGGGTACTGTCATAACCGTTTTCCAAGTAAAGACGCTTGGCGGTCTGGTAAATTCGTTGACGGGTATTCAAATTGCAATCCTCTTTCTGTTTCTTCTGTTTTCCCATTTTTTATATCATATCACAGAAAGCCGATTGTATGCAATGAATCATCTGCGCTTATCTCATTACACGTCGTGCGATTGATGTCCCCGCCTTGAACCAGAAAGGTTCCATTCGTTTTTTGACCGCCTCCATTGAATCCCGAATGGGAATATTCTGGGGACAGTGTTTCTCACATTTACCGCACTTGATACAGTCACTGGCTCCCGCCGGTGATTTGGACATAGCTTTGGTATTGACCAGATACTGCTGAATTCCTGTTGAGCGGCTGATGGCATAAGATGCATTATAGGATGCAAAGCAGCCCGGAATGTCAATGTTTTGGGGACATGGCATACAGTAATTACAGCCGGTGCAAGGGATCTTATAAGACGCGTTGAAGGCTTCAATGACCCGATCGATAACTGCCAGTTCCTGATCCGTCAAAGAATCAGCCTGCGCATTATCCGCCAGGGCAATGTTTTCGTCCAGCTGGGAAAACTCATTCATACCGGATAAAAGCATGGTCACCTCGCTATGATTCCAAAGCCAGCGCAGCGCCCAACTGACGGGTGTAGCAGCCGGATCCTCCGACTTAAATAAAGTTTCCGCCTTTTTTGGCAATCCCGTAGCCAGCCGTCCTCCCAGCAGCGGTTCCATAATAAAGACCGGCAAACCTTTTTGCGCCGCATATTTAAGACCTGCCACACCCGCCTGATAATTGGTATTCATATAATTATACTGAATCTGGCAAAAATCCCAATCGTAAGCATCAACCAGGGTAATGAAATCATCTTTCTGACCGTGAAATGAAAAACCAACCTGGCGAATCTGGCCCGCCCCCTTTTTCCCCTCAATCCATTCTTCAATGCCAAGGTCCTTCAGCTGCTGCCATTGGGCTGGACTGCCTAACATATGCATAAAGTAATAATCGATATAATCCGTTTTTAACCGTTCCAGATGGCCATCAAAATATTTGTCAAAATCTGCTCTGGTCCGGCACATGATCAGCGGCAATTTTGTGGCAATAAAAACCTCTTTCCTGATTCCGTGTTTGGAAAAAATCTGCCCGATGGCCGCTTCGCTGCCGGGATAAATGTAGGCCGTGTCAAAATAATTAACACCTTTGTCTATCGCCTCCAAAAACAGTTTTTCCGTTTTATCTAAGTCAATTCGCCCCAGTGTTGAAGGCAGGCGCATACAGCCAAAGCCCAGGGCTGAAATTTTGTTACCTGTTTTTGGATCAATCCGATATTGCATTATCTCACCTCTTCTGATAATTCTCTCTTTGATTCCGTTATTATTCCGACCAGTCAGTCGAAATTCATCAAATCATTCTGATTTTATCAACATATTTACTGACTATTTGCAATTAAGCTAGAGTATTTGCTCTACGTTTTTAGTTATAGTACCATCACTTCTGAAATTTTTCAAGTGCTTTTTATATTTTTTACAATATTGACATTCTTCACTCAAATATGCTAAATTTATATTAGAGTCATTACTCTGGAGGAAAGTATGGATAATAAAGATAAAATTTTGAGAGCCGCCCTGCAGCTTTTTATCAAAGAAGGTTTTCACGGCACTTCAACTTCTAAAATAGCTAACGAGGCCGGGATCTCCAATGGTACCCTCTTTCATCATTTTAAAACCAAAGAAGAGCTGATCAGCCGCCTATACTTAAAATGCAAGGAAGATTATCGCCAGTATCTGCTTGATCACATGGAAAACCAGACTACCAGCAAAGCTAAAATCCGGGAATTCTGGTTTGTCTGCCTGAACTGGGGGTTATCCAATCAGGAAGTGGTCTCCTTCTTTATGATGTTTGCCAACTCCCCTTACATCGATAAACTCAGCAAAGAAGAAGCTACCCGCAACTTCAGATTTGTCTCTGACCTGTTTCAAGAAGCTATTGATAACGAAACGGTCGTTAATATCGATCCAACCTTAATGATGAATCAGTTGTTTGCTGCCTTACTAGCTTTTGCTTTGTTTTTAAAAGAAAATCCCGATAAACTTGACGTCTATCGGGAACTGACCTTTAATATGTGGTGGCGGTCGGTGGTGAATATTTAAATTAAGGAACAAAAACGAACAATTATGGATCTTGAAATTCCGACTTAAGGCATCCAAGATTAATGAATCGATTATTTTTAAAGGCATAAAAGCCCACTGCAATATAACCGCTGCAGTGGGCTTCAGTCTTATTAACGTTGACTTGCAAAACAACTCTCTTGAAATTTTGATTTAGCCTAAACAAACTCCGCCATCAATAACGATCGAAGCTGAATTGACAAAGCTCGATTCATCACTGGCCAGATAGACCGCTAGCGGCGCAATATCCTCGGCCATGCCGATCGGTTTGCAGGTCCATTCACGACAATGGGCATTATAGCCGGTGGCCAAATGGATAGCCACACCTGCTTCATTACGGGTCACCGAATTGGCAATATTGGTCATGACCGGACCCGGGCAAATGGAATTACAACGGATGCCCTGGCGGCCATATTCAAAGGCAATGGCTTTCATCAATGCATTGGCGCCAGCTTTTGACGCGCTGTATGCCGGTCCACCGGTTACACTTTCAAAGGCCGCATTAGAGGTAATCATCACAATTGAAGCCTTGATCTCATTGGCAACAAAATACTGCAGGGCTGCCCGACTGATCTTCATCTGTCCGGTTAAATTTACATTGATGACATGATCCCAGGCATCATTGCGGAGATCTTCCACCAGTGAAAAATCATCAGAAATTCCGGCATTGCTTGATAATACATTGCACGTACCAAAGGTCTCAACGCAGGTTTTCAACACATTGGCGCAATCATCATCATTGGTGATGTTACATTTTACCGTTTTGAACTGTCCACTCATCCCCAGCTCAGATACTTCCTTTTCCAGCTCGGCTAAACCGCCTTCATTTAAGTCAGCTGCGACAATATTCGCCCCCTCCTTTAAATAGGCCAGGGCGATGGCTTTTCCCATTCCGGAGGCGGCTCCGGTTACAACTGCCGCTTTACCCAATAAACGTTCTGACATCTTCAGACCTCCCGATTTCTGCATTTTGATTCTGTTAATCATTACTACACGGATCAATCCTTTTTAGGCCTAATTATTTAACGGTATACTTTTGTTCCAGCTGGTTCATAAATTTATCCAGCTCCGCTTCATCCATATGAAAACCGTGTTTATCTTCCGGATAAGCCCCGGTGCGAACATCGTTTGCCCATCCGCCGTAGGCTGTCGCCGCCCATTTGAAAAAGTCGCCATAGGCTTTGGCGTGAGAAACTGGTGAGGGCATCATATTAAAGGTATCAAAGTCAACCATTTCACAGCCATCTGCTGCGCCCCCAGCGGCAATGGAAACAACCGGGACGTGCAGTTTAGCCGCAATGGCATTGGTTACTTCAATCGGCGTCAGCTCAATGGTCATCCCCATCATGCCATTTTCCTGATATTCATAAGCCATTCTAAAAACATCCATGGCATCCTCAGCAGTTTTTCCCATCCGTTTGTAACCACCGTGCCGGCTGGTCTGCCAACCAGATAAGGCGCCAACATGTCCAAATACTACCAAATGATTATCCGCCATGTATTTCAGCGTTTCATTATTGACACCCATGGGCAGCAGCGAATCGGCACCTTCCGACATATACAGAGCGCCATATTCCAACGCTTTTTCTTTGGAAGAAAAAGTTGGAGTCATCATATAGAAATTAATATGAATCATCTGGGCAGCCGAACGAATATCACGAAGTCGCCAGGTTGCATTGGCCATCTGCATCTCAGTGTTTTCTCCCGGGGTCGTCAAGCGGCAGATGTCGCAGTCTGCCATTTCAGCTGCCATGACAAAATATTTATCACGATCCACCGGACACATTTGGACAATTTTTTCGCCACTATCTTTTTTTTCCTGCAGATAGGCAATTGATTTTCTGCCCTTTTTCATTTTGGATGCTTTAATCCCTGATTTGTCTTCCTTTGAAACTTCAACTTCTGTTTGATTAACTTTTTCTGTTGCCATATTTTTCCTCCTTGTTGGGGATCACGCAAGTCTTTCATTTGTGTAATCCTTTTCTTTTATGACTTAAGTTTAGCAAAAAGGTCTCATCGCTAAAATTCGTAATTTTAGGTATTAAAAATCATTAAATTTAGGTATTTCAATCAATCGCCTTCAATGATATGTTATAAATTTAATGATCTTATTCAATTTTTCCTTCTCACTCTCTGCAAAGCAGCAAATCGCCATATATTATCCATTATTAATCGCTTACAATACCCTTGACTTTCCAGGCCTTGCTGATTATGATTAAACTATAAATATATCGTAAATTATATGGTTTTCATTATAATATGTCTGGATGGAGGTAAAAATGCAAACAACTATTCCCTGGGAAAAAATCTATGAGTTCACCCTTTCATGCGGAAAAATTCATGATCGTAAAGCATTTTCGATCGAAATCTTGACTGGTCTGCAAAAACTGTGTGACTTCGATCAGGCCTTAGCTTATTTTCTGGATGGCAACGGCAAAGTCTGTAACCAGTATCTGGTGAATATCGATAAACACTTCAGCACCCTCTATCTTGAATACTATTCAAAAGCAGACAATGGCCGTTACAGTCTGATCCGCGATTTTAACGAAGATCCTGCCCGACCCTTAATTAATATTCGCACCTGGAAAAAGGAACCGCACACCGAATTTATCACCAACTACATTCGTTCGCTGGGCATCTATTATTCACTGGGTTTTGTCCTCTTCGATCTCAATGGAAAGCCACGCACCCTCTTCGCCCTGGATAAAAAACGCGACGAAAATTTTTCTGAGCGGGAAATAAAGGCTTTAAGCCTGGCTGTCCCACAACTCAACAATCTGCATAAAAACTTTTTTTATCATCAGTCTGATATCAATAATATCGAATCGATCGCCTGGGAAACGGCTAATCTTACTGCCCGGGAAATAGAAATCGCCAATCTTTTATGTCAGGGCATGACCCCGGCGATAATCAGCCAGTCACTTTACATTTCCAAAGCGACCACCTATAAACATATTGCTCATATATATGAAAAAATGCATGTCTCGACCCTGCAGGAACTGCTGGTGCGGCTGCTGCAGCAAAACAATTCCCATTAACAGATAAGCCCCGGAAGAGCCATTTGTCTTCCGGGGCTTATCATATTTTACAATCATTTATTTGCTATAGCGGGGAATTTCTTCAACATCTTTATTTTCGTTTCTGGTAAAGTCTCCATTATAGGGAAATTTTGCAACCTTGACACGGATAGTCATTTGTCGTGTTCCGGGCGTTCCCCAGATCAGCGTCAATTCGGTTCCTTCCTTCGTATAATCAGGATCAATAAATCCTAATGAAATCATACTGTTATAGTGATATGAAATGATTCGGCCGGAGCTGATGCCGATTTCTTTTCCTGCAAACAATACTTTATCGGCGCGGAAACTGAATTCACCTTTAAATGCACTCGCTACATACTCACATTCTGTATCCCCAGTGATATTTTCACAGGCTTCCTCACCGGGTTTTAGCATGGTCGCAAAAACCGCAGCTACGTCTTCGGCATTCCATTCCAGCGTTACCGGTTTTCGGCGAATATTTTTTTGCGCCGCTTCCAGCGCTTCCCGTCCAATAAAGTCATGATCAAATTTAACCAGAAAATCCCACCCTACATCAAAGGGTGTCATAAAACGTATCTCTAAATCATCCCCAACACTGCCGGCCAGTTTTCGGTTTAGCTGCTGCCATGACATTTGGGGATTCTCAAACATGTGTTTGGCCATGTCTTCACCCGTCTCCAACCAAGGCATGGGATAATGAAGATGAATGTTGGGGAAGCCCGCCTCTGTGTGATTAAATAAACTGTAAGCCCGCATTCCCAGTTTTGTGGCACCAAACTTCTGACCGCTGACCCAGACTTTTCGGTAAACTTCCTCAAACTCAGTTATAGGTCCATGAATTTCGTAGGCCAGATTTCCTGACATTCCCAAACGAATCACCTCAACCGTTTTATCTCCTATCACGGCTTTGCGATGGGTGGCAAATTTAATATCATGCAGGTCAGCTTCAAAAGCATCTTCCAGAATCTGCAAGGAGTGGCATCTTCAGTTAATGGATTCAATGATTCATCAAAAGGGTCTGCAGGATTTACTTGATACCGGCAGCACCATGCTCAAAACCCCGATCGCCCTTTTCGATCCCTTTTTTGCTTTGATGCTAATGTCCGGCCAGCTGCCCGAAAACTATGACGGAACGATCTGGGAGGATGTTATTAACACTGGCTACGCCCCATTTGACAAGGTTTCTGTTGCGGAACAGCGGCGGGCGCATCAGGTACTTGAAGCTATGACCGAACAGCCTTTTTTTTTCAAGCATCAGGAAAGCGACCCCAACACCCAAATCATGGCCAGTCTGATGCTCAATCACAAACGTTTTGGCACATTAGGGCTGATTGATATCTGCTCACCTTTTACCCGCGGACAGTTATCACTGGTTTACCATCTGAAAAAAGTTCTTGAATATGCCCTGAAAAATAACCATGACTATCAGGGTAACGCAGAAGAATCACTATACTGGATTGACCGCCTGATCCAGGGTTTTGCCATCGAAGAGAAAATCGTCCTTTACCATCTGGCAAAGCGAAACTGGAAAATTGATGAGGACTATTTTGTTATTAATTTTTCTGCTCCTGATCAGCTTCTTGACGAAGATCTGCTGAAGATGTATTGCCGCAAAGTAAAGACCGCCCTTAATCAGGGAATTGCTTTTACCTTTGAAAATGCCATCATTTCCATTCTTAGAAAAAAAGATTACCTTTTAAGTGATCCAGACCTTTTAAATCACCTGGATCAGCTTGCCGATTTATTTGGCCTGAATTTTGGCATCAGCATGTTTTTGCCAACTTTCACCGAAATCAAAACGGCTTATATTCAGAGCAAGGTTGCCCTAACCGAAGGCCTTAAAAAAAATCCGCATCAGTCACATCATTTTTTTGCGGATTGTTATGCCGATCATCTTGTTCATTCATTAAGTGATACCACCAGTCTGAAAAGCATCTGCCACCCGAAAATTCAGAAACTCCGCGCCTACGATGAAAACAACAACACCGATCTGATTTATAATCTGACCACCTATCTGCAGAACGGCCGCAACATTCAGCACACTGCCGATAAGCTTTTTATTCACCGCAACACTCTGACTTATCGGCTTGAAAAAATTGAGAAAATTCTGGAACTCCCGTTAGATGACGAAAAGAATTTTTTACACCTTTATTTTTCGTGTATTCTGGTTGATTATCTTTAATTAGCTTGTTCAAAGATTTTTGCTAACAATATACTTGGTCACCTCCTCACCCCATATAAAAAAATCACAGCTACCTCACTATTTACATGATCTCCTAGTCATCAACTAAAAGAAGCGTTAGCCGATTTTGGCGGTTCCTATCAAAGTCTGATTGAAAAAATATAACTGAATTCGCTTCAAATCATTAATGGCTGTCATATCAAATTTGACAGCCGTTATTTTATAGAAATGAAATTTGTCGATCAATATATGAAACCTGTTTTGCTAATTTGAAAACTGAAGGATGAACAATTTGTACATTTGCCATATTAATCTCATAATAACGGATTTCTATGAGGATCATAAACTTTGTGTGAATTGTTTTTCCGTCTGTGTGATGATATTCAAAATATCACATTGACTGCCGCTCTTCAAAGCCTGTTTGGCTTGTTTGTTGAGAATATAAAGAGATCTGCTTTCGTAAAAAATCAATACTATTTTTAGTCGATTCAATTCCCAGAAAAATCAAACGACGAAAACACCTTTCAAGAGCATTTTTGTCCAATTGAAAGGCGTTTTCAGTTACACTAGACAAGCAGTCTTTTAATCACTCTGATTTTCTTTCCAGGCATTCACTATTTCCATCGTGATGGGTTCACATTTCTGTTCGAAAGTGTCAAGTTTATAGTTGATCACATCCAGGCTCTCCTGAATCTCTGCCAGTTTCTGTTCATGGGCTTTTTTTGCGTCCAATAGGATCTCCTTGCGGGCTGGCTTTGTCTTTTCGCCCTGCAAAGCCAGTTGAATATACTCACGTATGGCTTCAAGGGACATGCCACCGCGTTTGAAGCGCAGGGCAAATTCAATCCAGTGCAAAGACATCTCATCGTAATCCCGCATCCCCGATTCATTGCGGGGAATCGCCGGAAATAAACCAATCCGCTCATAGTAACGCAGGTTATCAACTGACACACCAACTCTTTCAGCCGCTTCTTTAATGGTCATGATCCCACTCCTTGATTATTTATATAATGGTAACTAATTCACTGATCGCTTTACGCTGGGTATGTGTTGCAAGTGGCTTTACACCTTCGACTGCATAACCAAGATCCAGCAGCATCAGAACTTCCTCATTCTCGGGAAGATCAAATTCCTTAGCCACTAGTTCCGGATCAAAAAAGTTAATCCAGCAGCTATCTACCCCTTCCGCCTGCGCAGCCAGGATCATATGTGTCGCTACGATCGTTGCATCTTCGACGCCGGAATCACGTTTTCCGCCAGGATAGGTAAATACATTTGTTTTGTCAAAGGTTACAACAGCTACAGTTCCTGCTCTATACCTGCACGGAGTCAATTTATCAATTTTGGCAAGACTTTCTTCAGATTGAACAACATAAATGTGCTGCTCCTGAAGGTTCTTCGCTGTCGGCGCCAGCCTTCCAGCTTCCAGAATAGCATCAAGCTGTTTTTTTTCCAGCTGACAACCATCAAATTTTTTACATGAATAACGGTTCATAATCACTTCATTAAATTCCATAGTATTTTCTCCAATTTTAAATATTTTCAACCTAGCACGACTATCTTTGCGACAGCAGTTTTCCGCCCACGCCAATATTGTCCGCTTCATTTTCCTTAAGCAAAACGATAAAAGCCGCTTCTGGCACCTGCATCACTGTTGAGGCAGTCTTTGTAAATTCTTCAACCAACTGTTTTTTCTGTTTTTCATTCAGTTTTCCGGCTTCTAGTGTTATAACTGGCATCTTTTTCACCTCGATTCGCAAGACTTTTCCCCATATCTAAGCCTGATTGGGGTAATCATTCTGTTTATATTTCCTGATAGATCAACTATAAACCTTTAACCTGACTTCAGGTCAAGGACTTTTTATTCGTTTCTTAATTTTTTTCAGAATCAAAATCTGAGTAATTCAGAATTGTCAAACAAACTATTATTTTCTTTACGGCTGTTTTGCTGATTGGGTTGCAAACACCTTATTCAAAACTGCTTTCAAAACTTTGAAAACCCACAAATAAGCCACCTGAAAGAAACGCTTTCCTCCAGGGGGCTTATTGTCATATTTATTGGGGGATATTCTATTTAACTAGCTTAACGGCGCATCCGAAAGTGCCCAGCCCTCAATCACTCGGGCTCCTAACTCGCCGCCATTATCCTTGAACTTCACAAATTCCATTGTATTCTGTTTGATCTCCTGACCCGTTGCCAGGTTTTTGATCTTGACCGTGTAGCGAATGGCACACCAGTCATCCTTGATGATCATGTTTTCGAAGGCACCCAATTCCATGGTGAAATGTTCAAACAGTTTCCCCATCATATCCTTGTATTCCTGCAGGGTCAGACGTTTCTGTGTGCCGTCCAGAGGAATGTTGTAATAAGCGTCCGGTTCATAAAGGGTGTTGCACCAGGTCAACCATCCATCATAGCCGCCGTTCCAGTTCTTGAATCCATTTTCCAACCGATCTTTAATTTCCTGTTCCAATTTGTTCATTGTTTTTCTCCTTAGATTTTAGTTTTATCAGATATTTTAGCTGATATGTTTATAATAAAGCAGCTAAGTAAACTCATCGTAAACTATTATTTGTTTTATCGCTTTTCAAAGTTTCTCAAAACTATATCTCAAACTTAATCCCTGCTTCTTGAAGCTTTTTCCTCAGTGCCTGCATATAAGGCACCGGTCCTTCCTTAAAGGGGCCATGAATGCCAATGGCCACATCCAGAAAGTCATTGTATTCGGGACTTACATGGGTTTCCCATCTGGTTATTTGACACTTTTCATTCGTTTCTACAAAACCGTAGGCGTAGAAGTCCATAAACTTACCATCTTCCATATGACCGCCAAAATGTGTCTGCATCACAAATCCTTTATCTGACGGCCAGCATTTAAATGATAGCGGTGCCCAGTCCGGGAAAGTCAGAGAATATGTTTTCGCTTCCATATGTGCCGAATCCTTTACCGATATCGGATACTTACTTAAATCGATGACGTTATCTCCAAAATAGGGCGACCAGTAAAGCGCACCATCAGCATACTGCCACTCATCATAGGTCGCACCAGCTTCAACTGTCTTTGCCTGATAGGCATCACGATAGCTTTTTGCCATTTGCTCATGTTTTTTCAGACGCTCTTCAAGGGCTTTACCCTCAGTTTTCAAACAATTCTCCATCATTAAAACCTTCTTTCAGTAATTTTGCTGTAATCAGCAAATCATCTGATTATAGAACTTGCAGGTAAACTACTCGTAAACTTAACGACACCTGCTGATCAGTAACACTTAAATCAGTGCTCTTCGATTAAAAAACTAACTATATTAAATTTCAAACCATATAAAAATCTAAAAAAGACATTCGATTAAGTTTACGTTCATGTCACTTTGAGTTTGTATACTATTGCCATCAAACAGAATTACCCGGTTAATAATCATAAAAAAAGTCTTACTTCATTTAAGCAAAAGTACTTAATGTAATGTTTATGAGAACTGACAAAGTCTCCCATTTTTTTATTTTGAAAATTAAAATATTTTCATAATTTCGTCATCAAATGAAGGTGCCATTTCTTGTCCGGGAGGAAGGGTCAAAAATCGATCTTCACTCCAGTTACCGTTAACCAGATCTTCAAGCAAACTGTTATTACCATTTATCTGACGGTATGCCCAGCCTTTTTTTTTAGAAATCTCTTTTACTTTACTTTCGCAAAAGGGCGCTGTCAACTCGGGCCAGTCAATCAAAGCCGCATATTTGTAATTTTTTAACATTTCCTCCTCTATTTGCAAAAGTCTTTCGACTCTTTTGGGATCCTTATATTTTTTCTGATATTCTGCTCTCAGTTTTTCAAACCTCAAATCATCTGAAACAAGGCCAAGTTCCAGAAATCCCTGGGAGTAAAAAAATGTTCCCACATATCGGGAATAATCTTCTTTATAGTCTTCTTTTGATCCCATCAACAGCGTAATGCAGTCGTGGGCCCTGGGAATAATAATCGGATACTTCTGACTTTTCAGACCTGCTGTTGCGTAGGAGCAAAGTCCATATCCCAACAGAATTGCGCTAATTTCATTTACTCTTATCCCGTTAGTATGTCGGCAGACAGCATTGTCAATCTTTACTATTTCATCCTGCAGAATACTTCTTAGGATATCCGGGTTCTGATGATAATCCTGTCGGATCATCGTTACATCAATTACATTTGGGCACTTATATACGACACTTGCAATTTCTCTTTGTATTACTTTACAGCCAATCAGTTTTAAATGCATATTATCAACTCCTGATTTCTAATTTCAGATTCGCAAATCTTTTATAACTTTTTTATTTCAGAGCTATTACAAAGAAGTGCTCCAAAATAGGTAACGGTGTTTTCGCCATTGTTATAATTAACCCCAGCAGTTTTTGCCAAATCATTAACCAGAATCCCATATCCTTCAATGGCATGATGTATTTTATCCGGGAAACGGCATGGTTCATCTGGGTAGGTGCAGGTTTTGCAGATTCCGCATCCTTCGTTAGAAAGGACAAGATACTTCTTTAAATATGGTTTTACCACTGATTCAAGCTCTCTGGCAATTTGTTTGAAATCACTCATGCTGGTCAGCATTCCCCTATAATCGAACGAATTTTTGAGCATGAATCTACCAGTAAAAACGATCATGTCATCAAATTGCATACAGCGCTTCTTGCACTCTTCAATCGTTCCAACAGCAGGTGGGCACGCCCAAGTGCTTCCATACTGCCGACAGGAATTTCCTTTACATATATCACGGATTTCCTGCAAATATGTTATTTTAGAAGGCTTTGTCAAACCAATTTGATAAACATCCGTTTTTTTAATTTGCTCCAATAACTTTTCCATGATCAATTCCCCCTAGTGTTATTGATATAAACTTGACAACTTGTCATATAAAAATTATACTAACACAAAAGTATTATTTGAATTTATCGAAAGTTTAAAATAAATAATTCAATATTTTCGAATATTTAGAAAGGTATTTTTCTTTTGGAACTAAAAAACCTGAATACATTTAAAACAATAGTTGAAACAGGCAGTTTTTTGAGGGCTGCCCAAAAACTAAATTACAGTCAATCAACAATCACTTTTCAAATACAAAAGCTTGAACAGGATTTGTCGGTTAAACTGTTTGAAAAAATCGGCAGACAAATGGCGTTAACGCAAACCGGAAAAGATTTACTGCCTTATGTCGAAACCATTTTACTGAATGCGAAGCAACTGGAAAACTATTCTAAAAGCAGTCATAATATTAATGGCAACTTAAGTATTTCGATGGCTGAAACACTGCTTACTTATCGCCTCCAGCCGGTGTTAAAATCTTTTCGCCAGTTGGCACCAGATGTCAAGTTATCAGTACAGTCATTAAACTGCCCGGTAATCCGTGAGCAGATCCTAAACGGTAGTACGGATATCGGTATTCATTATGATATCGGCGGCTATGCGTCTTCAGCCCAAATTGAAAAACTTGCAGACTATTCACTGATACTGGTAGGGAGTTCCGAGCTTGAAAAAAAATTTTGTGATTTTACAAGCTCTGGTCAGCGAAAAGATTTATGCCTGATAACAACTGATCGAGAAAAAATTTTCGATAGTATTTTTAACGATTATCTGAAAAGAAAAGATATCATTCTTAGCGGCAAAATGAATCTTGGCAGCATCGAAGCCATTAAGAAGAGTACCATCAGCAATCTGGGTGTTGCCTATCTTCCCCGATACACTGTTGAGGATGAACTTGAAAATAAGTCCTTAAAAGAATTAAATACTGAGATTTCGGATCAGAAGATATCAACAATATGCGTCCATCATAAAAATAAATGGCTGACCCCTGCAATGAAGTTGTTTATCCAGTTACTTAAAGAAAATCTCTGACCAAAGTTTACTACCACTTTACCTTGTGCGCTTAAACTTAGAAATCGGCAATCAATCAATGCAATCTGATCGCTTGCGGAAACAATTAATACAAGGGAGATTACTATGAATTTAAATGGAAAAAGGCAAACTGCGACACTTTATAGGCAAGGATTGTCGTCTGATGAGTGCGCTGCAGCGGATCAGCCCAAATTTTGCGACTAAGCTGATTAATCGGGTAATGTCGGCTACAGAAAATTAAATGATATTTATCAGTTTACCAAAATTTAAAGAAATTTCTGTTCTTACAAAAACAGAAATTTCTTTTTTTTTGAAAATGATTGCAATCTTTTAGTTTACGCAGAGTTTACCCTTAAAAAGCATACTTTTCTTGAAGGAGGCAGAACTTACCGGCACACCAACCGAAAATTACAAGGAGGTACATTAAAAACTTAATCAAAACAAGTTAATCAATTAGGCAATTATTCTTTTACCCTGGAAGTAACGATTTTTCAAAACACTATTAAAAAATTTAAAAAAATTTTCTAAATAACGGAGGTTCATTTTGGAGAAATTTTCAGAAAGTATTATCAAAAACAAAAAAATGATTATTGTAGCAACACTAGTCCTGCTACTCATTAGTACCATCGCCTTTATAAAAGTACCCATTAATTTTAATATGACCGATTATCTACCGGCCCAAGCCAATTCGACCCTTGCTCTTGAAGCCCTTGAAAACGAGTTTGGCGATTCTGTCCCCAATGCGAATGTCATGTTTGAGAATGTCTCGATTGAGGAGGCCCTGAATCTAAAAAGTGAGCTTGAAGGAATTGATGGCATCGCAAAGGTCGATTGGCTGGACGATGTCGTTGATTTGGCTGTTCCCCTTGAAATGCAGGATCAGGATACCATCGCCGACTATTACAGCAATCAGAAAGCGCTTTTTTCAGTCTCCATCGAAGATGGAAATGAGCGCAGTGTCACTGATACCATTAAAGAGCGTTATGGTGATCAGGTTAGCCTGTCCGGTTCAGCCGTTGAGCAGGCCGATTCACAGCGACTGGCCAGCAGCCAGACCGTCAAGGCAATCTGTGTCCTGGGACCACTGATTATCCTGATTCTGCTTCTGGCCACAAGCAGCTGGATTGAGCCCTTTATTTATTTGACGACCATCGGCGCGGCTGTTCTGATTAATCTCGGGTCGCAAATTTTTCTGGGCGAAATTTCATATATTACCCTGGCTGTTGCGCCGATCTTACAGATGGCCGTATCCCTGGATTATGCGGTTTTCCTTTCATCCAGCTTTGAAAAGCACCGGCAAAATGCCGTTTCCGATACCATCGCCATGAAAGCGGCCATGAAAGAATCGCTAAAAACCATCATGGCCAGCGCTCTGACCACTGTTTTTGGCTTTCTGGCTTTAACCCTGATGGATTTTAAAATCGGTCCGGATATGGGAGTTGCCCTGGTTAAAGGGGTTATCTTAAGCTTTATTGCCTGTCTGACTTTTTTACCGGCTGCGATACTACTGCTTAAAAATGTCATTGACAAAACCAAGCATCGCCGTTTGATGCCGGACTTCAGAAAAATTTCAAAGCGGGCTGTTAAAAGCCGTGTACCGGTTTTTCTGGTCGTTTCACTCATCGCCCTCTTTGCCTTCCTCGGTCAAAGCAATAATCAGTTTATTTACGGAACTGGCGATGCCGCCGGCAACACGCTTGAAGCGCAAAATATTGAATCAGAGTTTGGCCAAAACAATGTCATGGTCGTTTTGGTTCCCAACACAAACGTCGAGAAGGAAGCACTTCTAAGCCAGGATATTGAAGCCATGCCTTACGTTGCTGATGTCATTTCCTATAGCAGTGAAGTCGGAAAAACAATCCCTGCTGAGTTTCTGTCCGCTGATATTTCCGATAACTTCTTAAGCGAAAATTATTCACGGATCATCGTCTATTCAAACCTGCCTGATGAGTCTGCTCAAGCCTTTTCTCTGGTCGAAAACGTCAGAAATACGGCACAGAACTATTACGGGGATGACGTTTTGACCTGTGGTCAGAGTGCCAACCTCTATGATATGAAAAACACGGTGGAAACTGACAATCAGGTCGTCAATTTGGTGACATTGCTGGCCATTTTTATCATCCTGGCACTGACTTTTAAATCCTGGTTTTTACCTTTACTGATGATCTTAACCATCAAGATCTCAATCTGGATCAATATGGCAATTCCTTTTTATACCGGCTCCAGCCTGATCTACATTGGTTATCTGGTGGTCAGTGCAATTCAAATGGGGGCAACCATTGACTATGCAATCCTCTTGACTGAAACTTATCTGAAAGAAAGAAAACAGCAAGGGCCGCTTAAGGCCATGGTTGCAAGTCTTAACATTGTCATCCCATCCGTACTGGTTTCGGCACTGGTTCTCGCTTTTGCAGGATTTTCGCTGGCACTTGTATCCAGCAATGGGATGGTCACAGCCATGGGCATATTAATCGGCAGAGGCGCGATTCTTCCGCTGTTTCTGGTTAATTCTTTTCTGCCGGCACTGCTTATTTTCACCGACAAAATTATTCCGCACACGATTTGGGGGAATAAATCTTTAGATCCAGTCGCCTGGCCAACATCAGAACTTGTAGTCAGACCAGCGGAAACAAAACCTGACATTGATAGTGTTTTCGATGACTACGAAGAAATATATGATGATGTGGACGATTCAATTGAATGGAAAAATGGAGGTTTTAACTATGAATCAAAATAATTTAAGAAAACTGGCTAGTGCCAGCTGTATGACACTTGCAATGATTGGCCTGTTTTCAACAAGCGTTCTGGCCGCT
This sequence comes from Eubacteriaceae bacterium ES2, assembly GCA_031222025.1. Classification (GTDB taxonomy): domain Bacteria; phylum Bacillota; class Clostridia; order Eubacteriales; family Eubacteriaceae; genus Acetobacterium. Next base: position 89,462 of record CP130740.1, on the reverse strand, counting down.
GATGCCCAGTATCAAAAAAATGAAAATGTCTATATTTCGCTGGATGCCGAAGGGGAAGAAAACGGGTTTATGTCGTCAATTCCTTTAATGTTAACAGCGATGGTGAAATCAGGGATTATGGTGATTACTCGGAAGTTTTGAATCTAAGTAATCTCGACCCCATCGAAAGCGACAAGGATGAACAGAAATTTGAAAGCCCAGAAGGAAAGTTCTATTATCAGGGCAACCTCGACAACCCCCAGCTTCCCTGGACTTACCAGATCAATTACTTGCTCGATGGCAGCCAAATAGATCCCGAAGATTTAGCGGGTGAAAGCGGTGATCTGGAAATCACCATCAACATCAGAAAAAATCCCGCTTATCTGGACGACACCTTTTTTAACACTTATCTGACGCAATGCTCTGTAACCCTAGATTCGCTCAACTGCCAGGATATTATTGCTGATAATGCCAATATTTCCGATGCCGGCAATGACACACAAATTACCTTTACCATTAATCCGGCAATCGAAACCGATCTTCATCTTGCCGCTTCCATTACAGATTTTGAAATGGATAATATTGCCTTTACCGCGATTCCAGCCACTCCCGTTAATAAATCATTTGTTTCGGACAAAAATACACAAATGGATAAAACCACCTTTATTACTTCAGCCGATGGCATCGACATAGATGACGAAGACGAGGCCCCGATAGCAGAAACAAGCGATCAAACATTTTTCCAGCGCTTAAAAGATCAGCTGATTGGGCTGTTTGAATAAGGGGGAAAGCGATGATTAAATTACAGGAAGCAATCATCCATCAATATCGATGCATAGAAAAAGAGCAGATTTTTGATGTCAAAGACGACATCACCATTTTTATCGGCCGCAATGAAGCTGGCAAAACGACCCTGCTGGAAGCCCTTGCCAAAGCCAATTATTTTGACCGATCGAACGAGAACTACAGTTACTCCCCCTTGTCGATTTCCCCCGACGAAAAAAAAGAGAGCTGGAAAAACAGGACGAGGCCCCGTTGGCTGTTACTTTAAAATATAAAGTATCAAAGGACCTTGTCCATAAAATAAGAAGAGAAATGATTCTTGAAGAACAGTCTGACTGTTTTTCAAGAATCACCAATTACCATGGTAATCACCAGATTACCGAGAACGGATTTGAATATAATCCCAACGTATTCTGGAAAAACTATGCCAAGGAGAAAGAGCCTCTTCTGGAAAAATTTCAGAAAGCCCTGGCAACTATTTTTAATCTGCAAGGCTTTGATCAATTTGTTAATAGAATTAAGTCTGAGGTCGATGATCATACTTTAAACGCACTTCGATCGATTCGTCCCTATTTTGAAAACCGCCATAATTGGGAAAACCCCCTTAATGAATATGTCTTTCGGACATACCTGCTGCCGGCCATTCCCAAATTTATGTATTACAGTGACCTGGCCATGCTGCCTTCACGCATTTCCATTGATCGGCTGCTGGCCAACGAACCGCTGAGCGAATCCGAAAAAACGGCTAAATTACTGCTTCTGCTTGCCGACATTGACTTGAAAAAGCTTGTTCAATCACCGGAAACCTATAAAACCGATCTGGAAACCATTCAGGCCGACTTGACAGAAGATCTGCTGAAATACTGGGAACAGAATATCCGTATTGAATTTGAAATTATTCGCGAAACCCGACCTAATCAAACTCGCAGTAAAATCGCTCTATTTCGGAAAAAAGCACCAAAGCAAATTGATACCTGGCTGGAAATCCGCATCGCCAATCTTAAAAGCATGGTTTCTTTTCCCCTGGAAACTAGAAGCAAGGGTTTTAACACCTTCTTCTCTTTCTGGATCTGGTTCAAAGCCCTGCAGAAGGAATGCCAAACCCCTTATATCCTACTGCTGGATGAGCCCGGTCTGAGTCTGCACGCCAAAGCGCAGAAAAATCTGATGCGGCTGATTATGGAACTGTCTGAAAACAGTCAGGTGCTGTTGACAACCCATTCCCCTTATATGCTAAAAGACCTGCAAGATCGCATTTTCTGCATTGTCAATCAGGATAACCAAACAACCATCCGTTCTGCCAATGAAGAAACGGATGAAGAAACCATGATGCCACTGCTGATACTGGATAATTTTTAAATAAAGCCACCCCTTTGAATTAAAAAATCCCCAATTTTTAAGACTGTTAACTATTTTAGTTAATGGTCTTTTTTAGCACGACAAAAATTTCACACACATACCGAAGTGATGTTTCTGTATTATTGTCAAATTTTCCCAATCACCTTGAATTATGCTATAATTATCAAAAATACACAGCTGTCTCATGAAAGGTTATTTATGTTTTCTTATTTTAAGCTCGATCAGGCCGCCAAAAGAGAATTTTATCAGGCTAAATACGACTACTTTAAACAATTTGTACTGGGGACCCTGGGCGCTTCCTCTCTGGTTTATTTCCTGATGCTGTTTATTGACTGGCAGCTATCCGGCAGTCTTTCAATCCTTCATATTCTGATACGCGGAATGGTGATCATCCCCTTTGGTATAATGGTCATATTTTTCCACAAAACCAGCGATTTAGAGTTATGACTTTAGTTTCCTTCCTGATGATTCACGCCATTATCTGGGGAAATATCTGGATGATGTCACTTCATCCTGATCAATCCTTTGCCAATGCCGGTTTCCTGATGATGAGCTTCTTTCTGCTGATGATCTCTTTTGGTACACCCCCATTCATGGCCATGATTGGTCAGGCAGGCCTGATTGTTGATATCCTAGTAGCAAATCTCCTCTATCAGTATCCGGATATTAATATCATTTTGGCATCAAACTGGTCAATTATCATTCTTTTCTTTTTTGTCGATCTGATTGGAACCCATTATTTTTACGACAGTTACCTGACATCCAAAAAGCTTGATTTCGCCCTGCTCCATGACCCGCTAACACAAGTCTTCAATCGGCGAAAACTAGATGATCTTATGGGACCATCCCATGATCTGAGCTTTATGAGCAGCCAAATTGGTCTTTTAATTATGGATATCGATCATTTTAAAAGGGTCAATGATACCTTCGGCCACGATGAAGGTGACCGCATTCTTCAATTTACCGCAGACTGTATCCGAAACAGCCTGCGCGACAAGGATCTGGTCATCCGCTGGGGCGGGGAAGAATTTACCGCCATTCTTTTTGACTGTCCAACCGAACAGATCCGCCAGACTGCTGAGCGTATCCGTGCAACCATTGAACAATCCGATAATAGCGTCTGCCCAGTAACCATTTCCATCGGCACAAAAATTTATAGTGGCGGCGACTGTATTAACGAAATCAAACTGGCCGACCAGGCTTTATATGCTGCTAAGAATGACGGCCGCAACCGGGTTGTGGCTTATGAAGAAATTCAGGATTTGGCTTTTGAGCGAGATTAACCATCAGATCGATCTTAACAAAATACTTTTAAAGTAATTGATATCGCCCTCCATTTTATTGCTATACCTAAATTAAGCAGCTTTCCTACCACGAATTAGCCCATAAAAAAGCGAACCAGCATTAATCTAAACCCATGTAGAAATTAATACCGATCCGCTTTTTAAAAAAAATTATTTTTCAGGCAAATATACCGTAAAACAGCTGCCTTCATTAACATTACTGTCCACTTCAATCCGGCCGCAGCTTAAGGTGACAATCTGATGAACAATAGAAAGTCCCAGACCCAAGCCTTTTTGTTTCTCACTTTGTTCGACCTGATAATATTTTGAAAAAACCTGCTGCTGTTCTTCTTTTGTCATGCCTCTTCCCGAATCACAGACCACAACCTTAATCATCTTGTTCTCTTTTTTCATTTTTACCGAAATTTCACCGTTTTCCGGCGTGTATTTTATGGCGTTATCAATCAGATTAAGAAAGACATGCTGTATCAGATCCGGATTACCATTGTAGGTGACTGCTTCCAGGTCTGCCGAAAAATCGATGTGTTTGCGGCTCCACTTGTCTGAAAGTAAAATTGAGCAGTGTCTGATCTGTTCATCCAGGGAATAGATCTCCTTTTCGGATATAAACTGCAGAGATTCCAGCTTTGACAGCATTAGCACACTATTGGAAAGCCGCCCTAATCGCTCGGATTCACTGGCAATGATTTGCAGAAAAGCCAATTCTTCCTCTCTGGTCACCTCTTTTGTTAAGAGAAGATTGGCAAAGCCGTTAATGGAGGCAATCGGCGTTTTGAATTCGTGAGAATACTGATTGATAAAATCTTCCCGAAAAATCTGAACGCCGTTGAGCTCCTCAACCATGCGATTAAATTTATCAAAAACATCTTTAAAGGGTCCCCCCTTTTTCACATTTAACTCGACAGAAAGATCCCCATTTGCAACCTGATCAATCCCGTTTAAAAGTTTGGAGATATATTGATACATAACCCGCGAAAAAAAATAGGACAGGCCCCCATCATAATTCCGGACGGCAAAAGCATGGCCAGGCCCAGAATCGGATCATAATTAAAGGTATGATTAAATGTCTGGTTTGCAAAAAAATCGACCAGCTCGAAGATCATGACCGATCCGATCATTACCGCAATGGTCTGAAAAATCAGCCAATTGTGGAGGCCTTTATAGACCTTTTTCGACTCAAAATCAAACTTCATTTTTCCCTCCATGAATCTCACCCTTATAACCCAGACCTTTTACGGTCACAATGGAAAAACAGCTTTGATCTTTAAATCTGTTACGCAAACGGCTGACATGGGTTTTAATTGTTTCCTCGCCGCTGTCTGAATCATAACCCCAGATTTCATCCATCAGCTGATTGCGCGTGAAAATCTGCCCCGGATAGGACAAAAACTTAAACAGCAGCTCAAATTCTTTTTTGGGAAGCTCTACCGACTGCCCATTCCAGCTGACGTTGTAGCTTTCAGAATTCAGAATCATCCCGCCAATTTCAATTTTATTATCGCTGGCAATTTTTGATCGTCTTAAAAGCGCTTCAATCCGCCAGTTCAACTCCTCGTAATTAACCGGCTTGGTCAAGTAGTCATCGATCCCGGTGGAAAAGCCGGTCCGCTTATCATCATGGGTCTGGCTGGCGGTCAGCATGATCACCGGTATTTCAAAGCCTTCTTCCCGCACCGCTTCCACCAACTCAAAGCCATCCATCCGCGGCATCATAATGTCAGCGATCAAAAGATCAATATGCTGATTTTCAATTAACGCCAATGCCGCTTCTCCATCATCCGCGCACACAACTTCATAGCGTTTTTTTAGATGCGCTCTCACCAGCATCTGTATATTTTTATCGTCTTCTGCAATTAGAATTGTCGCCATCTTCATCTCCTGTTCTTATCAGCATTTTAATTCTTATTATAAACCGGTCAGGTAAACAGAAAGTAAAGCGACACCATGGTGAAAATCTCAATCTCTTAGAATTTTTATTTCTTTTTTTATTTTCCTTTTTTCTTCATACATTTTTTCATCCGCCCGATTCACCACTTCATCAATATACTTTTTCGAATACTGCCAGATTGGCTCTACCCCGTGACTGACGCTAATCAGATATCTTCGATTTTCCGATTCATTGATCTTATCATATTCACCAACAATTCTCGTCCATATTTCTTCAGCCTCATTTACATCGATACCTTCAAAAACAATCAGAAATTCGTCACCACCTAGCCTGGCCACTAAATCAGAATTACGAACATTTTTTTTAATCCCCTCAACAACCGATTTAATCAGTTCATCACCGGCCTCATGTCCCAGTTTGTCATTTACTTCCTTCAATCCGTTGATATCGATAAAGCACAAACTACTTGCCCGGGCATCACTTGACTTTTTCTCTAAAAGGCCATTGATTTTTTCAAATCCGGCCCTCCGGTTATAAACACCTGTCATCGAGTCATATTCTGAAAAATATTTAATCCGCTCTTTTTCGTTTTTATTAACCACCAGCAAAAGCGCAATAAGCAAGGAAAAAATAAACATTGCCAGATATATGTATGCATATCTTTTGAAGCAATTCAGTAAAAACAATCCAAAGTTTGAATCAAAAGCAAGTATTTCTGAATCAGCGCCAATCATCGAAACCAGAATCCAGTCCGAATCACCTAAAACAAGTGTGTATTCGCTATTATCCAAAGCAAAAGCCTGTCCGCTTAAAACTTTTGAATAGATAAAAACCCCTTTGTCGGTATTAATCGTCCCGCCATCATTATTAGATATGCTCTCCCATGCTTTGGGATACCACGCAGAAAATTTTTCATTTTCTCTGCCATCATACATAAATGCCCAACTTTTATCACCATCTGTACCACTAAACATCCAATAGCCCTGACTATTTAATAAACTGATCTCACCTTTGCTGATTTCCGCAACACTTTCGATCTGATTAAGCAGATCTCTTCCAGAGTAGTTTATAATTACCATGCCGCTTAATCTTCCAGATTCATCATAATAGGGCATTGAAAACCGCAGCATCGGCTTTTGCGGTTCTTCAATCACACCATTTTCAATATTTAAATCAAAGGGCGAAATGTATATCTCATTTTTTTCGAGACTAATCGTTTCGGTAAAATAATAACGATCTTTTTTATTTTGCAGCTGATCATCCGCAAGCAAAATAGCGCCTGCTTCATTATAGTCCACCCGAATTATCTCATCTCCGTTGATATCAATCAATCTGATCTGATCATAGATTTTTTTTCGGTTGGAGAATGCCAACCATCCCGCTTCCACATCCGCATAATCACCGTCACCATGATCACTCAGTCGAAGCAAATCGGTCAGGAATAATAAATCGCTGGTTCGCATATTTAATTTATTATAAATCGCTGCCTGTTCTGACTCCAATACAATTTCTTCATGATTAATCTGGTAATCTTTTTCCTGTTGATCCATTTTATATTGAAAATATGCCGTCACAACCACGGTAATCACACTCAATACCAAAAAAATCAAAGTCAAAAACTTTAAAAGCATCTTATGATTATTTTTTATCAGCTCTTTCATATACTTCCCATCTATTTATTCCATATTTTTGAATAATTGTATCATTTTTTTATTTTTACTGCAATTTCTGATGAAATCTTCAAATTTTCTGTCAACATCCTTCTCCAAGTTGTCTTTTAGTTAACCAAGGTTTAATCTTTAAGGATTTTTATACTCCATTTTCCAAGACTTCAGGAAGCTAAATAGATTAGCAATAAGCGATGCAGTCAAGGCGGCATTTTTCAATGATAAAACGCTCAGCTAAAAAATGGTCACCAACTATTCAGTGTCCATTTTTTATCCGCTCTTTTCTCCAAGTCTTCAAAAGCCCTTTAGCCATTACCATCACACCTTCGGCAATCAGCAGACCCCCGCCAATAAAGACAAAGACGACTGTCAGATCCCGTTGGGAAAATAAGACGACCAGCCCAAGCATAAGCATGATTAAGGCCCTAATCACCTGGAATGCCCGAATTTTTTATTTTCCTCAAAACGGCTGCCGCGAAAAACAAGATAGGCATAAATAATGAAGAATATTGCCAGAGTCAGATCCAGCGAATTAAGTAACAGCGTCTGGTTAAACACTGCCACCGTCGACAGAATCAGAACCAGCAGATCAATCAGCAGATTGTTGATTTTTGGCGGTTTACTATATTTTTGGGGATACAGATGAGACATCAGATAGTATGTGAATCTGAATGTCGTCAAAATAAAAACTGCAATCGTAAAGGCCAACCCAAAAATTACCAGTACCTCAGCTGGAAATTTCATTAAAAGCAAGCCGACAAAGATAGAAAACATCCCTTTGATCGATTCTCTGGTTTTGATCTGTTCCATCAGCTGATCCAGTAAAAACCCTGTCACCGCCGTCTTTAAAAAATTACCAACCAGCTTTTTTGAACCCTTATCGGCCCTAACCATATCATTTAAAATATTTTCAAAGCCATTGATCCCTTTGGTCGCCAGTTCATCCAGTCCTTTGGCGCCACCGGATTCCAGGGTATCAAAAAAACGATCGGTAAAGCGCTTTCTTTCCTTCAGGTTAACCCCCTCCAACCAGATATCAAGGGTTTCATTGAGCTGCACACAATCCTCCTGAAAATGGTCTGCTAAAAAAAGTTGATCCCTTTTTACTCCCCAGGACAAGGCATCGTGCTGCATGATTCCTTTCTGGCTGCTCTTGACAATGATAAAATCATCTGGCTGTGAAAACAACATCCCGATCACACAAAACTCCGGTACAATCTGGACAATTTTATCCTGAATCAGGGCATATTTTTCCGAATGCAGCAGTTCCACTGACAGACCTGGTCCATCATTACTGTAGACTTTAATAATTGCGTCTTTTAGTGCATCGTCACACATCATCGCCGCATACACCGCCAGATTGCCCCCCTTGGAATGGCCGCCCAAGCGATAAGCCATTCCCGGCTGCATGGTCTCCTGCAGATAGCGGACCGCCTCACGCTGCGATTCTACTGCCTGAAAGCTCATGTAAAAATCTTCTCGCCAGCCGGTTAAGGTCTGATCGGTGCCCCGGTAAGCCAGATAAACTTCTGCCGGTGAAAGCTTCACCTGCACCGCTGCAAACTGAAGCTTCTTTTCTTCATCATACAGCTCTCTATAATTAAAAACCGCCAGCCCACCAAATCTTTGGGATTTTGCCAGTGCCATAAAAAAACGATCCGGAATCATTGACAGACTTTTCATGGGATGCGCTATACCACCCGCTTGAGGATGCTGTTTTTCATAAAGCTCACAAATGGAAATTGCTCCGCTTTCGCCAACGCCCGGAACCAAACCGGTAAAATCAACATAAGAAAAAACAGACAGAATCACGTTATCAACCAAATTAAAGGGATGGTCATCAAAGACCAGATCCCCGCGCCACCCAATATAATCAATAATATTTTGCATCAGACAACATCCTTTCCAATGGACCCTCTTAATATAGGATATCCAGTTGCAAACAAGACTTGTAATAAGTAATTGAATTTTCGCTGTGACTTAGCGACAATTAAAGCCTGCCGCAAATCTTGCCAAAGATTTTTTGACAGCAAGCTGCCATCTGTTATAATGAAAGCAAGTAATATCTTAAATGAAGCGCCTTGCTCAATCAAACTTTGTTAAATTGGCTACCATTATCATAAACTAAATCGGCCAGCCTGAAAAGATCTTTTAGCACAATAAATACGCGTTGACAACGCTTGTTATTGGCCATATATATTTAAGGAAATGCTACTGCAAACCAGGGAGAGAACAATGAACATTGGAACAACTACTTGTTTAATGCTGGCCGGACTATTTTTTTTACTGGCCATTATTTTTGCTTTACTAAAAGAAAAGGGCGCCATGCTCATCAGTGGCTTTAATACCCTGCCAAAGACCGAACGGGAAAAATATGATCAGTTGAAAATGAGCAAGGACATGCGCAATTCATTCTTCATCTGGGCCGTGATCCTGACTGTCGGAGGTCTTTTGAGTTTCTTTATTCACAGCTATTTTGCGATTTTTTTTATCATCGTCTGGTTACTTCTTTTTCTCAAAGATGTACATTTTGATACCGATAAGGCTTTTGGTAAATACCGCCGATAAAATCTGTCACTGAATTTCACCGCTAAAATGATCCGCGCCCGACTGTTAGATCATTTACACCTTGATCGCATAATTGCAAAGACTTTTATATGTATATAAATTCTTGTTTTTCTGATATCCTCTATAAATTCCTTTATCATTATTTTTGCATTCTTTCTAAATTCAACTTTCCACCAATAAAACAACTCGCATTTTAAAAGGATTATTCGCTTGATAGCAAATATTTATCATGTCATTTTTCAATATTTTTGTAGATTTTACAATAATTTCGTGATATATTTTATCTGTGAATAATTTTCGAATCTTATTCACAGATAAACTTTAGCTCGGCTTTTCTCCCATATCGAAATCGGGTTCCCGCTCAGCAAAAACTGAAGGCTATTTCGTAACCAAACACCGGCAATCGCCCCTTCAGCAAGACCCTATGGATAAAATCAGCTTATCTACACAAAAGACCCGTATGTCAAGCTTTTGTTAATCGTTATCAGGACCAGGCCCTTTAAATTATTCACAAAGCGGTGTTTATTCAAACTCAGGCCGATCACCGTTTGAGTTATGAAATAGTTCCCACAACTTTATAACTAAGGAGAAACTTATGAATCCAAGAGAAAATGTAATGGCCGTATATCGCGGCGAGCAGCCGGATTATTATGGCGATTTGATGGCGGCAGTTGAATTTATTTTAGATCCTTTATTTATTGCCGATGCCATGCTACCTCAAGATGGCAAGGAGTATCAAGATTCCTGGGGTACAACTAGAATTTTTATGCCCGGTGCCCCTGGCCCCCATCCGCACATCACTAAAGAAAACGTCGTTATTAAGGATATCGAAAAATGGCAAGAACAGATAAAAGTGCCCGATATTGACAATCTTGACTGGACCCAGGCCAAAGAAAGCGCTGCCGCCATCAACCGAGACGAAAAGCTGGCTTGTTTTTTCTATCCCGGTGGGCTATTTGAGCGCAGCCATTTTCTTTTAGGGATGGAAGAAGCCCTGATGGATTACTTAGAATATCCTGATGAAATGGCCGCCATGCTGCGGGTCATCGCGGATCATAAAATGGCCTACATCAGAAAAGTGGCTGAAGAAACTCACCCTGATATCATCTTCTACCACGATGATTGGGGCACCAAACTAAACCTTTTCTTACCCCCTCGCGTTTGGCGCGAAATGATCAAACCGCTGCAAAAGGAAATTGCTGACACCATCCACGAGTGCGGCATGATTTATATGCACCACGCCGACTGTATATTAGAACCGATTGTTGAGGATATGGTGGAGATTGGCATCGATATCTGGCAGGGCACTATCGCACAGAACGATATTGTTGATATTCAAAGACGCACCCAGGGCAAACTGGCCATGGTCGGCGGGATTGATGGACCCAAGATCGATGTAGAAAATATTACCGAAGAAAAAATTCGTCAAGAAGTGCGTCGTGCCGTCGATACTTACTGTCCAGGTGGACGCTTCTATCCATCTATTCCCAACGGTGTCTGCTTTAACGAATGGAACAATAACATCTTCATGGACGAACTCATTAGTTACGGTCGGGAATATGCTGAAAAACACCCGATTATTTAATGCCGCTAAGCGCTCTATTCAATGTATGCCCACACCAAACATTAACCTATAGCTCTGGCCTAAAATTTCGATATCTTTGTGAATACGCAAAGGTTTCTGACTATTTCACACGTTAAAAGATCGCGTCTTACAGATAACCGTAAGACGCGATCTTATTATTTGAGGTGTAATTTATGCAATTGTGTTTTTATCTTTTATTCAAAAGATAATTCAGTACGGCTGATCAAATCATTCTGCAGCGGTGTGCTTAATTCTACAAAGTAAGCTGAATAACCGGCAACACGAACCAGCATGTCTTTGTATTTTTCCGGATTGGCCTGCGCTTTTTTCATGGTTTCTGTGCTCATAATGTTGAACTGGCTATGCATACCTTTTTTATTGAAGTATGTATCAATCAGATTAACCAGATTTCCGGTTCCAGCTTCACCAGAAACATTGGTTGGGTTGAACTTCCAGTTCAGAAGCGTTCCATTACCAGCTCTTGTGTGATCCATTTTTGTTACTGAATTGGCAATCGCAGTCGGACCTTCGACATCATGGGACCCAACAGCGGTGTGAACAGGACCCATATTGTCAGAGATCGGCTCGCCAATTTTACGACCATCAATAGAAGCGCCTGAGATCAAACCAAAGGCAACATTGGCAGATACGCCGTAAACACCTGGTTTATAGGTGCCGCCGCGAGTATTCTTTTTGTTTTCGATGTTATCACAGTAGGCATCGAAAACATAAGCGGCAAATTCATCAGCGTAGTCATCATCATTTCCGTAGTGCTTGATTTTTGAACTGTTGACTAAAGCGTAAAGTTTATCATGGCCTTCCCAGTTAGCTTTAACCGCATCCAACATCTCTTTCCCAGTATATTTACCCTGCTGGAAGACGATCTGGTCAATTGCCGATAAACCATCAGCAACAGTTGCAATTCCTGATCCCTGAGGTCCGGTGTGATTGAATTCAACCCCACCAGCGCTCATATCTTTACCGGTTACAATGCAATTATCAAAGAATACTGAAGCGTAAGGCGTAGCCCCCAGTTCTCTGTGAGCATGTTCCATAATGCTGATACCAGCTACCATTTGCGTGGTAAAATATTCAAGCTGTTTTTCGAAAGAATCTTTAACTTCGTCAATGTTTTTAAATGTTTCCAGGCTGCCTGTTGATAAACCAAGTTTTTTGCCAACAGCTGCACAGATCGAATAACGTGGACAGTGTGGACCACAGTGGTAGCACTGACCATCATTTAGGGCAACTTCCAACACACGTGCGATATTGAAATATGCAGCATCGGCCCAGGCAAATTCTCGGCCAGCGATGGTCGGCTCAACACAACCTACAACGTTATATTCGCGGGCATCTTCTAAAATTCTGCCGGCTTTTATCTGAGCAGGAATACATGCCTGGTCATTGAATACTTTTGGGTGACCAAAACCGGCTTTGATAACTTCAACGGTTTTAACTTTTAATTCTTCAGGCGTTTTTTCACTCATTCGGACACAAGTCCATGGCACCATCATTCGGGTGTGAGCTGAAGCGTCCAGGCACATGAAGGTCAAATCATTGGTAATGTCATTGCCATCTCGATCAACACCACCGATGGTTAAAGATTCGCCGCCAAACCCACGTCCGGTATTGGCCATAGCAGTCATTTTGTCTCTTAATTTTGACGGAACACCCATTTTGATAAAGTGCGCCTCAACGATTTCCTGCATAAATTCTTTGGTAAATTCACCTTTTTCTAAAGAGGCCTTGTAGTATGGATACATATAATCGTCATACCGACCATATGATATAGAGTGACCGTTAGATTCGATATAAGTAATCATGGTTGCAATACTAACTAGCTGAGCAGCTTCCCAAAAGTTTGTCGCCGGTCCTGCTGTTACCTGTCTTAAGTTTTTAGCAATCTGAGTGTACTCTTCTTTTAGTCTGGTATCCGTTTCTTTTGCAGCTTTTTCTTCATATACTTCAGCATGACGAGCGATATACGTCATTGCCCCTTCAATGGTTTCCAGGAAACCTTGCAGAGTCGAACGTTGTTCCGAAGCATTGGGATCAGCATGATCGATTTCAGCAAATCGGTCCAGAATTTCCTGTTTTAAACCACCATAACCGACTGCCAGAAGTTTTTTATAGTTAAAGACATAATGGCCAATCCCACCGTACTGGTAAAGGTTTAATAAATACATCCCAATACCCATGTTGGAGGCTTTTTGTTCATCAAAGCTTAAGTTGGAGACGATCCGTTCATCAATGGTTCTGCCTTTCCAGTAATCAGCAATCGATCTTAAGTCATTTTTGGTTTGTTCAGAAATTTCATAGTTGTCAAAAACACGTTCTTCAAACGGGAAATTTTCCATCTCATCCATTACCCAATTATATGAGAATTCTGGGAAAATAGCTGCATATTTGTTTGGAGCCCCGTGACAGCCAACAACCAGTTCGTCTTCGTATGTGTGAATCGAAAGATTTTCCAGAACATGTCTTAAGGCTTTACCTCTTTTTATAGCAATTGGCAAAGATTCATTCGCTTTGTAAGCTTCTGTAATTAGCAGTGCTCTTTCCGAGTCAATTTTAAACCCACCATCGAGGAAATTTTTTCTTAATCTATTTGTTCTTGGAATAGTCGAGAACCCTTCTTCTCTTCCTGAAAACCCGTTATCTGAATAACCTGCGCCAAATTTGTGGTTGAATGGTAAAGTACCGATTGCATTTGTGTGTGCCATAATGATAAACCTCCATAATTTTAATTATTGTTTTAACTAGAAACTAGTTTATAGACCAAATAATTTTTAGATCAATTAAATCCTGATCCAGAATATTTAATTCATTTAGAAATCAATAACGTTGCTGGCACCGGCAAAAGCCTTAATGCCCATCTCTTTTAATGCCCCAACATAAATTCGAATTTCTTTTTCAAAATCTGCCCGCTCTTTGGTTACTTCCATTTTATAGGGCATTCCCAGAGCTTCATATTTCTCCTGACCCAGTGGTCTGAAACGCAGCATCTGTAATTGAACAACCTTGTTATCCATTTCATTAACCACAAAATCACCGATTTTTTTTATCTCTTCCAGGTTGTCGTTAAACCCAGGAATCACTGGAATTCTCAAAATGATCGGTTTACCGAAGGTGACCAGCTTTTTGATATTTGATAAAACCTGCTCATTGCCGGTGCCAATAAATTTTTTATGTGTTTCGCTGTCCATGTGTTTAACATCTGTAATCACCATGTCCGTAAAAGGCATGACATCATCCAGAATTTCCGGTTTGATATGTAAAGCCGTTTCAACACAGGTATGAATCCCTTCTTCCTGACATCTTTTGAACACTTCTCTGACAAAATCCGGTTGCATCAGCGCTTCACCGCCGGAAATCGTAACACCTCCAGAGTTTTTGGCATAATACTCTCTATCTCTTAAGATCACTTTCATTGCCTGATCAACCGTCATTTCTTCGCCCCAAACCTTCAGAGCATTTGAAGGACATTCATCATAGCAAAGCAGACAATCATCACAGATCGATTTATCTATTTGCATAATTTTATCGTCCTCGATCGTGAACACGTTTTCATTTTTTTTTGGGCAAGCCTTTATACAGTCTCCGCATTTACTGACACCAATACACTGGTTTTTATAAATAGCGATTTGTTTCTTTTTGACGTAGCTTTCAGGATTACCGCACCAGGCGCATCGCAGGGTACAGCCTTTTAAAAAGAACTCTGTTCTGATACCTGGCCCATCATGCACTGTATAACGTTGAATGTTGAACACTGTCCCGTTAACATCTTTACACATATCGACCTCCTGTTCAGTTGATACTATTTTTCTTGTCATTATAATACTCTATGACCTCTACGATTGTCAAGATATTATTTTAACGTTGTTCTTTTATTATCTATAACAACGCTACTTTTCAGTCTAAAGATAGTTCGGTATTCTTAACATCGCGTTTAATTATAACATTGTACTTTTAACTTTTTTGAATGTCTTACATTCACAAAACAAATGCCTCACCCTTTTATTTAAACCATTACATATGATATAAAGTCATAACCTGACAAAGCAGCAGCTTATCAATTCTTATAATTTTTCGCAAAAATAATGACTTCATACACTTTTTGATCATCCAAACCTTGAACGCCATGCAAAACAAACTTTAAGGTTTTAATAAGTTTAGTTGTTTTTTTAGCAATATTGATGACTCCATACTCTTATCGGGGCGAGTTTTTCAAGCATTTTTACTGCAGTCAAACCAGTGAAATGTTTTTAGCGCTAACTTGATATAAAAAAAGAGCCCTCTTTACAAAGAGCTCTCCCATTTGTTTTTATCCGCCACAGCAAACTGGCACAATCATGACCAGATCTGTATCTTTAAGTTTCATCCGAAAGCCGCCATAAAGACCGGCATTTTCTCCATTGACCACTAAATGACTTTTTTTTGCCATCAAATAGGCTTCTTTGCCGTGTTGGTGGTGGATTGTCTTAAGCATTCCGCCAATCGTTTTAGCATCAATTTCCGCCTGTTCTCCATTCGTCAGTTGTTTAAGTCGTCCCAGATATTTTACTCTTGCCATCTCAAACCCCCAGCTGCTGACGTTTCTTGGCCGTCGGAATCCCTTTTTCATCCCATCCACGAACCCGATAATACACCGGCAGCATGGCTTTTAGATTGACGACCGTATCTTTTCTTCCCGCCATCTGCGGTGTTTTAGTCATTCGATCGGGCAGACTGTCATCAGCTCCGGTCAAGCCTTCCCGCAGATTGTAAAGTCTCTCGATATTATAACCCCGCTCACCAATATGTAAAAATAAACCACTGGTCATTTTCATTCCGGTTGCATGGGCAATGGCCTTACAATGTGGGAATAAAAACATTGAATTAATCGGCAGACCGCCTGGTGTGATTTTCCCAAGTTTTCCCAAGATCCCTCGAGCGCCCAGTAAAGCAGATCCTACAAAGCGGTTGAGGCCACTGGCCGGACCAGAATTGAAAAGAAATGCCGGAACCATACTTTGTAAAGTAAACAGGCAGAAGCCTGCTGCTGATGCCGCTTCCATCCCATTTTGCAACATGACGGTCAGTTCCGGCTTACCTTTAGGGGTCTGGGCATTCATCCCAACAACGCCCACCGACTCCATCAGGGCCAGGTAGCCGCCGTTTAAATGGCAACCGCCACGTTTAGAGGTCGCGTATCCTAAACCCATACCGGTAGATCGACGCGGTTCGTAAGCTGCCAGTTCCAACCCTTTGGCGTGAATGGCAAATTCTTTACCGCCGTATTTCTCGCTTAAAACCTTACTACCATCGGCCAGTTCCGCATAAACGCCTTCTTTTCGGGCAATCTTTTCAATCACTTCAAGTATATTCTCAGTATTACCAAAGGACAAGCCAAAGTCCTTAATGCCTTTTTCCTGCAATTCCATGGCAAAAGCCAGGGTTCCACCCAGGGAGATCGTATCCATTCCCAGCAGGTCAGCATGATAGTTCAGGGTATTGATAAATTCCAGATTGCTATTGCCGATATTTGATCCGAATAAACCCAGGGTTTCAAACTCCGGTCCCTTAACTTCTTTATTTTGGACCATAACCCGTCGTTCACAACGGATCGGACAACTTACGCAGCCACCGTTGCGGGTCAACAAGGTTTCGGTCAGAGTTTCCCCACAAAAATCTTCAGCCTTTTCAAAAACCCCGGCACTAAAATTTCGGGTTGGTAAAGCGTGAGAAGCATTGGCCTTATTGACCAGGCCGCCACTGCCATAACTCGGCAAAGCATGACCGGTCATAGGATGGTTTTTCAAGAATTTCACCCATTTTTTGACATAGGAGTTAAATTTCTGAGGATCAGCAACTTGAGTTTTTTTAGTTCCATATGCGACAATCGCTTTAATTTTTTTGGCACCTAGTACTGCCCCGGCCCCACACCGTCCGGCCACACGTTCACCAGATACGGCACAGGCATAGCGAACCAGATTTTCTCCTGCTGGTCCGATGACCAGTTTGCCATAGGTTTTCGGGAATTTTTCCTGGACTTCTTCCGAATCCAGTCCCCAGAGTTCCGGTGTTTTTTTGATCGCAATTTGCCCATCAATTATTTCAATGGTCACAGGTTCCTCAGCACAACCGGTAATGATCAGGCCATCAAAACCTGACCGCTTGAGCATGACGCCAAACTGACCGCCACAGTTGGATGATGCGATCCCGCCCGTCATTACATTTTTAAAAGTCATATTGAAGCGACTTGATGAAGGCGCACCGGACCCATTTAAAGGCCCAGTATTGACAATGACCATGCTTTCAGGTGAAAAAACGTCCAATTTTGCCGGCGTTAATTCTGTCAGTAATTTCGCCCCCATTATCTTCCCACCCAAACATTCTTTAAAAAGTTTTTCACTGATCGGGTAAGGGGTCACGCTATTATCACTTAGGTTGATAATTGCATACTTTGGCAGATTCATACCTTACTTCCTCCTGTCATTGAGATTGCCTGCAATGGGCAAATATCTTCACACATGCTGCATCCGACACAATTTTTCTCATTTTCAAGGCTGGCGATTACATCAATATCCCCTTTAAACTGAGGTTTCGATATTACCAGGCAATCAAAGGAACAAATATCCACACACAGCGAACAGGCACTGCACAAGTTTTTCTGGATGATCGGTTTTTGCCAGGCATCCCGTGGAACTTTTGCTAGTTGCTGATTATTTTGGTCGAAAACTGCTGCTTTAGGACATACTTTTCCACAAACCCCACAATCGACGCATCTGATCGGATTAATCTGATGGATTGCCTTCTTTTCACCCTCTATTGCACTAACCGGACATTTTGTTTTGCACGCCCCGCATCCGATGCATGCTTCACTGATAACATGAGCCATTTTTTCTCCATTTCATTTTTTAATTACAGATCACTTTTATAAGCATAACATTATTATTATAACAGTGTTACTTTAATGCTGTTAATTATACAATGTAATCGGTTATCCGTCAAATGCTTTATGCTGATTCTTAAATTTTTATCAAAAAAAGAGATAACCGAAGTTATCTCATAATAAATCAATTTAATGTTTCAGGCCTCCGCACCAGGCAAATTTATAAAACACCTGATGACTCGCTCGAATACCCGTTCACCAAGGATTTTAAAATCTATATCAACTTCCCGCAGATTCTTACTGTGCTCCAGGTTAATAATCCCATGAAGCTGTGCGAAAATTGCCACAATATCGTATTCATCCGTTTCAATCCCTTTAAAAGCTGCAAGTTCCTTAACACATTTACTCCAGAAGCGGTAAAAATTAATTGCCACTTCCTTTTCCTGTTCAGCAATCGCTTCCAATTCTCCAGAAGCATAATCCATGGTTCGGGGTGTCCGCGCACTTAACATGATCTCATAGTAATTGGCATTTTCAGTGGCAAAATGGATATAGGCACAACATACCCTTTTAAACCGTTCAACTGGATCACTGCCTTCGCAGTAGGCATCCTTAATCTCCTGATGCAGCAGCGCAAAGCCATATTCGACAATTTTAAAGTAAATTTCTTCTTTATTGGTGAAATAATAATAAATTTTTGTCGCTGAAATTCCGCAACGTGAAGCAACCAATCGCATGGTGAGGTTATTATAACCTTGTTCTGAAATTATCTTTAAGGCAACTCCCAGGATTTTCTTTTTTTCGATTTCAATTTCTTCTGGTGTTTTTGGCTTCGGTGGCATAACAATCCCCTCTTTCTTGGTTTAACTTAGTTATATTATAAGCATTGTAATGAGCTATGTCAACTGATGCCACTTTTTAAGATACTTGATTTTATATGTGCAATAATCACAGAAGATCTTTTAAGTCTATGATATAATTTAAAAAAGTATGTTAAAAGGAGTTCTCATATGGCAAAAGCAATTATACAAAGCGGGGTCTGCGGTTTTAAAACGGAAGTAACCGCCGAAAAGGCAGACGGTTTTGATGTCAACTTAAATATCGTTTCCGAGTGTCCGGCCTTTAGTGATTTATCAACCGAACTAAAAAAAGTGGATGGTATGACTTGCATTATGGATAAGATCGGCCAGGGTCCTGTTTATGAGGCCTGTCGCACAAACTGCAAGCACAGCGCCTGTCCGGTTCCCATGGGGATATTAAAGGCCGTCGAAGTCGCTGCCGGTTTGGCACTGCCAAAAGATGTGACGGTTTCTATTACAAAATAACATTCAAAAAGCTGATCATGGATTCAAACCTACCATGACCAGCTTTTATTTATTAAAGCTTAAAATTCAGCATTTAATCTGCCATTTATAATGCTCGCTATAGGTACTTTGATAATTCCTTTTGTAGCCCGTTGGTGGTTACCGAAAGCAGCAGCTCAATAAATTGATCTGCCGGCAGATCCTTGTCATTGGCATACCAGTTTGCGATAGTAGAAAGCATGGCCGCGCTCTGATACTCCATCAAATACTTGACCTTTAACTCTTCTTCGGGCTTTAAATCTTCATACATGGATAAAACCACTGGTGCCAGTTTTTCCAGCAATTTTTTGCGAAAAAGCGGATCACCATTCTCCCCCAACAATACCGGCAAATACTTGCTGTTTTTTTCAAATAGCGTCAAAACAGAAGCAAGCAGCGCCTGGCCAACTTGTACATCCGCCTTTACAATTTGCTCCAGAATAATCATCTTAAAATCCTGGGCTTCCACCGTTATTGCTTCAATTTCTTCCAGCACCTCATAAACATCCCGAAAGTAAACATAAAAGGTCGATCGGTTATAACCAGATATCAGACAAATCTCCTTAACAGTAATCTTTTCGATTCTTTTATGGCAATAGAGGCTCCAGAAAGCTGCAATAATATTCTCTTTCGTTGTGGTGGCTGTAGGTGATAGATTTTTTCCCATAATAACCTCTTCACTCCAAGTTTTTGCGTATCAACATCAATACAAAATGAAATCTGTCTCACTGGCTTGACACTTAAATTATAGCCATGGATCATATTTTTCTCAAGAAAATCCGACAGATTGGATTGACTTGCTGGTTGTTTTTAAAGCTTTAAATAATTAAAATTAGCTTAGAATAAACATTCAGGAGGTCAACATGCAAATTCTGATCAAATCAATCGAAAAATCATTTAAAAAACAGAAAGTCCTTGAAAACATTGATTTTACCATTGAGAGCGGCCATATATTCTGTCTGCTGGGTGCCTCAGGCTCTGGTAAAACGACGCTTTTACGGATTATTATGGGGCGCTAAAAGCTGATTCCGGCCAAGTCACCATCGACGATTTAATCGTGCCTGATCGCCGACTTCTATCACTGATTGGCTACATGCCCAAAATGACGCCCTCTACGAAGAGCTGACCGTATGGGAAAACCTCAAGTTCTTTGCTGGCCTGCACAAAATGCCCCGCACCGAATTTTCAAAAGCAGCTAAAGCCCTGCTTTCAATCACCGAAATGACCGATCACCAGCAAAAGCTTATTCGCAACTGCTCCGGTGGAATGAAAAAACGGGTATCCCTGATGGTTGCCTTAATGCATAACCCTAAGCTTTTGCTGCTTGATGAACCGACGGTCGGGGTTGATCCGGTACTGCGCAGAAAGATCTGGCAGCACTTAAACAGCCTGAAAGATGGCGGTGCTACAATTCTGGTGACCACCCACGTGATGGATGAGGTCTATCAGTGTGACAATGCTGCTCTGATCAGAAATGGCCGGATCGTCGCTTTGGATACCGTCAAAAATCTAGTCGCTTCAACCCAGAACTGCAATATTGAAGAACTTTTCTTTACGAATCAATCAACAGAGGAGGTACTCGCATGATAAGCATTATCAAACGCATCCTAAGCCAAATAAAAATGATAAACGATCCCTAGGCCTACTTCTCTTTGCGCCACTTTTAGTGATTACGCTTTTATACTTTATTCTCGATGATTCCTCTTATGTCCCTAAAATTGCTGTCTTTGACATTAATGAAGATTTGGTAGCGGAGCTAAGCCAAAATGCCGATCTGACCAATTTAAGTCAAGTTCCGGAAGATGACAGCTATCTGGAAGACAATAATATTGACGCCCTATTCTATACTGATACTGATGGTCTAAAGCTTTTAATGCTGGAGCAGAACTCTAAGTCAACCGCTGCGCTTAAAGCAATTACCGATGCGGTTGCTAGCCTGCAAAAGAATTCCCTAATCAGATTGAGACAAGCTATGTCTACGAGACAGATTCTGAAAACCTGCTGGACTCCATGTCTTATGTCATTTTGGGGGTTATTTCCTTCTTCTTTGTATTCATCCTTTCGGGTATGTCTTTTGTCCGGGAACGCTTCGGCCAGACCCTGGAGCGGATGCTGATGACCCCAATCAGCCGCGTAGATGTCATTGGTGGTTACACCATCGGTTATGGTATTCTGGCCGCCATGCAAAGTGTAGTGATCATTCTTTATTCGGCCTATATCCTGTCTGTCCACATAGAAGGATCAGTGGGCTTAAGTATCCTGGTTATGATTCTGATGGCCTTCTCTGCCGTTTCCATTGGGGCCCTGGTCTCAATTTTTGCCAATAACGAGCTGCAGCTGGTGCAATTTATTCCGGTCGTCGTCATCCCCAGATTTTTTTCTCGGGCCTGATTCCCATCGACACCATTCCTTTTGGCCTCGGTAACCTCTGCTATTTTGCACCAATTTATTATGGCTGCACTGCCCTGCAGAAAATTATGATCCAGGGCAAGGGGCTTGCAGAAATCTGGCCTTGGCTATTGGGCTCATTTGCCTACATACTGATCTTATTCAGCCTCAATGTCCTGGCGCTTAAAAAATACCGCAGGATATAGTTATTCTATACACTTTCGTTATTTTCATCCAACCAGGCCATCGCCGCAATTGCATAGGCCGCCGCACCACGGTACAATATTTCATCACTGCAACGCACCTTAGGATGGTGCATGGAATATTTGTAGCCGTCTTCCGAATTGCCGGAGGAAATGAAAAAGAATGCGCCCGGCGTTTTTTGAGCAATATAAGCAAAATCCTCTGAGCCCGGCATGCTTTTAACCCCAATCGCTTGCTCAAAATCAACAACTGTATCGCCGAATACTTTTTCCAAGGCTTTTCTGACCGGAATCACCACTGAACCATCAACATGAAAGGTTGGAGAGCCTTCGGTCGAATTAGCTGTCGCACTTGCATGATATACTTTGGCAATGCCGTCAGCTAATTCAGCCATTCTCTTTAAAACATAATCTCTGGTTCCTTCATCAAAGGTACGCAGGGTTCCCCGCATAATCGCCGTATCGGGTATTATGTTAAATGCTGATCCCGCTTCAATCTGACATAGGCTGATCGTCACATCCTGACTGCTCGGCAACTCCCGGCACTGCATCGCTTGAATAGCCTCATAGACTTTAACGGCTACATTGATAGGATCAACCGATTTTTCCGGCATCGCGCCATGTCCGCCCTTGCCCTGGATGTGTATTTCAAAGGCATCGTTTGATGATGCCCTGTTTCCAGGCTCAGGACAAATAATATTACCAGTAGGAACCGGAAAGCCGCTGACAACGTGAAACATAAATGCGCCGTCAACTTTGGGATTTTCTAGAACTCCCGCTTCAATCATTGATTTTGCACCATTCATTATTTCTTCACCAGGTTGAAACAACAGTTTGACGACACCATTTATTTGCTCTTCGTTTTCTTTTAAAAGCCTGGCCGCCCCTAGCAGCATAGTCGTATGCATATCATGCCCACAGGCATGCATTCTTCCAGGAATTTCTGATTTAAAATCAACCTCTGCCTGTTCTTCGATGGGCAGCGCATCCATATCACCTCGAATCAGAAAACATTTTCCCGGCTTTTTACCGACAGTTACCGTCACACCATTTCCGCCAACGCGGTCAGGTTCATATCCCATTTCTTTTAGTTTTTCGATCACAAAATCTGCTGTTTTAACCGTCTCTAATCCCAGCTCTGGATGACGATGAATATGATGTCTTATCTCTGTCAACTCTTCCTGCAATTTTTTTGCCTGTTCCAAAATTTCTTTCATCTTGTTCTCTCCCCGCAATTATTTATCATGAAACGTTTGACCTTCATTTTATTGATAACATAAATTCAAAACACTATTGATTATAACACAAGGTATTAATCTTACTCAATATTATTTAATTATACACTCAAAGTGTCAATGTAGGTCTTGAAGAATTCAGGAACAACATAGTGCTTATCATTTCTATTTAGCTTGTGTTATGGTGATTCAGGCTTAACACTGGAAAAATGCTAAGGATTTTTTATCCAAATTCATTCTACAATGAAGTATAAAAATAAATTAATAGCTGGCAAATTTACATATCCGCGCTATAATTTAATAAGAGGTGAACCATGCAAATCAATCGATTATTTGAAATCATTTATATATTACTCGAGAAGAAACAAATCACTGCCCGAGAACTTGCAAAACGATTTGAAGTTTCCACCCGAACTATTTATCGGGATGTTGAAACACTTTCTGCGGCCGGGATTCCAATCTACATGAAAAAGGGAAAAACTGGTGGCATATCGCTTCTACCAAATTTTATTTTAAACAAAACCATACTCACTGAGCATGAAAAACAGGAAATTCTTTCTTCTATGAAGGCTGTTCAAACCATTGATCTTAGCAAAAGCGACAATGCTTTGAAAAAACTGTCCAGCCTTCTGGGCGAACATCATTCTGACTGGATCGAAGTCGATTTTTCATTCTGGAGTGATACCAAAAGTCAAACCCAAACCTTTATTGCATTAAAATCGGCGATCCTGAATAAGCAGATCATTTCTTTTTCTTATTCAGGCGCCAGACATGGCGAACTCTCGAGGAAGGCTGAACCGCTCAAACTCTGTTTTAAAGGCACTTCCTGGTATCTTTATGCTTACTGTCTCAAACGTCAGGATTTTCGTTTTTTTAAATTAAGCCGGATCAAAAATCTGAATTGTTTGAAGGAGTATTTCCAGCGACCAACACCTGCGCAGATTTTTTCTGAACCACCTTTATTGGGAGCCCCTATTATTCATCTTAAGCTGAAAATTTCTGCCAAAATGTCATATCGGGTCTATGATGAATTTGACACTTATTCGCAGCTTAATGACGGCAGTTTTCTGGTCGAAACTGATGTTCCTGATGGAGAATGGATTTTTTCCTACATCACTTCTTACGGAACCGAATGTGAAGTGCTTTCTCCCAACGAAATTCGCAATAAAATAAAATCCGACTTAGAAATAGTTTTGTCATATTATAACTAATTTTTAATATGACACACTGTTGTCTTATTTCGTTTTTTATAATATACCTATCAACTATTGGAGGTAGAAAAATGAAGTATGAAATTGTCCATCTTGAAGAAAAAACATTGTCCGGTATCAGTGCCACAACTGGCAATCATGATCCCCAAATGAGTGAAACCATCGGTAATTTATGGTCAACATTCTATCAGGTAGGCATCACAAATACGATCAAAAACAAAGTAAATCCTTACAGCATTGGTCTTTATTCTGACTATCATGATGACCTGTATACGGTCACTGTTGGAAATGAAGTCTTTAAAAATGAAAACTTTGAACTGGAAACAAAAATTATCCCCGCTGGCAACTATGCCAAATTCTCAGTACATGGTAATATGGTCAGCGCTGTTGCTAATGCCTGGGAAGAAATCTGGCAATTGGACCTGAACCGTCGTTTTACAGGAGATTTTGAAGAATACCTTAACAGTGATTGGGAAAACGGAGATATTGATATCTATATTGCCTTATGCGACTGATTTTAGTTCTTCAGTAATCTGTTCCAATATCGTTTTATCTTGTCAAGTCAACAGCACATGGCTTCCCTGCAGCTAGACTCCGACAAGGCGAAAAATAAAGCCACTGCACTCGTCACGTCAGTCGCCAGATGGCTCCTTCCTTCTTAAAAATAGAAAAAGCTTTAAAAAACAAGTGAGTTTGTTTTTTAAAGCTTTTTCTATTTTAAGAGCCGCATGACTCGTTGTTTCGCGCAAAAAAATAAAAGCCCCGCAACGTCCTATCCTCCCGGGCAGTCACCCACCAAGTACTTTCGGCGCTAGAGGACTTTACTGCTGTGTTCGGTATGGGAACAGGTGTAGCCCCTCTGCTATCGTTACGAGACAAATTAACTATTCTATTGTGTTTTTCTGTTGTTCTTTGGCTGGTATTTTTAATCCCTTCTTTGCTTATCCTCAAGGGATAAGAAGGCTTAAAAATGCCGAAGGTCTGTCACCGCTCGCCCGCTTACGCTCTAAGCTCGCTATGATTTTTCCTTCTGAAAAATCAGTTTGATCATTCAAAACAGCATAGTGTATATTCTTTGGATCAAGACCTCGGCTGATTAGTACTGGTCCGCTCCATATGTTGCCATACTTCCACTTCCAGCCTATCGACCTGGTCGTCTACCAGGAGCCTTAACCTTGCGGTGAGATATCTTATCTCGAGGGGGCTTCGTGCTTAGATGCCTTCAGCACTTATCCCGACCAAACTTAGCTACCCAGCTATGCCCCTGGCGGGACAACTGGTGCACCAGTGGTTTGTCCATTCCGGTCCTCTCGTACTAGGAACAGCTCCTCTCAAATATCTAACGCCCACGACGGATAGGGACCGAACTGTCTCACGACGTTCTGAACCCAGCTCGCGTGCCTCTTTAATGGGCGAACAGCCCAACCCTTGGGACCTGCTTCAGCCCCAGGATGAGACGAGCCGACATCGAGGTGCCAAACCTCCCCGTCGATGTGGACTCTTGGGGGAGATAAGCCTGTTATCCCCGAGGTAGCTTTTATCCGTTGAGCGATGGCCCTTCCACTCGGTACCACCGGATCACTAAGCCCGACTTTCGTCCCTGCTCGAGATGTCTCTCTCGCAGTCAATCACCCTTTTGCCTTTGCACTCTAACAGATGGTTTCCAACCATCCTGAGGGTAACTTTGGGCGCCTCCGATACATTTTTGGAGGCGACCGCCCCAGTCAAACTGCCCATCTGACACGGTCCAATGTCCGGATTACGGACACTTGTTAGAATTCCAATAGTACAAGGGTGGTATCCCAACAGCGGCTCCTTCGAAACTAGCGTTCCAAATTCTTTGCCTCCCACCTATCCTGTACGTCTACTACCAGAATCCAATGCCAGATTGCAGTAAAGCTCTACGGGTCTTTCCGTCCTGTCGCGGGTAACTCGCATCTTCACGAGTACTACAATTTCACCGGGTGTGTTGTCGAGACAGCGCTCAAATCGTTACGCCTTTCGTGCGGGTCAGAACTTACCTGACAAGGAATTTCGCTACCTTAGGACCGTTATAGTTACGGCCGCCGTTTACTGGGGCTTAAATTCGCACCTTCGCTTGCGCTAAGCACTCCTCTTAACCTTCCAGCACCGGGCAGGCGTCAGCCCCTATACGTCATCTTTCGATTTAGCAGAGACCTGTGTTTTTGCTAAACAGTCGCTTGAGCCTCTTCTCTGCGGCCCCCCTTAAGGGGCACTCCTTCTCCCGAAGTTACGGAGTCATTTTGCCGAGTTCCTTAACAACACTTCTCCCGCTCATCTTAGGATTCTCTCCTCGCCTACCTGTGTCGGTTTACGGTACGGGCACCTTCTCTCTCAATAGAAGCTTTTCTCGACAGCGTGAAATCAGCGACTTCCCTACTTATTTTTCGTTCCCCATCACGCCTCAGCCTTATAACAAAGGGGATTTGCCTCCTCTGTAAGCCTTAACGCTTGGCCCGGCTCTACCAATCACCGGGTTCGCTTATCCTTCTGTGTCACTCCATCTCTCAAACAATTAAAGGTGGTACAGGAATTTCAACCTGTTGTCCATCGCCTACGCTATCCAGCCTCGGCTTAGGCCCCGACTTACCCTGAGCGGACGAGCCTTCCTCAGGAAACCTTGGGCTTTCGATGGTGAAGATTCTCACTTCACTTTCGCTACTCATGCCAACATTCTCTCTTGTCTTTCGTCCACCAACCCTTACAAGTCAGCTTCTCCCTCAAGACATTGCTCCCCTACCACTATAGTCTAAACTATAATCCATCGCTTCGGTGCCAGATTTTAGCCCCGTTTATTTTCGGCGCACAACCACTCGACCAGTGAGCTATTACGCACTCTTTAAATGTGTGGCTGCTTCTAAGCCAACATCCTGGTTGTTTATGCAGTTGCACATCCTTTCCCACTTAATCTGTACTTGGGGACCTTAGCGGATGGTCTGGGCTGTTTCCCTTTCGACTATGAAACTTATCTCCCATAGTCTGACTGCCGTATATAAGTGTATGGCATTCGGAGTTTGATATGGTTCAGTAAGCTCTACGCCCCCTAGCCAATTCAGTGCTCTACCTCCATCACTCTCTCTACAACGCTAGCCCTAAAGCTATTTCGGGGAGAACCAGCTATCTCCGTGTTCGATTGGAATTTCACCCCTATCCACAACTCATCCAAGCCTTTTTCAACAGACACTGGTTCGGACCTCCACTTGGTTTTACCCAAGCTTCATCCTGGTCATGGATAGATCACACGGTTTCGGGTCTACGGCATACAACTAATCGCCCTCTTAAGACTCGGTTTCCCTACGGCTCCGTGCCTGAAGCACTTAACCTTGCTGCATACCGTAACTCGTTGGCCCGTTCTACAAAAAGCACACCGTCACTTGCGCTCCGGCTGCTTGTAGGCACAGGGTTTCAGTTTCTATTTCACTCCCCTTCCGGGTTCTTTTCACCTTTCCCTCACGGTACTATCCTCTATCGGTCACTCAGTAGTATTTAGCCTTGGGGGGTGGGCCCCCATATTCCCACAGGGTTTCACGTGTCCCGTGGTACTCGTCGATTACCCACCTTTATTCCTTTCGTCTACGGGGATCTCACCCTCTTTGTCTGGCCTTCCCATGCCATTCGACTAAAAATAAAAATTTGCTGTAATCCGGGCTCTTCCTCTTTCGCTCGCCGCTACTCAAGGAATCGATGTTTCTTTCTTTTCCTCCGGGTAATGAGATGTTTCAGTTCCCCGGGTTCCCTCCATGAACCTATGTATTCAGTCCATGGTGACTGGCCTTCTGCCAGCCGGGTTTCCCCATTCGGATATCTGCGCTTCAACGGTTATGTGCACCTTCACGCAGCTTTTCGCAGCTTGTCGCGTCCTTCATCGGCTCTGAGTGCCAAGGCATCCGCCCTGTGCCCTTCATTTCTTGATCCTTGTCAATCGATACATAGAACAATATCAATTGCCTGCAGTTTTTCAACTGCGATCCTTTAACTTACGTTTCTTAATGTTGTTAACATTTGAAATTGTATGTTTTCTATACACTATGCTGTTTTCAATGATCGACATTTTTACCCAAATTTTAATTTGGCAGCTCACCAAGTGCATGAGCAGTGTAAAAACTAACGCAGTCTAGACAATTTTTTTCCTTTAAAAATAAAAAAAATTGACTGAAACTACGATCCTTTTGTATAACCTTTAGGTCATACAAAAGAAAATAGTACCATGACTCCCTGTTTTCCTTAGAAAGGAGGTGATCCAGCCGCACCTTCCGATACGGCTACCTTGTTACGACTTCACCCCAATTACTGACCCCACCTTCGGCAGCTGGTTCCTTGCGGTTACCTCACTGACTTCGGGTGTTGCCAACTCTCGTGGTGTGACGGGCGGTGTGTACAAGACCCGGGAACGCATTCACCGCGACATTCTGATTCGCGATTACTAGCAACTCCAACTTCATGCAGGCGAGTTGCAGCCTGCAATCCGAACTGGGATCTGTTTTAAGGGATTAGCTTCACCTCGCGGCTTCGCAACCCTCTGTTCAGACCATTGTAGCACGTGTGTAGCCCAGGTCATAAGGGGCATGATGATTTGACGTCGTCCCCACCTTCCTCCGTGTTATCCACGGCAGTCTGCTTAGAGTGCCCAACTAAATGATGGCAACTAACCACAGGGGTTGCGCTCGTTGCGGGACTTAACCCAACATCTCACGACACGAGCTGACGACAACCATGCACCACCTGTCTCTCTGTTCCCGAAGGAAATGTCCTATCTCTAGGATTGTCAGAGGATGTCAAGACCTGGTAAGGTTCTTCGCGTTGCTTCGAATTAAACCACATGCTCCGCTGCTTGTGCGGGTCCCCGTCAATTCCTTTGAGTTTCAACCTTGCGGTCGTACTCCCCAGGCGGAGTGCTTATTGTGTTAACTGCGGCACTGAGTTCCCCCAACACCTAGCACTCATCGTTTACGGCGTGGACTACCAGGGTATCTAATCCTGTTTGCTCCCCACGCTTTCGCACCTCAGCGTCAGTATTTGTCCAGCAAGCCGCCTTCGCCACTGGTGTTCCTCCTAATCTCTACGCATTTCACCGCTACACTAGGAATTCCACTTGCCTCTCCAATACTCAAGTTCTCCAGTTTCAAATGCATTTCCCCGGTTGAGCCGGGACCTTTCACATCTGACTTAAAAAACCGCCTGCGTGCCCTTTACGCCCAGTAAATCCGGACAACGCTTGTCCCCTACGTATTACCGCGGCTGCTGGCACGTAGTTAGCCGGGACTTTCTCCTTGGGTACCGTCTTTTCTTCTTCCCCAATAACAGAACTTTACGATCCGAAGACCTTCTTCATTCACGCGGTATTGCTGCGTCAGGGTTTCCCCCATTGCGCAATATTCCCCACTGCTGCCTCCCGTAGGAGTCTGGACCGTGTCTCAGTTCCAGTGTGACCGTTCGCCCTCTCAGACCGGTTACCCATCGTCGCCTTGGTGAGCCGTTACCTCACCAACCAGCTAATGGGACGCGGGTCCATCCTATGGCACCGGAGCGTTTGATATTAAAGCCATGCGACTTCAATATTTCATAAGGCATTACTCCCAGTTTCCCGAGGCTATTCCTTTCCATAGGGCAGGTTACCCACGCGTTACTCACCCGTTCGCCACTTTCCAATCATTCTCTCGCCCGAAGGCTTAATCATAATCTTCTCGTTCGACTTGCATGTGTTAAGCATACCGCCAGCGTTCGTCCTGAGCCAGGATCAAACTCTCAATAAAAGTTTGTATCGAAAGCCTTTCGGCTTAAGCTCATTGTTTTTGTGATTGCTCACGCGTTGACTTTTTTAAAGAGTGTCACTCTTATTGTTGTTGACCTAAGTCAACTTTTTACAGGTTTTATGGTACTATTCTCTTTTCTATGACCCTGCGTAAACGTTTAAGTCTGCGCCGCTTTCTCAGTCGAAAGCTTTACTATTATATCGTCTCTGTTCTCTACTGTCAAGCACTTTTTTAATTTTCTTTTTCAAGATCATCTTCAGCCGTGCTGCTGTCTCACGAGACAACTTCATTAGTATACTCCCTTTAACAGCAACTGTCAACACTTTTTTTGAAAGTTTTTCTTTTTTTTATTCATATCGCGATCCTCTTACTATATTAATAGAACTTTCTAAAAAGTATTGAGCTATATTATCCAGTCCCTCCCTTTATAACAGTAGGAGCAATCTAAACGCCACATGTCTATATTACGATTATTTGTTTCGTTATGTTTTATTTGAAATTGACAAAAGCACCCGCAATGCAATATAATACATAACATAATAAAACGTATCGAAACAAACTGTTTTGTCGTTTTATAGATCAGTTCTATTTGGCATTTTAGAACTACTTTATCAAATTACGAGGTGAAAAGAAATGAAAAGAATCAGAAACTGGTTTATCCCTGCCCTAGCACTGGTGTTGGTCATCAGCATTCTATCCGGTTGTTCACAAAACTCCACAGCTGATGAAACCGCCGCAAAGGAACTTGACGGTCATAGTCTATTTATTTATTGCGGGGCCGGTATGACCAAACCCTTTGAAGAAATTACCGCGGCTTTCAAAGATGAAACTGGTTGTCAGGTCGAAGTGGTCTATGCCAATGCAGCACAAATTCAGAACCAGATCACAACCACCGGTGAAGGTGATCTATTTATTGCTGGATCATCTGATGAATTAAAACCCGTTCAGGATTCGGTTGCAGAAAGCTTAGATTTGGTCAAACATATCCCAGTGCTAGCCGTACAAAGTGGTAATCCTTTAGGCATTAATAATCTTAACGACCTAACTAAAGATGGTGTCGAAGTCGTGCTTGGCGATGGTGAAGCCACTCCAATTGGAAAGATCGCTAACAAAGCTTTAACCGATCTTGGTATCCTTGATCAGGTTAACGTCATCGCCAGAGCAGCAACTGCACCAGAAATATTTAATGCTTTATCTGTCAACGAATGTGATGCAATTATCGTCTGGAAAGAAAATGTTACTGGCTCCTCCAGCGAAATCGTGGAAACAAGTGATCTGGATGCATATGTCAAAACTGTACCGGCAGCAACGCTAACAAGTGCCGAAAATACCGAAGCATTAACTTCATTTTTGACATACCTTAATAGTGATGATGCTAAACAGATCTGGCAAAACTACGGATATGAAGTTTTAAACTAATCATGAAAAAGAATTTTTCGACATTTTCGCTGTTTGAATTTTTGTCGATGATAATCACAATACTAGTCATTATTTTTACATCCCTAATTATTTTGACAATTGTTATTAAAGGACTTCCCAACCTGTCAAAGGCGCTATTTTCGGAAGAAGTACAATCTGCTATGCGATTAAGTCTTTTTACGACGAGTATTTCAACAATAATATGCGTGAGTTTAGCCATACCGACCGCTTATACTCTGTCACGAACAGTTTTTCCATTCAAAAAATTGTTTCAGATGCTGATTGAATTGCCATTGTCATTGCCCTATCTGGTCTTAGGACTGGGACTTCTGATTCTTTTCTCTTCAGATTGGGGAAAGCTTTAAAAGAAATGGGTTTTAAAGTGGTTTTTGACAAAAAAGGGATTATCATCGCTCAGACCGTCGTCAACCTGCCATATGTCATTCGTTTAATTCGTGTCGCTTTTTGCGAAGTTGATGAACGTCTTGAATTTATTTCTGGTAGTCTTGGGGCATCTAAGTGGCAACGCTTTACTACAATTACCCTGCCCATGTCTAAAAGCGCGATTATCAGCACGACCATTCTTACTTGGTCAAGAGGTTTAGGCGAGTTCGGAGCGACTCTCATGCTGGTAGGAGCTACCCGGATGAAAACTGAAACCCTAACAACTTCAGTTTATCTAAATCTGGCCACTGGTGATACTGGAGCCTCGATGGCTTCAGCAACGCTTATTTTAGTAATTTCTTTGGTTTCTCTCTTTCTGGCCAATAGGATTGGTCGCAAAAACGTCGAAAAGAGTCGGATGAAGGATGTGAATTTTTGAAAGAAATAATTTTAAACGTAAATGACTATTCGATTGAGTTGGGAAACTTCAATTTAAAGCATATCAACTTAGCTATTAATGAAGGTGAACTATTTGCATTACTGGGTAAAACAGGCTCAGGTAAAACGGTTTTGCTAGAATCAATTGCCGGCTTCTACCATAGATTTACAGGCGATATTTCCATAAAAGGCCAATCAGTAATCTCCATTCCCCTTGAAAAACGGCAAATCGGTTTTGTCTATCAGGATTTTGGACTATTTAATCATATGACAGTCTATGAAAATATTATTTATGGTCTGAAAATAAACGGTAAATCGCGAGATGAACAGCAGCTGAAAGCTCATGAAATGGCACAAATGCTTTCTATCGAGCATCTTTTAAATCAGTATCCACTGACGCTGAGCGGCGGTGAAAGACAACGTACCGCTTTAGGTCGTGCACTAATTATGAAGCCCCGCCTCCTTCTGATGGAT
This sequence comes from Eubacteriaceae bacterium ES2, assembly GCA_031222025.1. Lineage (GTDB taxonomy): Bacteria > Bacillota > Clostridia > Eubacteriales > Eubacteriaceae > Acetobacterium. Next base: position 56,586 of record CP130740.1, on the reverse strand, counting down.
GAACCTTTTTCCTCGCTTGATCCTGCAACAAAGGAGATTATGTATCAACAAATCGAAAAAATCCATAATATTTTTAATTGTACGATCATTTTCGTAACGCATGATTTTAATGAAGCCAGGCGCATGGCTAACCGAATTGGTATTATGATGGATGGGGAGTTACGGGGGATCAGAAATAGCGAAAACCTGTTTGTGCCAAATGGCGATCAAAAAATCGATCAGTTTTTATTTGGAGAAAGGAATAACAATGAAAGAATCAGTATTATGTATTGAAGGAATAATGTGTCCTAATTGCGTTAAAAAAATCAAGACAGTTTTACTTGCCCGCGATGAAATCAAAACCGTTGAAGTCGCTGAAGATTATCAAACTGTGCGTGTTTTATACGATGAAGAAACAATTGATACTTTAAGAATAGGTATGATGATTGAGCAAATTGAAAATAAGTCATTTAAACATCTATTTAAAGGAGAGCCTCATGTCATTTATAGCAATTAACGAAATTGATCGTTTACTCAACGAGGATGTTCCGTATTTTGATTTGACCAGCCATACTCTTGAGTTAGGTGAGCAGTCTGGACGAATCGCATATTTTACCCGTGAAGATGCAATCATTTGCGGGACAGAAGAAGTTCAGGCAATTTTTGAACGCATGCACATCAGAACCACTGCTCAAATTTCTTCCGGTCAAAAGGTTAAAGCCGGATCAGAACTTATTTCCGGAACAGGATCTGCTAAGGATTTACATATCATCTGGAAATGCTGTCAGAATATTCTTGACCACTGCTCAGGTATTGCAACAAAAACCAGGAGAATGGTCGATCTTGCCAGATCTGTCAATCCTAATCTCCCTATTCTGACAACACGAAAAACATTTCCCGGAACAAAGGCACTGGCTACCCGGGCAATTTTGGCTGGTGGCGCAATGCCACACCGATTGGGTTTGTCAGAGTCAATTTTAATTTTTAAACAACATTTGAATTTTGTTGGCGGACTTGATGGATTAATCAGTAAACTTCCAGAAATTAAAACCACTTCCTGCGATAAGAAAATTCTGGTCGAAGCAACCAATCTGATTGATGCGCAAAAGTTATGCGCTGCTGGTGTTGACGGAATTCAATTCGACAAACTTGATGTAATCACTTTGAAAGATACTGTCACCAATTTGCGAGATGAATTTCCCTCCGTTTTACTATTGGCTGCCGGGGTATAAATGAAACAAATGTCACTGATTTCGCTAAAATCGACATCAATGGAATCATCACCACCAGTCTTTACACCGCCACACCGATTGATGTAGGCGTTAAAATCGAACCCGTCTGATAATTTTTCAAATATGAATTTACTACTAAAAAAGCCGTTTGCGATTTCAGTTAACTCTGAAAATCCCAAACGGCTTTTTTTTGATATTACTTTTTAATTTACTCTGCCTTCGCTACATTGACTTCGTTAATTTCCAGTCCCAGCACCTTACCGACAGATTTATAGATTACAAAAGTAATGGCCCCGTTAATACCAGCCTTTAAAAGATTAAAGGGAACAATAATTGGCAGAATCATGGGGATTACGGCTTCTCTGGGCATACCCAGGAAAATCGGTGTAAAGACCAGATTCCAGATCACCATCATAACTGTCATCGTAAGCGCCCCAGCGATTAAACCAATCACCGCACCTTTTCGGGAACGATTTTTCTGATAAATCAGACCTGCTACCAGGACAAAACTGCCAGTGGCAAAGAAATGCATCACAATCCCAATCACCCCGCTGGCAGAACTGACAGTCAGGCCCTGAATAATTGCCGCCACAGCAGCCAAGATCAATCCGCCAATGGGACCAAACATAAAGGCACCAATGAAAATTGGGATATCGGCCGGATCATACTCAAGATAGGGCGCGGCCGGAAAAATCGGGAAATGAATCAGGTAGACCAAAAGAATGGACATGGCAGCCAGAACTGCCATTTGTGTTAATTGCTTTGTTTTGATTTTCATCAAAAGCCTCCTTGTTGTCTGTTTCGATAAAATGAAGCTAAACTCTGGACTTTTTTCACTAGGTCTCGCACGACTTTACCCGATACAGTCATTTACCTGATAAAGTAAGTTATCGTCCTTTGCCGTCTTCATTTTTCCCAGAAAAATAAAAAACTCCTGAAATGTATTCAGGAGCTTATACGCTAAATTAACGTCATTTCTTCCATCCGGACTATACCGTCGGTTCTGGATTCCAACCAGATCGGCCTTTCGGCTCGTGGACTTATTGCAATTGCACATCACCACCGGTGAGGACTCACACCTCCCCTGAAACAGACTTATATTTTTTATTTATTATACACCTTTTATTTCTTAAATGTCAAGTATCTCAAACTAAAACATCTTCTTTTTATACAGCAACACCCCAGAAATCACCGTGATCACCATCATGATAATTACCACTGAAAAGAAATTTGGCAGCGGCAGGCCTTCCACGTTCATCCCATAGATGCTGGCGATGAGCGTTGGCACTGACAAGAGAATCGTTAAAGACGTTAATATCTTCATCACGATATTTAAGTTGTTTGAAATGATTGACCCATAGGCTTCCATCGTACCACCCAGAATACTGGCGTAAATATTTGACATCTCCAGCGCCTGCTGGACTTCGATCAGTACATCTTCCAAAAGCTCTACATCATCTTCATATAATTTAATGATTCGGCCACGTTGCAGTTTTTCCAACACTGATTGATTGGCTTTGAGCGAAGTAGAAAAAAAGACAAGACTCTTCTCCAGATCCAGGAGCTGAAAAAGTTCTTCATTTCGCATGGAAATATGGAGTTCACGTTCCATATCTGTGCTCATCCGATTTATATGCCGCAGGTAAACCAAAAAGCGGCTGGCCACCCGATACAATATCTGAAAAACAAAGCGGGTTTTTAAGTTGGTAAAAACATTTTTTACCCGACCCTTGGCAAAATCATCAAGAACCGTATCAGCCTGCAAGCAAACCGTGATAATGTTGTCTTCCGTCTGGATAATCCCCACTGGAATTGTTGAATAAAGCACTTTCTGAGTATCCCGTTGCACTACCGGAACGTCAATCGTGATCAGTGCATGGTTGTCTTCATCTGCTTCGACTCGCGAAATTTCCTCTTCATCCAGCGCGGCTCGCAGGAAATCCGGATCAATATTTAGTTCATGGATGATATACTGTAATTCTTCATTTGTTGGATTAACCATATTAATCCAGCTGTTTTTTTCCAGCGTATCAATTTCCGAAATTTTTCCATCAATGGTTTTATAAAATTTGATCATTGCTTACCTCCTTTTTTTAGGAGCAGCCAATAATCCCTAAGATAATCTGGCCGCTCTTGATCGTATTAAATTGACTGCGCTTCTCACCAGGGTCTGCGTCCATTTTACCTCACTCCTTTTTAAATCTTTAAATCCTCTTAAATGCCTTCTTGGCACACATTACTATCGACTGTCGCGAAAAAGACGCCGAGCACTCAGCTTCATTTTTTGCACAAAAAAACCTCCACAAAAAACGGAGGTTTTGACACATCAAAAAGACGATTCCTCCATTCGTTGAGTTTTGGCACTATACAGTATAGGGTACATTGTCCCAGCTACATTAAGTAAAACCTTACTTCGATAATACCTGTTGACCCATTGGCATCTTTCGATGTTTCCGGGCAGCAGCCATCTCTGTATAGGAGCCTCACCTAACAAAAGAAACGATTTTTTCTTCTATTATTCTGTTCATACTATATCTTTAAAATAAATAAAAGTCAATGCCTTTACAACTTTTTTACATCCATTTAGTCGAAGTTACTCATGCGACTGCGGATGAAAAAGATGCCAGCGACCACAACGATCAGTAAAATAAGGACTCCGCCAAAAGCTTCGGTTGGAGAAATTTCTTCGGTCCAACCGCCTATTCCGCCACCACCGCTGGCGTCATAATCGTTGCCGCTAATAGTTTCGACGACATCTTCCCGATCACGAATTTCAAACTTATCCTCGCCGTTCTGAAAATAAATGATATAATTGCCATTGTTTAAATCGCCCTGATAAATGTCATACTTGCCAGGTATTTCACCTTTCTCCCGGGTTAATGAACCATAAAGCACATCATCGCCAAAGAGACCATCAAGCAAGCGGTCTTCAGTTGTTACCCGCCAAATGCTATAGGTTAGCGGCGGATCATCATCACCGTCATATTTATACCGAAAAGTCGGCTCAACAACTATTTCCACCGGATTAATTTCATAAAAAAGCCGCGAGTAGATTACAGGCCGTTCCGAACGATAATTGGAAGCCAACGTTTGACCCAGACCAACAATTGAAAAACCTTCTTGGGCAAAGACACGGTACTCGCCGACATCCTTAATCCGGTTTGTTTCATCACCATACCAGGGCGCAAAAGCCGAATTTGTTTCAATGCTGATTGAGTCGCCTGAAACCAGGTCTTCTTCGTCGATGGCAAAACCATAGGATAACAGATTCGGTGTGCCATCATAAGTTTTATCCGCTCCAGTTAAAAAAATCCCGACTGGCCGCTCGGTAATTTGACCGTCTAAAAAGCAATCGTTAGACTTAATCTGCTCATCTTCAGCAAGTTTTTCATTTAAAACTTCAAGTTTTTCTTCTGGAATTGACGCAACTGTGTAATTACTGGCTCGATCCCCTGAAATACTGACCCCTGAAAGGATTAAAAAATTATCTGACTGGACATTTTGATTATAAAAACGAGCTGTTTTAAAATCGAAAATAAGCTGATCCTTATCCTGAGACAAAACCATTTTGTGGCTAAGACCCGAGATCACTTCTTTTTCCAGTTCTGTATTCCCATCGTAGATTTTTTCTATGCCCGCTTCCGTCTCGAAACCATCATAAGAAAGAACCATCTGATTGAGTGTCACCCGATTGCTAACGCTGATATTCTGATAATTCTCGTCGCCTGAATAACTTACCGTTACAGTATAAATCCCGGCATCAACTGGCGCCGTTTCTGTTTTAGCATAATTATCGCCATTCAATAATCTGCCGCGGTAGGAAATCGATATTTTTGAAGCCTGTAAGTCCGGACCACCAGATGCACCCGTTATCGTTGCCAGCGCCTGCTCTTGGCCATTATAATAAACATCTGTCATGAATGTAACAATTGGCTCCAATTGTGCTGATGAGTCTTCACCATATACACCCGGGAAAAATGCAAGCAGTATAAATAAGACTATTAAAATAATAGCTGAAATTCTTTTTAAACCCTTTATCATAAACTCCCTCAACCATCATATGCTAAACACAAGAAAATTTAATACTATTTAAAGATCTTGTGATATATCTTTGCTTCTTAAAAATCATTATAATCATAATTGTTGCCAAGAACAACTAAGCTGACGCAAAGTTCGTTTAAGTTTCGTTTTATCGCTACTTTATTTACAAATTTGATATATTAGTAACATAAACTTACAAAAAAGCCTGAACTAAGATAATTAGTTCAGGCTTTTTTGTATAGATAACCCACCCCATTCAAGAACCCGTGAATCAGACCCTTTGATTTCGTAGGTTAGAGGGTGTTACTCAATTTGAAATCGATGATTCAAGACTCTTTCTGTCAGCGCTAACCAGAAATTGGATTCCTGATTCGATACAAGTAGTTACTGAAAATTACTTTGTTTCACTTTGTTGTTGTTTATTTTTGAGGTTTTTTTAGCAATCCCAGCATCATCATCGTAGCAACAGAGCCAACTAACAGGGCCACAATATACCAGAGCGGATTACCCACGACCGGGAAAACAAAGATTCCACCATGGGGTGCCATCAGGGTACAGCCAAAGAACATCGACAAACCACCGGCCAGGGCCGAACCGACAATGCAGGATGGGATCACTCTAAGCGGATCTTCCGAGGCAAAAGGAATAGCCCCTTCGGTAATAAAGGAAAGACCCATAATATAATTAGCTAGACCAGCTTCCCGTTCTTTTTTAGTGAAACGATTTTTAAAAAAAGTTGTTGCCAGGGCAATTCCCAGCGGCGGCACCATCCCACCTACCATTACTGCGGCCATAATATCATACTGCCCGGAAGCCAAAGAAGCGGTTCCAAAAACATAAGCCGCCTTATTTACTGGACCACCCATATCAACTGCCATCATGCCACCCAAGACCAGACCCAAGACAACTTTACTGGAAGCCCCCATACTGTTTAGCATATCAGTCATCCAGGTATTAATTGCCGCTACCGGCGGATTGATGACAAAAACAATTGCTACACCAATTAAGAGGATGCCAAATAAGGGATAGAGCAGAATCGGCTTGATCCCCTCCAGACTAGCCGGTAATTTGGCAAATAATTTCTTAAGTCCCAGAACCAGATAACCGGCTGCAAAACCAGCAAGCAAAGCCCCTAAGAAGCCGGAACCACCGGAATTAGCCAGCATCCCGCCAACAAAACCAACCGCCAAAGCTGGACGGTCGCCAATACTCATCGCAATATAACCAGCCAGCACCGGCAACATGAAACCAAAGGCCGTACCGCCAACCGTCATTAAGAAGGCGGCCAGGGGCGTGTTGCTGCCAAAGTTGGCCGGATCAATGGTGTAATCATCGAAAAGAAAGGCCAGCGCAATTAGAATCCCGCCACCAATCACGAATGGCAGCATATGGGAAACGCCATTCATCAGATCTTTATAAATTTTACGACCGATACTTTCTTTTTCTTCGGAACCGTTTTCAAACTGTTGTGTTTCGCCTTGATAGATGGGCACTTTCTGGCTCATGGCCAACTCCAATAATTCTTTGGGTTTATGAATACCGTCCGCTACTTTACGTATAATTACCGGTTTGCCGTTAAAGCGATTAAGCTCGACGTTTTTATCAGCGGTGACAATGATGCAATCAGCATTTTTGATATCCTCAGCAGTCAGCTGATTTTTAACGCCACCTGAACCATCAGTTTCCACCTTGATCGAGATACCCATTTCTTTAGCGCTGTTTTCCAGACTTTCCGCCGCCATATAAGTATGGGCAATCCCAGTGGGACAAGCGGTTACGGCGAGGATCTGATAGCCTTTGCCGAATTCTTTTTGGGCTTCATCGGCAAATTTTTCATGCTCTTTTTTATCGATCAGGGTCAGAAATTCCTTTTCGTCTGCAGCCTCAATCAGCTTCTGCCTGAAATCAGGATCCATCAAAATGGTCGAAAGACGACTTAAAACCTCCAGATGCAGATTATCAGCCGCTTCCGGTGCCGCAATCATAAATAGAAGGTAGACTGCTTCATTATCCAGTGCTTCAAAATCAGTCCCGGCGTTCACCACCATGGCTGCCAGACCGGGTTCATTTACTGCGATAGTCTTGCCATGAGGAATGGCAACACCTTCACCGATTCCGGTCGTTCCTTCTTCTTCTCTTTTTAAAACGGCCTCCACAAAAAGTTTTTCATCATTAATTACCCCGGTCTTTCTCATCAGTTCAACCATTTTTTCAATGACTTCCTTTTTCGAACCCGCCTGCCCTTTTAAATCGATCCCTTCCACTTTTAATAAATCTGTGATTTTCATGTCTACCTCCTGATCACTTCATTGATTTAAGTAAATTTTTTACTTCCTTTTGAGTCGCTAGCCTTTTTGAAAAAGCCGAGGCCGACCCCGTGGCAATTCCCATTTCGAGGGCTTCTTGGTAATCATTGTTTTTCTCATAGCCGGCAATAAAACCTGCGACCATGGAGTCTCCAGCCCCCACCGAATTAATCAGTCGACCCTGTGGCGCTGGTTTTTCAATAATAGTACCCTTTTCATCGAGGAGCAAGGCGCCTTTTGCTGCCAAAGAAATTAGAACATTCTGAGCCCCCATCGCTTGAAGTTTTTTTGCATAGGTAATTATTTCTTCTTTGGAGGCAATTGTTACCGCAAACATTTCCTCGAGTTCATGCTTATTGGGCTTGATCAGAAATGGTTGAAACTTTAATACATTTTTTAAAAGATCCCCGGTTGCATCGACAATGATGCGAATGCTTTTATCTTTAAGCATTCGCATCATCTGCTCATAGGTATCTGCCGGTAAGGAAGAGGGAATGCTGCCAGCTAGAACAAGGGTATCTCCTTCACTCAGCGTACTTAATTTGCTAAAAAGCTGCTTTTGTTCTGCTGCTGAAATCTCTGGTCCCTGTCCGTTTATTTCACTTTCCTGCTCAGCTTTAATCTTGACATTAATCCGCGAGATACCACCGGTAATTTTAACAAAATCCGTTTTGCAGCCTAGGTTTTGCAGGCGTTTTTCGATTTCATCACCGGTAAAGCCGCCAATAAAACCTAAGGCCACATTGCTGATCCCTAAATTATTTAAAACCATTGAGACATTAATACCCTTACCGCCAGCAAAGATTTCGTCGCCCTTACTACGGTTTACTTCCCCTTCTTTAAACGATTCGAGTCCCACGATATAGTCGAGTGAAGGATTAAAAGTCACGGTATAAATCACTTTTTGTCCACCTCCAGTATTTTTGTTTCTTTTTCATAGCCTTCGAACAAGAGCCTGGTTGTGATGATTTGCGCCTCCGATAGTCGCGCAAAGCTGACCGGTGTCATCAGGTTGAACTTTGAAGGATCAGCCAGTACAAAAGCTTTCTTGCAGCGAATCAGGGCTTCTCGTTTGACTTGTGCTTCGTTGGGATCAGGGGTACTAAAGCCAGCCTGATAATCAATTCCGTTAGTGCCAAAAAAGCCTTTAGAAAAATGGTATTTCTGTAGCCCATTGACCGCTTCAATCCCGACTACTGCATTGGTCACCGGTTTGATTTCGCCACCGATAATAATCACCCGCAGCCCTTTTCTGACCAGCTTTGTCGCAATATCCATGCCATTTGTTACAAAAACGGCCCGCGATGCCTGTATAAATTGAATCATCGCTTCAGTGGAAGTGCCGGCATCAATATAAACAAAGTCCTGACTATCAATGAGGCTGGCCGCCAGTCGTCCTATTTGGGCCTTTTCTTCGGGAAAACGATTGCTGCGCAGGGTCACTTCGTCATCTACTACAGAATAGGCCCCCCCAGAGCAGTTGCGCCGCCATGGATCTTTTTCAGTTTTTTTTCCTTATCCAGACTGGTCAGGTCCCGTCGGATAGTTGATTCGGAAATATTTAGTGCCTGGGACAGCTCGGCAACTGTGACGGTCTTTTTTTCTTCAAGTCTTTGAAGAATTTTTGCGTAACGTTCTTCACTCAGCATATAATCACCTCTTTAACTGAATAATATCACCAATTTCAGTCATTGTCAATCAAATATAATCATTCCCCTTTATTTTTCGATCATAAATGCGCAAAAATACGCAATATTATCATACTTTTCTATCTAAAAGTTGCTTTTGTTGTCAAATCTTGTTTATGTTCCTCAGTGACAACAGTTAGTTTTACTCATTGAATATTTGATAACCGTCTAAATAGAATTTATTAACCTTGGTGAATTTCCCCGAACTAAGTGGGCTTACATTGCATATCAAGTCTTATCCTCTTTATCGGTTATTCTTTCAGGGTTTCAAATTGTTTCCCAATAGAAAACACCCCTGACAAACAGATAAACTGTTTGCCAGGGGTGTTTTACAATGCTTATTAAACCAGGAATTTAATATGTTCCGGGTGATGTTTATTGGAAAATTCCACGGCCTGCTGAATAGTATTTTCGATCATTTCGCCATCCAGATTCATCAACCTGAAGAGATTTCTGATCAGAAAATAAATCATTGCCCGACCAGTGAATTTAACATCTTTTTCATAGTAATTGATAAAGAGTTCTTTTCTGGCACCATACTCAGAACGGGCAATTACTTCCAGGTCAGCCTCAATATAATTCTTATTCAGAAAATCCAGACAAGAACGGTTTAAAGTATTCATGATATTGGTTCTTCCCTGTGGGTTGACATTTTTAACCAGTACTTCATAATAAAGAGTCTTGTTATGCTCATCATTTAGAATGATCTCATAATATAAAACCAGTGCATAACAGTACTTGGTATAGAGGTTCAAATTCTCTTCCATTGTGGAAACATAGTCATACAGCGCAAGAAAAAAAACATTGTAGATGTCTGTAATCATATCATCTTTCTTTTTGTAATAGTAGGTGATGGTTCCCAGCTTCACATTGGCGTGATCCGCAATGTCCTGAATTCCGGTTTTATTATATCCATACTCATAAAATAGACTTCTTGCCGAGGTAATAATATTCTGTTTTGTCTGTGTACCTTTTTTTGACTTTGCCATAACTTTCCTTTTTCTAATTTTTAATTAGTCTAAAATGATTCTTATCATTAATCGTACCGAAAGTTTTACAGCTTGTCAACTATTTGTTTTAAAAATAACAAAATTTATTTTACCAGTAAAGTATCCCGATCTAATAAATGAATATCAGAAACCGCTTCCAGCACCTCGATAGCCTTTTCCCGGACCTCATCATCGATACGGATAATAATAATGGCATTATCGGTTTTTTTCGGCAAAAACGAATAAGCATAGACAATATTAATATCCTCTTTTGTCAGGGTATCGACCAGATGGCTAAGTTCGCCGGGATCATCCGATACTTCCACAGCCAGCACCGGGGTGGTCTTGCAGATAAAATTGTTCTTTTTAAGCACCTCAATGCCTTTGTCCGTGTCCTGCAGAATCAGACGAACGACGCCATAATCCATAGTTTCCGCAATATTTAAGGAACGAATATTAATCTGATGGTCAGCCAGAATTTTTAACATATTGTTTAAGCGACCCTGATGATTTTCCAGAAAAATTGATACTTGACGAATCATAGTCTCCTCCTAAATATTTCTTAAATCAACCACACGCTGACTCTTACCTTCACTTCGTGGCAGAGTTTTAGGCTCAACCAGGGTGATTTTTGAACTGATTCCAATAATTGACCCGATCCGATCGCGAATCCGTCTTTCAAGTTCTTCCAGGCCACTGATGCGGTCTGAGAACAGCTCTTCACTGAGTTCCACCTTAATTTCCAGGGTATCCAGAGAACCGTCCCGACGAACAACCAATTGGTAATGGGGTTCTACTTCACCGATTTCTAACAGCACGCTCTCAATCTGGGTCGGGAAGACGTTGACGCCGCGAATAATTAGCATATCATCGGTTCGTCCCTGTAAGCGGCTAATACGCAAATGGGTTCGCCCGCATTCACAGGGTTCAGCAATAATTTTAGTGATATCTCTGGTACGATAACGCAGAATCGGAATACCTTCTTTGGTGATGGTGGTAATAACCAGCTCCCCTTGTTCCCATAAGGTAGCACTTCCAGCGTATTGGGATCGATGATTTCAGGAATAAAATGATCCTCCCAGACATGGAGGCCACTTTGAGCCTGGCATTCAATTGCCACGCCCGGCCCATAATTTCCGATAAACCATAGATATCATAGGCCTTGATTTTCAGTTTCTTTTCAATTTCTTTGCGGATATTTTCCGACCATGGTTCGGCTCCGAAGATTCCCGCTTCCAGGTTTAAGCTTTCTGGATCGATGCCATTTTCTTTTAACGACTCCGCCAGAAAGATTGCATAGGATGGTGTGCAGGTTAAAATGGTTGAGCCGAAATCCTTCATCAACATCATCTGTTTTTGGGTATTACCACCAGAAATAGGAATGATTGAAGCCCCCAGACATTCGGCTCCGTAATGGACACCCAAACCACCAGTAAAGAGGCCATAACCATAGGCATTCTGAATCACTGAATGCTCATTGCCACCAGTGGCTACCAAACATCTGGCCATCATATCCGCCCAGTTGGCAATATCTTTACGGGTATAGCCAACCACCGTAGGTTTCCCGGTCGTACCCGATGACGCATGAATTCTGACAATTTTTTCTAAGGGTACTGCAAATAAACCATAGGGATAATTATCCCGCAAATCAACCTTGGTGGTAAAGGGCAGCTGCTGTAAATCCTCCAGGCTTTTAATATCACTGGGCAGTATTCCCATTTCCTGAAAGCGCTCACGATAAAAAGGGACCTCGTGATAGATGCGATTCACCATCATCTGCAGCCGCTCCAGCTGCACTTCCTTAAGCCGCTCCCGCGGCATCGTTTCACAACTTTTATTCCAATACATCTTATTCCTCCTCAACCTTATCAACTTTCTGCTTATAAAAAAGACCCATCCTTCTTGTCAAAGGACGAGTCTTACCCGCTATACCACCTATATTATTTATAACTGCCGATAATAACGGATCGGGATTCCGGATTTGCCTACTGTTTTCAGCAATCAACTCCTGAGGGAACTTCGTATCAATTCAACTGTTGGTTTCCAGCCGCTCCAACTCTCTGAAAGTCAAAACCGACACTACTTTTCTCATTCAACGTTTTTATTTTTTATTATAGTCGCTATCTAAATAACTTGCAAGCCCTTTATACGACGCCCAGACCCACTTCACCGTAAGTAGCCATTTCTTTATTCATCGATAAAGCAGCATCGACAATATTAAAGGCCAGAGCCGCCCCGCTACCTTCACCCAGACGCATACCCATATTTAAAAAGGGTTTGGCACCAATGAATTCCGAACCAAAGGCAGCACCTTTTTCAGCTGACGCATGCGAGCAGATCAGATAGTCTTTGACTTCCGGCTTTAACGTAATGGCAATTGCAGCCGCCGCCGTGGAAATAAAACCATCCACAACAACAGGCACTTTTTTAGCCGCACCGGCCAGCATGGTTCCCGCCATAGCACCAATTTCCAGACCGCCAACCTTTGATAATACATCGATGGCATCATTTTTATCCGGTTTGTTAAGAGCTATTGCATCTCTGATGACCTGAGCCTTAACCAGCATTTTTTCTTCCGATAAATTGGCGCCGGCACCAGTTAGTTCCCCGGCATCCACACCACCTAGAACCGAAAAAATAGCAGCACTGGGGGTAGTGTTGCAAATACCCACTTCACCAGTACCAAGAATCTGGTAACCATTACCGATGGCCCGATTAGCCATGTCAATCCCAGCTTCTAAGGAAGCGATAGCTTCGTCCCGGGTCATGGCCGCTTCCACACGCATATTGGCTGTTCCTTTGCGGATTTTTTTATCAAGAATCCCGCCTTTGGGGTCGATATCACTAATCATGCCCACATCACAGACAAAAACATCCGCGCCAGCCTGCTTAGACAATGCCGCTACACCACTTTTTCCAGCTACACACATATTAGCCATTAAAGCCGTTACTTCCTGGGGCGCAGCTGCCACACCTTCAACAAAAACACCATGATCGCCGGCAAAAACCAGGACCGCCTTTTTTGACAGATCCGGATGCATCTGACCAGTAATTCCAGCTACTGATACGGCAATATCTTCAAGAACGCCTAAAGAGCCCACCGGTTTCAACAAAAAATCCACCCGTTCCCGGGCCTGTTTCATCATCTCCTGATCAACCGGCGCAATAGCCGCCAGGGTCTTTTCCAATAACTCCATTTTTCTACCTCTTATTTCGTTTTTTAGTTATTATAGCACAAACATTTATTCATTTGAATTTTTATTACTGACAAGGGGAATTTCAACCTGAAACAAGACCCCAGCCCCTATATTTTGGGCATTGACAGTGCCGCCATGACAGCCAATAATCCCTTTGACAATCGCCAGACCCAGCCCAGTGCCTTTCTTGCCTGATTGGGCAGTATAAAAATATTCAAAAATATCCAGAAGTTCCGCCTCGGGAATGGCTTTTCCATCATTATAAACACTTAAATACCAGTTTTTATTAATAATCTGACTCTTAATCTTAATTTTACCATTTTCCGGATGCAGATGTTTGATGGCGTTGCCGACAATATTTTTAAAAACCTGCTCCATGCGACTTTGATCAATGCTGATTTGCTGCAAAGCAGCATTTTCCAGCTCAAAATCGATGTCTGGCTGGGCGATAGTAAATGGTTTTAAACTATTCTCAAGAAAGGCATCAATATCCGTTTCTTCCCGCTTAATCTGATAAACACCAGCCTGCATCTGAGAAAGATCAAGCAGGTCAGAGGCAATGCCACTGATTTTATCGGTCTCTTTCTGGATCAGCTGAAAATATTCCACCTCTTCATCGCGATTTTGAGGAATCTCATCTTCCAGGGCCTCGGCATAACTTTTAATGATTGCCAGGGGGGTCTGAATTTCGTGAGACACGTAAGCAGTAAAGCGTTTACGCATCTGATCCATGGTTCTTTCTTTAGAAAGCTCTACTTTTAAATGCTCAATCGCCGATTCAAGTTCATCTGAAATCTGATTAAGGGTCGCCCCCAGCTGCCCTACCTCGTCCTTTCGTTTGCCAGTATACCTATTGTCAAATTTAAGCTCGCCCATGGATTGAGCAATATTTTTCAGTTCAATAATTGGTTTTGAAATACCCCGGGCAAAAAAGAATGAGAAAATAATCAATAAAACAAAAACAATCAGAAAGAAAAACATTAGAAAATCAGATACCACATCAATGACTTCATGAACGGAATAAAGAGGAATTCGACCAGTTACCTGAACACCATCATTGGTGATTTCCATATAAGTCAGCCATTCAACTTCAGTATTTTCCGTCTGCAGAATGGTTATAAAACTTTCTCCTGATTCATACTCTGAAACCTGTTCTTCAAAAGTCTGATGTAAATGCTCGCCATTTTCATAACCCGGTGATGTCGTTGTTCCGCTTCCAGTTCCAGAACCAGAGCCACTGCCAGAACCGTTTCCTGAGCCATTTCCTACACTACTTTCCGTATCACTTACCGTTCCACTTTCAGAGCTTGTTTCGCTTTCCCCAGTTTCACTGGCATGATTACTATTTTCTGACTGATTGCCGTGACTTTCAGCCGTAAGTAGCTCAAGACCCGAAAAGACATTTGAAGCATCAGCAATCAGAATGGGGTCTCCCGGTTGCCAGCTGGACTCTGTCGTTTGCTGGATCATCTCCACCACCATTCCTTCTTCATCATATAAGGCGATCAGATCCTCTAAATCTTGTGTCACGCCGCTTTCATTATACATAGTAACAATCATATGAACGCGCGTTTCCATATCATCTACTCTTCTTTGCGTATAATAGACTTCAAAATAACTGCTCAAAATATAATAACTCAGACCCATCAAGACCATAAAAAACAGCACCAGATAAGTCATCATTCGCGAAAAAATAGATTTTCTCATGATACAAATTTATATCCAACCCCACGTATGGTTTGAATCATGTCTCCTTCCTCCTGCAGTTTTTTTCTTAGTCGTTTGATGGTCGTATCCACCACCCGAATTTCACCATCAAAATCATAACCCCAAATCCGCTCCAAAATCTGCTCCCGGGAAAGAGCCAGCTTCTGATTATTGATTAGATATAGTAGCACTTCATATTCTTTTTGGGTCAAATTGGCATCCTCGTCACGGATCAAAACCAGATGTTCTTTGGGTAAAATTGTAAGCCCTGCAAATTCTATTCGGTCATCGGTACTTAAACGTCCGCTTCTTTTTAAAAGCGCTTTAATCCTCACCAGGAGTTCCCTCGTGCTAAAAGGCTTGGTCACATAATCATCGGCCCCACCTTCAAAACCGGTGATTTTATCATCTTCTTCGCGACGAGCGGTCAGCATAATAACAGGTACCTGATCTGTTTCACGAATATTTTTAAGTACCTCAAAACCATCCATTTTGGGCATCATCACATCCAGAATCAGACAATCCGGCTGAAACTCAGCCCATTTATCCAGAGCATCCTCACCATCAACCGCTCCGATTCCTTCATACCCTTCCTTTTCCAAATATCTTAAAATAATATCTCTAAGCTTTTTTTCATCTTCAGCAACCAGTATTCTTATCCCATTCATTTTATTCTCCTTAAATCCTTGAAAACAAAAAGCTTTTCAGCGCTTTCCTTCTATAGTCTATTATAGCCAATTTGATGTCAAACTCATGTCATTTTTTATTTTTTTCTGACACAGAACTGACACAGGACTTTTTTATAATACAGACATCAAATTAATTACGGAGGAAAATCATGAAAAAGAAATTGATTTTAGCAACAACTTTAGTCGTAATGCTGGCTACCGCTGGAACCACAATGGCGGCTGGACACGGCGGCCAAAGCGGACGACAAGGAAACGGCAGTGGTGTCCGGCAGGAACAGTGCCTGCAGGATGGCAGCGGTTTACAAGACGGTACTGGTAATCAGTATGGTGGCGGCAATGGCACCGGAGACGGCGTCTGTGATGGCAGCGGATCTGGTAGCGGCAATGGTGTTTGTGACGGCAGCTGTCTGGTATAGGATTGTTCATTCCGACAACAAACTCCCCCATAAAACAAACCCGATTATCTTTTCAATAATCGGGTTTGTTTTTTCATTTTTTGGGGTTAAGTGCTTAAAATGGTCCCTGCTTTAACTTTTCGGTGAAATCCATCATCGCCTCTGAGATTTTAATCTGTTGAGGACAAACTTCTTCACACTGTTTACAGCCAATGCAGGCCGAAGGCTGCTTATCTTGCCCCATGGCCATCAGGGCAAAGGGTGCAATAAAACCACCGCCGGTAAAGAAATGTTCGTTGTAGAGATTAAGCAGCTTGGGAATCTCCAGTTGCTGCGGACAATGGCTTAGACAGTAGCCGCAGGCCGTACAGGGAAGGGCAATTTTTTTGACCATCTCATCGGCAATGGCTAATAAAGCGGTTTCCTCTTTTTCCGATAGCGCTTTTTCCTGGCCAAAAGTCTCAATATTTTCTTTTAACTGGTCGAAACTCGATGCGCCAGTCAAAATCATTTTCACTTCCGGAAGGCTTAAAAGAAAACGGAAGGCCCAGGCCGGTATCTTTTCATCCGGACGCAAAGCTTTCAGTTTTGCTTCATCGGCCTCGGCCAGAGAAGCCAGCTGACCACCCCGGAAAGGCTCCATAACCCAGACCGGCAAATGATACTGTGATAGTAATTCAATTTTACCTTTAGCGTCCTGGAAAGACCAGTCAATATAGTTTAACTGAATCTGGGCAAACTCCATATGTTGGCCATAAGCCTTGAGGAACCGTTCAATCACTTCGTAACTTCCATGCGCGGAAAATCCCAGATGACGGATAAGACCATTCTCTTTCTGCTTGAGCAGATAATCAAGAATACCGTTTTTAGGATCAAGATAGGCATCAATATTCAATTCGCAGACATTATGAAATAAATAAAAATCGAAATAGTCAACCTGACATTTATTCAACTGTTCTTCAAAAATGGCTTCTACTTTACCCATATTAGACAGATCATAACCGGGAAACTTATCCGCCAGATAAAAGGAATCTCTGGGATATTCACTCAGTACCTGTCCCATTACATTTTCTGATTGCCCAAAATGATAGGCATAGGCCGTGTCATAGTAATTCACGCCATTTTTCATGGCATAAGCCACCATTTTTTTTGTTTGTTCCACATCCACATTGGCGTCATTTTCATCAAGTTTGGGCAGCCGCATGGCGCCCATGCCCAGTGCCGATAATTTTAATCCCTTAAAATCTTTGTAAATCATTTAGTACTCCTTTTGTTAACTTCTTTTTAACCAAATAAATCACTTACTTAAGTTTCATTATTAGCATACACTCTGGAGTCGGCTCCAAGTCAAGCACTTTTAAGAAAATCTTAAACATTTAATTCTTACTTGACTTGGAGCCGACTCTAAGGTGTAAAATTACAATAGAAAATTAAGATAACTATTTCAAAGGAGGACATTAAAACTTGACTAAAAAAGAAATTCTGATTGTCACGCTGGCTCTGCTTTTATCCAACGCCATGGCAGGTCTGGATGGGACGATTGTGAATACCGCCCTGCCTTCAATTATCAGTGATCTGCAAGCAATCGAGTATATGGCCTGGATTGTTGCGGTATTTCTGCTGACCATGGCTGTATCAACCCCTTTGTGGTCCAAACTGGGAGAACGAATCGGTAATAAAAGTGCTTATCAGATAAGTACTTTTTTATTTGCACTTGGCGCTATTTTTCAAGGGCTTTCAGGCAACATCCAGGTTTTTCTGGTGGCTCGGGCCTTAATGGGACTCGGAGCCGGTGGCATGAACACCATACCCTTTATTATCTACGCCGATTTATATAATCAGCCCTCTAAACGGGCAAAAGTCATTGCCTTAGCAACGGCCTCTTTCAGTACCGCATCCATTATCGGGCCACTTGTCGGAGGATGGATCGTCGATACCTTCAGCTGGCAATGGGTCTTCTATATCAATGTCCCCATTGCGCTTCTTTCAATTATCTGTGTTCAGATCTTTTTCAAAGCAAACAAAAAAACTGTTGCCCATAAAAAAGCCGACATTAAGGGTGCCTGTGTGATGGTTCTGGGACTGGTTTCTCTTCTGATTGGTGTCCAGATGCTTGGTAATGGCCAAATGGGACTATTTATGCTTTTCATGCTGGTTGGCGTAATCCTCTTAATCAGACTCCTGAAAATTGAAGAAAAAGCCCAGGATCCGATAATTCCCAACCGTCTATTTGAAAATAGAGCCCTGGTGGCCGATTTTTTATTGTTCGCCATTATCTGGGGCGCCTTTATCGCCTTTAACATTTATCTGCCCATGTGGGCGCAAGGACTGCTGGGATTAAGTGCACTGCTGGGTGGCATCACACAAATACCAGGTGCTTTCACCAATTTTGGCGGTTCTATCCTGGGACCAATGATTCAAAAGCATATTGGTAAATATCAGACCATCGCTCTTGGAACGGTGTCCTTTATGATCGCCTTTGCTGGGATGGCTCTGGCCGGCATCGAAATTCCCTTCTGGTTCTTGCTTGTAGCCGGGATCTTTGAAGGTTTTGGACTGGGCTTATGCTTTAATATCCTGCAAATCAGCGTCCAGGAAGATGCCGAAAAAAAGGATATCCCCGTTGCCACATCCTTCGCTTTTCTGGTTCGGATCTTAAGCCAGACTTTTCTGTCAACTATTTATGGCGTGGTCTTAAACCGCAGTCTTCAAAATGGGGTGCAGGAATCGCAGGGAACCATCACTATGGATATGCTCAATCAGCTGACCGATTCTGCCAGTGCCGGCAGCCTGCCACGAGATCTGCTGCCACAAATGCAGTCGATCCTTTTTAACGGTCTCCATCATATCATGCTGATTTCACTCGCTCTGCTTGTGATCGCTTTGCTGTTTAATATTTTTGTTCAAATGCGCGAAAGAAAAGCCATTCACCTCGAAAAGGGCATCAAGCATGAAGCTCTAAGGTAGTCTCAAAGTAATCAATCAAATCACTTACAAATAGCCAATGAAAGCCCTGCTTATTCTGATCAATAATCTAAAAATAGGATAGTGAAAAATTATGACATTTCTGCTTAAAGGCATATTAATTGGTCTGATCTTTGGTATCCCACTAGGCTCAATCGGGGCCATGGTGACACAGCGAATATTGAATAACGGAAAAAAAGCCGGCTTGATTACCGGATTGGGCTCTTCCTTAGCGGATATTATTTATGCCTTAATCGGCGCCTTTGGCTTAGCCTATATTTCCGATTTTCTGCTTGACTATCAGGACTTCATCAATCTGCTTGGCGGCCTAATCTTACTCCTGATGAGCCTCTTATTGTTCATTCAAAAGGAAGCCAAAATAGCAGACTCCGGCTCTCCAAATCCTATAAAATTATTGCTGCCTACATTTTTGATAGAAATAACCAATCCAGTGATGCTGCTTATTTTTATGTTTGCTTTTTCATTATTTGACATTGCCGGACCCCTTAATCTATTGGACGGAACCCTTTTGGCAATAGGTATTTTCCTGGGTACTTTTACCTGGTGGCTCTGCTTAGCTGTCACCATTGAAAAAATTGCTAAAAACAAAATTTATCAAAATAAAAATAAAATTTTTATGCTCATCTATTTACTGACTGGACTTTTTATAGTGGTTAGAAGTATTTTTATATTACTTATCGAATAAAATTTATGAAAATCCTTTCTTCTTTATCCACATCCTTCACTAATTCCAGAAATTGATTAACAGAATCATCAAACACACTTTTGCCACAATTACCACAGCCAATGCAACATGTTTTTATAAAAGTCGCCTCTTGATCCGTTGAATTCATCAATTGCAAGCGGGGTAACCACAATTCCTGGTTAGGTTAGATTATATTAATTCAGGCCCCCTTTTCTCCCCATTTAACAGCTTCTGTCATGACCCGCTTTTCATAGCAGCGTTTGGCCATCTTAAAAGCATGTGGGGTATCCTTGATATTGCCTTCCTGAAGCACTCCCAGTGAAAGCAATTCTGCGGCAGGTGTTGTTGACAGCTATTCATCAATTCTGCGCTCATCGCAGGCATCCGATATCCTGACTGACTTGAGATCGTCACTCCGATACTGTCTTCTTTAATAACTTTTCACATTTCTTCAAGCAGTAACACTATCCCATATAGTAAAACATTTAAAATAGTTTGGATTGGCGCTGTCTGGGTAAACCCCAGCAGCATTAATAAGCATTCCTATTTTGTCATATTCATGAGCCGCTCCTTGGGTACATTACCACACAATTAGTGCTCAAATATTTCAATTGACTTTTTCTTAACAATTGACTTGACTCTGTAATCGTTACATACTTGATAATAATATCAAACCAAAAGAAATGGAGATATTGTTATGTACGAAAACTTATTCAGTCCAAAGAAAATCGGCAATTGCGAGATTAAAAATCGTCTGGTTGTACCTGCCATGGTTACCCAAACCTGTGGTTATGATGGCATCATCAGTGACCGGTATATCAAATACCATGAAGAAAAAGCCAAAGGTGGCTGGGGATTAATTATTACTGAAGACTATGGTGTTACCCCCGAAGCAAGAGGCTATGATCAGATTCCTGGTTTTTGGGATGATAGCCAAATTGCCAGAAATATCGAATTAACTGACGCAGTTCATCAGTATGGTACTAAAATCTTCTGCCAGATCTATTACGCCGGCAAACAAAAAATGCCCAATGTTCCAGGCCCTGTTTTAGCACCATCTGCCATTAAAGATCCTTTAGCCATGTCAGACCCGCAGGAAGCAAGTATTGAAGAAATCAATGAAATTGTTGAGGCCTTTGGCAGTGCAGCATTGAGAGCCAAGAAAGCTGGTTTTGACGGGGTGGAAATTCATGCTGCTCATGGTTATTTTATTGCCCAATTTTTATCGCACTTTGTCAATAAAAGAACAGATGAATATGGTGGATGTTTTGAAAATAGAGTAAGGCTGTTAGACGAGATTTATTACAGCATCCGAAAAGCTGTCGGCCCAGAATTTCCGGTAATTGTCCGAATATCTGTCAATGAATATGTCACCGGTGGCCGAACGGAAGCAGAATCACTCGTTTTAGCAAGACATCTTGACAAATTAGGTGTAGATGCCATCAATGTATCAAATGGCGCTTATGCAGCAGATCCAAACCATCATGTCATTTCTTCAATGTTTGCCGATTTTGCCTTTAACCGTGATACCTGTGAAGAAATAAAGAACCTGGTCTCCTGCCCTGTCATGCTGGTCAATAAAATCAACGACCCACTGATGGCCGATACCCTAATTAAAATGAAAAAAACTGATTTTATCGATATGGGTAGAGGTTCCATTGCCGATCCACACTTACCTGAGAAAGCTCAGAATGGCAAAACAAAAGAAATAAATTACTGTATCGGTTGTTTACAGGGCTGTGAGTATGGTATTTTATCCCCACTAGGATTTACTTGTCTGGTTAATCCGCATGTTTCACAGGAATACAAAAATGATTTAAACCCTGTTTCAAAACCCAAAAATGTGATGATCATTGGCGCTGGTCCCGCCGGTTTAATGGCCGCCAGAACCGCAGCTCAGAAAGGACATACAGTTACAGTCTATGATAAGGACACCCATTTTGGTGGCGCTTTCAGATCAGCCGCTTATCCAATGGGTAAGGGAATTTTATCAACCGTCATTTCCGCATACCGGGAAGAATGTATTAATTTAGACGTTACCTTTAAAATGGGCATTGAAGTGGATCAAGCCCTTATTGCCGACCTTAAAGCTGATGCGATCATTGTTGCAACAGGCTCTGTTCCTTTAGCACCGCCAATCCCTGGCATTGATGGCCAAAATGTATACACAGCGGAAGATGTTTTATATGGCAATATCCAATTACCGGCAGGTCCAGTGATTGTGTGCGGCGGCGGTGAGGTCGGCGGTGAAACGGCTGAATTTATTGCTCAAACCAATCACGATGTCACAATCCTGGAAATGCAAGCGCAGATTTTAAGTGACATGGTTGAGCCGAACATGTATCCGCTCTTACAAAGAATGACACAGCAGCAAATTAAGATTCTTACCAATGCAACTGTCTCAGCAATTGCCAATGATAGTGTAACTTACCAAAACAGTACTGGTGAGAAAATTACTTTACCAGCAACATCTGTTATCTCAGCTTTTGGCTATAAAGCCTACAACCCACTAGAAGACATTGCTAAATCACTCTGTGATGAAGTATATGTTGTGGGCAGTGCTATCAAAGCAGGCAACGCCCTGACTGCCACAAGAGAAGGTTACGAAGCTGCTTTAAAGCTTTAGAAAATGAGCAGGGTCAGGTAAGCTTGGCCCTGATTCATCACCCTATAATCGTTACAAAGTTTTAATTGGTGCGTATATTTTCATGATTCTATTTAACTTTCCCGCCACACTCCCTCTGCCGACAATAATACCAAATATTTTTGAAGCTAGTTGATAATTTCTTTCCTCAAGAAAATTTATTAGATTATTAAGGCAGTCAGAGTTAAAATCTCCGAATTCTCCCATATCAATTATTGTACAAACACATAATTGATCGGGTAATAATTCGGTTTTTTCAACGATTTCAATTCCTAATTGATCTAAAGTATATTTATCAATTGCATAACTCCAATTTTCATCGTTGTTATTAAACTCTACTAAAACATCGAAAAAAGAAATATAGTCTTTTGTGAAAATATATGATTTCATTGGAAAATCTTTCTCTTCAAATGTATAGTTATCGCCAGTGCTGCCAATATTGGATTTAAATTTATACATACTGGGGACTTGTTCAACCCAGAAATTTTCGATATTATATTGACCGACTGCCAGCCTCTTTTCGATTTCGATAATTCTTCCAAGCAGAAGCTCCTCTCTATTAATCCGTTCCTTCAGTTGTTTTGTAAAATCCCTTAATTTAACACCTAACTTATCAAAGTAACCATCTGAAATAATATCCTTCACATCTGCGATGTTTATACCCCATTCCTTGTATTTCATCGCTTCATAAAGCCAAAAAATATCCATGGCATCATAATAGCGATATTTCCCATCTCCTTTACGTTTGGGCATTATAACTCCATGTTTTTCATAATATCGAATCATCTGATCAGATATATTCAAAAATTTTGAGACATCACCAATTTTGTACTCCATTCATGACTCCTTTAGTCAAATATTCCTAATATTATAAAAATCAAGAATATTTAAAATATCTTAGGGCTTTATGACGGTTTTATCACGACATAAGTCCAATGTATCCATAAGATGTTTTCCGCTCTTCATTCTAACCTTCCCCTAATTCAATTACAAGTCGTGATTATTTTATTCAATAAAAAGTAACGATTACCTAGGCTGTATAAACCAGCTTATTTCTATACAAAAAAATGATAAAAGGCCAAGAAATCCTGACCTTTTATCATTTTTTTAATACTTTAGAAAATTGGAACCACTGCACCAGCATAATTTTCATTGATAAAATCTCTGACTTGATCACTGGTTAAGGCTTTCATTAAAGCGACTGTTTTATCACTGTTTTCTTCACCTTCCCGCACGGCCACGATATTAGCAAAGGTCTGAGCTGCTAAAGAATCCTTTTCTTCTTTGGCCAGAGCATCAGTATCGGCATTGAGACCGGCTTCAATCGCATAATTTCCATTAATAACCGCCAAATCCACATCCTGTAATGATCTGGCCAGCTGGGCCGCTTCCAGCTCTGTAAAGCTTAAGTTTTTAGGATTTTCAACAATATCTTTAGGGGTTGCTTCAAGTCCTGCCGACTCATCCAGTTTGATATAACCAAGAGTTTCCAAAAGCAGTAAAGCTCTGGCTTCATTGGTAGTATCGTTAGGAATGGCAATCGACGCGCCATCTACCAAATTATCTAAGGATGTAGTTTTTCCCGGATAAAGCCCCAAGGGTTCATAGTGAATGGCACCGGCACTGACCAGGCTGGTAGAATTCTTTTCATTAAAATCTTCCAGATATGGCAAGTGCTGAAAATAGTTGGCATCCAGTTCTCCATTTTCCAGGGTTAAATTTGGCTGGACATAATCAGTAAATTCCTGAATCTCCAGGGTATAGCCTTCCTCTGCCAGGACATCTTTGGCAACCTCAAGAATTTCCGCATGCGGTGTTGGGCTGGCGCCAACCACAATCGTCTTGTCGCCATCGCCACTATCTTCAGTACTGGCTCCACAACCGGCAAACAGCAAAAGACTTGCCACTACTAATAAAACAACAAACCATTTTTTCATTTTTCTCTCCTTTTCTTTTACTCCTAATTTATCATATAATTCCTATTAGAATAATATGTAATATAACAGGCTTTGCTCTTTCTGTCAATAATTTATTTAGAAATACTCAGTTTAAAACTCGTTCATCAGGCTCTTTTCAATCAGATCCAGAATCATCTGCTGACAATCATCAATGGTAAAATCATCCTTTTTTAAGTAATCAAAATACTTGCCTGAACGGGCAATAGTAATCAGTCTGGCCTTTTTTAACAGCCGGCTAAAGATTCTCTGATGATCCGGTTTCGATAAAAGAGGCCGGGGAAAATAGTCCAAATCAATATCCAGAATCAATTCACTCAAACCTTCTTCTTTAAAATCAATGGCCCTGAACATTTCATCGTCAAGGCTGCCAAAGTGTTCCTGGCTCACCAGATAATGATGGCCCGTCACGTATTGATGGGCTTCCATACAATTTATCATATGGTAGTCGTTTACAACGCCCAGCTTCATGGCCGTATTAATCTGCTCATCATTACGCATACTGGTCATGACAGCTTCGAGACTTTGACGGTCAGCTACATCCATTCTATTTATAATCTGCTGCTGAAATTTCTGCGTCAAGCTTTCTTCCTGATCTGGATTTTTAGCCATCGCCTTTTGATAAGCAGTCAGCCAAAAGGGCGGATTAGTGTCAGGATGAAAGTCGATGCTTACTAGCACCGACGCCTCTCTCTTTTCTCGATAATAATCTGCCCAGATTAAAAAAGCATACTGATGGTCTTCCACTACTTTGATGGTTTTGTCTGCTATCTTAAATGTCTCAGGCGCTAAATTTCTGTTCATGATTCGATATAATGGCGAACCCGCAGCTTAACACCAATGGAATCGGCAATATTCTGGCAAATTTCAATTTCTTCCGGTGACAGAATATCCACAATCGAAAGAATGACGCTGGTATACTGAGAGGCCTTTTTGGAAAAGTCCAATAATTCTTCATAAGCATCTTCAAACATGGGCTGACAGATCTCATTATATTTATCATGACTAACAGCATTAAGGCTGACCGATACCGAATCGATAATCCCTTTCATATAGGGCGTAATATCTTCGCCGTTAATGCGATTGCCATGTCCGTTGGTATTAATGCGAATGGGTATGTTCGACGTTTTTTTAACCATTTTAGCGACTTCAATAATGTCAAAAAAGCGGTAGGTCGGCTCACCAAATCCGCAAAAAACCAGCTCCCGATAATTTTTTAAGTCTCTTTTTCCAATATCGTCAATAATTTCAGAAACATCAGGTTCTCGCTCAAGCCATAAATTGTCGGTGCCATTGACCGTTGAGTTTTCATTTCTGACACAAAAGCGACAGTCGTTACTACAACGGTTGGTAATATTTACATATAAACTATGTCCTAATTCGTAAGTAATTGTCATTTTATACCTCCATCTTAACACTTTACAAACAAAAAACACACCATCAAATTCGCCGCCGCTCAGATTTTTGGCACGATTCAATCATGTGTTTTTCCCTCTTTGAAAAGCGAAAAATTAAAAAACTGGGCCTTTTAAAAGTAGATCGCAACCTTCGCAGGTCCAATCCAGACCCACACCATTCATTTTTCCACCACACTGGGGACAAATGCCTGTGCCACTTTTAGGATAGGTATAATCCGTTAATTCCATTTCCACAATTTCAACAGGATCTGATTCCGGTTGTTTTTTGAATTTTTCAATGCTTGCTCTTGCCATGCCATCATCTCCTTTAATTTACTAACTTCATTATAGACCAATTGTATTTCTTCTACAATTTCTTTAAACAGTAAAAAATTACCGTTTTGTGACATTTATTTCCCAATAAAGCAAAACCTGTTCCCAATCAACCTCTTTAAAGCCAATCAGAATTCCCTGATCATGCAAAAGAATTGGTCGTTTAACCAGCATACCATTTTGTGAAAGAATGTCAGCCATCTCTTCGCGAGTCATAGCTTTCACTTTATCTTTTAAGCCAAGTTCACGATAAGCCATACCACTGGTGTTAAAGAATTTTTTCGGCTCTCCGGAAAATCTGTCCATCCATGCCAAAAGTTCTTCTTTCGAAGGATTTTCTTCGACAATATGCCGTTCCGAAAAATCGATATTATGGGCAAGCAGAAATTTTTTAGCTTTCTGACAGGTCGTGCATTTGGGATAACAGATAAATTGCGCTTTCATGGGCTTTCCTTTCCTGATCATTGGTCACTAGTTTAAACCTGCCTATTTGAATGATCATTCGTTCATACACCTACACACTAAAACTACTATTCTGTTGCTGTCTGTTCACTTTCCAATTTTGATACATCCGCAAAGGCATAGCCGGCTGGCAGCTTCATCTGTAGCAGCATTTTATGTGAATCGAAATCAAATTCGGTAATCGACCCACCACTGTCTTGTTCTGATGTCAGTCCAAATATCGCCAAGGTATCACCTACCTTTGTTGCATTCACAACCTGATCTGCCAGGCTATTATTTAGATCTATGCTATTATAGGTTTTAACCGTCTTGTTTTGTTCATCAAGTGAAACAATTACAACCCGACTGCCATTTTGCCCCTGATCAGTAATAATCAGATCACCTGCATTATCGGATGCAATCGATTCTATCTGACTGAGTTTCTGTTCTGCCGACAATAAAAACTCATCGCCTGAGCCTGAGAATTTCCAAAGAATCTCGCCGGTCTCCCGATCCAGTTTAAGCAGGGTGTCCATCTTTGCCAAAGATAGAATCAGGTTGCCATCCTCGGGATCTAAAATCATCTGATTCAGGCCGGTGTAATCAATGCCTGAAGTCGTATCATTCCCATAAATACCACCAGCCAGACCATACAGCTCAGGATAAGTATCGGACGTAAATTCCCAAAGGATTTGATCATCCTTGACTTCCTGTATCAGAACCCGCAAGACCTTCGTTCCCTGGGTAGAAGCATTAAGGCCATCAGGAATATTATGTACCAGTTGTAACTGTTTGGTGGCAACAATCCAGTGGCTATCATCAATCAGAATAAAACAATCACTTGTTAGCGCTTCCGCATATTGGGCCTCTTCGCTTTCGGTTAAAACAATCGTTTTTAAATATTGATGATTTTCATCCAGTACAATACGCTGACCTAAACCGGTTTCTTTACTAATTTTCTGATATGAATAACGTATTCTGCCATCTTCAAGGATATGTTTTTTAAAATCTGAATAAGTGGCGTTCTCGGGCGACTCATCTGATGAGGCGATATAATAGACAATTTGGCCACTTTCATCAAGCTCATAAAGCCCCGTCTCTCCATTTGCCAGGGTGGCGCAATAATTGCCGCCATAAACACTTTCGCCCGCCGCAGTGACCGCCGGCAACTGACTTGACAATGTTCTTAAGTAAATAACACGCTGTTCTTTTTCGTTTTCCACTTTAATAGTGATCAGATTTTCAGCCGCTAATGACGATAACTCCAGATTAATGGTATCTCCGGCACCTACCTTTTTGCCATCGATTGAAACTGTCGCTCCAAGCTCATTACTCAGCAAAAACTTGTTTTCTGAAACGCTGCTCAATGAAACGGCATCATAAGTTGCGCCATTTTCTGATAGCGGCAGTTCCACTAAAAATCCGTTAATTGTCAAATTCAGACACTTGTCTGCCATGAGGGTGTTATCTCTGCCGGCATAGGCTAGGGTTACACTCACCAATATGATTAAAAGAATTGAAATACTTGTTGAAACAATAATAAATTTTTTAGATCCATCCATATATGACTCCTTGTTTATTGGACACTGGTAGTTTTAATGCCATCTTTTTTGAAAATCCCTTTAATTATAAGTGTTTTTCCTTCCATTTGCATTAATTTTTCAAACCCTGTTCATTCTAACCGAATAAATCATAAATGTAAATTTATTTAAGGCAAACAATAGTCTCATATTTATTTAAGAATTAAAATCTATTTAAATCCTAATCATTTTTCCAAGTCACTATTCAATATTTTTAAATATGCTCTACAAAAGAATAAACATCCTGAAGAAAACTTAAACGAACTGCAAGATCACATCTTGTCGGTTCATTATGATTGCTCCGCCTGTACATCTATTCTTTTCATCCACTGCCATGCAAAAATAAAACTAATACTTTCAAAAAAACAAAAACTGATCAAAAAAAATGATATATTACTGTAGTTGAGACTTTGAGGCGTATTACCGTTCATTCCCATGGCTAAAAGTGCGTAAGGAAAAATTAAGCCCCAACCGCGAGACAAAAAAGCCAAACTTAAAACGCCACCTGTCAAAGCTATTCCGATGGGAACAGAAAAGCTTCTAATTACCATTGATAAACATAATTGAATGGTCGCAATGACAATCCCGCCCAATGTACCCATCAACAGCCATAAAACAATTTCTGTCGGTAAGGGCTGGGTGATTCCTATTACTTTTCCCGATATAATAAATAACAGGCCAACCCAGCACTGCGTCAGAAAAACTATTAAGGACACGATAAAAAGCTTTGCCAAATAAACATAAATTGGCGGCTGAGGCATTGTGAAAACGCGATTCCAGTTGTTATTAAAGTGTTCAAGCCGCCATAAATAGGCACTATAGGCTCCAATCATTGGCGGGAGAAAAAAATATCCCATGAAAATAGTATGTTGGGACCAAAGACTGTACCATCCATTTGTCAAAATTTCCTGATTTTGCAGGTAATTAAATGTCCCCATCACCGCTGGTATCAAGGGAATCAAAAAAACAATCAGCCAAATGGGACTCTTTTTTATTTTCATCCACTCAGTTTTTATTTGTATCAGCATTTAATATTCCTTTCTTTTAAAAAGTTCATAGCCAATTCCCATCATAACAATGGAAAAAGTCATGACGACCGCAAGACCACCCCAATTTAATGGTGTCCAATAATAATCGATTATCCGACTCGCAGCATCCCAATTCATTCGTACATTTGATAGTGCGCCGTAGTATGACCATATAAAAAAATCTGGAATATTTCCTGGCAGGTACAAAGAAAACAAACCGATAAAACTTCCCATAATACTCATTCCGATTGGGATCAGCTGATTGGTTAAAAGCATCGATAAGAGCAGCTGAAAAAGATAAAGGGCAATACTGACAAGCAATGTGTAACAAAAAAAATAAATCAAAAATCCCCAAGGTGGACTGCCAATAAACCCTCTAAAAAAACCAAGCATCAGCATCAGCATAACTTCTCCCATAGCGGTTATTCCGACAAAAAAAATACCCAAAATAATTTTCGCAAAATAAATAGACCGGTTTTTTGTTAACAAACGCAGCATCCTAAAAGTATTCCCTTTATGCTCAATATCAGAAATTCTGGAAGCCAAAACTCCCGTCATAATCGGTAATACAATACAGTTTAACAAGGGCATTTGATACAGAAGTCCCAGCCATCCCTGAATCAGGTCCGTTTCATCCATTCTGGAAGTAGACCAGACATGCCAGAACAAAAGCAATAGAAAAGTACCCAATACCACTAAGCTAAAATGCTTTCCCCTGATTTTTTGCCACTCGGTTCTAAGACTATTCATAAACTGACCACCTTTCCAGTCAGTTCCAGAAAAATTTCTTCAAGACTTTTCTGTTGCTCTTCAATTCGGGTAATACCAATATTCATTCTTCCCAACAAACAACTTAATTCTCCGATCGAATCATCTGTCAATCGTTGCATTAAAACACAATCCCTTTCCTGCTCAAAAGGAATACTATTTTCTTCGAGAACTCGGATTGTTTTCTGCAGATCTAAAGTTTTTAATGACAAACGCTGCTGACTGAAACGATGCAAGTTTTTTAAAGAATCCTGATAAATCATTTCGCCATTCTGAATGATACCCAAATGTGTAGCCAATTGATCAATTTCCCCGAGAACTTATTTTAAGACTCAACAATATCCTTAAACGGGTTTACGGCAACAATCAGCCGACTTTAGAAACAGACTCTCTACATCTGGGAGACATGCTTATTGATTTTTCCAGTGGCATCATTCAGTCCAATGGAATTGAGAAAAGCCTGACGGCCAAAGAATTCGCCATATTGAAAAAACTTTCGGAGAATCGGGGAAATATTGTTACCACT
This sequence comes from Eubacteriaceae bacterium ES2, assembly GCA_031222025.1. Taxonomy (GTDB): domain Bacteria; phylum Bacillota; class Clostridia; order Eubacteriales; family Eubacteriaceae; genus Acetobacterium. The sequence continues at coordinate 26,021 of CP130740.1, read as the reverse complement.
GATAGTATCTGCCAGGCAGCTTGGGGAGACGGTTATTACGGATATGAAAACACGCTGATGGTCCATATCCGCCGCCTGCGGGAAAAAATTGAAAAAAACCCATCACACCCTCAGTATCTTTTAACTGTTAGGGGAATGGGCTGTAAACTGGCAAAGGACTAATGATGAAATCTTTACAAAAAATTATTATCCGCTCAATTTTACTGGCTGCCACCATCGCCTTTACCCTGCTCTGTCTGAATATTCTCTTCATCATTCAATGGCTGATGCATCAACCTCAAGATCTCAACCCGTCAAATAGTCAACTGCTTGAAATAAGTAATGGTCTTACTGTTTCTGACAATGGTTTTATCTTAAGTGCTGAATCCGAAGCTCTAGTGAATCAGCTTTTTTCTTTTGCCTTTCTAATCGATCCCTCCGGAAGGGTTGTCTGGGAAATGAACAAACCAGATGAACTGCCTGATAGCTATTCAATAAATGATGTCGCATCTTTTTCCCGCTGGTATCTTAATGACTATCCCGTCTGGGTTTGGCAGAATCCTCAGGGGCTGCTGGTTTTTGGTAATCAACCCGGCAGTTACTGGCGATACAACCTTGGCATGCCAGAAGTCATTATCGGCCATATTCCCGAAAATATTCTCTATGCCTTAATCCTTAATGTGATTGCCGCCTTCTGTCTGGCTATTTTGCTTGGAATCTGGCTTTATCGCAAATTAAATCCGCTTTCAAGGGGCATCGCCGATCTCTCTTCCGGGAAAGTGATTGAACTATCAACCCGGGGTATTACAGCTGAATTATCTAAAAACCTGAATCATACTTCTCAAATTCTCAATGAACAGGATCAGCGCCTTAAAAAAAGGGATTTAACACGAACGCAATGGATAGCCGGTATTTCTCATGATATTCGCACGCCCCTGTCAATGATTCTCGGTTATGCAAGTGATCTTGAAAATAACCTGGATTCCAGCCACAGCAAACAGGCTCATATTATCTGTGAAAAAACACTTGAGATTAAAAATCTGATTGAAAATCTGAATCTGGCTTCAAAACTCGAATATGAACTGCAGCCGATTCATTATGAAAGCGTTCTTTTTGCACCCCTGCTTCGAGAAGTCGCGGCGGATTTTATTAATCAGGGACTTCCCGATCAATATGAGATGTCATTAATTATTGATGCTAAAAGTGAATCCTTTTCTCTCTCTGGTGACCGACAACTCCTAAAGCGGATGATTTTAAATCTTCTTCAAAATGCCACTTGTCACAATCCTGATGGTTGTGATATTGAGATCTGTTTTGAAATCAAGAATGAAAATGCCCTTTTTACCCTCAGCGACAATGGACAAGGATTTGCCAAAGATACCCTAAAGCAGCTAAATACCCCATTTACAAACGCCCCACTGGAAAAACATGGACTGGGTCTGATAATTGTCCGACAAATAGTAAAAGCCCACGGCGGCTTTATTCATTTTGAAAACCGATCCGGGGCTTATATTAGCATTCAGTTTTAATTTTGCACCTGTCTTTTCATCACCGGCATTAATCGTTTCGTCAAAACCACGGCAATGGCGCCTTTGATAATCGTTGTCGGTAAAAACATGACAAAACCGCTAATCATCAGAGCCGATACCGTTAAGGGCGTATTCAGGTAATAATTCATAATGATATAATACCAGGGCAAGCCGATGGCATAAATTGCCAGCGTTCCAGCAGTTGCAGATAAAATCAATGTCTTAATATTAAAATTATTCCCTTCCACAATCTTCCCGGCGATAAAAGCCGCCAGGGCAAAGCCTATAATATAGCCAAAGGTGGGTTTAAAAACATAGGCCAGTCCGCCTCCACCGGAAAAGACCGGTAAACCGATCAAACCAATAAAAATATAGGCCAGCACGGACAAGAGACCCCTTCTTGAGCCCAATAACATCCCGGCCATGATCACAAATAAAGTTTGCAGGGTAAAGGGAATAACCGGCAAAGGCACTTTAATGTAAGCACCCACAGTGATTAACGCGGTAAATAATGCGCATATACTTAAAGTTTTAATATCTAATGTTTTTTTCATTGTTCCTTCTTTCTGATACTAATTTCCCCGGAATGGAGAATATCTCTTTCATTATTTTCATATTCAACAATCAAGCCACCATTTTCATCAATATCCAGAACCCTTGCTTGACGACTTTTCTGGTTGCGGCGAATCACATCAATTTGATGGCCAATCACCAGGGAACGCTTTCGGTATTCCTCTATAAATGACCGGTCCGCTAAATTATCACAGATTTTTAACACATCATTAATGATTTCCGCCACCAAACGGTTACGGGTTAAGCTGTCTGGTTTTTTATTAAATAAGCTTGCAGCAGTGCCACTGATTTCTCCGGGAAAATCATGCTCCGGCGAAAAAACATTGATCCCAATGCCAATGATCAGGTATGACAGCATGCCGGATTCAAAATCGGTACCGGCTTCCGTTAAAATGCCACATATTTTTTTGTTTTGATAGTAAACATCATTGACCCATTTAATCTGGGTCTCCAGTCCCGTTGCTTTTATTATTCCGCGACTGACACCAACTGCGGCACCAGCGGTTATCAAAACCGCATCGGCGGCTGCGAGATCCGGTTTTAAAATTAAGCTCATATAGATGCCAGTCTGATTAGGCGAAAAAAAGGATCTGCCCATCCGGCCTTTACCGGCGGTCTGTTCCTCGGATAAAACAACTGTTTTATGGGCGGCACCGGCGATAGCCCGGGTTTTTGCCTCCTGATTGGTTGACCCGACTGTTTTTAAAACAATCAAATTAATATCTGGATCATTTAAGGCCAAAGCAATTCCTTCTGCCGATAAAAGATCGGATTCAGATTTTAAACAGTAACCTTTTCCAGTGACCGATTCAATGGCATAGCCTTCATCCTTTAAAGCTTTGATGCCTTTCCAGACCGCAGTTCGCGAGATATTCAAGCTGCTGGCCAGGGCTTGTCCAGAAATTGAACTTTCCCGGTTAATTTCCAATATTTTTAAAATTTCTTCTTTTGTCGACATTTTTCACCTCTTAATTATTGTAACCTAAAAAAGGCCGTTGTCAACCAATATTTTTTATTGGTTGACAACGGCCTTTTATTGAGCAATATTTTTATTCTTTCAGACGAAGAAAAATTTTATAACAGCACCAGTATCCTGTCATTCAGGTATTTAAATCCCCTACTCCGCCAGCTTGCTCAGTGCCCCAATAATAATTTCATAGTTTTTTCGCATACTGTCGAGAGCCCAATTTTCATCTTTCTGATGACAGGTATTTTCCTCGTCGGGAAAAATACCGCCAAAGGCCACAGCATTTTTAAAAGCCCGGGCATAGGTGCCGCCGCCAGAAACCACCGGATCGCTTAAATCTCCAGTCAATTCCTGATAGACGCTCTGTAATGTTTTAATCAAAAAACCGTCCTTTTCCACATACAGGGGTTTAACGTCATGAGTCATCTCAATCTGCCACTCGGGCTGGTTGACCGCTGCTTTTATTCTTTCTAATACAATACTTGAATCCATGGTTACCGGATAGCGGATGTCGCATTGTAAACTCATCTCTTTTTCATCCGCCTTAACGATTGAAGGCACAATGGTCAGTTCCGAAACGTCATCTGAAAGATCAATATTCAAGCCCTCTTTATTTGCCATGTTAAGCAGTTGGACCAGCGGATTAATGGCCCCTTGTCCAGTTAAGACTTGGGCCAATTTGAGGATGGCATTAACCCCCTTTTGCGGCTCGGAAGCATGGGCAGCTTTTCCTTTTATTTCATAGCAGCGGTCCTCAATACAGGCTTTAGCGTAGTCTGGGACAGCATTAATCTGATTGCCGCCTGATAGTGTCAAAGGCCCGTCTCCTACATCAGTCTTTCGTGAAAACGAAACATTCATGATCCCTTTTTCAGCAAAGATAGCCGGAAAGCCGGAATCCGGAGAAAAAGAATAGCGGGGGCTTTCTTCTGTTTTTTTATACCGCTCCATACACTGCCACTGACCGCTTTCCTCATCGCCACCAATAATTAGGCGAATGCGGCGATTCAAGTTTTTATCCTTTAAAGCTTTCATGGCGTATAATGAGATCATAGCGGGACCCTTATCATCAAGGATACCCCGGCCATAAGCTTTTTCTTCTTTAATGGTCAGATCAAAAGGAGGAACCGTCCAGCCATCGCCGACAGAAACCGTATCAAGATGGGTTAACATGGCAATCATTTCCTGACCCTGACCCATTTCAATATATCCGCAATAGCCGTCAAGATTTTTTGTTTTAAAGCCTTCTTTTTGACCCAATGTCAACATATAATTAAGCGCCGTTTGGATATTTTCACCCAGAGGGGCCTCTGATGTAATACTGCCTGCATCTCCATTAACCGTTTTTAATTGGAGCAAGGCTTTCAATTCTTTAAAAAACTGGTCCTCATTCTTAATTTTCATCTTCAACCCCTTCAATCAGCATAAAACGTTTTAGCGTTTGGCCATCTTTTTCAACCAACTGATTCCACATGGAAAGTGGTCGCACCCAAATTTTTTCCTCACCATACAAAGGATGATAAATTACCATTTGCTCCAAAGTTTCACTGTGGATGGCAGTCCCCAAAACTTCATATTCTTGTCCCTTAAAATGCCTGTATTTTCCCTTTTTTATCTCCATAAGAATAGTTACTCCTAGTCGATTTTTTACTTTTACTTTATTAAAACTCATGATATTATATAAAAAAACCCTTAAGATTTAAGCAATTGATCTTTATCAGCTATAGCTTTGATACTTTCTGCAGTAATCTTTTAAGCTCAAACTTTACTTGATTATCTGGGGTTTAGATTAATTTCAATCGGGAAAGGAAATAAAATGGAAAAATGTGTCAGCTGTGGAGCCATACTGGAAGATGATGATATCTATGAAGTAAAGGGCAAAATTTTTTGTGATACTTGTGCCATGGGTCAGCACAAGGTTTTACAAAAATGTGATCCGGGAGCGGTTCGATCAGCCCTTCGGGATCGTCAACGATCCGGTTTTACCGGACTTGATGGCCTGACCGACTTTCAAAAAGAAATTTATGGCTTTATGAAGGAGCAAGACGGCGCCACGATGCAGCAGTTTGTGGAAAAGTTCAAATGCTCGCCGGAAGCCATCGATAATGAACTAACTGTTCTGCGTCATTTAGAACTGGGAAAAGGACAAAAAAGAGCCGATGGCGTATACTTTGTGGTTTGGGAAGCCTAATTTTTTTTAATTTGTCAGCCAGACTTTTTGTAGACTAGATAATCCAATTGGTCGATATATACCCTGAGGGATTTTAATACGCCGGAGACCACTCATCCAACACCACTGAATATATTGCATGTCAATCAAATATACTTTATGCCCCTTCAAAACATCAACTCATTTAATGACTTAATATAATAAACAATTTCGTTATTGTTCTGTTTGAATAAATAGCGTTCAGATAAATAAATATGTTAAAAGGAGTACTTATATGCAATCACGACAGGATATTAAACTACAGGCCAAAGAAAGCTTTTATCCCAATTACTGGATTACAGTCGGCGCTGTTTTTATTACCTATGCGCTCATCAGCGCCGCTTCCGGTGTCACCTTTTTTGTTGGCGGTCTGGGATCTCTATTCATTTTCCCACCGTTAATTGTGGGCCTCAATCATTTTTGTCTCAGCCTTTATCGGGGGCAGACACCTATGCTGGAAGATATTTTTTCCTTAGGTTTTTCAAACTATTTAAGAAATCTGGGTGGCATGCTATGGATGGAATTATTCATTTTCTTATGGTCACTATTATTTGTCATCCCCGGTATTATTAAAAGTCTGGCCTACTTTGCCACCCCTATCTGCTGGCTGAATATGACAATCTGCCGGCTACTGAAGCCCTTAAAGTTTCCATGCGAATCACTAATGGACACAAAGGAGAAATTTTCATGATGGTTTTAAGCTTTTTTGGCTGGTTTATTTTAAGCGGTATAACTATGGGAATTGTTGGCGTTTTTTATGCCATGCCTTATTATTCCGTCAGCCTGGCTGGTCTCTATGAGGAGCTGAAAGATCAAGCCATCAGCAGTGGCGCCATTTCTGAATCAGAACTTTATTAAAACTGTCTCAAAAACATTTATAGACAAAAGACCTCTGATCACTAATTCTTTCACCGAAGATTATGTGATCAGAGGTCTTTTTTAAAAGAACCCTACAATATTTCAGACTAAATACAAAATTTATTTAAGCGCCTGAGCATCAACAATTGGCTTTTCAGTTGCACAGACCCTCCGCCTTGGAGCGAACACTCGCGAAGGCAACGAGCCAAGTAAAATTAATTTATATTTGGCGACTGCCCGCGAGCCAAAAGGAACATAGTTCCTGTGGCCGCGTGCGGACTACGAAATCCAATTGGTCGGTGCGGGGTTATCTACATACTGCAATAGCTTTATAAAGCTATTTTTTCCCTAAGAGGGTATTTAATTTTTCGGCATTTTTACTGGCATCCCGTCCAGCCATAAAATAAAAGATAATCGTATGAAGAACAATGGTTAAAATCAGTATGCCCGGAATCCATGCTTTGATCAGATCAAACATCTGCATCGAAAACAAGGCCACAACAGTTAAACCGCCAAGCGTGTTCATAATCGATGAAATCAGAATATTTATAAGAGGTTTAAGTGTCAGATAATCCCATAAGACCGTGTAGACAATGCCAAACATTATTCCAAAAACTGCCGCAATACCAATGATATGCCAGATATAACTTATTGCTATCTGGCTGTCACTTAAAAATATAGTCATTAAAAGGCTGATCCAAATTAATGATAAGGTAAAAACCTGAAAAAATGCACTTCTTAAATTTTTAATCATCCTAAAGCCCTCCTGAATGCTTTCACATAATATCTGCTGATCAGATAGCTACTGCCATCTGACAGTGTCACTTCAATTCTGGCATTGCTTGCCGCTGAAAATGCTTTTACTTCATCAATATTGACCATCATCTGATTGTTTATTCGAATCATACCATCAGCCAATAACTCTTCTTCGACCGTCTTTAGTCGCTTGTTGTATAAATACATGTCGCCATTTTTTAAGCGCAAATTGCACATTCGTTCTTCCGATTCAATCACCAGAATAGAGTCAACAGGAACTTGAACATTGCGGTTATTCAGTCCATCAATTACGATGATCGTTTTTTTGCTGTGTTGAAGTAAACCTTCAATTTGTTTTTTAAGTGCCTGTTCTTCGGGATGCGTCACAATCAGTGCCGAATCTTTAGCAAGGTTCAAATCGGTTTTAAAAATAAATTTCATCACTTTTCCTCCTCTGCTCATATCATAAAGCATTGGCGTCAATAAATCGACTATTTTACCTTCTGATGCATTTTTTTGCCTTTTGTTACAAAAAACAAGTGGGCTTTATCTTTGTCTTCTGTATTTTATATGGCTGCGACTTTGATCAGATTGACCATTTCAATGGCCGAAAGAGCCGATTCATAACCCTTATTTCCAGCTTTGGTACCGGCCCGTTCAATGGCCTGTTCGATATTTTCAGTCGTCAAAACACCAAAAATTACTGGTATGCCGGAATTTAGTGAAACCTGGGCGGTACCCTTGGCTACCTCGTTGCAGACAACATCATAATGAGAAGTTGAACCCCTAATTACTGTTCCTAAACAAATAACGGCATCGTAATTTTTAGAATTGGCCATTTTACCGGCAATCAAAGGAATCTCGAAAGCTCCGGGCACCCAGGCCACATCAATATCATCATCCTCAACACCATGACGTTTTAATCCATCCACAGCTCCGCTTAAAAGCTTTGAAACAATAAATTCGTTAAAGCGTGCCGCTACAATCCCAACTCTAATCTTTTGTGCTACTAACTGACCTTCAAAAATATTCATACTAACTCCTCTAAATTTTTTAATAAATTCTTATAATAATGAACTATGTCCTTGTTCTTTATTCTGATCTAAAAATGGTTAGGGTGAAAAAAATTTTCAGATACTACTATAGAATTGATAAATGATTTCAGACCCCATTCAGCTTGAACTTAATTTCAAAATACTTACGGCACCCTAACCAAAAGTGTTATTCGTTTGTATCCAATAACTTTAAGTTAAGCATTTTAACCCACTACATGCAGCAAATGCCCCATCTTATCCTGTTTCGTTTTTAAATAGGTGCGGTCGTGTTCTGATGCTTCAATCTCGATGGGCACCCGCTCGATCACTTTTAGTCCAAAATCTGCCAGACCGTCAATTTTTTCCGGATTATTAGTTAAAAGCCTTAATTCTGCTGCTCCGAGATCCCTAAGAATCTGCGCCCCAATATAATACTCTCTCAGATCTTCAGCAAATCCCAGGGCCAGATTAGCCTCCACTGTATCCATCCCCTGATCCTGCAGAGCATAAGCTTTTAGTTTGTTAATCAGACCAATGCCTCTTCCTTCCTGACGAAGATACAATAAAATTCCCCGTCCTTCCGCTTCAATAGCTTTTAGCGCTTCTGACAGCTGATCTCCACAATCACAGCGGCTTGATCCGAAGGCATCACCAGTCAGACATTCAGAATGCACCCGACACAATAAATTTTTACCATCGCCGATTTCCCCTTTTACCAGGGCTACGTGATGTTCTCCATTTAAACGGTTGATATAGCCATAGGCTTCAAAATTACCGTAGCGGGTTGGCAGGCTGGTTCGGGTAACCTGATCGACCAGTTTTTCATGCTGCTTGCGGTAATTCTGCAGATCTTTGATGGTAATGAATTTCAGCTTAAATTGTTTGGCGATTTGCTTAAGCTCTGGTGTGCGCATCATGGTCCCGTCTTGGCGCATAATTTCACAACAGAGGCCACAGGCCTTCAGACCAGCTAACCGCATCAGATCGACAGTTGCCTCGGTATGACCATTACGCTCCAGAACCCCATTCTCTTTGGCCAGCAGGGGAAACATATGTCCCGGCCGTCTAAAATCCTCAGGTCTGGCTTCATCATCCATCGCTTTGATAGCAGTAACTGAGCGTTCCTCAGCAGAGATCCCGGTGGTCGTATCGATATGATCAATGGATACCGTAAAAGCCGTAGCATGATTATCGGTATTATCACTGACCATCTGGGGAATATTAAGTTTTTCGACCAGGTCCAAACTCATGGGCATACAGATTAAACCTTTGCCATGGATCGCCATGAAATTGATGTTCTCGGTGGTGGCAAACTCCGCTGCACAGACAAAATCCCCTTCATTTTCCCGATCGTCATCATCCGTTACAATAATTATTTTGCCCTGTCTTAAATCCTCAAGGGCTTCTTCAATCGTATTAAACATTTTTCTCCTCCTCAAATGATTAAATTAATCTATAAAATACGTCATTGCTTAGATTACTAATGATTCACAATGCCGCAATAAAGCCACTTTACAAGCTTAAAATCCCGCTTGTTTAATAAATTCCATAGTCAAAGAACTGGCGGGTTCAACTTTCTTTGATATCCCATCTATAAATTTCTTAACATATTTTCCGATCTGATCGTTTTCCAGATTGACCGGATCACCTACTTTTTTATCGCCTAAAACCGTTTCCTTTATAGTATGGGGAATCACCGAAAACCCAAAAGCCTGGTCGCCGACAAAGCTAAGGGTCAGACTGATGCCATCAATGGCAATTGAGCCTTTTTCGATCATATAAGACAGTATTTTTTGATCGGCCCAGATTTCAAAAAGCACCGCATTGTCTTCTCTTTTGATGGCGGTAATTTTCCCGACGCCATCAATATGTCCGGACACCAGATGCCCCCAAAGCGACCATCGGCTTTCATTGCCCGCTCCAGATTGACAAAATCCCCAGCCTGTAGTTTATAAAGACTGCTGCGACGAAGACTTTCCGGCATGACATCTGCCATCCACTGATCGCTCTTTAAAGCCGCGACGGTCAGACAGACTCCATTAACAGCCACACTATCACCCAGCTTCAGATCATCAAAAATTTTTTCTCCCCTAATCCAAAGCTGTTGTGAGGACCCAGACGGTAAAACCCGGCTGATAAGGCCCTTTTCTTCAATTATTCCTGTAAACAAATTTTCACCTCTTTCGATATTCGAGACAGATATCCTGATCAAATTTTTGCATTTTTGTTAAATTAAAGGCCGGCGCGTCCTGCATACTCTCTATACCGATGCCTTCAACCGGCGTTTTAGCAGCCTTTCCGCCAATTATTTTTGGCGCCATAAAGACAGTGATGGCTTCGACAAGCCCTAAACGCAGGGCACTCTCATTTAAAGTCCCGCCTCCTTCCAGCAAGATGCCGTCAATTGATGCTTTGCCCAACTGTTCCATAAAAGTTTTTAAATTAAGATGACCTGCTTTATGGGGGACCCTGAAAATCTGGCAGCCCGCTTTTTCAAATTGTCTAATTTTTTCAAGATCCTCGCTGGCAGTCCCAATAATGGTGACTGCTTCTCGAGCTGTTTTAACCAAATGGGCATTAGCTGGCATTCTAAGATGAGTATCACAAACAATTCTGACTGGCTGGTGACCATTTTCCAGCCGACAGCTCAAACGCGGATCATCCTTTATCACGGTATTGATGCCAACCATAATCCCCATCATCTCATGGCGAAGCGCCTGAACTCTGTCGCGGGAGGCCGAACCGGAAATCCACTTTGAATCGCCAGTTCGGGTGGCGATTTTGCCGTCCAGACTCATGGCATATTTCAATAACACATAAGGACGATTGGTACGGATAAAATGAAAAAAAACTTGATTAAGCGTTAAACATGCATCCTGACAAACCCCGGTTACCACCTCAATTCCAGCTTCTTTAAGCACTTTAACGCCTTTTCCGGCTACCAGATGATTAGGATCCAGAGTGCCGATCACCACTTTTTTGATTTTCTTTTCAATAATGGCCTGAGTACAGGGGGGCGTTTTGCCAAAATGACAACAGGGTTCCAGATTGACGTAAAGGGTCGCTCCTTCAATATCTGTCTGACAGGATTTAATGGCATTAATCTCGGCATGATGGCCACCAAATTTTTCATGCCAGCCCTGACCAATAATCTGATTTTTTTTGACGATCACTGCTCCGACCAATGGATTAGGATTAACCTTTCCTTTGCCCTTTTTCGCAAGTTTTAAAGCGATAGTCATATATTCCTGATCGTTAATTTTTCTCACCTCATTTTTTTGTGCAATGGGCTAAGCCGTGCACTCGTTTCGCTATCGCTGCACTCGTCGTAGCTTCGCCTTATAAACAAATAAGCCAGCCAGCCCTGAATCTTAAGAGATACCTCTTAATTCAGGGCTGGCTGGCTTATTTGTTTGCACGGCTTCATTTTCCGCAAAAAGAAACTCTGAAATGCAAAACATTTCAGAGCAAATGACAAACTTTATTATCTTCTTTCATCCAGACTATACTGTCGGCCTCGGAATTTCACCGAATCATGCCTTACGGCTCGTGGGCTATCACCACCGGTAGGGAATTGAACCCTGCCCTGAAGATTATTCAATTGCATAAACTTTAGCATGTAATGTCAAAACTGTCAAGTTTTAATATTTTACAAGATATCATTTATTTGTTTTACAAATTTTTTCGATAGCGATCTGCCAGGGATTGGGGATCTTGACAAACCATCGTTTCACTCATGATACAGGCCCCAGCCGCACCAGCTTTTAAAACTAAGGGATAGCGTTTGTCATTAATCCCGCCAATGGCAAAAACTGGAATTGCTACCGCCTGGCAGACAGCCGCTAGAAAATCTAGACCTCTGGGACTAAGTCCTTTTTTGCAGTCGGTCGCAAAAATATGACCGGCAATTAAGTAAGACGCGCCTTTTTTTTGTGCTTTTTTAGCTTCTTCAACCGAATGAACGGAAACACCGAGGGACTTAAATGACTTAAAATCACCTTGAAAATTCATAAAATGATCCATGGAAAGTTGGACATTACCAGACACTTTTGCTGCCGTGTCAATATCCTGATTAATAATCAACTTAACCTGATTTTTTGCACAGATTTCTTTGATCTGAATGGCCAGCTCATAAAAGTCTGCCCGGGATAAATCCTTTTCTCTTAAAATAATCGCATCCGGCTTTCCAGCTGCCAATTGACTGATCCTTGCTAAAAAGTCACCTTTGCATAATTTTTGATTACTCACATAGAAAAGCATGGCTAAACCCTGATATAATCTGTAAAAACAGGCTGGAGCCCTCTGCCGACAATCATTTCACGTACTTCTTTTACCGTCCGCGGATCGGAAATTTCAAACTGCTCATCACCTTTTTCACTTGATTCATGGCCACCAACCCCCACGCTGACACCGGCCGATATTTTTGTCGCCACCATGCCAATCACATGATCCCTAAAATGAGCCCTTTCTCTGGTCGAAATGGTAATTCCGGCAAAAGGCATCAGCAGACGATAAGCCAGCATAACCTGCAAAAGCTCCCTTTCCCCGACCGCATGGGGATCTTTTTTACTTTCATTGATGAAGGGGCGAATTCTCGGCGTTGAGAATGCAATCTCCGCGTGGGGATACTTCTTTTGGATCAAATAGGCATGTATGCCAGTTGCCAGCGCATCCCTTCTAAAATCATCTAATCCCAGCAGCGCGCCAAAAGCAACTCCCCGCATACCTCCTCTTAAAGCTCTTTCCTGGGCATTAAAGCGATAGGGAAAAACCCGTTTAGCTCCGGCAGGATGAACCAGATCATATTTTTCAAGATCATAGGTTTCCTGATAAACTGAAACAAAATCAGCACCGCAGTTTTTTAGATAGGCATACTCTTCAGTATTGAGGGGATAAATCTCGATGCCCACCGTAGAAAAATAGCGACTGGCTAATTCGACCGCTTTACCAATATATAATAGACCCGAGTGTTTCCGCGATTCGCCGGTCAGTAAAAGAATTTCTTTAAGCCCTGTCGCAGCGATACTTTTTAATTCTCTTTCAATCTCGTCATCTGTCAGTTTTGCTCTTAATATTTTATTATGGCAGTTAAAGCCGCAATAGAGACAGTGGTTTTCGCAGTAATTTGAAATATAGAGGGGGGTGAATAAAGAAACATTATTGCCGAAATGCTTTTTTGTATCTGCAGTTGCTCTTTGGGCCATGTTTTCAAGCTGAGATGATGCGGCTGGTGATAAAAGGATTGGCAAGTCTTCGATGCCCACCGAAATTTTTTCCAGGACAATCATAACATCCTTTTCTGTATATCTTTCAAAATCACAATCTTTGATCTGATTCAGCACACTTTCCATCAGCTCGGATTCAATAATTTCCATATGGTCTTGATAATCGAAAATACTCATTTATGCCTCCAAAAATCCAGTCAAAGGGCTGGAAGCCTGGGCCCCCTTTGTCAGAACACGACCCGGTTTTGACAAATATGCATTTCGACCGGCTTTAATAGCCAGACAAAAAGCTTTGGCCATTAGGGAAATATTACCGGCAGTGGCAATCGCCGTATTGCACATGATGGCATCCACCCCCATTTCCATCGCCTGACAGGCTTCTGACGGTTTGCCGATCCCCGCATCAACAATTATTGGCAAGTCAATTTCATCCACTAGGATCTGAATAAAATCGATGGTCGATAAACCTCTGTTACTGCCGATTGGCGATGCCAGGGGCATGACTGCCGCCGCCCCGGCACTAACTAAGTCTCTGGCCACATTCAAATCCGGATACATATATGGCAGGACCACAAAACCATCATTGGCCAGTATTTCAGTGGTTCTGATTGTCTCCTGGTTATCCGGCAAAAGATATTTGCTGTCGCGAATTACTTCAATTTTTACCATGTCACAGCCATTAATCTCCCTGGCCAGTTTGGCAATTTTAACGGCTTCCTGAGCAGTCCTGGCACCAGAAGTATTGGGCAGCAGTTTGACATGCTCAGGGATAAAATCAAGGATATTTTCTTCTCCGCCGATATTGGCCCTGCGTAGTGCCAGGGTCACAATTTCCGATCGTCCCTCCTTGATCACTGCTTCAATCATCGGCAGTGAAAATTTCCCTGACCCCATGATGAAACGAGAATTAAACGTATATTTTCCAAGTTTTAATTGATCCATTTTTCCTCACTTTCTGTTCAACCACCGCCGACAAAGCGAACCAGCTCCAATTGATCATCATTCACGAGAATAATCTGATCGTAGTCGCAAGCGGTGATGACCTGACCATTAACAACAAGCCCCATACCATTAGAATCTATAGCCTGATCCCGCAAAAACTCCCTTAAAGGAATTGGATTATCCAGGTTAAATTCTATTCCATTAAAACGCATACTGCCTCCTTTTCAAAAAAAAAAACACAAACGGAGTTTACACCCTTTTGGTGGTGTACCCCATTTGTGTTTTACTTAAAGTATCATACCTAATTATGTTTAAAAAATCAAGGCATTTATTTTCTTGAATAAACATTATACATGGAAAGATTACTTTTATCCTCTTCCACTGTCTTAATATCTGTCTCCAGCTCCTTCAGCCGAGTCATTAAAGTCTTGATGGCTTCATCATCCACAACCCGATTGGTGACTTCTTTTTTAATCCCCAGAGCCAGCAGGGCATCGTCTTTTTCCTCATATTCGGTTTTTAAAAGTTCCAGTTTTTTATCACATTCGATCAGCTGTTTTTTAACCATACGCATAACCCGCATATCATCATACTGTTTTAAGATATCATCCATTTTCTATACCCCTCCATTTTTCTTAAGTTTAAGTCTATCACAGGCCATCATATAAATACTTACACAACCGGTAAAAAATTTTGCCCTTCGTTTACGCTTTACCAAACTTTTACTAAAATGTCTTTTACTTTTCAGAAATTCATGCTTTAATAGAAACAGGTATCCATGCGCATACAACGACCTTTACTCCTGAAAGGCCAATTGTCGGTACTCTGGTGTTTAAATTTACTTTAATCTTGTATTTGAGATTTTGTAGAAGTAATTGCTATCCTATATGCGTCAAGCATTAATATAAGAGAGGTTAATCGATGAACGAATATTTAAAAGAACGTATTTTATCCAAACATGGGTTTATCTGTGATATGGACGGTGTCATCTATCATGGCAACCGTCTGCTGCCCGGGGTTCCTGAATTTGTTAACTGGCTTTATGATACTGATAAAAATTTTCTCTTTCTGACAAATTCCAGCGAACGTTCACCACGTGAACTTAAAGAAAAACTCCACCGTCTAGGACTGGAAATTGACGAAAGTCATTTTTATACCAGCGCCTTAGCCACCGCCAAATTTTTAAACGAACAGTCACCCCAATGTTCCGCTTTTGTGATTGGCGAACCCGGTCTGGTCAACGCCCTTTATGAAGTCGGCATTACTATGAATGATGTTAACCCGGAGTATGTTGTTTTTGGCGAAACTCGTTCATACAATTACGACTCCATTATCCGGGCTGTCAAACTGGTTCAGAAAGGGGCTAAACTAATTGCCACCAATCCTGACCTGACCGGCCCCACCGAAGACGGTATTATCCCGGCCTGCCGGGCTTTTGTTGCCCCTATTGAACTGGCAACCGGAAAAGAAGCCTATTATGTCGGAAAACCTAACCCTTTAATGATGCGCAAAGGCATTAAAAAACTGGGGGTTCATAGTGAAGAAGCAGCAATTATCGGTGACCGGATGGATACCGATATTATTGCCGGGATTGAGTCAGGCTTGGAAACTATCCTGGTTTTAAGCGGTGTATCAACAAGGGAAACAGTTAATCAATTTCCATATCGACCTAATCATATTATCAGTGGAATTGATGAGATTGTCGCGGGCCTGGATCTAGCTTAAATTGCCAGTCTAAACTAAAAGAATCCCCCAAAATACGAGTCTGTATTTTGGGGGATTCCTTTAGTTTCAAAAGCCGGCGATTTTACATATCACACCCGCTTTTATTTTTCAGAAAGGATTGCAAGCAGCTCTTGCGTAATATTTGAAACATTGATACCGGTTAAAAAAGCTCGTCCATTGATAATTGGGATATTTAAATCCCCTTCAAGGGCACAGGTACACACAATCAGATCAGGCTGAAATTCCTGCGCTTTTTTTACTGCATCAGCAGCCTTTGCCTGAACAATCTGACAAGCAATGCCATTGTCCTTTGAGATCTGTTCAATTTTTTTTGCCACCACCGTCGATGTTGCCAACGCTGTCCCGCAGGCTACCAAAACACGTTTCATTGTCTCCTCCACTTTGCTTAATCTCTGATGATTGATTTGAACTTATTAATATTTTCCTTCATATCGCCATTAAAAAGACAGGAGCCGGAAACCACAATCGTAGCACCAGCTGCGACTACTTCTTTTAAGGTTTTAAAGTTAATGCCACCATCCACTTGAATATCTATGGGGCGATCTCCAATCAATTTTTTACAAGCTTTAATTTTTTCCGTGGTAGCAGGTATATATGACTGGCCACCAAAGCCCGGATAAACACCCATAATTAAAACCAAGCTAATATGATCAAGATAAGGTTCAATCACAGAAACCTCTGTATCAGGTGAAATCACAATGCCTGCTTCAACCCCACCTTTTTTGATCAGCTCAATGGCTTCCATAGTATCCCCCTGGGATTCAACATGAATGGTAATAAGATCAGCACCAGCCGCAACAAACTTTTCAATATACAAAAGCGGCTGCTTGATCATCAGGTGAACATCAAAGGGAATACTGGTGACCCGGCGCAGCTGCTTAACCTGATCCGGCCCCATGGTAATATTGGGCACAAAATGCCCGTCCATAATATCAACATGAAGATAATCAGCTCCTGCTGCTTCCACTTTTTTTAGATCACTTTCAAGATTGGCAAAATCTGCACTTAACATGGACGGTGCAATTTTAATTTTCATATGCTTTCCTTTTCTTTTTTTCTGAACCAATACGAGTCTATTTTAAAATTTTAATATCTTCGATATTGATATCAAATTTTCATACTTTCAACCAGACTAATTTAAAGACCTGGTTCTTAAGTAATTTGATGGGTTTTCTATACTATAAAAGTTCTGATTAAATTATGCACTTTTTCAGGATCATCTGCTGCTTTAATTTTTTCCAGCATTTCTTTGTTTTGGATAATGGTAATAATTTTCTGCAAAATACCCAGTTGTTTAGCCGGATTTTTAATAGCCAGTAAAATTATTATTTCCACCGCTACGATTTCCTTGGGATTGCCCATCCCCTTAAAATCCACTGGCTTTTTTAAGGTCACAATTGAAATGCCTTCGTCAATGACATGTTTTGAATCAGTATGCGGAATGGCCACCCCAATTGAAGTGGGCAAGCCGGTGGGAAAAGTTTTCTCTCTTTCCAGCACTGCATCAACAAAAGATTCTTTGACCATCTTTTTTTCAAAGAGTGGCCCTGCGGCCAGTTTAATCGCTTCAATCTGATTACTGGCCTGGCAATTCACCTGAATTTTTCTAATTAAATCTTCCATTTTCAAATCCTTTATCAGAAGGTCAACTGATCATCTTCCTCATCAATCGGATCCTCCTTATACACTTTTGAAATCGTCATAATGGACTCTTCCGGGCTCAGTTTCATCAGTCTTACACCCTGAGTATTTCGACCCACTGCGGAAATATCATTGCCTTCAAGTTTAATGACAACCCCCTGGTTATTAATCATCATGATTTCGCCATCACGGTCAATCACGCAGAAACCAACCAGAGCGCCAGTTTTTTTCGTGACTTTATAGGTCTGAACCCCTTTACCGCCACGTTTTTGCGGACGATAAAGATCAGCAAGGGATAGTTTTCCAAAGCCGTTCTCGCTGACACACAAGACAAAAAGATCATCTTTAACGATATCCATCCCGACAACTACATCCTCATCACGAAGTTCAATTCCCCTTACTCCGATGGAGGTTCGACTGATCGGACGCACTTCCTCTGACGTAAAGCGAATGGCATAGCCGCAACGCGTTCCCATGATGATTTCTTCATCATCTTCAACCAGACGAACATTGATCAGTTCATCGTCTTCCCGCAGATTAATGGCAATAATGCCATTTTTACGCGAAGAATCATATTCGGTTAATTTGGTCTTTTTGATAATTCCCTGTTTAGTGGCCATGATCAGGCATTTTTCTTCGTCAAACTCTTTGACTGGAATCATCGTTGCAATACGTTCCCCTTCTTCCAAAGGCAGTAGGTTGACGATGGCCGTACCCTTGGCGGTTCTTCCACCTTCAGGAATTTCAAAGGCCTTCATACGGTAAACTTTACCGAAATTTGAGAAAAACATCAGATAATGATGGGTCGTGGTGGTGAAAAGATGCTCAACAAAATCGTTTTCCCGGGTAGAAAGAGCGGTAATTCCTTTGCCGCCGCGTTTCTGCGACCGATAATTATCCGCCGAGATACGTTTGACATAACCGATATGAGTCATGGTGATGACCACTTCTTCTTCTTCGATCAGATCTTCCACGTCAAAATCTTCCACATCAATATCGAAAGCAGTTCGTCGCGGATCGGTATATTTGTTTTTAATTTCTAGCAGTTCTTCTTTGATAATGTTTAATACCAGCTGCTCATCAGCAAGGATAGCTTTTAATTCTTTGATTAATGCCATCAGCTCACGATATTCTTCTTCGATTTTTTCCCGTTCCAAACCGGTTAAACGCTGGAGCCGCATATCAAGAATCGCCTGAGCTTGAATTTCAGATAAAGCAAAACGCTTAATCAGCTCTTCTTTAGCAGTTTTTCCATCTTTTGAGGCACGGATCAAGGCAATTACCTCATCGATATGATCCAGGGCTATTTTTAAACCTTCCAGAATATGAGCTCTGGCTTCCGCTTTTTTTAGTTCGAAGCGGGTTCTTCTGACAATAATTTCCTTTTGATGCTCAACATAATGAAAAAGCACCTCTTTTAAAGTTAAAACCTTGGGTTCATTATTAACCAGGGCCAGCATGATAATGCCAAAAGTATCCTGCAGCTGGGTATGCTTGTAAAGCTGATTTAAAATAATGGTTTCATTGGCATCTTTTTTTAGATCAATGACAACGGATATACCTTTTTTTAGGTCTGATTCATCACGCAGGTCTGAAATGCCTTCGATTCGTTTATCCTTAACCAGTTCAGCTATTTTTTCAATCAGTTTGGCCTTATTAACCATATATGGAATTTCCGTAATAATCAGCTGTTTTTTGCCTTTTTTGGTCGTATGAATATCGACTTTTCCACGCACTTTGACCCTGCCACGGCCAGTTCTATAAGCACTTTTAATCCCAGATTTTCCTAATAAGACACCGCCGGTGGGAAAATCAGGTCCCTTAATGTGTTTCATCAGTTCATCCGCAGAAATATCGGGATTATCAATAAAAGCAACGGTTCCGTCAATCACTTCGCCCAGATTATGAGGCGGAATATTGGTAGCCATCCCCACGGCAATACCAGATGAACCATTAACCAGAATATGCGGAAACTTGGCGGGCAAAACAGACGGTTCTTTTTCTGATTCATCAAAGTTAGGTACAAAATCAACAGTTTCTTTGTTGATGTCTCGAAGCATTTCAACCGCGATTTTCCCCATTTTTGCTTCAGTATAACGCATAGCCGCAGCAGAGTCACCATCAATGGAACCAAAGTTTCCCTGACCGTTAACCGTTAAGTAACGGGTTGACCATTCCTGGGCCATTCTAACCATAGCATCATAGACAGCTGCATCCCCATGAGGATGGTATTTACCCAGAACATCCCCAACGATACGGGCCGATTTTCTGAACTGTTTGTCCGGGGTCATTCCCAGTTCACTCATAGCGAAAAGAATTCGTCGATGGACCGGTTTTAAACCGTCCCGGACATCCGGAAGGGCACGGCCGATGATAACACTCATGGCGTAATCGATATAGGAATTCTTCATTTCGTCTTCAATTTTGACAGTCTTGATACGATCGTATTGTATTAAATCATCCATATTCTACCTCCCCTAGATGTCCAGATTCTTAACTTTTTTAGCATTACGCTCGATAAATTCTTTACGCGGCTGAACCTTGTCACCCATTAAGATCGTAAAGATTTCATCCGCATAAGACGCTTCTTCCACATCAACCTGCAACAGCGTTCGGACACTGGGATCCATGGTGGTTTCCCATAGCTGCTGAGCATCCATTTCCCCCAACCCTTTGTAACGCTGCAGACTGATTCGTGAACGATCTGAAACATCAGCCAGTTTACGTTCCAGATCCGCATCGGTATAGGCATAATCAATACTCTTGCCCTGAGTGATCTTATACAGTGGCGGCTGGGCGATGTAAACATAGCCAGCTTCAATCAGCCCCCGCATATAACGATAGAAAAAGGTCAACAGCAGGGTCCTGATATGGGCGCCATCGACATCGGCATCCGTCATGATAATAATCTTGTGGTAACGGGCTTTTTCCAGATTAAACTCATCCCCTACCCCGGTACCAAAAGCAATAATCATCGATTTTAATGAATCAGTCGATAAAATACGATCCAAACGTGACTTTTCAACATTAAGAATTTTACCACGCAAAGGCAGAATTGCCTGACTCTTGGAGTCACGGCCGGATTTTGCCGAACCACCGGCGGAATCCCCTTCGACGATATAGATTTCGGACAGGGCCGGGTCTTTTTCCCGGCAGTCTGCCAGTTTTCCCGGCAGTGAAGTCGAATCCAGAGCACTTTTTCTTCGGGTAAATTCGCGGGCTTTTTTAGCCGCTTCACGGGCTCTTGCCGCTGACTGTATCTTCTCGATGATGTTTTTGGCAATTCCCGGATTTTCCTCCAGAAAAGCAACCATTTCTTCACCAGCAATGGTTTCAACAATCCCCTTTACTTCGGTGTTACCAAGCTTGGACTTGGTCTGACCTTCAAACTGGGGATCTAAAAGCTTGACACTGACAATGGCAGTCAAACCCTCGCGAGTATCTTCGCCGGTAAAGTTCTTGTCATTGCCTTTTAAGAAGCCGCTTTTTTTGGCATAATTATTAATCGTACGCGTCAAAGCGCTTTTAAAACCATTCAGATGGGTTCCCCCCTCTGGGGTATTGATATTATTGGCATAAGAAAAAATATTTTCTGAATAACTGGTCGTATACTGAAAGGCAACTTCAACAATATAAGAATCCTGTTCCACTTCAAAATAAGTGATTTTATCATAGAGTTTATCCTTATTGCGGTTCATAAACTCCACATAAGAATGAATCCCCCCTGATAACAGTATTTTTCAACTCGTTTAGGACTTTCCTTTTCATTAATCAGGGTAATACAAACGCCTTTATTTAAAAAAGCCAGTTCTCTTAAACGATGTTCCAGAATATCGAAATCATATTCTGTCTCATCAAAAATATCCTTATCCGGCTTAAAATAGACTGTGGTTCCGGTTTTTTTGGTATCACCAACAATCGTTAAATCCGTAACTGGCGCACCCTTTTCAAATTTCTGCTGGTGGACTTTTCCATTTTGTCTGACTTCCACGATTAAGCTTTCTGATAAGGCATTAACAACCGATACCCCAACACCGTGAAGCCCCCCGGATACCTTGTAGCCGCCGCCGCCAAATTTACCACCGGCATGTAAAACCGTCAGGGCCAGTTCCACCCCGGTTTTACCCTGGGCCTGATTCATCCCAGTAGGGATCCCGCGGCCATCATCAACAACGGTAATGGCATCATCCTCATGGATGGTCACTTCGATATTTTTACAAAAACCCGCCAGCGCCTCATCGATACTGTTATCAACAACCTCGTAAACCAGATGATGAAGCCCTCTCGAACCAGTGCTGCCGATATACATACCCGGGCGCTTCTGAACTGCTTCCAGTCCTTCCAGCACCTGGATCTGATCCGCGGTGTAGGTGTTTTTTTTCGTTTCTGTCATGTATTCCTCCTAATTTATAACTCTTTTCCCTGATGGATGATAATGACTTTTTTAGTCATTCCTTCCGAACCCGAAATATCTTCGGTGCCGGTAATAAAAGACTGATTATCCTTGATTAATTGAAGAATATTGTTACGTCTTTTCTCATCCAGTTCGGAAAAGATATCATCAAGTAAAACGACAGGTAAAGATCCTGTCTGACTTTGAACAATTTTAATTTGTGAAAGCTTTAAGGCTATGGCGGCCGAACGCTGCTGTCCCTGAGAACCGAAACGTCTGGCGTCATTCTGATCAATCATAATCAGCATATCATCCACATGGGGCCCAAAAATCGTTGCTCCTTTGGCAATTTCCTGATCTTCAAAATTTTTAAGTTTTTGCTCAAACTTTTCTTTTAACTGATTTAGTTCATCCAGAGAATCAATGATATTATTATGATAATAAAGGGTGAGCTGCTCTTTTCCCTGGCAAAGGATCTGATAGAGGCTACCAGCTTCTCGATTTAAGCGATGCAGATAGGCTACCCGCTGCCTGATAATTTTAATGCCCAGATCAATCAGCTGCTCGTTCCAGATTGAAAGAGTGGTCAAGAGACTTTTATTAAACTGAATATTTTTAAGCAGTTGATTACGCTGCATCAGAACTTTATCATAATTTTTAATCAAATAATGATACTGGGGATTAAATCCGGAAATTTCTTCGTTTAAAAAGCGCCGTCTCTTATCCGGCCCTTCCTTGACAATTTTTAAATCCCCCGGTTCAAAAAGAATCGTTGTTAAAACGCTGCCTGTTTTTTCCCGATCAGCTGTTTTGCCATTTAGTAAAATTTGCTTCTTACCATTTTGACTTCTGGCACTTAAAAGATGGCTTACCTGATCTTTTAAGATTGTTGCTTTAACCGAAAAATCGGGCTTATCAAAGTGAATCAGCTCACTGACTGCTGAACCACGATGAGAATATCCCCGCGACAACAGATAAATCGATTCGATCAGATTGGTTTTTCCCTGAGCGTTATCACCGATGATCACATTGAGTCCTGGTGAGAATGAAAAATTTTCATTTAAATAATTCCGATACTGGATCAGACTTAATTCCTTAATGATCATTACAGACCTTTAACGATCAGCTTCCCATAATCCTCGACCAAAACCTCATCATCGGGCCTGATTTTTTTGTTGCGCTGTGTACATATTTGGCCATTGACGCTAACTAAACCATCCAGAATCACCATTTTGGCCTCACTGCCATTACCCACCACAGCAGCAAATTTGAGCAACTGATCGAGTTTTATGTATTCGGTATTTATCTCAATTATTTCCATGTTTTCCCCATTATTGTTAAATTACGACAAAAATAAAGGAGTATCCTAAAAATCCCCCTTATTTCCACCAAAAATCATCATATTTTGTAATTTAATGTTAGACCTTGATCATTATAACACAAAAATAAAAAGAAGTCTAAAATAATGCGTAAATCTTTTGCATTCATATAGACTTCAAAATTAAGTTTAAGCAAATCACTGCATTCCGATACTTACCTATTCGGCAACCCGCACCGGTAAAATCAGATAGACAAATTCTGAACCTTCTTGGGGCAGTAAAACGCCCGGTCCGACAGAAGTGGTCATATTAATAATCAGGTCTTCTTCTTCAATGGCTTTTAAGGCTTCAATCAGATATTTTGAGTTAAAGGCAATTTTAATCGCTTCACCTTCATTGACTATTGGAATCACTTCAAAGACATCGCCAATCTCAGCGGCATTGGAAGTCAAAATCAGCTGTTCCTGATTAAAATCCAGTTTGATCAGATTATTTTTACCTTCGCGAGCCAGCAGTGCTGCCCGCTCGCTGCTTTCAATCAGCAGTTTGCGATTTACCTTAACATGACTGGTCTTTTCACTAGGAATAATCTGTTTATAATCAATAAAATCTCCTTCCAGCAGCCTCGAAGTGAATTGAATTTTATCCATTTCAAAAAAGATCTGGTTTTTTGAAAATTTAACGACGACTTCACCTGAGTAAGCTGCAATAACTTTGGCAATTTCTGCCAACGATTTAGATGGGATAATAACACTATTAGGATCTTCCAGAGCATTCATTAATTTAGCCGTACGGAAAGCCAGACGGTAACCATCCATGGCAATCAGATTAATGTTATCTTCACTTATTTCAACCTTGACACCTGTCAGCACGGGAATATTTTCGATAACGGCAACCGCAAAAATAGTGCCTCTAATCAAATCTTTTAAAATTTCTGCATCAATGGAAAAGCTGTAGTCATCAATGACTTCCGGAAACTGCGGATACTCATCAGACGCTAAGCCTTTAATGGTGAAATTTGACATCAGACAATCGATTTTAACCTGATTTTTAGAAGTTGTTTCAATAAAAACCTCAGATCCGGACAATTTTCTGATCAGCTCACCAATCAGGCTGGATTTTATAACAATTTCGCCTTCGATTGAAACGTCCGCATCAATCACAATTTGAATACCAATTTCCAGATTGGTGCTTCGCAGTAATAACGTCTGATCGTAAGTTTTAAATAAAATCCCTTCTAATAAAGGGTTGCTGGTTTTGTTTGATACGGCCTTTTGACAAATATTCAAGGCATTCATTAATTCATCTTTTGAGCAACTGAATTTCATGGTTTAGACCTCTCTCTAGTATTTAATTTAATAGATATATAAATAATAATAGTAATAATAAGGGCTGTTTATGATGTGGATAAGTTTAATAATGGCGTAACGAAAGAAAAAGCCTGACTTTTAAAGCGTAGATAAACTGTGGATAACTCATCAGAATTTCTATAAATCATAAACAGATATCCACAGCCTAGTTGCCATTGATTTCTCTTTGAATACGTAGGATCAGGTTTTTAAAGTCGGTACTGTTGTCCATTTCCTCGCCAATCTTCTGACAGCCGTGAATAACCGTAGAATGGTCGCGGCCGCCAAATTCTTCACCAATTTTGGGCAGTGATAAATCGGTCATTTCTCGGGTTAAATACATGGCTACCTGCCTTGGCAGAGCAATAGCCCGGGTTCTTTTTTTGGAATTGATGTCTTCCACCGAGATATTGAAATATTTTGCCGTCACTTCCTTTATATAGTCGGCTGAAATAATAATTTCATCTTTTTTTCTGAAGATATCTTTTAAGGCATTTTTGGATGATTCCAGATTAATGGGCACCTTATGCAGTTTTGAGTAGGCAAAAACGGTGGTTAGAGCGCCCTCCAACTCTCTGATATTGGAATGGATGCTGTCGGCAATAAAACTTAAAACTTCATTGGGGATTTCATCATTAAATGAAGCGGCTTTTTTTCTTAATATAGCAATACGGGTTTCAAAATTTGGCGCGTAGATATCCGTAATCAGTCCGCTTTCAAAGCGCGACCGCAGCCGTTCTTCCAGACTGGGAATTTCTTTGGGTGGACGGTCACTGCTGATAACAATCTGTTTGTTTTCCTGATAGAGGGTATTAAAGGTATGAAAAAATTCAATTTGGGTTGCTTCTTTATTAGATAGAAACTGAATATCATCAATTAAAAGAATATCGGCACTGCGGTATTTATTGATAAAAGCCGTATTGGTTTTATTTTGAATGGCATCAATAAAGTCATTGATAAACTTTTCTGATGATACATAAATAACGTTTTTATTCGGTGCGTAGGATAAAATATAATGACCGATTGCCTGCATCAGATGGGTTTTGCCCAGTCCAACACCGCCATAGATAAATAGAGGATTGTAACGTTCAGCCGGAGCTTCGGAAACAGCAACACAGGCAGCATGGGCGAAGCGGTTATTTTCACCGATAACAAAAGAGTCAAAGGTATATTTGGGATTCATGGCAGTCGTTTTTTGACTGGGTTGAATGGTTTCAGTCGGCAATACTTCTGTAGTATCTGCTAATTCATCCTCATTCAGGATCAGTCTGACTGACGAGTTATTGCCGGTCACTTCGGCCAGAGCGTTTGTGATCAGCGGTAGGTGGCGGCTTTCCAGGATTCCTTTTTCAAATTCATTTTCGGCCAGAAAATAATAGGTATTATTAATGAATTTAATTGGCTTGATGGAACGAAACCAGGTATTGAAACTGGTTTGCCCGATATTTTCTTTGATAATATTCAGGGCTGATTCCCAAGTTTTTTCAAACGAAGTATCCAT